>NZ_LSGQ01000001.1 GCF_001675285.1 Elizabethkingia miricola
CCAGCTGAACTACCGGATCAATCGACAATATTTAAAAACGTATGCTCTTTGTTTATTGTGGTTGCAAAAATACAACAATAATCGATACTAACAAATATTTTTCAAAAAAAACGCTCTCCCAGTCGGGAAAGCGTTCATTATCAGTTATACTTTTTTCTATAAGTGAGCAGAAAGCTTCTGCGCAATAACCTCTTTTGGGGATACACCAACCAATTTGTCCACTACTTCTCCGTTCTTGAAGATTAAAACTGTAGGAATATTTCTAATCCCAAACTCCATAGAGATTTGTTGATTGTTGTCTACATCTACTTTTCCTACAACCGCTTTTCCTTCAAAATCGGTAGCAATTTCCTCAATAATTGGACCCAACATTCTGCACGGACCACACCAAGTTGCCCAAAAGTCAACTAATACCGGTTTATCCGAATTGATAATTTCGCTAAATGTTGAATCAGTGATTTCTAATGCCATAATTCTTATTATTTCAGTTTAATTTAAGTCTACAAATTTACACAATTTATTATACCTGAATGTCTATATCAAACATTCATTTTTTCGATAGTACCTTCTTTAATCTCTTCCAGCGCTTTAGCCAAAGCATCTATATCGGATTTTGAAGTCATATGACTAAAAGAAAGACGAAGCGGAGTACCGTTATCCATTTGCTCGTCTGTAAGTATCGACATCATTACCATAGAAGGCTTAGCAGCCCCGGAACTGCAAGCACTACCCTGAGATACTGCGATTCCTTTCATATCCAACTGTAAGCCGATAAGCGGGTTTTTAAATGGTAAAAGTACGCTTAATAAAGTGTAAAGACTGGTGCCTCTTTCTGCACTATGTCCGTTGAATAATACTCCTGGTATCTTTTCTGTTAATTTCTCTATTGTATAAGCCTTAATCTCCTCCATATGGTTAGCATATTCATCCATATGCTCTACCGCAATATCCAAAGCTTTACCTAATCCTACAATACCTGTTACGTTTTCTGTACCGGCACGAAGGCTTCTTTCCTGAGATCCGCCTACAATAATTCCTTTAAGCCCGGATGATTTTCTTACAAAAGCAAATCCTGCTCCTTTAGGGCCATGAAATTTATGAGCACTGCATGATGCGAAATCAACCATAATTTTAGAGAAATCTAAAGGCATATGCGCGACAGTCTGTACTGTATCTGAATGATATAAAGCATCGTATTGCTTGCAAAGTGCAGCAACTTTCTCTATATCCAGTAAGTTTCCGATTTCGTTATTTGCATGCATCAGAGATACCAAAGTTTTCTTCTCAGAATTCTGAAGAAGGCTTTCGAGCTTTGCAAGATCGAAATCACCTTTACTGTCCGGACGAAGATAAACTAACTCTACACCTCTCATTTTCTTCATTTCAAGGCATGCTTCTGCAACACATTTATGCTCCATAGGAGAAGTAATAATGCGTTGTACTCCCAGGTTATCTACACTTGATCTTATAATCATGTTATTAGATTCAGTACCACAAGAAGTAAAAATAATTTCAGCAGGTGTTACATTAAGGTAAGCCGCAACTTTACGTCTGTTCTCCTCAATTATAGCTTTTGCTTCCTGCCCTAGGCTATATGTGGAAGATGGATTCCCATACTGGGTTTTCATCACATCTACCATTGCATCAATTACCTCTTCCAAAAGGGGGGTTGTCGCTGCATTATCAAGATAAACTCTATCCATTTTAGATCTCTCGTTGTTATTATGTTTTTACATTATCATTTATATACTATTGCAAGGAGAAACATAAAAACATTCATTAATATTCCCCTTCGAGTGCCTTGTATTCAAATATTAAAATTAGTGAAAAAATTTGAAATACCCTTCATCTGCCCACTCCAGCATTGGCTTGTCTCCGGAAGTATCGCCGAAGGCAATGGTCTTGTCGAACCTTGTTAAATCTATCGTTCTTTTTATCCGAGTGACTTTTTCGGGCCCGTTACAATTTCTGGTTGCAAAATCTCCTGCAAATTTACCATTTACAAATTTAGCTTCTGTAGAAATATATCCAAAATTAAAATGCTCGGCAAATGGCTTTACCCAGATGTCCAAAGATGCGGTTACCAGATAGGCCGTTGCATTCTTATCTATGTTTTTAAAGAAATCCAGTGCATTTTCTCTCATAATGCTGTTCTTATATTCTTTAAAAAAATTCTGAGCAAGCTCCTCCAGCTTCTTTTGCTTCTCATCTTTTAATATAGAAGTAATGAAGCTTTTTTTCACCCTCTCTGTATTCGCCAGCTTCAGCTTCATCATTACAAACAACGGAACATGTCTCATAAACTGAAAATAATAACGTCCCGGGTTATAAAACCTAAGAAATAGAAACATCGTGTCTTTAGTCGTTATCGTTCCGTCAAAATCAAAACAGTACAATTTTTTCATTTGCAAAGTGTTTTAATGATGTATTTTATTTTTTGAAATAAATCTGTAATAAAAATGCTATAAGCCATAACAGCATTGTAGCCTGTATATAATGGTCTTTATAAATAATCTTTGTTGGGGATTCTGTTTTATTATACACTAAAGTCTGCTGCAAATAACGTAGAAAAGCAAAAACAACAAAAATTACAGTATAAAAAACCCTCGGGTGAAATTTCTGCTGTACCTCCGGTGAGAGCGTAAACATCAGATAACATACAATCGCCAGTGCACAACTAATAGATAAAGCAATATCGGCAAACTGAACATTATAACCATCCAGAGCTTTTCTGGTTTTACCATTAATCTGAGCATTGATAAGTTCGCCTCTTCTTTTTCCTATTGCCAATACTAATGCCAGAATAAAAGTAAGCAGTATTGCCCACTGCGAAACTACAATCCCGGTAATATAACCACCCGCTAAAACTCTGAGTACAAAACCTGTAGCAATAATACAAATATCTACAATAGCAACATGCTTTAATTTAAAGGTATAGAGAATATTAATCACAAAGTAAGAGATAATGACTGTGGCAAAGTTCTGTATTTCTAGTCCCTGATTTTGCATATACAGGGTAAAACCTACTGCAAGTGCTATTAATAAAACGAATATACCAATAGCTGTTTTCTTTCCTATGGCACCACTGGCCAATGGTCTGTTTCGCTTTTCAGGGTGCTGCTTATCCAGTTCTATATCCATATAATCATTTAGAATATAGATACAGCTTGCCGTAAGAGAAAACACGACAAAAGCGACACAGCTCTTAGAAAAGAGATCTGTATCCATTATTTTCCCGGAAAAAAATACAGGCAAGAACACAAATAAATTCTTCACCCACTGCTCAACTCGTAAAAGTTTTAAATACTTCTTCATTTATAATATACTGATGCAAAAGTAACGATTATAATAATCATAAAGAAAAACCACTGCCTGGGCAGTGGTTTTTTTATATCAAAGCTAAAAAGGTCTAATTATCTACCTTGTTTAGCATCCTGAATCATTTTATCATTTGCAGTAATTGCAAACTCTACTCTTCTGTTCTGAGCTCTTCCTGCATCTGTATCATTAGTAGCGATAGGTTCTGCTTTACCCATACCTTTTGCTACAAAACGACCTCTTGAAAGACCATTAGACACAAAATAGCTGATTACAGAGTTTGCTCTTCTTTCAGATAATCCAAGGTTGTAAGAATCTGTACCTTTAGCATCTGTATGTCCGTAAACATTGATATTGGTATCCGGATTGTTTTTGAAAACAGGGATTAACTTATCTAAGTTAGCTTTAGCTGTTGGTGTAAGTGTTGCAGAGTCGAAGTTGAAGTTAATTGTATTTTCGTTAAGGATAACTTTAATACCTTCTCCTACTCTCTCTACTTCAGCGCCTGGTAAAGCCTGGTTGATTTCTCTAGCCTGCTTGTCCATTTTGTTACCGATAACACCACCAGCAACACCACCAAGAATACCACCTAATACAGCACCGATGGCACCATTACCACCACGACCGATATTGTTTCCTAAGATACCTCCCAGTACAGCACCACCAGCAGTTCCGATAGCTGCACCTTTCTGTGTATTATTAGCATTTTGTACAGCCTCACAGCTAGTTAGTAGTAAACTTCCTGACAGGAATAAAGCTGCTACGCTTGATTTATTTAAATATTTCATTTTTTTTAATTTTAAAGTAGATTAGTTAATTTTCTGGAAATGGTATACAACGTTTACCGGTGTGGAAGAATCTCCAACAGTCTGTACTAGCTCAAATGAATCTGGTGACTGATTTTGTAACTGAAGGAAATAACCAGCTGTTACAGTTTTTGCTTTAGTTCCGTTTGGAATTTTCTTGAAAGAGAATTGTCTGTCAGTTGTTACATTAAACTTAAACTGAGTGTTTACACCTGGACAAGCTGACTCCGAAATAGAATAAGATCCTGTATTATTGTTCGGAACCAATTTCCACTGGCTACCAACGAAACAATTAATATCAACTCCCTCATCGAAAGGTTTGATCTTATAGTTTTTATCATAATCTACATTAGTAATCTGCCAGGTACCCTTTAAACTATAATTGTCATTACGAGCACTCTGTGCCTGATTTGCTGTTGAACAGGAAACGGCTACCATAGAGCCAAATAATCCCGTAAGTAATAGATTTTTCATAAATTGTTTATTTATATAAAGGTAATAAAAAATTGTGCCAAAAATTCCGAAATCAAAAAAAAACATCTTCGTGTGAAGATGTTTTTTTTCATGTTATTTCTTAACCTTTGTTTTGGATTTTACGGGAAGCTTTTTCCCTGAAGTGTAAAAGTTATTATAGGCATATTCTGCTGCCTTATAAAGATCCATTACACCTCCGGATCTGGACATGTAATTGAATGTATTATTTACCTTACGTCCTTCAATACCAGCATCCACAGTAGACTTATTTGCTGTCTTTACAATTGCCTCAATAATTTGGGCAGGTGTAAGCGTTGGCATATAAGCTAATAATACAGCAGCGGCTCCGGCAACAACTGGTGAAGCCATAGAGGTTCCCTGAAGGTATTTATACTTACCATCCGGCACTGTAGAATATATCTTCTCACCCGGAGCGAAAATATCTACCATTTTCTGGTTATAGTTAGAAAATGAAGCTCTTAATTTATTATTATCGTTTGTACTTGCTCCAACAACAATTACATTATTTACAAAAGGCTTTTCATCTGCCGGATCTTTAAAATTGGTAGGAAAAGCAACATGTTCACTAATATCTTCATTTTCGTTACCAGCAGCTTTTACTAAAAGCACACCTTTATCCTGTGCATATTTAAATGCTTCCCAAACTTTGTCTTTCCCCGGAGAAACAGGTTTTCCAAAGCTCATATTCAATACTTTTGCACCATTATCTACAGCATAGCGGATAGCATTGGCCACATCTTTATCACGTTCATCACCATCCGGAACAGCTCTTACCGTCATAATCTTAGCCACTCTAGAAGCTACCCCATACTGAACTTCTTTACCGTTTGGCAAACCTGCAATAATCCCTGAAACGTGAGTACCGTGCTCAGCATCCGGCCCTTCGTAATGGTTATTACCATATTTTGTTTCATTGATATCATTATAGTTATCTCCTACAATAGAGCGTGGATCATAGTCCAGGTTAAACTGTTTAGTCGCCTGTACTTTATAATGTTTTATACCATCTTCTATTTGTTCTGAGAAAACTTTTTGTAGGTCATTACCACTTTTGCCGGCAAGATCACCGTCTTTTGTCATATTATCCAGAATACCTACATAATTAGCTTCAAGACCATCTTTAGGTACAATAGCCTTTACATTTTCCGGTGTTAAAGCTTTACCTCCCAACAATCCTACAATTGCCGGAATTCTGTTTTTCAGCTCCATGTAAAATACATAGTATTGCTGTGCTTCACCATTCTTAGCTGTATAAATATCTTTCGATTTCATATACAGATCAAATTCTGCAGGCATTTTTGCCTGATTGGCTTTATTTGCGGTTGAATCAGCGCCTTCGAAAAGAGGTTTGTATTTCTGAATTACTCTGGTTACTTCCTGAGTATCTACATCCACATCACCATTTTTACCACCCTGGAAATTCCAGCCGTGGATATCATCTACATATCCGTTGCCATCATCATCGATTCCGTTACCCGGAATTTCTTTGGTATTAACCCACATATTCTTTATAAGTCCCGGATGATCTACCTCTACTCCGCTATCCAAAACACCAACGATTACCGTTTGTGGTTTTAGTCCTTTTGATTCTAAGAACTTATAAGCTTTTTCAGTATTAACTCCGTAAACTTTGGTTGTTGCAAAATCTTTATGATACCAGGTTTCCAGATCCTTATTTTGCTTATCGGAGGTTTCCTGTGAAAAACCAAAAGTAAATGCTGTCAGAAAAGCAGCACTTATAAAGAATTTTCTCATAACTTTTTATTTAAAATTTTTAAGGTATGTTGCAGATTCCGGGCCAAGATTACATAATAAGTCCACAATAGACAAATTTGGAATATAGCCTAGCTTATCCGAAAACACCTGATAATATTCTTTTGAAGCTGAGTTTGTATCCTTCTTAGCTGAAAATGAATCTCTAAAGTCAGTAGCCTCAGGTTCTCTTTCATACGTGGAAGTAGAAGCAGACTTTTTCTCAGTCTTCAGTATTTTTAAAATAATATTTAAAGCCCGAAGGTTAAATTCCATTAAACTGTCTGTCTGAACGGAGTAAATATCTTCCAGCTGGTGCTCGTAAAACTCGAAATAAGGAGAACTCTGATAAGCCGTTTTAATTGACTTCCAGTGTAGCTTTTGCCAATTCTCGGCATAAGAAACCTCCGTTTCTTTATACAACCTGCTTCCGGTATGCTTGGTTGGAATAATCAGCGCAAGCTTACCATTGGCACCATAAATTTCTGTACGGTTCCTGTAGGTTTGTTTAGGGAAGTTTTCCCACTCTTCAAATACAACATCATTATTCTCATCCAAATACTCTGCAAACCACTGTACTGGAGGCAGGTAGAATATCGGAAGAAGTACATTATTCATCTTCTTTCTTTTTCTTAAACATTTTAGTAAAATAATCCCATCCAAAGAACAATACCAATACGAGTACAGCAATCCACCAATAAGATGTTTTGTTCATATCGCCGGTATTAGATGCTTTGAACATACGATCCCATCGAACTTTCTTTGGTCCTTCATCAAAAACACCCTGTACACTTAACCATGTAAACATAGGCTTACCTACGATGTACTGCTCCGGAACGAATCCAAAGAAACGGGCATCAAGGGAAGCATCTCTGTTGTCCCCCATCATAAAGTAATAGTCCTGTTCTATAGTATACTGGTTAGATTCTTTACCATCGATAAAGATTTTACCATTTTTATTTTCCAGTTTATGACCTTCATACTTATGAATAATCCACTGGTATTCCGGTAAATTATCTTTATTTACAGCGACAACATCGCCCTTTTTAGGAATTTTAAGCGGACCATACTGATCTGCATTCCATGGCTTATTAATAGGGAATATAGACTGAGCTGTATCGATTTTAGCTTTAGTTTCCTGATTATAATAGCTAATTGCAGCTTCTCCTTTCGGATTGATGACTTCTTCCATCTTGGTTACTTCCGGAAGGCTCTTTATTTCAGCAGCAGTTTTATCTGTTAATCCCTGGAACTGATAAACATATCCTCCGGTAGGCATTTCTCCTTCCTGTAGAGGTAAATAGCCATATACTTTCCAAAGACGGTTTACATCCAATGCAGAAGAAGTATATACTAAGTAAGAATGCTGAACTTCTGCATCACCCATTCTTTTTTCAGGCTGATTATTCACAAATAATCTTCCGTTTCTCATTTCAATAACATCTCCCGGAATACCTACTACCCTTTTTACATAAGGATCTTTACGGTCTATTGCTACGTGTGCGGAGTCTCCAGGATAGTTGAATACCACGATATCATTTCTTTCTACCTTTTCCCAACCCGGAAGTCTAAAATAAGGAAGTTTTACGCCATCTACATAAGACTTTGTTGCTTTTTTAGGATTAGCACTTCCACCTATAGTTCCTTGTAAGAAAGGAATCGCCACAGGTCTCATTGGAAAACGGTAACCATAGTTCAGTTTATTTACAAACAGGAAGTCTCCAACCAAGATTGTTCTTTCCATAGAGCCGGTAGGTACACCAAACGGCTGAGTGATAAACGTGTGAATAACGGTTGCAAAAACAACAGCATACACAACAGAACCCCAGAAACCATCTTTCTTCTTTGCTTCTTCTTCACCCTGCAGTAAAAATTCTTTATAGATTTCTGTATCTTTTGAATAGTTAACTACTGCCATATAGATAAAAGGCAGTACAACAGTAAGAACTCTTTGTACAAAAGAAACCTTACCAAACTTTTTCATTAAAAATAAATGAAAAACGGACATCATAATAGGTCCTACAATTGGTAAATACGATAATACTGCCCACCATTTAGGGTGCTCAGTTTCCTTCAGTATTATTGAATAATTGTAAAAAGGTATAAATGCAAAAACAGGATTATATCCCATTTTTTTAAATAGCTTCCATGTAGAAATCCCCATTAATACACTCAGGATTAATACATAAAAGCAATATGTAAGAACGTAATTCATCAGTTTCTGATTTGATTAATCTTTATTTTTTCAAATGATTAGTTATAATTTCGGGGTAAATGTTACAAACCCAACACATCATTCATGGTGAAAACACCTTTTTTATCTTTGATCCATTCTGAAGCAACAACTGCACCTAAAGCAAAGCCATTTCTGTTGAAAGCTGTATGCTTGATCTCAATTTCATCCACTTCCGAACGGTAATATACACTATGTGTACCCGGAACCTCATTTTCACGAATAGCAAATATACCCAATTCTTTGCCTTTCGTTTCTTCTAATTTCCATGATTCAAAACCTGAATTTCCAATAACTCCTTCTGCCAATGTAATCGCTGTACCACTTGGAGCATCTAATTTATGAATGTGGTGGATCTCTTCCAACTGAACGTCATATTCAGGAAAAGGACTCATCATTTTTGCCAGCCTTTCATTAAGTGCAAAAAATAAGTTTACTCCTAAACTAAAGTTGGATCCGTATAAAAATGCAGTATTCTTTTCAACTGCTAATCTTTCTATTTCAGGTTTTTTTTCAAGCCAGCCTGTTGTTCCACATATTACAGGAATTCCAAGTTCCAAACAGTTTTTTATATTTTCATAAGCTGCTTCCGGGTTAGAAAATTCAATAACAACATCCGGATTGTTCAGATTATCAGATGTTGGTGTTTCTTTTAATCTGGCTACGATTTCATGGCCTCTTTTCTGGGCTATCTCATCGATAATTTTACCCATTTTACCGTAACCTACTAATGCTATTTTCATTAGATAACTTTTATTTTTTATTGATCTGATGAAACCTTACGGGCAATTATCCTAAGATAAAATCACCTGTAAGGTTTCATTATAATTTATTCGAATATTTTAAAATCTGTATCGTATTCCTATGCCAGGCTTAGAAGGCTCAAACCCCGTAGGATCCATAATAACCACTGGTGCAAATGCCAAATCAGGATCATTCTTAATTGGAGCTAAATGGGCATCTACCACCGCATCTATAATACTCAACAGATAAACTCCGGCTGTAATAGCAATTGCATAATCTCTCTGTCGCTTAGCCCTATCCTGTGTACGTCCCAGTACGTCTTTGGTCACTCCTGCAATTCCGGAAAACTCATGCTTCTGACCATTCAGTTCTGCAATAAAAGCTTCCCGATAACGTCTGTATTGCTTATCATTCCACATTGCAATTCCTACTCCTGTACCGATAGCCCCTAAAACAATAGGAATCTTCCAGTATTTTTTATTATAAGCCTGCCCCAATCCCGGTAATATTGCAGCATATAATCCTGCTTTTGTGGGACTTATTTCAATTATTTTTTTGGGAGCTGCATTTACCATATTGATGTCTTTCATAACATCATCTGGTGTTTTCTTAGCACTAAGCGTATCTGTAACCGAAGGGCTTTTTATTGTATCATTGACTTTCTCCTGAGAAAAACAAAATACAACGATAAGCGTACTAAAAAAAACAATTAATTTTTTCATTCGTCTATTTTTCGTTAACCACTTTTAGTGGCTGGTATTTACGGAACGAAAGTCTCATTCCCCTATAAGTTTCAAAATTCTCTCCAGATCTTCCTCTGAAGCAAAATCTAAAATAATTTTACCTTTTTTACCTTTTCCAACAGATTTAATTTCCACATTCAAGTCCAATGCATCGGAAATACTTTTCTGTGCTTTCTTCAAATGGTTAGGTAATTCTTTTATGGCTTTAACAGTTTTTTGTTTACTGTTCTTTAATTTGTTTACAAGCTCTTCTGCCTGGCGAACATTCAGGTTTTCTTTAACAATTTTCTGATAAAGTAATTCCTGTTGTGCTTCGTCCTGAAGACTTAGCAAGGCACGGCCATGGCCAGCTGAGATCTCATTACTTCGGATAGCTCCCTGAATTTCAGGACTAAGCTTTAGCAAACGCAATGAATTGGTAATGGTACTTCTCTCTTTTCCGACACGGGAACTAAGATTTTCCTGGGTAAGACCTATTTCATCAATTAACCTTTGGTAGGTAAGTGCGATCTCGATGGCATCTAAATCCTCACGCTGTATATTCTCTACAAGAGCCATCTCTAATAGCTCCTGATCGTTCACCAATCTTATATAAGCCGGAATTGTTTTCAGACCGGCGATCTTACTGGCGCGGAAACGACGTTCTCCGGAGATAATTTCAAATTTATCTCCGTCCTTACGTAGCGTTACCGGCTGAATTATACCTAAAGCCAGAATAGACTGAGCAAGGTCATTAAGTGCCTTCTCATCAAAATAAGTACGTGGCTGACTAGAATTAGGATATATATCATCGATAGACACCTCTACTATATTGCCCACTAACTGCTCCGCACCGGCATCCGTTGCTGAGTTTACTGTGCCTTTGGTTTCAGCGCTAAGAATAGCACCTAAACCACGCCCCATGGCTCTTTTCTTATCTTTCAATGGTTTCTCTCTTCTTTTTGGTTTTTGACTCGTTCTTCAACAAAACTTCTTCTGCAAGCTGTATATATTGTATAGCTCCTTTACTTTCGGCATCGTACATGATGATAGACTCTCCAAAACTTGGCGCTTCACTCAATCTTACATTCCGGTTGATAATACTACTGAATACCATATCCGGGAAATGGGAATTAACTTCTTCAACAACCTGATTAGACAATCTTAAACGGCTATCATACATTGTAAGCAATAAACCTTCGATATCCAGATCCGGATTGTGAATTCTCTGAACATTTTTAATGGTATTAAGTAACTTACCCAGACCTTCCAAAGCAAAATATTCGCACTGGATAGGAATAATTACTGAATCCGCAGCAGTTAATGCGTTTATCGTAATAAGTCCAAGACTCGGAGCACAGTCGATGATAATGTAATCATAATCATTTTTAATCTCCTTCAATGCTTCTTTCAGCATGTACTCACGTCTTTCTTTATCTACGAGTTCAATTTCAGCCGCAACTAAGTCAATATGCGACGGCATAATATCCAGATTAGGAGAAGTGGTTCTCTGTATACATTCGCGTACATTCTTACTGTTTTCTAAAACATTATATGTAGAATTGTATACTTCTTCCACTCCTAAGCCCGAAGTTGCATTAGCCTGTGGATCAGCATCTATTAGTAAAACTTTTTTCTCTAAAACACCCAATGCAGAAGCTAAATTAACAGATGTAGTTGTCTTTCCTACGCCTCCTTTTTGGTTTGCCACTCCTATTATTTTACCCATTTTCAAGATTTAAGATTCAAAAATACAATTTTTTTAATGCTAACGCCTATCACAAAAGACGTGATCTTGTTAAATATTTGTTAAACAAGGCTTTATACCTTAAAAAAATTATCCACAAAAAAAACTCTTTGTGGATAATTATAGCAATTTTATCTGGTAAAATTTATTCAAATTTCATAGACACCGGAATTCTGAAATAAGATCTTACATTCTGACCTTCCAATTTAGCAGGATTCCATTTGCCTTTTACTGATTTTATCGTACGGATAGCCTCTGCATTAAAATCTCTGTTAGGGCCATCTGCTTTTATATTGGTAATTGTACCATCTCTTTCTACAATAAAGGTTACCATTGTTTTAATAACACCTTCTGTTCCATCCATTACACTTCCGTCAAAGTTCTCTTTAATCTTATTACGGAAAGAATCCAATCCTCCAACATAAGCAGCTTCAACATCAACAACAGTAGCAGGATCATTCGATAAAATCTTTGGTTGTGGTGGAGCAGGTACAATTTCATTTCCCGGAGTTGTTTTAATTGTCGGAGCCGGAGTATTTGGATTCGTTGCAACTGGCCCTTCTACATTCTGTGTTCCAGAAACAGCATCTGGTGGTACCTTCGTCGTAATCTTCTCAATTGGTGGATTATTTACCGGAGTTGGCACCTGAGTATCAATTGTCTTTACAACTTTTTGTGGTTGTGGCTGAACTGGTTCCGGATCTTTTGGTTTTACAGGATCCTGAGGTTCATTAACAATAACTCCATTAAATAATGTTGGCGGCGGAACTTCAACTACTTTTGAATTTGCAAGATTGGTATAAATTATAGCCGCTGCTGTCAGTGCACCAAAGAAAAGAATCCCAGAAAAAAGGGCCCTATTCATATACTGCCCTGCCCGATTTCTCAGGTCATAGGCACCATAAAATTTGTTTCTGTTTTCAAAAACAATTTCATTCAAAGCGAACTCGTGGTTCAGATGTTGGAATGGCTTCATAGATTTGTGGTTTTGATGATTAAATAAAAAAATTAACACATATGCATCATTCAAATCAAAATTTATTCCAAAAAATTGTTAAAATCCAATAAGTGTTTGTCAAATAATAACTTTTTTCTCAAAACACATATTCAAAAACCCTGGATTAAGAATAATATTAACCTTATAAACACTTATCCCCATCATTTTTTAATAAAAAAAGTTCCGGAAAATATTTTCCGGAACTTTTATATAATTCTGCTATTTCTTTTTTCTTAGAAAAGCTCTTTTCTGATAATATTCTGAGAACGCTCTGGTCCTACAGAAACTAAGTAAACATTAATACCTAAGTATTTTTCGATAAACTCAATATACTTCTTAGCTGCTGCAGGAAGCTCGTCATAGCTTCTTACTGTAGTAATATCTTCATCCCAACCTTCTAATTCTTCATAGATAGGCTCATAGTTATATAACTTGGTTGTAGAAGAAGTGAAGTAATCAATGATTTTACCATCTTCAGTTTTATAGTGTGTAGCAATCTTTAGTTTACCAAGACCTGTCATTACATCTAATTTAGTAATTACAAGGTTGTTGATACCGTTAATCATACAAGCATGCTTTAAAGAAACAAGATCTAACCAACCTGTTCTTCTTGGTCTTCCGGTTACAGCTCCAAACTCACCACCAATTCTACGGATATTTTCTCCAAGCTCGTCATCCAATTCTGTAGGGAAAGGTCCGTTTCCTACTCTTGTACAGTAAGCTTTTGCCACACCAATAAGGTTTTGAAGAGATGTTGGCGGAACACCAGCACCTGTACAAACCCCACCTGTAGAAGGAGAAGATGATGTAACATATGGATAAGTTCCGAAGTCTATATCAAGCATTAAAGCCTGAGCTCCTTCAAAAAGGATATTTTTACCTTCTTTAATTGCTTCGTTGATTTCAAGCTCAGTATCTACAATTCTGTCTTTTAGTTTTTCTCCTAATTCTAAAAATTCATTGTAAATCTCTTCAACATCCATTTCCGGCTTATCAAAATATTTGGAGAACAAAGCATTTTTAAGCTTTAGATTTTTTTCAATCTTTTCTCTTAGTATTTCAGGATTTAGTAAGTCTACCATACGGATACCTACTCTGGAAATTTTGTCTTCGTAACATGGACCGATACCTTTTTTGGTTGTTCCGATCTGTGTACCTCCCTGCTCTTCTTCTCTATAAGTATCCAAGAGAATATGATAAGGCATAATCACATGCGCTCTGCGGCTAATAAACACGTGATCTGTTTTCATTCCTTTATCTTCAATCTGCTGAATTTCTTTCAGGAAAGATTTAGGATTTACTACTACCCCATTAGCAAGGAAACATTTTCCACGGCATTGTAAAACACCTGATGGTAAAAGTTGCAGGACAAATTTATTATCTCCTACATATACAGTATGTCCTGCATTATCTCCACCTTGAAAACGTACTACGTAATCTGATTTAGCGGAAAGAACATCCGTAATTTTACCTTTACCTTCATCTCCATACTGAAGGCCTACTACAACGTAAGTTGACATATTTTACTATAAATTTAGATTCATGCAAAGTTAGCTCTAATTCATTTTTAAGACAAATTAAAATCTGATTTTTAAGAAGAAATCTTTATAAACCCCGAAGGAAAAGCTATTGGAAGTAATTAAATATCAGATTCTCTGAAACCACAGCATTATTATAGGATAAAAATAGTTGTTCTGTAATTCCTATATTTTATATAGCTTTGTTATAACAATTCAAAGAGACATGAAAAGAGCCATTCTATTTTTCGGAATAATTTTATCCGGTTTAACCTTCGCTCAGCAAACCCCTAAAGTATTAAAGACCTTATTTACAAAAGAAGCATTAGCACAGAAAATTACTGCTGAAAACGGAGATGTTATGTCTATTAAAGATGTGTTTAGTAAACATAAAGGAAAAGTTATTGTGCTCGATCTTTGGGCGGGATGGTGTAGAGATTGTATTCTGGCATTGCCAAAGGCAGAAGAACTGGAAAAAAACAATCCTGAGGTTCATTTTGTATTCTTTTCATTGGATCGCAACAGAGAAGGATTTGACAAAAGCCTTGAAAAATTCAATATGAAAGGAAAAGAAAACTACTGGTTTTCCGAAGGATGGAAAAATAATTTTAATAATTATATTGATCTTAACTGGATTCCACGTTATCTGGTTATTGATCAGAAATCTAAGATTGCAAAATATTATGCTATCACTCCGGACGATCCGGAAATACAATCAACCATCAATAAACTCCTTAAAAAATAATCTTAAAAATAAGGTAATTCACTCAGCACATCTTAGTTAAATGATGTGCTTTTGTATTTATAAAAAAATGTTTAAGTTAAAAATCGTATCTTTGCAAAATATTTAAGAAATTAATGAATTTATTTACCGAAACCAATTTAAGTCCTGAAATTCTGAAGGCTATTGGTGAACTAGGCTACGAGAGCCCTACTGAAATCCAGAAACAAACAATCCCCTTTATATCATCAGACGTTAGAGATCTTATCGCTCTGGCGCAGACGGGTACCGGAAAAACAGCAGCTTTTTCCCTTCCAATTTTGGATATGGTAGATGACACAAGCCGCAAAATCCAATTTTTGGTATTGTGTCCAACGCGCGAATTATGTCTTCAGATTACAAAAGACATAAAAAACTACTCTAAATACCTTCCTAATATTAAGACTGTTGCCGTATATGGTGGTAGCAGCATTAATGACCAAATCAGATCGCTTCGTGAGAAACCGCAAATTATTGTTGGTACACCGGGACGTGTTATCGATTTGATCAATCGTAAATCTTTGGATTTTTCCAATATTCACTGGTTGGTATTAGACGAAGCAGATGAAATGCTTTCAATGGGCTTCAAAGATGATTTGGAAACAATCATCAGCGAAACTCCGGAAACCAAACAGACTTTCCTTTTCTCGGCTACAATGAGCAAGGAGGTAGAACGTATTTCTAAGAACTATTTGACTAAACCGCACAGAATTTCTGTAGGTTCTATTAACGAGGTTAAGAAGAACATTAAGCACGAATATTATGTAGTAGGATATCGTCAGAAAAAAGAAGCTTTGAAAAGGCTTATTGACAATAACCCGAACCAATATTCTATTATCTTCTGCCGTACCCGTATGGAAACTCAAGAAGTTGCTGATTTCCTAATGCAAAATGGTTATGCAGCAGATGCACTTCACGGAGATCTTTCTCAGGCACAGCGTGATACTGTAATGAAAAAGTTCCGTTTAAAGAATATCGATATCCTTGTTGCTACTGACGTTGCTGCAAGAGGACTAGATGTAGATTCTTTAACTCACGTTATCCATTTCTCTTTACCAGACGATCCTGAAGTATTCGTACACAGAAGTGGTAGAACTGGTAGAGCCGGAAAAGATGGTATTTCAATTGCTTTAATCAAACCTGAAGAAAGCCGCAAGCTGAAGCAGATTAAGAGCCAAAGTAAAATTGAAATTACTGAGAAAATAATTCCTACAGGACAAGAAATTATCAAAGCTCAGGTAGAAGGTGTTTTTGAAAAATTATTCTCTGAGCACGAAAACTATTTTGAATTTGATGCTTCTTTAATTCCTGATTTGTCTAACTTCACTAAAGAAGAACTTGTTGGTCAGCTATTACAGTTCCAACTTCGTGACATGGCATTATACTACGAAAACCGTAACGATATTGCTGAGCAGAAGTTTAATGGTAGAGATGATTCTGAAAGAGGAAGCAGACGTGAGCGTAGCCGCGACAGAGACAGGGACAGAGGAGATAGAAACAGCAGAGACCGTGGAGATCGTAAATCGAGAAAGAAAAGCGAAAACATGGTACGTTTCTTCTTTAACCTAGGAAAAAGAGATGAACTGAAAAAAGTAGACGTACTGGACATCATTAACCAGTCTACTAAAAAATCAGGTAAAAAAGCTGATATCGGAGATATTGAAATCTTAGAGAAATTCACATTCTTCGAAGTAGAAAAAAGCTTCAAAAATGAAGTAATGGGTAACATTAACAACAAAAAATTCAAAGGCAGAGAGATGCGTTTGGAGGTTGCTAACTAATCTAACTTGCTTTATTCTAAATATTTAAAACACTGCCAAACGGCAGTGTTTTTTATGTTAACAAAAATTAATATTTACCCCTGAAAACACAAATTCGTTTTCCCGATATTTGCACAAACTTTTAAAGATTATATCATAATGGGAATTGGTAATATTTTCCACGCATTTCAACCAAAGGATAAGATTTTCTTTGTCCTTTTTGAGAAAGTAACAGACAATCTTGTCGAGATGTCAAATGAGTTTAACAACGGTTTAAAGGATTTTGATCTGAACGACGATTCAATGCTTAAAAAAATGAGCGACTATGAACACAAAAATGATGATCTTACTCACGAGATTTTTGTGGAATTAGGAAAAAACTTTATCACACCTTTTGACCGTGAAGATATCCACGAGCTGGCTACAGGTCTTGATGATATTGCCGATTATATTTATGCTTCTGCAAAGTATATTTACCTATACAAATCTCCACAACAAAAATCATACACGGATTTCTCTTTATTAATTCATAAGGCTTGTATTGAGATCCAGAATGCGATGAAGAACCTTAAAGGTTTCAAAAACATGGAGCAGGTAAAAGAAGCTTGTATTAAAGTAAACTCTATTGAAAACATTGCGGATGATTTATTATCCAACTCAATGGTAGAATTGTTCGAAACAAATGACGCTATAAACGTTATTAAAGTTTCATCTGTATTAAACTATCTTGAAATCGTTACAGATAAGGCTGAAGATGTAGCCAATACTATTGAAAACATCATGATTAAATACGCCTAAACTAATATATAACACACAGAATGGATTTTCCTATTTTACTAATAGTTATTATTGCTTTAGCACTGATCTTTGATTATATCAATGGTTTCCATGACGCAGCCAATTCTATTGCTACAATTGTATCCACAAAAGTATTGACGCCATTTCAGGCTGTACTGTGGGCAGCATTATGGAATTTTGCCGCTTTCTTCCTTGCAGCATATGTAATAGGGGAATTTAAAATCGGAAATACCATTGCTAAAACGGTTAACGAAAATTTCATTACTCTTGAAGTAATTTTCTCAGGTCTTATTGCTGCTATAGCATGGAACCTGCTTACATGGTGGTTTGGAATCCCTTCCTCTTCATCACATACTCTTATCGGAGGTTTCTTAGGAGCTGCTCTTATGCATGCTTTCGTTACAGATTACAATCAAATAGCTGCAGCACAACCTGGGCTTGGCTTTTTTGATACGTTCTCTTTAGCATTCAAGCAACTGACGACTCAGGGGGTTGTTAAATTCAACGTAGTAATCCCTATTTTCTTATTTATTTTCCTGGCTCCTTTTATCGGGATGGTTATTTCAATTATCATTACACTGATTATTGTACACCTTTATAAAAGAAGTAATCCTCATAAGGCAGATCAGGCGTTCAAAAAGCTACAGTTAGCTTCTTCAGCTTTATTTAGTTTGACGCACGGTTTGAATGATGCACAAAAAGTAATGGGTATTATCGGAGCTGCAGTAATCTTTTATCATGTAAACATTTTACAGGACGGATATGCTGCAATGCCTTCAGCTGATAGATTCAACTACTTTGCACAGCATTACCTTTGGGTACCATTAGTATCTTTCCTTGCTATTGCATTGGGAACAATGAGTGGTGGTTGGAAGATTATCAAGACCATGGGAACTAAAATTACAAAAGTAACTCCACTAGAAGGTGTAAGTGCTGAAACAGCAGGAGCGCTAACATTATTCATCACTGAATATTTAGCTATCCCGGTTTCTACAACACACACGATTACAGGTTCTATCATTGGTGTAGGACTTACAAAGCGTGTTTCCGCAGTACGCTGGGGAATTACAGTAAGCCTGCTTTGGGCATGGATACTTACAATTCCAATTAGTGCTATTGTAGCAGCTATTGCGTATCTTATTGTAATATTATTCTAGAACAAAACAATAAAGAAATAAAACTACCCTTTCCGGGTAGTTTTTTTATGTCTATAAAGTCTGAAATGAAAGTAAAAATATTATTTTTGTAGTATGAAGTTTTTTGATCAATATCAGGACCTTGTTTCCGAGGGAATAGAAAAATACAAATTTACGCAGAAGCCGTCTGAGCTATACGATCCTATTAACTACATTATCTCGCACGGGGGGAAGAGATTGCGCCCGATGATGGTAATGATGGCGTGTGATCTGTTCGGTGGTGATATGGATACTGCAATAAAGCCTGCACTGGCAATTGAATTCTTCCATAATTTCACTCTAATTCATGATGATATTATGGACGAAGCTCCGCTACGCCGTAATAAGCCTACAATCCATACATTGCATGGTATTAACACCGGAATTCTTTCAGGTGATGCATTAATGATTAAGGCATATCAGTTTTTCGAAGATCTTGAGCCGGAATTATTCAAAAAATGTGTGAAAATATTTTCTGAAACCGGAGCTGTATTATGCGAAGGTCAACAGTTAGACATTAACTTCGAGAATATGCCAAACGTTACCTACCGTGACTATATGCTGATGATCTCCAACAAAACAGGAGTACTGAGTGCTGCATCTCTGAAAATAGGAGCGCTTATTGGTGGTGCCAGCGACGAGCAGGCAGAATACCTTTACAACTTCGGGTTACATATTGGTATTGCATTCCAGATTATGGATGATTATCTGGATGTATTCGGAAAGCAGGAACAGTTTGGTAAGAAGCATGCCGGAGATATTTTTGAAAATAAAAAAACTATTCTCTATCTTATCGCTCTAAAATTTGCAAACGAAGAGGAGCGCCGAGAATTAAACTTCTGGTATTCTAAGAAAACCGATAATATTGACAAAGTTTATGGTGTAGAAAAAATATTCCGCAGAACTAAAGTTGATGAAAAAGTACAACGTCTGATCCAAAGACATAACGAAAAAGGTCAGCACTATTTAAATAAAATTAATCTTCCTGACGATAAGAAGCAGCCGTTCGTAGAACTTGCAAACTATCTGTTAAAAAGAGATTCATAATATAAATGCTTTTCAGAACTGAAATACAACTTGCCGAAAGCAAGCAGAAAATTCAGGCTGAAGATCGTATTTTCAGCATTGGAAGTTGTTTCGCTACAGAAATGGCTTCCATTTTTGCTTCCGGACAGTTACAGACCGTCAATAATCCTTTCGGAACAATATTCCACCCTGTGGCAGTGAATAATGCTCTAAAAAGGATTTATGAAGGCAGAGAATATACCGAAGAGGATTTCATTTACCATCAGGGAAAATACATCAGCCTGGACCATCATACGAGTTTTGATGATCAGTATCTTCATAAAAGTCTTGACAGAATCAATCAATCATTGAATGAAGCGGTTGAATTTCTAAGAGAAGCCAAATGGATTATTATCACCTATGGAACATCCTGGGTATATGAATTTACAGAGCAAAACAGAATTGTGGCCAATTGCCATAAAATACCTCAGAAGCATTTTACAAAAAGACTTTTATCTCATCTCGAAATTACTGATGCTATTTCGGAAACGATTAATATGCTGAAAGACATTTCCTCTGAAGAATTGCAGGTACTATTTACCATTAGTCCTGTAAGACATGTTAAAGATGGTATTGTAGAAAATCAGCGAAGCAAATCTTTACTGATTAATGCGGTTCATGAATTGGTAGAAGTATCAGAATATTGCGAATATTTGCCAATTTACGAAATCCTGATGGATGACCTCAGAGATTACAGGTTTTATAAAGAAGATTTGATTCATCCAAACAATCAGGCTATACAATACATCTGGGAAAAGTTTTCGAAAGCCTATATTACACCAGAAACTCTTGACTTTATGAAAGAGAATCTGAAAATAAATCAGGCGCTGATGCACCGGCCTATTCAGCATAATTCTGAAGAATATATTATTTTTAAAGAAAAACTGAAGGAACGGATTGCCCAGCAACAGCAGAAAGTACATCACAATATTTTTCGTGATGTAAGAATTTAAGATTGTACGCTGCATATTCAGACACAAACAACCTTTACAACAAACAATTGATAATAATAAAATGATTGATACTCACACCCACCTATACTCCGAACAATTTGATGAAGACAGAGATGAGGCTATTAAACGGGCTAAAGAAGCTGGTGTTGAAAAGTTTTATCTTCCTGCCATAGATTCAGAAACTCATGAAAAAATGCTGGAGCTGGAAAGCCAATATCCAGGTGAAATATTTGCAATGATGGGCCTGCATCCATGTAGTGTACAACCTGAAACCTGGGAAAAAGAACTTGCTCTGGTAAAAGAATATCTGGATAAAAGACCGTTCTGCGCTATAGGAGAAATTGGAATAGATCTTTACTGGGACAAATCTACATTGGATATTCAGGTAAAAGCATTTGAACAGCAAATTGACTGGGCTATTGAAATGGATTTACCAATCGTAATTCATACAAGAGAAAGCTTCAACGAAACTTTTGAAGTTTTAGAAAGAAAGAAGCATCCAAAATTAAGAGGTATATTCCATTGTTTTTCTGGAAACCTGGACCAGGCACAACATGCTATAGACTTAGGGTTTGTATTAGGAATAGGCGGTGTTGTTACTTTTAAGAATGGAAAAATAGATCAGTTTCTAAATGAAATTCCATTGAACAAAATTGTTCTGGAAACCGACTCTCCATATCTGGCACCTGTTCCCCACCGTGGCAAGAGAAACGAAAGTGCATATACAGCCTTGATTCTTGGAAAGCTTGTAGATCTTTACAAGAAGGACTATAAGGAGATTGAAGCTATAACCAATCAGAATGCACTGAATATTTTCGGGATGAAATAAATCAGACAAACTTTATAAAAACATAAACGTCATATATTATTATAATATGTGGCGTTTTTTATTTAAAATAAGACCAGAAAATTTTAATAGTAAACCGTAAATACTACAAAACAATTCTAAATACAAGTAAAATTTAATTTTAAAAATAAAAAACAATTATAATTTTAAACCATTTTGCTAATTTAAAACCATAATAACAAACAAAAACAATTATATGTATTATACAATTTTAACATGAAAATATAATTACTAATTCTAAAAAGTACAAGGTGAAAAATTTCAAAAAACTTTCAAGAACAGATTTAAAAAAGATAACAGGTAGAGGATTAGCCTGTACTTATAGTATACAAGATAGTAATGGAAACTGGACAACGTTTTCAGGTGAATGCAGATCATGGCCTGACAGTGAATCTGCTTACTGTGATATTGGTATTGGCAGCGGTCCATTACGTGTAACTTCAAATGGAGGAAAATCTCGTTGTTAAACAAATTACAAAACATGAAATTAAATACCTTCTACTTTATTCTCTTTCTATTATGTATTGTATCCTGTTCCAGAGATAAGCAAACGGTGATTGAAGGTAATATTCCGAATCTACCTGACGGCACTGTATACCTATATAAAGACTGGGCAGGTAATAAAATTGATAGTACAAGGTCAAAAAATGGAGTATTCAGCTTTACTTATAAATGGGGCAAGTCTGCTGAGCCTGTCTACTTAGGCATAGATCATAAAGATGACAAAGGTATTTCCAGGCTTTTCAGCTTTCCTACACATGCAAAATACAGAGGATCCCCCTGGAGTACTTCAACCTTTCTTTCCGATCCTGCTATATCAATAAAAGGAAATATTAAAGACTTTACACCAAAAGAGCTTATGCTTCCTGAGAAAGTTAAATTAGTTGAAGGTCCCCCAATTATCACAGGCAGACAAACTGAAGTATATTATAATACAGATGGTGATTTTTTTGATAATGTGAAATCTAACAAAACCAATATTATTAAAGAAAAAATAAGACAATATCCATATTCTTATCATCTGTTATATAAACTGGTTCAGAATAAGAATAACTATAATGCTGATGAAATTAAAAGTTTCATGGAATCTTTCAAGGGTGATATTACCCAAAGTGGTACTTATAAAAGGCTTGAAGATTACAACCAGAAACGTTTTAATAAAAAGGGTGTTATTTTACCGCTATTAGAGGATGAGAATGGTAATCAATTAAAAGTTACAGATACCAAATACAAAAAGCATCTTATTATATTCTGGGCTAGCTGGTGTGGTCCATGCAGAGCGGAAATTCCTTTATTAAAAAAAGTATACAGCAAGGTTAATACTTCAACGGAATTTGTATCAATCTCAATAGACAATGATAAGAATGCATGGAAAAAAACATTAAATGATGAAAAAATGGGCTGGAAACAATTAATTGTAAATAGCAGTTCTCCAGCCTACGAGAATTTTCAAATACTTTTTAAACTAAACAATGCTATTCCGTATACGGTATTGGTAGATAATAATCTAAAAATATTAGCATCCTCAACCGGTTTATCCTCTGAAGAAGAATTAAATAAATTAATAGAAACGAATTAATACTGTTAGAAGCTATTATAAATAAAGCAGCTCTATAAATTACAGAGCTGCTTTATTATTTTATTTAAAGAAATTATTTCTTTTTCCCTCTAAAGAAAGGCTTTTTAGAAGACTTTACATTTCTTTTACTGCTGTTGTTATTATTTCCAGCATTTGAAGGTCTTGCAGAAACTGGCTTATTATTGGAGTCTCTTTTTTGTTCTACCAGATTATCTGTATGGAAAGGATGTTCTTTGTTTACAAAAATTTTCTTTCCGATCAGCTTTTCTGTATTTCTCAGATTCACTAAATCTAATCCGTCAACAAATGAGAATGATGTTCCGGAAGCTCCTGCTCTACCTGTTCTTCCGATACGGTGAACATAAGTTTCGGCTACATCCGAAAGTTCGAAATTGACAACATATTTCAGGTTATCAATATCAATTCCTCTCGCTGCAATATCAGTAGCTACAAGAATTCTTGTTTTTCCGCTTTTGAAGTTATTCAGTGCATTTTGTCTTGCATTCTGAGATTTGTTACCATGGATGGCTTCAGCAGAAATTTTAGACTGATTAAGTTTCTTCGCAATTTTATCGGCTCCGTGTTTTGTACGGGAGAAGACGATAACAGGAGATAAACTTTGATCCTGTAAGAGATGAATAAGAAGATTAATCTTATCATCTTTGTCTACGAAGAAAACAGATTGATCAATAGTGTCCGCAGTAGAAGAAACAGGTGCTACCTCTACTTTTACTGGATTTACCAATATCTCGGAAGCTAGTTTTTGTATTTCTTTAGGCATTGTTGCAGAAAGGAAAAGATTTTGTCTTTTCTCCGGCAAATGCTTTAAAATACGCTTCACATCATGAACAAACCCCATATCGAGCATTCTGTCTGCTTCATCCAGAACAAAAATATCCAGATTCTTCAGCGTAATAATTCCCTGGCTTATAAAGTCTAACAAACGCCCCGGAGTTGCCACGAGTATATCTACACCTCTTTTTAGCTTTTCTTCCTGAGCACCTTGTTTTACTCCACCGAAGATCACCATTGTTTTCAATGGCAAGTGTCTTCCATAAGCTTCGAAGTTTTCTTCTATCTGTATTGCCAGCTCTCTTGTAGGCGTTAATATCAATGCTTTTATAACACCTTTACGGTGTTTATTTTCGCTTCTTTCAGTAAGAAGCTGTAAGATAGGAATAGCAAAAGCGGCCGTTTTTCCGGTACCGGTTTGTGCACATCCTAATAGATCTTTCCCGGCAAGAATTTTCGGTATTGCCTGCTCCTGAATAGAGGTCGGAGTCTTGTAACCTTCTTCCTGCAATGCTTTGGAAATAGGTTCTATTAATTTTAAATCGTCGAAAGTCAAATATATAATTTTAAATCTTTAATGTAAACGGAAATAGACAACGATTATCCGTGCAGCATTTTCCAAATGGCATCCTTCAGCTCCATTAATCCTTCTCCTGTAACTCCTGAGAAAAATAATGGCTGGCGATTTTCCGGAAATTCAGCTGCAATTTCTGTTTTTAATTCTTCATCCAGTAAGTCTGATTTGGAAATAGAGATTAAGAAATCTTTATCCAAGAGCTCCGGATTGTATTCTTTCAATTCATTTTCAAGGATCTTAAATTCCTGAAAATGATCTTCTGAATCAGCAGGGATAAGGAATAAAAGAATAGAGTTTCTCTCTATGTGTCTTAAAAAACGATGTCCTAAACCTTTTCCTTCTGCAGCTCCCTCGATAATACCGGGGATATCTGCCATTACAAAAGATTTATAATTTCGGTAATTAACAATCCCCAAATTGGGTGTCAATGTAGTAAAGGCATAGTTAGCAATCTTTGGTTTTGCCGCAGATACAGAAGATAAAAGAGTAGATTTCCCTGCATTTGGAAAGCCTACTAATCCTACGTCTGCCAATACTTTTAGTTCAAATACGATAAAGCCTTCCTCTCCCGGAAGTCCTGGCTGTGCATATCTTGGTGTTTGGTTGGTTGCAGATTTGAAATGCTCGTTTCCTAATCCACCTTTTCCTCCTTTCATCAGAACAATTTCCTGTCCGTCTTCAAGGATTTCTCCAATCACCTCGCCTTCTTCATTCTTTGCAATTGTACCGATAGGAACCTCAATATAAATATCTTCTCCATCGGCTCCTGTAAGCTGACTTTTCCCACCGTTTTCACCACGCTGTGCTTTTACATGTCGTGTATAACGAAGGGGTAACAATGTCCATTCATTGGCATTTCCTTTCATAATTACGTGTCCTCCACGTCCTCCGTCTCCCCCGTCAGGACCTCCTTTCGGGATATATTTTTCTCTGCGGAGATGGGCAGAACCTGCACCTCCGTGACCTGATTGACAATGAATTTTTACGTAATCTACAAAATTGGACATATATTTAGTTCTTGGTTTACAGTTATTAGTTTACAGTTGATAAAATCAACCGTAAACCAGCAACTGATAGCTATTTTATTTTATCTACCTCAGCAAAAAGCTTATTCGAAATTTCATCAATTTCTCCTACACCATTTACTTCGATATATTTACCTTGCTTTTTATACAATTCTGCAACTTCCGCAGTTTTAGTATAATATTCTTTGATACGGTTGCGAATAATATCTTCATTGCTATCATCCGTTCTTCCGCTTGTTTCACCTCTCTTTAGTAATCTTTCTACCAGGATCTCATCATCTACTATTAAAGAAAGACAAATATCGATAGGGTGATTTAATTCTTCTTCTACAATTTGTTCCAGAGCCTCAGTCTGTGCAGCAGTTCTTGGAAAACCATCGAAGATAAATCCTGCAGCATCTGTAGGCTTCTTTAGCTCGTCAATAAGCATATCAATGGTTACCTGATCCGGCACTAATTCGCCTTTGTCAATATATGACTTTGCCAGTTTTCCAAGTTCCGTGTCGTTTTTCATATTGAAACGGAACAAGTCTCCTGTGGAAACCTGTTTCAGGTTGTATTTTTTTATTAAGTTCTGAGCTTGTGTACCTTTTCCACTCCCTGGAGGGCCAAATAATACAAGATTAATCATTTTACTTTTTTATTTAGATTCTTTATTACTTATCATTAATTTTCCCATCCTCCAAATGGTAAAGATCCTTCAGGTTTCTTCCAAGTTCATCATAATCCAGTCCGTAACCTAATACAAACTTGTTAGGAATCTCTTTCCCGATGTAATCAATTTTAAATTGTTTGGTATAAACTTCTGGCTTTAAAAGAAGGCTTGCCAGCTTTACAGACTTTGGTCTTTGTGTATTTTTAAAGTACTCGAACAGGGCTTCAATAGTATTTCCTGTATCTACGATATCTTCAACAAGGATGATATGACGATCTTTAATATCTTTTGTCAGATCCATTTTCTTGTATACAATACCTGTAGATTGTGTCCCGGCATAAGAGCTTACCTGAAGAAATGCAATCTCACAATTTCCCGGATAATGTTTCATTAAATCAGAGAAAAACATGAATACTCCGTTAAGTACTCCAACAAAGACAGGAACTTCGTCTTTATAATCTTCGTAAATTTTAAGAGCTACATCTTTAACAATTTCTTGTAATTCTTCGTCCTTCAGATAGGGTACGAATGTTTTGTCGTGAACCTTTATTTTTTCCATAAGTTTCAAAACGCAAAGATACGTTTTTTCATTTTTTTTCCTCCCTTTTTTACCATGAAAAGCATTTCATATAAATATATTAAAAACTTAACACACCCGTAATCAGGTAATAATCAGTGATTTCATAATTTCGAAAAATTTAATTTTAATTTATGAAAAGTTTATTTTTTGCAGGAATTCTCTGTATGGCTGCACAGCTAAATTATGCGCAATCTTTTGATAAACAGGCTCACAGAGGTGGAAAATCACTATATCCTGAAAATACGATACCAGCTATGAAAAATGCCCTAAAAATGGGGATTACAACACTGGAAATGGATTTAGCAATTACCAAAGACAGAAAAGTTATCCTTTCTCATGACTCTTTCCTCTCTCCTGAACTTGTTACAAAACCTAACGGCGAATACATTCCAAAAGACTCCGGTTTTTATTATAAAATCTATGATATGCCTTATGCAAAGATTCGGACTTATGATGTAGGTATGAAAAAACTTGAACGTTATCCGGATCAGAAGAAAATGAAAGTACAAAAACCTTTATTCTCTGCAGTAGTAGATTCTTGCGAAAGCTATGCTCGTGAATTAAAAAGGCCTCTCCCCTTTTATAATATAGAAACTAAAACACGTCCGTTTTCCGATAATATATTCCATCCCGAGCCAAAAGAATTTATAGATCTTATGATGAAAATTATTCTGGAAAAAGGTATTCAGGACAGAGTTATCATTCAGTCTTTTGATCCCAGAACTTTAGAAATTATCCATAAAAAGTATCCTAAAATAATGACGGCCCTGCTTGTAGAAAAAGTAGATGACAAAAAAATTGCTCAGCAGCGGGCTAACTTTCAGAATATTCCTGTAGAAAAGTTCAAGCAATATCCTAATCACCTTAATGGCCTAAAAGGAGATATGAAGTTTCTAAGCTTTACCCCTACTATTTACAGCCCGGATCAAAGCCTTGTAACTCCAGAGTTGGTAAAGGAATGTCATACCTTAGGAATGAAAGTAATTCCATGGACAGTAAATTCAAAAGAAAGATTACAGGAACTGCAAAAAATGGGTATAGACGGCCTTATAAGTGATGACCCAAGGATTTTTGAATAAAGTCAATTCAGTCAAAAGAAACTATAATAAAACCCCGATATTAATCGGGGTTCCAAACCTAATAAGGTTAAATAAATAATTATTAAAGTTACTTCCAACCTCCACCTAAACTTTTGTAGATATCTACAACTGTGCTTAGCTGCTGTTGTTTGGCATCAATTAGTTCCAGTTTGGCATCCAGTGCATCTCTCTGATTTAGTAAAACTTCCAGATAATCTGCACGCGAGTTTTTAAATAACTGATTTGCAATGCCTGTAGCTTCTTCTAATGCATGGTTTTCCTGAGATTTAAGTTTATAAAACTCATCAATATTCTTAACCTTAGACATTAGATTAGCAACATCTAAATAGGCATTCAGAATAGTTTTATCATATTCGTACAATGCCTGAATTTGTCTTGCATCCGCTGCCTGGAAATTTGCCTTAATAGCACTTTTATTGATAAGCGGTCCTGCCAGTTCTCCTACCAGATTGTAAGCAATAGATTCCGGCATTTTCACTAGATAAGAAGGCTTAAATGCTTCCAAACCTAATGCTGCTGAAATATTCAGTGAAGGATAAAACTCTTTTCTGGCAGCCTGCACATCAAGCTTTGCCGCTTTTAATTCTAATTCCGCTTGCTTAATATCCGGACGGTTCGCCAGTAGCTGCGAAGGAATTCCGGTATATACAGTCTGAGGAATGGTTGACATAAAGCTCTCTTTAGTTCTTACAATAGCCTGTGGATATCTTCCCAAAAGTGCGTTTATCTCATTTTCTTTCTCTGTTATATCCTGGCGGATTGTATACTCCGACGCTCTGGATTTTGCTAGCTCTGCTTCAAACTTCTTTACAGCCAGTTCGGTTGTTGCAGATGCCTGTTTCTGAATTTTCGAGATTTCCAAAGCCCGCTCCTGAAGCTTAATATATTCTCTGGTAATATCTAACTGATTATCCAGTGCCAATAATTCGTAATAGCTGTCTGCCACTTCCTCTATAAGACTGGAAAGAACAAAGTTCTTCCCTTCTACTGTAGAAAGATAATGTGCAATTGCAGATTCCTTTTCTGTTCTTAGCTTCTTCCAGATATCAACTTCCCAACTTGCTGTAATGCCACCTGCAAAATTCCCCAACGGATCTGGCATTTTTCTTCCCGGTTCTATCTCTGTTGTGGCATCCCCCGCACCTTCACTCGTATAACGTCCTGCTTTTTTCAGTCCTGCATTTACACCCGCAGAAACTGTCGGGTTCAGCATTCCTTTCTTAGCCAATACACCGCTTTTAGCAATTTCTATCTGCTGAAATGTAATTAATAAATCCTGGTTATTCTTTAACGCAGTCTCTATAAGACTCACCAGATTCGGGTCAGTAAAAAACTGTCTCCATGGAGTTGTACCGCTATTGTTACCAGAGTCTTCTGTTTCTTGTTGATTGAAATTCTGAGGCAGGTTATTTTTTACCTCATCTTTTACTACTGTTACCATTGGCGCTTTACAGCTTGCTAAAACCAGCGATACAGCAATGGCGCTAATAATACTTTTAGTCTTCAAATTTTCCATCGTGTTGATAAGGTTCTGTTTGTTCGGTTAATGGATTTTCTTCTTCATATTTTGCCAGTTTCGATTTATCTGCAATCGTACCGAAGATATAGTACAGACCAGGAATAATCATCAATCCGAAGATTGTTCCGATTAACATTCCTCCGGCTGCAGCTGTACCAATAGTACGGTTTCCTACCGCTCCCGGCCCTGTTGCTATTACCAACGGTATCAATCCGGCAATAAATGCAAATGAAGTCATCAAAATTGGACGGAAACGGATCGCTGCTCCTTGAATTGCCGCCTGTGCCACAGGAATTCCTTCCTCAGCTCTTTTTTGTACAGCAAATTCCACAATCAGTACGGCATTCTTTCCTAAAAGACCAATAAGCATAACCATCGCTACCTGTGCATATATATTATTTTCTAATCCCATAAGCTTCAGACATAGGAAAGCACCGAAAATACCTACAGGTAATGATAGTATAACCGGTAAAGGAAGAATAAAACTTTCATATTGTGCAGAAAGGATCAGATATACAAAGCCCAGACATACCAGGAATACAAATACAGCTTCATTTCCTCTGCTTACCTCATCCTTGGAAATACCTGCCCAGTCGATACCAAAGCCTCTAGGTAATGTTTTATCAGCAACTTCCTGTATAGCCTTAATAGCCTGTCCACTACTGTACCCAGGTGCCGGCGTTCCGCTGACCTGTGCCGAGTTGTACATGTTATGTCTTGTCATTTCAGAGAGCCCATATACTTTTTCCAGTTTCATGAAATCTGAATAAGGAACCATCTGATCTTTATCGTTTTTCACATATAGCTTTAACAGATCACTCGGCAATGCGCGGTATTGCGGCCCTGCCTGAACAATTACTTTATAAGGTCTGTCGAAACGTATAAAACTTGTTTCGTAATTGGAACCAATTAAGGTAGAAAGGTTATCCATTGCTTTTTCAATAGTCACACCTTTTTGTTCAGCAAGATCGTTGTCTACCCTTAACATATACTGCGGGAAACTTGCCGAATAAAATGTAAATGCAGAACCCAGTTCCGGACGCTTTTTCAGTTCCTTTACAAAGTCATTACTTACCTGCTCCATTTTATGATAATCACCACTTCCGGCTTTGTCCAGTAAACGGAGTTCAAAACCTCCGGCTGCACCATATCCCGGTACTGAAGGTGGTTGGAAGAATTCAATATTGGCACCCGGAATATTTTTAGCCTTTTCTTCAAGCTTCTCAATAATCTCTGCGGCGGATTCTGTACGTTCATCCCAACTTTTCAGGTTGATAAGACAAGTTCCTGAATTGGATCCCGTTCCTTCTGTCAGGATTTCATAACCGGCGAGCGAAGAAACAGACTGTACACCGTCAATATCTTCTGACTCTTTCAGAAGCTGCCTTGCCACCTGATTGGTTCTCTCCAATGTAGATCCAGGCGGTGTCTGTATAATAGCATAAATCATCCCCTGGTCTTCACTCGGAATAAAACCAGACGGAAGTGAGTTACTCAAGAAATAGGTACATGCACAGAAAGCTAATAAAAGCGGCAGCGTAATCATTTTTTTAGTAACCGTCTTATTAAGTGTCTTTTCATATTTCCCTGCTCCCTTTGTAAATATATTGTTGAATTTATCCAGGAAGATTGTAACAGGAGTTTTCTTCTTTGCTTTTCCGTGATTATTTTTCAGAATAAGTGCACATAATGCCGGGGTAAGCGTTAAAGCCACAATCCCTGAAAGGATAATAGAAGATGCCATAGTAATAGAGAACTGACGGTAGAATACACCTACAGGTCCAGACATAAATGCAATCGGAATAAACACCGATGCCATAACCAACGTAATAGCTATAATAGCCCCGCTTATTTCGTGCATCGCTTCTTCAGTCGCTTTCAATGGAGAGAGGTTCTTTTCTTCCATCTTGGCATGGACGGCTTCTATAACTACAATAGCATCATCTACCACTACCCCGATTGCCATTACCAAGGCAAAAAGGGAAATCATGTTTAGTGTAATACCAAAGGCCGACATTACGGCAAAAGTTCCGACAAGTGAAACCGGAACCGCAAGTGCCGGAATCAGTGTTGAACGCCAGTCTCCAAGGAAAAGGAATACAACAATTGCAACCAGTATAAATGCTTCGAATAAAGTATGTATAACTTTTTCCATAGAAGCATCCAGGAATCTGGAAACGTCATAACTGATCTCATAATGCATTCCCTTCGGGAAAGTATTTTTCTCGAGATCCGCCATTAGTGCTTTTACGTTCTTAATAACATCACTTGCATTGGATCCATATGACTGCTTAACCGTAATTGCAGCAGATGGTTTTCCGTTTAGTGTAGAATAAATATCATACATGGAACTTCCGAACTCGATATCTGCAACATCTTTTAACCTTACAGATTCTCCATTTGGCTTTGCTTTTAATATGATATTCCCATAATCCTTTTCATTGTTAAAACGCCCCGGATATTTCAGTACATATTCAAATGACTGCGCTCGTTTTCCGGAACTCTCCCCTGTTTTACCGGGAGAAGCTTCTAAACTCTGCTCATTCAGCGATTCCATTACTTCGTCGGCAGAAATATTGTAAGCTGTTAGCCTGTCTGGTTTCAGCCAGATACGCATTGCATATTCACGGGTTCCCAAGATATCTGCAAATCCTACTCCGCCAATCCTTCTTAATTCAGACATTACATTGATATCTGCATAGTTGAAAAGGAATTTCTGATCTGCTTTCGGATCATCACTATACAGGTTAATATACATCAACATATTAGGCTCCTCACGGGTAATCTTTACCCCTTCACGCACTACTAATGGCGGAAGTTTGTTTACCACAGAAGATACACGGTTCTGTACATTTACTGCGGCAACATTGGGATCCGTACCCAAATCGAATACGATCTGAATAGCAGCTTCACCATCATTACCAGCATTGGATGACATATACTTCATCCCCGGAACTCCGTTAAGTCCTCTTTCTAACGGAATAATTACTGATTTAATTAATAGTTCGTTGTTTGCTCCTGGATATTCCGCTGTAATATTTACTTTGGGCGGAGATATAGACGGGAACTGTGTCACCGGAAGTTTCACAAGTGACAGTATCCCTAAAAATACAATAATCAATGAGATTACAATAGACAGAACAGGTCTGCGAATGAATTTCTTAAACATACTACTTCATTTTAGAGCTCCTACTCTGCTTTTAATTTCAATGATTTGATTACTTTCAACGGATCCTGGAATTTTACTTTCAGTTTCTGATCGTCTTTTACTTTCTGAACTCCTTCTAACAGGATTTTATCTCCGGCAGAAATTCCCGAACCTACAATGTACAGGTCAGGAAGTTCATACAATACTTTTATATTTCTTGACTTTGCAACTCCATTTTTATCGATCACAAAAACGTACTTCTGATCCTGAATTTCATAAGTAGATTTCTGAGGAATAATTAAAGCATTATGAACAGGCATTGTCATCTGAACTTTTCCTGTTTCTCCATTTCTCAGAAGTTTATTTGGATTAAGGAATTTTGCACGGAAAGCAATATTTCCGGTCTCGTTATTAAATTCTCCTTCTATAGTCTGGATTTCACCTTTCTCAGGAAAAATCTCACCATTTGCCATAATCAGATTTACCAACTGACTTCCTCTGTCACTTGCATGTGTCTGGTAGCTTAAATATTCAGGTTCAGATACATTAAAGTAGGTATAGATACTGGTATTATCAGATAAAGAAGTTAAAAGATCACCTTCATTGATAAGACTTCCTAACTTTAGCGGAAGTCTGTTTATTATACCAGAAAATGGTGCTTTAATATCTGTAAATGACAAGTGAATCTGCGCCAGCTTAACTTCAGCATTGGCAGCATCCAGTTTAGCTTTTGCCATTGCTCTTTCATTTTTGGAAACGATATTGTTATTGGCCAAAGTGCTTGCATTCTGTAACTCAATTGTTGCCTGTTGTGCTTCAGCTTTTGCTTTTAATAATTCTGCATGATAAACCTGAGGCATAATTCTGAACAGAGTTTGTCCTGCATGCACATATTGTCCTTCATCTACATAAATCTTCTCAAGAAATCCTTTTTCCTGAGCCCGGACTTCAATATTTTTCACTGACTGAATCTGAGCAACATATTCTTTGTTAATCACTGTGTCCTTCACTATTGGAGAAGTCACAGGGTAAATAGCTGCTTCTTCTTTTTCTTCTTTTTTCTTATTACAGCCAATGGCCAACAGGAGTATGCTTAGTGCAATGCCTGAGGTAACTCTTTTCATCATAATTTTCAGAGCTTATAAATCGTTAATGTTTTAAACGGAAATAAAATGGTAATAAAGAATATTATAAAGTGTCCATTACCAAAAACACATTACAAAATGCTTCATGTTCTAAAACAGAGCAGAAGTCAATCGGAAAAAGGATGTTTAAATTCTGATGGAACGAATCAGAATGAATCTTTTAATTGTAGAAAGATTTACAACAAAGTTGTATACAGCAATATTTCGCCGTTTATGTCCCAATAGCCCTAACAGGCATATAAAACTAAATACACTGGCTAATACGATAACTGTCTGAATATCTGCAGAAAACTGAAAGTCGTTTTCGCTAAGTTCTAAAGGACTATTATTTCCAGTATCATCAGAAGACTGTTGAATTGAAAACTTCTCATAGGTCTGATTCAGATGATTAGCCTTTTTAGGAAGGTGACGATGAGAATGTGCTAATTTGCAGTTTTGAAATGTTCTTACATGAAGCCTACTCTCCACTACAAAGAGTAAAAACAGCCCCGTCAGTAAAAACACTAAAAAGTTTCTCATTTTAAAGCCGCAAATGTACACTTAGATTTATAAATAACCAACACTGATTAACAAAGTTTAACGCTTGAGGTAAAAAAATGCAAATTCTAATCAATTATTGCACAACAAAAGAACATTTCTTAATCATTCTAAGTCAGCAGCTAAATATTGTTCACCCCTGTCATTAAATAGTTTTGTTAGCTTCAGAAATATGAATAAAAATTAAAATAATAAATTCTATCAAATTACTAGGATATTAAAAAAAGATATTTATATTTGCATCAGAAATTATTCTGAAAACAAATCTATAACAAAATAAAAATGGACAGAATTATCATCAGAAAGAGCAATTGCAAAAGTAAAAAAGTAACCATGATAATGTGTTACCAAATGGCTATGCCATTCTCTATCGTATCGGGTGATTAAAGATGTCAGAAAAACAGATCTATAATGAATCCACCGATGCTTTCGGCGGATTTTTTTATTAAATAGAAGCAATTAAAACTGAAATCAGTGATCACAATTAAAAATATATCCAAAACATTTGTACAGAAAAAAAAGCAGTTTAAAGCCCTGGATAATATAAGTCTGGAAGTTGGACAAGGAGATATAACAGGAATTATAGGCTTTTCAGGAGCAGGAAAAAGTACACTTATACGCTGTATAAATCTCTTGGAAAAACCAGATGAAGGAGAGGTTATTGTAAACGGAATCAATTTATTAAAACTAAGCTCTAAACAACTGGCAGAACAGAGAAAAAAGATAGGAATGATTTTTCAGCATTTCAATCTTCTTTCCTCCAGAACAGTTTTTGATAACGTTGCACTGCCACTTGAACTGGATCATGTAAACAAAACAGAAATTAATAAGAAGGTAAATGAACTTCTGAGAATAGTAGGTCTTGAAGATAAAGCGAATGATTATCCCAAAAGTCTTTCTGGCGGACAAAAGCAACGTGTGGCTATTGCAAGGGCGCTGGCAAATGATCCTTTCCTTCTGTTATGCGATGAAGCAACAAGCTCCCTTGACCCTGCGACTACACAGTCTATTCTGCAACTATTACAGGATATTAATAAACGTCTGGGGATTACTATTTTACTGATTACTCATGAAATGGAAGTTATAAAATCAATATGCAATCATGTTGCCGTAATAGACAAAGGAAAATTAGTTACCAAAGGTACTCTGGATGAAATAATATCTGATAAAGAACACCCTATCATAAAACAATTTATAACATTTAAAACAATGAATATACCGCAATCAATAAGTAAGAGATTACAGGAAGAAGCTGCAGCGGGATTGTTCCCGTTAATAGAAATTGAGCTGAACGGCAATATACCGTTCGAAGAATTATTGTCAGTCGTTTATAGCGATTACAAGATCCCCTATAAACTTATCACCGCAGATGTTGAGTATATGGGCAAAGCAAATTTCGGGAAAATGTTATTACACCTTCAGGGCAATAATGAGGAAAATACAAAAGCTATCCAGTATTTCAATCAGAATAATATTCAAAATACCATAAAGGGATATGCTTGATCAGATTACGCTTTCATTACTCTTAAAAGGACTTTGGGAAACTATTTTCATGACAATAGTTTCAGGATTTTTTGGATTTCTGCTAGGCTTACCTTTAGGCATAGTGCTATTCCTTACCAGAAAAGGTCAGCTGCTTGAAAATAATTTTTATAATCGTTTTCTCTCTGTTCTGGTTAATGTATTCCGGTCTATTCCCTTTATCATACTCATTGTATGGATGATTCCTTTTACAAGAGTACTGGTAGGAACTTCCATAGGAATTTGGGCTGCGCTTGTTCCACTAAGTATTGGTTGTGCTCCGTTTATTGCAAGACTGGTAGAGAACAGTCTTCTTGAAGTTCCAAATGGATTGATAGAAACAGCAAGAGCTCTTGGCGCAAGTCCACAGCAAATTATCAGCAAGGTTTTGCTTCCTGAAGCTTTACCTTCGTTAATTAACAATGCTACAATTACACTGATAACATTAGTAGGCTACTCTGCAATGGGCGGAGCTGTAGGTGCCGGGGGACTGGGACAGGTTGGCTATCAATATGGTTATATAGGCTATAACGCTGTTATTATGAACACTGTATTATTATTACTCATAGCTCTGGTATTCATTATTCAGTTTACAGGAGACAGACTTTCAAAAAAATTCAATCATAGATAAAATCAAGAGAATGAAAAGATTTACACTTCTAAGTTTAATTACTATAGCCTTATTATTTTTATATTCCTGCACAAATGCTAAAAAAGACAATCCTAACTATATTAAAGTAGGCATTGCCTCTGGCCCTGAAAGAGATTTAGCCGAAGCTGCAAAAAAAGAAGCGAAAGAGAAATACAATCTGGATGTAGAACTGGTTGCTTTCACGGAATATGTCTTACCGAATGAGGCATTAAACAATGGTGATCTTGATGCAAATGCGTTTCAGCATGTTCCATATCTAAACGAACAGTCTAAACAACGGGGTTATAAACTGGCTGTTGTAGGGAAAACCTTTGTATTCCCTATCGTAGCGTATTCTAAAAAAATAAAAAACATTGCTGAGCTGCAAAATGGTAGTACTGTTGTTATCCCAAATGATCCAACTAATGGCGGACGTTCGTTATTACTACTACAAAAAAACGGATTACTAAAACTGAAAGACAATGTTGGGCTACTGCCAAAAGTAACCGATATAACTGAAAACCCAAAGCAGCTAAAAATTGTAGAAATAGAAGCACCGCAGCTTCCAAGAGTATTGGATGATAAGGATGTTACAATAGCTGTAATCAATAACAATTTTGCAGCACAGGCAGGATTGGATCCGGAAAAAAATGGATTACTAAAGGAAGATATAGAATCTGCCTATATGAACGTAATTGTTGCAAGAGAGGATAATAAAGACTCTGAAAAAGTAAAAAACTTTGTAAAAGCATATCAGTCTAAAGCCGTAGAACAAGCCGCTGAAAAAGCATTTAAAGGTGGCGCTATAAAAGGCTGGTAACAATATACTATATCTATAAGCTGCTTTTTTGTTTAACCAAAATCAGTTAGTTTATAATATAATGTTTTATTTATTTGGTGAAAGAAAGGTCAGAAGAATTCTTCTGACCTTTCGATTTTTACATTTTAGTAACCTTTACAGGATTTATAGATTTATTAGCAAACTGCTCTAAGTATTTTACCCAACTTTCATTATTGGTGATCAGCCCTGCTTTACTCCATACAGCACCACTGTAAAATGTGAACTTCTGATTATTCTTTAGTACAACCTTTTCTCCTAAATGCTTCAGGGTGTTCTGAATCTTTACTTTAGAACCCGGGAAGATTACTGCTGTTCCAACAATACCTTCTTTAGAATCTTCCGGCCAGTAAGCTGCAATATGTTTGGTGTCATCCACTGTCTTTTCACCTTTTCCATCCCAATGTACAAGACCTGCAAATACAGGAAGTGCAGACTGTCCACCAAATGTGTATGTAACCTCAACTTTATTGAGCTGAGATCCGGCATCAAGGCTTACTTTTTTTACTGCCGAAATTTTATATCCATCTACATTTACTTCCGGATATTCTAACTGAAAAGTAAATCTAAGCGGTCCTTTTTCCGTTATCTTATAACTTTGATAATTTCCTAAATAGGTAAATTTATCCCCGATAAATGGTAATATATCCCCCGCTCCAAGAGAGCTTCCAACATGGAAAAAGTCTAATCCGTCACCATTATCTTTATGGTAGTTGTTGAGCTTATACCATTCATCTAATATCAGTCTGTTAGTACGCTTCGACCAGGCATCCATACCCCAAGCATTCTGATTGGGAACTTTCTCCAAAGATTTACCATACATACGGAAAGCAATTTTATCGTTTTCCCATGCAAAATCGTCATATCTTTCCGGAACAAAGCGCCCGTAAACCTTAGCTTCATTCTGAGATGGATTCCCTTCTGTGAAAATTATCTGTTTTTTTTCATTAGGCTTAAAGTCTGCCTGTAACAGCAACTTCCCGTCTGACAGCCACTGATATGGAATCTCTGTCTGATTGCTTTTAACAACAAATGTTTTATTTTTTATTCCCGCTACTGTAGCTGCAGAAACTTCAACCGATTGCTGCTTTCTCTCAACGGCAAGCCCATTGGTTAATTGCAACTTTAGCAGTGGCTTTGTCTGCGCAAAAGTCAGTACTCCTGCAAAGCCTATTGTCAATAATGTAAATGATTTCATTTTATAATCTGCAAGGTTCTACAAATACCAGTCTTTATAACGCTTCAAAGCTTCAAGGAAGTAATAATCTGCATATACCAAAGGAACATCTATCTCTGATTTCAATGGTAATGCTCCAGTGCTATGCATAAGCAGGAAACCTCCATTTTCGCCAAGTTTAGCTCTGTAAGCCGGACTGGAAAGGTTAATTAATATCTGCTCTGCATTATCAAGATATTTTTGACGTTCTTTTCCTTTTGTATATTGTCCCAGTTCCAGGAAGGCAGATGCCATAAGTGCTGCTGCAGAAGCATCGCGTGGTGCATTCGGGATATCCGGGGCATTAAAATCCCAATATGGAATTTTATCTTTTGGCAAATTCGGGTTTGTCAGAATGAAATTGGCAATTTTGTTGGCAAAATCCAAATACTTTGGATCTTTAGTAAAACGATACATCATCGTATAACCATATAATCCCCAAGATTGTCCACGAGACCATGCAGACTCATCAGAATAGCCCTGCCAGGTTTTTTTCTTTATAACTTCACCTGTATTCAGATCATAATCCAGTACGTGATAAGAACTGTAATCCGGGCGATAGTGATTCTTCATTGTCGTATTGGAGTGTGTAACTGCAATTTCCTGGTATTTTTTATCACCTCCGTTTTGGCTTACCCAGTTCAACATTTCAAGATTCATCATGTTATCGATAATCACCGGACAGTCGAATCTTGCATTTTTATTCCATGACTGGATTGCATGGATAGAGGGTCTGTAACGGGTAGATAATGCTTCTGCAGAATTAAAGATAATTTTTTTGTATTCAGGATTTTTGGTAATTCTATATGCATTGCCAAAACTACAATACATCATAAAACCCAGATCGTGGTTTCCTGTAAAAGTCTGATTGGGTTCAATAATTTTCAGAACTCTTTCCGCTTCTTTCAGCATTACAGGATCCTTAGTCTCCTCATATACATAGAGCAAAGATCCCGGGTAAAACCCCGTACACCACCAGGTTCTTTCATAGTTCACTACTTTACCACTTTTAGCGTCGTAAGTCTGTGGAACTTTGTCATCGGGAAGCCCTTTCATAAGATATTTGAACTGCTGGTCTGCAAATTTAAAATTTTCAGTTACCAGCTTGCCCATCTGCGCCTTTCGTGACTGTGCGCCAAGGCCAAATGCCATTATGGCAAAAGCCATAATTGTCGTTTTTTTAAGAATCATGCGTTATTGTTTTTAGTTTAGCGCAATTTACTTAAAATTTTGAAATACTCTTAAAGAAATCTCGGTTTAAATATTTATCCAATGAAACAATCTTCATATAATGATTTGCAACACCTATTAAAAGAAGCACCACAGCCGGTTTATAGAAAAGATTAAACAGATTGGAACTTGTATTAGGCATCAGGATAACCATGGAAACAACCAGGAAACACAGTACTAAAGCATACAGCATCTCTATAGAAAAAGGATGTACTTTAAATTTCCAGTAATTGAAAACAATTTTAGCTATATTATATAAAGCCAGCGATATAGTTGTGGCCAATGCTACTCCTGCAAGCCCCATATTGGTATATTTAAGGAAATAAAAATTCAGTCCTATATTAATTACGGCCAAAAATAATGTTACTACAATATTGTAACGGTAGTATCTGGACATGGATATAATCTGTCCGTTAAAACCTGTTGCAAGATCGAACATTAATCCTATACCGGTAATCCATAAAACTGGTTCTGCAGCACGTAATTCAAATCCATTCTGTATTAGATGTGTCAGATATGGATAGCCGACCAGTACACAGGAAAATAATACTAATCCCAGAAATAGTAAAGACAAAGATGTTTTCTGATGAAATACATTCAGCTCATCCATTTCATTATTTTCCAAATGTTTGTTGATCATGGGTGCTGAAATATTGTACAGCCCCATCTGAGGAATGGTAAGAACTGAAGTAACAGCAATTACAATTCCGTATACTCCATTATCTTTAAAATCCATATAACTGGATATCATAACACTGGAAATACGCAGGGAAAGATAGTTTCCAATATTGCCAAGAAAGCCGTAAAATCCATAGTTGAGTACTTCCTTCCAGAAATTGTCTTTTTTAATATAATCCATCGAGAAATCTGGTTTGAACTTCTCAAGTTTATTCAGGTATATATGATAGCCTATAAGTGCCAGAACAAAAACGCCCAAAAAGAAAAGCATTGAAGGCTTCTCCGGTACATCCATATAGAAGAATAAAACGAAAGCTCCAAGATTAGCTATTTTAGGAAAAATATTCTCGAAGATATTGGGAACAACGATTCTTTTGTAATTTGATATATACTTATTATAGACCTGGCTAACCGCCAGAATCAGAATCATAGGAATAATAATAGCTTTATATCTCCAGAATTTCTCAAACAGTTCCCAGCTTTTCAGATCAGGTCTGATCATATTGACCAGGAGTAAAAGTAAAGTAAACAGTAAGAAATTCAGCACTACCATCAAAAGCGACAAGCTAAATAAATTTTGCTGTTTTCCGTCCTTTTGGGTATATAAAAAGAATTTTACATTGGCATATGATAATCCAAATACAATGAACGGAAGTACAATTTCTGCAGCTGATAAAATATACCTAAGCTTTCCGTAATAATCCATATCAAGTGGAAATACGAAAATTGCAGAAAGGGTTCCCAGCAGAAAACCTAAATATCCGACTATGGAGTACTTAAAACTCTGTCTTGCTACAACACTCATCTTTTAGGCAGGAAAATTATATTGTTAATATACCGCTGCTTATCCTTTTCATTGTATTCACTTTGCTGCATACATACATTCTCAGTTAAAGGTACAAGTTTAAAACTTGTACGATCAAGGTAATGGGCATTGTATCCGTAACGTTCGAAATAATGAATATAATCCCATATAGGTCTTTTATGATGTCTCTGTTCAATTTCTATCATCAATACAGGTTTCAGACGAAGAATTGTATCTATCATTCCGGCAACTGTATAGGTTTCATTTCCTTCGACATCTATTTTTATAAAATCAATACGGTCGATAACATTTTTCTCGGCCCAGTCATCCAGCCTCTTTACTGTAACCGTCCTGGTAATCGTCTTTTTTTCACCTTCTTCTTTCAGCTCAGTTTGTAATGTTCCGCGTGCCGCATTGCTGTGCCCTTTTATTACGGGTATTTTAAACTGTGCTTTTGTATTTTTATTAGAAAGTGCGTATGATGAAATATTCACCTTCGGAAAAAGTCTTTTCAGACGTTTAAAAAGTAGAGGATTGGGTTCGAAAGCATAAATATTTTCCGGTTTCAGATGTCCCTCCAACATATATATATAAGCTCCTACATTAGCTCCTACATCAAAGAAAACTGCATCTTTCGGGAGAAATTCTCTTATCCATATCAGCTCCGGCTCCACACCTCTTTCCAAAACATTCTGCAGGCTGATATTATTCAGTTTCTTAAAAAACCTTTGTTTGTAATACGAAGGCGAGAGATACATTAAATTTTCTGCTAGTCGGCTGTACAAACTCATTTTAAGAAATATTTAACAAATATAACAGAATTCGTTTTTATTTTCAAATTCTTTATAAAAGTTTTAGAAAAAATCAAAGATTGCTCAGCAAATATTCCAGCTTCCTGCGGACAAGACTTATTTCGAAGCTGTCGAAGTCGTAATGCTTATTTTTTATTTCAGAGATTTGTTTCTCAATATCTCTTTTTTCTTTAAAGATAAAGGAATAGCTCGCAGAATAGCTTTTAGGGAAAATTGCAGGCTTTGCATATTTAATTGCATCACCTATATTTCCGGACATCTTTGTCTTTCCATAAATTTCCGGAATCCCAAAGAATTTAGTTTCTTTTTGTATAGGACACCACAACACTTCTGCAGTCTGCATCTTTTTCTCAAACTCTTCATGAGAAACTCTGGAATCATAGTATTCAATGTCAACATGATCCGGCAGATTCTGCGATAGTCTTTTCAGCTTATCCAGCTCTTTTCCTTCTGCTCGTCCTAAAAAGCTAAAGGTAAAATTTCCGCGAAAGTATTTTATTTTATTAAATATTCTTTTATAATTCCTTCTGTGCTGGTCTACAGTTCCCGGTATTGCAACCAGATTAGGCTGAATCTTCTGCTCAGAATGTTTTGTATATAATAAAGGCAGCCATCTTAATTCATATGGATATTGTAACTCATCGATATTTTCATCAAGGATGAATAACGATCTGGCTTCATTATAGAGTTTGTCTTTCTTCATCAGCCCCTCTTTCAACCATAACTTTATCCTGAACGGACGGTCCTGTTTAAAAATATTCCTGAAAATATCGGCTTTGGAAGCTTTAATAAAATTGAGATTATGTGCTATAATGAAGGTTGGATAGTTTCTTGCCACTTCTTCAAAAACATTAAAATAGCGATGTGCTGTTCCTATAATTACTGCATCAAATTTCCGCCCGTCCAATTCTTTTAAGAGTGTTGCCGCTTCTGCATGAATCACATGACTCCCCTTTTCATTTATTCTGTCTAGTATTTTTTGGGAAAAGAAATATTCTACATGTAAATATTGGGAATCTCTTGTAAGCTCTATAAAATTAATGGCGAGTTCAGCGTGGGTATCCAGTTCAATGTAGGCAATGTTCTTCAATACGTATTAGTTTAATAGACAAAATTAAGAAATTGCTTTATTTAATAGCATTATTTTTTTCAGGATATTTATCATTTCCTGAGATATACTTGTCTATTATTTAAAATCTAAACACACATAGATATATTTTATTTATCTTTATTCAAAATAACCATAGACTTCATAAATATAAAATCACATGAGAACACTCTGTTCATTCATTATTGGCTGCATGTTTCCCTGCTTCGGATGGCTGCAGGCACAGGACAAAACACCTACGATTGTAATCTCTACACAGAATACAGCATTAGTCTATACAGCAAATGTGAAAAAACAACTCACACAGCTTTATTTCGGTCAGGCACTAGCCAATACTTCCGATTACACTCTAAAAAAGCCAAGCAACCTACCGGCCATCATTACTCAGGGGTCAGGACCGGTTCGTGAACCATCGCTTGGGGTACTTCATGCAGATAATAATCCGTCACTGGAACTCCAGTATATTAATCACAATACCAAAACCGAAGGCAATATTCAGACGACACAAATTCAGCTTAAAGATCCACAATATCCTTTCTACGTCACTTTAAATTTTAAAGCTTATAAAAATGAAAATGTTATTGAGCAATGGGCAGAAATTAAGCATCAGGAGAAAAAGGCTGTCATCTTAAAACATTTTACATCTGCTTTTCTTCAGTTGTCTTCAAAAAATTATTACCTGACTCATTTCTTTGGAGACTGGGCCAATGAAGTGCGTATGGAGGAAGTTCCTTTACCTGAAGGAATTCATCATATAGAATCTAAACTGGGAACACGTGCAACCAATTTCGACTTACCTTCTTTCATGCTTTCTGTAGATCAGCCAGCTGGTGAAGAGAACGGAAAGGTGCTCGCAGGTACCCTTGCCTGGAGTGGTAATTTTAGACTAGGCTTTGAAAATATCAGATATAGTGAGGATTTCGGTAATCTGTTACAGATTTTACCAGGTATCAATAATTATGCTTCTGAATATACACTGGTACCGAATACTACTTTTACAACACCTTCTTTCATCTATACTTATTCCTATTCCGGAAAGGGGCAAGCTTCCCGAAACCTGCACCAATGGGCTACCAACTATGGTATATATAAGGGTAAAGAAAATAAATCGACCTTACTAAACAACTGGGAAGCTACTTATTTTAAATTCGACGAACAAAAGCTAACCAGTCTTTTGGGAGATGCACAAAATCTTGGAGTAGATGTATTCCTTCTGGATGATGGCTGGTTTGGGAATAAATATCCAAGAAACAATGATGATGCCGGCCTTGGTGATTGGGAAGTAAACAAGAAAAAGCTTCCAAATGGCCTCCCCTTCTTTGTAAAAGAGGCCAAAAAGCACAATGTAAAGTTTGGAATATGGGTGGAACCTGAAATGGTGAATCCCAAAAGCGAACTCTATGAAAAACATCCCGATTGGATTCTGAAACTGCCAAACAGAGATGAAAATCTAAGAAGAACCCAGTTAGTTCTGGATTTATCCAACCCTAAAGTACAGGAACATGTTTTTAAAGTAGTAGATAATATTCTCCAGGAGAACCCTGATATCGCTTATATCAAATGGGATTGTAACCGCTATATGACCAATGCTTTTTCGGATTATCTGAAAGACAAACAAAATAACCTCTATATCGACTATACCCTTGGACTTTATAAAGTTCTGGAGCGCATCCGTCAGAAATACCCGGATACAGAACTAATGTGGTGTAGTGGTGGTGGCGGCCGTGCAGAATATGGAGGATTGAAATACACGAATGAATTCTGGCCAAGTGATAATACTGATCCATTACAACGGATATTTATTCAGTATGGATATTCATACTTCTTCCCTATGGGAATCCAGTGTGCACACGTAACCAGCTGGGGGAAACAGCCCTTAAAATTCAAGCTGGATGTTGCTATGAGCGGCAAATTGGGATTTGATATACGAATTGAGGAAATGAATCCGGAGGAATTGAAGTTATCTCAGAATGCATTGAAAAATTATAAAAATTTACAGGATATAATTAATACCGGTGATATGTACCGGTTAATTGCTCCTTATAACAATCATTATGCCGCATGGATGCTTACTGATAAAGCTAAAAATAAAGCGGTGCTCTACACATACAATCTGCATCCTCAACTAGGTGATTACTTCGCCCCAATACAATTCCAGGGACTTGATCCTAATAAAAATTATGTATTAAAAGAACTAAATTTGGAAAATGAAAACAAACCTCAGCTTCCACAAAACGGAAAGTCTTTCTCTGGAGATTATTTAATGAAGATTGGACTTCCATGGTTTCTTAATGGCAGTCTGAAAAGCAGTGTTATTGAACTCACAGCAATTAATTAATACAACATCAATATTTAAGAAGCCTTGTCAAGATTCAATTCTGACAAGGCTTTATTTTTTCTACAGTAGATTGTTTTCTTTATGACACCTTGCTTTTAAGTAAGCAGATCATTTAATAAGGTTCTAACTTCTAACTTTGTACCTATAGTTCTATTTTCTCCGAAGCATCTGGTTCCAGCGGAGACCTCTAATATATGCAATTTCCTGAGGTGAGAGTACTCGCTCAGTATTCTGCTTCATAAAGCTCTTCATAGTAATAAGAAATTCTGATAAGGATTTATTTTTCAGTGATGATTTGGCTGAAGAAACAAAAGCCAATGGAAAATTCAGTCCAATGTTATAAAAATACTGCCCAAGCTTTTCAGCTTTCTGCTTTTTGTATTTATAGGCTGTAGGACGCAGATGTTTTACCCAGATATCTTTTATTGTAATGACTTCCCAGCCGTGCATCTGTGCCAACATAACATCTATATTGTCCCAACCTAATACAGGGCGCAGACCATTCATATCTTTAAAACATGCTACCCTATAAGATTTTATTGGACCACGCACATGGTTTTTGGAAGAGAGATTTTCGAATGTCCATTCTCCATTCTTCTCAATATATACCAAACCAGAAACCATTCCGGATTTTGGTTTTTCTTTATAGACACTGCTAACCTTTTCTAAATAGTTTTCCGGAAATATAATATCGGCATCGAATTTACAAACGATATCATAATCATCCAGCTCTATACCTTCCAGCCCTTTATTAAAAGTCCTTACCACTTTTGCACCCGGCTGATGTTCAGATTTAGGCAGGCTATGAAGCGTAAACATAGAAACCTGAGCTCTATTCAGTTTGGTATTTTCTATGAAATGCTCAACAAGAACTTTGGTATTATCTGTAGAACCATCATTAATAACAACACACGAAAAGTCCTGAAAAGACTGTTTCCTCAGTGACTCTAAACACTGTAAAACGTTCTCTTCTTCATTATGTGTCGGGATTACAATAAGAAATTTCATGTAGTAAAAATAATTTAATTAGAATCGGCTTCTGTAAAAGCCATATCTCTGTAGATTATAATGATTAAAATTCGGAATATTTCAAAGGAGGTCACTCGAAAAAATCAAATAAATATTCATCTTTATAATCGATTTCAAATTGTGTTAAAAGTTCAATATACTCTTCTCTAAAACTTTTTTTCTGATGATGGATTTTCTGATTCAAAATATAATCGGACACATTCTTTATCTGATTTTTTGAATATGAAAAAGCTCCATACCCTTCCTGCCACAAGAATTTACCCTGACAAAGCCTATTTTCATTAATAAAATTAGTTGTTTCTACTTTGACGGTTTTTACCAAATCAGGAATCGAGATTTTTAAATCTTTATAAGAAAATAAAATATGAATATGATCCGGATTTGCATAAATGGAAATTACCTTTTGGCCTTTGTTACTAAAAATCCCACAGATGTACTTCTCAACTTCATCTTTGATTGATTCAGAAAGAAGATTTTCTCTGAATTTTGTTGCAAAGACCAACTGAATATATATTTGTGAATATGTATTAGCCATTTCTATATTTTTCAGATAGTATTCCTCCGGAATACCCAATTATATTTCACGTCTTATTTACACAGATAATGCTCCTCCGGAGCTTTTTTAATATTTTTCTTTCTCTTTAATAAAATCTCATCATCAATAATAAGATAATTATAATAAAGAAAGGTTCCTTTAGGAACCATATCTCTGTAGATTATGATTATTAATACCTTCGGCGCTTCGGAGAAGCGCTATCTCATTCCATTAAAATTAACCAATCTCTTAGTGTGCTTCCAGCCAGTTATCTCCCACTCCTACTTCCACCACCAACGGAACTTTTGTAGGGTATGCGCTTTCCATTTCGGTTTTGATAAGATTTGATGCCTTTTCAATTTCACTTACCGGAGATTCAAATACCAATTCATCATGTACCTGAAGCAGCATTTTGGTATTCATTTTCTTTTCGTCCAACTGTTGGTCTATTCTGATCATTGCCAGTTTTATAATATCAGCAGCACTTCCCTGTATCGGTGCATTTACAGCATTACGTTCCGCATGGCCACGTACAACAAAATTATTGGAGTTAATATCAGTAAGGTGGCGTTTTCTCCCTAGAATAGTTTCTACATAACCTAGATCACGTGCTTTTTTCACCTGCTCGTCCATATACTCACGAAGCCTCGGATAAGTTTCATAATAAGCATCGATCATCGCTTTTGCTTCTGAACGGGAAAGTCCGGTTTGCTCTGCTAAAGCAAAAGCTCCCTGACCATATATAATTCCGAAGTTTACGGTCTTTGCCTGGCTTCTTTGTATTTTAGAAACTTCTTCAAGTGGGATTTTAAATAATTTAGCTGCCGTAGAAGCATGAATATCTGCTCCCTGATTAAAAGCTTCCAACATGTTATTCTCTCCACTTATCTCAGCAATTAATCTCAATTCTATCTGAGAGTAATCGGCGGAGATCAGCTTTTTCCCTTCTCCGGCAACGAAAGCACCACGAATCTGCTGGCCACGAAGTGTACGGATCGGAATATTCTGTAAGTTTGGATTAACACTTGCTAAACGTCCGGTAGCAGCAGTAGTCTGTGAAAAATTGGTATGTACTCTGTTGTCAAAAGCATCAATCTGTGTAGGTAAAGCATCTACATAGGTAGATTTCAGCTTTTGCAACTGACGGTATTCTAATATATGTTTAATAATTTCATGCTTAGAAGCCAGTTTTTGCAGGATATCTTCAGAAGTTGCATATTGTCCGGTTTTGGTTTTTTTAGCCTTTGGATCAAGCTGCATTTTTTCAAATAAAATATCCCCTAACTGACGTGGAGAGTTCATATTAAACTCCTCACCGGAAAGTCCAAATATTTCCTGTTCCAATTTCTTAAGGTCGCTTTCCAAATCTACGCTTTCCTGTGCCAGCCAGTCTTTATCCAACGAAACTCCAGCAAGCTCCATACGTGCTAAAACATTTACCAACGGCATTTCTACCTCAGTAAAAAGTTTCTCCAGATTTTCAGATTTCAACTGCGGGGCAAACAACTCATATAGCTGAAAAGTAACATCAGCATCTTCTGCTGCATAAGCTGTTTGTTCAGCAACACTCACATCTCTTAATGTGCCTTGCTTTTTACCTTTTTTCCCGATTAGAGTTTCAATAGAAACCGGTATATAATCCAGATACATTTCGGACAGATAGTCCATTCCATGACGCCCGTCCGGACTTAGCAGGTAATGAGCAATCATTGTATCGAAAAGTTTCCCCTTTACCTCAACACCTTGCTGATGAAGAACCTTATAGTCGAACTTCAGATTATGCGCAATCTTTATCTGGTCTTCTTTCTCGAAAACCGGACGCATAATATCCAAAAGAACCTGTGCTTCCTGCTTATCTTCCGGCATCGGAATATAATAGGCTAAACCTTTTTTATACGAGAAAGAAACACCAATTAGCTGTGCTTCCAACTCATTCAGAGAAGTCGTTTCTGTATCGAAGGCTAATGCAGGTTTTTCTAAAAGATTTCTTACCAATACCGAAAGTGCTTTTGGTGAATCTATATACTGATATATATGATCATTGGTCTTAATATCTTTCTTGGAAGAAGTTGCTGCATCCAGCTCGTCAAAACTCGAGAATAAATTAAGCTGCTCTGCCTGTGGTGAAACTTTCTTTACGGTCTCTTCAGCCGTTGCCTGCGCTGGTTCTCCTTTCGGAGCAAAAGCACGGTACATATTTTCATATAATCTACGGAACTCCAGTTCCTCGAATATTTCTTTTACTTTTTCAAAATCCGGTGCTTCCAGATCGTATTGCTCCTGATGGAAATCTATTGGAGCATCGATCATAATAGTTGCCAATTTTTTAGAGAGTATACCTCTTTCCGCACTTGCTTCTACTTTTTCTTTCAGCTTCCCTTTCAAATCAGCTGTATTCGCCAAAAGATTTTCTATGCTACCATAATCCTGCAGGAACTTTTTAGCTGTTTTTTCACCAACGCCTTCCAGCCCCGGGATGTTATCTACACTATCCCCCATCATTGCCAGGAAATCAATTACCTGTTTTGGATCCTGAATATCATACTTCGCTTTTACTTCTTCTACACCAAGGATTTCGATATCCCCTCCCTTCATTCCGGGCTTGTATATTTTCACATGATCTGTTACAAGCTGGGCAAAATCCTTGTCCGGTGTCACCATGTATACATTATAGCCTTCTTTCTCTGCTTTATAAGAAAGTGTACCAATAACATCATCGGCTTCATAACCTTCTACCCCAAGAATAGGAATATGCATCGCTTCCAGAATCTGATGGATGTACGGAACGGCAATTTTAATAGCCTCCGGTGTTTCGGAACGATTGGCTTTGTATTCTTCAAAGTCATCATGACGCAGGGTTTTACCTCCCACATCAAATACAACAGCAAGATGTGTTGGCTTTTCTCTTTTTATAAGCTCTATTAATGAATTAGTAAATCCAAAGATTGCAGAGGTATTCATCCCCTTGCTTGTTAATCTTGGGCTTCTGATTAAAGCATAATATCCACGGAAAATCATTGCGTAGGCATCGATAAGAAAGAGCCTTTTGTCTTGTGTTGCATCCATAAAACAAAGATAAGAAATAGTTACTAGTCTTCGGTTAAGAGTTATCAGTTTGGTATAATACATTGGATCCTATTTTCTGAGTATGAAGCGATTGATATCGCAATATTTTTTATTATCTGCCACATGATTCATTACTCATTACTCGTTACCCAAAACTCTAATCTGGCAACTGTAAACTAAAAAGAACTATTTTTGTATCATGTTAGACATAAGGACTGTTACCGTAATGCGCTATATTCTGCCGTTACGGGAAGGCGGCTCTCTTCCCGCACTGGCAGAGGCCGACGATGATTTTAAATATGTATTGAAATTCCGTGGTGCCGGCCATGGAGTAAAAATGCTGATTTCCGAATTATTGGGAGGAAAAATAACAGAGGTACTGGGATTAAAGATTCCAGAGCTTGTATTTGTAAACCTGGATGCTGATTTCGGCAGAAGTGAAGGAGATGAAGAAATTCAGGATCTTCTAAAAGCTAGTGAAGGTCTTAATCTTGGCTTGCATTTTCTTTCAGGTGCTATTGCTTATGACTCTACTATAAAAATAGATCCGCTTCTGGCTTCCAAAATCGTTTGGCTGGATGCATTTATCACCAATATAGACCGTACGTTTAAAAATACAAACCTATTGATGTGGCATAAGGAACTATGGATAATAGACAATGGTGCTTCTTTTTATTTCCACCACTCCTGGCAGAATTTTGATACTGCAGCCAAAACACCTTTTAAATATGTAAAAGATCACGTTTTACTTCCACAGGCATCTATGCTGGATGAGGCTAATCAGTTTGCTAAGGAAAAACTGAACGATGCTATTTTCAGGGAAATTGTAAATCTTATCCCTGAAGACTGGTTACACTGGAATGATGCGGACGAAACTCCGGAAGAAATAAGAGAAGTTTATTGCCAGTTCCTGAAAACCCGATTAGAAAATTCTGAAATCTTTGTAAACGAAGCCAAAAATGCAAGAGGATAAAATATACGAATACGCAGTAATACGCTTGGTGCCAAAGGTTGAGAGAGAGGAATTTTTCAACATTGGACTGGTCATGTTCTCCAAGAAAGAAAAATACATTCGTGTGGAGTTTCATCTCTGCCCGGACAAATTTTCTTTAATGCACAGTAAACTGGATTATGAAGACATTACCCAGAATCTGATCAGTTTTCAGAACATCGCTAAAGGAGACAAAAACGGAGGTCCTATTGCCTTACTGGAAATCCCAGAACGTTTCCGCTGGCTTACAGCTGTAAGAAGTGCTGTAGTTCAGACCTCGCGTCCACATCCCGGAAAAAGTAAAGATCTGGACAAAACTTTTGATAAACTCTTTGAAGAACTGGTGAAGTAAAAAATTCACTTTTTTATATTTATAATCCTTGTCGTAATTTAAAATCCGACAAGGATTTTTTATTTAGCATCCGTCATTAATGTTTCTTATAAAAAATCTATTTTTACTAAAAACTAATTATCATGAATACACAAATCAGAAAAACAGTCTGTGCTTTAGCCTTAGTCACAGGAACGATGCTGTTTTCCCAAAAAGCCAAACCTCCTATTATGGGATGGAGCAGCTGGAATAATTTCCGTATAAACATTAATGAGCAACTGATTAAAGAACAGGCTGATGCTTTAGTTTCTTCAGGATTATATGCGGCAGGATACCGGTATATTAATGTAGACGATGGCTATTTCGGAGGCAGAAATGAAAAAGGAAACCTGATTACTGACAATAAAAAATTTCCATCCGGTATGAAGAATCTTGCTGCGTATATTCATAGTAAAGGATTGAAAGCCGGAATTTACTCAGATGCCGGAAAAAACACATGTGGTTCCATCTGGGATAATGATAAACAAGGTTTTGGTGTAGGATTATACGGCCATTTGGATCAGGATGCTGACTTATTTTTCAAAGATTGGAAATATGATTTTTTAAAAGTAGACTGGTGCGGTGGTGAGCAAATGAAATTGAATGAACAAGAAGAATACACCAAGATCATTAATAAAGTAAAGTCTATTGATCCTAATATTGTTTTCAATGTTTGCCGTTGGCAGTTCCCGGGAGAATGGGCTATTAAAATTGCCGATTCTTGGAGAGTTTCAGGAGATATTAGTGCAAAATTCTCCTCCATTCTGCATATTATAGACCTTAATAAAAATCTCTATTCTTATGCCTCTGCAGGGCATTACAATGATATGGATATGCTTCAGGTAGGACGAGGGATGAGCCATGATGAAGACAAAACTCATTTTTCGATGTGGGCTTTATTGAATTCGCCATTGCTTGCAGGAAATGATCTTCGGTCGATGTCCAAAGCTACTATCGAAATCCTTACCAATAAAGAAATTATTGCACTGAATCAGGACACAGCTTTCAAACAGGCTCAAAACATTATCTCTGATGGTAATATAGAAGTTTGGCAGAAGATGTTGAATAAAGGACAAAAAGCAATAGCAATTATGAATCGTGGTGATCAGGAAATTAGTTATACTCTAGCGGCTTCCAAACTGGGATTAAATCAAAATACAAAAATCAGAGATCTATGGCTTCACAAAGATCTGGGAAAATACGGTGAACAGCAAACTTTTAAAATACCTCAACATGGTATCATTGTTCTGAAAACTGATTAGTATAATTAAAACAGGGACTGTCTTAAAAACCAAAAGTATTAAACTTTGTCATACTGAGCCTGCCGAAGGATATTTGACTATTAAATCTTTGATAATGAAAATGTTTCGACTGAGCTCAACATGACATCTTTTAAGACAGCCTCTTATTTAAAAATATTTACTCATAAACCACATAATTTACCTTATCTACTCCGGTATTACCGGTCTTTTCATGGTAAGCATATAATGTTAGTTCATAATTTCCGGGTGAGTTAATCATATCTTCTCCTTCGAAAAGGTTTGTTGACACCCATGACATTTTAATATCCTTCACATACTTCCCATCTTTCTTTAGGATTCCTTTTACTTCAATCTCTTCAGAATCCCACACACCGCCTTTATCAATAACACATCCACACATCATTACAATATTGGTCTGAAACTGAAAAGGTTTATCTTTTATTGTTTTCAGCGATATATACTGGTGAGTTCTGGGTTTAAGTATATCGATAATATATCCCGGAATTTCCAGTATAATTCCGTCACCTAAAATATCTTTTCCGGGAATTACCCATAATTCGGTGCTTACTTTTGCCTGAGCCTGTTTATTGTTAAATGGAGAAATGACTTCTACCGTTACAAAAGTAGGCTCGTTAATATCGATATTCGCGGTAAATCCTGCAGTCTGGGTATCGGTAATAGAGGTTTCTCTTATTTTGGCATTTTTCATAATTAAATCTGTATTTCCCGTCCCGCCTGTAGTCTTTCCTTCAGCAAGTATTTTCTGGCTTGTCTTATCCCTTACAATAATATAAGCCCCTCCAAGCGAACTTCCGATAAATTTCGCATCCCTGGCTTTTGCCCTTATCATGATTTTGGTTGGTGTGGCAGAAACCAGCATTATATTAGCACATAATATTGTGGCTAAAAAAATAAATGTTCTCATGTGTTTATTGATTTTTGATATTCTTGCTTAAATCTGTTATAAAATGAGTTTGCTTTTAGCTCCGCATCTATATCATCCAGATAAGAGAAAATATTCAGGTCATCTGAAAGAAGTTTTAAGATGGCGCTTTCACAACTTTGCCAGATTAGTTCTAATTCTGGTAATATTTCAGTTGCTTTGGGTGATAAAGACACCAATTGTTTCCGTTTATCATCCTTATCTTTCTGGATATTTAAATAGTCCTTTTCCGACATTTTTTTTACAATAACAACTACCGATGGATGCGTGTAGCCCAGAGATTCTGCAATGTCAGCAATTGAGATTTCTCCTTTATTCCGCAGTAACATAAAAATAAGGTACCAGTTAGGCTCTATATCTATATCAATTTCTTTGTATAGCTTCCTTACATCATGTGACATCCGATCACTAATTCTCTTAAGCCTGCTGTCGAATGCCTTATATCCCAATGTTTTAATAAAATCCATTCTCTGTATTATTTGTAACAAATATAATAAAAATATAAAGTTAACTATATAGTTGGCTTTATATTTTGTTAGAAATGCAAATTTTTATCCTTAGGACTTTTAATGATTTCCTTTAACATCCAAGCAGAACATATAGTTTATATGTGAAAATTTATTTTTCTTTGTAAAGTTTCTTTACGAAGTATATATCCTGTACTTCTACCCGATACTACTCAATTTGTTAATATTTGATCATGAAAAAACTAATAGTCTCCATTCTTCTTGTTCCGGCTGTATTTTCTGCCCAACAGGTTGTTTCTAAAGATGCCGAAATTGCCAATTATGTCTCACAGGTAAGTACAGATTCTTTAAAGTCTCATATCAACAAACTGGTAGGCTTCGGAACCCGCCATACCATGAGTTCTGTAACAGATCCTAAAAGAGGAATCGGTGCTGCCCGAACCTGGGTTCTGAGAAAGTTTAAAGATTATGCCAAAAATACAGATGGCAGAATGGAAGCATTCCTACAAAATCAGATAATACAACCAGACGGTAAAAGGATTGATAAACCAACAGATTTAGGAAATCCGGTTGCTATTCTTCGCGGAACAGATCCCAATGACAAGCGGATTTTTATGATTAGCGGGCACCTGGATTCACGCGTAAGCGATGTTATGAATTCAAAAGACAATGCTCCGGGAGCCAATGATGATGGCAGCGGTACAGCAGCTGTAATAGAAAGTGCCAGAATTCTGAGTAAATCAAAGTTTCCGGCAACTATAATATTTGTCGCTTTTTCGGGAGAAGAACAAGGTTTATTGGGATCTAAAATGATGGCCGAAAAGGTTAAAAATGAGAACTGGCAACTGGAAGCTCTTCTGAATAATGATATGATTTCTAATAATCTGACCAGCGAAACCAATCTGATTAATGCACATCAGTTGAGAGTTTTTTCTGAGGGCTTACCTCAATACGAATTGGATAAAAAAACTCAGAAAATCAGAAGCCTTGGTTTGGAGAATGACGGCGATGCCCGACAATTGGCAAGATATATCAAAGAAACGGGTGAACGCTATGTAGATAATCTACAGGTGAAACTTATATACAGAAATGACAGATTTCTAAGAGGGGGTGATCATTCTCCCTTTGTAGAAAGAGGCTATTCCGCTGTAAGACTTACTGAATACAATGAAAATTTCGACCATCAGCATCAGGATATCCGCAAGGAAAACGGAAAACAATACGGAGATTTACCTGAGTTTATCGATTTCGATTACTTCAAAAAGAATGTAGGAGTAAATGTTTCTGTATTGGCCAATCTGGCAAAATCACCCTCAAAACCTGAAAATGTAAAAATGGAAGTAAAAGAACTCACCAATTATACTTCTCTTTCCTGGGAGAAACCTAAATCGGGTGAAGTAACCGGATATTATGTTTTAATGCGTGAGACGGATTCTCCGGTATGGCAAAAGAAATTTTTCACAAAAGAAACATTTATAAAATTGCCATATTCTAAAGATAATTGTTTCTTTGCCGTTCAGGCAGTAAACAGCACTGGTAACGAAAGTCTGATCGTTATTCCTGGTGTAAAATAATATAACAACTCCTATAATAACATTACTAAATATAAGAATGAAATTTATCCATGAAGTTAAAAAAGTAAACTGGTTAAGAATTTTGCTTTTTTATGTCTTAATTCTCTCTGTTACCTATTTTTCCAGAAAGCTTCCTAATCTCTTAACACTATTATTAAGTCAGTTTTCAGATCTGCATTTTACATGGAATTACAATCACGGAATTGCAGTGACAATCATCTCCTTTTTATTTTACAGATTCGGTGGTATAAAACAAGAAATTACATTTCTGGGCACCAATAAAATAAAAGCACTTCTATTTCCTGTTATACTATTTATCGGATACTCGGTACACGGCATGAATAATGACAATGGAATAAATAAGCACCTTTGGGCTTTTATCTTCTGTGCCTTCATGCTGGTCTATAATATCATGGAAGAATATACATGGCGAGGTTACCTAACAGAAAGTCTTGGAAATATTAATCTGGTTATAAAGGGAATTATTTCCGGAGTTTTCTGGGCAATCTGGCATTTATTAATCTTTAGTGATTTTAAACAATATGGAGGCTTCGGAGTGTTTCTGGCATTTTGTGTTGTTTTCTCAGTAATACTTACATTTTCAGTATCAAAAAGTAAAGCTATACTTATTCCGGCAACTATACATACATTATTGGTGAGTACTAATGTCGTAACACTAATATGTTTTGCTCTTTTTGCTCTTATTTTATTTACATGGAATAAGTCTTTTGCAAAAGAAGAACAACTAAGTAAAGCGGAATAATAAATATTATTATAGACAAAAATAGCCTGTCAAGATCTTGACAGGCTATTTTTTATTTCTAAATTCCTTTAGGAAATTTTCGTCAGTTTTGCGAATTTCAGAATCAGGTTCTTCTCACCTTCATGCTGGAACAATACTTTTGCTTTTATATTCTGCGGATCCGTTCCATCGAGGAAGACAACTTCTCCCACTCCAAAACGGTCATGTCGTACCATATCTCCTACTTCAATATGATCTGTGGTTCCACCGGACGGATTGTTAATTTTGGCAGAAGCAACTGGCTTAAGGTTTTTAGGCGTTAAAGCCGGAGTTGGCGCCAGCTTCTTAGGTGCATCCTTTTTCACCAGACGTGGTGGTGGTGCATCATCAAAAAGACTAGAGGTAAGACCTGAAGAATTTCTGAATCGGGTATCAGTTGCCGGATTAAGGAAGTCCAGATACATTGTATCTACTTCACTTAAGAAACGGCTTGGCTCGGAATCTGTAATTTTACCCCACTGAAAACGGGAAACTGCATACGAGAATATAGCCTGTTTTTCAGCTCTTGTAAGTGCTACATAAAACAAACGTCTCTCTTCTTCCAGCTCCTCCCGGGTATTAGCACTCATAAACGATGGGAAAAGATTCTCTTCCAGACCTACAATATGCACTACAGGGAATTCCAGACCTTTTGACAAGTGAATAGTCATTAAAGATACTTTATTGTTGTCATCGTCTTTATCCTGAGTATCTGTAGAGAGTGCAATATTTTCAAGGAAATTAGAAAGGCCGGGATCACCATCTTCTAATTGTTGCTGCTCTTCAATAAATCCTTGTAAGGAGTTCATTAGTTCCTGAATGTTCTCCATACGGGAAACACCTTCCGGAGTTTGATCATCCTTTAGCAGCTTTAGTAGTCCACTCTTCTGTGCAACATCCATAGCCACCTGGTAAACAGTTTCTGTCTTCATCATCACCTGAAAGGCTTTGATCATATTCCAGAATTCTGAAAGCTTGTTGAGTGTACCCGCATTAAACCCTGTCTGTGGCCCATACATCTGAAGATTATTCAGCAATTCAGCCATCGAAATATTCAGTTGATCGGCAGTAACAATTAGTTTATTCTGCGTTGTTTCACCGATACCCCTTGTTGGATAGTTGATAATACGAAGCAAAGCTTCCTGATCGTTTTCATTAACCAGAAGTCTTAAATAAGCAATTAAATCCTTGATTTCTTTTCTCTGATAGAATGAAAGTCCACCATATACTTTATACGGAATATTCTTTCTTCTCAGTGCATCTTCAAATGCACGGGTCTGAGAGTTGGTTCTGTATAGAATTGCAAAATCACTGTATTTACGTTGATTTCGCATACTGTTTTCCAAAATCTGTGATGCAACGAAGTTGGCTTCATCAGCATCGGAAAGGCTTCGGTAAACCTGTATCTTATCTCCCGGTTCGTTTTCACTGAAAACATTTTTCTTAAACTGCTGCTGGTTTTTAGCAATAACATCGTTTGCAGCATTTACTATATTCTGGGTAGAGCGATAATTCTGTTCCAGAGAAACAGTAACCGCATCCGGATAATCTTTTTTAAAGTTCAGGATGTTGTAAATATTCGCCCCACGAAATGCATAGATTGACTGTGCATCGTCTCCTACCACACACAAATTTTCGAATTTAGAAGCCAATGCTTTTACAATAAGATACTGGGAATGGTTGGTATCCTGGTACTCATCTACCAAAATGTAACGGAATCTGTCCTGGTATTTTGCCAGGACTTCCGGGAATCTGGTTAGAAGCTCGTTGGTACGTAACAACAAGTCATCAAAATCCATCGCTCCCGATTTGTAGCAGGTTTCAACATATTTACGGTATATCTCACCCAACAACTTCATATTAGCCATTTCATCAGCTTCCATCAGCTCCGGTTTGTTGAAATAGGCATTTACTGTAATCAGATTGTTTTTATACTGAGAAATTCGGTTCAGTACTTTTTTTGGTTTATACAGATCTGAATCGATAGACATTTCTTTCAGCACTTTTTTTATAACATTCAGTGCATCCTGACTGTCATAAATTGTAAAATTAGATGGAAATCCAAGGTAATGTGCTTCCATACGGAGTATTCTGGCAAATATGGAGTGAAATGTTCCCATCCATATACTTTTAGCATCGCTATCTCCCACTACCCTTGCAATACGCTCTTTCATCTCTCGTGCTGCTTTATTGGTAAAGGTTAGTGCCAGAATATTGAAAGGATCTACACCATTTTGTATAAGATGAGCAATACGCATGGTAAGTACTCTGGTTTTTCCGGAACCCGCTCCCGCTAATACCATCAATGGTCCCTGGATAGTTGTTACCGCTTCGTATTGTGATTCATTAAGTCCTTTCAGATAATCCATTCCGTGTCTACAATTTTTAGGAATACAAATTTAAGGAAAAGTTTTGGCAGTTGGAATTCAACAAATTTAATTCGTAAGTATCTCTATACTATATCTATACTGAAAAAATATATAAATTTGTAAAAACAGCAGATATGGAAATTAACAGAGACCTTATCCGTGAAGCCATGAAAGAAGGCTACTCTTTCTACCAGATGAATGGTAAACTGGTAATCCGCCGGGCAGGCGGTTTTAAAAAAGGTGATCTTAAAAATGATCCCAAATACAGTAAAGTTACCCAGAATGCATCGGAATTCGGAAGATGTTCCCGCATGGGAAAACTTTTGCGGACAGCTCTGGAAAATGAACTGAAAAATATACAGGACAAAAACATTCACCGCCGTGTTGCCAAGTTATTACATGACATTATGAAACATGATCCGGAATCTCAGCCAGGAAAAAAGACTACTGAGAAAGGTTTATTGAATAATGAAGGGCTAGCCTTAATGAAAGGATTTCAATGGAATGAGCACGACGCATCAGCCATCTCTTTTGATCCGGAAAAACATAGTCTGGAATTTGTTGTCTTTCCAAAAAATGCTGTACAATTCAGTGCTGAATGGAAAAATATTGATACCGATATGGAACAGAGTACTTTTCAGGTTACTGAGCAGATGCTAAAAATACAACCACTGGATCAGAAGAAAAAATACAGTTTTAAAAAGCGACAGGAGCATCCACAAAATCTAATGCAGTTTCTCGTTATACATTTCTTTGATAAAACCGGTACCGAAATCCCGCAAAGCTGTCACATTGAATATATTGAAGCAAAAAGTTTTATGCAAAGTTTATTCTAACTCCATAAATTTTAATTTTATTCTGAATGAAAATACCAACTATTCACGGCATTATAGAAAGAAGAATTCTCGCAAATTATACTGCTGATCCTGAGTATGTACAAAAAATACTACCAAAACCTTTCAGACCTAAACTATATGATGGGAAAGCTATAGTCGGAATCTGCTTAATAAGATTAAGAAATATAAAACCTAAAGGTTTTCCTAATATTATTGGGGTAAATTCCGAGAATGGAGCTCACCGAATTGCTGTAGAATGGGATGAGAATAATGTAACTAAAGAAGGAGTTTATATTCCACGCAGAGACACTTCACTTAGGCTAAACTCTCTTATAGGAGGGAAACTATTTCCTGGAAAGCATTACCTCGCCAAATTTAATGTTGATGAAAATGATAACCATTATCATTTAGACTTTGTAAGTTCAGATGATACAACAATTGAAATAGATGCAAAGTTATCGGACAAACTGAACAAAGATTCTATTTTTAAAACTCTTAATAATGTATCTGACTTTTTTGAAAAAGGTTCTGTAGGCTACTCTCCTAACGCTAATAATTTTGACGGCTTAAAATTAGAAACTTATAAATGGGAAGTTAAACCTCTGGAGGTTATAAATATCAAGTCAAGCTTTTTTGAGAACAAAAACATCTTTCCGGAAGGAACAATACAATTTGACAATGCGCTTCTCATGGAAAATATAGAACACGAATGGAAATCACTACCAACGATTAGTCATTAATCATTTAAAATTACCACATGAAATTACGTGAAAAGAGACCTGCTCTTATTTTAATAGATATCCAGAAAGGTTTTATGGATGAAGACTATTGGGGCGGTAACAGAAATAACAAAAACGCTGAAGAAATAAGTGGTACAATTTTAAATAAATGGAGAGAACTGAGCTTGCCTATATTTCATATTCAGCACAGTTCCACTAATTCAAGTTCAAAATTACATGAGTCAAATCCCGGGTTTGAGTTCAATGAATATGTTCTACCTATAGATAATGAACCTGTTATTACAAAAGAAGTAAACAGTGCTTTTATAGGAACTGATTTGAAAGAGAGACTAGACAGGGAAGGAATAAATACTCTTGTCATTACGGGCATAACGACCAATCACTGCGTATCGACCACTACAAGAATGGCAGGAAATTATGGCTATGAAACTTATGTAATTTCTGATGCCACAACTGCCTTTGACAGAACAGGAATCAATGGTGAAAAGTATGATTCGGAAATAATACATTTAACAGCACTTGCTAATCTGAATGATGAGTTTGCAACAGTATGGAGCTCTGAGAAATTACTAAATGAATTATAGGCTATATGAAAAGCATTATCCAGCATTTTGGAAAATATTTACCGTTGAATGAAAAAGAATCAGAGGCACTAACGAGTCGTCTGGTTGAGAAAAGAATAAAACGCAGACAGTTTATTCTGCAGGAAGGAGATACCTGTAAATATTTCACGTACGTTGTAGAAGGCTGTTTCAAAATGTACGGAGTAGATCATTCCGGAACGGAATACAATCTGACTTTTGCAGCAGAAGATGACTGGGTTGCTGATATTGACAGCCTGCATAATGAAAAGCCCTCCAGGCTTTTTATCGAAGCAATGGAACCTTCAGTAATCTTACAAATTTCTAAAGGAGATTTATGGTATTTATATACAAATTTCCCAAAGTTCGACCGTAATTTCCGCGTTATTATTGAGAATAAATATATTGAGCTTCAAAACAGATTACTTCTCACTTTCAGTGCAACGGCATACGAACGTTATGAGAATTTTCTAAAACAATATCCTCATCTTTCCAACAGAGTACCCAATACTCAAATTGCTTCTTATTTAGGAATTACTCCTGAATTTCTAAGTAAAATAAGAAATGAAAGAGTACGAAAATAAGGCTGCCCTTAATCTAGATTAAGACTATTTCTTAATTTAGATTATAGACATTCACCGTTCATTCATCATAGCTTTGTATTGTCAGTTTCGACATACAATTTTTAAATATGAACACAATGAACACTACAACAAAAGTAGCCATTATCGGCTTAGGTAACATCGGAAAAGCTATTTCTTCTGATCTAACAAAAGGTAATTATCCTGTAATTCTGGCATCCAGAGAACTTAGCCAGGCACAAGAGCTTTCATCTCATCTGGGAGCTTCAACAACTCCAATGGAAATAGCAGAAGCTATTAAAGAAGCTGATGTTATTATTCCTACAATCTATTATGATAAAATTAAAGAGTTTCTGAAAACCTATGCTCAGGAGCTTCAGGGAAAAATTATTATTGATGTTTCTAATCCTATTGCTCCTGATGAGAATGGTGGATTCAAAAAGATTATCAGTGAAAACGAATCTGCCGGAAAAAATCTTTCGGCGCTATTACCCCCCAATACAATTCTGATAAAAGCATTTGGCACACTAGCAGCTGCAACATTAACAAATGCGGCATTCAATACACCTGAAAGAAAAGTTCTCTTTTATGCTTCTGACAATATTAAGTCTAATAAAGTTGTAGAAGAACTTATTACAGCAAGTGGATTTGTTCCATTCCATATCGGAGGAATTGATCAGTCCATTCGCATTGAGGTATTTGGAGATCTTCACGAATTTGGAGCGCTTGGAAAAACCGTTACATTGGATGAAGCCAGACAAATAGTAATCAATTCATAATCAATACATCCAATATGAGAATCTTAGTAATAGCAATTCTGTTATTATCAGCTCAGTCATGTCAGAATAAAACAGAAATGCAGAGCACCAATCAAAATCAAATCAAAATGGAAAACTCAGCAGAAAAAGCATCAATTGAGAACGTTTTATATACTTATGGAGATGCTTTAAATACAGCCGATGTAAGTAAGGTATTACATGTATATACACAGGACGGAGTATTTATGCCTACTACCCTTCCTACCGCTACAGGAACGGAGCAATTGAAAGAATCATACAGCAATATTTTTAAAACCATACGGTTAAATGTAAAGTTTAATATTGAAGAGGTTCTTGTAAATGGAGATATAGCATTTGCCAGAACATCTTCAAAGGGAAATGTCATTATAAATGCAACCGATCAATCCATGCCTGAAGAAAACAGAGAGTTTTTCTTATTAAAAAAGGAAAATGGAAAATGGAAAATATTCAGATATATGTTTAATAAATCTGAATAGGTCATACGATTAATAAAAAAGCCCTCAACTAAAAAGTAAGGGCTTTTTTATTAAAATTCAATAGCGTCTAATAATCCATCTTTTGGTGCATCACTGGCTAGTTCCCAGAACATAATACCACCCAGACGTTGCTTTTTGATATAATCAGTTTTTATCTTAATCGATTTCTTGTTATCACCGGTAGCAAAAAGCTTTTTCTCTGCATTGAACCAATAAGGCACCGATGCTGTCGAATCCCAATAAGCCACAAAGCCATCGGATTCCATAGTATCTTTATTATTTTTATAATCTTTTCCACTTACAAACTTAGCCGCTTTAAACAAGCCATTATCACTGGTATCTTCTACCTGAAAATAGCGGGTATAGAAAGGCACACCAACAACAACTTTACTTAAAGGAAATTTATATTTTCTGAAAAAATCTACAGCTCTGTCTATAGACTCGTCCTGAGATCTGTTAGAATATAATGCAGACTGATGCCCTGTTTCAGTAGAATAACCATGCACAAGATCGTAGCTCATAAGATTCACGAAATCCAAGTATGGATTAACTTTCTGCCATTCAATAGATTTCTCAAAGAAATCACCAAATCCTCCGGCTGCAAATGTAATCAGTTTAGTCTTGCCCAATTCTTTACGTAACTGTATAACAAGATCCGTAAAGTTTGGCTTATCCTGATCCTGGTATAAATGCTCTGGCGGTCCTTTTATTGCAGGATATTCCCAGTCTAAATCGATTCCGTCCAGTTTAAAGTGATCGATAAATGCCTTTGTTGACTTTGCGAATTCTATTCTTTTGTTCTTATCCGAGAATGTTGCAGAACAGGTAAAACATCCTGTCCACCCTCCTAAAGCGATCATTGTTTTTAGTTTGGGATGCTTTTTCTTTAATTCGGCAAAGGTTTTTAGCATCACAGTGTCTTTTTTCTTGTTGATACTAATCTTTCCTTCATTATCCAAATGGGCAAATCCGTAAATAAGGTGGGTAACTTTCTTAAGGTCATACTGCATTAAAGAAGTACTATCCGAAGAAATATAAGCCACTACCTTATATTGTTTTTGCTGCCCAAAAGCTATATTCAAACTGAATGTAAGAAACAGGAAAAAGGCTATTTTCCTAAAAGAAATTGTAAAGTTGTTATTCATAATTTTAGTTTTCCAGACTAAAGATAATGAATTTAAACAAAACGGGATAAAATCAAAAAAATCACAGCCTTATCAAAGTTTAAAACCTGGCATAGCTTTTTAGAGCCTGTTTAAATTTTGATCAAAAAAAATATTAGACTTCGACAGGCTCAGCCTGACACTCCTAAAAGGAAGCTATTTTGGACAGGCAATATCACTCTGAGCCTGTCGAAGAGTATTAACAATAAAATTTAAACAGGCTCTTATATCAGATCCATACTTCTTTTGATCTTTTTGTAGCTACATTAGCAGGGGTAGATTATTTTCACAATAATTTTCCGATGATCAATCTACTCTGCAGCACTTATAATTCCCATATAGAAACGGCAACTGTATACTCCGCTAAATTACTGTTGCTATCTACTGTATAACGACCTGTTTTTGGATCCGTTCCGGACTTCATCTTACCCGACATTTTCACATCAAGTTCATATAGAGATCCGTTCTCACCTTCTTGTTTTCTTATGACACCGCTGCCTCCATGTTCGGTCTCATAATGCCCCATAAAAGGAACTAGTTTCGGCATTTTGTATTTTTCTCGCAAAAGTTTTTCAATCCTTGCATGATCTTTACCCGCTACGCTATAGTAGGCAGTTGTCATAAGCTGAGAAAGTTCCTTAGGTTCCTCGCATCTTTCAAATTTAAGACCCTTTATAGGTTCTGCATAAGCTTTTAGTAGATCACACTCAAACGGAGCTTTTGTTAAATCCTTTTGCTGGCCGCTAAAAGCCAAAGGAAGCAATAAGCCCAGTAACATTAAATAATAGCTCTTGTATTTCATCTTTATTTGGATTTTATACCGATTATATATTTATATCTGAAAATTAAAACTTACCATTTTCCTGAATAAATCCGAACCTGTTATTACCTTCGTTTTTAATAATCTCTATTTCCTGTGTTATCACCTCTTCAAGTGAAGAAGCTACTACATTTCTTGTCCAGCCTTCATTCTGTAACTCGATAATCTGTCCGAAATTTCCTTTCTCACTTGGATCTGTATCAATTAGCAGGTAATCACCATTTCGTCCCTCCGCAAAAGGAATCCATTTTGGATTTGCATAGTTAACAGCTTTTACTTTATCAGAATATCCTTCCCTCATTTCCGCACCCAATACTTCATCGTCGTTTAAGTCCTGTATCTCTTCCCATTCATCTATAATCTTTTCGAACGGCAACAAGTCATAGCTCCAACCATTTACACTAAAGCTAAAAGCTGAAGTTACAGCATTCCATCTTACATTATGTACTTTATAGAAATTCAACAGAACCCCGGGTAACGGTACCTCCAATTGTACTTCTGTTTCATGCATTTGCCCGGCGGTAATACCGTGAGTGAGATTATAATAAGCATTGTCTTCATCTACATATTCTTTGATGACAGCAATCCATTTACTCCATAGTACAGCCAAATCTTCGAATCCTGCATCCAGTGGCAGTGATTCCAAAGTCTTTGCCTCTCCTTTTGTATAGGCTTCTATAGATACTGTATTAAATACTCCGTCTTCTATGTCCAGCCATAAACTATGGTTATTAAAAACAAATGCTCCGTTTGGATCATCATCCCACAATTTTATACGCTTATCTTTATTATTGATATAATATTCTTTTATATCTGTCCCATTGAGTAAGAGTTCTCCTATAAAAACCTTTTCAGGGGAATGCTCATAATCTTCTGCCTCGAAGACTACATCAACAGTCTCGGCCAAATTCCCTTCCTTAGAATACGCTTTTAGCCCCAATTCCGACCAGGTATAAACAGTATTATACTCTCCGGCAAAAACGCGGGCTTCGCCCAGGATATTTTCCAGTTCATTTATAGGCAGCGGAAGAGCGATGGAATTTCCGTTAATATCAAAACTATCAGCTGTGAAACAAATTCTGGTCATATATACTCTTTTTAGCGAATATAATCATTTAAACACAAAAAAGCACCGCAACAGCGGTGCTTTATATTTATTATTTAACTGAATAGCTCAGTCTGTTATCTTGCGATATTTACAGCTCTTGTTTCACGGATTACCGTTACTTTTACCTGTCCAGGATATGTTAACTCATTCTGAATTTTCTCGGAGATATCATAGGAAAGCTGTGCTGCTACGTCGTCGTTCACTTTACCACTCTCTACCATTACACGAAGTTCTCTACCAGCCTGAATTGCAAATGCACTGGATACCCCGTCGAAGCTTAATGCTGCAGCTTCAAGGTCTTTAAGTCTCTGCATGTAAGATTCCAGTACCTGTCTTCTTGCACCAGGTCTTGCACCTGAGATAGCATCGGCAACCTGAATAATCGGAGATAATAAAGAAGTCATCTCGATTTCATCGTGGTGAGCCCCAATTGCATTAATAACCTCCGGATTTTCACCGAACTTCTCTGCCCACTGCATTCCTAAAAGTGCGTGTGGAAGCTCAGATTCCTGTTCAGGAACTTTACCTATATCGTGTAATAAACCTGCTCTCTTAGCCAGTTTTACATTTAATCCTAACTCTGCAGCCATTGTAGCAGCAATATTTGCTACTTCTCTGGAGTGTTGTAATAAGTTTTGTCCATATGAAGAACGGTACTTCATTCTACCTACAATCTTAACCAATTCCGGGTGAAGACCGTGGATTCCTAAATCTAAGATTGTTCTCTTACCTACTTCAATAATCTCCTCTTCGATCTGTTTCGTTGTTTTATTTACAACTTCTTCAATTCTTGCCGGGTGAATACGTCCGTCGGTTACTAAGCGGTGTAAAGATAATCTTGCAATTTCTCTTCTTACCGGATCAAAACATGAAAGCAAAATAGCTTCCGGAGTATCGTCTACAATAATCTCTACCCCTGTAGCAGCTTCCAAAGCTCTGATGTTACGCCCTTCACGGCCGATAATTCTACCTTTAATTTCATCGGATTCGATGTTGAATACAGACACAGAGTTCTCAATTGCCTGCTCTGTACCGATTCTCTGAATAGTCTGAATAACAATTTTACGAGCTTCGTTTTTCGCATTCAGTTTTGCTTCATCCATTACATTGGTAACAAAAGCCTGTGCTTTGGATTTAGCCTCTCCTTTCATTGCTTCTACCAATTCAGCCTTAGCTTCATCAGCAGAATATCCTGAAATCTTTTGTAATAGTTCAACTTTCTGAGCAGTGGCAGTAGCCAGTTCCTGCTGGCGGATCTCCATTTGCTCAATTTTCTTTTCAAGATCCTGATTCTGACGGGTAAGATCTTTCTCTAATTTCCCGACTTTAGAAAGCTCATCATTAAGCTTATTTTCTTTGTCCTTTGTTCTTTTTTCAGCCTCCTGCATTTTCTTTTCACGCTGCTGAATATTGCTGTCATGCTCGGCTTTTAGTTCAAGAAACTTTTCTTTAGCTTGTACATTTTTTTCCTTCTTTATACTTTCTGCTTGTACATTTGCCTTTTCTACAAGGTTTTCTGCACTTTTTTTGGCGTCTTCAATAATAAATCGGGCTTTGGAGTTTAGCGAACTTTTCGATAGTAAAAAGCCAACCAGTGCTCCTATAACGAGGCATAAAATGCCGACAATGATGATAGTGGTTGTCATATATATAGTTTAATTTTCTTTTTTTATTTCCTTTTTTGTTTCTGTTTTTACACCATAAAAAAAGCCCACATCAGCTCTATTGATTAGAGTAAACTCCGAATCTACACGATTTGAGCTGATTTTTACTGTCTGTAATCCGGATAAATCCGGCACGCCATTCAGTAAACATTCGCTCGGCAAATTGTTTGCGTTGAGTTTACCTGCTTGTGTTAGAACTAATGTAGGCAGTCGTTAAAAGACGAATATTATAATTCCTCTAATTCGTTTTGCAATAAATTATTCAAATGAATTAACTTTTCATTTGAAATGCTTATATTCTTTTCGTCGTTAAGTTTATTAATCTCTGCATTGGTACCCAGTCTCAAGGCACACATTGCTAAAGCATCCTGTTTATCATTAACGGCGAAATTCGCTTCAAATTCCTTTATCATATCCTCTATCTGTTTCCCTACCTTACGCAGTGTTTCTTCCTCAGCTGCGGGAACGTTCAACGGATAGTTTCTTCCGGCTATATTGATGGTTATTCTTCTAAAATCCATTATATGCCCGTGTTTTGAAGTTGTGCTATACAAGAATCTATCTCTTTTACCAACCTGTTGATGTGGTTTTTCATCAATCGGTTATGTTCCGGATTACCTGATATAGCAGACATTAATTTTATTCTTCTCTGTTCTTCCTGTAATTCTTCATTTTTGCTGCTTTCATCTTCATATTTCGTCCTCAGCTTTTCATATTTATCCGAAAGCTCTGCATATTTTTCTGAAAGATTCTTATAATTAGCTGTTAACCTAAGAATCTTTTTCTCCAGTGATACAAAATTGCTTTCTAAATCCTTCAGCATTTTCGAAGTTTATAATTCTAACCTAAAAGCAAAAGTAACAAATTAATTTAACATTTGTTAATGTTTGCTCCAATTTTATTTTATCAGCCTATCGCCCCAATAGACAAAGCTGATCTGTTTATTTTTTACTTTGTTGCTTTATAAATAGTTGCGATTCCGAAAGTCAGTTTTTTATATTCAACTTTAGAAAATCCTAAATTCAGCAATATATTTTTCATCTTCTCACCATAAGGGAATGCATTTACAGAATCCGGCAGATAAGTATATGCGCGGCTGTCTTTAGAAATCAGCTTTCCGATATTTGGCAGAATATTTTTGAAATAAAACATGTAAAACGGCCCTAAGAAACCTTCAACTTTGGAAAATTCCAAAATAAATACGTTTCCGTTTGTTTTTACAACTCTTTTCATTTCAGCAAGCCCTTTTTCAAGATTTTCGAAGTTTCTTACGCCAAATGCAGCTGTAATCGCATCGAACTCATTATCCTTGAAGGGCATATGCTCTGCATCTCCTTTTATCATCTGGATTTTGTCCTGAAGGCCTGCTTTTTTCACTTTCTCCACCCCAACATTCAGCATTTGCTGAGACAGGTCATATCCAACAACATCAGCACCTGTTCCTTTTTGTATGGTCAATGCCAGATCTCCTGTACCTGTTGCTACATCCAGAATCCTGTTTGGGCTGTCAATTTTAAGCCACTTTACCAGCTTGTTTCTCCATGTAACATCTATTTTCATGGACAAAACGTGGTTAAGCAAATCATATTTAGGGGCAATGTTATCAAACATTTCCTCTACCTGATTTTTCTTACTTTGTTCTGAATTATATGGGGTTATTGTATTATGTTCCAAAATATTGTTTTTATTCGTTATAATAATCTTTGTAGTAGTTTAAGAAGTCCTGCTTTCTGAATATTTTTGTTCTGGATTCTACCTTCTGAATATTCTTAATCACTTTATCATATTCTTCATTGATGTTGTAGTAGAAATCTTCAGTATACAGTTTGTTTATCTTCTTAGCATCGGTAAAAAGAGTTTCTCCGTCTACAACAATATTATGTTTTGCCCGAAGCGAATCTTTATTCAGATTGTATCCGTAGTACTGTCTGTTTACATAATAATCCTTGTGAGCAATATTCAGTAAACCACGCAGCTTGTTTACAGTAAAAGCAGAATCATAAAGCATTTTTTTATTCTTATCAAATACTTTTATGTTATTCTGACCTTTATTAAGGTCTACTGTCACATACTGTCCGGAAGCAATAATATTCTCTTCCCCGTTATTCACTTTAAAGTAAAAAGTATCAGGAGTGGGATTGTCTACCAGGTAATGGTTTTCTTTTTTTAAATAGATATAGTAAACAGCAAAAGCCACGACCGCAGCCAACACTGAAAAAATAAGGCCTTTCGCCGATGCACCAAGCTTCTTCATACGTCAAAAATAAGCTCTGCAAAGTTAATAATAATTTTGTTTTCACTATTATATATATTTAATTCTTACCTTTGCCAACTATTAATAATTTACTTTTTATATATTAAAAACTGATGCTTAAAAGTGTAATCACCGGTTCCGGTCACTACCTTCCTGAAAGAGTAATTGACGGATCATACTTTAATGACGCTGTTTTCTATGATGAAAATGGTAATAAGATTGAAAAATCTAATGAGGAGATTGTAAAAAAGTTTGTTGAGATTACGGAGATTGAAAGACGCCGTTATGTTACAGATGACCTTTTAAACAGTGATATTGGTGCTAAAGCAGCCCAACAAGCTATTGAAGAAGCAGGAATAGATCCGGAAACTATAGATTATGTTATTGCGGCAAGTAACTTTGGTGAAGTTACACAGAACGGACTGGCTAACTTTATGCCTTCAGTTTCTGCAAGAATAAAAAGTAAACTGGGGATTAAAAACCGCAAATGTGTTAATTACGATATGATCTTTGGCTGCCCGGGATGGGTAGAAGGAATGATCCTTGCCAACGATCTTATTCAGGCTAAAAGAGCAAAAACTATTCTGGTTGTAGGTACAGAAACCTTAAGCCGTGTAGTAGATATATATGACAGAGACAGATTAATCTTTGCTGATGGAGCGGGAGCTGTTATTCTGCAGGCTAAAGAAAATACTGAAGAAGGATTTATCACTTCCAGTACGATTTGTGATAACGATGCAGAGCTGGATTACCTTAGCAATGGTTGTTCTCTGAATCCGGAAGTAGGACCAGAAAGACTATTCATCCGTATGCGTGGTCGTAAAATTTACGAATATGCATTGAAAAATGTTCCGGATGCTATAAAAGACACTATCAGTCAGGCTGGATTAGACATCGATGATATCGACAAAATCCTTATCCACCAGGCGAATGCTAAAATGGATCACGCTATTATCCACAGACTATTCAAACTTTACGGTAAAGAATACAGAGAAGAGATTGCTCCGATGACTATTCAGGAATTTGGTAACTCTTCAGTAGCGACTGTGCCTACGATGTATGATCTGATTAAAAAAGACAAAATGCAGGGGCATTCTTTCAAGAAGGGTGGTTATGTTGCCATGGCTTCAGTAGGTGCCGGCATGAACATCAATTGCCTCATCTATAAAAACGAATGATTCAAAAAATCTTCCCTTATGTTTTCGGAATAATCCTGATATTAGAATTATATGTATATCAGGCCATAAAAAACATAACTAAGAATAAAAAAATAAGATTAACATATTGGGTAATAACAGTACTGCTATACGGTATTATTATTACTCTTATGCTTACTTTCGAAAAGGGATCCAGAGACCAGACCAAAGTACATTGGCTTGCCGCTCTGTTTACCATGTTTCTGGTACCGAAAGTATTAATTGCTGTTATTCTGCTTCTAGGTGATATTTTTCGTGTTGCAGAATACACTTTACAGCGTTTTACAAAACCTGCAAAAACTTTCCCTGAAAGACGAAAATTCTTAAGCCTGACAGCATTAGGATTGGGAGCAGCACTCTCCTATTCTTTCTTCGACGGAATGGTATGGGGTAAGTACAGATATTTTGTAAGAAACATTAAGGTAAAAATCCCTAACCTACCTAAAAGCTTTAAAGGTTATAAAGTCCTTCAAATCTCCGATGTACACAGCGGAAGCTTTTCCGATCCTGCTAAATTGCAGCATGCAATAGATATGATTAATGAGCAAAATGCTGATCTTATCTTGTTTACAGGAGATATGGTAAATGCTTATGCCGAAGAGTTTGTTCCTTTTGTAAAACTTTTCTCCACTATAAGATCTAAGGACGGAAAACTGGCAGTTCTTGGCAATCATGATTATGGTGGTTATGGAACTTGGAAAAGTCAGGCAGAACACGATCAAAACATTCCAAAACTTATAGAACTTGAAAAACAGGCTGGTTTCGATATGCTTCGTAACGAGTTTAGAATTATTGAGAAAAACGGAGAAAAACTTTATATCGTAGGTGTTGAAAACTGGGGTCTTCCTCCATTCCCACAATATGGAGATCTGGACAAAGCAACACAGGGAATACCTGCAGATGCAGCCAAGATTCTAATGTCTCACGATCCTACTCACTTTGACGAGATTGTAAAAAAACACCCGTCTAATATTCATTTGACTTTATCCGGACATACGCACGGTATGCAGTTTGGATTAGACTTAAAGAACATTAAATGGTCTCCGGTACAATATAAATATCCTAAATGGGCAGATTTATATGAATCGATGGGTAAATACCTTTATGTTAACCGTGGATTTGGTGTTATTGGATATCCGGGAAGAGTCGGCGTAAAACCAGAAATCACAGTATTTGAATTAAGCTAATATGCTTTACTAATATACAGTCACACTATTTTTATAGTGTGACTTTTTTATAAAAACTTCAGAAAAAATACTCTCTAAGAGTTGCTGTAGCGAAATCGTTCTCATTAATCCATTTCAGAAATTCAGAGAACTTATGATACATTTTATCTCCCAAATTATATTTTCGGTAGAAGGCCAACCCGTAGTCGGGTGATGTTACATTCATAAACTGCCATGGATAATAGTACAATAAGGTATACTCATCCTGATTTACTGTTTCCAGTACCATTCCTTCATAATAGCGCAATGGTAAAAACTGAAAAGAAAAATCGCTAAATGGCAATCTTGTCATTGGAGATTGTGAAACCGGAAGATACATAATATCGTCCTTTACATACTGAGTTGTTTTCCGGGTTATCTTTTTGAGATATTGAGATATATCCCGTGGTTCAAAACTGGCATCATACACATAATCCAGTTTTTTAAGATCATCGGCAGAAACATCACAATGGGGAGCATATCGAATTCCGAATATCTTCTTACCGGACACCTCTTCCAATATCTTTTTAGATTCTGCCAACTGATCTATATTTTCTTCGGTATACCAATGGGCTATTCCAAAATTTTTAGCGACGATGCTTTTAACAAACTCCGGATTTCGCTCTGCAAAATGGCTTTCGATAAAGAAAGTAGCCTGTATTTCGGCGTTTTCCAAAATACGAAGAAGGCTCTGCGTTCCCTTAATACTAATCTCATCCAGTTCTTTCATTGAAAAAAGTCCCTGCTTTTCAGTAGGGACTTGAAAACTTCGAAGATTGAATGTTAATAATATCATTTAGGCTTTAGCCAACTTCTTTTTTAAATTCTCTAACATGTCTTTGGTCATAGAGGTAATATCGAAATCATATTTCAGCCCCCAGTCCTTCTTAGCTACAGTATCATCTATGCTTGCAGGCCAGCTGTCTGCAATAGCCTGACGGAAATCAGGTTCGTAGCTTATTTCAAATGTAGGCATTTCATTTTTAATTTCTGCCGCCAATTCTGCCGGAGTAAAAGACATACCGCCAAGGTTGTAAGATGTTCTTACTGACAATTGCTCGGCAGGAGCATCCATTAGCTTTAATGTTGCATTGATTGCATCGTCCATATACAGCATTGGCATTGCTGTATCTTCTTTTATAAAGCTGGTGTATTTACCATCTTCAATAGCCTTATAGAAAATTTCAACAGCGTAATCCGTTGTTCCACCACCTGCAGGTGCTTTCCATGAAATAAGTCCGGGATAGCGGATACTTCTAACATCTACATCATATTTATTGTGGTAATATTCACACCATTTCTCTCCTGCCAGTTTAGAAATCCCATATACCGTAGAAGGATTTAATGGTACTTCCTGCCCTACATCTATTTTAGGAATTTCACGTCCGAATACAGCAATACTACTCGGCCAGAAAAGTTTATTGATTTTCTTATCTTTTGCCATTTCCAGGAAGTGAATTAACGGATCTACGTTAATTCTCCATGCTAGTGGCGGGTTCTTCTCTGAAGTTCCGGATAAAAGAGATGCTAAATGGTATACCGTTGTAATTTTGTTTTCTGTTACAAATGTTTCGATAGATGCAGAATCAGTCACATCCATTTTGACATAAGTACCTGCTGCAGAATCGACGGCTTTACTTTCATCTTCCAGCCCAAGCCCGAATATGTTTTCTCTTCCGTATATTGCTGCTAAGCGAATGCATAATTCAGTACCTATCTGGCCTAATGCGCCAGTAATCAAAATTCTTTCCGTGTGTGACTCCATAATTATTGTTTCAATATTTTAAAGAAGCAAATTTAATTATTATCTAAAACATAATAAAGAATCTGACAGGTTTATTTATTTTTGTAGACACAAATTGATCTTATGAGAAAATTACTCTTTACTATTGGGATTATTTCAACTACTTCTACCCTTTTATTTGCTCAGTACACTGACGTAAGAGTGGTAAAAGAAGTGAAAGTAAAAAATAAAGGCGTCGTTGTATCAGCACATCCGCTTGCCAGCGAAGCAGGTACATTGGTAATGAATGAAGGCGGAAATGCATTTGATGCTTCAATTGCGACTCAATATGCTCTTGCGGTAGTATATCCTCAGGCAGGAAATATTGGTGGTGGCGGATTTATGGTTGCTACAACTGCAGACGGAAAAAAACTGTCGTTAGACTACCGTGAAACAGCTCCGGCAAAGGCTCATAAAGATATGTATATCGATAAAAAAGGAAATGCCAATACAGATCTTAGCCAATATGGATGGCTTGCTGTCGGCGTTCCGGGTTCTGTGGCGGGGTTATACGAAATGCATAAATATGCAAAGCTTCCTATGGAAAAGCTGATTCAGCCTGCTATTGATCTTGCTGAAAAAGGATTTGCTGTTACCCAGGCTGAAGCCAACCTATTAAACTCTACAAAGAAAAACTTCCTGAATAATAACAAAAACGCTACTGTTTTTGTAAAGGATACCGATTGGAAAGAAGGAGATATCCTTGTACAAAAAGATCTGGCAGAAACCTTAAGAAGAATCCAGAAAGAAGGATTAAAAGGCTTTTATGAAGGAAAAACAGCCGATCTTATTGTTGCTGAAATGAAAAGAGGTAACGGAATCATTACTCATAATGACCTGAAAAATTATAAAGTAAAATCCAGAACACCCATTACTTTCGATTATAAAGGAAATGAAGTTGTTACAATGCCTTTGCCTTCCAGCGGCGGAATTTTGCTGGCACAAATGCTCACTATGACAGATTTTGTAGGATTAAAGGATAAGCAAATAAATTCTCCGGAAGCAGTGCAGCTAATGGTAGAAGCTGAAAGACGTGCCTATGCAGACAGAGCAGAATACATGGGAGATCCCGATTTTATTCAGGATAAAACTGCGATGCTGATCAGTACGGATTACCTGAAGAAAAGATTTGCCAACTATAATCCCAATCTTGCTACACCAAGCAAAGATGTGGGTAAAATCATCAATCCCGGAAAAGAAAGTACACAAACCACACACATCAGTATTCTGGATAAAGAAGGAAATGCGGTTTCTGTGACCACAACCCTGAACGGTTACTACGGAAGCAAAACAGTTGTAAGCGGCGCTGGTTTCTTTTTAAATAATGAGATGGATGATTTCTCCGTAAAACCTGGAGTTCCGAATATGTATGGAGCTGTAGGCGGTGAGGCCAATTCGATTGCACCTAACAAAAGAATGCTAAGCTCAATGGTTCCTACCATTGTGCTAAAAGATAAGAAACCATATATTGTAGTCGGGACACCGGGTGGTACAACAATTCCAACTTCTGTATTTCAGGCTATTGTGGATGTTATTGACTTTGGAGCCAATACAAACATTGCTGTTAATGCACCAAAATTCCACCACCAGTGGTTACCGGAAACAGTAGCTGTGGAAAAAGGCTTTCCGGAATATACCATCAAAGAGCTGGAAAAGAAAAATTACAAATTTGAAAGACGTGATAAAATCGGCCGTGTAGAAATGATCGTCGTAGATCCTAACGGTAACTACCATGCTGTGGCCGATGGACGTGGAGATGACTCTGTTTCTATGGAGAAATAAACCCAACTATGCATAAATTTTTACAAACTGTTGCTTAACTTTTATAAGCAACAGTTTTTTTATGCCTTTATCTATCGGTGTTATTTATAATATTAAGCCATTTTTAAGCCTATATCAGGAATTTTATTGAGTAAATTTGCAGGATGATTGATTGGAATAATTTGTTTACTGAAAACGGACAAGGTGTAGTTTACACCTGGGCTGCCCCGATTCACCTTACAGTGATATTGGGAGAAATGATTTACAGCCACTTCAATAAAGAAAAACTTTATGAAACAAAGGACACTATTACCAATGTTTATTTAGCTCTTTTAAACTACGGGCTGGATCTTTTGATGAAGGCCTTTGCAATGGGAGTAATGTTCTTCTTCTATCATTACCGTCTTTTCACATGGGAGGAAAATGCATGGTACTGGATCGCGGTATTCCTGCTGCAGGATTTCGCTTATTATGTTCTGCATCTTGTAGACCACAAATCCCGTGTATTCTGGGCTGTACATATTACCCATCACAATTCGGAATTATTCAATATTTCCACAGGATTCAGATCTTCGGTTTTCGAACCCTTGTACCGCTATATGTTCTTTTCACCATTAGCCTTCTTAGGATTCAATCCTTGGCATATTATGGTGGTATATGCTATAGTACAGGTATACGGAACATGGGTACATACCAAAACAATTAAAAATATGGGTATATTAGAATATATTCTGGTAACTCCTTCCCACCACCGTGTACACCACGCTTGCAACATCCGCTATCTGGATAAAAACATGGGTATGATGCTTATTGTATGGGATAAATTATTCGGGACATTTGAAAAAGAAGATCCGGAGCTTCCAGTAAAATACGGAATCTATCCTAAGGCAAAAGACCGTGGTCCTATTAATGTTGTATTTTATGAATGGAAAAAACTGGCCCGTGATCTGACTCAGCCTAATCTTAGTATGATGGATAGATTCAGGTATATTTTCTATTCTCCGGGATGGCGACATGACGGCACTGGTAAGACAGTAAAGGACTACCAGCGTGCGGAACTAAAACGCAGACAAAGAAAAGCTGCAGAGATGGCAGCTAAGAATGCCGAAAATGAAGCAATAAAAAAAGTAAGTTAATTTAATTATTATAGCAAAGACCAGAATTTCATTCTGGTCTTTGCATTTTATACCTCTCCATTATTTTTAAATTAAAATTAATAATAATTATTTTTTAATATTTATTTTACATTATCTCATTTAGATATTATAATGCATGAAACTTAATTCACACAATACACATTACCTACTGTATATCTGTAATTTAATTAAAAACATCCAATCATAAACCCTGATTTAAACAAGTATAAAAACCCTTATTCAGGAGTTTATTCAGAATAAACTTTTAATATTAACTCTTTGTAAAAAAAGGAATATTATAATTTTTGGTACGCAAATTGTCTATACCAATACAATTAAAATAATCCCAAATTTTACGATGATGAAAAAAACAATTTTTGCGAGCGCTTTTTTAGGACTAAGTTTAATGTCAGTTTCGTTAATGGCACAAACAACTTATAAAGTTGATTTAGCACCATTCCCAAAACCGGAAAAAGGACAAAAGCAAGTTGTTATTGAGGTTCCACATTCTCAAAACGATGGAAACAAGAAGATTGAAATTTTTGTTGGAAAAACCATGGAAACAGATGGCTGCAACAAAACCTTCCTAAGCGGAGAGTTTAAAAGCAGTGAACTGAAAGGATGGGGATACGATTACCTTACTTTTACAACCAACGGTAGCACACCATCTACATTAATGGCTTGCCCGGGAGCAAAACCAAAAATGGAGTTTGTAATGTCCGGAGGATATCTTACAAGATACAACGGAAGAATGCCTATCGTTCTTTATATCCCTGAAGGATATGAGGCTAAATACAAAATTTACGAAGCTAGTCCTGAGCTATACAGTGCTCCGGAAATTATGGAAAAGAAAAAATAAGTATCTTTTCTCTACTAAAATAAAAGTTTCCCAAGGGAAACTTTTATTTTTGGTATAAATTTGAACCACGATGAAGCACTATATTTATCTTTTTATCGCTATTATATTTGAAGCAGTTGCTACTTCTACCCTCAAAAGTTCTGAACAATTCACCAAACTTATTCCCAGTATTATTACCATTTTAGGTTATGCCGGCGCATTTTACTTCCTGAGCCTTTCATTAAAGCAAATACCTGTGGGAATTGCCTATGCATTATGGTCGGCCGTAGGAATTATTCTTATTACTGCTGTAGGAGCTTTGGTTTACAAGCAAATTCCTGATCTTCCAGCGATTATAGGCTTTATCTTTATTATTACCGGTGTTGTTATCATTAATCTGTTTTCTAAAATGCCTTCTCATTAAAGACTAAATTCAGTTTACTAAACCCAAAAAGACGGCTAAAATTTATTCTAAAAACTCTCAGCTTTATTAGAATGAATCTATTTTTTGAAATCCTTAGATTACCTTTTTTATTTCTTTTGCGGTTTATAGAATAAATCCTCAGTAAAAAACTCTAAATAAAAAACATCATAGGTTTCGAAAACCTATGATGTTTGTATATTAACAATCCCTGATATCAGGAGCTTATTTTTATATCAAATATCTGTTACAATAAAGATTCATCTACAATATTTGGTAATGTCACTTTTAGCAAAGGTTCTTCTTCCATAGCTCGTTTTATGGCAAATATCGCCTCCTCATTTCTGCCCCACGATCTTCTGGCAATACCATTATTTACATCCCAATGCAACATAGATTTCAGACGTTGCTCTGCCTCGGAAGTACCATCCAATAACATTCCGAATCCGCCATTGATTACTTCTCCCCAGCCTACTCCACCTCCATTGTGAATAGAAACCCATGTAGCACCACGGAAACTATCTCCAATTACATTATGAATAGCCATATCAGCTGTAAATCGGGAACCATCATAAATATTTGAAGTTTCACGGAAAGGTGAATCTGTTCCGGATACATCATGGTGGTCTCTTCCTAACACAACAGGCCCTATCTCTCCATTTGCAATTGCATCATTAAATGCCTTGGCAATTTTAGTACGCCCTTCTGCATCTGCATAAAGGATACGTGCCTGAGAACCTACAACTAATTTGTTTTCCTGAGCTCCTTTTATCCATGTAATATTATCCTGCATCTGCTGCTGAATTTCTTTTGGAGAATTTTTCATAATCTCCTCCAGTACTTTACATGCTATATTATCTGTTTTCTGAAGATCCTCTGGTTTTCCGGAAGTACAAACCCAACGGAACGGCCCGAATCCATAATCGAAACACATTGGTCCCATAATATCCTGTACATAAGATGGATATTTAAAATCGATTCCGTTTTCTGCCATCACATCCGCACCAGCACGAGAAGCTTCCAAAAGGAAAGCATTACCATAATCAAAGAAATAAGTTCCTTTTGCTGTATGCTTATTAACTGCTGCTGCATGGCGGCGCAGTGTTTCCTGTACCTTTTCTTTGAACAATTCTGGCTCTTCAGCCATCATTCTGTTGGCATCTTCAAATGAAATTCCTGCAGGATAATAACCACCCGCCCATGGATTATGAAGAGATGTCTGATCCGAGCCCAAGTCTACATAAACATCTTCCTGATCAAACTTCTCCCAGACATCTACGATATTACCATCATAGGCAATAGAAACAACTTCTTTATTCTCTTTGGCTTTCTTAACTCTTACTACCAGTTCATCCAGATCTGAGATTACTTCGTCTACCCAGCCCTGCTCATGTCTTTTATAGGTTGCAGCCGGGTTTACTTCTGCCGTAACTGATACCACTCCGGCAATATTTCCGGCTTTAGGCTGAGCGCCACTCATCCCGCCAAGCCCTGCAGTTACAAATAACTTACCGGCAGTTCCCTGATCATCTATTTTTCTGGAACCATTCAGTACAGTAATTGTTGTACCGTGTACAATTCCCTGCGGACCTATATACATATAGCTTCCTGCTGTCATTTGTCCATATTGTGTAACCCCCAATGCATTAAATTTCTCCCAGTCATCCGGTTTAGAATAATTAGGAATCATCATTCCGTTTGTTACCACAACTCTTGGAGCATTTTTATGAGAAGGGAATAATCCCATCGGGTGTCCCGAATACATAACCAATGTTTGTTCATCTGTCATTTCGGACAGATACTTCATCGTTAACAGATATTGTGCCCAGTTCTGGAAAACAGCACCGTTTCCTCCATAAGTAATCAGCTCATGTGGATGCTGTGCTACAGCTTTATCAAGATTATTCTGGATCATTAACTGAATTGCCTTTGCCTGCTGCGAATTTCCCGGATAGTCTTCTATCGGGCGTGCAAACATTTCGTAATCCGGACGAAGACGGTGCATATAGATACGTCCGTATTTTTCCAGTTCTTCTTTAAATTCCGGAATTAATGCAGCATGATACTGAGCATCGAAATAACGCAATGCATTTTTCAGTGCCAGTTTCTTTTCATCTTCAGATAATATTTCTTTACGCTTAGGTGCATGACTTACTGTAGTATCGTATGCTTTCGGATTTGGTAAAATCGCAGGAATGCCCTGTTGGATTTGTTCTTTAAAAGTCATTGAATATTCAAAATTTAAAGTTGCTTTCAACTTGGTTTAAAAACCTAAATATATTCAAAATGAAAAATATGAAACAAATAATCCCGGTATATCTTTCACCAAACTTACATTCCCAACTATGAAATGAAATAATTATCTCTAAAAAGCGAGCTTATTTATATAAAATTTGCTTCAAAAAAGAGTACACCAAAACACCTTTACACAGGAGCTTTATACATCAAACCCTCTGCATAAAGGCCATTTTTTTCTTGCAAAAAAGATAAAAATTCAGTACTTTTATTGAAATTTTTTACAAATGAAGAAAGTACTTTTTGGAATTGCCGCTCTAGCTATTATTGTCGCTGCCTGTAACAGTAAAAAAGAAAAATCCGAAACTGAAACACTTACAAAAAATGATTCTGTAACTGTGGAGAAAAAGGATAGTACTGCAGTAAACACAAAAATAGATATAGACAACGACGGTTCATTATACATTTCTTCAGATGGCCAATACCACTTCCGTATCATTTCTAAACAGGATGATAGTAAGCCTGCAAAAATTCTTTTGCGCAACGATATCAGTGGTAGAATCTACGATATGGAAAGAGTAATCAGTGCAAGTGGCGAAAAATATCAGGATGCAGATGGCAACTATTTCTGGTTAAAAGGAGATGACTTTAGTTTTGGTAAGGCCGATAAAGTTGTTGCTGAAGGATCTATCGCTGGAAAACCTAAGGAAGAGCACTAAAATTATATATTCGTAAAATACTTCCGTTTTTATTTTAATATCCTTATTTTTGCATTCGAATTTTCGAAAAGGTGAATCGTGTGTAATTCACGAACTGTCGCGCAACTGTATATGTCCTTTGACATGAGTCAGATCCCTGAAAATTCGGTAAATACTTTCGCGGTTTGAAGTAGAAAAATGCTCCTAAATTTTTTCTTTTAGGTTTATTTTCCTGTTCAACTTATATAATTTAATTTAAAATTTAATTATGAATTTAGAAGAAAAAATTCAGAATTCGGAAACGCATGTCTTTAAAGTAGTGTTTCCAAAGATTACTAATCACCACAATACAATGTTCGGGGGGACGGTTATGGAGATGATGGATGAAGTTGCCTTTATGACTGCTACACGTTTTAGCAGAAAAAGAATTGTAACAGTAAGTAGTGATAAAATTGACTTTAAAAAGCCAATTCCTTCAGGTACTCTTGTAGAACTTATCGGTTCTATAAAACATGTAGGAAATACCAGTGTAAAAGTACATGTGGATATCTTCACAGAAAAAATGTATCAGGAAGGTCGTGATCTGGCTGTATCTGGAGAATTTACTTTGGTTTCTGTAGATGAAGAAGGTAAACCTGTAAGCATTAAATAAAATTATACCATTAGAAGTACAAAGTCAGTGTGTATGTTCAATACCCTACTTCGTACTTCTAATTTAAGTTAAACCAGTTAATCGCTGAATTGTTTATTTCACAATTCTAACTTCTAACTTCGTATTTCTATTTATTCGTATTGTTCAGCATCGGAACGAACTTATAAAGCCCAAATTCTTCTTTCTCAAAAGAAGTTTCTCCTACTTTTCTGAAACGTGTGAGAATCTGCTCATCTCCTTCTCCTAAAGGAATAACCATTAATCCACCAATTTTCAGCTGCTTTAATAGCTCAATAGGCAAAACCGCCGCTCCACAGGTCACTAAAATCTTATCAAACGGTGCAAAGGTCGGTAAGCCTGCAAAGCCATCACCGAAACTTTGGAACTTGGGTCTAAGTCCTATTTCCCGTAACTTTCTTTCTGAAAAATCATATAGGTCTTTTTGCCTTTCAATAGTGTACACAAAGGCTTTCATTTCAATCAAAACAGCAGTCTGATAACCACTGCCAGTGCCTATCTCCAAAACTTTTTCCTGCTCCTTTACTCTTAAAAGCTGTGTCTGTTCTGCTACAGTCGACGGATGAGATATAGTCTGGTCTGCAGCAATAGGGAAAGCTCTGTCTTCATAAGCATAATCTTCAAAAATACTTTCCAAAAAGAGATGACGGGGTATTTTGTTTATTGCCTGAAGAACGTTTTGATCCGAAATTCCTTTCGACATCAAATAATTCACCAGGTGTCTTCTTTTCCCCTTATGCACAAAACTGTCTCTCATACGGCAAAAATAGGGAAAATACTTATTAGTTTACCTTTATTGGTTGATAGTTTACACCTAATATTATCACGCATATATGTTATAGATGGAATACGACTTTACACATCAATACCTTACAACTTATAACTCATAATTCCTGGGTGTTTATTATCTTTACGAAAATTTAAAATTACATGTTAAAAGCGGGATTAGTAGGTGCCGGCCACTTAGGGAAAATTCATTTGAGACTTCTGAATCAATCTGAAAAATATGAATTGGTAGGCTTTTACGACAGTGATGCTGAAAACGGAAAGAAATTAGAGCAGGAATTTGGTTATAAATACTACAACGATCTGGACCAGCTGTTAAGTGAAATTCAGGTTCTGGATATTGTAACACCTACCCTCTTCCATTACGAATACGCAAAAAAAGCAATAGAGAAAGGAATTCATTTCTTCATTGAAAAGCCGGTTACTCAAACGCTGGAACAGGCAGAAGAATTGATTCGTCTTTGTGAGGAAAAAAATATAAAAGTGCAGGTAGGCCACGTTGAACGTTACAACCCTGCTTATATCGCTACGAAGAGTTACCTGAGCAATCCTCAGTTTATTGAAATCCACCGTCTGGCCGAGTTTAATCCTCGTGGGACAGATGTATCCGTAGTATTGGATTTAATGATCCACGATCTGGATATACTACTGAGTATTGTGAAATCACCTGTAAAACACCTCCATGCAAGTGGTGTATCGGTTGTAAGTAAGACGCCGGATATTACCAATGCCCGTATAGAGTTTGAAAACGGTTGTGTAGCAAATCTTACAACCAGTCGTATTTCTATGAAAGCAATGCGTAAAAGCAGATTCTTTCAGAAAGATGCCTATATTTCCATAGATTTTCTTGAGAAAAAAGCAGAGGTTATCCGTATGCAGGCAGCTCCGGAAACTCCATCTGATTTCGATATGATTATTGAGAATGCTGAAGGTGAAAAGAACCAGATTGTATTTGAATATCCAAATATTCAGCCGAACAATGCTATTCTGGATGAATTGGAAAGCTTCGCTCAGGCTATAGAAGAAAATACGCCTATTGAAGTAAGCTTAAATGACGGAACCGAAGCATTGAAAGTAGCACTGAAAATAATGGAGCTTATTAAATAGTATTTAACCTTGTAGGATTTTGAAACCTACAGGGTTTATAAATAATTTCGGTATGGCTTTAAAATCATTACTGCTGTTTTGTATATCAATTATAAGTCTTTCTTGTATTAAACAAAGGACTAATCAGTATGAGATTGATTGTAATTATGAAACGAAACTTGCAAAAAATGATTTTAAATATCAAAAATATATCTATACAAACTTCATGGGTTTTGGATTTGGTATCAATGCCGAAAAGGAATTTTCGGATTTACTGAAGGAAAATAAAATCAGATATGAGACTGCTACAGAGTCGTGTGTTGTATACGAAAATACACAATTTGAAAGATGTTATCCCAAAGAGATGAACCGGTTACTGGAAAACAAATATGGGAAGTCTTTTTTTGACTCATTAAAAGTATTGGGGATAAAACAATTTGTATTAAAAAACAAGGATTCAATTTTTTCATTTGAGGTGTGTGATCTGACTTCAAGAACAACCAAAACAAATGATGATAGTGAACAGTTTGACAGACTTCAAAAAGATTATTTTACCAGTTTCAGATATCCTAAGAGCTATGTTAAAAGAAAAGGTGATGAAAGCCATTCTAATACAACAACGCATTTTGTAATCATGAAAGATGGTACTGCAAAAGATTTTAATACAGAATCATCTCTTGTTAATACTAAAAATAATATATTCGAAAAATCATTTAACAAAAGTGTAGAAACCTATGTAAAGAGCCTCAACTGGAAACCAGCTTTAATAAAAGGTATACCGGTAAATTCTTATATGAATGTTACTATATTTTATGATTAAATTCAAAGACATAAATTAGTTGAAATGAAAAAAATTATACTTCTGTTTCTTTTGACAGGTCAGTTTGTACTTGCTCAGCATACGTCCATACTAAATGATATAAATGCTGTTACCAAAGACAAGAAAGCCACAGTAGCCGTGTCTGTTTTGGGAATAGAAAATGAATTTCAGTTTAGTAACACCAATGGTAATTTGAAAATGCCGATGCTGAGTGTTTTTAAATTCCATATTGCATTAGCAGTTCTTAATCAGGTGGACAAAGGAAATCTTACCTTGGATCAGAAAATACTGATTAAAAAATCAGATCTATTAGAAAATACATGGTCACCACTTCGTGAGAAATATCCGAATGGAAACGTAGAAATTCCTTTAAGTGAAATTATTACTTATACCGTAGCCCAAAGCGACAACAATGGCTGCGATATCCTTCTAAGACTAATTGGAGGAACCAAAACAGTACAAAAACTGATGGATGTGAATGGGGTGAAAAATTTCCAGATAAAATACAATGAGGAAGAAATGCATAAAAATGATATAAAAGCTCTTTATGCAAATTATACGACCACAGCATCCATGGTAAAAACCCTGAAAGCTTTTTATAAAGGAATGTTTTTATCAAAAAGATCCACAATTTTTTTAATGGATATTATGACTAAAACCAATACCGGGATGACAAAGCTTCCGGGATTACTTCCAAAAGTGAAGATGGCCAGAAAAACAGGTTCTTCCGGTAAAATGAAAAACGGATTAACTGTTGCTGAGAACGATTCAGGAATTGTAACTTTAGCGAATGGTAAACATTATGCAATTGCAGTATTTGTGAAGGACTCTATGGAAAGTGAGGAAGTCAATTGTGGAATGATTGCCCAAATCTCGAAAATTGTCTGGGATACTCTAAATAAAAAAAAATAAACCCTAATAATAAAACCGAAAGGTTCGTAAATTCTTTAATCAAAAAATAAAAAATTATGAACAAGAATATTGTAGTAATTGGCGCGGGAACTATGGGTAACGGAATTGCTCATACTTTTGCCCAGACTGGATTTAAAGTAAATTTAGTTGATGTTTCACAAGAAGCACTGGACAGAGGTATTAAAACTATTACCACCAATCTGGACAGAATTATTGCTAAAGGAAATCTTACAGAAGAAGAGAAAGCCAATACACTGGCAAATATCTCTACTTTTACAGCTTTGGAAGATGCTGTTAAAAATGCCGATCTTATTGTAGAAGCTGCTACAGAAAATATAGACTTAAAGCTTAAAATATTCCAGCAAATGGATGCAGCAGCTCCGGCAGACTGTATCTTAGCAACCAATACATCCTCTATTTCCATTACGAAAATTGCTTCAGTAACTTCAAGACCTGAAAAAGTGATTGGTATGCATTTTATGAATCCGGTTCCTATTATGAAACTTGTAGAAATTATAAAAGGTTACTCTACTTCCAAGGAAACTTTCAGTGCTATCTATGAAATGAGCAAAACACTGGGCAAAGTACCTGTAGAGGTAAATGATTATCCTGGTTTTGTAGCGAACAGAATATTAATGCCGATGATTAATGAAGCTATTTATTCATTATACGAAGGTGTTGCCGGAGTAGAAGAAATAGATACTGTAATGAAACTTGGAATGGCTCATCCAATGGGACCATTACAATTGGCAGACTTTATCGGGCTGGATGTTTGCCTTTCTATCATGAATGTATTGTATGACGGCTTCAAAAATCCTAAATATGCGCCTTGTCCGCTTTTAGTTAATATGGTAACAGCTAAAAAGTTAGGTGTAAAATCAGGAGAGGGCTTCTACGATTATAGTGAGAGTAAGAAAGCTGAAAAAATTTCCAAACAATTTGCAAAGTAAACGAGGAAAGCCGAAAAAATTTTCCCTATCTTTGAAATATCAAATATTAAAGAAATGAAATTACCTAAGTTTTTATTAGCCGACAATTCAGACTTTCCAGAGGATCTTTTTGTAGTTCATACTGAGTATCCACGTTTTATCCTAAATGTTGAGGAGGAAGAAGTAGAATGGTTAGACGATTTAGAAGGTGATGATGAAGAGCAGGTAGCAGAAGAAGCTACTAAAGTTGTAGAAGAAGCTTTCAAATGGTGTGATGCTGAGTTGGAAAAGTATGACGACGAAGACGAAGCTTAATTGTAAAATCTAAAAAAATAAATCCGCTCTTACGAGCGGATTTTTTATTTTAGTTTGCTTTCTGAAATTTCATTAAGAGTATATTTCCTTTATAAAGCTCCAGAGTATTTTTTACAACAACATACTTGTCGGCAGACTCCAGTATTTTAATAAAGTTCCCCTCTATCTTCATATCCATACTAGGACAGGCCATTCTGGTAGAACCAATTTGTTTTATAGAGAAATCTCCTTGTTTAGACTGGATTATAATATCCTGACTGAAGATTTTATTACAACCTGCATTTCCGCTCATTCCTTTTTCAGGATCAAAGCTTATATAAGGCTTTGCATTGGTCTGAAGATTATCCATAACCTCCCAACGGGTATTGGATAATGTAGGCTGCTGTGTTCCGATCTTAGAAACATTTCCCAAATTAGCAGTGGAAGTACAGGATGATACTGCAGCTAAAATTCCTATTGAGGCTATATAAAAAAGCTTTTTCATATGTAAATTTTTATCTTTTAGTCTGTATCCAATACAGTAATCTTTAATCTCTTGAAAAAGATCACTGCATTAGTCCAGATTTCATAATTATAATCCTTTAGCAGATTGTAAAAATACTATTTTTTTAACAACTGAATTTTTATGAACGTAGCTCAGCGTTAAATTCTTTCTGATACTTCTTGATCAGCTTATTCATAATATTTGTAATCTCAGCTTCTTCTAACGTCTTCTCTGTATTCAATAATTCAAAGCTTAAAGCATAAGACTTCTTACCTTCAGGAAGATTTTTACCTTCGTATACATCAAATAACTGAATCTTCTTAAGATTAGAAGAAATATCATTAGATGCCTGAAGCAGATCGTTATAAGAAACAGTTTTATCTACTAATAACGCTAAATCTCTTCTTATCTTATTAAACTTCGGAATATCCACGAATTTAAAGTTAGCCGTGCTTCTTAAAGCCTGACAAGTCTCCAGTTCTATTTCTGCATAATAAGCAGGTTGAGAAAGATCTGCATCTTTTAATAAAGCTTTGCTTACAACACCTATTCTGGCAATAGTTTTACCTTCAGCTACAATTTCTAAAGCATCTGAGAAACGTGCATCTTCTAAAGCTTTTTCGGTAGTATTCAGTCCTAATTTATCCAGCAATAACTGAACATAGCCTTTCAGGATGAAAAAGTCCGTCGGAGACTTACTCAGAATCCAGTTTTCAGGATTATTATTACCGGAAACAAGAATTGCCAGTTGCTTGCGCTCTTCAAATTTTTCTTTTTTGAAGTAGATTTTTCCAAGCTCGAAGAATTTAATATCCTGGTTCTTACGCTTGATATTGTAATCAGCATTCTGCAATAATCCTTCTAATAAAGACTGGCGCATGGTGCTAAGTTCATTACTCAAAGGATTTAGTAAGGTAACAGCATCAGCTTTCTCTTCTTTAAGAGAAGTCAGAGAGTTATTCATTACTTCATTGAAGCCATTAGACTGTAACATTCTCGCCCAGAAATTTTCCAGAGAATCCTGATCATCTAATGTTAAACGAACCGGTGTAAATGCTATTTTCTCCTGAGAGCTTACTTTGTTATATCCGTAAACACGAAGGATTTCTTCTATAACATCAATTTCTCTGGTTACATCGGCTCTATAAGGTGGAACAGAAATTTCCAATCCATCTTTAATCTCATTCAGAACTAATATGTCAAGAGATTTCAGGATTTCTTTTATTGTTTCTCTGTGAATCTTAATCCCCAGAATCTGATCTACTTTGGAGTATCTAAGGATAACAGGAAAATAATCTACTTTCTTAGGAAAAGATTCAAGGATTTCTCCTTTTAGTTTTCCACCGGCAATTTCCTGAATCATCTCTACTGCTTTCAATAAAGCATCTTTAGTAATATTAGGATCTACACCTCTTTCGAAACGGAAAGAAGCATCCGTATTCAGGCCATGTGCTTTAGCAGCTTTACGTACCGCTACAGGGTTAAAATATGCGCTTTCTAAGAACACAGAAGTTGTTCCTTCTGAAACTCCTGAATTTTCACCACCAAAAACACCGGCAATACACATTGGTGTATTATTTCCGTCTTTGATCATAATTTCGGTACCATTCAGGCTACGCTCCGTACCATCCAGAGTTTTGAATTTCGTTCCTTCAGCAGCAACCCCTACTTTCACCACATGTCCATTGATCTTTGTAGCATCAAAAGCATGTAAAGGCTGTCCGTAAGAATGTAAAATATAGTTGGTAATATCTACAACATTATTAATAGGTCCAAGGCCAATAGCTTTCAGACGGTTTTTCAACCACTCCGGAGATTCTTCAACTTTAATATCTTCGATAACAGCACCTAAATAACGAGGTGTTAATTCTGTATCTTCAACTTCAAGTTTGAAATCGTGGCTTCCTTCTCCGTTAATTACAGGAGCCTGGAGCTTGTTGAACGTGGATTTTAGTTTATTCAGAGATAAATAAGCCTGAAGATCTCTTGCAACACCATAATGCGACATAGCATCTGTTCTGTTTGGTGTAAGTCCGATTTCATAAACTTCATCCTGCTCTACCTTAATATAATCGGATAAAGGCTTTCCAATTTCATAATCTTCCGGCAACACCATAATTCCGGCATGGCTTTCTCCAAGACCTAATTCGTCTTCAGCACAAAGCATTCCTTCAGACACCTCTCCTCTAAGTTTAGATTTAGCAATTTTAAAGGAATCACCGTTATTCAGATGAATTGTAGTACCTATTGTAGCCACAGCTACTTTTTGTTCTGCAGCAACATTGGGTGCACCACAAACGATATGTAAAGGTGTTCCGGTATTAATGTCTACAGTAGTTACTTTCAGTTTATCTGCATTAGGATGCTGCTCACAAGTAAGCACTTTTCCAACCACTACTCCATTAAGACTACCTTTCACAGATTCATAAGGATCTATTCCTTCTACTTCCAGACCTAAATCTGTAAGAATTATTCCAAGCTTTTCAGCTGACAAATCTGTTTCAAGGTGAGTTCTAAGCCACTTATCAGAAATTTTCATGTATTATTTTCTTATTATTTAGCTGCTGTATGCACACAGCTTTTATTACAAAATTTTGAACTGCAAATTTAATAAAAGAAAAAGCTTCATCCTGCATCTGATCCGATATTTTATATCCAATCAAATAAAGATGAAGCTTTTTGTCTATATTAAAATAAAATTATAGGCCAATTACAGGCATCGAAAGCATAAGGATACTCTCATTTTCTTCAAGACCGTCTACCGGTTCTATAATTCCCGGACGGTTTGGCTGTGACATCTTCATCGTAATATCATCTGATCCTAAAACAGAAAGCATTTCTGTTAAAAACTTAGAGCTGAATCCGATATTAATATCTTCTCCGTTATACTCACATGGAATCTGCATATCTGCTTTGTTTGCATATTCAGTATCCTCTGCGTGAAGGTGAAGTAAATTTCCTGAAAGCTTGAATCTTACCTGATTAGTCGATTTGTTGGAGAAGATAGATGCTCTTCTGATAGAACTTAGTAATAAGTTTCTGTTAATCGTTAATACATTAGGATTCTCTTTCGGGATAACAGCTGTATAGTTAGGATATTTACCATCGATAAGACGGCAGATCCAGATATTATCCTGGAAGCTGAACTTAGCCATATTTTCATTGAATTCAATAAGAACTTCATCGTCTGTATTAGACAGGATGTTCTTGATAATAGCCAAAGGTTTCTTCGGCATAATGAATTCAATATTATCAACATTCATTACATCTTTTCTGTTGTATACTACCAAACGGTGAGAGTCTGTAGATACAAAGTTAACTTCGTTCTCGTTAAACTGGAACAAAACACCTGTCATTACAGGTCTTAGTGAGTCGTTACTTGTTGCAAACAGAGTGTTAACCAATGCTTCTGACAAAATTCCAGCCTGAATTTTCACGCTTTTAGAAGCATCAAATTCTGGTAACTCAGGATAATCCTCAGCATTGTCCAATGCTACGAAGTAATTATCCTTCTCATCCAAAATCTCAAGAAGACTGCCAATTCCGTTTTCAGACTCTTTTTCTACAAAAGTAAGAGGCTGATCTCCGAATGATTTAATTACATCCAGAAACATTTTAGCCGGAACAGCCATTCTACCGTTGTCTTCAGACTTTACAGGAATAGAAGTTATTAAAGTTGTTTCTCCGTCGGAAGCGGTAATTTTTAGATTGTCATTTTCCAGTTCAAAAAGAAAATTCTCTAAAATCGGTCTTGACTGGGAACCAGAAATTACTCCGCTTACCGTCTGCAAGGCTTTTTGTAACTCGCCGCTGGCAACAATAAATTTCATAAAATAATTTTATAACGCAGACAAAGATAATGATTCTCCATACAAAAAGGAAACTAAATGATGATTTAGTTTCCTTTTTTCTTGTATTTTTTTGCACATTCTCTAATCCGCTACAGGAATGATTACTCTGGCATGATCATCATCGCTGTGATCAATAGTGAAATTAAGCGCCATGTAGAGAAAATGTAAATTTTTGTTTCCGTTCGGTGAAAATTCCCTCTGCCACATATACCCCATTGAAGTACTCACCGATTTATTGAATTTATATCCAAATCCTGTAAACAATCTGTTTCTTTTGAGGAAATCAGATTTCGGTCCAACAAATAACTCTTCAAATGCATTAACAAAAAAAGTATTGGCCTGCATCTTTGGATTGTTAATTGGCATCGTAGCGCTCAGACGATATCTGAATCTGTTATCAGTTGTATTTTCTCCGGTTTGCGACATGTGGAAAAACCGCTGTTCAGCACGCCCTCTATGGTCAATATTTACACGGCCGATATTATGACTATAAGTATACTGTAACCATAACCTTAGTTCCTCCTGAGAAATCTTCTGTTCTTTATAAGTTCCGTAACGTCCTATTCCGACAAAAGCCTGGTTATCGCGGTTGATATTATATCCTACACCTCCTTTAGTTTCGTAATAATCAATATTGGTATAATCCTCAATTGATCTGGTCTGAAATTCCGTATAAGCCATCCATTTTTTTGAAAACTTATAAGTAATTGATAACATATTGAAAGAAGAAATATGCTCTTTATTCTGAGCTTTCCCTATAACTGCCAAAGTAAGCAGTATAAACACAAAATGTTTTTTCATTCGTATAACCGGAATTAATGACCTTTTTACTCTAATTTATTTTATCAAACGGAACACTCTGTACATGAAATATTCCATTCGGCAAAAGTAATAAAAAAGAACCTAGAATTTACCTTTAAAATTAAAGCCTAGTTGAAACCATCTTCCCGGCATTGGTACCAGGCTTGCACCTGTATATTTTGCATTGGTAATATTATTAATTAACAGGAAAACATCTACATCTTTGGTACTAAATGTAAGTTTCTCATCCAAAAGATTATAACTTCCTAATGTTACACGCTGGTTGTATTGATAAATAAGCTCATTTGTAAACCTCCAGTATCCCAGTGTAAGCTTTGCATTAAACTGATGTTTCAGATTTTCCAAAGCATAACGCGAGTTCTCGCCTTTATCATTATTTTTAGCTTTGCTGTCCAGATAAGTATAGCCTATAGATATGTTTTTCACGAAACTATTGAAACCTTGTGAAGCCTCCACCTCTAGCCCTTTCGTTTTTACATCAGAAATATTTTCTGCAACCCAAATACTGTTAGCATTTGCTCTTGTCCAGTCGATCGCATTTTTAGAATCCCTTCCGAATACACTGGTTTTGAATAAAAACTTTTGTCTGCTGAAACGGTAACCAATTTCGTATGAAAGTGCATTTTCAGGTTTCAGATCAGCATTCCCCTGCTCTGTTTTACTTTGATAATACAGATCTGTATAGGTTGGCACACGGTGTACTTTGGCTACATTACCATATACCTTGTTTTGTTTATCTATATCAAAACCTACATCTACTCCCGGATAAAAGAAATTCCCAGTACCTGTATAATTTACCCAGCTTGCCCCCGGAATTATACTCAAGCGGTTATTGATAAAAGAAGAATGGTGTTCCACCAGTACCTGAGTAACAAAACGTCCACGAGCGCCCAGATTATTACTTCTTAGATCTTCCTGATGCATTTCTGCACCAATACCGGTAACCCCAAGAGACGATTTATAACTTATATTCAGTTCTCCACCATAGTTATTGCCAATATGCATATTGCGGTAGATTTCAGGCTTATTTCTTACAAAGAGATACATATCCTGTGCCCTACGCCAATATAAATTGGCATTTACACCCCAATTTCCAAATTTCTGATTATAAATTGCACTTACCAGAGATGTTTGTGTTTCTTCATACTGATCTTTGGCTGCCGGAGACGAATAAAAACCATTAGCTCCAAACTTTTTTTCTACAAAACCAGCCTGAAATTTAATGCTTCCGTCTTTTATTTTCATCTGGTTCTGATACCAGAAATTTTTAATTTTATAATCGGTATTATAGCGGTACCCTGCAGATTCGGTGTTATTCACCTGCAGAAAATTCCCAAACTTCTCATTACCAAAATCGGCTGCAGCTCCAAGTGACCATGTTTTATAATCACCTCCTGTTGCAGAAACTCTGTACTCGTCCTTACCGGAAGCTTTTGTAATAATATTAATGACACCTGCATAGGCATTTTGCCCAAATCTACGGGCAGCAGGTCCTTTTATAATTTCTATTCTTTCAACAGATGCTAAACTGAACGGTACATTCATCATATTATGCCCAGTTTGGGCATCACTCATCCGGATACCATTAACTAGCATAAGTACCTGCTCAAAAGAACTACCTCTGATACTAACATCTGCCTGAGTATCTGCCATACCCCGTCTTCTGACATCTACCCCTGTATAGTAAGCTAAAAGATCTTCAATAGATTGCGCAGGAGCTTTCTCAATCTGCTCTTTGGTAATAATCTCAATATTTTCACTTACTTTTTTGTACGAGAGTGATAAGAATTTCCCGTCTATCACTACCTCATCAATCGCTTTTTCCTGAGCCATAATACCGACAGCAGGAATCAACACAATAGCACTTAGTAATAGTTTCTTCATTATAACAGTAATTTTTAAGTCGGCAAATGTACTCGACTCTCATCTAAATATGCGGATCCGGATTTTATGATAGATGCTAGTCCGGTTAGTTTTTACTAGATTACCATTGGTTTTTCCGCTTTTTACACCGCTTACCTGTATAAGACTTCCGTTTTATATTGGATATCCCTTCATCATATAATTTAGCATCTTTTATGATTTACAATTCCAATATCTACTTCCTATTAGGCTTTAATTTTTGTAATTTTGCAACCTTATAATTATTATGGCACACCAGGACAATATAGATATTAAAAAAGAGATTTTTGTTAAAAACGCTCATCTCAATAATCTAAAACATATTGATGTTTCCATCCCGAAAAATAAGCTTACCGTAATCACGGGAGTTTCCGGTAGTGGTAAATCTTCCTTAGCCTTCGACACTATTTACGCTGAAGGCCAAAGACGTTATGTAGAAAGCTTAAGTTCCTATGCCCGACAGTTTCTCGGGAAGCTGGAAAAACCAAAGATAGACGATATTAAAGGACTTGCTCCTTCAATCGCTATTCAGCAAAAGGTAATCTCCTCTAACCCTCGTTCTACAGTAGGGACAACTACAGAGATATACGATTATCTTAAATTATTATTTGCTCGTGTTGGACGCACCTACTCTCCTGTATCCGGAGAAGAGGTAAGAAAAGACAGCGTTACCGATGTCATAGACTTTATTAAAGCTCAGAAAAAAGCACCTACACTTATTTTACGCGCTCCATGGCATTATGAAACCGAAAATTTCGCTGAACAGCTTAAGACTCTAAAATTACAAGGTTTTACAAGACTTGAAATCGGCGGAAATGTTGCCAGCATTGAGGATCTGGAAAGCTTTGGGTTTGAACCTGAAGCAGGAACTGAAATATTTCTGGTTATCGACCGTTTTAAATATGAAGATGATGAAACTTTCCTGCAGCGTCTTGCAGACTCTATACAAATGGCATTTTATGAAGGTAAAGGCTATTGTTCTATCAAAAATGCTGACAACGAAAAAATAAGAGAATTTTCAAACAAATTCGAACTGGACGATATTGTCTTTAATGAACCCAATATTCATTTTTTCAGCTTCAACAATCCTTATGGTGCATGCCCTACCTGTGAAGGTTACGGAAAAATAATAGGCATAGATGAAGATCTTGTGGTTCCCAATAAAAACCTTTCGGTTTATGAAGATGCCGTAGCACCTTGGCGTGGCGAAACCATGAAAGAATGGAAAGCAGCTTTTATAAAAAAGGTAGCTAAGGATTTTCCAATACATAAACCGTATTTTCAGCTTACCAAAGAGCAGCGTCAGTTTTTATGGCGTGGTGATAAATCGGCAAATTTCCCTGGTGTAGACAATTTCTTTAAAATGCTTGAAGAAAATCTTTACAAAATCCAGTACCGTGTAATGCTTTCCCGCTACAGAGGAAAAACAACATGTCCAACATGTGAAGGATTACGCTTAAGAGAAGAAAGCTCCTGGGTGAAAATTGATGGTCATAATATCCAGTCTATGGTTGAATTACCATTAGACGAATTATTACCACTTATTCAAAGCCTGAATTTAAACGAGCACGATGCCGCTATTGCCAAAAGATTGGTATACGAAATTGTTTCGCGTTTAGAATTTTTAGTAAAAGTAGGTTTAGGCTACCTTACCCTTAACCGTAATTCGAATACTCTGTCCGGTGGGGAAAGTCAGCGTATTAATCTGGCAACCTCTTTAGGAAGCAGTTTAGTCGGGTCTATTTATATTCTGGATGAACCGAGTATCGGACTTCACTCCCGCGATACCGAAAATCTTATAGAAGTATTAAAAAATCTCCGTGATTTAGGGAATACCGTTATTGTGGTAGAACATGATGAAGACGTAATGCGTGCTGCAGATCATATCATAGATATAGGTCCGGAAGCAGGTTATTTAGGTGGTGAAGTAGTATTTAGTGGTGACTTTGAAGAAATAAAAAAAGCAAATACACTGACTTCTGATTATCTAAATGGTGTTGAAGAAATCGCTGTGCCAAAGCACAGAAGAAAACCAAAGGAATTTATCCATATAAAAGGAGCCAGAGAAAACAATCTTAAAAATGTTGATGTAGATATCCCATTAGAAAGCTTAGTTGTAGTAACAGGTGTTTCGGGAAGTGGAAAATCTACATTAATGAAAGATGTTCTGGCGCAGGCCGTTCAGATAGAACTGGAGTTAGGAGGTAAAAAAGCGGATTTTGATTCGATAACATTCCCGAAAAAGCTGATTCAGAATATCGAAATGATTGACCAGAATCCAATCGGAAAATCATCCCGTTCCAATCCTGTGACTTATCTGAAAGCTTACGATGATATACGTGATCTTTTTGCTAAACAGAAAATGTCCAAACATATGGGACTGAAAGCAAAACATTTCTCTTTCAATGTGGATGGTGGCCGTTGTGACGAATGTAAAGGTGAAGGTGTAATTACGGTTTCCATGCAGTTTATGGCAGATATAGAATTACAATGTGAAACCTGCCATGGAACCCGTTTTAAAGACGAAATTCTGGATGTAAAATTCGACGAAAAGAATATCTCGGACATTCTCAATCTTACGGTAAACGAAGCTTTAGATTTCTTCAGAGACAATCACCAGGATAAAATTGTTCAGAAACTAAAACCACTTCAGGATGTAGGATTAGGCTATCTTCAGTTAGGTCAGTCCTCTTCTACTCTTTCCGGAGGTGAGGCACAAAGGGTAAAATTGGCATCTTTCCTTGTGAAGGGCACAAGTCACGACAAGACTTTATTTATATTCGATGAGCCATCCACAGGTCTCCATTTCCATGATATCAACAAGTTAATGATTTCGTTACAAGCATTGGTTAATCTTGGCCATTCTGTTATTGTTATCGAGCATCAGCCGGATATTATTAAATGTGCAGACTATATTATCGATATTGGTCCGGAAGCAGGTAAATATGGTGGTGAAATTGTATTTGCAGGAACTCCTGAAGAACTGATAAAAAACAAAACCTCACATACCGCAAGGTTTATTGAGGAGAAACTAAAATAAATAGAAAAGCCTGCATCTGCAGGCTTTTCTTATTTGTCTGTCCCGTCCTGAAAAAAGTTGACTAATAAATGTCAACCTATTTTAGGACTAGTCAGTCTAATAGCTATTATTTAAACTTATAACCTAATCCTATCTGAAAGAAGCTGTTACGCATCTTATATCCGTCAACATTTACTTTACTAATATTTGCTACCCCAAAATTATATCTGGAATCAACAAACAAACCATTATCAAACTGATATTCAAGTCCCAAATAAGGCGCAAAATTAAACGTCTTCAAAAGATCATCTGCTGATACATTCACAGAAGTACCATACTGCGTAAGATCATTCTTTATATCTTTACTTACATAGAATGCAAAATTAAAACCACCATTAACCGTAAAATTATTGGTTACAAAATATTTAGCTCCAATAGGAACTACAATTGTTGAAAGGTTTGTCTTTTGTTTTACATTCCCTACATAAACATTTTGTCCATTTACATTTTGAGTTCCATAATTAATTTCATCACGCCCCCCCAAATCAGCATATAAGATTTCTCCTTGTAATCCCCATTGATTATCAATTCTATATTCTACTAATCCTCCAACATAAAAAGAAGATTTAGGATCTCCGGAATTAGACATATTATTGTACTTTTCTTTTATAGTAGAAAGTACATAACCTCCTTTAATTCCAAACTTAACTTTCGAATTTTGTGCATTTGCAGCAAATCCTAATAGTGCAAATGCACCAATTAATAAATTTTTCTTCATATTATAGTATTAATTTTATTTAAATGTATAGGCATATCCAAGATTTACAGAACCAATTGTAGTTCCTTCTTTACTCATTCCTTTGTAAGAGATATAGAATTCATTACTTTTTGACTGATAGCCTAATTTTGGTTGAAAATAAAAAGCACCTGTTGTTCCGTCTTGACCAACAACAAAAAAAGCATAACCTAAATCAGCACCAATAAAAACATTAGATTCAAAGTTATACTTTGCTGTTGCTGCTACAGGAATAATACCTATATCATCAGGTCTAAGTGTAATTTGTCTCCCAAGAAAATTTCTTGTAATACTTTTAACAAAATAGTGGGAATATCCTGTGGTAAATCCAGCTTTAAAGTTTGTATCAATATTAAATAGGTAAGCCATATCTACACCGATATTAAAGGTTGCTACATCTGCTAAATTGCCCGTTGGAACTCCTATATGAGTTCCTAATTTAAAGTTACCTTTAGTTTGTGCATTCGCTACAAATCCTAATAATGCAAATACACCAATCAATAAATTTTTCTTCATAATTGTTTAAATTATTATTTCACCGCGCGAAGATATAAAATATAATTAATCCTTTTATGATACTTTGTAATTTAGAATCCTTCTTTAGTTAAACAAAAATCCTCCGCTTTTCAGCGGAGGACTGATCTAAAATTATTGTACTCTTTTTGGTTCGACCGTAATAGTGAAAAAACCAGAATCATATTTCCTTCTTATGTATTGTGAATTATTCAACCCAATTATTGTATTATCTCCAAAATTAACTATAACATCTCGCAATTTATCATTTCCTAAATTCGTAACAACTGTATATTCAGTGGAATTTGCAACCTCTGCGCTCGCTCCAAATTTAAGTCCAATTTTATTCATCAAACCTTCAGTTGGATCAATACTGAAATTTGCCGCAAATTTACTTTGATGAACAATTTTATCTGTTGTCGTTTGACTAGGATCTACTTCCTCAATACTAATTTTGATACTTGAAGAATAATCTTCAAGACTCCAGTTCAATAATGGTATATTTAGGGCAACTTCTATAGGAGTAGCTTCTTTTACTTTCCACATATAAGTACGCATTGAGGGAGGAAATGGAGGAGGTAATGGTATTAGTGTCTTTTCATAAAATAAATTAAATAATTGTGATGGTCTGAGAGTGAAACCCTTTTCTATAATTGATCCAACACCATTCTTACCATTTACCAAAGCTATAATACTAAATTCAAAGTTCCCTTCTGTCCAAAAACCAGAACTATCAGGAATATTCCCAGAATTAAGTTCTATATGATCTGTATTAAGTTTCGGATCATCTTGATCAGCAATCTTTGAATAATCACTTGCTTTATTTAATGTAAAAGAAGTTATATACTCCATAAAGTCATAACTAAATTTACCACGGGTATTACTTGGAGCTATATTATAATAGATATAGTCTCTCTGCCATCCATCTGTATTTTTATAAATTTCATATGCTTGTTGTATTTTAGGATCTACAACCAAGTCATTCCTTGTAGTCATTGTTCTTACAGAAGCTGATTTTTGAATTCCATTGGATTTATTTCCATTAAATGCATCATCCAAGAATTCAAAATTATATGAACTTCCCTTCAGTAAATTATCTTGATGAATTATTGATGACTTAGTATCTATAGAAGCCATGGTTTTGTTTTTAACCGAGTCACCAAGACTAACTACCTTAACTCTTTCATTTTCTTTGACAACTACAATAGGAAATGAGGGGATATATTTTGCCTCTAAGAGAAATTCACTTCCATTTTCAGTTACAATAGGAATATCTTTAGTAGTATTTAATGTATAAGCAACTAAAGGAATTTCTGTTTTCACATCCCATTTTTCCGCTGAAAAACTGTCCATAGGCAACTCAGGAACGAAAATAGTAAGGGTAGGATACAACCTTTCCAAAGCTTCCAAATTCTCTTTTTTAGTATATTGCTCTGCAATAATATTTTTAAAGGTTTTTCCTCCTATCAGTTGATCTTTGACCATTTGATAAAGTACATCATAATCATTATCAAACTCTTTAAGGGCTTCTTTTTTAATAAAGTCTCTTAAATCAGCATTAACAGCTAATGCTTTAGCCAATGCTATCGAGAATTCCTGTTTGTAAACAGATTTTACATCAAGTAAATTTTGCTGAGCCTGTAATTGAGCATCTCGGTTAGATAAAGACTCTTCGCGACAAGCTATAATGCTGGAAAACAAAATAGCAGATAATAGAATTTTTTTCATAAAAAATATTTATAATTTGATAAAACCAAATATAAATTTTATTTAAATCACTTTAATGTGATAAATTATGATTTTTGTCATTAAAAAATAACCCTCCGCTTTTCAGCGGAGGGTTAATACTATATTAAAGTATAATTTACTTCAGCTTAAAATTAAATCCTAAATTAACAGAGCCTAAAGTATTACTATCCTTACTAACTCCTTTATATCCTAAATAAAGTTCCCAATTAGACTGTTGATATCCAACTTTTGGCTGATAGTAAAAACCACCACCTGATGCATATTTTCCGGTAAGGAACCCATATCCAAGATCAGCACCAATAAAGAAATTAGGACTTATTGAATATTGTGCAGATGCTGCCAAAGGGATATAACCTGCATCAGCTCCACCCCAATCTTTTATTTCAGACTTAGCAAAAAAGTGTTGGTAACCTGTTGCAATACCTAAATCAAAGTTTTCCGCCAATCTCCATTGATAAGCAGCATCTACTCCCATTGTAAAACTAGTTACATCTGAAGCATCACCTACAGGGATACCTACGTTAGCTCCAATTTTGAATTGTCCAGTAATTTGTGCACTTGCAGCAAATCCTAATAGTGCAAATGCACCCAGCAATAATGTTTTTTTCATAATAGTTTAGAATTTTATTTCACCGTACGAAGATATAAAAATATTTTAAAAGTTAGGATATCTTAATATTCCGTCATCACTGCGTACTATGATATAAAGCAAAAACCTCCGTTTTCAACGGAGGTTTTATTATAGTAAATTGTTTTACTTATCTGAATTTAAAGTTAAATCCTAGGTTAACAGAACTAATACTTCCATTGTCAGAAACTCCTTTATATCCTAAATACAGTTCCCAATCAGATTGTTGATAACCAACTTTTGGCTGGTAGTAAAATCCTCCGCCTGATGATCCTTTACCTGTAAGAAATCCATAACCAAGATCTGCTCCGATAAAGAATTTAGGATCTATAGAATATTGTGCGGAGGCTGCTAATGGAATAAATCCACCATCAGACCAACCACTCTTACCAAAAAAATGCTGATAACCTGTTGCAATACCTAAGTCAAAGTTTTCCGCTAGTCTCCACTGATAAGCTGCGTCCAATCCCATAGTAAAACTGGATACATTGGATACATCACCAACAGGGATACCAATATTAGCTCCAATTTTCAATTGTCCGGTAGTTTGTGCGCTTGCAGCAAACCCTAAAAGTGCAAAAGCACCTAACAATAATGATTTTTTCATAATATTAATTTTATAACTGTAGGCTATCAATTACAAATACTATGCTAAAATATGTTAAAATTTTATTTTTCCTGCATTCTACCTTCTTCACTGGTATAAGCCTGAATAATTTTTCTCACCACCGGGTGTCTTACCACATCTTCATCAGTAAGATGTATAAAGCCTATTTCTTCAATATTTTTAAGAATAAACATCGCTTCTTTTAATCCGGATTGTTGATTTTTAGGTAAGTCTATCTGGCTAGGGTCTCCTGTAATAATAAACTTAGCATTCATCCCCATACGGGTAAGGAACATTTTCATCTGAGAATGTGTTGTGTTCTGCGCTTCATCTAAAATTACAAAAGCATCATCCAGTGTTCGCCCGCGCATAAAAGCCAAAGGAGCAATTTCTATTACCTTTTTCTCGATATAACCTTCCAGCTTTTCAAAAGGAATCATATCCCTTAAAGCATCATATAAAGGCTGCATGTATGGATCAAGCTTCTCTTTCATATCCCCGGGAAGAAAGCCCAGGCTCTCACCTGCTTCTACTGCCGGACGTGTTAAAATAATACGTTTAACTTCTTTATCTCTGAGAGCTCTTACTGCCAAAGCCACACTTGTATAGGTCTTACCAGTTCCGGCAGGCCCTATAGCAAAGACCATATCCTTTTTCTCGGAAACCTTAACCAGTTTTTTAAGATTTGTCGTTTTGGCTTTAATAATTTTTCCGCCAACGCCTTTTAGCAAAATATCACTATCAAAAACCAGTTGCTTTTCATTTTCATCCTTTATTTTCAGGATGCTTTCAACATCTTTTAGTTCTATACTGTTATTATTTGAGATAAAAGAAACAATGTCGTCTAATTTTTCCTGCAAAACTTTTAAAGCTTCGTTATTGCCCATAGCAAAGATAAAATTGTCTCTTCCGGTAATTTTTAATGTTGGGAATGAGGACTTAATCAGATTGAAAAACTGATTCTGCACCCCATAAAACTGCTTGGTATCTATATCCTTCAGTTCATAATTTAATTCATACATCCAATACTTGTTTTTACGTGTGTAACTAAACAAATATAACGATTCCGAAAAAAATACAGATAAAAGAATTGTTAATTTATCAGGACTGCTCTGTATTTTCTATCTTTGCAGTATATGCCGATTATTACACTAACTTCTGATTACGGAACACTCGATTACCGGGTTGCTGCTATTAAGGGTAGTATATACAATGAACTGGCGACTATAAACATAGTCGACATTACTCATCAAATACAGGCATATAACCTTCAGCAGACGGCTTACATCATCAGAAGCTCTTACAGATATTATCCTAAAGGGACAATACACATCATTAGTGTGGATTCTTTTTACCATAAAGACCGGAAGAATATTATCGCCAAAGTAGATGATCATTATTTCATTTGTGCAGATAATGGTTTGCTAAGTTTGATGTTCTTCGACATTAATCCGGATGATATCTATGAAATTAAATTAGGAAACCGTTTCGATGATCAGGTAAGTTTTACCTCAACAGATATTTTCGTTCCTGTTGCTGCACATTTGGCTAAAGGCGGAATACCGGAAGTTGTTGGTAAAAAAACGAATAAAATAAAAGAAAACTCTTTCCCAAGAGCGATTCTGAATGAGGCTGAAGGTATTATCGTAGGAGAAATTATGTATATTGATAATTTTGGAAATGCCATTTCCAACATCAGCAAGAATTTCTTCAACAATACTTTAAAGTCTTATGATAGCTTTGAATTAAAGTTCAGGAACTTTGTCATGTCAAAAGTAAATAACCATTACACCGATGTGGTAGATGACTGGAAAAACGAACCCCAGTATCATGGAAGCGTTTCTGCTATATTTAATGAAAGTGACCTTTTGGAAGTTGCTATTTATAAAGGCAGCAGCATAAATGGTGCTTCCAGTCTTTTAGGACTTAGTGTAGGCGAACGTATTTTTATAGAGTTCAGCTAAGTGTTTGTATTATTTATAACCATTAATTTATTATTCTAAAATGGCCTACCTCATTATTAAAGCATTACACATTATCTTCATGGTAAGTTATTTCGCGGGGCTTTTCTATACTGTACGACTATTTGTCTATTATAAAGATACCGACGCATTCGATAATCCTAAAAAAGATGTCCTGCGTGAACAATATTCCTTTATGGCCAGTAGGTTATGGAATATTATTACAGTACCCGGAGGTACATTGATGCTTATTTTTGGCATTACCATGATCTGCATGAACCCTGCTTTACTTAAAATGCCATGGTTTCACCTAAAGCTTACAGCTTTGATAGGTCTGGCTATTTACCATTACTGGTGTTGGAAAAAGGTAATTCAGCTGAAAAATCTTAATAAGGCAACTTTACCTTCCAAAAACCTTGCGTTAAGACAAGCAAATGAGATTGCGACATTTATTCTCTTTTTTGTAGTATTTACTGTTATTCTGAAATATGCGCTATTGGAATACTGGTGGCAGCTAGCTTTAGGATTTGTAGGACTTGTTATTTTTATTACTTTAGTGGTTAAGTTGGTTAACCGCAAAAGAAAGTAATAAATGAATCCTGAAGAACATTATATAGACGTTAATAAAGAATCCTGGAACAATAGAGTCGACACCCATTTCGATTCTGAATTTTATGATGTAGAAAGCTTCCTGAAAGGAAATACTTCGCTCAATAGTATAGAGCTGGCATTGCTTGGAGATATCACCGGAAAAAAAGTTTTGCACCTGCAATGTCACTTTGGACAGGACAGCATTTCTCTTTCACGTATGGGTGCCGAAGTCACAGGAATTGATCTATCTGACAAGGCAATTGAAAAAGCAAAAGAATTGGCTCTACAGGCAGGAACTGATACAAAATTTGTATGCAGCGATGTATATAGCCTTCCAAATGTTTTAAATGAAAAATTTGATATTGTATTTACCAGTTACGGGACTATAGGCTGGCTCCCTGATTTGGATAAATGGGCTGCAGTTATCAGTCATTTTCTAAAACCCGGCGGACAATTTGTTTTCGCTGAATTTCATCCGGTTGTCTGGATGTTTGATGATGACTTTAAAGGTATCGGCTACAATTATTTCAAAAGTGATGCTATTGTAGAAACCAATACAGGTACTTATGCCGAGAAAGATGCAGACGTGGTACTTCATACAGTTTCATGGAATCATAGTTTATCCGAAGTTTTCACAAGTCTAATCAATCAGAAAATGCAAATTACAGCATTTAATGAATTCGATTACTCACCTTACAACTGCTTCAGACATACAGAAGAATTTGAACCAAAAAAATTCAGGATAAAACATCTGGGAAATAATATTCCTATGGTGTATTCACTTTTAGCCCAAAAAGCAGAATAAGAACCTGACACTAATAACCACAAGGATTACACAATGAAAAAACTATTATCCTTTTCATTCCTGTCATTAATTTTAAATCTTTCTGCACAAAAGAGTTTAGAAAAATCTGCCGACAGCATTATGAAAGTTCATCATATTCCGGAAATGGCTTATGCAGTTGTAACACCAGATAAAATACTGGTACAAAAAACAATTGGCCACCACCGAATTGAACAGATTCATGAAAAGCCAAATGCCAATATCAACGATTTTTTTCATTTAGGATCCAATACAAAGGCTATTACAGGCTTCATTGCTGGTTATTTAACCGAACAGAATAAAATCAAATGGGATACAAAGTTTTTCGATCTGTTCCCTGAATTAAAAGACAAAAGCAATCCTAAATACCTGAATATTACACTTAGCCAACTTCTGGAACACAAAGCCGGAATTCAACCATTCACATCCGGAGCTGAATATCAGAAGCTCCCAGTATTTAAAGGTAACAAATCTGAAAAAAGGCAGGCATTCGCTCAATATGTTCTAACATTCCCTCCTATAGAAAATGATAAACCATACAATTATTCCAATGCCGGTTATAGCGTAGCAGCATTTATGCTGGAAAAAGTAAGCGGAAAAACATGGGAACAATTGGTTCAGGATGTTTTAAAGGACAAATTAAAACTACAATATACACTAGGCTGGCCAAACAGAACCGACATCAATCAACCATGGGGACATTGGGAAGATCCGCAGTTGGTGAGTGTAGCGCCAGAAACTAAATATGACCTGAGTATGGCTGAACCGGCAGGAGATATCAGCATGAATATTATCAATTATTCAAAATACATTCAGTTCAATTTACAGGGATTGGCGGGAAAGGATAGCTTTTTGAAATCAAAAACCTATCAGTATTTATTCAATTCATCCGACCATTATAGTATTGGCTGGGGAAATAGTGTTCTAAATAATATAAAATATTCAGAACATGCTGGTTCCGACGGAACTTTCTTTGCGTATACACTTATCAACCAGTCAGAACCTAAAGCCTATATTATTTTAATTAATAATGCCAGCGAGCAAGCTCAGAATGGTTTATTTAATTTTTTGGAACTTCTTAGAAAGCAATATCCTTAATAACACCAAATATTATGTACAAAACGTTATTCACTTCCGTATTACTAAGTGTTTCATCAGTTTTATTATCACAAAGTTTTAATAAGGAAAAACTGGACACTTATTTCAGCACATTAGAGAAGAATAATAAATTCTCCGGCTCTGTCGCTATTACACAAGACAACAAGCTTATTTATACACGTTCGGTTGGTTATTCTGATATAGAAAATAAAATTCAGAATTCAGATAAGACAAAATACCGTATTGGGTCTATTTCTAAAACGTTCACAGCTGTTCTGATCTTAAAAAGTTTTGAAGAAGGAAAATTAAAACCAGATGATAAACTCAGTTTATTTTTTCCGCAGATCAAAAATGCAGACCAGATAACAATTTCACAACTCTTACAACACCGTAGTGGCATCCATAATATTACCAACGACAATTCTTACATGGACTATTATCAGGAGCCACAGAGTGAAGCTAAATTGTTAGATATCATCACTAAAGCAGGTAGCGATTTTCAACCAGACAGTAAGTATTCCTATAGCAACTCAGGATATATTCTTCTTACCTATATCCTAGAAAAAGTAAACAAAAAATCCTATGCTGAACTATTAAAAGAAAAAATTACGAAGCCTTTAGGTTTAAACAGTACCTATGTAGGAAAGAAGATAAATTCCCAAAACAATGAAGCATATTCCTATTCTCCTGGCAATAAAAAATCAGCCGAAACAGATATGTCCATACCAATTGGCGCAGGTGCCGTCGTTTCTAACCCTACTGAAATAGTTAAATTTAGTAATGCATTATTCAACGGAAAATTATTAAATAAAGAAAGTCTGGAAAAAATGATTACTATAAGAGATGGATATGGATACGGCCTATTTACTACTCAGTTCAATGATTTAAAAGGATTTGGACATGCAGGAGGTATTGATGATTTTTCTTCGCTTTTTGCACACTATAATGTAGGAAACGTAAGTTTTGCACTGGATTCCAATGTATCTGATGGATATGGAAATAATTTAATTGCCAAAGCTCTTTTAAGTGCTGTTTATAATAAGCCTTATGATATTCCCGAATTTAAGACTTATCAGGCAGATGTAAATGATTTTGCAAAATATATCGGAACATATGCATCACCAACCTTTCCTTTAAAAATAGCAATTACAACAGATAACACGTCTTTGAAAGCCCAGGCAACAGGACAATCTGAATTTACGCTAACACCTACTGATAAAAACAAATTCGAGTTTTCACAGGCCGGTATTAAAATGGAATTTTATCCGGATAAAAAACAATTCCGATTGTTACAAAATGGCTTGGATATTCTCTTTACTAAAGAATAGAATGCCTATAATTTTCATTCCCTTCATATTGTAAAGGGAATGAAAATTTATTAATACTTATTACTTTAACTGTCCCAAAACATCTGTAAAGCTTTTTTCTCTATTTTCCGGAGAAAAAAGCTTTTTCTTTACCTCATCCAAATTTAGTTTCTTCAAATAAACAGGCAATACATATTTTCGGATCATCTTTTCAATTTTATTCCAGTCATCCATATTTACTTTATGGTCGAGTAATGCCATTACTCTTTTTACATCATAATACTCGGGAAGTTTTTTATATTTTTCAATAATTACGATCCAGTCACCATAAGTAAATAAACGATCCTCTCTTTTCTGAAGTTCAAGCGCCTTTAATTTCATCATATCAAAATTAAGCAGTACCGGTATTGTTGGATCTATCTCTATACACTTTCCTATTCTGCTATAATCCTTTGGAAATTCTTCAATTGCTTCATCTTCTATTAGTTTACAAAAACGTGGTATTTCCCCACGCAGAGAATCGCAATACTTCTGCTGTCCTTTTACAGAGATAACAGCAATCATAACAAATAAAAACAAGCCAAATCTTGAACATCTCTTCATAAGACAAATATACTATTGATTTTCATTTAATAGAAAATAGCTATCATCCTCTTCTATATATAAACCCTGCACATCTTATCCTACATCAATTCATTCGCTTTTCTGTCATTATATCTTTGTACTACAAAATGAGAGTTATTATGAAAACTTTAGAAATGCTTTTGGTTACAAACCAACAAACCGATTTTAACCAGTTCAGTAATTGGAAAATCACTTCAGCAGAAAACATAGAAGCTGCTATCGAAAAAATTCAGAGCATTGATTTTGACCTCATTGCTGTGGAAAACAATTTTGATCAGGATTTAACAGCTAAATTACAAAAGATTGCTAATCTGCAGCAGAGTGATGTTCCTGTATTTTTCTTTTCATCCGTAACTGATATTATTGATAAAAGTAATCAGACTGCTGAAGAATTAAAAATACAAAAACAACAGAACTACTCTTTTACTGATAACATGTTTGCCAGCCATCCTTTGTATTGCAATAACTAAACTAACTGTCAGTAAAATTAACTTACAATCACAATCTATAAATCAGACATCATGAACACTAAAAAAATAGAAGCAGTAATAGCACCACAAGGAACTCATTTCGTAGGAGACGGATTCCGTGTACATAACTTTATCCCTGGCATATCAGGTCTTAGCATGCAGCGTATGAGCCCATTTATTATGCTGGATTATAATTCCAAATTTGTATTTCCGCCAAGTGAACATTTAAAAGGTGTTGGCGTGCATCCACACAAAGGTTTCGAAACCGTTACCATAGCCTACAAAGGCCGTGTTGCTCACCATGACAGCAGTGGCGGTGGCGGAGTAATTGGTGAAGGCGATGTACAATGGATGACTGCTGCTTCCGGAGTTTTGCACAAAGAATACCATGAAGAAAGCTTTAACCGTACTGGTGGTGAATTCCAAATGGTACAATTGTGGGTAAACCTTCCTGCTAAAGATAAAAAAGCTGATCCCAAATATCAGGCTATCACCAATGCAGATATGACAAAAGTCGATCTTCCTGATCACTCCGGAAGTATTGAAATTATTGCAGGAAATTACAATGAACACAAAGGTCCTGCTTTTACGTTTACTCCGGTAAACTTAATGAATGCGAAATTAAACGCAGGTGGAAAAGCAAGTTTCAGCTTTCCTGCAAATTACAATACCGCAGCATTGGTTATTGAAGGAAATGTGAAAGTAAACGGAGTCGATGTACCAACCGATAATTTTGTACTTTTTGAAAACAATGGTGAAGAATTTACTGTTGAAGCAACAGAAGATGCAATTGTTCTTATTATGAGCGGAGAACCAATCAATGAGCCTATTTTTGCTCATGGTCCGTTTGTAATGAATACCCGTGAAGAAATTATTCAGGCTTTTGATGATTTTAACAGAGGAAAATTCGGAACTTTACAAGACTAATATTTTATAACAACCCAAAAGAAACAAAAGGATAAGGATGATGCTTTTCTGCTTTTTGAGATCTACTTTTTCCTTAAAAAACTTTTGTTTCTTTTGCGGTTAAAATACAGTATTAAATCAATATCATTAAACATCTCTAAAACAAATAATATGAAACCAGAATTTGAAAACATCCCATTGGTAAAAGCACCACAGCAATATGAAATTGAAATAGACGGCAGTAAAGCCTTTATTACTTACAGGGAAAGCAGCAGCACTATTACTCTTCTTCATACCGAAGTAGAACCTACATTACAGGGAATGGGTGCATCTACAGCTATAATTGAGAAAACTCTAGCAGCAATAGAAGAAAGTGGTAAAAAGCTTAATCCACTATGTCCATTGGTTGTCGCCTATATCAAAAGGCATCCGGAATGGAAAAGAATTGTAGCCGATAATGTAACCTCTTTATAAAAAATAAAACAAACAAATATGTCAAATATAGGAATCATCATCCCGGAAAGGGCAGCAGATATTGGTAACTTTATGGTAGGAAGACTGCTTCCTTTTATTGAGAAAAGATCAGTAGGACCATTCGTTTTCATCGATCATATGGGGCCGGCAGACTTAAAAGATTATCAGAATCTGGATGTACCACCGCATCCGCATATTGGACTTTCTACGCTAACTTACTTATTTGAGGGTTCTATTTTCCATCGCGACAGCATAGGTTCTGCAATAGAAATTCAACCTGGTGCCGTTAACTGGATGACGGCAGGAAAAGGTGTTACACACTCAGAAAGAACCCCTGAATATCTTCGCCATACTGACAAAAGATTACATGGGTTGCAAATCTGGGTTGCTCTTCCAAAACATCTTGAGGGTAGTGAACCTAGTTTCCATCATACAGAAGCAGCTGATATACCAGCATGGGAAACAGATGGTGTACATTACAAACTAATCGCTGGTGAAGCTTTTGGTAAAACATCACCTGTACCTGTACACAGCAAATTATATTTCATAGAAATTAAAACCGGAGATAAACCAGCTAAAATAAGCATAGGAAATGATCTTTATGGTGAAAGCGCATTGTACATTCTGGAAGGCAATATCAAAAGTGAAGGCAATACTTACGAGCCAAAATTCATTTTAATTGCAAAAGATGCAAAATTATGTGAATTCGAAATGGATGCTAATACCACTGTTTATATTTTTGGAGGAGAACCTTTTCCTGAAGAAAGATATATCCACTGGAACTTCGTAAACTCTGATAAACAAGTGATTGAACAAGCGAAACATGACTGGAAGGATCAGAAATTCCCAAAAGTTCCGGGAGAAACAGAATTTGTTCCTTTACCTGCAACATCTTTAAAATAATATTTTGTAAAGCTTTTTTATCGCAATATATATTATCTATAGCATAATTTATGCTTCTTGCCGTATATTTGCATTTCGTTTTTTTAGAAGCCAGATTTATTATATAAAGTTTACAATGAAAAGAGTTGTTGTTACAGGATTAGGAACTATAAATCCTTTAGGAAATAACGTTGAAGAATTCTGGAGTAATATTACCGCCGGAAAAAGTGCAGGAAATAAAGTAACACATTTTGATTCTACCCGTTTCAGAACTCAGGTAGCATGCGAAGTAAAAGATTTTGACCCGCTAAAATATTTAGATAAAAATGAGATCAAACGTAGTGATCTCTTTACACAATATGCGTTATACAGTGCCGCTCAGGCAATGGAAGATGCCAATTTCGACTTAACCAAAATGGATCCGTTTGACTTCGGTGTCATCTGGGGAACCGGACAGGGCGGAATGCAGACATTCGAAAATGAAGTTGAAAATTATATAGAAGGAGAGAAAAACCCACGTTTCAATCCTTTCTTTATTCCAAAATTATTGGTAAATATGGCTTCAGGCCTTATTTCTATGAAATTTGGATTACAAGGAATCAACTACACTCCTGTGTCCGCATGTGCTACAGGAAACAGTGCTATTATGGATGCTTTTAACTACATCCGTATTGGTAAAGCAAAAGCTTTTATCACCGGAGGATCAGAAGCAGGAATTACGCCAGCTTCTTTCGGAGGCTTTGCAGCGCTAAAAGCAATGACTGCCCGAAATGATGACCCACAAACTGCCAGCAGGCCTTTTGATAAAGACCGTGATGGTTTTGTAATGGGAGAAGGTGGTGCTGCTTTGATATTAGAAGAATATGAGCATGCAAAGGCAAGAGGTGCAAAAATATATGCTGAGGTAGTAGGTGCTGCGATGACTGCAGATGCTTATCATATTACCTCTCCACATCCACAAGGTTTAGGAGCTTCTAAATCTATGCAATTGGCATTGGAAGAAGCAGGAGTAAAACCTGAGGAACTTGACTATCTGAACCTTCACGCAACATCTACTCCAATTGGTGATATTGCAGAAGTGAATGCTGTAAAAACAGTATTCGGAGAATCAAAAAACCTTCATGTAAGCTCTACAAAATCCATGACAGGACACCTTCTTGGGGCTGCAGGAGCTATTGAAGCTATTATTTCGATTAAAGCAATTAATGATAATATTGTTCCACCTACAATCAATATGACAGAACCGGATCCTGAGATTCCGGAAGAAATACAGATTGTATTTAACGAATCATTACACAAAGAAGTGAAAACAGCGATGAGTAATGCATTTGGTTTCGGAGGACATAACAGTACAGTAGTATTTAAAGAGCTTTAATAAAAGCTCTTTTTTTATTATTAAATTTGAGAGAAAGAGACATTTAACAAAACAACACAAGAGTAATCTAAAACACGATGAATGCTCAGAATAAAGATTTAAACAATACTTATAAATTTCTGCCATGGATAGCTGCTCTGGCAATTTTTATGCAGTCACTGGACGGAACCATTCTTAATACCGCGCTACCCTCCATTGCGCAAGACATGAACCGTTCTCCCCTTACCATGCAGTCCATTATCATTTCTTATGTCTTAATTCTTGCGCTGCTAATACCTCTTAGTGGTTGGCTATCGGATAGATTTGGTTCCAAAAAGATATTTATATGGGCTGTCGGAATATTCACTGTAGGTTCATTACTCTGTGCCCTCTCCACCAATTTAGGTTTTCTCATACTCTCCCGAATTATTCAGGCGATTGGAGGCTCCATGATGGTTCCGGTTTCCCGTCTGGCCATCTTATATACTTATTCCAAGGACAAACTATTGGGGGTTATTAATTTTATTACAATTCCCGGACTGGTAGGCCCTATTATCGGTCCTACATTAGGTGGCTGGCTCGTGGATGTTGCCAGCTGGCACTGGAATTTCCTGATCAATATCCCTATCGGAATTGCCGGAATACTCTTCGCCCGAAAATATATGCCTGATTATGTAAATAAAGGCAAGAAATTCGATCTTACCGGAATGCTCCTGTTTAGTGGCTCTCTCCTACTCCTGACAATTGCTATAGAGCTTGGCTCCGAAAAAGTGATCAATGGCTGGTGGCTTATTTTGGTATTTGCTGCAGGTATTCTTTTAATGAATTTATATTACCGCCATTTCAAAAAAGTAGATAACCCTCTCATAGATCTTAATCTGATAAAAATAAGAACATTAAGAATTGGTGTTTTTGGAAACCTTCTTACCCGGCTAGGAATTGGCGGAATGCCGCTGCTTTTACCTCTTCTATTTCAGGTTGGATTTAAACATACAGCCATTATATCGGGGATGATGCTTATACCATCAGCTATTACAACTATTATGGTAAAACCGTGGGTTGTTCCTATTGTAAAAAAGCTTGGGTATAAAAAAACATTGATTATCAATACCATTCTCATTGCTATTATTATTTCATTATTTGCTGTACCGGATCAGAATACACCATTGCCATTACTGATTCCACTCTTGGTTATATACGGTGCCGTAAACTCTATTCAGCTTGCAACGATGAATACACTTTCCTTATCAGATCTGGATAATAAAAATGCCAGTAATGGCAATAGCCTCCTGATGGTCATGCAGCAATTATCCATGAGTCTGGGAATATCAGTTGGCGCTTACCTTCTGAATAAATATGGTGACCTGCCGTGGGTAGATCATACAAATTCTATAACCGTATTCCGCTATACTTTCCTTACCATGGGCGTATTAACAGCATTAGCCAGCCTTATATTCTTTCGCCTAAAAAGCTCCGATGGCGATAGTTTGACTGGTGTAAAGCATTAATTAAAAAAAATTATCTAAAATATTTTGCAGTTCAAAAATAAGTTATAGATTTGCATAGTAGAAAAACAAAAAATGAAATTCAACGCTGTACATCATCACCATCATCATTCTTGCAACAGGCGAGTTGATTAGTTGTGTGTACACCTAAGATATATAAAACCCGTCTGAGTAGTCATGACGGGTTTTTATTTTTCTGCATTGCTGCTCGGATCCAAACATCAAAAATTAGACATGAATCTGAAAATTGCAATCCAGAAAAAAGGACGACTTAGCGAAACTTCACTTAAACTGCTTGAAGAATGTGGCATCAATATTTCCAACGGAAGCAGAATCCTAAAGGCCACAGCAAAAAATTTCCCAATCGAAATCTTATTTCTCCGTGACGACGATATCCCTCAATATGTAGAACAGGGAGTTGTAGACATAGGTATACTTGGTGAAAACGAGGTACTGGAAAAAGATAAAAATATAGATATTATTTCCAGACTGGGTTTTGCAGCCTGCAATCTTTGTCTGGCTATTCCTAAAGATGAAGAATACAGCGGAATCAGCTATTTCGAAGACAAAAAAATTGCTACTTCATATCCTAAAATCCTGACTAAATTCTTTCAAGAACAAAACATCAATGTACAGATTGAAGAAATTGGCGGCAGTGTGGAAATAGCACCAAGCATAGGGCTGGCCAATGCAATATTCGATATTGTAAGTACAGGTTCTACCCTACTGACGAACGGATTAAAGCAAGTAGAAACAGTAATGAAAAGTGAGGCTGTTCTGGTAGCAGGCAAAAATCTTCCGGAAGCACAGCAAAAAATTCTCGACCGTTTATCATTCAGAATAAAAGCCGTTCAGAACTCTGCAGAAAACAAATATATTCTACTGAATGCTCCCAATGATAAACTACAGGAAATCATAGATGTTTTACCCGGAATGAAAGCACCTACTGTACTCCCATTAGCCACAGCGGGCTGGTCCTCGGTACACTCTGTAATTAAAGAAGATACATTCTGGGAGATTATAGAACAGTTGAAAGACCTTGGTGCAGAAGGCATTTTGGTATTGGAAATTGAAAAGATGATACTCTGATAAAGTACGAAGTTAGAAGTACAAAATACGAAGTATAAAATTCACTAATTCACCTATTGACACATTGATATTATAAAATCAGATAACTATACCCCTCATGCAAACCTACATAAATCCACCACTTTCCGAATGGAAAAATCTTATTCAGCGTCCTGTACAAAAGGCAGAAGACTTACAAAATATTGTATTGACTGTTTTTGAAGATATAAAAAATCAAAAGGATAAGGCTCTTATTGATTATACTAAAAAATTCGATAAAGCAAATCTTACTGATATCAGAGTTTCATCTGATGAAATAAACGCTACAATAACGTCAGTTTCTGAAGAACTTAGACAAGCAATTCAAATGGCAGCCTCAAATATTGAGAAATTTCACGCTTCACAAAAAGAAAGTAAAAATATTATAGAAACTGCTGAAGGGGTAAATTGCTGGCGGGAGGCAAGACCAATTGAAAACGTAGGGATCTATATTCCCGGAGGAAGTGCTCCCCTGTTTTCAACTGTTCTTATGTTGGGAATACCAGCCCAGTTGGCAGGGTGTAAAAACATTACTTTATGTACCCCTCCCGATAAAAATGGTAATATTGATCCGGCTATACTCTATACAGCTAATCTTATCGGGATAAAAAATATTTATAAGGCTGGTGGTATACAGGCTATAGGAGCAATGACTTTTGGTACCGAAACTATTGAAAAAGCAGATAAAATATTTGGTCCCGGAAACCAATATGTAACTGCAGCAAAACAAATTGCTCAAAACTTTGGCGTTGCAATAGATATGCCTGCCGGTCCAAGCGAAGTTCTGGTAATAGCCGATACTACTGCTAACCCTGAATTTGTGGCTGCAGATTTACTTTCACAAGCAGAACACGGCGCCGATTCGCAGGTAATATTACTGACGACCGATGAAAATATTCTTCAGAAAACGCTGACGCAGATAGAGAGCCAGCTTACTCAATTGCCACGAAAGTCGATAGCATCTCAGGCTCTTCTGCAGAGTCGGGGCATCGTTTTAGGCAGTATTGAAGAATGTATAGCATTTTCAAACCTCTATGCACCGGAACACTTAATTCTGGCTATTGAAAATACTGAAAATTATACTGATAAGATTACCTCTGCAGGATCTGTATTTCTGGGCAACTTCTCGTGCGAAAGTGCCGGTGATTATGCATCAGGAACTAACCATACTCTACCCACCAACGGATATGCCCGAAATTACAGTGGTGTATCTCTTGATAGTTTTGTTAAAAAAATTACATTTCAAAAAGTTACCGAAAAAGGGATTCAAAATATCGGACCAGGTATTGAAAAGATGGCCGAAGCAGAAGAGCTTTTTGCACATAAAAATGCTGTCTCTGTTCGCCTGAAATCGCTTAATTCCCAAAACAACACACTATAAAAGATGAAAAATTTTAATTTAGAAAATCTGGTTCGTCCCAACATCCTGAAATTAAAACCTTATTCTTCTGCCAGAGATGAATACAAAGGAAGTACAGGTGTATTTCTGGATGCCAACGAAAACCCTTTCGGTACTCTCAATCGCTACCCCGACCCTTATCAGAAGGAAGTAAAAGAAAAGTTAAGTGCTTTAAAAAGCATTCCTGTAACACAAATATTTTTGGGTAACGGTAGTGATGAAGTCATAGATCTGGTGTTCAGAATTTTCTGTACACCAGGCCGTGACAAAGCTTTAGTATTTACACCTACTTATGGGATGTATGAAGTTTCAGCAAATATTAACGATACTGAACTTTTGCAACTGCCTCTTAACAGCGATTTTCAAATTGATAAAGAATCTATTCTCCCCTTTCTGACAGATGAAAATCTAAAACTTATTTTTATATGTTCTCCTAACAATCCTACAGGTAACAGCATAGAAAATGTAGATTTCATTCTGGAAAATTTCAACGGAATTGCATTCGTGGACGAAGCTTACATTGACTTTAGCGCTCAAAAGAGTTGGGCCGAAAAACTAAGCCAATATCCAAATCTTATCATTAGCCAGACTTTCAGCAAAGCCCGTGGATTGGCAGCTGTACGTGTTGGCATTGCTTACAGTTCCCCAGAGATTATTGCATTATTCAATAAAACAAAACCTCCGTACAACGTAAGCCAGCTTAATCAGGAAGCTGCTTTAATAGCCTTGTTAGATGATAAAAGGTACCAATCTGAAATAAAAACTATTCTCGGAGAAAAAGAACGCCTGGAGAAAGAACTTCTTCAATTATCGGTTATCAAAAAAATCTATCCGTCTGATGCCAATTTTATTTTAGTTGAAGTGAATGATGCTGATGGAATTTACAATAATTTAGTTCAGCAAAAAATTATTACCAGAAACCGAAATAGTGTAATAGCCAGTTGCATAAGAATTACCATAGGAACAACAGAAGAAAATAACCAGCTGATTGCAGCCTTAAAAGCTTATAAAATTAGCTAAGTGTAATAAAGTGTCAAGGTATAAGGCTTTTAGTTATAAGGATAATTAAAATAGAGAATAGTTAAATTTAAAAACTGATCATAAATTAAAACCTTTAGAATTAAAATATTATAACCAAAAACACACAAAATTATGAACACATTTCAAAATCTTATTGTATGGCAAAAATCACATGAATTGGTATTAAAAATCTATGAAGCCACTAAAAATTTTCCTAAAGAAGAAATATATGGAATTACCAATCAAATAAGAAGAGCATCCTACTCTATTCCAGCAAATATAGCAGAGGGCAGAAAGAAGAAAACCCAAAAACATAAAATAAGTTTTCTTTCCCATTCGGAAGGCTCATTGGAAGAAGTAAAATATTTTTTAATTCTCTCGAAAGACCTTCGATATATTAGTAATGAAATATTTTTACAATTATTTAATTGTGCTGAGGAAATCGGAAAACTTATCAGTGGATATGAAAAATTTTTAAAGCAAAACAATAAACCCAACCCCTTATAACTAATAATCTTATAACTTATAGCCTTAGAAAAAATGAAAAAAGTCCTATTTATAGACCGTGACGGAACTTTGGTGTTAGAACCGGAAGATTATCAGGTAGACAGCTTTACCAAATTAGAATTCTACCCAGAAGTATTTCAATATCTTTCAAAAATTGCAAAGGAACTCGATTATGAATTGGTAATGGTAACTAACCAGGACGGATTAGGTACTGATGTTCACCCTGAAGAAAACTTCTGGCCGGTACACCAGTTTATTATTAAAGCGCTTGAAAATGAAGACATTTATTTTTCTGAAGTACTTATTGATAAAACCTTTCCTTCTGAAAATGCTCCTACCCGAAAGCCTAATACCGGGTTACTTACCCGTTATATCAATAATCCTGAATACGATTTACAAAACTCATATGTAATCGGGGATAGAATCACGGATGTAAAGCTGGCAAAAAACTTAGATTCAAAGGGGATTTTTATTGCTAATGATGAAAATCTTGGAGCTGAAGAAATATCAAAAGAAGAAAGCCTTGAACAATATATTGCTCTAAAAACAACTTCATGGAAAGCTATCTACGAATTCCTGAAGCTGGAATCCCGTACAGCCTCGGTTGAAAGAAATACAAATGAAACAAAAATTAAAATTAAGCTAAATCTGGATGGTACCGGAAAATCCAATATACAAACAGGACTTGGATTCTTTGACCATATGCTGGATCAGATTGCCCGCCACGGACAAATGGATTTAGACATAAAAGTCAGTGGTGATCTGGAAGTAGATGAGCACCATACTATAGAAGATACCGCTATTGCATTAGGTGAAGTATTTTCTACAGCTTTGGGTAATAAATTAGGAATCGAACGTTATGGCTTTACCCTGCCTATGGACGACTGCCTGGCACAGGTAGCTATAGATTTTGGAGGAAGAAACTGGCTGGTATGGGATGCTGATTTTAAAAGAGAAAAAATAGGAGAAATGCCTACAGAAATGTTTTATCATTTCTTCAAATCTTTTACCGACGGAGCTAGAGCCAATCTAAACATTCAATCGGAAGGACAAAATGAGCACCACAAAATAGAAGCTATTTTTAAAGCTTTTGCTAAAGCTATAAAATCTGCTGTAAAACGTGATCCAGAAAAAATGATACTTCCCTCTACCAAAGGAATGTTATAAAATTAGGAGTAAGCCTTGTCAAGGTTTAAAACCTTGACAAGGCTCATTAATCGACATTCGTACTTCTAACTTTTAACTTTATAATTCTAAATTAAAAACATGATTGCTATTGTTAAATATAATGCCGGTAATGTAAAATCTGTCTATAACGCAGTAACCCGATTGGGTTATGACGCAGTGATTACAGACGATCCTGAGCTTCTGAAAAATGCAGATAAAGTAATCTTTCCCGGGGTTGGGGAAGCCAGCTCGGCTATGAAGTATTTACAGGAAAGAGGACTGGATAAAATTATCATTAACCTGAAACAGCCTGTATTGGGAATATGCCTTGGTCAGCAACTGCTTTGCAGATATTCTGAAGAAGGCAGTGTAGATTGTTTGGGTATATTCGATGCCGGAGTCCGAAAATTTCCTGCTGAGGATATTGTCCCGCACATGGGCTGGAATACACTTACTGATCTGAATAGTACTATTTTCAATAGTATTGGAGAGAGTGAAGATGTTTACTATGTACACGGCTATTATTGTGAACTTTCAGAAGATACAGCTGCTGTTACAAACTATATTTTGCCCTTTTCTGCGTCATTTCAGAAAGAAAATTTCTATGCGACCCAATTTCACCCTGAAAAATCGGCATCAACAGGCGAAAAAATACTAAAGAATTTTCTAAGTTTATAAAAAAATTAACTGTATATGAAAAAACTTTATGTTTCACTATTAACTGCCTTTACAATTCTTCAGGTTTCGGCACAGGATAAATCCTACTTTTTATCAAGCCCTTCGCTGAGTCCGGATGGGAAAACTGCTTATTTTGCCTATGACGGAGATATATGGAAAGTAGATTCTAATGGTGGGAATGCATCGAGAATAACAGCCCTTGAGGGAGAAGAAATCAATCCACGTGTATCCCCGGATGGAAAATGGCTCGCATTCAGCTCCAATCAATATGGAAATTATGATGTCTATCTAATGCCGGTTGAGGGTGGAACTATAAAGCAATTAACCTTTCACACAGGAAAAGATGAAGTAGAAAACTGGGGATGGGACAGTAAAACTATTTATTTTACTTCAAGCAGAAATAATAATTTCGGAAGCTTTAAAACGACTATAGAAGGGAAAACTCCACAAAAGCTTTTCAACAACTATTTTAATAATACTAATGGACTGGCAGAAACTCCTGCGGGGGAATATCTGTTTACAAGTTCTATGGAAAGTGCAAATCAGACTTACCGCAAACGTTACAAAGGAGAAAACAATCCCGATATTCTGGGCTATAATCCGAAGGCCAATACTTTTAAACAATACACCAATTACGAAGGAAAAGATTTCAATCCAAGTGTAGATAAAAATGGTATTATTTATTTTATTTCAGACGAAAATAATAACGAATACAATCTTTATAAAATAGAGAATGGCAAAAAAACAGCATTAACACAATTTGATACTTCTATCAAAAAACCTTTTGTTGCAGCAAACGGATCTAAAGTAATCTTTGAAAAAGACTATCAGCTTTACATATATGATGTAGCTTCAAAAAACACAAAACTGCTGAATGCCAGTCTGAATACGAATAAGACACTGGAAAAAGAGCAGAACTTTAGTGTGGACAATACTATTTCCTATTACGATGTATCACCAGACGGTAAAAAAATGGCTTTTGTAAGCCGTGGAGTACTGTTTGTTTCAGATGTTGAAGGAAAATTCACACAACAGGTTTCTGACGGTAAAGAACGTGTAATGGAAGTAAAATGGTTAAAAGATAACCGTACATTACTTTTCAGTCAGACCGATAAAGGCTATCAGAACTGGTTCACAATTTCTGCAGACGGGAAAGGACAACTAAAACAATTAACACACGATGCCCGCAATAACCGCAGTATCACACTTAATAATGATCTTTCAAAAGCTGTTTATTTGAGTGGCCGTGATGAAGTCAGATTATTGGATTTAAAAACCTTTACTTCCAATACTATTGTAAAAGATGAGATTTGGGCATTCCAAAATTCAAGACCATCTTTTTCACCGAATAATGAATATGTATTATTCTCTGCAAAAAGAAATTTTGAACTGGACATCTTTGTCTACAACATTAAGAAAGGCCAAACTATAAACCTTACCAATACCGGAGTCTCCGAGGAAGATCCTTATTGGTCTCCAAATGGGAAATATATCTACTTTGCAAGTGACAGAACCAACCCATCCTACCCTTTAGGTATGCAAAAATCCAATATTTACCGTATGGCTCTGGACTGGTTCGACGAACCTTATAAGTCTGAAAAGTTTGATAAACTATTTACAGAGGAAGCAAAAGAAACTAAACCTGCAGACACTGCAAAGGATACAAAAAACAGTAAGGATAAAAAGTCTAAAGAAACTAAAAAAGAAGAAGTTACTGACAAAAAAGAAGAGAAAGAGCCCGTAATTAAGGAATTAAAAGTTAACCCAGAATATGCTCTGGAAAGAATTGAACTGGTAACTGACAGATATGGATATCAGGAAGATCCAACAGTTTTTGCTGATGATAAAAAAGAAATTCTGTTGTATAATTCCAATCAGGACAACGGAAAAAGGCAACTTTATAAAAAGGTTTTCACTGATTTCGAACCTGCAAAATCCGAGAAGGTATTTGATAAAGCAGCCTATTATATCACAAAAAATAATAAAAATCTTTTTGCGCTAATAGAGGGCAATATTTATAAAATGTCTTTAGCGGCTTTAAAACCTGAAAAAGTAAACATCCAGTATACCTTCAATAAAGACCTGGCTTCCGAATTTACCCAGATGTATGATGAAACCTGGACAGGCGTTGAAGAGAACTTCTATGATGAGAAATTCCACGGCATTAACTGGAAAGCCAAAAAGGAGCAATATGCTAAGTATGTTCCGTATGTAAACAACAGAAATGATCTGAGAATTTTGCTGAACGATCTTTTGGGAGAACTAAACTCCTCACATACCGGATTCTCTTCAGTCGGAAAAGAAGAAACCAAACAACTAAACTACTTTACAAACGAAACAGGAATTATCTTCAAGAAAGATCAGCCTTATACAGTAGAAAGTATTGTACGGAAATCGCCGGCATTTCTGTCCGGAGTGGACATTAAGCCGGGAGATCAGTTAGTAACTGTAAATGGCAAAAATATCGATACCCGTGAAAACCGTGAGTCTTATTTTGCTACTCCTAAAAAATTGGATGAATTAGTTCTTATTTTCAACCGTGGTGGAAAAAATATCACAACAAAAGTACACCCTGTTTCGAATATGGAGCTAAAAGGCTTGCTTTATGATGACTGGATTTTCACCAACCGTCAGCGTGTTAACCAGCTTAGTAACAATCGTATTGCTTATTCGTACATGAAAAATATGTCTACAGATGAGCTGGATCGCTTCCTACTGGATATGGTAGAACAGGAGAACAGAAAAGATGCTGTCATTCTCGATTTGCGATATAACACAGGTGGAAATGTTCATGATAAAGTACTAAACTTCTTATCACAGAAACCTTACCTGCAGTGGAAATACCGGGAAGGAAAAATGACAACACAGCCAAACTTTGCTCCTTCCGGGAAGCCTATAGTAGTGTTAATTAATGAAAGTTCTTTAAGTGATGCAGAGATGACAGCAGCAGGATTTAAAGCCTTGAAACTTGGAAAAATTATAGGACAGGATACTTACCGATGGATCATCTTTACTTCAGGAAAAGGTCTTGTAGACGGATCTTCTTACAGACTACCTTCCTGGGGAACTTATACACTGGACGGACAGAATCTGGAAAAGACTGGTGTAAAACCAGACATTTATATTAAAAACACCTTTATGGACCGACTACAGGGGAATGATCCACAACTGGACCGGGCCATTCAGGAAATATTAAAAGATTTAAAAAAATAAAATGCGAATAATCCCGGCTATAGATATTATTGAAGGAAAATGTGTACGCCTGTCACAGGGAGATTATGACACCAAGAAAATTTATAATGAAAATCCTCTGGAAGTAGGCAAAGAGTTTGAAGACTATGGAATCCGTTATCTGCATCTTGTGGATCTGGATGGTGCAAAATCCAAACAGATTATCAACTACAGAACACTGGAAGAATTAGCTTCAAAGACTTCATTACAGATTGATTTTGGTGGTGGTATCAAGTCTCAAAAAGATATTGACATTGCCTTTGAATGCGGTGCCAAGCAAATTACTGGTGGAAGTATAGCTGTACAGGAGCCTGAAATTTTCACTAAATGGATTGAGGTTTATGGGTCAGAGAAAATAATTTTGGGGGCTGACTGTAAAAACCGAAAAATTGCTACCCATGGCTGGCTGGAATCCTCAGAACTGGATGTTATAGATTTTATCCGGGATTATAAGCAAAAAGGTATTTCTTACGTTATATGTACAGATATTGCAAAAGACGGTATGCTGGAAGGAACCTCCAATGAGTTGTATAAAGAAATACTGACGAACACTGCTGTAAAACTTATTGCTTCCGGTGGAGTTTCCAATATAGAAGATCTGCATCTTCTTAAAGAAATAGGTTGTGAGGGGGCTATTCTCGGAAAAGCCATTTATGAGGGAAGAATAAAACTAAAAGAACTTCGTGAATTAATTTCATAAATGAAGTATTGCAAATTTTAATGAAACGGATGAAATATTTAAAACTGATAGGTATACTGCTGTTGTTTTCAGTAAAGCTAAAAGCTCAAACGGATGCCATTAATATTATTCAGAGACCAATAGAATTCAATCAGGAGCGTATTGACCTTAGTCTCGACTATATGCGCACCCATTATGGTATCGTACAGAAAACGCCAACAATAAATCCTTTAATGATTGTACTTCATTATACGGAAGTTGGTACGTTGGAGCATAATATCCGGTATTTCAACAATACTTACCTCAACGGACGTAAAAACCTGTCTCGCGAAAGTGCACTGAATGTCTCTTCACAATTCATTATTGATCGTGATGGTAGTATTTACCAGTTAATGCCACCTACTCAGTTTGCAAGACATACCATAGGACTTAACTATTGTGCTATAGGTATTGAGAATATCGGGGGCAGTAAACAGCCTCTAACAGAAGCACAGGTAGAAGCTAATGCAAAGCTGATCCGCTACCTTACCAAAAAATACGCTATACAGTATCTTATTGGTCATTCTGAATATGGCATATTCCGGAATTCATCTCTATGGAAAGAGAAGAACCCGAATTATTTTACCGAAAAATATGATCCCGGAGCCAGTTTTATGCAAAAAGTAAGAGCCAAGATCCAGGATCTTCATTTGAAAAGTACCCCGTAATAAAGGATTATAAATATTTAATAATCTGAGAAAAAGTAATAACATAAAGAGCTAACCAAAAACATGCTAAAAAAGAGAATCATACCCTGCCTGGATATAAAAGACGGAAGAACCGTAAAGGGCATTAACTTCGAGGGATTACGCGATGCCGGTGATCCGGTAGTATTGGCTCAGAAATATGTAGAAGAAGGAGCAGATGAACTTGTATTTCTGGATATTTCTGCTACGCAGGAAAAGCGTAAAACATTGGCTGATTTAGTCGAGAGGATTGCGCAGGAGATTAATATTCCGTTTACTGTAGGTGGCGGTATCAACTCCGTAGAAGATGCAGCAACTATTATAAAAGCAGGTGCCGATAAAATTTCCATAAACTCTTCAGCAGTTAAGAATCCGCAGCTGATCAGTGATCTCGCAGCTCGTTTTGGCAGTCAGTGTGTTGTTGTCGCCATAGATACCAAAAGTATGAATGGTACAGAAAAAGTATTTGTAAACGGTGGAAAAATAGAAACGGAGCTTGAAACCTTAATCTGGGCAAAAGAAGCTGAAAAATTGGGTGCAGGAGAAATCCTGTTAACGTCTATGAATGCTGATGGCACAAAAAATGGATTCGCACTGGATATAACACAACAGATTGCCCAGCTAGTCAATATTCCTGTAATTGCATCCGGAGGAGCCGGTAAAATGGAAGACTTTAAAGAAGTTTTTGAAAAGACTAAAGCCAGTGGTGCTTTAGCAGCGAGTATATTCCATTTTGGAGAAGTACCAATTCCACAACTTAAACAATATCTAACTCAACAAAACATTCCGGTAAGATGGAAATAGATTTTAATAAAAACAAAGATGGTTTAGTTCCGGTTATTATCCAGAACTATCTGACCGAGCAGGTTCTTATGCTGGGTTATATGAATCCTGAAGCTTATAATAAAACCAAAGAAGAAGGAAAAGTCACCTTCTTTTCCCGCTCAAAAAACAGGTTATGGACAAAAGGAGAAACTTCCGGGAATTTTCTGGAAGTGAAAGAAATCTTATTGGATTGTGATCAGGATACTTTACTTATAAAAGTAAAGCCTAATGGCCCAACATGCCATACTGGTAGTGTATCATGTTTTGGGAGTCAGTCCCGAAAAGGATTTTTATACGAATTGCAACATGTAATTTCGGATAGAATAGATAACAATATTGAAAATTCTTATACCAATCAACTATACAAAAGGGGGATTAATAAAGTAGCTCAAAAAGTTGGTGAAGAAGCCGTGGAGGTCGTAATTGAAGCTAAAGACAATAACGACGATTTATTTAAAAATGAGTCAGCAGATCTCCTCTATCACTATCTTATTCTATTAAAAGCCAAAGGTTTTACTCTGGAAGATATAGAAGCTGTCTTACGCGAAAGACATTAAATTTATAAAATAGCCGGAAGTAATATCCGGCTATTTTTATGTTATTGTTTTCTCCATTTTATAATTAGTCAGCTCAACTCCTTCAAGATATACTTTTTGTTCTTTTAATATTTCAAAACCAATTTTTTGAAAAAATGGTTTAGCCGTTATACTAACATCTGCCATTAACAGAGATTGTTTTTCTAACAGCGCTTTTTCTTCAATAGCTTTATATAGTCTTTTAGCAATTCCCTGATGCTGATAATCTGCATGGATATACAAGTAATCAATATAATATCCATCTTTTAAAGATATAAAGCCTGTAATCTCACCATCGTATTCAGCAACAAGTATATATTGCCCCAATAGATTGTCATTCCAATGCGGCGTATTTTCTATTCCCGATATCCATACTTCTATCTGATCTTGATTATAGTCCCTACTACATACAGCAGCTATAGTATCTGCACACATACGCTGAATAGTACTTAAATCATTTTTTTCAGCTACTCTTATCTCTATTTCCAATATCTTATGTCTTTCTTTAAAAATCTTCCCATCCACCATTTTGAGGATCATATTTGGCAAACTCTTCTGTATCTGTAAATTCAGAAGCCGTCATACCTGCTTCAAAAATAGCATCCTGATTCCAGCCGGCGGTAAAATATAACCCTCTGTTCGTAAGCAATGCTCCTACTTCATGCTTATTATTTCTATATTCCAAGCCATGTTCATTCTTTTGAATTAATCTATAACCATAACTTTCCAGTCTCTTTCTTAACTTATTAACCTGCTCTTCTGTAAAAGCTTCCAGATTCTCTTCATGGTCGAAAAAATTCTCATCCTTTGATTGTTGCTCCCGTTCTTTGGTTTCAATCTTGAATAACTGAATATCGTAGCTCATATCCGTTTAATTTTTTGATATATTTTTTGATATACTCTAAACAATACGAAGTCACAAAGTTTTCATCTAACGATAAAAGTTAGCAACAAAAAATCAAATATTTTCCCTTTGTGCCTTATTATTATACGTTATTATTGTGCCTTTAGTACCATCTATCTTGCTTTACGCAAAGTACAGTTCATACTATTTATAATGCCGGAAAATTCCGAAATCACTTGGTGTCCATAGCGCGGCTTTTTGCCCTGCAGCTTTCAGTCCGTCATTTGCCCATGTATTGCATGTATACAGGAAATTGTAACTCCCCTTGGCATCATAAAAGGCATCATCATTTCCATACACAGCATTAGTAGGAATAAACATATAATTTCCCTGCTGGTCTTTATCAAATTTACTATCAATATATTCTACCAGCCTCTTGTATTGCGCCACAGTAAGCATAATCTTTTTGCAATCTTCTCCTTCCTTCATCCCTCTATAATAAGTTGCATGCATAGCAGACTGCCCCATCCAAAATGCAGCTTTAAATGCAGTAGAAAATTTCAGATCTGCCCATGTAGGTGTATCCAGATAAAAGCCTTTATCTCCCCAGCCAAAGGCAATATAATTAAAATCTGTGCTTTTTCCTTTAGTCTGTGAAAACAGAACCTTCTGACTCCAATCCATTAATTCATGTTTTACAGGAACTACCAGATCTGTATGAACTCCATTAGTCATAATATAAGCTTCTATTAGCTTTGGATCATCAGTTTTCTCAGCTCTTACAGGAATAAAGGGAATAAAGTAGCCCAATAACAAATATAAAACCACAATACCAACAATACTTCCTACCAGTTTAAGCGACCAGACTAAAATTTTACGCATAGTTTTATCATATTAACATCTGATAAAAATAAAATATTAATCCAGATCTTTTATTTTTTTTATTGCAAATTATTCATTTTCCTTCTGTTTGCTTATAATGATAATGCATAAAACAGAGGCCGCCTTAAAAAGGCGACCCCTGTTTTATATATTAGTAAATAAGCTTATGCTCTTACACAACGTATTGTTGATCTAAAAGGATATACTGTTGTTACTTCATCTACAGAATTAAGAGTCATTGTACCATCACCATTATATCGAGATGTCCACCGGAGAACCTTTGTATGATCATCAGCCCAGATATTTAATTCCAGATCGTTGATAGGCCCATCTGTTTGTTTTATAAAAAAAGCATGCTTAATGTAATTACCGTTAAGATACTCACCTGCTATTGGAAAGAACAGTTTTTGTGCAAGTTCGGGATAGGCAGTATTAATAACAGAGCCCGGGTCCAGATCGTATTCATAACCAGCTACTCCGTTAGCAGTAGAAAGCGTACTGGCAGGAGTTGAATAATAAAAAGGTACCCTGCTATAATTCCGTCCTATAAATGTATCCTTTAATTCTTTTATCGTAGGTAATCTCCATACTCCCGCAGGATAAATAGCCTCACAAACATTACTGTCATAGTTAGCTCCCCAATGGTAATATCCAGTCTCACCAGCACTGGATCCAACAAAATAGGCTCTTCTAGGATTCGGATCAAAGATCCTCGTTCCCAGTACTGGATCCTCTTTCCATGAAATATTACTCCTTGCCCATGTAATGCCTCCAACTTTAACCCCAGACTCTATTAATCTCACATTTAGGTTGTAAGCATTATTATATGCCAGAGTAAAGGCATTGTTATTAAATGGTATATTTGTATTATCCGGTATTGTAACTGTTGTATCACTTCCTCCGTAGGTATCTTTTTTTACAATTCCTGTAGCATTAACCTGAAGGCTTAATCCTTTTGCAGAAACAGCCGTCGTATTGTCTACCGTATAATAAGTATATGTCTTTAGTGTATTATTCCCATTACTGATTGGTGTAACATCATTGGAAGCATATGCCGTTGTATTGGAATATAAACCTGTAAAAACATTTAAATCACCATATTTCAAAAGGTTAACATTTAAGTTTTTAACAGGGTTAGCATTCATTGTTCCAAACATTCCGCGGCTGTCAACTGAAATATTCACCCGGGCTGTGTTATGATTAAAGACAATTTTAAGATAATTGTTTCCATATTGGGCACTCAGGCTTCCATTGGCTATTAATACATCTTTATTCTTCAGATCACTTTTAGCCACTACACCATTGGTAGTTGCCGGTAGTGTTGTTTCATTTGTAGAGAAAGCATACCAGTTATAGGTTTTACCCGCGTCAATTTTGATAGCAGGATCTGTTCCGGAAGTAGCATCTACATTTGCCACTGGCGAGGTGTGGTTAATATCGGCTGAATTATAGATCATCAGACGGTATTTAATTCCGGCTGTCATTGGTGAAGCACTTGCCATTCCGGTTATTTTTGCAGAAGAGGCAACCGCACTATTGTTTAATCCATTAGGTCCCGATTTCTCAACACTTACCTGAGCATCGAATCCGTTTAAATTAAGTATTCTATTCTCTGCAATAAATTGCCCTTCTGAGCTCCCGTTTACTATTTTATTAGAAGCTACAGCTGATGCCTGAACAGCAGTATTATCAGTAATTCCTGTAATTTTGACATTCAAAACAGTTCCGTTTATGTCTTCTTTTGGAGTGTCATTTTCTCTGGAAGAACAGGAATTAATACTTATTAACCCCAGACATAATACGCCTGATGCAATACCATATTTTATAGAATTATAAATCGTATTCATGTTATTGTTATTTGTGTTATTAAAAATCAAAATCAGTATTACCGTTGATATTATTGTTATTCCAGTCAGTAACAGCAGGTGTATCGGGATTTCCTATTCCGCCGGGATGTACCGTTGCAGAAGACCCTGCTATACATTGTTCCGTTTCTACAAATTCCACTTCTATCATCGGTGGTAAGTACTCTTTTTTCGGAAAGTTTTCTTTTAATTTAGTTTTTCTAATCATTTTTGTTTATGTTTTGTGGTTTTTATTCAAGTCTATAGTAAGCTCGCTATTCATCTTACTCAATAATAACTATAGGATATAATTACAAAGCCAGACAGAGTACAGCTGCTCAAGTTGTGTTAATCGGAAAATTGGTATTGGAGTAATTAGGTTATGTTAAGCTGGACAATATTCCACTAAACAATCCATGAGGATTATAACCTAAAAAAGGATTTTTATTTTACTAAAGTTCATCATTATATATTTGTTTGAGTGTTTTATTTGTGCAGCAAAAGTATGCTGAGTTTCAAAACAAAAAAATGACAGATATCTGTCATTTTTTTATGAAACACATAATATCTAAAACGGGTTTTAATTTTATTTGCCTTAATTCTTTTATATCATTAAAGCATTATTATTTCGGATAAACCTCTGTATTATTTTGGGAGAACAAAAATTTCTGTATTTTAGCGGCCATTACACTAAACTACTTACAGGAGATATTTACATGACAGAAAGCTTTGTACTTTTAATGCTATTAGGATTTGGTATCGGAACTTTAGGAACATTAATCGGAGCCGGTGGTGGATTTATTCTTGTTCCTATTCTTATCCTTTTCTACCCTGATTTATCACCGGAAAGTATCACAGCAATCTCTATGGCAGTAGTAGCAGCTAATGCTTCTGTAGGCTCTATGGCTTACATGCGCACCAAAAGAATAGACTATAAGGCCGGGATTATTTTCGCAATTGCAACTATTCCGGGATCTATACTCGGTGTACTGACAACCAAACATATTCCGAAACATCAGTTTGACAACATTTTTGGTATCGTTCTCATCATACTTTCCATATTCCTGTTTCTGAGAGGTGGAAAAGAGAAAAAGAACAATTCTGAAAAGAAAGTTACGGGCAGAATTCATCAGAAAATTACGGATAAGTATGGTGAAACCTATGAATATATCTACAATATGAAGTATGGTATAGCCCTCAGCATATTTGTAGGTTTCTTCTCCCCTCTTCTGGGAATTGGTGGAGGTATTATTCATGTACCAGCTATGGTGGAATGGTTACAGTTCCCCGTGCATATAGCCACTGCAACATCACATTTTATTCTGGCGATTATGTCTACAGTAAGCGTTATAGTACACTATTTCGAAGGTAGCTACAATGATCCAAAAATTCTAAAAATGGTAGCTGCTCTTATTTTGGGTGTTATTCCCGGAGCTTTCCTGGGCGCTTATTTCTCCAGAAAAGTAAAAGGTAAGTTTATTATAAAGGCGCTGGCTATTTCACTAGCTCTTGTAGGCATCCGCATCCTTATTGCCAGTATGCACCTCCTTTAAATACGGCTTAAATTTATTTTCATCCCTTTCGGCAAGTAAATTCTTCCACTCGGCTGATTGTTTTTGACAAGCTCAGGGTATTTCCTGAATTTTGTCTCATAAACTAAAAGTTATGGAAACATTTATTAAAACACTTATCTACATTCATGCATTTTTCGGCGGTATCGGGCTTATAGCAGGATTTGCAACTATTATTGTAAAAAAAGGTTCATCCAATCACAAACTCTTTGGAAAGGTATTTTCCGCAGGAATGCTTGTCAGCTCTTTACTATCTCTTATCGTTGCTCAAATGCCTCATCACAAAAATCTCTTCTTATTCCTTATCGGAATATTTACTATTTATATGATTCTTGCCGGAAATGCAGCATTAAGTTTTAAATCCAGATCAAAAGAATCTGCATCCGTTAAAGACTATGCAATATCATATATAATGCTTCTTAGCGGAATTCTTATGGTTATTATGGCTGTTATCAACTGGTCAGTAAACCAACAGTTCTCTATACTATATCTTATCTTCGGCGGCCTTGGCATCCTAATGAGCAGCAGAGATATTTCATTCTATAAAAATCTGAAGAATGTCCGGAATAAATGGATACACCATCATATCGGGAAAATGTCCGGAGCACTTATAGCATCTGTAACAGCATTTATTGTCGCCGGGCTTCATTACGGAAATATCATTGGATGGCTGGCTCCTACCGTACTGGGATCATTCTATATATCTTATTGGATCAGGAAAACTAAAGTAAAAACAAAGACTTCCAATTATTGATTTCATAGATTAATATTATAGTTGACATTGCCCCTCTTTCGATAGTATCTTTGTATAAAAATAAATATGAGCACAGATAATAAATTACATATTGAGGTTTGGAGTGATGTTGTATGCCCTTTCTGTTTTATCGGAAAAAGACATTACGAACAGGCCTTAGCACAATTTGAACATGCTGACGATGTTGTACTGGAATGGAAAAGTTACCAATTGGATCCAGAATTTGTACAGTCTGAGGAAAGATATGATCTGGAACAAGGTCTTGCTAAAAAGTACAACAGACCTGTAGAAGCTATCCATGCAATGCAGCAGCAGATTACCAATACAGCTAAAGAATCAGGCTTGGATTTTGATTTTAGTAAAGCGGTTACTTTCAATACATTTCAGGCGCACAGAGTACTTCATAAAGCGAAGGAAAAAGGATTAGGTGATAAAGCAAAAGAAGCATTCTTTTCAGACTATTTTGAAAAAGGACAAGACCTTGGTAACACCGATGTATTAAAAGCCGAAGCGCTGAAAATAGGTCTTACTGAGGAAGATTTCCAAGATGCCATCAGTAATGATGAATACGCTTATAAAGTAAAACAAGATATTCAGGAAGCCTACGAACTAGGCGTAACAGGAGTACCATTCTTTGTTTTCGATCGTAAGTATGCAGTATCGGGAGCACAACCTTCGGATGCTTTCCTTAATACACTGAAAGCTTCTTATGACGACTGGAAAGAAAAGCAGAAAACAACACCGTTTATCAATGTATCGGAGCAAGGTGCTTCATGCGATATTAACGGAGATTGTGATTAAATAAACATGAGGCCTCACAGATTTAATATCTGTGAGGTTTTTTATTACAACAGCTGCAACAATCAGAATTCCCTGCAAATAATTATAAGATTTTTGATTTTCATAAGAAATATTGAGTTATTTTAGCGCCAAAACTATTAATTCACTTTTTCATGAAAAATTGGACATTCAGAAGATGGAATAATTCATTAGGCTGGCTGATATTTGGTATTGCGCTGATTATCTATTTTTCTACAATGGAGCGCAAGCTTAGCTTTTGGGATTGTGGCGAATATATTGCTTCCGCCATAAAGTTGCAGGTAACACATGCTCCCGGCGCTGCTTTATTTCAACTTATAGGTGCAACACTTTCTGCATTTGCATTTGGCAACGGACAAAATTATGCTATAATCATCAACGGAATGTCAGCACTCTGCAGTGCATTTACTATTCTGTTTTTATTTTGGACAGTTACCCATTTTGCCAAAAACCTTTTTCAGACTACTCAAAAAGAACTGAACGCTAATCAGACTTTTGCTGTTTTATTCTCAGGGATTGTTGGAGCTTTAGCTTTTACATTCAGCGATACCTTTTGGTTTTCAGCTGTAGAAGGTGAAGTATATGCTATGGCGAGTATGTTTATTGCTCTTATTTTGTGGCTTATCTGTAAATGGGAAGAAGCCTTTGATCAGAAAGACAATCAACGCTGGATTATCCTGATTTTCTTTATCACAGGACTTTCATTAGGTGTCCATATGATGTGTATGCTTGCCGTACCTGCTGTATGTCTGATTTATTATACCAAAAAATATAAATTCACATGGAAAGGTTTTTTATTAGCTAACCTTATTACTTTAGTCGTTCTGGCAATGGTATTCAAGGTTATTTTCCCTACATTAATGACGATTTTCTCCAGAAGTGAAATTACTTTTGTCAATGGATTTGGATTACCATTTCACTCAGGAACTATTTTTTCATTTTTAGCATTAGTTGCTGCATCTTACTACATCTTAAAATTTGCATACAAAAGAGCAAATAATATACTGCAAACCATTACCCTAAGCTCAGTATTTCTTATCATAGGCTTTTTCTGCTGGATGGTTCTGCCGGTTCGAGCCAATGCCAATCCGGCAATCAACCTTAATAACCCCGATAGCGCAATTGGTCTTCTGGATTATTATAACCGCGTCCAGTATGGAGACTGGCCAACTACTTATGGAGAAAATTACACAGCCTATTTAGATCCGGATGGTATTGAGAAAAATGATGATGGGAGTTATAAAACGGTAAAAACAGGCAATGTTTATGTAAAAAATGAGCAAACAGGCAGATATGATTTAATTGATACCCGTGATGATCTGGTCTATAATAAAAATCAGATAAGCTTTCTGCCAAGAATGTTCAGTAATGATAAAACGGTTATTCCAAATTACATGTCTATGTACGGAGCTCCTGAGTTTAGCTTTAATTACGATAATGAAGACATTGCCAATGATAAAGATGCTTATGCAGCATTTGAAGCTATGAAGAAGAAATATGATGAAGGAAGTATTACCTATCAGGATTATATAAATGCAAAAAAATATAAGCTTGTCCACGTTAAAAAACCTGATTTTGGACAAAACCTAAACTATTTTATATCCTTTCAGAATGGTTATTATTTTGTAAGATACCTGCTGTGGAATTTCGTTGGCAGACAAAATGATCTTCAGGGTGAATTACAAGATAACCGCGGAAACTGGATTAGCGGATTCTCGATGTTAGACAATGCTTTATATGGTGATCAGGGACATCTTTCATCCCAGTTCAAAAATGAATCAACAGTAAAATTTTTCTTCTTACCACTAATTTTAGGCTTAATAGGTTTTTTCTTCCAGTTAAATAAAGACTTTGGAAGATTCTATGCCATATTATCCCTGTTTATACTAACCAGTTTCGGAATTATTTATTACACAGGTGTGAAACCATTTGAGCCGCGTGAGCGCGATTATGCCGTTGTTGGTTCATTTTATGCCTTTGCTATCTGGATTGGATTAGGTGCCACAGCTCTTTTTTATCTGGTACAGCAAAAAATAAAAAAGACAAATCTCAGTTGGGCAGTCGGAGCCGTCTTGCTAGGTATTCCCCTTATGATGGGCTTTCAGAATTATCGTCCCCATGACAGAAGCCAGAAAACAGCAGCTTATGACAGCGCCTACTCTATTTTGAAATCTTTACCAAAAGACAGCGTAATGATTACTTATGCTGATAATGATACTTATCCAACATTTGGATTACAACAGACCGAGAACTTCCGCGATGATGTAAGAATTGTACATCAGGCATTAGTATCAAAATCATGGTTTATTAATCAGACGATGAGAAAAGTAAACAATTCCGAAAAACTTCCTTTGCATTTAACACAGGAAGAATATCAGGAAGGAACCAATGAACAGGTTTATCTGATGAGTAAAGAAGAGTGGAAAAGTATATTTGATAATCTTGATGCTCAGGGAGAGAATTCAAAAGCGCTGGCGTCTTTCAGAAAATATATAACCCAAGATTCTATGACCTTTCAGGAGGCTATAGCTTTTCTGAAAATGAAATCGGAAGACAAAGATCAGATTCTTCAAATGATCTTTGCAGGTGATAAATATGCAAAACTGAACTTCCTTCCGGTTCATACTTTCACTCTTCCTGTAAATACCAAAAATGCAGTAGAAGCCGGAATTATAAAACCTGAAAATGCTGCGTTCACTGAAAAGAATCTGGTTGTAAACTACACGGATAACACCATGTACAAATACAATCTTTTCCTGATGGATTTATTAGCAAATTTTGACTGGAAAAGACCTATTAACTTCTCAGCAACAGGTATGGCAGACCCAGCGGACATGTTCTTTTTAAGGGATTATCTGCAGTTTGATGGCTTCTCCTATCGTCTCGTTCCTATAAAAACAACTCAGGAAAATACTCCTCGTGGTGATGTTGGACGCGTAGACGCAGAAGAGCTTTACAGAACGGTAAAAAACTTTAAATGGGGAAATTTCAAAAATCTATATAACCATTATGATGAAATTGCAACAAGCAATATTATGAGCTATCGTCTGACAGCTTCCCGCACCGCACAGGCATTGGTTGAAAGAGGAGATAAAAAAAGAGCTTTAGAAGTGTTAGATCTGGCTACATCGGAGATTCCGTTCGAAAAATATAATGATCCCCGTTCTATAGACGATATCGTTTACGCTTATCTTTTAGCCGGCAATGAGAAAAAAGCGCTGGCACTGGCAGCAAAAGTTCAGAGTAATACATTACAGGATTATAATTACTACAAAAGCCTGGATAAGAAACATCAGAAAACGATGAAAAAGGATATGGCTTCGCAACCTTATTATTATTCTATGATTGCTAAAAGTATAGCCGATGCCTATGCAAGGAATGGCGAAAAAGAAAAAGGCTTAAAATATCTTCTGAATGCACTAAAACCAGTTGATTCAGAGTTCAGAGCTTACCTTGTACAACTTCAGAATACCAAAGCAGAATATAAACAGAAGAAAGTTGAACAGGTACAGGAAATCACTCCTTTTTATGAATACTTGTTCGATGCCATGCAGCCTTATGACTCGGCTTATGCATCTGCCAGAATGAAACAAATTAACTCGGATATTATGAAAGCAGTACAGTAGGTGAATCGTTAATAGGTGAATAGTGAATGTTCTAACTTCTAATAACTATTTTCTTCCACATTGTACAATACAACTAAATCTCCTAATATTGTACTAAAATCCTGATATATGAAAAAATCCAATATCACAAAAATGCCGGGGTACTACGACCGTTATATCAATCTGGTAGATGACATTGAAATTCTGGACGCTTTTGACCAGAGTATTCAACAGATTGATCACATCAACATAGATCAGTTGCTTCAGTTGGAAGATAATGTTTATGCTCCTGAAAAATGGACCATCAAACAGATTATACAACATATCATAGATACCGAAAGAGTCTTTACAGAAAGAACGACACGATTTGCCCGGCAAGATGGTGTAACTCCACAGGGGTTTGATGAAAATCTCTTCGCTGACAATGCAAAAGTCAGCCATCGTACATTAGAAAGTCTTTTGAAGGAGCTAAAAAGTGTTCGTATAGCCAGCAAGGCAATGTTTGAAGGTTTTGATGATGAAACAATACAACATTCGGGTAACAATTATAACACAGAAATGTCTGTATTGGCAATGGGCTTCACGATGGTAGGACATCAGATTCATCATTTTAATATCATCCGTGAAAGATATCTTCCGTTATTAGAGAAATAAGCAAGATTCGGGTTTTATTATAGTATCACATATCGGAAATTTGTTTCAAATATAACAGAGATGAAACCACAAACCGACATTAATTTTCAACGTGTTGCTGAAGCTATAGAATATATCCAGCAACACTTCAAAGAGCAGCCAAGTCTGGAAGCCATTGCAGATAATGTGCATGTAAGCCCTTATCATTTCCAAAGGATATTCAGTGACTGGGCTGGTACTTCTCCTAAAAAGTTCCTCCAGTACATAAGCCTTCAGTATGCTAAAGATTTACTAAAACAAAATGCTACACTGGCTGAAGCTGCATACGAAACAGGTCTTTCCGGAACAGGAAGATTACACGATCTGTTCATCAACATAGAAGGTATGACACCTTTTGAGTATAAAAACGGCGGTGAAAGTTTACATATTAATTATAGCTTTTTCAATAGTACTTTCGGCTCTGTTTTTATAGCCTCTACAACGAAAGGAATCTGTGCAATGACTTTTTATGAAAATAAGGCTGATGCCATCCAGCAGCTTAAAAAGCAATTTCCAAATGCAATATTACGAGAGCAAAGCGATGCTTTTCAAGAAAATGCATTATCTATTTTCAGCAAGGACTGGCAACAAATAAATAAAATAAAGTTACATCTGAAAGGAACAGATTTCCAGTTAAAAGTATGGGAAGCTCTCCTTAAAATACCTTTAGGTGAGCTTACTACTTATGGCTATCTGGCAGAACAAATCAATAACCCAAAAGCTTCCAGAGCAGTAGGAACAGCTATCGGAAGTAATCCTGTAGCCTTCCTTATTCCTTGTCACAGAGTAATTCAATCCACCGGAAAAATTGGAGGTTATATGTGGGGACCAACGCGTAAAACGGCTATTATCGGATGGGAACAGGCCAGAGTAAATGCAGATATTTAGTTAGAAGTTATGACGACACTTATTCAAAAAATCGAGAATATTGATTGGGAGAAAATAACTGAAGACATGCACCGAAATGGTTATGCAATTATCCCAAACCTCATCGATAACAGATCTTGTGAAGAACTGAAAACAGGTTATGAAAAAACCGGAGTTTACAGAAAAAGAGTAATTATGGAACGCCATAGATTTGGTCTGGGAGAATATAAGTATTTTGATTACCCTTTACCAGATATTATTCAGGATATAAGAACCAATATCTATCCATATCTGGCTCCAATTGCTAATACATGGTTTAAAGCTCTGCAAATAGACAAACAGTTTCCACTTGTTCATAAGGAATTATTATCCGAATGTCATGCAAACGAGCAGAAAAAAGCAACAGCTTTAATCTTAAAATATGGTAAAGGTGGCTTTAATACATTACATCAAGATCTTTATGGCGATGTGTATTTCCCTATACAGGTTGTTTTAATGTTAACTCAACATGAAGAAGATTTTACTGGTGGAGAATTCGTTCTCACCCAGCAAATTCCCAGAGCTCAGTCCAAAGCAATAGTATTAAAACCTAATAAAGGCGATTTACTGATATTTACAACTAATTTTAAACCGGAAAAAGGTACCAAAGGTTATTACAGGGTTAATATGAAACATGGTGTAAGTGAGGTAAAGAATGGTAACAGGTATACATTAGGTATTATATTTCATGATGCTTTAAATTAGTATGATAAAACATATTGATATTTCTGATTCGGAGCTGAGAAGTAAAATCCGAAGAAAAGATATTTTGTTGGGCGGAAACAGGAAACTCAAAATATATGGTACATTATCCTGTACATCAGGAAAACGAATGAAAAGGGAAAACAGAATTTTCTTTTCATCAGAAAATGAAGCTATTGAGAATGCATACCGCCCCTGTGGACATTGCATGAAAGAACAATACAGCAAATGGAAAAATGGAATTATTTGAACGCGAAATAGACAGTACAGCAAACCTTCTTCCAAAAGACGGAACGGTTAATTATTACGGAAAAATATTCTCTTTAGAAGAAGCCGATTATTATTACCAGTTATTATTATCTGAAATCGAATGGCGAAATGATGAGGCAATAATTTTCGGAAAAAAAATTCTGACCAAACGAAAAGTAGCCTGGTACGGAGACATACCTTTTGAATATACTTATTCCAATGCTACCAAAACAGCACTTCCATGGACAGAGAACCTTTTGATATTAAAAAAAATTGCTGAACAGACTACTGGTGAAACATACAATTCCTGTCTGTTGAATCTCTACCATTCCGGGGACGAGGGCATGGCCTGGCACAGCGATGCCGAAAAAGATCTGAAAAAGCATGGTGCTATTGGTTCTATGAGTTTTGGTGCCGAAAGAAAGTTTGCATTCAAACATAAAAAAACACAAGAAAAAGTGGAACTTATACTGGAACATGGCAGTCTTCTTGTGATGAAATATGAAACTCAGGATTTCTGGCTGCATCGGCTGCCACCAACTAAAAAATTCTTTAAAGAAAGGGTAAACTTAACCTTTCGCAGCATTGTTGAATAAAAGTTATTTCTTATCTTTAGTAGATTAATTTTTACTAAGATGAGCAATGAGGGTTATTTACAAAGTGTAAAAAAACAATTTTCTTATTACAAAGCTCTGGCAGAAAAAACTTTCGCACAACTTACCGAGGAACAGCTATTCTGGCAATATAATGAAGAGAGCAATAGCATTGCTGTAATCATCAGACATTTAGCCGGTAATATGCTTTCCAGATGGACCGATATATTCACTACAGATGGTGAAAAAGATTGGAGAAACCGCGATGCCGAATTTGAAAATAATTTTCAGTCTAAAGCCGAATTAATGGCATTTTGGGATAAAGGATGGAATATTTTTCAGACAACTCTGGAATCATTAAAAGACGAAGATTTGGAGAAAATCATCTATATCCGGAATCAGGGACATACAGTTTTAGAAGCTATCAACAGACAACTTGCCCATTATCCTTACCATGTCGGACAAATTGTTTTTACTGGAAAAATGATATGCAATCAAAACTGGGAAAGTCTTTCTATTCCCAGAAATACATCTGCTGACTACAATCAGAATATGTTTAACAAACCCAAAAATAGAGAACATTTTACAGACGAAACATTAAATACAAATAATAAATAATGGATATTAAACCTGAGATTACCTGGTCGGATTTTGAGAAGATTGATATGCGTGTGGGAACTATTATTTCTGCAGCTGTTTTTGAGAAGGCCAGAAAACCAGCTTATCAGTTGGAAATAGATTTTGGCGAGCTGGGAATAAAAAGATCTTCTGCCCAGATTACCGATCTTTATAATACAGATATACTAGTGGGACAGCAGATTATAGCTGTTGTAAATTTCCCAAAAAAACAAATAGCCAATTTTTTCAGTGAATGCCTTGTATTGGGTATCGTAGGCACTAATCAGGTTATTACACTATTGCAACCAGAGCAAAAAGCCACTAATGGATTACCTATAGCGTAGAAGTTATCATACATCAATGAACCTGCTATAAGTTCCATTGTATTTTTGCTTTATCAAATGAGACAAATACAATGGAACTTAATCATTTAAAATCATTCACTAACGGACTTCCTAATACCGAAAAAATGCCGGTCCTATTTCTGGGACATGGCAGTCCTATGAATGCTATTGAGGAAAATGATTTTGTTAACGGCTGGAGAAAGATTGGGCAGTCAATTCCAAAACCAACAGCTATCATCTGTATTTCCGCTCATTGGGAAACATCCGGAACTAAAGTAACAGCTGTTCCCCATCCGAAAACTATACACGATTTTTATGGCTTTCCACCCGAGCTTTTTGCAGTTCAATATCCTGCTCCCGGAAGTCCGGAACTTGCCACAGAATTATCGGAAGTAATAAATACTACACCTGTGGAGCCAGACAAAATGTGGGGACTGGATCACGGTGCATGGAGTGTTATAAAATTTCTTTATCCGGATGCTGATATTCCTGTTATTGAATTCAGTATAGATGTTCATAAGTCACCCAAAGAACATTACGAACTGGCAAAGGAATTACAATATCTACGACATAAAGGAGTATTAATTGTAGGTAGTGGCAATATTGTCCACAACCTTCGTATGATGAACTGGCATCAGCCGGAAACTGGCTACGACTGGGCTATAGAAGCCAATGATACTTTCAAAAATTATTTATTACAGGACAAACAGGAAGAATTACTGAAATTTCAAGGTATCAGCTCCGCAAATCAGCTTTCTGTCCCTACCCCTGAACATTATATTCCTTCTCTCTATGCTTATGCATTAAGAGATAATAATGATAGTATAAAATTATTTAACGATCAGTTAATTTATGGTTCGATAGGAATGCTTTCCTTTCAGATAGGATAAAACAAACTTTAACAAAATATTTAATCATTAAAATTTAAGAAATTATGGCAACTAAATGGAACTTAGACCCTTCACATTCTGAAGTACAATTTAAAGTAAAACACATGGTAATCTCTACTGTAAGTGGTGAATTACAAATTTTTAATGCAGCTATTGAAGCGGAAAATGATGATTTTAGCCATGCAAAGATTAATTTCTCTGCAGATGTAAATTCTATCAATACCAAAAACAAAGACAGAGACAATCACCTAAAAAGTGAGGATTTCTTTGCTGCTAATCAGTATCCGGAAATTAAATTTACCAGCACATCAGGTATAGAAAATGGTAAAATTGCCGGAGACTTAGAAATTAAAGGTATCAGCAAGCCTGTAGTATTGGACGCTGACTTTGGTGGTGTTATTAACGATCCGTTTGGATTTGTAAGAGCAGGATTCGAAATTTCTGGAAAAATAAACAGAAAAGATTTCGGGCTTTCATGGAGTCAGACTACTGAAGCAGGAGGCTTAGTTGTTTCTGATGAAGTTAAACTTGTTGCTAATGTAGAATTTACAAAAGCTCAGTAAGACAACATCTTCAATAAAATAAAAGAAAGCTTCTCATTTTGGTGAGAAGCTTTTTTATTAAGTTTAACGTTTTGTGAAGCTTAGATTATCTTCTATTTAGCAGCACTCTGAGCAGCATCTGTCCACTCTTTGCTAGCTTTCATCAGATAATCGCTAAATTGTTTTTGCTCCTCTGGCTTTAATTTTGAAGCCCAAGCAGCAGCTCCCTGGCTCCATGTTTGGAACTTGGCAGCTAATTCTGTAAGTTTAGCTTGATCTTTATTTGCGATAGCTGTTTTATAATCAGTAAGTAATTGCTGATATTCTGCTAATCCTTTGTTCACGTCTTCATTAGAAAATTTCGGAACTTCTGCCTTAACTTCTGTAGTTGTTGTTGAAGTTGTAGTACCAGATTCCGTTTTGGTAGTTAGTGAATCTGTTGATGTTGTAGTTTTTGTTTCTGTTTTTTTGTTACATGAAACTACAAGAGCGAAAACAGCCAAAGGCAAAATGATTCTCTTCATATATTTTGTATTTGTTGGTTAACTATATCAAATGTAGTACTTTTTATATTCGATACAGATGTTTTTTTTCTTTATTCGATGGAAACTTTCTATGGAAATTCTTATTTATATTATATTTTTCCATAATTCGTGATATAAAATTGTCTAAAACAAGCATCAGCACGTTCTTCTTCGGCAAACCATAAAAGATGATTATCTTTGTCAGGAAATTATAAGTATGGTAAAGAAAATTATAACATTATATCTTTCTATCTGTATAGGTAGTTTTATTCTGGCCGGGATACTACTTTATGCCAATATCGGAAACGAGAAAGAACTTTATGGTAATCTGTTCGATCAGTATCAGAATGCTATTTATAAGGGAATTGCTATTATGTGTGTTTCCATTATTCCTATATTTTTGAATATATATCAGTGGATAAGACAAAAGCCCCTATTAAGATTTATCTCTTTTTTCCTTTGGCCTGTTATCATTTATATTTTCGAAACAGCAAGGAGTACTCCGCAGCAGCTAAAAAATACATCCATTACTTTCTTCAGTGTATTTGCCTGCCTGCTATTAGGTTATATTTATTTCCAGAGAATAATAAAAAAAGAACAAAATCCTGTAAAATAAACCCATGAAAAAAGTATTACTCAGTCTGTTTTTATGTTCACAAATATTTTCAAATGCTCAGTCATTTGATCTTATTCCGTTAGGAGTACATGGTGGTGGCGAAGAAAATAATTTAAGTTCTTACCTCATCGGTGAAACCGGGAAAAATTCATTTCTGTGCATGGATGCCGGAACGGTAAGGGCGGGTATAGATAAGGCTATAGAAAAAGGTGTATTTTCTGTAAGTAATGAAACTGTACTTAAAGATTACATCAAAGGTTATTTTATTTCTCATGGACATCTGGATCATTTATCCGGTATGGTCATTAATTCTCCGGATGACAGCAAAAAGAATATCTATTCAATCCCTGAAACTGCTGAAATATTAAAAAACAGGTATTTTACGAATGATGCCTGGATCAATTTTGCAAATGAAGGGGATAAGCCTACTCTGGGCAAATATACTTATAGAAAAATGGACACAAATGCTCCATTTTCTATTGACGGAACTAATTTAACCGGCCGTATTTTTCCTCTAAGCCATGTAAATCCTTATAAGAGTTCTGCAATCCTGGTTTCTGGTACACAACAAGAAAGTGTTCTTTATTTGGGAGATACGGGAGCTGACAGAGTGGAAAAAAGCAATGCACTACAAGATCTTTGGCAAAATGTTGCACCATTGGTAAAAAGCAAAAAATTAAAAGCCATACTTATCGAAGTTTCTTTTGAAAATGCAAGAGCCGAAAATGCACTTTTTGGCCATCTTACACCAAAGCTTTTGAACGAGGAGCTTTCCGTTCTGGCTAAGACAGCTCAGCAAAAAGACCTGAAAGATTTAAAGATTATTATCACTCATTTAAAACCCGGAGGTAATAGAATTGAGACTATCAAGAAGGAACTTACAGAAAATAATCCATTTAAAGTTCAGTTAATATTCCCGGAACAGGGACAGAAAATTCAGCTTTAATTCTATTGAAGTTATAAAACAAAAGCGCGGAGAAAAATTTTCTCCGCGCTTTTGTTTTATATTATATCCATTAACGGGTAAGGTGCTTATATTTCTTCAAAACAATGGTTTTGTAAAATGCATATGTAAGCATTACTCCCATTACAGCCATTCCTGAACCAACAAGCACCGGAGTATTATATGCAAAGCCCAAAGTAATTGGAATTCCACCAAAATAAGCTCCTAAAGTATTTCCCATATTAAAACTAGCCTGTCCTGCTGCTGCTGCCAATGTTTCCGCTCCTTCAGCTGTACGTATCAACATAATCTGTATAGGTGCTCCTATAGTAAACGATATTAATCCTGTAATAAATGCCATAGGATAAGCCGTCCATTCTATTGGAGAGGTAAAGTACACTACCACCAGACAAACAGCCATAGAAGAAAAACAAATCATCGCTGCTTTGGTTGGTGAAATAGAATCTGCAAGTTTTCCACCCAACAAATTACCAAAACACATCCCCAGCCCTACTAAAATCATAATAAAAGGGACTTTCCCGGCAGCTATCCCTGATACATTTGTAACTAATGGTGCTATATAGCTAATCCACGCAAAGAGACCGCCGGTTCCTACAGAGATTAAAACAATTAGTAACCAGGCTTCCGGTCTTTTAAAATAAGAAAGTTGTGAGAAAATATTTTCAGAATTACTTGAAGCAATATTAGGCAGCCAAAAGAAAATTGATAAAGCCGTTCCTAATCCCAGAAAACAGATAATTCCGTAAGTAATTCTCCATGAATAATGATGCCCGAGGAATGTACCTAAAGGAACTCCTAACAGATTAGCTATTGTCATCCCTGTAAACATGATGGAAATATACTGGGCTTCTTTACCTTTAGGTGCCATTTTAGCAGCAACCACAGATCCCACACCAAAAAAAGCGCCGTGAGGTAATCCGGACATAAATCTGGTAAGCTGCATACTCCAGTGATTTGGGGCAATGGCAAAAAGACCATTAAACACAAAAAACATCAACATCAGTAAAATAAGTACTTTTTTCGGTGGATATTTACTGGTGAACAAAACCAAAATAGGTGCTCCAACAAAAACACCCAATGCATATAATGCTATAAGGTGTGCTGCCACAGGTATATTTACACCTATATCTCCAGCGATATCCGGTAAAATACCCATCATTGTAAATTCCGTCATTCCGATGGATAAACCACCAAAAGCAAGTGCTAATAATCCCTTTTTCATCACCTTAATATTTCTGTTCGTTTTTTGAAGGCGCAAATTTACGACCTTTCAGAAGAATATCTACTCAATTGATATAGATTAAGTCTATTAAGATTTGTTCATAGTAAGAATACAGCTCAAAAAATCGGAAAAGAATCGGAAAAATTCTATTTTTGTGTATGACTATTTATAACACAAAAGAATGGTTTAAGGCTGTAGTATTCATCCATAAAACCGATACCTTCAGAAAACTTTTTCCCTATATTATATTCATGGGCCTTGTTTCCTGGGGAATTGCATATTGGGAACTCGAAAGTCTAAAGCTTTCTGATAAAAGCTGGGTAAAGAATATTACCACGGTCCACAGTCTTCTGGGATTTGTTTTATCATTATTGCTTGTATTCCGTACCAATTCGGCCTATGACCGCTGGTGGGAAGCACGAAAACAATGGGGAGCTTTAACCAATACCTCCAGAAATCTGGCTATAAAGCTCAATGCTTATTTACCAAAGGAAGATGCAAAAAACAGAAATTTTTACAGAAAAGCTATTGCGCTTTACTCACAGGCTTTATTCTCTTTTTTACGTTCCGATTATTCTACCTTTATGCTGGACGATATACAACATCCGGAACTTAACTTTGACTCTAAACACGGACCAAATCAGGTGGCCAGCCTGATATACAACAACGTTAATCAGCTATATAAAGACAAGATTATAACTGATGCTCAATTTATCAATATCAATCAGGACATCACTGATCTCACCAATATTTGTGGTGCATGCGAACGTATAAAAAACACCCCTATCCCCTATTCTTACAGCTCTTTCATTAAAAAATTCATTGTTCTCTACGTTATTACACTTCCTTTCGGTTTTGTATTCTCTATGGGCTATTTTGTAACTTTGGTCGTTCCTTTTATTTTCTATATTCTTGCTTCTCTGGAGCTTATTGCTGAAGCTATTGAAGATCCTTTTGGTACAGATGCAGATGATTTACCAATTGAAAAAATGGCCTTAAATATTAAAAAACACGTTGGTGAACTGATTTAAATAATATAACCTGATAACCAGTCATGAACTCAATCCTAAACATTATAAAAAAACTGCGTCCAATTCATCGTGTGATGCTTTCTATTATTATCTCAGGTCTTATTTTTGTCATTGTACCATCAGAACTTCCAGTACTTCCGCGAATACTGATTACATGGCTGGGATTTGCCATTACCTATATTTCAATATGCTGGATCACAATATTTACGATGAGCGTTACCGAAATAATAAGAAAAGCCAGTATAGAAGACGGAAGCAAAGCATTTGTCTTTCTATTTGTTATCCTGGCTTCATTCGCGTGTTTATTCACCGTACTTCTTATGGTAATGGGATTTAATGATAAAAATATCAGCCAATGGTTTATGGTTCTTATTGCTGTAGGCAGCATGATCTCTTCATGGGCACTTGTACACACGTTATATATTTTTCATTATGCACATTTGTATTACAAGACAAAAGGAGGAAAAGGTTTAGATTATCCGGGTGATGAAAAACCAGACTATATGGATTTTGCATATTTTTCGTTTGTTATGGGGTGTACATTTCAGGTTTCCGATGTGGAAATTTCATCTAAAGAAATCCGCCGTGTTGCTTTGTTTCATGGTTTGCTTTCATTTGCTCTCAATACTTTTGTTGTTGCATTAACTATTAATATTATTGCTGGACTTATCCACTAGAAATTATTATGTCTTCAGATATTGTTAAAAGATTCGACCGTATTATGGCCATTTTCATTCATCTGCAATCCAGACGTACTGTACGTGCGCAGGATCTGGCAGATCGTTTTGAGGTAAGCCTAAGAACAATTTACAGAGATATAAAAAGTCTTGAACAGGCCGGAATCCCTATTTACAGTGAAGCAGGAACCGGATATGAACTAATGGAGGGCTATAAACTTCCTCCGGTAATGTTTTCTCAGGAGGAAGCATTAAGTTTTATTGCTGCGGAAAAATTAATGGACAGATTTATTGATGAGGGTCTGAAACAAAACTTTCTTTCGGCAACCTATAAAATAAAATCTGTTCTAAGAATGTCTGAAAAGGATTTACTTTCTACTTTGGAGAATCAGATTATTATTCAAAGACCGCCACATTCAAATTCAGTAAAAAAAGCGCCCGATCATACAATGGAAACATTGTTTAATGCTATCGCTCAGCAAAAACAGGTAAGAATAGATTACAAAGGTGTACAGGATAGCAAATGCCAGGAAAGGATAATAGAACCTGTTGGATTATTTTATGAGCAAGGACATTGGTATATACAGGCTTATTGCCTCCTCCGCAATGATTACAGACAGTTTCGTACTGATAGAATATCGGGAATTCAGATTATGGAAATAGGCTTTTCTAAAAAACATCCACATCTGAAACAACTTTTACCGGAGAAAAAAAATGAACATAAAGGTACCGAAGCCATTATAAGGGTACACAATTCTTTTGCCGGCTATATGAAATGGGACCGCCATTATTATGGCTTCATTTCCGAAAAAGATTTGGGCGAAGAAACTGAAATGGTATTTTCAATAAGGGATATAGATAATGGATTTCCTCGATGGTTACTCATGTTTGGGGACCGCCTTACCATTATAAAGCCTGAATCTCTAAAAAATGATGTGCAAGACTTACTGGAAACCCAACTAGAAAGAATAAAAAACTCCGGCCAATAGCCGGAGTTTAATTTTGTGTTAAGGTGTTTATCTTTCCCAGAAAAAAGGAGGTTCAATTCCCAGTGCTCTTAAATAAACATATCCCTGAGCTCTGTGATGGATTTCGTTGTCTATAAAGTACAGAATATTATCTTTTATAGGAAAATTATATTGCCCGAAAAGATTATGATTTTTTGGAAAATCTTTTTCCGGGATTCTATTGTATAAATCAATAATTACCGGAGTTTCTTCATCCCATTTTGCCAATAGCTCTGCTTTAGTATTCAAATTCAGATTATGATTATATGCTTCTTCAGATCTACTAACTATTCCATGTAATCCAGGACTTGCAATAGAAAGAAGCTCTTTTACCATATCTGAAAAAGGACGCATACCTTCTACCGAGAATTCGAATAATTCTTTTTCCGGAAATTTTTCAATTACTCTTCTTGTAAGATTTCTGTGCCCTAACCAGTGGTTAAGCAAATCTTCTTTACCCATAAATGTTTCTTGTTTTGAAATTTGTGTAGTTTCCATATTGTTTGAGATTAAATTTTATTTCTAATTCAAAGGTAATTCGGGTTTGTGACAACAGTTTGTCAACAGTATTTTTTTATATTAAAAATGTAACAAAAAAGAATTTTTAACTACTAATTGTAAACAATTATCTAATTAAATATGAAAAAAGGAATATTATCATTTGCTTCATTAGCCTTTCTAGGAGTGCTGATGAATGCTCAGGAAATTAAATTTGAGGAGTACGATCTCCCAAATGGTTTGCATGTAATCCTGCATCAGGATAACTCCGCACCTGTTGTTACTACTGGAGTTATGTACCATGTTGGTTCTAAAGATGAAGTAAAAGGAAGAACGGGATTTGCTCACTTTTTTGAACATCTTCTTTTTGAAGGAACTCCAAACATTAAAAGAGGAGATTGGTTCAAAATTGTATCCTCCAATGGTGGTACCAACAATGCCAATACTACACAAGACAGAACCTATTATTATGAGACATTTCCTTCTAATAATGAACAGTTAGGACTTTGGATGGAAGCAGAAAGAATGCGCAGTGCAATAATTAATCAGATTGGTGTAGACACGCAAAGAGAAGTTGTGAAAGAAGAGAAAAGAATGAGAATAGATAATGCTCCATATGGAGGTATTATTTATCGTACATCTATATATCCTCACCTTTTTGATAAACACCCATATGGAGGATCTGTTATTGGTTCTATGGAAGACTTAAACTCTGCTAAGCTAGATGAATTTCAGGCATTCTATAAAAAATACTACGTCCCAAACAATGCTACTTTAGTTGTTGCTGGAGATATTAAACCGGCGCAGACTAAAAAATGGATACAGGAATATTATGGTAGCATTCCAAAAGGAACAGTTACCCCTAAGAACTTCCCGAAAGACGAGCCAATTATTAAAGAAAAAGAGGTTACAACAACTGACGCAAATATCCAACTTCCCGCATATGTTTTTGCTTACAGAACATTATCAAATAAAGAAAGGGATGCATATGTACTCAATATGCTTTCAGCTTATTTAAGCGGCGGTAAATCATCTGTTCTTTATAAAAAATTAGTAGATCAGGAAAAAAAAGCACTTGAAATTGCATCAATTTCAGACGGACTTGAAGATGCTGGAGTATTTTCTTTCTTTGCAATCCCAATGGGACAAACACCGAAACAAGTACTACAAACAGAAATAGATGCAGAAATTAAAAAATTGCAGACAACGTTAATTTCCCAGGAAGATTATCAAAAACTTCAGAATAGATTTGAAACCCAATTTGTAAATCAAAACTCAAATATTCAGGGTATTGCAGGATCTTTAGCTACAAATCATGTATTGTTAGGTAATACTAATCTCATTAACAAAGAAATAGATATTTACAGATCTATCACAAGAGAAGATCTGCAAAATGCTGCAAAAAAATATCTGAATCCTAACCAAAGAGTTATCATTAATTACATTCCTGAAAAAAAATAAACACATGAAAAGACATATTACATATATCGCTGCAAGCTTTCTAATTTCAGGAATGATGGCAGCACAGAATATAGATCTTAACGCTATGCCTAAACCAGGGCCTACGCCAAGTATTAATATAACTTCTCCACAATCGTTTAAACTAAGCAATGGTCTTACTGTTCTTATAGTAGAGAATCATAAGCTTCCAAAGGTAAATGTTACCCTTAGGATGGACAGACCTCCTGTATACGAGGGAAAAGTAGCCGGAGTTAATAGCATTATGGCAAGTCAGCTAGGTAATGGCACAACAACAATGTCTAAAGACGACTTTAACAAACGAGTTGATTTCCTTGGGGCTACAGTAAATTTTGGTTCTGGGAGTGCTTATGCCAATTCTTTATCTAAATATTTTCCTGAGGTTTTGGGTCTAATGGCAGATGCTGCAATTAATCCTAAATTCTCAGAAGAAGAAATTCAGAAATCAAAAGAAAGATCTCTTGAAAGTCTGAAAAATAACGAAAAAAATGCCCAATTTCTTTCTTCCAAAGTTTCCAATGCAATCACATATGGAAAAAACACTGCAAGAGGAGAATTTGATACCGAAGAAACTGTAAAAGCTATACAACTAAAAGATGTTCAGGATGCTTACAATAAATATTTTGCCCCAAACAATGCTTATCTGGTTGTAGTTGGTGATGTTAAATTTGGTGATGCTAAGAAACTTATTGAGAAGAGTTTTGGAACCTGGAAGAAATCTAGTTTCACAATACCAAATATAAATCCGGCAAATAACGTCGCAAAAACAGAAGTTGATGTCATTAATGTTCCAAGTGCTGTACAATCTGTTGTCTCAGTAGAGAACATTACAACATTAAAAATGAAGGATCCGCAATATTTTGCAGCTACACTCGCCAATTATATTCTTGGCGGCGGTGGAGAAGCTCGTCTTTTCATGAATCTTCGGGAAAAAAACGGATTTACTTATGGAGCATATTCGTCATTCAATACTTCTAAATATTCTCCTTCTTTTTCAGCTGGTGCAAGTGTAAGAAATGATGTAACGGATAAAGCGGTAAAGGAATTCATTAATGAGTTGAATGGTATTACAACCATTAAAGCGGAAGAATTGGCCAATGCAAAGGCAAAGTTAAAGGGAGATTTTATTCGTTCTATGGAAAGGCCTGAGACAATTGCTAATTTTGCAGTCAACTCAGCTATACAAAATTTGCCAAAAGATTTTTATACCAATTATCTTAAATCTATTGACAATGTAACAATATCTGATGCTCAGAATGCTGCAAAGGCTAATATTTTACCTAATCAAAGTAGAATCTTCATTGCCGGGAAAGCAGCTGATATTTCCGAAGGGTTAGAAAAACTAGGCTATCCTGTAAATTATTATGATAAAGATGCTAATAAAACAGAGAAACCAGCTGCTAAAAAAGTAGACACCAATGTATCTGTAGCCAGCATTGCTGATAAATATATCAATGCCGTAGGTGGTAAAGCTGCTATAGCAAAACTAACTTCTATCTCTTCTGAAGGTTCTGCTACTATGCAGGGAATGGAGCTTATTATTAAAAGCCAGAAAGCTCTTGGTGGTAAACTATTGCAAGAGGTAAGTGCTATGGGAAACACTGTTCAGAAAATGGCCTTTGATGGAAAAGATGGTTATATGATGATGATGGGAAATAAGACACCTCTCCCTGAAGATATAAAAACTGCCTTGTTAAAAAACACTTCATTATTTGAAGAATTGGATTTCGCTAAAAAACCGGAGCTAAAAGTATCTGGTATAGAAAAAATTGGTGGAGAAGATTCTTATGTCATTAAAGATGGTAATAATATTTACTATTACAGTGTAAACAGCGGGTTAAAAACCGGAGAAACCAAAACACAGAAAATGAACGGGCAGGAAATGACAATTCCAACTGTTTATAGCAACTATAAAGATGTAAATGGTGTAAAATTACCTCATACTCTTTCTCAAAGTATGATGGGACAAGATTTAGTAACCAATATCAAATCTTATACCTTCAATACAGCTAAGGATACCGATTTTAAATAAACCATCCTTTAAAGAACAAAGAAAATCCGGTGCAAAAATTTGCACCGGATTTTTTGTTAAATATTGTTTACAATGTGTGGAATCTTAATTTAATTTTTGTAAATTAGGAAAACCAAAATCCACAACTGAATATGATTAAGAAAGGCAAATCAGTAAAAAGATTCAAATTCAGAGTAAAAACTGCACCTAAAAGAGTTCAACAGAAAAAGCATTGATTTTCTAAGGATTTTTATCCGACAGAAAGTCAATGTTTCTTTTTAGGCCTGCGTATTTTGTTCGCTTCACAGGAGATTTCCTGAAAATTTCAGAAAAAATTTCCTGTGTAAGTTCTTTCCACTCTTTTTTGGAAAAGTTCTGCAGCGATTCATTTGGGTCAAAAAGAGGCTGTTGATGCGGTTTTGAGAATCTGTTCCAGGGGCAAACATCCTGGCAGATATCGCACCCAAACATCCAGTTCTGCATTTTCCCATGAAAATGCTCAGGAATCTCTTCTTTTAATTCTATGGTTGCATAAGAAATACATTTGCTACCATCTATGATCTGATTATCCAATATAGCATCTGTGGGACAGGCTTCAATACACTTTCGGCATTTTCCACAGTGATCTGTTACTGCGGTATCCGGAACTAATTCCAGCTCACAGATTATCTCTGCCAGAAAATAAAAAGACCCCTCTCCTTTTGTAATAAGATTGGCATTTTTTCCGACCCACCCAATTCCGGATTTTTTTGCCCAGGCTCTTTCCAGTACCGGAGCCGAATCTACAAAAACCCTGAATCCAAACTCTCCTATTTCTTCCTGCAATTCAGCAACAAATTCTCCAAGAATTTCTTTAATTACTTCATGATAATCTTTACCATAAGCGTATTTGGATATTTTAAAGCTATCATCGGTATTCAATACTTTACGGGGGAAATAATTGTAGGAAAAAGAAATTACAGATTTACTTCCTTCCACCAGCAAACGAGGATCCAGACGCTTATCGAAATAATTTTCCATATAGCGCATTTCACCATTCAGATTCCTTGTGAGCCAATTTTCAAGAGAACGCGCTTCCTCTTCCAAAAACTCAGCTTTGGAAATACCACAAGCCAGAAAGCCAAAGTCTTTTGCTTTCTGTTTTATAATTGCTGTATTTTTTTCAGCCAGATTCATAGGTGCAAAAATACTGAGAAAATTATACTTCTGTCATTTTACGTTTTCGTAATTTTGCAAAGCTTTGAAAAAGAAATTTTAGATTATGAAGAAAATATTGCTTACAGGAGGTTTAATTTTATCTTTTATTTCCTGCTCTGCTCAGAAAGCAGATCATGACACCAAAGATTTAGTTAATGCTACCGCATGGATGCAAAATGCCGGAGAATATAAAGCCTTAACTATCCAGGCCTATCAGCTAGCACAAATTCGTTTAGCACAAATCATTACACAAGAGGCATCGGAAAAGCCAAGAGCTATTGTTTTGGATATAGATGAGACTGTACTGGACAATTCTCCTTATCAGGCTTATCAGATTGAAAACAAAAAGAACTTCAGCCAGGAAGACTGGAACAAATGGACGAAACTTGCTCAGGCTGAGCCTATCGCCGGAGCTTTAAATTTCCTGAACTTTACAAAAAATAATGGTGTAGAGATTTTCTATGTTTCCAACAGAAGTGAAACAGAAAGAGTTCCAACTCTTGAAAACCTTCAGAAGAAAAACTTTCCATATGCAGATAATGATCACCTTATCTTAAAAACAGATAAGTCAAGTAAGGAAAGCAGACGCCAGAAACTTGCTGAAAAATACAATATCGTTTTGTTCTTCGGAGATAACCTAAGCGATTTTTCAGATATTTATTATTATAATAATGAAGGCAAAACTTCATCTGAGAAAGTTTTAGAGCATCCTGAATTATTCGGAAGCAAATTCATTATTCTTCCAAATGCTATGTACGGAGACTGGGAAAGCTCTATGTACAAAAAGAATACAGACAAAAAATTAAGCAACGAACAGGTAAAGATGAAAAGCCTCCGTTCCTTTACAACTCAAAATATTAATCAATAAAAATTTTATAACATGATTGAAGACGTATTAAAAGCAGGAAATTATCATCTTATCGATGTGCGCGAACCTATGGAACTTGAAATGAATGGCGCTATCGACGAAGCCACTAATATTCCATTAGGAGAAATCGAAGAGAGACAGGATGAAATAAAAGGTCTTGAAGGTAATGTAATCTTCTTCTGCCGCTCTGGCAACCGTTCCGGACAGGCTACGGAATTCTTCAAAGCTCAGGGGCTTGATAATGTATATAATGGTGGTGGTTACGAAGACATGCAACAGTCTTTGGACAATGTAAAGTAATTGATCACTACAGCAATAAATAAAAACTCCCGGCTTATATAAGCCGGGAATTTTTTATGATTTAAAATACTATTCAAACTTTAAGGATCACAAGTAACAATCTTTTTCCCGGTTCCCTGTCCGGACATATATGTTGCACCTTCAACTCGTTGCGTTGCTCTTACGGTATTGGTACCTGTTGTATTCCATGTAATGGTATTAAATTTATTAGTTCCACTCAATACTAATGGAAACAATGGCCCTTTAGCAGCTTTGCTTCCAAACATAGAAACTGAACCGTCTTTACCAATAACGACTCTTATCAAAGGGTTATTTTTATCTCCCTCCATGCTATAAATAGCTGGAATACCTCCAGATTGCCAGGCTGATCCATCCTGAAACTTAACATTCTGAGGATAAGTGTTACTACCTACCTGAAACTGAATTTCCTCGGTAGCCAGCTGAACTCCGTTAATCGTAAGGTTAAATGAGTTGTCTAATGAATAAATATCGAATACAAAGCCAAAGTCTGTAGCTGGGAAAGAAAAATTCTGAGCTACTCCATCTTTTACAGCAAATCCAGTGGGATTAATATCCTGTCTGCATGGTCCAAATCTAAGATTAAGATTATACTTAACTCCAGGTGTAATATTCACTTTATTTATTTTTAAGCTTTTAGAAACACCGTCAAGCGTTACCGTTCCAATATTAAGTTCACCTTCAGGAGTAGTGGTATTTGTTTTTGCAATCACCTGAGTTTCATTGCTGGTTACTATTGGCTGATTCTGAGGAGCAGGAAAATTAACAGACTGACCACTCATTATCGAATTATTATAAGTAATAGCATCTGTAGCAAAGCTCAAATCTGCAGAAGTAAATGCAGGAGTAAAAGCTGCATTATTAACCACAGAAATATTTCCAACCTGTCTTGCATCCAGCTTAGTAGTAATCTTACTGAATTGGTGTCTCAATACAACGTCAAGTGTGTTATCCTTATTACCTGTTACCGTCATATTCTTTTTGAAATACATAAGATCTCCATTAATCCCTGCTATTTTAGCAGTATTCAATGGTGCTTTATCCACTGCTGTATTAGGTGTACTTGCATTAGTATTGAGAGAATAAGCAACAAATGTATAATTCTGACCTCCATCTAAAATAAAACCGTCGGTTTCATTTTTTTTGTAAGTAAATTCTTTATAATCTTTATACACACCATTTTTATCATATACAATAACTCTGTACTTTACACCGTCTGCAAGTTCTTTAGGAACAATAGTAGCTGCTCTGGATTTAACGGTTGCCTGAGTTGGTACAAAAGATTTAGGAATAAGAGTAGCCGTAACAAAAGTATCTCCGTCGAAAGGAACAATTGCTTTCTGAGCAGTTCCAATATTTGCTCCTCTGTGATTTGCGGAAGCCTGCATTACTGGCAATTCTTCTACATTCTCAATTCCCTTTAAATTGATTTTCACATTAAAAGCAGATTTGTTTATTCCACTTTCGTCTATACTGTTATCTGTACTTCGACACGATGTTATGGCAAAAGATAATGCGAGCAGCGAGCAACCCGCAGCTTGTAATTTAAAATTCATTTATTTGTTTTTTTGTGTTAGTCTATAGAGATATTACCATTCAATAGTACGGTTATCATCATCACCCTGTATCCATTCTTCCTGGACTGCTCCACCACTATTTGGTGGAAGCACTTTTGCTGATCCAGCAGCAACTCCCTGCTCCATTTCAAGAAATAAAACTTCCACTACAGGAGCAGAATACTCCTGTTTTTGATCATTTTTCATCATTTCGTTCTAATCGTTTGTAAATTATCATCATTCGGTTTTTATTTTTATACTTCTATGAGTAAATCAAATCACCAAAAATACTTTATAATAAAACAATTAAAGTAAAATAAGACAACCATCATTCAAACATAAAATACAACTAATTGAAAATCAGTATTTTATATAAAAGTAAAAACAGGTATGCAATTTACAATTTTTATTTAGCTTATAAAAGTGAATTATTCTAAACGAAATAAAAATCATATTATTTAGAACAAACATATATAAAATAAAAAATCAAATAAAACTTTATAAATATTTGAAACAAAAAAAAGGTCTCTGGAATACCAGAGACCTTTTAGATAATATATCTTTTTTTATGGGCAAGTAACAACCTTTCTACCTGTACCTTTACCAATAAATTTGGTTAATCCGGTTACTAACTGAGTAACTGTCACAGGGTTTATTGCAGTAGAATTCCACGTTACCTTATTAAACAAAGCAGTATTAAACAACTCTAGTGGCTCCAACGTTCCTGCGGTAGACCTTTTCCCCATCATAGAAACAGAACCATCCGGCCCGATTGTTATCCTCACAACAGGGCTTGCTGCATTTCCGGTAATATTATAAACCTCCTGAACCCCTTTAGTAGTATCACCATATAATGCTCCATCAGATTTAAAACGGATATTAACAGGATAATTAGGTACCCCTCCCTGGAATTGAATTTCCTGATTAGACAAATCGACTCCGTTAACGTTTAAGTTAAAAGAATTATCTAATTCATATACATCAAATACGAATCCTGCATCTGCAGCAGGGAAATTAAAGCTTTGGGTAAGCCGTGTATTTCCTGTATTCCCTGGGTCACTCATTGAAAAGTCAAAAGCCGGAGTCGCTACATCTGTACATGCAAATTTTAACTTAAGGTTGTACTTAAATCCTGGTTTTGCAACAATATTAGGAATTGAGATAGCATTCTTAGTCTTTGTACCAACCTGCATAGATACAATTGTTAGCGTTGCCATATCTGAAGCTGCAGCACCCGGATTAGCAAACAACAAAGGAGAACTAGTCCATACAGCACTAGTAGTTGGATTCCCAGTAAAATTAACAGCTTTACCAATACCAGCTGCACCAAAGGTAACCGTTCCATCAGAGAGCTTTAGCACATTTCCTGTAGCACGATGATTACTCATAACCGGCGTACTAATTGACTGAATACCATTACCCGGAGAAACTGCACTAGCATCAATAATTGTTGTGATTTGGCTAAATTTATGTTTAAATACAACACTTAATAAATTATCACCTTTAGTCACTCTAACATTATCTGCTCTGAAATACATCAAATCATTATTTCCAGATGTCGCAGGCAAAGACGTAACTGAAAGATTCGTTGTCGGTGCTGCACCCGGATCTGTTGAACTATTAAAAGAATAGACTACAAAGGTATATTTATTAAGCGATTCAGTATCTCCATCCAACGTCATATCTGCACTAGTAGAATTTGTTCCTGCAGTAGGAGCAGATCCCCCTGAGGCATTGATTGTATAAAGTTTCTGTCCTATATAGGTATCTCCTCTATAGACAACCACTCTAAATGCTACACCCTGAACTAAATTAACACCTCCAGCTGCAATTGGATTAACAGACGCCTGAGCCGTACTTCCCTTTAAAGAAACCACGGGTGTCATTGTTACGATAAACGCCTGATCTCCCACTATAAGATTACTAACCTGTTCTTTCATAGCAGAACCAGCATTCTTCGTTGAAGCCAATGGTTCAATATCTTGACCTTCAAAATCATCCCCAGTCAGGTTAAATTTTAAAAGGGCTGAACCATTCACCATTTCGTTTCCCCCGTTATTTTCTACAGCACTATCAGTGCTTCTGCATGATACAGCCAATAAAGACAATGATAACATCGCCATAGCTGTAGTAATTTTTATATTTTTCATTTGTTTGTAAGTTCGTAGTTTTACTTCATTCATTATAAATTTTACCATTCTATAGTTCTGCCATCATCAGTATCAGGATCCCATTGTTCCTGTACATTACCACCGGAATCAGGAGGCAATACTCTTGCTGATCCTGTTGCGATCCCCTCTTCAACCTCCACTAAGGAAGTTTCAAATTCAGGAGAAACATACTCTTCTTTTTGAAAATTACTCATCATTAATACTTTGTTTATATTATTATTCATTTGTTGTCATATGGTCTTTCATTTTTAAAATAAGATTGCTAACAGGAAAAAATTCACTAAGAATTATTCAACAAAACAGCATAACCTTCACCATAAGAATACAAACTCCTAATAATCAAATCTTATTAAAAGATGAAAATTTACGACAAATTTATATCATATTTTCAAATAACCAAAAAATATGATATTATGCAAATATTAATTCAAACATATTTTATAATTATTAATTAATATTTATCAATATAATTTTACAGTAAAAAAATAATAATCATTAATTTTATAAATAAAATTCAATCAATCCACATCAGGAATTCAATTTTTATTTCTATCAAAAAAAACTCCTTTAGTCAAAAAAAGACTAAAGGAGCTCATCACACCAACATCATCTACATCTGCATCCGCATTAATATCATCTACATCATCCGCATCATCACCAACATATTATTTTCTTTTCACACAACGGATACTTTCTCCGTATTTATAGTACTGACCCGTTCCTATTGTAACTCCGCCGCTATTGAAGCTAAAATCATAGAAATTTTCAGCAGACAATTCAGTACTTGTCCAATATCTTGCTTCTACAGAAGCTTTAACAGCATTATATGTATTACCAAAACCTGCTAACGGTAAGAATAAATACTTATCATAATCTGCGGGAGCAGGCTGCGTATCTGTTCCGATAAAAATTCCTTTCACACCATTATAGTATCCCGGGAAGGTATATACATTTTTACCTGCCGAATCCACAACCTCTTTCTGAGTTGGTAATCTCCATCCACCTCCATATGCTGTAACTTTGGTACAAGGATCTTCTTCGATACGATATATACTGGTTCCGGTTACATCCGCAGGCAACCTGTACGCTTCCGTAACATCTTTAGCTGTCTCCAATGGTTTAACTGCATTGAAATACCAGTGATCTCCAAATTCAGACTGATTAGCAGCGAACCCGTAATTACCATTATTGTAAATAAGATTCGCCGGAGCCCAGATAATATCTCCACCTACATCATGTCCGGACGCCGGAGCAAGAGTAAGATTAAGATTATAACGTACTCCCGGAGTAATATTTAAGTCTTTTGATCCACTAATTTTAAAATTAGTTTTTGTAACCCCTGCAATAGTGATAGAGGGAATAATCATTTCCCCACTTGTTGTTACCGGACTACGCAGAATAGTTGTAGCCTTAACGACCGCACCTGGAATAGCTCCTGTAAACTTAACAGATGCTGAACCGGCAGAGCCATTCCATATAATATTATTAGCATTAACCGTATTGTCCGTATTAAAATAATCCGATATTTTAACATTGGCAGATGCATAATTCGGAGTTACAACTCCGTCACTAATAGCTTCAATATTACCTATAGCTGCAGTATTAATAGTTGTTGTAATTTCGCTGAACGCATGCTTAAAAACAACATCTAAGTAGTTTGTTCCTTCTGCGATTGTTATAGTTTTTTTGAAAAGCAATAAATCATAATCAGCATTACTTACCTGAATATCATTATAAGCATAACTATTTCCTGCAGGCGTAAAATTAGGACTAACCGTATCACTGTTAGCTGAAAGACAAACAAAAGTTAAAGTCTCACCTGCATTTACAGGAAAATGACTTCCTTCTTCTGGCAAATCCTGCCCGTATATATAATTACGCACTCCTAACCATGCACCGTCTACAGAATAAACAATAACTCTGTATTTAGTTCCTATTTTCAACTCCTGAGGCCCCACTGGCGCAGCTGCAGCCACAGGACCAATTGCAGCCTGAGTGGTATTTCTTACTGAAGAAGCCACCGGTGTAAGTGTTGCAATAAGTTTAAAATCTTTGTTAAAAGAAACTTCAGAACGTTGTTCCATCGGTGCTGCAAAATTTTTATTTCCTACAGATGCCATTTTAATCGCACCATTCCCTAAAAGGTTTTGTACACCAGAATCTATTCCTTGCAGATTAATTTTAAGAGTAGCCTGTTTATCTCCATTACTAACTACATCATCATTACTTCTACATGAGAAAAGCATTATTGTTACCAAGAATAGCAATGCTATTCTACCTCTAAATATTGTATTTTTTTTCATCATTTCTCCTATCATTTTTTTTGTTGTTATCAGAAGTTACCATTCAATGGTTCTATTGTCATCATCACCCTGGATCCATTCATCCTGGACAACTCCACCATTATTAGGAGGAACAACTCTGGCAGAACCCGCTGCTATTCCCTGTTCCATTTCAACAAAAAATACTTTCATATCAGGAGAAACGTATTCGCTTTTTTGTGTTTTTTCTTTCATTTTTTCTATCATTTATGTTTTATAACTTCATTCGTATTTATTCTAATACACCACAAATGTCCTATCAGTGTGGCATATCAGTAATTATTTTTCAAAAAAAGCAGTCTTTTTTAAAATGCAAGTAATTGCAAAACAGAAAACTTATAGTTTAGATTTTCGGGGTGCAAAATTACTCATTTATAATAATTATAAAAAAGGAACTTATATTCAGAACATAATAAAAAATATACATTCATATTTTATGAAGTAGTTGACCCATATTTTCAAAATACATACCAAACTTTATTTAATTTCCGTAGTATTATTAAACAAATTTAAACAGCCTTATTATAACACCCCCTCTTTCTCCCTGCTATAAGGCTAAAATAAAATAAATAAAATTTAAACTATATTATTATGAATACCATAATATATGATCACAACAAATCACAACCAGGCTTCAGCAAAAAATTGTAATAGATTAAATTCATGACAACTATTGCTTTTATAAAATAAAATTCCCTCAATCTTATAATTGAGGGAACAATAATTCTTAATCAAAAAACTATCTAAATCGGACTAAATCGGATACTCTTTATAATTCAGGACAACTACTCTCTTCAAACTCTTTTAGTAGCTTTTCAAACACTTTTTCCACTGACAAAATACTATCGATTAGAGCAGAGGACTGGCCTATTTCTAATTCTCCCTCTTCCATATCTCCCTCAAACATTCCTTTTTTAGCTCTTGCGCGCCCTAAAACAGACCTAAGAGCCTCCTGATCTCTTCCTGATTCATATAATTTTTCGATATCATTATAAAACTTATTTTTAATAAGCCTAACCGGAGCCAGTTCTTTTAATGTCAAATGTGTTCCCCCTTCCTGTGTATCCACAATCTTCTGTTTAAAATTGTCGTGAGAGGAAGCTTCCTCGGTAGCAGCAAAGCGTGAGCCTATCTGTACACCTTCAGCTCCTAATAACATCGCAGCCTTAACCTGAGACCCTAAAGCAATGCCCCCCGCTGCAATTAAAGGTAAATCAACTTGTCTTCTGACATTAGGAATAAGAGAGAGTGTTGTTGTCTCTTCCCTTCCATTATGCCCACCTGCTTCAAATCCTTCTGCAACTACTGCATCTACACCTGCTTCCTGGCACTTTAATGCAAATTTGACACTGCTTACCACATGTGCTACTTTTATGCCCTCTTTTTTAAGAACCTCTGTATAGGTTTTAGGATTTCCCGCAGATGTAAAGACAATTTTAATTTTTTCTTCCAGAATAATATTAATGATCTCATCCATATTAGGATAGAGCATAGGTATATTCACGCCAAATGGTTTATCTGTAGCTGCTTTGCATTTAATAATATTCTCTTTCAGAATATCAGGATACATACTCCCTGCTCCAAGCAAGCCTAAGCCACCGCAGTTGGAAACAGCAGAAGCCAATCTCCAGCCACTATGCCAGATCATACCGCCTTGTATAATAGGATATTTAATATCAAAAAGTTCTTTAATTCTGTTCATAATATTTAATAATGACAATCGATTTTCAATATACGAAAAACAGCTATTTAATTAGCAAAACAGATAGCTGACTTACTACAATTAGTTGACTGTAAATAAAAATCCCTGTAACATTCACTACAGGGATTTTATTTTAATTTATTGATCTCTTTATTTCATTAAAGATTCTCTCTTCCAGTCTGTTTTAAATTTACAGTCTTTATATCTGTTATTGATGGAAATAAATGTATCTGGCAATTTAGACTTAATCCACTGATCTACAATATTTCCTTTTTTCTGGTTCAAAGCTATAGACTTTATACGTTCATAGTCTGTTGTAATATCCAGAGTGTGAGCCGGTACAATATCGTTGATCTGAATCAGCTCGATTGCTTTTTTCTTACTTTGCCCCTCTTCGATTTCATAAGGCTCGGTAATATCACCTTTATTAAGACCTGCAATCTGATAAGCATCTACAGGATCCATTTTTGTTTTCTCAAGATTATCAGATCCATCCTGACCGGTCATTACACCAGCATTAAACTTGGTAGACTTATCATCAGAATATTTTAAAGCAGCATCTTTAAACGAGATGGTACCATCAACAATCTGTGCTTTAACTTTCTGCAATTCATTTTTAGCAGCTTTTATTTCTTCCGCATTTGGAGTACTGGCAATAAGAATATGTCTTACGTCATAGATTTTACCGGACTTCTTAATCAGCTGAATAATATGGTAACCATATTCAGTTTCTACAGGATCAGAAATTTCTCCTTCCTGAAGGTTTAGTGCTGCAGCTTCAAATGGTTTCACCATCATTCCTTTTGCAACATTATTGATAAGACCTCCATTCGAAGCTGAACCTGGATCTTCAGAATAAATTCTCGCTTGATTTTCGAAAGATTCACCTCCCTGGATGGCTGCTTTTATTTTCTTTAACTTATCAATAATCTCTTGTTTGTGAGCATCTGTCAATTTAGGATACATGATAATTCTGCTTAGCCTAACTTCATCATTTACCTGAGGTAACTGAGTTTTATAAGTATCATAAAAAGCAGAAACTTCACTTGGTGTAATATCTACACCTTTTGTGATTAATTTATATTTTTCGCCTTGGTAATACTGCTCAGAAGAGATCTTCTCAATAGCTGCCTTAAATTCGTATGCTGTACGGTATTTATAAGCAGCAAGCATGTCCTTTTCAGAAGGGAAACCAGAAAGCATCTGCTGGAATCTGTTATCTGCATCAGCTTTTAATTCTTTACTTCTGTTCTGAATAAGGGTATCTTTTTTTGCATGAAAAAGCAAAAGTTTATTGTGAATAATACTCTCTATAATTTCACATTTATCCCCTACCGGCGATCCCTGTTGCTTGGACATGTTGATGTATTCTTCAATATCAGATTCCAAAACAATCTCATTACCAATTACCGCAGCAATACCATCGACTAATTGTCCCTGTTTTACCTGAGCTTTTAGTAGTGTACCCGCAAAAGTGGTTACAAGGAAACTAAGGATAAAGAAAAAACGAAAGTTTTTTGTCATATCTATTTTTTATAATGGTGCAAAATTAGAATTCTGCCCGAATTAAACCTTATTTTTTATTATAATTATTTCTTAAAATTCTTTTGTAGAGCAGACACAAATCCAGGTTCGACTGTAATCTTTGCCTTGGATTTTAAATCTGCAAGAATCTTTTTAATCTGCTCAGATGTAACCAGTTCTTCAAGCTCACCTGATTCTTCAGCTTCCTTCTGAGTCATAACTCCTGCCGGAAGAATTTCATCATTAGCAATAACCAGAGTTCTTCCGCCTATTTTCGCAGTATAAACACCGGTTTTGAAAGGTACATTATATTTTTTGAAAACTTCTGCAGACTCTACCATCTCACCTTCATTGAAGTTGGCCAAAGCTTGCTTTTTATCGTTTGTCTTCCCTTTGTATTCTGCCTGCAATTTTTCCCAGTCAGCAGGATTCTTTATTGCTTTTACAAATTTATCAACATCCGCTTCATTACCCGGGATAATAACCCTTCCTTTAGCAGCTGCTTCTTTTTTGAACTTATCTTTGTGCTTGTTATAATAATCTGCTGTCCATTCTGGATGAAGCGAAATTTCCTTTTTAAGATACTCTGCATAGAAATAATTGGAATACAGATTCTTTTTAATATCCTCAAGCTGATTTTTAACTTCAGGTCTGTTTTCGAATTCAACGGTATAAGCTCTCATCAAGAAATTTCTGCCCATCATATCTACCAATTGCCCCCACTTCTTGTTGTCCATTTTTTCGACATCAGCAGTATGGTCCTTAATCTGAGCTTTAAAATCTCCTACAGTGAACTGCTGGCCATTATAAGTATACAATGCCTCTTTATCATTCACCAATTTTTTAAATTCTGCATAAGAAGCTTTTGCTTTACCTGCAGCTCCTGACTCCTTATAACCCGGAGATTTTTTCAGCTTATCTATAAATGCATCATAAAAAGCATTTCCGTACTGAGAATTCATCATATCCGTAAAGAAGAACTCTTTTGTATCCGGAGTTATCTGATAAGGTCTCTTTGAATAAATATTGAATATAAACCATTTATTTTCAATAAGAATAGGAGTTTTTGTATAATCACCCTCTTTAAGAGTCTTTAGCTGTGTATAAGCTTCCTCTGGTAAAACAGGAGATCCCATCACAACACCACCATTCTTTTTCTCGTTATCATTACTTCCGAATTCCGCAGTAACCTCATTAAATTTTTTACCAGAAGCTAAAGCTTTATAAATTTCGGTTTTTGCTTTTTCTGAATTTGTATCATTAGGATATGATAATGTTCCGAAAATAAGATATCCTAAAGAAGGTCTTTCTCCTACAACCTTTACGAACATTACATTGTCCGGAGTGTCAATTAATTTTGAATAACCTCCTATAGAAAGTTTTTGTACATCAGCTTCCAGTTCAGCGCTCAATACACCAGCTTTAATATACAAAGGCTTAGCATCTCCTTTTGCTTCTGTCTGGATCGCCTGATCCATGGTCATTTTCCCTAGCCTTACATCATTATAAATCTTTTGAAAATCTTTCTTTACACCCTCTTCTTTTTTTGCAAAGAAAACCTGAACCTGCTTTTCTTTTTGGCTAGCAGTCATATAATCGTTTAGGAACTTAGTTTCTAATTCCTTTGGATAATAGCTTTCTTTCTTTAACTCGTTAAGACGTGTACCAATCTGAGTCCTGAAGTTCTGCGTTGTATCTGCCTTTAGCGATCTGGAGAAATCCTGAATCAGTTTAAAATTAATATAGGAATCAATTGTTTGATCTATCCCCTGATTCTTCAGTCCCGATTCATATTCTTTTGAAAATTTTGCAACTGGCATTGCATCATTATTAATAACAATGCTTTGTGCAAAGCCTAAATGTGCTGCAGCTACAGTTAGCAGGGAGATTAAAGATTTAGTTTTCATGTATCTGATGTAAGTATTTAATAAAACCTGAAAAACCGGTGATTAAACCAGTTCCTCAAATGTTGTTAGTTCTTTAAATTGCTTAATTCTTTCTTTAAGCATTGCAGGGGTTACAGTCTGTATTTTTTCTGTTCCGAATTCTTCTACCGTAAATGAAGCTAAAGCACTTCCCACAATAAGAGCTGTTTTCATGCTTTCGAAATCAAACTTCTCACATTTAGCAAGGTGTGCTACAAACCCTCCGGCAAAAGTATCTCCGGCTCCTGTAGGATCGAAAACATCTTCTAATAATAAAGCAGGAATAGCAAATACTTTTCCGTCTTCGAAAAGAAGTGCACCATGCTCTCCTTTCTTAATGATTACATATTTAGGACCTAAAGCATGAATTTTCTTAGCAGCTTTTACCAAAGAATATTCTCCGGACAACTGTCTTGCTTCCTCATCATTAATAGTAATAACATCTGTTTTAGCAATAACATCCATTAGCAAATCCCACGTAAGATCCATCCAGAAATTCATTGTATCTAAAACAACTAATTTCGGACGTTCTTTCATTCTTTCTAAAACTGCAAGCTGAACTGCAGGATGCAAGTTTCCAAGCATTAATATCTCTGCATCGGCTCCGCCTTCAGGAATCTTTGGATCGAAATTTTCTAATACATTTAGCTCAGTAGCCAAGGTATCACGGGTATTCAGATCATTATGATATTTACCTGCCCAGAAAAAAGTCTTACCATCTTCAACAACTTCAACGCCATCTACATTGATATTTTTCCCCTTCATCATGTCCAGATATTCATCAGGAAAGTCGCCACCTACAACTGAAACCAAATGTACATCAGTGTCAAGAACAGAAGCTGCCAATCCGATATAAGTTGCTGCTCCGCCTAATATTTTATCTGTTTTACCAAATGGTGTTTCGATAGCATCAAAAGCTACAGTACCTACTGAAAGAAGTTTCATTTTCTATTATTCTAAAATTTTGTTTTAATATTTTTTCTCATAAGCCTCTTATGCAATCTTTTAATGATAAATAAAACTGCAAAAAGAACTTATTTTTTAAGCATCCGGCAAAAATAGCTATTTTATAATTATCGTTGTAAAAAAACTAATGCCATTCCTGAATAATCTTCTCTAATGGTTTAGGGAAAGATTTTTTATGAGACTGTTCCACATCAACAATTATATAATTACCATTAGCGCATAACTCTTCGAAACTCTTTTCATCCTCTGGTTCTACCCTACTAAAAATAATATTCAGCGTTTTATGAGTAAGCTTATGCTGTACTGTTTTTTCAAAAACAATACAATCTTTTAATTCATCCGGAATTTCATCTGGAAATTCATAGAGTTTCTTCCATATAAAACTTTCATCCCTCTGCCTGATCAAAAAATGTTCTCCATATTTCACAAAATAATAATGCAGATTCAGTGTCTCTACTTTTACTTTTTTCGATTTAACGGGTAATTCCTGTATTCGATTTGTGGCAAAGGCCAAACATTCTTCATTTACAGGACAATTTACACAATCGGGATTCTTTGGTTTACAAACCTGAGAGCCAATATCCATAACGGCCTGATTAAAATCACCCGGACGATTTTTATCTACAAAAGGTAATATCAAATCGTAGAAATAAGAATATGCCTTAGGCGAGGCTATATCGAAATCATCTGCTAATATTCTGGAGAAAACACGATAGAAATTACCATCTATAGCAGGTACTCTTTCTCCGTAACTAATGCTGGCAATAGCAGCTGCCGTATATTTTCCAACTCCTTTCAAATTCTGAAGACCAGCAAATGTGTCGGGAAACTCTCCATTATATTCTTCTATAATCTGGTGAGAAGCTTTATGCAGATTGAGCGCTCGGGAATAATACCCCAAGCCTTTCCAATACAACAAGACTTCGTCATTTTCGGCCTCATGTAGTTCTTTTACAGTTGGAAACCTTTTTATAAAATTGACATAATGATTCCATCCCTGCTCAACTCTCGTCTGCTGAAGAATGATTTCTGATATCCATATATTATATGGTTTTTGGGTTTCCCGCCACGGCAGATTACGGCTGTGGAGATTATACCAGGAAAGAATTTTTCGGGTAAGTTTCAGGAAATAAGCTTTTTCTATATTATTTTTCAAAAAAATATTTTATCTTTGCAGTCCAAAAATAAAAACAAAATTCGAAAATGACAAAAGCTGAATTGGTGAACACCATCTCCAATAAACTAGGGGTAGAAAAGAATGATACGCAGAAAGTTATTGAAGCGTTTATGCAGGAAATCAAAACTTCTCTTTATAACAACGATAATGTATATTTAAGAGGTTTTGGATCTTTTGTTATTAAAACTCGTGCTGCAAAGACTGGTAGAAACATTTCTAAGAATACGGCTATCGAAATCCCTGCACACAATATCCCTTCTTTCAAACCTTCAAAAATGTTTGCTGAGAAAGTGAAAACTAAAGTGAAAGTAGAAAATAAATAATTGTTATTAATAAAAATTTTTAAACTATGCCTAGCGGAAAAAAAAGAAAGAGACACAAGGTAGCGACTCACAAGAGAAAAAAAAGAAGAAGATTAAATAGACACAAAAAGAAAAAATAATCTTTTTTAGTTTTTTAATAAAATATAATATAGTTAGTGTTTTATTTATTATCTTCACTAGCTATATTTTTATTTTATAAACGGTTAGTCATAACCATATTTTATGAAGAAAGAACTGATTATTTCACATGAAGATGACACCTCTAAAATAGCCCTGCTGGAAGATGGTCGTTTGTTCGAACTACATCAGGAAGAACAGAACAATCAGTTTGTAGTAGGTGATCTTTTTCTGGGTAAAATAAAAAAACTCGCTCCCAATTTAAATGCAGCTTTCGTAAGCATAGGTTACGAAAAGGATGCTTTTTTGCATTATCTGGATTTGGGACCACAGATTCTTTCCTATCAGAAATTTGTAAAAGATACTATTTCTAAGAAACAGCAGAACTCCAGTCTGAAAAACTTTGCCGTACAAAAGGAAATTCCTAAAGACGGTACTATAGACAAGGTTTTAGCAGCCGGGGACAGTGTACTTTTACAAATCACTAAAGAGCCAATTTCTACCAAAGGTCCGCGGATTTCCACACAGATTTCCTTAACCGGACGTTTTCTGGTACTAATCCCATTCGACAACAAAGTTTCTATTTCCAAAAAGATTAAAAACAATCAGGAAAAAGAACGTCTGAAAATGCTTATAGAAAGTATAAGACCTGAAGGTTTCGGAGTTATAATCCGTACCGTTGCTGAAGGAAAAAAAGTAGCAGAACTGCACAATGATATGAACCAGCTAATTACCAAATGGGAAAGCTGTTTCAAAAACATTCAGAAAAATAAAGTTCCGTCTAAAGTTCTGAGCGAAGAAGACAAAGCTTCTGCTATACTTCGGGACAATTTTAATCAGGACTTTGTAAATATCATATGCGATGATGAGCAAATGGTGAATGATATGAAAAACTATCTGGAAGTTATAGCTCCGGAAAGCAAGAATATTGTTCAGCTTTATGATTCTCACATCCCACTCCTGGAATACTACAATGTAGAAAAGCAGCTAAAACAGTCTTTTGGCAAACATGTAAACATCCCAAGCTCAAAAGGTGCTTACCTGGTTGTTGAACATACTGAAGCTTTACACGTTATAGATGTTAATTCAGGAAACAATATTTCTGCCAGCCAGACTAATAAGCTTCACGCACTAAACGTGAATAAAATGGCTGCTACAGAAATCGCCCGACAGCTTAGGCTACGGGATATGGGAGGTATTATCGTTATAGATTTTATTGACATGACGGATCCTGAGCACAGGAAAGAACTCTTTGAACACCTGAAGGAAGAAATGAAGCGGGACAAAGCAAGACACAAAATTCTTCCACCGAGTAAATTTGGACTGATACAAATTACAAGACAACGTGTCCGCCCTGAAAAACAGATCGAAACTAAAGAGGAAAACCCTAACAAAGATGGCGAAATTGTAGCCCCTATTGTTACTGTAGAAAAGATGGAAGAAGCAATCCGCAGTTTCCTGACTAAAGAAAAAGGAAGATTGTACTTACATGTACATCCTTTTGTAGAAGCTTATCTTACCAAAGGTGTAATGAGCATACAGAACAAGTGGTTTTTACGCTATAAAAAATGGGTTACTGTTATCCCTCGCGATTCCTTTAAATATTTGGAATACGCCTTATACAATTCGAAAAAGAAAGAGTTAATGAGTGACTCTAATTAAAAAAATACAGAGCTCCGGAATTCCGGAGCTTTTTTATGCTCTTTATTTTCAGCAATTTCCTATCTTCGGCATACTAAAAACTTAATAAACATGACACAATCAATCAGAAGAGCTATTACAGGTTGCTTTCTGCTGTTATTTTGCTTTGGACTGCTTCAGGCTCAGGAAATCAAAGTACTTACCTACAATATTTACCATGGTGAAAAAAACTATGAAAGAGAAAAAAGCAATCTTGAAGCTATTGCAGCCGTTATCAACGAATACAAACCCGATTTTGTTGCCATGCAGGAAGTGGACAGCATGACTGTAAGAACAGCAGCATTCAATAATGGCATACGCAAAGATCTGGTACAGGAATTGGCAAAATTAACAGGAATGTACGGGCACTTTGGAAAAGCAATGGATTACGATAATGGTGGTTATGGTGAGGGCATTTTATCCCGATTCCCGGACAAACCCACTGTTTATAAGCTGCCAATTCCTAAAGGAGGAGAAGAAAGAGCCTTAATTACGATACAACATACTTTCCCAAATGGTCAAAAAATTATTTTTGGAGGCACTCATTTATGCCATGAATTTGAAGAAAACCGCATAGCGCAAGCCAAACAAGTTGCTTCTATTGCCACAACAAAATCTATTCCGGCAGTTATACTCGGTGATTTCAATATTACTCCGGATAGCAAGCCTTACAAAGCGATTACAGCAAAGATGAATGATGCTGCTGTATTACATGGTAATCCACAACTTACTTTCCCCTATCATAAACCTAAATACAGACTAGATTATATTTTCCTAAATAAAAACAGTAAGTGGAAAGTAAAAGATGTAAAGGTTATTAAAAATGATGCTTCAGACCATATGCCGGTTCTGGTAACTCTAAGCTTGGAGTAATTTTATGAAAATAATAATAGCTTATTTAATGTTTAGCATTTACTTATATCTCATTTTTCATACTCACATAATTTTGAAAAAAAATAATAGAATTATTCCTAATATTGCTTCTTAAAATATAAAATAACAATTCTTTAGTTATAAGCAACACATACTTCACAAAATAAATAAAAATATGAATCTAGACTTTAAAGAACAATATATTTTAGAAAACGATTTTGTTACATTACGACCATTGGAACTTTCTGACTATAATACCTTACTAACATACTCAGAAAATGAGCCAGAAATATGGGAATACAACTCTGGTGGAGCAAATGGAAAAGAGAACCTCGAGAAATATGTAAAAAATGCTATAAATCAAAGAGAAAATGAAAAAGAATATCCATTTATTGTTTTTGACAAAACAAGTCAAAAATATGTAGGCAGTACAAGGTTCTACGCTATCTTTTCTGATAATAAAACTATTGAAATCGGATACACTTGGTACGGAAAACAATACCAAGGAACCGGGGTTAATAAGAACTGCAAACTCTTATTATTGGAGTTCGCATTTGAAAAGCTGCAAATGGAAAGAGTTGGATTTGCTGCCAATAACAAAAATATCAAAAGCTTAAGTGCAATGAAGAGCATTGGCTGTGTGGTTGAAGGTGTATTAAGAAATGCAGGAACTGACGCTAATAATGAAAGAATTGACGTAGCAAGATTAAGTATAATAAAAACTGAATGGAATGAAAATGTAAAAACAAATTTAAAACAGCAAATTGAAAAGTATACTAACAAATTATAAAAAATACTGTCAATATACAATCTTCATTTTGTTTTTAAACTCTGTCAGTTTTTATAAATTAAAAAGGCCGGAAATTATTCCGGCCTTAATATGATTAATAATTACTTTTCTATTTCTGTTCAGGATTCTGACCTTCGTCTTTTTTATCCTGAGGCTTATCCCTCATATCATCAAAATTCTTTTTCTCCTGAGCCTTTTGTTCAATAATCTTAACGATTTCTTTCTCTTCAGGTTTACCTTTCAGATAGCTTGGAAGGTTTAGCCCGGCCATATTGAAAAGATCATTCAACGGTGGTACAGATTTCATCATACCCGATACAAAGTTTGCGGTGGAAGTATTTCCGTTTTCATTGTTTCCATTACCATCCCATACAGTAACTTTATCAATCTTAATACCTTTAACGGCCTCAACCTGCGTTTTAACCAATTCAGGTAATTTCTCTAAGATCAGTAACTGGAATGCGCTGTTTGTATCACCACCAGCTGCTTTAACAACCTGGTCATAACCTTCAGCCTGCTTCGTTAAGATTTCGAATAAACCTTTTGCTTCAGCATCCATTTTTGCAAAAATAGCATCAGCCTCTCCTTTTGCCTGAAGTCTGATTTTTTCTGCCTGAGCCTCTGCTTCAATAATCGCTTTTTGTTTAGCAATTTCAGCAGGTACAACAATATTAGCGTTTTGTGTAGAACGCTCTCTTTCTGCACGGGCAGCTTCTGCTTTCTGTTCAGCAACATAAGATTCTTCCAAAGCTTTTGCCGCTTGTACTTTTTCTGCAGCTGTAGCCAGTTTTAAAGCTTCTGCTTCTCTCTCTCTTCTTTCCGCATCGGAATTTGCAATAGTAATTTTAGCTTCGTTTTCCCCTCTTACAGCCAGGGAATTAGCCATGGAAGTCGCAATCCTCGCATCTCTTTCTGCTTCAGCTTTACCAATCGCCTGGTCTTTATCTGCTGCTGCAATACTTACTTCTTTATCTTTACTTGTAATTGCAATTTTCACATCACGATCTCTATTGAATTCTGCAATCTGAATATCTTTCTGACGGTCTGCATCTGCTTTACCAGTTTCCCCCATTTTTTCCTGCTCAGCAACACTTACTTTAGCCTCGTTTATCGCTTTTGCTGCTGCTTCTTTACCAAGAGCTTCGATATAACCGGATTCGTCTTTAATATCCGTAATGTTTACGTTGATTAATTTCAGACCAATTTTCTTTAATTCGGTATCTACGTTATTCGAGATATTCTCCAATAATTTATCTCTGTCCGAGTTAATTTCCTCAATTGTCATCATCGCGATAACCAAACGAAGCTGCCCAAAAAGGATATCTTTAGACAATTCCTGAATCTGCTCAGGTGAAAGCCCTAACAATCTTTCAGCAGCATTCCCCATACTATCAGGTTCTGTACTGATTGCAATTGTAAAACGACAAGGAACATCCACACGGATATTCTGACGGGAAAGGGCGTTCGTTAAGTTAGCCTCAATAGACATAGGCTTTAGATCCAGATATGCAAAATCCTGAATTACCGGCCAGATAAATGCACCACCTCCATGAATACATCTTGCTGACTTGCCTCCTGTTCTTCCGTAAATGACTAATATTTTGTCCGAGGGACAACGCTTATAGCGTGAAATAAGCGCAATAAATGTAACAAAGAGTACAACTACTGCTACAATAACCAATGTAAATCCTTCCAACATACTTTTAATTTAATTTTTTAACGATTAATATTTTGTCTTTAATTTTTTCAACAATAATAGAGGTTCCAGAAATTAACTTCTCTCCTCCTTCTGTCATAGCATCCAGTTCGTGGTGAGAACCTTTTACACTAATCTGCACCTTGCCTTTTCCATTCATATTTTCAGGAATAGGAATATAAACCTGTCCACTGGCATTCACCAGATTTTCTATATTGAAGGTATTATCTTCCGAAAGCTTCATAATCTGCTGAATCATCAGAAAGAAAAGGTATACAAAAAGGCAGCCTACGAGTGTTGCCAAAATTATCAATACAAAACTGTTTCCTATTGTATTGTAAAAAACGGCTCCTGTCCAGCCGAATCCCAACATAAAGTTGATAAGGTTACGGAATGAGAAAAACTGAAACGGCGCATCTACATGATCCAGATCTCCACTGAAATCAGCATTAATTCCGTCGGCATCATGTCCGCCAACAAAAGTCATAATTGATTGTATGGCAAATATTGCACTACTAATAAGTGCTACATACCAAAAACCTTTCTCCAAAGGTGCCAATCCGTTTAAAAATTCAAGCATATTTATGTTTTTTCAGTGTTTCCAACAAATATAATATTTTCTGTGGATTAATTTTAGTAAATTCAACTAACAAAATTCAGCAACTTCTGTTTTTATGTTTACCGAACATCTGCATACAGCCTGGCTTTTTATTGAAAAATGGTATTGGGTACCACTTACAATAGCCAACATCGTTATTATTGTTACTATACTCATAGAAAACAGAAATCCGCCAAAAACTCTGGCATGGATCATGATCATCGTTTTTGTGCCGGTAATCGGTATTATTCTTTACTTTTTTTTCGGCAGAGATTTTCAGCGGGAAAAATATTTCAAGAAAATAGATAAAAAGCAAAGGCAGTATATTCTGGATCAATGGAAAAACCTGAACGATTCTATACAGCAAAATATGCGGGATATAGAAAATGAAATTGGTGATCTCTCCCAGGTTTATCAGTTTCTGAACAAAACCAGAATTTCACCACCCAGCTTTTATAATGAGACAGAACTGCTGATAAATGGTGAAGAGAAATTTCCAAAATTTATAGAAGCAATACGTAGTGCAAAGGATCATATTCATTTGGAATATTACATTTTTGAAGAAGACAACATAGGCAATGAGATTATAGAATTGCTTATTCAGAAGGCTCAGCAAGGTGTAACAGTAAGGATGATTATTGATGATTTTGGTTCCCCCACACTGGCAAAGCATTACAAGCGTTTCGAGAATACAGGTATCGAATTTCAGGTATTCCTGCCTGTACATTTCACTTCACTGGCAAACTCTAACTTCCGTAATCACCGAAAAATACTAATTGTAGATGCCAGCATTGCATTTGTAGGCGGAATCAATATCAGTGACAAATACATAAACCAACCCAATACAGAAAAACTATACTGGCGCGATGCTTCTGTTATGATAAAAGGAGCATCAGTAAATATTCTGCAGCTGCGTTTCTGGCTTAGCTGGATGATGACTGACGGAGCTCCCTATGCTCTGGAAGATCCTAGGTATTATTGTGATTGGTATGCACATACACAAGGCAGCAGTATTGTAAGTTTTGCAGTAACAGCACCTGGTGATGAAATACAATCGGCAATGGAATCTTTAATATTAGGGATTACACTTGCCAAAAAAAAGATACAGATCTGCACACCCTATTTTATTCCTACTGATTCTTTTAAAACAGCCTTATCTATTGCTGTATCCAAAGGCGTTGAAGTAGAAATGATGATTCCTAAAGAAGGTGATTCTTTTATCGTACAAAACGCATCGCTCTCGTTTATGAAACCTCTGTTAAAACGGGGAATAAAACTTTATCTGTATGAAAAAGGCTTTCTCCATGCTAAAACAGTGAATATAGATAACGCTCTTGCTTATATAGGAACTGTAAATCTGGACAACAGAAGTTTCCTGATCAACTTTGAAATCAATGCTATAGTGCATGATCATGAGGTGCTGAAAAGGCTTGATCAGCAGTTTGAGGAAGACAAAAAAGTTTCATCTCTTATGACAATTGAAATGTGGAACAAAACTTCTGTTTTCAAAAGAGGGCTTGCTTCCGTATGCAGATTACTTGCTCCGTTACTATAGTATTAATGGGCAATGAGTAATATTCAATAAGTAATAATAAACCATATTGTTTCTATCTCTGGAATCCAGAAAAGTTTTCCCGTTACGCTATTTTTATTTAACTTTATGCAACAGAAGATACAGGATGAAAAGATTGTCGAATATTATAGAAAGATTTGCAAAAACAGAATTAGACGGGACAGTGTCTCATCAGCTATATTCACCTCCTTATCGTCCTTTACTTTCAACAGACCAGATTATGGCATTAGATCCTAAACTGGCTGCTGTAAATATTCTTTTATATCCGAAAGAAAACCAATGGTACTTCCCTTTAATGGTAAGAAGCGTTAATCAACATGACCGTCATAGCGGACAGATAAGTCTGCCTGGTGGAAAATATGAAGAATCCGATGGCAACTTTGAGACTACGGCCAAACGGGAAACCTTTGAAGAACTTGGGATTGCTATGGAAAGCATGACAATTATTAAAACCCTTACTCCCATTTATGTTCCGCCAAGTAATTTTTATGTCCATGCTTATGTATCATGGGTCGCCAAAAAGCCAAAATTCCTCCTACAGGAATCTGAAGCACAAGAACTTATAGAAATGCCGGTAAGCTCACTTTTCAATTTACCCGATAAACCGGAAATGAAAGTACTGTCTTCTACAAGAGGAACAGAAGTACCTGTAATTGACTACAATGGCTATATTATCTGGGGTGCAACATCAATGATTTTGTCAGAATTTAGAGACTTAATGAAAAAAGTTTAATTTTGCACTTTACTATGAAACCCGACTAACCATTCCGGGTTTTTGTATGATTTGCATAAAAATGGCAAAGAAAAATATATTTACCGATGCTTTTGGCAACGTCTATTTTCTGAAAAGATTCATCATCTTCGTACTCGGTATGATCTCATACCGTCGTTTTAACGGCTTCAACAAGTTAAAAATAAGTGGTTCTGAAAATCTGGTAGACTTACCTAAAACAAATGTACTATTTGTATCAAATCACCAAACTTATTTCGCTGATGTAGCAGCAATGTATCACGTTTTTTGCAGCGTAAACAATGGCTATATCAATACCATTAAAAATCCGGTTTATCTGTTAAATCCTAAGATTGACTTCTACTATGTGGCTGCTGAAGAAACTATGAACAATGGCATCCTGGCAAGAATTTTCAAACTTGCAGGTGCTGTAACCGTTAAAAGAACCTGGAGAGCTGAAGGTAAAGCTGTAAACAGAATGGTAGACCTTAGTGAAGTAGAAAATATAATGAAAGCTTTGGATAATGGCTGGGTTGTAACCTTCCCACAAGGGACTACTTCTGCATTTGCACAAGGAAGAAAGGGTACCGCAAAGCTGATTAAAAATCAAAGACCTATTGTTATTCCTATTAAAATTAATGGTTTCCGTAGGGCTTTTGATAAAAAAGGCTTGAAAATAAAAGTAACAGGTATAGAACCAACCTTACAATTTAAACCTGCACTGGACATAGATTACGATAATGACAGTGCTGCTGATATCCTGAGCAAAATCATGCATGCAATTGAGCAAACTCCGGAACATAACGTTCTTCATGAATACGATCAGGAAATTGTTGCTAAAAAGAATGCCGAGAAGCAGCAAAATAAAAATGAAGGTGAATAAAACCACAATAAATTTATGAACATCCATTTCATTGCTATAGGAGGCAGTGCTATGCACAACCTTGCTATTGCCCTAAAAGAAAAAGGTTACCATGTGACAGGTTCCGATGATGCGATCTTCGAACCATCGAAAACCCGTCTTGACAAACGAGGAATTTTGCCAAATGAAATGGGCTGGTTTCCTGAAAAACTATCAGCCGATACCGATGCTGTAATTCTGGGAATGCATGCACATGCAGATAATCCGGAATTGGCAAGAGCAAAGGAGCTAGGCTTAAAAATATATTCGTACCCCGAATTTCTGTATGAGCAGTCCAAAAACAAGACACGTGTCGTAATTGGTGGCTCTCATGGTAAAACAACTATTACTTCTATGATCCTTCATGTACTACACTTTCACCAGAAAGATGTAGACTATATGGTTGGTGCACAGCTGGAAGGTTTTGATGTAATGGTAAAGCTTACTAAAGACAATGACTTTATGATCCTGGAAGGAGATGAATATCTTTCTTCTACTTTAGATCCCCGTTCAAAATTCTTATTATACCAGCCTAACATAGCACTAATGAGCGGTATTGCATGGGATCACATTAATGTATTCAAAACATTTGATGACTATATTGAACAGTTCCGAAGATTTGTTTCGACAATAACTCCGGGAGGTGTACTGGTATATAATGAGGAAGATGAAGAGGTTGTAAAAGTAGTAGATGCTGCAGAGAATTATTTCCGCAAACTGCCTTACAAAACACCAGAATATGAGATTGTAAACGGAGTAGTAAATCTTATCACCAGCATTGGTCATATTCCTTTATCTGTTTTCGGGCAGCACAATCTGCTAAATATGGAAGGAGCTCGTCTTATATGCCAGCAATTAGGTATTATGGAAGAAGAATTCTATGATGCTATTATGAGCTTTAAGGGGGCATCTAAAAGATTGGAAAAAGTAGAAAGAGCAGATGGTGGTACTCTCTATAAAGATTTCGCCCATGCACCTTCTAAAGTAAAAGCATCTGTGAAAGCATTTATAGAGCAATTTCCTAAACAAAAAAAACATGCTTTTCTGGAACTGCATACCTACAGCAGCCTTAATCCGGTTTTTCTGGAACAATATGAAGGTTCAATGAATGGTGTTGAAGAAGCTGTTGTATTCTATTCAGAAGATGCATTGAAGATAAAAAGAATGGAGCCTATTTCTCCGGATATGATTAAAGATTCTTTTAAAAATACCGATTTAAAAGTATTCACCAATGCCGAAGATCTTCATTCTTATTGGAGTACACTCGACAAAACTGATGGAGTGTATATGATGATGAGCTCTGGTAACTTCGGAGGTCTGGATTTAACAAAATAAGTACAAATTATCATATATAACAACGCCCCGATTCATCTGAATCGGGGCGTTGTTATATTCAGTATTGGTAAGAACCTGAAAATAACTATTGTGATTATTTTTACTCTTCAGTAATCTCAGTTACAATTGAAGACATCTTTCCTGAAAGTGGAATTTGTAAATTAGTAGATGCTGAATTAATAATATAAAGAAATTTATTTGCTTGAATAGGAAATATTGAACGTGATTTATCAAAATTATTTCCAGCAATAAAATTATCTGCTACTTTTTCAAAGTTCTTGTTAACCTTAAATATTACAGCATCCTGTTCGTTTCCATAACCAAAATCACCAATAATAAATAAACCTCCATCATTAGAGTTTATTATTTGATTCACAAACGGCTGTTTTTGTGTCTGTGCAGAAAAATTTATTGAGGAACTTTTTGTTACATTTCCATTTGAATCCAATTTAGATAATTCATAGCTCGTAGAAGTAGAATTTACCAGAAATATTTCGTTATTATTAACAGTAACACTCCCTGAATTAATTCCTTGAGTACTTTTTTTCCATATAATATTTAATTCAGCATCTATACTTGCAATCCAATTACCAATTTGTGCAAAATCATTATTGGACGAATTGCTTTTAAGAGTTATAATAAAATTATTATTTAATTTAATAATCTTTCTACCAAAATCATCATTGCTACCACCAAGTGTTTTTTGTTTTATCAGATTTCCATTACTGTCAATTTTTGAAACCCAAACATCATAACCGCCATTATTATTTGAAACATTAAAATCAGAAGAAGAAGTATAGCCAACAAAAATAAAATTCCCATTTGCGGCCTCAACGATCGTATTATCCTGACTTATTCCTTCATAGCCACTTCCACCATAATTTTTACTCCAAATAATATTTCCGTCTCTGTTAATTTTAATTAAAAAAATATCAAAATCGCCATTATTCTTCTCAATGTCTCCATTTGTTGATTCTGACTCTCCTATGACAAGCAAGTTTCCTTGTGAGTCTTCAATTATACCTTCCGCATAATCTCTTTTACTTCCACCATAAACTTTATTCCAAACAATATTAAAATTAGAATCAAATTTAATAACATGATAATCTTCTGCAGATACTATTGCAACATAATGATTATCTTTTGTTTTTATCATTTGTCTAATCTCAAGATTATCTATAGACGTTTTGTATGATAATTTAAATTTTAAATTGGTGATTGGGCTAGTTGGGTTTTCATTCAAATTATTGGAATCACCAGATCTACAACTGGATACAATTGAGAGTAATGTAAAGAAAAATAAAATTTTGTTCATATATTTTATTTTAGAATTTCCGCTAAAGAAAAAAGGTACAGACTTTACTTCAGCTTGGCTATTTTTAATTTTTGTTCAATCAGTTTTTATAACTTCAGCAATAAAATTATTCTGGTATCTTATCTTGCCCAAGTAGCTGCTAATTGAGAGAAAACACCGGCTTTTCGAGCAATACCTAAGGTATTTGGAAAATCTTTGTAATAAACAATCCCATTTTCATCAAATTTAATAAGCGCGATGGAGGACTGTATCTCAAAAGATTCACTCGTGCTCAATGATTTTCCCTTTGTAAAATACTCAACAGTGACTGTCTGACTATCTGTACAATGATATATCTTTGTATAAACACTTTCTATTTCTATCAACTTGGTAAGTGGATTTTGCTGTACATTATCAAAGTGTTTTTTTATATTTTCTTTCCCATTTATTACAGTCCCACCATTAACGGTAAATGGTATTTCAAAAGTTGCATTATCTGTGAAATAGCTGACAAAATTATCATAGTTTCTCGTTTGCAGAGAATTTGACAGCTCCTGAATAATTGCATTTATTTTTAATTCGTCCATTTTTTCATTTATTAAATGTGTTATTATATACTTATTCCCTAGGCTTTTATCAAATTTAATAATTCTATTTGAATTCTATTCATAACGAAGTTCTTATTCTATAAAGTTATAATCCAAAAATCACTCATAAACACGATACATCATAAATATACCTGACTGATCCTGAACAGATTTTTTAAGCAAATAAACGATATTATGAGCTATATCATTCCATATTCTTAGGCTATTTTTTCTTCACGTGTGATAATTTGAGTAAATTTGAGAAAGTCACAACCTGATTTATGAGATACCATCACAACGGAAAAATTCCACAGAAAAGACATACCATCTTCAAATCTGAAGAAGGTAATTTTTATTACGAACAACTGTTTGGTACAGAAGGATTCCACGGAATTTCTTCTTTACTATATCATACACACAGACCCACCCAGATAAAAGAAATAAAAGGTGTAAAAGATGTTACTCCTAAAATCGCAGTAGAGAAAAACATCATCCCGAGACGAATTCAGGGGATGAAAGTGCAGGCTGAGGATGACTTTTTGGATAGCCGAAAGGTACTTATGCTGAATAATGATCTTAAAATGGGTATTGCTAAGCCGCGGAAATCGGTAACAGAGTATTTTTATAAAAATGCTGAATGCGACGAGTTATTATTTGTACAAAGAGGCTCTGGTGTTCTGAAAACATTTGTAGGAAATCTTGAATTCGGATATGGAGATTATCTTATTATTCCTCGTGGCACCATCTATCAGATAGAGTTTAAAGATGAAGACAATATTCTGTTCTTTATAGAAAGCCACTCTCCTATTTATACTCCAAAAAGGTACAGAAATGAATTCGGACAGCTACTGGAACATTCTCCTTTCTGTGAGAGGGATATAGAAGCTCCTGTCCATGTTGATCCGATAAATGAGAAAGGAGACTTTGTCATAAAAGTAAAAAAGGAAAATCAGATTACTGATTTTGTATATGCAACACATCCTTTCGATGTTGTTGGATGGGATGGTTATTTCTATCCTTTTAAATTTAATATTAAGAATTTCGAGCCTATTACAGGCCGGATTCATCAACCACCTCCTGTACACCAGACTTTCGAAGGGCATAATTTTGTAGTATGTTCTTTTGTAGCCAGAATGTACGATTACCATCCCCTGTCTATTCCTGCTCCTTATAACCATAGCAACATAGACTCCGATGAAGTTCTTTTCTATGCAGAAGGTGACTTTATGAGCCGGAATCATATTGATTTATGTGATTTCACTCTTCATCCCGGAGGTATTGTACACGGACCTCATCCGGGTGCTATGGAGCGAAGCATAGGACAGAAAGAAACCCATGAATATGCTGTAATGGTAGATCCTTTCAGACCTTTAAAATTAACAGAAGAGGCGCTGAAAGTAGAAGATCCTACTTATAAAACTTCATGGTTAGATTAAGATAATAACTTATAATAGTAATATATGTATCAATATGTAAGTGCCGAGGAGGCTATATCTGTTATTAAAAGTGGTGACAGAATATTTTCCCACGGTAGTGCCTGTACTCCCAATTATTTATTAAATGAACTTGCCAATCAGTCTTCCCGCTTTAAGGATATAGAAATGGTATCCATTACCCAACAGGGTGCTGTGGCTATTGCAAGACCAGAATACAAAGATAATTTCCATATTAACTCTCTGTTTGTGTCTACTCCTGTAAGAGAGGCTGTAAACTCCGACAGAGGTGATTTTGTCCCTATTTTTCTTAGCGAAATTCCAATTCTTTTCAAGAACAATATACTACCACTGGATGTAGCCATTATTACAGTTTCTCCTCCGGATAAACATGGTTACTGTACATTGGGAACCTCCGTAGACATTGCACGATCTGCTGTAGACTCGGCTAAAATAGTTATTGCTATTGTCAATCCTAAAATGCCAAGAACTCATGGTGACGGAATGGTTCATGTGAACAGAATCGATAAAATGGTATGGCATGAGGAAGAGCTAATGACAATAGATTATGGTTCTAAAGTTGGAGAGGAAGAGGCACTGATTGGAAAACATGTCGCTGAACTTATTGATGACAGAGCTACAATACAAATGGGTATTGGTACAATACCAGATGCTGTTCTTAAATGTCTGGGAAATCACAAAGACCTGGGAATCCATACAGAAATGTTGAGTGATGGTGTTATTAACCTAATTAAAGATGATATTGTTAACAACAAATACAAAGGTTTCCATGACAATGTAAGCATTACCAGTTTCTGCTTCGGGACTAAAAAGCTCTATGACTTTGTAGATGACAATCCGTCTATTGCATTCTTAGATGTTCAGCATGTTAACTTCCCTATCAACATTATGAAAAATCATAAAATGCATGCTATAAATTCTGCTATAGAAATTGATCTTACAGGACAGGTATGCGCCGATTCTATTGGTACTTACCAGTACAGCGGTATTGGCGGACAAATGGATTTTATGAGAGGTGCTGCCCTTAGTGAAGGTGGAAAACCTATTATGGCGCTTACATCACGTACCAAAAAGGGTATTCCGAGAATTGTTCCTTTCCTAAAGGAAGGAGCTGGTGTGGTAACAACCCGGGGACATATCCATTATGTAGTGACTGAATACGGTACGGCTTATCTGTATGGTAAAAACTTGAGACAGAGAGCTAAAGCGCTTATAGACATCTCTCATCCGGATGACAGAGAAATGTTGGAAAGAGCGGCTCACGAAAGATTTAAAAACTAACAATTGTTAGTGGCATTCACTAAAAAATAGTATTTTGCATTTCATAATCTAAAAGTAAAAAAATGTCTACATTAACATTCGCCGAAAAAATTGCACAGGCAGAAAACTTCCTGCCAATCAATGGTACAGACTATATTGAATTTTATGTTGGTAATGCCAAACAAGCTGCACACTTCTATAAGACAGCATTTGGATTTCAGTCAATTGCATACGCAGGGCCTGAAACCGGAGTTAGAGACCGTGCTTCATATGTACTTCAGCAGGGAAAAATCCGTTTGATTCTTACTACAGGACTTAGATCAGACAGTTCAGTTTCAGAACATGTAAAAAAACACGGTGATGGTGTAAAAGTTTTAGCGCTTTGGGTAGACGATGCTTATAAAGCATTTGAAGAGACTACTAAAAGAGGTGGAAAACCATATTTGGAACCTGTTACTTTAACCGATGAACATGGTGAAGTGAGAATGTCCGGAATCTACACTTATGGCGAAACAGTGCATATGTTTGTAGAGAGAAAGAATTACAATGGAACATTTATGCCTGGATATGAGAAATGGGAAAGCGATTATAACCCTACTGAAACAGGTTTATTATACGTTGACCACTGCGTAGGAAATGTAGGCTGGGATCGTATGGTTCCGACTGTTGAATGGTATGAAAAGGTAATGGGATTTGTCAATATTCTATCTTTTGATGATAAGCAAATCAATACTGAATATTCAGCGTTAATGTCTAAAGTAATGTCTAATGGTAATGGTTATGCAAAATTCCCGATCAATGAACCCGCAGAAGGTAAAAAGAAATCTCAGGTAGAAGAATATCTTGACTTCTATGAAGGTGAAGGTGTTCAGCATATTGCTGTAGCTACAAAAGATATTATCCATACTGTAGGCGAACTAAAAAAACGTGGTGTAGAATTCCTTTCTCCACCTCCGGAAGCTTATTACGATATGGTACCGGATAGAGTTGGTCACATCGATGAAGACATCAAAAAACTTCAGGATCTAGGAATTCTTATCGATTGTGATGAAGAAGGTTATCTTCTTCAGATCTTCACAAAACCTGTGGAAGACCGCCCTACTTTATTTTTTGAAATTATTGAAAGACACGGAGCTCAGAGTTTCGGGGCCGGTAATTTCAAAGCTTTATTCGAGGCTTTAGAAAAAGAACAGGCAAGAAGAGGAAATTTATAATTTTTGGATTAGTATTTGTCTTAGTTTCACTAAATTTATAAGATGAAAAAAATACTTCTGGTTTTAACTCTTATTTCCGCCGGTACAATAGTACAGGCTCAGAGTTATGGTGCTATTATCAAAAAGCTGGACAGGCTAAGCAGTGAAAATTCAGGAAAGGATTATGACGAATTTATTCTGGAAGGAAAGAAATTCATTACTGTAAAAGATTCTACAGATCATTCTGAAAAGCATATCCTGGAATTCCGGCCGAACAATCAGGTTACAATGATTGAGATTATTGAAGATAAAAGTACAAAGCAGGAATATTCCAATATCTTTACAGGTGATGTCGTAAGAAATCACAATGCTGTATCTATAAGGCTTGATAAACTGGAGGAAAAAGCAATGAGCTATCCTTTAACTTATAATTTATTACTAAGTTATCGTAAAGGTTACTATTACTTCACCAATATCAATACCCGTGAAAAATGGATTGAGATTCATTATCTGGACAAAACAAAAGATTCTAAAAAAGTACAGAAGAGAAAATAATCTTCGATAAATAACAAAACTCAGGTTCAAGGAAATGTTGTATTTTTAGTACACGTTTTTTTGAACCTTTTTATTAAATAAAACTCTATTTAATTTATGAAATCATTCGTAGAAAATTCCGAATCAACAGATTTTTCAATATACAATATCCCTTTCGGTGTTGCAGTGTTCAATCAGGAGTACATTGCATGTGCTACAAGAATTGGCAACCAGGTAATAGATCTGGCAACCCTTTACGATGAAGGCTACTTCGAAAATATTGATGGCCTGGATGACAATATCTTTGAAGCTTATACCTTAAATCCTTTTATAGAATTAGGTAAGCCTATTACCACAAAAGTAAGAGAGAGAATACAGGAATTATTAACAGAAGGTTCTACTCTTTCAAAAGATGAAATAGCTATAGAAAGCTGCTTTTTCGATTCTGAAGAGGTACAGATGATGCTGCCTCTACACATTCCTAATTATACAGATTTCTACAGCAGTATAGATCATGCAACCAATGTAGGCTCACTTTTCCGTGATCCGGAAAATGCACTTTTTCCAAACTGGAAACATCTTCCTGTAGGCTATCATGGAAGAGCTTCTTCAATTGTAGTTTCCGGAATTGACATTCACAGACCAAAAGGACAAATGAAACCGGCAGATCAGGACAAACCAATATTCGGTCCGTCTAAACAATTGGATTTCGAACTGGAAATGGCTTTCATTACCAATAAAGATACCGAGATGGGTGAATCTATCTCTACAAAAGACGCTGAAGATGCTATTTTTGGAATGGTAATTTTCAATGACTGGAGTGCAAGAGATATCCAATCTTGGGAGTATGTTCCTTTAGGACCATTTTTAGGTAAGAATTTCGGATCTTCTATCTCTCCATGGATTGTGACCCTGGAAGCACTGGATATATTCCGTATAGAGTCTCCTAAACAAGATCCTGAAGCATTGGAATATCTTCAGTTTGAAGGAAACAAAAATTTTGATATACAACTGGAGGTTTATATTCAGCCAGAAAACGGAGCTGAAAACCTTATTTCAGAAAGTAATTACAAATATATGTACTGGAATATGGCCCAGCAACTTGCTCATCATACTATAAACGGATGTAATATTGAAGTTGGGGATATGTACGCCAGTGGCACAATATCCGGAAAAGACCCTAAATCATTTGGCTCTATGCTGGAACTAACATGGAGGGGTGCTAATCCAATAAAACTTTCTGATGGTACAGAGCGTAAATTCATCGAAGATAATGACACTGTTATCATGAGAGCATATAACGAAAAAGATGGCAAACGTGTAGGCTTCGGCGAAGTAAAAGCAAAAATACTTCCATCAACTTAGAGAAAGTTACACTGGTTATAGATGTTATAAAGCTATATGGGAATTCATTATAGATCATGACTGATATTAAGTCTCATAAAGATCTGAAAGTATGGCAAGAATCGATGGATCTTGTCACAGACATCTACGAATTAGTACAAAACTTTCCTGCTGAAGAAAAATATAATCTTACATCACAAATAAAAAGAAGTGCAGTTTCAATTCCTTCTAATATTGCAGAAGGAGCAGGGCGAAAATCTAATTTAGAATTTATACAATTTTTAAACATTGCATCAGGTTCTCTTTCAGAGCTTTAGACACAATTAGAAATAGCAGTAAGATTAAAATTTATTACAGAAAATGAAGAGTTATTTAAAAAAATAATTTTCATCAGAATCATGATTACTAATCTGAAAAAATCTCTGGGTAATAAACCTTTATCGCCTTTATAACTATATAACCCATTTAACCATTTTAATGAAGTCTATCCTACCACAAGATATACCCGGACAACAATTACAAACAATAATGCAGACAGCAATAGCACCAAGACCTATTGCTTTTGCAAGTACTGTAGATGCCGAAGGCAATGTAAATCTAAGTCCATTCAGCTTTTTCAATATGTTCAGTACGAAACCTCCGATTATTATTTTTTCACCTTCCCGAAGGGTAAGAGATAATACCACAAAACACACATTGCATAATGTACATGATACCCCTGAAGTAGTAATCGGAATTGTAAATTTCCCGATTGTACAACAGGTTTCTTTGGCAAGTACAGAATATGAGGAGGGCGTAAATGAATTTATAAAAGCAGGACTGACAATGAAGCCCGCTGACCTTGTAAAACCGCCATTAATTGCTGAATGTCCGGTAAACTTCGAATGTAAGATCAATGAAATAAAATCATTGGGAGAAGAAGGTGGCGCCGGAAATTTGGTGATATGTGAAGTTATAAAAATTCATATTCGTGAAGAATACCTGAATGAAGAGGGAAATCTGGACCAGAGAAAACTGGATCTGGTTGCCCGACTAGGCGGAAACTGGTATTCCCGTAATACAGCGGACAATCTTTTTGAAGTTCCGAAGCCTTTAGTTACTAAAGGAATTGGTCTTGACAAATTACCGGAACAAATAAGATATAGCATTGTCTTTACCGGAAATGATCTTGGAATGCTTGCTAATATCGAATCTTTGCCGGAGGGAAGTTTTAGTGATCAGAAAGAAATTCACGAGAAGGCTCAGGAATTATTATTAAAAAATAATATTGAAGAAGCCTGGAAAATTTTAAAAATCAGTTAATATGAAAAATATTGCAATACTTGCATTTGCCTTGGCTTCAGGCTTATATTTCTCTCAGGAAATAAAGGAAGCAAGAATTAAAGAAATTGTATCAACATTAGCCTCTGATGAGATGAAGGGCAGAAAGTTCGGTACTGAAGAAAATATGAAAGCTGCCCAGTATATTGCTGAGCAATTCAAATTAAATAAGCTGGATTACTGCTATGGTGATTCCTATCTTGTACCTTTTACTTATAAAGATGGAAAAACATATTATAATGTCTGCGGTGTAAAAAAAGGAACCGAGGACAGCTATATCGCTTTCGGAGCTCACTTCGATCACATTGGAGAAGCAAAAGAAGGTGAAGATAAAATCTTTAATGGTGCAGATGATGATGCCAGTGGTGTAAGTACGGTTATTGGTCTATCCGATTATTACAAAAGAAAAAAGACTAAAGAAGGGCTTATTTTTATGGCCTTTAATGGTGAAGAAATAGGATTAGTGGGTTCTAAATATCTGGCTAATGATGAAAAATTCCAAACTTATATCCCTAAAATAAAAGCTTTATTCAATTTCGAAATGCTGGGAACGCCTTCTGCTTTTGGATTAAATAAAGTATATATGACAGGACATGATCAGTCTGACCTGGATGAAATCATTAATGCTAATGCTCCTAAAGGCTTCGAAGTTGCTCCTGATCCTTATTTATCTGAAAAACTGTTCTTCCGTTCCGATAATGTAAACTTTGTAAAGAAAGGTATTGTTGCCCACTCCTTCTCTACTGTGGATATGGAGCATCAAAATCATTACCATCAGGTAAATGATGATATCAATGTCATCAACACTCAGAATCTTACACAGATTGTTAACAGTTTTGCTAAAACAATTGATCAGCTGATGAAAAAGGACTTTAAACCTAAGTATGTAAAGCCACTTCAATAAATAAAAAAGGATGAATAATTTCATCCTTTTTTATTTTTACAATAAGCGGTTAAGCATTGATATCCTTTATAAAGCACTATTCAGAAACTCTGTCGAGTAATTAACTACTTTTTCTAAATCCGCTGGTAAAGTATTACTATTCCATGGTTCTCTTCCTCCAAAAACATGGTCTGCTCCATCAATAATTATTAGCTCAGAGTTCTTTGCCCACTTATGTAACAGCTCAGCTTCTTTTATTTTTACCGCTTCATCCTGAGTTCCATGAATAATAAGATAAGGCTTTTGAAGATTCTGTGCTGCTTTTTGTATATCCAATTCGGATTCATTTTCTCTGAAATTCTCATAAAATTGCCAATAATGCGGCATTTCCTGTTTTGTTCTTCCATTAGTTACATAGAAAACTCCTTTTTCTCTGTATTGTTCTAATCGATCATTTTTCGGGAATCGCATTACAAAATTATTGACTCCAGCCAGTGTAATCAATGCTTTAACTTTAGGATCTCTTTGCGCCTGCAGAACAGTATCACCACCACCTCTGCTGTGTCCCATAATAGCAATCTTATCAGAATCCACCTTAGGATGATTTTCAAAATAATCGATAACCTTCTGATAATCGGATAACTCTTTTGTATAATTATTATTTCCAAAAGCTTCAAGGTCACCAAAATTATCCGGATCATTTATGGTTGTTCCATTATGTGAAAAGTTGAATTTAACAAAGAAATATCCAGCCTTTGCAAATGCTTCAGCCATTAGCTCCCAGGTTCCCCAATCCTTGTAGCCTTTATAACCATGTGCAAAGATTATTAAGGGCAACTTTTCTTCATTTTCCGGGTAATAAGCATCTGCCAGAAAGCTCTTAGTTTCGGGGTTTTCTATAAGAATATTTTTTTCTGTTGTGATGTTCATTTTTATTTTTAAAGTTAAACAATGAATTCCATCTAAAAAAGAAAGCTGCCCTTTAAAAGAGCAACTTTCCACTTATATAAATTATTATTTGATTACCAGATTTTAACTCTGTCCTCAGGTTTCTTATACAATTTATCACCCGGCTTCACATCAAAAGCTTTATAGAAAGCATCTGTATTTACTAACGGACCAAAAGCTCTGAATTCACCCGGAGCATGCTCATTAGTTTTAATCTGATTGATTGTAGCCTTCTCAGTCATCAATGTTCTCCAAACAGTAGCCCATGACATAAAGAATCTCTGATCTTGTGTGAATCCACTGATTTTTCCTGGATTGCCCTTATCTTTCAGGTACATTTGCAATGCATCATAAGCTACATTTACACCACCAAGGTCACCAATATTTTCTCCATTGGTAAATTCACCATTGATGTGTGTTCCTTTTACAGGTTCGTACTGACTAAACTGTTTTGCCAATTTTGTTGTAGCATCCTTAAAGTTCTTCAAGTCAGCATCAGACCACCAGTTAACCAGATTTCCGTCACCATCGAATGTAGCACCACTATCATCGAAACCATGAGACATCTCGTGACCGATTACAGCACCAATTCCACCAAAGTTAACAGCAGGATCTGCTTTGATGTTAAAGAATGGCGGCTGTAGAATTGCTGCAGGGAATACAATCTCGTTGTTTGTAGGATTGTAGTATGCATTTACAGTTTGTGGAGACATTCCCCATTCTGCTTTATCTACTGGCTTACCAATTTTATTCAGTTCTCTCTGGTAGCTCCATTCCGATACTTTCTGTAGGTTAGCATATAAAGAACCACCGTCTTTCACCGATGTTTGTTCAAGCTTAGTGTAATCTTTCCACTTATCCGGATATCCTACTTTTACAGTAAATTTATTCAATTTATCTAAAGCTTTTACTTTAGTTTCAGAAGACATCCATGTTAACTCATTAATATGTTTAGCAAAGCTTTTCTTCAGATAATCGATTAGCGTTAGCATTTCTGTTTTTGACTGCTGAGGGAAGTATTTTTCTACATACAGTTTACCGAAAGCTTCTCCAAGAACTCCGTTGATAAGAGAAAGCCCTCTTTTATTCATTGCTCTTTGTTCTTTTTGCCCTCTCAGATACTTGCTGTAGAAGTTAAACTGAATATCATCCAGTTTCTGATCTAAACGTCCGGCATTAGAAGAGATAAGGTGGAATTTCAGATAATCTTTAATTAACGGAATATTTTGCTCTGTAAGGAACTTATCAAGGTTTTTAACATAGTTTAATTCACCTACGATAACTTTATTTGTATTTACTCCTACAGCTGTCAGATAAGCTGGTAAGTCAACATTTTTCACCAAACCTTTCAGCTGATCCATAGTCTCAGGATTATACTGAAGATTGGCATCACGAATCTGCTCTACGGTAAGCAATGACTTCGCCATATCTTTCTCGTAAGCAAAAATATTTTTAGCAGTTTCAGATGAATTCTTATATCCTAAAACATCTAAAATTGAAGCAATATATTTCTGATATTCAGCTACTGTTTTAGCATTTTCAGCATTCTCTTTCTGATAATAATCTCTACCTAAACCTAGTTCTGCTGCTCCAAGATATACAGCATTCATTTTAGAATCTTTTAAATCAGCATCTACACCCCACTCATAGAAAGGATTAAAACCTTGTCTTGTAGATTCTTTTAGATAAGACTGCAGGTCATTAAGGTTTTTAATAGCATCAATTTTTGCTATGTCAGCCTGAATAGGCTTAATACCATCTGCATTTCTCTTATTCATGTCCATGAAAGTACCGTAAAGATCCTGAATTTTCTGGCCTTCACTACCTTTTGAAAAAGAGTCTTTCAGAATATTGTTCAAGATTGTCAAAGACTGATTGTCCGTAGCTTCAGCAAGCTCATTAAACGCTCCCCAACTTGATTTATCAGAAGGGATTTTTGCTGTTTGCATCCAACTACCGTTTACGTAATTGTAGAAATCATCCTGTGGACGTACTTTTCTGTCCATATTTTCCAGATGAAGACCTTCATCTTTCATAGTCGAACTTTTTGTACTTTGAATTGTTTTTGTATTCTTTTTTTGAGCTATTACTACTCCTGTTGAAAGAAGTGAAACGGCCACTAACAGACTGGTAGTCAATTTTTTCATAATATTATTTTAACAAAAGCCTATACATAGGCTTTATAAACTTACACAATGAGTAGATAAAATCACTGAAAAGTTACAACTCTTTCTGTAATTTATAGCTTTTAATTGAAGAAAGCTGCACAACCTTTACCTCATCATTTTTTAGCAGAAATAAAACGGTTTTAGTCTTTCCTATCAATTGAGCCTGTTCTTCGGTATTATCAGAATACAGAAAGCTCACTGGTTGATCTTTTGTTATCTTTTTTTGAGAAAATTTCCCGTATACTCCTGCTGCCAGCCATATATAAAACGGAATAATCAGTAAAATCGAAATCCCATTATAATACATGGATGAAAACCAAGATGTATAGTTCTGAAAACTATAGATATTGTAGATTTTAGGGTGCTTTTCCTTGATATAAGAATCGAGTTTGTAAATGGCTCCTAAAATAAGCACAGATATAAATGTGAATAGAAAAATTCTGTAATCGGCAAATGGTGCGATCAGAAAATCTGTAATATCGGCGTAGTCGAATATATTGATATTAAAATGGCTATATTTCCGGTAATTGAAAACCATTCCTATGCCAACTGCGAATAAATAAGCTATAGATAAAATAGTCTGAAAATCCTTCAACAGTCGATTATAAGTATTCTGTAGAAATTCCTTCATAAATTATTTTTTATAAAAATAATTTATTTTATTCATTTATAAATATTCTGTTATAAAAAAAACACTCTGATCACAGAGTGGTTTAAAAATATTAATATTCTACATGATAGTCTTTAGGGAAAGGCTCTCCTGCCCATGCTTTTTTAGCCGTCCACGCAGCGGGAGGATTGGTCCAAAATTTATCGGTAGCTGGCAAACCTAGTGGTAAGAAGCCTAATGTAGCCATATATAAACTCCCGGTGGATGTATAATAATCCGCTATTCCCGGCTGATGACCATTAAATCCTAATACAAGCCATCCTGCTTTATCAAAATTATTAGCATGATCATACATTCTGTGCATAACCGCACTAAGCCCGCATCTTACCTGCGCAGGATCTATATAATCGGGTAATTTATGCATCAGCGCTGTTTGCCCAAGTGCCTGGAATGCAGCTGTCCTATAAGTAATACTTCTTCCAAACGGTGGGTAAGTACCTTCTGGGCTGATAAATCTCTCTGAAAACTCTGAATAACGAACCATTCTTTTTACAGCCTGATCGTATTCTTGTTGTTGGATCATTTTACGATCCAGTAAAACTTTGAAAAAATCTACCAGCATAGGATGGATGACATAGGAGTTATAATAATCAATACTCATACTTGGCCCGTCACTATACCAGCCATCTCCCTGATACCATTCCAATATTTTTCTTTTAGCAAACTCTATACGTACAGGATCTGGCTGTTCTCCCACACTTAGTAAAAACGCTTCATTTAATCCTGCAAATAACAACCAGTTGTTATAAGCTCCGGATCTTGTACGAAGTGCTTTAAATTCTTCGATTACTCTTTTTTTAGTTGTTTCATCCAGAGGTTCCCACAATGCTTTTGGTGCTCTTATAAAAGCATGTGCCATATAAGCGGCATCTACAATCGGCTGCTTTTCTGTCCTGAAATTAAGGTAATCCGGATTCTGAGGATCAACAGCATTTTTAATACCCTTCAATAGTTCAGTTCTTAGTCTGGATCTTACTTTAGACTCTTCCGTATTGTCATCCGGTAACGCCAGCCATGGCGCTATACCTGCCATAGTCCGACCTACAGCTTCCAGATGTGTTACTTTATTAAAAAAATCTGGCTTTAATCCGGGAGGTATTTCCACAGGCATATTTTTCCGAAGAGTACCTTCTGCCAGATTATGAACTACGGGATAAGCAATTTTGTCTAATGTTTTCACCCAGAATTTACGGTCTTCCTGACCATCTTTGGGTACATATCCTTTGGAGGATTGTCCGAATAACTGAGATGCACAGCTTAATACAGCAAACTGCATCACAATTATTAATTTGATGTTTCTCATGTTGGTTAATTAGTTAGTTTTTATGGTTGACTAAGTTAACATTTTTATGGCTATAAAAAGCAAAAACCACTCTTTCGGGTGGTTTTTGTATTGTTTTATGGTTTATAATTACCAGATTTTAATTCTGTCTTCTGGTTTTTTATAAAGTTTATCTCCTGGTTTAATATCAAAGGCATTATAGAATGCATCAACATTTACCAACGGTGCAAAAGCTCTGTACTCTCCCGGTGAATGCGGATCAGTTTTAACCTGATTCACTTTGTACTGGTCAGTAGATAGAGTTCTCCATACAGTTGCCCAGGACATAAAGAATCTTTGATCCTGAGTAAGGTTACTTATTTTACCTGGGTTCCCCTTATCTTTCAAATACATTTGTAAGGCTTCATAAGCAACATTAACACCTCCTAAATCACCAATATTCTCTCCCATTGTAAATTTACCATTTACGTGAGATCCTTTTACAGGCTCATAAGTATCGTATTGTGCACCCAATTTTTGAGTTGCTGCCTCAAACTTCTTTCTGTCTTCGTCTGTCCACCAGTTGTTCAGGTTACCATCACCATCAAAACGGGAACCACTATCGTCGAATCCGTGAGAAATTTCATGTCCAATTACAGCTCCGATTCCGCCGAAGTTAACCGCAGCATCTGCTTTAAAGTTGAAGAAAGGTGGCTGAAGAATAGCTGCAGGGAATACGATCTCGTTGTTTGAAGAACTATAATAAGCATTAACAGTCTGTGGTGTCATTCCCCATTCCGTCTTATCTACAGGTTTACCAACTTTTTCAAGACCTTTCTGATACTGCCACTTAGAAATTTCCTGAAGATTGCTATAAAGTGAACCGCCATCTGCATCAGATTTCAATGTTAATTTAGAATAGTCCTTCCATTTATCAGGATAAGCAACTTTTACAGTAAACTTATTAAGTTTATCCAGTGCTTTTTCCTTTGTTACAGAAGACATCCAGTCTAGTTTTTTAATACGGCTTGCAAATGCTTTCTTAACATAATCTACTAATACCACCATCTCCGCTTTTGCCTCTGCAGGGAAATATTTCTCTACATAAAGCTTTCCGAAAGCTTCACCCACAATGCCATTTACAAAAGACAAACCTCTTTTGTCCATAGATCTCTGTTCTTGCTGACCCTGCATTCTCTTGCTATAGAAATTAAACTGAATATCATCCAATTTCTGATCCAGATTAGAAGCATTAGAAGCTATAATTCTGTATTTAAGATAATCTTTAATTAAAGGAAGGTTTTCCTGATTGATAAAAGAATCCAGGTTTTTATAATAGTTAATTTCACCTATAATTACTTTGTCAGTATTTACACCAACTGTTTTTAAATAGTCAGGAAGGTCTACATTTTTAACCAAAGCAGGAAGCTCAGCAACCGTTTTAGGGTTATATCGAAGATTGGCATCTCTTGCCTGCTCATTCGTTAATAATGTTTTAGCCATTCTCTTTTCAAAATCTAAAACATTCTGAGCTATTGATGCTGAATTCTGGTAACCAATTACACCTAATAATGTTGTAATATAGTTTTTATAATCTGCTAAAATTGCAGTATTCGCTTCATTTTCTTTCTGGTAATAATCTTTACCTAATCCTAATCTTGGTCCTCCCAAATAAACTGCATTCATTTTGGAGTTTTTCATATCAGCACCAGCTCCCCATCCATAAAATGGATTATCACCTGTAAGGGTTGCCTGATCGATATATTGCTGGAAACTTTTTAGATCTTTAATAGCATCTACTTTGTCCAGATCGGCTTTAATCGGAGATATCCCTAAAGCATTTCTTTTAGTCCAATCCGTATATGTTGTATAAAGTGCCTGAATTTTCTGGCCTTCAGACCCCGCAGGATATTTAGATTTCAGAATCTCTTTCAGAATATTCATGGAGTTGTTATCCGTATCTTCTCTTAACTGATTAAAAGATCCCCAGCTTGATTTGTCAGAAGGGATTTTTGCGGTTTTCAGCCAACCACCGTTTACATAGTTAAAAAAGTCATCTTGCGGGCGTACAGATGTATCTCTGTAACTAAGATTTAGCCCTTCGTCTTTTTGCGTTTTAGTCGCCACAGTCTTTCCTTTTTTTTGTTGAGCACTCACCTGAACTCCTGTAAAACAAAGAGAAAACGCTAATGCTGCAAAAGTTATTTTTTTCATATACACAGATTTAATCAATCAGATAAAGATATTAATAATTTTTAAACAATTCTTAACATAATTATAACCTGTTATTTTTGTTTATATCTTAATTCATAAAAAAGCTGCTGTGATGTTTCACAGCAGCTTTTTTATGTTTTATTCTATTTTCATTTATTTGAAGCTAATATTACCTCCGGCAATTTTTTTAGTTTTCTTATCTGCAGGATTTCCATATACTGTAATATTGCCTCCGGCACGCGTTTTAGCATCTACGGATTCCGTTGCAGAAACCTCTGCTTCGCCTCCTGCATTTACCGTAACACTAGTCGTCGTCGTTGCCAACTGTTTACCATAATATTTAGCCCCTGTATTTACAATTGCATTTTGATTATTGGCATGACCGGATAATGTTATAAGCCCACCCGTATTAGACTTTACCTCCAATGTTTTGGCTTTAAGCCCCATAATAATTGAGGAGCCTTCATTGGCAGTAAGTACAATTTTATTTCCTTCTAATACACCTTCATTACTTACTGTTGCTCCCTGACTAGCCTGGATATCATTTAGTCTGTCATAAAAAACTCTTACTTTTACATCATCTCCCTGTAAAAGATTAGTTGTTGTCATTCTTACTTTTAGCTCTCCATTTTTATTGACAACCTCTACATCCGAAGATTTTTTTCCATTCACTTCTACTTTATTGGATGTAGAAGGAATTAATACTACCGGAATTTTATCGTAAACTTTCAGAGAACTGAATGTTCCAACGTTTTTAACCGTTTGAGCAAAAGAAAACTGAACTGCAACTATGGCGATAGCGCCTGCTATAATATTTTTCATAATAGTTATTTTAAAAACAGACGGCAATATTCCTGCCATAAAATGTTAGAGAAATATTAAACAAGTATAAATTAATTTTAAGTTAATCATTATATTAAAACGCAACTAACTGTATAACAACATACTAAAAACTTACAATTCCTCTTCTTCCAACCATACAATAAGCGTTTCTATAATTTTTTGAGATACAAAATTCACAAAATCATTTCTTTCAAAGCCAGGCAGAAATAGATGAAAAGCTCTTGTCTCACTTCCTTTTGCTATTGCATAATATACAGTTCCTATATCTTTACCATCTTCCCCTTTATTGGGCCCCGAAACCCCGGTAGAAGATATTGCAATATCTGAATTAAAAAGCTTCTGACAGGATTTTGCCATTTCTATAGCTACTTCTTTACTTACTACAGTATGTTCCTTTATAATATCTTCCGAAACATTCAACAACTGTGATTTCATTTCAGTAAAATAAGGAATAATACCTCCTTTATAATAACCGCTGCTTCCTGAGACAGAAGTCAGTAATCTGGCCAATTGTCCTGTAGTACAACTCTCGGCCGTAGAAACCGTTAATCCTTTATCAAATAAGACAGAAGCCAGTATATTTTCTATAGCATCTTCGGACCAGGCAATTACATTATTTCCAATTAGAGATTTCAAAGGTTGTATCAGTTGTTCAAGCTGTTCTTCAAGTATAGTCTGATTATCTCCGATTCCGGTTAATCTAAGTTTCACCCTTGTTCCTACAGGGAGGTAAGACAGACTCACATTTTCAGGTAACGCCAATTCCCAGTCTTCAATAGTATCGGACAGCAAACTTTCAGGAACTCCTACCACGCTGATAATACGGGTATGAATAAAACTAAGCTCCCATTGCTGCTTCAGGAATGGTATAATCTGATCCTTTATTAGTGGTTTTACTTCGAAGGGTACTCCGGGTAAACAAAAGATAAATTTACCGTTTTGTTCCATCATCTGGCATGGTGCTGTTCCGTAATGGTTATCAAAAATTGTAGCTTTTGATAATACTTCACATTGATTTCTGTTACGTTCTAATAACTCAAGCCGGCCTCTTTTTTCTAGGTATTTCCCTAATTTTTCATAGAGTTCTTCAGAAAAAATTAATTCATCATGAAAAAATCCGGCATAGGCCTTTTTGGTTTTATCGTCCTTTGTAGGCCCTAAACCTCCGGTTGTAATTACAAGATCACTGTTTTCTAATGCTATTTTTAAAAAAGTTTCTATTTCAGAAATCTCATCCGAAATGGTGAAAATTTGCTGAACTTTTATTCCGATATCTTTTAGCTGCTGCGCTATAAAATTGGAATTGGTATCTACGGTGTTTCCAGACAAAATCTCGTCACCAATAGTAATAATTGTCGCTGTTTTCAATTTTTATTTAAAGATTTTATTAAAAAAGGTTATCATTTCTTTCCATGAAGCTTTATCTGCGGCCTCATTATAAGCAACCTTCAGTTTATATTTTTCCCCAACCGCCGTAGCATCGGGATTGGTAAAAGAATGTATTGCGCCAGGATAGTTAACAAACTCATACTTAACTCCGGCAGAATCCATCTGTTTTTTAAAAGATACTATTTCATCTTTAGAAACAAATGTATCATCTTCTCCATTCAATACAAGTAAAGGTATACTATTAGTTGTTGGCTTTACATCGGTCATCAGATTTCCATGAAAACTAACGACTCCTTTCAGCGGCTCGTTAATTCTGGCCATATTAAGGGCCATAGCCCCGCCAAAACAATAACCTATAGCCGCCATTTTTCCTGTATCAGCTTTCTCATTTTTTTCTATCTGTTTCAATGCAGCTTCAAAACTTTGCTTTGCAAGATCTGCATTACCATAAAACGGTTTCGCCAGCTTTCCGGCATCATCCGGATTATCAACCATTTTCCCGTCACCATACATATCTACAGCTATCGCCATATATCCTGAATCAGCTAACTGCTTAGCTCTGCTCTTCACATAATTATTCATTCCCCACCATTCCGGGATAATAAAAACCACAGGTAATTTTCCAGTTCTACTTTTATCAAAGGCCAGAAAAGATTTAAATGTTTTACCATTTTCGGAATACGTAAGATCTTCGGCAAAAATCTCTTTCCGAAGATTCTTTGTGTATTTAGCATCAGTATTCTCTGGCGTCTTCTTACAAGCTATTGTTCCTGACAGCAAGAGCAATAAAGACATGGATAAGATTTGTATTTTCATATTATTGTTTTTTTGGTAAAGTAAAATTAAAAAATATGCTTTTAATAAAGCATATTTATATTCTTTTATTGATCACTGCAAATAAAAACAGACATCCCTTCGGATGTCTGCCTTCAGACTGTTAACTAACAAAAATAGGATGATGACAAATAAGCACCGGATATTAACAGTTTTTCTTCTTCTTTATGGAAAGTAATAAGTGATTGAATATATTATTATGGGCAAGCTATTATTTTCTTACCGACTCCTAAACCTCTCATTACAGTGACTCCGGTCACCAACATTGTTGCCACTACAGTGTTGGAACCTGTAGTTTTCCACGTAACAGTATTGAAAAGGGTTCCACCATACAATTCAAGAGGCTCCAGATTGGACGTCAAACTTCTTCTCCCCATCATAGATACCGAACCATCAGGCCCGATTGTAATTCTAATGATAGCTATTGATGTATTTGCTGAAGTACCCAATGCATAGATTTGAGGCACTCCATTTTCACCCCATCGTGATCCATCTGATTTAAATCTGATATTTTGGGGATAATTATCTACACCTGATTGAAACTGAATTTCCTGAGTTGCCAAATCCACTCCGTTAATTGTCATGTTAAAAGAGTTATCCAGCTCATAAACATCAAATACAAAACCAGCATCTGCAGCTGGTGCATTGAATGTTCTTGTTAGTCTTGTTCCTGATCCAGAATCAGACATATTAAAAGGCCAGGTTGGCGTTGCATCCGTTGTACATGCAAACTTCAGCTTAAGGTTATATTTCACTCCTGGTGTAACAACTAAGTTACTAACAGAAAAATTTCTTTTGGTCTTAGATCCTACAGTAATTGTTCCGCTTGCATTATTTGGGAAGGTCAATGTTGACATATTCGCAGCTGTTCCTCCTGGATTAGCCAATAGTGTAGGATTACTTGTCCAGATTGCACTTGTTGGTGTTGGAGCAGTAAAACTAACCGCTTTTGTAGTTGTTGCAGCTCCAAAAGTAACGGTTCCATCAGATAACTTTATACTATTAACAGCCGCTCCACGATGCCTATCAAAATTAATCCCATTACCTATAGAGGAAATAGGTGTTCCTGGTGCTACAGCTGAAGCATCTATAGTTGTCGTGATCTGGCTGAATTTATGTGTCAGCACAACATTCAATACATTATCTCCTTTGGACACCCTTACATTATTGGTACGGAAATACATCAGATCATTATCTCCCGAGATACTGGATAAAGAAGCTGTTGAGATATTTCCTGTAACATCCCCCGGAGCTGTTGAATTATTATATGACAACACCACAAAATCATATTTGTTAGTTGCTTCAGTATCTCCATCCAGCATCATATCACCAGTATCTGCTGTAGAAACTCCATTAGCATCTATAGTATAAACATTAGTAGCTACTTTGACACCTGTACTTGTTCTGTATGCAATAACACGATATTTTACATTAGGACCTTTCAATGGGTTTCTAATAACATCTGCCATAGGATTAATTGATGCCTGTGGAGCAATTGCTGATGAGATAACCGGTGTAAGCGTAGCAATAACTGGTTGCTCACCTGCCATAAATGTACTTACCTGTTCTTTTACAACAGAAGATACACCTGTATTTTTAACAGATGCCTGCGTAGAGATCGTTTCCGTTTCATATTCACTTCCTAGCAAGTTCATCTTGATAAGAGCAGAACCATTCGTAATTAAATTTTCACCAGAATTATCTACAGCATTGTCAGAGCTTCTGCATGATGTTATCAGAAGTGAACCGGATAACATAAAAGCTGCAATTGTTATTTTTAAATTTTTCATTGTTTGTGAGGTAATAGATTTATTTCATATTTGCTTGTTATTTCAATCCGGATACCTACCATTCAATGGTTCTGTTATCGTCATCACCCTGAGTCCATTCTTCCTGTACCTGGCCACCTGAATTTGGCGGAAGTACTTTAGCTGAACCAGTTGCTATTCCTTGTTCCATTTCTATTAGGAACATCTCAAATTTTGGAGATATATACTCCTCTTTTTTTAAATCATTCATTAATACATTTGTTTGTGTTGTAATCTTCTTCTTTATGGGATAAGGGCGCTAGAAATAACCGGACAGTAATTTTAACTACTGACCATAATATTATTTAGGCACTCTGATAAAGTTTATTATTCGGAGTATCCTATACGATTAAATCCAATGTTTGTTATCACCTGTCTTTGGCGATCGATAAAGACGTGCAAAAATACTAGTAATAAAGACTACCACGGAAGTACTACTATTATCAAAATCCGGAAAATGGCAAATAAAAGTCAAAAACCAACATTTACATAAACAACTAATAATCAGTAATATAAAATTGTAAAATATAATTAAGAGCTATTTTGTAGTCATACCTTTTTATATTATTCAGAATGAGGATCAAAAAATTCAATATATGAATAGAGCACTTGTATTATGGTATAAATTGTATTTAGAAGATATAATTTGATAGATCTAGAACACAAAAAGCATTAATGATTTTCATTTTTACTAATAAACTTAATAAACTCCGAGGGCGAAACACCTGCCACATTTTTAAAAGTAGTCGTAAATTTACTATGAGAACTCATCCCTACCTCATCAGCTAGTGCGCTTATTTTATATTGTCTGTATATAGGTTCGGTACTTAATTTTTTTAAAATATAATTAATTCGAAGCTCATTGGTGTAAGTAGCAAAATCTTTCGCCCTATATTTCTTAATAATATAGGAGAGGTATTTAGTATTGGCATCCATAAAAGTTACCATATAAGACAAAGACATATTTTTATCCATAAAACGTACTTCCTGTTCGAATATATTTAGTTTTTCCAGAAGTGTTTTTTCTGTTTCTTCCGGCATTACTGAAGTTGTATTATTTTCAGATTTTTTGGATCAGTTTGCACCAACTTATTTTCTTCAGCAAGCCTGTTCAGTATATCCTTAATTTTATTAATTCGTTTTTTTTGCCTGTATCTGTATATAATGAAAAACAATATATTTCCTAATATAAAAAGGACAGTCACATATACCAATATACTTTTAGTGAATCCTTTTTTAGTTTTTTCAACACCTTCTTTCTCCAGGTTGAAGTATTTATTATTAAATACCTGAACTTACTATAAAGCTTTATAAGTCTGTATTGAGAAGCTAAAAACCCATATACTCTGGCTTGCCATGCATAATCATCTGTATACTCAACAATATCTTCAGCCTTTTCTGCATAGCTTATCGCCTTTTCTATATTATTCTTTTGTTGATATAGTGTTGCTATGAGTAATAAACTACGAACCTTGTAAGCAGGTAAAACAGTAGTCTTATGTAATGAATCTGCAGCTATAAGCGCTTTATCAAAGTCTTTTTGTGCTATTTCATGGAGTATTTTTCTATAAACTTTACTGTAAGCTTCATAATCCTGGCCCTTCATTGATAATACGGAAAAGCATATAACAAGTAAATAAATTTTATGAATCATAGCTTTTAATCATCAAACTATTCGGTTACACTCTGATTGTCCTTACTCTCGATATATTTAATAAAATGTGATGGAGATACATCCGTAACACTTTTAAAGATTGTTGTAAACTTGCTGTGAGAAGAAAAACCAGCATCTTCGGCCAGTGTACTTATCTTATATTGCCTGTATACAGGTTCTGTATTAAGTTTTTCCAATATATAATTGATCCTGAGCTCGTTGATATAAGTATTAAAATCTTTCCCTTTGTATTTTTTTATAACAAAGGACAAATATTTCGTATTGGTTCCTATATGAGTTGCAACATAGGATAGTGAAACTTTTTTGTCCGTAAATAATTGTTCTCGCTCAAAATTTTCGAGTTTTGTCAAAAGTAACTGTTCCGTTTCTGAAGACATTAAACTTGTACCTGGATCTGTATTATCATCAGACTTCCTTGTTACTTCTATTTCAGCTTGTTCATTATTCTTTTCTTTCAGATTTTTTAAAACATTTCTGATTTTTAATATCTGCCTCTTCTTTGCTCTGCTGTAGAAAAAGAAGAATAGCAGATTTCCGATAATGAAAATACCGCTTATTGCAATAAATATACTCTTGGTAAAATTTTTTTCCTCCTGTTCAGTGTTTTGTTTTTCAAGCTTTGAAAATTGCTGATTCAGAAAACGTGTATTAAGAGAAGCAATCAGTTCGGATAAAGAATCTTTTTTTTCTGTAGCCAATGTAAAATTTTGTGCATCATTTCTCTTTGCATAATATTCCTGTGATGTACTGTAAATTTCCTGATTAAGCCCCAAATACTTGGAATCTTTCACATAATCTTCAGCTTTATCCAGGTATTCTTTTGCTTCATCCAACTCTCCATTCCGGACATAAGCCAGTGCTAAGCCCTGAAATACTTTTCCTGCCAGAGTACTTTTAGGAAGGTTTTTGTTTGCATATGCCAAAGCTTCTTTATAATAAGTAATCGCTTTATCATACATTCCTGCACCAATATAGCAGACACCCATCAGTTGGTTATTTGTGGCCGTAAAGAAATCTTTTTCACGGAGAAGACTGAATTTTTCCTGAGCCTTCTCTAATTTAAAAATTGCTTTTTTATATTGCTTCGTTTTAATGTCATAATGAGCCAATTCCTGTAGCATCAACCCCGTTACATTATTTGATTCAGCAGGATCTTTGATATACTTTACAGCACTAAGTGCTTTCTCAGTATAAGATTTTGATTTATCATATAGACTGATAATTCTGTATTGTGATGCCAGGAAACCGAATACCCTCGCACTATAGTCATATATTTGGTACTTCTCTATAATATCTTCCGATTTCTCTGCATAACTAACAGCCTTCTCTACGTCCCCTTTCCGCTGGTATAATTGCGCTAACAGCATAAGACTTTTAACCTGAAATACGGGTTTAGCCGAATTTCTGTATAGTGAGTCACCTGCAATTATAGCTTTATCAAAATTCTTGTGGTAGGTCTCATGCAATATTTTCGAATATACTTTATCATAGTTTTTGGCATTTTGCGCCTGCAACAACAATAAAAAAAGAATTGCTATACATGTATAAGTCTTACGGAGCATCATTTGTATTATTAGTTTTTATACATCTGAAGTTTGTATAAATAAAAACTTCAGATCTTCTTATGGCTTATATAATTAATAAAATGTGAAGGAGATACATCTGTAATATTTTTAAAAATTGTTGCAAACTTGCTGTGGGAAGAAAAGCCGGCTTCATCTGCAAGTACACTTATTTTATATTGTCTGTATACTGGGTCTGTTGTCAACTTTTCTATAATATAATCAACTCTGAGTTCATTAATATAGCTTGTGAAATCTTTTTGCCTGTGTTTTTTAATTATATAAGAAAGATATTTTGTATTGGTTTCCATATAAGAGGCTACATAGGATAGTGAAGCATCTTTATCTTTATAAAGCTGTTGTTTTTCAAACTTATGCAAAGCTTCCAGTAAAGCATCTTCCGTCTCCGGAGGCATCATCTGTCTGCTTTTTTCTTTTGCAGCACTATGTTCTGGCGCAGATGAATTTAAAGATACATAAGATTCTTTTTGCCTTTTTTTATGCTGATCCAGAATATACTGCATTCTGACCAATTGCTGCTTTTGCCTTCTCCGGTAGAATGTGAAAATTAATATCCCGCACAAAATACCCATACCAGCTATCAGAATTACAATATTTTTCAGAGAGCCGGTTTCTTTTGTTTTAATATTATTATTCTCTAACTGGACATAAGCATTATTGATAAAAGCATCCGTTTTTTTGGAAATTTTCTCTTCTACAACATCTTTTTTATTATTTATTTTACGAAGGTTCTCAATATCCTGTACTTTGCTGTAATATTCCTGAGTTATTTTATAAACTTCCTTTTTCAACTGCAGATATTCTGATTTATCTGCTATTTTTACAGCTTTAGCCAGATACTCCTTAGCTTTAGCCAATTCATCTTTCTTCATATATACCTCAGCTATTCCAGAATAAACAATCCCTGTAAGGTAATTTTCTGGTCCATCTTTCAACAACGTTAAAGCTTCAGTATAATATTTGAGGGAACGCTCCATATCTCCTAAATTATTATAACACAAGCCTAAAAGTTGCTTATTACCAGCTGTCATAAAATCTTTATTCTGACTGATATTATCAAAATACTTTTGAGAAGCTTCTATATTCTCGATAGCTTTTTGATATTTCTGAACTGCTATATTATAATAAGCCAATTCCTGTGATACCAAACCTTTGGCACTATTAGCAGCTTCTTTATTTTCTATTTTTTCGGCATATTCCAATGCCTTTTCCGAATAAGCTCTGGATTTATTGAACAAGCCCAAAAGACGGTACTGAGTGGAAAGAAAACCTAAAACCCGTGCATTCCAAGATGCATCACTTGTCTGTTCTATAATTTTTTCTGCTTTCAAGGCATAGTCCACGGATCTTTTAAGATCATGAGCTTGTTGATATAAAGTAGCAGAAAGCATAAGACTCTTTGTCTGTAACAAAGGAGTTTGTGATATATTAAAGAGAGAATCTGAAACAGCCAAGGCTTTTTTGAAATCTTTCTGAGAAGTTTCAAGATATGTTTTCACATATATTTTATTAAAAGCTTCAGCATCCTGGCCTTTCACTATTAATGTAAGAAACAGACCGAGAAAGCAAATTTTTATCTTCAACATAAAGCATTTTTAACCTAATGAGTTTGTATAACTTTAGCAAGATTAACTTATGATCTCAGATTTTGCTCAGCAATCCATCTCAATTTCCTTAAAAGAAAATCACAATATACATTTATCTGCACACAATAGTCAATTCAGACTGCAAATGTATACAAACAATGTATTTATAACAAAAACATATTGAATAAAAATAACTTACACATGCAATTTAAATAAAAATAAGCGTAATAAAGTACATGATTATATTAAAAAAATATAAAATAAAATAATTTAAAATACCAAATAAAAATAGTAATAATATTTTACAAATGAGACAATTACCATAGTACACCCTTCAAAAAAACCATAAAATCGCAGGTTAAAAAAATACCCTTCGGAATTCCGAAGGGTATCATTTCACAAATTAAATTTTAGTGGATATGTTTTTCTGCATGATAAGAAGAACGCACCAGTGGGGAGCTTTCCACATGTCTGAAGCCTAGGCTTCTCGCAAAAGTTCCATATTCATCGAACTCTTCCGGTGTAATAAATCTTTTTACCGGTAAGTGTTTCTTCGTAGGTTGTAAATATTGTCCAAGTGTAATAACGTCTACATTTGCATTTCTGATATCTTCGATAGTCTGGAAAACCTCATCTTTTTCTTCACCCAATCCCAGCATTACTCCGGTTTTGGTACGACGCTGCCCCGCCTCTTTCATATATCTAAGTACCTCCAGACTTCTTTCGTATTTTGCCTGAATACGCACCTCACGGGTCAGTCTTTTTACAGTTTCCATGTTATGAGAAATGACCTCCGGAGCTACCTCTATAAGTCTGTCAATATGTTTTGTTATCCCTTGAAAATCCGGAATTAATGTTTCCATTGTTGTTCCCGGAGATATTCTTCGCACTGCATTTACTGTTTCTGCCCACAGGATAGATCCCATATCTTTCAGGTCATCTCTGTCTACAGAAGTTAATACAGCATGCTTGATTTTCATTAACTTAATGGAACGTGCTACTTTTTCAGGTTCATCCCAGTTAACATCAAGTGGCTTTCCGGTTTTTACCCCGCAAAATCCACAGCTTCTGGTACAGATATTCCCCAGAATCATAAACGTTGCAGTTCCTTCTCCCCAACATTCCCCCATATTCGGGCAGCTTCCACTCTGACAAATTGTATTTAGTTTATATTTATCTACAAGTGTTCTTAACTCGCGGTAATTTTTCCCTGTTGGTAGTTTTACCCTAATCCATTTAGGTTTCTGAGTTGTAGTATCGTTAGTTAATGTCTCGTTACTCATTGTATAACTCGTTATTTTTTAATAATTCTGCCAATACCTTTTTCGCCCGCATAATTCTGACTTTAGTATTAGCAACTGAGAGATTCAGCTCTTCAGCAATTTCTTTTATACTCTTTTCTTCAAAGAATCTAAGTCTGATAATATCCTGATAATTTGCATCCATAGAGGCAACAATTTGCAGGATCTCATCATTTTCTTCTTCAGAAATCAATAGTTCTTCCGGTGATTTTACAAAAACATTTTTCACTTCTTCCAGATCTCCGGTCGCATCTTCTGCTTCACGGCTTTTCTTTCTCCAGTAATCAATTACAGTGTTCTGGGCAATCGTCAGAATCCATGTTTTAAACTGAAAGCTAGGATCAAATAAATCCAGCTTCGTTAAAACTTTGGAAAATACATTTACTGTAATTTCATCTGCCAGGATATCATCCTGAACCTTCTTCATTATAAAAGAAAAAACATCCACCCAGAACATATTGATCAATTGGGTCTGTGCCTTCTGATCTTTGCTTTGTGCCTTCCGGATAAGATGGATTAAGGATTCCTCGTTCAAAACTTTTTTCTAAAAAACAATACAAAGATACTGAAGAGTTTGCTGAAAAAAAAGTCAGCATTTTTCGTTTTTCCATATCGCCATAAGTGATGATAACGATAGTCATCCAATTCATTTATTTTTTTTCTTTAATTTAACACCTAATAATAGCCTACAAGGCAACTACAATACAAATATGAATAACTATAGTATGAAAAGAATTTTAAGTATATTCTTAACCTGTGTCATAGCAATAGGCATTTCCGCACAGAGGAAAACCGCAAAAAAACAACCTAAAAAGTCTTCCGGAAAAACGACTATGGTAGATATTGCTGGAGTTACTGATGCTTTTTCTGATAAATCTGAAGTTGACACTTTAAAGCTAAAAGCAGGCAAAGCATATGTTATATTAATAGATGTTGCTCCCAATATGAAAGGAGTATCTGTGGGAGGAGACGATCAGGAGAAGAATGAACTAATAAAGAACTTCAGAAAAAGCACACCGGAAATTATTCAGTTATACACTTATACCTATGTACTTGCTGAAAATGGTCAATATATTGATCTTACAGGTGATGGCAATACTTATCAGGCTGTTGCCTACTGGAGCGGAAAGATGAATGATAATATTGTAGCACAGGAAGGAAAAAATAGGGCAACAGAGTTTGTTGCAACCCAGATGGGAGAGCAAAAAGAATCTTCTTATATCACCAACAGCAAGAAATACAAGGAGGAAATTAAAACCCTGCAGGGTAAGAATAATTTCACAAAAAAATCAGCAGAAGTAATGCAGTCATATTTACAACATCTCGCTGTACCCAAAATTTGCTTTATTGAAAATACAATGCTTTTCAATAAGGACCAATCCAAAATAAAAACAATTACAACCTATATTACAGGAGATAATGGCAAAAAGCAAAAATATATGGCTACAGAGCTTAATGAATTAGGTCAACCCATTACGATTACAGAATACAGATCTGATGAAAAATCTGTTCAGAAGTTCACCTATAAAGACGGTATTCTTACAAACATCCAGACCCCTGTAAATACTACGGATATAAGCTATGATAATGACAGAATGATTACTTCCAGCGATTTGGGCGGAGGTATAGAAACGGAGATATACCATCTGGAAAAAAATGAACTGCTCCGAAAAAGCTATATTATTATGAAAGATGATAACAGTGATAATATGAATGCTGCTACTGATGAAAAAATAGAAAAATCCTGTACCAATTTCTATATTGACAATGTTATACAAACTGCCAATTGCAGCAGCAATGCTAATGAATTTCCTTTTATCCATACCAGCACTGTTTATCAGGACGGAAAATTAATGCAGGAAACAAAATACAGAATTGAAAAAAAATCACCCGTATTATATGAAAGTCAATATACAAGAGACAATAATGTAAGAAAAGCGGCATATCATCTGAACGATAAAGGATTATTGGAGTCTTATCAGAGGTATGATAATAACAGAAAAAACACGGTTTGGTTAGAATACACTTATTAGCTTTAGTATATAAATGGTAACAATCTAAAGTTCCTAAAAAAATCAAATCTTTTTATAAGCCTGTGCAAAAGCATTTTTGTACCTTTGCATCTTAAAATTTTTATATAATGAATGCTTTTATTGAAGAACTGAAATGGCGCGGGCTATGGGCTGACATGACGCCGGGGACTGAAGATCAACTCAACAAAGAGATGACTACAGCCTATATCGGTTTCGATCCAACAGCAGATTCGTTACACATTGGGAGCCTTATTCCGATTAAGATTTTGGCTCATTTTCAACGTCACGGCCATAAACCAATTGCTTTGGTAGGCGGTGCAACAGGAATGATAGGTGACCCATCCGGCAAGTCCGCAGAACGTAATCTGTTAGATGAGGAGACCCTATTGTATTACGTAGACTGTTTAAAAAATCAGTTGTCAAGATTTTTAGATTTTGAAGGTGATGGCCCTAACAGAGCTGAGCTGGTAAACAACTACGACTGGATGAAAAATGTTACTTTCCTTGATTTTGCAAAAAATATCGGAAAGCACATTACTGTAAACTACATGATGGCTAAAGACTCTGTAAAAAAACGTTTTTCGGGAGAGGATGGCGCCGACGGAATGAGCTTTACAGAATTTACTTATCAGTTATTGCAAGGTTACGATTACCTGCATTTATATAAAGAGAAAGGTGTAAAATTACAAATGGGAGGTTCTGACCAGTGGGGAAATATCACTACAGGAACTGAACTTATCCGTAGAAAAGCACAGGGTGAAGCTTTTGCACTTACCACTAAATTAATCACTAAAGCAGACGGATCCAAGTTTGGAAAATCTGAAAGTGGCGAAAACTATTGGTTGGATGCTAAAAGAACTTCTCCATACAGATTCTACCAATTCTGGTTAAATGCTACAGATGAAGATGGTGAAAGATTCATCAGATTCTATACTTTCCTTGAAAAAGAAGAGATAGAAAAACTAATCGAAGAGCACAGAACAGCTCCGCATGAGCGTAAACTTCAGAAAAAATTAGCTGAAGAAGTTACGGTATGGGTACATGGCCGTGCAGAATATGAAAGAGCTCTTAAAGCTTCTGAAATCTTATTTGGACGTTCTACTGCTGAGGATTTAGTTAGCCTTGACGAAGAGCTTTTCCTTCAGATTTTTGATGGTGTTCCTCAAAAAGAAGTTGCAAAATCTGAAGTTATCGGAAGCAATATTGTAGATCTTATTTCAGATAAATCAGGTTTCCTAAAATCTAAAGGTGAAGCCAAAAGAGAACTTACCGGAAATGCTATTTCTGTAAATAAAGAGAAAGTGAACGATACTTTTGAAGTTTCAGAAAAAGATCTTATTGACGGCAAATTCCTTTTACTACAAAAAGGAAAGAAAAGTTACTTTATAGTAAAGACTGTATAATTTATAAATTATATTGATAACAATGAGCCATCTCTTTTGAGGTGGCTTTTTTTATGCAAAAATATTTTTGCGATATTATATCTTTTTTCTAATTTCACATTCATAACACTCAAAAAATATGATAAAATGAAAAAAATACTTCCTTTAATATCTTTATTATTCTTTGGGCTTATTATCAAGGCTCAATATGTAGAACCTGAAAAAGCAGACAAAGAGGCTGCCAAGAGAAAAGCTTCCGAAGTAATTACAATGCCTACTCAGAAATTTGATTCGCTACAGGCTAAAAGTATGCTTGCGCTAGGAAAAGGAACAATTGTAGGTGAAGCTTTTACCAGACAAAAGAACGGATACGGAATGAAAATTTTAGGAAAGGTAAAAGCCAATAAGATAAAAGTAATTCTGTTCCCTGTTACACCTTATTTCGAAGAGTATTACAAACTTTGGAGTGATAAAAGCAAAAATAATCCTAAGAAAAACAGATATGTCTATATGGACAGAAATGCGATGAGATACCGTATAGAAGCTATAACCAACAGCGATGGAGAATTTACATTCCCCAATATGAAGCCTGGGAAATATTACCTTTACGGAAGTATGGATTATAGTCTGAATTACAACTATAATAAATATACAGGAAGTGGCTATGACAATTATGGAAGAATAGACTATTACTCCCCTAGTTCTTATACTAAGGATTTTAATGAATTTTTAGAAACCTTTGTTGAAGTAAAGGCTGATGGAGAGGTTGTAAAAGTAAAACTGAAATAAGAAAAAAAATCCACCAGAAAGGTGGATCTTTTTATAGTATGTTTCATGGATTAGTTTATGACAATAGTAAATTATAAAAAAGAGACTACTCTGAAAGACGCAGCCTCTTTCCACTTATTATTACTATTTACTTATAAAATTAAATATGCTGTAACAAAGCCTGATAATAGTTTTCGAATAATGCAGCATCCGAGTTTAAGAATAAATATGGTTCTATAAGTTCTAACTCCATTAGCTGAAATGTATTATTTATAAGCACTCCATCTACACGGGCATAGAGTGTTTGCTGAGGAACTACTTTCAGATAATCTTCTGCCTGAGAGACATGTTTCGGATCTGCCTCAGGATAACTGATGCTTCCACCATGATAATGCTGCACTCTGAAATCTCCCAGCTTTGGCTTTTTCAATACACAATGGCTGTACTTACCATTAAAAAACAAAAACGACCACTCCCCTTCCTTTATCTCATTTACAAAAGGCTGAACCATATAATCTTCTTCCGAGATCAAAGTATTTATTTCAGCTCTTTTATCGGAAACAGTCTCTTTACTTACTGTTATTGTATTCTTGGCACCAGCACTTACACAAGGTTTTACAACAAGATTATTTGTACCAAACATTTCAAAAAATTCATCCCGAAATTCGTTTCCTTTAGAAATATACGCCGTCTGAATCGCTGGAAGCCCCTTGTCACTAATATCTTTAAGATAATGTTTATTACTGTTCCATTTAATAGTATCTACAGGATTCAAAACTTTAATCTGCAGCTTGTCAAGAGAATCCAGCCAATCCGAAAATTCAGTAACATGCTCATGATAATCCCATGGAGATTTTATAATAACTACATCATAATCTGTCCAGTTTATATTGTTGTCATTCCATATGGCTAAACTAATATCCAGCCCCTTTTCTTTCAGAAAATTTAACAGATCTGTATCTTCATCATTAGTTGTTCCTGTAGAAAACTTTTCCTGTAACTTATTACCTACAAATGCTAATTTCATAATTCAGTTTGTATTTGATAAAGCAAATTTAGGTGAGAGCAATGGATAAACACAGTATCAGTTTTACTATTTTAAATAGGTACAGTTTTGAAAACTCAGAATCTTTTTAGAATGTCTCATTCAGGATTAACTATTCGTACATTTAAACTTGCAAATAAATAGTGTATTTCATGAACATATCTATATTTTCCTTTTTATTAACTATTACAACACTTACTTTTGGGCAAAATATTAACTCTGATGGTTTTACTAAAATCCCGGATAGTCTGTCCTATAAACACAATCTCTATAAGTATATTAATCCTTCCGATAGTTTTAATCATTGGAAAGTAATAAGAAAGAACGCTCCCAAAGTATCACTTAATGAATATGAGATTTTATATGATTCAAAAAATTCAAAGAAAATAAATAATTCTGCAAAAGAACTAACTCCTAAGAAAGGCTTTTTCATAGAATGTATGCCTAGCTATTGTTTTACGTTCATTATTGCTTACAAGCAAAAAGGAGTAAATTGTTATAGTTCTTTTGAAGAATTCCGCTCTTTTATTGGATATATTGATAATCTTCCGGAAGCTTTATTAACCATAGCAACTTATGATTTGTGGTATGATGAAAACTATTTTAATGCAGGATCATATAAAATAGAAAAAGATTTCATTTATCTATATCTAAAAAAGAGCACTGCCTGTCCATACACACTGGAATCCATATTTGTAACACTTAACAGACAGACAGGAGAAATTACCACAAAAAATCTGGGAGTATATTACCGATTTGAAAAAGACTGCACTATATCATAAAAAAACGCCTGCATTTACTACAGGCGCTTAATAAATTATTTTGAATAATAATTACTTCTTAATCAATCCTAATTCTACAAGTCTTTCATGTAAGAATTCTCCGGCAGTTGTATCAGGATACAATTTTGGATTGTTTTCGTCAATCGTTTTTTCCAATGCATTTAGTGGCATTTCGCTCACCGGGTGCATAAAGAAAGGAATAGAAAATCTGGAAGTACTCCACAATTCTCTTGGAGGATTAACAACTCTGTGAATTGTAGATTTCAGTTTGTTGTTGGTATGTCTGGATAACATATCTCCAACATTAATCATTAATTCATCCGGTTCAGCAATAGCATCGATCCAATCACCATTGTGATTCTGAACCTGAAGACCTTTCCCTTGCGCCCCCATAAGAAGAGTAATAAGGTTAATGTCTCCATGTGCTGCAGCACGTACCGCATCATCTGGTTCGTGAGTGATTGGCGGATAATGAATTGGTCTAAGGATTGAATTACCTTCTGCAATGTACTTGTCAAAGTAAAACTCGTCCAGTCCAAGGTGAAGAGCCAAAGCTCTCAATACATACTGTCCTGTTTTCTCCAACATCTGATAAGTTTCTTTTCCAACTTCGTTGAATTTGGGTAACTCATCTACAATTACATTGTCTGGGTACTCAGTTGCATATTTGGAACCTTCCTGAAGGTATTGTCCAAAATGCCAAAATTCTTTAAGGTCTCCCTTTTTAAAACCTTTTGCCGTTTCTTTTCCAAAACCAACATAACCACGTTGTCCTCCAATTCCCTGGATTTCGTACTTCTGTTTAGTTTCTAGTGGCAGTTCGAAGAAATTTCTTACTTCTCCGTAGAGATTGTCTACCAGATTGTCGTCCAAAAAGTGTCCTTTAAGGGCAACAAATCCAATTTCTTCGTAAGCTTTTCCGATTTCATTTACAAATTTCTGTTTGCGTTCCGGGTTATCCGAAAGGAAATCACGCAGGTCTACACTTGGGATTTTATCCATTTTATATTTAGAAATTTTCGTGCTGTAAATTTACATTTTTTTAATATAAGTGGGATAATTACTGATGCAGTTATTGAAGTTATCATTTAATGGACCAAAATACCCTGTATATATTGCACAGATGCAGCTTTTGGCTAAAAAACACGATCTTAACCTATCTTTAATCAAAATATTGCCTAACTTAATATATATTTGTGGTATGAACATAAATTATTTGGTGAGAAAACCTGAAGTTATCACTCCAAAAACACAACTTTTGGTTATGCTTCACGGTTACGGAAGTAATGAAGAAGATCTTTTTAGCTTTGTACCCACTCTGCCGGAAGACTGGTTAATCGTTAGCCTAAGAGCCCCTAAGGATTCTCCTTACGGAGGTTATTCTTGGTACGATATAGATTTTTCTTCTGCGGACAGATTTATCGATATAGAAGAGGCTACTGATGCTATGAAAAGCATACTGAACCTGATCAGAGATATAAAAGAGGAATATCAGCTTACTGAAAGAACTCATTTAATGGGATTCAGCCAGGGTGGTATTTTATCCTATTCTATGGCCTTAACATATCCTGAACTCTTTAATAAAATTGCAATACTCAGTGCTTATCCTGAGACTAAGATTCTTCAGAATATCAGCAAGGATAAAAAAGCATTTACAGAAATGCGTTTCTTTATTTCCCACGGAATGGAAGATGCTGTAATCCCTTTGGATATGGGAAGAACGGCGGCAGATATGTTGTATGACCTCGGATGCTTTTTCTCATTCCGGGAATATGTAAGCGGGCACAATATCAATCAGAAAAACTACATGGACTTAATGGTGTTTCTTTCTTAAAATGAAAATTCGGGACATTTATCAAAATATTTCAAATCGGGAAATCCGTATACAGTCAGGAATACATCCTGTCCCGAAAATTATTGCCTGTTTCTTTCTGTTCTCATCTTTCTGTGTAAAGGCTCAGAAAGATAGCATAAGTCTGCAGATAAAGCTGGACGAAAACATATATGTTGCGCACATACAGCAAAAAATCGTCTATCAGAACAGACTTTCACGTCCTGTAGATTCTATAAAATTATTATCATGGGCAAATGCCTACCGAAACAGAAGGACACCTTTAGGCAAGCGAAAATTACAGGAGAGAAAAACTGCATTATACTTCAGTAACAAAGAAAAACTGGGCTATATAGAGAATCTGAGAGTAGATTTCTCGAAAGATGTGAAGTCTTATTCTGATGAAAGGGGTGAAAATATATATCTTGGGTTGAAACAACCTCTTCCACAAAACGGGAAAATAACATTAAACCTGGAGTACGACATCCATATTCCTGCATCCGATTTTACAGGTTACGGTTATGGAGACAATCAGATGCTTCTGAAATATTTCTTCATTGTTCCGGATAGTTTTGAAGATTCAAAATTATCTGAAAAATCATATCTGGATTTGGATGAAAATCAGAATAATGGCAGCTATTGGAATATTATTTTTGAAAAAGGCCCTTATATTATTCAGTCCAACCTGCATCAGAAAGACAATTATACCTTTGAGGGTTCCCTGTATGAAGATCCGGAATTTATGATTTCTCATACAGAAAACACCAAAATGGATTTCGATGTAGACAAGCAAAAAGTCACACTGGACTTAGGTTACACTATATCCTCGGAAGAGCAGGCAAATCTTGCATTTCTGATTCCTTTACAATTAAAATTTATTAAAGATAAAATCGGCTTTTTACCGGGCAAGATTTTCATTTCTGACAGAGCAAGAGACCGAAATGGTTTTATTGGAAGTGATGATATAAAATTCCGCAAATGGAAATTCAAATTATTTTCTGATGCTGAAAAATCTGATTTTAATTACTTTAGTGTTATTTCGCAGAATGTCGTTAATCAATCTTTTTTGGCTGACAAAAATACCGACCACTGGCTATATAATGGGTTAAGAACTTATCTGGAAATAGAATACCTGAATAAAAATTACAGTGATAAAAAACTAGCCGGAAATCTTCCAGATCAGGTCAGATTATGGAAAATAAAGCCTCTGAAATGGTTTGAGGTTTCAAAAATAAAATTGACAGACCGTTATGGACTTGCTTATGATTATATTCTCAATCAGAATTTAGACCAAAGCATAAATACCCATTTACAAGATCTTAGTAAATTTAATATAACAGCTGTAAGCAGCTTCGAAACCGGGCTTATCTTCAGTATGCTAAATAATAAGACGCAAAAATTCGATAGTTTTGTTCAGGAATATCTAGCAAAAAACCGTGGTCATAAAATCGACAGTAAAGACTTTATGACTCAGTTGGATTCTTATACTAACCATACAAGTGAATTTTTAGAAAAATTTGTTCAGCATAAAAACAGGGTAAACTTTAATCTCAGATCTTTTAAAAAGACTGATGACAATCAGCTGGAGTTAAGAATATCTAAGAATACACCACTAAAAATTCCTTTCAAAGTAGAAGCTGAAGACTATAACGGGAAAATAAAATCTTATTGGTTCAACACCACTGAAAGTACTGACAAACAGGTTTACAGAATACCAAATGACAGCACAAAAAAAATTTCTATAAATAACGATTACACTTTCCCTGAAGCCAACTTCAGAGATAACTATCTTTATACAAAAGGAATGTTTTCTAATATGAAAAAAATAAGGTTTAAGTTATTTACTGACATTCCTAACCCGGAGTACAACGAAGTGTATGTTGCACCGATATTATCATGGAATAACTATGACAAATTCCTTCTCGGAATGAGATTTACGAACAGAAGCCTTATAGATCGTAAATTTGTTTACTCTCTTGTTCCGTATTATAGTACCGGGACCAGTCAGTTAACGGGTTCTGCCGGGGTTAGTTATCAGTTTATGCCTGCCGATTCCTTCTTCAGAAGCTGGATGTTTGCTGCTAACGGCTCCTATTTCCATTACGATTATAATCTTCCATATAAAAAGATTAATCTTCTTACCAGCATCAATTTCGCAAAAGACCCAAGGAGTCAGGTAAGCCGTAATTTAGGATTCTCTTACAGCTATTTTGAAAGAACACTTTCCCCTGCTCTGATTGCAAGAAATGATTATGATAAATATAACTTGTGGAATATTTCTTATTCATATTCTGATAACAAAGCTATTCATGAAAATTTTTTGATGACTAACCTTCAATGGATGGAGGATTTCCAGAAATTATCTGCAGAATATTATTACCGTTGGGAATATGCTAAAGATAAAAAGATAATGCTAAGAGCTTTCGGAGGTTTGTTTATAGAAAATAAAACCCGAAATAATCTTTTCAATTTTGGCCTTTCCAGAGTTTCCAATTATTCATTTAGCTATGGGCTGTTAGGTCAATCTGCTACAGACGGAGTCCTTTCTCAGCAGTTTATTCTCGCAGAGGGTGGATTTAAATCTGATTTTAAAAATTTTGTAAACAGCTGGGTTGTTTCCACCAATGTAGATGCTCACTTGTGGAAGATGTTCAATGTTTATGCAGATGCCGGTTTATACAAAAACAAAGGTCAGAATATGAAGTTTATCTGGGATAGTGGTATCAAACTAAAAGTAATCCCTGATTTTCTGGAAATCTATTTTCCGGTACAGTCTTCTCTGGGATTCGAACCTGCATTCAAGGGATACGGAAGCCGAATCCGATACATGCTGAATCTTAATTTGGGTGCAGTGATTGGATACTTCAGAAGAGGAGTTTTCTAAATTTAGAAGCTAGAAGTCAGAAATTGGAAACCGAAAACCGAAAAGTTTCAAAGTATTTATAAACACCAAAAACAAACAAAATTTTTCTGATGAAGCATTTAAACAGAAAGATATTAATTACATTACTTTTAATTTTTTCATATTCTCATATCAATGCTCAACGAGGGCAAAACATTGTAAAAAACAAAATAGATTCTTTGCTGGGTGCTGAAACAGATAAGCCCTTTAATGGAGTAATCCTGATATCTCAAAATGGAAAAAATCTGTATTTAAAAGCAAAAGGGTATTCTAATCTGGAGCACAAAACGCTTCTAAAAGCAGATGACCAGTTTATTAGCGGATCTATAGCAAAACAGTTTACTTCTGCTTTAGTATTACAGGCCTATGAAAATAATTTATTGGCTCTAGATGTTCCCATTCGAAAGTATCTGCCAGAATTATCACAATCCTGGAAAGATACGATCACAATAAGACTGCTTCTAAATCATACAAGCGGTATAGAAGCTTTGGATAAGCCTACATTATTTGTATCGGGAACTCAGTTCGACTATTCCCACTCTACTATCACTTATGATCTTCTGGCTAAAATACTGGAAAAGCTATATCATAAATCTTTCGCGGAAATCACAGCAGCACTATTTCAAAAATGTGGAATGAAAGACACCTATCATCCGGATATCAAAAAGTACACGAAACTAACAACCCCCTATACTGAAAATAAAAATGGGCAATTAAATATTGAAACCAACAGCTTTATGTATTCTTATGCTCCTGCAGGGGGAAGCTTTATAACAACAGCATTAGATCTGGGTAAGTGGAATCAGCTTTATTTTGAGGGGAAATTATTAAAAAAGAAAACAATGGAACAATTGTTTACCAAGCAAAAGAATTCGGTAAGAAATCATCCTGTTTTTGGATTAACCGAATATGGACTGGGAGTTACTATTGATACCAGTGACAATCTTCTAATGGTTGGCCAAACCGGATTTGTTCCCGGCTATGTTACAGAAAATTATTATTTTCCGAAAAACCATGTCGGCGTTACTGTTCTGAGTAATGCAGATTATAATTCCGGTGGATTTAAAGAAAGCTTCAGATACCACACAGCAATTCTAAACATTGTACGAAAGTATCTGAATGACCATTAATATTGTTTATGACCCAGCAGCGTATTTTCAAAACATATAAACCCCAGAATAAAACAATATCCGAATTTATTGAGTATTACTATATTCATTGGGATTCTGAGAATACAAAAACTGAATTTGTAGGTTTTCCACATACCAATACTACTCTTTCATTATATCCTTCGCATGTCAGAAAACCCATACAGGAAACCCACTATGATCCTTTAGCTACATTTTTACAGAGCTTTACTCCTATACGGGATACAATTCTTGTATCCAGATTATTTGGGGAAATTAATAAGATTACGATAGTATTCAAAGCATTGGGTATACAACAGTTTTACCGTGATATTGACACAACCAAACACATTAATGACTACTCTTTTTTCACCACTGAAGAGCTTCAGCTTCTTTTCACAAACAACAATTTTGAACATATAGTCCCCTTGCTAGATAAATTTTTATCTAAACGTTATCAACGATTTACTCAGGATATCATTAGTTTTAGTATAGAGTATATTAGTACCCACGTTGCAGATTTTAATGTTGAACAACTTTCAAAAAAGACAGGTTTTAGCAGAAGGCATCTTAACAGGCTCTTCAAGCAACATCTGGGAGTTAGCATTAAGAAGTTTCATGAGATTATTGTATTTCGGAGTATACTCAACAGCAAACAATTTGAAAAAAGCAATTTAAATTTCACACAGCTGGCTCATCATATTAATCTAAGTGACCAGTCTCATTTAAATAAGATCTTTGAAAATATGACCTCACAATCGCCGACTTCATTTTTCAAAAAAGGAATACATCTTGGCGATGAAGATACTTTCTGGCACCTGGATTCTGAATAATGTCCCATTTTTACAAGTTTATAATATCTGATGCTTTTACTTTTGTAAAAAAGAAGATATGAAAACACTATGGAAATTAATTTTAACGGGAATAATCATTTTTACTGGAATTACTGTAAAAGCACAACTAACATACTACGATTATATTGAGCAGGCAGAATCTCTTTATTCTAAGGATAAAAAATATCTGGAAAGTGCGGAGGCTTATGACAAAGCTTTTAAAATAAATAAAGGAAAATCTATACAAACTAATTTTTATAATGCAGCCTGTATGTGGGCTTTGGCAAATAATCCCAAAAAAGCAGTTTATTATCTGAAAATGATATTGAATAAAAGCAAAAATATTATTCCTTCCTGGACTGACCCATCGGAGCTTTATAATAATCTACAGCAAGATCAGGATCTAGAAATATTAAGAGCCCGTTCCGACTGGAATAATCTTCTGGCTAAGGCAAAACAGAATACAGACCATTTTATAACGGGGATTGATGAAAATCTTTCCAATGAAATTTCTATACTTCGTGAAAAGGATCAGTCTATCCGCTTGAAACTGGATGAGCTAAGAAAAGACAAAAGCAAAATAAATTCACCTGAAGAAAAAGATCTTTTAGTGCAGATTAAGGCACAGGATACACAGGTATTGAAACAGGCTGAAGAAATAATAACAAAAAATGGATGGCCCTCTATACAGAAAGTGGGTTACAAAAATAGCCAAACAATGTGGCTGATTATTCAACACTCGGATTTGACTACGATGAAGAAATATTATCCTGTAATGAAAAAAGCTGCTGAACAAAGAGAACTTCTGCCCCGCGATTTTGCTTTCCTGGAGGACAGAATGTTGATGTACTCTAAAAAGCAACAAATCTATGGTTCACAAACAGTAATTGACAGAGAAAGTAAAAAATTCTATCTATACCCTGTTGAGAATGTAGATCAAATAGACCAAAGAAGAGCTTCTGTAGGGCTGGAATCTATAAAAAAATATCTTAAGGGATATAATATAGACTGGGATATACTTCAGTACAAGGAGCAGCTTCCTGCATTGATACAAAAAAATAAAGTGGAATTATAAAATTCCACTTTTTATTATATGTAATTCACTTACTTTATCTCAAAAGCTTTACGGAAAGTTTCTTCTGTATTTTCAGTACGTATTCCGGGAACAAAATCTTCTCTGGGCGTTCCATTTACATGATACAATCTTTCTGTAGGAAATTGGTATCCAATCTTAGTTTCCGTCATCTGAAAACCCGATATTGCTCCTAATAATCCTGCCATTTTTGTCCCAATTATTTTGGCTCTTTTCATTCCGTCAAAACCAATAGCCATTCCCTCTCCCATACTTCCTGTCCAGTGCCCTACTAAAATATAAAGTTTTCCTTTATAAGTTTTACCTCTGGGTACAACATATTCTACCCAGTGTCTTTTGGTCTGGTATTTTGCCTCATCAAACTCATGAACCTGATATGGAAGCATTTTATCTGTAAACCTACCCATAATAGCTCTTGCAACAGTTGTATTTCCGCCACTCGGGGTTTCAGTTAAATCAATTATTACGTTTTTGTAATTCAATAATGAATCGAGCGCTTTATCAAAGGCTGACATTAAATTATTATTTCCTAATGAGTTGTTTACTTTTAAATAAGCTGTTTTTTTATTTAGTATTTTGCTTTCTAAAAGCTGTTTATTACCAGACTGAACAGTAGAATTATCAGGATAAAAGTTTACAGATTTGCCCTTCTCAGCTATAGTAATTTCTCTTTTCACATTATGGGTACCTGCAAAAAGCATATCCAGTGCATATTGATACATAGCAGGTGTATACTGATCTGTATATTGGGGAAGGAATTGTTTCAGCTGGTTATCTATATTCTTCCCATTAAATAAACTTGCCTCCATTCCTGCTTTTAATCCAGCTTTCTCCGCACCGGAGCCTTTTCTCACATCAGCTATTATATATCTATTTTGATCTTTTTCAACATATATATCTTGCCCGGAAGGGACTAATTTATTTGAAATATCAAGGTTAGTATTCAGAGACGAATGACCATTGTGAAGTTCATTAAGAACTTTTTCCAAAAACTGGACAAATGCATAAGTATTATTGATTTCCGCTACTTTCGGACCGTATATTTCTTTTACTTTCTGCCAGTTAATTTGTTGTTCATTCAAATAAGCATAGTTTTGATCTATATCGTTCCAAAATTCGTTAAAATCTTTCTGATACTTAGTTTGCGACCATATCGTATTTAAAGAAAATAAAAATCCAAAAAGTAAAATTCGTTTAATCATTCTATATAATATTATTTCTCAAAAACCATGTATTCATAAGGCTGTAATGTAAATGCTGTTTGACTGGTAAAATCTTGCTCCGCATCAGAAAACAGACTTCTGAAGATACCCGAAACATACGGATCCGTAAAACTGAAATTAAGTTCTGTTTCTCTGGACATATTAAGAATTACCAGAACCTCATCATCCCCATTTTTGCGCAGATAAGAAAATACTTTGTCCGGTGCTGTATTCTGAAGCAGAATTGTTACAACATTTTTATCAGCACCTCTTAAAGCCGGATTATTAGATTTTAAAGTCAGCAGTTTTTTATAAAACACTGCCATCTCATAAGTTCCGTTCCACGGGATAGGATCTTTCTCAAAAAACTCCAGTCTTTTTGTTCTCAAAGGTAATTCCTGACCACTGTAAATTAAAGGAATTCCATCCCATGTAATACTGAACACGGCTAAAGATTTAGCCATTTCACCATATTTCTCATACTCGGTACCATTCCAGCTGTTTTCATCGTGATTAGATGTAAACCAAGCCCGCATACTGGAATACTGAATACTCGAATATTGCCTTAACAGATCTATAAGATTCGAAAGTGGCAGATTGTTTTTATAAAAATCTTCCGTCAGGTGCATCCATTTCCATGAATAACTGGCATCAAATGTTTTTCCATATTCAGGATTTTCCAGTTCGTCGTATTCACCAATAAAAAATAAAGGTTTTATTTTCTCTGTTTCAGGACGTGCCTGTTCCCAGAAATCAGCTTCTACCCAGGACGCCAGATCGCATCTGAATCCGTCTATATCGGTTTCCCTTACCCAAAATTTCATTGCTTCAATCATTTCCCGGCGCATTTCCTGATTTGTATAATCAAGCTCTATAATATCGTCCATACCTGAAGCTTTGTGAAAGCTCCCATCGGCATCATGCAGATAATATTCAGGATGTGTTTTAGTCCATATATGATCCCAACCCGTATGATTGGCTACCCAGTCTATAATTACCTTAAAACCTTGCTGATGCGCTGTATTAACAAGATCTTTAAAATCCTGTAAAGTTCCGAATTCCGGATTAACAGATGTATAATCCTGTGCAGCATACGGGCTCCCCATACTCCCTTTCTTCTGCTCCTGAGCAATAGGAGTAATGGGCATAAACCACAATACTTTTATTCCCATATCCTTTAGCCGGGGCAATTCCTTTTCAAAAGCTTTGAAAGTTCCTTCTTCTGTATATTGCCTTACATTAACCTCATAAATATTAGCTGTATGCTTCCAATCCGTTGGTAATTGTCCAATCATAGTTATTCAGGAATTGTGTTTACATGAAATTACACCAATATCAACAATGCAGTTTCATCATTATTCAGGTGCTAAGTTGAAACTTCAAGATAATAAAAAAACCGGTTAAAAACCGGTTTAATATTTTTTAGATTTTATCGAGATCCTCTTCATCATAAAGATCGTCTCCATATCCTCCTTCTTCTTCTTCCTCGTCATCGTCAAAGTCATCAAAATCGTCTCCTTTAAAATCAGAAGAGATGTCTCCAAACTCATCATCTGCCATAGGCATTGCCATTTTACCGCCTCCGTTACCAGATTTAGATGGTGCCTTTAATGGCATATTTCCAAATCTAAAAGCTGTGATAGGATAGTTAACTGCTGGCTTTTCTTCGGTTATTTCCTGCAATTCGCAGAAGAATTCCCATAGGTCCAAAAGGCCATACTTGAAAAGCATTTTTGCTCCTTTCTCGGCAAATGCTTCATTTAAATAAATATCCGACATGGTTTCCCCATCTCCTTCATCTGACATATCTTCTAATGGGATTGCATTACCTTCTGTCCATTCTTCATCTGAAAAATAAAAAGAAGAAAGTTCTTCTCCCTGCAGGCTGAAAGCACTTTTAATTCCTAAGTGCAAATTCCATAGAGTTTGTTTGTCCTTGATTTCTATATCACGGAAAACACTGTCTTTAGCATCTAAAATTACTCTTACTTTGTAAATCATTTTGGATTACTTGTCTATTTTACTTTACTGTTTAAATTAAGGTCTAAATTCAGCTACAAATATAAAACAGCGTTTGTATAAAAGAAGACTTTTTTTCAAAAATAATTTTTCCTATTTTCCGGGCCGATTATTTCACTAAATCGAGTCTGAAACTAAAGCTTGTTCCCTCCAAATAGACACTTTTTACATCAATATTTTTCTTATGGGCTTCCAGAATATGCTTTACAATCGCAAGTCCCAGCCCGGATCCGCCATCTTTACGGCTACGGCTGGATTCTACACGGTAAAAACGTTCAAAAATACGGGGAAGGCTTTCAGGTTTTATTCCCATTCCATTATCTTTTACTTCAACAAGTACTTCATTACCTGTAATAATTGTATTGACAACAATTTGTGCTTTTTCCCGGTTGGCGTAATGAATAGCATTAGCCAAAAGGTTTATAAGTACCTGTGAAATCTTGTTACGGTCTGCATTTACCATTACTGCACTTTGTGATGTAGTCAGTAAAAATTTAGCCCCCGTTTTATGGGCTTCCAGATCCAGAAGATCGAAGATATCGCGGACAAGAATATTAATATCAAATTTGGATAAAGAGAGGCTTATCTGCCCGGATTCTAGACGGCTGATCATATCCAGGTCCTGAACAATATTCAGAATTCTCTCAACCGATTTATCAATCCTTTCCAAATATTTATCGCGGATATTCATATCGTCCACTCCACCATCCATCAATGTTTCTACATATCCCTGGATGGAAAACAGTGGTGTTTTCAATTCGTGGGCTACGTTACCCAAATATTCTTTACGGTAGTTTTCCATTTCCTTCATGGTTACCATTCTGGCATCTGCCTCTTCCCGCATTCCGGTAATTTTCTCTCCGAGCTCGGTAAAGGTGGTAGGATTTTCTTCCTGAATAAAATACTCCGGAAATGTCTGGGAAATTTTACGTATCTGTCGCTGATCGTAGTTTCTGAAAAGGAAAACCAGAACCACATAATTGATTCCGGTAATTATAAGTAATGCTATTATTACAAGTAATAGTGTGATATTTCTGCTGTCATAAAGGTGATGAAATTTCTCATACAGCATGGCTATTGCTGCCATACAGAGCGTGAGGAATATTGCAGAAATAATTTTAACGGGGCTTACATTCATAGTGAGAAATTACACTACCAATTTATACCCGATACCTTTAAGAGTCTGAATGGTATCTATTCCCAACTTTTCTCTAAGTCTACGAATATGTACATCGATGGTTCTTTCTCCAACAATAACATCATTACCCCAAACTTTTTCTAAAATCTCGTCTCTTTTGAAGACTTTCTGAGTGTTAGAAGCTAGTAAATAAAGTAAGTCGAACTCTTTCTTTGGTAATAAAAACTGTTGAGTCCCTTTTGTTACTCTGAAGTTATCCTTATCTATAGTAAGACTTCCGATTTTCAATTGTTGTGCCTGTGTTGCTACACGGGTTGTAAGCTCCATCAGTGCATTAACTTTTGAAATAAGTACTTTTGGCTTTATTACCTTAGTAATATAATCATTAGCACCAGCCTGGAAACCTGCTAGTTGAGAAAATTCTTCACCACGTGCAGAAAGGAAAATAATTAAAGTTTTTTCAAGCTCTTTAATATTACGCAGATCCTGACACGTTTCTATTCCGTCTTTCTCAGGCATCATTACATCCAGAAGTATCATATCCGGAATAAGCTCTTTTGCTTTCTCAATTCCTTCTACTCCGTTTTTAGCGGTTTCAACCAAATATCCTTCTTTGGTAAGATTATAGGATAATAATTCTAAAATATCCGGTTCATCATCTATTAAAAGGATTTTTTTAGTGCTCATGTTTACTTTTTTAAAACCCAAAATTAACAAATTTTAATAAATCAATACCTCATTAACAATAATTTAATATTAACAACATTCTGTTAACACAAACTTAAAAATTACTTAAATATAGCTTAAAAAAAACTTAAACAATTCTTGGTTTCTTTGCCCCAATAAAATAAATGAAAAGTAAAATGAGAATAACTAAACTCTCAATTGGTGTTTTATTCACTTTTATTTCTACCACTTCTCTAATGGCTCAGGCAACGCAGGATACCATTAAAAAGAATGAGGCTAAAAATATTGAAGGAGTAAAATTACAAGGTCAAAGGAATAAAAAAACCGAAACGGCCATTTTACAAGAGCAGAAAAAAGCTGTTATCCAAAAGCAAGCTATGGGAGCTGAAGAAATTTCCAGAAAAGGGATTTCTAATGTAGAACAAGGTTTGACAAAGGTAACAGGAATCAACTCTGTAGAAGGAAGAGGGCTATTTGTAAGAGGATTGGAAGAGAGATATAGTTATTTGTTGATCAATGGGCTGGGATCACCATCTAATAACCCTTTTCAGAAAATAATTGCATTAAAACAGTTTCCAACTGATGTTGTAGGTAAACTTAATATTTACAAAACATTTAATGCAGATTTATATGGTGACTTTGCCGGAGCAACTTTCGATATTGAAACCCTTACCTACGAGAAGCCTTTTACAAAAATAGAATTTAGTGTAGGGGTTAATTCTCAGAATACTTTCAGAAATAATTTTAAAATCAATCCTAATGCAGATACTTTCAGAGGTTATTTAGGATTAAACTCAGATAAAAGACAGCTTCCTGATCCTATAAACGGATACCAGCCAAGCGGATATGAACTCACAAAGGAAGAATCTCTGCATAATTTTAAAGAGTCATGGGATGTTAACAATGTAAAATCATTACCAAATACAGGGATCGGATTTACAACAGCTCAGAAATTTAAAGCTGGAAATACAGGCAGCGTAGGTTTCTTATTATCCTTAAACCAGGCTAACTCTTACGAATACAGAAACGGAAACAAAAATAACTTTAATGAATCCGGGGATTACAGAAACCGCTTAATGAGAGAAACTTATACTTATGGTATAGAATCTTCTGCATTATTAGGCGTTGGCTATAAGAACAAAGGAACGAAAATAGATTTGAGTGCTATGTTCTTACAAAACTCGGATAATGTTATTGAAGACTTCTATGGATACAGAGATCAACAGAAACAAACACCATTATTTTTCCGTGTTAACCAGCAGGATATTTCCAGATTTACAAATATTCAGTTAATCGCATCCCAGAAAATAGGAGACCGGCATTTTATAAAAGCAGGAGGAAGCTGGGTGAATAATTTCTTCCAACAACCAGATCGGAAGATATTTGCTGGGCAAGAAATTCCCGGGACTCAGGATCTTTCTATGAACTATGGAGGTAATAACCTTATCCGTCAATACTTTGATGTAAATGGTAAGAATTACTTTTCAGCTTTTGCAGAATATAATGTTGGATTGGGTGAAAGAAATGAGAAAAATGAATTCCCTGTTAATATAGCTGCAGGGTATAATGGTTTTGCTGACATCAGGAATATATCTTACCGCTTTATATATGGTAGATTGCTAGATCCTGCAAATGCAAATGTAATTGTTAATAAAGATAAGCCTCAGGCACAATTCAACAACGGATTAACCAAAGGCTATTATAGTTATTTCGAAGGCTCTCCGCAACATTACAAAAAACATCTTTACCAGTTTGTCAATGCTGGATATATTAACCTGAATTATAAACCAAATGAAACCTGGGATATATTAATTGGTGGCCGTGTAGAAAACAACATGAACATTACACGTTACAAAGATCCTAAAAGCAATAAGTATCCGGACACTGAAAACATTACTAAGAATCAGTACTTTATACTACCCTCTTTGGCAATTAAAAAGGCTCTTAATAATAGCTCTAACATCAGATTTGCTGCTAGTAAATCTATCACAAGACCTATTCTTATAGAATATATGCCGATTGAATATATGAATCCGGATAACGAAAATATCGTAGGTAACCCATTATTGAAAAATAGTGAAAACTATAACATCGATTTAAAATATGAATGGTTCCCAACCAGTAAGGAGATGATTGCTTTTAATGCTTTTGGTAAAATACTGGATTATGCTATTGAAAGATCATATATTTCTTCCGGGAATTCTACAGGAACAACTATTACTTATTTCAATTCTAAAAGAGCCAAAGTACTCGGTCTTGAAGTAGAAGGTTTAGTTGGTCTTAACAGAATTTTCGAAGGATTAGACAGGTGGTCATTAGGAGCTAATGCAACCTTTATGTATACAGATGTAGAAAGAAGTGAGGAACAGAAAAATGAAACCGACTTCCTTGCAAACAGAAACAGAAAATTACAGGGTGCTGCCCCATGGACTGTGAATGCAGATTTAAAATACGAATTCAAAAACTCACAGAATCTTACTAACACATTCTCTCTTGTTTACAATGTTTCAGGTAAAAAAATCTACGGAGTTGGATTTGGTAGACTGGACAATGTATACGAAAGTCCTTTCCACCAACTAGACTTTATTTACAATACACAGTTGACTAAGAACTGGAATCTGAAATTTGCAATACAGAATATTCTTAATCAGCAGTACAAACTGGATTTAGGCGATAGAAGTTTAATTCCGATCAATGAAACCTCTTTGAGAATGGTAGACTTCAAACGTGGTACAAACTTTAACCTGACAATAGGTTATACATTTTAATTAAAAATAAAATAATACTAAGTAATATGAAAAAGAACATCCTAACGCTTTTGTCTTTAACATTTCTATTAAGCGTTTCTTCATGTACGATTGATATTCGTGAAGACAATGACATCCCTACAAACCCAACCAATCCTGGAAATAACAATGGTTCTGTAATGGAAGGCTCAGGAAATCTAACTGGTACAATTACTAAAGATTTATTGATAAAAAAAGGTAACTACACATTAACAGGTATTGTAAAGGTATCCGATGGCGTTACTCTAACAATAGAGGCTGGTGCTAATTTTACGGCTACAACTAATATTGATAGTAGTTTAGTTATCCTGAAAGGTGGAAAAATAAAAGCTGAGGGTACAGCAGATCAGCCAATTGTTTTCACAACAGCTTCCAAAAAACCAGGTGACTGGGGTGGTATTACAATCTATGGTAATGCGCCGATAAAGGCGGTTGGCGGTGCTTCAACAGCACTTTCAGAAGATGGATTATCTCAGACGTACGGAGGTAATGATGCAAATTCTAATTCTGGTGTAATGAAATTCGTAAGAGTTGAATACGGAGGCCGTAAAATTGGAGATGGAACATCTGAAACAAACTCTATGACTTTCTATGCTGTAGGTGCAGGAACTATTTTGGAAAACCTAGTATCTTATAAAGGTACAGATGATGGTTTTGAATTCTTCGGCGGTACTGCAAGCGGAAGTAATCTAATCTCTTACGGAAACTATGACGATTCTTTCGACTGGCAAGATGGTTGGTCTGGCCAAAATAATTCTAACTGGTATGCATACCAAACAGGTATTGGTAACTTTGGTATGGAGATCGAAGCTTCTTCTAACGCTGATAACACTGCTCCAAAAGTAAACGGAATTACTTTAATCAGAGAAGCAGGTACTCAGCCTGAGGTTGCCGGATCCGCAGAAATTACTGCAATTCAGTTTAAAAAGCATGGATCAGGAATCTTTACCAATGTTTACATAGATGGGTATAAAAATATGGGTACTCAGCAAGCTTATGCAGTTTTAATTCAGGATTTAGCTACTGAAACCGATCAGTTAAATAAAGGAAAAATTAAAGTTACTCCGATAAATTACCTAAATTCTGATAATCCGGGTGTATATGGATATGCATTTGCTACAACCAAACCTGTATCATTTACCAACGGAGATGTTAAGAAAACTCAGTTTACATCCGGTGCATGGGCAACTGTTGATGGTGTAGACTTGTTAGCACCTGTGAAAAAATAATCAATTTTTTATTCATAAGTTCAAATTCAAAAAAATCCCGAAGTTATATGACTTCGGGATTTTATATTATTTTAATTTAAAGATTTCTTTTTGAATCTTATACTGCTATATTAGTTTAATCTTCATCTTCAAATTGTTCCAGAAAATAGGAGAATGTAAAGCCTTCAACATTTTCTTCAGCATCTTCCATTGTTTCTAACAAATCTTCAAAAGTCTCCAGCTGGTCTACACTAAGATTAACGAACTCTATATGCAAAGGCATTTCTACATCACCTGTTAACACATCATACAAACCATCCAGATTGTCCCCGAAATAATCAGGTAACGGGAGCTTCTCCTTTAGTTGTTCGTAAAATTCTTCATAGTCACCTATCTGACTAAAATCTATGAATACTTCTTTCATTTGTTTCTATTCGTTATTTCTGTTCAAAACTTTTATAATGATCTTTACTTATAAACACCAATCCGTCATTACTAAATACCATACGTTCAGCATCTCTTCTTCCGCAATCGTAGTTTACATCGGCTTCAAAGTATTTTCTGCCATTTTCCTTAGGCAGCTTTCCTTCTCTGTTCCCAAAGTAATCTCCACCTATTGCCTTGCCTGGTAAAATATCACAAAGATTTCCTTTAGATGGCTCCCAACCTTTTTCTCTGGCTTCTCTTTTAGTAATATAATAATCAGGCAGTCTTTTATTTTTCTTCACATAATCTGCTACAACTTTCTCATTTGTTAGCGTAGCTATATCTGTCTGCGTATTTTTAGTAGTTGTAGGATCATAGTTTACTACCTCATCGGCAGTAGGCATTCTCTTTCCTGTATTTTTATTAATCAGAGACATCACTCCTATTCCTGCTGTAAAAGCAACAACGAAAAGAAGCATAATCTTTAAAAACTTGGAGTTCATTCTTTTATAGTTTATAGTTGTTGGTTATCTGATCCGATTTTCATTCTGAATACTGATTCTCAATCTCTATTTATTAATTCAATAAGGTTTCCGGAATTTCACAGACTGGTATCGGATTTATTTTATGCAGAGTTGCTCTGTGCAATTTATCGTAAATCTGAAAAACTTCTTTTTCTCTCCCCGAAAAATCATCGGCTTTATGGGTATTATAAACACTCATTGCCCATTCAAGTTCTGGATAAGAAGCCCCCATTTGTTGTTCGTCGGTTCTTTCCTCATCCCATAATCCATCTGTAGGAATTGCTTTTTGAATACTTTCTACAATATCCAGGTGTCTTGCAACTTCATATACCTGTGTTTTTACCAGATCTGCAATCGGACTGATATCTACCCCGCCATCACCGTACTTAGTAAAAAAACCTACACCGAAATCTTCAATTTTATTTCCTGTTCCGGTAACTAAAAGATTGTGAATCTGTCCGTAATAATATAGTGTAATCATACGCAAACGGGAACGTGAATTGGCTAAAGCCAGCTGTTCGTTCGGAAAATCAGCATCGTTTACATCTACCTGGCTCTGAAAAGTATCGAATGTAGGAGTAAGATCTACTCTAAAACCATCTACATTAGGAAATTTGTTTTTCAGAAAATCAATATGCTCCTGAGCTCGGTTCACCTGATCTTCTTTCTGACGGATAGGCATTTCTAAAACCAAAGTTTTCATACCTGTCATCGCTGCTAGCGTAGAAACTACTGCTGAATCAATTCCGCCGGATACTCCGACTACGAAACCTTTCATGCCTGCTTTTTCTGCATAGTTTTTCAGCCATGCTACAATATGTTCTATAACTTTTTCTGATTGCATATTTTATCTAGTTCTGTTTGTAATTTTCTTTCTCTAGTTTATACCAATAGCACAGATCACCATCGTCTAAGAAAGTCCCGAGTTCCTCGAAGTCTAATTTCCGCAAAACACGATTAGATCCGGCATTTTCAGTAACAGCCATGGCGTATACCACGTCAGTCTTTATTTCATTAAATGCATAATTCAGTGCTGCTATTGCTGTCTCTGTAGCATAGCCCTTTCCCCAATATTCTGGTAAAAAACGGTATCCTAATTCATATACGTTTTTCATACCGTTTATTTCTTTTGTCAGGTATTTTAGTCCGCTCCATCCGATTAGGATATTGCTGCTTTTTTCGATTACAGCAAGTCTTCCAACACCATTTTCTTTATACTGGTTTTGTATAAATTCAATCATTTGGCGGCTTTGTTCAACTTCAGTAGAAACTATACCTCCAACGTACTTCATTACTTCGGGGTTAGAGTCTAAAAGAAAGAGACCTTCTGCGTCTGTTTCTTCAAATGGTCTCATTATTAATCGGTTGGTTTCTAACTGCACTTTGTCCTTAGAATTTATTATTTTTGCACATTAAAATATAATGTAAAAGTAAAGAAGTTTTTCGAAAACTTTTATATCTGTTTTTCCTTTTGGTAAGGTTTTATTTTCCTTATCAGTAATATAAACAGATAGCAGGTTCAATTTTGGGAAATATTCAGATTAAACAGACTGTAGAAATTATGAGACAAACACAGATATCTATCAATGTAGAACTAGACGAAAATCACGTACCGGAAAAACTAACATGGAATGCTCAGGACGGGGGTATCGACAACCAGGAAACTAAAGCTGTCATGATCTCTGTATGGGATGAAAAGAAACATGAAGCGCTACGTATAGACCTATGGACAAAAGAAATGCCTGTTGATCAGATGAAGATGTTTTTCCATCAGATTCTTGTTTCATTAGGTCATACTTATGAAAGAGCTACCGGCGAAGAAGATGTTGCTGAAAAAGTAATGGAATTTGCTGAGGAGTTTGCTGCTCTTGCAAAGATCAAAGGATAACAGACACAAACCAACACCAAATATTAATATGAAAAAAACATTTTTAGTACTAAGCATACTCTCTTTATTTGCCTGTCAGAAAAAGACAGAAACTAAAGAAATAAACGCTAAAGATAGTATCACTACAAAAAAAGATACTGTAAAGACAGATAAAGTAGCTGAAGCTCCGGCGGCGCAATTAAACATTGTGGATTTTAAACCGGATGAGATTACTGCTGAAATGCTAAAAGGCAGCCTCCATCCATATGATATGGAAGGAGAATCTATTATGGAACTGGTGCCAAGTATGAAAGATTTTATAAAAGGTACTCCTTTAAATGTTGTTTATATTGATCTGTCCTTGAAAAAAGCTTTTATAAAGGCAGATGGTAAGATTGTTGCTCTTAAGGAAACCGGAAAAGATCAGTATGCTAATAACGAATATAAACTGTCTTTTACTTCTAAAACTCCTGAAAAACTACCACAGGAAATAGAAGTTGTAACGTATGCTTACGAAGGAAAAATAACAATTATCAGAAATTCTGACCAAAGTACAGTAGTAAGAGACTATTTTGCTGCAGGTCTGTAAATACAAATAAAAAATGAAATTCAATACTAAAGTAATTCATGGAAACCAACATGCAGAGCCTCATACAGGTTCTGTAAATGTACCGATATTCCTTACTTCAACTTTCGCACAAAAAAGTCCTGGACAACTGCGTGCAGGATATGAATATTCCCGTGGTGCAAACCCAACACGTCAGGCATTAGAAGATGCTCTGGCAAGTATAGAGAACGGGGCCAGAGGTTTAGCTTTCGGTTCAGGCCTTGCTGCTATAGATTGTGTACTTAAATTATTAAATCCTGGTGATGAAGTTATTGCTGTAGACGATCTTTACGGTGGTACTTACAGAATGTTTACCCGCCTTTTTGAAAAATATCAGTTAAAGTTTACGTTCGTTAACTTCGATGATGTTTCAAAAATAGCTGACCTTATTAATGATAAGACAAAGCTAATCTGGTTAGAAACGCCGACGAATCCTTTAATGAAATTAGTAGACATTAAAGCTGTTGCGGATCTTATTCAGGGGAAAGATATTCTTTTAGCTGTAGACAATACTTTTGCATCACCATACCTTCAACAGCCTTTAGATTTAGGCGCGGATATCATCATGCATTCTGCTACTAAATATCTTGGAGGTCACTCTGATGTTGTTGCAGGAGCTTTGGTTGCTAAAACAGAAGAATTAGGAGAAAAACTACACTTTATTCAGTTTGCATCCGGAGGTATCTTAGGTCCGCACGATTCTTATTTAGTACTAAGAGGTATTAAAACTTTAGCATTGAGAATGCAAAGACATTCTGAAAACGGAATCAAAGTTGCTCAGTTCTTGGAAAAACATCCGGCTATTGAACAAGTATTTTATCCGGGATTAGAAAGCCATCCACAAAATGATTTGGCTAAAAAACAAATGAAAGACTTTGGCGGAATGGTTTCTTTTACCTTCAAATCTGGTAAAAAAGAAGACTCGGTTAAGTTCCTGGAAAATCTTCGTGTTTTCACATTAGCAGAATCACTTGGTGGTGTAGAGTCTTTAGCAAATCACCCAGCTATGATGACACACGCATCTATTCCTGCTGAAAAACGTGCTGAGTTAGGTATCACTGATGATCTTGTACGTCTTAGTGCAGGTATTGAGGATATTGAAGATCTATTACAGGATCTGGAGCAAGCGCTGAACGCTATATAGGCCACCCAACAGAAAACTATAATTAAATTTGACTAGAGGCGGGTAAAACCCGTCTCTGCTATAAAATAAATGGAACAGATAATCAACATACTAAAATCCGGAGGTACTATTGTATACCCTACCGATACGATATGGGGAATTGGCTGTGATGCTACTAATATCGAAGCAATAAAAAAAATCTACGATATAAAGCACCGTGATGCCAACAAATCTATGATCATTCTCGTAGAAAGCGAGCGTCGCCTTCAGGAATTAGTAGAAGTACCTGAACTGGCATGGGAAATGATGGACCTCAGCGAGAAACCTATTACCTTTATCTATGATAACCCAAAAGGGCTTCCAAAAGAGCTTTTAGCAGAAGATGGCAGTATAGGTATCCGTTTGGTAAAAAATGATTTTTGCAAGAAACTTATTTCCAAACTCAACAAGCCATTGGTATCTACCTCTGCTAACCTGAGTGGCAGCAAAAGCCCGTTAAAATTTGCAGATATAGATCCTGAGATCCTGAAAGGAGTTGATTATGTTGTAGAAGAGTTTCACGATGTGGTTTCTGAATATCCCGGATCATCTGTGATCAAAATCGGTCAGGATGGGAAAATAAAAATCATTAGAGAATAACGAAAAGATATATTTTGAAGATCAATCTTAACCAAAATAAACACTTAAAAATATTCAAACTGGTCTCTGAGGCCGCAGAACAAAATACACAATCTGCTTATATAGTAGGCGGATATGTTCGTGATTTGCTTATGCAGCGTAAGGAGCCAACAGATATAGATTTTGTAACGGAAAGCAGCGGAATTAAGCTTGCGGAAACCGTAGCAGAAAATATCAATCCAAAACCTAAGGTTTCGGTTTTCAAAACTTATGGTACTGCTATGATTAAATACCAGAATCTTGATCTGGAATTTGTTGGGGCACGTAAAGAGAGTTATACTGAAAACAGCCGTAATCCGGAGGTAGAAATCGGTACACTGGAAGACGACCAAAAACGTCGGGATTTTACTATTAATGCAATGGCAATATCTCTGGGAAAGGAAAATTTCGGAGAACTGATTGATCCATTCAACGGGATGCAGGATTTAAGTGATAAAATCCTCCGTACTCCATTGGAACCCGTACAAACCTATTCTGATGACCCTTTACGTATGATGCGTGCTATAAGATTCGCATCTACTCTTAATTTCAGAATTGAAGACAAGTCATTACAGGCTATTAAACAGGAAGCTAAGCGTATAGAAATTGTATCTATGGAACGCATTATGACGGAGTTCAATAAAATAATGCTATCTGAAAAGCCATCTACAGGGTTAAGTATTCTGGAGAAAACAGGACTTTTTGATATTATTCTTCCTGAAATTACGGCTCTTAAAGGAATTGAAGAAAAAGAAGGGCAAACCCATAAAGACAATTTCTATCATACATTGGAAGTTGTAGACAATATTTCTGTAAATACAGACAATCTATGGCTGCGTTGGGCTGCATTGCTTCACGATGTAGGAAAAGCACCTACCAAGAAATTCACACCTGAACAGGGCTGGTCTTTCCACGGTCATGAGTTTCTGGGTTCTAAAATGGTAAAAACACTATTCCAAAGACTGAAACTTCCTTTAGGTGCTGAAATGAAGTATGTACAAAAAATGGTAAAGCTATCTTCCCGCCCTATAGCCCTTATTACGGATGATACATCGGATAGTGCATTAAGAAGACTTCTTTTTGATGCAGGAAAAGACCTTGAAGATCTTTTCACCTTATGTAAAGCTGATATTACAACTAAAAATTCGAGCAAACAGAAACGTTTCAAGAAAAATTTTGAGTATGTAGAACAAAAAATAAAGGAAGTAGAAGAGAAAGATCATGTACGTAATTTCCAGCCTCCTATCTCCGGAGAAGAAATTATGGAAATGTTTTCTTTAAAGCCTGGTAAGGAAATTGGCATTCTGAAAGAAAAAGTAAAAGAAGCTATTCTGGAGGGTGAAATTCCGAACGAAAAAGAAGCTGCCAGAAGTTTTGTTATAGAACAAGCTTCATTGATTGGTGTTGAAATAAAAAAATAAACAGATAAAGCGTTTCAGAAATTTGAAACGCTTTATTTTGTAAATATTTTAGGAGAACTAATTATCATACATGGATTATCCTAATTAAAAGATAACCTTAAATGAACCACATTCAAAATCTAATATCCGATACACATCACAGACCCTGGAAGCTGCCAATCGGAAAATGGCAATACTACCAGGAGTGGAATGATGCTTTATTCTTACATTTTGAAGTGGACTTCAATATACTTAGGAAACTTGTTCCTGAAAATTTAAATATTGATAGTTTTGAAGGGAAATATTATGTCTCGGTTGTCGCTTTTAAGATGGAAAAAATACGTCCCAGAAACCTTCCTTCAGTAGGATTTATTTCGGATTTCTATGAGATAAATGTCCGTACTTATATAAACAATGACGATAAGCAGGGTGTGTATTTCCTTAATATTGAAGCCGAAAAACAAATTTCCGCTTTTGTAGCAAGAACATTGTCAGGATTGCCTTATGAAAAATCTGAGATCAAACGCGGTACTAAAAGTTATAGCAGTAGAAATATAAAAAAGAAATTCTCTCTCATAGCGAACTTTGAGCCTTGTGAAAGAATAGAGAACAAAACAGCTTTCGACTTATGGTTAACTGAGAGATATTGTTTATATCTTATCAAAGATCAGAAAACATTAAGATATGAGATACATCACGCAGAATGGCCATTGCATTCTGTTAATCATTCAGATTTATCTTTAAATTATGGTTTTGAGGCAATTAATTTAAATGCCGAAAATGTTATAGCCTGCCATTACTCACCCGGAGTAAAAGTACTTTCCTGGACGGCAGAAAAGCTCTAAACTAAATAAACAGAAAATAAAACCCGCATCAGAATCTGGTGCGGGTTTTTAATGTATCAATTAGAAATTAAAATTAAGCCTTGTGAAAACATAACGTCCGTTCATTCCGAACTGTGATGTAGATCTGGTATATACGAACTGATCGTTATTAGAAGATACCGGAAGGTTTCTGGAAGGATAAACATCAAATACATTGTTAGCCCCCAATGTCAAGCTAATATTTTTGCTGAATCCATAAGCTACAGAAAGATCTGTAATCACTCTGTCGGACATAATCTGGTGAGTATCCGGTTGTACAATTATATCTGCACCTGTAACTTTACCATAATAAGTATTTCTTACATACACATCTAACTTACCAAATTGTAAAGTATGTGCAAGACTGGCTTTTACTCTTGGAACAGCTTCTTCCAGATAAACTCTGGATTTTTCAGAAAAATATACATTATCCAAACCTGCATTATGCAATAAGTCTGACGAATGAATATCTCCTACTCTTTTTGTTTTATTCAGGTTAATGGCAAAATCATTCTTAAGAGAAAAACCAGCTGTTTTATAATTATGACTGATTACAACATCTACCCCGCGGGTTTCTGTATCTATGGCATTAGCAAAGAACTGTGCTCCGTCAACACCTAAAGCATTCATTGTATTGTTAACTTCTTGTTGTGCTGGTGTAAGATTTGCCCCTTTAAATTTGGAGAATAAATCTGTAAGTACAATTCTGTTTTTTACTTTAATCCAATAACCATCAGCTGTAATGTTCAGGTTTAAAGCCGGAATTTTATAAGTAAATCCGGCACTGATTGATTGAGAAGTTTCCTGCTTTAACTTTGGTATTCCAAAACCTCTTGCTATTTGTGAATCATTACTGAAAGTTCCTACTTCCTGAATCTCCCCAACTGGATTTCCAGGTATTGTAACATATAAGCTGGATGTTGTATTATAATAAATCTGATGAATGGACGGTGCCCGGAATCCTGTAGATCCTGCAAATCTAAAATTAAGATCCTTTGTTAATTTTATACGGGAAGCTAATTTGAAATTAACTGTATTTCCAAAATCTGAATAATTTTCATAACGCACAGCTCCGTCTACCAATAGCCAATTGGTAAAGTTAACTTCTGCATCTGCATAAGCCGCATAAGAATTACGATTTTTACTTACTGCATTCACACTTCTGTATCCGCTAAATACTTGTGATCCTCCAGGCAATGCGTTACCAAAAAAATCTGTTGGTCTTAGTTGATTTACATAGTCTGTAACAGGATTTCCATTAATATCGTATGTAAGATAAGAAACTGGTTCTCCTTCATTTATTTTAAAACTTTCATGTCTTTGTTCACCTCCAAAAGCAAAGTTTAGTCCGTCAAAAACATCAAACTTTTTACTGAAGTCCAGGTTAATGGTATTTTGTAAAAACCTAAGTCCCCCTGCTTTAAATTTACTTGGAGAATTAAATCTTAAACTGGTATTTCCTGTATTACTGATAGTATAATCAAAAGAGTTTTGTCCAAAAGTATTACTGAAATCCACATTCCAACCATCCCATGTACCTTTCACACCTGCAGAAAGTGATACATCCTGTATATCTGTATTAATCTTAGGTAAATAACCATCTAAATATAATCCTGTAAATGTCCTGGATTGATTTGGCTTTCTGAAGAAACCTCCAGAAGTTCCGTATCTATAGCCATAGCCACCGAATGTATATACTTTCCATGTGTCACTTAATGGGATTTCGGCATTCACAAAAATCTGATTATTATTCAGTTTGGACTGTCCAACCCACATATTAAAATCACGTCTTTCCTGTCCTCTATAAGCCAATTCCTGATCGGTATAATTAGCTCCCAACAGCCCCTGAAGTGTCGAAATATTACTAGCATTTTGAATTTGTTGCTGGTAGGCATTATCAAAATAATTTACTTTTTGTGCATACTGTTTTATAACTCCAATCAATTGTTGTTGTTGCTGGTTACTAAGCTGATCCATACGCGTGAAATATGAGGAAAGATTCACACCTCCTTCAGCAGCTCTCTTTTCGATCGCATTATAGGCATTGTATATATTACCGCTTTCAACTCCTGCTCTGAAGGTAGGATTACGGTATTGGGAAGAAAAAGTAACATTAACAAACCCTCCTTTTTTACCTACTTTAGCACCATAATTAAGGTCTACCTGAATCTGATCTCCATCCCAGTTACCTGTATGATTCTTGGCTGCATCTGTTAAATATCCACCATAACTGACTTGCCCTGTAAGTTTCCCCGTATCTCTTTTTAACTGTAGGTTCATAACGCCGGCAATAGCATCGGATCCGTATTGTGCAGAAGCACCATCACGCAATACCTCTATTCTGCTTAAAGCAAAAGAAGGAATAGCATTAAGGTCTGTTCCTACGGTCCCTCTTCCGGGTGAACCATTTACATTGATTAAAGCTGAAGTATGCCGTCTCTTACCGTTTACCAATACTAAAACCTGATCTGGTCCTAAACCTCTTAACTGCGCAGGATCCAAGTGGTCTGTACCGTCTGCATTGGTTTGCACTGTAGATGTAAAAGATGGTGCTACAGCATTAAGAATCTGATTAATATTGGTTTGTGGTAATACTAAAGAAGCTTCTTTAAGATTGAAAACATCCACCGGAACCGGGCTATCTGCCTTAGAACGCCCTCCGGAACGCGAACCTACAATAACAACCTCGTCTATGCTTTTATCTTTAAGGCTGTCCTTTTTTGTTTCCTGTCCGTATACCTGCCCAAAACCTGCAAAAAATAGAACAGAAGCTGTAAGTACAACTCTGGATTTCTTTTCAGTCAAAATGTTTTTCTTTATCATATTCTAATATTTTTCGATTAAAAAACCTCATTAGTAAAGCTAATGAGGCATTGCATTATATCTTTACTTATTTTCCCTTTCGGCTGAATGTAACACCTTACCTTTCGGCAGGTTGTCAAGACTTCATAGGTTCAGTTCCCTCCGTCTTTCTTAATAAGCTATTAATTCTGTGAAATAATTTCGGTACAAAGATATAAAAAATCTAAAATACTACAAATCTGATAGGAGTTATTTTATTCTTTTATTTTTGACTTAAACTTTGACTGAAATTTATCCCATTCATCTCTTGTCTTTATCGTTTTATAAGCTTCTGTAGAAATAAGGCTCAGATAGGGTTCCATTTCTTTCGGAGTAAAGAACCCCATAAGATTGGTAATCTGCATATAATCTTCATCCATAAAAACTGTAGATGGGTAAGAGTATATATTCATGAACCTTGCAAACTCATGCTGTACTCCCCTGCCAGGTGTTTTCTTAAAATTAGGATTGTCAAAATCTCTTCCGTTAAAAAAAAGTTTTTCTTTTCCTTCAGCATTAAATTTTACCGGATAAAAGTTATCATTGATAAATTTAGAGATAATCGGGTTTGTATAAGTCTGATTATCCATCATTTTACAAGGCCCACACCAGTCTGCATAAAAGTCAATTAAAATCTTCTTAGGCTTCTTTTTCATAGCTTCCATAGCATCAGTCATAGTCATCCATTTAACCTGACTATATCCAAAGCTTATAAAAAGTATGCTGAAAAATAAAATTATTCTCTTCATCTTATTCAAATTTAGGCATTGTTATGAATATATTAACGCACTTCCTGCATTAATTTTTTCACCACAGGCGATATCAAAATCAATACCACTCCGGCTATTAATGCATAGATACCCAACATTTTATAACCCTCTGTATAAGCAATAAGTTTTGAAGCAAGTGTTCCGCCGGTATTTGCAGCCGACATTTCAGCACCGATTTTCCCAGCAAAAAACTGCCCGAATGCGCTTGCCAAAAACCACATTCCCATCATCATTCCAAATAATCTCTTAGGAGATAGTTTCGTGATAATAGACATTCCTATTGGTCCTAAACATAGTTCACCCAGTGTAATAACCAACCATGTGAATGTAAATAAGTTTAATGATGACTTGCCTGCATCATTTGCGAAAAACCGTAATGAATAAAACAAGAAGAAACCACCTGCTAAAAATAAAAACCCAATTCCGAATTTAATTATCGTATTCGGTTCTAGTTTTTTCTTTGCCAGCCATACCCAAAGCAAACCGACAATTGGGCTAAAAATAATAATGAAGAATGAGTTCGCACTGTTATTAATAATGTTAGGATCAATATGGAAGAACATTAAATTGCTCACCAGATTATCCTTTGCAAACAAGGAAAGTGAACCTCCACTTTGCTCATAAATTGCATTGAAAATTAAGTACATTACAATGAAAACAAATGCTGCTATTACTTTCTTGCGATATGCATTATTAAGTTTTGTAAGTTCGAAACCAAGGTAAACCAGTGACACAATACCAATCCCATACATAAAATAGTCGGTAAAATTACTATTATGAATTAGTATATAAATAATAGGCAGCATTATAATTGCACCTACAATAACCATTAGTTCTTTACGAACTCTAACTTCTTTTTTATTTTCCAATAAAGGGGAATTCCCAATCGGTTCAATCGATTTTTTGATAACAAAATACGTCACCAAACCAATAATCATTACAATTGCTGCTGCAAGAAAGCACAAACTCCATGAATAATATTTCCCCAAGTAAACACATAGTGCCCCTCCTAAAAGACCACCAATATTAATCCCGGCATAAAACATTCCGTAACCTGCATCCCTTCTTACATCATCTTCCTTATAAAGCTCCCCTACCATTGAGGAAATATTAGGCTTGAAAAAACCAGTACCAATAATAGAACATGTAATCCCAAAATAAAATAAATCATGAGGATTATAGGCAATAATTAAATTCCCTATAGCCATAATAATTCCACCAAAAACCAAGGACTTTTTAAATCCTAAAATCTTATCCGCAAAAATTCCTCCAATAAAAGTGAATGCATAAATAAATGCCTGAATTGCCCCATATTTAAGGTTGGCATCCTTTTCAAAAAGACCAAGCTGATCGGTCATAAAAATTACCAAAACGCCACGCATTCCGTAGAAACAAAAACGCTCCCACATTTCTATTGTAAAAAGATACCATAACTGTTTCGGATATTTGCCTTTAAAATCCTGAATTTGCTCTAATGTTAAACTCATTAACCATACATATTTAATTAATCTCCGTGAAGTTGTTTTTTGATAAAAAACAATCTGACCAAATTACGAAAAAACCTCTGAGCAATCAGAGGTTTTTATAATTATCTTCTAGTGAATAGGTCTAATTTTATTTTATACCATTCATCATTTTCTTTAAAAGAGGTGATATTAAAGCTAATACTACAGATGCAATACCACATAGTACAACAAATACCATAAAGAATTCAAATAAGTTATGAATCTCAAATCCGGCAAAAGTATGATTCTCTAAAGGAATCTGATTTTTCGTTAACAAATCTGTCTGCTCTGCTGTAAGCGCAACCTTCTTGTCTAAAACATCCTGAAGATTAACCCCCAATTCCTGAGCTTTTTTAAATTTATCTCCCGTAGCCGGAAGGATAGATCCTAAAATCCCTGCTAGAGCGTAACCGGCAGCGTTAGAGATAAAGAATACCCCGTATAATAATGAAGCAAATCTCTTAGGTGCTAATTTACCTACTAATGAAAGTCCGATAGGAGATAAGCAAAGCTCACCACAAGTCTGGATAAAATATAGTAATATTAACCACTTAATAGCCAGTAATCCTGAACTACCAAGATCTTTTACATTATGTGCAATAATAAAGTAAGACAATGCAATCAGTGCAAGTCCAAATGCTTGTTTTAACGGAGAAACCGGCTCCTTACCTGCAGCTCTTAATTTATCCCATAATAAACTAAAAGGCACCGCTAAAAGAACCACAAATATTCCGTTAAAGATCTGCACCATAGATGCAGGCATCTGCCATCCGAATAAGAACGTTCTGTCTGTCTGATTGGAAGCTATAAAGGTTAGTGATGAACCTGCCTGCTCGAATGCAGCCCAGAAGAAAATAATAAAGAACGAAATAATATAAATTACTAAGATTCTCTGTGTCTCTACTTTTGTAAGGGTTTTATCCAATAAAATAAGAACGGCAAGCGATATCCCCGATGCATAAATAATAGGATAAATAATACCTTTTACTAGTGTTCCGATTTCGAAGCTGCTAAAGAAGATTTCATCTACCAAAAGGTATCTGAATCCAAAGAACAATGCAACTAAAAGTACAAGAAATACAGCCAAAGATGAACCAGTAAACTTAGCTTGCTCTACAACCTCACCTTCTGCAGTATTTTTAGAAGGTACACCGCCAATTGGCTTTCCTTCAGGTGTAACAACATATTTGTTTTTAAGAATAAAGAACAATACAGTTCCCAAGATCATAGCAATACCTGCCATTAAATATCCCCACTTGAATGCAAATACATCCTGTTTTCCATTCACAACAACATCTGCAAACATTGGTACAAAATACTGGCTTAAAAGTGCCCCGATGTTGATACCCATGTAGAAAATAGTAAATGCTGAATCTAGTTTAGTCTTCTCTTGTGGCGGGTATAAACTTCCCACCATAGAAGAAATATTCGGTTTAAAGAATCCGTTTCCGAATATAATGACAAGTAGCCCTAACCAGAATACGCTCTTGGAAGATTCTATACCTGTATCGAAAATACAAGCACTATAGAACAAAAGTAACTGTCCTATAGCCATTAAAGATCCTCCTAAGATGATACAATTCCTGTTACCTAAATACTTATCTGAAATAAATCCACCTAAAAGTGGTGTTAAATAGCAAAGTGCCAAGAAACCTCCATAAATGATCGAGGCATTCGATTCACCAAGCATAAGGGCATGAACCATGAAAAGCGTAAGAATAGCACGCATTCCGTAGAAGTTAAAACGTTCCCACATTTCTGTGCCGAACAATACCCATAAACCTTTTGGATGTCTCGACTGAGATTGAACTGTCTCCATATTTTATTTAATGTTAACTTTTGTTAAGATGAGCAAATATAGTTTTTTTTAGTATGTAAGCCGGAATAATATTCAATATTACACCTTGTTGTAACATATTTTCAGTTAATTATATTCCAAAAAAAACTATAAAAAAAGAAAAACCATCCTATGTATCGGATGGTTTTTATCCGGACAACTTTTAGTTTAGTCCTTTCTCTTTCATTACTTTATTTAAGAATTTCAGCATTAATAAGCCTATGAAGAAGGCAAAAATTAACAATCCAAAATTCACTAAGAAATAGTATTCTTTATTCTCATAGTTGTACCATGTACTTGCCAAAATACCGGAAAGCTTGTTACCTACGGAGTTAGCCAGGAAGAATCCTCCCATCATTAACGCTGTAATCCTTGGTGGTGAAAGCTTGGATACCACGGATAATCCCATTGGTGAAAGACATAACTCTCCTACTGTTACTACACCATAGCTGGCAACCAGCCATAAAGCAGAAACTTTTACGGCACCATTACTTCCGACGTAGGCCGCTCCTACCATTACCAGACAGGACAATGCTGTAATAAACAGTCCCAGTACAATCTTGGTTGGTGTAGAAGGCTCTTTCTTCTTTCGTCGTAATAAAGTCCAAAATCCTACAACAACAGGTGTCAATACAATTACCCAGAAAGGATTAATGGACTGGAATAGCTCTGTATTGTAGAGATAGACATTCTTATTTTCTCCCGATTCCAGTTCTGCGCGTTTTTCAGGAGTGATATTCTTGAAATAAACATCCTTTCCTTGTTCCTTTAAAGTCTTACCATCTGCATCTTTCTGTGCACGGAACTGGTCGTCATATGCTGTAACTTCTTTCGTTTCATAACTTTTAGTTTCAACCAGATATATATTTTCCAATGGTTTTTCAACTGCTGCCGGAACTGTTCTGTCCGTATAATAGTTAGCCCAACGAGTAAGTGCTGTACCATTCTGTTTGAAAATCGCCCAGAAGAACATAGAAACAAGGAAAATAAGCAACAACGCTCCAATAGGTCTCTTTTCATCCGACTTCGCTTTGAAGTATAATGAAATATAAAAATAAATTACGGGTATACATGCGAAGATAAATGCATCGGTATTATCACTTCCGAAGATATTCCCCGGGATTACCCAACCAATAACTCCGGCAACAATTGCAGGAACAAATACTTTAATCAGTACATCGGAAATTTTGGTATCCCCTTTTTCTGCAGGTTTCATTTCAGTTGCATGACGGATATGTCTTCTTCCTAAACTGAATATAACCAAACCTAATAACATTCCTACACCAGCTGTAATGAAGGCTTCTCCCCATCCGAATTTATTCCGCATAAAGGCAGCAATAATATTACAGATAAATGCCCCTATATTAATCCCCATATAGAAGATATTATAACCCGAGTCTTTATTTGCTTTATAAGGCTCCTCGCTATAAAGGTTCCCCAATACAGTAGAAATTGTTGGCTTAAAGAATCCATTCCCAACAATAATTAATGCAAGAGAAGTATAGAAAAGTCCAGGTTCTTTGAAAAGTCCCAGACCTATATATCCGGCAGCCATTAATATCCCGCCCAGATAAATAGATTTAATATATCCTAAAACACGGTCTGCAAGGAAACCTCCCAGAAACGGCGTAAGATAAGTTAATGCAATATAAGTCCCGAAAATGTCATCTGCCATTTTATCAGGGAATCCCAATCCTCCTTTCGGACCTTCCGGATCAATCATATACAATACGAAAATTCCAAGGATCAGGTAATAACCAAAACGTTCCCACATTTCGGTAAAAAATAAGTAGGGTAAGCCTTTAGGATGCTTGCTCTTCATTCTTTTAATTTTTAGTTTACAGTAAATATTTACATTGAATAGTGTACAGTATACAGTTGGCAATGTATTGTTTCCAAATCATAGTATACTGTAAGATCATGTAGAATATATTCTATACCTTACAGTACACCTATTTTGTACTTTTAAAGATTTTCCAGAATATAATTGGTCATCTTTTCATACAATTGCGGACGTGTATTACCTCCGGAAATTCCATGGTTCTTATCCGGATAAGCCATGAAATCGAATTGCTTCTTATTCTGAATCAATGCCTCGGAGAACTCCATAGAATTCTGGAAATGTACATTATCATCAGCCGTACCATGAATTAATAAGAACTTACCTTTTAATAGTTTTGCATATGTTGTAGGAGAATTCAGGTCATAACCATCTTTATTCTCCTGTGGTGTCTGTAAGAATCTCTCGGTATAAACACTGTCATAAAATCTCCAGTTGGTTACCGGTGCTACAGCAATACCCATTTTGAAAACATCGGCACCTTTAGTCATCGCCAATGAAGCCATGTAGCCTCCAAAGCTCCATCCAAAGATTCCGATTCTGGATTTGTCTACATAAGACTGATTACCTAACCATTTCGCAGCAGTAATCTGATCTTCTATTTCGTATTTACCAAGATTTTTATAAGTAACTTTTTTGTATTTGGTTCCACGGAAACCAGTTCCTCTACCATCCACACAAACTACAATATAGCCTTTTTGTGCCAGCATATCGAACCAGATACCATTTCCGCCATCCCAACTGTTGGATACCTGCTGAGAGCCAGGTCCTGAATATTGGAACATGAATACAGGATATTTTTTAGCAGGGTTGAAATCTTTGGGCTTAATTACCCATGCATTCATTTGATCTCCTGCCGTATTTGGTATTGATATAAATTCCTTATTCAGGAAGTTATCTCCTTTTAACTTACCTAGTAAGTCGTTGTTGTTTTGTAATTCTTTTACATCTTTCCCGTTAGCATCTTTTAGTACATAGCTGGTCGGAACTTTCGCTGTAGAAGAAGTATTGATGAAATAATTAAATGTTTTGCTGAATGCAGCACTGTTATTCCCTTCTGCATTGGAAAGTAATTGTGTTTTCCCTGTATTAATATTTAATTTGGAAACCACCTTGTTTATACTTCCCTTTTCAGTTGTCTGAATATAAGCCTCTTTTGTTTTTGGATTATAACCATAATAGTTTATAATTTCCCAGTCTCCTTTAGACACTTGCTTTTTTAGCTTACCATTGGTATCATACCAGTAAAGATGTCTGTGTCCGTCTCTCTCAGAAGCCCAAAGGAATGAATTGTCATCCAAAAACTCCATAGTAAGATGATCTGTTTCTATCCAGGCATTATCTGTTTCTGTAAACAATTTACTAACAGATGCAGTCTTTGTATTTACCTTCAATAAATCTACCTTGTTCTGGTGTCTGTTAGAGGTTGCTACAACGATTTCGTCATTAGCATTCGTTTGGAATATCTGCGGAATATAATAATTCTCGAAACTGCCCAAGTTCAGCTGTGAAGTTTTCTCTGCAGACAACTGGTATAAATGAGCCGTTACAACAGAGTTTTCCTCTCCTGCTTTCGGATATTTATAAGTCATCATCTTTGGATACAGATTCTGATAATAGATTGGAATATTAATTTCCGGCACCTTACGCTCATCGAATCTTACAAAAATTATAGCATCTCCGGCTTTATTCCATTGGTAGTAATCCGGATGTCCGAATTCCTCTTCATATACCCAGTCTCCTAAACCGTTAATAATTTCATTTTTCTTACCATCAGTAGTAATTTGGGTAATTTTACCACTATCCAGATCCTGATAGTAAAGGTTATTATCTGCAATAAAAGCTACCTTGCTTCCATCCGGAGAAAATTTTGGTTCTTGTACCCAGTTTCCGTTATTAAGGCTTACTACCTTACCGGATTTCAAATCTTTAACATCAAATTTCCCAAGGAATGAATGTCTGTAAATAGGTTCACTGCTTTTTTGCAATAATATTTTAGATTCATCATTAGAGAAAGTATAACCTTCAAAACGTCCATCTACAATATTCTTTTCCTTCTGAGAGGTTTTATAAGAATATTTGGCAATTCCCGCAGGTTCAATTGTTGCATAATTCTCTCCGTCATTTAGTGACGCTATTCCTGTAATACCTTTTGCACGGTAATATCCGGAATAGATTTTGTCCAGAGTAATTTCCTGCGCCGACACCCCATGAAAGGCAACAACCGCAATACTTAGCAAACCAAAAAACTTCTTCTTCATATTATTTATTGATTTTTTTAACTAAAAGTCCGTAAATATAAGCTTTTTAGTAAATATGCTAAAACACTGAATAAAGCTCTTTTAAACATTAGTATAATCACAAAATATGATAAGAATAATTGCTTTGTTTTTAACAAAAAAATATATTTGTAAACAAAGACTTTACTAACCATGAAAAAAATTATTCTATCACTCTTACTATGCTCTTCTCTGGGAGCTGCCGCTCAGGGCTATATTCCACCCAAAGAGCCGGAAGTACAGCAGAAACTAAAACAATGGCAGGACAAAAAATTTGGTATTATTATCCATTGGGGACTTTACAGCATTCCCGGAATTGTGGAATCTTTGTTCTGAAGAAGAAGATTGGATTCCCCGCCCCAAAAACATTAATTATGATGATTATAAAAAATGGTACTGGGGACTCAGCAAACAGTTTAATCCGGTAAAATTTAATCCGGAAGCATGGGCAAAAATGGCCAAAGATGCAGGTATGCAATATGTCGTATTTTCCACCAAACATCATGATGGTTTCAATATGTTCGATACCAAGCAAACCGACTTTAAAATAACAAATCCGGAAGTTCCGTTTTCTAAAAATCCAAAAAGCAATATTGCCAAAGAAGTATTTAATGCTTTCAGAAAAGAAGGATTATGGGTTGGTGCTTATTTCTCTAAGCCTGACTGGCATTCGGAAAACTACTGGTGGCCATACTATGCTACCTCCAACAGAAATAACAATTATAGTATAGACAAAAATCCCGAACGTTGGGACGCTTTTAAAAAATATACGTACAACCAGTTAGAAGAATTAGCTTCTCAATATGGTAAGCTCGATTTATTCTGGCTGGATGGTGGCTGGGTAAGACCTTCTAATCCGGAAAAGTTTAAAGGTGACAAAATTTATAAAGGCAGTCAGGACATCGATATGGATAAAATAGCAGGTATGCTTCGTGGATATCAGAAAGATCTTATTATAGTTGACCGGTCAGTACATGGCATTTACGAAAACTACACAACACCCGAAAGAGAAATTCCGGAAAAGCCATTGAACTATCCATGGGAAGCATGCGATCCTTTGGGAGATAATTGGGGATATGTACCCAACGATCCTATGAAATCGACAAATAAGGTGATCCATACATTGGCTGAGATTATTTCCAAAGGTGGCAATTACCTTTTAGGAATTGGTCCGGACGGAAATGGTGAATTTGATCCAAGAGTAACCAAAACATTAAAGGAAATTGGTGACTGGATGAAAACTAATGGAGAAGCTGTTTATGGTACGAAACCTGTTGCACCTTATGCTGATGGTAACTTCCGATTTACTCAAAAAGGAAATAGTGTTTACGCTTTCTATCTTGTTCCGGAAAATAATACGCAACTGCCTCCAAATTTACAATTCTCTTTTCCTAAGAAGTTTAAGAAGATTTCTGTATTGGGAAGTAGCAAAGCTGTAAAGTTTGAACAGCAGGCTAATAATATCAGTATCCCAACTTCCGATATCAAGCAACAGCCACATGCTGTAGTTTTCAAAATGGAATAAATTTAAAGCCCTGTCAAGGTTTAAAACCTTGACAGGGCTTTTTATAATATAAGGATCAATCCTTAGCTGTATTAATAAAGTAAAGTTTATTCTAATACTCTTCGACTACGCTCAGAGTGACAGCAGATTATAAACTACGTAGATTCGTTATTTTTTACTTACCCGGTGATATTTGTACCTCGCACTTCTAACTTCTAACTTCTAACTTCGTCCTTAGAAAAGGTATTCCACAACTCCAAACCACAGAAGTATAGAGAAGAATCCTACTACAATACTAATCCCAATAATCAGGTTGGTGAGTTTTGTATTCAGTTTAAATTGTTCGGCAATAATACTGGATGATATTAGTGTAGGCATTGCAGATTCCAGAATACTTACTTTCGCTACATTCCCTTTTATCCCGAAAAGTAATGCCAATCCAAGCACCACAGCCGGAGCTAATAACAATTTATAAAACATTGAGGTAGAAATCTGCGGAATAAGCTTTCTCCAGCCGTTAAACTTCAGCTGCAGACCTACTGAAAACAGGGCCAACGGACCTACAGTAGCAGCCAGTTTATCAAAGAATGGTTCTACAGGTGCAAGATCTACTACCTGCGAAAGAACTAGAGCACTGATGCAACCTAAAAATGGTGGAAAAGTAAATAAGCGTTTAAGTATAAATTTAGCACTGATGGTTCCAGATGAATTTCCGCCTCTTAAAGCAGCTATAATTCCTAATGTAGAAAGTGCCAAAAACATAGTCTGATCACAAATAATGGCAATACTCAGCAAACCTTCACCGTATAAAGCACTGATTAATGGAAAACCAATGAAAGAAGTATTGCTATACCCGCTTGCCAATTCCAGTGTACTTCTTGATCTGGCCGAATAGCCTTTTTTCTTACTGTACAACAACATAAAAAACCAGCTGCCTATAGCAATAAGAAAGGTAGAAATAATAGGAAATAACATTTCCTGTGACCACTGAACTTTTGGAAGATATTTAAAAGAAACCGCCGGCAGGGCAATATAAAGAATCCAGGTATTGATTCCTTTATGTGCATCGGGATGAATGGACTTAGTGGCTTTAAAAATCATCCCCGCTACAATACAAACCACAATCAGCACAAAATTAATCATCACGTATTTTTAAAGTGCAAAGGTACTTCAGTCAATTGTATAATTTCCAAAAACAGTATCGATTTTTTATAAAAAACACATTACCTATTTCAATCATTTTTTTGCTTCATTTTTCAACTTTCTGAAACATAAGGCCTCATAGGTATTGCCGAAATATTCTTCCGGATTTATTAAACAATATTTGGGAAAAACACCAGAAAAAAAGCCTCACATATCTACATGATATGTGAGGCTTTTTATAAAAATTCTTATTCTATTTCTGAGTATCCCAAAGACTCATTATGTCAATCTTCTCCAATGGCTTACTAAGGCTAATTCTTTTCTTAGTATTTGGCATCAGATCAAAGAAATTATCACTAAAATGAGTATCTCCCATCAGGTAAATATCTTTTGCCAGAACATCTGTGGAAACCTCAATCTCTGTAGCAGAAATCCTTTTAACAAGCAGGTTAGGCTTTGTCAGTTTCAGATCTTTAGGATATACAAAGTAGAAATTACTCTCCGCTAACACACGATTGTTTTCATCTTTCAACGTATAATGCATTACTACCTGATCCTGAATTCCTTTAGCAACTAAATCTGCAATTTTTAAAGGATGATATTCTATAATAGAATTTGCATTAAGTTTTTGATCGGTCTCATCAAATTGCTCAACAATTTCACCATTTAATTTCTGAATAGAAACAGATAGTCTTACAGATTTAAAATCTTTAAGTCCGTCATTAATTACACGGGTTTTCAGTACTCCGTCTTTATTTTCTACAGCAATTAATTGTTGCTCAAAACTTCTCTTCGCCTGATAATGTGCCGCTTTCCAGTTTCCGAGATAATCAATCGACGACCATGATACTACAGGCCAACAGTCATTAATCTGCCAGTATAACGATCCCATATTGTAAGGCATAGAGCGGCGGTGAGCCTCTATAGCTACCTGCATAGCACGTGCCTGTAGCAGCTGAGACAGATAGTTGTATTTTACAAGATCCGTTTGCAATGTATAGTATCTTGTCATATACCCATCAATAATCTGCCAGCCTCTTGCGTGTTTTTCATGTGCCTTGATTACAGAATTTTGAAGATTAAGGTCTGCTTTACCAGAAAACATTGACTTTACAGCCTCCATACTCGGCATTCCCTGTACGCCATACTCAGAAGCAAAACGCGGCACCTTCTCTTCATACATCTCGAAAGGCTGCTCGCCCCACCATACGCCCCAGTAATGAGAATCTCCTTCGGTAAGACTTTCTTTGTGCCCCCAGCCTATAGATGGTGAACTCGGCCAGTAGGTATTGTTATCGGGAGTTAATGTTTCTTTCAGTGCCTGTGGAATTGCTTCATGAAAAACTTTACGATAATCTTTCCATACCTGTAGAGAATCTTCTTTGGTATATTTAAACTGCTTCTGATAACCCCAGTTTACTATAGCTTCATCTACTTCGTTGTTCCCGCACCATAAAGCAATCGATGGATGATTTTGCAGGCGTCTTACCTGGTATTTAACTTCTTCCTTTACATTTTCCACAAAGGCATCATCCGATGGATAGAAACTTCCGGCAAACATAAAATCCTGCCATACCAGTATTCCGTTTTCATCACAGGCTTTGTAGAAGGCCTCATCTTCATAGGTTCCTCCACCCCAGATACGGATCATATTCATGTTTGCATCCTTAGCATCCTGTATCAGTTTATAGTACTTCTGTTTGGTTATTCTCGGCAGGAAGCTATCAGATGGAATCCAGTTAGTTCCTTTAGCATAAAGCGGCTTTCCGTTCACCAAAAAATAGAAGGATTTTCCCTTAGCATCTTTTTCCTGAACAAGCTTTACTGTACGGAATCCATGTCGCAGACTTTCTTCATCCAGTTTTTTAGATTGCTGGGTTAATACAACTTTAAAATCATACAACTCTGGTTTCCCCCAACCGTTTGGCTGCCATAATTTTGGATTCTTAACTTCGTAGGGTACAGAAATTTTATTCATTCCTTTCTGTAATGTAAAAGCTTTCGGAGCCAGATTGTTTACAGCTACCTGATAGTTTCCGGATTTATCTGCTATAACTTCTATATTAAAAGACAATTGCCCCTTGGCTGTAGTTAAAGACTTTTGCTCCAGTTGGATATTACTTATTTTAGCATTATTCCAAAAATTAAGCTTTACATCTTTCCATATACCTGCTGTTACCAGCCGTGGTCCCCAATCCCATCCAAACTGGTACTGCGCTTTACGGACCATACTTCTTGGACTTTCGGGTAGTTTGAATGGTACTTTTTCAGCCAGTTTATTCCCTACATTTACACTGGATTTAAATTTTATCTGTAAAACATTATCTCCCTTCACCAATATATTTTTTACAGGAACAATCCACTGACGGAACATATTATTGGTCTGCTGAAGCGGTCTTCCATTCAGGTAGATTTCGGCAAAAGTATCCAGGCCATCGAATATCAATTCTGCCTGATCATTTTTAAGTTCAACATCAGAAACTTTGAAAGTAGTCTGGTAATCCCAATCTTCGGTTTCTACCCATTGGACTTTCTTTTCATTTTCATCCAGATACGGATCCGGAATTTTATTATTTGCCATAAGATCGGTATGCACAGTTCCGGGTACCGAGGCACTAAGCCAGTTAGCTTCTTTTGCATTTTTGAACTTCCAGCTCTCTCCGGAAAGACTCCTTGTAGTCTCCTGTCCAAATCCTTTTGACATCAATCCCAATGTCATTAACAAGTAAATACGCTTCATAATTGACGGATGAAGCACGAAAATAAGGAGTTTTATCCTAAAATAAAAGGATTACAATGAATAAAAGTCGCTTTTGGCTTATTTGAAAATGAGTAAACAGAGGTTTTTATTACTTATAATCTATTAAATTTTGCTCTTGATCTGCAAAAGTATAATTGCAGCACCCTGTATCAGCAAAATTAGTATTAAAATACCAACAGGTTTGTCTAATATCAATCCCCTGACTAGCTTTATAGTGCCCAGAGCAAAAATAAAAATCATAAAATACAGAGTTATTCTCGAACTAATTTCTTTGAATGGCTGTAATAAAAAAACAGAAATATAGAATCCAAAGATCAAAAGCATATAAAACTTCAGAAAATCCGGTCCTTTTATGATGATTGGATTGAACGTTCCAGATGTTAAAGCAATCCATACAAAAGCTATTACTACCGGAACCGAATGTATGATTATATTTTTCATCACAATTGTTTATTGATTGCTACATCCGCCACAGCCACCACAACCCGCATTCCCATCACAATTTCCTCCTCCATCTGACCCTATATTCCCATCATTTTCATCATCATTATTCTGAAATAATGATCTAAAAAGACCCAATCCCAATACTACAAGAATGACTAATACTGTACCTATCAATGTACTTACAGTCCCCTCATGGCAAGCAGTAAGCATTAAAAACAACATCAAAAAAGTAATAACATGTAATCTTTGCCACCAATGCTTTTTTATAAACAGGTTTTCTTTTCGCAGCCAAATATCTTCCGGAGCTTCAGAATGGAAAATCTCTTTATAATTTTTCAGAGTTTCCACATACCATTCATTATACTTATTATTTTCTGCCCTTCCAGCTTTTGCAGGGTAGTGATGAAGGTTTCTCTTTAAAATAACTGGACAAAACTCTTCCCAGTAATTCCAGGTATAGATCAAATGCATATGCCAAACCTTATCCACAATCTTGCTTGGCGAGGCTCCGTTTGGAAGAATACAACACAGGTATATAAATTTTTTATATTCATCTATTGCTTTTTTTGTAAAATCAGCGTTCCAATTTTCTTCTTTTGCGAGTTTTTTTGAAAAAGGAAATTCAGCATCCGGAGCATCTAAGGAAAATCCATGGATTCTGTCCCAAAGAGTTTCATCTCTTAATAATGGTTTTGTTTCCATTGCTTTTAACTTTTAATTACTAATCAAATATTCTCTATTTTAAAAATATAAAAGTCTTCTAAAAGCCTTTTTAAGATGTATAAAAATCTTAAATTAGTCTTATATAATAAATACATATGAAAAAGGAAGATATTTTACATCTCGAGAAACTAATGAATTTCTTAAGCACCCACTTTCTAAAGAAAAACCGATGGGGAGATGTTACAAAAACCGAATGGTCCTATATATGTGCAGAGCTGAATGAACTTATTGCAAATTATCACACAGAAAAAGAAATAAAAAAAGAACCCAGTCTTTTGGGAACAAACTACCTTTATGAACATTTGGTTATTAATAAGCTAAAGAAATTCTATCAGAATGAAAATGCAAATCTCAGCAAACCAAATCTGGCTAAATTAAGCCTTATTGTAAGAGCTTTGGGCTATTCTAATTATATTGATTTTATTAATTCCAATACAGAGTTATTCAATTTTAGTGATCTTAAAATTGAAATTAATAACGTGAATATGAACACAGCTCTTTTAGACAGTTTAATTGGCTGTTGGTATTCCTATAACAGAAATTTTTCAGAAAATCCACAACAAGCAAAAGAAGACAGAATATGGCGTTCCGCTATGGAAATTTATAAGTCTGAAACTACAGGGGAATATTTTATAGAAAGGAGCGGCGGTGATCATCATAAATATTTTGGGAAAGTAACAGCATATTCAGATTATATTTTTATCATCATGAACAGCAATACCTTCATTAGACAAAGGCATTTTATCTCAAGAATAAAAGATATTAAAGAGAAGCTTAAAAACCCGGACTACAAGCTACGTGAGTTACATTTTATCAGTACATGCATCAGTTTTAACTATGAACCAATAGCATTATTTGAAATATTCAGGAAAGCAGACAGAAAAAACTTTATATCCGACTCCATCAGCTTTCCAATTAATAGTGATGAAATTCCAGAATATATTGTAAAACAGCTTGAAGATACTGATTCCAACAGAATAAACTACAGATAATAGTTCCACTGAATATCAATGTTATTATTTAGTCTGAAAAACATAAGCAGTATCTCTATTTTAATTTATTCCAGCCTTTTGGTTTTCAACTTAACACCTGTAGAAATAATAGTAAGATCATATTTCTGAGTCTGACTATTTAAGTAAAAATTATAACTATCCTGTGACGAAGGATTGTCAAAAAAAGTAGTTTCTGTATCAGGATGTAAAATTGTCTTTTCATTATCCTTATCAGTGATTACCAGCTGATGGTTTACTACAGAAATGATAAAAATTTGTGAGGTATCTGCTTCTAAAGCATATTTTCCTATATAACGTTTTAAAATATCATCTGGCAATGTAATGGCATTACGTACCGTCTTTTCAGGAATCTGATAAGGCTTATTTTCCATCAGGTTTACAATGTCAGTTGTGACTTGTTGAAAAGGGATATCTGTATAATTTGATGTAAAAATAAAGGTTATATCTGAGGATAAATTTTGATAATAATATGCTCTGTATCCAGGTCTCCCTCCTGCCTGAGTCAGAGTATTTTCTTTTTCAAACATTTTCAGTGCTAATTCTTTCTTAAGAAATTTACCTGAAAGTAGTTGTTTGCTAAAATGATATAGATCGGTAATAGTTGAAAAATAATTACCTGTCTCAAAACGGTTAATACTTTCTTTAGAAACAGGGATTATTTTTTCATTCTCCAAATTATAGCCATACGCAAAATGGTCAATTTTATTTATAGCATTAAATTCTCCGGTCTGCCTCATTTGATATTTCTGTAAAATCTCTTTATTCATAAAATCCCAATAATTGCCAGATACTTTATTAATGATATAATGAAGCAATAAGTAGCCTATATTGGAGTAAAGAGTTTGAGTACCTGGTACAAATTGTAATTTTTCTTTTCGGGCAAGCTCTATAGTTTGTGTCATTGAAATATTTTCATATTTATCATAGTCTTGTAATTCCCTTGGCAAACCAGATTGATGATACATAAGCTGCTCAATGGTAATTCTATCTCCGTATTCAAACCCGGAAATAAACTTACTAAGCATATCCGATAACTTTAATTTATTTAGTTCTACAAGCTTCAGTATAGCATATTTCACAAATATCTTAGAAACAGAGGCTATAATAAATTTACTGTTCTTATCTACTTTCAGCCCATTTACATTCTCAGTAATATTATAAGATTTATCCAGAAGGATATTAGCCTTTCTGGCAATAATGACATTTCCGTTAAAGTTTTTTATTGCTGTTAAAGCCGTGAAATATTCGTCCAACTTCTCACTATCAGTTTTTGACTGTGCAACAAGGCCATTGGTATATACTCCGGAGAGAAATATCAACAAGAAAAGAGTCTTTTTCATACTAATATTACTTATTTTTTTATGCTTACATCATCTTTCCATATAAAGACAATCGAGCTAAACAACTGATTACCAAATTTATAATTTAATATTTAATCAACAGATATAAGACATTATTTTTTTGATCTGTGAAGAATTTTATAGAAATAAAAAGCTAAAACAAAAAAAAGACTGCCTTCAAAGTATTGAAAACAGTCTTTTTGATATTTATAAACCACTTATAGGAATCTTTCTATAAAAGGCTTTATATGTTCAGCAATAAATTGATAGCCTTTATCATTGGGATGAACACCATCACCTGATAAAAGAATATCTTTTTCTGTAAAAAACGAGTGATATAAATCTATAAATACAATCCCATGCTGTACAGCAAAATCCTGGAGCAATTGATTGTATTCTTCAATTATCTTATTCGATCTTTGTTTTCCGGAAGGAACTGTAATTCCATCTATAGCAGAAGCTACAGGAAGAATACTGATGATATATAAATACAACGTAATCTTTTTCGCCTTCTCTATTACTTCCTGGAGATTGGCTCTTAATTTCTCAGATTCTACCGTTCTGTAACCTTCTTTCAGGGCAACATCGTTAGCTCCGTAAGCAAAGAAAATAAGATTCTGATTCAGAGATGTACGTGCAGCAGCTTCTGTGCTAAATCTCTTTACAAGTCCATTTGTTGTCTCACCTCCGATTCCTAAATTGAAAACATTCAGTTCTTCAATATTTTCATTTATAAATCTGAAATGAAAATAGCGCTTTAGTATCTCGGTCCAACCTCCTGAAATGCCATCATATTCACCATAAGTAATGCTATCTCCAAAACAAAGACAATTGATCATAACTTACCGAATTACTTCTTTTATAGCTTTCAGTTCGTTGGCATCTATATTTTCTGTACCGTCTGTAATACAAGCTGAATGTATAAAACCAAAGTATTTTTTCAGCTCACCTGCGTTGGTAGAACGTACTCCACCTCCTACAAGAATGGTAATTCTGTTATCAGCCTGTTCCTGAATAAGCTTAAGTTTAGATAATCCTTCCATTGCAGGATGTTCCCCTCCGGAAGTCAGAATTGTTGCAAAACCACAACCAATTACATCTTCCAGAGCTTCTTCTTTATCTTGTATTCTATCGAAAGCACGGTGAAAAGTACAAGGCAAGCCACCTGCCAATTGTACTAAAGCCGAGTTTTTTTCTTTATCTACTTTATTATCTTCTGTAAGAAAACCAAATACAAAACCATCTGCACCGGCGTCTTTCAGATTGAGTAACTCGGTTTTCATTACCTCAAATTCTTCATCGGTATAAAGAAAACCTCCGCCTACCGGACGAATCATTGTAAAAACCGGTGTTGAAAAATTGGCTTTTAACTGTTCCAAAGTTTCTCGCTTGGGAGTAAGACCACCTTCTGCATAGTTCTCACATAATTCTATTCTGTCTGCACCTTCTTTTGCAGCAGTTAGAGCGGATTGCTCGTTGAAACAAGCTACTTCTATTTTTGTCATGTATATTTTTATCGTTTATGGTTGGATATCTTCCTGTAATACATCTGCAATCAGGAATTCATTGTTTTCCTTTATTACTTTCACTTTTATAGGGTAGTTAAGCTGATGGGAAGCATCAGAGAGTATTACATCAAATAAGAATTCCTCTCCTTTCTGTGAAATCAACTGGCACTTTACAACTTTTATAGAATCCCAATCCTGTCCGGTAATTAAAAAACCTACTCCAACACCAGCTTTACTGGTATCAAATTTAGTTTTCCATTTTTGTTCAAATTCTTTTTGGGTAAGACTTCCGTCGGCATCCATATCTACATTCATTGCATCACTTTTGTAGTCATAGTAGTCTTTGGTTGTCATATCCTTCATCATCTTATCCAGATTACCTAAATCTCCGGCAAAATAGTTCTCGATATGTGTCTCCAGCCAATTATGTGCTTCATCAGTTTCTTTTTTCTCATCATCATAGACCGCACTTCCCGATTGCTGTACACTAATTTCTGCAGTCTCTTTTTTAGGCCTTTCTTTACAGGAAAGGATAGCAAGAGCCCCGATAATAAATATTTTTTTCGTCATATTATGTTTTTATAATGGTATACTACTTCAAAGCAAATCCAGGCTTCTCCAGACGGTTTCCTTTCTGATCGTATACTGCAAAATTAAACCCATCCTGGATACAGTAAGCACCATATTCACCTTTTTTATTCAGCGCTATAAAACCTACCTGAATATCTTTAAGGTTCTTCCCCCTTCTGTTTACAATCTTTACAATTCTTTCCACTGCTTCTTTGCATGCTTGTTGTGGTGTCCGTCCCTGATTCATTAGTTCTACGACCAGGTGAGTCCCTACAGTACGGATAACCTCTTCACCATGTCCGGTTGCTGTAGCAGCTCCGATTTCATTATCCACAAAAAGTCCGGCTCCGATAATTGGAGAATCTCCAACCCTTCCATGCATTTTATAAGCCATTCCACTTGTCGTACATGCTCCGGAAAGATTTCCCTGTGCATCTAAGGCAATCATACCAATAGTATCATGGTTCTCTATATTTACTATCGGTTTGTACTGACTGGTTTTTAACCATTCTTTCCATTCTTTTTCCGATTCTGCAGTAAGAAGGTTTTCTTTTTTGAACCCCTGAGATAACGCAAATTCCAAAGCTCCGTCTCCTACTAACATTACATGGGGTGTTTTTTCCATTACAGCACGGGCTACAGAAATTGGATTTTTAATATGCTCCATGCATGCCACTGAACCTATATTATAATTTTCATCCATAATACAGGCATCCAGAGTAACCCTTCCGTCTCTGTCCGGGCGCCCGCCATAACCTACGCTTCTTTCTGTAGGATCATCTTCTACCAAGCGGACTCCTTTTTCTACAGCGTCCAGAGCCTTTCCGCCTTTGGAAAGAACTTTCCATGCTTCTACATTAGCATGAAGTCCAAAATTCCAAGTAGAAAGAACGATTGGTTTATTTGTTGTTTTAGGCTCGGATGTATCTAATAAATTTTTAGCTTCTAACGGATTAATAGCAATTGCTGCGGTTGCAATTCCCAGTTTTTTGATAAAATCTCTTCGGTTATTGTTCATAGTTTGTTGCTTATGTATAATACGCATAACAAATATCCTAAATTATGCAGAATAAAACATAAAAAACGGGTAATAAAATATTACCCGTTCCCTGTATATACAAATTAATTGCTCGATTAGTTTACTGCAATCTCATCTACAAATAACCATGCATTGTTACCTGCACCAGCTTTTCCGTCAGCAACTTTACCTATGTTTTTAATCTCAACTTTTATAAACTGTGCTGTCTGCTTAGGAAAGCTCATCACTACAACACCATTACTTTGCTGAATAGTTGCAGCATCTACACCTTTTACCTCTCTAAAATCAGTTCCGTTATCGGAAACATAAACTTTAGCAGATGAAGGCCAATAAATCCAGCTTCCCGGACGTTCTAATGTAGAAAACTGAACACTGGTAAAATCTGTTTTAGCACCAAAATCTATAGTCGCTACAACATCTTTACCGGAAAAACCTAACCACGATTTACCATGATTTTTCATATTCCCACGGATACCATCTACTAAAGAAGCCGCTCCACCTGTTGAATAAGCTTCACTAGGCTGCTTTTCCAAAGTAATTTTCTTACCTGTAGATTTAGTAATTAAGAAATCCTGACTTGTTACTGCGCTTGCTTTTTTACCGTTCTCGAAATAAGCTGCTTTTACAGTCATTGTCTTATTTACTTCAATTGGCTTGCTGTATACATTAGACTGTAATGTAGGTTCAGATCCGTCTGTTGTATAACGGATATTTTCTGGTTGATTTGCAGAAGTAAGGTTAAAGAAAATCTTGCCATCTTTAGCCATAGATTTTCCATCTACTTCATAAATAGCTTTACTGTAGTCAACTCCTTTACGGTCTAATATTTTGAAGTGCTGAATAACTCTTCCTTCAAAATTTTTATATTCATCCGGGTTAGATGTTCCCCATGCCACTTCAGAAAGCGCCATCATTCTTGGGAAAATCATATGCTGTACATGTTTGAAATCCAGAATATATTCCGTCCACAGATTCCCCTGTGTTCCCCAGATATATTTTGCCTGTTCTGGTGTTAATTCTTTAGGGATAGGATTATAAGCATATACTTTAGGCAGTCTCAGATCTCCGCCAATAGCAATTGGTTCTGTATCCGGACTTCCCTGATAGTAATCGAAATAGTTGGTAGATGTAGGTGTCATAATGGCTTTATGTCCTGTTTTAGCAGCGTGTATCCCACCTTCAATACCAGTCCAGCTCATTACAGTTGCATTTGGAGCAAGACCTCCTTCCAGAATTTCATCCCAGCCAATAATCTGCTTACCTTTAGAGTTGATGTACTTCTCCATACGGGTAACAAAATAACTCTGAAGATGAAGCTCGTCTTTCAGGTCAAGTTTCTTGATAAGATCCTGAGCAAACTTGCTTTCTTTCCAACGCTTTTTAGGAGCCTCGTCTCCACCAATATGAATATACTGATACGGGAACAACGGAACCACCTCATCAATTACACCTTCTAAGAATTTGAAAGTTTCTTCTTTAGGACAGAAAATATCATCCATTACCCCCCAGGTTTTACCAACTTTAAAAGGCCCGTCTGTACATCCCAGATTAGGATAAGCCGCTAATGCTGCCAATGCGTGTCCCGGCATTTCTATTTCAGGAATAACATCGATATGAAGCTTCTTTGCATACGCTACAACATCTTTTATTTGTTCCTGTGTGTAGAAGCCTCCGTATCTCTTATCATCGAATTTCATGTCGATATAGCGACCAACTTGTGAGCCGTCTCTCCATGCTCCGACTTCAGTAAGTTTAGGATATTTTTTTATTTCGATTCTCCATCCCTGGTCATCTGTAAGGTGCCAGTGGAATTTATTGTATTTATATGCAGCTAGGTAATCCAGATAGTTTTTCACTTCATCAGCATTGAAGAAATGGCGGCTTACATCCAGCATCATTCCTCTGTAAGCAAACTTAGGATAATCCTCAATCTCTAAATAAGGAATTTTAAGATCGGCTTTATGTTCTTCTACTAATTGTAAAAGTGTTTGCACACCGTAAAATAGACCTTGATTATCATATCCGGAAATATTAATTCCCTTATCGTTAATAGTTAAAGTATAATATCCATCCTTTTGCTTTGCATCTTTTTTCAGAAGAGTAAAGGTAACATTGGCTTTCGGAGACAATTTATAATCTTGTCCTGTAATACTTTTCAGTTGCTTCTGTAAGTATACAGCTTCCGGAATAGCTTTGGATGACTGAATAGAAATATTATTGAAATTGTAAACAGACTGTTGTACCGTTATTTTCTGGGGCTTGGGAATAATTGAGTTTTGCCCGTATGTTGCTGTCCCCACAGATAAAGCAGCCAACAGGACCATGGAATTAAGTTTTTTCATATTACTGATTTTAACAAAGATAGTTTAATTTTTTCTTATTCTTAATAGCGGTTAAAATTGAGAATCGCTTACTTCACAAAGCGTCTTGTTAATTTATTAGAACTTAGCAATTCTGTTACACCATAACTTACCAGAAAGCTTACGATAGCAATACATAAAATCCTGACACTTGCAGGAAGAAACTCCAGATGAAGAAATACGTCTGTAAAAGCTTGTATCAGGATAAAATGGCACAGGAAAATACCAAATGTTGCTGATGACAGATTCTTCAACAGTTTAGATTCTTTAATATTGATTTTCTGAAAAACAATAAACATTGCGAACGTCATCATTGCTACATTTATATTACAGAAATACCATACAATCTCCAGATTAGCATAATTGGCCGGGAAATACTTTTGGGTAATAAGAAACCCGGAGAAAGTAATTCCGTATCCTACAACAAATAAAGGTATTGCTACGGCCAGTGTTTTATTCCACGACCAGTTCAGTGGATATTTTACAAGATAATAGGCTAAAATAATATAACCTAAAAACCCGGAAAAGTAGTAAAAAGTTCCAAACTCATTCCAATTGCATACCCCCCAAATCCCTGCATTATCATAATTACCTGTATACCCCAGCAGAGGAGCTGCCATCTTAATGTAAGGTGCTATAAGTGATACAACCCAGAAAGCCAGAAAGAGGCGAATATCTTTAGCAGAAGCAGTATTTAGCCATACTCCAATAATGGGGATGAACAAATAAACACCTATCAACATATAAAGATACCACAACGGTGTTGTATCATAATTAAAATTAAAAATCGATGTTCCAATCTTCTTTAATGTAGCCTGCCATGTAAAATTAGAAAGGTCAATTACTGCGCTGGTACTTGCCTTTATATAATTCAGATACAGAAAAAACAGCAAAGGCAATACAACAGACCAAAAGATCAGAGGAATTACAATACGTCCTATCCTCTTTTTGTAAAATGTGGAAAGATCTGTAGTTACCGGAAACAAAAGTATTCCGGACATCATAGCAAATAACGGAACGCAGGCCCGTACAAGGCTTCCCCAGAAAACTCCGGTATGAAAGCTAAAGCTGTTATCAAAAGATCCGACAAAGGCATCGCAGCTATGTGAAATAATAACCATAAAGCATGCGACAATGCGCAGTAAGTCTACCCAGGGAATATAGGTTCGCCCCGTTTGAGTTTTCATATTTTCGGATTAGTTAGTTTTTAAGTCTACTAAAATAAGGCAGAAAAATGAATTTACCGCATTCCATTGTAGCTTTCATTCAAAATAACGAACAAATAAGCCCTTATCCGAAATATATTCTTAAACTATTTAACGCCCGCCATTCGCTCTTAAATCGGCTTTACAATTATCATCAAGCTGCGGTATATTACCAGAATTAATAAAACCTAAAATATCTGTAGTTTCTGACGCATAGTACATCAAACAGTTTTTATTATCACAATGATTTCCGTTGGCTCCGTCTTTATGGCTGACCTGCATTTTAGATCCTAAATCCACAAGCCCCAGCAGATGTCCCACTTCATGTTCAAGAACAGTAGATTCTAGTTTTGCCCGGCTTACCTGCCCAAACCCGCCGGAATTATCACGAATTGTTTTTCCCATTAGCGCTACCGAGGTATTCCTGTAAGCAATTCCCAATGTACTAGCTCCCCCCGCATATTGTCCATTGGTATAAATAACACTTACAGCCATTGTGTTTCCGGTTGTAAATATGGTACGGTTACTATTCTCAATCTGTCGAATCTCCTCCGCAGATAAGCTTCCCGATGAAGTAGCGGATATTTCCCTTTGTCGGATTGTAATACCGGCATCTTTTCGGAGTGTAGACGACAAAAAGCTCTTTAAATGCTCTATCGCCTGTGCATCGGGAGCATACCCCGACATATATAGTATTTCTATTTGCAGAGCACTATACCTGTTATTACTTAGTAAATCATTAGAAGACGCTCCTACAGCGCGGGTGTGATTATAATCTGACGATCCGTTACTGAATCCATCGTTACTACTGTTACATGATGCAACAAAAAGCAAGATTACAGATACTGCAATAAATTTTTTAATCATAATATGTGATTTATGAATTATAATTCTTTTACTAAAACATTTAACATACAATGGCAATATTATTTCAAAAGTATACAATTTTAATAATTTATTAAAACTGAAACCAAATATTATCATTGGAAGATATGATTTAAATGCAAAACAATTTGTTATATAAAGTGGTTTTCTATAATTTTATCCGGACTAAACCATGACATTTCAATTAATTATGAATGAGATAAGATTGTATGCACTTTTTTGTCTAGGTGCTCTTGCAGGATTCCCCAATATAATACCTGCCCAACAGATAGAATGGAATAAGGGTCAAACCTTTACAGAAGCTTCTATGAAAACAAAAGGATACGAAGAAACGTGGAAAAACATAACTCCCGGTTTACACAGTTCTTTTGTAAGTATTGATAAACGTTACAGTAAAGATCAGGCTCCTGTCATTATAAAGAACAATACTATTTCCTTAAAAGGATGGAAGGGCGAGCGTTTGTCTGCTCAGGTGTTACTATGGACAACAGATCCTGTATCGGATATTAAAGTACAGGTATCAGACTTCACTTCCAAAAATGGAAAAAAAATAGGATCCATAGGTTACGCCAGATTCGAACGCTATATAGTAACAGATGAATTCGGTCCCGGATGCGGATGGCGAAAACCGGAAGATTTTAGTTCTTCATTGTCTCCGGATATGCTGGACGACCTCTCCTCGTTCAGTATAGAAAAAAAAGAAGTAAGGCCTGTGTGGATTACGATAAGCATTCCGAAAAACACCGAAAAAGGAGCTTACAATGCCAAAGTGCTAATCTCTTCACCTGCAACAAAACAACAAGAACTCAATATATCTCTGGATGTTATTGACATGACCCTTCCGGAACCTGCAAAATGGACATTCCATCTCGACCAGTGGCAGCATCCTTCGGCAGTAGCTCGCGTAAATAAAGTTTCTGTATGGAGCGACGAACACTTCAAGGCACTAAAACCGCAAATGCAAATGCTCGCAAATCTGGGGCAGAAAGTGATTACCACTACCCTGAATAAAGATCCATGGCATGTACAAACTTTTGATCCGTACGAGGATATGATTATCTGGACCAAGGAAAAGGATGGAAGCTGGTCTTATGATTATACAGTATTCGATAAGTGGGTATCTTTTATGATGGATCTGGGGGTAAAAAAAATGATCAACTGCTACTCTATTGTTCCTTGGAATAACGAAATCCATTATAAAGATGCCGCAACGGGCAAATTTGTTGATGTTGTAGCCAAACCAGGTACCGATGAATTCACAAAGATATGGGAGCCTTTCCTGAAAGACTTTGTGAAACATCAAAAGAAAAAAGGATGGCTGAAGATTACCAATATAGCATTGGATGAAAGGGACAAAAATGAAATGGGTGCTGCCTTTGCTCTTATCAAAAAAGTAGCTCCGGAACTGGGCGTTTCTTATGCTGATAATCAGCAGACCTTTAAGCGTTATCCGGATAGCCGCGATGTAAGCACAGCAGTACAACATCCATTATCTCCCCAGGATTTAAAAGACAGAAATTCCAGAGGGCTTAATACAACCTTTTATGTTTATTGCGGAAATAACTTCCCTAACCAGTTTACCTTCTCGGATCCTGCAGAATCTACTTATATGGGTTGGTATACAATGGCAGCAGGATACAATGGTGCATTGCGCTGGGCATTTAATTCCTGGGTGGAAAATCCTTTGGTGGATTCCAGATTCAGAACCTGGCCAGCCGGAGATACATACATTGCTTATCCACAGGCAAGAAGCTCCATTCGTTATGAACGGTTATTAGAAGGTATACAGGATTATGAAAAAGTATCGATTGTAAAAAAGCTTCTGCAAGAAAAGAAAGAAACTGAAAAATTAAAAGCACTGAACAATGCTATCAGTAAGCTTAACAATGATAAACGTCACGATGGCTGGAATCAGGATCTGAATACCGCTAAAGAGCTTCTGAACACTATATCTGAATCAATAACTAAATAGAAAATCAATTAACACATCTGATAAACAGAACTATAGTAAGATTCTGACTTTTATAAATACGATTAAATTTCACTATTCTAAATTTTGATTTATTATAAAAACGCATAATATTGCAAAAATTGCAATATTATGCGTTAAACTTAAATAATTATCAATAGTTTTGCATCCAGTTAATTTATATATGGAAATGCAAACTCTATTAGTCAAGCCTCCCCAAGCAAGAAACGCCATAAGGTTTATTTTCTTTGTATGCGGTCTTGGACTTGCCAGCTGGGCACCAATGGTCCCCTATGTCAAAATGAAGCTTGGAATCGATGATGGTATTCTGGGACTTTTAATGCTTCTTATCGGAGGCGGAGCGCTCTTCATCATGCCCTTCTCAGCGATTCTCTTGAATAAATTCGGGACACGGAAAGTTATTTTTTTTGCAGGAATCTCTCTTGCTGCTGTCTTACCTGTTTTACTAATTGCCAATTCAGTTCCAACTATAGTCATAGCACTCTTTTGCTTTGGCATGTGTATGGGAGGAATTGAAGTATCAGCAAATGCGCATTCTATCCTCGTACAAAAGTTATATGATAAGCCTATTCTTTCCGGATTACACGGAATCTTTAGTGTTGGTGGACTAACCGGATCACTGGTTCCCGGATTATTGATGAAAGCTGGATTAGAAGCTGTTTATGTAATGATATTTATATCCATACTTATTCTGATAATTATGCTTTTAATGTACAAAAAACTCTATGCGCAGGCAGATGAAGCAAAAATTAATAATTTTCACAACCATGGAGAGACGGCTAAAAATCAGTCAAAATGGTCTGGATGGATTAATCCAAATGTTTTATTTCTTGGAGCACTTTGTTTCTGCGCCTATCTTGCTGAAGGTTCAATGTTGGACTGGAGCGCTGTTTTTCTTCATGATGAAAAGAAAGCTCCCCTGGAAATAGCAGGGATAGGCTACGCATCCTTTTCTATATCTATGGCTTTTATGAGGCTTTTTGGAGACAAACTAATCATACATCTGAATCACAATACTGTTGTTATTGCAGGCAGCCTCCTTGCCGTTGCAGGATTAGTTATTGCAGTTATTTCCCCTTCATATCCGGGAGCTTTAGTCGGATTTATAATATTAGGTCTTGGTGCTTCTAATATCGTTCCGGTACTATTTAGCCATGCTGGAGACCTGAAAGGAATAAGCAGTTCTGCCAGTATTCCTGTAATGTCTACTATGGGACATTCCGGACAATTATTAGGCCCGGCTCTATTAGGAGGAGTTGCTGAATACTACGGAATTTCTGCATCCCTGTTATTAGTTGCTTTCCTCATGCTGCTTCTTTGTATATCCTATTATATTAAACAGAAAAAAGTACAGTAATACAAAATCATTAAAAAGAATACCAGCATATTACATTCACAATATGCTGGTATTTTTTTAACCAATAAAAAAACGATGTACGTCCTTCCAGTCTTTCAGCCTTTCAAATCTATTCTCATTAACATTATGAAATGTATCAAACAAAAGGCTCTTTCCTGAAAAACCAATCAGGTTTTTAACATGATCATCAATCAGAAAATCTGTATTGATGATTTCTTTATTTCCACAGAAAACTATATTCTTCCAGGAAATAAAAGGAAAGTGTTCAGCCAGCCATTCCTTCTTCTCAAAAAGACTACGGGGAAATTCCATTGCTGCAGAAACAACAAAAATATCATAATGAACCTGTAAATCTTTAACCACATTCTGAGCATCTTTGGCTACAGGGATTGTTCTGAAAAAATCCGGTTTATTCAAATAACGCCTTACAGCAGTTTTATCGGGTACACAATCTGCTTCATCCATTCCTATAATATCTTCATTATTTATACGAATGCCGGTTTCTTCAAAATAATGCGACAGATAATGTTCTTTAATATCAGCCAATACACCATCCATATCTATGGAAATAGTCTTTCTTTTCATGTTTCTTGATTTTATTATAACAATGCAAATGTATACAAACAAATATAAATATTTGCAAAATATTGCTATAATTGCAATATTTTGCAAATTGAATTTTTATAACAAATACATATATTTGTACTCATGCTAAAGTATGATCGTTTACAAACCATTTTAGATATAACAAACAGAGAAGGCTCTGTTTCGTTTCAGGAGTTATGTAAAAAACTTGCAGTATCTGAAGATACTATCCGTAGAGATATAAAAGAACTGGATACAAGAGATTTGCTTAGAGCAGTAAGAGGTGGTGCCCATAGTATTGTTCAGAAAAAACACCACTATCGCGACCGGGAAAAAGAAGGTTTGGAAGAAAAAAGAACTATCGCAGAAAAAGCTTTATCTTTAATTAGAAATGATCAGGTTTTATTTTTTGACGGAGGTACCTCTGTTTTAGAATTGACCAAGATTTTGCCAAAAGATCTTAAAGTCACCATTATTACCAATAGTTTTCCTGTAGCCAGTATCATAGAAGATCATCCTTCTGTAGAATTAATCTTTCTAGGAGGCAGGCTTTACAAATCTGCATTTACTACTTTCGGAAATGTTACTTTAGAAAGCATTACAGGATTTAAAGCAGATTTATACTTCTTTGGAGTATGCTCTGTTACCACCGAAAATTTATACGGAGCCTATCTGGAAGACGCGGAAGTAAAAAAGGCAATGATAAAGCAGAGTAAAAGAATAATCGGATTATGTACTTCTGACAAACTTGACACTGAATCTAATTTTATAATTGATAAAACAAGTAAGCTTGATATTATCATTACTGAAAAAGACAATACCAGTACTCAGGTAAGCAAATATATTGCTCAGGGTATAGAAATGATTTAAAGTACAGACAGATAACTGTAAAATATACTGAAAAATGACCGAATTCTTCTTCTGGTCATTTTTTATTTTATCTATTTGTAACTGATTCAGGATTATGGAGACCATAATTAAAAAGATAATTTCTTATTCAAAATACCTATCGAATTTTATCCACAACTACATTCTTATTTTGTTTTTTCGGACTAACTTGCAATAAAATTTCTCATGTTTGCTCTGGTCGACTGCAACAATTTTTTTGTAAGCTGCGAACGGGCGCTGGACAGCGATCTGATCGACAAACCTGTTGTGGTACTTTCCAACAACGATGGATGTATTATATCCAGAAGTGAAGAAGCTAAAGCTTTAGGAATACCTATGGGCGCTCCTACTTTTAAATATGAAAAGTTTTTTCAGGAAAATAATGTTATAGCCCTTTCTGCAAAGTTTGAATTGTACAACTTCAGGAGCCAGAATGTAATGGCTATCATTAAAAAATATGCCCCGGAAACAGAAGTTTATAGTATAGACGAGGCTTTCCTCAATCTTTCAGGATTCAGATATATTAATATTATTGAACACAGCATAAAACTAAAACAGGATGTACTGGATACAGAAGGCATTCCTGTAAGTGTCGGCATTGCTCCTACCAAAACTTTAGCTAAGATTGCCAACAGAATTGCAAAGAAAAACCCCGAAAAGTTTAATGGACTATTTATCCTGGAAAAACCTGAGGATATAGAAAAAGCACTTAAATGGCTAAACATAGAAGATGTTTGGGGAATCGGACGCAGATTGGGTGCCCGCATGAAAGATGCCGGCATCTATAAAGCTTATGACTTACTAAGTAAACCAGAGCAGTGGATACGGAAAGAAATGGGCATAAATGGAGTCCGATTGGTCAGTGAACTAAAGGGTATCCCACAACTGGAAATCCCAAACACTTCTGCTAAAAAATCTATAGCTGTAACCCGCAGTTTTATGGAGATGATTAAAACAAAGGAAGAATTACAGGAGCGCATCTGCTCTTTTGCATTTTCTGCCGGAGAAAAGCTACGTAAACAAAAAAGCTGCTGTAAAACACTCACCGTATTTGTAGGTACCAATCGTTACCGAAAGGATCTTCCGGAATACAGAAATGCGGTTTCATATCACTTCCCAAATCCTGTAAGCTCTTCAATAGACCTTGCTAAAATTGCTGCAAAGCTCCTGGACGAAATATTTATTGAAGGCTATCATTATAAAAGAGCTGGTGTATGGATTAATGATTTTGTTCCGGAAAATGAAAGGCTTATCAGCCTTTTTGAAGAGGACCATTTCGACAGACATAAAAACATTATGGAAGCAATGGATAAACTTAACCGCCGTTACGGCAAGGATAAGATACGTCTTGGCAATCTGGACTTCAAAAGTAATTATGGCAGAAAGAAACTTTCCGCCAACTATGAAGATTTCTTAAAAAACAACACGCTCCCTGAAGCCGATTACAGATTCCAATAATAGTATCAGTATTCAAAAAGATATGCGGAACCTCAATCCAGAATTCCGCACAAAAGCATTAAAATTATTTTAATCGGGTTTATTTATCTAAGGAGTACTGCTTCTCGTGGTATCACTCCGGACGAAGTCGTCTGTTTAAACAGAACAGTATCTTCCCCATCTATACCCAAAGTACCATCGGCTACAACAGAGCCCTTCTTATCTCTAAGCCTAATATAAGCCGTCTTTCCCTTTACATATCCTTTGACTGACAATGTCACGCTCTTCGCTTTAGCTCCATAAGTATTATAACGGGCTGTACCTTCTACTTTAGTTCCGGTTTGTGAAATATCAAAAGCTAAAACTCCGTTTTTTTCACCTTCACTGGAATACTTACCTGCAAAGCCGCCATCCATACTCTTTGCTGTGGTTGTACCTGAGGCTTTTTTGGATTGTGCCTGTACCTGAGATGTACAGCCAAATAAGATAATTGCAGTAACAATAAAAATTCTATTCTTCATATCATGCATTTATAAAATCTGATGTTTGTTTATATGATAAAAGTACAAATTAATCATCAACATTATGTAGCTTAGTCAGAATATTGAAAGAATTAGATTTCAGGAGTAGTTACAACAGAAAAGCATTTTTAATCTAAAAAAACATTAATCTTTTTCAACTTCTCTTTAATAGTATAGGTTTTGTCATTACCTTGTGAATCTAACAATTTCATATTACCATTGTAAATTGATGGATCTTCGAAATAATTATTTCTTGCTTTTATAAATTCATTTTTGTCTTTTACTTTTACAGGTCTAAGATATTGTATTGGAGAAATTTCTTCTGTAGACTTCTTAATACTTGTCATCGTAATATGTATTGTTTTACCTTGATTATAAACTTCTAAAATAAGTCCAGCAAGTCCTTTAAAACGAAAAGGACCATCAGAAACAGGAATATCATCTGTAAACCATGCATAAAAAACATTCCCGTTTTCTGTAATAGCTTTAGCTAATTTGCACGAATAGTCACAAATTTTCTTTGTTTCATTCAAAATTTCCCATTTTATGGAAGGTTCAGGATATACAAAATAATATCTGCTTAAAGGTATTGATGCAAAAATTGTAGTACCATTATAATAAACACTTCCTTTGGATGTAGAAGGTTTTGGAAAAGTTCCCATACTAGTCTTTATAGAATTTTCAGGATTTAACATAGATTTCCCGTTAAGTACATCAAAATACTCTTTTTCTTCTCTGCTAAAGTAATATGAACTATTTTTATTAGTTAGTAAAGTATAGTAAAATATATCCGAGGAGTAAGTATTAAGACTGTCTTTTTGAATTTTGGTTTCATAATTAACTTCGATATCAGCCTTAATTTGCCCTTTAATAAAAAGGGAGCAACTTATTATTAATAATAAAATAAATGTTTTAACTTTAAGCATAAAAATTATATTTTGAACAGTTATTTTTGATCAGGAGTTGAAACTTTAGCTCCTGTGATAAAAGTAAAAATTAATCATCAACATTATTTAACTCAGTCAGAATATTGAAAAATTTAGATCTTGAGAATAATTACAGCACAAAAAAGGCATTACCAACACCCTTTAAATCCCTATAAAAAGCAAAACACCCCAAAGACAACTATAGGTTAAGACAATTTCAAATGTTAAATTTTACATAACACCCCTAAAAAAAATAGGGGTATTGCTATTTTATTTCAAAAAATATCTAAATTTGCATCACTTAACCAACACAACAATGTCAACATTAAGATTTAAAGCCTTAGCTGAACTTCCTTTTAGAAATTACAGACAAGACAATTTCGTAGAAGTTCCCGGAAAACTTTCAGAATTATTCTGTTCTAATGTATTCTCTGAATACACTATGAGAGAATACCTTACTAAAGAAGCATTCAGTTCTATTATGGATGCTATTAAAAAAGGATCACAAATACAGCGCCATATCGCAGATCAGGTAGCTGTTGCAATGAAAGACTGGGCTATGTCTAAGGGGGTTACCCACTACACTCACTGGTTTCAGCCATTAACAGGTTCTACAGCTGAAAAGCACGATTCTTTCTTCACTCCGATTGAGGGAGACAGAGCTATCGAGCGTTTCAACGGTGGAATGTTGATCCAACAGGAGCCTGATGCTTCTTCTTTCCCTAACGGTGGAATCAGAAATACATTTGAAGCAAGAGGATATACTGCATGGGATCCTACATCTCCTGCATTTATTATGGGAACCACTCTTTGTATTCCTTCTATCTTTATCTCTTATACCGGAGAAACACTGGATTACAAGACGCCTTTATTAAGAGCTCTGAATGCTGTTGACGAAGCTGCTACAGATGTTTGTAAAGCTTACTTTGATAAAAACGTAACGAAAGTTATGCCTACTTTAGGCTGGGAACAGGAATACTTCCTTGTAGATTCGGCTTTATATATTTCCCGTCCGGACCTTGTACTAACAGGAAAAACACTTTTAGGACACTCTCCGGCAAAAGGACAACAATTGGACGACCACTATTTCGGTTCTATTCCTACAAGAGTAATGAACTTCATGAAAGAGTTGGAAATAGAATGTATGAAACTGGGAATCCCTGTAACTACCCGCCACAACGAAGTTGCTCCAAACCAGTTTGAGCTTGCTCCAATGTTCGAGGAAGTAAACGTTGCAGTAGACCACAACTCTTTATTAATGGATGTTATGGCAAGAGTTGCGCACAAGCACCACTTCCATATCTTATTCCATGAAAAGCCATTCGATGGTGTAAACGGAAGTGGAAAGCACAACAACTGGAGCCTTGCAACAGATACAGGAGAAAACTTATTGAGCCCTGGTAAAAATCCTAAGAAAAACTTACAGTTCTTAACATTCTTTGTAAACACTCTTAAAGCTGTACATGATTACGCAGACTTACTGAGAGCGAGTATTGCTTCTGCAAGCAACGATCACAGATTAGGTGCAAACGAAGCTCCACCTGCTATTATTTCCGCATTTATCGGAAGTCAACTATTCTCTGTTCTTGAAGAATTAGAAAAAGTAACTGACGGAAAATTGTCTCCGGAAGAAAAAACAGAGTTGAAATTAAACGTTGTTGGAAAAATCCCTGAAATCCTTCTGGATAACACTGACAGAAACAGAACTTCTCCATTTGCTTTCACCGGAAACAAATTTGAAATTCGTGCTGTAGGATCTTCTGCAAACTGTGCAGAACCAATGACTGTAATGAATGCAATTGCGGCTAAACAGCTAAAAGTATTCAAGGCAGAAGTTGACGCGCTAATTGAAAAAGGTCTGAAAAAGGATGAAGCTATTTTCAACGTTCTTAGAGAATATATCAAACAATTGAAAAACATCCTTTTCGAAGGTGACGGTTATTCCGATGACTGGGCTAAAGAAGCTAAAAAGAGAGGTCTTAACAACTTAAAGACTACTCCGGAAGCTCTTAAACAGGAAATGGATAAGAAATTTGCTGATCTTTATGAAGAGCTAGGCATCTTCTCTCACAGAGAATTTGAAGCAAGAAACGAAATTAAGTTCGAAAAATACTCTACAGTTATCGATATCGAAGCAAGAGTATTGGCTGATATTGCAAGAAACCACATTATTCCAGCTGCTCTTAACTATCAGAACAGATTAATTGAGAACGTTAAAGGCTTGAAGGAAATATTTGGCGACAAAGAATTCCAAACTCTGGCAAAAGAACAAATCAGTCTTATTTCTCAGATTTCTACAAACGTTTCTAACATCAAAGTTGGTGTTGACAACCTATTAACAGAGAAAGAGAAAGCTAAAAATACAAAAGACAGCCACAAACAGGCAGAAGCTTACTGTAACAAAGTAAAACCTTTATTCGATACTATCAGAGAAGCTTCTGATGCATTGGAAATGATGGTTGATGACGAGCTTTGGCCGCTGACTAAATACAGAGAACTTTTGTTCACCCGTTAATACACCAATTTAACATCTATATAGAGGAACAGACTGCCGCTGGCAGTCTGTTTTTTTTATTTAATTGTACATTTCCCTGTAATATTCATCAGCCATCCGATCGCTCGCAAAAGCGTAGCGTACATCCTCCATCCCTTGCTGTGTTATTGCACGCCATTCATCCGGGCGGTCATAATAAGTTGGCAGAATTTCATTTTCCAATAAATCATAAAGCTTATTCAGATCATACATATCCTGGTCATAGGTACTCATATTGTTATAATCGGCTTTAGGTACTACAAATGAATTTTTCCCGGGCTTTGCAAACTCAGGAACCCAACCATCATCTGTAGAAAAGTTTACCGATCCGTTCATTGCTGCTGTCATTCCGCTGGTTCCGGAAGCTTCACGGGGTACACGCGGGTTATTCAGCCATACATCGGACATTCTTTTCAGTGACTTACTCAGGTAGATTTCATATCCCGTGAGCACGGCCATATTCTTATATTTCTTGCTTTCTTCTACCAAACGATTGAAAGTCGAAATTGCCGGATAATCCAATGGATAAGGCTTTCCTGCCCAGATAATCTGGATCGGATATTTTTCGTTTTCCATCAGTCTGCGAAAACGCTCTTGATCTTCCAACAGCAAATCTGCTCTTTTGTAGCCTGCAAATCGTCTGGCCCAGACCATCGTAAAAACATCAGGGTTGAATATATTTCCGGTCTGATCGGATACTATCTTGAAACCTCTGTACTTCATTATTTTTTTACGTTCATCAAATCCTGCAGCATCTGCATTATCTTTGGCAGCATAAAGCTTTTCGTCTGCCCAGAAATTATAATCCTGAGCATTGGTAATCGATTTAATATCGCAAATACCGGAATATTTACCCCACATCTCACGGGAAACCTCACCATGGAGCTTGGAAACCCCATTTGCAATATGCGCCATTCTTAAGGCACACAGAGAATGATTGAATACTTCCCCATCGGTTCCGGACACCCTGCGTACTTCCTCTTCGCTGATACCGGAAAAATAAGACATATTATAACACAAATGGAAATCGTGTTTCTCGTTTCCGGCTTCTTCAGGTGTATGGGTAGTAAACACCAGCTTTTTCTTCACCTCATTCAGATCTTTATACTTCTGCAGCAGATAGAAGGCCGCCGGCAATCCATGCGCTTCATTCAAGTGATAGATATCCCGGCCAAGGTTCATTTCATCCAGAAGCTTAGCTCCACCCTTTCCTAATAAAATATACTGGGCTACTTTAGTTGCCTGATTAGCATCATAAAGCCTGTGTGTAATTGTTTGTGATATATAATCATTTTCAGGAATATCCGTAGACAAAAGGAAAATAGGAGCTGTACCGAAAGTTTCCGGCGCCAGATACCATACTTTCACCCAAACTGGAGCACTATGAATATCTATCTGAAATTTTATACCTGTATCCTGAAGAAAGTTATAACTCTTTTCTGTCCAGGCTACATTAAGCGTCTGATTCTGATTTCTTGCCTGGTCATAATAGCCGTATTTCCAAAGAATTCCAATACCAACCAAATCTTGCTTCAATGTATATGCACTTCGCATATGTGATCCGGCTAAAAAACCTAGTCCACCGCTGTAGATTTTCAGGGGCTGATCGACTGCAAACTCCATGGAGAAGTAAGCCACACGTTTTTTATAGTCAGGGTTAATTTCAAAGGGAATAGTAAAGTTTCTAAAATCCATATTTTTTTTCATTATTCGGTTTACAAATATACAATATGAATTTAATCTTAAATTTTGATACATAGCCCTTTATATCAAAAAAAATGTTTAGCTTTATATCAGTAGAGAATTGAAATTCAGCCAGCTATGATTTCGTTTCAGGATTTACAAAAAAGTCTGGAGTTGTGTGTAAACAGCCAGAACATTAATCAAAACAACCTCAACCTTTGGTATCAACAGATTGAAGGAGCCTGCCTGTCTGAAAGAGAGGAATATCAGAAAAAGCTGGAACTATTGCTCATTACTTCTCTTTTCCATCATTTCCCGGAAATTGAAATTGAAAACTTAATCTGCGAAAGTCCCGACTTTATTATAAAATACAAGGACAAAAAGATAGGCTTAGAAGTTTCAGAAATTATCAATCATTTTGAACTCAAGAAAAAAGAAACCCAGATCTCTAAAATCTTCCGGAATATTGAAAAATATCTAGAGAAAATCCAACAGAATTTTTCCGGAATCTATTATCTAAGTTTAAATGAACACGATAATGATTTCCACAAAAAACCAGAAATGGTTGAACAGGAAATTATCAGCTGTATTACTGAAAATAAGAAGTCTAAATACGTACAAAAAATAAGAAGAACACCCTATAATAAAGGTGTTCTTCTTGTTTTAGATTATAACTTATCTCTCTTTGATGAGCTGAATTCTGAAAAAATAGCGCAGGCTATTTATAAGAAAAATAAAAAGTTCCGTATTTATAAAAAAGACGTAGATGAATGCTGGCTGGTATTGGTTTCTAACATGAACAATCTGGCTTCCCGATACAGCTATATCAATCACAACAAGCCACTTTCTTCCATTAAAAGTCCGTTTAGCAGAATACTGCATATCGAGAATTTATACAGTCAGATGATGTATATTAAATAATTGATAAGCCCTGGCAAAGTTCAATTCTTCAGGCTATTTAATACGAATAATACTTGTCAAGGTTTTATTTTAATATACACACCTTATAGGTTTCTAAAACCTATAAGGTGTAAATCAAAAAGTTAAATTACATCAATATATACGCAAACCTTGTCAGGGCAAAACTGGATCAATTACTTATTAGATAACTTAAATACCGTTTTAGAAGCAAATTTATCTCCCGGTTTCAGGATAACGGAAGGAAAATGATTGTGGTGAACTGCATCCGGAAAATGTTGTGTTTCCAAACAAAACGCTTCTCTCCATCCGTCTGTTTTACCAGACTTTAAAGTATGTGTTTCATCCATAAAATTCCCGGTGTATAAATGTACTCCCGGCTGATCCGTATATACATCCAGAACAATTCCTGTCAGATCTCCTGTTACCTTTGCTGCATGCAGTAATTCCGAATCAAATGCTTCTTTTAATACATAAGTATGATCGAAACCACTTCCTAAAATCACTTGATGATTCTCTGCATTAATATCCTGTCCTATAGTTTTCACCTCTCTGAAGTCAAATGGTGTATTTTCTACAAATTCTAAAGTTCCGTTCGGAACAACATTTTCCGTTACCGGCAAATATTTTTCTGCAAAGATCTGAAGCTGATGTTTCAGCATATCACCATTCCCTTCTCCATTCAGATTAAAGAATGCATGATTGGTAATATTAAAAGGAGTTTCTTCATCCGATTCGGCTTCAAACAAAATTTCCAGAGCATCCTCATCCGTCAGCGTGTAGCTGACCTTTACTTTTACATTCCCCGGAAAGCCTTCTTCGCCATCTTCCGAATGATATGTCATTTTCACAAAATTGTTTCCTGTATTTTCTACATCGAAAACCCTTGTATGAAAACCATTTTCTCCGCCATGCAAAAGATTGTTCGGGATATTAGGGTTTAACTGATAATTCTTTCCATTCAGTGTAAACTCAGCACCGCCAATTCTGTTGCACACCCTACCGATAACACATCCGTAAAAGTTACCTTTAGGTTCCAGATACTCGTCTATACTGGCATGTCCCAGGTTAATATCTACCGGGTTATTATTTCGGTCATTAAACAAAAAACTTACAATTCTGGCTCCGTAATTGGTCAGAAAAACTTCCGTATTATTTTTATTTTTAAGCTGAAATAAATCTATTTTTTTTCCGTCTTTTTCTTTTTGGAATTTTTGTCTTTCAGGTTTGTAATTCATAAATACCATACAATTTTAAAGAACATGTCCACCTTCAGAAGGAACAACTTCTATCGGTGTCAATTCAAGATTAAACTTAGCTTCATAAGCTGGCTTTAGTTTAGCAATTAGTTCAGGAACAAAGCTTTTCTTTAAAAGATTCAATGTACAGCCTCCAAATCCGCCGCCCATCATTCTTGCACCTAAAACTTCAGGATATTGCCTCACCTCATCTACCAGAAAATCCAGTTCATCGCAACTTACCTCATAGTATTCACTCAAACCCTCATGCGAAGCATACAGGAACAAACCTACTGTTTCCAGATCTCCTTTTTCCAAAGCTTTGCACACCTCTTCTACCCTTTTATTTTCATCGTGAACATAACTGGCTTTAACGTAGAGTTCAGGATAATCAGAATATAAATATTCCCGAAGCATCTGACTGTTCACATCCCGCAATGATTTCACATCATGAAAATCTTTACTGATAATCTCAACAGCTTTTTCACAGGCTTCTCGTCTGTCGTTATAAGCTGAAGAAGCCAATGAATGCTTTACATTAGTATTCAGCAAGAGTAGAGTATACTCACCAAGCTCTAAAGGGAAATATTCAAATTCCAGACTTCTGCAGTCTAATTTCGCCACCTTATCCTCTTTACTGAAAACTGAAGCAAACTGGTCCATAATACCACATTTCACTCCGGCAAAAGTATGCTCGGCCGTTTGTGCAATTTTAGTCATATCCCATTTAGATAAACCTAAATCAAATATTTTATCCAGAGCCACTGCCACTGCACTCTCTAAAGAAGCAGATGAGGAAACCCCCGCTCCCAAAGGAACATCTCCGTCAATCACCATATTAAAGCCTTTTAGCTGGTGTCCATTTTTCTGAATATAATACACCACTCCCAGGATATAATTGGCCCAGGAGTTTTCCAGTGCCTTTATCTCTGAAAGATTAAAGCTTAGCTTTTCATTAAACAACTGAGAAAATAAATGAATTTCATCGTCGTTGCGGTGGCCAACAGCTACATAACTGTATTTATCAATCGCTGCAGGCAGAACAAATCCGTCATTATAATCCGTATGTTCTCCTATAATATTAATTCTTCCGGGTGATTTAGAAACGACATCTGGTGCCTGACCAAATACCTCTTCGAATTTCTCTGTTATATATTGTTTTGAAATTGTTGCCATGTTTAGACAGATAGATAATGTGTTAAAGATTGTTCTCTCAATTGCTGCACTGCCTGCTCCGGTGTGATATCACGCTGTGGATTAGCCAGCATTTCATAGCCGACCATAAATTTTTTCACAGTAGCAGACCTTAACAAAGGCGGATAAAAATGCATATGCCAGTGCCATTCCGGAAAGTCTCCGGAATTAACAGGTGCCTGATGTATTCCTGCAGAATAAGGAAAAGATGTTTTGAAAAGATTATCGTATTTTACCGTTAAAACTTTTAGCGCTTGCGCCAAATCAGTTTTTTCGGAGGCTGTAAATTCTGAGATATACTGTACCGGACGCTTACTTATGATCATTGTTTCAAAAGGCCACGCCGCCCAGAAAGGAACCAGAACAACGAATGAATTATTTTCATAAATAATCCGTTCTTGCTTTTTTAACTCTGCTTCCAGATAAGATTTCAGTAAGGTTTTCTGATATTTTTCAAAATATTTCTTCTGCTGTATAGATTCTTTTTCCAGCTCAACAGGCAACGTATTTTGTGCCCAGATCTGACCATGCGGATGAGGATTGCTGCACCCCATAACCGCTCCCTTATTCTCAAATATCTGAATGTATTTAATCCAGTCATTCGAACGCAGTTCTTCAAATTCCGTTTGCCATAAGTTTACTACGGATTCAATGGAAATTTCATCCATGGTTGCAAGAGTAAGATCATGCCTTGGAGTAAATGCCAGAACTTTGCAGATTCCTTTGATGTTTTCAGTTACAAAAAGCCCTTCTTCATCCGATTGATGGTCCGGAGTATTCTGTAACAAAGCAGAAAAGTCATTGACAAAAGAAAAATGATCCGAATAATCTGGGTTTACAGTACCGTCTGATCTTTTATTTCCCGGACACAGATAACATTCCGGTTCATATTCATTTCTCCGTTCTGAAGAAATCGCCTCCGTTTGTCCCTGCCAGGGTCTTTTGTTACGGTGTGGCGACACTAATACTTTTTCACCCGTTAATATATTGACACGAGTGTGTGGTACGTTAGAGTCGAAATTCATGTTTTAGTTAATAGTTTTAACAAATGTAATAAATTAATTGTGAAGTATAAATGATGAAATTCGATGTATAAATATCAGTTATAGATAATAAATAATATCTGTCGATTTAGCTGTATATCTTTTGAATAGAAGACAAAGCAATACCAGAGCATTCAGAAGCACAAAAACACTTCAATACAATTTTATAATAATTTCGTAAATTTGCATTCTCGTTTTTAATTATGGAATCAGGTCTAAAATCAGTTGCATTTCACACATTAGGATGCAAGCTCAACTTCGCAGAAACTTCTACTATTGCCCGTCAGTTAACAGATGCAGGTTATAAGAAGGTCTCGTTTGATGATGCGGCTAATGTTTTTGTGATCAATACATGTTCGGTTACCGAAAATGCAGATAAAGAATGTAAGCTGATTGTAAAAAGAGCATTAAAAGCTAATCCGGATGGCCTCGTGGTTATTATCGGTTGCTATGCTCAGTTAAAGCCTGAAGAAATTTCAGAAATTGAAGGTGTAGACCTTGTATTGGGAGCTAAAGAAAAATTTAATATTCTTAGCTACCTGAATGATCTGGAAAAATCCGAAAATCTTGCAGAAGTGCATTCTTGTGAAATTGAGGAAACCGATTTCTTTATTGGTTCTTACTCTATTGGTGACAGAACACGTGCGTTCCTGAAAGTTCAGGATGGATGTGATTACAAATGCACCTATTGTACTATTCCTTTAGCAAGAGGAATTTCCCGTTCGGATACTGTGGAAAACGTAATTAAAAATGCAAGCGAAATTGCATCTCAGGATATTAAAGAAATTGTATTAACCGGAGTAAATATCGGAGATTATGGTAAAGGGGAATTCGGTAATAAAAGACACGAACATACTTTCCTCGATCTGGTAAAAGAACTTAATCTGGTAGATGGAATCGAAAGAATCCGAATTTCTTCTATCGAACCTAATCTTCTAAAAGACGAAACTATTGATCTGGTATCGACCAGCAAAAGCTTTGTTCCACATTTTCATATTCCGCTGCAATCCGGAAGCGACGAAGTTCTGAAAAAAATGAAACGCCGCTATCTTACACAACTTTACAGAAACAGAGTTTCAAAAATCCGTGAGGTAATGCCTGATGCTTGTATTGGTGTGGATGTTATTGTAGGATTCCCGGGGGAAACTGAAGAAGAGTTTATGAAAACCTATCAGTTTCTAAACGAACTACCAATTTCTTATCTACACGTTTTCACTTATTCTGAAAGAGAAAATACTGAAGCTGCTGCAATGCAGGGTATTGTTCCTGTTGTAGAAAGAAAGAAGCGTAACAAAATGCTCCGTATACTTTCCGAAAAAAAGAAAATGGCTTTTTACCAGACTCAGTTAGGCAAAACATTACCTGTTCTGTGGGAACACGAAAATAAAGATGGCCTTATGTATGGCTTCACCGAAAATTATGTTCGTGTCCATAAACCTTTTGATGCATTGAGTATTAATAAAATCGAACTGGTAAAGCTAGACAAAATTGAAGCTGACGGAACAGTAAGCATATTGGCTGCCTTTGATGCTTTTCTGGCTAAAGCCTAAAGCTTCATCAGCATAATATGCTGTGGACCTTTCACTCCTTCGTAGATTTTACCTGAATCCTGATATCCTGTTTTCAAATAGAGTTTGTAAGCATTCTCATTTGTTGCATTTACGCCAAAAGCAATTTCATCAACTTTTGGAAAATTTTGTTTCACAAAAGCCGGAAGCTCTATCATTGCTGATTTTGCAATACCCTTCCCCTGAAACTTAGGGTTTATAGATAGTGCCCGAAGTAAAACGGCATTTTTATTATCTGAGTAAGTAAGAAGATCTGAGGAGAAATCGAGTGAGAAAAAACCAACTATCTCTTTTTCATGTATTATAGTGTACTGAAAACGATTTTTAAGCCCCATTATATCAGAATTATTCAGTACCTGTCTTGGTACAAGCGAAAACTGAGACTGTTCTTCGTCCAGTATATAGGAAGTTAGTGCATCGTAGTGTTCTTCAACATAAGGGACAATTTCTGTCATGGTTTATTTTTAAACGAATTTACAACATTATTCAAAAAGCAGAATTCAAATTTCTTCGAATTATTCGGTATTTCGGGATATATATAAAAGGATAAAACTTTGGAGTTACAGTTCCTTAACCATAATATGCTGTGGACCTTTAGGCCCGTCAAAACTTTCGCCGGAATCCTGATATCCTGCCTTCAGGTACATCTGATAAGCTGATATATTTTTAAAATTCACTCCAAAAGCAATTTCTTTTACATCAGGAAACTGTTTTCTTACCAGATCCGGAAGTTGTATCATCATTTCCTTGGCAATCCCTTTTCCCTGAAATTCAGGATTTAGAGTAAGCGATCTTAATAATGCAGCTGTTTCATCCTGAGGCTTATACCATCTGTCATGCGCAAATTCCAGAAGAAAGAATCCTACAGCTTTATCATTATACATAATTGTATAGTAAAATCGATCCGTTTCATCATCTATTCTGGGATTGTTCAGTACTTCTGCCGGTATTCTGGAAAACATAGCCTGTTCTTCGGGTAATGTATAAGAGGTAAGGTCTGCAAAATGTTCTGTCTGGTATTCAAGAATTTTAACCATATTAATTGTCATCAGATTTTAGGCTCAAATTTAGACTAATAATCTATTTTATATTTTAACAAATTGTTAAAAATATCTATTATGACGATATACATTTATCTTTTTATCACATTATGATGAATAATTAACAGGGGGTTATATTTAGTCATTCATACTTCATAATTAATTTATATATTTGGAAAAACTAAAACCAACCATGACGAACAAATTATTTGACCTTAGCGGTAAAACTGCTCTGGTCACAGGAGGCAATAAAGGTATTGGCCGCGGAATGGCTATAGGCCTCGCTCAGGCAGGTGCTGATATTATTATTGCATCCCGTAGTATAGAAGCCAATTCTGAAATAGAACAGGAGGTAAAAAAACTGGGAAGAAATTTCCATTTTTATAAGATGGATGCTGAAAACAGGGATAATGTCTATGAATTTATTCAGCAGCTCAACTCCAATCATCCACATATAGATATCCTTATCAATAATGCCGGAACCATTCTTAGAAAACCTGCTGCAGAACATCCTGACGAATACTGGGATTCTGTAATCAATATCAATCTGGATACACCATTTATCCTGGCTCGTGAAATAGGAAAAAAAATGATCGATCAGGGGAAGGGTAAAATTATATTTACCTGTTCTTTATTAAGCTTTCAGGGCGGGATTAATGTTCCGGGATATGCTGCCAGTAAAGGAGCTCTGGCCAGTTTAGTCAAAGCTTTATCCAACGAATGGTCTTCTAAAGGTGTCAACGTAAATGGCATTGCACCGGGTTATATCGCCACAGATAATACGGAAGCTTTACGCAACGATGAAGAGCGCAGTAAAGCTATTCTGGACAGAATACCTGCAAACAGATGGGGCACTCCGGAAGATTTTGCAGGCCCTGCAGTCTTTCTTTCATCTTCAGCCAGTGATTATGTTGACGGTACAATTCTTACTGTCGACGGTGGATGGATGGGACGTTAAGTTCTTTCTATAATCAGCTGTGCAATAGAGTCAGGAATATGTATTGAGATACCATGTAATCAGTACAGTATTCTTGGTGACCACAATAAAAACTAACAACTATAAAAACATTACAACCATGCAAATTAGATTTGAGAGCAGTCCCCGTGAGGTCAAAACGATGGACACTGCATCTTTACGCCGGGAATTTCTGGTGGAAAACCTTATGACTGAAGACAACATCAGCCTTACATATTCACACTACGACAGACTTATTATAGGCGGAACCAAACCTGTAAAACAATCTACTGAACTGAAGACACATGAAGAACTAAAAGCCGATTATTTTCTTCAGAGAAGAGAATTAGGAATTATTAATGTTGGTGGAAAAGGCTCTGTAGAAGTAGATGGTGAAAAGTATGCACTGGATAAATTAGATTGTCTATATGTAGGTAAAGGAGCACAAAAAGTTACTTTTTCCAGTGACAATCCTGCTGAACCGGCTACATATTATTTATTATCGGCTCCTGCTCACAAGGAATACCCTACAACAAAGTACACAAAAGAACAGGCAGCTCCTGTAACACTGGGTGATGGTAAAACATCTAACAGAAGAACAATTTACAAATATATCCACGAAGCCGGAATTCAGAGCTGTCAGCTTGTTATGGGACTTACTGTTCTGGAAGAAGGCAGTGTATGGAATTCAATTCCTGCGCATACCCATACCCGCAGAACTGAGATTTATTTTTACTTCGATCTGAGTGCAGAACAGAAGCTATTCCATATGATGGGTGAAACGACGGAAACACGCCATATCATTATGAAAAACCACGAGGCTGTTATTTCACCTTCATGGAGCGTACACTTTGGCGCCGGTACTTCCAATTACGGATTTATCTGGGGAATGGGTGGCGAAAATAAACGATACGATGATATGGACCCGGCTCCTTTAGATGTACTTTTATAACCATAAGCGTTTAGATTATGGAAAAAAGTATCGGAAAATACAGGTGGACAATTTGCGGTCTTTTATTCTTTGCTACAACAATTAATTATTTAGACCGTCAGGTTCTCAGCCTTCTGGCTCCGGAACTTACCCACCAATTTGGCTGGAGCAATAGCGACTATGGAAATATTACAGCTGTCTTCCAGTTTGTATATGCTATATCCCTGCTTTTTGCCGGAAGGTTTATTGATAAACTAGGGACTAAATGGGGATTTGCTATTGCTATTATCATATGGAGTCTTGGAGCTATGATGCATGCACATGCTATAGATATTGGTAATGCGGCTAATTCTGTTATGGGTTGGATTGGATTGGCAAGCGTACCTGTATCTATACTGGGATTTGTCATCGCACGAGCGGTTTTAGGAATTGGTGAATCCGGAAACTTCCCGGCCGCTATAAAGACCACAGCAGAATATTTCCCTAAAAAAGAACGGGCTTTAGCTACCGGAATTTTTAATTCGGGAAGTAATATCGGTGCTATTTTAGCACCATTAACAGTACCTGTCCTATCGGAAAAATACGGATGGGAATCCACATTTATGATTATCGGAGGTATAGGCTTTCTCTGGTTAATTTTCTGGTTCTTCTTATATGAAACACCTGAAAAACAGAAGAAGCTTTCTATCGAAGAACTGGCTTATATCCGCAGTGACGTTGATCAAACAGTAGACCAGAGCGAAAATCCTGAAGATGCTAAAAAAGTTCCATGGTTCAGGTTGCTGCAGTATAAACAAACCTGGGCTTTTGCTACCGGAAAATTCCTGACTGATGGTGTATGGTGGTTTTTCTTATTCTGGCTGCCTAAGTATCTGGAAGGACAATATCATCTGAGTGGAAAAGAGCTTGCTCTCCCTTTGTTTGTATTATATAGCATGACAATGGTCGGCAGTATATCCGGCGGATGGTTCCCTATGTATTTTATAAAGAAAGGCTATCAGGCCTATGACGGAAGAATGCGTGCTATGTTCTTTATAGCATTATGTCCTTTAATTGTATTGGCTGCTCAGCCTTTAGGTTCATTCGGTTACTGGGTTCCGGTAATCCTTATCGGCCTCGGCGCTTCTGCGCATCAGGCTTGGAGTGCTAATATCTTCACGACAGTATCTGATATGTTTCCAAGAAAAACAGTAGCTTCTGTTACCGGTATTGGAGGAATGGCAGGCGGAATTGGCGGTGTAATTATCTCAAAAATCGGAGGACCTCTATTTGATTTTTACGAAAAACAAGGCAGTATAGAAACCGGATATACCATTATGTTTACTTACTGTGCTATCGCTTATATTCTGGCATGGAGTATTATGAAAATTTTGGTTCCGAAATACAGACCTATTACGGATTTATAAAAAATAAATTATATCAACCACAAAAGGTACAAAAGAACTAATGTTCTAAAAAGAGCAAAAAACAGCTAATTAGTTTTGCTCTTTTACCTTAGCAGTATATAAAAAAATCCCCGGAAGTTCCGGGGATTTTATTTTAGTGATAAATATCGTCATACTTTACTCCTGCTCTTATCTCTACAGGAAGTTTATTTTCTATAGGGACAATGGGACAGTTATAATCGAAGGCATTATATGCGCAATAAGGATTATAAGCTTTATTAAAATCGATCATCAGATTATCTTTCTTAGGAATCTTCAAATCGATATAACGTCCACCGCCATAAGTTTCTTTCTCGTTGGTCGCATCTCTGAACGGCAGAAAAAGATGATCTTTAAAGCCTAGCTTCTTAATCAGATCCTGACTCTGGTATACTTTTAGTGAATATTGCTGGCCTTCTAAAGAAAAGGTTACAGTGCCATATTCTTTATACTTTTTTGTTTTCCCGGAAGATGTAGGCAGTTCAAAAACTTCTGCATCTTTTGTCGGAACCAGCTTAGCCTTTACATTGTACTTAAGGTCAATATCAAAAAAAGGTATTGCTTTAAAATCCTTCAGTAAATTTCCTCTTAACGGGCTTTCTTCAGGATTTTTGTATTCAGCATTCAAGTCAGCCTGAAATTTCTGAATCTCTTTTATTTCGGCTTTTTGTCCAAAAGCAAAAATGCTAAACAGGAAAACAAACAGATACTTCATTAGTATTCTAATTCCAGTTTTTCTTTAGTATAATTTCTTACTCTGTCTGTAAGCTCAGCGTTATCTTTTAGCTTTCTTCCGTAAGTAGGTACCATTTCCAAAAGCTTATCTCTCCATTCTTTCTGAAGTTTGTCTCCGAAACATTTTTCAAGAATATTAATCATCGCAAAAGCTGCTGTACTCGCCCCAGGAGAAGCGCCTAACAGAGATGCAATAGTTCCCTTCTTATTTGTTACAACCTCGGTTCCGAATTCCAGTTTACCACCTTCAGCATCGTCTTTTTTAATAATCTGTACTCTTTGCCCGGCAACCATTAGTTCCCATTTGTCGGCATTAGCATCTTTAATGAAGTCTCTAAGGTGTGCAATTCGCTGATCTTTATTCATTGTTACCTGTCTGATCAGGTATCTCGTCAATGACAGATTATGCCACCATGCACCGAATAAAGAACGGATATTTTTGAAGTTTACACTTTCCGGTAAATCCAGATAGCTTCCGTTTTTAAGGAATTTAGTAGAGAATCCTGCAAATGGTCCGAAAAGTAAAGCCTTTTCTCCATCGATAATTCTAAGGTCTAAGTGAGGTACACTCATTGGTGGTGCATCTACAGTAGCCTGTGTATATACTTTTGCATGGTGCATTGCAATAAGCTCGGGATCTTTGGTTACAAGCCATTGCCCACTAACAGGGAAACCTCCGTAACCTTTACTTTCTTCAATACCTGAACTGTCTAAAAGAGGCAATGCATAGCCTCCTGCTCCGATGAAAACAAAATCTGCCTCTACTTCTACAGGATGGTTGTTTAACCTGTCTTTTATTTTCATTCTCCATTTACCACTGTTATCATCAATATCCTTGATCTCGTGGTAACGGAATACTTCAACATTAGAACTTTCTTCAAGGTGTTTTACCAACTTTTTAGTTAAAGCTCCAAAGTCTACATCTGTCCCCATTGTTGCTCTTGTAGCTGCTAATTTTTCAGAAGCATTACGTGAACGCATAATTAAAGGAACCCATTCTTTCAGTTTATCATGATTCTCAGAAAACTCCATTCCTTCAAACAAATGGGATTTTATCATTGTCTCATGACGTTTTTTAAGAAACTCAATATCTTTTTCTCCAAATACCAGACTCATATGCGGACAGGAGTTGATGAATTCTCTAGGAGAATCAATATATCCTTTGCTAATAAGATAAGCCCAGAATTGTTTTGAAATTTCAAATTGTTCTGCAATTTTTTCAGCCTTACTAATATCTACTGAGCCATCTTTTTTCTCGGTAGTATAGTTTAGTTCACAAAAAGCAGAGTGACCTGTTCCTGCATTATTCCATGCAGATGAGCTCTCGCGGGCTACATCTTTTAATCTTTCGAAAAGTGCAATTTTCAGGTTTGGGTCAAACTCGTGTAACATAGTACCCAAAGTAGCACTCATTATACCTCCGCCAATAAGAACGACATCGTATTTAGGTTTCGGATTCATTTTATTATAACAATTTTATATTATAGGATTAGTTAAGTTTCGCTGTTAGTTTTTTAAACTGCTTTTCAGCATTCTTTTCCTCATAAAGGATTTCATACACTGTATTAACGATCGGAAGCTTTAATTTCCTTTCCTTTCCGATTTCATAAATACTTTTTGTTGCATAATAACCTTCCGCCACCATACTCATAGACTGGATTGCTGATTTTACAGTATATCCTTTACCTATTAAATTCCCCAGCATTCTGTTCCGGCTAAATAAAGAATAAGCGGTCACCAATAGATCTCCAAGGAATGCAGATTGGTTTACGTCTCTTGGTTCGGGATATATTGCATCCAGATACAATTCCATTTCGCGGATTGCATTGGAAACATATACTGCATTAAAGTTATCTCCATACCCCAGACCTGCTGCTATTCCAGCACCAATTGCATAAATATTCTTTAGAACCGCACTGTACTCGTTTCCTAAAATGTCCGAAGATTTGTTTACTTTGATGAAGTCTGACTCCAGAAGTTTAGCAACCTTAGCTGCATTTTCTTCTTCAGCAGCTGAAACCGTAAGATAAGAAAGTCTCTCCATAGCAACTTCTTCAGCATGACAAGGGCCAGAAATTACAGCCTGACTTCGGAAACCAATATTGTGTTTCTCTCTTAGAAAATGTGCTACAATATCATTTTGTTCCGGTACAATCCCTTTAATTGCAGACACAAATAGTTTTCCCTGAAGGTCAACATTCAGAGGTTCTAAAGTCTTACCAAGATATATAGAGGGAGTTGCCAGAATAATAACATCACAGGCAGATACCAGTTCGTTGATATCTGTTGTTATTTGCAACTGTTTGAGGTTAAAAAGTACAGCTGTAAGATATGAAGGATTATGCTTTTTTAGTTCTATCGCTCCTTTTACAAATTCGTTTCTTACACACCAGTGAATCGTTTTACAGTTTTCTGTCAGCATCTTTACTATTGCAGTAGCAAAACTCCCGCTCCCTACAACGCCGACGCTAATACCGTTCCCGGATTTCTTCTTAGCCATTATTAGAATTTAGGTTCCACAAATATACAACTTAACCAATAAAACATTCAAGACTTTGGGCTTTATTTATTCAGGAAAAGGAACCAAAATATTTAACATTAATTAACAGATTGACAACATAATATAACTTTTACCAGTAAAGTTTTTATAATATTTTATTTATTTTTGCCTCCCTAACATTTCATGCTTATGAAACATTTTTTTTCGTCCCGTAAGAATCTAAGATATACTATATATGGTCTATTAGCTGTTGTTCTGGTACAGGCTGTAGTTATGATAAACTTTATAAACAAAAAAGATGATAAAGTCTATCAGGTGAATCTGGTACAGATAAAAGATAAAAAAGACAGTCTGGATTATACGGAAGTAAAAAACAACCTTACACAATTGGACAGAGTTGTTAAAAGTCTTTCCAACTTTTTGACATCTAATAATATTGAGGCTCCACAAATTGAATCTCTGGATGCTGAAAATCTTTCAAACGGTATTTACCTGAGCCAGCAGGCTAACCGGTATACGCAAGCTCTTGTAGACTATCAGACAAAGCTTCAGCAAATTCCTCTTGGGATTCCCACCAACGGAGAAATCTCATCCAACTTTGGTGTCAGAAAGAATCCTATTCCTCCAAAAAGAATTGTGATGGCTGGTGTAAACCTTCCTAAAACGGATTCTGCAGGAACTGCAACAGCTACAGTAAAACCAATCCAGGATCCGGAAGTTATGCAGTTTCATAAAGGTTTGGATATTGCCGTTCCTTTTGGTTCTGATGTAAGAAGTGCTGCACAGGGAACTGTAATATTTGCAGGACAGAAAGGAGGCTACGGAAACTGTGTTATTGTATCTCACGGAAACGGATTAGCTACTTTATATGGGCACTTATCCAGCGTATTGGTAAGTCCTAACCAGCAAATAAAAGTAGGTGAAGTCATTGCAAAGTCAGGAAATACAGGGCGCTCCACAGGACCACATCTTCATTACGAAGTACATAAGAATAATACTCCGGTTAACCCAAGATTATTTCTGGGAATAAAATAAACCGAGCTAAAAAATACAAGAGACTGTCTCAAATGCCAAAAGTATTTCACTCTGTCATCCTGAGCCTGTCGAAGGATTTTTTAACCATTCGTGAATGAAAATGTTTCGACCGAGCTAAAAAATATAACCCTCACAAATGTGAGGGTTTTTCTTTATGTGTTGTTAATCAGAATGGCCTCTGATTATATTAAATACTTATTGTAGTTTTTTTCCTTTAAATTTTTTAACTGAAGAACTCATTTCCATAACTTTATCTCCGTCCCATTCATAGACAGCTGTTTTGGTAAATCCATCCATTTTATACTCATCATTATCCGGGTTAGCATTTTCTGCCTCTTCTGTCGTCATGACAAACTGATTTGCAGTTTTTCCGGTAAAGTTATAATCTTCTGAATGGTAATAAACACCGGCATCTCCTACAGATTGCAACAAGGGTAAAGCCACCAGGAATCCTTCCTTTTTCATAAAGTAAGTTTGCTTATAGGTAGGTATACCACAAGCTTCACCAGAAACAGATACATCTATGATATAATCAATATTCTTGAATTTTTTAGTTCTGTCAACCTTAAATTCAACTCCTGCTATATTTTCCATGGTACCTGCATTGAAAACTCCGAAACCTAGAAGCTCTCCTTTTTCCAGAACACTCACCTCTCCTTTTAATGCATTGCTGCTGATGCCTTCTATATCTATAACCTTCTGTGTTCCGCTAATTCCAAAAAGGAACTCTTTTCCATCCACTAGCTTATTGGCTACACTTAGATTCGCTCCCCAGACATATCCTTCTTTCCCATTGTACTGGATTTTATACCACTGGGCACTTCTTTCCTGTATCTTATTTATAATATTAGTCTCCTGGATAATTTTCACAGAAGTCCCTTGTGGCAATGCATCCACAATATTTCCGGTTAAACCCGGAAGATCTCTGATATTGGTTTTATCTACAAATATTTTAGCAGTACTTCCAACTTCTTTGTGAAATATATAATTTTCATAAGCTTCTTCCACTGGTACCGCAATAGCTGCAGCTTTATCCGCAGCATCTCGCGCCTTTACAGCAACTTCTACAGCAGCTGTTTGCTGAGCAAAATATAAGGTAGAAATATTAAGAGCCAAAAAATAATAAATTGTTTTTTTCATAATCATCATTAATGCTCTCAAAGATAAGAAAAAACCGAATCTTACTAGATTCGGCTTTATTTTTATTTAGTCAGAAGTAATGAAACCCATTCTTCTCTTTGTAACTTCTTCTGTAACTGAAGATTCTGTTCGTTGCAGACTTGTAAAATATCGTCTACATCGAAGAAACACAGACCTGAAAGCAATAAGGAGCCTCCCGGTTCCAATACCTCAACATAACGTGGAATATCGGAGATTAGGATATTACGGTTGATATTTGCTAAAATAATCTCGAATTTTTCCTGTCCCAGATTATCAGCAGTTCCTAATTCTACGCGCATTGGTGTATTATTACGTTCTGCATTCTCTCTGGAATTTTCCACAGCCCATTCATCAATATCAATTCCTAAAACATCTGAAGCTCCTTTCTTTTTAGCATAAATAGCTAAAACGGAGGTTCCGCATCCCATATCCAGCACTTTTTTCCCATGGAAATCCATATCCATCATCTGTTGGATCATAAGATATGTAGTAGCATGGTGCCCGGTTCCGAAAGACATTTTCGGCTGAATGATAATTTCTTCTTCCAATCCTTGTGATTCATGGAATTCCGCACGGATTAAAACTTTATCTTCTACATTAATCGGTTGGAAGTTTTTCTCCCATTCTTCATTCCAGTTGATGTTAGGCATTTCCTTATAGGTATAAGAAATCTTTACCTCATCATGATTCAGCAGCCACTGATTTTTAAGCTCTTCTTCATTAAGTAATTCCGCCTGAATATAAGCTAAGATCCCATCCGGGTTCTCAGTAAAACTGTCAAATCCCTGCTCTATCAATTCAGCCATCAGAATTTCATTCCAAGGCTCTACAGGTTCTATTTTAAAATCGAATTCTAAGTATTGTGTCATTTATAAAATGTTGCAATTGGCAAAGTTAGCTTAAGTTTAGTCAAAAGCCTTAATAATTGCAGTGAAATCTTCTATTTTCAATGCAGCCCCTCCAATAAGACCTCCGTCTACATCTGGTTTAGAGAAAATTTCTTTTGCATTATCCGGTTTTACACTTCCGCCATAAAGGATAGAAATTTCATCAGCTACTTCCTGTCCGTATTTAGCTGCAATAAGTGAACGGATATGTGCATGAATTTCCTGAGCTTGCTCTGGCGAAGCAGTTTCTCCGGTTCCGATAGCCCAAACTGGTTCGTAAGCGATTACAACTTTCTTAATTTCTTCTGCTGAAAGTGTGAAAAGTGCAACCTCAGTCTGGTTTTTAATAACTTCAAAATGCTGTCCTGATTTACGCTGTTCCAAAGTTTCTCCGTTACAGTAGATTGGTACAAGACCATTATCTAAAGCTAATTTCACTTTTCTATTGCAATGGCTGTCGGTTTCTCCATGATACTGTCTTCTCTCAGAGTGCCCAATAATAGCACCTGTTGCATTTACTGAAGCCAGCATATCAGCTGAAATCTCACCAGTATAAGCGCCGCTGGTGTGTTCCGACATATCCTGAGCAAAAACTCCTACGTTATCATTTAGGAAAATATTTTTTGCAGTGGTTATATAAAGCGCTGGTGGTGCAATGTAAACCTCACAGTTGATAGCATTATGCTTTTTATATCTGTCTAGCTCATGCATTAATTCCTGAGCTTCAGTATAATTTTTATTCATTTTCCAGTTTCCTGCAACGATTTTCTTTCTCATAGTTTATATAAGTTTTGTTAAGTTATTTATTAATTCCTTCTAGTTTGAACATAAAAGCATATACTAAAGCAACGTCTTTCAGATAATCGAATCTTCCTGAAGCTCCGCCATGACCATAGTCCATATCGGTTTTCAGCATCAGTACATTTTTATCGGTTTTCATATCTCTCAATCTCGCCACCCATTTCGCAGGTTCAAAATACTGTACCTGAGAATCGTGTAAACCTGTAGTGACCAAAAGATTAGGATAGTTTTTCTTTTCTACATTCTCGTATGGAGAATAAGACTTCATATAGAAATAAGCTTCTTTATTATTAGGATTCCCCCACTCGTCATATTCATTTGTGGTTAACGGAATACTTTCATCCAGCATTGTATTTACAACATCTACAAACGGAACCTGGGAAATTACACCATTCCACAGTTCAGGCTTCATATTTACAACAGCTCCCATTAACAGACCTCCAGCGCTTCCTCCCTGAGCGTACAGATGCTTTGGAGAAGTATATTTTTGGTTCACCAGATATTCTCCGGCATCAATAAAATCGGTAAAAGTATTTTTCTTTTTCATCATTTTACCGTCTTCATACCATTGTCTTCCCATCTCCTGTCCACCGCGGATATGTGCTATAGCGTAAGCAAATCCTCTGTCCAAAAGGCTTAATCTTGTACTGCTGAATGTGGCATCCATAGAATTTCCGTAGGAACCGTAAGCGTATAAAAGTAAAGGAGCTTTGCCATCTTTCTTGTAGCCTTTTTTATAAACAATGGAAATAGGAATTTTAGTCCCGTCTTTTGCTATAGCAAAAAGCCTTTCGGTTTCATAATTATTTTTATCATAACCACCCAGAACTTCCTGCTGTTTCAACAATGTTCTTTTTCCTGTTTTCAGATTTTGTTCAAACTGAGAACTCGGCGTAATCATAGAAGTATAACCAAAACGGAAATTATCGGTATTATATTCCGGGTTTCCGGATGAATAAACGGTATATGCAGGTTCATCAAATTTCAGAAACTCTTTTTTACCGGTTTTTCTGTCATATATCACCAGTTGTGAAAGTCCGTTTTGTCTTTCACTGAATACCAGATAATTTTTGAATTCTGTAATCCCTTCCATTAGCACATCTTTTCTGTGCGGGATAAAGTCTTTCCAGTTTTCAATTCCTGTTTTGTCCAAAGGAGTTTCTACAACTTTAAAGTTTAAGGCATCTTTGTTGGTTGTAACCAGGAATCTGTCTTCCAAAGGCGTAACATCATATATCACATCCTTCATTCTTGGTTGGAACACCTTGAATGTTCCTGCAGGGTTATCTGCATCCAGATATCTTATTTCGGAAGAAGTTGTAGCTCCCGAAGAAATCATAATGAATTTCTCATTCTTAGATTTCCCAACACCGATATAGTTACTTTTATCTTTCTCTTCATACACCAGCACATCTTTTGAAGGATCGGTTCCCAAGCTATGTCTGAAGATTTTTTCCGTTAAAAGTGTTTCGGGATTTTTAGCTGTATAGAAAATAGTCTTGTTATCATTAGCCCAGGTTGCGCCCCCTGTTGTATTTATAATACCCAGATCAGTGGTTTTACCTGTAGACAAATCTTTCAGGAAAAGCTTGTACTGTCTCCTGGATACATCGTCTACACCATAAATCATCTTATTATTATCCGGACTTACACTAAAACCTACTGCAGAATAATAAGGATGTCCTTCGGCAAGTTTATCCACATCTAAAAGTATTTCTTCAGGAGCTTTAAGATCTCCTTTTTTCCGGCAGTATTTAAAATATTGCTTACCAGCGTCTGTACGGGTATAATAGTAATAACCATTTCTGAAAACCGGAACAGATTCGTCCTTTTCCTTGATGCGGTTCTTCATTTCCTGGAAAAGTTTCTCCCTGAAAGGTTCCGTATTCTTCATCATCGTTGTCCAATAAGTATTTTCAGCTTTCAGATAGTCTACAACTTTTTCAGAGTTAGCTCCTTTTTTGAAGTAATCTATCATCCAGTAATAAGGGTCATTTACTTTATCGCCGTGAATCTCCCGTATATGTTCCTGTTTTTCGGCAACTGGTGCTTTTATATCAGGAAATTGCTGAGCCTGAAGTATAGTCGTACTCATAAATATTAATCCTAGGTATTTATTTTTCATATATTCGCTTTTTGTGTTGTGTGTTGTCTGGTATTATTTCATCTTCCAGATAGATTTCATCGAGGAATAAAACTGGTGTTCTTCTTCGCTCACCTCATCATTTGCTTTAATTAGTTTTTTAGCAAACTGACGAAAATCTTTTCTTTCTTTTTCTGTAGAATCATCATAAAAGCACTGTGCATGAAATTCAAAATGCTTTTCCCATTCACTAGGACTTAGATTAGCTATTATTTCTGTTTCAGCATCAAGGCTTACAAAAAAAGGAAACTCGTCTTCTATATATTCTTTAATTACCTTCTCTTCTTCAGGGTGAAATTTATAATCTACTGCTGATAAAATCATTAACAGGTGGTATCCTGCGATTGATTTGTTCGATTTATGTGTCATTTTTATATGTTTCTTTTTCAAATTTAGTTATTAAAATTCCATCTTCTATCTTTCTAAAGAAAAATTAGGAATTAAACCCGGACGTTGAGATTCATTGGCTACTTTCCATGAAGTTCTGTACATCCATTCTGTCATCTTATACAGTTTTTTGTAATTGATATTTTCTGACTCATCCTGAGGGGTATGATACTGATTGTGCAAAACACTGGTAAAAAACAATGCCGGAATTCCAATCCTTGCATATGGAAGATGATCGCTTCTGAAGTAAAAATATTCAGCATGCTCAGGAGAATCCCAGTCTTTCAGGTATCTGAATTTTGTTCCTTCATTATTAGCTTCCTCAGCCATCTTCACAAGCTCTTCGGAATTTTTATGCGGAGTATTTCCGCCTAATAAAGCTGCTTCATCATTACTGTTCCTACCGATCATATCTCCGTTCAGTACAGCGACGATTTGCTCTTTCGGAACTACAGGATGGGATGCATGCCATCTGGATCCCAATAATCCCCTTTCCTCAGCACCATGAAATACAAAAAGAATACTTCTTTTACCGGGCTGCAGTTTATAGGCTCTTGCCATAGCCAGCATTGCTACACAGGTACTGGCATTATCATCCGCACCATTATAAATTGTATCATTCTTTACAGGATGCCGTATTCCATCATGATCCTGGTGGCCGCTAATCAGAACGTATTCATTTTTTAATTTCGGGTCTGTACCTTCTATTTTACCAATAACATTTACAGAAGGATATCTGTAAGTATCGGTCATCAGATTTAATGAAACCTTTGTACTATTTTTCAACTGATCTGCATCAGATTTTCTGATCCATAATACAGGCATGTTATTTTCTACTTTCTCTCTCAGCCCCTCAACTCCATACAGACCTCTTGTCATCTGCGGATATACTTCTACCCAGCTTTTTTCAGCAATATCATCGGTAATAAATATAATAGCCTTTGCTCCAAGCTTAAAAGCGGTATTATAGTATTTTGCTTTTACAAATCCAGGATACCGTCTCTGGAAAAGAAACATATCTTGCTTTATCCCTTTTGCCGAACTGTTGACAACCAGAACTTTTCCTTTAATATTCAATTTCTGTAAGTCTTCCGGTTCTGCATTTCCGGCATATAACATATCAGCATTGATACTAGCATTTACCGGTTCTGTTACCAGAAAGTCTTTCCATAATTTTAAATCACGATCTCCAATCTTCAGGCTGCTTTGCGGAGACACCTGATGTCTGTACATTTCATAAAACTGAAAAAAAGTTCCGTTATCTCCTGCAGGTTTCATTCCGGACTCACTGGCTTTATTAGCCAGCCACATAGATACCTTAAGTTCATCTAGGGTTCCCGCTTCCCTGCCACGAAATTGATCTGCAGCAATCTCGAACATATCGGTTCTAAGATCTGATTCTTTGATGGCCGAAACCAATGGCTTTTTATACTGTTGTGCATTGCCCAGGCAAAAAAATGCCAGACCAATAACCACTTGTAAATATTTCTTTTTCATTCTGTTAATTAAACCTGGTTACTATGTAAAATGTCAGAGCCTTCTAGAGTCCGAATTCTTAATTATTAAAATAATCTTTCGCTTCCTGCTTGAAAACAATTTTTCCATTTTCCAGAATTAATACAAATGGATTACTTCGTGCAATGGTTTTTATAGCCGTACCATCCATTGTACCGTGCGGCACTCTGGTAAATGTATTTTCCTGTGTAGAAACCGCGTATACTTTAGACTTTTTGCTTAAAAGCCCATTTTCAATTTTACTAATCAGTTCCTTCGACAGTTTTTCGGGCTTGTAGGTAAAGATCATTACAATTCTTGGCTCGTTAAGGATCTGCTCTGTAACATCCTGTCCATCTGAATCTGTAATCTTAAAGTTTTTAATAGTAGAATCGTAACCTTGCTTTTTCAGTTTCTCCTTAGTCTTATCAGACTCTATCTGCCAGGTTTCATCTTTCCAGATATTGGTAGAAAGATAGTCGTTCTGGGACATTGTTTTCTCTTCTCCTGTCTTCGTATTTTTCAAGGTATAGAAAACCTCGTATTCGGAAGGATTAGCTTCTATTTTCGCTTTTTCAGCTTTCAGGTCTGTATCGATTTTATAATCTCTGAAATCAATATAAGGTTCTCCCAGTATCCCTTTCAGTATAATAACAGTAAGGAAAATACAGCTTAACAGAAACAATGTCATTCGCGGGAATCCACTTTTCAGAAAATGCACTTTATTGCTTTCGTCATTATTATACATTTTAAGCAATATCGCTATCAGCACCAACAATACCATATCCTTTGTAAAAGAGGTCCATGGTGTCATTTTCAGCGCATCACCGAAACATCCACAATCCGTTACCACATTGAAATATGCAGAATAGAAAGTAAGGAAAGCAAAGAATATACAGATGATAAGAAGTGAGAGTAATGTACGTTTTACTCTTATTTTCAGTAACAGCAAAACGCCTAACAGAAGTTCCACTGTAACGACTATTATAGCGATAGGCAATGCCAGTTTTTCCAGAAAAGGAATATTAAATACTGAAGGCGAGAAATATTCTTCCAGTTTAAAGGAAAATCCTACAGGATCTACTGCTTTTACAAAGCCCGATATAATAAATATAATGGCTACAAAAACTCTGATAAATCTTTTCATCTTATATAATTATGGTGTTTAATAAATTTTAGCTCAGATGCCTAATCTTTCATTTTAATGAGACAGAAAACGGCATAGTTCAGCATATCAAAATAATTGGCATCTAAACCTTCGGAAACCAGAGTTTTCCCTTTATTATCTTCAATCTGTTTTGTTCTCAATACTTTCTGATAGATTAAATCGGTAATGGAGGAAATCCTCATCTCACGCCATGCCTCGCCATAATCATGATTTTTACGCAGCATAAGCTCTTTGGCTTCGTTAGCATAATGATCATATAACTTCAGGATTTGCTCCTGATCGTCGTCCAGTGATTCGGCAAGTCCTTTTTCCAGCTGAATTAATCCAATAATAGAATAATTAACAATAGCGATGAACTCTCCCTTTTCGTCTTCATCTACCATCTTCACTGTCGTCATTTGCAGGGTACGGATACGGTTTACTTTTATGTAAATCTGATCGGTAATAGAACTTGGGCGTAATACCCGCCAAGCAGCTCCGTAATCGTGCATTTTTTTACTAAACAAATCTCTGCACCCAGAGATTATTTCATCAAACTCAATTGCTGTATTTTGCATAAATTAGCGTTGTAATGCCAAAGATACAAATTTAGCCTAAAGCGAAAAAGCTGATGAACACTTATAAAAAACAACTTTCTGTAAATCATAATTTTAGTATCAATTGCCGTGGAAAATTAGTTTCCCTTGAAAAACCACTCATCATGGGAATTCTGAACCTCACTCCGGATTCTTTCTCTGATGGCGGACAGTTTGGTCAGGAAAAGGCAGCTTTGAAGCATGCAGAAAAAATGATTTCAGAAGGTGCTTCTATCATCGATATAGGCCCCCAGTCTACCAATCCTAATTCAAAGCAGATTGATGCAAAAGAAGAAACGGAGCGCTTGGGTAAAGTAATCTCATTACTGAAAAAAGAGTTTCCGGAAACGCTGATATCTGTTGATACGTTTTATGCTGAAACGGTAAAATATGCAGCAGATGAAGGCATGGACATCATCAATGATATTTCAGGTGGTCAGTTTGATTACCAAATGTTTAAAACGGCTGCTGAAACAGGCTTGCCTTATATTTTAATGCATATTAATCCAAGCTTTGGAGAGATGCATGATAAAATACAGCACAAGGACATTACACTTAGTATCAATCAGTTTTTCTCTGAAAAAGTTCGGGAGCTCACAGAACTAAGGGTACACGATATTATATTGGATCCCGGATTTGGATTCGGAAAAACAATAGGAGACCAGTATAAAATGACTGAAGAAGCTGAATATTTCGGATTCGGAAGACTTCCTTTACTTATTGGTATTTCCAGAAAATCTTTTATTTATAAATCTCTGGGTAAATCACCTTTGGAAATTGTAGAAGAAACCCAAAAGTTACATTTAAAATTACTGCATAAAGGAGCAAAAATCTTGCGGGTACACGATGTCGATGAAACTAAAAAAACAATTGATCTTTTCCTGAACAATTATTGATTCACCTATTTTTTATATATTATTAAATTGTTGAATCGTTGAATTGTTTACTCTACATTTTCTAACTTCTAATCTCGTACTTCTAACTTCCTAAAATAGGTATCTGTAGGCCGTTTTTCACTGTATGCATATTGACAAAAGTTTTAAAACGTCTGATATTGGTATTGCTGAAGAATAATTGTCTTGTCAATAATTCGTATTCCTGCATTGTATTGACGACCATTACCAGCACAAAATCTACTTCGCCGGTTACATAATAGCACTGCTGAATCTGAGGTACCTTACTGAAGGTTCTTTTAATATCATCAATAAATTCAATTTTATCGGTATCCAGCTCTACTTCTACAAATAACAAGATTTGTGCACCTACTTTTTCCGGATCAATTACAGAAATATCTGATGTAATAATTTTATTTTCACGCATCCGCTTAATACGCCGCTGTACAGCAGCAGCAGAAAGCCCTATTTTATCACCAATATCACGTTGTGAAGTCTGATTATCCTTCTGCAGAATATCCAGTATCTGTAAATCGAATTTATCCAAATCTTCCATAAGCAGGTTTAATATGAAACAAAATTGCAAATAAGTGGTTAAAATTAAAGAAAAAACACATGAGTTTTGAAGTAATTTCGCACAATAAATATGATAAACTAATTTCTATTCCTAATTTTTCACAACGATATGAAAAGTACAAACACCAAAGGCTTTCTTTTAGCACTTATCGCTGCATCATTATGGGGTATCTCCGGTACCTTCGGACAATTTCTATTCCAACAGAGAGGGGTCAGTGTAGAATGGATGATTACCGTTCGAATGCTTATTTCCGGTGCAATACTCTTATCCATTGGTGCCTTTGGTAAAAAACCCGATTTATGGACTGTCTGGAAAGATAAAAAAGATGCAATAAAACTGGTATTATTTGGTATTACGGGTATGCTGATGGTTCAGTATACTTATTTCGCTGCTATTAAACATTCCAATGCTGCGACGGCAACCGTATTACAATATGCAGGACCTGTAATCATAGCTGTTTATCTGGCTATTAAAAACAAAAAAATCCCCAGATTCATAGACTTTGTGGCTATAGCCTTTGCTGTTCTCGGTACTTTTATACTGGTAACACATGGTGATATGGGAAGACTAAATATATCCTCCACTGCTTTATTCTTTGGTATTGCCTCAGCTTTTGCTCTTGCTATTTATACATTACAACCCATAAAGCTTCTTAATAAATATAATTCAGCTGTTATCATTGGCTGGGGAATGCTGATTGGCGGCATTGCTTTCTCCTTTGTAAAAGCTCCATGGCAAGCTGAAGGGCATTGGGATACCCAGGCATATCTGTATACTGCATTTATTGTCATCTTCGGAACATTAATTCCATTCTATTTTTACCTGACAGCAGTTCAGCTAATTGGTGGTCAAAAAAGCAGTCTTCTGGCTTCCGGCGAACCACTTTCTGCAACGATTATTGCAGTATTATGGTTACATGTACCTTTTACTTATATCGACTGGATTGGGAGCTTACTGATCATATCTACAATATTCCTGCTGAGCTATGAAACCAAAAAGGAAAAAACCCTGCGCCTGTCTGGTACCTAATCTTTTAGATTAACAGAGCTTTTACTGACATTTTGCAACGAATACAGAACCAGAAAGTGGTTTAAAGTCCGGAACTGTTTTATTTTCGGATTTTATCCTGTCAAACTTCATTAGAACATCGGTATAATGAAAATCATCGCTTTTATAGTTTAAACTTTTGGATGGTGCATAAGGATTGACATAGACATTACGTACCGGATCGTATTTATATTGAGTTATGTCTATTTTTTCAGACATATCATCATTAGTATTGTAAGCATAATTGACAAGTTTAGAATCTGTATTATAAGCCATGTCAAAAGAGTTTTCTAAAAACTGCAGCTCTTTTTCATTTTTAAAGAATTCTTTTAAATTCTGTTTTTTGATGATCTTACTATCTGTATCAAATAAAGGTTTTAATCCTTCTTTTTTTATTTCAAACCGGAATGGGTTATGATAAAGATTAGGACTCATATACTGCACAATAAAATCATTATAACCCGCTGTCTGGAAATGCTGCATCATATTCTGCGCTTGTGCCTGATAAGGATTATCCGATTTAGTCCGATCTATAAAAGTCAGAATTTCTGGAAGTTCTTTCGATTGATGTACATAAGGATAGTCAAAACAGTTTGCTTCTTCATTAAAAAGGCGCTTCATTTTATTGGGAAATGTGCCCAAATAAATATCATTAGCAGAATCGTTTCCAGAAATCATCAACCGCATTCCGCCTTTTATATCCGGATTTTTTCTTGCATAAAGATAAAACGGAGCATCAGGATTTTTAGGAGTCAGTGTCATTATATTTTTATCAATACCCCATGTTCCTTTTATCAGAGTACCCATTGCAACAACTAAAAAGGTATTATCTTGTTTGATAATAAAAGAAGTACCTCCTCCATTATAGACTCCTTCAACATCTGTATTCTTATATTGAGCCAGAATCAGTACACCTGACATCAAAAAAAATATAAAATATAACCTTATCTTAATTTTCATACACTTGCTTTTTGATTAAATATATTGTTTTTTTATATACTCTGGTAGCTAAAAACAATATATTAGTCCGCATAAAATCTATATCCTCACATAAATACTTCTTATGAAATTAGAAATCAATTCCGTAATTACCGAACATACCGATGAAGTTATCACTAATTTCCTTAACCAATACAATCAGGAACGTGCTATTTCTTTTGAAGATGAAATCAATGAAGATGTAGAAATTGTAATCTATGATGGCGAAGAGATTGTTGGTGGAATCATTGGCCGTTCTTTGTGGGGAACCTTAGAAATAAAACGCCTGGCTGTTCATCCGGATTACAGACACAAAGGTATAGGATCAAAACTAATATCTGCAGCAGAAACAGAAGCTAAAAAAAGAAAATGCAGCTACCTGAGCCTAAATACTTTTTCTTATCAGGCTCCGGAGTTTTATGAAAAACTGGGATTTATAAAAGTAGGAACAGAAGAGGATTTCCCACGTGGATTTTCCCGTTTCTTTTATCAGAAGAAGATTGATTAAAAGAAAATGATTTGGATTAATTTTATTTAGGCAATTTAAAAATTTCATTCACTAAAGTAAATCAGCCACTTCCATTATCTTTTAACCAGATTTTTACATAAATTTACGTAAGTATCAAATCTCTTACTTTTCAATCATTCTTTAAAAAGCTGGAAATGACGCATCACCATTTAGAAAAACATTATGTAAATCGCGTAGGATGGTTAAGAGCTGCTGTTCTGGGGGCTAATGACGGTATTCTTTCTACTACCAGTATCACTATTGGTGTAGCAGCTGCTACACCTTCAAGAGAAGCAATTATACTAGCCGCATTAGCGGGTCTTGTTGCCGGCGCAATGTCTATGGCTGCAGGTGAATATGTATCGGTAAGCTCACAGGCAGATACTGAAAAAGCTGATTTAGAAAGGGAAGCAAGAGAGTTGGAAAGAATCCCTGAGATAGAATTGAAAGAACTGGCCAAAATATATGAAGCTCGCGGACTAGACTCTGAACTGGCTTTAAAAGTTGCAGAAGAGCTCACAAAACATGACGCCCTGGAAGCTCATGCCCGTGACGAATTGGGGATCAATGAAATTACAACAGCAAGACCTTTGCAAGCCGCCGCTTCATCATTTGCCTCGTTTACTGTAGGGGCAATATTACCATTTCTTGTGGCTATATTTGCGCCAATACCACAAATGCTTTATTACGAATATGGTTTTTCCATTATATTCCTCATGATTCTGGGTGCCGTCGCCGCTAAGGCCGGAGGATCTAAAATCAGCACAGCGGTTATAAGAATCTGCTTCTGGGGAACTGCTGCTATGGCACTAACGGCATTGGTAGGCTACCTGTTCGGGGTCAATGCATCTTAATTAAATATTAATATATTATGTGGTGGATCTATGCTCTTCTTTCCGCTTTATTTGCTTCACTCACTGCAATATTTGCTAAAATAGGTGTTTCAAACATCAATTCTAATCTTGCTACAGCTGTTCGTACAGTAGTTGTACTTGTCATGATATGGGGAATTGTTATTGCACGTGGAGAAGCAAAAGAGATAACAAGCCTAACCAAAACCAATATTATATTTTTAACAATATCCGGAATAGCAACAGGGCTATCCTGGATATTCTATTTTAAAGCTTTACAAATGGGAGATGTATCTAAAGTAGCTCCTATAGACAAACTAAGTATAGCACTCACGATAATATTAGCTGCTATATTTTTACGCGAAACAATAGATACTAAAACTGCAATTGGTGCAGGACTAATTATAGCCGGAACAATTGTTTTATTGCTAAAATAATTAGTTCTGAGATAATTTCTCCGTAAATGTTTTATTGAAGATCTCTTTATCGGCTTTCAACTGATCAATAGTTTGAGGCAGAATATAAGTTGTTACTACTTTTTCATCCTTATCCAAGAAGATAATCTGTTTCTCTTCTCCATCTATCATTTTCTCGAAAACGTCCCACATAGAAGCATCCTGCAGCTTCAGTAATTCAAAAAACTCCTCGGTTTTTATCTGAATATTTTTCATGCTGCAAAAGTAAAAAAGCTTCTCCATCCGTCAAAGCTTCCTTAGAAAATATAAATGTATTTTTTATGTTTATCGAAACATTCCAAAATTGTGTTTTTATTAAATAAAAAGAAGGCGTAAAATCTATAGATTTTACGCCTTCCTTCTAAACAAATATGCTACGAAAAAAATTATTTCTCTTCTTTACGCTGTAATACCTCATCTACCATACCGAAACTCTTAGCTTCTTCAGAAGTCATCCAGTAATCTCTATCGGAAGATTTCTCTACCCATTCGTAGGTCTGACCTGAATGGTGAGCGATGATATCGTATAATTCTGTTTTCAATTTAAGCATTTCACGAAGGTTGATTTCCATATCGGAAGCTACCCCTTGAGCACCTCCGCTTGGCTGGTGAATCATAACTCTTGAATGCTTAAGAGCAGAACGCTTACCTTTTTCTCCGGCTACCAATAATACAGCACCCATTGACGCTGCCATACCTGTACAGATTGTAGCAACATCTGGTTTGATAATCTGCATTGTATCATAGATTCCTAATCCGGCATATACACTACCACCAGGAGAGTTGATATAGATCTGAATATCTTTAGCAGGATCAGCACTTTCCAGGAATAATAACTGAGCCGTTACAATGTTGGCAACCTGATCATCGATCCCTGTTCCAAGGAAGATAATTCTGTCCATCATCAAACGGGAAAAAACGTCCATTTGCGCTACATTCAGACGACGCTCCTCCATAATGTATGGCGTTAAATTGGTTGGACCATATATACCCATATACTGATCAGCAGCAAGACCATTCACTCCAAGGTGTTTTACTGCGTAATCTCTAAATTCTTTTTTAATATCCATTGAATTAATTTTTCTATTGTGTTACTAATTTTGTTCCAAACGAATATACGGACATTCTGGCAGAAATTAATTACAATATCCTGTATAATACTTTGTCCAGTTCCATTTTAAGCCTGGTGAGCTTTACAATTGTGGCATAATACTGTACATCGTTACCCGGATCCTCCTGCACTTTCACCTGTAAGTCCTTTATAATCTTCAGTATATACTCCCGTTTATGACGGAGAATAATATCCTGAACCATCTTTTCTACAACATCTTCTTCCGAGCTAAAGTAAATATTGAACTTATTCCAGTCACTTAGCTGGTAAGGATCGATCAGTGCATCGGCAACCTTTTGGTTCACCTCTTCATCCATCAGACTAAAGAAAAATTTTCCGGATCTTAGTTCACTTTGTTCAGCTCCTTTCCGGATTTCATCAACAATTTTCTGATGCAGAGGAATCTGAATTTCATAAGAATCTTCATCAAAATGATTCAAAATCTCCTGAATAACAGAAGACTTTACCGTTCCCTCTTCTTTTTTTCTTACAATCTCTTTATCACCATATTTCAGCATAAGTTCCACCAGTTTTTCCTCTAATAGCAATAACGGATTAATGGTTTCAATCTGGGACATCTCCACTTTTTCCAGTTTAGGCTGGATTTGCGGAGTTTTAGGTTTTTCCTGATGTTGTATTCCGGTTTTCTGAACCTGTAGTTCATTGAACAGGTTTTGCTCGGAAACATGTAATAATTTGGATGCCTGCTGTATAAATATCTCCTGTTGAAGATTGTTCGGAACAAAAGCGATACTCTTTACAACTTCTTTTATAAGATCTGCTCTTTTAAAAGGATCGTCTCCGGCATCTTTCTGAAGAACATCTATTTTGAAATGAATAAAATCTACTGCGTGCTCTGCAATATAGCTTTTTACGTAGTCCTGTGGAAAGGCTTTGGCAAAACTATCGGGGTCATGTCCGTCCGGGAATAACATTACCTTAATGTTCATCCCGTCTTCTAAAAGTAGATCGATACTTCTGAATGAGGCCTTAATTCCGGCAGCATCACCATCGAACAGGATTGTTACATTAGGCGTAAGCCTTTTGATTAGCTTGATCTGCTCTTTTGTCAGGGCTGTACCGCTACTGGCCACAACATTCTCAATGCCTGACTGATGCAGTGAAATAACATCCATATAACCTTCCACAAGAAGGCAGTGGTTTTCTTTGGATATTGCCTGTTTGGATTGAGCAATTCCGTAGAGTACATTGGATTTATGATAGATCTCCGTCTCGGGTGAGTTGAGATACTTGGCTGTTTTTACATTACTTTTCAGAATTCTGGCACCGAAGCCTAATACTCTTCCCGAAAAACTAAGAATAGGAAAAATTACACGTTCGCGGAAACGGTCGATACCATCAGGAGCATTTTCCGGAAAAATAGACAATCCAGATTTCTCCAGAAGATCTTTATCATAGCCCTTTTCTTTAGCAGATTTGGTAAAAGCATTCTTAAGTTCCGGTGAATATCCCAACTGGAACTTTTTCAGAATCTCATCATTCAGACCTCTTTCTCGGAAATAGGACAGACCAATATTTTGTCCTTCTTCAGTATCATACAACTGCTCCTGAAAGAAGTTATTGGCAACCTCATGTATTTTATATAATAGCTCCCGCTGATTACGGGATTCTTTTTCAGCTTCCGATATCTCCTGAACATCTTCCTCTATCTCAATGCCATATTTCTTAGCCAGGTGGCGCAATGCTTCAGGATAGGTAAAGTTTTCGATTTCCATCAGGAAAGACACTGCAGTCCCCCCTTTTCCGGAACTGAAATCTTTCCAGATCTGCTTACTTGGAGATACTACAAATGAAGGCGATTTTTCATCGTGAAAAGGGCTTAAACCTTTGTAATTTCCACCAGCACGTTTTAGCTGTACATATTCACCAACCACCTCTTCCACTCTTACAGCGGAGAAAATTTTATCTATTGTGGTTTTCGAAATCATACTAAGTTTTTAAAAAGTAAAAATATTAATTTATTTATTGAAGAAAAAAAGAGATTGCCAAAAGCAATCTCAATCTATCTGTATATCAGGGAAAATTAATTTGACCCCTCTATTTCTTTTTTCTTATCTCCGCCTGAAAGCAATTTAATAACAACAGGAGCCGTAGTAATAATCACAATAATAATAATGATCCACTCCAAATGTCTTTTCAAATCTATACCAAACTGAACCTGGAAAAATTTATCCAAATAATGTCCGGCATATACCAAAGAGAATGACCAAAGTACACCTCCAATTACATTGTATACCAAGAAACGTCCTTTGTCCATTTTCACGATTCCGGCAACAATAGGAGCAAATGTTCTCACAACCGGAAGAAATCTCGCCATAATAACTGCTACTTTACCATGGTCTTCGAAGAAATCATGTGCTTTGAACAGATATTTTTTCTTGAAAATCCAGGTATCCTTTCTTTCATATAACATTGGTCCACTTTTGTATCCAAACCAATAACCGATCATATTACCTACAATAGCTGCAATAGCTATTAATGATGCTAATATTGTTGTGTCAATAAAATCACTTCCCGTAGATCCAAAACTTTCGGATATAATCTTAGTTGCATATATACCAGAAACGAATAGCAAACTATCTCCTGGCAGAAAGAAACCTACAAATAAACCGGTTTCAGCAAAAATAATAAACAACACAATCCAAAGCCCTCCGTTTGTAATATAAAAATCGGGGTTAAGCAGGTCTTTCCAACTTTCCATTCAGTAGTTTTATTATGATTGACAAATATAAATAAAATTAAAAAATTCTAATGACAGAATCTATTTAATCTTTTGTTAAAATTCAGTCCGTATTTTATTTTGCATCCAGAAGTATCGCCAGCTGGATGCAGTTTTCGTCCGATCGATTACTCCATGCATGATTCGTGCCACGCTGAATAACAATATCTCCAGGTTTTAGTAAAGTCTCACCCTCCTCTAATATCAAATATATTTCACCGGAAAGAATAACAATATAATCCAGTGTTTTTGTCTGGTGCATTAGTGGATGTGGTAACCCTTCTTTTACCTCTATTCCTAGCTCTTTATCCGGAGGAATGCTTACATACCTAAAGTAGGTACCATTAGCAGGCACCTTTGGTATGGGAGTATTCTCTATAACAAGAGTCTTATCTAAATCTACTGGAAAGGTATCGGTAGACCAGATATCAGAAAGTACAAGACCTTTAATATCTTCATTGATATTGGTTACAATACTGTCTTCTGCTATTACAGATTTACCATCTTTAATGCCTGTAACTATTCTTCTTGGGATTTTAGGAATTTCTGACATTTTTCTTTTTTAAAATATATCTTCTTCTGCTGAGTTCTGCCCTTCATTCATTAAGAAGGCTTTTAGGAACGGTGTGATATTACCATTCATAACACCATCTACATCCGAGGTTTCGTATGCAGAGCGTACATCTTTCACCAATTTATACGGATGCATTACGTAGTTACGAATCTGGCTTCCCCACTCGATTTTCATTTTATTAGCCTCAATTTCATTACGGGCTTTCATACGCTCTTCCAATTCGATTTCATATAATCTGGATCTTAAGAGCTGCATTGCTTTCTCTTTGTTTTGCAACTGCGAACGGCTTTCGGAGTTTTCAATGATAATACCTGTCGGTGCATGTCGTAAACGTACTGCAGTTTCTACCTTGTTTACATTCTGCCCACCGGCTCCACTGGCACGCATAGTCTCAAAAGTAATATCAGCAGGATTAATATTAATTTCAATAGTGTCATCTACCAAAGGATAGACATATACAGAAACAAAGCTGGTATGTCTCTTGGCATTGGAATCAAAAGGGGAAATACGCACTAATCTGTGTACCCCGTTCTCTCCTTTCAGATAACCGAAAGCATAATCACCGTCTATTTCCAGTGTTACCGTTTTTACTCCGGCCACATCACCTTCCTGATAGTTGAGTTCTTTTACCTTAAAACCTTGTTTTTCTGCCCACATTACATACATCCGCATCAACATACTCGCCCAGTCGCAGCTTTCAGTCCCACCGGCTCCTGCAGTAATCTGAACAACCGCAGATAATTCATCACCTTCATTAGAAAGCATGTTACGAAACTCCAGCTCTTCAATTTTTTCAACCAGTTGTGGAAATGCTTCATCCAACTCTTTCTCACTTTCAGGATCTTCTTTCGCAAACTCTTGTAAAACCAATAAATCTTCAAAAGTACTTCTGATCTCATCATAGCCTTCTACCCATCTTTTTTTCCCCCGAAGCTGCTTTAAAAAGACTTCGGCTTCTTTGGGATCATTCCAGAATTCAGGAGCAGCTGTTTTCTCATCATCATTAACAATTTCTATCCGCTTTTTTTCAATCTGTAGATATTTATATAGATCATCGATGCGTTTTAGCACATCTTTTGTTTGCTCATTATTTATCATTTCGCAAAGATAAAACTTAGACAATGAATGCTGATAATAATTTATTAATTAACAAAAAATTCTGATTTTTCAAAAAAACCATTATATTTACTATAATTGTAGGTATCATATACCTATACAACACACAGATACAAATAAATAAAAGCACATTTTTTAAAAACACACAACTAATTTGATGGAAAAAATAAGAGAATTGTTTGATAACATTATCAGGCTAACTGATGCTGAATTTAATTATTACCAGCAAAAAATATCCAGTAAGAGCTATAAAAAAGGAGATATTATAACACCTAAAGGAAGCGTGGAACGATATGCATATTACATAGAAAAAGGCATCGTAAGGCGTTTTATAGAAAGAGGTGAAGCTGAAGCTACTTTCTATTTTGCCTTTGAGCATGACTTTGTTTCCGCATATGATTCTTTCATTACTCAAACGCCATGCAGATATTCACTTCAGGCATTGGAAGACACCAATCTTTTAAGAATTTCATGGCATGATGTACAGGATCTCTATCAACAATCTACTAAGTGGGATAAAATTGGACGAATACTGAACGAACAAGCTTATGTAGAAAGGGCTGACAGAGAGTTTTCTTTGCTGACTAAATCTCCACAGGAGAGATATGAAAACCTCTTTAAGCAGAATCCGGAAGTCATAAAAAGAATTCCGCTAAAATATATTGCATCTTACATCGGAGTAACACCACAGGCTTTAAGCAGGATCAGAAGACGGATTTTTTAACCTGAATTCATTTCCTCTGTTTAAAAAAATCTATATTTTTGCCTTGGTTTCTGACTTTAAGGATTAAACCTTTCTCAAATCTCAAACTCACAAATGAAAAAAAAGCACCTAGGCTTTGAGAAAAAATTTATTGCCTGATTAATTCAGGCAATATTTTTCTTCGGTTGTATCTTAATCTTCATCCTCCTGATTAAATCCAATTTTTCGTATAGGCTCTTCTTTAATACGGTAATGATCCAGCTCTTCACTTAGTTTCTGAATACGTAACGGGAATTCCGTAGAAAGATTCTGATTAAACTCCGAGATAAAAACAGCACACTGGTTCAGGTATTCAGGAGTAAGTTTTGCTAAAGACTCGCTTAAGGCAGCATTAATAATCTTTTCAGAAATCATAACATTCTGTCCCTGCAGGCGCATATATTCGGAATGCAGTCTTTTCTTTATTCCCTGAGTAAAGTCGATCATCATTGTATTAGAGAATAGCTTCATTTTTTCTGCAGTCCCTTCCCAGAAAGGCTTTTTGTCCGCTTTATTATCTTTCAGAATTTTCAGGAGTGGAGAACTTTCTATCAGATTCTTCATCATATGATACAGAATTAACTGTGCTCTTTCATCTTCATTGGGTGGAAAAACAGGAATGAGTAAATCAAATCTGCCTGGTGCCAGTATTTCTTCATCGAATCCGGCAAGAGCATCTGTAGAGCCTACAAATAAAGCTTCATCTTTCAGATTATTCTGTATAGCATGTAAAATGGCATTTTTAACTTCCAATGCCTCTGGTGTTAATACAACATCAGCTGTTTTTTCCAATGCCACATCTTCAAAATGCTCCATAAACAGTAATGTTTTCGGCTTTTTCATTTTGCCAAAGAGAAAATCTTTAAACTTTCTCATCTTACCGTCATTATAGCGTACCGAAAGATAATCGTTTCTTACCTCCACGAAATCATAGCCAATCATTTCTGCTATTTTCTTAGCCCAGAAAATTTTACCGCTACCGGGAGGACCATACAGTATAATACCTGCAGGTTTTGCAATTCCCCAATTTTCCAGCTGGTTGGGATTAATAAACGGTTCTATAATATCCGTAACATAAAAAAACAGATCTCTGTATCCTATAAAATTATGCTGTGTAAGCGGGGTTTGTTTTCCAAAATAGTTATAGATAAAATTGTAGTCTCCCCCCAGTTTATTGTCAATACCATAACTGGAAATACTTGTTTTATAGCCGTTGGCTTCAAACAAGTTAGGGCATTCTTTCTTTAAGACCTCATCTACCTGTTCTACGGGTTTCTTAATTCGTTGTGCAATCTCTTCAGATGTTTTCTCAGCACGAATATCTTCAGCATATTTCTTTAGAAAATCTGCATTTTCTTCTGCAAACTGTACAAAATTATCTTTAAGATTCAGCTGTCCATCCATTACATCCTCTACTCCCAGATCAAAATCCTGTATAAACTGTTTTATACTCTCCTTAGAAATTGTAAGATCATTTGTAAGCTCTGCTAGTTTCATCCGTTTTGAAATTTTAATTCAAGATACAACTATTTCATTAGAATTCTCCCCGATTGTAACATTTATGATTTTTTAACTACTATTAAATAAAACTAAAAATGGAAAAAGTTTTATCCGTCAGGAATCTTACAAAGAAATTTAAAAGAACGGTTGTAAACAATATTTCGTTCGATGTTGAACAAGGAAATGTCTATGGACTTCTTGGACCCAATGGAAGTGGAAAATCAACAACATTCGGAATGCTTCTCACAACTATTAATCCAACTTCCGGGGAATGGTACTGGTTTGGTAAAAAAGGAACCTCCACAGAAACTTTAAAAAAGATAGGAGCCATTATTGAGCAGCCTAATTTCTATCCTTACCTGAGTGCTGCTAAAAACCTGAAAATTGTCGCTGAAATAAAAGGGACTCCTTATTCGGAAATAGATAAAGTACTTTCTACCGTAGGTCTTCTCGAAAGAAAAGATGATCCTTTCAGAACTTTTTCTCTGGGAATGAAACAGCGACTGGCCATAGCTTCCGCATTACTGAACAATCCACAGGTTCTAATTCTGGATGAGCCGACAAACGGACTGGATCCTGAAGGGATAATCCAGATCCGGAATATTATCTCTGATATTGCCAAACAAGGCATAACCATTATTATCGCAAGCCACCTTCTGGATGAGATCGAGAAAATATGCAGTCATGTTATCGTACTAAAAGAAGGAAATGCAATATACAGTGGCAGTGTTGATGGTATGACAAATTCCAAAGGTTACTTTGAGCTGAGAGCAGATAACAATGACTTGCTTCTTAAAATACTTGAAGAACTTAACTTGTTTTCAGATCTGAAACAAAACGGAGAAATTATCATTGCCAATATTCATGAAGATTTATCGGCCTCTGAGCTTAACAGAAAGGTATCTGAAAAAGGTATTTACCTGTCTCATCTCGCTAAAAAGAAACAATCTCTTGAAGCTCAATTCCTTGAACTTGTAAAAAAATAACAACGATGAAAAGATTAATTGCAATAGAATACTATAAAAACCTTACTTACAGGCCTTTCAAAGTATTTACAACCTTATATTTCATTATATTAATAGCTCTTCTGTTTATCGGACTTGTCGATATAAAATTTTCAGAAGGCTTTCAGATCAATTTAAAAGATCAGGGAATTTATAATTTTCCGGAAATCTGGAACTTTACAACCTGGATCGTTGCTCTCCTGAAAATATTCCTTGGACTTATTATTGTCTTTTCTATTTGCCAGGAATTCACAAACCGAATGTTTAAACAAAATACTATTGACGGACTCAGCAGAGAGGAATTTATAGGCTCAAAACTGCTTACTATTTTTATATTCACCTTTATCTCCACTCTTATTGTTTTCGGTATTACCCTGGCAATAGGTCTTTCCTATTCAGAGTCGACACAATCCGAATTAATTTTCAAAGAAATATTTTTCATAGGTCACTATTTCCTGAAGCTGTTTACGTTCTTTAGCTTCCTTATGTTCCTGTCGATTCTGTTAAGAAAATCAATCTTTGTATTGCTTGCATCTTTTATGTGGTGGATTGCCGAGGCTATCTTTGGTGGTATTGAAAGCTATTCCAAATTCAAAGGATTGAATAATGAGCAGGCAGCAACTGTAATGCACGATTCATTCTTTATTTCAAAAGTTCTTCCATTGGAAAGCATGTCACAACTAATTCCAAACCCGGTAATGCGATTAAAAGCCATGAAAATCTTTGGTGTTCCTTATAAATTTGAATACCCTACCGAAAGTGTTATTGCATGTATTTTCTGGTGTATACTCTTCGTTTATGGTTCTTACTATATTCTGAAGAAAAGAGACTGGTAAATCCATTCTGATCGATATTATATCAGCATAAATTCAGACCATATTCAAAAGGAGTTTTCCCCGAAAATAAAGGAGAAAGCTCCTTTATTTTTTTACCCAAAACAGTTTACTATTCTGTTTATTCAACACTTTATTGATATTAGTTTTTTATATCATCATATACAGTACATCACTTTCTTTTAAAATCATTATTTTTGCACATCAAATTTTCATATGACTTCACAAGAAATACGCCAAAGGTTCTTAGATTTTTTTAAAGAAAAAGGACACCAGATCGTCCCTTCTGCACCAATTGTGCTAAAGGATGATCCTACATTAATGTTTTCCAATTCGGGGATGACGCAATTCAAAGATTTTTTCTTAGGCTACAAAGAGCCTTCAAGTCTTAGAATTGCCGATACACAAAAATGCCTTCGTGTTTCCGGAAAACACAATGACCTAGATGATGTAGGCCGCGATACTTACCATCACACAATGTTCGAAATGCTGGGTAACTGGTCTTTCGGTGACTATTTCAAAAAAGAAGCAATAGCCTGGGCGTGGGAACTTCTTACAGAAGTATATAAAATTTCCAAAGACGATTTGTATGTAACTATTTTTGAAGGTGATGTTTCCGAAAATCTGGAAAGAGATCAGGATGCTTACAACTTCTGGAAAGAACATATCGATGAATCCAGAATTATTAATGGTAACAAAAAAGATAACTTCTGGGAAATGGGTGACACCGGACCATGCGGACCATGTTCTGAAATCCATGTAGATATTCGTAGTGCAGAAGAAAAAGCAAAAGTGTCGGGAAGAGAATTAGTAAATCAGGATCATCCTCAAGTAGTTGAAGTATGGAATCTTGTATTTATGGAGTTCCTGAGAAAAGCTGACAAGTCTCTGGAAAAATTACCGAAACAGAATGTAGACACAGGTATGGGCTTCGAACGTCTTTGTATGGCTTTACAAGGAAAAGGGTCTAACTACGATACAGATGTATTCACACCATTAATTTCCAAAGTAGAAGAAATTTCAGGTAAAAAATATACAGGTATTCTGGAAAACGAAAAGGACATTGCCATTCGTGTAGTTGTAGACCATATCCGTGCGGTAGCATTTGCTATTGCCGATGGACAACTGCCATCCAATGGTGGTGCCGGATATGTTATCCGCAGAATCCTAAGACGTGCTATTTCTTATGCTTACAGATTCCTGGATATGAAGGAAGCTTTCCTTTATCAACTTGTAGCTATACTAAAAGATCAGATGGGATCTTTCTTCCCGGAAATTATAAAACAGGAGAAGTTGGTTACTGAAGTGATTAAGGAAGAGGAAAATTCATTCCTGAAAACTATTGAACACGGATTGGTAAGATTGGATGCAATTATCCAGGCTACCATCAATAATAACGAGAAAAACCTTCCGGGTGAGCAGGTATTCGAATTATATGATACTTTCGGATTCCCGGCTGACCTTTCCCGTATCATTGCTGAAGAAAAAGGTTTAAGCATAGATGAAGCTGGTTTTGAGGAGGAAATGAACAAGCAAAAGCAACGTTCAAAACAATCTTCAGCTTCTAAAACTTATGACTGGGTAATACTGGAAGAGAAACCTGAAAATTTTGTAGGTTATGATCTTACAGAAAATGAAGTAAAAATTACCCGATACAGAAAGATTGAGAATAAAGATGGTGAGTTTTATCAGATCGTACTGGATGAGACTCCTTTCTATGCAGAAGGTGGTGGCCAGGTAGGTGATAAAGGTGTGCTAGAAAATGCTGCCGAAAGCATTGAAATCCTGGATACTAAAAAAGAGAATAACCTTAACATCTCTTTAATTCCTACTCTTCCACAGGATGTAAAAGCAAGCTTTACAGCAAAGGTTGATCTCTCCAAAAGAAAGGATACAGAAAACAACCACTCTGCTACTCACCTTTTACACGAAGCTTTAAGAAATGTATTAGGAACGCATGTAGAACAAAAAGGTTCATTTGTAGGTCCAGATTATTTACGTTTCGACTTCTCGCATTTCAGCAAAATGACAGAAGAAGAATGGGTTGCTGTAGAGCAACAGGTAAATGAAAAGATCAGAAAAAATATAGCACTTCAGGAATACAGAAACATTCCGATTCAGGAAGCTATGGACAAAGGTGCTATGGCTTTATTTGGTGAGAAATACGGTGATAATGTCCGCATGATAGAATTTGGAACATCCAAAGAATTATGTGGAGGAACACACGTAAAAAATACCGGAGAAATAGGACTTTTCAAAATAGAATCTGAAGGTTCGGCTGCAGCCGGAATCCGTAGAATTGAAGCAATCACCGGATCTAAAGCCAGAGAATATTTCGAAACATTGGAGAAAAATTATCAGGAAATAGCACAGTTCCTGAAATCTAAAGATGTATTGAAGTCTGTTCAGAAACTGGTAGAAGAAAACCAATCCTTAAAATCAGAAATTGAAAGCTTTAAAGCTGAAAAAGCGAAACAAGAAGCTTTACAATGGAAAAATGAATACCAGGAGAAAGGTGATAAAAAGCTATTGGTAAAGAAAACATCAATGGACGCAGGGTCTATTAAGGATATTGTGTTCCAGTTGAAAAAAGAGATTCCGGGATCATTAACGATTATCTTATCTAATGCTGGTGACAAACCAATGATTACAATCGGAGTTTCTGATGATCTTACTCAGACTTACCAGGCCGGAGCTTTAATTAAAGATCTTGCTAAAGAGATACAAGGCGGCGGTGGCGGTGCTCCTGCATTTGCTACAGCCGGAGGTAAAAACCTAGACGGACTGGAAAAAGCTTTTGAGAAAGCACAACAGTTATAATACCAAAACTGATAAATAAAAAAGCTACCTGAATCAGGTAGCTTTTTTATTTTGTAAAACTTTATTTACTAAGGATTGGTAGAGAAAATAGAACCGTTGGCAATTAATGCTCTCCTGTTCATTTTCAAGATATCTCTAACCCACTCTGCAAAATCTTCCGGCTGTAATACTTTATCCGGATTACCATCCGTTAAGCCAGCTCCGATACTCATATCAGAAGCTATTGTACTTGGCGTAAGCGTAATCACACGGATATTTTGTTTTCTCCACTCTGCCATCATCGACTGAGAAAGTGATATTACTGCTGCCTTGGAAGCCGCATAAGCAGACATTCCGCCACCACCTTTTAAACCTGCAGTAGAAGCCACATTTACTATATCTCCCTGTCCGTTTTCTTTCATGAATGGATAAACTGCTTTAGCCGCATAATAAACACCAAAAAGATTGGTCTTAATTACCTGCTCCCAAACCTCCGAAGACATATCTTCAAGCGTTCCCATATTTCCAATGCCGGCATTGTTTATCAGGATATCTATACTTCCTAACTGGCCTGCAAGATCAGCAATACCTTTTTGTACTTCAGCTTCCTGATCTACATTGAATACTGCATAAGCCGATTTTACACCCAACTGCTCCAATTCAGCTACAGTACTCTTTAAATTTTCTTCATTTCTTCCGGTAATTGCAACGTTTGCTCCTTCATTAGCCAGTGCTAAAGCAACTGCCTTACCTAATCCTTTTCCACCACCGGTTACAATGGCGTTTTTTCCCTTAAGATCCATTATGTTATTTTTTATCTGTGTATACAAATTTACAAAAAGCATTATAGACTAATGTTTACAAAACATTAAATCCTTAACCTCCGAAACCGTTATTGCTTTGCTTTATCTTATTTCTTTGTTGCTTTCTGTATTCCCACGGCGCTATTGCATGAACATCCTGCCACAACCCTAACTTCTGATTCTTAGCGACCTCCTGTAAATCACCCAAAGATTTATCCTTTGAATAATTAAAGTACCACCAGCCCAATCCGGCTTTGATAAGTTCTGCAGAAAGATATTTTCCATTGTCATAATATACTTTAGCTATTGACCTTCCATAGCGGTCTGTATCAGTTTCTACATAAGTGATGCTTTTTCCGAAAATTTCTGAAGAAGTAAATTTTTTAGCATTTTTACCAAAAGGCTGCCTGCTTTCCGGGCAGTCTACCTCTGCCAGTCTTAATGTTTTCTGGACATTACCCTTTAAAAGAACCACAACAGTATCCCCATCCTTAATTCCTACTACTCTTGCTACTGTCTGTGCAGACAATAAAACAGGAAATAATAATAGTGCTATTATTTTTTTCATGGTCGCAAATATAAGCATATACAATGCGAATTAGTTTCTTTTACTAACGCTGTTTATTTGAAATTTGTCCGTATTTTTAATCGTCAAAAAACACAGTATTTATGCTTTTGGAAGATTACACTTTCAGTATTGGTTCAGAAAAGATTAAAATTCAGGAAGTAAACGGGGTTTTTAAAGCCAAAAATATCCGGTATGCCAAATCAGAACGCTATCAGCTGCCAATCCCCGTAAGCATTACTGAAGCGTTAGCTGATATACCTGTACTGACACCTGTCTGTCCCCAGCACCAAAGCGCAATGTTGGAAAGACTGATTGAACCTACCCATGTTGAAGATTTTCTGGTTGAGGAATCTCCGCAATATCTTTCCATTACATTTCCAAAAGACATTTTACCAGATGAAAAACTCTCTGTCATTGTATGGATTCATGGCGGATCTTATGAGATAGGATGTGGAAGTCTTCCCACTTCAGATCCTTCAGTTTGGGTAAAAGAACAGCGCATTATTGTTGTCTCGGTTTCCTATCGCCTGGGGCTATTTGGTTTTTTAGGCGGCTATGATGAAAGACCTGCTAATCTGGGATTATTTGATATTATCGAAGCATTGAAATGGATTAGAACCAACATTTCAGCATTCGGAGGAAATCCCGAAAATATAACTCTGCTAGGACAATCTTCCGGAGGTGATGCTGTCACCCACCTTATGATTGCTGAAGGTGCCGAAGGTTTATTTAAGAGAGCTATTATCCAAAGTGCTCCCTTAGGACTTCGTGAGAAACGACAAAAAATGTCAGAAGAGTTTTCTTTGAAAACAAGCCTTATCAAAGATGATTCAGATTTTATGAAAATGGTAGACGAATATTCAAAATTTCGTCCCTCTCTTTTAAAATACGGTTTAAAAGCAGCTATGCCATTCGGTCTGCAATATGGTTTTCCCCCTATGGCACCAGAAAATAAGATTCGGAAATTATGGAAGGATCATGCTGCAAAATATGATGTCCTGATTGGACTGAATGATGAAGAGACAGCATTCTACCTAAGGACTTCCGGAGCATTACAAAAATATACAGAGAAAGGCTTCGGAAAAAAAATACTGGATAAAACAATACGTCTGACTACTGAAAATATCTATGGAAAACCTGCGGCTGAATTTGCTTCATCCTATGCAAAGGCCGGAGGAAATGTATATTTATTCAGGATTTTCTCAAAGCTGGAAAGCAATAAAATAGGGGCGGCTCATTGTTTAGATCTTCCATTGTTATTTGGTAATGAAGAAGCATGGAAACATGCAGAACTATTAAAAGGTATTCCATGGGCGGAAATTGATAAAGTTGGAAAGAAAATACGGGCTATTTGGGCAGAGTTTGCCAAAAATGGATCTGTTTCAGAAAATTCTGACAAACCCGAAGTTTTAAAAATATCACAAATAAGGGACTAATAATACATTTCGGGCCAAACACCTTATTAATAAGCATTCCGGCATATTTACTTTAACAAAAATTTAAATTTTGTTTGTGTTTTCTGTAACTTTCTTACACATAGCTTTGTCTTATATAAAAACAATATATGAAACAAGCTTTATCCACTCTACTCCTTTTCTTTGTAAGCTTTTATTTTAGTCAGACCCAACTAAAAGTTATTAATGCTGATAATAAAAAACCCGTTCCAGATGCTTCTGTTTACTGTGATGACAATTTACTTGGAAAAACCAGCCAGAACGGTATTCTAACATTTAAAACCAAATGTAAGAAAGTTGATATTCTGGCTAATGACTTTGAAGACGAAGAGGCTGCAGTAAGCAAGGAAATGCTTGTTTCCCTGAAACCAACTTCCGAAAAAACAAAGAGTATCAATCGGATCACTATCGCCGATAAAAGCGATCCGCGTGCCTTAAAAATTCTTGATGAGCTTTTAAAGCGCTACAAAGAAAACAGTCCGCAGTCATTAGACTCTTACAATTTCAAATCTTACAGCAAAATATCTATTGACTTTGATAAAGACTCTATTAGTGCTTATCAGGATTTTATTGCTAAAAGAAAAGACTCTATTGGTAAAATTCAGAAGAGAAATCTGAAAACCCCGGAAACTAAAAAGAAAGATTCATTAGCCGAAGAGGATCTGATAAGTACTGTAAGTCACAACCAATATTTTCTTTGGGAGAAGGTTTCGGAATATCTTTTTTCTAAAAAATACGGAGAAAAAACAAATATACTGGACAACAGAATGTCCGGCTTTCCTAATCCTATTTATGAAGCATTGGCACTGAATATTTCTAACCTCAACAAAATTCCCAGACAGATAAGACCTGAAAGCAGAACTATTTACAACTATTATATATCGGATACAACAACTATAGACAACAGGAAAACCTATGTAATTAAATTCAAGGAGATCAACAATAAACTAAGGCAGAATCCACGAAAATATAATGGTTTCATCTATGTAGATGCTGAAAATTATGCTTTAAAGAAAATAGAAAGCAATAGTAAAAAGACAAACGAGGGAAACGTAGTTTCTGTATGGAGACCAATCAACAACAAATGGTTTCTGGATTACGAAAACCTGAAAATAAAAATGGGTGACCAAAGTTTTACTACCGGAAAGGTACAAGACAGCGCTAAGACCTCCGAAAAACCTAAACTAAAAAGAAAGAGGTTTGGCAACTATCTTTTTATTAAGAATCAGTTCTTTGGTTTTGAAATCAATAAAGAACAAAAAGCTGAAGATTTCCGGGGGTACACTATGACTGTTAAAAATTCCGATGGAAAGCTTCTGCAGGAGTACAGAACAGACAGCCTTACAGAAAGAGAAAAAGGCACCTATGTAAAAATAGACAGCCTTGTTCAAAAATATGATTTCGATAAAAAAGTAAGTCTTTTCACCAATCTGATGAAAGGAAATCTACGCTATAAAATGTTGGATTTTGACCTGACCAAAATTCTTAATTACGATAAATATCAGGGAATAAGACTGGGAGCCAGTGTCAAACTGAATGAAAAGTTCAGTAAAACGTTCTCTCCTGATGCTTATTTCGGCTATGGTTTCAAAGATCACCGTTGGAAATATGGTGCAGGTTTGGATATGAAGCTTTCGGATAAAAGAACATCTGTTTTCCGTATAGATTATCTTGACGATGTTTTTCCTGCCGGAAGAATTAATACTACATTCTGGGACAATCCAATGAGGCTAAAAGATATTCTTGTTGATATGCACAATGCAAACTTTTACCGGAGTCAGAAATGGGGTGCTTCTTTTTTATACGATCTGTCCAATACACTAAGTGCCAAAATCAGTGTTAATCACGAAAATCAAAATGCTATGTTCGACTATCAGTATCAGAATATGGGCAATAGCTTTAAAAATGTCAGCACTACCCTGTCTCTGAAATATGCTCCGAATGATAAAAACCTGATGACACCTGGCGGAAAACTTACCTATGAAAAGCATTATCCATATTTCTTTGTAAACTATGAAAAAGGAAGCAAAATATTCGACGGAGATCTTAATTATCACAGACTAGATGCCTTGGCCATTCATCAGTTCGGAACCAAATTAGGCTATACCAATATTAAAGTTTTTGGTGGTTTTTCTTCCGGAACAGCCCCTATTTGGAAAAACTTCGAGATAACAGGACAAACCGGAGATATCAGCAGTAACTGGGCCTCAAAAATCAATAAGCCTTCTAATCTGGGATTTGTTACCATGCCAGCTGGAACATTCTATGCAGACAAATTTGTTGGTTTTCAGATTTCTCAATATCTGCCATTCAGATTCAGAACTCTTGGAAAAGCTTATTCTAATATAGAACTGGAATATCAGACTGTAGTAGGTAATTTTAAAAACAGTACAGATCATCAGTTCAATTTTAGAGTGCTAGATCACAACTATCAGGAAGTAGGGATTATATGGAACAGATTTCTGGGCAGTAAATTTGGTGTAGGTTTTTCTTACAGATTAGGTTACTATCAGATGCCGGCATTCAAAGACAATATTGGATTCCAAATCAAACTAAATGCTTTTTAGAAAATTTCTTTTTAGAGTTTACAATATGATTAAAATAACAGATTGTTTATTTTTGTAAAAACATTTATTGACCCTATGTCCGAAAATATTCAACAAAAGATAGAAGAGCTAAGAGAAGAGCTTCATCAGCATAATTACAATTACTATATTCTGGATGAACCTTCTATCTCGGATTTTGAATTTGATGCAAAACTGAAGGAACTTCAGGATCTGGAAACTCAGCATCCGGAATTCAATGATCCTAACTCACCTACTTTACGAGTTGGCGGTGGGGTTACCAAAAACTTTCCCACTGTACAACACCAGTTCAGAATGTACTCTCTGGATAATTCTTATGACTTCAATGATCTGGAAGATTGGGAAAAAAGGATAATAAAAACTATTGACGAGCCTGTAGAGTTTGTTGCAGAACTAAAATATGATGGTGCTTCTATTTCCATTCTTTATGAAAATGGAAAACTTATTCAGGCAGTAACCCGTGGAGATGGATTCCAGGGTGATGAAATTACAGGTAATGTAAGAACTATTTCCGATGTCCCGTTGAAACTGAAAGGTGAATTTCCTGAACGTTTTTATATGCGTGGTGAGATTTATCTTACCCGTAAAAATTTTGATAAACTTAACGCACTTCGTGAGGAAGAGGGACTTGATCCCTTTATGAATCCACGAAATACAGCCAGCGGAAGTCTTAAAATGCAGGACTCCGGTGAGGTAAGAAAACGTGGACTTTCTGCAGTATTATATCAATATATCGCAGAGAATTTTCCTGCGGAAACCCACTGGGATTTATTAGCCAATGCAAAACAGTGGGGGTTCAGAGTTTCTGAAGATCAGGCAAAATTATGCAGAACTTTAGACGATGTAAAGAATTTCATCAATTACTGGGATCAGGAAAGACATAACCTGCCTTTTGAAATTGATGGTATTGTAATAAAGGTAAACTCTCTAAAACACCAGCGTGAATTGGGCTATACTGCCAAATCACCACGTTGGGCTATGGCCTATAAATTTAAGGCTGAGAAAGTAGAAACTGAGCTTCTGAGCGTTTCTTATCAGGTCGGAAGAACTGGTGCTATTACTCCTGTAGCCAATCTTCGTCCTGTTTTATTAGCCGGAACAACTGTAAAACGTGCATCACTGCATAATGAGGATATTATCAAAAAATTAGATCTTCATGAGAACGATTTTGTTTATGTAGAAAAAGGTGGTGAAATCATTCCTAAAATTGTAGGCGTCAATACTGAAAAAAGAACATCTGAAAGTAAAGAAATAGAATATATAAAGCATTGTCCGGAATGTGGGACCGAACTTGTAAAAATAGAAGATCAGGCGATACATTTCTGTCCCAATGAACTGCATTGCCCGCCACAGGTAGTTGGCAGAATGATCCACTATGTTTCCCGTAAAGCATTGAATATAGAAAATCTGGGAGGTGAAACTATCGAACAACTTTACCGTGAAAAGCTAATTGAAAATCCAGCCGATCTTTATACCCTAACCAAAGAACAATTGCTTCCGCTAGAGCGTATGGCTGAAAAATCTGCACAAAATATTCTGGATGGTGTGGAAAAATCAAAAGAAATACCTTTTGAAAAAGTATTGTACGGAATAGGCATCAAGCATGTAGGGGAAACAGTTGCTAAAAAACTGGTTAAAAACTTCCCAAGCATAGAGGAATTAAAGAATGCGACTGAAGAAGAGCTTTGCCAGGTAGAAGATATCGGTGCAAAAATAGCTGTAAGTATTACCGAATTTTTTGCGAATCAGGAAAACCTTTTGATGATAGAACGTCTGAAAAATTATGGTGTACAACTGGAAAAGGGGGAAAACACCAATGACGTAATCAGTAATGTTCTGGACGGAAAGACTTTTCTTTTCACTGGGAAATTATCTCTTTTCACCAGAGAGCAGGCTGAAGAAATGGTAGAAAAACATGGTGGCAAAAATATTTCTGCTGTGTCTAAAAACCTAAACTATCTGATTGTTGGAGAAAAAGCCGGAAGCAAACTGAAAAAAGCTCAGGATATCGGAACTATTACGATTCTGGATGAACAGCAATTTTTGGATCTTGTCAATAGCTAAGAGAAATAATTTATAAAAATATACGCCTCACAACTGTTTAAGTCTGTGAGGCGTTTTTTATTATTTTTTAGGCAATTGCACTGCGATCTCATAAAGCTTCCCGGCCATTAGGAATTTAATTCTCTCTCTTGTTGTTACTGTATTAATACTACCGTCCCTCAGAATAATAATTCTGTCTCCTGGCGCTATATTCTGATCGGCAAGCCAGTCTTCCGGGGCTACATCATTTTCTTTACGTTTCATAGCTTCCAGAATATCTTCTGCCAGCTCCTGAAAACGTTCATCATGAGAATATAAAATTTCATACTCTGCAGGAAGTTTCACTCTGAACACAGCACGGTTACTAATGAGCTTCGCAAAATCATCGAATAACGGATTATCTGCACCGTCTGTAAATCCTATTTCCACAAGATCTCCCTGATGTTCCTGAGCATATAATTCTGCATCCTCGAAAGTCGCAAAGTTTAAAACCAGTTTATAATTATCAAAAGAGTACTCTTGCAGTCTTTTTTTAGTATTTTCCATAATCAGGTTTTTACATATCCATATACAATTTATAAAAAACTGATTATTAATCAATTATAAAATATTTGTTTTAACAAAAATTTAAAATTTATCCTTAAATTTGTTATAACATCAAAAATCTAATTATTAATCCGGTGAATACGCAAAGAATAGAAAATATCCTCGACAATAAAAAGATTCCCATTACTTCTATGCGGATGCTGGTTCTGGATGCTTTTCTAGAGGCTCCACAAGCTCTTTCGCTGTCCGATTTGGAAGAAAAACTGGCACAGTCCGACCGTAGCACTTTGTACCGTACCCTGAAAACATTTGAAAAGAAAGGTCTTATTCATGGTATCCAGGAGCATAATACGACACAGTATCTCTTATGTAGTGATGACTGTAATGAGGAAATCCATCATGACTATCACTTGCATTTTTATTGCACCGAATGCAAGCAAACGACTTGTCTGGAAGAAGTAAGCTTCAATAATGTACCTTTTCCGGATGACTATCTGGTAAAAGAGTTAAAGTTTCTGGCCACAGGTATTTGTAAAGAATGTCGTGAAACTATTCAATAATCAGTTATTTTAATCTTCTCATAGGAAAAGTCTCATGGCGTACATTTCCATTTTGAATGCCTGAAATCTCTGCTATCAAAGAATCATGATTCAGTCTTCTATAAGAAACAGATTGTGGAAAATCATGTTCAGGATTTCCAAAAACCATTTTATGATCTGTAATAGTATAAGCTTTAAAACTAACCGGTTTGCCGTCATTCTGATTTCTTACTGTCGGAATGTAGTATAAGTTGTCCTCTTCTTGCTTTAGCTGTACTGTTTCGAATATAATAGTATCTGCACCTTTAACAGTATAGCTTTTTCCTGACAGCTCATTTTCGTTTATTTTTTTCCAGGATTCATAAACACTTCCACGAGAGGTTTTATTCTCCCACGTACCAATAAGCCACATAGCCTTATCAATTGGTTTTACATAATAATGAGCCCAGCTGCTCACAACAGATACTACAATAATTGCAGACAAAAATGTTTTTACAGACTTCGTTTTCATACCAATGATTCTTATTTCAAATATACAGAAACCACACTTCACCTCTGTAACCCCAAAATCTTAATCTGCTAATAACATCTTTTTATCGTTTAATAAGAGGGTTTCATCGGTAGCTTTCGATATCCATACGGGATAAAAATACCTTTGAAAAAAAATCAAAAACTATGTCATTATTTACCCCCTTTATCTGGATTCTAATTCTTCTTCCGATTATCATTTTAGCGTTTATAAAGTCTAAAAGCCTAAACATTAAATACCTGGCTTATTTTATTCTTTATTTTCTTGCAGACTCATATCTGCTCATATTAGGAAAACAGTATATAAATCTTGAATTTATAGGATTAAAATTTGCATGGGCAAGTAAATTAATAAGCCTTAGCATTGCTTTAATCTTTATATTTTCAGCATCCAAAAGTGAACGGGAAGCTATTGGATTTACAACAAAAACAAATAGCAAAAAACAAATCCGGTATGGTCTTTTAGTATTTCTGGGATTTACAATATTCGATATTATATTCAAATTAATTTTATTTCCAAAAGGAGGTGCTTTTGATGCTGAAACTTTCATCTTCCAGGCGACAATGCCTGGTCTGAGTGAAGAAATATTATTCAGGGGAATTCTCTTATGGATGCTGGAAAAAGCTTTTCCATCTCAATGGAATTTCAAAGGTATTCAATTTGGATGGGGCTTTATTATTATAACTATTTTGTTTGCAGTGATGCATGGCGTTGTACTGACTGACACCTACCAACTGAGAACAGATATTATCACGATTGTTTACCTTGCTATCATCTCCTCTCTTAGCGTTGGTATTTTGCGAAAGTTCTCCGGCAATCTTATTTACCCTGTATTGGGGCATAATCTGATTAATACCATCAACGCCATTATAAGAATTCTATAATACAAATCTCAAAAAGCAACTTCAAAAAACTATATTTGAAGTTGCTTTTAAATATGCAAAATACTAAATATACCAGTGTCTAATAATAACTTTTCGGATAAAATTGCCACATTCGATTTTGACCAGTTTTATACTAAAAAAAGAAGAATCTTATTCCACAATACTATGTGGTTGCTTTTTGCCACTTTTTTACTGCTCAGCTATATTCTAGCTTATGATGTTCCACCACTTCATAGTCTGATTCTAACCCTGCGCATGACAATTTGTAATATGGCAGTTTTTTATACTTTCTTCTATATTCTTTTACCCAGAATCTTTGAAAGCGGGAAAATAAAGGCTATTGTATTATTACTTCTTAGTATTCCATTCTGTATCTATTTGTGGATGGCCATCACTTACTTTATTACATTGGTTTACAATAATTTTGGATTCGATATACCTACAGGCGAACTAAAAGGCGTTATTTCTAAAGCCGCTGAACAAAATTTTGCACAGGCTTTATCTTTCAGAAGAGTTTTATCTCAGATTATTATTGTCATTTCACTCTTATCACCTTTCTTTTTTGTTAAAATTCTTTTTGAAATTTTCAGAATGTATAATAGAACATTAAAACTGAAAGAGCAGAAAATGAAGGTAGAAATTCAGAATATTAATATGGAAAAGGATTTTCTGAAAGCCCAGCTTAACCCACATTTCCTGTTTAACACACTAAATAACCTATATGGCTTGGCTATAAAAAAAGACAATCAGACTCCGGAGGTTATCCTTAATCTTTCGGAGATGATGAGCTACACTTTATACGAATCAAATACGGATAAAGTTTCTCTGGACAAAGAACTAGACTTCATCAAAAATTATTTTGAACTCGAAAAAATGCGCTATCCGGCCGATAACAATATTCAGATAAATATTTCTAATGAAGGTAGAAATTCAGGTTTATATATAGCACCTTTGCTCACGTTCAGCTGTATAGAAAATGCTTTCAAATATGGTCTTAGAAGCTCAAAAGAACAATTTATTCTTTTAAATATAAAAACAGAAAAAAACATATTTTATTTTCAACTGGAAAACGATATAGAAAAAATAAACCAGGGCATATCCGTTGGCGGAATAGGATTGGAAAATATGCGGAAACGTTTGGTATTACTATATCCTGACCAGCATGAATTACAAATAGAAAACACTGAAAACAGATTTAAAGTAACGTTAAAAATAGTTTTAGAAAACTAATGGAAAAACTGAATTGCATAATTATAGACGACGAACCTCTTGGAAGAGAAGTTATAGAATCCTTTGTACAGGAGATTCCATTTCTTGGTTTAATAAAATCATATGGAGATCCTACAGAAGCCCTGCTCTATCTTCAGAATAATACTGTAGACATTGTTTTCAGTGACATTCAGATGCCTAAAATCAACGGAATGGAGCTTGTAAAATCACTATCAAATCCACCCGTCATTATTTTTATTACAGCCCATCGTGATTTTGCACTGGATGGTTTTGATACCGGAGCCACAGACTATCTTGTAAAACCGGTACGTTTTGACCGTTTTCTAAAGGCTGTTAACAGAGCCAAGGATTATATCGCTTTAAAACAGATTCCTTCAATACAACAGGTTAATACAGACAGAATCTTTATAAAATCTGAAGGCAAACTCATTAAAATATTACTGGATGAAATCCTGTATGTGGAGGCTCAGGGTGACTATCTTAAAATTGTAATAGATTCTGCAACTTACACCACACAAGCCACTTTAAAATCTATGGAAGAGATACTGATCTCACCTGGTTTCTTTCGTGTGCAACGTTCATTTATACTGAATACAGAAGCTATAAGAAGTGTAAATGCCAATATGGTAGAACTTATCAATGGAAAAACAATATCAATAGCGCTGAATAAAAAAGATGAATTGTTCAGTCTGTTAGGCATAAAATAAAACTTTGCAATAGGGTTGCATGCTTCCCCGCATTATCTTTGATAAAAATTAAAAGTTATGAGTTCAAATAGCGACTGCTGCAGCACAAAACCGCAGCAACAACACAATCATCAGCACAACGGGGATGGACATGATCACGATCATGGTCACGACCATTCTCATGATAATAGCGATAAAACAACTTTCCAGTTATTTTTGCCAGCTGTGATTTCCTTCGTTCTGCTTATGGTAGGAATCGCATTGGACAATTATATAAAACCTGAATGGTTCAAAGGCTGGGTAAGAATTGTATTATATGTAGCAGCATATATTCCTGTGGGGCTTCCGGTACTAAAAGATGCAATAAACAGTATCCGGTACAGCGATTTCTTTTCAGAGTTCTTTCTGATGAGTATTGCAACTCTTGGTGCTTTTGCTATCGGAGAATATCCAGAAGGAGTTGCCGTAATGCTTTTCTATTCTGTAGGCGAAGTATTCCAAACGATGGCCGTACAGAGAGCCAAAAAGAATATCAAAGGACTATTGGATCAGAGACCGGATGAAATTACAATTCTGGAAAATAATATTCCTAAGACCGTTAAAGCAGAAACTGCACAGGTTGGACAGATTATTCAGCTAAAACCAGGTGAAAAACTGGCATTGGACGGAGAACTGATTTCAGAAAGCGCATCTTTTAATACCGCTGCACTAACGGGTGAAAGTAAACCGGATACTAAAAGAAAAGGCGAAACTGTACTTGCGGGAATGATCAATCTTAATTCGGTCTCTCAGGTACTGATTCAGAAAGAATATAAAGACAGTAAACTTTCCAAAATTCTGGAATTGGTACAAAATGCCACTTCTCAAAAAGCACCAACAGAATTGTTTATTCGGAAATTTGCTAAAGTATATACTCCAATTGTTGTCGTATTGGCTATTGCCATCTGTCTTTTACCTTACTTCTTTGTACAGCAATATGAATTCAGAGACTGGTTATACCGCGCATTGATATTCCTGGTTATTTCATGTCCTTGTGCTCTGGTTATTTCTATTCCTTTAGGCTACTTTGGCGGGATTGGTGCCGGAAGTAAAAACGGAATCCTTTTTAAGGGCAGTAATTTCCTGGATGCACTAGCCAATATTCAGAATGTGGTAATGGATAAAACCGGAACAATGACAGAAGGTGTGTTCAAAGTACAAACAGCAAATATTGAAACCGGATTTGATAAAGATGAAATACTGAAATATCTGAATGTCATCGAAAGTAAATCTACACACCCTATTGCAACTGCTGTACATGAATATGTTGGCGAAGTAGACCATTCCGTAGTATTAGAAAATACAGAAGAAATTCCGGGACATGGATTGAGATCCACAATCAACGGAAAAGATTTCCTTGCCGGCAATTTCAAGCTAATGGATAAATTCAGTATCCAGTATCAGGTTAATCACTCTGCAATTTCAGATACATTAATTGCTATTGCCTATGGAGGACAGTTTGCAGGCTATCTGAGTATTTCGGATCAGATAAAACCAGATGCAATAAAAGCTGTTGCAGAGCTTAAAAAGCTCAATATAAAAACAACTATGTTGAGTGGTGATAAAACAGCTGTAGTAAAAGAAGTAGCTCAGAAGATAGGAATTGAAAATGCTTTTGGCGACCTTTTACCTGAGGATAAAGTTGAGAAAGTAAAAGCCATTAAAGCACAAAATGAAACAGTTGCTTTCATTGGAGATGGAGTAAACGATGCACCGGTTGTTGCCCTAAGTGATGTCGGAATGGCGATGGGCGGATTAGGCAGTGATGCAACAATTGAAACAGCAGACGTTGTTATTCAGGACGACCAACCTTCAAAAATTCCTACTGCCATCAGAATAGGAAAAGAGACTAAGAAAATCGTATGGCAGAATATTATACTGGCATTTGCCGTAAAAGCTATTGTACTTGTTCTTGGAGCAGGAGGTTTAGCTACTATGTGGGAAGCGGTATTCGCCGATGTTGGTGTAGCACTGTTAGCTATTCTGAATGCAGTAAGAATTCAGAGAATGAATTTTAAAAATTAACATCAATTAGAAGACGCCAGAAAATATTTTCTGGCGTTTTTTTTATATCTAAGTACTTAAAAATATTTTTTATAAATTTGATTACCAAACAAATAACATTTTTTTAATAAAAAATGTAAGATTTGGAAAATAATTTAGATACCGATTTTCATAAAAGAGTAATTGATTTTATTAAAAATACAGATCATATTCTTTTCACTACGCATACTAAAGTCTGTTACTCTATAATAGAAAGAATACACAGAAGAGTTTTAGACGGATATGGTATTAAGTTTGGACCTATAAAAGTAGATCAAAAGACTAATCTTATTGTAGATGGAAATCACAGATACATTGCTTATAAATTAGCTAGTTTCGATTTTGAGATTATTCCATGGAATAAAAACTATAGCGATCCATGTAACACTATCAATGATTTTGTAGTAATAACAAATGAAGATTGGGACATGAATAGTGAAAAAAACAGAAAATATTGTAATGATGATTTTCTTAAAGATTTATAAATATTCAATATGAAACTTTTTTTAGACATCGACGGTGTTATGGTTCATGCCAATCCGTATAGGCAAGTGGAAATGGAAGATGATGGGTTCTATAAATTCAATCATAAGGCTGTTGATGCTATAAATTCAGTTGATCACACCAATATTGAATTAGTCCTTTCAACTTCCCATAGATTTAGATTTAATCTCCGCCAATGGAAACATATTTTTAATAAAAGAGGAATCAGATTTGATAAAGTATCTATTATAAATCAAGATTTAAATCATAAATATTCCAGAAAGACAGAGATAGAAAAATGGATTGCAGATCATCATATTAATTCGAATGATGTTATTATTATTGATGATGATAAATCATTAAATGCTCTACCGGAGAATTTAAAAAAGAGATTAATTCTAACCAATCCTTATACAGGATTAATGGATTCTAAGGAATTAAAAAGAATTTTATCCGAGAAATAAATCAATAGAAATAGTCAGAAGCAGGTTTCTGGCTATTTTTTATATTTTGAATTACTTCTTCTGTTTTTCGATGCCGAATAATACGTAAGTTTGCATCTCAATTCTATCATATGCCGGGAACTATCCTCATCATTGACGACGAGCTGAAACTTCTGAAACTTCTGGGAATGATTCTTTCTCAGGAAAACTTTAGTGTAAAGGAAGCTTCAACTGCAAGATCAGCCATGAATATGCTGGAACAGCATGACTTTGACGTTGTGCTGAGTGATGTCCGTCTTCCGGATGCATTTGGTGTAGAGCTTGTAAAGGCTATTAAAACCAAATATCCTGAAAAAGAAGTGATTCTGATGACAGCCTTCGGGAATATTTCAGATGCTGTACAGGCAATGAAGAACGGCGCATATGACTATCTGGTAAAAGGAGATGATAACGAGAAAATTATTCCCCTCGTATACAGAGCTATTGAAAAAGCAAAAGATAACAAATCCCATAATATAGCCCCGGTATGTAAGTTAAAAGGGCTGGATCAAATCCTGGGAACTGCAGAATCTATTCTTCAGGCAAAAAAATTGGCAGAACGGGTTGCTCATACAGACGCTACCGTATTGTTAACCGGAGAAACAGGAACCGGGAAAGAGGTATTCGCCCATGCTATTCATGAAACAGGAAGCCGAAGCAATAAAAATTTTGTTGCGATCAACTGCTCTGCCTTCAGTAAAGAAATTCTGGAAAGTGAATTATTCGGACATAAGCAAGGTGCTTTTACCGGTGCTGTAAAAGATAAAAAAGGATTGGTGGAAGAAGCCAATGACGGGACTCTTTTTCTTGATGAAATCGGAGAAATGCCAATGGATTTGCAGGCGAAATTGCTACGCGTACTGGAGACCGGAGAATTTATTAAAATGGGTGAAACGAAAGTATCTACCTCTAACTTCCGTCTTATTGCCGCAACCAACAGAAACCTTTTGGAAGAAGTAAAACAGGGAAATTTCAGAGAAGATCTCTACTTCAGACTCAATGTTTTTGAAATTCACTTGCCGGCATTGCGTGAAAGAAAGGAAGACCTGAAAATTCTTGCCAAAAACTTTATCGATGTCTTCAGTAAAAAAATGAATCTGATTTCAAAAGTTCAGGTTTCCGAAGATTATTATAAAACCTTAAAGAAAAATAACTGGCAGGGAAATATTCGTGAGCTTAGAAACACTGTTGAAAGAAGTCTTATTCTGATGAATAACAATATTCTGGATGCCGACAGCCTTCCTCTATATTCAGAACAAACTTCTGCAGAAACAGATTCATTGAGTATTAAGACTCTTGAAAAAGAACACATCCAGAAAGTATTACAATATACTAAAGGTAATAAAGCTGAAGCTGCGCGACTTTTAGAAATCGGTATAGCAACGTTATATCGTAAACTGGAAGAATACCAGTTAAGATAGAATTTTATATTTTCACCAATTCTACCCTTCTGTTCTTCGCTTTATTAAGATCACTGTCATTAGCAGCCAAAGGATTATCCTGTCCAAAACCTTTTGTTTGTAGTCTACCAGATTTAATACCTTTATCTGTTAAATAAGTATATATTGTTGTAGCTCTGTCCAATGATAATTTCTTATTGTGTTCTTTTGTACCATTGTTGTCAGTATGCCCTTCTATAGAAATTTTTAATTCAGGATTTTCATTCAACAGCTTTAGGATCTCATCCGCCACAATTTTGCCATCTGCTGTAAGAGTAGCTTTATTATTATCAAAATTAATATTCAATACAGCTTTCCCAGACTCGTTAATATCTTTTTTCATTTGGGAAGAAGTAATTTTTTCAACCTTTGGAACTTCAGCTGTTGCCTTCTCCAGAATAGTAATTTTTCCACTTTCTTCGTTCAGCAGAGAAAACTGAATCCATACTTCTTTACTATTGGTACGGATAACATAAGTTTTTATACGATCCAATCCATTAAAGTCAATTGAATTTCCATATGTAGCAGACATTAGGTTTTCTTTTCCTATGCGGTCAATTTCTTCTTTCGGTACAGAAACATTATTAACCTGTACTCCACCCAAATCTAATATTGCTTTTTCATAAGCTTTTTCCACCAAGAGACTATTAAAAGCCGCAGGATCCTTACTTCTGTTTTTTTCGATCGCAACCTTTAGCGCTTTCCCTTCTACCGGAATAAGTTTTCCGTTAACAGCAAAGTATTCCTTGTCAAAATCTTTTATATCCATCTGTTCAACGGTTCCTTTCCAGTTGCTGCAAACACCGTAACAATAATTTTCCGGCGGATTCAGGTAAGGAAACACACCCAGGCCTTTATCACTTACAGGAATCTTGGTAATATCAAATTCACCATTATTTTCGGAAGTTTTAACACTTGTTTGAGATACCTCCTGAGCTGTTGATACCTCTTCTTTTTTCTTACCACATGAAACGATTAATACAGAAAGTATTACAAAGGTTATTTTTTTCATACTTGTTTTTAGTTAAATAATAATGATTTGTGTTTATTTTAAAATATTACCTCCAAAACTAATAATATTATTCCGAATACAAAGTATTCACTCTGTTAAGAAATATCATATCATCTTAAAAAATCTCATTTTCAGTAATCCGTTTTTATCATTTTGAATATAAGCCTATCATTTTGATAAGCTTTTCTTATTTAACGAGCTTCCAAAAACAAACATAAAACACTATAAAACAATAATTTAAAAACTTTTAAAGCTAATTGGAATTGGTTTTGGCATATATCGTTCAGATAAAAATTATGAAAAATGACAACTTTAAAAAAAACCAGTCAGAAGCCCAGCCAGTCTTCTTACACCTGGTTACTGACGTTTCTGGCAGCACTCGTGGTCTTAACCTTAATTATTAGAATAATATGATGCTTTTAGTCCTTTTATTACTCAGTATTGTTTTGTTCTGGCTTTTGTATAAAACAGTTCAATTTTTTGATAAAATATAACATATCATGTGGAGTTTATTCATCCTTTCCGTTCTGGCATTCATTTACATCTGTTATGTGCTTATGAAGCCTGAAAAATTTTAAATTATTATGAATACAGAAATTTTAGGCATTATTGCCATGTTTGTTCTAACCTTAATCATAGGTCTTTTCTTAGGAAAATATATTGCCCGTGTGTATGGTTATGAGAAAACCTTTTTAGACCCGGTTTTTAATCCTGTTGAAAAGTTATTCTTCAAAATATCAGGAATAAATCCCAATCGCCAGATGAACTGGAAGCAAAATATGTATGCCATGCTTACCATTAATCTGGTTTGGTTTGTTATCGGGTTCATCCTCCTGCAAACCCAACAATGGCTGCCTCTGAATCCGGACAACAACCCTAATATGTCACCGGATTTAGCCTTTAATACGACGATATCTTTTCTTGTTAACTGTAACCTTCAGCATTATGCTGGTGAAACCGGGGTCAGTTATCTTACTCAACTTTTCCTGATGTTTCTTCAGTTTGTAACAGCTGCAACCGGAATGGCGGCTATGGCTGTACTATTTAAAGCATTTAAAGAAAAAACAACTACAGAATTAGGAAACTTCTACGATTATTTCATGAAATCCATGACCCGAATCCTGATTCCTATTTCCATTATCGTAGCATTTATTCTTTCTGCAAATGGAAGTCCAATGACTTTTGAAGGGAAAGATCATATTACAACACTTGAAGGGCAAAAATCAGACGTTTCAAGAGGTCCTGTAGCTGCATTTGTTGCTATTAAACACCTGGGAACTAATGGTGGCGGTTTTTTCGGTACTAACTCTGCTCACCCTTTAGAAAATCCTAATTACGTTACCAATATTACGGAAATGGCTACTCAGATGATCATTCCGTTTGCGTTAGTATTTGCATTGGGCTTTTACCTTAAAAGAAAAAAATTATCCCGGATTATATTTACAGTAATGACTGTAGGCTTTCTTGCATTAGCAATTCCTAATGTAATCAATGAGACTTCCGGAAATCCACTCATTACTCAGATGGGTGCAGATAGCAGTCTCGGTGCGATGGAGGGCAAAGAAATTCGCTTTGGCAGTGCTTCTTCAGGTTACTGGAGCATTGCAACCACTGTAATTTCTACAGGATCTGTAAACTCTATGCACGATAGTACGATGCCTCTTTCCGGAATGAACGAGCTTCTGGCAATGATGATTAACTGCTTTTATGGAGGTTGTGGTGTCGGAATTCTCAATTACTTCATCTTCATTATTCTGGCAGTATTTATCAGCGGGCTAATGGTTGGAAGAACTCCGGAATTTCTGGGTAAAAAGATTGAGGCCAAAGAAATGAAAATCGCTATGATTGTAGCATTATTCCACCCGTTTCTTATTCTTGCAGGAACTGCACTTACAGCCTATCTGCCGGAATTTGGTACAAAGACATTAAACAACCCGGGATTCCACGGCTTCAGCGAAATGCTGTATGAATTCACTTCTTCTTCAGCAAACAACGGGTCGGGCTTCGAAGGTCTGGGAGACAATACACCTTGGTGGAATATTTCCACAGGGATTGTCCTTCTTCTTTCAAGATTTATCCCGATTATAGGCCCTATAGCCATTGCAGGATGTCTGGCCGAGAAAAAATTCATTCCTGAGGGTTCCGGAACACTAAAAACTGACACATTAACTTTTGGATTCATGACGCTTGCTGTCATCATATTAATTGCTGCACTATCCTTCTTCCCTTCTCTTACACTGGGACCGATCGCAGAACAGCTTCAATATTTTTCCAAATAACAGAACATTTTTAACATTAAAAAAATGAAAAATCAATCTCAAACATTATTTCAAAAAGATTTGGTAAACGAAGCGGTGAAACAATCTTTCGTAAAACTGAATCCGAAAATTATGTTTAAAAATCCGGTGATGTTTCTTGTAGAAATTGGTACAGTAGTTATGTTTATCGTATCATTATTCAGCCTTGCAGGAAATACAAGCCAGGGAAGCTTTGCTTATAACTTTTTAGTTTTTATTATATTATTTTTTACTGTTCTTTTCGCCAATTTTGCTGAAGCAATCGCTGAAGCCAGAGGCAAAGCACAGGCCGATTCTCTTCGAAAAACCCGTGAGGAAACTCCCGCAAAAGTTATCACAAAAAACCAGCCGGGATTTCAGATAGAAACCACATTGAAAAGATCTGCGGAAATGCAGTTGGGAGATATCTTCTTATGTGAAGCCGGAGATCAGATTCCAATGGATGGTGAGATTATTGAAGGATTAGCTACTATTGATGAGTCAGCCATTACCGGAGAAAGTGCTCCTGTTATCCGTGAAGCCGGAGGTGATAAAAGCTCTGTAACCGGAGGTACAAAAGTACTATCCGACAGAATAAAAGTAAGAGTTACAACTAAACCTGGTGAATCTTTTCTGGATAAAATGATTGCTCTTGTAGAAGGAGCTTCCCGCCAGAAAACACCTAATGAAATAGCATTAACAATACTTCTGGCAGGCTTTACCCTTACTTTTATTATCGTTACTGTAACACTGAAACCTTTTGCAGACTATGCGCAAACCCCAATTACTATAGCGGCATTCATTTCCCTCTTCGTTTGTTTAATCCCCACTACAATTGGAGGTTTGCTTTCTGCAATCGGAATTGCAGGAATGGACAGAGCACTTCGCGCTAATGTAATTACTAAAAGTGGTAAAGCCGTAGAAACTGCCGGAGATATAGATGTACTGCTTCTGGATAAAACCGGAACTATCACAATAGGAAACCGTAAGGCCACTCAGTTTCACCCTTGTCTGGCTGTAGCGAAAGATAATTTTGTAAGAGCTGCTGCCTTAAGCTCTGTTGCAGATGAAACCCCTGAAGGAAAATCTATCATAGAGCTAAGCCAGCTGAAATCAGAAGACCTGAAAGTAAACAATCCTCATTACATAAACTTCACAGCTGAAACAAGAAGCTCGGGTGTAGACTTCGACGATACCAGAATCAGAAAGGGAGCTTATGATGCGATAAAAAAACTGACAGAGAAAGCAGGAAATATTTTCCCTAAAGAAACAGAAGAAGCGGTAATCAAGATTTCTGAGAACGGAGGTACCCCATTAGTGGTATCACTTAATGAAAAAGTAATTGGTGTAATAGAATTACAGGACATTATTAAAACCGGAATTCAGGAACGTTTCCAGCGGTTAAGAAAAATGGGTGTAAAAACGGTAATGGTTACCGGAGACAATCCTTTAACTGCAAAATACATTGCTGAAAAAGCAGGAGTAGATGATTTTATTGCCGAAGCTAAACCTGAGGATAAGATGAACTACATCAAAAAAGAGCAGCAATCTGGTAAGCTGGTTGCGATGATGGGAGACGGAACGAATGATGCGCCCGCATTAGCTCAGGCAGATGTAGGTGTAGCAATGAACAGCGGAACACAGGCAGCAAAAGAAGCCGGAAATATGGTGGATTTAGACAATGACCCTACTAAACTTATTGAAATTGTGGAAATTGGAAAACAATTGCTAATGACCCGTGGAACGCTGACTACCTTTAGTATTGCTAATGATGTTGCCAAATATTTCGCGATTATTCCGGCTTTGTTTATCACCTTTATTCCTGCGCTTCAGAAGCTTAATATTATGCAGCTCCACAGTCCGCAATCGGCTATATTATCAGCAATTATATTCAATGCTGTAATTATCCCGATTCTTATTCCGCTTGCACTAAAAGGTGTGGCTTACAAACCAATAGGTGCCAGTGCTCTTCTGAGAAGAAATCTGCTTATCTACGGATTAGGAGGAATCATTGTTCCTTTCATCGGAATAAAAATTATTGATCTGTTAATCAGTGTATTCTTTTAAAGTTAAAAAAAAATGAAAAATTATATTCTACCTGCCGTAAAACTCACATTTGTGATGGCAGTACTCGTTGGCATTTATCTTATGTTCGTATATGCTGGCTCAAAAGTTCTTCCTACCGGTGGAAATGCCGAAATTATTACTTACAAAGGTCAAAAGTTCTATAGAAATATCGGACAGGAATTCAAATCTCCAAAATACTTTCACGGACGTCCTTCTTCAGTAAATTATAAAGCTGACGGAAGTGGCGCAAGCAATAAAGGGCCAAGTAATAAAGAGTATCTGGATATTGTACAAAAGAGACTCGATACGCTGAAAATGGAAAACCCTGGCATGGAAAACACAAAAGTTCCTGTGGAACTTATCACTGCCAGTGGCAGCGGTTTGGATCCGGATATTTCTCCTGAAGGAGCCCTCTATCAGGTAAAAAGAATTGCTAAAGTTCGTAATCTTTCTGAGGAAGAAGTAAAGAATCTTGTTACCCAAAATACAACTCCACCAGTTCTTCACCTTCTGGGACCTGCTAAAGTAAACGTATTAGAGCTGAATCTGGCATTAGACAAACTTAGTACTCACCAATAATCATGAAACGTTTTTGCAATGCTTCTAAAAAGCGGCATTGCATCTGACAAAAGCACCAGCTGCAGGAAAGCAGCAAATTAAAAAAATCTACGAATGAAAAAGAGCATGATAGCCCTTGTGGTAATGGGACTGAGTTTTTCAGCAAAAGCACAGTCTTCAGACAGTATTTCAACAGCTAAAAAAATAACATTCTCTGCCTATGCAGAAGTATTTTACAGTTATAATTTCAATGAACCAAGACAACATATACATCAGAATTTCCTGTACAATTTTAACCGCCATAATGAGATCAACCTCAATCTGGCCGTTGCAAAAGCAACTTATCAGGACAAGCGTATAAGAGCCAACCTAGCCCTAATGGCAGGAACCTATCCTCAGGACAATATGGTTGCAGAACAGGGAGCATTGCGCTACATCAATGAAGCCAATATTGGAGTGAAAATTTCTGAAAACAAAAATTTATGGATCGATGCAGGGATTATGCCATCACATATTGGATGGGAAAGTGCAATTGGCAAAGACAACTACACGCTAACCCGAAGTATAGCTGCTGAAAACTCTCCGTATTTTGAAACAGGTGTCAGACTTTCTTATACTACTGACAACGGAAAATGGTACCTCAGCGGACTTGTACTAAACGGATGGCAGAGAATAGCCAAACCTGAAGGTAATCAGAGCATTTCTTTCGGACATCAGGTTACTTACAAACCATCAGAGAAAATAACCCTGAACAGCAGCTCATTTATCGGAAACGATAAATCAAGAGAAGAAAAAAGAATGCGGTATTTCCACGATTTATACGGAACTTTTCAATTAACTGATAAATTTTCTGCTATTGCTGGCTTTGATATAGGAGCAGAACAAAAAGTAAAAGGTAGTGATGCCTATAATATCTGGTATTCTCCTAACCTGTTATTAAAATATCAGCTTAATCCGGATTGGGCTGTAGCAGGAAGACTGGAATATTATAATGATAAAAATGGGGTAATTATCAATTCCGGTACACCCAATGGATTCCAAACTTTTGGTTATTCCGTAAATGTGGATTACACTATTTTCAAAAATGTAATGTTCCGTACAGAAGCAAGAGGCTTTACTTCTAAAGATGCTGTTTTTGCTAAAAATGATAATTTTAAAAAAGCTAATTTTATTATAACATCAAGTCTTAACGTATGGTTTTAAAAAATTACAACTACAAAGAGAGGTAATAAACTCTAAAGTTGTTTTTTTGTGTATTTGTAAAGCTGCAGAATAACAAAAAAACAACTTTACGATTCCACAATTTTACAATTCATTCAAACATCAATAAATTTAGGTTATGTCATCAGCAGACCATTTTTTACAACTTATCCAGAAGTCCAAACGGGGAAAATTCAAAATATACATCGGCATGAGTGCCGGAGTAGGAAAAACATTCCGCATGCTTCAGGAAGCACATACCCTTTTGAGAAACGGTATCGATGTAAAAGCAGGTTTTATCGAAACCCACGGCAGAGAGGAAACAGATGCTCTTGCTGTAGGAATCCCAACTATTGAAAGAAGGTCGATTTTCTATAAAGGGAAATATCTGGAAGAAATGGATCTTCAGGCTATAATTAACGATCATCCGGAAGTCGTTTTGGTAGATGAATTGGCTCATACTAATGTAGAAGGCTCTAAAAACAAAAAACGCTGGCAGGATGTACTGGAAATTCTGGAAAACGGAATCAACGTAATCAGTGCAATGAATATTCAGCACATAGAAAGTCTGAATGAAGATGTAAAAAATATTACCGGAATAGAGGTATCCGAGCGTGTTCCTGATAAAGTTTTGGCACTCGCAGATGAAGTTGTAAACATAGATCTTACGGCTGATGAATTGCTAACCCGGTTAAAGGAAGGTAAAATCTATAAAAAAGAAAAAATAGAAACTGCACTTGCCAATTTCTTTCAGAGCAATCATATTCTTCAGCTCAGAGAACTGGCTTTGAAAGAAGTCGCTACCCACGTAGAAAAAAAGGTAGAAGCCGAAATAAAAACAGAAAATTTTAAACCGGTTAAATTTCTAGCCTGTATCAGCAGTAATGAAAAAGTAGCAAAAACCATTATCCGAAAAACAGCCCGTCTGGCAAGTTACTACAGTAGTCCGTGGACTGTCCTTTATATACAGAAACCTTCAGAAAGTCCTGAAAAAATAGCTCTGGATAAGCAACGTTACCTGATTAATAATTTTAACTTAGCGCAGGAATTAGGAGCCAAAGTTGTACGCATGAAAGAAAGCAGTGTTCACCAGGGGATTCTGGAATACGTTAACCAGCATAATATTACCACAGTATGTATAGGGAAACCCCGTCATAAACTATGGCAACGCATATCCGGCTACAGCTGGATTTATACGTTAATGAACCGACTGAATGAAAAACATATTGATATTATCATTTTATCTTAAGCACTATGAAACTTAAAACAAAACTCACTTTAGGAGTCGGGCTTCTGTTTTTACTGATTGTTTTACTCTCAGTGATTGGTGCATTGTATATCAATAAGCTAAAATCCGATACTGAAAAAATTCTTACAGCCAATTATAACAGTCTGGAATACGCTAAAAATATGATGCTGGCACTGGATAAGATAGATACAGATAGTGCGCAGGCTGTAAAAAATTTCAGAATAAACAATGCTTTTCAGGACAAAAATCTTTCGGAACCCGGAGAGAAAGAGGCAACCCACAGTCTGAATATCCATTTCAAAAAATACCTGGAACAAAAGACAGATGCTGGTGAAAAGCAAATCCGCGGTGATCTGGCAAAAATCATGTCACTGAATATGAAAGCCATTGAAAGAAAAAGTGATACAGCTATTGTTACAGCTGGTAATGCTACCTTTTGGATTGTCAGTTTGGGAACGGTATGCTTCATGATTGCCTTTACACTTCTCTTTAATCTCCCACAGACCATTGCCGAGCCTATTCGTCAGCTTACATCAAGTATCCGTCAGATTGCCGGACGAAATTATCATGAAAGAGTTCACTTCAAAGGCAGTGAAGAATTCAATGACCTTGCGGACTCATTCAACATTATGGCTGAAAAGCTTGAGGAATATGAAAGCAGCAATTTGTCCAAACAATTAATGGATAAAAAGCGTATTGAAGCGCTTGTTAATAATATGCACGATGCTGTTATTGGTCTGGATGAAAATCATTTCATCTACATGATCAATGATCAGGCATTAAGAATAACCAATCTGAAAAAAGAAGAATTGATGGGAAAAACAGCTCATGAGGTGGCTATCAATAATGATTTGCTTCGTGAACTCCTTAAAAACATTGACAATCCTTCGGAAGAGCCTATAAAAATTGTAGCTGATAATAAAGAGAGCTATTTTGAACAGGATGTAATTCCTATCAGTGCTATTAAAACCGGTGAAAAAGAAAAGAAAAACATTGGTAAGGTAATTCTCCTTCGCAACATTACGCCTTTTAAAGAATTAGACTTCGCCAAGACCAATTTTATCGCAACTATCTCTCACGAACTGAAAACACCAATTGCGGCTATTAAAATGGGCGTTCAGCTATTGGGTAATCAGAAATTTGGTTCCCTTAATGAACAACAGCAGGAATTATTAAAAAGTATTGATGAGGACGGGCAACGTTTATTAACCATAACCAGTGAGTTATTAAACCTTTCTCAGGTAGAAAGCGGTAATATCCGTCTGAATGTTGAATCTTGTAATCCGGAAGAATTAGTTTATACAGCCGTTAAGAATGTAGAAATGCTGGTGGAACAAAAAAATATTTCTGTTATCACAGAGATAAAGACAAATAAAGATGACCGTGTAGTTGCGGACTTTGATAAAACGGTGTGGGTTATTAATAATTTTCTAAGCAATGCTATCAAACATTCATTCCCCGAAGAAAGCATCCGCATTCTCATAGAAAAGAAAGGTGCATTTGTACGGTTCGGAATTTCTGATAGCGGAAAAGGAATTGACGAAAAATACCACCGCCAAATATTTGACCGTTATTTTCAGGTTCCTGGAGAACATCAAAGCGGTACAGGTTTGGGGCTGGCAATATCCAAGAATTTTATTGAAAAGCAACATGGCGAAATCGGTGTATTCAGTTCCCTGAATCAAGGCAGTACTTTTTATTTTACGCTGCCCCTTTCTGATGCATAAATAAAAATATACAAGATTAAAAAGCCTGTTACTAAAACCATAAAACGTAACAGGTTTTTTTGTACATTTATTTATCATTTTCAGCATTATGGATATATTTGATAAACTTCCTGTACAGAATGAATTATTACTTATTATTATTTCCGTTATTATTGGACTCATTATTGGTGCTGAGCGGGAGTACAGGAATAAATCAGCTGGTTTACGAACCTTTATTCTGGTATGTTTCGGTTCCTGTTTATTTACCATACTTTCTATAAAAATAGGCGTTGAAAATCCGGATAGGTTAGCTGCCAATATTATTACTGGTATTGGATTTCTGGGTGCCGGAGTTATCTTCAAAGATGACAATAAAATTGGAGGAATTACTACAGCCACTACAATCTGGGCTACAGCATCACTTGGGATGTGCGTAGGCTCTGGCTATGTTTATCTGGCATTATTAGGCTTTGCACTGGTAATGGCTATTCTTAGTTTATTAACCTATCTTCAGGATTATATCGACAATCATCACAAAATCCGGGAATACAAAATCACGACCTCATCACAAGATGACTTTATCTACTGCGAAAGCATTTTTAAAAAGCACCATCTTAATTTTACTATTACCAAACAACAATACGGGCAGGGAATATTGGCCACAACATGGAGACTTTCTGGTAAAAACAGACATCACCAGGCCCTCATCCATCAGTTGATGGATGATGAAAAAATCACTTCGTACCAATTCTAAAACATATTTAAATGAAGAAAACTACACCAAAAGCAGATATCTGGCTGGGAGAACCGGAAGAACATGATTTTCCTGCAGCACAGGATTATTTAGAACTTCTTTTTGTACCAGATGAAGCACAGAAAATTGTCGCAAAACTAAAAAAAGCTTCTACTATAAAGAAAAAATCCAAAGATATACTAAGAGCGAGCAAACTAGCATTGCTTCCTGAAACCAATATTCATGTAAAAGAAAACCTGAAGAAAGTAGAAAAGAATAAAAAGCTCTCTCCTATTTTGTTGGTAAGAGGCCAAAATGAATTAATTATAGCCGATGGATACCATCGTTTATGCAGCAGCTATTATCTGACAGAGGATCTGGATGTTCCATGCAGACTGGTATAAAAAACTCCCTGAATAATTTCAGGGAGTTCTCTTTTGTTATCAATAAACCTTATTTCTTTTTAAGAATATAAAGATCTTTATTAGGTCCGGTAATTTCTTTTCCGTCCATATCCAAATGGATTAGTTGATTTTCACCAACAAAATACTGTCTCTTACCATCTTTACTGATTAAGGATACTTTGCTACCGCTTTTATCCCATTCAAATTTTCCTTTATCTTCTGCTTTTGTTTTTCTTTCCAGATATTCTTCTGAGATTGTATAGGTATTATCATCTTTTAATGTAATAGTCGTTTTAATACCCGGACAATCTGCACACGGTAATGTTCCTTCATAAGTTCCTGCCCAGTCTAAAGAATTCTGTGCATTGTGTCCATCATCGGTAATCGGAGTTACAGATGCAATAGAATCTGTTTTAATCTCAGTTGTTGTAACTTCGGCACCACTTTCTGGTTTTAATTCCTTCTTTTGTGAGCATGACATTAATAAAGCTCCTGCTGTAACAGCAAATAGTAATACATTTTTTTTCATCTTTTAGTTAATTTTAGGTGTGAAATTTATCGCCTACAATCCAAATTTCAAGCCATTTTCACCTACTTGCGGAAATTAATATAAAGTCCGTCTATCCTAAATATTCTTCGTAAATTAGGGCAAATTTTAGTTTATGAAGAAAAACATCCTATTAGCACTAGCTTTACTCCCCGCAGTAACGGCTTTTGCTCAACAGGCGGGAGGAATGTGGATTCCTACAGAGTTAAATGAAAAGGAAATGAAGGAATTGGGCATGAAGATTTCTGCGAAAGATATTTTCAATACTCAAAAACCTAGTATCAAAGATGCTGTAGTGCAATTCAACGGAGGCTGTACTGCTGAAATTATTTCTCCAAAAGGTTTGTTATTGACAAATCACCACTGTGGCTTCGGACAGATTCAAGCTCATTCCACTGTACAAAATGACCTTCTAAGTAATGGTTTCTGGGCAAAAAACATGGGAGAAGAACTTCCAAACCCTGGTGTGGTTGTAGATTTCATCACCGATATTAAAGAGGTGACTAATCAAATTCTTCCGGGAACAGAAAATCTGGCTGCTAAGGATGTAAAAGCTGCAATTGAAAAAAATATAGAGGCTGCAAAAGCAAGCTTTAAATTAGAACCTTCACAGAAGGTTGTTATAAAATCCATGTATGATGGTAACAAATATTATGCGTTTATCATTGAGACTTTCAAAGATATCCGTTTAGTAGGAGCACCACCTCAATCTATTGGTAAATTTGGTTCTGATACAGACAACTGGGTATGGCCAAGACATACAGGAGACTTCTCTATGTTCCGTATCTATGCAGATAAAAACAATAAACCTGCAGAATATTCTAAAGATAACATTCCATACACTCCAAAATATTCACTTCCGGTATCTGTAAAAGACCTTAAAGAAGGTGATTTCACATTCGTTTTCGGATTCCCGGGAAAAACGACTGAATACCTTCCTTCAATTGCTGTAGAAAAGATCATCAACGATACAGATCCTGCTAAAATTACAGTACGTGATATTGCACTGAAGACTCTTGATGAAAAAATGCGTACTGATAATGCAACCCGCATTAAATATGCATCTAAATATGCATCCGTTGCCAACTACTGGAAAAAATGGATGGGCGAAGTGGAAGGTTTGAAAAAATCTAATGCAGTAGCTAAAAAGCAGGCTTATGAACAAACTCTGGCACAGAAAAACCAGGAGGTAAAAGCAACTGTTGATAAATTTAGCCAATTGTATAATGAGCAGGCTCCTTATGCATTGAACAATGCTTACTATACTGAGGTTACCAAAAATGCAGAGACATTGCGTCTTGCCAACTATTTCATTACATATTTTCAGGATGTTGAATCCGGAAAAGCTACTCCGGAATCTACTAAGAAACTAAAGAACACTTTAACTTCTTTCTACAAGGATTATGAAGGAGAACTGGATGCTAAGGTAACAGCAAAATTATTGGCTTTATATGCACAGAAAACTCCGGCTGAATTTTTACCTTCAGGATTTGCTCAGTTCAGTGATGTAAACAAAAACCTTACAGTAGTTGAGGACTGGTCTAAAAACTCTATAATCAGTGGGCGTAAAGCTTTAAATGGCACTTATACAAATCAGAATATTGACAAAATATTTGCTGACGCTGGTTTTGCAGCTGCTATTAAGAATGATCCTTTCTACAAATTAGCTTTATCTATGAAGGATGCTTACTCTCAGAAAGTAGAGCCTAAATATACTTCCTTACAAACTGAAATAGATGCGCTTCAGAAAAAGTATATGAAGCAACAGCTGGAAACTGATAAGGATAAGAAATTCTTCCCGGACGCTAATTCTACACTTCGTGTAACTTATGGTGTAGTAAAAGGTTCTAATCCAAGAGATGCTGTAACCTATGGATACAAAACTCATCTTGCAGGTGTAATGGAAAAATATGTACCTGGAGATTATGAATTTGATGTTCCTAAAAGACTTATTGATTTATATAACAGTAAAGATTACGGAATGTACAAAGACCAGACGGGTGATGTTCCTGTAAACTTTACAGCGACTAACCACACTACAGGTGGTAATTCCGGAAGTCCTGCGTTAGACGCTAACGGAAACCTTGTGGGGCTTAACTTCGACAGACAATGGGAAGGAACAATGAGTGATATCAACTTCGACCCTAGATTCAGCAGAAACATTATGGTGGATACAAAATATATTCTGTTTATCATTGATAAATTCGCTGATGCTAAATGGTTAATCAACGAAATGAAGATTGTAAAATAATCTTCGTTGTAACTAAAATAAGAAATGCCGGAATTCTCCGGCATTTTCTATTTGTAATTAACCTAATATTACTGAAGTGTAAACTTCACTTTTGTTTTAATATCTGAAGAAGAAGCTCCAACTAATGCTTCAAATTCTCCGGGTTCAGCTATCCACTGATGTGTAGCTGCATCAAAGAAACTTAATGCCGATTTATCAATCGTAAAGCTTACTTCTTTTTGCTCACCCGGTTTTAAATTTATTTTTTCAAACCCCTTCAGCTCTTTTACAGGACGTGGCACAGATGATTTAAGATCACTTATATAAAGCTGTGCTACCTCGGCACCTTCTCTTTTTCCTGTATTTTTAATACTTACTGTAAATGTAATTTTTCCGTCTTGTGCCATCTGAGTTTTATCCGCACGAACTTTTCCATATTCAAAAGTTGTATAGCTAAGACCATGACCAAAGCTGAACAATGGTTTTATATTTTTAGTATCATGCCAACGATAGCCGACAAAAATCCCTTCGTTGTATGTGATATTAATTGGATTTTTCTGATCCTTTCCTTTTCCGGCAGCCAGTTCTTCTTTGTTTCCCGGATACTCACCCATCTGATGAGCTGCGTTATCTTCCAGTTTTACAGGGAAAGTAAACGGTAATTTTCCTGAAGGATTGACATCGCCTGATAATACAGCAGCCAAGGCATTTCCTGCTTCAGAACCCAAGTACCATCCCTGAACAATTGCAGGTACTTCCTTTATCCACGGCATTGCTACAGCATTACCGGAAACTAGTACTACAGCAAGATTTTTATTGGCTTTTGCCAATGCAGAGATAAGCTGATCCTGGTTGTATGGCAATCCCAATCCTTTTCTGTCATGCCCCTCGCTATCCTGATAATCACTTTTATTAAGCCCGCCAACAAAGATTACAACATCCGATTTCTTAGCCAAAGCTACTGCCTCATTCAGCAACTCTGAAGCCGGACGGTCATCTTTCAGATTCTGACCAGACTTCACGCCATTATATTCTCCACCAACATCTCCTACATAACCACGTGCAAACTGCACATCCGCTTTTTTACCAAATCTTGATTTGATCCCTTCTAAAGGAAGTGTTTCATATTTTACTTTTAGTGACGAAGAACCTCCGCCAACAGTCATCATCTTTATTGCATTCTCTCCAATTACTGCAATCTTTCGAACTTTATCCGTATTTATTGGCAAAACACTGTTATTGTTCTGAAGCAACACAATTCCTTCTTCTCCAATCTCTTTGGCAACAGCCATATGATCTTCCGAAGCTATATTACCAAGAGGTTTATTGGGATTCATTGTTGTATTATAGGCCAGACGCAGAATCCTTCTTACCTTATCATCCAGCTCTGTTGTGCCTACCTTTCCAGATTTTATAAGATCCAGATAGGGTTTTGCCAGATAATAGTTATCATATGCATTCCTGGTACCAGCCGACAATCCGTTTGTCCAGCTACCGAATTCCATATCCAGTCCGTTGTGAATAGCCTGTTCAGTATTGTTCACTGCTCCCCAGTCGGATACTACTACACCTTTATACCCCCACTCCCCTTTCAGAATTTTGTTCAGCAAATATTCATTCTGGCTTGCATACTGGTTCTTGTATTTATCATAAGCTCCCATAATTGTCCAGGAATCTCCTTCCTGAACTGCCGCTTTAAATGGTGGTAAATATATTTCGTATAAAGTACGGTCGTCTACAATTACATTACTGGTATGGCGGAATTCCTCCTGGTTATTAAGTGCAAAATGCTTTACACTGGTTGCAACACCATTGGATTGTACTCCTTTGATATATGGAACAACCATCTTGGAAGTGAGATATGGGTCTTCTCCCATATATTCAAAATTACGCCCGTTTAGTGGTGTTCTGTAAATATTTACACCGGGGCCTAACAGAATATCTTTTTTACGATAGCGGGCTTCTTCTCCCAATGCCTTACCATAATTCCATGACATTTTTTTGTTCCAGGTAGCTGATAAAGCTGTAAGAGCCGGATACGCTACAATAGAATCGTTACTCCAGCCTGCCTGATCCCATTCATCCCATAATACTTCCGGACGTACGCCGTGCGGGCCATCTGTAGTCCAGAATTCTGGTATTCCCAAACGTGGAACTCCGGGAGAACTAAATTTGGATTGGGCATGAAGCATGGCTACTTTCTCTTCCAGAGTCATTCTGGAAAGTGCATCTTCAATGCGCTGCTCTACAGGTTTTGATGCATCCAGATAGGCAGGAACTTGTTTATTCTGTGCCTGTAATCCGGGAGCCAGCAAAGATATCAATGAGGCTAAGATAATTCTCTTCAGCATAGCTATCGTTTTTACTTTATAATTATTAATAATGTAAATGTAATAAATTTTTAAATTGTCTCAAAATGAGATAATAAAAATATGGTACAAAAATAAAATAACCAGGGGGATTCGTCTTAAAATTACTATTTCCCTCTGGTTATTTTATCTTATTCTACAGTTATTTATTATTCCTGCATAATTTTATTTACTTCTTCAAATTCACTTTCAATAACCTCATCTGGCTTGTAAGTTAATGTAGAAACTACCAGATTGGTTAATAAGGACAATATGAAACCTGGAATCATTTCATACCAGTCTTTAAACGGGTGTTGGATATATACCCAGGCCAATACTGTAATTCCTCCAACCAGCATACCGGCAAGACCTCCCTGCCAAGTTGTTTTTTTCCAGAGAAGAGATAACAGAATTAAAGGTCCAAATGCGGAACCAAAGCCGGCCCATGCATTCCCTACAAGATTAAGAATACTATCTTTAGGATTAAGGGACAAAAGTACAGCTACCACAGCCACTAACAGAACTGAAAGCCTGCTGGTAAGCAAGAGTTGTTTTGGCGTTGCATTTTTATTCAGGAAAGCTTTATAAATATCTTCAGTTAATGAACTGGATGTTACTAACAATTGGGAGGAAATAGTACTCATAACTGCTGCAAGAATTGCTGTTAATAGAAATCCTGCAATAAGCGGATGGAACAGAATACGGGAGAAATAAATGAAAATAGTTTCCGCCTCTGTTTTAGAACCATCAAACTTCATCATCGTTTCAAGATCAAACTTTTGAAGGTAAGCAATCCCGATTAAACCAATCGCTAATGCTCCGGCAACAGTAAAAATCATCCATGTAATTCCTATTCTCCTAGCTTTAACAAGGTCTTTTGGCTTATCTATAGCCATAAAACGCACCAGAATATGTGGCTGCCCGCAATATCCAAGCCCCCATGCTAAAAGAGAAACAATGCTGATAGTGGTTGTCCCTCGGAACAAATCCAAATACTTAGGATCCTTGGCTTTGATAAGGGAAAAAGTCTCCCCAATACTTCCGATTTGTGAAATTGCTACAATAGGCACGATAACTAAGGCTAATACCATAATAGTCCCCTGTACAAAATCGGTAAGACTTACTGCAAGGAAACCTCCCAAAAATGTATATAAGACAACTACCAAACTGGTCAGTAATAATCCCACCGTATAGTCAATTCCAAAGGCTGATTCAAATAGCTTACCTCCGGAAACCATACCTGCAGAAGTATACAATGTGAAGAATACGAGAATAAAAATGGAAGAAGTAACCTTCAGAAGGTGATTTTTATTTTTAAATCTGTTTTCAAAAAATACAGGTAATGTAATTGCATTCTGAGCAACTTCGGTATAAATTCTCAGCCGCGGTGCTACAATAATATAATTAAGAAATGCTCCGGTAGTAAGCCCTATTGCAATCCAGGAACTGGAAATTCCCGATAAATACATAGCGCCTGGCACACCCATCAGTAGCCAGCCACTCATGTCGGCTGCTCCGGCCGAAAGCGCTGTTACGGCCGCCCCCATTTTCCTTCCGCCTATTAAAAATTCCTCGGAATTGCTTGTTGATTTTTTATAAGAATATACGCCGATACCTATCATTAACAACAGATACAGCCCCACAGAAATCGCTTCGTATATTTGCATATCGTTTTTTTATGGTCCCGAATATAGCCATTTTCAAAAAAATACGGGGTCTAATTTTAAGAAAAAATTAAGGTTTTAAAGCTGTAAAACCTGTGTTTAAACTATTTCAACTTCATATAATCTCCATTTCAAAAGTAATACAGACATGATAACTTATAGTAAACCGGACAGATATAAAAAGCCTCACAGCCTGTAATAGTCCGTGAGGTTTATAAATACCGAAAGTTGTGTTTAATTTTAAATAAAAAATCCGGAAAGTTTCCGGATTTTCATTTTTAATATTTTTAATAACCAAAGATTTCTTCTAAGCTTACTTCCTGGAATGTCCCCAATTTATTTATTGCATTCATATCCAGATTTTCTTTCTTACCGATAATAGCTGTATTATAGTTAACAGGCTTAACTTCTGTATTATAGAAATTGGATAACTGAGGTAAAGTAAGTTCTTTCACTTCATTGTAGATATCTTTACGAACATCATAATCAATCCCCAATTTCTTCATTCTAAGGTAGTTGAAATAGATATTACGTTTGGTAATCCTGTTAGAAGCAATTTGTTTTAGTGCAGATCCTTTAGCATTGTCAAACTGTACCTGAATTTGTGGAAGCTCTGCCATCAGCTCATTCATTGCGGAAACAGCCTGTGGCAACTTATTAGATTGTGTTCCGATATAAGTTGTTACATAATCATGCTTCTTGAGTTCATCCGGATAAGCATAATTTACGTATGCAGAATATGCCAGTGAGCGCGATTCACGGATTTCCTGAAAAACAATAGATGACAAACCTCTACCAAAGTATTCATTGAATACATTGATTTTCCCAAAATTAGCGGGCTTAATTTCTTCTCCACGGCCAATTTTACTCATCTCCATTTGTACCATATCGTAGTTTGTAAAATACACCTGTCCACCGGTTGGCAATTCAGGATATACTTTAGCCGCAGGATATTTCAGACTTGCTTTTTGTACATATCCGCTTACTTCCTTCTCAAAAGCACCAAGGTCTTTACCATAGAAGAACAATTCATACGGGTATTTTGCAAGAGATTTTATTTTATTCGTGATTTCATCCGCTTTTATAGCTGTAAGACGCTCTTTGGAAATAACATCCCTGAATCTCGAATCTTTTCCAAACTTAGCATAATTACTCAACGCAGCCATGATACGGGCTTTGTCTTTTTTTGCTATTTCACGCCCCTCCAGAATAGTTTTGACTGTTTTATTATAGATCTCCTGATCTGGCTTCACATTCTGAATCCAGTGATTTACCAAAGCGAGACCTTTTCCTATATTCTTCTCAGGTCCCGAAAGTGAAACATTGATTCTGTCTGCGCCAATCTGAAGATTGTAAGAGATACCTATCTTGTAGAATTCAGCCTTTAATTGCTCCGGAGTATATTTATCTGTTCCCAGGTATTCCAATACACTTAGTGCTAATCCCAATTCCTTATCATTGTCAGTACCAAAGTTGAAGATATAGTTCATCTGTGCTATATCATTCGTTTTATTCTGAATATAACTCAGTTTTACACCTTTAACTGCGGTTTCTTTTATTTCTTTTTTGAAGTCCACAAATACAGGAGTAATATCTGAAACTTTTTCGGAAATGATTTCTTTAAGGAAAGGTGACTGTGCATCTTTATTTAGCTGAATCGGTGTAATTCCCGGATTCTCCACTCTGACCAACTTATCATTTACACCTTTCTCTTTGTAAACAACAACATAGTTGTCTTTAAAGAAATCGTTGGCAAACTTTACAATATCTGCCTTTGTAATTTTAGAATATTCGTTGATCTCATTAAGCTCCTGGTCCCAGCTTCTACCTTTGATATAAGTATCATAAAGGTTGGTTGCAAGTCCGTCAGCTGTTTCCAGCTGTCTCATTCTGGAAAGTTTCATATCTTCTATAATTGACGGAATCATCCAATCCGGAAATTCTCCTTTTTTAACAAGATCTATCTGTTGCAGTAATAATTGCTTTGCATCCTGCATGCTTTGCCCTTCTTTAGGGACAATAACCATAGTAAAGTATCCATAGGTTTTCAGCGGAGAGTTATAAGCAACTGCACGCAGTGCTTTCTGCTGCTGATTGACATTGGTATCCAAAAGTCCTGCTTCCCCACTATTACTAAGAATCTGTGCTGTTATTTCTGCCAGATGGGATTCATTAGAGCCATAGCTATCTGTTCTCCATGCCATCTGCAATCTTGGTGTAGTAGGACTTTTTACTATTTTCTCAACAATTTTAGTCATTGGTTCTTCCGACACCATTTTCTTCATTGGCAACTCTTTATACTGGAAAGTTCCAAAGTATTTATCTGCCAGTGCAATCGTTTTATCAAAATCCAAATCTCCGACTAATACAACCGCCATATTGTTAGGAACATAATAAGTATCAAAATATTTATTGATCGCCACCATGGAAGGATTCTTCAGGTGTTCTGCTGTTCCTATAGTTGTTTGTTGACCGTTTGGATGCTTCGGGAACAAAGCATTCATCAATTCGTAGTTTACAAGTCTTCCGTCATTATCCTGTGCACGGTTATATTCTTCGTAAACAGCTTCCAGTTCAGTATGGAATAATCTAAGCACTAATTCAGAGAAACGTTCTTTTTCTATTTTAAACCACTTCTCCAGCTCGTTATTTGGAATGTTATTTTTATAAACAGTTTCATCCAACCAGGTATGTGCATTGGTACCAGTGGCTCCTATAGAAGATGTTGCCTTATCATATTCGTTGGCAATGGCATATTTGGATGCTTCCTGAGAAACAGCATCTATTTTTTTATAGATTTCTTTCTTTTTGGCAGGATCCTTTTCAACTTTATGCGCTTCATAAAGATCTGATATCTGCTGAATCAAAGCTTTTTCTTTAGTCCAGTCTTTAGTTCCTAGTTTTGACGTTCCCTTAAACACCATATGCTCTAAATAATGGGCTAAACCAGTATTGTCTGCAGGGTCATTATTGGAACCTGTACGTACAGGAATATAGGTTTGAATTCTCGGTGCATCTGTATTCTTAGCCAGAAATACCTTCAGACCGTTCTTCAGGGTATATACTCTTACATGATCCGGATCATTATTTACCGTTTCATAAGTATAACCATTATTATCTTTTAATGTCTGTATTTTAAAATCTTGTGCGTTCATCATATTCATCAACAAAACTAAGGAAAGTGTAGATACTATTTTTCTCATATTATATATTTTTATAAAAGAGCATATATTTAGAATAAAAGAGGAGTAAAAAACTCCTCTCTATTTGTTAATATCATTTTCTTTTAGAATTTTGCATGTGGATTCAGCATGTTTTCAGGTGCCAGAATCTCATCCAGTTTTTCTTTGCTTAATAATTCATGCTCTAATACCAGATCATATACACTCTTACCAGTATCTAGAGCTTCTTTAGCAATCTTAGTACTATTTTTATATCCAATATATGGATTAAGTGCTGTAACAATACCTATACTGTTTTTCACCATATTCAGGCAAACTTCTTTGTTGGCTGTAATACCATCTATACATTTTTCACGAAGCGTATCCATCGCGTTTTTCAGAAAACGGATAGACTCCATGATTGATTGCGTAAGAACGGGTTCCATAACATTAAGCTGTAACTGACCAGCCTCTGCTGCAAAAGTTACAGTAAGATCATTCCCAATAACTTTAAAGCAAACCTGGTTTACCACTTCCGGAATTACCGGATTTACTTTTCCTGGCATAATAGAGGATCCAGGCTGCATTTTCGGCAGGTTAATTTCATATAAACCAGCTCTTGGCCCTGAAGCCAAAAGTCTTAAGTCATTACAAATTTTGGAAAGCTTTACAGCCATTCTCTTCATTGCAGAAGAATAAATAACATAAGCTCCGGTATCAGGTGTTGCCTCTACAAGGTCTGAAGCCAACACTACATCTGCTCCTGAAATCTTAGCCAGATTTTCTGTACATTTTACTGCATAATCCGGATGCGCATTAAGCCCTGTACCAATTGCCGTTGCTCCCATATTGGTTTCAAGGAACAGATCTGCATTCGTATTCAAACGGGCTATTTCCTCCTGAAGAGTATTGGCGAAAGCATTAAACTCCTGCCCCATTGTCATAGGCACTGCATCCTGCAGCTGCGTACGCCCCATTTTGATAACATCTTTCAGATCATCCGCTTTCTTTTTGAATGATTGAATCAGTAATTCCAGACGCTCTACAAGTGTTTTATTCAGGTTGTATAATGCTATACGAATTGCAGTAGGATAAGCATCGTTAGTAGACTGAGAAAGGTTTACATGATCGTTTGGAGAACAGAACTGGTATTCACCTTTCTCATGCCCCATAAGCTCCAAAGCTCTATTCGCAATCACTTCATTAGCATTCATATTCATTGAAGTTCCTGCTCCGCCCTGGATCATATCCGTTGGAAACTCTTCATGCATTTTCCCTGCGATAATTTCATCACAGGCTGTTGCTATATTTTTATTGATGATCTCATCTAAAAGTCCTAATTCAAAATTAGTCTGAGCAGCTGCCTTTTTGACGAAAGCAAAAGCTTTAATAAACTCCGGATGATCCGATAAGTGATCATTGGAAATTTTAAAATTATCTATCGCTCTCTGCGTCTGTACTCCATAGTATGCATTTACCGGAACCTTTAGTTCACCTATCAGATCACTTTCAATTCTGTAATCATTCATTATTTAAAAATTTTAAACTCTAAAGTTAAACCAAATATATTGGATTAGAAAAAAATCATTTATAATAAATCAATTACGAAAAAAAATTCCTACCCCTTATGTTCAGGAGCAGGAATTAAGAAAAATATTAATCAAATATTTCTTAAAAGAAATATTTTTCAATCCATTATTTTGACGGATACTTTTGCAATAATGCCAATAAAGTAGCATAAGTTCCCATATCCAGAACTCCGTCTCCTAATTGCGGCCAGAAATGATACTGGAATGACTGAACAACTAGTTTAGTCTGATTATCCCATTGCCCGGATAAATCAACCTGGTATCCTAATGACTGAAGCTGGCTCTGTACTTTATAAATGAATGGCGGTGTATTTTTATCGGATTCAAAAGTTCCTGTCTCTAACTGATTAAGGAACCCTGCACGTACACCTTCATCATACCACATTCCAATCTGGTATTCGTCATATAGTTTTTTCCACGGGAATTTTGGCCCTGGATCCTGCTTTCTGCCAGGGGCTATATCTGAGTGTGCCAAAACATTCGTTGGCGGAATATTATAACGCTGTACGATATCTTTAGCCAACGCCGCTACTTTTCTGATCTGATAATCCGGGAAATCTGCAAAAATCCTCTGACCTGAAGCATTTGTTGTAAATCCGCTATTCACAATTTCAATACCAATGGAAGTATCATTTAGGTTAGAGTCTTTTCTCCAGTTGCTTACCCCTGCATGATAGGATCTTTTATTTTCGTCTACAATCTGGTAGATTTCCTGATCGTTGATATCACTTACCAAATAATGGGCACTTACACCTCTTTGTGTTAATGCCGTAATGGATCGATCATTATCCAACGCTGTATAGTGAAGAATAAGATAGCGCTGTCTGAAATTCTGTCCTATAGCCGGGAAATAGTTTTTCGTAATCTGGTAACCCATTGGTTTGGCTGTTACAATACTACCATAACTTGCTGTGTTATCATTTTTGGTAATGTCAGCAATATTTGTTGTATAAAACTCTACGCCATGGTCTTTCTGTATAGCCGGTTTTACCGGGGTCTGTACAGACGGCGTTTGTGGTTTTGCAGTAACATTACTGGTATTATTTTTATTTACTGGTAAGTTTTTTTTCTGAGGTGTAACATTTTTAGAAGAACCGCAGGAAAAAAGCACTGCACTTAATCCGATGAAATATAATGTATTACGCATCAATAGGTGTTTTAAAGGTTTTTATTTTGTCAAAAATACAAAAAATAAATGCAAAAAAGTTTTGGTAAATTCAAAAATCCGTTCTATATTTGCACTCGCAAACGCAGAACAAAAGATCATTAAAAAATAAGGAGGGTTGCCGGAGTGGTTAACGGAGCAGTTTGCTAAACTGTCGACTCGCAAGGGTCGCAAGGGTTCGAATCCCTTACCCTCCGCAGTATAAAAAATATTCGGGATGTAGCGTAGTCCGGTCATCGCGCCTGGTTTGGGACCAGGAGGTCGCAGGTTCGAATCCTGCCATCCCGACTTAAAAAAAGCTTTTTGGTTCAAAAAGCTTTTTTTTACCAAAATGGGTGCGTAGCTCAGCTGGATAGAGCATCTGCCTTCTAAGCAGACGGTCACAGGTTCGAATCCTGTCGCGCTCACAAAAGCCTTATCTAATAAGGCTTTTATTTTTTTATATTTTTTTCTGCATTTGTAAAAATCTTTACAGATTTTAAAAATACTCGGGATGTAGCGTAGTCCGGTCATCGCGCCTGGTTTGGGACCAGGAGGTCGCAGGTTCGAATCCTGCCATCCCGACTTAAAAAGCTTTTTGGTTTAAAAAGCTTTTTTTATACACGAAGGGTGCGTAGCTCAGCTGGATAGAGCATCTGCCTTCTAAGCAGACGGTCACAGGTTCGAATCCTGTCGCGCTCACTAAAGCCTTTACAGAAATGTTGAGGCTTTTTGTTTATATTTAGCTATGTGTTTCTGCTATATATTACACTCTTATACTCTCGATCAATTTTATATTGGTCATTGCTCAGAAGAGCTCAATGAAAGATTGAGAAAACACATTTCTAATCATAAAGGTTTTACTTCCCGTGCTAAGGATTGGGTTATTGTATATTCTGAAACTTTTGATGACAAAAGCTATGCATATAAAAGAGAACGTGAAATAAAGGCTTGGAAGAGTAAAAAGAAAATTGAAGAACTTATTAAAAGCTCTGCTGGATAAAGCATTCCGATTTCAATCGGAACGGCACAGGTTCGAATCCTGTCGCGCTCACTAAAGCCTTTACAGAAATGTAGAGTTTTTTGCTTTAGAAAATTTCGTAGAATGGGATATTCTGATTCCCATCAAAGCAATCTCAAGTTCAAAATTTGCCACAATGAAAAGTCAAATCAAAAAGGAAATTAATTTTCTTTCAATAGTTTCTTAAGGTATTACAACTCGTCCTAATCTATTTTCAATATCTGGTATATTAAAGATGAAATTAAAATAAATATACTTAATGATACCCATAGGTGCTATTGGTATCTGATATTTTAGTTCTTCTATTGTTTCATCTAGAAAATCAGCAAAAGACTTAGCATTACGTTTGAATATTCTAATTAATTCTCTAAACCATTCTGCTTCTAATCGTTTGATATTTTCCGAAAATCTACGTTTTATACCATAAACTTCATCCCAAGACTCATCTCGAATATCTACTACTCCATTCCTCAATATTTCAAATTCCCAATCAATACTTTTCAAGAGAGTTTCTAAACTTTGATTATTATATGCTTCATTTAAAGAGACATTGATAGAAAGCCTATCTAATGTTATATTCGAATCATAAGGATAAAATGAAAGCCTTCGAGCTGAGCTAGCATTGTATAATAATTCTTTGGAACGCTTTTCCTGTTTATTGCAATATTGACAACAAGGAAAAAGCAATTTAAAATTTATTGAAACAAAAGGATAAGTTGCTTTTGCAATTATATGATCATATTCTTCTCTATATTTTCCTTCTGAAGGATTAAATGGATAAATACCACAAAAAGGACAAATAATAAAATCACAATTAGTCTCATCAGTTAATAAGTCGTAATGATGCTTAACAGTATTCCACTCATTTTCCATTATTACAGTTTGAGGATAATCATCCCATAAATCTTCAAAGTATTTTTTCAATTTACTAGATATACTTGAATGAAGTTGTTCATAAGTAATTAAGTTATGGGAAAGATTATCAAATACCGAAATACAATTATTTTGTACTAAAGCTTCTTGAACCGTTATTTTTTCCCCATAAGATAATTTATGGTAGATTTTCACGATTTCTTTTAATGGATTCAATAACCTTACTTTCGAAGCATTGATAATGGTTCTGAAATCTGGATGAACTAGTTTTTCTTCATCATACTCTTCCAAATCGTAATGAAAAATATTTTTGAATATATAATAAATGTGTTCGTGAAACAGATAAATGGGATGATCTATCTCTTTAAAACTAGTCAACATGATTATCTGATTTTAGTTCGTTTTCTTTAGCCCTAACATAACTGTAAGTATCAAACTTTTCGATCGATTCACCAAATGAAAGCAATTCCTTTTTGACTCTTCTTATGTCATCCAACGTGTTGATACTCTTTTTTAAGTTATTTAATTCCTTATTTGAAAAATCTGAGATTGTAATATCTCTATTAAATATTGTTTCTAAAATGAGGCTTACTGATGCCCCAAAAGTTTCAAATTCTGGATTCTCCAACTTCAATTTCTTACCATCTCTTACAAACTTATACACATTTCCTTTATGATTATCGCTGATGATAAAAGGTGAATGTGTGGTCATAATCAATTCTTGTTGGTGGATGTTTTCAGGATTTCCATCGGCATCATATTCTTTGCCAGAAACCTTATTGAGCATAGTCACCATTTTAGCACGCCATTTTGGATTGAAATGCGTATCGGGTTCGTCCATCAAAAACAAGCAACCGTCTTCTTCCATCATCATCACAGAGCCAATGACTTCGTTTAGTTGATGCTCACCGTCAGAAAGTGATTTGTAGTACAGAATATCTTTTTTATTATCATCAGACTTTTGCCTTTTTATCCTAATTTTTTCAATTCTGAATATCAAATCCGAAGGGTCTGACTTGGATAATTCATCGGTAATATTAATAGTTTTGTGAGCATTCGTTACAAACTTTCTAGTGGCTTGTTTTTCGATTAATAGATTCAAACTTTGCAATTCGTAAAAGGCCTGAAATAATTGAAAAGCAGATTTGTAGTGGTACTGAAATACTTGATGGGTAGCTTCATTGATCACAAAGTCTAAGACCAAACATTTAGCTTCAATATCATCTCGCCAAGTTGTAGCACAGGCTTTTAGCGGATTCCATAAAGATTGTTTTTCTTTTAGTATTGTTAAGGCTTCTTGGGTATTGTACTTGTAATTGAACGTGATTCGAAACGAATGCAAATCTTCTATACGAAAAATACTTTTTAGGTAATTTAATGGTACCGATTTGCCCAAAAGCATATTGGCTACAAAAATGCTGTAATTGCTTTCGGCATCTAAAAAATACATGCGACGATTGGCTCGTTTATATTCACTTTTCATCATGTCGGTAAAGTAATGATACCGCAAACGAATAAACGGATTACTCAACAACTCGTTTTGACCCGAAGTGTAGGCGATGATTTTTGAAGGTAAAAATTGTGAGAAATTATCATTTACTACTGTGAACTTATCTTCTCCTACTAAAGAATAAGACATCTCCAAAAAACCTTCCAAATCTTTTTTAATACGCACATGAACATCTTCCTCAAATGGTTTATCCAAATGCAAAACTTCTCTCGATTCTGTTCTCTCTATATAATCAAAACCTTTCTTCGTTTTTGGTAAAATATATTCCAACTCAAAACCAAAGTTTTTATTTTCTATGTAGGATTTTGGGGTGTCTTGAAGTTTTGTTCTTTCCAAATAATAAAAAATCTCTGCCAAGAGTTCTAGAAAATTGGATTTACCGCTACCATTCAAACCGGCAAAAATTTTTGTAGACAGTTTATTATCATAAACTGTATCGTTAAATTCGTAATCGATATTTGCTGGCAGACTACGAAAGTTTTCTCCTAATATTTTAAGGCGTAGTAGTTTCATCTTTGATACGGAAATATATGCCAGAGCGTTCTTTTTTATCTTTTTTACTAAGGTATTCTACATCTATTTCAGTAAAGCTAATATTAGATATATTCTCTGTTTCGGCGTTATAAAATACTTGTTCTAATGTCAAAAAATGGTTTTCTCCAGTAAGGGCTGTTGCAATAAAGCGGTAAAAATCATCTGCATTTTCGTACTGCGGATTTTTCTTTTGCTCCGCAGAGGAAAAATAATTAACAAACATTCCCATGTCTTCTCTCAGAAAGCGAAGCAGCATTTCTGCATTGAAATAATGCCCTTCAAATTCATCTTGAATATAATCCGCTACTTCTTTAAAGCTTACATTTTCCCAGGTGAATTTACCTTGTGTAGGTTTTACTACTTTTTTTATTTCCTCTTTTGAGGCTTCTTGTTGTAAAATAACTTCAGGTTTCTCTATAGGTTCTTTCTTAGGAACTTCAATAGCATTGGATATTAAACTCGCATCAAAAGGCACTTTGGAAAGGTCTATATCTCCCTCAAAAACCTTGTGACTTACCGAGGTATACAATTCTTCCAAATATTTTAATTGACCTTCTTGCTCTGTTTTGATGCTTTCTATTTTTTGAGCAATGTCTGCAAATTTGTTTTGTAGTGCAATTGAAGGGAAGTTGATTTGAATCGATAAGATATCTTCATTACTTATATTCGCTTGTCGTACTCCACGATTAGATTTAATGATTTCACTTTTGATTGAAGGAGATCTCAAAAAATACATCAAAAACAATCTATTTAAACCAATCTCATCTGGTATTAGTTTTGCAACTCTCTGATTCAAATAATAATAATCAGAAAAGTTAGTAGCTAAACAAGTATTTCCATAATCATCTTTGCCAACAGTTCCAGTCATGCTAATTAGAAGGTCATTCTTATAAACTTTAAATTTTTCAAGTTTTTCATCGTTTGATTCATTTATATATGAAAACGATGTTGTATCAAAATAGCCCTTATTAACTGTCCCAATTTTGATTATCGGTATTCCTGTTTTCGAGAATTCATTACTTTTGAAAGCAAAACCTTGTTGAATTCTCAAGTGCTGAGACAAAGGTTTCAAATTTCTACTATTATTGTCCCCAAACATTTGATAAAAAGTAGCTTTTACCAATTCATCCAATAAATCAATGGCGTTTTTTCGTTCGGCAATGGTGGTTTCTATTTTCTCTAATAGATTAGCTATACGAATTTGATTTTCGTAGGAAGGAAGTGGAATTTGGATTTCTTTTAGAAATTTAAAGTGTCGACTATATCCAGCGTCTGGTAAAATTACACTTTTTAAATAATAGTAAACGTATTTAGTATAAGCAATTGATCTATCTACATTTAACACTTTAACTCCATCAGCTCCAATATTAAAAGAAAAGTCAATATATTTTATAGATTTCGTATGATCTCCGAAAATAATATTTGGTAGATAGTCATCATTTTCGTTTAGTATTTCATTCGAAAAACCAGCAATAAAATTTTTTCCTTGATCAATTATAGGATAGAGACCCTCATCCAAATAGTCATTCTGCTTTATTTTTGTATACCTTGAAGTTATATCCTCTATTATAATACCAAAATTGTACTTTTCCATTATAACATATTTTCAAGTTCATTAATCAATGTTGCAATGGTATCTTGCTTTGTTTTTAGGTCAGTCATAATATCCGCTGTGGGTCTATATTCAATTCGAGTATACACTTCTTCACGGTAGCGGTTAAAACTCAAATCGTAGCCTTTGTCTACCAGTTCTTGTTTGGGTACATAGAAATATCGGTTAGTACGATCGGTTGGATTTTCTTGTTCACGTTGGTTAAAATGTTGTATAATCTTATGGATATCGCCAAAATCACGGTTTCCTTCTCTATCAAAACGGTCATTACGTTTGTCGTCTAAAGTTTTACCATCGTGTTCCATATCATAAAACCATACACGTTCCGTTTCGCCACCTTTGGTAAATATCAAAATAGCCGTAGCTACTCCTGCATAGGGTTTGAAGATGCCAGAAGGTAGGTTGACCACCGCTTTGAGCTCACATTTGTCCATCAAGATACTACGCACATTCTGAAATGCTTTACTCGAGCCAAACAGCACACCTTGCGGAATAATCACACCTGCCGTACCACCAATACGAAGCATCTTGTAGATACGCTCCAAAAACAAGAGTTCGGTCTTTTTCGTATCAGTCGTAAAGCTCTCGTTGATTTCAGCTTTGTCCAAACTTCCAGTAAATGGTGGATTGGCGAGCACTACGTGATATTCGTTATCCTCATTGTAAAACTTACTCAGCGTATCTGTGTAGTCGATATTGGGGTGCTCGATACCGTGCATCATCAGGTTCATCAGCCCAATACGAATCATATTCTGGTCGATATCAAAGCCATAGAATGTCTTTTTGTTCAACACTTCTTTGGAAGCATCATCGACCAATCGGTCTGCTAAGGTACCTCGAGTGAAACCATAATTATCTATTACTTGGTGCTCTGAAGAAGTAAACTGTGTTAAGATATATTGGTAAGCCGCCAATAAAAAACCAGCTGTACCACAAGCAGGATCGGCTATTTTATTTCCCAATTGTGGTTTTACCATTTCTACCAGCATTTCTATAATATGCGTAGGTGTACGGAACTGTCCATTTTTACCTGCGGTGCTGAGTTGCTGTAAAAGATATTCGTAAATGTCTCCCTGAGCATCTACAAAACGATCTTGAGCATGTAAAACTTCGTAGATTTCATTTATCTTTTTTACTGCTTCCGTCAGTAAACTGGGTTTGGGTATAATGAAGACCGCATTGTCCATATGCTTAGCAAAAGGAGAATCAGTTTCACCTAATGTTTTGATAAAAGGAAATATACGGGTTTGCATCAATTGATACATTTCATCCGAAGGTTTACTGGAGAAATTTTTCCAACGCAATTCTTCTTTTTCTATGCCTTTCTCCTCTTCCTCACCAGGCAAGAAAAATTTACCCTCAAAAATAGACTTATATGTTGTTTTTAAATATTCTGCATCTCCTTGTCTTTTTTGGTCATTTTCATCGAGTTGCTTCATAAACAACAAATATGTGATTTGTTGTATAGCATCGATTGGATTGGTTAATCCACCTGACCAAAATTTATCCCAGAGCTCGTTTACTTTACTTTTAATTTCTTGATTATCCATTTTTAAAAATTATGCCGCTAGGGCATTTATAAATTGTAATATTTCTTCCATCCTTTTTCCGTCAAAAACCCCACGGATTCCATTGGGATGAATTCGCGTAAAGGGGGCAGAGATTAAATCTTTGCGTTCTACACTGCCTTTTTCTATCAGAAAGGTTTGTAGCAGTCTTAAAAAATCCAACTGTTTTACACTCAAATCAGATTGATTGGCTATGAAATTATCAAAGGCCGTGGTGATGGTTGTTGGGAAATCTTCCAAAATCTCAATGCCCAAAATATGTTTGATAAACTGTACCAAAGCAGCGTTTCTGTTGTTGTACACTTTTCTGAGCAAATCTACCGTAATATGTGGACTTTCGTGCGATAGTAGCCACGTTAATTCCTCGATTTCGATGTCGGAGATAGGCTCATTGTTTTTTATTTTTTGCAGAATTGGCAGATCACTAAGGAGTATTTTTATCTTTTCTTCTACCATTTCTTTATAGCGTTCTATGCTTACGGCTTCTTGTTGTGGGCCAAAAACTACTCTTTCTTTTTCTAAGAGTACATCTACAAAATTGTATTGGGCAGGTAACATTCTCATCGTACCCTCACGATATATCATCAAAGGAGCTAATTGCTCCACTAAATTTGCTAATTTCTTTTCTGTTATGGTATTCCAGTAATAATCGGTTTGAGCTTGTTGTATCAAGTCCTTATGTTTGGCAACTGTATTGACACTTAAAGGTAATTCTGAAATCTCTTCAATAATAGCATTTTTCAAGGCTTCAAATTTTTCTTTATCTTCTTGCCAATGTGCAATAGAAATTTCAACAATGTCTTTTTCAAAACGCATGGCTTTAAAATCTACTCCGCTAATAGTGCGAAACAAAGGACGAATCTGTTTTTGCAAAAAGTCTAATTTCTCCGAGGTCAATTCGTTAAAAAAGGGATCCTCTTTTACCTGTTCTACCAAAGTAATAGCGTCTCGTATGACGATAGATTGCAAGGGTAAATCGGCAATCGCTTTTTTGACTTTATCTAATGTTGGTTCTACTATTTCCGCACTAGCTAATGCTAAACCTATCGCTAACTTATCTACATACAAGCCAAATAAACGCACGGGTAAAGGAATTTGACTATTGAGATTTTTCCCTTTAGGGTTGAGTTTGAAATATTCAAAATTATCCCAGCAATCTAAAATCAAAAAGCTGTCTTTTTCGGTACACCAAGGTTTTATTTTGGTAGGCTCTAGCAAACGGGTACCTCTTCCTATCATTTGCCAAAATTTGGTATATGAATAAACAGGTTTTGCAAACACCAAATTTGTAATTTCCCGTACATCAATACCCGTGTCCAACATATCTACACTGATGGCAATTCTGGGGAAATCTTGATTTTTGAATTGGTCGAGCAATCCACCTTTACCATATACACGAGGATCATCGGAAACAATCACTTTCGCTAACTCTCCAGTATATTCAGGATAAAGTGAGTTAAATATTTCTTCGATACGCCTTGCGTGCGCTTTGCTGATACAAAAGAAAATAGTTTTACCGGGTAATACACCATTATGGTCTTTGAGGGATTCCTCCATAAATTCACGTACAATCAATGTATTGGTGCCTTTATTGATTACCCTTTTTTCTAATTCAGTTCCTTCATAATTGATTTCTGCTACTTCCTTACCCTCCAAAATCAGCTTCTTTTGGTCTTCAAGCGAAATGGTTCTCTTATTAATCCCTTCTATTTGAAATTTGGTTTTTATTTTAATTACCTGAAAATCGCTAAGGTAAGGCGGTATATGATTTACTGCTTCTTCGTACGAATAGGCAAACGTAGGCAAGCCATCTTCACAATCAAAAAGCTCAAAGGTATTGTGGTCTATCACATCGGTTGGTGTGGCAGTCAAACCCAATGTAAGGGTATTGAAATATTGTAATACTTCTTGGTAAGTGTTATAAATACTTCTATGACTCTCGTCAACTACAATTAAATCAAAAAAATGTGGACTTATTTTGATATTTTCATTTCGTATAACATTCAAAATAGTGGGGTAAGTAGAAACGTAAATTCTTCTATCCGTAGCAAAATTGGTCTCTTGATATTGAGGCCAACGTGGTTCATTGGGTAGATGTTCTTTAAAATCATCTAAGGTTTGTCCCTGTAGTGCAATTCTATCCACCAAAAATAACACTTTTTCGATCCAACCGCCTCTCATTAAAGCATCAATAAGTGAGATTACCGTTCGGGTTTTACCTGTACCTGTCGCCATAACAAGAAGGAACTTAGAACGTTTTTTTTCTAAAGATTCCATTACAGAACGAATAGCACGAATTTGATACTCTCGCCCCGCAATCTTAGTATTGATAAATTCTTGTGATAAGCTTTTACGATGTTTTCTTAGATAAGCATAACGCTCCAGATCATCACGGGTCGGGAAACCATAAACTCTTTTTGGCGGATAATTGCCTAAATCCCAAAAGTATATTTCATGTCCGTTGGTATAAAAACAAAATGGCAATTCGCCCCCAGATTGTTTTTGTATATGATGACAATATTGTTTTGCTTGTTCCCTACCAAGAGTGGCATCCAAAATGGACTTTTTAGCTTCTACTACCGCTAATGGTTTGCCGTCTTTGCCAAGTAGAACATAGTCAGAAAATTGATGAGTATGATAAGGCTCTCGAGGTTCACGCAGGCCTTCAGGTAACTCCACATTAATATCAAACTCGAGTAACACTTGAGTTAAGTCATTTACATTCCATCCTGCTAATTGCAAGTGCTTATTGATGATATCTTTTCTTGTGGTTGCTTCGTTCATTATTTTTCTTTACTAGAAACAATTAATTCTCTTATATCGACTTCTAATATGTTAGCAATTTCATTTAAAATCTCTAGTCTAGGTTGTTGCCTATTTTGTACATAAGCATTTACCATATTATAGCTTTTTCTAAGTTTATCTGCCAACCAAGTCTGTTTGATTCCTTTTTCTTCAAGTACCTCCTTTATTCGGTTCATGTCCGTATAAATTAAAGTCACTAATTTAATCTATTTTCTAATTATATCTCGTTTTTTGATATATTTTCTATTTACTTTTTTATAAACACCTCACCTTAAACACCATAAAACAATAATTATTATAGCTTTTTAAAGTATACAACTTATTTTTAGAAAATTAAGTCAATGTAGACATAAATCAAGCATAGAGTTAGTTAAAACCAACTCTATACCTAGTATTTAGATTGTTTCAATTAAAAATAAAGCATCATAACTCAATAAAATACTTGTGAAATCTAATTAAGATTAGCAACCAAAGAGTTCGAAAATAATCCTGTCGCGCTCACTAAAGCCTTTACAGAAATGTAAAGGCTTTTTTGTTTATATTTAGCTATGTGTTTCTGCTATATATTACACTCCTCTACTCTCGATCAATTTTATATTGGTCATTGCTCAGAAGAGCTCATTGAAAGATTGAGAAAACACCTTTCTAATCATAAAGGTTTTACTTCCCGTGCTAAGGATTGGATTATTGTATATTCTGAAACTTTCAACGATAAGAGCTCTGCATATAAAAGAGAACGCGAAATAAAAGCATGGAAAAGTAAAAAGAAAATTGAACAACTTATAAAAAGCTCGACTGGATAGAGCACTCCGATTTCAATCGGAACGGTCACAGGTTCAAATCCTGTCGCGCTCGCTTCATAATCATCAGAACTTTTTAATTCTGCTTGCTATCCTCCTTTCATACTCCAACAACAGATGCTTATTTTATCGCAGGAATTATATATTTCAATAAGACCGCTTTCGAATCATTTTTTATTTCCCAGTTATTGTAATTTCCTGCTGTTATCACAACTAATAAATTTAACGGCTTACAAAAAAATATCCTTTGCCCACCATTTCCTTTAGCTTCCTGAATTTCTATTTCTTTATCTTTTATTGTTTCCTTGAATGTCCAAAATTGGAAACCATATCCTGCATTTTTATCTTTTGTAGAAGGTCTTGTTATGGCTGAACTCAGAGATTGCTCTGTCCAATCGGTATTTAAAATGTCTTTATCTTTCCATTTTCCGTCATTCATATACAACATCCCGAATTTAAGCAGATCTCTTGAACGTAATCGAACTCCTGATGCTGCGGCAGGCATATTTTTGACCAACGGAAGCCATTCATATTTATTGATACCTAGAGGGGTAAATAATTCTTGTTCAGCAAATTTATCTATGGGTAAACCACTGACTGATTTTATTATTTCTGCCAATAATTGTGTATTACCGCCATTGTAATTCCATGTAGCACCGGGCTCTGAAACCATTGGTCTGCTCAAAATAAAATCAATTGGATCAGAACTCATATCCATTTTAAGTTCTGTGTTTCTTGGATCTCTATAAGAAATATCTTCATTCCATTTAAGACCACTTGTCATAGTCAATAAATGACGAATGGTGATTTTTTTCTTTTGCTCATCGAAATCATTCTGATATTGCTTAAAATAGGGAAAAATAGATTCATCAATATTTTTAATAAGTCCTTTTTTTACAGCAATTCCTATACAGGCAGATGTAACACTTTTTGACATACTCCGGCAGTCATGCAAATCCTCAATACCGTGTTCTACATAGCCTAGTTTCTTTCCCACAATTTCATCATCTCCCGCAAAATAGTTTTCATAAACCAGCTTATTATCTTTAAGTATGAGTAGGCTGTGTATATTCGGAATAGTATCTGACAATATGAGTTTTGTAAGATTTATTATTTGAACGGTATCCATTCCAGTATTATATAGGTAATCTACTTTAATACTATCGGATAGTTGAATAGGTTTTGTGTATGAATAATCAGTAGAGCGTTTATAGGACTTTTGGCAACTTAACAAAGACAAAAGCAATAAAAGGTAAATGATATTTTTTTTCATTTTCAATTTTTGATATGGTTGTAGCTAATTCTCAAATATTTGAAAGTTTAACATTGCTTTAGAAAATCATCAGAATACAAAAATAATATAATATAAAAACTGTAGTTCTCTACTTATTTTTCACTTCACATCATTTACACTCCTTACTCAAAGTGAAAATATTTAAGTTAGAATCTTCTTTGCACGTTTCTATTGATTTTTCAAAATTGAATTTTAACAGAAGATTGGTTGAACTCTGATTTTTGTAGTGTGTAACTGCAAGTATTTTTTTGAGTTTTAAAGTGTGAAATACATAATCAATCACTGTTTGAGCAGCTTCTGTCATTATACCCTGTCCTTGAAATTTTGTCATTAATTCATATCCAATTTCACAGCTATCATCTTCGGTTGAAAAGTCAAATAAACATATTGTACCGACAAGTGTATTAGTTTCTGTTAAAGTAATTGCCCAATAAAAAGAATTACCTTCTTTAATATTATTATTAACCTTATTAATGAAACTTATTGCCTCTTCATTTGTTTCACATATTTGCCTGCCAAGAAACTCGTTAATTTCCGAGTCGGAACGCAAAGCAAAAATATCTTGATGATCATCAATTGATAATTGCCTGAGCGTTAATCTTTCAGTTTTCAAAATTGGGAAAACTGCTGAATTCATATCTATCTTGCTCATAATTACTTATATGAAACTAATATACAAAAAGCTATAAGCCGTACAATATGCTGTACAAAATACGAGCAAAATATATCGTTAGAATATCATTAAGACCAAGGCCTGTCCGGAGAATAGCTTATCTTTGTTATTAACCGAAATTTTATCAATTATGAAGCTAGAATTATATCAAATAGATTCTTTTACAGAAGATATTTTCCATGGAAATCCTGCATGTGTTGTTCCGTTAAAAAATTGGTTACCCGATGAGATACTCTTAAAAATAGCCCGTGAAAATGCTGTAGCAGAAACGGCCTTTTTTATCGACAATGGCGATACTATTCATCTAAGATGGTTTACACCTGAAATAGAAATGGATTTGTGTGGGCATGCTACTCTTGCTACAGCTCATTGTTTAGCTTCCATCTTAAACTATCAGAACGACAGAATCATTTTTCAAACCAAAAGTGGTGAATTAACAGTGGATGTAAAAGATGGATTTTATTATATGGACTTCCCGTCAAGGATGCCTGAATCCTCTACTCTTCCGGATATTATAACCAGATCTCTCAATATACAACCTAAGGAAGTCTTCAAATCACGAGACTATGTACTGGTATATGAATCTGAGGAAGACATAAAAAAAATTGAAATTGAAAGATCTATTTTCGACCTTATCAATCTGGATCCGGGCGGTATTGTTGTGACAGCAGCAGGTACCGACAGTGATTTTGTTTCAAGATATTTTACACCACAGTCTTCGATTCTTGAAGATCCTGTAACCGGTTCTTCGCATTGCTCACTTATTCCGTTCTGGTCATCGAGATTAGGAAAGGATAAACTTTTCGCCCGCCAGCTATCAGAAAGAGGCGGCCAGCTTTATTGTGAAAACAAAAATGAAAGAGTGATCGTAGCGGGTAAAGCCAGAACCTATTCTATGGGACATTTGTGGATAGAGTAACCTAAGCTCTATTATTAACAACTCAATCCCAAGAGCAACAAGGAAAGTTTATAGCTTACTTTTAATTAGGTTCAAAAGAATTATTTTAAAGTCTTACTTAGTCAGGTAAGGTTTTTTTATTTTCACAGAGGTTTATCCTTAACATTATCACTTTTCACTAACAACGAATTGGCTAAATGATTAAATTGCAAAACAAACCAATTCACTTATTATGAAAACATTACAAATTATTTTAGTACTATTTTCTATAATATTTTCCGGCTACTCATCTGCTCAGAAGTTGAATAATGAAATTAAAAACAAAATTGAAAAAGTAGAAAACTCTCTAAGTCCATCTGTTATTTCAGGCAGTAATAAAGTACCTGATTTTAACATTATTGAGAGAATGAAGCAACTCAACGTTAAGGGAGTAAGTATTGCGGTTATCAATAACTATAAAATAGAATGGGTGAAAGCATACGGATATGCAGATGAGGAAGAGAACAGAAAAACCAACGTCAATACTTTATTTCAGGCAGCTTCGATAAGTAAAACCATCAACAGCCTGGCTTTTATGAAACTGGTACAGCTTGGCAAAATAGATCTTGATCAGGATATCAACCATTACCTAAAAAGCTGGCGTTTTCCCTATGACTGCATTTCCAAAAATAAAATAATTACCTCCAGAAACCTTTTGAGCCATTCCGGAGGTTTAGATGTTTCAGGATTCGGAGGTTATGAAAGAACAGCAGCTATACCCAATATTATACAAATCTTAAACGGAACTTCCCCCGCCAATTCCAAACCTGTACGTTCTGTAAAAGAACCAGGAATTGCATTCGACTATTCAGGAGGAGGCACTATGATTTCCCAACTAATCCTTACAGATGTAGCTAAGAAAAGCTATACAGATTTTATAAAAAGAGATATTTTTATTCCGTTACAAATGACCCATAGTACATATTCAGTAAAAAATGACACCTTGAATATTGCTTCAGGATATTATACAGATGGGAAGAAGGTAAAAGGAAAATATCATTTGTATCCGGAATATGCCGCCGCCGGACTTTGGACTACACCTGAAGATCTGGCTAAATATATAATTGAATGTCAGCTGACATTACAGGGGAAATCTCAAAAAATACTGTCACAGAAATATATGAAAGAACGCTTTGCACCGGTTGTAAACTATGATGAGAGCAAGGCCGCTTTGGGTATTTTCCTCCGGTATAAAAACGGAGCTTACTACTTTAATCATAACGGTGGCAACGAAGGCTTTACCTGTGCTTCGTATGGGAGTCTGGACAAGGGTTACGGCGTTGTGGTTATGACCAATAGCAATAATCAGGAATTAATGCTTGAAATTTGCAATAGTGTTGCCCGTATTTATAACTGGGATCGCTTTTTTGTCCCTCAATTTAAATAGCACAAAGTTTTTATTTTTACTCTAGTTCAATTGGATTATACGGCTTACTATATCTTGGATCCACTTTTACTTCAGTTCCGTCTGCATTATAGGCTCCACCATTTATATAAAAACCGGGATTGCTATGGTAATTTTTCTGAACTTTTCGAAATTGATCGCGGCTCACTTTTATAATATGCTTCCCATTATTGAGGTAAATTTCTCTTGGATTTTTATCCATAGCAATTGCTGTAAAGTTAAAATGATCTTTGGAATCCGAAATGGCTAAAATAAGTCCCGGAAGGCCTTCAAAAACATAAGGTCCACTACTAATTGGAATATCCGTCGTATACCAAGCTGTATATTTTCTTCCTCTATATTCCGTTGTTGCTTTATTGCAAGTATAGCCCAAAATAGTTTTGCTTTCTTTTTCTAAATTCCATTTTAATTCAGGCTGAGTTCCTTCATATTGAAAAGTTTTACTCGCATGATCCTGAAAAATAATATTCTTAGTCTGAATATCTCTTATCAATACATTTTCCCAATTGGTTTTATAGGCAAGCATAGCAGTCAATTCCTTTCCGGTAATTTCTTTTTCAACACTGTATTTCTTCGTCAGAGAATCACTTTTAAGACTGTTAAAATCAAAAAATTTAGATTTAGTTTTTCCTAACTCCAGAATACAGACAGCCTGCTTTTTAGAATCAGGCTTTTCAGAGTTATTGGCAAAAGATAGCTGGTAATAAATATTCTGATAACTTGTATCTAAACTTTCCACACTATAAGGAAACGGTTTGAAAGTAGCATTATCTGCAAATCTAAATTCCTGTGCATAATAAAATAAAAAGGTAAAAAAAGAGATGAAAGAAAAAATATACTTCATTTTAACAAATTTCTAATACTTCATAAATATACAATTATGCGGGGTATTTAGTAATTTAATTTACTAAAATACATACTCACAATATCTGCCGATTATGGAGAAAGATGGTTAAAATACAGTAGCAAGCGCGAGCCTCTGGCTCGTGATATCTAACTTGATACGAGCGGGACGCTCGCACCGGCAGAGATTCATTGATTCTTATGTAAAAAATTCCCAGCAAGCCATGTCAGGGAAATATTCAATTCATAAATTTTATTCTAATTATTCGGAAGATAATTTTTGTTTACAGAAATTAATTAAACGACGCCCTAAACTCCAATGGGGAAACAGAGGTACGATTTTTAAATAATCGATGAAAAGATTGTGGATGTTCAAAACCCAAATGATAGGCAATTTCGGAAACAGACATTTCAGTAGCAGACAGCAGTTCTTTTGCTTTTTCTATCAATCTGTTCTGAATATGCTGCTGCGTAGTCTGCCCCGTTTGCACCCGAAGCATATCGCTAAGATAATTGGCACTAAGGTGTAACTGCTCCGCAATAAAATGAACTGTAGGAATACCATTAACAATCTGTCTGTCATTTTTAAAATAATCATCTAGTAAAGCTTCCAGCTTTGAAAGTAAATCGTTGTTGGCTTTTTTTCTGGTTAAAAACTGACGGTTATAAAAACGGTCGCAATATTTTAGCAAAAGATCCAGATTGGAAACCAAAAGATCCTGTGTAAAAGAATCCATATTAGCATCTATCTCCTGCTCTATATTATGGATAATGTCCATAATGGATTTTTCTTCTTTTTCGGAAAGATGCAGCGCTTCATTTGCTGTGTAAGAGAAATAGCCATATTCCCTGATTTGGGAGGCTAGTGCATATCCATGTAAGAAATCCTGATGTACAACCAATACAAAACCTCTCACACTATTCAGCAGTACATCTTCAAACTGTAAAACCTGATGGGGTGCAATAAAATACATAATTCCGTCGTCAAAATCATAATATTGCTGCCCATATTTACATTTTCCGCCTGCACAGTCCTTCTTTAGAGCAATTACATAAAAATCTGTTGTTACTGCACTGAGGATAGTTTCAGGCTCCAGTTTTACCTCATCAAAATTGAATACACTAATTAATGGATTTGCAGGTTTTTTAAGTCCTAAAAATTGGTGCATTGCACTAATTGATGAAACTTTTGCCGGAGTTTTCATATCTATATAAATTGATATTCAGATTTAATCATCACTAAATTACTGATTTATTTTGTTGTTGAAACTGCTCTTTTTTAATCTGCTCTATTCCTTGCTTGTAACTGGTAACCTTAAATTCAGGAAATCTGTTTCTGAACTTCGAATCATCAAAAATATTATTGTGTTCGTATCTTGGAAGAAGTTCCAGCAGTTCTTTCATTTTCTTATTGAACAAAGCGCCAATACTGAAAACAAATTTAGGAACTAAAGAATATTTCAGATCCTTATCATAAATTCCTGAAGCTGTTCTGATGAATTCACGGTATGTAGGATGACTCTTATCCACAGGAAGATGCCACGTTTGGCCAAATGCATCGGGTGTATTTCCGATCAATGCTGTTGCACGGCTGGCATCGGGCGTCCATATCAAACTCCTTTTTTTCTTGTCACTCAGTGGTACCTTTAGTGTTTTACCTTCTTTTATATTATTAAAAATTAAAGTATTGGTAATACTTTGTGTTTTAGCCGGTCCATAAAATTCGGGAGCACGGCAAATAACAGCTTCCAGTTCACCGGACTGAATTTCCTTCAATACCATTTCTGCCATTTCTCTTCTTACCCTACCCTTTCTTCCCACCGGAGCAAATGCTGTATTTTCAGTCAAAATCCGGTCGTCTTGTGGATACATATAGGTATTATCGAAGAAAACGAGTTTGGTACCGTTAACTTTACAAGCGTCAATTACATTGCGGAGAATAACCGGAAATTGTTTTTCCCAAAGATCAGAGCTTATCGGAAGTCCTAATGTAAAATAAGCAATCTCGCTGCCTCTAACTGCTTCAATAGCCTTTTCACGAACAGATAAATCTGCCGAGAATATTTCATCTGTGTCATTTACCTTTTTAGCATGCCTGCTGACAATACGTATATCTGAAGTAAAATTTCTTTTCAGCTCTCTTGCCAGTTCTTCACCAATCTGGCCGTTGGCACCTAATATTGTTTGCATAACGTCTATATTTTCAGTGTGTTTATACTATGTGATTTTTTGTATAGCAAAGTTCGACAGAAAGGAAAACATAAGAGTATCTTAATTAAGGTAAGTTGTAACAGAATCTCTGCTGCGTTATAATCCAAAAGTAAAATGGTAAATTTTAGTATCTTCACTCTCTAAGAAAACACCATTAAAACATGATCTATGAAAAAAATATTATCCTACAGTTATATACTTATTTTTTTATCCACTTTTAATCCGGGATATTCGCAAAACATAAAGGTAAATAACTCTAAAGAGAAGCAAGGCGCTACCAGATATGATATTATAAAAGCCAGGGTTAGCTTCAATAAAGAAGATCTTCCGGTTAATGAATACCTTACAGACCAGCTAAAACCTATTCGGGACAATTTCAAAAGAATAAATTCCATAGAGAAATGGCATTCAATAAAACAGCGGGATCTTTTTCAATCTACTGAAGGTGGAGAGGCAAAATATTATTATCAGAAAAATAAACTCGAAAAGATAATTACCCGAATCTTTGGGGAAAGCGGACAAACATTGACTGAATATTATCTTTTAAACGGGCAATTGTCTTTTGTATATGAAAAAGACTATAAATACAACAGACCTTTATATTATGACACGAAAGCCATGAAGGAAAATAATGATACCGAAGCTTTCGACTTTGATAAGTCTGAAATTACTGAGAACAGAAGTTATTTTGTAAACGGAAAGCTTATTCACATCTTAAACAGTGAAGATTGCGGAGCTCCGTTCAGTAGTGACTATATCGCTGAAGAGCAGAAAAGTATTTTAAGCGAGTATAGCAAGCTTCTGAAATTGATCCGGAATAAATAAGATTATTAATCGTAATGTATTCCCATAAAGCTTGTAGCACTTCTGGGATCGTAAACCGACCATGCATTTCCCCACGGAAAATTAAACGTACAGGTAGGGTATGGCGTCTTTTTCTTTTTTGTAGGCCTTATTCCTAATATCATTGATAAAAATTGATTATTTCGCTCAAAGACTTTCATTTCCTTTGCCTCACTCCAATCATCCCATGTTTTTGCATCTGATTCTTCATAAGTATTCATGAAAATCTTATCCAGTGTATCTCCCAGAAAACAAAGATCAAATGAAAGTTTATAGCCCTTAACATCAACGGCATCAAAATAATACCAGAAATAGCCTGTTTTAACATCACGCATTCCGTTATTATAGTTTTTGTAAAATTCTGTCTGCTGAAGATCTTTTAACAGCATACCTTTTTCTATCTGTAAATAATGCTCTTTGAGTATTATATTTCCGTTCTCTGCATTAACTTCCATGCTTTGCATTATTTGTTGGAGCATAAATATACCCTATTCTCCAACAAATTCCACATTTATAGAGCTTGAAGCTGTATTACGGATTAGAAATAATTAAAGTAGACGGAATATCGGATAACCAAAGGCTCTTTGAATCGATAAGGCTTCTCCAGCTTTTACTGCTGATCAGCATAAGATCCTGAGACTCCAGAAATTCTTTTTCTATAGTTCTTTCGTTGTATAATGTAATATGATTAGGAGCTATCTGCTCAATACTTCTTATCAGCTCACGGATTTCTGTATTCCTACGAATTTGCCCTACCACATCCAAAATAATAATCTGTGAGTCGTTGTTATTAATAAGCCTTTTTGCATATTCAACAAGGTAGAAATCATTCAGGTCGAAGATTGGTACAAATACCTTTCCTGCATTATCGAAATTCTTATCTACCATTATTCCCACAGGAATATTGGATTTATCTAATATCCCCAGAGTGAAATCGTCAAATGGCGAATTATTGAACATATATGATTTACCCTTTACGGTATTCAACAGTCTTTCCGGATTAATAATCTTGGTTGTAAAACCTAACAATCTGCCCAGTAAGCTTCCTTCATAAATCGATCTTCGGAGCATAATGAGCAGCAAATCATAATTTCCTTTGTTGGTAATATTCACCAAATCATTTTCAGCATCATTAGAAGCTTTAAACAAAGTGGTAATCTGCAGTTTAAGTTCATTAGAAGTCTGTACAACATCTACAAATTGTTCATTCTCAAAATCCTGCATTTCAAAAGCATGAAGTTCCTGTACCGGAGCAATATTCATTGCTGTGATGCTTTTATTTCCATTCATCTTATGGGTAAAGTTATCAGCAAGCCTTAGCAGAGTACTTCCTGATTCCGGCCCATCGAAAGAGAGCAATACTTTATATTTTCTACCACTATCGTCAACATCTTCTTCGTTTTCGGATTTTTTTCCTTTAAAAATATAATTGATAAAGTCTAATGAAGGCCCTGTCATGAATGTTGTGAACAATGCCATAATAACCATCATCGCAAATATTTCCGGACTTAGTACACCAAGGTCATAGCCAATATTCAGAACAATTAGCTCCATCAATCCACGAGTATTCATCAATGCGCCAATAGTCAAACTATCTTTCCAGCCTATACGGAGAAATTTCGCTGTGAGTGCGCTTCCTATAAATTTACCGGTAACGGCAACTAAGATAATTAGTCCGGCCGTCATCCATAAATGACCATGATTTAACAACCCAATCTCTGTTCTCAATCCGGTAAAAACAAAGAACAAAGGAAGCAATACAACTAATGCTACATCTTCGACTTTTTCTATAAAAATATTTCTGAATTTAGTATTCTCAGGCATAATAGCACCCGCCATAAAAGCTCCGAACAGTGCATGTATACCAATAACTTCAGTTGCATATGCAGAAATAATAAGAATGAGGAAGAATATAGCAACAACAGATTTGCTCATAATTCCTTTTCCGGTCTGCAGGTCGGCTATTCTTTTCAGGAACGGACGTACGACTTTAATCATTAAGAATACATATGCAATTGCCATAATAATGACATAGATAGAACTGGCAAATGATCCTGCTTTTACAATGGCAATAACTGCTGCCAGAATACACCATGCTGTAATATCATCGGCTGCTGCACAGGTAATAACAATAGTACCCAGTTTTGTTTTCTGCAGATTCCGCTCCTGAACAATCCTCGCCAAAACCGGGAACGCTGTAATACTCATTGCAATGGCTATAAATAGTGCAAACGAGCTAAACTGCACACCATCCGGCGCAAATTCTTTATAAATAAAATAGGAAAGCCCTATTCCTAAAGCAAAAGGAATAATAATACTGGCATGACTAATCACTACTGCATCGTGAGCTTTCTTTCTAAGAACACTAAGGTCGAGTTCCATTCCAACGATATACATAAAGAAAATTAGTCCTATCTGACTAAGAAACTGAAGGTTTCCTAATGATTCTTTAGGGAAAAGAAATGCTGAAAATTCAGGAAAATAAAGTCCTAAAAGAGAGGGGCCGAGAGCAATACCTGCGATCATCTCTCCTATTACGGAGGGCTGCTTCATCTTCATGCATATCCACCCAAAAAGTCTTGCTACCAATATAATAGTGACAATCTGTATCAATAACAGAGCAAGTGGATGATGCAGATTTACCATAAAAGAATCTACAAAATTATCCCAGGTAGATCCACCGCTCGTTTTAGATATAATGTTTTCTCCGGCTTCCAAAGTTTTACCTTCTATAAAGAACCAATACATTAATCCGGAGAAGAATATAATGGTTGTAATATAAAAAATAATATTCCTGTACTTTTGCATTATGTTACTATTTCTTATCTGCAAAATTCAAAAGAAATTTAAAATTTTCAATGTTAATTTTTAAAAAATGTAGTGAAAACTCTTTTTTTTGTAATGAAATTTATGCTTCTGGTATTGAAGCTTTTTTCCGGATTTTCATTTCTAATAATTCTCCGTATTTCAAACAATTAATTACCAAGCTTTTCCATAAGATCAACCTTATAAACCTCACTGATATGTAGTTTTGTAAAATGTTCTCCGTCTTCAGAAATATTGGTGATAATTTCGTTTGCAGAAACTACTTTTATGGATTTTAGTGCTATGATTTCCTTTTTATTAATCTGCACAAAGTCTTTTTCCGGAAGCATCTCCAGAAGTGTTTTGAAGTTAATATTCTTTAGAATAATCACTGTACGGTCATTCAGGATTAAATCTTTATCCCTGCTATCTATTTCGGAAGTTTTTATATAAGCAATCTGATCTGTAAAAATGTGACTTTTCCCCATATTGGTATTCCATTCTATAAAGCTGCTTTTGGGTATTTCCACAAATTCTTTAGCCTTTGCAAATGCCTGCTGAAGCCGTTCTTTTTTTATGGGTTTTCTTACATAATCTACAACATTAAGATCGAAAGCTTCAGCTGCATATTCTTTATAAGCCGTTGTAAATATGATCTTTTTATGAGAAATAAGTTCCGCAACCTGCAACCCATTTAATCCCGGCATTTCTATGTCCAGAATACACAAATCACAATCGATATCATTGATCTCTTCGAGGAAATATTTCGGGTTATTAAATACCCGGACTACCTCTACCCCTTCTATCTGTTCACAAAGGAGCTTTAGATAACTTATAGCCAGAAGCTCATCATCTAGTATAACGCACCTGATTGTATTTGTCATTGAGATCAATTTTTAAATATGCTGTGTATATATTGTTGTGGATCTCTTTACTTATAGAAAATTTCTTTTTGTAGAGCATCTTAAGTCTCTGCTCCAGAGATTCCCCTCCGAATCCACTATTCCCCTTTTGCAAAGGTGATTTTGGAGAAATCCTGTTCTCTACTTTTATTTCCAGAATGCCGCTCTTTAAGGAAAGCAAAACAAAAATAAAAGAATCATCGACCAGAAAATCTGTATGTTTAAAAGCGTTTTCAATAAAATCAACTGTAATTAATGGGGCTAAAACTTTCTCCTTATATACAGGATCCTGTTTATCAATCTGCGATTTTATTCTAAAGTCAAATAAAGGATTAACTTTTATTTTATTGATTTCTATAAGATTGCTTGTAAAGTCCAATTCACTTTCAGGCGTTACAAACTTTTCGCTGCTTTCATATAAAATATAATCCAGCACTCCTGACAATTTATCCAGAGACACATACGTCTGATAAGCATGAGACTGAACAGAATTAAGAATATTTTTAAAAAGATGTGGATTCAGCTTTGTCTCTATATAATCCAAACGGATATTTCCCAATCTGTTTTTCAGTACTTTTTTATCTTCTGTTAAGGCCTTCTTCTCTTTTTGCAATATGTTAATCTTATAGATTAGATATCCTGTTACTCCTAATAACAGGAGTATTAATAAAAAAACTAAAGTATTCCCGGAAAGCACAATTCCTTCATGATTCATAAATCACTTCTTGTATGGTGCAAAGATATATCTTAATTCATTACAAAATATCTGCCTGATTTTAATGATACTGCAAATTGTTATCTCTAAAAAGTTTTATACATTTGTGTACGCTTTAGGGGTATTCTGAAAAGAATTGAGAGAGTCCCTTTGAACCTGATACGGCTTACACCGACGTAGGGAAAAGCAAAAAGAAAGCTTTAAAGCTTTTGCTTTTGTTTCAGATATTTTCCTAAAGCATATTTAATCAATGACTATGGAAGAAATACTCTGGAAACACATTCTGTCGGTAAGACAAATATCCCCTCTCGTACATAACATAACCAATTTTGTGGTCATGAACAATACAGCTAACGCATTATTAGCTGTGGGTGCTTCTCCTATTATGGCTCATGCCCCCTCTGAAGTAAAAGAAATGGTCAATATATCTTCAGCTTTAGTTATTAATATCGGAACTCTTGATGAGACATGGGCAGAATCCATGCTAATTGCTGCGAAAGAAGCCTCTTCACTTGAAAAACCATGGATATTAGATCCTGTAGGTGCTGGAGCAACAACTTTTAGAGATGCTATACTTAGCAAGTTACTGCATTGCCATCCAACTGTAATCCGTGGAAACGCTTCCGAAATTATTGCACTGGCAAAAGCCAATAAAACCACAACTAAAGGTGTAGACAGTACTACTGAAAGCATTGAAGCTCTGGATTCAGCAAAAATTCTCAACGAGCAATACGGGGCTATTATCTGCATTTCCGGAGAGAAAGATATTATTATAGATGGGGAGAAAATTATATTTATTAGTAACGGACATCCATTAATGACAAAAGTAACCGGATTAGGCTGCTCCGCATCTGCGTTAATAGGAGCTTTTATCGGTTGTATTGATAATAAAACTGAAGCGACCGCTGCCGCAATGGCATTATTGGGCATTTCAGGAGAAATTGCTGTACAAGAAAGTAAAGGACCCGGAAGTTTACAAATGAACCTCATTGATAAACTATACAATATAACTGAGGAAGAATTCAGAAGTCATATAAAAATATCGATGTCATGAGTATAAATTCTTCATTTCCCTATCAACTCTATTTAGTGATCTCTGAAGAAGCCTGCAAAGGCAAAAATTTTCTTGAAGTGGCTGAACAGTCTATTCTGGGCGGTGTAGATATTATTCAGCTTCGTGAAAAACACTGTATTACTGCAGATTTCCTGAGAAAAGCACAGCAGCTAAAGGATATAACAGATAAGTATTATATTCCGTTGATTATAAATGATAATTCCGAAGTTGCCAAAGCTTTAAATACTCACGGTATTCACGTCGGGAACAACGATATATCTCCTGTAGAACTCAGACAACAAGATTTCTGGAAGAATAAATTTATCGGCTATTCCATTGAATATGCAGATCAGCTTTATAATGAACATACACAAACATCCGATTATCTCGGAATAAGTCCTGTATTTGCGACAACAACCAAAACCGATACCGTAACAGAATGGGGACTGGAAGGCATTACAAAAATCCGTTCCATAACCACTAAACCATTGGTTGCGATCGGAAATATTTCGTTACAAAATGCATACAATGTAGTACAAGCCGGTGCAGATTGTATCGCTGTTGTCTCGGCTATTTGCGCTGCTGATGATCCACAAAAAGCAGCTTATGAACTCAAAAACAAAATTTTAAAATGAAAAAATATACAAGTCCCTCTGTCTTAACCATAGCAGGTTTTGATGGCAGCGGGGGTGCCGGAATTCAGGCAGATATCAAAACTTTTTCAGCTTTAGGCTGTTTTGCAACGTCTGTATTGACCGCTCTCCCGGTACAAAATACACAGGGAGTACGAAAAATATATTCAATCCCTGAAGAAGCTGTTGCCGATCAGATTGAAGCAATACTGGATGACATTTTCCCTTCAGCTATAAAAATAGGTATGGTGCATACTCCACAATTGGTAGATGTTATTGTCAATACCCTGGATAAATATGATAAAGTTCCTGTTGTATTCGATCCTGTAATGGTAGCTACCAGCGGACATAGACTTATAGAAGAAGAAACTATTACTGCTATTGTTCAAAAATTATTTCCCCTAGCTGATGTTATAACCCCGAATATGGATGAAGCATCAATTTTGGCTAATATGCAGGTAAAAACATTAGATGATATGTATACCGCAGGCGAAAAAATATTAAATCTGGGCTGTAAAAGTGTTTTACTAAAAGGAGGACATCAGGAAACAGATATGATAACTTCGTTATACTTTGATGGATCAGGGAAAATATCTTCTTTTGAAACTGAAAAATTCCAAACCAATAATACTCACGGCTCCGGATGTACTTTATCCTCAGCCATTGCAGCTTATTTAGCACAGGGCAAAAATCTGTCCGATGCTGTTTCGCTGGGACAACAATATGTTTTTGAAGCCATTAAAAGCGGGAAGGATTTAAAAATAGGCAAAGGAAATGGCCCGCTTAATCATTTTTTCAACCCTCAAAAATTAATTATACATGAAATGGTCTGAATATACCTGGAAGCAAATAGAAGAATATTACCAATCTATACTAAACATGCCTTTTGTTAAAGAATTGGCGGAAGGAAGCCTTCCAAAAGAGAAATTTCAGTTTTATATGGCTCAGGATTCTTTATACCTTGAACATTTCGGACGGGCACTCTCGCTTATAGGAGCCAGAGCATATAATATTAATGATGTTTTATCTTATATGCGTTTTGCAGAAAATGCCATCGTTGTAGAAAATGCATTACATGAGTCTTATTTCAAAGATTTTGACGTTACCGAAAAAGGGAATATGCAACCCGTTTGCCATCATTATATTCATTTCTTAAAAAGTACTGCTGCATTGGATGCTGTGGAAATTGCAATGGCAGCTGTTCTACCATGTTTCTGGATTTATCAGAAAGTCGGTGATTATATATATGAGAACAATAAAACAGATAACAATCCATATAAGAAATGGATTGATACTTATAGCGGTGAAGATTTTGCAGTAGCTGTCCAACAAGCTATTGAGATTTGTGATAGAGCAGCCGAGACAACTACTCCGGAAATCAGAACTAAAATGACAGAAGCTTTCATTACAGCCACACAAATGGAATACTATTTCTGGCAGGCAGCCTACGAACAAAAATCCTGGATATAAAAATAAAGCCCTGAGAAAACTCGGGGCTTATTTTATTTATAAGAAGCGGGCATTATATTAAAAAAATAAAATTTAAATAACTGATTTTATTATATTTACATGTAATCCATAAGATAAAATTAATATGATTGGTATTATAGCAGAGCTGGTTATTTCATGGCTTTTACTTTGGTTGTTTGCCAAAACTAATCTGGAAGCTTTAGGGCTTCTTCCATCAAAAAATAGATTAATTAATGCTGGTATCGGCTTATTATTATCCGGAATATGCTGCATACTCTATCATGTATTGAAAACATATCCCGCAGATAACAGTTGGATATTAAATAAACAAATTTCTTTTGTAATCATATTAAAAAGTACCTGGTGGACTTTTAAATCAGTACTATTTGAAGAACTAATATTCAGAGGTGCTATTTTATATTTGCTAACAAGGACAATGAGTGTAAAAACGGCATGTATTTTATCCGCAACGTCCTTTGGAATCTATCATCTATTTTCCTATAATGCCTTTGGTAATCCTGTACAGATGGTTATTATATTCTTAATGACAGCAATCTTAGGTTTTGCATTGGCTTATAGTTTTACTAAAACTCAATCCCTTTTCTTGCCTGTTAGCTTACATTTCGGATGGAATTTCTTTAATATTGTTATTTTCTCAAGCGGTCCACTTGGACCACAACTCTTTATAAAAGCAAATGCAAATAAATTACAAGATGGCATATCACTAGCAATCTTAGTATTTCAGACAATAGCATTACCTCTTCTTATATGGTGGTACTTAAGTTATATTTCAAAAAAGCCTAAACAAATTTAAATCTCTGTCTAGGCTTCATTATAGGTTATTCATTTGTAGATGATTTCATATCATCTATATCTTTTTTTCTCTTTTTAATAAATTCAGTTGGGCGAAGTCCATTAATTTCCTGAAATAAATCGGAGAAATTCTGTCTTGAAGCTATTCCACATTCATCGGATAAACTCTGAATTGTATAATTAAGATATTTTTCATTTTCATACATCAGCTGCGTGATATAATTTATTCTCAATATCCCTAGGTACCTACTAAAGTTCATTCCTTTTGTCTCATTGATAAATTGAGAAAGATAAGTACTGTTTGTTTCGAAAGTACCCGCAAGCTTATTTAATGTAACTCCCTTTTCAAGGAACTGCTTTTCTTTTTCAAACTTTTCTAATTTATATTGAAGATCTTTATAAACCTCCTCACTCATCGTAGATTTACTCTGAGAAGAAATATTCTCATATGGAACCGAAGACAGCTCCGGCTCTATATGATGCTGAAGATTGTCTTCCAGTTTTTTATACTTTGTTTTAATTTTCTTTTCGTTCTGATAGTATTTCCAGACATTATAAACCAATACACTCACTATCATACACAAAAGAATAATCATACCCAATCCCCATTTATTCTGGTTCTCCAGTTTATTCTGAATATCTACAAGATTCTGCGTATCATATTCTCTATGTATTTTAGAAGAAAGATAAGTAAAATCCCGAGTTAGTATTCCATCAGCTTTTAGTAATGTTTTCGTATAATATAGCTCCTGTTTTGGATCATCATGTTTTCTGTAATAATTAATAAGAAGTTCATAATTTTCTCTTAATTCTGGTAGTATAAAATTATGCTTCTGAAAAATTGAGTCCACTTTTTTAAATTGCTGTACAGCCTCATCTTCTTTATGAAGACCTAAATAACTTTTTCCAATATAAAAATCCACAACTGAGGCCCAAGCAAAATCTCTGTTATTATCTATTATAGGAATAGCTTCATTAAAGGTTTGGATTGCTTTTGCAAACTTTTTCTCTTTAAATTCTAAAACTCCTTTAGATTTTAATAGATAACCTCTTTCAAGTACAAATTCATTTTTCTTATCTCTTTTAATAAATGCTAATCCTTTATCCGTTAAAAAATTTGCTCTTTCAATATTTCCCAAATGTATATAACAAACAATAGCCAGGTGTAAACTATTAAGATATCCCCTACTATTATTATATATTTCATATGGAGTAAGATTCCCGGTCGTTTTAGGTTCGAAGTAAGCAATACACTCATTAAAAAGTACTAAAGCATCATTGTAATACCCCAAATAACTTTTAACAACCCCCAAATGATAGATTAATTGGTTTTTCTGATAGTCATCATTTCCTTTTTTAGAATATTCATATGCTTTCAAGTATTCATCTAAAGCAGATTTATATTTCTTTAAATTATAATAATAAATAGTTCCTTTCCCTAAGTATGATCGTCCAATTAAATCATTGTTTAGTGTTTTCTTTGCTGCGGCAATACAACTATCAGAATATGTTAATTTCTTTTCAACATTTGATGAATAGTAAAATGCATCTTCATAAGCACGCATTAACTCTTCATAATTCTTTTCTTTTTTAGCCTTTGCAATTACTACATTAATTGTAGTAAGTGCTTGTTCATTATTTTCTTCAATATCTTCATATTTCTTCTTCAATTCATCATACGATTGAGCCTTCAAATTTCCATGTTGAAAAATAAAAATGACTAGTAAAAAATGAAATATGTATTTTTTTATATGCATTGCTGTTTATAATGGGCAATTTATTCCTTCAAAAATAATGAAAATACATCAAATAATAATACAGAAGTTATAAAATTAAAGAATAATATTTCATTATCCACAAAACAATTAAAACATTGTAAATCAATAATTTAAATACAAAAATATCGTCCTAATATATAAATTAGGACGTCTTTATCTATAAATTAACCAATATAGGACTACTAATTCTTGTAGTTAAGAATATTCTCACATAATTTAGTCGAAGGAAAATGAAAGGAAAAAAAGACCTCTATAAAACGAGGTTAATTATAAAATAAATCAATTATGAAAAAGTTAATCTTATTAGCAGCAACAGCCATCATATTATTTTCTAATATAGGTTGTAGAGAAGCAGAAGAACTTGGCACAATTGGAGGATCTACACCTACAAATAGTACTGCCAACGTAAATGATACCAAATTAACAAACAATAACATAATTAAAGATTTAAAAGATCAACAAGATTCAGACAAGAAAAAAATTAATCCTGTAGCAGAAGTAACAGATGAAAGCAAGACCGACAAGGGGAGTAAAGATAAGCTACATTACTAATTAGACCAATTTCACATTCATCATACATTTTAATCTTCTTCTTTATGGGGGTTTTCCTACTTGCGAGAGCACTTTTTGGAAAACCTCTGTTAAAGAGGTTTTTTCGTTTATATCTATTACGTACTTTTCAAATAGATTTTTAAGATTAAGAGATTAGTCAACCATCTTAATACCATACAATTCAACTTCAATTATACATAGTATATTTCTTTGGACTCATTCCAATATGTTGCTTAAATATCCTGGAAAAATGTCCCAGATTGGTAAACCCTAACCTATACCCAACTTCCGAAACCGAATATTTATTTTCTTTCAATAATATGGCAGCTTCTTTCATTCTTAAATCCTGATAGTAGCTGAAAATACTATTACCAAATATCTGACTAAATAAACGTTTCAGCTTTGTAGGGCTCATACCAGCAAGAACAGACAATTCAATAATAATCGGAGGTTTTCCCAAGTCTTCAATGATTAATGTTCTAATCTTATAGATAGTTTCAATATCATGAACATTTAGAGCATAGAGTTGTTTTTCATCCCGTTTATCCAATTCCATTAATAACCGGCAAATCAACTCTTCTGCTTTTATTCTTAAGAAAAATAACTCAAAGCCCTCTTCAGTATTTTCTGAAATTATATCATTAACGATTTCCAGCAAAGATGGATAAAGTACTTGTTCAAAAAGATAAGGCTGAACGTTCTGTAGTAAACCTTTTAAAATTGGGGACTTTTCATAAGAGTAAAATAAACTATTCAGATAATGAGCATCTATTTCTATATTAATGGTAGCAGTATTAGAATGGATAGAAATAACATCGTCAGTGTTCAATCGACTGGTTCCAATCATAACAGAAGGAATTCCTGATTTTGAGAACACATTCTGAAATTTAAAAAATATCATCTTTCTAGTGGCATCTATATCTGGATTCTCAATAACCAAATCTTCATAAAGCTCATAATTACTGATAATCATTCGGATATGTTCATTAAAAACAAAACCTCGACAATATCCCCTACCAAATCTGGCAGGGATTTCTAACTTTCTATTTGTCACTTCCTCTCCCAACAAGTTGGCAAAAAGCTCAATAATTTTTGGAACTGTAATATCTCCCATTCAACAAAAGTCTTTTACAACTATTTTCATGTCTAATGTAATTATTTTATCCGTAATAATACTTTCAAATTTGTATCGTAATCAAATAAGACAAAAATAATGTTACTAAAAAATAAAAAAATAGCCATTATCGGAGCTGGTCCGGTAGGGCTAACCTTTGCAAGGTTATTACAACAAAAAGGAGTTGATGTAAATGTTTATGAAAGAGATAAAGATTCCCATGCAAGGATTTGGGGAGGAACTCTCGACATTCATAAAGATTCAGGTCAGAAGGCTCTTAAAGAAGCAGGATTATTAGATGAATACTTTTCCCTGACAACACCAATGGGAGCAACAATTACCGATGAGAAAGGAAACGTCCTATCTGTAAAACAGATCACGTTGCATAATCAGCATGACAATCCCGAAATTAACCGAAACACCCTAAGGACAATGCTCTTAAATAATCTAGCTGAGAACACTATTATTTGGGATCAAAAATGTATTGACATTGAAGCAAGCCAAGACAAGTGGTTATTACATTTTGAAAACGGAACCTATGCTCTTGCTGATTTTGTAATTGAAGCAAATGGTGGGATGTCTAAAATAAGAAAGTATGTAACAGATACTCTTGTTGAAGACACTGGAACTATGATTATTCAAGGTGATATCCCACAACCAGAACTAAATTCAGCTGAGTTCTTCCGGTTTTGCAACGGAAACAGGACAATGACTTCATATCAGGGGCATTTATTGGTTGTAAATCCGTATAATAATAACGAACTATCTTATGGTGTAATCTTAAAAAGGCCGGATCCACAGGATATCACTACTCCAAACCTACGTGATACAGAAAGTATCCGCGAATTTCTTTTAAAAAGATTTATGCACTGGGGTGGACTTTATAAACGGCTATTAAAGTCTACTCCTTCTTTCCGAAGCCTACCTATAAGAAAATTCCCGATCGAAAAACCATGGAAAAACAACCGCCCGCTGCCAATTACCCTTATTGGAGATGCTGCGCATTTAATGCCTCCTTTTGCAGGTCAGGGTGTGAATACGGGGCTTATAGATGCTCTTGTATTATCCGAGAATCTGACGAACGGAAAGTTTGAGTCTATACAAGCAGCTATTAGCAACTATGAAAAACAAATGTTCATCTATGCAAGCAAAGCACAATCAGAGTCCTGCGAAAATGAAAGATTAATGCAGCAACCAGATTTCTCTTTTCAGAAGCTAATTTTATAAATAAACCTCAATAAAACAAAAAATGCTGATCCAACAGTGATTTAAAAGCATTTCTCTGCTTCAAAATATTCTACTCAGCACAATATAACACTTGTAAACAATTGTTTTACATATAGATATAACATAATTTATGTAAATTTAATCTCAAGTATTACATGTTATGAAATCTATAAAAATCTTATTTTTTTCTTGTGTTTCTTTAGTTTTACTATTGTTTTCCTCAAGGCTTTCAGCACAAAGGATAAAGCGGCTAGATGGTTCTTCAATTCATTTCAACCAATTAGACCATACCATAAAAAAATTAATGGATACTGCAAAAGTGACTGGTTTATCTGTCGCTGTATTCAACAAGAACAAACCAGTATTTATTAAAAGTTATGGTTATGCAGACCTCTCAGCACAAAAAAAGATGAATACCACCACCATTTACTGGAGCTGCTCTTTGAGCAAAGCTGTATTTGCCTATATTGTTTTAAAAATGGTAGACAAAGGTATTATTAATCTTGACACTCCATTAGTCCAATACCTAAAGAAGCCACTATATGAATACACCTTTACAAAGAAAACCCGAGGATATCAGGATATAAAAGAAGACAAAAGATACGAAAAGATCACGGCAAGAATGTGTCTGGATCATACAACCGGTCTACCTAATTACAGAGGATTCGAAACTGATGGAAAACTAAGAATTAAATATGATCCGGGAACCAGGTTTAGTTATTCAGGGGAAGGAATGTATTTATTACAGTTTGTACTGGAGCAAATCACAGGCAAAGATTTTGAGATTATTGCTCAGGAAGAAGCTTTTCGTCCTTTAATTATGAAAAATAGCAGTTATGTATGGCAGGATGCTTTTGATAAAGACTATTGTATTGGACATGATTCATTACAAAAGCCTTATGAATTCGACAAAAGGACTTCTCCCCATTCAGCAGGATCAATGTATACTAGTATAAATGATTTTTCAAATTTCTTTACAGCCTTATTCCAGAAAAAGGGACTTTCAAAAAAAAGCATCCATGAAATGTTTTCTCCACAGATTCCTATTCTTTCCAAACAACAGTTTGGTCCTAATGCTTTAGTAGATGACAAAATGATTACTAATACCAAAATATTTTATGGATTAGGGGTAGGTCTACTTAAAACACCTTATGGCTATGCTTTCTTTAAAGAAGGACATAGTGAAGGCTGGGGACATTATGCAATAGGATTTCCAGAAAAAGGCATTGGTATCATTATTATGACAAACAGTGATAATGGAGAAAGCATTTTTAAATCCTTAATGGAGAAGGCTATTGGTAATATATATACACCTTGGTATTGGGAAAATTATACCCCACTCGAACAAAAGCTAAATAATAGAGTCAAGTAAAATCTGCAATAGATATCATCACAACATATTTGAGTATTACTGCAAATTTTATTTCATAATTATAAAAACAAAAAACCTACTATTACTAGTAGGTTTTTAATTATTCTGCGGAGAGTGAGGGATTCGAACCCCCGGACCTGTTACAGTCAACAGTTTTCAAGACTGCCGCAATCGACCACTCTGCCAACTCTCCTTTCAAATTCTGTTCTGAATTTTTAGTGGTGCAAATATAGGAGGATTTATCGTTACACTCCAAATATTTTATTTAATATTTTACTACTACAGCTTTAAAACACTGGGGATCAATTACAAAAATTTCAACACACAATCTCTACAAACCATTATATTCAGGCCGTTTTACAATTTTTACCAATATTGGTAAAAATAAAATGCACTAAGTCTTAATCAAAACTTAGTGCATTTTTATAATTAAATTTTATTCAAATCGAATCTTAATTCTCAACATGCTCAAGGCCGCTAAGATATTTCTCAGCATCCATCGCTGCCATACAACCACTTCCCGCAGCTGTAATTGCCTGTCTATAGATATGATCCTGAACATCTCCTGCTGCAAATACACCAGGAAGGTTTGTTCTCGTAGATCCTTTTTCTGTAAGGATATAACCATTTTCATCTAAATCAAGCTGACCACCAAAAACTTCTGTATTAGGCTTGTGACCGATTGCTATGAAAATACCGTGAACATCTATTGTAGATTTCTCATTGGTAACATTATTAATTGCTACAGCTCTTTCTACAAGGTTATTTTCACCTTCAATAGCTACTAGCTCATGATTGAATTTCACTTCAATATTAGAAGTATTCATTACACGATGAACCATAGCTTTAGAAGCACGGAAATGATCTTTACGAACCAACATAATCACCTTATTACAGATCTTGGACAGATAAGTCGCTTCTTCAGCAGCAGTATCTCCTGCTCCAACAACAACAACATCTTTTCCTTTGTAAAAGAAACCATCACAAGTAGCGCATGCAGATACACCTCCACCACTGTATTTTTTCTCGTCGTCTAATCCAAGATATTTAGCTGTTGCTCCTGTAGAAATAATTACAGTTTTAGCCAGTATTTCACGACTACCTGTGCTTAGCTTGTGTATACCACCTGCTTCTTTAGCAAATTCTACAGTGCTAATCATCTCATAGTGAACTTTAGTTTCAAAACGCTCCGCTTGTTTTTGCAAATCCATCATCATTTCAGGTCCTGTAATTCCTGATGGATATCCCGGAAAGTTTTCTACTTCGGTTGTTGTAGTTAATTGCCCTCCCGGTTCAAGTCCGGTAAACAGTTCTGGCTTCATGTCTGCTCTTGCAGCGTAAATAGCTGCTGTAAATCCTGCAGGCCCAGAGCCTACGATCACACAATCTAAAATATTTTCCATATAATCTCAGTTCGGATACAAATTTCGGTAATCTTATATTACTTTGTCAAATTTTAATATTGAGTTTTATCAATAACTTTTATAGCAAATAATTAATAAAGTTTGTTGGATTTATAAATTATTAGGTGTACGTTTCTACACCATCATAACTACGTTATTATATTTCCTTATTATTAATCGTTAAAATTATACTTTTACCTTCGTCTTATCAACATTTAATATCTTATAAACCATTTCGGTAAGTAACTCTGCATCATCTGTATTATGAGCTCCTAATCCTTTACTCTTCATATCCATTTCCCGCAAAACAGAAATAATACGCGTAGCATGCTTCATAGGGTAAAATTTAGCAGACTGCTCATAATCTTTCAGAAAATATGGATTTACACCCATCGCTGAAGCCATAGCAGCGGCAGGCTGTCCGCGCATAGCATGATACATTAATATATTGTTGAAGTAATTGAATAAATTGCCTATAATCAGCAGCAAAGGATTAGTCTTCACATTTTTACCCATATAATAGGCAATCCTCATAGATCTTTCAGCATCTTTTACTCCTAAAGCCTTTTGAAGTTCAAAAACATTATAATCTTTACTAATCCCTATATGAAGCTCTACAAGCTTTCCATCAAGTTCTTCTCCGGGTTTCAGAATCAATTTCAGCTTATTGAGCTCATTAGATATTCTTGACAAATCATTCCCCAGATACTCAGCGAGAAGATGAGAAATATTCGGAGCGGTTTTAATGCCAAAAGCCTGAATTTGTTGTTGAATCCAAGCTGCCAACTGATAGTCTTTAACAGATTCACTGTAGTACAGCCAGTTATTCTTATCAAGTTGTTTTATAAATTTCTTACGAGAATCAATTTTTTTATATTTATGAGCAAACACCAGAATAGTAGATTCTACTGGTTGCTCAATATATTTTAGCAGAATATCACTCTCCTCTTCGTTTAATTTCAGATCCTGGGCTTCTTTTACAATAATCAGCTGCTTATCCCCCATCATAGGATACTGCCTCGCTAGTGAAAGCACTTCCCCATAAGAGGTATCTTTACCATACACAACAGTTTGATTGAAAGCTTTTTCATCTTCCGTCAGCACATCATTCTCCAGTGATTTTATTGCTACATCTATAAAGTAAGGTTCTTCACCATGAAAAAAATAGATAGGCTGAAATGCCTTATTTTTAATATTTTTGAGGATGTTTTCTAAATCTTTCATAATCTATGCAACTGCCTAAACTTAATTTCAGCAAACAATTTGATTTTCAATTCAGGCAGGACAAAGATAAGTTTTTTATTTATGATGTACTGCGCAAAAAGTACCTTTTGCTAACCCCTGAAGAATGGGTACGCCAGCACTGGATCCAACACTTTCTCAGTCTGAAAACTTATGCTCCTTCTGCTCTGATAGCAGAAAAAAAAATAGAATTAAACGGACTTACCAAAAGGATAGATTTATTGGTTACTGAAAAAACTCAACCAAAAATCCTTATAGAGTGTAAAGCACCACAAATAAAACTTTCTGAAAAAACTTTTGAACAAACAGCCCGATATAATTCGGTATTAGGGGCAGGAGAAATTATTCTAAGTAATGGTTTACAACATATTTACGCAAGCTTAACACAAAATGGTTATCAGTTTAGTAATTTTGATACATAGATTCCGGATTGAGGCATAAATATTGATGCCACTTTTAAGAAACAACTAATCACCATGACAAAAAAACATTATATTTTTATACTTCTGATGCTATTTCCTTTTGCAAAAGCTCAGGATATCCATGAGATCAGACTGTTTCAAAAGAGTAAGAACTTTATTATCTTTTTCAATATAGATAACACCTATATTGCGATGGATTCACAGGGAAAAGTGTTATCACTTTTTCAAAAAAGTAAAATCCCGGGATATTTCGATAATATAATCACACCAAACGGGCAATCAGTTAGCACAACTGAAGACTCAGATTTTGATTACACAAAGGATAATGATAATCCTATAATCAAGAGTTCAAATAACAACAATATTGAGTACTACACTAGCTTTACTTCGAATGATCGAGGTAAAATAAAAGCTGTTAATGGAGAAACACTTCAATATTACAGTGAACTTAGTGATGGTTTAACAGGTAATATAAAATCTATTGGAAACATAAATTTCAGTTATTACGGCTCTTTCAACAACTATGAAAAAGGAAAAATAAAGTCCATTGGTAATATTACATTTTCATATTTCAATGAATTTGATTCATATAAAACCGGAAAAATAAAATCAATAAAAGGAAATAATAACAACACCAATATCACTATTATCAATGATTATTAAGAACATTATATTCGACTTCGGCGGTGTCCTTATGGACTGGAATCCTAAGTATCTCTATCAGAATGTCTTCAACTCCGAGGAAGAAATGGATTACTTCCTGGACAATATTGCTACATTAAAATGGAATGCTGAACAAGATCGTGGGCGCAGTTTTCAGGAAGCTACAGAAATATTACAAAATCAATATCCGGAATTTTCAAAAGAAATAGCTCTATACTATAGCCAGTGGCCCGTAATGTTAAAAGGAACTATTGAAAAAAATGTAGATATACTTCGTAATCTGCATGGTCGATATCAACTCTATGGCCTTACCAACTGGTCGGCTGAGTCCTTTCCTTATGCTTACAAAAATTATGATTTCTTTAGTCTTTTTAATGGTATAGTAGTATCCGGAGAAGAAAAGCTTATTAAGCCCGATGAACGGATCTACGAACTCCTACTGAACAGGTACAACCTCAACGCATCGGAATGCCTTTTTATAGATGACAATTATGAAAACATTAGAACCGCTCAAGCAATGGACTTTAATACTATCCATCTGACTCCGGAAACAATTCTTCGGGAAGAATTACTAAAATTCAATATATAAAATCAAAAGAATCATTCGCTCGAATGATTCTTTTGATTTTACAAAACAGGCAGATGCAATACACTAACCAACAATCTGCCTGTAAGTACTACAAACAATAAACAACATTATGAAAAATAAAACCTGGCATTTGACAGGAAGTTGTTTGCAGTATTCCAATTACGCCTTATAAATCTGCTCCGGTAGTTATGATAATTGCTGATAATTTTATTTAATGAAAGAGCTTCATTAGGTGGTTGAAACCGGAGCAGAAGGGATTATAAAACAAATTTCATTATTCATATCTGACACTTTTATGTGCAACCGAAAACTTCAATATGAATCCTGACTTTCTTTATGCAAGGTATATTTTCCTTTATACAATCTAAAGAAAAACATATTTCATTTCCTTACGGCATTTATTCTGATTTACTACGTAAAAGTTAAAACAACTATTTACACAGAGTTTGAATAAACATTTTCAATCATTTTTTGAATAAATATATCCTGAACAAGATCCGATAAGATGTACATAAGTACCTATAAGCAAGAAATCGTGATAAATTAAAATTCAAATAAAAAAGCAAACGGGCCATCAAAAAAGATTTTTGATGGTCCGTTTTATAAAAAAAACGATTGAAAAAATGATGATGAAGTTATTCTATCATCAGGATTTTAAAAATTCTATCTCAAGTTGCTGATCAGTAAAATGCTTTATGCAAATGAGATAGAATTCAGGAGACATATCTTACTGGTTGACAGTTAGCAGTATACAGTTGATATTTATGGATATACTAATTTGGCAGGTACTGTTCACTACTAACCGACAACTCTTTAATTTATTTTTCCCATTTAACCTCTTCTCCCTGAGGGGAAGCTCCTCCTTGCTCAACCTTCACAGGAGGAGTTTCCTGATTAATATGGTATACATAAGCTGCAATCTTTTCTGCATCTCTGCCGGAGATTGTACCATCTTTAATAAATGGTCTCATCGTTGGATTATTAGGAGATCCATTTTCCAGCATCCAGAATACATTATGAAATACATCTTTTTCTTTTACATTGATCCAATAATTATCTGTCAGGTTGGGTCCTATTCCACCTTTACCTCCTTCTGAGTGGCAGGTTGCGCAATTGGTTTTGAATAGCTGCTCTCCTTCAGCAATATTAGAAGGATCATATTTAGCAGTTTCAAGTGTTATTTTTGGTGCTGTTTTCTCATATTCTTCGATAGAAGCCAGCATTGTTTTATGTTCTTTTTCGTATTCTGCATCCTGATGAGCATAATCTGTGAATACATAAGCCAGCATATAAATCACACAGAAGATATTTCCGAAGTAGAATAAACCTATCCACCATTTGGGCAAAGCATTATCAAGCTCTGTAATCCCATCGAAACCGTGGTCTATAATAAGATCAGTTTCTTCTTTCTGAGACTGCTTTTTAACAGCAGAATTCCATAATCTTCGCAAAAAAGGAATCTTTTTTTGCTCCAGATAAAGCTTCTTATCTTCATCCGTTAACTTCTTAAAGTTTTCGTTCTCTACAAGATCCTGAAGGGAACTCACTATTAACAATAGTAAAGCTGACATGATCACTACAACCCAGAAATAGGGAGATGTAAGGTAATGAACCTCGGGAGCAAACATCTCGAAAGCTAAAGCTATCAGGCAGAATGTAAGCACTATATAAACTGAAATCGGTGTTCTTACTTTCATAACTAAATTATTTAAAGTTATTTAATAGAGGCTGTTTGTACATCTGTAGTCTTAATGTCTACCCCAAGTCTCTGCAGATAAGCGATAAGTGCTACAATTTCTCTCTTCTCTATAGGAATAAATTTGTCACCTTTGGCAATTTTTTCCTGTGCTACCTGCTCTTTAATATCTGCAGCTTCAGAGTAAATTTTCTGTACGATTACACTAGCCTGATTATCGGCCCAAGCATTTGCAGAATCTATCTGTGCTTTGGTATATGGTACATCAAATGCATTTTTCATTAGCTTCATTTTGTTTACCATTTCCGAGCGATCCAGTTCATTTGTAATCAACCATGGGAAACGTGGCATAATAGAACCTGCTGATGTTACTCTTGGGTTATACATGTGTTTAAAGTGCCATGAATCTGGGTTTTTATTACCTTCTCTTTGTAAATCCGGTCCAGTTCTCTTAGATCCCCATAAGAAAGGTCTGTCATATATAAACTCTCCTGCTTTAGAATACTGTCCATTTTTACCATCAAATCTCACAATCTCATCACGGAAAGGTCTTATCATCTGAGAGTGGCAAGAGTTACATCCTTCACGGATATATAAATCTCTACCTTCTAATTCTAATGGTGAATATGGCTTAACAGCTGCTATATTTGGTACATTACTCTTCACACTCAGAGTAGGGATAATTTCAACCGCACCTCCTATTGCCAGTGTAACAAATGCTCCGATGGACAATACTGTTGGCATTCTTTCAATCCATAAGTGAACCGGCTCGCCATCTTTTCTGTCATTACCAATAACTGCTAACGCTGGTGCTTCTGCAGGAACATTTTTCTCAAACACTCCTTTTCTTACTGTCTTGAATACATTCACGACCATTAATATCGCCCCTGTCAGGTATAATATCCCACCAAGGAATCTCAACTTAAAGTATGGAATAATCGCTGTTACGGTATCCAACCAGTTCTTGTACATCAAAGTACCATCCGGGTTAAATTGTTTCCACATCAAACCTTGTGTGAAACCAGAGATATACATTGGTACTGCATAGAAAATAATTCCCAGAGTCCCCAGCCAGAAATGCCAGTTAGCTAATTTCACAGACCATAGTTTCGTTTTCCACATTAATGGTACAAGGAAATATATAATACCGAAGGCCATAAAACCATTCCATCCTAGTGCACCTAAGTGTACGTGACCAATTACCCAGTCGGTATAGTGACCAATTTTATTTAGAGATTTAGTTGCTAAAAGCGGTCCTTCGAATGTTGCCATACCATAACATGTAACAGCTACTACGAAGAATTTAAGTACCGGATTTTCTCTTACTTTATCCCAAGCTCCTCTTAGTGTTAGTAGTCCATTTAGCATACCTCCCCAAGACGGTGCGATAAGCATGATGGAGAAACCTGTTCCTAATGCCTGAGCCCAACCAGGTAAAGAAGTATACTGAAGGTGGTGAGGACCTGCCCATAGATATACAAAGATTAGAGACCAGAAGTGGATAATAGATAATTTATAAGAAAATACTGGTCTGTCCGCTGCTTTCGGCATAAAGTAGTACATAAGTCCCAATACCGGTGTTGTCAGTACGAACGCTACCGCATTATGACCATACCACCATTGTACTAATGCATCTTTTACCCCTGCATATACTGAATATGATTTCCAGAAGTTTAACGGAACTTCTAAGTTGTTTACAATGTGAAGTAAAGCTACCCCAATCCATGTTGCAATAAAGAACCAGATTGCTACATATAAATGTCTTACTCTTCTCTTAGCAATCGTGCCAAACATATTGATACCGAAGATAACCCATGAGAAAGTAATTAGAATGTCGATAGGCCATTCATGCTCTGCATATTCTTTAGATGTATTAATCCCCATAAGGAAAGTGATAACCACACTTACAATCATTAACTGCCAAGACCAGAAATGTATCCATGAAAGTGTATCACTGTACATTCTGGTTTTCAGTAGTCTCTGCATACTGTAATAAGCACCGCAGAAAAACGAGTTACACACAAAAGCAAAAATCACTGCACTGGTATGCAGCATTCTTATTCTGCCGAAACCAAGTGCTCCTTGTGTATTAATTAGTCCCTGAATATTTCCGCTTCTTAAACTCTGAATCGTCGTATCATCCGTACCGAAGAGGAATTCCGGTAATTCAGGGTAGAACAACATTAAAGCTGCCGTAAGCCCAAGAAGAAAGCCTACGAGACCGAACGCTATTGTCGCATATAAAAATGCCCGAACAATATTGTTGTCATAATGAAACTTTTGCGCCTCCATTTTTCTACTGTATTTATTTTATAAGGTTATATTCCACTAACTGATTAGCAAAAAATAGCTAAAGAATTACGCTGAAAACAGTATTTTCCACCTGTTTTATTTGTGTTTCAAAGGTATTCGTTATCTTTGTGGTGTACCAGTAGACCAACTACTAAAGTATACCGAAATCTACTAAAAGCATAAGCGATGAAAGAATGTGGCAACAGTATCAGACAAATCCGGAGAAATAAAGATTTAACCCAGGAGTATATGGCTCTGGAGTTAGGAATCTCCCAAAAAGCATATTCTGATTTAGAAAATTGCAAAGTCAAAATGAATATGACAACCTTACTAAAAGTTGCAGATATACTGGAGATTAGCCCCTCCGAAATTTGCAGCCTTTCAGGAAATTGCACCAACGATATGCAGCAGAAACATGAAAGTCTTATAGACTATCTGAAGCAGAATAACATCCAGGTTCCGGATGAATATTTGTAATTACAATAAGAAAAGTATATAAAAAAGCAGCGGGGAGTTTCTCCCCGCTGCTTTTTTATACATTAGTTTATTTACTATCTAACGGCTTTTCATTGTCCTTTTCCTTCTTTCGCCCGGCTTTTATTAAAGCCTGATGAACTACAAATTCAATCTGTCCGTTTACACTCCGAAATTCATCTGAAGCCCATTTTTCAATAAGCTTATAAGTTTCTTCATCAATCCGGAGGACAAAGCTTTTTTTTGTACTCAAAATTTTTATTTTTTCTGTTAAGCTTTCGCTTAGTCTACATTCTAATTATACAAAGTACCAGCATTTAGTATAGGCTGTGCAGCCTTTTCCCCACAAAGTACAACCATAAGATTGCTTACCATAGCAGCTTTTCTTTCGTCATCCAACTCTACTATGTTTTCTTCCGATAGTTTTTTCAGAGCCATATCTACCATCCCTACAGCACCTTCTACAATCTTAGCCCTTGCTGCTACAATTGCTGTAGCCTGCTGGCGCTGAAGCATAGCTCCTGCAATTTCAGACGCGTAAGCCAAGTGGCTGATTCTGGCCTCCTGAATTACAATTCCTGCTTTTGAAAGTCTGTCTGTAAGCTCCTGCTCCAGGATCTGATTAATTTTATCTCCGCCTTCTCTTAAGGTTATCGGCGCATGATCATCCTCGAGATTATCATAAGGAAAACTCATCGCCAAATGACGAACTGCTGCTTCACTCTGCATTTTTACAAAATCAGTATAACGCTCCACTTCAAAGGCTGCCTTATAGGTATCCCCTACTTTCCAGACGATAACAACTCCTATCTCAATAGGGTTTCCCATTTTGTCATTTACTTTCAGTGTTTGTCCCTGAAGATTCTCTGAACGCAGACTCATTCTTTGTGAAGAATAAAGAGGGTTGATAAAGAACAATCCGTTCTCTTTAACAGTTCCTACATACTTCCCAAAGAAGTTAAGCACTCTGGAGTGATTAGGCTGGATAATCATAAGACCTTTCATAAAAAATATTGCAAGAATAAAACACAATACCCCTATAACGGACAAGAAAGGATTATACTGCATTCCTGTAAAGAAAAGAGTAACAGCACCAAATAGTAATAAAATACTTATAAGTAGTGCCACATAACCAGACATTGGTTTCAGATTTTTTTCCATATTGATATTAATTTGATATCATAAAGATATGAAATTAATGATATAAAAAAGCAATAAATTTATTTCTTATCACGAAAGTCACTACAGTTAGAAATATGAATAAAATCAGGTTAAGCTATTTTAATATGCTACTACTGGGAATATTCCTAATTTTAGATGCGAAAGCACAACCCACTAAAACTACTATATATGCGCATAAATCGACTTTTTCTAATTATCCTTACTGCCTATTTAAGTTCTTGTAGCAACAGTGACAACCGAGATGGTGGTGACAACACTAAACTGCCAATAACAATAGCAAAAAAAACATACACTTACCAGTTTAATAACAGCTATAAAATTGAAAACGGGGTTTCTTTAAAAGGCCCCAAAGGAACAGAAACATCAGTTGATGCAAGTATGTTAAACCAATATTGGTTTTCAGTGGACACTTCGGATGATAAGCTTGTTGTTGATTACAAAAAAGATTCTCTGTTTGTTATAAATGGTAAATTGAAACTAGCCTATAAAATTAAAGCAAAACAAGATTCTATATTTCTTGAGGGGACTAAACCAGAATTCTTTGGATTACATACCTCTGATAAAACTGGGCTTACTATTTACAAAAGAGTTATAGTCTATCACAGAGCTCCGAGAGAAAATGACAACTCTTCTTTATACAGCAGAAGCGGTCTTAATTTTGGAAAAACTTCTCAGCAAGAAGTATCAAAAATATCTCCTTTCAAAACTCCTTCAGAGATGGTTTCAGCTCAGGATTTTTTAATATGGGCCAATCTTAGTTATTCTTATAAAGAAATCAAGTAAGAATATTTACACAAACAAAAAAGCCAGGATAATTCCTGGCTTTTTATTTTATTGTATTCTGATTAAGGTTCAATCTCTGTTCTTTCCTCTGCTTTCTTCGATTTATTATTAGATGAAGATTTAGCATTGTGGAATTTTTTATACTTAAACCATGCTGCAATACTCAGAGCAAGCATAAAAGATAAACTCATATATACCCATGCCGGAACCGGAATCGGATCTCCAGCCGCATATGAATGTAATCCTGAAAGATAATAATTAACCCCAAAATAGGTCATAATCATAGAACAGAATGAAAACATCGTAACAACATGGAATGTATACCTACCTCTAAGTCCTGGTACTAAACGCATGTGTAATACAAAGGCATAAATAATAATAGAAATAAATGCCCATGTTTCTTTAGGATCCCAAGACCAATAACGTCCCCAGCTTTCATTTGCCCAAATACCTCCAAGGAAGTTTCCTACTGTAAGCGCAAACAAACCAATAGTTAAAGACATTTCACTTACAATGGTCAGTTCCTTAATTGTTTTATCATTATGTTTTTTATAGATATCAGAATTAGCCACAATATAGAACAACAGTGTAATCATTGCAATAATAGCTGAAAGAGCAAAAAATCCATAACTGGAAGCAATAATAGCCACGTGTACAATTAACCAATAAGATTTAAGTACTGGTACCAGAGGGGTAATCTGTGGATCCAGCTGCGCTCCACCATGAGCAAATCCCATCATAATAACAGCTACAAGGAAACCTGCTGCTGGTATAAGTACATTGGAATTTCTGTAGAGGATAAGACCTGCTGTAATTCCAACCCATGAGATAAACATAATAGCTTCATAACCACTACTCCAAGGTGCATGTCCGGAAACATACCAACGACCAATAAGACCAAAGAAATGTGCTATATATCCTACAACTCCAATCCAAATGATTACATTTATTACAATTTTCAGAATCTTATTTGGTTTAAACAAATAAATAAAACCTAATATCAATAATAGTCCTCCGATCATTGTATAGCTAATAAGGAGCTTAAAGAACAGATTCAATCCGTTCATAAATACCTCAACATTTACCTTAGTATCTGAAGGCATAATCTTCGATCCCCATTTATGCTGGTAGTCCTGTAATTTTACCAATTCTTTATCCGCAGTAGCCCAATCACCATTTTTTGTAGCATCTATAACACTTGCAAAATATGGCCCCATAACCTTCTGGGAAGCCTCATCCGGTTCGAATTTATTATCCAACCATGAATGCCATGTATGGTTATTATCATTTGGCACGGGAACTATACGCATATACTGACCTGAAAGTATACCATTGAAAACCTGTACCAGGTCATTCATTTCAATAACTCCTTTATCATACATACTTTGCTCTACCGGTTTCTTACGGAAAGCAATATTATAATCTTGTTCCAAGACAAAACGAGGCTGTCCTGTAGCAGGATCCATTGGGAAAAGGTTCAATAATGTTGTATAGCCGTCTTCATTTGCTTTTGTCTTTCTTAATAACTCGCTGCCTCCCTTTGTCGTTACTTTGATAATTGGAACTTGTGTCCACATAAAAGGATTAGTCGTAATAGACAAGAACCATTGGTTCGCATCCATTCCGTGGAAAGAATCTCTTTTGTACAATTTTCTAAGAACATCTAATGCCAGTGTATTAACCGGAACAATACGCCCTTCTATATTTTGTACCAATGCATAACCAAACTTATCTGCATGCTCTTTATTAATATGGGATTCTTTAACCACAGTTTCAGGGTCCAGTACTTTAGGCTTCATAGGACCGGCTGTCATTCCCCCTTCTACACTCTTAACATTAGGAGCTCCATGGGACTCTTGTCCGTGCATATCGATTTCTCCTTTGCTGCCATCATAGGTCTGTGCATTTAAAGCACTAAAAGAAAATAATAAAAATGCTACAACAACAGCTTTTTTCTTACTTATATCTTTCAACATTTTGTTTAACTGCCAGAAACGCGTTCCTTTCCAGAATAATGAAACGAAAAGTCCAAGGAATAGGAAAGTATATCCTACATACGTAATATTAGTTCCCCAGAAATCGTGATTTACAGAAAGGTGAGTTCCTTTTCTGTCAGGATCAAATCCTGCCTGGAAGAAACGATAACCTCCATGATTAAGAACATGATTCATATAGATTTTATATGGTGTCTGTTTTCCGTTTTCTATAATCTGCACATGAGATTCGTATGCAGACGGAGAGTTACTTCCCGGATATGTTTCCATTACAAATTTCTCAAGCTTTATGGAGAATGGTGTCTGTAAAACTTTAGGACCAAATCCCAACATAATGTTTTTACCATCTACCATAATCTGCTTCGCCATATTAGGATTATTTTTATCAACTAATATATCTACAGGCTGCTTTGTTTTAGGACCTTCAACCATTAATCTCAGAAGATCCGGCGTAGCGGCATCTTTTTTCACATCACCTTCATACTCTATAAGCTTCCCTTTTTTCACGCCTTCAGGTACAACTAGCTTCAGATCACCAATTGTATATAAACTTCTTAGCTTTAAGGAGTCCAGCGCATCTTTTTTTGCAACACCTGTTTTCTGTGTTGCCATCGTCATATACTGAGCATCGGATGGAGATTTGATCTGAAGGAATCCATTTTCATCGTGAATCTCTACAGCACCCTCAATTTTACGGTTATAGGCAACCAACATACCGTTTACGCTCTTTGCCTCACCTGGTGCGATGAATATATTTTCTCTCCCCTGATCGTTTGTGGAAACCAGATGAAGATAATTTTTTCCGCCCTCAGAAACTACTAATGAATCTTTCTTTCTCTGGATGTAGTCCAGCGTTTTCACTGCAAACTTTTCACCTCTGAAATCATAGGTAGCATTAAAATCATGATGCAATGGAGACATGATATAAGGTACATCCTCATAATTCAGGATATCACCTTTATCTTCTATTTGTATTTTGAAATATTGTTTTTCACTAACGATCTGGTTAGAAGTTTCACCTTCACGAATCAGCATCATTCCTTCAAAACTGATATAACGTGTAATAGCTCCACCGATAAAGATCAGAATAAAAGCTAAGTGAAAAACTAATAGTGGCCACTTCTCTTTTCTGAGAAGTCTGTATCGTTGAATATTTCCGATAAAATTAATGATGAGAAGCAACATCACCAGCTCAAACCATTTGGCATTATAAATCAAAGCCTTAGCTGCGGGTGTCCCGTGATCATTCTCTATAAACGTAGCTACTGCCATCGAGATGGCATAAACCAGTAACAATACGGCCATTGTCCTGGTAGAAATAAGTATATCCTGTAATTTCTTCATTATGGGTACTCTAAAAACACATCCGGCAAAATTACACCAAAAAAACTATTATAAGCCAACATGGAGAAAAATCATGTCTATCGTTTTTCACTATATTTTCTATTACCCAAAGGCACTCTTTTTACAATCAAAACAACATTAGTTTTTTTGCTATTTTATTCTAAATTTGCAAAGACCTTATATAACACAGAAAAAGAATGAATCAAAAGCCAGAAGTTGCTAAGACTAAGACCATTTCGAAATTAAGAATTATCTCCGGCGTAACATTCGTTTTCCTTTCCATAGTGCTTACACTCTCTTTCATTTCTTATCTTATGAAGTGGAAAGCCGACCAAAGCCAGGCAGGGACAATGCTAGACAAGTCTATTAAATCTTCCAATATATTTGGAAAGATTGGTGACTGGCTGGGCAATTTTTTCATTTTTGAATCTATCGGAATAGCAGGTTTCATTGTTGCCTTCTTATTATTTGTTTTCGGAACGCTGATTCTGAAAAAGAATTATTTCAAACCATGGAAAACCATCTCTCATAGTCTGTTTTTCATCTGTTGGCTGCCAATTTTCATGGGTGTTATTACAAAAGGTCAGGGTGTATTATCTGGTGTATATGGTTTCCAGATTATGGATTACCTAAATGCTATTATTGGAACATTCGGATTATGGATGATACTTCTTCTAAGTATTGGGCTATATTTCGTTTTAGAGTTCAATCTGCGTCCGTCCAACATCAAAGCTAAAATGGATGAACTAAATGAAAATACTTTAGGGAAATTCAAAAACAAGGTTTCGACAATGGATGATGATTCTGACAACAATGAAGAAGAAGAGCTTCCGGTTGTAGATGAAACGCCAAAAGAAGTAAACCTTACACAGTCTAAAAGACCTTCTCCATTTGATAAAAAAGCTGAAGAGGCAGAAAATAAAATTGTAGTTACAGAAGAACTTCCTAAAGCGGAACCTGTTCATATACCTACTCCACCTCCTATTATAGAGACCCCTAATCATACTACCACTCCAGTACCAACTGTTACAAGTAATGAAGTTCCCGCTCATAAAGTGACAAGCACACCTGACATTGCTTTTACAGTAGAGCAAAAGGAGGAAGAAGTTATAGTTCTGGACGAGGCGGATAAAAAATCTCAGAATTTGGTAGATCAGCACGGACTTTACGATCATAAATTAGACCTTGCCAAGTTCCAGATGCCTTCTGTTTCTCTTTTAAAAGATTATGGTAACGAGAATATTAACATTAATCAGGACGAACTTGAAGAAAATAAAAACCGTATTGTCGGGCTTCTTAAAAACTTCAACGTAGGTATTACCGAAATAAAAGCAACGATAGGTCCTACTGTTACACTTTATGAAATTGTACCTGAAGCGGGTATTCGTGTAGCACAGATTAAAAAACTTCAGGACGATATAGCACTTAATCTTTCTGCCTTAGGTATCAGAATTATTGCACCAATGCCGGGGAAAGGTACTATTGGTATCGAAGTACCTAACCAGACCCCGTCTATGGTAAGTATGCGTTCGGTAATAGCTTCACCAAAATTCCAGAATACTGACATGGATCTCCCGGTTGTATTTGGTAAAACAATTTCCAACGAGATCTTTATGGCCGATCTGGCAAAAATGCCACACTTACTAATGGCCGGAGCAACGGGACAAGGTAAATCGGTAGGTATCAATGCTATTCTTACATCACTTATTTACAAAAAACACCCTAGCGAATTAAAGTTCGTAATGGTTGACCCTAAGAAAGTTGAACTTTCTTTATACTCAAAAATAGAAAGACACTATTTAGCAAAATTACCAGATGGTGGCGATGCTATTATTACAGATAATGCAAAAGTTATCAATACACTGAATTCTCTTTGTATTGAAATGGACAATCGTTATGAATTGCTGAAGAATGCTTTCTGTAAAAATATTAAAGAGTACAACAAGAAATTTACGGAAAGAAAATTAAACCCTGAAAACGGACACCGATACCTTCCTTATATTGTATTGGTTGTGGATGAATTTGCAGACCTTATTATGACTGCCGGAAAAGAGGTAGAAATGCCAATTGCCCGTCTGGCGCAGCTTGCCCGTGCTATTGGTATACATCTTATTGTAGCAACGCAGAGACCATCGGTAAACGTTATTACAGGTATGATCAAAGCCAACTTCCCTGCCCGCGCTGCCTTCAGAGTAATTTCCGGAGTTGACTCCAGAACAATTCTGGATACACCGGGAGCTGAGCAGTTAGTAGGAAAAGGAGATATGCTTTACTTTAATGGAAATGATCTTATCCGTCTGCAGTGTGCATTCGTGGATACTCCTGAGGTAGAAAAAATCGCAGAATTCATCGGAGAGCAAAAAGGCTATCCGGAAGCATACCAGCTACCTGAATATTCAGGAGATGAATCTATTGTTTCTGTCGGAAGTTTTGATCCTAATGAAAAAGATGTTCTTTTTGATGAGGCTGCCAAGATTGTAGTTTCCACACAACAAGGATCAACATCTATGTTGCAGCGTCAGCTGAAACTGGGGTATAATCGCGCCGGAAGAATCATGGATCAGTTAGAAGCCTCAGGTATTGTCGGAAGCTTCAACGGAGCTAAAGCCCGGGAAGTATTGATTACAGATCTGCATTCTTTGGAACAGTTTTTGGAAGAATTGCGCAAATAATCTAAAAAAAACAAAAAGATGAAAAACCTTATAAAGAAATTATCTGTCGGAATTTTTGCTGTGGCCTTTACTATGGGTTTTGGACAAAAAATAGATGCTAATGCAAAAACGATTTTAGACGGCGTTTCTACGAACTACAAATCGAAAAAGAATAATTATTTCAAATTTGTTTACCGTAACGGAAGTGGTACAGCCGGAAAAGCAGTTACTGGTATTTTCTATTCAGCGGGAAATAAGTACAAGCTGAATATTATGGGTACAGAACAAATCTTTGATGGTAATAAAGTATACAGTATTAGTGGCGATGATAAGGAAGTTACTATTGCAAAACCTACAGGTAGTGAAACGATGTTCTCCCCTCTTAATTATATTGACTCTTATAAAAACGGATATACAGTAGAGTACATGGGCAAGAAAAACGTTGGCGGAACCAATGCTGATTATATAAAAATGACTCCGGTCTCAAATAATGGGATAAAATATGTAAATTTGTTCGTCAATTCAGCTAAGAAACAATTGGTGAAATTAGAACAGTTTTCGGAGAACAATGAAGTTGCGGTAATTGAGATTTCAAAATATATAGAAAATCAAAACCTTTCTCCTTCAGTTTTCACTTTCAATAAAGCCAATTATAAAAATTATCTGATTACAGAATTGTAGTTATAATAAAATAAGCAAAGCATAAAAAAGTCACACAAAGATGTGGCTTTTTATATAGAATATATGATAAAAAAGCTTGACCAATACATTATAAAGACCTTTTTCGGTCCTTTCCTGTTTATCTTCAGTGTCCTTTGTTTCATCTTCATTGTAAACATTATCTGGACACAGATGGGGCAGTTGGCCGGTAAAGGATTAAGTGCCTGGGAAATTTCAAAACTGCTTTTTTACATGGGGGTTACCGTTGTAAAAATGGTACTTCCACTGACTATTCTGCTTGCAGCTATCATGACTTTTGGAGACTTTGGGGAGCGATATGAACTGGCCGCCATGAAGTCTGCAGGGATATCATTACTCCGTGTAATGAGACCTTTGCTCATTATGGTTATTTTACTTTCCGTACTCCTCTACTTTTTCTCCAACAATATTATTCCGGACTTTCAGCGTAAAGCAAAAAATATGCTTTATAATATTGCGTCGTCTCGTCCTGCATTAAACTTTACGCCCGGGCAGTTTATCGATACGGTACCGGGAATGACGATAAAATTTGATGAAATAAAGGGTGAAAACGGAGAAAATGTAACCGGTGTATTTATCCACAAAGTAGCCAATTCATACGAGGACAATCAAACAGTAGTTGCCAAGAACGGAAAATTCGTTCAGGCCGTGGATAAACACTATTTAAAGCTTATCTTGTATAATGGATATATTTTCCAGGATCAGATTGCCAATAAAGATTTTAAAGAAAGAGAAAAGCAGGCTAATCAAGCCATAAAGTTTGATTCACTTGTACAACACTTTGACGTTTCTTTACTTTTAAATAAAGCCCTGGAAGAGCAAAATATTACAGACGATTATCAGTTCCAGACTTATAATCAGATTGCCAAAACATTAAAAAAGAAAAGAAAGGATGATAAAGATGCTTTCAATACAATTTCTCAGGATATTGTAAGTCAGCAAAATGGTTATGTATCCTATATCGATAAGATTAAGACAGATAAAAAGCTGATTAAACAACCTTTTAAACTTGACTCTCTGAAGGGAGATAAAAAAATGGAAGCGTTGTATTATGCCCATAATAAATTACAGGCTGCGAAAAGCGCTTATCAGATGAAAAATGACCAGATTATAGATATTATTAAATACTATACCAAGGTCGTAATGTACCAGCAGCGTATTATTTCATATTCTTTCACCTGTGTAATTTTCTTCCTGATTGGTGCGTCCCTTGGATCTATCATCAGAAAAGGAGGAATGGGTCTCCCTGTAATTATAGCCATTGTGATATTCATCTTATTCTATGTTATCAACCTAATGACAGAAAACATAGCATGGAAGGGAGAAATGAATCCATATTTGGCTACATGGCTGCCCAACATGATCTTACTTCCGTTCGGGGTATGGATGACTTATAAAGCTCTAACAGACTCTCAGCTGTTCGATGCCGAAAAGTATAAAGCCTTTTTCAAGCCAATCATTAACCGTTTTTCCAAACCAAAAGAGCATCAGCGCTATCAATAAAATACAATTGGAAACAATACTTTAAAAAGCTACTTCTGATTTTTCATTTCAGAAACAGCCCAATATTTATAATTCAGTATGAAAAAAAATATTTCGACTTTCGTTTTTGGAATTCTGCTTACTACAAGCACATTATCTTTTAGTACAGATATTAAGGCTCAAGTTGTAGCCTCACAAAAAACAGATGGCTCTGCTATTACAGAACAAGTCTTAAAAGATATTCTGGAAAAAAACCGTTCTTATTACCAACAGGGAAAAGTTGCGGATTACATTCCGGAACTCGGTAAAGCAGATGCAAAATCTATTGCTTTATCTGTCATTGGTGAAAATGGAAAAGTTATAAATGTAGGTGATACCTATAAAAAATTTACCATTCAGAGTATTTCAAAAATTATATCGTTAATGATTGCTGTCCGGGAAAAAGGAGAACAGAATATCTTTGATAAAATGGGCTACTTTGGTACCGACAAGCCATTCAATCATTTTTCAAATCTGGAAACAAGCGGAAAACCATTAAATCCGATGATGAATGCCGGTGCTATTTTAACAACTTCTCTAATAGACGGAGAAGGTGAAGTACCTTTCAAAAAAATACTGGAAATGGTACAATACATTACCAAAAACAGCAATATAAACTACAGCAAAGAAGTTTATAATTCCGAACGTGAAACCGGACACCGCAACCGTGGAATGTTTTATATAATGAAAAACAGTGGACTGATAACTGGTAATGAAGATAAGCTGAATAACTATTTCAAGCAATGTTCGATAGAGGTTACCGCCGAAGATCTGGCCAAGATAGGTTATTTCTTCGCACACCAATGCACACGTTACGATGGTGACACTACTTATAAAAATGCAGATATTGCCCAACTGGTAGAATCCCAGATGTTAATTGCCGGAATGTATGAATTCAGTGGAGAATATGCACGTACAGTAGGCTTACCAAGCAAATCCGGAGTTGGTGGCGGTATTACAGTAAGTGTTCCCGGAAAAATGGGAATCGGGGTTTACAGCCCTGCCCTGGATCAGCATGGAAATTCCTTAGCAGGCTATCATATGATCCTTGATCTTGTTAAAAAATATAACCTGAGTCTGTTCAGATAAAATTGTTCAGATCAGCTATTTTATATATGACCAGACTTTCTCTGGTCCATAATGTATAAATTTAATAGTGTTTTTAAATTTTTCATACAAAAATTATATTCAAATGAATCAATATTTTTGTATATTTGCCAACTGAAAATTAAAATAAATGAGTACGATATTTAGCCTTTTCATGGTTCTTATTATCATTGCATGTGTGCTTCTGATCATTGTTATCATGGCCCAAAATCCAAAAGGAGGCGGTCTTTCTGGTACATTTGGAGGTACATCTTCAGCTTCTTTCGGAGTACAGAGAACCAATGAATTTATGGATAAGGCTACATGGTCATTAGGAATTTTTATCATTGTTCTGATTATGTTGAGTGTTATTCTTACAGGAAAACCATCAACAGTAATTCCTCAGTCACAACCAACAAAAAAGGAGCTTCCAAACAACCCACAGGCCCCGGTTCAGAAACCTACGGCACAAGCTCCACAAACACAGCAATCCTCTGCGCCAGCGCAGACTGCAAAATAGATAGATTTAATAGTTTAGTTTAGAAGAAACTGCTTACTAGGGCTCTTACGAGTTTTTTTAAGCAGTTTTTCTTTTATAGAAACTATATTCTGATACAATAATGAATAAGGAAACAGAAGCTGGGGACTAGGCAAAAGGTTCTGCTAATATGGAAAATTCATTTTCTTTTGTAATAGTAATTTTGAAGTTTTTGATTTTTTACTTATTAAGATAACGTTCCTCCGGAACGCTCTGAATTCTTTATAAATATAATCTATAAAGATAAAGCTCCTAATGGAGCTCCTTATTAATCATCATACACTATATTTTCTGTATCTCCGGTATGAGAAATCAGAAATACACTCAGGAAAAGCTTAATCTGTGTAAAGCAAGTATATTCAGAAATCACACAGTTCTGTATTCCGGATTTTTATTCCTGATACGGTAATCGATATTTAATAGATCTTCCTAAAGAAACCTCGTCTGCATATTCCAGTTCATCCCCTACCGCAATTCCTCTTGCAATGACGGAGAAATTCAAAGGATAATGTTTTAGCTTCTTGTATAGATAGTAGGCTGTTGTATCTCCCTCCATAGTTGCACTAAGTGCAAAGATAACCTCACTTACACCTCCGGCTTCCACTTTACTGATCAGACTTTCAGTTTTTAACTGATTAGGGCCTATACCCTCCATTGGGGAAAGTTTTCCACCCAGAACAAGATATTTACCATTATACTGCCCTGTATTCTCTATAGCCATCACATCCCGTACATCTTCTACTACACACAGCAGACTATCATTTCGGTTACTATTAGCACAAATTTCACAAATATCGTGGTCAGAAAAATTATGGCAGATTTTACAATACTTAATATCATTTACCAGTGCCTGAATAGCATTTCCCAATGCCATTCCCTGAGACTGCGGCTGCTTTAACAGGTACAAAGCCAATCTTGTTGCCGATTTTCGTCCTATTCCCGGAAGCCCTGAAATTTCTTCAACGGCCTTTTCTAAAACTTTACTTGGAAAATTCATATCTGCAAAGGTATCATTTTACCTTCTTTCTATAAAAAAGTTTGTTGACCATTTACGTTTACGCTATTTTTGCAGCCCCTAACTATAATATATTATTAATGAAAAATCCTGAATACCCGCTATTCTTACAATTCAAAATTACTACTCTGGCCAACGATTTTGTTGCAAAAGACAAAAATGATAATACAATCGCCTACGTACGTCAGAAAATGTTCAAATTAAAGGAAGATGTCGTTGTCTTCAACAACGAAAGCAAAGCTGAAGAGCTTTTCCGTATTAAGGCAGACCGTTGGCTGGATTTCAATGCGAATTATTCGATTTCTGAAACCAGAACCGGAAAATCTCTTGGTAAAATTGGCCGCAGAGGGATGAAATCTATATGGAAATCTACCTACATCGGAATGGATAAACACGGAAGTGAAGATTATACTATACGTGAAGATAATGGCTGGGTAAAAGTATGGGATAACATGATCGGTGAATTACCCATTATAGGAATGTTTACAGGATATATACTAAACCCATCCTACACTCTAACAGATAAAGACGGCAACAAAATCTTTCAGCTAAAGAAGATGCCTTCATTTTTCGGAAGAAAATTTATGCTTCAAAAGTTTGCTGATGTACCTGACAATGATGAATCCAGATTAATTCTTTCATTCATGATGATGGTTCTGCTGGAGAGAGCGAGAGGATAAATTTAATTTGATAAAAAATACACACCGTCAATTCTATATTGACGGTTTTTTATTTTGTAAATTTGTCTGTATGATGAGCTCTACTTTTCTTTCTGATCTTCCATATCCCATAATTTTGGCTCCTATGCTGGGTGTAGTAACACCTAAGATGGTGGCTGATGTTTCGGATATGGGCGGACTGGGTTCTCTTCCGTTAGGCGGACTCTCTCCTGAGGCATCCCGCAAGCTGATTCAGGAGACAAAACAGCTTACCAAAAATGAATTTGCAGTAAATCTTTTTGCTAATACAGCTCCGGATATCAATAGTAATAAAATTGCAACGGAAAAGATGGCTCATTTCATTCAGAGTATCTTAAAAGAAAAAAACTGGGCTCAGGATTTTGAATTCAATTATCAGTTTTACCCATATCAGGATTTAATTGACCTGATTATTGAGGAAAAGATAAAATATGTAAGTTTTACCTTTGGAATGCTGGATGAAGGAAATATAAAAAAACTGAAGGCTCATCATATCTATACCATCGGTACTGCCACCTGTGTTGAAGAAGCCGTGGAACTTGAAAAATCGGGTGTAGACGCTATCGTTGCACAGGGAATTGAGGCCGGAGGTCACCGCGGTAGCTTCCTCAACGAGAAATGTCTTCCATATATAGGACTTATAGCTCTTGTTGCACAGATAAAAGATGCCGTGAACATTCCTGTGATTGCTTCTGGCGGTCTGTATGACAAAAGAACTATAGCTGCAGCATTCGATATGGGGGCAGATGCAGTACAAATCGGCAGTCATTTTATTTCAGCAGCAGAAAGTGCTGCTACTGATGTTTACCGGGATTTAATTAAAGAATCTACAGATACGTCTACCGTCTTAACCAGAAGCTATACCGGAAGATGGGCACGTGGTATTTGTAACGATTTCATGAAGCTAACAGAGCTTAATCAGCTTACAATACCTGAATATCCTATTCAGAATGTTCTTACACAGGCTATGAGAAGCCTTGCAAAAAAACATAACGACACTCAATTCACAAATTACTGGGCGGGACAAAATGCAAAATATGCCAGGCATATACCAACCGCTGAAATCATGAACGAGTTAATTTCAATTTATAAAATAATCAAACAATAAAATGGATTTATTACATCTGGAACCAAAAGCCATTTGGAAAAACTTTGCAGCGCTTAATGCTATTCCAAGACCATCTAAAAAGGAAGAGAAAGTTATTGCTTTCATCAAAAATTTTGGAGAATCTTTAGGTCTGGAAACTTCGGAAGACGAAACAGGAAATGTTATCATCCGTAAACCTGCTACTCCGGGAATGGAGAACAGAAAAACGACAATATTACAGTCGCACCTGGATATGGTATGTCAGAAGAACAATGATACAGATTTTGACTTTGACACTCAGGGAATCAACATGCTGGTTGATGGTGACTGGGTAAAGGCTGACGGAACAACATTGGGAGCTGACAACGGTATTGGTGTTGCTACTATTATGAGCATTCTGGAATCTTCAGATATTGAACACCCTGCTATAGAAGCGTTGTTTACTATCGATGAGGAAACAGGAATGACCGGAGCTTTTGGTCTGAAGCCAGGAGTTTTACATGGTGATATTCTTCTTAATCTGGATACAGAGGAAGATGATGAAATCGATATAGGTTGTGCCGGAGGTATTGATGTAACTGCATCAAAAGAGTATAATACCGTAGCGGTACAGGGAGAAGGAATCGCTATTGAGATTAAAGGCCTTACGGGAGGACATTCCGGAATGGATATTGATAAAGGCAGAGGAAATGCTAATGTTCTGTTAGGAAGATTCTTATTTGCAGGTATCGGTCAAAGCATCCAATTATCTGATATTAATGCAGGAGGATTAAGGAATGCTATTCCACGTGAAGCCAGAGCTAACTTTAGTGTAGCAAATGCAGATGCATATTTAAAAGTTGCGGAAGTTTTGAAAGCTGATATTCTTAATGAGTTCAAATCAGTAGAAAAAGATCTTACGATTACAATCAGCAAAGCTCAGACAAACGGATCAGGAATCAGCACAGCAGATTCAGAATCTTTTATCAAAGGTCTAAAAGCAGCTCATAACGGAGTTTACAGAATGAGCCCTGAGGTAGAAGGTCTTGTGGAGTCTTCTAACAATATAGCAAAAGTAGAACTGAAGGAAGGAAAACTAAGAGTACTTAACCTTTCCCGTTCTTCTGTAGATTCAACTAAAATGGCTGTGGCAGATCAGCTGCGTGCATCATTTGAACTGGCAGGTCTGGATGTAGTATTCACAGGATCTTATCCAGGATGGCAGCCTGATCCTAATTCTGAAATCGTATCGGTTCTTGAAAGAATTTATACTCAGAAATTTGGGGAACAGCCACGTGTTGTTGCATGTCACGCAGGATTAGAATGTGGTATTATTGGTGCTAATTATCCTGAAATGGAAATGGTATCTTTCGGTCCTCACATTACTGGTGCACACTCGCCGGAGGAAAAAGTAAATATAACATCTGTACAGAAGTTCTGGGGTTACCTTCAGGATATTCTGAAAGAAATTCCAACGAAATAATATAAAATAAAAACCCGCCTTTGGCGGGTTTTATATTTTTAGAACATAATCTGTGGATTAATTATGGCTCCGGAGCTATTTCTACTTTCAATCCCTCTATATCCATAGTAATTGGAATCTGGCAGCTTAGGCGGCTATTTTCTTTTACATTAACACCATCACTATACAACAACGATTCTTCCTCATCTCCCATTTCAGGTACTTCTGTATCGCTTAATTTATAGCACTGACAAGAAGCACACATCAGCATCCCGCCACATATTCCGAAAGTTCCTTCTTCTACAAGTTCATAGGCTCTTATGGTTTCCATAAGATTCATCGACATGTCTGTAGGTGCCATAATCTCATGTTCAACACCTTCTCTATCTATAATGGTTACTTTAACGTCTGACATAATAATTTAAATATTATCCACAAATTTACGAAAGAAAAAAGCATACTTGTCTATCAAAAAGGTAATTTAAATCAGCTACAAAGAAGCTTCTATAAAGTATTTCTTATTAGATTTTGTTTTATCTTTGCCACTGATTATGGCAACAAAAAGCTATTTACTCATATTTCTGATGTTTCTGGGGACATTTATGTATCCGGAACAGTTCTCTGCAACAGCATCTCAGAAAATGGATTGCCATACTACTGAAAAGTCTTCAGAAAGTTGTTGCCAACATGAAAATGAGCATAACGAGAACTGCTGTGATCAGAATTCCGGACATGCAAATAAGTCCTGTAAAGATAGCTGCAAAAGCTGTCAGACCTGCTCAGGATACGTCAATAATATTATTTTAGAACCAATAGAGGCTCCTTTGCATAATTCTGTTATCAAAGATACCTCTGATTTCTCCTATTCATTTCCTGTTATTCCGAACAGGACATTCAACATCTGGCAACCGCCTAAACTCGTTTAGTTTTATTATTAAAAGCAGTAAAAAAACTGCACATAATCGATTAGAACTAAATTAATTTACAGAATGAAATCAATTTTAAGATCAGGACTGTTGCTCCTGAATCTATTTCTGTTTATGAACATTAACGCCCAGAGCTCTCTAAAAAAAGAAACTTATGTTGTAAAAGGAGCCTGTGAAATGTGTAAAGCCAGAATAGAAAAAGCAGCAAAAACTAAAGGTGTAAAAACTGCACAATGGAGCCCGGAAACACAGATATTAACTGTAGAATATAATCCGGACAATACGAATACCGATGTAATCCTTCAGCATGTAGCAGATGCTGGGCATGATAATGAAAAATATACAGCTAAAGACGCCGTTTATAACAAATTACCTGCATGCTGTCATTATAGCAGGGATACTAAACCAAATCAGGAACACACTGTAAACAAAGTTTCATTCTATGTGAAAGGAAACTGTGACATGTGCAAAGCCCGTATAGAAAAAGCTTCTAAAGATGCAGGTGCATTAAGTGCTGAATGGAAGGCGGATGAGCAAAAGCTCTATCTTGAACTGGATCCGGCAAAAACCACTGCTGAAAAAGTTCTGCAGAAAGTTGCAGATGCCGGGCATGATAATGAAAAGTTTAAAGCAGACGATAAAACATACTCAAAACTGCCTGCATGCTGCCATTTCGATCGCACTACTTCATTTGGAGAAGCAAATACAAAAGTACATTCGGATAAAATAAATACCGAAGTAAAAAATGAAGAAGAAGACCACCAGCAAAGTGATAAAGGAAAAGAAAAACAAATTGGTGGGGTTACAATAACTAAAGCTGCTGAGGCAACTGCTCTAAACAAGAAGGAAGTTGGATTGACTTTCAACATTAATCCAAAAGAATTATTAAAAGCAGCATGTTGTAATCTTTCTGAAAGTTTTGAAACCAATGCGACGGTAGATGTTTCGTTCAGCAACGCTGTAACCGGAACAAAACAGCTTAAAATGCTGGGACTGGACCAGAAATATACCAGCCTTACAAAGGAACAGCTTCCGGAAATACGAGGACTAGCATCAGCATACGGATTAAACTTTATACCAGGACGCTGGATTGGCGGGATTCAGCTAACAAAAGGTGGAAGCACTGTAGTTAATGGATATGAGAGTATTACTGGACAGATTAACACGGAACTTCTGAAATCTGAAAATGAGAAACCTACAACAGAGCTTAATCTGTTCTCTGATTTTAACGGACGTGCTGAAGCCAATATTACCCATACCTCTCAGGTTGCCGAAAAATGGAATCAAAGCATATTATTACACGGTAACGGAACTTTCGGCGATACCGATATGAACAATGATGGCTTTCTGGATCGTCCAAAAGGAACACAGCTAAACGCTGCCTACCTACTGAATTACAATGATCTTAGTAATAGTGGATTCGGCTCTCATTTCGGGATTAACTTTGTAAAAGATGAAAGAACTGCCGGCCAGATCGGTTATAACAAAAGACTTAATCAGAGTCAGCAAAATTTATATGGTGTAGGAATCGATATATCCCGATTTCAGGCTTGGAATAAAACAGGCTATGTTTTCAAAGGAAAACCATATCAAAGTTTAGGCTGGATGAATCAGTTTACTTATCATCAGCAGGATAGTTTCTTCGGATTGCGTAATTACTTTGGAAAACAGTCTACCTTTTATTCCAATTTAATTTTTGAAAGTATTATTGGAAATACCAACCACAAGTACAAAGTTGGGGCAAGCTTTTTATTAGATGATTACAATGAAGATTATCTGACAGCTAATTATAAGCGACAGGAGACTGTTCCGGGCCTTTTTGCAGAATACACTTTAACAGGAGCTAAATATGTTTTGGTAGCTGGTGCACGTGTTGATTTTCATAATCTTGCGGGTACACAGTTCACACCGAGGCTTAACTTCAAATATGACATCGCTCCCAAAACTATTTTAAGGTTATCTGCAGGTAGAGGATTCAGAACTGCCAATATTTTTGCGGAAAGCCAGCAATATTTTGCGTCCAATAGAAGTATCGAGATTTTATCCAACAACGGAAATATCTATGGACTAAAACCTGAGATTGCATGGAACTATGGATTGAGCCTGCAGCAGGAATTCAAAATTTTCAATAAAAAATCCACAATCATAGCAGACGTTTTTAGAACAGATTTTCAGAATCAGGTCATTACAGATTTAGATCAGTATACCAACAAGATTCTGTTTTATAATCTGGAAGGAAAATCTTTTGCCAATAGTGTACAAGTACAATGGGATCTTACTCCTGCTAAAAACCTGGACCTGAGATTGGCTTACAAGTATTACAATGTAGAAACCGATTATCTTTCAGGCAGAAGAAAGGCTCCTTTTATGGCAAAACACAGAGGTTTTTTCAACGCTGCTTATGCAACCAATAAAAATGACAAAGGTGGTTTCTGGAGTTTCGATGCTACATTAAACTGGATTGGAAAACAAAGAATCCCATTTACACAGAGTAATCCACAAGAATTCAGACTTCCGGATTATTCCAACGCATATACGACTTTAAATGCCCAGATTTCGAAAAATCTGAATGAAAAGGTAAGAATATATGCCGGTGGTGAAAACCTGACGAATTACAAGCAGAAAAATGCTATTCTGGATGCTAAAAATCCTTTTGGTAATTACTTCGATGGCGGAATGGTCTATGCACCAATTATGGGAGCTAATTTCTATATTGGTTTAGACCTTAAATTTTAATTATTTTTCTCTTAACATAGCCTAAGGTTATTTTTTCAGGAGAGCCTTCTGTTCGGAAGGCTCTCTTTTTTTAATGACTTTTTACCTGCATAACAGAAGCGCCCGGTAAACCGGGCGCTTCTTCAATTATATATGTAAAAATCAATTAGTCAATTGACTTCACTACTGCTTTTTCAGCTTCTTTTCTGGTACCGTCAAATCCGTCTACCCCACTCACGGTTGTATACTTCAGTACGAATTTTTTACCAGGATTTAAACGGTTATAGATTCCCTGACACATTAAAGTCGCTTCGTGGAAACCACAAAGAATTAACTTCATTTTACCAGGATAAGTGTTGATATCCCCAATCGCATAGATACCCTCAACATTCGTTTGGTAATCCAGTGCATTGTTTACTTTAATAGAGTTTTTCTCTATCTCTAGCCCCCAATTTGCGATAGGTCCTAATTTAGGAGTTAATCCGAATAAAGGAATCAGATAATCAGTTTCAATAGAAACACGCTCTCCGTCTTTTTCAATCTCAATTGCAGAAAGAGTTCCGTTCCCTTCCAATCCTACTACTTCAGCAGGAGTAATCAGATTAATTTTACCTTCCTGTTTTAGTTTTTGTACTTTTTCGACAGAGTCCAGTGCACCACGGAATTCATTTCTTCTGTGAATTAATGTTACATCAGAAGCTACTTCTGCTAAGAAAATGGACCAGTCCAACGCAGAATCTCCTCCTCCAGCAATAACAATTTTCTTATCTCTGTACATTTCAGGATTTCTTACGAAGTACTCCACTCCTTTTTCTTCAAAAGCTTCAATATTATCAAGCTGTGGCTTTCTTGGTTCAAAACTTCCTAAACCTCCGGCGATAGCAATAGCTTTACCTTTTATTTTAGTTCCTCTGCTGGTCTCAACAATAAAAAGTCCGTCTTCAGTTTTTTCATAAGATACTGCTGTTTCGCTTAATGAGAAGCCTGGTTCAAATTGCTTAATCTGTTCCATAAGATTATTAACCAATACACCTGCATCTACCGAAGGGAATCCCGGGATATCGAAGATTGGTTTCTTAGGGTATAATTCAGCCAGCTGACCTCCAGGTTGTGGCAAAGCATCTATAATATGGCATCTTAGCTTAAGTAATCCTGCCTCGAAAACGGCAAATAGTCCAGTAGGACCTGCTCCTATAATAATGATATCAGTTTCAATCATATCGCTCAGTTATTATTTAGAAAAAACAAAGATAGGAATACCATTGCAAATAGCCTGATTGGTTTTCATGATGTTCGTCATTGAATTCATAAAACATTAATAATTTTTTCATCGTAAATACCGATGAAATTTGTACTTTAGGCTTTGGCAAAGTTTTTGAAAACATATAGTTATAAAATTGTGTATGAGGAATTTTTTTACAGCAATATTTGTATTTAGTGTCGTATTTATAAATGCTCAGTTCGACAGCGTCAATTCAGGGGAAATATTAAAATACCGTATTCACTACGGATTTTTAAATGCAGGATTTGCAACACTCTCTACCAAGAAAACCACATATAACGGTGCACCCCATCTCTACGTAAGAGGTGAAGGAAGAAGCTCCGGAGCTGTACGGGCATTTTTTAAAGTGGATGATATCTATGAAAGCTATATTAATCTAAGAACTGACCAACCAAGTTTCTATGTAAGAAATGTAAGTGAAGGAAGCTACCGTAAAAATCTGGCATCTACATTCAACCATAGTAACCATACTGTAAGTTTACATGACAGAATAAAAAACGAGACCCGCAACTTCAATGTTAATAGCGATATACAGGATATGTTATCATCATTCTATTATCTGCGTACACTGAGTACTGATCAGCTAAAAGTTGGCAGCTCTGTTAAACTGAACGTATGGATCGATGATGAAATTTATCCTTTTATGCTAAAAGTTGTAGGTACTGAAATGATGAGTACAAAATTTGGCAAAATCAACTGTCTGAAAATTATCCCTTCAGTAATGAGTGGACGTGTTTTCAAGGCTAAAGAAGGGGTGACTATGTGGGTAACAAATGATGCTAATCATATTCCTATCCAAATGAAAGCTGAGCTGGCGGTAGGATCTCTAAAGGCTGATCTTATAGAGTATTCTAATGTAAAGTATCCACTACGTTTTGCTAAATAAATAATTGACATTATTAATTACTAACAAAATAAAATGGCCGGAAATATCCGGCCATTTATTATTTTATATCAGAATAATCTGAATCTTACAAATGTTTGAATTGCTCCAACATACGTACATCATTTTCAAAGAACATACGGATATCAGACATTTGGTAAAGCAACATTACAATACGCTCAATTCCCATACCAAAAGCGAAACCACTGTACTCGTCAGGATTAATGTTTACATTTTTCAGAACAGCAGGATCTACCATTCCGCAACCCATAATCTCTAACCAACCCGTACCTTTGGTAATTCTGTAATCGGTTTCAGAGTTTAGCCCCCAATATACATCTACCTCGGCACTTGGCTCAGTAAATGGAAAATAAGAAGGACGCATTCTGATTTGGGATTTACCAAATAATTCTGTAGTAAAATACTGAATTGTTTGTTTAAGATCTGCAAATGATACATTCTTGTCTATATACAAACCTTCTATCTGATGGAATATACAGTGTGAACGGGATGAAATAGCCTCGTTACGGAAAACCCTTCCCGGTGACAAAATTCTCATCGGAGGTTCGTTATTTTCCATATATCTGATCTGTACAGAAGAAGTGTGCGTTCTTAAAAGAATATCCGGATCTTTCTCTATAAAGAAAGTATCCTGCATATCTCTTGCCGGGTGATATTCCGGTAGGTTCAATGCAGTAAAATTATGCCAGTCGTCTTCAATCTCTGGTCCGTCTGCTACAGCAAAACCAATAGATTTAAAGATTTCAATAATTCTGTTCTTAACCAGATTAATAGGATGTCTGCTTCCTAACTCTTCAGGAAATCCAGGTTTTGTAAGGTCTATTTTCTCGGTAGTCGTTTCTTCAGAAATCCCTGCTTTCAGATCTTCAATTTTAGCATTTACAGCCTGCTTAAGGGTATTAATCTTCTGTCCGAATTCTTTTTTCTGTTCATTCGGAACATCTTTAAACTTCTCAAAAAGCTCTGTTACACTTCCTTTCTTACCAATAAAGGCAATACGGAACTTCTCGATTTCTTCTTTATTTTTGGTATGAAATTGTTGTACCTGACCCAGTAATTCTTCTATTTTCTCTAGCATCTTATAAAAATTGCAGCACAAATTTAAGGTTTTTATCGGACTTTTATAAAAAAGAAAATCCACTCTTGTTTCCAAAAGCAGATTTTCTCCATCACATATTACTTAAAACTATCTCTTTTCTAATGCTTTTACGTTAATCTGCAGACTTACTTCATCTTTAATAATACCATTGCTGGCAGGTGAAGTAAAGTTAACACCAAAGTCACGTCTGTTGATGTCTTTTTTCTCAGACTTAATTGTTGCCACACCATCTTTCACCACTACATTGGTATTAAAGCTTATTGGCTTAGACACTCCTTTCAATGTAAGGTTTCCGTCGATCAGTGTATTATAATCTCCGGTTTCATTCGGAGTAACTTTAGTAATTTCAAAAGATGCTGTAGGGAATTTCTCTACTTCAAAGAAATCACCACTCTTAAGGTGGCCATCAAGCTTTGCCTGATTTTCTTTATCATCTTTTAAATCTTCGGAAGTTAAAGTATTCATGGATGCTACAAAATTACCGGACTCCAGTTTACCGTCTTTTACAGTAACTTCTCCACTTTCAAACTTAATAGTCCCAAAATGAGAGGTATTATCTGATTTAAAAATCTTATAACCTGTCCATTCGATTTTACTATTCAGTGTATCAACTGCGAAAACGGCTCCTTCCTTAGTTGTAGTTACTGCACCGGACTCATTTGTTACTGGTTTATCTTTCCCGCAGGAAATTACCAGAACAGTTCCCATAAGAGCCAACGCAGACACCCATAAAAATCTTTTTTTCATTATTTTGTAATTTATTTTAACAATTAGTTTCGTAAATTTAATAAAAAAATACTAACAAACCTACAAAAGGTTATTTTTGCAAAATGTTACTCAATATACAAGGAATAGACTTTGGCTATAGTCAGGACAAACTTATCTTCAACAATCTTCATCTCGGTTTAGAGCAGGGAAAGATTATGGCGCTGATAGGTGAAAGCGGATGTGGAAAGACAACATTGCTAAACATTATATATGGTTTAAGTGATTGGTATAAAGGGAAAATATATTTTGACAACAGGGAAATTTATGGCCCCAAAGCCAATATTATTCCGGGAGAGAAAGATATGAAATTAGTAGCGCAGCATTATGATCTGATGCCCTACTCTACGGTCTATGATAATGTAGGGAAATTTCTTTCGAATATAGATCTCAAAGCCAAAAGAGATAAAGTTTTTCAGCTTCTGGAAATTGTTGGTCTGGAAGATTTTATCAATGAATATCCTAAAAACCTAAGCGGCGGGCAGAAACAACGTGTTGCTATTGCACAGGCTTTGTCACAACTGCCTAAGTTATTGCTTCTGGATGAACCTTTCAGTAATCTCGATTTTTCCAGAAAAACACAATTACGGGATAAACTCTTTGCTTACGTTCGTGAACAAAACATTAGTCTTATTATCAGCACACACGACATCACAGAAATCCTGCCATGGATAGATGAAGTAGTTGTTTTACAGGAAGGCCGTCTTATTCAGAAAGATTCCCCGGAGGCTCTTTTTCAGTCACCATACAATCCTTATGTAGCGAGATTATTGGGTGAAGTAAATCTTTTAACACCCGAACAACAAAAGGAACTCGGTTTACCAAAGTGGTTTTATTTCCCACATCAGTTAAAATTTACCGAAAATGAAGGAACAGATGCAGAAGTTATCGAATCTGGTTTTTCGGGAGGTTTTTACAGAAACCTTGTCAATGTTAAAGGCCATACATTTATTGTATATACAGCCCAAAAGAAAGCAGGAAAATTAAAAATAAGTTTTATTTAATAAGCTTTAAAAACTTAAATATTAAATATTTACACCCAATATTTTTGGTTTGTAAACATTTTTTTTATCTTTGCCCAAGAAGATATTCAAGGAAATTTTTGGTTATTCTCTTTCTGCCTTGTAAAACTGAAATTAGCGTTCGCAATGAAAGTTTTTTGAAAGTTGCCCTGCCAAATTTTTCCTTTTTTATTTTTTGCCTATTACTTTTTCTCAATTTCACATTATATTTAATTACGATTTTAGGTCCTACACTCAATAATAAGTGGAAAACTTTATTTTGTGGTATACCTCTTAGAAATTATAATAAAAAAGACTTTATCCTGATGGATAAAGTCTATATCTATAAATGACTGTTTAAATTTAAAATAAAAACACTTAAGGCACCTTAGATTATCGCTTTAGCATATATAAAGAAGCTCACTTAAGATTAAAAATCAAAGATTTTTAAATCCTCATGTGCCCTCATGTGAACTTTTTATAATGAATAATCTATTCCTAAAGTGTTAAAAAATTAAACAAACCCTAAGCTTAAATAAGAGTTATTGATTAACCTTTTTTCACAAATTCGGATTTCAAGGCCATTGATCCGAATCCATCAATTTTACAATCGATGTTATGATCGCTTCCTGGTCTTAATCTGATATTTTTAACCTTGGTTCCGGCTTTCACTGGCTTTGGCGCACCTTTTACAGGCAAATCTTTTACTACGACTACAGAGTCTCCATCCTGCAATTCATTCCCGTTGGAATCAAAAACTTTATCATCACTGTCTGCCGAAATATCTGCCGGATCCCACTCGTGAAAACACTGGGAACACACCATAAGATTATCCTGCGGATAAGTAAATTCCGAATTACATTTCGGACAAAGTATCGTATCGCTCATAATAATTATATTTTTTGCAAAGATAAGATTTCTGAAACCCAAGTCAAATCTTTCCTTTCTCAGAGCTTAATTTCGGCATTTTTGCGTTTCCTCTAATTTAAACGTATTTTTGCAGTGCAAAACTGCAGATCTAATTATGGAACTTATTCACAGAAACCTACTTATTGGCATCCACGATGCACTACAGGAAACCTTTTTCGAAAAAAATAAATATGCCGACAAGGTTATTGAGAGACTTCTCAAAGCACACAGAAAATGGGGAAGCCAGGACAGAGCTGTTGTTTCTGAGATTTTCTATAATATTATCCGTTGGAAAAAACGCCTTGAATATTATATGGGCGAAGGTGCAAAACCAGGTAACATTTACAGAATGATTCTTGCATATCTTTTGTGGACAAAAACTCATTACAAAAAGTTTGAAGAATTTGAAGGTATTAAAATTGCCGACATCCTTAACAAACTAAAGAAAGGAACGGTACCTACAAAAGCTGTACAATATTCAATTCCGGAATGGCTTGCTGAAACTCTTGAGAAAGAATTAGGCGCCAACTGGGAAAAAGAAATGGATGCATTAAATGACCCTGCTCCAACTGTACTTCGCGTAAATACTCTGAAGACAACAAAAGAAAAATTAATCGAAGAATTACAGAAAAGTGAAATAGAATCTCACGCCGTTCGTGGTTATGAAGATGCTGTGGAACTGGAAGAAAAGAAAAATGTTTTCCTTACTGAGGCCTTCAAAAAGGGAATGTTTGAAGTACAGGATGCTTCTTCACAGTTAATCGGAAAATTCCTTGATGTAAAAGAAGGTATGCGTGTTGTTGATGCCTGCGCAGGTGCAGGTGGTAAAACATTACACATTGCTGCTTTAATGAAAAACAAAGGACAGATTATTGCACTTGATATATTCGAATGGAAACTGGCTGAACTTAAGCGTAGAGCTAAAAGAGCTGGTGCTCATAATATTGAAACAAGAATTATTGATGACAATAAAGTGATCAAAAGACTTCATAACTCTGCAGACAGATTATTGATAGATGCTCCTTGTTCTGGTTTAGGAGTATTAAAAAGAAATCCGGATAGTAAATGGAAAATTGATCAGGATTTTATAGACAGAATAAAAAAGGAACAGGAAAATATCCTTCAGGATTATTCTAAAATTATAAAGAAAGGCGGGCAAATGGTATACGCTACTTGTTCTATTCTTCCTTCTGAAAACACATTACAGACTAAGAACTTTATTGAAAAGAATCCGGAATACGAACTAATCGGTGAAGAAAAAATTATGCCTAGTCATGGTTACGATGGTTTCTATATGGCATTAATTCAAAGAAAAGCCTAAGTGGCTCACGATATTTCTTCAATTGTTGATGAAATAACGCGCCATTATGTGGCATTACCAGAGGATTGTATTCAGGAATTGATTACCAAATGCAAAATTCTTATACTCGACAAAGAAGAAGAAATTATAAAAACCGGTCAATATTCAGATAAAACTTATTATGTTGCTGCCGGCAGCGCCAGGGCTTTTTATATAAAAGAAAACGGCAAAGAAGTTACAGAATGGTTCGCCTTTAATGGCGAATTCATCTGTTCTGTCAATAGCTTTTTTCAGAATATCCCAAGTACATTTTCCATAAGTTCTGTAGAACCCGCTGTCCTTCTGGAGATCAGTAGAGCCACAGCAAATTATTTATCCGATAAATACAGGGCTTTTGAAAGACTTGAAAAAAAGGTTATTACCAACACCCTTATAAAACTTCAGCAGCGCATTAGTGCGCTGCAATTTGAAGATGCACAACATAAATATGAAAACCTTATAAACACCCAACCCGGGATTCTCCGCCGCATTCCACTATCCTATATTGCATCCTATCTGGGGATTACACTTGAAACCTTAAGCAGAATAAGAAATCCTAAGAATATCATTTGATATAAATCAAATAATCTGTAGATATTACTCCCGATTTTTGAGAAAAAATAAATGAAAGATCTTCACTATTTTTCGGGACTAACGCTATTGATCTTCATCAGCGGCCATCTATTTAATCATTTTTGTAGTATTTTCAGTATTTCTCTCCATATTGAAATTATGGATATACTCCGTAATATTTACAGAAATCCTGTGATTGAAGTTTTATTACTAACTGCAGTTATTTTCCAAATCATTTCAGGGATCAGACTTATCCTTAAGAAGAATAAGGCCGGATCATTTTATGAAAAGATACATGTATGGAGTGGTATTTACATGGCTTTATTTCTTATTATTCATGTCAGTGCAGTACTCACAGGAAGATTTATACTACATCTGGATACTAATTTTTATTTTGGAGTAGCCGGAATTAATAACCTCCCATTTAGTTTATTTTTTGTTCCGTATTATGGCTTAGCTATTCTCTCTCTCTTTGCTCATCTTGCAGCAGTACACCTTAAAAAGATGAAATATGACATATTGGGCATACAACCTTTAGTACAGGCCAATACAATTCTACTCACCGGAGTTGTCATTACTATTTTCATATTTTATGGCCTCACTAATCATTTTCATGGTGTTAATATTCCTAAGACCTATTATATCCTGATTGGTAAATAGTCATCTTCGGGCATTTTCTTTACCTTTGTTGAAAACTAATCTTATGCAAAAAATTTTACTGTGCAGCCTTATTACAGGTGCCCAGATGATTTTCGCCCAGACTTATGAAATTACTTATCAGAATTCATTCGAAGGGAAGATAAATCCTAATCAGAATCATATCATCAGCATTACCAATAGTGATAAAACACTATTATTCAATGAGAAAATAAAAAATAAAAAAGCTGATTTTCCTTTTGAGGTTAATGAAATTAACAGAAAAAACAATGAAGTTAGCCAGTTTGCTTTTCTTAATAATAATGAAGTTGTAAAAACAAGCGATAATACAATTCTTGCTAAACAGGAGTTCAAGCCGACTTCCGAAACCGGGAAAATACTGGGCTATAATGTAAAGAAAGCTGTAACAAGCATAAATTCAAATACTATAGAAGTATGGTATACCAATGATCTCAAAGTAAAGGGCGGCCCAAGTATACTGGGACAGGATCTGGGCCTGGTATTAAAGACGGTGAGAAACGGAAGTTCAATTGTTGAAGCAACTTCAGTAAAAAAAATAAAATCACTGGACGATCAGGTTTTATTCAATGGGAAGAATATTACTGAAAAAGATGCGCTTACTTACAAAGACATGATCTGGAAAAGCAGATTTATCACCATTCCTGTTTTTGAAAATGAAACTATTAATTTTAGCGATGCCTCTAAATCTGATCAGGTTATTCAGCGCTTCGGTAACGGAACAATTATTCTGAAAAAAGTAAAAATTCCGGAAATTAAACAAGGCAATACAATCTTTGTAGAACTGAAACAAAAATCTAATGGTGATGCGTACGACCGAACCGGAGATGTATTTATAATTCCACAGGAAAGAGCTATATCTTATTATACAGGTTTAACCCAAGGTGTAAAATCACTTCCGGTATACCAGAACGGAAATGGTAAGTCCTATCAGGGCGTTGCCTTAACTCCGGATTATCTCCCGTTTATTGAATTAATGCGGTTTTTCACACCTTTCGGAATTGGACATTTCAATGAAAAGATTCAGTTAAAAGGAAAAAATTGGCACAACAATACACCATACCGTCAGGACATCACCGAACTTCGTCCGCAACTAAGTGGAAAAGAGGTACTGGTAGGAGCATTTATCGGGAACTACGATAAAGGCGGACATCAGATAAGTTTAGAATTAAGCATACATCCGGATCAGCAGAAAATTGTGAATAATAACTTTGTGCTGCCTGTTTTCAATACTACCAATGTAATGGAAATGGCTGGTCAGGACTATCCTACTATGTTTAGCTCTGACAAAGGAGTTGAAGTTGAGTTTATTTTGGCAAAAGATCTTAAAAATGCTCAGTTACGTTATATTACAACCGGCCACGGTGGCTGGGGAGAAGGTGATGAATTTGTACCAAAAGAAAATTCTATTTATCTGGATGGGAAACTGGCACATGCTTTTACACCATGGAGAACAGATTGTGGATCCTACAGATTATTCAATCCGGCATCGGGTAACTTCGAGGACGGTCTTTCTTCTTCAGATCTCAGCCGTTCCAACTGGTGTCCCGGGACTATAACCAATCCAGTTTATATCAACTTAGGAAACCTGAAAGCAGGTAAACATACGATACAGGTTAAAATTCCGCAGGGAGCTCCGGAAGGAAGCAGTCAAAGCTTTTGGAATGTCTCAGGCGTTCTTTTAGGTCAGGAATAGCGAATAGGTGAATAGGTGAATAGGTGAATAGGTGAATAGGTGAATTTACAAAAGATTATATATTCACTCATTGACACATTAACCTAATTGAACATTCATTCATTGACCATTGACATATAAATCTAACATTTTCCCATCTTAATTTTTTTCGGTTAGGATGGGATTCTTTTTTATGATTCTTAAAAAAATCCTACTATAAAATTAATTTAAGCATATTTTTCTTAATCAAATATTTTTATTTGTTTAAAAAATAATCGAATCGCATATTTGCATTAATAAAATGAATTAAAATTTAAAAACATAAGAAAATGTGCGGGATAGTATGCTTATTTGATGCAAAACAAAAAACAGAAACATTAAGACCTCAGGTACTGGAAATGTCTAAAAAAATCAGACACCGTGGGCCAGACTGGTCAGGTATTTTTCAGGACGAAAAAGTAATTTTCTCTCATGAAAGACTGGCAATTGTAGATCCTACTTCAGGGAAACAGCCTCTTTTCTCTAAAGACGGAAATCTTGTTTTAGCAGTAAACGGCGAGATCTATAACCACCTGGAACTAAGAAAAGAATTTCCGGAGTACGAATTCCTTACACAATCTGATTGTGAAGTAATTTTAGCACTTTATCAGAAATACGGAAAAGATTTCTTAGAAAAACTGAATGGTATATTTGCTTTTGCATTATATGATATAGAAAAAGGCACTTATCTTATCAGCCGCGATCATATGGGAATTATCCCTTTATACCGTGGGTGGGATGCACATGGAAACTTCTATGTAGCTTCGGAGCTTAAAGCTTTGGAAGGCGTTTGCAACAAAATTGAAGAATTTAAACCGGGACACCTGTTGTATAGTGAAGATGGTGAAGAATATCAGCTATGGTACTCAAGAGATTGGGAAAGCTTTGATACAGTAAAAGATAATCCTACGGATATAACAGCCCTTAGAAAAGGATTAGAGGATGCAGTACACCGCCAGCTGATGAGCGATGTTCCGTATGGTGTTCTTTTATCCGGCGGATTGGATTCCACAATTATCGCTGCTGTAACAGCTAAATTTGCCTCTAAAAGAATCGAAAGTGGCGATACGCAGGAAGCATGGTACCCACGCTTACACAGTTTTGCCGTTGGATTAGAAGGATCTCCGGATCTTGCAGCAGCAAGGAAAGCTGCGGATCATATAGGTTCAGTACACCACGAAGTAAAATATACTATTCAGGAAGGACTGGATGCAATCCGCGATGTTATTTACCATCTGGAAACTTATGACGTAACAACTATCAGAGCTTCCACTCCTATGTATCTTCTGGCAAGAGTTATAAAATCTATGGGAATTAAAATGGTATTATCCGGGGAAGGTTCTGATGAACTATTCGGTGGTTATCTTTATTTCCATAAGGCACCAAGCGCTCAGGCATTCCATGAAGAAAACGTAAGAAAGCTGGGCAAACTTCACCTTTACGACTGCCTTCGTGCAAACAAATCCCTAATGGCATGGGGTATTGAAGGTCGTGTACCATTCCTGGATAAAGAATTCATGGATATTGCTATGACAATTAACCCTCAGGACAAAATGATAACACCTGAAAGAATGGAAAAATGGGTTCTGAGAAAGGCTTTTGAAGATATATTACCGGAAAGCATTGCCTGGAGACAAAAAGAGCAATTTAGTGATGGTGTCGGCTATAGCTGGATCGATACACTGAAGCAAATTGCAGAGGATGAAGTAAGTGATGAAATGATGGCAAACGCAAAATACCGCTTCCCTATTAACACACCTATGAGCAAGGAAGAATACCGTTACAGAAGTATATTTACAGAATTATTCCCTAGCGACAGTGCTTCACAAACGGTACCATCTGTACCATCTGTTGCCTGCTCTACTCCTGTAGCTTTGGAATGGGATGAAGCTTTCAAAAAAATGAACGACCCAAGTGGACGTGCTGTAAAAGTACATGAAGTAAGTTACTAACAATCACAGATATTTCAATCAACACCAAAGCGCAACCTTACAAGGTTGCGCTTTAATTTGATCTATGATGTTGTTTTCTGTTTGAAGGTTTATTTCTTAACCGTTTTAATCTCTCCCTGATATTGGTTATCTACCACAAGGATAAGACAAGGTCTCATTGAATAGCTTTGTTTTCCTTCTACTTTTTCTTCATAAGCTAATGTGATTATATCCCCGCTTTTAGAAAGTGTTGGCATATTCAGGCTTGTCAGCATATCTGTAGAAGGATTAATTACAGCAATAACATATTGCTTGGAAAAATCAATTTTTGTAGGCATGTTGCTCATGGTTGCCGCTGCACCAAAAAACTTCTCAAATCCTTCTTCATTTGTAATTTTCTCTACAAAAGCAGGTTTATCTTCCAGTGTATTTTTGATAAAATAGTTTTTAGCTAATGTAAAGGGAACTTTCATATTCATTCCTGTTTCTTTCGTTATTTCTTTATCCGAAATTTTTTTTTTGCTTTGACAAGACATTACAGTAAGGGCTGCTATCAATAAGACAGATGCTGTTTTTTTCATTATTGTTTGTTTAAAATATATTATTTGTGTTTTTATCGTTTGCAAAAATAGCCGTCTTTATCCGAAATTACAATTTGGTAAAATGTTTATTTTGAGATTTTATACGACAGCTATTCTTTCGTCAAATGTGTTTTCAAGAATGCAAATATTATAATAATTAGTAATAATCATCAAAAAAACGAGTACTACATACATACCTCATACTTTACAACATCATGGTTTTCAATAAATTGAAAATCATCAGTCCAAATCCTGAAAAAACACATACAGATCCTGATCTGTCGGTACATTTAGTTTTTTTCTGAGTCTGTGTTTTTTCTGTTGTACCGATTTGTGCTGAATAAATGTATAGTTTGCAATTTCCTTGGAGGAGAAATTTAATTTAATCATTGCACAAAAAGCAAGCTCAGAACTTACAAGACCTGGATCTATTTTAAGCAGATTATCTATAAATTTAGGGTATACTTCCTGAAATCGGGTAAGGAAAGTAGAATCATTCTGCTTTGCCAAAGCAACCAGCTCTTCAAAGATATTCCCATCCGCCATTATATTCCTAGATTCTCCCCAACCATCTTTATCCGCATATTTTTTCAGTAATAATTTTCTGTTGCGTTTATAGATATACATGGATACAATAAAACTTAGCGCCACTAATCCGAAAACATAAAAGAATGTTCTGTTTTTATCAGTCTTTAATTCTTTATCTTTATCTGTAAGCATTTTTTCTATCGACTGATTAAGTATTTCATTCTGTTTTAAATTCAGACTATCATTGGCCTTTGTATATTTAATAATAAAATCATGTTCTTTTTCAGTTTCACCAAGCTTTTCATAAACCTTTGCTATAGACTGATAGATAAAAGGAATTTGATAAATTCTGTTGGTAGCTGTATACATTGACAAAGCTTTTTCATAATAGTTTAAAGCTTCTTTAGGATTGCTTATAGCATCATAATATTGCCCTGAAGTCTGATAAACCATTCCCCGTTCCGAAGTTTTTTCCGGAGTTCCATTTAGCTTTATCAGGGCCTCTTTTAGATAAGTGTCAGCTGAATCTTTGCGTCCTGTATATTGTAAGTGATGTTTGGCAATAAGTGCCAGATATAATGGACTCCGTTCTATATTCAGTGCCCGGTGGAAATAAACCAGAGAAGAGTCCGGACGCTCTTTAACGTACATAAAATCCGCTCTGTTTGCATATACCCTACCCAAAAAATAACTTTTCTGATCTTCAACAGAAGATTTTTTCAAAAAATATAATGCCTTACCATTATATGTCAGGGCATTATCATGAAGCCCAATAACTTTATTCAGCTGGCCATATTCCTGATACAATTTAGCACTAAGCGGAGCATGTTTATTATCTGCAATAATATCGTCTGCTTTGCGGATATACTGAAATCCATTTTTGTAATTGCCAATTGTAGAATACATATTGGCTATATTGATATAGCATAAAGCTTCTCCCGCTCTATATTGTTCTTTTTCTGCTTTGGTAAGGTAATCCTTATTAAGCTTTACCAGATTTTTATAATCACCTGAAATACGCAGTTGTTCGTTTTTTTTAAGCAAAGTTTTATCAAAACTTTCTTCTGAAAATTGTTTCGACTGCTTATTACAACTCAATACAAAACATAACAAAAAAAAGCCTAAACACCCATATTTAAAAAAACTTTCCTTATCGGATCCCATGTTCTATTTTAACATTTACATCATTGCAAACATTATTCCCAAAAAGTATTTATTTATCCTTCAAGATACATATAATTATAGATATTTTTCGATATAAATATCATAAAACCATTATTGTAAATAATTAATACGCAATAGTAAGAATACCGGATAAACACTGGGAATATGATCTGTTTATGAGTTTATTATTTCCTATCTTAGTTTTTTATTTTTTTAAATCTAGAAGCCTTGAAAGAAAGCATCACAATACATCCATATACACCCGGAACACCAATTCCCTATGATCTTTTATTACTTGCTGATCCGTCAAAAGAATTAATTGACCTATACATTGCATCCGGACAGCTTTACCTTGCAAAAGATAATAATGAAATTATCGGATGTTATGTACTTCTCCCATGGGATTCTGAAACTACAGAAATTAAAAATATAGCAGTACACAAAAAATTTCAAAACCAGGGAATCGGAGGACAGTTATTAAAAGATGCCATTCTAAAAGCTAAAAATAAATTCTACAAAAAGCTCGTTATAGGCACTGGAAACTCGAGTACAGGACAACTTTACCTGTATCAGAAATATGGATTCAGAATTACAGATATTAAAAAGAATTTCTTTAAGGATAATTATCCCGAACCAATATGGGAAAATGGCATTGAGTGTACAGACATGATCTTGTTGACTATGGAATTATAAGGAATTTGATTTTACAGGAACACTCCCAAAGTTATAATTTATACAGACAATCATATAATAACTACATCTATACCGCCAGATCAATTGGTATTTTTGCTATTAAAATTTTAGTATCATGAATGCTTCCGGTATTACCCGTAAAGATTTTATTAAAAGTTCAGCTTTAGCTGTCGCTGGTTTAGCAATAAGCCCGGGCTTATTGGCAGCTAGTCCTTTTAGCCTTACTAATGACAAAACATTGAAAGGAGCAAAAAATATAATGCTGAAAAATGTAAGACTGGAAACCGGATTCGAATACGATGGAAATGAAGTTGTAGCAACTAAAACCGGATTATTCTGTGTAGAAATTGCCAACGGAAAAATAAAAGCTGTCACTCCAAATAATCCTTCTGCAAAAGCTATTGATGCGAAAGGTCTTCTTATGCTTCCGGCATTTAAAGATATGCATATCCATCTGGATAAAACTTTTTATGGAGGTTCGTGGCAGGCTGTAAGAAAGAGACAAGGTGGTGTAAAGGGTATGATTGCTCTGGAACAGCAGATCTTACCTGAGATGCTGAAAACATCTACGTACCATGCCGAAAAACTTATTGAACTGCTTCAATCTTGTGGTACATCCTATGCCAGAAGCCATGTAAACATAGAACCAACATCCAAACTTGAATCGCTGAAAAATCTGCAAAAAGCTTTGGACAACAAGAAAGCTACTTTTGGAGCGGAACTTGTTGCTTTTCCACAACATGGTGTTTACTATACAGATTCTGCACCATGGATGAAGGAAGCCGCTCAAATGGATATAGATTATATCGGAGGTGTTGATCCATACAATGTAGACGGACAGATTGAAAAAACTATGGACTTTACAGTCCAGCTGGCTTTAGATCACAACAAAGGAATTGACATCCATTTGCATGAAACAGGAGAATCGGGTCTGAAAACAGTGGAATATCTGATTAACAAGGTAAATGAAAATCCTGTATTGAAAGGCAAAACTTTTTTGAGTCATTGTTTTGTTCTGGCAAAACTGGACAAAGTTAAACAGGAAGAAATCGCTGAAAAACTGGCTAATGCAAAGATCGGTATTATGTCCACAATTCCTTTCGGAGGACTGATTATGCCTATACCTACATTATATAAATACGGTGTAAACATTGGTACCGGAAACGACAGCATCATAGACCACTGGAATACATGGGGAAGCGGAAGCGTTTTGCAAAAAGCAAACCTTATGGCCCAGCTTTATGGCTATTCAACAGAGTTTTTACTTTCCAGAAGTTTAAAACTGGCAACTTACAATATATTACCTCTGGATGATAAAGGTACACAACAATGGCCTAAAGCTGGAGATACAGCGGATGTTGTACTTGTAGACGCCAGCTGCTCCGCAGAAGCTGTATCCAGAATATCACCGGTAAAATCTCTAATCCATCAGGGAAATGTTGTTTTTTAGTCATCAGTAAAATAAAATATATGAGAGTCATTCTTTTTTTGCTTTCTTTTGGCATTCTAAGTAACTGCCACTCTCAGGTAAGAGAAGATAAAGTGGAAAGCATATCAATACATATTACAGACGCTGTCAAAAATAATCAGCCAGAACTATTTGAAAAAGCCTTAAAAGAAGGAATTAACGTTAATACAGTAGATCAAAACAAGCGCTCTTTGCTACTCATCGCCACTATTTCCGGAGCAACAGATACCGCTAAATTACTGGTTCGGTATGGTGCGAATGTCAATCAGCAGGATGATAAGTTAGACAGCCCTTTTTTGTATGCCGGAGCTACCGGACAAACTGAGCTTGTAAAATTATACCTCGTTCATGGTGCCCGTTTTGATATTTTTAACCGATACTACGGAACAGCACTTATTCCGGCCAGTGAACGCGGACATGTAGAAACAGTAAGAGTATTGGCTAATACAAAAAACTTCCCTATAAATCATGTCAACAGATTAGGCTGGACAGCTTTAATGGAAGCTGTGATTTTGGGTAACGGTGGTATAAAACATCAGCAGACAGTACAGATATTAAAAGATGCCGGGGCCGATCTTACTATTCCGGATCATGACGGAAGAACTCCTTTGCAACACGCAAAATCTTTAGGTTTTAAAGAAATTGTTAAAATACTCGAATCTTAGAATTCTCCTGAATGTGATATTCTAAAGTTTTTTTCATCCATGCAGAAATACTGAGACAGTTTAGATTGATATTGTATAAATCATGTTTCTGCGTGGATTTTAAGATTCATACATATCACAATTCAACATAAAAATATCACTAAATACTATAAAAAATCACTATTTTTAAAAATAAAATAGCGCATATGAATGATCAGTCCGATCATTTTCCTGTATTAGGTATTCAGGAGTTCAATCAGGGAATTCCTGCCGATTGTGATTTACTCTTCCATGAATTGCATGGAGAGAGATCTATTGACTCTCCCCATAAACACGATTTTTTTATTATTCTGTTATTCAAAAATGGTGAAGGTGTTCACAATATAGATTTTATCGACTATTCTTTATCAGATTATCAGGTTCATCTTTTATTTCCGGAGCAGGTACACCAATGGAAAATAAAACCAGAGACTATAGGTTATCAGCTTATGATAGGCCGAACTTTATTTGAAGGAATGTCTCCTTCACTGCGTTTCCCACTGGCTTATTACCATAAACATCCTGTTATCAGTATTTCAGAAGAAGAATTCAGAACACTGCTCTATGAATTCAGTGCTATCCGCAAAGAATTGGAAACAACACCTATTCTATGGGATGTTATCAGCACCCGTTGCAAACTTATTGCACTTATTCTTAGCCGGATTGCTGAGGGTATTTTTAATGATTTTAAAATATACAGTTCCTCCCCTCTGTTATCAAAATTTCTTGATCTAACGGATCAGTTTTTCAGACAGGAACGTTCTGTTAACTTTTATGCAGACAAGCTAAGTATCTCCCCTAATTACCTCAACATTATCTGCAAAAAGCACCTGAATACATCTGCATCATCGATCATCCAGAACCGTACCTTATTAGAGGCCAAAAGACTCTTGATGTCTACTGATATATCTGTAAAAGAAATTGTATACGAGCTAGGTTTTTATGACCACGCCAGCTTTTCCAAGTTTTTCAAGATGCATACCGAAATGACTCCTTCACAGTTCAAGGAGAAGAAATAAATTATACACCACAAAGCATAATCTGTACACCTTCCGCAAAAGCTGGGTGTAATAACTTTGTCATTGTTAATTACATTCCTATGTCACAAACAAATAATTATACTTTAAAAAACGTTCTTTTAGAAACCGGCTTTGAATATGATCAGAAAGAGGTTATCAGAACTAAAACAGATCTTTTCTGCGTAGAAATTGAAAACAATATAATAAAGGCTGTTACCCCCAACAATCCTCATGCAAAAGCTATAGATGCCAAAAAGCGTCTGATGCTTCCTGCATTTAAGGATATGCATATTCATATCGACAAAACATTATTCGGACTACCATGGAAAGCCGTTTCGCAAACCAGAAGAACCGTAAAGGATATGATTGCCTATGAACAAAAAATTATCCCTGAATTACTAAAGACTTCTACAGAACGTGCAGAAAAACTGATAGCGTTTACACAATCTTATGGCACTCATTATGCCAGAACACATTTTAATGTAGACCCTACTTCCGGATTAAAATCTCTGGAACATCTGGAACTGGCATTAAAGAACAAAAAAGATTCTTTTCAGGCAGAATTAGTGGCCTTTCCTCAACATGGTATATACTATACCAATACAGCCTCTTTAATGAAAGATGTCGCTCAGCTAAAAAGTGTTGATTTTATTGGCGGCTTAGATCCTTTCAGCATAGACGGTAGCATTGAAAAGCAAATGGATTTTATTGTACAACTGGCTTTGGATAACCATAAAGGAATAGACATCCACCTTCATGAGACGGGAGAATCGGGAATAAAAACAATAGAATTTTTGATTAATAAAGCACTGGAAAATCCGGAACTGAGAGGCAAGACATTTGTGAGTCATGCCTTTGCATTAGGACATCTTTCTTCTGCTGAAACAGAGAAAATAGCGGAGCGACTGGCAGCAGCACAAGTGGGAATCGCCTCTTCTATACCATTCAAAAATACTATTATGCCTATTCCTACCCTAATGAAGCATGGTGTAAATCTATTAATCGGTAATGATAATGTACAGGATCATTGGGGAACCTTTGGTTCAGGCAATATGCTTCAAAAAGCAAAACTGGCTGCCGAACTCTATGGTTACGGAACCGAATACAATCTTTCCAGAATGCTAAAACTGGCAACCCAAAATATTACCCCTCTGGATGATAAAGGAAATATGCAGTGGCCAAAAGCCGGAGCAGCTGCCAATATTGTTTTGGTAGATGCCAGCTGTTCTGCTGAAGCGGTTTCCAGGATGGCTCCCGTTCATTCTCTAATCCATGAAGGGAATCTTATTTTTCAAAAATAAATCAGTTTGTGAGTAACTCATAATGAGTAGTTAAAATAAATTTCCGTATTTTTCCGCCCTAATGGAGCTAAAAGTTCTGGAAAAAATACGGAAATTTGCATCCCCTTAATTGACTCTCATGAAGTTGTGTATTGCCGAAAAACCAAGTGTAGCTAAAGATATCGCCAAAGTATTAGGTGCTAATACTCCTATGCAGGGTTATTTTGAAGGCAATGGCTACTGGGTAACCTGGACCTTTGGTCATTTATGCACACTTAAAGAGCCTCATGATTACGGTCCCCAGTACAAATCCTGGAATTTAATTTTTCTTCCAATCATCCCGCAAAATTTTGGTATAAAACTTATTTCCAATGGCGGTGTACAAAAACAATTTAAGGTTATTGAAAAATTAGTCGGCGACTGTGAAGAAGTAATAAACTGTGGTGATGCCGGCCAGGAAGGAGAATTGATACAAAGATGGGTATTACAAAAAGCAAAATGCAATAAACCGGTAAAAAGATTATGGATTTCTTCACTTACCGAAGATGCTATAAAAGAAGGCTTTGCAAGCCTTAAGCCAGCTGAAGACTATAAAAACCTATATCTTGCCGGCAATGCCCGTGCTATAGGAGACTGGCTGTTGGGCATAAATGCAACCCGATTATTTACCAAGAAATTTGGTGGAAACAAGGCTGTTCTTTCTATCGGGAGGGTACAAACTCCAACACTGGCTATGCTGGTACAGCGACAAAAAGAAATAGATGCTTTCCAAACGGAGGAATACTGGGAACTGAAAACGACTTATCGGGAAGTATTATTTAATGCGGCTATCGATCGTTTAAAAACGCAGGAAAAAGCAGAAAAAGGGCTGGAATATCTGAAGCAGCATCCTTTTGAAATCGTTTCATTTGAAATTAAAGAGGGAAAAGAAAAGAACCCGCGTCTTTTTGACCTTACCGGATTACAGGTGGAAGCCAATAGAAAATATGGCTTCTCCGCAGAAAGCACACTGAAGTATATCCAGAGTCTATACGAAAAAAAGCATACTACCTATCCACGTGTAGATACCACCTACTTATCTGAAAGTTTATATCCCAAAATTGGCGGTATTCTGCGCAGTATGCATTTTTACAGAGAATATACAGAATCTTTACTATCACAGCCTATACCTATGTCCAAAACGGTATTCGATGATACCAAGGTAACGGATCACCACGCAATTATTCCGACAGAGGTACCACCTTCACAAAACCTGAGTAAGGAAGAGAAACTTATCTATGATCTGGTAGCCCGAAGATTTATTGCGGTATTCTACCCGGAATGTAAAATATCCAATACATTGGTAGAAGGAAAAGTTGGTACCATACCTTTCAAAGCAAACGGAAAGCAGATATTGGAACCCGGCTGGCGAATTGTTTATGCCAAGGATAAAAAGGAAAGCTCTGAAAAAAATAAAGAAGAAGAGCAAAATATTCCTGAGTTTAAAGTTGGCGAAAGTGGAGAGCATATTCCAATGATTCATCAGGGAAAAACATCACCTCCAAAACCCTATACCGAAGCTACATTGCTACGGGCTATGGAAACTGCAGGAAAGCAGGTTGAGGATGAAGAGTTACGCGAATTAATGAAAAACAATGGTATCGGGAGACCTTCTACCCGTGCGAATATTATTGAAACGCTCTTCAAAAGAAAATATATTGACAAAAAGAAAAAGAACCTATACGCAACTACAACAGGTATAGAACTTATTGATACTATTGAGGATGAACTTCTGAAAAGTCCCGAACTTACGGGGGAATGGGAATTTAAATTACGAAAAATAGAAAGCGGAACATATGAGGCCAACCATTTCAAGGAAGAACTGATTCAAATGGTTACAGATCTTACCCGGAAAGTTATTAATGAAAAAGCCAAGGTGATATCGCTACACCAGATCCCGGAAGTTAAAGAGAAAAAAGAAAGAGCTCCGAGAAAAAGTACAGTTATTGAATGGGAGCAGGAAAAGTGCCCTAAATGTAAAGATCAGCACTTGATGAAAGGCAAAACTGCTATTGGCTGTTCCGATTTTAAAAATTGTGGTTTCAAAGTTCCTTTCATTTTGTTTGGTAAGAAAATTACCGAAAAACAAATACAAGATTTAGTTTCAAAAGGAAAGACGTCTAAACTAAAAGGTTTCTCAGAGCATCCTGCAGACCTGAAAGAAGGTACTCTGTCACTTGATGAAAACTTTAATATACAGTTAGCATAAATGAAATAGCCAGAATAAGTTCTGGCTATTTTATTAGTTAAAGATTTAGTCAAGGATTGGTGGATCACAAAGATATGGTCTTGGCCCTGTATTAGGTCCTCGTCTGCAAGCCCCATTTGAACAACATTCTCCTGGTCCACAGCCATCCATGCAACTACGCAAACCTCCGGCAACAGATCTCAGATTTTCTCTGGAAAGTTTTTTTAAATTTTTCATAATATTTTATTTTAGATTGGTTGTTGAGTTAATTATTATAAATCCAAATATATAAGATCTACAATTTTAAAACTTTACTAAAATATATTTTTTTATATTAATATCATAAACATTTTTAAACTATTTCAATTTTAAGTGAATTAATGGTAACTCCAGAGCATTTATTTATTTCATTTTAAAGTTCTTCGTCTGTATATTCAAAAAAAACTACATTTGTGAAATTTAAAATTTCATTAATGTCACCAGTTGTACTGTTATTAATTGTTTTCGCCTATTTCGCTATTTTACTCTACGTTTCGTACAGAACCGGAAAGGGAAGTAATAATGAAAGTTTTTTTATCGGAAACCGTAACAGCAACTGGATGCTTGTTGCCTTCGGGATGATTGGTACCTCTTTATCCGGTGTTACATTTGTGAGCGTACCAGGTGCCGTTGGTAAAGATAATTTTGGCTACTTACAGATTACACTGGGATATCTTATAGGCTATATTATTATCGCTTATGTACTTCTTCCACTCTACTACCGTTTAAAACTCACCTCTATATACAGTTACCTGCAACAGCGAATGGGAAAATTATCCGAAAAAACCGGAGCTACAATTTTCATTATTTCCCGTTTAGTAGGTGCTACTGCGAGGCTTTATCTTGTTGTTAATATCCTGCAGATGACAATTCTGGATAAACTAGGTGTTCCTTTTATTGCTACAACTATTATTATCCTTGGAATGATTATCCTGTACACCTATGAAGGTGGTGTAAAAACTATTGTATGGACAGATACACTCCAAACTTCCTGCATGCTGGGCGGATTAATTATCTGCACAATTTATATGCTTTCTCATATGGGGCTAAGTGTAGGTGAAAGCTTTACAGCAATGCATGAAAAGGGTTATACTCAAATATTCGGTACAGATCCTATGGAGAAGAATTTCTTTATTAAACAGATTATTGCCGGCGCTTTTATTACGATAACCATGACGGGTATAGACCAGGAAATGATGCAGAAAAGCCTTTCTGTGACCAACCTGAAAGACTCTCAGAAAAATATGGTAAGCCTTGGTTTTATTATGCTTGTGGTTATTGGACTTTTCCTTTATATGGGTGGATTATTACATCTGTATGGCGCCAGAGAAAATGTTGCAGCTGTTGGAGATGGCTTGTTTCCGGCTATAGCCCTGGAGCATATGTCTCCTGTAATTTCTGTTATCTTTATTATTGCCTTAATCTCCGCTTTATTTCCAAGTGCAGATGGTGCTATGACAGCCCTAACCTCCTCTTTCTGTATTGACATTCTGAATATTAAAAACAAAGGCTGGGAAGAAAAAAAGCAGGAAAAAGTAAGAAAAAGAGTACACATTATTGTTGCCATATCTTTCCTTATTATGGTACTTGTCTTTAAATGGATTAATGACAGTTCCATGATCGGGATAATCTTGAAATTAGCAGGCTTTACATACGGACCACTATTAGGTTTATTCGTCTTCGGAATATTCACAAAATACAAAGTCAAAGACCATTTGGTTCCTTATGTATGTATTGCAGCACCTGTGATCAGTTATTTTATAGACAAGTATCAGGAGCAGATTTTCGGAGATTTTAAAATAGGATTAGAACTATTGCTTATCAATGGATTGCTAACCTTTATAGGATTATTCCTCATCAGAAAGAAATAAAATCTTATTATTCGTACCTCAATGCATCTATAGGATCCAGGCGCGAAGCTTTTTGGGCAGGATAATAACCGAAGAAAACACCGGTAACCGCACATACAAAGAATGAAATAAGAATTGAAGATTCAGTAATATAAGTAGGCCATGCAAGAAATACAGTAACAATCTCTGAGACTGCAATTCCTAATATTACACCAATAATCCCACCTGTAAGGCTTATCAGCACAGCTTCTATAAGAAACTGCAGCAATATATCTTTACCTCTGGCTCCGATAGACATACGCAAACCTATTTCTTTTGTTCTCTCTGTAACGGAAACATACATAATGTTCATAATACCAATTCCGCCTACAATAAGAGAAATTCCTGCAATAGCAGATAACAATACAGTAAGCAACTGACTTGTAGACCCCATTGTAGAGATTAATTCGGCTTGTGTACGTATACTGAAGTCATCATTGGTGCCATCCGGATTTAGTTTATGCTGCTTTCTCAATATTTGTGATATTTCGTCACTGGCTTGTTGCGAAACATCTGCTGTAGCAGAAGAAGCATAAATGGTCTGCACATAGGTAATTCCTAAAAATCTTCTCTGAACAGTATTAAACGGTGCTATAATAACATCATCCTGATCCTGCCCAAATGCGTTTGCTCCTTTAGCTTCTAGCACACCAATTACTTTCATCGGCACTTTATTAAAACGGATAATACTTCCTACAGGACTTTCCCCATTAGGAAAAAGATTACCCACAACTGTTTGTCCCAAAAGACAAACTTTATTGGAAGATGTTACATCCTTAGGTGTAAATAACATTCCGTCTGATACATTCCAGTCTCTTATATTAAAATAATCTGCATTAACTCCCTGTAACTGTGTAGGCCAGTTATTAGCTCCGCTTATCGATTGTCCGTTGGTCTGTACTGCAGGTGATACATAAGAAACATCAGAAGCTCCTTTTGCTATAGCATCAACATCTGCTGGTTTCAGGGACTGTAATCCGGTAGCACCAATCCTTGCTCCACCAGAGACATTTACATTACTGGTTGGCCGTATTGTAATCATATTAGATCCCATGGAGGACAGCTGATCGCTGATACTTTTTTTAGAACCTTCCCCTATAGCCGTCATAGCTATAACCGAAGCTACACCGATAATAATACCCAGCATAGTAAGGAAAGCTCTTAGCTTATTTCTGAGAAGGGCCTTCCATGCAATTCTAAAAAGGTTTACAAGGTTCATTTTACCGTTTGTTATTTATAATCGTCATTTACAGGAAGATTTTCGAGGGCTTCTTTAGCCGATCTCACCTCCGGATTTTTCGTGTCTTTAACTACCTTCCCGTCTCTTAGTGTTATTGTTCTGCTGCTAAAAGAAGCTATATCCGGTTCATGGGTTACAAAAACGATTGTCTTGCCATTTTTATTTAGTTCCTGCATCAGTGCCATAATCTCGTAAGATGTTCTGGTATCAAGATTCCCTGTAGCCTCATCTGCCAGAATCATAACAGGTTCATTTACCAGCGCCCTTGCAATAGCTACTCTTTGTTGCTGCCCCCCCGACATCTGATTAGGCAAATGCTCGATCCTGCTTTCCAGCTTTACAGCCGTAAGTGCCTCTATTGCTCGCTGGTTTCTTTCTTCTGCAGAAACTTCGGGATTGTATAACAGCGGAAGTTCTACATTTTCTTTGGCTGTTGTTCTGGGTAAAAGATTATAAGCCTGAAATACAAAGCCTATTTTTCTGTTTCTTAGCTTTGCCAGCTCATCCCTGCTTAGCTCCTTAATATTTACACCATCCAAAATATAGTCTCCTTCCGAAGGTTTATCAAGACATCCCAAAATATTCAGCATTGTAGATTTACCCGAACCACTACTTCCCATTATGGTTACAAACTCACCCTCATCTACAGAAAAGCTTACGCCCTTCAGTGCATGGACAGTTTCCTCACCCATTACAAAGTTCCGTTTCAAATCTATTATTTCTAAAATTTTTGACATGACGTATATTTTTATCTTGGGCCTCCACCACCGGCATTATTACCTCTGCCTCCTGATCTTTGTGGGAGAAATGGGCTCTTAGCAGCACTTTTAGATGATTTTTTTGTCAGTACTTTATAGCCTGTAATAATATTATCTCCTTTCTCCAGGCCAGATATTACCTGAATTTCGGTATCGTTATCTATTCCGGTTTTTATTTTTTTATGCACAATTGTATTATCCTTATTCAGTATCCAGACTCCGGCTTCATCTGCAGCTCCTTTTTTACTAAACCCTTGTTTTCCGGCTCCTTTGTGTTTTTTATTCTTGAATGCCGGAGCATTTATAACATAACCTTTGGCAACCAAACTATCCGGATGGAAGGCAATTGCCTGTGTAGGAATTTTCATCACTTTAGGAAGCTCTTTTGTCGTCACCGTGATATTTGCAGTCATCCCCGGCTTTAGTTTCAGACTGGTATTATCTGCATTGATCATGGTAATATAGTTTACAACATTAGCAGAAACAGTAGGTTGTAATCTTACCTCAGAAACAGTTCCGTTGAAATTTTCATTGGGGAATGCATCCACAGTAAAACTTACTTTCTGTCCGGCCTGTACATTGCCTATATCTGCTTCATCGATTGTTGCACGAACCTGCATTTTCGACAAATCTTTAGCTATACTGAAAAGAGTTGGTGTACTAAAGCTTGCTGCAACTGTCTGCCCTTCGCTGATATTCCGGTTTAGGACAGTACCGTCTATAGGGGAATAAATACTGGTTAAAGACAAATTCTTATTGGCTGCAGCCAACTGTGCACTCACCGCTCCAACCTGAGCTACTGAAGCATTATAAGCATTGTGTGCATTATCATAATCCGCCTTACTTATTGCTCCGACTTTATACAGTTGAGATTGTCTGTTGAAATTAATCTGATTATATGCCTGATTACTTTTAGCACTCTGGAGATTAGCATTCATTTGTAACATTTGGTCTCTCAATAATTCCGGATCCAATACAGCAAGAAGCTGCCCTTTTTTTACCTTGGAATTGAAGTCTACATATATATTTTTAATAGTTCCGGATACCTGTGTACCCACAGCTACTGTATCTACAGGTTCTATTTTTCCTGTAGCAGTAATAGACTGAGAAAGATCTCCTATTGCAGGGTAGGTTGTTTCCAACTGAATCTTGGGAGCAGTATCTCTTTTAATCCAATAGAAAAGTCCACCGGCTATCAGGACTCCCAAAATAGTCCATACTAACCATTTTTTATTATTCTTTTTCATCACTTAGTCAATGTTATCGGAGTTCCTGTATAAAAATCGTAAATCTGTTTATTGAGAACAGCACCATATTTGGCCTGTAAAAAACTTTGTAATGCCTGTATATAAAGCAATCTCTGTTGCTGAAGCTGTACATAATCTATAGCTCCCAGCTTTAACTGAGCCTCTACAATATCCAAACTCTGTTTGCTGATGTCCATCTGTTTTTTGGCTGATGTAAACTGCGCCAGAGAATTCTGAAAACTTATATAAGACTGCTCCACCTGTTGATTCAGAATTGTTTTTGTATTCAATAAATCCAGGTTAGCCTGCTCAATCGCAATTTTAGATTTTTCAACACCAGTTTTATAAATTCGGTTATTATATATTGGAATAGCAAGGCTAAGCCCTATTGGTAAATAGAAATTATTCCCCAGTTGTGATGTATAGCTTCCGTTTCCGTTAGTATAGTTTGTAGAAGCACTGCTTATAACATTCAGCGTTGGCTTAGTAGATGCCTGAGTCATTTTAAGCTGCAGGTTCGCATTTTGTATATTCAGTTCCCCATATCTGATTTCCGGACGTTGGTTCTGAGCCATATTCTCGGCTTCCTGAAGTGCTCTTACTTCGTTGCTAACTCCTATACTATCTGGCGCCTGAATCTGGAAGTCATATGCTGAAGGTAACTGTAACAGCTGTTTCAGATTAACAATATCTGTACGCAGGTTATTTTGTGCCTGAGTAAGGTTATATTCATCCTGTGCTACCTGAGATTGCAGCTGTAGCAAATTAAGCTTAGAAATACTTCCGGCATCATATAGCTGCTGCCCCTGTTTCAATAATACCTGAGTCGTAGAGAGTACCTGTTGCAAAGAAACGATGTTTTCTTTAGCCATCATGATATTCAAAAATGCCTGGGTAATACTCAGAGTGATATTATTTTCCGCTTCCTGTACAGACAAATCCGCCATTTGTACCAACAGATTTTTGGAAGACTCATTATTTCGGATATAACCATTATGATAAATGGTCATTGATGAGTTTAAACCAATACTCTGAGAAGGAATTCCGGTAAATTGTAATCCATTACTATAACTTATACCTGCCAGCCCCTGTGAAACAGAACCATTCAGATTCGGATACTTAGCCTGTTGTGCTTGTAGTAAATCCTGGCGGGCAGAATTTCCGGAAAGCCGCAATGAACTAATTGATATATTATTACTTCTGGCATAATCGATACAATTTTCCAGTGTCCATTGTGCAGGATAACCTCCGGATTGTGAAAAGCCTTCGGTTATTATAAAAAAACAAATTAAGAGTATAATCTTTGCTTTCATCACACTTGATTTTGGTGATACTTTGTTCAAGAAAAAATTAATCCACTCCTACATCCGCCAATACATTTAACGCAAATTTAACTTAATTATACAATAATCAAAATAAAAAAGCCATTTTTTAAAAGAAAATATAAATCAGATTAAAATAACCTTAATATTTCTATGCACAACTACAATATGATTCAGATATTCATAATAAAAAATCCCCGAAGATAATCTTCGGGGATTTTTTTATTTTATAACCAGCCTTGTGCTTTCATCCATTCATCATTGTATATTTTACCGACATAGCGGCTGCCATGATCGTGCAATAATACAACAACAACATCGTCTTTTGTAAAGCGGTCTTTCATTTGTACCATAGCTGCGATAGCACTGCCCGCAGAATACCCACAGAAGATACCTTCCTCCAGAGCCAGCTTTCTGGCATAGATTGCGCCGTCTTTATCAGTCACTTTCTCGAAATGATCGATAACACTCATATCATAATTCTCCGGGATAATATCCTCTCCAATACCTTCTGTAATATAAGTATGAATTAAAGACTTATCAATTTCTCCGGTTTCATGGAAATGCTTCAGAATAGAACCATAAGTATCTATACCGATTACCTGAATATCCGGATTTTGTTCTTTGAAGAATCTTCCGCAACCTGTAATAGTACCACCGGTACCTGCCCCTACAACAAAATGAGTAAGTTTTCCTTCAGTCTGCTTCCAGATCTCAGGTGCTGTACTTTCATAGTGAGCTTGTCTGTTGGACGGATTATCGTATTGATTTACATACCAACCATTAGGGGTTTCCTGAGCCAGTCTTTTAGAAACTGAGTAATAAGATCTTTTACTTTCTGGTGGTACGTCAGTTGGACATACAATAACCTCAGCACCTACAGCCCGCAAAATATCACATTTCTCTTTAGACTGTTTATCATTCGTCACAAAAATACATTTGTATCCTTTGATAATTGCAGCTAAAGCCAGCCCCATTCCTGTATTTCCGGATGTTCCTTCAATAATGGTTCCTCCTGGTTTCAGTCTTCCGTCCTTTTCTGCATCTTCTATCATCTTCAGTGCCATACGGTCTTTCACCGAATTGCCCGGATTAAAGGTTTCTACTTTGGCTAAAACCAAAGCAGGGAAATCTTCACCCAACACTCTGTTTAGCTTTACTAATGGTGTATTTCCAATAGTCTCCAGAATATTATTTGCGTATTCCATTTATAATTTAATTTATTATTAGGGTAATTTTTAATTTAAAAGAAATATATCACTTTTTTAGAAATCGAGTTTCTTAATCAGTTTTCCGTTTTCATCCAGGAAATATACTTCATAGCTTGTTCCTTTAAAGCTTTTAACAACCTCAAAAACTCTGTGTTTGTACTGAACAGGAAGACTATCTACAAAACGTTTCTTGTCTTCAGGTAATTGGTCGTAAGTAATGACTTTCTCAAATTCAAAACCTTCGGACCACTTAAATTCAATAGTATAGTTATCTTCAGACCATGTTAAATGGCTCCTGAATCCTTTTCTTTCCCACGTTGTATACAAACTGGCATTCTCATCCTTCTGGGCTTTTGTGAAAAAACCTACCAGCATAATAATTCCTGATATTACCATTGCCGAGAAACCGATCTGATGAAACCACTTCATACTGATCTTTGGTAAGACTTTCTTCATAACATAGGAAGAAAGTACGGCCGCTGCCGCTACAACCAATCCTACCTTTAGCACCATTAATGTAAATAGTCCGAAATAGATATACATAATAAGCTTCACAATGTGCAATACTACTTCGTTTGCTGCTCTGGTTGCTACAATCTGCTGATTGGACATCCCAAATCTCAGGTAAAACCTATTGAACAATAGTCCTACTGCACCGGTAATTCCGGATATAAATCCTGCAAAAAAACCAATGATAAGCAAAGACCATGACTTCAGTCCTTTTTCGGCTTCATAATCTTTCTTTTTATTCTTAAAAACCTGTGGAAGATTACTGATAAGAAAGATTGCCATTAATAACTCTATCCAAATCGGATTAATATAGCTTAGCATCCAGCTTCCCAGCCATGCAGCCGGCAAAGCTGTTGGTAAAAAGTAACGAACAACTTTCCAATTAATGTCTTTGTAAAAAATAGCAATCCGGGATACAGAACTACTGGCAGTACCAATTGATAATGCTGCAGGAACCTGAACTACTGGTAAAAAACGGTTAAGAACAGGAATAAGCATTAGTCCTGCACCTCCTCCGCATATTGCACTTATGCCAAATGCCAGAAAGCTGCATACAAAAACGATCAGATAAAACATTTAGTTGTATTTTATGGACTTTACAGGCGATATCTTACTAATAAGGTAACTCGGTACAATCATTGCTAAAGCAGCAATCAGAAGGATTCCTATAGAAATCCCAAGAATATAGAGAATATTAAGATCTACCGGAACTACACTAATAAAGTAATTATCCGGATTCAGTTTTATGATCCCAAAGTATTTTTGTATGAATAGCAAACCTAACCCGATTAAATTTCCAACTACCAGCCCCGGAATCATAATAAGCAATGTGTTATTAATAAATACCGAACGAATCTGGAAATTGGTTGCACCCAATGTTTTCAATACACCAATGGAGTTTGTTCTTTCTATTATAAGGATTAGCAACACCATGATAATATTGATCACAACTACGATAAGCATAATTGCGATAATCAATCCGATATTGGTATCAAATATATTCACCCAGTCATTAATCTGCGGATACATTTCTGTTGCTTTTTCTGCATAGTTTTTATAGCCTATCAGCTCCTCTATTTTAGGATATTCCTTGTCTATATTATCAATGTCTTTCAGATAAATATCCAGTCCGCCAATGTCGGACTTTTCCATTCCCTGAATCTTACGAACCTGATTAATATCCCCTATTACAAAAAGATCATCGATCAGTTTGATATCTGTTTTATAAATTCCGGCTACTTCAAATTTTCGGTAAACAGGTTTTTGATCTTCTTTAGAAAATATGGCTACTATAGAGTCTTTTACCTTCAAGCCAAGATCTGTAGCAATTTTACCGGATACAATAACCTCATTGTTATATCCATTTTCATCATATTTCGGAATACTTCCGGAAATCATAAATTTTTCAAAGCGCTCTCTGTCAAAATCTTTCCCTACTCCTTTATATACAACTCCGTCAAAACTTTTTTCATTCCTCATAATACCGCTTACCATAGCATAGGACTGAACTGAAGCTACAGAAGGAGTCTTTTGAATTTTATTATAATCCAGTCCGGCTTTATTAAGTACAGAAGAAGTATAAGAATTATCTGATTGTGCTGACTTTACAGAAATATGCCCGGAAAAATCTGCCATTCTTTCCTTAATCGCTTTCTTCGCTCCCAATCCGGTACAAACTGTAATAAGAGATACTATAATCCCCAATGCTACAGAAAGCCTCCCGATGAATATGATAATTCGGGAAAGGTTGTTTTTGTTATCCTTGGAAAATGCTATCTTGCGTGAATAATATAAAGGAAATTTCAAGCGTATGAATTTTAGCCTCAAAATTAAAAATTTAGTTCTGATCTGCCTAATCTATTTTGGTTTTCAGTCATTTTTTAATGCCCAGAGCACCATGACATTTAAAACCGGAGCCGATCAGCCGGAGGTATACCTGCCTTTACTTAAAAATAAAAAAGTAATTGTACTAACCAATCAGACAGGTGTACTTAGTGATAGCAAACATACTCACCTTGTAGATTTTCTTATTTCTAAAAAAGTAAATATTACCAAAATATTCACACCAGAACATGGCTTCCGGGGAAATGCAGATGCCGGAGAGCATGTTAAAAGCGATACAGACAAACAAACAGGCTTGCCTATTGTTTCCTTATATGGAAACAATAAAAAGCCAAAGCCTGAACAGATTAGTGATTCCGACATTATCCTATTCGATTTACAGGATGTAGGTGTCAGGTTTTACACTTATATATCCACACTAACCTATGTAATGGAAGCTGCTGCTGAAGCAGGTAAAGAAGTTATTGTATTGGACAGACCAAATCCACACGATGGTTACACAGATGGCCCTGTACTAAATAAGAAATGGACCTCTTTTGTAGGAATGCACGAAATTCCGGTTATATATGGTTTAACCATTGGAGAATATGGCAATATGGTAAATGGTGAAGGCTGGCTTAAAAATAATATCAAAGCTAAATATACTGTTGTCAAAATGGCAAATTACCACAAGAAACAACGTTATGGTATATTAGAAAAACCATCACCTAATCTGCCAAATGATAAAGCAATTAATCTTTATCCTAGTCTTTGTTTTTTTGAAGGTGCTAATATCTCTTTAGGCCGTGGAACAGAATTTCCTTTTCAGGCTTACGGGTCTCCTTATACAAAAGATTTCAGTTTTAAGTTTACACCAAAACCTTCTTATGGATCTAAAAACCCGCCGCTTAACGGTCAAGAATGTTTCGGTGAAGACCTGAGAAATTACCCGGAATCATTAACCGGAATTAATCTGGAATGGTTAATTAAAGCTTATAAAGATTATAAAAGCCCTGCAGGCAAAGGTGATTTCTTTCTGAAAAATTTATTCTTCGATACACTTGCCGGATCCGATCAATTAAGAAAGCAGATTATAAACGGACAATCACAGGAACAGATTAAAGCTTCATGGAAAAAAGGACTTGAAGACTTTGAAAAAACAAGACAGAAATATGTTGTTTATCCAAACTAATTACGAAGTTAGAAGTTAGAAGTTAATTGCATTATATCTATTGCTAAATCTTGTATACAAAACATTCGTAATAAAATTACAAATAAACAGTTTTGAGATTTTACAGTTTACATAACACTACCAGAAGCATAAAATATTCTAGAATATAAGAATATTAAAAAAGGCTCCGGAATTCCGGAGCCTTTTATTTTTTAGTCTATATCGTCATGTTTATTATCGCCGCCTTTCCCACGCTGATAAATAATAAGCCCAATCGCAATTCCTACTGCTCCGGCACCTCCATTCATTAATGCGGTGGATAATTTATCCGGCGCATTATTTCCTATATAATTCATCAGGAAAACAATAACGAAGGTCAATACGATAATAACGTAGTATTTAGAATTATTAAATAAGTCTTTCATCATTAAAATTTATAAGAAATCATTGCTCCGCCACGGAACGGAATAAATTCACCGCTCTTATTCCAGGCCTGTGCAGAATCATATCGTTGTCTCGGATTTTTGTCTTTATACCATCCATGATAGAAACTCTGAGAAGTACCACCTCCAACATAGAAATCTATATTCCAGTGATCGCTAAGCTTCAATTGGTAACCAACAGTAGCACCCAACATAAAATTAAAACCTTTCTGGTACATATTTGAATTCCAATAATTCCATTTCTGCATATTGTAGACTCCCATACCTGCATTAGCACCCACATACCACTTTTCCATAGCTTTTATAAAATAATAACGAGCCTCAAGATGCCCCATATAAATCTGCAGATGCCTTCCTGCAAAAGATTTCCACGGAGAAATGAAAACATCAGCCTGACCTGTCCAGTGCTGATTAAAAGCGTGTTCATATCCTACATTTAAAATCCCAAGAGGTGCAAAAAGCATATTCCCTTTTATCTGATTTTTATACTCCTGTGCCTGCATTCCGCTTAAGGAAAGCATCAGAATAAAAACCGCCAATATTTTTTTCATATTTAAATTTTCGCTACGAAATTATCGATTTTAGATTTCGCCCACAAAAAAAGCTGCCTAAAAGCAGCTTTTTTAATATATTTTAATACTTCAGAAGCTTATTTTTTTAGGCTATCCAATAATTTCTGAGTTTCAGCAGCATCTTCACCGGATTTTTTTGCCAGCTCAACCGACTTTTCAGCCCACAGCCTAGCATTCTTTTTGTCTCCAACTTTATTATATAGATTAGCTAAAGTATCAGTATTGGCATAGCTTTCATCTTTCTTCACAGATTCCTGTGCCCAAAGAATTGCTGTCTGTAAAGACTTTTTATCCTTAACATTCTCGAAGAAGTTCCATGCAGCAGAATTAAGTTCATTTGAATTGGCTTTAGAAAAATCTTTGTATTGCTCTAGTGTTAGTTTCTCATAAGTAGCAAAATCTTTATTTTTCAATGCATAGCTAGTCTTAACTCTTACCAGCATTTTTTCTGCCTGCTCTTTTCCAAAGACCTTTTCTGTTTCTGTAAGGAAATACTCAGTATTCAAAGTTTTAGTATCCGGATTGTAAGCCTTTTTAACAATAGTATTCATTTTGATATTCTTATCTAATGCTTCATATTGCGCAGCCGGCACTATTTTTACAATCTCTTCTTTTTTGTTTTTGAAGATTTCATATCTCGGATCTTCAGTATTCATTAATCCGGTTAAAAGCAACTGGACATCTTCTTGTGAAAAAGCTTTATCAGACTTTACTTCAAAGTATTTCTTTGTTACTTTACCCGAAAAATTAGCATCTTCATAGATAGTTAACATTGCCAGATTCTTAAGGAATTCAGGATCTGCATCTCCTTTTTCAAATCTCGCTTTTAGTGCACCAATATTTCTTTTTGGATCTTCAGCATCTTTAGCAAACTGAATAAATGGTTTTTCTTCAACATATCCCAGTACACGATGAACAATTTCTCCGTCTCCGTTTATAAATAAATAAGTAGGATAAGCTCTTACATTATATTTCTTAGCCAATTCAACGCCTTCACCTTTCTCCATATCCATCTTAGCATTCACAAAATGACCGTTGTAATAGTCACCAACAGACTGTAACGTGAAAATATTTTTTGCCATCAGTTTACATGGACCACACCAGCTGGCATAAGCATCCAGAAAAATAAGCTTATTTTCTTTTTTAGCCTTCGCTAACAGACTGGAAAAATTTCCTTCGTCAAATTTTATTCCGGCCTGAGAAAAAGCCAGTATCCCTAAAAACAGGAATAATGTAGAGATTAGTTTTTTCATTTTTCAATATTTCTTTTAAACATTAACAAATGTAACATACATCTCCGACATTATCCCTATCTGAAACTTAAAAATTAAACTATTGCAGCAAATTCCTTTTGCATTTCTTTCGCTGCATTAACCATTTCAATCAACGCTTTTTCAGTTTCATCCCAACCTCTGGTTTTTAAACCACAATCCGGATTAACCCAAAGCTGACTGGAAGGAATAACTTTAGCTGCCTTTTCCAGAAGTTTTACCATTTCTTCTTTCGATGGCACACGTGGTGCATGAATATCGTAAACACCAGGTCCTATATCATTCGGATATTTAAAATCCGCAAAGGCATCCAGTAATTCCATCTGAGAACGTGAACATTCTATCGTAATTACATCTGCATCCATATCCGCAATATGATTGATAATATCGTTGAATTCAGAATAACACATGTGGGTATGAATTTGTGTATCATCTTTTACAGAAGAAGCCGAAATACGGAATGCCAGAACAGCCCATTTCAGATATTCTGCAGCATCTTTCTTTCTTAATGGTAATCCTTCTCTTATTGCAGGCTCGTCAATCTGAATAATTCTGATTCCTGCTTTTTCCAGATCCAGCACCTCATCACGGATAGCCAATGCAATCTGATTCGCGGTATCTTTACGTGATTGGTCATTTCTAACAAAACTCCATTGTAATATAGTTACCGGACCTGTAAGCATTCCTTTTACCCATTTGGAGGTTAAAGATTGTGCATATTGTGACCAGAATACCGTTAAAGGCTCCGGACGCGAAACATCACCATAAATTACCGGTGGTTTTACACAACGGCTTCCATAGCTCTGTACCCATCCGTTTTCAGTAAAAGCAAAACCTTTCAGCTGCTCTCCGAAATACTCCACCATGTCATTTCTTTCAAACTCTCCGTGTACCAATACATCGATACCGATTTTCTCCTGACGCTGGATGGTATTTTTTGTTTCTTCTTTCAGCAAATCTGTATAACGTTCTGCTGATATTTCACCTTTCTTAAACTGTGCTCTCCAACTTCTCACTTCTTTTGTCTGTGGGAAAGAACCAATAGTTGTAGTTGGGAATAAAGGCAGTTTTAATATTTCCTGCTGTTGTACTTTACGTTGTGCAAAGACAGATTCACGAGATACCGGTACAGCATCCAGTGCATTCATCTGCTGTTGTACTTTTGCATCATGAATCAGTGTCGAAATTCTTTTATTTTCTATAGCTTTTTTATTCTCTCCGAAAGCAACCAGACTTTCAGCAGAAGGATTTTCTGAAGACAGATCTCTTAATAGCGCAACTTCTTTTATTTTCTGCTTGGCATAAGCCATCCATTGTTTTATTTCTGCCGGTAAGCTTTCTTCTTTTGTTTCCAGATCCAAATCATATGGCACATGCAACAATGAACTGGACGGTGCAATCAGTATACGTTCCTCCCCTAGTTGCTCTTTTGCTTTTCTGATTAGTTGAAGTGAACTTTCAAAATCATTCTTCCAGATATTTCTTCCGTCCACAACCCCCAGGGAAAGTTTCAGATTCTCCGGTATAGCCGCTAATATATTTTCTAACTGCTCAGGCTTTCTCACCAAATCCACATGCAGTGTATCTACAGGTAAGGACAATGCTAAAGGCAGATTGTCTTCCAGGCCTTCAAAATAAGTAGCCAGGATAATTTTCAGGTTCGGAAGTTCTTTCTGAATTTTAGCATATACAGCAGTATAGGCTTCTTTTGCTTTATCTGTAAGATCCAGCGCTAAGAAAGGTTCATCGATTTGTATATATTCTGCTCCATGAGACTGTAAAGATTTCAGTATTTCAAGATATACCGGCAACAGATTATCAATGAGGTCCAATTTTTCAAAACCTTCTTCTTTTTCTTTCCCTAATAATAAATAAGAAACCGGTCCTAATATTACAGGCTTAGCATTTATTCCTATCTGCTTGGCACCTATAAACTCATTGATAATCTTGTTGGAGAATAATTTAAAACTCTGTCCTTTGCTGAACTCCGGCACAATATAATGATAGTTGGTATCAAACCATTTTGTCATCTCCATAGCTGTGATATCCAGACCATCTTTCTGGTAACCACGTGCCATTGCAAAATAAAGATCCAGCTCGTTGTTTGCCTTATTCAGGATTACATCGTGGTAACGCTGCGGAATAGCTCCCAAGGTAAGCGTCATATCCAATACATGATCGTAAAACGAAAAATCGTTAACCGGAATAAGGTCTATACCTGCTTCCTGTTGTAATTTCAGGTTTTCATTGATAATTCTGCGGCTTACATCCAGTAATTCTTTCTGAATAATCTTTCCGGACCAATACTGTTCACAGGCTTTTTTCAGCTCTCGCTTTTTCCCGATACGCGGGTAACCCAGGTTGTGTGTTTGCATTTTATTATATTTTATTAGTTATCTCCTGTATTTACAGCCAGACAACTCTCACACGCCCATAGGCCGTAAGCAGCAGTATAAGTCCATTGCCTGCGGATAATCCACAAACTAAAGTACTGTAAGACCACAACTCCAAATCGCGAGAGTAGTTGCCTGTTCAGAAATTGGCAGGTCTCCTGACTTATACCATTTTATCCTCCTTCCCGTATACACAGTGGATCGTGGATAAAACTTTGTAAGGTATTCACAGTTGCGCGACAGCTCATGATTTTCACATGATTCCCTTTTCATTTACTATTAAGTAAAACCAGTTTATACAGATCTATTTTTATTTTCCACAAAGTTAGTTTAGCCAATTTATATTCCATAACAACAGGTTAAATTCAGTATAATAAATTACAAATATAATTTATACAGAATATTATTCTTTCAATAGTAAAATATTGTACCTTTAACCAAAAATTATTCTATGCTTCAACTGGATGATATTGATTTACGTCTGCTGAAAATCCTTCATAATGACTCGAAACTTACCGTAAAAGAACTGGCAGCACAGGTGAACCTGTCACCTTCTCCGGTTTTTGAAAGAATCAGACGAATGGAAAAAGAAGGATATATCAAGAAGTATATTGCTATTCTGGATGCCGAAAAACTGAATCAGGGACTGATTGTTTTTTGTAATATCCGCCTGAAGCAGCACGACCGTAACATTGGTCATACTTTTGTCGATGATATTCACAATATTGACGAAGTGGTGGAATGTTATAATGTTTCCGGTGATTATGATTTTCTGCTAAAAGTTCATGCCCGGGATATGAAGCATTATCAAGATTTTGTTTTCAACAAACTGGGATCACTTACCAGTATCGGAAACACACATAGTACTTTTGTGATGGCTGAAGTAAAGAATACGTATGGCGTACAGCCTTTTGAAGGTAGAGGGTTATAAGTTTATTTAACCACAAAAGGCACAAAAGTAATGTCGATATGCCACTATTTATAGGACACAAAAATTTCATCTGAAGGTAAAATTATTTTCATCATTCAGATATTAAGGCAGTTAAGTTTTTAGTGGTCATTGCTAAGCGTTAGCAGCTTTGCGCTCCTCTAAAACAGTATAACAAGAAATAAAACCTTGCGTTTAGAAAAGTTTATAAACACAAAGGCACAAAAGTGATGTCGATATAACACTACTTTTAAGGCACAGGAAAATCAAAGATTTTCAAATATTCAAAATAGATACTCTGAGTCGTAACCGAAAATCTCACTAACCTGATAAAATATTGCGAAGCAATTCGTGTCTTAAAAATATAACATGCATAAACCTGTTTTGCGCCTTAGTGTTAAAAATAAATTCCTTGGCGAATTTGCGATTAATGCTAAACTATCTTAATTTCTTAATGTTTAAAAAGAGTTCTCGATACAAAATTATTCTCCACTTCACTACAAACAATTTCACTCGAACTGACGGCCTATATTTCAAAGAGAGATACGTCACTTCGAGTGCGGAATGAAGTGACGTGTATCGAGAAGTTGGGATAAACTACAAAAGTTCATTTAATAGATTACCGTTTTTAGGTCTCAAAGATTTCACCTGAAGGTAAAATTATTTCTACCATTTAGACATTAAAGCAGTTAATTTCATTGCTAAGCGTTAGCGGCTTCGCGCTCCTTAAATAGCAGAACAACGGGTAAAACACCTTTGCGCTCTTTGCGATTTATACTAAAGCTTTATATTCTCAACCTTAACCACAAAAGACACAAAAGTATTGTTGATATATCATTGCTTTTAGGGCACAAAGATTTCACCTGAGGGTAAAATTATTTTCACCATTTAGATATTAAGACAGTTAAGTTTTTAGTGGTCATTGCTAACACTAACAGCTAGCTAAAACACAAGGGCACAAATCATTATACCAATAATCAGGATTTTAAAAGACCAAGCCTTGTCAAGGTTTAAAACCTTGACAAGGCCATAAAGAATAAACTATTGCAAAGCAATTTCATTCCTTCAATAACGAGTAAAAAATAAAAACCACTTGTGCCTTAATGTTAAATATAATTCCCAAACCGATTAAACACATTTACGCTTTTGCGACTAACAGTTATAACTTCATAACATATATAACCTCTATAACCTACTTATTAAAACAAAAAAAGCCCCGGACATCCGAGGCTTTCATTATATATCTGGTTGAATATTAACCTAAATAAGGATACTTGTAGTCTTTTGCCGGAACAAAAGTTTCTTTAATACTTCTTGCAGACACCCAACGAAGAAGGTTCATTTTAGATCCTGCTTTATCGTTAGTACCAGATGCACGGCTACCACCGAAAGGCTGCTGACCTACTACAGCACCTGTTGGTTTATCGTTGATATAGAAGTTACCTGCTGCATTCTCCAATACTTTGTAAGCTTCATTAATAGCATAACGATCCTGAGAGAAGATAGAACCTGTTAATGCATATGGAGAAGTGCTGTCTACTAATTCAAGTGTTTCAGCCCATTTTTTATCTTCGTATACATAAATTGTTAAGATTGGTCCGAAGATCTCCTGCTCGATACTTTCATAGTGAGGGTTTGTAGTTTCGATAACAGTTGGGTGTACAAAGTAACCTTTCTTATCATCGCACTTACCACCGATAACTACCTCAGCATCTTTAGCTTTCTCAGCTCTGTCGATGTAACCTTTACATTTATCGAAAGAATTTCTGTCGATTACTGCATTTACAAAGTTAGATGGATCTTCAGTTGTACCTACTTTAATAGTCTTCATTTGTTTTTCCATTACCTTCTTCACATCTTTCCAGATAGATTTAGGAACGTAAGCTCTTGAAGCTGCAGAACATTTCTGTCCCTGGTATTCGTAAGCACCACGTACCAATGCTGTAGCCAAAGCATCAACATCAGCAGAAGGGTGAGCCATTACAAAATCTTTACCACCAGTTTCACCAACAATTCTTGGGTAAGATTTATAGTTGTGGATATTGTCACCAATCATTTTCCACATTCCCTGGAATACTTTTGTAGAACCTGTGAAGTGAAGACCAGCAAAATCAGGGTGAGCCAATACTCTCTCCGCTGTTTCTTTACCATCAGTGAAGATCATGTTGATTACACCGTCCGGTACCCCCGCTTCTTTGAATACTTCCATAATAACGTGTGCAGAGTAAGCCTGCTTATCAGATGGCTTCCATACCACAACGTTACCCATTAATGCCATACAAGATGGTAAGTTAGCAGAAATAGCTGTAAAGTTGAATGGTGTTACTGCAAAACAGAAACCTTCTAATGGTCTGTATTCAGCTCTGTTCCAGATTCCTGCATCAGATACCGGCTGCTCAGCATAAAGCTCAGTCATGAACTCTACATTGAAACGTAAAAAGTCAATTAATTCACAAGCTGCATCAATCTCAGCCTGATGAACATTCTTAGACTGTCCGATCATAGTTGCTGCATTGATTCTATCTCTGTAAGGTCCAGCAATAAGGTCTGCTGCCTTCAAAAAGATCGCTGCTCTTTGCTCCCATCCAAGGTCATTCCATTGTTTTTTAGCTGCCAATGCTGCTTTAATAGCCTCATCAACATGCTTCATAGTTCCCTGGTGATAAAAGCCTACAGTATGTTTGTGGTCATGTGGCGGATGGATAGTTACTTTCTCTTTTGTCGTAACGTTCTTTCCACCGATAACCATTGGTATTTCCAGTTCTTCAGCATACATTTTCTTGTATGTAGCGATCAGGCTTTTTACTTCTTCAGAGCCTGGAGCGTAAGTTTTTACCGGTTCGTTTTGTGCAAAAGGCACTTGCGAAATTGCTTTTGACATAATTTTTTAGATTTATTCTCACAAATTTACGACATAAAAGCCACTTTTTAAAATATCTCAGATAAAATATCTATTCCGCCCTGCAGACTAAAAACGACAAAAATTATACTCCGAGAGCCATTAAAATATTACAAAATTCGGTGATAATACATATCTACAATCTAAATTATAAACATAAACTACCCAGAGTATTATTTTTTAAACACTTTAGACACATGAGATTTATACCTTCAGTTATATAAAGCTAAAATCCGTCTTTACTGAACATGGTGATTTGGGTTACTTAAAAAATAATTATTGTTAAATTTTATCCCTTTCTATTCACTGTTATACTTTCGTAATTTCGTAACTTCACCCCGCAAAATTCAATCTTAGTTATGACTTCAAAAGAAAAAATTGCAGCATTGCGTAGTGCCATGCATAACAATAATATAGATGCTTTCATTGTCTATTCAGCAGACCCGCATATGAGTGAATATTTACCTCAGGAATGGCAGGAAAGATCATGGCTTTCAGGATTTACTGGTTCCGCAGGATTTGTGGTTATCACTAAAGATAAAGCCGGATTATGGACAGACGGAAGATACTTTACGCAGGCTCCTATTGAGTTGGAAGGTTCGGGTATCGATTTATTCAAAGATGGTATCGAAGGAACACCAAACTATATCGACTGGATTATTTCTGAAATTCCTGCAGGTGGTAAAGTAGCAGTAAATGCACTGGCTACTTCTCACAGCAACTGGGAAGCTTTGGATTCAAAATTCAGCGCTAAAAATATCAGTCTTACAGATTTGCCTTTACTAAAAGAAATCTGGACAGATCGTGGTACTGCAGCCAAAAACCCTATCTATGTACATCCGGTAGAAAGAGCCGGACAGTCAGTTCAAGATAAGATTGCGGCTATCCGCCAGAAGATGGAAGATCAGCATGCCGATGTACATATTATTTCCAGTCTGGATGATGTAGCATGGACACTGAACCTCAGAGGAAGCGACGTACAGTCTAATCCTGTATTCTTAGGTTATATTGTATTGTCTAAAAACGATGCTATCCTTTTCACTGATCTTGAAAAACTGGATACCGACGCGCGCAAACAAATGGATGAGGCTGGTGTGAAGATGATGCCTTACGATGAATTTTTCAATCACCTGAAACAAATTAAACAACAAAATATTCTTGTTTCCCCAAACAGCAATCAGTCAGTTTTCGATACACTGAAAGATGCTAACACTTTTATTAAAGCTGCTGTTCCTGGGAACCTGATGAAAGCTCAGAAAAATGAAGCTGAATTAAATGGTTTCCGTACCGTAATGGAAAGAGACGGTGTTGCTATGGTAAAATTCCTGTACTGGCTAACACATCAGGCAGGCAAAGAACCTATGAATGAATACAGCATTGGTGAAAAACTAAGAAGCTTCCGCGCTGAGGGTGCAAACTTCGTAGGTGAAAGCTTCAGCAGCATTATCGGTTATAAAGGTAATGGTGCTATTATCCACTACTCAGCAAAAGCTGAAGGCAGCAAGGAAGTAACCAATGACAGTAGTATTCTTGTAGACTCTGGCGGTCAGTATCTTGAGGGAACAACTGATATTACCCGTACTTTGGCATTAGGAACTGTGACCGATGAATTCAAGAAAGACTCTACATTGGTATTGCAGGGGATGATCAGACTCTCTATGGTTAAGTTTCCGAAAGGAACCAGGGGTGTACAGCTGGATGCTTTTGCAAGATTACCGTTATGGATGGCAGGTAAAGATTACAATCACGGAACCGGACATGGTGTCGGAAGTTTCATGAATGTTCATGAAGGTCCACAAAGTATCCGTAAAGACCTTAATCCTCAGGAATTGCTTCCGGGAATGGTGCTATCTAACGAACCTGGGTATTATGTGGTGGATCAGTATGGTATTCGTCATGAGAATCTTATTGCAGTAAGAGAAGCTGAAACAACAGAGTGGAATACTTTCTATGAATTTGAGACGTTAACTTTATGTCCGTTCTTTAAAGATACTATTGTAAAGGATATTCTTTCTGCAGATGAAATTCAGTGGCTGAACAGCTACCATAAAACTTGTGAAGAAAAATTGGCTCCTCATCTTGAAGGAGATGTTAAAAACTGGTTCCTGGAATTAGTAAGTCCATTATAGTCAATAGGACTTTTCAACAATATCAAAATCTCGTAGCCTGGCTATGAGATTTTTTGTTTTGTCAATACCATAAAAAGGAACGATATCCGTCACTTCGAGTGAAATTCTGAAAGAATTTTGTATTGAGAAGTTGCTTAACCACAAAAGCAACATTGACATAGAAATCCTTTTAGGGCACAAAGATTTCACCTAAAGGTAAAATTATTTTCATCATTTAGATATTAAGGCTGTTAAGTTCATTGCTAAGCGTTAGCGGCTTCGCGCTCCTTAAATAGCAGTACAATGGGTAAAACATCTTTGCGCTCTTCGCGATCCATATTTTAACGAAAATAATTCCACAATTCTTAACGTCTACATTCCCTTGGCCATAAGTTTTTGTAGTGCAACTTTAGTAATCTATGTAACTCTTCACTGTATAAAAACCTATGTATCTATGTGGTTTATATATTCCATCACTTCGAGTACGAAACGAAGTAGAACGTATCGAGAAGACAGGTCTAACCACAAAGGCACAAAAGTATTGTTGATATGTCATTGCTTTTAAGGCACAGGAAAATCAAAGATTTTCAGAGATTTAAAATAGATACCCTGAGCCCTAACAGAAAACCTCACTAACCTATAAAATATTGCGAAGCAATTCGTGCCTTAAAAATATAACAAGCATAAACCTGTTTTGTGCCTTCGTGTTAAAAATAAATTCCTTAATGTTTAAAAGGAGTTCTCGATACAGAATTATTCTCCGCTTCACTAATAATAATTCCACTCGAACTGACGATATGTATTTCCAAAGTAAGCCATTTACAATACCAATGAAAAAAGCCGTAAATTTGCACCTATGAATAAAGAGACTATCTGTGCTTTAGCTACTGCCAACGGAATGGGTGCTATCGGGGTGATCCGGGTTTCCGGAGACGATTCTTTTCTTATTGTTAATAAAGTATTTGAAGGTAAAAACCTGGAAAAGGCAACTTCCCATACCGTACATTATGGCTTTATAAAAGATGCAGATGAAGTAATCGACGAGGTAATGGTTGCGGTATTTCATGCTCCAAAAACTTTTACCACCGAAAACTCTGTGGAAATCTCTTTTCATGGTTCGCCACATATCGCCAAAAGAATACTGGAAGTGCTGATTAAAAACGGTGCCCGTATGGCAAAAGCCGGAGAATTTACGCTTCGTGCTTTTATGAATGGCAGAATCGACCTTTCGCAGGCGGAATCTATTGCCGATCTTATCGCTTCGGAAAATGAAGCTTCAAGAAAGGTAGCTTTGAACCAGCTGAAAGGTGGTATTTCTCAGGAAATCTCTTTATTGCGTACAGACTTACTGAACTTCACATCACTTATTGAACTGGAACTTGATTTTGCCGAGGAAGATGTGGAATTTGCGGACAGAACTGCACTAAGCGGACTGCTGAATAAAATAGAATATAAACTCAGTTCTCTTATCGAGAGTTTCCAATATGGTAATGCCATTAAAAACGGTACTGCCGTAGCTATTATCGGTAAACCCAATGCCGGAAAATCGACATTACTGAATGCTTTACTAAAAGAAGAGCGCGCTATTGTCAGCAATATTGCCGGAACTACGCGTGATACGATTGAGGAGGTTTTACATATCAAAGGTCATGCTTTCCGACTAATTGATACCGCTGGCCTACGTGAAACCGTGGATGAAATTGAGGCGATTGGTGTACAAAAAGCTAAGGAAAAAGTAGCACAAGCTGAAGTACTGGTTTACCTTGCTGATGCAGTGACAACCGATTTCTCTGAAGATTTCGAGATGCTGAGATCTCTTCTACGTGACAAACTGGAACTGATAATCTGCCTTACTAAAATAGATGAAGTTGTCCCTACACAGTTTGAGGCCATTGAAAATCTCTTCCGCAAGGAGATTAATCATCCTTTTGATTTTATAAAAATATCCGCGCTAGAAAACCGCAATATTCAGGAGCTTAAAAATGAATTATCCTCTTTTGTAGAGCAAATGAAATCCGAAGAAGGCAATGTAGTGATTACCAATCAGCGTCACTTCGAAGCCCTACAAAGATCTCTGGATGCTGTTAATCGGGTAAAAGAAGCGGTTTCTTCTCAGATTACCACCGAACTCCTCGCCTACGAACTCCGAAATGCTATAGAATACCTTGGTGAAATCTCCGGGGAATTTACAAACGACGAGGTACTGGGGAATATCTTTAGTAAGTTTTGTATCGGCAAATAATATTGGTTTTCTTTAAATTACCTTTCTTTCTCTTTATTGATTTACAGCAATTTATGTAAATTTTATTTTCTCTTGTAAGTGTTTATTTGTACATTAGTCACACCATTTGTACACCTTCATATTAAAAAGATGTACAAGTGTACACCTTAATTACAACAATATGAAAATTACCCTAAAGAGGAAAAACCTTAAAGATGGACAAATCAGCCTTTACATTGAATATTATAAAGGCTCAACCATAGATCTTAATGGAAAAAGAATACACTTACGTGAGTTTGAATATTTGAAATTATACTTAAATGCTGAGCCTAAAAATGCTAAAGAAAAGAAGGACAACAAAGAAACTCTTGAATTGGCAGAAAATATTCTTGCCATTAGAAAAACAAACTACATTCAGGGAAAATTTGATATTAAAAGCACAACAAAGTCAAAAAGAACTTTTTTAAACTACTTTGCCGAAATAATGGAAGAAAAACAAAAACAAGATTCTTCTAACAATTATGGTAATTGGTTTTCAACTTTTCAGCATTTAAAAAAAATTATTTCTCCAAATATGACCTTTGAGGAAGTAGATGAAACTTTTATTAAAAAGGTTCGTAATTATATTGACTACGATGCTAGAAGTAAAAGTGACTTACCCTTATCTCAAAATTCTAAATATTCCTATTTCAATAAGTTTAAAGCTGCATTAAGAAGCGCATTTGACGATGGCTATTTGTCTATTAATTATGCTACAAAAATCAAATCATTTGATCAGGCTGAAAGTCAAAGAGAATATTTAACATTTGAAGAGCTTCAATCTCTATCAAAATCTCCTTGTAAGTATGAAATATTAAAACGTGCTTTTATATTTTCATGTTTAACCGGAATTCGTTGGTCTGACATTAATGCTATGACATGGTCTGAGGTTAGAGATGAAGGAGAAAATAGCAGGATAAATTTTCGTCAAGAGAAAACTGACGGAGTTGAGTATCTATATATATCAAAACAAGCCAGAGATCTTCTCTCTGAAAGACAGTCTCCAGAAGAAAGAGTTTTTAAGGGATTAAAATACAGTATGACATATAATACTGAAATCGTTAGATGGTGCAATCGCGCTGGAATTTTTAAGCATATTACATTTCATAGTGCCAGACACACTAATGCAGTACTTCTACTCGAAGGCGGTGTAGACATTTACACAGTTTCCAAAAGATTAGGACACCGGGAAATAAGAACTACAGCAATTTATGCAAAAATTGTCGATAAAAAAATGAAAGAAGCAGCAGAAATGATCCCAGAATTAAACATTGAATTATGACAAATAATATTTACATCTATGTATGTCTGTTTCTAATTAATGTGCTTACATATACTTTATTAAACTATAATTTTGGCGTTACTCAGAAAACATCAATTTTTCTCGGGTATATTTCACTCGGAATCTTTGGAATATTAATTCTAAAAAAATATTTAACATGGTTTGTTCTGTTCATGTTTAACGTCAAATTAAATGATTACAACAAATACATTGAAAAGCCCAGACTACTTATTTACTTGATATTTCTACCTTTACTATTTTTAATTATTAGTCAGCTGAAAACAATAAATGCTAGTGATTCTTTTCTTACTCAGTTAATACAATTTCTTATATATAATTCTTCGATCTTTATTTGTTGCTTATTTCTTGGATTTACCTGGACAGAAAAGTTCATCTCCAAATTTATTCCTGATGTAGAAGAAAGTTTACAAAAAGTATCTGAGAAGAAATCTTTAGCGGAGGAAAAGAAACATAAAATTTTTGAAAAATTCAGACAATTTGAAATTATTGATGATGATATTGAACGGGATAATTTTTGTAGTACATTTTTAAGCTTCCCATTAAAAGTAAATCTCAATTATTCACAATTGTACTATTTCCATTATTTATATAAAGCTAGAATTGATGATAAAATGGATCTGAGAAAATTTACAGAGTACTTCTTACAAAAAAATGCTAAACCATTCGACTATAATACAATAAAAAAAGAAGGTAGTAGACAGAAAAATCCCAAAAACCAAGAATTTCTGGATGAATTATTTAATGAAGTAAAGTAGCACGAACTAGCCGTGCCACTATAAATTTTAACAAAAACTATCTTAGAGATAAGCATTTTTTGTCTCAGGATCTATCTTTTTCCTTTTCATTATATTTGTAATAATACCTTTCAAACTCATAATTTTCTGAAAAGATTTATTTTTATAATTATCCTCAGAAGAATCATATACAAAATGTTGTTTTCTACTCGACTTGTAATAAATCCAAAATTCCGCTAGTCTAACATCTTTATCATTTTTAACAAACTTCAAAGAATCTTCGAGCTCATATATTTTTAGCTCAATAATATTTTTTTTAATTGTATTTATTTCTGACGAGGTTAACATTAAATTATGGACTCCAGGTTCTTTATACATTTCGTTGAGAGTATATGTATTATCTATTATATCCGTTGTACATCCGACATCTATATATAGTATTTTAACAATATCCTGTTCATTTATACTACTTTCTTTATGTTTATTACAACTACTAATGAACATAAAAAATATAAGACTAATTAATATTCTAATAATCCATTTTTTAAAATTAACAATTTTCTGAATTGCATAAACCTAATTAAAACTACAAGGAAAATAACCTCCATACCTATTAAAACCATTTAAAAATCCTATATAATCCTCTCCCCAAAAATTTAGTACATTAATTGTATAATGATATGCAGAAGTTTTTCAAATATTTATATTTCAATATAATGGATTTTAGAAGAAATTCTTTTTAATAAAAAACAGCACAGACTAATCTGTGCTGGAATGTTTTGTAAAGTATTGGAATTATTTATAATCATCACTTTTTTACAACGATGCTATCTTCTATCTGAAAATCATCAATATATACTTTGATCTTTTTATTATCTCGCATTTCAATCATTTTGTTTAAAATTTTCAAATAAGAAGGCTGATCATTTAGAAGGTCTCGCATCTTTATCATACCAACTTTAAAAGTCCCTTCAGATTGAGGAGCCCTTTTTAATTGGTATTTTAGTTCTATATTTCCTCCTGATTTAATTTCAAATGCAGTTGGCAAATTTTCAATCTCATTATATTCTTCAGGGCTAATATGATACATTGTCATACATACCTTTCTAATATCATCAGTTGATTTATACTTTAGCGGTGTTACTAAAAAAGCATAGAGAGCATTTTTATTGCTATATCTATCGTTGATTGATTCATTAATCATATTAGTTTCAGAATCTTTATTTTTTTTATTAGACTCCAAATATAACATGCGAGGAAAAAGAACTATATATGCTTGTTTAGTATTATTATAGAAATTCAATCGAAGCATGCTGTCATTATTTTCATATTTGGAATTTAAAATAACAGCATCTGCATCTTTATATTTTTGACACGAAAACACGAAAAAAAACATTATAACTATAAATACTTTACCCATAAACTTTATTTTAAAAATCGATTAATTACATTATTTACTCTCTCTATATATTTATTTATAAATTGATTTTGCGGTTGTTGTAGTATATCATTTAGGTTATACAATGGAGTTGGAGCTACAATATTCCATCCTTTTAAATGTATATATGACCTTTCCCACGGTGCTATAAATAAATGATGTAAATCCGTGTCTGGGGTATTTGAAAGCCCCCCACTAGGAACAACAACATTTGATGCAGGGATACCATAATAGAAAAGGTTTGCATGAATAAGCTCATGGCCAGTTGCTAAAGTTAGTGTTTCAGTCGACCGAAATGCATAAGGTGCAAAAACGTATCTAAAATATTTATTATTATAAAAATTCCCTGTGGTAGCAGCCACTTTTTCACCAGCTCCATTTGTCAATACTTTCCCATCAAATTTGTAACCAGCCTTTGCCATATAATCTGGTAAATCACTCGGTTTATGTAAAACTCTTATACTTCCTTTACCTGGAACTTTTCCTTTAAACTCTGTATTCATTATATCTCGAACGCTTTTCGAACTTTGTTCTACAGATGTTCCATTATTTGCAGAAGGTAATTCACTTTCCTTAACTTCACTTATAATTTGATTTCCATTAGGGTTGCTAAATAATCTATTAATTCCCCAAGTAATTCCTCCAATAACTCCTCCTACAACAGCACCTGTAATCAGACCCTGAAGGAAGTTGGTACCATTTATAATCGAACTAATTCCTCCGCTAAGCCCTCCTGCTATTGCACCATTTCCAACTGCTGCCCAAAAGCCTGAAGTACTAAAAACATTCCCAAGACCTGCTGTGGCTACAGTTGTAACAGCTCCTACTAATATTGACATTCCAAATGCTCCCCAGCTCCAATTTCCAGAAATTGCTGCTTGTATAGAATACATTGCTGCTCCAATGGCCGCTCCTACAATTATTGCTGATAATACACCTGCAAAAAACTGCCCTAATCCAATACCAATAAGGAATGGGAGAAAGAAAAATTCACCACTAGGATCATTATACATTAGAGGATTATTCAGTACATACCCATATTTATTATAATTTTGAGTATTGTTGGGATCCTGAATATTTTCATCTGCATTTAAGAATCTTCTGAGTAATGGATCGTATAGACGTCCATTCATATGAATAATACCTATATCCTCAAAATGTTCATGGCCCGTATAACCTCTATCAAGATAGTTAATGTCTCCACCTGTTTGCCGATTTCCCCATGCATCAAAATAAGCTTCCTGCACTTTATATCCGTCTTTATCACTAACTGCCAAAATGCTACCTAAATAGTCTTTGTGCAAAAACATAAAAGATCCACTGCTCTGTGTGTAATCTTTCAAATATACTACATTACTCTCATATGCTGTACCACCAATATATAAAATATGCTTTTCTTCTCCGGTCCAGTTATTACGGGTTATTTCAAAGCTACCATCTTCACTGTAATATTTCGTAAAGATACCTTCCCAAGTGGAATTAACAAGGTCAGTAATATTTCCAATTGCAGAATCTCCTCCATAAGTAGCCATTTGACGCATATTAGTTAATCCATACTCAAAGCGTACATCTCCAATTTTACCCTGGATATATAAAGGATCATTATTCTCATTATATATAATTCTTTGAGTCTGGGCATTAAGATAATTTTGTTTTCCGTCTGCATTCAATTTTACACTCGTAGATTGATATACCTTGGAGGTATTTCCAAACTGTATAGCTCCTATTTGATCATTTTCAATGATTCGCCCTTGCAAGTCGTACTTATTGGATGAAAGCCTTCCTAATCTAGGATTTGTCCACTGAACTAATCGATTGTTATCATCATAGATAAAAACCTCATTACCGTCAAATTCACCTTGTCTGGTTCTTTCTTTCAGTTCATTCTTAATTGCATCAAAAACATACTGACATTCAAGTATTACACTATCCTTAGAAGAATGTTTAGTTTCACTCAAAAAGTTATTCGCATCGTAAGTATTGGCAATATTTACTTCTCCCAGACGGGATTTTAAAACTAGTCCCTTAGCATTAACTTCCTGAAGATTCCATAAGACTTTACCAGAAGCTTTATCTTTCATCTGAAATAATGTTCCACTCCAGGTATCATATAAATTCTCTATCGATGCTTTTGTTACTATTCCATTAGAGACCAACTCTTTCTCATAAGAAGAAATACGGGATTTGTCATCATAAACAATATTTTTTTGAGAAAACACCTTACCATTACTTTGCTCTATATTCTCTTTTACCCGACCAAAAGCATCATAAGAAATAGTGGTGGAATAACTCTTACCATTCGAAGTACCCGTTTTACTCCCCAGCTGTCCTTTTGAATTATAGGTAAAAGCAATACTTTTATCTGTAAGTCCAACAGTATTGGATTTTTCAACCTCATTTACCAATTGACCTTTATCATTATAGAAGTACTCTTTATAACCCCCGGGGCTAATCTCTTTTTTTATTTGCCCAAAGCCATTATACTCATATTTATAAAGACCATTGGAAGGATCAAAAAACTCTGACTTTCTTCCCCAAACATCATATTTAGTGGTAACAACATTATCACCATATTGGGCTTTGATTTGCTCTCCAGCCGCATTATACGAGAAGTTGATAACTCCTCCTCTGTCTTCAGAAGAAATCACATTACCCAGAGCATCAGTGGTCTTTTTAGTAATTCTCTTATTACCATTAAGCTCCTCAACAGTTGTAACATTACCTAAAACAGAGGTCTTCATTTGTTTACCATTGAATGCTGTTGCTGTTGTAATAGCTGGGAATACACTATCATCATAACTGATACTGTTCCACTGAGTAGGAAGGTTCCCACTTAAAACAGGTTCACTTTCTCTTGTTTTTCTCCCCAATGCGTCATATCCACTACTTGATACGGTATAAAGCTCTTGCTCTCCAAAAACCTTTGTTCTTGTCGCTAGTTCCTGTCCTAGTTTATTGGTTAAAGTTTCTTTAATATTTCCATCCGGAGTATATTCTTTAACTGTGGTATCACTTAGAGAAGATTTTTCATAAGTATAGGTTGTTGCACCTGACAAGTTGGTTTTGGAGATTAATAACTTACCCCAGCCATCATAAGTATTCATCAAGCTATTACCCAAAGGATCTGTTTGTACTTTCACCTGTCCCCAGTCATTGTATTCAATTATGGTTTCAAGTCCCAGATTATCGGTTTTCTTTATGACAAATCTCCCTTTTGAGTCATATTGAGATTTTTCATTTTGAATTATAGAATCAACGCTATTCGAAACAGTCTTCTCTACAATATTCCCAAAACCATCATAATTATAACTCTCGTGTATCCATCCTGTATTATCTCTGTTGTAATTCTTCAGAGTCTTTAAAAGATTGTTTTCATAAGTATATTCATTTTTAACAGATTTAACATCTCCGTAGGCTTGTACTGTCTCAGTTTTAGATTCAGGACGACCAATGAAATAATTAGAAGCTAAGCCTGTTGGATTATGAACATAGTTCATTACCATAGTGGATACTGAATAATCTCCATTAACTTTAGTTGTCGTTTCCCTTGGGAGATAATAATCACCATAAACGATACTACTTTCTGTAGTAATATCTTTTAAAAAGTCCTTAGTAATTGTCTTTTTAGGAACAATAGCTTTAATACCTTCCGCAGAAGTTGTTACATCATAATCCGTAGATTTAAATGACAATAGCTGAGTATTACTTAATGAAATATCATTTGGAAAAATCAGATTATTATCATCAACCGTTCTCACCGACCATTCCTTTATTGGAAGTCCTTCATTTAATGGATCAATCTCCGCTCCGCTCCAGATTTTGGTATTTTCATATCCGTCGGCATACCATGAGGATCTTGCCGTTCTACGAAAACCAATCATTCCTTTACCCTGAAGATGGGCCGTAAAGCCACGGTATTTGAAATCCTGCTTTCTTCCCTCCTGGCGGAGTTGGGAAACCGCATAAGAGCCTGAAATCTTATCCATTTCTACATATGGATATGAATAGTGTTCATCCTCTTTTACTTTTTCATAGAAGCCCTTATTAATATTCGGATCAAGTTCCTTGTAATCAATTTTTGTAGTAAGCCCTCCCTGAGTAATTGAAACAATTCTGGCTTCATCCGATACTTTATAATGGGAGTACTTGATTAATCTGCCTTTCTGGAATAGCAGAATATTTTCATTGGAATTATTAATTCTGAAATCTCCAACCACTGGTGAGAAGTGCGCAGCAGTATTGGTAAGGGCATAACTTCGATTGATTTCAGTCTGTACATTACCATATTCATCAGGGTACCAATCCCATTTATAGGATTCCCTTGGTGTTTTCCAGCTTCCATCAATATTTTTTTCCTCAAAAATTACATTTCCATTAGCATCTACCCCTCTATTCTCATGGTAAATAACAAAGAATCTACTTTCATCAAAATCACCTGTATGAACATGGGAGTAGCACTCGATAAAATCCGCTTTTCCGTCTTTATTGAGATCTTGGGCGAAAAACTTTCGATTCATATACCTATTGTGCGTTTGCCCTTGAAAGCTGTTACTTCTTTTAAACAAAGAAAAGTTATATAAGGTTTGCACCACAAAACCATTACCTGTTGAAATATAAAGTCTCCAACTCCAGTCATCAACTCCATACGGAACCAAAAGATCTGTTTTGCCGTCTCCTGTGAAATCGCCTAATACAGCATCATCCCTAAGACCTTCAATAATTATATCTGAAAAAGAAGTATTACTTGTAGAAAAAGTTCCTGAACTATTCTTTGCAAACGTCGTTAAATAAGGTCTACCTCCGGAGTCGAAATACAGAAAATCTACTATACCATCTCCATTGAAATCCCCTCTCTTGGCTTTTTCAAAAAAGTTTCGATCATAAAAAGGACCTAATGAAACAGTACTTGCTAATTTTTCAATATCTGTTTCTCCGGGCTGCACGATAAGATAGCGGTAACGTGTTTCAGAAACTACTTCAGGTATTTGCAGCTCGCCATTAGGACCTGTATTATTAATTTCTCTATAACTGGTATCCCTGAGGCTAAAAACCAAATCCGAAAGTCCATCACCATCCAAATCCATCTCTCTCACATCTTCGATATAGGTTTCTGCCCAATACTGACTTTCACTGGGGTCTGTATTAAAATCTCTCGACACAGATTCATCGTACCTGTCTCCCGGAATTACTTTTGTAAACTCCTCTTTGAGCTTTTTTGATATAGGATCAATAGAGTAAGCTTTGATCTCCAAGTCCTGTTTGTCTCCCAGTCCTCCAGGATAAAGAGTTTTATAGATGACAAAACCCTGCCTTGGTACTATTTCTCCGTCCAGTCTTTTCAAATTAAATGGAATAGCTTTCCGAAGATCCTCTTTAGTAATTCCCGTACTTTCAGTGAAAACAGGCTTTGGGCTATTATCATCGAAAACACTACTAAACAGATAAAGTCCAGCAGGTCTTCCAACCGATTCTGTCTCGCATACCGGAGTAAAATGCCCTGGCATAAATTCATCACCTTCAACCCAAACTTGTTTTAATCCTCCTACACAGTCCGTAAAAGCATCAAGGTACTTTAAAATATCCAATTTCCCATCTCCATCAAAATCTCCGTATAGCCCTTCAGTATTACTATCCTGGGTAGGCCATGAAATTCTCCAGCCTCCGGAATCTGATTTTTGATACTCAAATACAACAGGGGTAGCATCTTCTCCCTTTGAATTACTTTCGGTAATTGTTTTTACAAATTGATATTTGTTCCCTTTATCATCTTTTTTGTATTCTATCCTATACTTTTTAAAAAGACTTCCATTAGTATTAACCGTAATACTAGACAATATATTGGCTTGGATAAACTTTTTACCATTAACATAAGAGATTTCTATATCTTCTCTTGTAGTATAGTTAAAAGTAATATTATTAAAATGAGAAGTACCAGCAGTCTCATTCCCTCCCCACGCTATGTTAGAGATGACAGCGACATTACTATTCTGAATATACTCGTAGGAAATATAATTCCCCTGAGCATCTTTCCATTTAACAATATTATACTCCAAAGGTGTTCTCGCTGAGCTAGCCTGTCCATACCATGCCTGAGAACCGTCTTCAAAAGTTACCTCAAAGTATTCTGGGCCATTCTGTTCAGAATTTTTGCCTACAGACTTGATTTTAATGTTAGAGTATTTCTCTGTCACATATTCTGCACCATCTTTTCCATAGTCTCCAGACTTTAAGATTAACCTTTGTCCGTTAAATTGATAGAAATCAGAGTAATCCAGTTTTATTCCTTTAATTTCACCATCTTTCTCAATGGTCTTTCCCATTCTGGAAATACTCGTAATACCAGAAAGGTTCCATCCAAAGCCTGCAATTCCATTTCCGCTGCCACTGGTATAAATTAAATTGATTTGTGGAGCTACACTTTTTATGCCCGGAGGTAATGCAATTGGTAAAGTATACTGTAATTGACCACCACCGTTTACATCAATTTTCCCTTGAGTGTCATGAAATGGAATGTTTCCTATAGTTCCTACCGGAGTTGTGATTTCAGGGTTTGTAAATGCACCTGTAGCACAACGAACGGAATTATAGCCCTCTAATACCAATTGCTTGGAAACACTTTCAATTGTTGCCTCCCATACAAATTTAGTAGCCTGACTAAGCTCTTGCTCTGTAAGCTCATTATCGAACATTGATGATAATCCTATTTCTCCGTTTACACGACTGTAGTCATGATAACTAGACTCTCTGATAATTGTATCACCATTCATTAATCGGTATTTTCCTGTCAGTATATCTACAGTATCCGGTACTTTTATGGTAGCGTACATTTTGATGATACCTGATCCTGCACCATAGTATTCTGTGCAGACTGTTGCTTCTATATTAGCACTTTCTTGTGCTGTCATTGTTGTCATAATTTGATTTTTAATTAATTTTTATTATTCGTTACTTTTTATTTAGAATCTGGAGTGTTATTATTGTTTTTATTCTCAGTCCATGATTCTATTTTTTTTGTTCTTCTACTATTGTACCTGCACTTCACGAAGAATTTGATTTCCGGCGTCATCGTATTGAACGATCATAATAGACTCGTCTTCTGTCGCTGAAGATTGTACTTCTGATAATTGCGCTATCAGAACTGATGAATTATTTTTCATAATTTTTTAAATTTTAGGCATAGCATTCCCTGTTGAGCTTTCTAAGGTCAATTAAGTGGAATACTATAAAGGTTAATATTGATTAATGGCAGAAATGCCGTGTTAGATTTTTTTAGGTTATTAAATTTCCAATGCTTTTTTCATAATTTCTGTTTTTAAAGGTTAAACTTGTTTTTCTATATTCTGATGATCATCTTTTATATTTTGTGCTAAGTGTTTTACTTTCTGAAACAAAGATCATCCGCCGTGGCGACAAAACTCGTCGTATTATATTTTAGTTTTATTTTTTTTGATTTTTTGTTTACGGACTAATTTTTATATCTCTGAAGCAAATGTAAACGGGCATAGCGACAAAACTTGACGCATTATATTTTAGTTTGATTTTTATATTATTATTTTTCGAACTCTCCCAATACTTATAAAAGATCAGAAATACTTAGACGATTTATTTAATAAATAAAAAACTTTGGTAACCTTTACATAAATTATGGTAACAAGGTTACTTAAGTAACCATTTGGAGCTTTCCTATGCTAGAGTTTTGCTTTCGAAAATTAAAAATCGTAAAGCAATGGAAAACGAAATTATCTTACACAAGCTTGACCGAATTGAAAAACATATTTGCGGTCTTAAATCAATTTTAAATGTAGAAGAACTTGCAGAGTATACCGGATTTAAAAAGTCCTATATCTACAAGTTGGTTCACGAAAAAATCATCCCCTATTCAAAACCTAATGGTAAAGTCCTCTTTTTTGAAAGAAAAGTAATTGATGAATGGCTCTTAAATAATCCTTCAAAATCAAAAGAAGAAATACAAAGAGAAGCCATTGAATTTGCTTTTAAATCTAAAAAAGTATAATCCTTTTACTATCCTATAAATTCTCTGTTTCATCAGGAAATAAGCATTCACTGTATTTCCACAAAATCTCGTTTTATGCAGGAACATTCTGGTTTGTACCAATCCGGTACAGAAAGTAAAACCATATTTGACAGAACCCTTAGTTACATGGAAACTAAGTATGACTTAAGATTCAATGTTATTTCTCTGGAGTACCAGATCAGATTAGCCAAATCTAGCGAAGAATGGAGTGATCTAAATATCAACTCTCTATATATTGAGCTCATCCAGTCCGGAATAGATATTAGTATGAATAAACTTGAAATACTGATCAAAAGCCATCTGATTCAGTGGTATAACCCTATAGAAGAATATTTCTCCACTCTTGATACCTGGGATGGTCAAGACTATATAGGAAAACTTTGTAGTTACGTAAAGACAGCTGATAATATCTCGTTTAACTACCACTTTGAAAAGTGGTTTACAAGAGCTGTATTATGTGCTTTAGAAAATGGATATGTTAATAAACAATGTATGGTATTGGCCAGCTCAGAGCAAAACACAGGAAAGACAAGTTTCCTAAGGTTTCTTATTCCTCCTGTTCTTCGCAGTTATTATACAGAAAACATTTCTGTTGATAAGGACGGAATTATTGCCATCTGTAAAAATCTGATTTGTAATGCTGATGAGCTGGCAGTTTTGTCAAAAACAGATGTAAATATGCTTAAGGCGTATATATCTAAAAGCAATATAAATGTACGCCTACCCTATGGCAGGAAAGCCGAATATATGGAAAGGATCTGTTCGTTTGTAGGTTCTACAAACCGAACAGATTTCTTAACTGATGAATCCGGAAGTGTTCGATGGCTTGTTTTTGAGATTCAAAGCATAGACTTTAAATACAGAGAAGAGATCGATATGGATAAGGTATGGTCTCAGGCCTATTACTACGCTTATAAAAAAGAAAACTATAATCCGGAGCTTAGCTTTCAGGATATTCTGGAAAATGAAAAACGAAACGAGAAGTTTACTCAGATTTCTACGGAACAGGAAGTTTTACTTAAGTATTTTGAAAAATCGGATAACACTGATGATTTTCTAACGGCCACAGATATTATGCTGGCCATGAATGAAGCGCTTAGCCTTCGCCTTAATAACATAAGAATAGGCAAAGCCCTCACCTATTTAAAGTATCAAAGAATTAAACATCCAAAACTTCAGATATACGGGTATTTGATTAAAAGAAAAGTTTAAAAATCCTCTTACCTATCTTACCTACTTACCATTAAGTATAGCTGATATGGCTATTCTACAAAAGTTCTTTACAGGTAAGAAAACAAAAAACTTTCTTACCCTACTCTACCTAAAGAGTTTTTATAAGGTAAGAAAGGTAACTACAGGCAGGAAGTATTTTTTGGCTTACTGCTCCAAAACCCTAAAAAAGGTAAGTAGGTAAGAACAATTAAAAAAAACATCCAAATTATGAATTGTAAACAGTTTAACACAGTAGCTCTGGATGAAATCCTTAACTTATTAGGACATCATCCCTCAAAAGAAAACGAGAAAGAAGCCTGGTATATAAATCCATTTTCAGGTGAAAAGACAGCTTCTTTTAAGCTTGATAGATTTAAAAACAAGTGGTATCTATTCTCAGAAGCAGTAGGCGGAAACAATACCGACTTTATTCAGAAATATTTTAATTATAGTTTAACAGAGGTTTTACAGTGGGCTGAAAAACAGAATTTTTCTTCTTTTCATGAGCAAACACTTTTTAAAAAGTCCGAGCCTAATTATAGAATTGCTAAGGTTTCTGGGCTTCAAAATCTAAATCTTAAGAAGTATCTTAAGGAAAGAGGGCTCTCTCCTTATATCTACAAATACTTAAAAGAGGTTCATTTTACCATCGGAAATAAAAATCTCTATGCAATAGGTTTTCAGAACCTTTCAGAAGGTTTTGAGCTCAGAAATTCTTTTTATAAAGGTGCTGTCTTAAAAAAAGATATTTCAGTTATTGGTATTGGTAACAACTTACCTACGAAAATTCCCAAAAGTAAAAATATTGCAGTTTTTGAAGGATTCATGGATGCTCTTTCATTTATAGAACTGCATAAATTTTACTCAGGAAATATACTCGTTATGAACTCTATTGCACTCTTAAAGAAAACAATAGACTACCTAAAAGACTACTTAGAAATAGATCTCTATTTGGATAATGATAAATCAGGAATAAAATGTGCCGCTGAAATTATTAAATCTTATCCAAAGGCAAAAGATCATTCTAAAGAATATAGAGAGTTTAAAGATTATAATGAGTTTTTATTTCACCAGATTAAAACCAGTAAATCGCTAGACCACAAGGGTAAAAGTACACTTAAGCGCTAAGATTATTATTTGATGAGCAGGCTAGTTTTTTGACAAGCTTCATGGAGAAGTTAGGAGCTCATTCGCAACTTTGAAAGTCGTTCCTCCTAACAAAGTTGCTGCTTCGTCCTGCCGGAGGCTTTAAAATAAATTAAATACGACTTAATTCAGCCTAAAAACATACATAACTGAATATAAACCAACTAGTGTAATTACGTAGTTACGTAACTATGTAAGTACATCCATATGTAGTTACGCAATTACATACAAAGAAGAATCTGTATACCGCTATATACAAATCTGCTACATCAAATACAAACACACTGACATCAGTAAATACATAAGTCATTATGAAAACCTCTATTAATTTTAAAGCAGCTAAACCAGATTCTGAAGTCCATAATTTCAGGAAAAAGACTTTTGACTATATCCGAAAGGATCTCTCTTCAAAAAATGAATACTGGCAGGAAGAGAAAATAGCAGTTAGACTTATAAAAATAGAAAATTACTGTAAAGAAAAATCCGGAAGGAAACTTCAAAAAAATGCCATGCCTATTCGTGAAGCTGTAGTGGTCATAAAAGAAGATACCACAATGCTGGATCTTCAAAACTTAGCGAGTAAATTACAAGAAGAATTAAGAATTAGAATTTTTCAGATTGCTATTCATAAAGATGAAGGGCATTATGACAAAGAAACAAATGAATGGAAACCTAACTATCATGCTCATCTGGTGGCGGATTGGCAGGACTTAGAAACCGGAAAAACACTAAAGCATCAGTCATTTCATTATTCTAAGATGCAGGATATTGCAGCGGAATGTTTAGAAATGGAAAGAGGAGTATCCGGCTCAGTTGGAAGATTAGAAGCTATAGCCTTTAAGATACAGAAGAAAGAAGAAGAATATAAAGAATTGGTAGAAAAAATTGATGAAATGAAATCTACTCTTAAGTCTCAGAAATCTGAAAGTTTAATTGTTGAGAAGACGGATTTTTTAGGTAATAAGAAAATTCTTACTGATCAAACAATTGAGAACTATACAAAAGCCCTAAAAATATATGATACTGAGCTTTTGAAAAATGGAAAAGAAAAGGAAGCTCTTATAAAAAATATAGCTGCACTAGAAAATAAAAATAAAGGTCTAAATGCTGAGATTATAGCTCTTAAAAAGAAGAATATTGCCTTAATCACTACTGCTGAGGTTCATGTGGCTGAAAAGGAAAAGTATTATAGTTCCATTAAAAATCTGCTTGAAAAAAGCATCTTATCAGAAAGATCTAAAAATCCTAATAAAGACAGATCTGATAAGGCTGAGGTATTAAATGAAATGAGAGATATATGCTTTCGCTTATCTACTGCTAATAACATTCCTGTCAATGTATTTAATGAAATTTTCAGTAGTTCAGAAACGAATGGACAATTCTTCACTTTATTAAGATCAGGAAGCTACGATGGAAACGATTACTCTGAAACTAATAATATGGAAATGAAGAAGAAAAGGAAGAAAGGGAGAAGAATCTGAACCCTTTCCTCTTTCTTTTAGCGTTAGATTTTACCTGTCGATTATTAGAAAATATATGACAAACATTAAATAAATACAAACGAATACCCGTGGTGCATTTAGGAAAAAAATAGAAGCTGCCCATTATTAGCTAAATACCTAAATTTAATTGTCTAACAAACGATTAAATATGAACAGCTTCACTGCAAATTATGAAAGAATATTAGAGACTCTGATAAAAATAGAAAGTAAAATGAATTTTTTGAATTAAATCCGTAAGCCCAAATTGTCAAATCTAGAGTTAATTTGCATAGACTTAACTTCAGAATTTATGGGTATTGATTTAGAGCGGGATTTATTCATAAAGTTACCTTATCATTTATCATCAAGGATAGATCGTAGTGTTTATAATCGTAGAAAGCGAAACTTGTTTGCTTATCGTAAAGATAAAACTATATCAGAAATACTGAATAGTATGCAGGGCTGGGATTATAACCTTAATGGTAAAATAACGATCAATAAACTTTGTGAGGCGACAGGTAAGAACAAGAAAACAATCCAAACTTATTATAAGGATTTAAGAGCTGAGATTTCTGTCAAAAAATATAATAATTTAGAGGTTTTAAAGAAAATCATAGAAAGAAACCCTTTATTGAGAGATTTGGATGATTTGTTTAGATATGATCTTCGCTAATTTAAATATTTATTGAATATTTAAATTCTAAAGTTAAAAAAAAATAATATTTTTTAATTGTGAGTTAAAAAATAAGTTTTATATTTGCAATAGAAGTTCTTTGAATTACACGAGGTATATTAGCAAATGTATGAATTGAAGTGAATTAAGTTTCACAGCCGAAAGGTATTTTTAAGCGACACATATTGTTCATGCAACATTACTCCCCGAGAGGCACCCCTCTGGGACTTACATGCTGCTTTTAAGTTTTTTCCAATGACAATTTCAATGGATGATTACTTTTTCCAGCTAGCAGTTCTTTCAAGTGATTAGGAATCAATAGATCAATTTATGGTTGGTATTTTGGGATTTGAAATTTTACAATAGAAGCAGTTACGAGATTAACAATAGATGTTTTTACATGCTTTCCATTTTTAATTTTTAGATGAGTTCATTTTTAATTAGAAAATCAATCGAAGATTAATTTTTATTTATGGAAGCAGGAATCTGATAGAGATGACAGCAACTTACGAGTATGCATTTGCTAATATACATTGATTGAAGCAGGCGATGTAAAGCTAAGCATTGCATTAAAATTTTAATAACAATAAAAAAAAGTTATGGAAAAAACATTTTTCAGTCGTACAACTCGTGTAGAAGCTGTTATCAATAGTCTTGAAACAGTCCTTGAAAAGAGCCGTGAATTGCTCATGGATGATGATATTCGTTTAATCGAAGAAAGTCTGGTAGAATTAAGGAAACTTGATAAAACCATAATTGACAAAAACGATACAATAGCAATAATTAGAGTAATAATTGATTTGCTCCATTTATTTGGTATTGAGAATTTACTCTAAATCCAACATCTCTATCTTAATTTTCAAATTATACTTATGAATATAGGTCAAGTAATAAAAGATTTCCGAAAACAGAAAGGTATAAAACAGGGAGAATTTGCAGAATTATGCCAAGTTTCACAAACATACCTTTCTCTTATCGAAAATAATCAGAAAGAACCTAATTTATCTTTGCTTAAAACAATTGCCGAGCAATTGGAAATTCCTTTGCCTATATTGTTTTTTTTAAGTTTGGATGAAGATGATGTTCCAGAACAAAAGAAAGATATATTTAAAATATTAGAGCCCTCCTTAAAAGGTCTTATAGCACAAATATATATAGATGATCCAAAGTCTTAAACAATTATCAGAATATTATTTAAAAATGTCAGAAAAGGATTTGAAGGCTTTAGCCCAAAATCCACAACAATACTATAACGTTTTTATCAAAAAACAAAAGAAGCCTGATGGAAGAATTAAACGGAGAGAAATTACAGAGGCTGTTGGGCTGCTCAAAAAAGTTCACAAACTTATTTTGACAAATATTTTGACAAAAATTGAATTTCCTTCTCCTCCTTTTATTGGTGGACTGAAAAGTAAAGATAATATCTTGAATGCTTATTTTCATAAAGGCAAACCATACAAGTTTTGTACAGACTTAAAAAATTTTTATCCTCATATTAATAATAAAATGGTTTACAATGCATTTGTAAATTATGGATTTTCAGCTGATGTTGCTAGTGTATTAACGAAACTGACAACCTATAAGGGAGGACTGATACAAGGCGGAGCTAACAGTACCCATATTGCTTATTTAGCATTATGGAATACCATAAAAGAAATTATGCCTATATGTGATAAAAAAGAAATAACTTTTACTGTTTATGTAGATGATATGACATTTTCATCATCAACTGATTTTAAAGAGTTATCAATTGAACTAAGAGATATTATTATTAAAAATGGTTTTTTTGTAAATCACAGTAAAACTTTTTTTACGAAAGGAAAAGCTGATATTACAGGAGTAAGAGTAGGACAGAATACACTGAACGTTAAAGACGACTTTCGAGAAAAATTAAATAATCTTGAGGGGTTATCTGAATTACAAAAACAAGGATTAGAAAGATATTATCAAAGGGTTATTACTTATGGAAAGGGTTAGATAATTGGGTCTATTAAAAAAATATTAAATGAAAACACTTTATGATGATGGGTTTCGAGGAGTTCTGTCTTTAGCTGCTATAGAGAAGCTTGAAACCGTTAAAATTTTTGATACCCATATACATTTAGATACTGCTATACATATCGATATGGGGAATCAATCTTTCTATTTTGAAAATTGCACATTTACAGGTCAAAGAATTGATTTTTCAATTTCAAAACAAAAAGCCTCTGATTATCAGTCATTACAATTTATAAATTGTGCAATTTCAAATGATTTATTTATAAAAGATTGCAAACTTTATAGAGTTGAATTTCTAAATGTTCATGTTGTTTCTAATAGTTTTCATATAACAACAGCTGAAATCAAATATATAAGCATTATAGGAAGTCCTGAGCAACATAGTGAAATTAAATCATTAATGTTGAACTCCTTAAATTCTGAAACTGAAATAACGGATTTGGATTTTAGGTTAAATGATATAGAAACATTTGCTATTCATAATTGTGCCTTTAATACCATTATGATAAATGCAAACAAGATAAACCGACTATCTTTTGATAAATTAAATTGCAATAATTATTTTCAGTTTTGGAAAAATATTTTAACTGAGTTTTCAACAATTAAAAAATCCGTAATAAATGAATTTATAGGAAAAGGAACTATTTATGGAACTGAACTTGAATTTGAACAAGTAGTATTTAAAGATGTCTGTAGATTAGAACGTGTACCTAAGAATAGTAAAAGCTCATTAACTTTTAAAGAGTGTACGTTTGATAAAAGTGTTTATTTTGATGAAAGTCATTTCCATGAACTATCTATAATAGCGGCTTTTTTCAAAGATATAGTGTCTTTTAATTCAACAACAGTAAGCATTATAAAATTTAGAAGTGTTCATTTTGATAAGGTGGCATTTTTTAATGATTTTATAATATTGCTAAAAAACTTAGTTGATATAGGAACAATTAGAATAATTAAAAACCAACTTTATAAAACTGAAAATAAAATTGATTATATTGATTATAACGTTATTGAACAAAACCTTTTATTAAATGATAAAAATCTTAATTTGAATGATAAAATTTTACTTCAACTTAATAAAAGATCAAATAATTTTGGAAGTAGCTGGTTAAAAGCTGTTTGGTTTACTTTGAAAGTAAGCTTGTTTGGTTTTTTTGTCTTATTATTTGTCAATACATTTTTGATTGATAGTGGTTATAAATATGAAATTAACCTAAATTCAAAATGGGCATCACTTCAAGAAATATTGAAAGAGTGGTTGAGGTTTACTTTTTCTTTTGATTTAAGAAGTTATCAAAATTATGAGTCAAACGGGTTTCTCTTATTTGTCTTTTTCTTTTTTAAAATTTTCATAGGTTATGGAGTATACCAAACTATAGCTGCCTTTAGAAAACATAGTAAATAAATCAAACAAAACACAATATATGTTTAGTGACAAAATAAAAAAAATAATTGAGCATAATATAATTAATGCTGCAGATGTGTTTGATTATGAATATTCCCCATATAGCGAAAGATTTGATAAAACTCAAAACTTTCTTTGGTCGATTCTTATCCATGAATCGAGGAATTATAACTTAAAAGAAAGTTATTTTTTTTTCGCAAATAATTCTTCTATAAATGCAAAAGCATGTAGACATAATAATTATAATCTGATTTCAGTTAATAGTGGCTTAGTTATTTGGTTAATTAAAAATGTTGTAGAAAATCAGAAGTTAAAAGAGTATTATGAAAAACATTATGATGTATTTCAAAGAATTCAGTTTTATTCTTTTGAAGAACTATCATTTCAAATAAATCTATTATTTACATTTTATCATGAGTTTGCTCATTTGCTTCAAAAATCTGATTATTTAGAATTGGGACTTGAAGAAAATTCAAAATCTGATTTTTCACTATATCGCCATGCATTAGAGATTGACGCAGATACTTTCAGTGGTATTTTTATAGCACGTCATCTAATACAGTATTACGAAAAGGATTTTTCTGAATTCGGAATTGAATTTTTAGAAATTATAGCAACGGTTCTGTGTTCAAATTTGTTCTTTTATTTATCTTCTTTTGGTGCAGCAAATAAAAAATTATATTTTAAAGAAAATTCACATCCTCATCCATTTATTAGAGTTATTAGGCTTCTATTTACCATAGGAAAGTATTTTCAAGATGATTACAAAATCAAAATAGATAAAATTGGAATTGTTACCAAAATTGTTGATGAAATATTTTTGTTACAAGATACTTACGAAGTTAATAATTTGTCGAGTTTTCGAAATGAAATGATAAATTCAACAATAGATATACACGAATATCTACAGGAGCTTTCAGACCACGATAAATTAAAAGTCAATTCAGCCATAAGAATATATAACCAAAGACAAGAAACGGATGGAAAATAATGATAAGATTAATTTTTGGGTTGATTTGTGGAATAATATTATTTGAATTAGTTAACACTTAATCTGACAGTTATAATCCAATTAAATAACTTTAAAGCAGATTAAGTATTATCCAAAGAGCAGTAAATTAATAAAAATGATTAATCATGATAGGAGCAATCATATTCTTTCTTTTAGGAGTTTTATTATTTTATTTAAGAATTAAGAATAAATTTCCATATAATCTTATCTACGATAAAAATGATGAGAACGATATATATGATCTCGTCACGTATAAAATTCCAGGATGGACATTGATAATAATAATGATCTTAGGGGGACTTTATGGAATTATTGTCAATCTTTTAAAGATTATATAATTATTAGTTTAAATATCTTTTATTTTCCTATACAAAATATAAAGGGAGCTACTTTGCTCCCTTTTATTATTTCCAGAAGTAAGTTTTAAGGCAATATCAATCCCATAAAATGTAAATATTATTACTTCAACTTCTAGTTTATATAAAAAACTACTATAAATATAAATGACAACCTGTTTAAACTTCTATACTTCTTTTATTTTTAGAAATGCATTATCCTGAACCAGTATTCCTTTCTCAATTGATTCCTGGACACTAATTAATAGAGATTTTTTAAGATCTTCAGTGAGCCTTGAGAATCCTAAAAGTTTTACTAATAAAGCAACAGCATTTTCTGGTTGAATAGCAATAGCATCTTTTACAATTTTCTCCAAACCTGAATAAATTTCTTCAGGGGCTATATAATTAATCTTTCTGGAATTACCCGGAAGATTACTACGGTTTCTAACAACTACCTCTTTTTTTTCATTATGCCATAGGAATTCTCCTCTTTTCTCAATAAGACCTATTTGCTGTGCATAATCTGTTGCTTGCTCAAGAGATGCTCTGACCCTACTTCCTACTTTTGAAATTCCATTAGCCTCTGCCATTCTTCTTGCCATTTCATCAAAATGAACAGGACCTTCCACAAAAACAATATCAGAAATCCATTTTCCTAAATTCCCCTGTGAATGTAAATGCATTTCCATTTTTGCAATATCTGTTGGTAATTCTGCAATTTGATACAGAGGTGCCTTTTCATAAATAACCTCTTCTTTCTTAGCCTCTCGAACTAATTCTTCAAGCTCCTGATTCATTTCTTCTTCTATAATATCGTCTTGCTGTAACTGTGCTTTAGAATGTTCAATAGCACTGATAATAAGATCTAATTCTTTTTGTGGATTTCTAAACCAGTCAATACTCCATACATTATGGAGTTTCCACCCCATAGCCTCTAAAACTTCTTTACGCAGTCTATCCCTATCTCTTGCTGATTTTGCTGAAGCATAAGATTTTCCATCACAATTGATCCCCAAAATATATCTTCCCGGATGATCTGGGTCTACTACTGCTAAATCAATATAGTAACCAGCACTTCCTACTTTTTGTCTAACAATATATCCCTTAGCCTCAAGGCTTTTACTCACAAGCTCCTCAAAAGGTCTATGTACCGTTTCTATCCTTTGATGATCCATTTCGAATTTACCATACTGGGCATAGTATAAAAAGCTCTTAAGAGCTCTTATGCCGAACTTAGCATTTGGACCGGGATTAATCTCTTCTGAGGTAATATTAGTGAAGACCTCACAGCGACTCTTAGCTCTTGTTATAAGAACATTTAATCTACGTTCTCCACCTTCATTATTTAATGGACCAAAATTCATGGTAAGATTACCTTCCAATGTTCTGCCATAACCAATACTAATAAAAATGACATCCCTCTCATCTCCCTGAACATTTTCTAAGTTCTTCACAAAGAAAGGTTCGCTAGAATGATTTCTAAAGAAATCTTCAATATCAGGATTCAAACGTCGTCTTATCTCCATTGCTGTATTAATAGCTTGCATTTGCGAAGTACTAAAAGCAACTACACCTAAACTTTGTTTTGGATATTTTCTGGCATGTTCAACAACAGCGTCTGCAACATATTCAGCTTCTTTGATATTTGCTCTTGTTTTTCCTTTATCATAATAGGTATCTGGTAAGTGATGGAAGAATAAGCCCATGCGGTGCTTAGAACCTGGACTTGGGAAAATAACTAATTTATTCTCATAAAATTCCTGATTAGACAGACTAATTAAAGATTCATGACGGCTTCTGTAATGCCATTGTAACATCGTTTGACAGGCTCCCTGAGCATCACACATCCCTAAAATGCTTAGCATATCAGCAGTTACATTATCCTCCTCCTCAAGATCTGTATTGAGTTTATCAAAGAAGCTTGTAGGTGGCATTTGTTTAGTATCACCAACCACGACAATTTGCTTTCCTCTCAAGATAGCCCCCAAAGCATCTACAGGTCTTACCTGACTTGCTTCATCAAATATGACCAAATCAAAATTAATACTATCTGGTGGTAAGAAATTGGCAATAGACATCGGACTCATCATAATAACTGGCTTAATAGCTTGAATAGCAAGTCCAGCTTCAGTCATTAATTTACGAATTGGCATATGTCTGGCCTTACGATTAAACTCTCCACGAAGCACATTTATCTGTCCTCCCCCATCTATTTTAGGTAAGTTTTCAAAATGCTTTAAGGCTATTAAGGCTCTGTTGTAGTGCTGATTTAGAACATCCAGATGCCCAAACTTTGCGATAATTTCTTCATGACTAGACCTTTCAAACTTTCTGAGCTCACTACTATTAATAAGTATATTTTCTAAAAGCTGATCATACCATGATTTTTGAAGTGCAATTTTAAGGTAAGCGTTAGCATCAGACCAGTTAACAGAAGCCTCTATTAAGTATCCGGCATTCTGAGCTTCCATATTTTCTTTTAATACGTTCCACTGAATAACTTTATGCAGTTCCGGAAGTCTGTTTCTCCACTCTTGTAGCTTTAAGGATTGATCTCCATAGTTTAAAGTATCAAATTCTCCTTTAAACTTAATCCTCTCAAGCAATGACTCATTGTTCTCCTTTCTATCTTTATAAAGTTTTATAAGCTTCTCTTGAAAATCCTTAGCTATATCTGTAGAACTATTTGTTTTAAGGTAGCTAATAAATCCATTTGGTACTGTGTTAGTTTGAAGTCCTTTATGAACAGTGGAAAGATAATTTGCTACAGTTTCAATCTCCTGCCAATTAGTTGAGTTTCCTTTCCAATGACTACCTAAAAGTCTACTCAGTAAATCTTTAGAAGAATCCAAGTCATTGGAAAGCCTTTTGGCTTCCATAATTGCATTTACATATTCCAGCTTTTTCTCCAGGTTTCCAGGCATTGGAGAAGTCAGGAGCCCAGCTAATTGATTAACACTTCTTTTATAATCTCCTATTAAAAACTTATACCATTTTGACCCGTGGGCTATTAAATTCTGCCTGATAGGTAAAACATCATAATTCCAAGCTTCAGCAATAAAATGGTCCTGATAGTTATCATAGATTTCACTAAGTCTTTTTCCAACTTTACAGGCATCTGTAATCTTTTCCTTATCATCTACCCATGCATCATCCTCAACAGAAAAACCTGAAAGACCTGGATTCCTCTTAGCTAAATCTAAAAGATCTATAGATTTTTGCAATTCAACATCATTGTTTGGGATATCGGTGAAAACGTGCTCGCTGATTTCCTTACTAAGCAATTGGAATTCCTCATCTAATTGTCCAATTTCTTCCAACTTGCTTTTTAAAACCTCTTCTTCACTAGGAATAAGCAGATTGAGTTCTGTTCCATAGAAAAGTAATTTTTCCGGCTCTCCAATGGAAGAAAGCCGAGCTTGTACCTGTTCAGCTAAAATTTCAGCTTCTTTTATTTTGCTTGGACTCCATGAAAGAAAGCCTTCAGGCTGAATCTTAGGAAATTTATAATCCTTATAATCATTAGCAATCTTTAGTAAATTACCAATAATCTCCTGAGGGGAATGCCCACTATTTTGAATCTCTGTATTAATTACTTCGCAATAATTATTAAGCTCTTCTATAAGTGGAGTAAGCATCCCAATCTCATTTTCCAGATGCTGTAAAGTAGGCTTTCCAAGATCCAATACTTTCTTTAATTCCTCATGCACAGATTTCTTATTGGCCTTATGGCTATGAAGTTCCAGGCAGGCAATGCCTAAGTGGATATTATCCAACCTTCTCTTTACAACTTCCAAGGCCGCCATTTTTTCCGCTACAAAAAGTATCTTTTTACCCTTACCTATTGCATCTGCAATAATATTGGCGATTGTTTGAGATTTTCCAGTGCCAGGAGGCCCCTGAATAACCATATGCCGTCCCTCATTAACCCCCAGCATAGCTATAGCCTGCGAACTATCGGCATCCACAACCATCGAAAGGTTCGATATTTTAGGTTCTTTATCTAAGGATTGGCTCTCTATTCTAAGAGGTTCTTGATCGAAGCCTTTGGTAAATAAAGCTTTAATAACTTCATGATCATAAGGTTTTCGATCTCCAGGCCATTTCGAAGCATCTAAGTCATGATAAATCATAAACTTTCCGAATGAGAAAAAACCGAGCTCAATGATATCCTCCTCTACTTCCCAATTAGATTGATGACTAACACGCTGCTTAATATCATGAAAATATCCATCAACATCAATTTCATTATGCTCTTCAAGATTAGGAATTGTGATATTAAACTCTGCAAGCATTTTAGCTTGTAGAGAAAGGTTTGTTCCAATATCAGCTCCTGAATATCGTAAGCTAAAGCGTTCACTGGCGCTGGATCTTTCAAGAGAGACAGGAATAAGAATTAATGGTGCATACCTTGGCTCTTCAGTATTCCCTTTTTCATACCATTTTAGCATTCCTAAAGCCAAATACAGAATATTAACCCCCTGCTCCTCAAGACTTGTTCTTGCAAAGTAATAAGTATTAAGAATTTTAGTCTGAAGCTTTTGTTCTTTTTCATTGGTTTGAAGCTTTGTATCATTATAAGCATCTTGTAATTCTGGCTCCGATAATTCTGGAAGTTCATAAATGGTATCTTCATCATCATCTTTACCCGGACGCCCTAAAAAAGTCATTGCTTTATTACCTCGTACGAGTATATCAAAAATATTAGTTGATTTTTCCTGTACAATATGAAGTCCTCTGGCTGAGGATATTTTATAATTAAGCAAAGTATTACGCATTCCCAAGTCAAGTAATTCTTTCCTTGATGCTTCTAGTTTTGATATTATTTCTTCTTGCATATCTAATTATTAGTTTTTATACACTGCTACTAACAGTATAACTATTTAATTCTTGAAATAAACTTCATGAATGAACTGGTCATTTCAAAAATAATTTCAATTTCATTCTCTACAACTGCGTCATTATGTTTTACGTAGGTATTTTGGTACTGACAATAATAATCAACAAGTTTTATAAACATATTAATAAGTTCTTTAGAAACCTGTTTTTCTTTAATATATGCACTAATTAAAGGAATTTGATTTTCAAGAGATTTTTTATTATTTAAAATTCCTTTCAGAAGTAACTCTAAAGAAAGTCGTAAATCATCCAGAATATTTCTTTCAAAAATCTGGTTATCAAACTTTTTAAGCGCCTCAGTATATACTTTTAAACTCTCAGGATAATCCGATAGCCAATGTCTTACTTCATGGATAAGGATTTCATTAATTTCCTGTCCCAAATTTCCATAACGGGATAGTAACTTAATCTTCAAATCCCTCACATCAGAATTAGATTTAAAATGCTCCAATTCACATAAGTCTTTAAGAATAATAAACTGTTGATCTGGGGAAAAAGCCTTTAAGTTTTCTTTTAGAGCCGTTCTTTTATTAGGACTGTCAAACGGATATTCGCCAAAGGGTATATTAACATTATACTGCACGGCATATTCTGAGAAAAGTTCCGCTATTTTAGGTCCGGTTAATCCAGTGTTTGTATCACCTAGAAGATCACCGGCATGGCTAATAAATGTAATTGGTATCACAATCTTATAATTTATAAATTGAATACATAAATACTATTTTTTAGAAAAAAATATATTATTAATTACATCAAATATAAAAAATTGAAGAAAATAAAAAAAAAGGAAAACCGTAAAATCTATTTGTTTATAGTATCCATAATTATATAAAGTGAAATTACGAGATAGTATCTCGTAATTTTATTCTTCGCTAGAAATCACAGGTCGTGTTTAGGAGTTTAAAATTACCTATTAATAAAATTCTTGATTGTCTTTTAAAACAAATAAGACAAGTTTAAAAATAGTTTCATCTCAAAATTACTTCAGAAACTTTTATTCATCTAGTTCGGAATAATATTCTTCAAAATCAAATATGATTTCAAACAACTCTTTTGGATGTATTCTAAGCCCTGTGGCAATTTCAATAAAAGTACTGAGTTGACAATCAATTTTATTATTAGCTACATCACTAATTCTAGCCGCAGTAGTATTACATTTTTCTGCGATCTTTGAATATGGAGTCTGTCCTTTTATTTCTTTAATTCTTTCTGCTACCATTCTTTTGATTTCAGCTGTCTTAAATTCATTCATAATCGCACTGTTTAGTGCAAATTGGGACTAATGAAAGAAATATTCATTACCGAATTCGGTAATATAAAGTATTTTACTTATATTTGCTATATAAGTTACAATAGCAGTAACTTTGCGATACTTCAACGATAATATAGAAGCTATTGCTTAGAATCTTGTATTAGAAAACTGCCAATTTTCAAAAGGAAACGAGATGATAAGTAAGAGGCTCATGACCTAGGCATGAGTCCACTTATCTTGTTTCCAGGTATGGCAGTACCTCTAATACAGATAATGTTGGATCTCATGCCATTTTATTTTCGGTATTCTCCACATTTAAGCAAATTTTCAAAATTAATATTGTATCGCTTCGTATGACAGATACAATGGGTTGTACAACCATTGCGGGAGCAATCCTTTCACGTGAAATCCTTATCATCTTATTAACCAGTTTTTTTGCACTTAACAAGGAAAAATATAACTATAATACCTTTTCCTTCCAGAGCAAAAATGACAAACAATGCTTATAAATCTAACCTCAAATTAAAAACAAGCTTATTATTCTGGATTTACTGAATATATGGTGCAGTATTTACCTAAAAGGATCTTCTAAAATGGAAGAGCTTTAGAAAATACTGAAGATAAAATTAAGACCCTTCTAGCAATAATCTAGCTAAATACACTGCTTATGAAAAGAACAAACTCTTTGCCCCGGAAACTGACTGATCATCAACTATATGAACTACTGAAGATAGGCAATCCGACCTCTTTAGAACATATTCATTTACGCTACAAAAGACTACTTTTCTGGCTCGCAAGACGAATGATTGAAGATGATTTTGTAGTGGAAACGCTTGTACAGGATACATTTCTTAAACTATGGTTACACCGTGATTCCATTGAAACTCCAAATCATATTCTTGGCTTTTTACGCTTTGTTTTGAAGAGAGATTGCATATCCTATTTTAATTCTCCAAAAAGTAAATTCACTCGGTTAATTAATTCCCTTGAACGCTATGAAAATTACGAGGATTATCTTGTTAGTTGCGATCCCTTGAAAGATGAAGAGTATCTTCTCAGTCAGGAATCTGATCAAAGAAATTTTGATGAAGTTCAAAAAGGTTTAGATGTAATAAGCCCCAAAAGAAAACATCTCATTAAGCTCTGTCTTGAATATGGCTTTCAATATAAACCCATTGCAGAGGCAATGGGAAGCAGTGTAACAGCCATAAGCAATGAGATAAGCAGAGCCATAGATGATCTTCGGAAAATAATTAAAGGAAGTTCCTTTGAAAAGGCAAAGGAAAAAGCTTCTGATCATAAGGAGAAAGTAGAAGAACTCAGTAGCCAGCAGCTCGAGATTTTAAAAAAAAGGATGGAAGAAAAATCTTCTTTCAAGATTATTGCTCAGGAGCTCAAACTTTCTGAAAAGCAGGTCCACCTGGAATTTCTACAGGCTTATAGTTACATTGAAAATCAAAAGATCTCTGTAATACCTCTTTGACATGGAAAAATCTACGATTACTCTTACCCGAAGAATTCAGTTACTTATTGATCTTCCTTCAAATGAAAAAAACGAGATATGGGAAAAACTCTACTGTTATCAGAACCGATGTTTCCGAGCTGCTAATCTAATTGCTTCTCATCTGTATGTTCAGGAAATGATTAAGGATTTCTTCTATCTGACAGAAGAAATCCAGTATAAGCTGGCTGATGTAAACAAAGACCCAATGGGAATATTTAACCGTTCGAAAACAAACACAACGGCGCGCATGGTCTTCGACCGGTTCAAAGGAGAAATTCCTACTGATATTCTGGGATGTCTGAACAATACTATTCAAGCTGTATTTTCTAAGGAAAAAGCAGACTACTGGCAGGGTTTAAAATCCTTGAAGAATTTTAAGAAAGATATTCCTATTCCACTTCCAGTTAAATGCATCAACAAAATGAGGTATGATCCTGAAAAGAAAGCATTTTGTTTCAACATGTTTGCTATTCCTGTTAAAACCTATTTAGGGAGGGATTACACTGATAAGCGCCTGATAATGGAGCGTCTTTTAAGAGGAGAAATAAAGCTTTGCACATCCCAGATCCAGCTTAAAGATAGGAAAATATACTGGCTTGCTGCATTTGAATTTGAAAAAGACGAGCATGTTTTAAAACCTGAAATCATTGCAGAAGCTTCTCTATCTCTGGAACATCCTATCGTAGCAAAAACGGGTAATATTCGAATCAATATTGGTTCGAAAGAAGAGTTTTTATACCGTAGGCTCGCAATCCAGGCAAGTCAAAGAAGGATTCAGGATGGCATCAGCTATGCACGCTCAGGAAAAGGAGCCAAACGCAAACAAAAGGTACTTTATAGAACAGAAAATTTGGAGAGCCGGTACGTAAGTCACAGGCTTCATGTATACAGTAAGAAGCTTATTGATTTCTGCATTCAACAACAGGCAGGTACACTTATTCTTAAAAACCAGGAAGATAAGATTGGTATTGCAAAAGAACAGGAATTTGTACTTCGTAACTGGAGTTATTATGAATTGCAGACCAAAATACAATACAAGGCAGAAAAAGCAGGTATCGAATTAATCATTGGATAGCTAAAAAAAAATAACGAGGGTGCTTGTACACCCATAGGGTGAGGTCATGAACACTCACTAAATACTTTAGGAGTATATACAACGGCGTGGGCTTCTTTTTTATTTAAAAATTAATTGTAAATATTGCTGTATATGTCAACAGCCAAAGTTATGTAAGGACTACTTAATATACCTATAAAGGTCTTTGAGTACAAGTAAAACTAATTACTAATGTATTTACTGATATTAATATTTTTGTATTTAAAGGGGTAGATCTGTATATTAATAAATGAATAATTTTTATTGTATGTTATTGTATCATTACGTAAGTACGTACTTACGTAATTACGCTAGTTATCTCATATTCAGATGTTTATATTTTTAGACTGAGTTAAGTCGTATTTTAATCTATTTAAAGCCTCCGGCAGGACGAAGCAGCAACTTTGTTAGGAGGAACGACTTTCAAAGTTGCGAATGAGCTCCTAACTTCTTCGAGTAGTTGAAAAAATCACACATATTTAAACAAGCAATAAAAATATTATTGTGACAAAATTTAAGGCAAAATTAATTTTGATAAAATACGTTTTATGTTGATCAATAGCATAGAAAGTGTAAAACGAAATCATAAACATTTTGTACGTAAGATTTATCTGAGCAAAGTCTACTGTTTTGTGCCCTTTTCCCTTAAAGAATAATACTCCAGCATCATCAAGTGAAGGAATTATTGTTTGTTGTATTAATATCGAATTGTCATCAGGTGACAATCTGCTTAATTTTTCTTTAAATAAAAGCAAGGTTCCTGCAAATATGTTCCGCAGTGCCGAAGAAGCGCGTCGAGGATCTGTACTTTTGAAATCTTCAAGTCCAATCTGTATTGCTTCTATAGCATTGTTAAGCAAAGTCATTGTGAGAGGTTTTTAGATTTACTAGAAAGTTATGAATTATTATATATAAAATTGCTGTGTTTACTACTAACTATAATAGATCTGAACAAATATTAAAATTTTATGATGATGAAGGTGTTAGATCAGTTTCTGTTCGTACTTCGCTACCATCAAAAATACTTACCTTTTTAATCTTTTCTACCGCTGTATTGACATCTGAAACAAACAATACTACAGCTAAATCTTTTAAAGAACGAGAACAGCATACATAAAATAATCTCCTTGTCCTGGCTGGCGTACTGTCATTTCCTGCCTCTATATTTTCCTTGTCCCTATCTGAAAGCGGTACGATTCCGAGCAATTTTTCGTAAGAATAACTATTCGAGTTACCCTCTTCATCGTCTAGGATTACAAGTACGCGCTCAAATTCAGCACCTTTAATACTGTGCTGTGTAGAATAAGGGGATTCATCATTTATGTAAATCTGGTAGCCAAAAAATTGCTTCGCAGGCACATCAAAGAAACGAGATATTACTGCATTAGTAATTCCTGTAGCCTCATCAACCTCCGTCAATAATTCGACTTCATTTCCAGCTAGCCTTTTAGATATCCGTTCATCCAATTCCATTAACTTGTGGTCTGTAAGATATTGAAATACTTGTTTTACAGTTGCAGTGTCTGACGACATTAGACCAACAAGACTCTCGACATGATTTTTTAACCCGGAAAGCAGTTCACTTGGCTCAATTGTTAAGTGCTTTAAATTATCTTTTTCCAACTGAGGACAAAATATCCGTAATAACTCGATAACCTCAAAATGTTTGTTGTTCCCATGCGCTATAGCAACTGGAATGATAAATTTGATAAAGGGCTGTACAGCCCACAAAGTACCTTCTTTAAAACCTGCGCTTATGTTTTCGGTAGATCCGTCGTTAAAGGCTGCAAATAGGTCTCCAAATCTTAATCTCTTAGCAGCCATTCTATGCTCCATGACGAGAATTTTTACATCGGCTTCTTTTTCTTCCGAAGTCCAGAGCTGATCATTATTTGTAATAGCAAGATACTGCCTTACCATTCGTATTTTCTCTTCACGATGATCATCTGATTCAAGCACAAATAATAAGCTTGACCCCGTCACAGCCTTCCATTCATCGTCTATTTTCTCTTGCCTGCCTCCAGTTTGTTGTAAATCATCACCTCCAATTCTTATCTTATTTATGATATTCAATACATCTGTTGAACATCTAAAATTTTCCGGCTTGGAAATCTGCATCCATCCGTCTTCCAACGTGATAGGACCAGCACCAGTCATGTAAATTTTTTGCATTGGATCACCAAAAAAACCGAGGCAGAATTTCTTAATATTTTTATCTACAGCTTTCATTGCACCAATGAAGTTTGGAACAGTGTCTTGACTCTCGTCAATAAAGAAATAAGGGTATTTTTCAGCTAGAACTGTTTGTAATAAGGAAGACGAACTTATAAGTTCTGGTACCATTGCAATGATGTCATTGTGTCCTAAGATCCCTTCAAGATAGTTACTTCCTGTTTCGTAATTAAAGCCATCTACGTTTTGTATTAATCCAGCCATTTCTTTGTACCTCTGAGTATCAGCTTGGTTCCTGTCTCTCGTTCTCTGTTGAACACGCGGCCCGAAAGCCTCAGCTGCATCTTCAAGCTCATTAATTTTAGATTGGATTTTATTAATAACCCACTTTTTAATATTTATCTGAAATGGTCTTATAAGTTCCCACAGGAAACTATGAATTGTCGATATGTGATATAAATAATCATGCCCAACGTCATCCAAAATTTCTTTTTCAGCTGTTGTTGTGTAGGTGATACATGCAATACGTTTGCCCTGTTGTCTAAGCATTTTACCTTCGTTTTCATCGATATATTTCAGTGCCTTTATTAATGAGGTAGTTTTTCCCGAGCCGGCTCCCGCTACTACAACGAAGCTTGTTTTATCCTTGAGACACTTTTGTAACTCGATGTCGGCAGCGGTATTCGGTTTATTTATTCTCCTGCTCATCTGCTATTTCACTCTTTGGTTCTACTTCGGATTTACTCTCTGCAATTTCAAGTTCTTCTACAGGATCTAGCTCATCATCAACAAATGCGATTTTTTCCTTAAGCCATTCTAAACCTTTTTCAATATAATTTGGCACGTTCCAACTTTCTGGATCTTTTAACATTAAACCCAGTGCAAAATCAGTTTTATTGAAAGATCCTCCATTAACTCTTTTGTATAACCTGATTCGGACTTCTTCCAATGTCCTTTTATTTTTAAGTGTTATAACTCGTAGTCCCAAATGTCTTTGTGCTATATCTTGCGTCCATTCCAGATTTGTCAATGCAAAACTTTCTTCTAAGGTTCGGCCTGCATAAGCACCTGACTCGCCATTCCATGATACTTCTGTTCTTGTTTGATAGGTAATCAATACATCAGCATTATTATCTGCACTTTTATTTTGAATTTTACTTTCATTTGGTGCATCTAGCAATTCTCGTATGCCTCTGATTTTTGGAAGCCATTTTATAAGTGTTTGATTAGAAGTGACGGCACCTTCAAAATCTGAAATGCATGATTTACCAGGTTTACTTAATATATCTTCATCATCTTCATCAATAATTTCTTGTTCATCCAAATTTGAATCGATTGTTGCTGCCACGGTCAAATCAGCTTCTACAAGGAGTTCGGTTGAACTAGTTGCATCCTTATCAGCACCTTCTAGTTTAGCAGAAACCGGCTCTATACTGTCTAGATCGGTAATGATTAATGTTGTAAGACCTAAAAATTCAATCAATTGCTTAAAAATATGACCGTATGCACCACCAACCTCTATAATACTGAGGTAGCATGAATTCAACTCTTCAGCACATTTGTTGATCATAGGAGGAAGTAAAAGTCTTTCGACATTACCCTCAACCAGAATAGCACCGTCTGCGAAAAAGAGGTCACAATGCGTCAGCTTCATATAGCGCTGTAAAAATTCTCTACTTTCTTCATGTGATTTATTGTAGAATGTTGTGAGATTAAGAACATTTGTTGTTTGAACGCCTGTGTCTGCAATGTGTCGCTGGAAATATCGGATCGGTTGAAAACCGCTTTCATAAATAATGTGTGGTGAATGTGTAGTAACAATCATTTGATTCTTGAAGGTGTCCTCTGCCTCAGTTGGATTTATGATTTCCCAAACTTTTTTTATAAAAACCTGCTGTAACTGGGCATGAAGATGGGCTTCGGGCTCTTCGATGATAATTAAGTGAAGTGGTGCCCTAGCATCTTCCTCTTCCGACCAGCGGGCATGAAAATCCAGTATTTCAAGGATCATATAAATAAGGTTCTTAAAACCAAGTCCATTGTACCGGTCGGGTAGGGACAAGAAATCGTTACCGCCTCCAAGCGAGTAATGGAGTTTTGTCTGTCCAATTATACTTTCGTGATTGAGTGTTGCCCTAACTTCAAGTTTTGGATTACTAAATCCAGGATAACCTAATTTATTTAGACTTTGAAGAGTAGGATTAAATACTGTTTTTAAATGTTTCGTCAATTCGCTCTCTGATGTTGCAAGAGCTTGCATAGCATCAAAGTCATCCTCTTTTTTCTCAAGATTTCTGTCGTAAAAGCGGTTCATACGTTTTGAAAGGTCTTCCGCACGTCCACCCGAACTGAGGTCATCGAGGAAGCGCTGTGCATTTAACATGTCAATCCTTATAAGCGATCTGATGATTTTAGCGCCTGGCCGATCCGAATCATTACCTAGCTGCAATGGCTCATAATCTCCTATTATATTCATTTCATCATCAAACTGTTCCCGATCTAAGACGTAATATTTTGTTTCATATTCGCTTCGTATGTTTTTGCTTAAATAGTCGGTAAGAGTTCTAGGCCAAGGGTGATAATCATCTTTTGCTTTAGCAGCGGCTTTTGCATTCAGTTCCCTGTAGTTTGATAGTAAAAGTTCTGGGCTTTTAGGTGCATACTCAATTCTAACGCCGACTGGAATGCCTTTCCAGTCCAAATTTGGTAAAAGATCAATAATTCTATGTAAATCTGTAGAATTTACTGCAAACCAAATATCTAAGCTGATTGCTGGGAAATCCGGAGGTGTATCATCTTCAATTTCTGCTAGGCTATTGATTTTTTTCCAACAGTCACTACTAAAGTCATGTATTGAAAAAGCCTTTGAATTGGGATCAACGAATTTTTGCAATATATAGGTAGCTGAAGTTTTGCCACTGTTGTTTGCCCCTACAAATATTGAAGTTTTATCTTCTAGGTCGATCTGTGCATTTTTAAGGCGTCTAAAATTACGCACTTTGATTGTTCGGATATGCATATTTGCTGTTGAGGTTAAATTAGTTTTTTGGTTAGCGAAAGATGTTGCAGCTAACTTTCAATAACAAATATATTAAATTGCGACATCCGAAATTGTAATTTTGTATTTAATACATGATACTTTGTAATTAAACTTCTTTTAACTGGCAGTTAGATTTGCCAATCACGAAATTTTCCCGATTTTTCCTTGTGATTGTTATCCCAATTTATTCCATTCTTATTTTGTCCATTGTGCAAGACCATTCTCAAAATTATTTTCTAAATAAATAAGTATTGCATCATCACATTTAAATCTTTTCACAAACTATTTAAAACTCGTTCATCTGATAACTGATCTAACTTTGCTAATTGTACTATTTGTTTCCAGAGAATAAGATTATATAATTTTTTACCATTTATAAAAAACAATTTTTAGGTTTCAAAAGTAAAAATGAAATAGTAATAAAAAATACGGTAAACCATATTGTTTAATAATAAAATCAGTTAAATTTCTTAAAATATAAGTCTAATTCCAAATCCTTGAAGAGCGAAGAAGATACTTTGTTAGGACGTCAGGACTTTCAAAGTTGCAAATAAGCTCCTAACTTTTCCGCATAGTTGTAAAATCGCACACATTTTTAATAGACAATAGATCCATTATTTAAAACAAAATTTCAGGTAAATTACTTTTTACAAAGCTCCCTTAGTTTTGATTAAGGGTTTAAAAAGTACGAACCGATTTTAAGGTTTGCAACTAAAAGGTGAATTTCTAAAAATAGGTATATACTTACGTAGCTAACAACAGAATTTTTTTTTAAACTCAATCATTAATATCCCCATCAATGAAAGGCTGATAATTTAGACTTTCATTAATTATCAAAGCCAAATAGTTCCTTACAACGCCATTGTAAAGGCATACCTCATTTGCAGATTTAATTTTCTGAAAAATGAAATATGCTATATAAAGAAACTGTCACTAAGGAGATGTGAGAACTTCTACAGCGACTGATGAAAGATGAAATGCTAAAAGATTTTATTTTGGTAGGCGGTACCGCTTTAGCCTTAAAATTAGGACATAGATTATCTGTAGATATTGATTTGTTTACTACAAGGGATTTTGACTCATGCGCCTTAAGACACCACTTACAAAAAGAATACGAAGCAACTAACGAAATTGTTTTTGAGAATACCATAATGACTTATATTAATGATATAAAAGTTGATCTTTTAGCTCATAAATATCCTGTCATAGCAATGGATAAAATCTCAGAAAATATAAGAATGATTTCTAATGACGACATTGGTGCTATGAAACTTCACGCAATATTTCAAAGTGGAAAAAGATTAAAAGATTTCGTAGATATGTATTTTTCTTCTTGAGGAAAAACCTCTACAGTCATATTTAAATAGCTACCAAGCAAAATACAACGGAAATTCAAATTTAGCAGCACACTCGTTAGTTTATTTTGATGGTATTAGAAAAGAATATGATGTTTCAATGGTTGACGGCAAAGAGCACAAATGGAAAACAATGCAGGAAAGACTTAAGGAAGCTGTACTAAATCCTAATGTAAAATTTGGAAATTCAGTCGAAAAAAAAGTTGTTCTAAAAAACAAAGGAAAGGGATTTAGAAGGTGATTTTGTTGTCGCAACGAGATAAAATCACTATATTTAAACTATGGTATTAAAGAGAAAAGTCTTGCCAAAAATACATCCAAAATTCTTTTGGGATACCAATTTTAGGAAACTTGATTGGGAGAAAGCATACATCCCTATTATTTCTCGAATTCTTGAGAGGGGTGGGCAAAATGAGATCTATGAAATTATAAAATACTACGGTCGAGAAAAAATTGTTGAGACAATTCTGAAAGAAATTCATTTTTTACCTAATTACGCCATTGACCGAGCAATGTTTTTTTTTCCGGAACTTAAGAAAGAGGATATGCACTGCTATATTAACCGTAAGGATAAACCATATCATTGGATATAGGTTAGAAACTATTTATTTCAGCTATAACTCAAAACAAATTATATTTTGAGAAAAACAATTTCTCATATTAAAAATTGAAAGGTGCTACATTGGGTGAGGCAATGCTAGGTAAAAATTAGCTTTTTTTCCTTTTGATAAAAAATGTAAGGTGTCCGCTTTTTAGCGGACTTCTTGCATTTTAAATAATTGTATTGAAAATGGAAGTGGTAAAATACTAGTTTAATTATAATCATGGAAAAGCCTCACAAAGCCTATTTGAAAATTGGTTAGGAGGAACGACTTTCAAAATTGCGAATACTCTCTAACTTCTGCAGGAAGTTTGTAAAAAGTACAGTCCTACATTCTTCTGCACAATCCTTTCCTTACCCTGTTTTTTCTCTCCTTACATGATAACCCGTTTTCTGTATTTCGAAATACCTTCTATTTTCAGTGTTTGTGTAGCCTGTCGCTATTTCTTTTCATGAGGTACTGGTGGATTTGAATAAATATTGAGAAAATCCTTTGCATGAGGATCAACATTTAGAATTTTGCTGGTGATTTCTTGCCTGTTTTGTTATTATCCAGAAATAGGCTGATTTTAGTATAATCTTTCAGGTAATCAATAATTTTTTGTGGTGAATTTGTTGAGTTGACAATAAGCAGACCTCCTTGATAAGTATGCTTCAGTTCAATAAATAGAGTCCATCCACGAAACCTTTCACAACAACATTTTTATCAAGCCTTCTGTCATGAGATACTGATGGGACTCCATCAGTATGTACCTGCTGATGTCCGGCATGCTAGACTGCTGGATTAATATTCAGGATTGAGATATCTTAATTAAATAATACCCTTTGTAGTAGAGATTTCAAGGTTTCCATCTACTTAATCTATTCTCATGATATAATGTTTTCGGGATTAATGATAGGTTGGGATATGTCACAACTTAAATAGTATTCACAACATTTGAATAAATGACAATGCTACCTTTACCTATGATAAGCATGACAATAGTGTGGGGCTTTTGTTCTAAACAGTTTATTGTTTCAACTATAAGGCTTAGATATATTACTTGGGATATTACTTTTTTTTTTAAATTGTAAAAATATTTTATCCTTTGATTTGCAATTGAAGTACATTCTTGTCATATAGATAAAGCCAAATAAAGAACTCACCAATATGAAAGTTTCCAAATAAGTAATGGCTCAGGGGGTAGTAGAAAAGGATAATGTTTGCTACCTGTCTATCGGCATTTGTTGTATTCTACTTTTTTCTTTAAGACCATTAGGCTTGTTGAATTTGATATGGAAAATTTAAAATAATAACTAAAAACACACCGTATGAAACTGGAAGATGAGCTAAAATCTTTTGAAGCGAAAGTAAGAGATATTTACTGCAACGTTAGATATGACAGCAATGGCCTCAATCAAGATCAAAAGCTGAAAGAAGAAGAAAAAAAGGAAATTCTCCGTGAGATAATAAAGAATTTTAAAATAGGGCAGAAAAAAATTCTGACCGAATTAAGGTTGCTTCAATCTCTTTCAAAAGTCAATCAGACCGAATTAATAACGGCCAGGAGGGAAGGAGACAAAAAGAAAGCCAAAGTTTTGATGGAGGGATCTAAAATATTTGAATATCAGAAAAGTATCTACAGGAGCCTTGCTGATACGATAGCCTGGCAACTCCTTAATGGAGAACATTATTTGTATCGTAGATTATATACAGGAGAAGAAGGAACTAAAGATTTGTCAGATCAATCATTTAATTACGTCATTGACTTCAACGATCAGATCAATACTGACCCTGATTCTTTTTGTCTGATAAGTGATATTACGAGCAATATACAATTAGGAGATTGTCTTATAAAAGATAAAGAGGGAATTAAGATTTCAGAGATTAAATCAGGCGAAATAAATTTTAGAGTTCTTGATGTTATTGAGGACCGGAATCTTACGGATGATTCTTTCGATGAAAAGGATTTTTCACCAGAATTTGATGAAAAATTTATTAAGCAAATGAAAAGAGTGGTCGCACAGAAAGGTAAAAACGAAAGGGCAGTTAAAATTGTAAAGGAACATAAGGGTCCTGATCCAAAATATAAAGACGCGGAGGTTCATATCGTCGAAAATGATTTTCCTCTGGGAACCTATCATGCAGATTTGGTTGGTCTATTGGGTGAACTTAAAACAGAGGACTATGCATATACCTGTATCGGTGAAATTATACACATTGGTATTTATAAAAATGAATGGCGAACCTACGGGCAATTTTCTATGAAGCAACTATGTGCTCCCTATCCTTTTGTAGATCTAATGTCCAGTAGAACTCTGATCTGTGAACCGATTTTCTTAAAACCTTTTCCGGAAGAAATTATAATGGACATGGTCATGGGAAGAATTAAAGTTTTTATTGGGGTTAACTACGATAATTTCATTGAATTTTCCAATGGTTTAGGCGTTAAAGCAAGCTGGTCTTCCGCTAAAGAACTCCAAAAATATTTAGAGAATTTCAAGCATGATAGGCGTACGATATTTTCATTTGAGAATAAGGGAATCAAGCTAGAAATTGATGGTCATGAAATTTTTGTAGGGGGTGGTTTTTTTAGCAAAATGATATTTGATCATTTTTTACCCCAAACAATGATACTTAAATATAGTGGTTTAATCGATGGCGTTGTCAATTCAGGCAAGGAAAACAAGAACCCCTAAGAGGAACAATTTTAATGATGCTGATTCTTAAAAGTATGGTATAATTTAGAAAATAAAATAATGTTTATTGGGTTCCTATTTAATAAATTATAGAAAAGCAAGCTCTGAATAAAATGTGACTTATACATTTTATGAACTATTGCATACGATAACTTTAATGGGTTAAAAAAAATGAATTGGAATGTTTTTAATTTGAAATATGATCGCCGGGAAACCTGGGCTTTTGAGCAACTTTCATATTTACTTTTTTGTGCAGAATTTAATAATAGAATTGGCTTATTTCGTTATAAGAATCAAGCAGGCATAGAAACAGAGTATTTCACCAAGGATGCAAAAAACTATGGATTCCAAGCGAAGTACTATACTACATCTCTTTCACTGAATAAAGAGGATATTATGGGTTCTCTAAAAAAAGCAAAAAGAAAGAATCCTGAATTAAATAGTGTTTACCTCTATGTAAATCAAGAGTTGTCCGAAAGTAGCAAGCCGGATCAAAAGAAGCCACAATATCAATTAGAGATTGAAAAAGCTGCCATAGAGCTTGAACTAGAAATTGAATGGAGAGTGCCAAGTAATTTAGAACTGCAGGTGGCTCTTCCTGAAAATAAATATATCTATGACCTATTCTTTAATTTACAGCCCAATCAAGAACATGTTATTCTTGATATTGAAAGCCATAATGATAAGTTATTAAGATCAATATCCAGTGAAATCACCTTTGAAAACCAGCAGATCAAAGTTGACCGAAATTATTTTCAGAGTCAAATTATAGAAGCATTGAATCATGACAAATCCATTATAATTTCAGGGGAAGGAGGCTCAGGCAAAACAGCGATATTAAAAGAATTTTATGAAAACAATAAGAAAAAGATTCCCATATGTATTTTTAAAGCTTCCGAACTCAATGTAATGAACGTTAATGATCTGTTTTATCTTGATCATCATTTCTCGTTCATGGATTTTTTACAGGCGTATGAACTAGAAGAAAAAAAAATATTTATTATTGACTCTGCGGAAAAATTGGCAGAGCTTACTCAATCTGATCTTTTGACCCATCTGATCAGTACATTAACTAACAATGGATGGTTTTTAATTTTTACCACAAGATATTCTTACTTAAACGATTTATCTTTTCACATTCAAGAAAGCTACCAACTCCCTTTTCAAGTTTTCAATGTACCGTTACTTACTACTGATGAATTAGAAAAGTTATCACAGAAATATCATTTTTCTTTACCAGGTAATATCAATTTTTCAGACCGTTTACATAATCTTTTTTACCTCAATGAATATCTGCGGCATTATACCAATATTGATAAGAAGGGGAACTTTGAAAATTTTATTGATATATTATGGAAAAAGAAAATTCAAAATAGCGGCATACAAAAAGACAATCTGCATTTGGAAAGAGACAAATGTATTATTGAGCTTACTAAAGAAAGGTGTAAAACAGGATTATTCTATATCAATACAAATAATTTATCCCCAGTGGCACTTTCTTGGCTAAAGCAAGATGAAATTTTAGGATATAGTGAAGCCCATGATGGATATTTTATTACCCATGATATTTATGAGGAGTGGGCATTAAACAAGATAATTTCCCGGAGATATGCTAACTACAAAGATGTAGAAACCTTTTTTGAAGATATAGGAAGTTCTTTACCTATAAGAAGAGCTTTTAGATTATGGCTTTCAGAACAGCTGTTTCATCATGAAAATGCCATCGAAAGCTTCGTTTTGGAGATTTTTAAAAACCATAATGTGGATCAATACTGGAAAGATGAATTGCTTGTCTCCGTTCTTTTATCTAATTACTCTCAAACCTTCTTTACTTTCTTTGAAAAAGAAATTATTGCCAATGATTTTGAACTGCTGAGAAGGATTATATTTTTAATTAGAACTGCATGTGCTGATATCTCTACAAACAAGGGATTTGGTATCATAATACCAAAGGGGAAAGGTTGGGAGGTTTTAATCTCATTTATATACCGTCATAAAAAAGATTTTTTTGAACAAAATCTTAATCTTGTAGTTCCCTTATTAAAGCCATGGTGTTTGAATAATCCGCAGGGTGAAACGACTAAAGTTTCAGGGCTCTTAGTGCTCAGTATCATCCAAAGAGTTGAAAATGAAAAGGATTTTTATATTCATAGCGAAGCGGAGGAGGAACTGGTAAAAATTATATTTAATGCAGCAGAAGAGTTGGTTGTAGAACTGAAAGAGATATTCGAAAAAGTAATTTCAAATCAGTGGACTGCATATAATGATCCTTATGAAGGGATCTGCTCAAAAATATTAGAAAAACCCTATTTAGCATTCAGGCTGATAAAAGTGTTGCCAGAATCCGTTATAGGATTATGCGGATTATTTTGGAGACAAAAAAAAGACCAGGATAATTATCATGATAACTATAGTGTAGAAAGTAAATATGATTTGACGGACGAGCACAGGTTCAATTACCATCCGCCCAGTGCCTACCAGACACCCATTTATGTATTGCTACGTTATGCTTTTAAAGAAACACTGCAATTTATTATTGATTTTACCAATACATCTACTAAATCCTATCGTCATTCTGATTACGGAGAAGATGTCCAAGAAGTCATTGTACATATGGGCGAAAAAGAAATTACGCAGTATTTATGCTGGGCTTTTTGGGGGGCTTATCGTGGTGTTAGCAGTCCAGTAGTTCCTTATCTACTGCAGTCTATGCATATGGCACTTGAAAAAAAGCTTTTAGAATTGGTTCAGGATTTAGATACTCCCATCATAGAAGCAATAATGTTACAAATTATAGCCAAAACAGAATCTACATCCATAACAGCTGTTGTATGCAGTATTGTTCTGGCGTATCCGGATAAATTATATAATGTTGCTTTAGTATTATTCAAAACACTTGATTTTTTTGGTATTGATATGCATCGGTCTGTTAACGAATATCAGGCTAAAAGTTTATATTCCATTGGCAATGGACTAACCGATACGTATTATACAGATGAAAGATTAAAGACCTGTGAGGATAAGCATAGAGGGACTTATTTGGAATCATTATTGGTGAATTATCAATTTTTTGGAGTTAAAGGTTTTACAGAGGATCAAAATGAGATGTATATAGCCAAACTATACGAAATAATTGACAGCCATAAAAAAGAGGTGGCATTACTATCGGGTGATAGTAAAATAACCGCAGAAATATTGTTATCCCGTGCGGATCGACGTATCATGAAGCCAGAAATGAAAAAGATTAACGAAACGGAATATCGTATTGAGTTGAATCCACAATTACCCGCTGAGTTAAAAGAACATAGCGAAAAAGTTGTTAAGCAATATGAAGATACTTATAAATATATACCACTAAAAATGTGGTCGGATTTTATTTTCAGGAAAAGGAATTCTGGACAAAATCAGAGCTATCCGCAATATGAAGAAAATCCAGTAAGAGCTTTAGAAGAAGCCAAACAATTACTCAACGATTTAAGTAGCAATGTACACTTATTGCCCTTGGATAGTTATACTCCTTACTTTGTCTGTGCCAACCTAATGATTTATCATAGGGATCAACTTTCTGAGGATGAAAAATTATACTGCAAGGAGCTAATTCTGCTATCCATTTCGCGGTTGTTTGAAGATGGCTACCATTATCATATTAGTGATGGTGTTGAAGCTGCTTTACATGCAATTCCTTCATTAATGGAAGAATATCCTGAAGAAAAAGAAACCTTAATTTTATTGATGATATTTTCTCTTTTTGATGACACATCAATAGGAAATGCTCGTATATGTGACTACGTAATCAATGCTGTATATGAATCAGGTTTATGGGATAAAGATTTTGGTACGGCAAATAATATCCTACTGGGATTTATTAAGTTAAAACCTCTTTTTAAGGAGATTTGTGATAATCAAAAACAAGATAATATATTTATAGGAAGGACACAGAAAAAACAAGTCTTTCAAAAACTAGATGAGGCTTTGGGAGATTTTTCTTTTTCAAACATATTTTATAATATAGAGAATATTGATTCACTAGATATTTATGATCTGGAAATAGTATATCAGCTGATTCCAACAACAACTAATGACCTAGGTCACTTGAAAATCATAAAAAGATCATTACCCAGCATCATTTCTGAGCTATTAGAAGATAAAAAAGAATCCAGACAAAGAAGAAGTTTTAATCATTCTAATATTTATCTTGTTAGATTATATATTTTCAGAAAACTGGCTCCCCTCATATTAGAACAAGATCTATCAGAAATCGATTTACTTTTAAAGCCTTTTGTTGAGCAGTTTACGATTTCTAAAGAGATGGCATCATTCTTTGACGAAATTGTAGGGGCTGCTGATAAAAATGATCGGCAGAAGCAATTTTGGTATATCTGGAATCAGTTTTATTCTACAATCATTGTTATTGGAATCATAAAAAATAACTCAAATGTACATGCTATTTTAAAAAGCTATTTACTGGCTTGGGATTGGTGGAGAGAAGATGTAAAAGATTGGCACAATTTAAGAAAGGAAAACACTCTGTTTTACGACAATATTGTAAGAGATTTAGGAAGTAATCCTTCAGTTTTATATAGCATCGCAAAAGTATTAAATTCTATTGGCAGTACATTTGGCAGTCAGGGATTAGATTGGATCTATGAGATAATTTCCAATAACCCTGCTTTGCAATTGGGAAATTTAGAAATAAAAATATTACATTATTTAGAAAAATTCCTTAGAACGTTTATTTTCCATAATAAGCAGAAAATTAAAGAAGAAGCAAGGCTAAAGAACAAAATAGTTGTGATTCTTGATTTTCTTATTGAACGTGGATCTATACATGGGTATTTACTGAGGGAAAGTATATTATAAAAAAAGATATTTCTTGCCTGAAATATCTTCTGTTCTAGGCGTTCATTAAAATTATCTGGTATGGCACCTACAAACATTATCTGGGAAAGCTTTGAAATTTTGGAAGCATGGGTAAGGCTATCAAGCTGTTAGAGACAGAGGTTGATTTATTGTTTTTATTAATGTTTATACTTATTTTTGTAATACTTTCCAAAGCGCTAGAAAAATGCTTTTGTAAATTCTCATAATACCTTACCGGAGAATTTATTAGTTATAAGAATTAAGTTGACTAGAATTCTTATAACCTTAAGAATATAAAACTTTAATGACTAAAAAAATAAAGGGAAATTTGATTATACTATTAATAAGTATTCTACTAAATTAGTGAGTATAATTTTTGCAAATCATCAACAAAATGCTTCGAGATTTGTTCCTATGAGTCTACATAAATATTTATCTTATATAAACTTAATTTGGGTTCTATAGAAATGTCTTATACTGACATATTCTGCCTTAATAAGCAGTTTTACTAATTAGTTAACCAAAACTCCTCATTTCTAAATAAAAAAATGGAAAATTCACTTACAAAAGATGATTTAAGACAATTTAGTATCAAAATATTAAATGATATAACTACACTAATTAATAAGCAAACAAAGCTAGCAGCAAATAATGAAATACAAATAGAACTATTTCATTAGTTTTATCGCACTTTTCCAAATACGAATACACTGTATTCGCAATTGAGTTGGAGTCAAGATAAGATTGACTTCATTATTGTTGAAACGGTAAACAACAATTATCTGATGGAGTAAATAAGGAGTTGGAAAGTTTTGAAGAAAAGTAATATAGAATTTAGCTTACAGAAAATAAAGTCTAAATTTGTTCTAGGTTAGTAAAAAATGAGGTGTACAGGCAAAATGTATCAATTATCACAGTTGTAATCGGGAAATATTAAATCTTTGACCTGCAATTAGTTATAAGGTAATAGGTGTACAGAAATAGTACAAATGTGTATTCTAATTTTAGTATAAAATCGATAAATCATTTATTCATAAGGGTTTGAGAAGACGATATTCTGGCGAAATGTAGAAAAAAAAGATGTTGCAGCATCTTAAAAGTGTACTACTTTTGTACACCTTAATTACTGTAACATACTATGGATAAGGAAAGCTTAGATACTGTATTGGAAAATAGAATTTATAAACAACTGGTATACAGTTAGTTGAGTTTTTTAAGGTTATATTCGTAACACATTGATTTTGGATACATTATGTGATTTTGGATTTTTTAATGTCAGGATTTTTGTCCCTTTTATTGTCCCTTTGGCAATTGAAGTACAAAAAAAATTGAGCAAAAGCAAATAGAATGGTTATTAAATCACCCTTAAAAAAGACTAATGAGTTTTACCTACCCTTAATTTGGAGAAATTATTATTTTTCAAATTCAAAACTTGATGGGAAATAAGATTCACCTTTTATAATTTACTTTGTACTAAAAGTTAATTTCTAAGTAACTATATCTCATTGGGTACAAAATATATAATTTCATTGTAAATATTGAAACTCCCAAATTATATAGTTTATTATTATAAAATAATATTTTAGTTTGTTACTTTAAGTACTTTTTTCTATATTAACCCTTTGTTTATAGAAAAAACAACTCATGAAAACCAATAAATTAGAACCTCAAAAAGCTTTAAATCCTGCTTACAAAAAATTTAAACCTTTAAGAGCTGATATTGATGATTTTTCACTAAAACTTCAAGACTGTATCAATGCTATCAATTTAGTTGACAGTAGAAATGAGAGCGAAGAGCATTTAAAATCTCCAATATCAAAATTTCTTTCGTCCACTTTTTATTCTGAAAATGAAATTAATACAAAGGAAAAAATTGATCTAGCAATTTATTTAGGTAATGATGCTACTTCTGATATAGGAGTTTTGATCGAAGCAAAAAAGCCTAGCAATAAATTTGAGTTCCCGACAGTTAAACAACTCAATAAAAAAGGGTTTCAAGAAATGTTATTGTATTACCTTCGAGAAAGGGTTGATTACAAAAACAACAATATTAAACACCTTATCATAACCAATGGGTTTGAATGGTTCTTCTTTAATGCAAGTGATTTCTATAATTTATTTTATAAAAACAGTGAATTAATTAAAGAATACAAAGCATTTAGAGACGGACTAAAAGATACTACAAAAAATGAGCTTTTCTATAATGAAATAGCAAAGAAATATATAGAAAAGGTAGAAGATACACTTCCATTTGTACATCTTGACTTTAGAAATAAAGAAGTTTCAAAATTTAAAGATAAAGAGCTCCTTAATATTTACAAACTATTCTCTGATGTTCATTTATTGGGAAAAAGCTTTGGTAACGACAGTAATCAACTTAATAAAGTTTTTTATAATGAGCTTCTTCATATCATAGGACTTGAGGAAGTAAAAGAAAGTGGTAAAAAGATCATTCAAAGAAAAAAAAATAAAGAAGGAGATTATGGCCCATTGCTAGAGAATACAATTTTCACTCTTGAAGATAAGGATTATCTTATCAAAATTAAAAATATCCCTAATAGTGAAGAAAAATCTTTTATCGTTGGTTTAGAACTCTGTCTGACATGGATCAACAGAATTCTTTTCTTAAAATTATTAGAATCTCAACTGAGAAGTTACAATAATGATTCACCGGAATATAAATTTTTAAATCCCGGCTTCATTCCTAGTTTTGATGCACTCAATGAACTATTTTTTTCAGCATTAGCAAAACCAATAAAAGAACGCCATCAGCGATACGCAGAAAAATTTGAATATATCCCTTATCTTAACAGTAGCTTGTTTGAAAAGAGTGAGCTTGAGGATCTCACTTTTGACATTACAGCATTAATGGATGAGAAAATGGAAGTTTTCTCTTCAACAGTATTAAAAAGTTCCAGCGGAAAAAAACAAACAGGAAAACTTAATACTTTAGAATATATATTCAAATTCTTAGATGCCTATGATTTTTCTGCAGATGCTTCTGTTGAAATTAATGACAAGCAGCAAAATAAAACATTAATTAATGCTTCCGTCCTGGGGTTAATTTTTGAAAAAATAAATGGTTATAAAGACGGTTCTTTCTATACCCCTGGCACGATTACCATGTTCATGTGTAAGGAAACGCTGAGAAAATCTGTAACTCAAAAATTTAAAGAAGAAATTACTGATACTATTGAAACATTTGAAGATGTTATTGATTATTGCAATACTTTTTTCAAGAAAGAGGATCGTAAGAAATTCAATGAAGTAGTTAATTCTATTAAAATATGTGATCCAGCAGTTGGTTCCGGGCATTTCCTTGTTTCTGCTCTTAATGAAATGATTGTTATTAAAAGTGAATTGGGAATTTTAGGAGATGAAGATGGAAAAAAACTACCATGCACAATAGAAATTGATAATGACGAAATCTATATTTCTGATGCTGATGGAGAGTTATTTAACTATAACCGTAAAGACTCACAAAGCTTAAAAATTCAGAAGGCAATTTTTCATGAAAAGGAAACTATTATTGAAAACTGTCTATTTGGTGTAGATATTAATCCTAACTCAGTAAATATTTGTAGACTAAGACTGTGGATTGAACTTCTTAAAAATGCCTATTATACAGATGAAGGAGAACTACAGACACTTCCGAACATTGACATTAATATCAAATGCGGAAACTCACTCATAAGCAAATTTGCACTGAATGACAGTTTAAAAACTGCATTTAAAAGTAAGGAAATTAGATTCTCTGTTGAAGATTATAAACAAGCTGTAAAAGATTACAAGACCACTAACTCCAAAACTAAAAAGAGAGAGATTGAAGATATTATCAGCACCATCAAAAACAATCTTAAATCCAGTCTTGATAACAAGGAAAAAGAAAAAGTTTCTAAAGCATTAGGTGAATATCAGAACGAAGAACAAAGACAAAATAATTTAATTGCTTTTGGAGAGACTATTAAAAAAGCGGAAAAAGATAAACTTAAAAGACTCAAACAAAAGGCTGAACAAGCAAAAAAACAAAAAGAAGAAATTCTAAACAATGTTATTTATCACCACGCCTTTGAATGGCGTTTTGAGTTCCCTGAAGTCTTGGATAATGATGGAAACTTCACTGGTTTTGATGTTATTATTGGTAATCCCCCATATATTAGAATACAAGGATTAAGAGATATTGACAATGCAATTGCCGAAGCTTATGTTAATTTCTACAATACAGCAACCGGCTCTTTTGATATCTATTCGCTTTTTGTTGAGAAAGGATTAGAAATAATAAAAAAAGAAGGTATAATAAACTATATTATGCCGGTAAAATGGACAAATGCAGCATTTGGTATTGGCCTAAGAAAACTTACTTTAAGTAGTCAATCAATAAGTAAAATAATAAACTTTGGAGCTTTCCAAGCGTTTGAAGCATCAACATATACTGGACTACAATGGTTTGAAAACAATAGTAAAGTGTTAAACTATTACGAATTAGACAAAGATTATTCAAATATTACTGAGCTTGGGGATTTTTTATACAATATTGAGAATGAAAAGTACAGTGTTATTCCACTTGAAAACCTTTCAGAAACTCCTTGGATACTCACAAATACTAAAGTTCTAAATATAATTGAAAAGCTCAACAAACAACCTCGTAGAGTTAGTGATGTATTTGATAAGATATTCCAAGGTTTAGCTACCAGTAAAGATGATGTATATTTTTTATATAACTGTGAGCTAAACAACGATTTTATAGAAGGGTTTTCAAAAGAAATTGGAGAAAGAATTCAAATTGAAAAAGATTTTTTAAAACCTCTTTTAAAAGGCGATGACGTCCATAGATATGAAAATTTATCTTCGGATAAATATGTGATATTCCCATATAAGTTTTCGAATAATAATGTCGAGCTATATACTGAAACTGAAATCCAAAAAGATTTCCCTTTTGCATATACTTATCTAAAAAGATGTGAAAATACTTTAAGAGGTAGAGAAAAAGGGAGGTTTAATATTGACAATGCATGGTTTCAATATGGGCGAAAACAAGGAATTGCCTACGCACAAAGAGAAAAACTAGTTGCTCCCGAGATTTCTCTCGGGGGCAATTTCTCTTACGATAAAAACGGTCATTTTTATTCGACAACTACAGTGTATGGTTATATAAAGAAAAAAACAATTTCTGAATCATATTTAACATTACTGGCATTCATGAATTCTAAATTACTTTGGTGGTATTTAGTAAACACTGGAACCGTTTTAACAAATGGTTATTTTAGATTTAAGCCAAATTACCTCTTTGCTTTTCCTATTCCCGAAATCTCCTTCGTAATAAATTCTGAGATTGAGAAGTTAACTAATGAAATAATTTTATTAAAAAATGCAAATAATGAAAAAGAATTCGATGTCCTTAATACAAAACTTAATAATATAATATACTCACTTTACAACTTAGACGAATTAGAAGTTCAATTTATAAACAATAGTGTATAAGACTCTTACGTGTTAATTTCAGAAATTTCATCTTCTGTTAAATTATATATATTATAAATAATTTCATCAATATTTTTTTCAAAAATATCCGTTTTAATGTTTTTATTTTTCTTTTCTAATAAAATTTTTTGAACTAAATTTTCTATTTGTAAACAATCTATTTCTGATATATGCTCAGGAATAGGAAAAGGTAAAATATAGTTAGTTTTAAATGTAAAATAACCTCCTCTTAAAACATATCCAGTTTTTTGAATAAAGTACCAGAATAACTTTGAATTGAATAATCCTAGCCAAAATAAGTAGCTTTCTTTAATTTCGCTTTTTTTAATATAGCCATATATCTTTGTTGTCGAATAAAAATGACCGTTTACATCATACGAAAAGTTTCCTCCTAATGAAATTTCAGGCGCTACTAATTTGACTTGGTCAAATAATGTTAAATTTTTTGGGTATATATATCTATACCAAAAATTATCAGATTTTAACCTCCCAATAATAAAATTTATCATCATTCAAATTAATACCTTAAAAAAGTAATATCCAACATACATGTTACTTTAATCCTACATTTAATTTTAATAATTTTAAACAAAAAATACAATGATTTACGGATACATCAGAGTAAGTACGGACAAACAAACAGTGGAGAATCAACGTTTTGAAATCAATCATTTTTGCCAATACCAAGAAATTGTGGTAAATAAATGGATTGAGGAAACCATCTCTGGCGCAAAAAATGTAGATGAGAGAAAGCTTGGTAAGCTTCTAAAAAAAATGAGAAAAGGAGATATTCTTATTTGCTCCGAGCTTTCCAGATTAGGAAGAAACTTATTGATGATCATGGGTATCCTTAATGAATGCATGAATCGTGATATACAAGTATGGACTATAAAAGATAATTATCGACTAGGAAGCGATATTAACTCCAAAGTACTAGCATTTGCATTTGGTTTATCGGCAGAAATAGAAAGAAATCTAATTTCTCAACGAACTAAAGAGGCCTTAGCTAGAAAAAGAGCAGAGGGAGTCATTTTAGGAAGACCTATTGGTAGTAAATCTATAAAAACCAAACTTACAGGTCAAGAAAAAAAAATACAAGAATTATTAAGAAAGAAAGTTTCTTACTCTGCAATCGGACGTATCTTAGGTGTTCATAGGCTAACCGTCTCAACTTTTGTTAAAGAGAAAATGGGATAAATCATTGCACTAAATTAAAAAAGCTCAACAATGTTGAGCTTTTCATTTATACTATTGCGCATTTATTTCTTATCAATCAACTTTTCCAGCCTTGCCATCATTTCATCTTTCTCTTTCAGTATACGCTCATAAAGTTCAATTTTTTCATCATACAATTGAACTATTTTTTCAATAGGATGGAAATTAATTGTACCATAATTAAAAGAATTGCTGAAAGCATGTTCGCCAAACGTATTCGAAATAATATTCACCGCCTGTTCTTCATCAAAGTTTTGGATGGCTTCCACGGGAATTTTCAGGACTTCGGCTATTTGTTGTAAAAGACTGTTTTCAATTACTTCTTTCTGTTCCAGGAGAGAAACTTTCTTTTGGTTCCAGTCGCCACCAATATCAAAAGCCAAAGCCTCCTGCTTTATGCCTAGCATTTCCCTAAAGCGTTTCACATTGCGACCCTGATGTATTTTGTGTTCCATGGCAAGTACCTTTTATAATGAGGTTAAATATAAAAAAATATCTATAAAAACACGCCCTAAAACCCAACAATTAAATCTATATTTTTTTCATTAAAATAGCTTTTACGGTTTACCGTATTGGGGGAAGTAGTGATTTTGGTTATATTTACAGCAAATAGTTATTCTAAAATAGCCTTATTATTAAATGACGATATAAACATGAAATATTTTACATGTAGTGCTGGAAAACCTAACGAAGATTATGTTGAGGAAAATCTTAATCGAATTATTGACAATAAAGGTTTCGTTTTACATACAGACACCAAACAAAAAGGTACTTTTAAGCAAATTGGAGTAAATGATATTTTAATTTTAAAATATAATGGAACATTTATAGCTTACGGAAAGGTTATAAAAAAAGAAATTACTAACGATGATGGATGGAATCACTGGGCATTTGTTGAAGAATGGCATTTTTATAATCAGCAAAATCCAAAGATTGGAATTTCTTATAGGGGCATAGATGCAAATACAGTTGGAGGAGGAAAGTATGGTACCGTAAAGACTATAGCTGATGATTTTGGTTTTTTAAAAATCAAAGAAATTAATGACTCTACTACTTTATTCCTATCAATTTATAAAAAAAATAATTTTAACCAAATGGATTCAAACTTACAAAATAAAATAAACTTACTTCAATACAAAAAACAAATTATCTTACAAGGCCCTCCAGGAACAGGAAAAACTAGAGAAGCGAAATTGATTGTTGATGATATTTTTGATAGTGAAATAAAAGATGAAATAAATCAAGAATTTTTAAACAATCTACTTATCCCCGGTTATAATTACCAATTAAGTACAATTACTGTCGCTAAGATAGTTAGCAAAACTGGAGAAAGGATTACATTGGATATCGCAAGCCCTAATCAACCTCCTGTAAACTTTACAATTAAAGAAGTTTTTGCTTTTTTTGAAAGTAAAGCGTATTTAGATAGAAACCATCTAGATTATACACCAAATGCGATTCGTTCACTATTACTTTTTATTATAAAACAATTGCGTAAAAGCAAAATAGAAGAGCAATTCAAGCTGATTCAGTTTCATCCTAGTTATACGTATGAAGATTTTGTAAGAGGGATTGTTGCCAAGCCTAATCCTGAAGGAGAAGGAATTATTTACGATGCGGAAAACAAGACTTTGGCAGATTTTGCTGAGAAAGCACTTAAAAACTACAAGGCATATAACAACTCTGATACGATTTCTATTCCTACACTAAAAGATTTTATAAATATCATAATCGAAGAAATTGACGAAAAGGAAAAATACCAATTAACCGACAAAGTGTACATCTATTATGTTGATGAAAAAAGACTGAAATACAAGGGTGACAATTGGACGGCTCATCCTAATGGGCTAAATATGAACTTTTCTGAAATACAGAAAATATTAGACGCTAGACACACTACAAGACAGGAAATTAGCAAAAATGAAAATCTGAATGCATTAACTAGGCAGCACGCAACTTATTATCAAAAATTTATAGAATTGTTCCAAGAATTCAAAGTTAAAAATCAAACTAAAGAAACTCAAAACGTTCCGCTCCGAAAATACATGCTAGTAATAGACGAAATTAACCGTGCAAATCTTTCATCGGTTCTTGGAGAGTTAATTTATGCGCTAGAATATCGCGGTGAAGCTGTAGATAGCGTGTATGAAGTTAACGGAAGAGATTTGATACTCCCTCCTAACCTTTACATAATTGGTACTATGAACACCGCTGACCGTTCCGTTGGACACATTGACTATGCAATACGCAGGAGGTTTGCCTTTGTGGATATCTTACCGAAAGACCTGTCACAAGAGCAGGGTATAAAATTTGACAGTACACTATTTACACAGGTTAGTAACTTATTCAACGAGCATACATCACCCGAGTTCCAACAAAAGGATATACAATTGGGACATTCGTACTTTATTGACAAGTCTGCAACTGGCGGCAACATGCAGGTAAGATTAGACTATGAGATCAAACCAATATTACAAGAGTATGTCAAAGATGGCATCCTTATAGGTGATGAAATTGTAGAGAAAATAAATCGTCTTACACCAAGCATCTAATGGGGATTCGTTTATACGAACATCAGAGCTTTAGTTTTTATGCTGGCGATCAAGAGGAAATCTTGCGATCTTTGGCAAGCTGGACTGTGCCCTCGTCTTTCTTTGAAAAATTGGAGTCACTGAAAACCAAAGTATTTAATAATAGCAGCAATCGATTTGTAGTTGACAAGAAGGAATCAACGTTTCAGGTTAAAGCAGATTATTGTATTGGCATTGATTGGCTAGGATCAACAGAAGAATATATCTATGTAGAGCCAAAAATTAACAAATCAACAGCTCGAATCTTTGATGACGCCACTAATAGTGAAAATGAGGAAGAGTCATTAACTAATGACGATCAAAAATCACCCGAATTATTAGAGCTTGATTATCTCAAGATGCTATTTCAGGTGACAGCAATTAAAGAAAGTAGTCTTGAAGCTAACAACCTGTTACAAATCGATTGGACGGCAAAACATATCAAGATCGAACAAAAAGACGACAAACTCACTCCTTTCTTGGTGATACAGTTTTTGCAAAGTTTGAAATCAATAGTAAAAAAGGGACTAAAGAAAAATTATTATAAGACAACAGAAAATCTGTCAAATAAGGTTAAGGGGAAAATTTTAGTAGGCAGCCACATCAAGCAAAATGTTTTCAAAAACGAATTAACAAACACTTATTGCGAGTACCAGGTATTTGGTGAAGATCATGTGGAAAACAGATTCCTAAAAAAAGTTTTGCGTTTTGTGATCACCTATGTAGAAAACCGCAAGCTCCTCTTTGACCATAATTATGTGATCCTTCAGCAAGTTATTTGTTATTGCCGTCCAGCCTTCGAACAAATCAGCGATATATGTACTGACACAGAAATCAAAAGAACCAAAAAGAACCCATTTTACAAGGATTACGAGGATGCCTTGGAGATGGGAGGCTATATACTGAAGAGATTTGCCTATAACATCAGTAATGCTACAACACAATCAATAACAACTCCTCCCTTCTGGATTGATATGCCTCGATTATTCGAGCTTTATGTTTATAGTAAAATGATTGAACATAATTCGGAATACAAAAAGGAAATTCATTATCAATTTAGCACCTACGGAAATGCTTTAGACATTTTGGTTGCCAAGCCCAGTCACCAAATGGTTATTGATGCGAAATACAAACTGATTTATGGAGGTGGTCATTTGCACCAAGATATTAGGCAAGTTGCTGGTTATGCGCGTTTAAACAAAGTAAGAAAACAACTAAACGTCACAGATGATAGCACTATAGATTGCTTGATTATCTATCCTGACATGGAAAATGGAATCGAAAAGCTAACATTAGAAGCCATCATGGAAAATCGCAGACCCATCACTACTTATCACAAGGTTTATAAATTAGGTGTAAAATTACCAACTATTCAAATAAACATATCATGATTCCTTCTCCTTACGTGCCAAAAAATAACATTCGAAATCAATCGTCTAAATTGATCAATTGAAGCATAAAATCGTACTACTTTTGTATACCTCAAAACATGTTAACCACTAGTAATAAAAACTTTTTTAGATTCTGCATTGGGCAATAACTTCCAACAATAAAATAAAAAAGCCAATATTTTCTATCAACATTCTTTACATGCTACTCTATTTCATTATCAGTTTCCAAAATTCACAAAATGTGGAATTTCTGTGGCAAAACTGTTCATTGGTAAAAGATTATTCCGGTTACTGTTAAAATCAAAGACCGAATTATTATCAAAAGGAACACGGGGATAATAGGTAAACGAAATCTGAATCCTGTTGAAAACCAGAAAAGGATTATTAATCAAAACTCCGATTCCTATCTTAGTATTTGTTTTTGTACTCAGCAATTTATCATCAGGCATACCCAGCCATCCGGCTGCCACCGTCAGATAAGGGCTGAAATGGAAATTCTTCCATGTCTTATTAATAAATAGCTGAAGCTGATATCTTAAAACCAGTTTTTTAGTTCCGATATAATCTGAGTTGTACACAGGAAATTCATCCGGAGATGAAAGATTAATCCTGTCAATGTAAGAATAATTATGCTGTGGGTTTCCCAATGCTAAAGTTGGAGAAAAGAAATGCCTTACTTTGGCAAATTTCCAGTCTATAAGGTTAGTAAAATAAGTACCATCCAAACGGAAAGACTCGCGGTTTCGGCTATTCTCATTAAAAAATCTTCCAAACTGTGCTTTCAGAGTGAAATACCCAAGCTTTGTAAAACTTCCATAAGATGCAGAAATACCCACATAAGGTTTAACATCATTACTTCGCGATAAGGCGCCGCCAGTAAAATTCACTGAATTGCCATAGGCAATATCCTCCGGCAGGTCATATTGGAAAATATTCCTCTGCACCGAGAAATTTCTACGGATAAATCCTACAGACATCAGAAAACTGTTGTAAGAATTAAAATATTTGTATTTATCAATTTCGGGACTGTCTTTGTATTGGTAATTCTGAAACCTTCCTATCACCGCAATATTACTCGATACTTTTTCGCTTGTATCCGATGAAACAGGAATTTGATAGCCTCCCCACAGATCCTGGCTATAAGCTTTAATCTGAACCTCCGGATAAGTAGTATCTGTTTCTATGGGAAGTAAAACATTCCTCATAAAATAGTCGAAGCTAAAACCTCCTGCCCATTTTGTAAGAGGTGAAAAGAAATCTCTTCTGACATTGAAATTGATTCTTTCATTTCTCGAAAAATCACGTTCGCCCAGAATCTGGGCATTGATATAAGAACCGAAAAGATTGTATGTGGTATAGCTTCCTAAAACATAATTCTGTCTTTCTTTAGAATCATTTCTATAAAGGAAGTCAAATGTATGCCCCAATCCCAACACATTTTCCTCTGTCACACCCAACCCAATTTTACTCCCGGAATAACTCATTCTTGGCTTCAGGCTCCAGGAATCAAGAACTTTAACAACTACATCAATAGAATCTTTACCGGAAGCACTATCAGAAACACTGATATTAACTCTGTTGATGAAAGGCATCCTTCTCAGCAAACGTTCGGATTCGTAGAGCTTCTGAGCATTGTATTCTTCGCCTTCTTTAAAAAGTAAATAATTATCAACTGTAGAATTTCTTGTTGTGGAGTGAAGATGATTTGTCAGCCAATCATACCATTTCAATTTTTCTTTATTGTCTTTTGAGCCATATCCAAAGGGATCTATGGTTTCTATTAGTATATTTCTGATATATTTTTTGTTATAGGTTTCCTGAGACAGCTTTTCTGTCCGTGACTTCACGGAAGTAGAATCTGCCTCCCTTCGGAATATTAGACGATGGAAGAATTTGGTAACTTTTCTCTGATCCGAAAATTCTTCTATTTTATAATAAAGCGAATCTTTTTTTTCCTGTGCTTTTAAGGAGAAAAAAACACATAAAAAGAAAATTAAAACTATAATCGACCTGTTCATTAATAATCAAAAATTCAATGAGATTCTTATCATCAATTTATAAGCCAATAAGCATGAAACAAATGATAATGTATTTTAATGGAAAAAATTAAATATAAGGAAATTTTTGATCCAACTCTTTTTAAAACAGATATAATATTATATAAATTACAGGATGTTAGAATTCTAACCATAAATATCTTTATACTCTTTAACATCTGCCATACATGAAAATGTATATCTAGCCAACTTTTAGAGCCTGTTTAAATTTTATTGTTAATACTCTTCAATAGTTCGTCAAGCTCACTATAGACTTAACTCAGAGTGACATTTCTCGTCCAATATATCTTCCTTTTAGGAGTGTCAGGCTGAGCCTGTCGAAGTCTAATATTTTTTAATCAAAATTTAAACAGGCTCTTAATAATTCAAAAATTAATGAATACCCCGCAAAAAATCATTGATATGGCAAAATTTTTATTGTACTAAGATTTTTTTTATCTTCGACTACGGAACCGAGCAGGAAACTCCTTTTAGTTCCGCATTAACACTATTGCACTGAATATGAAATTAAACCCAATCCTTTTAGGGATCAGCCTATTCCCTTTCGCTGTATGGGGCCAAAAAATGGTTGCTCCCGGCAGTCCGGACATTAATACAAAGTACATTAAACCCGAAAAATCGCTTTATACTGTATACTATGTCAAGGACAACAATTGGGACAAACAGGGATCATTGATCTATGATGTTACCTCAACGGGTAATGAGTTGACCTTAAAAAATGCCTTCACCCCCAAAGACAATTCCAGGGTCAATGTTCGGACAAGTGTTGTGGATCCCCAGACGCTAAAATCTATCAGCTATGTTGGTGATGAAAGGAAAACAAAACTAAACCTCAACTTTGGTGAGACCATCACAGGTAATTACTATTCCAAAGAAACTAAAAAAGATAAAAAGGTAAATTTTCGTCCTTCCGAAGCATTTATTGACTTCAACTGGACAGATCTGATGATCGGAACACTTCCTTTGGATGTTGGCTATAAAGCCCGAATCCCACAATTCTATTATAATGATGGTTCCAATGTACATGTAGAATACTACACCATTAAGGAAGTAAAAAGCTATAGTTACAATTCTCCAAAAACAGGTAAACATGCAACCTGGCTGGTCACCTTACTGGAAGAAAGCACTAATGCTATTTACAATTTTGTTATCGACAAAAAAGACAGAAGGCTATGGCAGCGTGAAATGTCTATGAGCAAAGGCATGTGGGAGATTACAGTCAACGAGGAACTGGACTATCAACCAATCAAAAATAAATTCAACAAGGATCAGGCGATTCGGCAGATCTCCAATGGTAACAGTGTAGTTATCGGCACCGCCTTTGCAAGGTCGCGTTCTGGCAAAAAATTAGGAGGCCTGGTGAATACGGCAAAAAAACAATATGCTCCAAAAGGGACTGAGATTCTGCTTTTCCCTAATTCTGCTTATTATGATGAATGGCTCAATGTCAATAAAAAAATCCGAAAAGAAAAGAAAGTTGCTGAGGTGCCATTGGATCCAGATTTTGTACATTCCATCAAGCGAACCAAAATCTATGATGATGAAGGGCACTTTGAGTTTGCAGACCTAATGCCTGGTAACTATATCATTATGACCAGCTTTGATTTTACCAATTCGTACAATTATTCGTATGTATCCGGTTATACAAACTATTACAACTATTGGGGTTATGCAGGTTCCACAACCAATTACGGTACCGGCAGATCATCTTATACAGATAAAGCCAATATCGAGAAACGGATCACTATTGATAAAGATGGTGAAAAGAAAGAAGTGAATTTAAAGGAAATGTAGTCAAAATAAGAAGAATTTATATAGAGTAGCTACATTGTGCAAATATTGGTTAACCAGTACTTTGCTCATAATAGCTACTCTAAGTATCTATATCTTACAAAAAATACTTCACAAAATTGAATATCCTACTCCTTCACCAGCTCAATGGGATTTTCTTCTTTTTGAAAACTCATTTTACCACTCTTAAAAAATTCCTTTGCATTGACTTCCTGACCATTGACAACCACTTTATTAATTCTGTCAGGATCTGTTCCCCTTTCTCTAAGCCATGCTAAGGGATCTTTTACATTATCCTGATATAATTTATTATACTTCTTAGCCGGTATTTCTATATACCGAGGTTCTGGCTTTTCAAACATAATAAAGACATCAGAAGTCTTTACCAACTCCATTTTATGCTGTTGTTTGTCATCAGAGATTTTCAGAATCAATCCCGGCAATCCCCGGAATTTATAAGGTCCGTCTGAAATAGGTATTTCATTTGTAAACCATACTGTCCATTTGCGTCCCGCAAAAACAGTGGAAGCTTTTTGAATATTGTAGCCCTCATAAACCGACTTCTCCTGAAGTATCTCCCATTTCAGAGACCTTTCCTCTTTTATTTTATAATATGTATCTAATAATTCTGTATACATATCGGTTTCCAGGCTTGCGTATTGTTTTTCAATAAAAGTTTTATAATATGTTTTGGGAGAAATAAACATATTATTTTTTCTGAATTTTTGCAGCACGGAATCACGCTTATATTCTTCGTACTTGTAATAGAAAGATCCTTTTGGCGAAACATCCAGAAAAGCAACATCTTCCGTTTTTGTTTCCGGTTTTAGCGAATCTTTTAAATAGGAATGTTTATAAACAAAACGGGTATTTTGTCCTGATAATGCTATAAAAGCACAAAATAAAAGAGCAAACCTTAGCATGTTTTAACGTACATTGCATCTCCTCTCTTACAAAAAATACCACTACGATCTTTGAATTGACCCGCATCGTCACAACCCTGAAAAGAAATTAAAATGGGAACCTCTCCTTCCACTGAGCTTTTACACATAAGCATCGCCATAGGTATTCCACTACCCACTACACTTCTCAGTTGCTTTCGCGTTAGTACTTTAGTGTTTGTGTGTTTTAAAGTAAATAATTTTTTCATGTTTTTGGGTTTTAAATATTGAATAATTTTCCATAAATCCCTAAAAGTGGGCATTCTGAATTCATTTGAAAAATTCAGATATACATGATAATAACAGACGGTCAAGATCATATATGTTACAAGCGATTGATGAATTTTATTTTCATCTGCTTCGCTAAGTTATTCAAAAAAAATAAATACACAAATATTTTTCCTTAAATTTATATTTTTAATTTATTTTATTTATTAAAATTAATTATTCAAACCTTAATTTTCAGATAATCAGCAAATCAACAACAACCGATATTCATTATTTTCCACAGGAGCCCTGTGCACACATGGCAAAACTTGTTGATCCGGATGGTCTACAGCCAATCTCCAAAGATGCCCTAATCCTAAATTAACAGGCTCGGCATTTGGTTTAGCCTGATAATGCAGATCAAAATAATTTTCCTTTAAAAAATCTTCAAATTCTGATTCGGGTCCGTCGTGTAATTCTTTCAGCTTTTCACGAACTTCCGGAATAAGGATTTTTTGTATTACCTGGTCATTGGAAACAATATCGCTAGCGGCACCATAGTAAGTGCATAAAAAAGTATCTGTACCCACAGGTGATCGATCTACATGCCAGGAATAGACATCGGTCGAAATAAAATTGAACTCATCATCACGTTCATAGCGTTTCAGCAAATTAAGGGAAGGCGACGCTCCAAAATCGGTTAATAATTGCAGATCATTGAGTATAATTTTTCTGGCAGCACTCCCCTTTTCTGATAATTGTAATGCCAAAAGATCTTCAATGGAAACTTCTGTAATATTCTCTTTTAACTGAATCTGAGTTACAATCTCTTTAAAATCTCCGTCTAAATTTCTGTGCCAGCAAAGCGCATTGGTATTTCCCTGAAAATCGGTATTTACCAATTCAGAAAATGTAGAAACTACTCCAACCTGATTGTTATCAGAAAATCTGTTATCCATGTTTTTAAGTAAAAGTGTCTGATCGTTTTATGCTGTGCAAAAGTACAAAACAGATCACTGGGTAGATATAAAATTTCAGCACTTCAAATACCAGATAATGCGTATATTAGTTATTCTGTTGGTTGATAAACAATATACAAATGAAAAAATACACCTTCTTTCTGGCCTTTGTTCTACTGAGTTTTTGTATCTCTTGTAAAGAGTATTTTGTGGGTAAGCCAGTTGATAAACAGAAATCGGGTTCTTACTTTATCGACTCCAAAAGAAAAATAGTTTATTGTCAGGGTGGCAGCTGGTTTGGTGTAGGAATCGCGCATATGGATTATGCTGATCCAAAATCATTTGAAGTTCTGGCAGAAGATATAGCCAAAGACAAAGATTCGGTATACTTTCGTAATATGACTCAAAAGCTGGTTGACAGAAACTCCTTTTATGTTGACAATGAGATTCCGAAAGATCGTCTTCACGTTTATTATATTGATCAGACTCTCGGCTTTGGTATTATTAAAGGGGCAGATCCCAAAACATATGAACTGGTAAAAGACCATATCAACTGGGCCCGGGACAAGGATCATTACTTCTATGCCGATCGCATGATAAACGCCGACCGGAATACTTTTGCATTCATCAATGATTATTTCCTGAAAGATAAAGACTCTGTTTATGTCTCTCCTAATATTGGACAATTTAAGTCAATTCTGCCTAATCACGGAAATGTTGAAGCTATAAACAAACAATATATAAGAATTGGGAACACTATATACTTTCCACCATTTCGAAAAGACTCAGGTGTCGTGACCAGTTCGTTTGATAAGATCGACAAGATCAGAGTCATTAATCAGGACATTATTGGTATAAACAATAGCACCATATTATCCAGAGGCAAAAAATTTAAATATGATCAAGTTGATGTTAGTTCATTCCAGCTATTTCCTATTGATAAAAAAAATAGTGTATATGCAGACAATCCGTATTCAAAAGATAAGAACAATGTTTATTATGACGAGGAAGTCATTCCGGGTGCGGATGTAAAGTCATTTATACTCATGGATAATAATTTCGGGAAAGATGCAAAAAATGCCTATTATAAAAACGAACTTCTAAAAGAAGTAGATGCACCAAGCTTTAAGAAAGAAGGTGACTTTTATAAAGACAAACTGGGGAATAAATACAGTATTTTTACAGGAAAGAAAATTTAATAACCGTAATAGCTGTTATTAAGCGCTGGTAGCGCTATCCAGTCAATAGCATTTCAATATTTATTTAGAATGATTTAAAATAAAATTGTAAAATAATTCACTTTTCCTTTATTTTGCATTTTTATTTATAATAGTTTTAAATAAGGTTAATAATGATGCAATGTAATGAAGACCTGTTCTTTCAAAATCAAACTAAATCCCTTGATACAAAAGGATTACAACACAAAAAAAACACAATCCAAAATATAATTACAGACAGAATACAGCCGTTTTTGATTATACTTTTTTCTATATTAAGCTTGATAGGAGTTGATGCCCAAACTACACAGGGATCACTAACCGGAAAAGTGACAATGGTGGATGGTGAGCCTCTAACGTCTATTTCTGTTTCTTTACTCGGCACAGACAGGCAAACCCTTACAGATGATGCCGGTATATACAAATTCGGAAATCTGAATGCTGGCCAGTATACCATAAAACTGCAAATATTAGGTTCGAAAGAAGTTCGTCTTCCTGTTGAAGTGAAAGCCGGAGAAAATACACAACTGGACTATCAGCTGACCAAAGAAAATATTATGGCCATACAGGAGGTGGTCATTATGAAAAACACCAACCGCTTTTCTAAAAAGGAAAGTGTTTATGTCGCCAGACTCCCTCTAAAAAACATGGAAAATCCACAGGTATACAACACTGTTACAAAGGAGCTATTTCAGGAACAGGTAGCGGTAGATCTGGGAAGCATTTCGAAAAATGTACCGGGTGCCGGAGTTCCTATGATTGCCAATCAGGGAAGAGTAACATTTCGTTCAAGAGGATTTGAAACCGAACCCAATGCTCGCAACGGTGTAGCCGGAGCTGCATTTTCAGTAATCGATCCGGTAAATCTGGAACGTATAGAAGCCATAAAGGGACCTTCCGCAACATTATTCGGGAAAAGTGTGGCCAGCAGCTATGGTGGTGTATACAACCGTGTCACCAAAAAACCTTACAATGATTTTGGCGGTGAAGTAGGTTATGTTGGTGGAAGCTGGAATTATAACCGATTGACACTGGATGTTAATACTCCTGTTAACAAAGACCGTACAGCCCTTTTCCGATTGAATGCTGCCGGCACCTACGAAAAGAGTTTTCAGGATCTTGGGTTTACCAATTCTTTAGCCATTGCACCAAGTTTCTCTTACCAGATAACAGACCGTATGTCGCTTCTTTTGGATGTTGAATTTAATCAGGCAAAGGGAACTTCCGTAGTACGCTTTAATCCTTATACAGGTAGCAACAAAACACAGTCTATTGCCGATATGAAGTTTCCATATTATAAAAATTTCCTGAGCGATGATCTTGCCTATGAAACACAGATGATGAATATTTTCGCACAGCTGAATTATAAAATCTCTGATAAATGGACTTCCCAAACAATTATATCACGTGCCAGGTCCACTATTAATGGTTACATATCCGCCATTAACGGAAAAACAGACTCTACTGCAAGTGCGCAGGTAATGGTAGGCACAACTTCTTTTATTGCCACCAATATTCAGCAGAATTTCATTGGTGACTTTCATATCGGACGCTTCAGAAACCGAATGGTTGTAGGATTGGATTATTATAACAATTCAAATCACTTTGACCGCTATCACACCAATACCAAGATATTCAATTTTGTTCATCCGTCTGCTGACTTCAGGGTAAACCGTAATACAATCGATGCATTGACAGCCACTTCTGCTGTCAGGAAAGAGAATAATGGTGACAATACCTACGCTGCTTATGTATCGGATGTGTTCAATATTACCGATCAGCTTATGGTAATGGCCAGCTTGCGGGTAGACAGATTTCAGTTTAAAGGGGTCTATGACATCACCACCGGTGAGATAAAAGGTGGATTAAGCAATAGCGGTGTACAGGCTGGTCCATACGGGCAGACTGCATTCTCACCAAAGCTTGGAATTGTCTATGAAGTACTTAAAAATAAGCTTTCACTTTTCGGGAATTATATGAATGGCTTTAATAATGTAAGTGGTGTTGATATTAACGGTAATTCTTTCAGACCTGAGTATGCCAATCAGCTGGAATTTGGAGTAAAAACAGATCTTTTCAACCACAAACTTGTGGGGACACTAAGCTATTATAACATCCGTGTGGACAACGTACTAAGAACAAATCCTGATGATATTAATTATTCCATACAGGATGGTACACAGCTGAGCAAAGGAATGGAAGCCGAAATAACAGTTAATCCTTTTGACGGATTAAATATTGTTGCCGGTTATGCTTATAATGACAGTAAATATTCCAAAGCCAATCCTGCTGTTAACGGACTTAGGCCTGCATTATCTGGACCTGCAAATATGTTCAATTACTGGATAAGCTACCGGATCCCTCAGGGAAAATTGAAGGGATTGGGAATAGGTACCGGTGCCAATATGGGTTCTTCCTCTTACCAAACGAATACACAAACCTCAAAAGTAATTATACCTTCATATAAAATGTTTGATATTGGTATTTTCTACGATCAGCCAAAATATAGAGTAGGACTTAAATTCGATAATATCACGAATGAAAAAGCATGGTCGGTACGCTTAACACCACAGGCTCCGGCTCGTTTTCTTGGAAGTGTATCTCTAAAGTTCTAATCTTAAAATTACATCAATATAAAACCCGGATTTATAAGTCCGGGTTTTTATTATATGTAAAAGGAATCTTTAATTAATCCACAAACAATAATTATTGCGATAGCGTATTTTACCATAGGCTTTCCCACCAAAAGTTCCGAGTGTATTATCGTACCAGTCTTGCCGTATTACGTAAAGTCCGGATATTGTTGGTTTAAAAACAGCAGGATGTTTATCGTCCACCTGAATATTCTTTTCCCAGTTTTCCGGATTAAATATGCGTAACGACGTTCCTTTATCAGCAGCTTTCTTATCACGATAAGGAAAAATGCTATAAATGCCATTCTGCTCCTGCAAAATAATATCCATAAATTGAGTAGGTAATATCTGAGTATCTGAAATATTGCCAACACGATAGGAGCTGCATAAAAAATCTACAGGCCGGATGTTTTCCTGAGAATTTGCGGAACGCACCAGAACCGGTAACTTATCGTTTATACCATAAATTCTATAGTTTCCTTCTTTCTTCGGAGTAAAAGTTCCTTCCCAGCAATCTGCGTTCTGCTTTATATTGATATTTAATTTCTCTCCTTTATCATTAAGGATAAAAACCTGAAAATTCTGAATTTCTTTGTATTCAGAACCTGTTGTGCGATGCCGCACGCTAAGATCATCAATATGACCATAGCATAACTGTATTTTTACAGGATCGTTCAACTTTCCAGCTCCATGAACTTCCATCCAGTATGCACTTGCTCTAGTCAGTTGGGGAAATAAGAAAGTGCTTAACAATAGCAGACACCAAAAAAGCTTTATCGGGAGTTTATACATCTTATCAATTATTTTCTTTTCACCTCTGTATAGAAGGAGAAATTCAGGATATAAAAATACAACTTTTGCCTGTTAACCTATTTTTATATTTCAATAATCAAAAAGCGTTCTAAAAAAGAATGGAGGTAAATTATCATTTACTTTATGATACTTACCTTATTTCCTGCTGTTGCAGATTGAAAACTGTTCCTGCCGGATCGGTGATCCAGTGCATATTTTCTGGCAGCTCCTCAAGCTCGTCACAAGTATCAATACCTTTTGCCTGTAAATAGTCTGTAGCTACTTCTACATTCGGAACCGTGAGTTGCAGCCATGTTTCTGAATGGGTATAATTATCCACACAATCCAACCAGATAATATTATGTCCAAATTTTACCTGATGAGTTCTGGAAACAGTTGGATTTTCAATAGGTTTTTCTTCGACTTCCAGCTTCAGAATATCTCTGTAAAAAGTTACTGTCTTCTCATACTTGCTCTTAGGGATTTTTATAGCAATATTGATTCCCGCTTCAAATTCCGGATTCATATTTTATAATTTTCTATTAATACTTAGACAATCTGCCATAACCTCAACATCTATTTCAGTTTCCATTTTTTTACAATCTCAGCATTGAATCCTTCTGCCTCTTTTGGATTGGGTACTCCCCTTCCTGTAGAAATCAAATGATGCAGACTATTGTTGATATAATTACCCCAGGCATCGGTGCAAATATTATAACATTCCTCTTCCGGCACCAATCCGTCATGGGTAAACTTTACAGTTGTTTTACCATTATTTTCGGAGATTTCAAAAACCAGTTTTGTTCCCCGCCATTCGTTTTTATTTTCTGTAAAACTAAACTGGTTATCCAAAACATCATAAACCAGTTTTTTATCCGGAATTTCTCCACTCAATCTAAGTTTCGAAAGGTGAACATCTTTATAATGGTAGAGAAATGTTTCACCTAATTTATCCGTCTCGCCTTCTATTTCTTCAGACCACCAGCCCCTAAAGTTTTTTATAGCATTAAAACATTCGCCGGGTGTCTGATCGACAGAGAATTCTGTAGTGTAACTCTTATTGTCCATATTGTATGAGATTTTAGGTTTCTATTCTAGATGATCCGCATCACTTCATCTGGTTGAGTAAAGTTAGTAAGGAACCTAATTTTATGGTCTTGTCTTATGGCAAGAAATGATTTGGGTATAATTTAGCAAAGTTAATTTTAAATTAATTTTTTAAATAAAAACAAAGTATATTTAGAAAATAAATTATGTTAAATTGTTTAATTAATAATATTTTATACATTAGCAATGTATAAATTAAAAAAAACACGCTTCCTATGAAAAAATTAAAAAAAATTACCAAAACAGATTTAAAAAAGGTAAAAGGTTCTGCTGCCTGCAGCTTCTGGATTCCTGTAACAGCACCTTGTGGAGCAGAGTATTATTTATGTGCAGATAATTATCAATCCGGAGATCAGTTATTTAAAGCGATTAAAAGATTTGATTCTGCAAAATGTTAAACCAGGAGTCACCCAATGACTCTTTTACATTCTAATTATTATGAAGTTTATTCAATTGTTATTTGCATTCTCTTTTATCTACTTAAAAGCACAGTTTTCAACAGTATCCGGTAATTTCACCCTAAATTCTGATCCTTATAGCACTGCTGTTTTGGATAAAAGCTTTCAGAATATTTATTATAAGCTTAACTTCGTTAAAAAGCCGCGCGAAACAGATAAAAAAACAGAGGTAATATGTGTATTACAGCTTGGAAAAGATTATTCAAAATTCAGCGATTTAAACAAGCTGAAAAGGGATTCTTTGATGGAAAAGCTTAGTCATAAAAACAAAATAAATGCAGATGATATGAACAAGATGCTCAGACTGAGAAATCATTGGGAAAATGTTCTGGTAAAAAATATTCCTGAGCAAAAGAATATACATCAGGAGGATATGGCTGAAGACTATCAGTATGAAGAAAAACAACCTGTTTTTGAATGGAAAATAGAGAATGACACTAAAGATATTTTGGGATACAATTGCAGAAAAGCAACAACCCAATACCGAGGCAGAAAATATACAGCATGGTACGCCACAGACATTCCGATTAATAATGGTCCCTATGTATTTCAGGGATTACCGGGATTAATTATGGAAATCGAAGATCAAAAGCAACATTATCATTTTATAGCCGTTGCTATGGATAAAAAGACTTCAGAAATCTATTTGCGAAATGAGGATAAAATTTTCCATGTAGACAGAAAACGCTTCAGAAAAGTCCAAAAAAGTTACCATGACAATCCCGGTTTTTTCTACGGTGGAGCCTATGACAAAGATGGTACTTCGGTAAAATTAAAAGCAAAGCCGTATAATCCTATTGAATTGGAATAACTGGCAATAAAAATAAAGTTATCTGTACTTCTCAATCAACTTCTTTTTAGTTATTTGATCTTCAGGATATTTTAAATTTTCAGAACCACAATTTTCACAAACATTAGTTTCGTATTTGAACGGCTGCTTCAACTGATACCTGACTTCAGCCTTAATTCTAATAAGACTCTCACAATCTGTACAATAGCATTTATCTTTTTCAGTATCCGGAATCGTAACTTCAAACATTTCCAAAAAAATCTGAAATTCATTTTTAATATATTCTTTATAATTATCTAAAGTCAGATCAGTTGTAAAGCATGTTCTATTGCCATATTCCAAACATTCCAAATCTTCCTCTATAATATAAAAACCTATATATCTTCGGTCATAATCTGTTTCACATGTAATAGTACACATCTTTCGAAAAGCATATTCAATATCTATTTCATTATTTACAGCTTTTTCGGCTACAGATTTCGCATAAATTTCGATAAGTTCTTGATTGGTCTTATTAATATCAATCTTCAGATCGCGAATCGAATCATAGAAATATTTTTCTCTTACTTCTGTTCTCTCATAATCCAAGCCTGCAAGGATAAATAGATTATCACTTTCATAGCCTTGTTGCATAATAGTAACTGCCCAATCTACAAAATCCTTGCTATCAAAGTCACATATTAGTTGTTTTCCTAATATAACATGAGTTAATTCTTCTTTTGTCATGGAATTTGTTTTTTCATAATTCAACCTTGTCAAGGTTCATTACTAATTTTATATTAACCTTGACAAGGTTTACGAGATACAAAACCTTAAACTTATCAATACTCCCTTACCTGCACCGTCGATACATTTTTTATCTTGGCTCCTCTTCCTGTTTTTGTCAACAATCCGGTTTCAGCATTACGTCTGAATACGACAGCATTCCCGCTTCCTGTATTCGCGGTAATTAAAAATTGTCCTGTAGGGTCAATTGTAAATACTCTCGGGTGCTTTCCTCCCGTTGGCTGATAGCCTATTGTTTTGAGTGTACCATTTGCCTGAACAGAAAATATGGCAATATTATTTTCTTTACCACGATTTGAAGCATAGAGATAGCGACCATCCGGAGAAATATGAATATCGGAGCTTTCAAAACCTTCTTTATACTGATCTGAATGGGTATTAATTCTCTGCAGGTTATTTAACTTTCCTTCTTCATAAGTATAAGCACTTACAGCACCACCCATTTCTTCAATACAATAGGCAAACTTACCATTCGGATGAAATGTAAAATGTCGTGGTCCGCTTCCGGGAACTGTTTGAGTAAAAGGAATTTCTGTTAATGGTTCTTTCTTATTCTGATCGAATCGGTAAGCTCTTATTTTATCAGCACCCAAATCAGGCATAAAAACATAGCGATGATCTGATGAAAATACAGTTGAATGGATATGAGCGCGATCCTGTCTGCCAGGATCCACACTACCCTCAGAAAATTGAAAATTCTGGACATAAGGCTGTATTATCCCATTTTCTGAAACCGGATATACAGAAGCACTACCTTCCGTATAGTTACCATTAATCAGCCATTTTCCACTTTTATGAACTGTAATATATACCGGATTTTCACCGCCGCTTTTCTGACTGTTGATATAGGTAAGCGTTTTTTTATCCGGATTAAATTCAAAGCTGCTTACACTCCCGGCCTCTTCGGTTTTACTTTCGGTACACGCAAAAACATATTTTCCGTCCGATGATAAGGTTAAATAAGACGGATTCAGAATTCCGCTTACGCTCGTCACTTTGGAAAGTTTTCCGCTATTGGTATTCAGCTGATATACATAAAGACCTTCAGCATTCTTATCCCAGTTGAAGGAACCAAAAAATACATAAGTGTTTTGAGAATAAAGATGTGCAGATGCAAAAACAGCAACAACCAACGCAGCTATCAACTTGAATTTCATATAGTTAAATAGTTTTTAAACAGACCAAAAGTACATTCCTAATTTAATACGAATCAATATATTATTCTTCACATATTAGTGAAAACATTAATATCCGTTGCAGAAATAATTATTTGCATTGAGTTTTTTATAAAACATTATCTTCGTAACCGGAAACAAAAAACAAACAAGATGAAAAAGATTGTATTCATAATTTCAGCTGCATTTTTACTGAATTCCTGTGTTGTATCTACTGCTGCAAAGGTGGTAAAAGGAGCGGTAAATGTAAGTTACAAAGCGGTAAAAGGAACCGTAAACGGAATTAGCTGGGCAGTAAGCAAAGCAAAAGGAAAGATAGATGAAGACCGCATAGATGGCACCTGGAAAGTTGTGGGTGTATACCGTGGTTCTTTTGAAGACTTTACAAAAGATCAGAATCCGGAAAGCAACTTTACATCTGAATGTACAAACGATAGCTTTGATCAGATTATTTTCAATTCCAGAAAATCAAAATTCAAACCGGTGCACTGCAGTTCGGATAAAGAAGAGTGGCAGAAATACGCTATGGAGTTTGGGAAAAATCCTGTAACCAAAGAAAAAGAAAACTATATAGAATACAATTCCAACAATTATATTTCGGTTATTGATGTCAATAACAAAACTATGGTACTGGAAGGAAACCTGATGCCTAAATTAACTTTCTCAGGAGCAAAACTGTATCTTCTGGAAAAAGTAAAATAGAAATAAATTATACCTAGAAACGACAGTACAAGTATTCTTTTGTGCTGTCGTTTTTGTTTATATTCTAACAGATTTCCGGATACAACCGGAATTATATTTACTACATTTACATTTCGGAGTTTTTGCCTGTATAATGAAGGATTATAAGTATAATATATTTACATCTGCTATTGAAGAGAATATCAATAAAGGAATATTAAAACCAGGAGACAGGCTTCCTTCGGTTAGGAATATAAAACAGGAATTTAGCCTGAGTACAAGCTCTGTACAAAGCGGTTATGATTATCTTGTATTCAAGGGCCTTATAATTAATCTTCCTCGACGTGGCTATAAAGTAGCATATATATCCACAGCAGATGAACAACATCCTATACCTACTCCTGTTCCCAGAGATCCGGTTTTTCATGAAAATATAACTCTGACCTCTGACATTGGTCGCCATACTGAATTTACGTCACTGAATACAGCTGCTCCCTCAGATCTTTTGATTCCTCAGAAACTCCTGCTGAGCACAATGCAAAAAGTTATTCGTGAGAAAGGAGCTACCTTACTTCGGTATTACCCGGCGAATGGATCGGAACAATTAAGAGACCTACTATCCAGACGGTCTGCCCGACATGGCGCGATGATTAACCCCGATGAAATAATCATTACAGACGGAGCTCTTCAGTCATTGTACATTGCACTGGCTGCTACGACAGAGCCGGGAGATATTGTTGCAGTTGAAAGCCCCTGTGTGTTTTCCGTTCTGGAAGTTATCGCAAATCTTCGGCTAAAAACAATTGAAATTCCGGTAAGTTACAAAAACGGTTTCGATATCGATTATCTTGAAAATACCTGCAAAAAGAATAGCATAAAAGCTATTGTACTGACCCCTAATTTTCACAATCCTACAGGCATTTTAATATCCGATAACCGGAAGAAAGAGATACTGATAATTGCTGATCAATACAATATTCCAATTATAGAAAATGATATATATGGCGATCTGCATTTCAGCAATTCCAGACCTTCCAATATCAAAAATCTTGATACTACAGGCAATGTCATTACTTATTCTTCATTTTCAAAAAGTCTGGCGCCCGGTATCAGGTTAGGTTGGATGTCTGCCGGCAGATTTTTCCCGAAAGCCGAACGTATAAAATTTTCACTTGGCAGATCTGTGTCTCCGTTTAATCAGGAAGTCATTAATCAGCTTCTCAATTCTCCCGGTTATGACAGGCATCTCAGATCTTTCCGTTTTCAACTGGAACAGCAGGCTTTAGCCTTGATAAATACCTTTAACCAATATTTGACTGACTCTTATACACCGGTTCCGCAAGGCGGCTATAGTATATGGAGCAGACTTCCTGAAAAGGTTGACATGAAAGAATTTTACAGTTATTGTGAAAAATACCGGCTGCATTTCACTCCGGGAAAAACATTTTCTTTTACCAATATTTATGACCATCATTTCCGGAGTATCTTCTCACAAAGGATAACTGATTCCGATCTTCAATCGATACAAAAGATTGGAGCTTTATTACCTAACTAGCTGTACCGATTATTTTGTAACATTCTGTACCTTGTACCGAAACAGAACTTCCTCTAATTTTACATCAAAATTTAAAACAAGAATGGATATAGCGGTAAGGTTTACTATAGGTTCCGAGGAAGGAGTTAATCAACTTTTAATGCTTCAGAATGCACAAATAAAAGGACGATATGAAAATGTAGTGGATACTGAACAACTCAATGATTATATTAAAGAACACCTGAATCATCGCAATACAATTAATGAACTAAACGATCTTAGTACTCAGCTACTCATCTTGTTTGTTGAAGATAAACCTGCAGGTTATACTATTATCCGAAACTCTTTTCAGCGGCCAGCAGTTCTGGAAGGAAAAAGAGTGATTAACTATGCTTCTTTCTATATTTTACCCGAATATGACAATATGGAAACAAGGCAGGCTTTGTGGAAAAAATGCCTTTCCATAGCCCGTACTTTTGATGAAGCTTGCTGGATAGAAACACTGGAGAACGATCCGTTGATTCCGTTTTTTGAAGAATCCGGATTTGCCATACATGAAAAATCGGTTATGGAGCCATTTGGGCAAGCTTCAGTTATATTGATAAAATATAACTATTAAGCAATTTGAACAGATTAAAAACTTAGTCTGTAAGTATATTCCCAACGCAATATTCCTCCAGAATTTTAATCAGGGTAAGCTGTATTTTTACTTCTTCACTTTTTTTAGTGCATCAAGATATTTTTTCTTTACACCATTGTCTTCCTCTTTCTCGGATAAGATTTCGATTTTGGGAAGTAAGGTTTTATTGTAATCCATTTTTAGTTTCAGGATTTCAGCCAGTGCGTAGGCTGTAGCCCATCGAACTACCGTTCCTTTATTTTCAGCATTTTGTAAAAGCCCCGCTATTGCCGGGGCTAATTTGTCAGCAAACTGCTTCGAAATATTCCCGATTACTTTAGCACTCTCCCATTTAACTCTCGGTTCTTCCTCTGCCAAAGTTTTTGTAACATAACTTAACAAAGAATCATCCGATGTAATCACAGATTTTTTAGTAGCATATTCTACAGCTTCTATACAGGTTGCCTTATTAGTTGAAGATTGTGTGTCTGCAAATGCCAATAATTCATCTACTGGTAGTTCCCGACTAATAAGCCACTCTCCAATTTGTGCAACTTTAGCCTTAGCTTTTATAGATTTGTCCTGAAAAATTTCTTCTAAACTCATATTCTTTGAGGCATTAAAATTACTTTATCATCTGTTTTTATCTTGGGACAATAATACTAAGAAATCCGATATCTGTCTGCAATATTTTCATTGGGCCAAACCAATACAATTATCTGTTTCTTTCATGTATAAAAACACAATGCAATGGATAAACATAAATCAATAACAATTAAATTAATTTAACATAATAAAATTAAATAAAACTAAAATAATCTGACAAAACGATATTAAAAATTTGATTTTACTATTTTTTTAATATTTTTATAAATAATTATTTCTAAAACTACACTAAGATGAACACAAATCACAAAAAAAGTATGGCCCTGGGGGTCGTATGCTTTCTCGCCGGAAACCTCTGTATCTACGCACAGGAAAAGGACACTTTGAAAAGCAAGACAATTGAGGAAGTAAAAATTACAATTGGCTCCCGAAACAAAGCCAGAGTTGCTACTGACACACCTGTTCCTATTGATGTTATTAATATTGGCCAGCAATCAGTTTTAAGTCCGCAAACAGATCTAACGCAGATTCTGAATTATGCAGCACCTTCTTTCACTTCTAATTCTTCCACAGTTGCAGACGGAACAGATCACATCGACCCGGCTCAGCTCAGAGGTTTAGGACCAGACCAGGTATTAGTATTATTAAATGGTAAAAGGCGGCATACCTCATCACTGGTGAACATCAATGGTACTCCCGGAAGAGGCTCTGTAGGTACTGACCTTAATGCCATACCTTCTTTTGCTATTGAAAGAGTTGAAGTACTGAGAGACGGTGCATCTGCACAATATGGCTCCGATGCAATTGCCGGAGTTATTAATGTGGTGATGAAGAAAAACACAAATCAATTTACAGCAGCTATTACCGCTGGAGCATTCAATTCCAAAGGATCTAACGACCACCAGAAAGGATGGGATGGAGATAAATACCAGCTAGACCTGAACTATGGAACAAAAATAGGTTCTAATGGCTTTATCAACTTTACAGGATCATTAATGAGCCGGGGTGACACCAGAAGAGCTAATGCTGCTACCGGAACTATTTTCAATGCCTATAACGCTATTGAACAAAGGGCTTTGCAAAATGGAGTAAATATCAATTCTCTGTTTTCAAATATCAGCAATACACCAAATTCCCAACGTATTATTGATTACATACACCAGTATGCCGGAAATGTAGGTTATTTCACCAGTGCGCAACAATCGGCTATTCAATCGGCTAACACTATATCAGCATTACAATCAGCTCTTAATTTTGATGTTACCGAAAACGAACTGGCCTACAGAGGACTTACAAGAAATGACTTCAATATGAGAATCGGTCAGTCTAAACTGAAAAGCGGTCAGCTATTCGTCAATTCCGAATTCGACATTACTTCCGGTATAAGAGGTTATGCATTCGGAGGTTATTCATATAGAGACGGGAATGCAGCCGGTTTCTTTAGAAGACCTAACCAAAGCAGGACTCTTACTTCTGTTTTTCCTAACGGATTCTTGCCAGAGATTGCATCCGCAGTTACCGACATCTCTTTTGCTGCGGGATTTAAAGGAAAAATAGGCAAAGTAAACTATGATATAAGCAATACTTTTGGACAAAACACATTTGATTATACGATTAAAAACACTACCAATTCTACAATGTCCTTCTCGGATAAAACAGAGTTTAAAGCTGGATCATTAGGTTTCTCCCAGAACACAATTAATGCTGATTTTGATACCAAGTTCAATTGGCTGAATGGTTTTAATCTCGCATTTGGTGCAGAAGCTCGTTTTGAAAATTTTAAAATAATTCAGGGTGAGGAATCTTCATGGGCGAGTTATGATATCAATGGAAATCTGGTAACACCTAAAACTGATGCTTCCTTAAAACCAACAGATTTTTACGGCAGCAGCAGACCTGGCGGCGCACAGGTATTCCCGGGATTTCGCCCGGAAAATGCTTTGAATAAAAGCAGACAATCAGTCGCCGCTTATATAGACTCAGAATTGGATATTACTGACAAATGGTTATTAAGTGCTGCTCTAAGATTCGAAAATTATTCGGACTTCGGCTCTACCTTTAATTATAAAATTGCAACACGTTACAAAATAACAAATAATCTGAACTTCAGAGCAGCTCATTCTACCGGATTCCGTGCACCTTCCTTACAACAGATTTATTTTAACTCTACTTCTACTCAGTTTGTTGGCGGTGTACCTTATGAAGTGGGAACTTTCTCTAACGATTCTGAAGCAGCCAAAATTCTCGGAATCCCATCTCTGAAGCAAGAGGAATCTAAAAGTTTCTCTGTAGGATTTACGGCTAAAATTCCGCAAGCCAATCTTACCTTCACCGTAGATGGCTATTACATCCGCATTAATGATAGAGTTGTACTTACGGATCAGTTCTCCAAACCGTCGGCACCTGGTACACCGGGATCTAATCAGGAAAAACTTTACAATGCTTTTGAACAGGCAGGCGCCAATGCAGCGACATTCTTTGCCAATGCTATTAATACTCAAACCAAAGGAATTGAAGCTGTAATTTCGCATAAAGCAAGATTTGGAGCCAAAACAATGCTTAATTCAGATTTCGCTTTGATGGTTGCCAAAACAAACAGAATCGGAGATATTAAGGGTTCAGACATATTAGTTAATGCAGGGCAAATCAACAGATATTACTCTGAAACCAGCAGAGTCTATCTGGAAGAAGCTATCCCAAGATTGAAGATGTCCCTGAACAATACTTTAGATTTAGGAAATCTAAGCTTCCTGATGCGAAATGTTTACTTTGGAAAAGTGACAGATCCTAATACTGTTGATGTTAATGGTGATGGTATTATTCAGGCTCAGGTAATTAACGGACAAGCTGTAGAAACAGAACATCCGGTGTGGGGAGGCAGGGTCGTAACAGACCTATCTGTTGGTTATAAATTCAATAAATCTATAAGATTAACAGTAGGCGCTAACAATATTTTCGATGTTTATCCGGATCTTAATTATGGCCCTGTAAATGCAAAAAGACCATCGGGTGTTGATGCTAACGGAAATATCACTTACCCGGCAACACCTGCAACAATTGACCTTTCCAATCAGAATCAGTTTGTATACTCCAGAAATGTATCTCAGTTTGGTATGAATGGAAGATTCCTTTTTGCAAGGATTAATTTGACTTTTTAATTCATCATACGATAAACAGGCTGCTTAAATTTTAAACAGCCTGTTTTATATTTTATAGAAAACTATTTTTTATTTATTTACTCCCTGAGGTTTTATGATTAAATATCTGGGATAGATTTGTGTTCTGTCGTAGCCATTTTGAAAATAAGTCCGCCCGGTAAAATTATCCTTATACATTTTACCCTCAGGAAACCAGCTATTATCCTTTGAAACAGGTTTTATAGATACAGAAAATCCAGGTGTATAATGTATACTATCTGAAAGACGTAAGTGATTAGAATTGTGCATTATATTCCTCTCTTTTACAGCAGGTATAACCTGTGCATAGCAAAGACTTGTACAAAACAGGATAACAGAAATAATCTTATTCATCTCAGTGTAATTTCTATAGATAAAAATAACATTATTTCTTCATTTCAATATCTACAATTCTTCTTCCTTGTTTCCCCAAATATTGGAGAATCAATTTTTCGTAAACTTTATAGCCTTCATCAGCGTTAGTAAATATCAGAATTCCGTTCTTTGTTTTTGGCAATACAAAAACAAGGCACCGTGCCCCGTTATCGGATCCGCCATGTGACAGAGCAAATTCGCCATTTCCCAAATCATATATTTCAAAGCCTAACCCAAAATATTTGTCCGTCCCTGTTTCCACCTGCTTTTTTATCATTTCCTGATAGACATCCGGTTTTAAATTGCCTCCTTTTAATACATTCACTAAAAAGTTCCCATAATCTTCTACCGTCGTGATCAGGTCATCTGCAGCATTGGCAGTTGTACTCTTTTCAATCGGGTAAGGTTTAACTTCTTTATCATATCCAATAGCAAACCTTGATTCATCAAAACTCTTATTCCAAATATAATCTGTATCCTTCATTCCCAAAGGCTGAAAAATAAGTTCATTAGCCAGTACCGGCAAAGGTTTTCCAAATTTATGTTCAAGAGCTTTCCTCAGGTATTCCATACCCTCCCCGGAATATTGGTATTTAGTTCCGGGGGTGAATTCAAAATTTAGTTTTTTATCTTTATTATTCCACCTCCAATTCGGGAATCCTGTCTGGTGTGAAAGAACAATTCTTGTGGTAAGCATCTTGCTTCTCGGATCATTTGCAATATCCGGATCTGTCCAATACTGATAAAGAGGCTCATCCAGCTTCCACTTTCCAAGACTGATGAGACGTAACGCCACCATTGCTGTTACAGGCTTTGTGAGCGAAGCTACATTGAAATAAGTATTATAAGGTGCAGAAATTCCTTTCTTTATTTCTCCAAAAACTTTTACTTGTTTCAATACCCCTTCCTCAATAATTCCTAATCCTAAAACCGGAATTTTGTTTTCTTTCAACCATGATTCGAGCTTCTGATCGTTTTCGAAGCCAGATCCCTCATTAATATTTTCTTTGGGTTGATGATCAAAGCTTAATGACCGGGAAAGCTTCCACTCTCCATTTTCCAGAAGCCACAAGTGTGTGAATTTAGCTGCTCCCGCTAATCTTTCTGGCTCTTTGTTTATTGTTTCGTAAAACCAATGATCACCATTCTGAACAGCACCATATAATCTCCCGTCTTTATACAGCGGATAAATAATTGTACTTCCATTAACCAGAGCACGTCTTGCACGAAATGTTTCCGGTTTACTGCATAAATTATTTCTGAGATCTGTTAAAAATTTCTTTTTATCCGCAAAGCCAGTTTTATCATGATAAAACTCAAAAGGCTCCTTTAGCAAACGTTCTGTCTGTTCTAAGTTACATGTATTAAATCCTACGGAAAAAAGCAGGCTGTCTTTAGCCATAATAGCTTTATACAATGTACTCTTCTGATCTGCCTGCGCATGAAGGACACTAAAAATTCCGATACCGGCAGAAATGAAAAAACGGGCATATTTTGTCATTGTTATTTTTTTACAAAGATTCTATTTTGGGATAAATTTCCGCTGAAAACAAACCCGACAAAAACCCGACAAAGCCCTGACAGAATTTACATCATGCTGAAATTCAGCTTATAGAATAATTTTTTATTCTTATCTATTTCTGCAGCATTACGCAAAATAATAAACAGATTAGACAGCACTATGAGAATCATCAACACTAATGTAAACTGACGGCCCAACTTTAGAAATACTCCCAATATAAATATAACAGGTGCTAATACTGTCCACATAATCTGAACAGAAATAATCTGCTTCACCAGATTGTTTTTTTGTTTCATTGTAAACATGAGTAATAAAGGAACTAAAATATTGAGAGGCGGCAACAAAATAAAAAGTACAGAAGACAAGTTAATAATTTTTACAGAGGTGTAGTTTACGTCGGTAAACTCTTCTTTTAGTCTTATTTCATCTTTAGAAATCTCTGTTTCAGAAACAATCATCTTGTCTTGCAGTGAATATTCTTCTACATCTAATGCCCTAGCCAAAGCCCTTAATGTATGGCCTTTAGGTTCGGTTCCGGCTTCAATACGCTGAATGGTTCTGACAGATATTTTTGATTTCTCCGACAACTCTTCCTGTGTCAGGTTTTTCAATTCTCTGGCAGTTTTTAATTTGGACATAATTCAGAAATGTTTCTGCAGACTAAATTACAGTTTTTTCAATATTCCTGACAGATATATGTGTAACAGAAAAACATTAATATAAAAAACAAGTCAATCAATAAAATAAATGTAATTTTAATAAAATTAATCACACCAAATCTATTTATGGAAAATACTTTAACCTCCAAGCCGGAGATCAGAAAGAATATTACTACTTATCTGGGACTAACACTTCTCTTATGTATTCCCGTTTATTATATGTGCATCCGGACCGGACAACTTGGTGGCGGTGCTATATCTTACGCTATGATTATAATGTGGTGTCCTGCTATTGCTGCTCTGCTTACCTGTCGTATCCGGAAAATTCCTATTGCATCTTTAGGCTGGAAATGGGGGCTCACAAAATATCAGTTATTGGCTTTTGCAATCCCACTACTCTATTCAGCCGTACCTTATCTGGTGGTTTGGATAAGTGGTGTTGGTGGTTTTTACAATCATGAGTTTGTAGCTGAAACAGCTAAAGGAATGGGATGGAATTTACCTGACGGACTTGTAATCTTTTTATACATTCTGTTAATGGGTAGTTTTGGAATGATCCGGTCTATGAGCTCTGCTCTGGGTGAAGAAATTGGCTGGCGGGGATTCCTTACCCCACAACTGGCAAAAATGAATTCCTATACTTCTACTTCTTTATGGATGGGTGTTATCTGGTCTCTTTACCATTATCCACTTCTGCTTTTTTCCAACTATAATACAGGTGGTCCTAAATGGCTGGCATTAATCTGTTTCACGGTTATGATCTTTGCCTGCTGCTTTATTTTCACCTGGTTCCGCATGAAATCTGGCAGCCTATGGACTGGTGTTATTTTACATGCCAGTCATAATCTATTTATACAAGCTATACTTACACCACTTACAATAGATAATGGAAAAACGATGTATTATATAGATGAATTTGGAATTGGTCTGCCTATTGCGACTTCAATAGTAGCTTTCTATTTCTGGAGAAAAAGAAAAGAATTACCACGCTTACAGGAAGAAGACTCTTCTTCAAATACGCCTATTACAGCATAGAATTGCATTATAAAAGGAACTCAAAAAGTTCCTTTATTTTTTTATAGAATAATGCTGATTTATTTCCAGAAAATAAGTCTTCCGGCAACTCCGATGCGGTAAAAGATTTTATCTTCGCCCTCCAGCTTTTCCAAAATTGGTTTTACCTCCTGAAAAGGGATATCCAGATCATAACACATCGCAGCAGCATAGGTCCCGCAGTTCCCCCCAGTATTAGTCTTCTTTGCTTTTAGAATCTCAATAATCTTTTCTTCCAGTTCCATTCTGCAAAAATACGACTATTATTCCCGGAAAGTAAAGGCTTTTTATTTCTCTACTAATATTTTATTAATTTTTTATCACAACCATGTGAATAATTAGTATATTTACTTTTCAACCAAATAAATATTCAATATGAAAAATCTAAAAAAGATCACAAGAAATGAACTTAAGTCTGTTTTGGGAGGCCAGCCTGGCTTCGTAGAACTTGGTGGCGGAGGCATCGGTCCAAAATGCCCTAAATATATGCATATGGAAGAAAGTGTAGCTTATTGTGATCCTGATGTAAATCCAAGTGATGACTGCAAACCAAAATGTGTAAGAGACTAATAAATCTTATATAAATTTTATCACAAAAATAGTTTTTACAAGGAGATAAATTTTTATCTCCTTTTGTTATACATTGTGTACAAGCATATTAGCTTTATTCATAATTTTGATATTCCAAGTACCAATATGAAAAAGCTATTATTTCTAACTGTGCTGAGTCACATATTTTATTCAGCCCAAATAAAAACTTATACTGAGAAAAATCTTAGCATACCATATTTCGAAAACAGAATTAAAAAGGTTATGGATTCCCTGCAAGTACCTGGAATGTCTGTCGCAATCATTAATAATGGTAAAATTGTATACAATAAAGGATTTGGAGTTTCAGACATTAAGCAGAAAAAACAAGTTACCAATCACACCTTTTTTGAAGCCGCTTCTCTATCCAAACCTATTTTCAGCTATTTTGTTTTAAAGCTTGTACATGAGGGAAAACTAAATTTAGACGATCCTTTGTATAAATATTTACCGGCTGATAATATCAGTGACGAACGTTATAAAAAAATTACAGCCAGAATGGTTCTGAGCCATACAACAGGGTTACCTAACTGGAGTGAAACCACACCAATCCCATTACTATTCAATCCTGGTGAAAAATTCTCGTATTCCGGTGAAGCGTTTGTATACCTGGCCAAAGTCATTGCTAAAATTACCAATACCAATCTTCAGAATCTCGATCAGGTTTTCCAACAAAAGGTTGCCAAAAAACTTGGTTTGGAAAATTTTCATTTTGTAATAACAAAAGAAGCTGAATACAATCAGGCAACTGGATACCAAAATAGACAACAAGTAAAAGATATCAGAGATCGAGCAATATTTGACCCCGCTGGTGGCCTTTATGCCAACACATCAAATTATACACAATTCCTTATTAAACTCATGAAGCAAAAAAAGGATTATAAAGAGATGTTCACCTCAGCATCCCGTCTGGATGATAATGACCCAATAAAAAGCTACTTTGGAATACAAAACTGGACACTGGGGCTGGCTGTGGTCAAAATTAAAAATTCAATTAATTACTGGCATGGCGGAAATAACCTTGGCTTTACCTCATCATTTATGATTAACCCGGAAAAAGAATTCGGTTATGTATTTTTCACCAATGCCGACCAATGCAATGACATGAAGAAAGTTTTTGAAGATATCCTGTGGAGATAACTTAATATTAATACTCTCATAAATACTCTGTCAACCTCGTTTAATAACTTCAGTTTTTGCCAGAATATCATGTAAAGGTTTATATTTAGGAATAAGAATAAAGAACAAATCAAATGGAAATAATCTTATAAGTGTGCGAATAATAGCTGATAAAAGCCGATTTTTATTATATACTATTTTTAGTTTAAAAATTTTCTTTCCTAATGTTTTTGAAAAAATATATTCACACAAAAAGAAATATAACAAAGCATTAATTAAAAATAAAAATCTAAAATTTTGAATTATATACAACAAACTTAATCGAAAAAGATCTGAAGAAATATATCTATACAATGAAAAAATAATTATCTGAGATGTTGTAATAAAATAAATATCAAATATATAAGCCAAACCTCTTCTAAAAAAATCAATAATTTTATCTTCCAATCTTATTATTTTTAATATTTAAACTTGAGTATAATTCAAACCTCTAATATAACATTTAGTTTTATTTATTAAAAAAAAAGAACCTTCCTTCGGAAGATTCTTTTTAAGAGTAATATATTCTATATTGAGGACTATACGTTATTTATCATAATTTTTCATCACATATTCGAAATAACGAATCATCCGCATATAGTTTTCAATACTGATATATTCATTTGTACTGTGGATACTTTGCTGTTCGGCATGATTTATTTTAAATGGAATAAATCTGTAAATATTCTTACTTACAATCTGATATTTATAAGCATCTGTACCACCTACAGTAAGATAAGGGGAAACTAAAGCTTCCGGATACAATTCCTTAATTCCGGATTCTATTACTTTATAAGCTTTTGTTTTTGTAGAAGACACTGCAGAAGCTTCTCTGGTATTATCAACTTCTTCTATTTCCACATCAAAGCCTTTAGTAGCCTTAGCGATATGATCTTTAACGTCTTTCACAGTATTTCCGGGAAGTAATCTGAAATTCACTACAAATTCTACTTCAGGAGAGAGCACATTGGTTCCATCACTCCCTTTCATCATCGTAAGAGCTGTAGTCGTGCGCACTAATGCATTTGTAGAATTATTTTTAGTAAGCTGTGAAAGCAAAACAGGATTCAGCAGCCAACGGTTTGCAATAGCCATACGGTTAGTAAAAGGCATTGCTCCGCCAACATTATCAAAAAACTCCTGTATCAGCGGAGTAATCATTGGTTTCATCTGATGATCTTCCAATCGCTGCATAATAACAGCGGCTTTTCCAATTGCACTTTCCATAGGCGGCATGGAAGAATGTCCTCCCAATCCTTTTACTTTTATTCTGGCTGAAAGAAAGCCTTTCTCTGCACATCCTATTAATGCAACATCAGAGTTGATCCCGGATATACTGCCTTTTTCTACAATAATTCCGCCTTCATCATAAACAGCATCAAACTCCAATCCTTTCGATTTAAAGTATTCGGCAATCTTCACTGCACCTTTTCTTCCGCCTACTTCTTCATCAAAACCGAATGCAAGATAAATATCCCGTTGTGGTACATGCTTTTCTTTAATAAGTGTGGTTAAAGATTCCATTAAAGAGAAAAGCATCCCCTTCATATCCAATGCTCCTCTGCCATAAATACGACCGTTTGCAACAGCCCCCGAAAAAGGTGCATAATCCCAGTCCTCTGCTACTTCTTTTGGAGAAGCTGCTGGCTTATCCTGAGGTCTGAAAATATTTTCTTCTTTATTTTTAACATCTGCATCACCGGGTGGCACAACATCCATATGGGAAAGAAACAGAATAGGCTGTAAACCTGAATTACTTCCCTTCAACTTAAAAACCAATCCGTAACCGTTTACTTCCTGGTATTCTGTATGCTGATAAATAAGAGGGTAAGTCTCTTTTAAATATTTTTTAAATTGGTCAAAACTGGTATAGTCAAAATCACCTAACTCTCCCGTAGAAATAGTCGGAATTTTCAATCCTCCAGAAAATCGATATATTGCTGAATCATTCTGCGGAATATTCATTGCTGATTTTGCATTTACATTTACTTTCTTAAACGGATAAGTATAAGTCTTTACCAATACAATTATAACCAGAAGAACAAGTACTGTTATAATACCTAAAATAATTTTCTTCATATTATTTTAATTTGTCAATATTTATAAAAGCTCTGAAAGCCATTTTTGTGAATTTAAGAAAAATAAATAATTATTTTGGCTATATGACCAGAATAATTTCTGATAAATGATTATAGTCATTTTTTGAAAACAATCAATAAAAAAGGAGCCTTAAGGCTCCTTTCCCATCTAAAAATATTGAATATTTTCAGCAGATTTAATCTTTACAAGTCTGACTTGAAGTCATACAGCGCATACTGCTTAAGCAGCAATAAGAATTACCAGGACAATAAAAATCGTCATTTCCGCAAGCCCGCCCGCCGGCAATGGCACTCGTTTGTTTTCTTGTTAGCTTTTTCATAATAATATTTATTTAATTGGTTGTTAATCGTTAATGTCTATTATCCAAAATAGAAACTATTGTTCTTCCATTAAATCGTCGATAAAATAATAAATATCTTCGCGCTCATATACACTCGGATATTTATACTTATTAACAATAAATATCGGCGTGAAATTCAGTGAATGTTTATCGTTCTCCAATGTCTGGATTTCCAATGCATGAAGGAAAGGCTGATTAATCTCTGCCTCACCATAAGTCTTAAAGAATTCATCATGGTCTCTTTTTTCAAACCAGAAGTGCAATGCATTTAAAAATTCTTTCTGATCTTTTAAATAGATTTCATATAGTTTGGACAAGAGCTTTTTAAAATTCTCGTCAGCACGGAAATCGCGATAATTAAACCTTATCTGAACCGAAATATCCTCTGATTTAGCCAATAATTTCTGAATAATTTCATGTCCTCCTTTACAAAAGCCACAATAAGGATTCGAAATTATTGCCATATGAAGCTTACCTCCAGGGTTACCCACAAAAAATAATTCTTTAGGATTTTCAAAACTAATAGGTTCCTCAGCTTCCAACTCTCGTTTAAACAACTGGAAATTTCTTTTAAATCTTATATTCTTCATATGATTCTTCTTCAGTTCATCATATTTCATATTTAAATTTTTAAGATAATAAACGAGCCCAAAGATTCCTCCCATAAGTACCAATGAGATCAGGAACGGATAAATATGGTACCCTCCATTTAATTTCAGAAGGCTTAATACAAACTGCCCTATAAGAATTGCCGCTATAAAAAGGCACACTTTACAAAAAGCTTTAAGCACTACAGACTGCATATACAAAGAATAGACAACCACAAGTAAGGATATTGTACTGAATACAAATAAAACAGTTCCGGAAAACGGAATTAATATACCAATGAAAAATAAGCTTAGAAAATAGATAAAACTGTAATCCTGTAACTTTAATCCAAATAAGCTAAAAGTACCGGATCCAATTACTTTATCACAGGAAGAGCGCACATCAGGTCCCTGGCCTGCCCCGCCTCCGCAAATATTACTAATGATAGCCGAAGTCTGTCCCAGATCCTGAAAGAAGAGCTCATAAGACAGCATAATACCTATAACACTTAGAACATTAAAAGCATTGCTCCATAATGTATTAAATGGCAAGCTGATTAACAGAAACAGTCCAATAAGTATATAGAATATGTTCTTTTTTTCTATTTTATCAGATTTCTCCTGATGCTGATCATTCATAATCAGAACGAAGTTCCCAACATTTTCTAAAAATTCTTTTTCAGAATAATGGTATTTTTTATCCGAGAACAAATCATAACCATCTTTTGTGCGCTGTACCAGTGTAAATTTACTCTGTCCGTCCTGCTTTACTATAGCTACATATTTATCCGGAAGTTCTCCCCATATATCTTCTTCTATTTCGTAAGCATCATTCTCTATTCTGAAAAAGTCCAGTGTATCACTCAAGGCTAGAGCCGACGGATAATCGGGATGTGAATTAAACTGGAAATAAAATTCTTCTTTATCGAGTTTTAACTGGTGTATTAGCTGATCAAAATTCATATCAATACTGTTGTGATTTTTAATTTATAATTTTTTGGTGTTTTTCTGGTGTTGTGTATTATTTAGCTCTGGTAGCCTAATAACTTTCTGAATTGATAGAAGAAACGTTCTATCAGTCTGAGATCCTGTGTCACGATCTCCGCATTACCTTTTAACTCTTTATCAAAAGACAGTTTTTTGTTATAAGAAGTTATAAGCCCCTTAGGAAGACTTACGTCAACATAGTAATTACCATCTTTGTCCGGTACTGAAGACATATTGCGCACACGACCTTCTACTATTCCAAACTCCTGAAATTGGTAATTATCTAATTTTATTAAAACTTTTTGTCCCGGCTTAACTTTCCCGGAATTGGTTGAAGGAATTGTTAGTCTGCCTATCAAGGTTTCTCTTTCTTTAGGCATCACTGTAATCAATACTTCTCCAGCTTTCACAAACTGATGCTCTCCCAAATATTGCTGAAAGCTAACTGTTCCGTCTGCAGATGAAGTAAATAAATAGTTCTGTTCCCAACTGTTAAGAGATTTTCTCAGCTGCTCAAACAATTGTATTGTCTGAGAGGAATAATTAACTTTATCTTTCTGTGCATTAATAGAAACTCCACTTCTTGTCTTCTGTATTCCGGAAATACCTTCCTGTAGCTGTGAAATTGACATATTAACATTTTCCACACTTTGACCAGCTTGTAGAAGCTTAATTCTTTCCTGGTCCAGCTCCGATGCAGAAATTACTCCCTGATTATATAATTGTTGTGATCTTTCAAATTCTTTTTTAGACAATTCATACTTAGCCTGTTCCAGTCTTTTCTGCTGCTGCAACGCCTGAATCCTGTTTCTGGATTCAGAGAGGCTCTGCTCTGCAGCTACATTATCCGGAGCATACGGCTGAAGACGTGTATATAACTGCTCATCTGTTAAAGCTTTGGCAAAAGCATTATAATCTCCCTGAACTTCCCCTAATTTAAAGCCGGAAGTTTCATCTAAAGGAAAATTCTGCAGCTGCTTGTTGTCTAAATTATTAACTATATTCCGGAGTTTTAATACATCCTGATAACGGGCTGTAGACTGTAGGATTAATAATTGTTGTCCTTTGCTAACCACCTGGTGATCTTTTACAAAAAGAGCTTCTATTTTACTATTAATTCTTGATTCTAATTTCTCTGGTGGATTCTGCGTAGATATCACAACCTGAGAAGGTACAAATTCAGGGTATTTAATGATGTAACTCATGAGTAGTATGAGCAACAAAATGATAAAAATAATAGTATTTCCCCAGCGGATCATCCAGTGTGGCGGACGGGTTAAAATGTCCTGCACACCTTCGGAACGCAATTCTATTTCGTCTAAAATATCTCTCTTTACTTCCATATAATAAAATTATGAATCCTTTCTTGAAAAGGATTCATAATTATTTAGATTGAATACTTTTACTTATTCTTTTTCTTTATTAACATCCATTAATAGATACTAAAAAGGATTTCCCGGATTGGGAGCCATACAGATAGGCTGAGTTTTCCTTTTATCCGGACAGAACTCATCGCAAGGTGTTAGAATATGTTCATTATTCACAATACAAATTCCCCATCCTTCAGGTAATGGCTCTCCACCACCTACGATTTCTTTAAGTCCCTTTCTTTCAATCTTTTTCATAATATTTTAATTTGGTTGTTTTATTTAGTTTATATTTTATTTTTATGGGTTAGGTGCCCAACAAGCTCCTTCATATGACAATCCTCTGCAAATTCCTGAAGGATTATCAAAGCCTAAAGCACAGCATTTAGAATTTCTAGGACAATCTACTCCAGCACTGGGATTACAAGCTAATCCTCCTGTAATAACCTTTAATTGGTCTCTTACTAATTTTTTCATAATGTTTTAATTTGGTGATTTTAAATATTTAAGATTTTTTTTCTAGCTTTTTCATAATATAAATCTGGAGTGGTTAATTAAAACTCACAAAAATCAGGAATACCATTTGCTGAAACTGCTATACAAGCTCCCATATTTCTGCAAAATACCTGGGTATTACATGGACAATCATAGTACCCTCCTTCTTCTGGAAGTTGATCTCCTGGAACAAGATGATCGTTACATACTTTAGGACCGCTTCCGGAGAATTTTTTTAGTTGTTTTCTTTCTAGTTTTTTCATAATAAATATTTTATTGATTAGTAATTCTAATATAAGATTTTTCACAATATGTTGAAAAATTATTTATCAATAATTTTTAGTTTCCGAGCTCTAACTGGTTTTTCACTAATCTGTAATACTCTCCTTTCAGTGCAACCAATTCTGTATGACTCCCCTCCTCTACTACTTTTCCTTTATCCAGAACAATAATTTTATCAGCATGCTTTACAGTCGATAATCTATGAGCAATAACAATAGCCGTTTTTCCTTTAAAGAACTGTTCCAGATTTTCCATAATAACTTTTTCATTATTGGCATCCAATGCACTGGTAGCCTCATCAAAAAAGATATATTCCGGAGATTTATAAACTGCACGCGCAATAAACAGACGTTGTTTTTGTCCACCACTAACACCAATACCCTCATTTCCGATCTTGGTATTATAGCTTAGCGGAAGTCCTTCAATAAATTCTTTGATATTAGCAATATCTACTGCTTTCCGAAGTTTTTGCTTATCAACATAATCTTCTCCGACTGCAATATTATTGGCTATAGTATCATTGAATACATAACCTTCCTGCATAACAACACCACAATGATCCCTCCAAAAACGAGGTGAAACATTCTTTAGCGGTGTATTACCTATTCTTAGTTCACCTTCCTGTGGTTCATAAAACTTCATCAACAATTTTAGCAAGGTTGTTTTTCCACTTCCACTGGCTCCAACAATTGCAGTTGTCTTCTGATAAGGAATACTCAGATTAAGATGTTCAAAAACATAAGCGTCAGAACCCACATAACGGAAAGAAAGATCTCTAACTTCAATATCTTCTTGAGGTATCTCACTTGCATATTGTTCTTCTGCATTCTCTTCATCTTCTTTGTCATGAATTTCGCCCAAACGTTCTAATGATATTTTTGCATCCTGAGTCTGGCGGATAAAATCAATAAGCTGCATCAACGGGCCGTTTAACTGTCCGATGATATACTGTACGGAAAGCATCATCCCCAGAGTCAAATTACCATCTAATACAAGTTTTGCTGATAAAAAGCTAACCAGAATATCTTTCATCTGATTGATAAAATTACCTCCTACAGATTGCCATTGCTCTAATGAAAGTGATTTGATACGAAGCTTGAATAATTTTACTTGCAGAAACTCCCATCCCCAACGCTTTTGTTTCTCAGCATTGTGCATTTTTATTTCCTGCATCCCATTAACAAGCTCTATCACCTTACTCTGCTCCTGCGAAATCTGTGAAAACCTTTTATAATCAAGCTCTTTTCTTTTTTTCAGGAAAAAAGTAATCCATCCAATATAAAGAACTGCTCCTAAAAGATAAATCAGAAATAAACGGTAATCATAAAATAATAGTACAATACTAAATATAATAAGATTGACCAATGAAAATAAAGTATTGAGCGAAGAGTTGGTTAACAACTGTTCAATACGATGGTGGTCATTTATCCGTTGCATGATATCTCCGGTCATCCTTGTATCAAAGAAACTAATTGGCAGTTTCATTAATTTGATAAAGAAATCGGAAATAATAGAAATATTAATCCGGGTAGAAAGATGAAGTAAGATCCAGCTGCGGATAACTTCTATCCCCATTCTCCCAACGAAAAGCATTATTTGTGCTAACAAAACCAGATAAATAAAATTTATATCATGATTCTGAATTCCGACATCGACAATACTCTGTGTAAGAAAAGGAAAAATAAGTGAAAGTAAACTTCCGGCCAGAAGCCCGACTGCCAGCTGCAAAATCAGATTTTTATACTTCAATAAGTATTTTGAAAGAAATTTAAAACTGGCTTTACTTTCTTTATCATCCCACTCGGTCTGATAAAAAGCAGGGGTAGTTTCCAGAATAAGAGCAATACCTTCTTCTGTTTTTTCATCTGCATTTTCTCCGATCCAGAATTTAATAAACTCTTCCCGTGTATAAGTAATTAGCCCATAACTTGGATCAGAAACATATACTGTATAATCGTTTTTCTTTTTTTCAATTTTGTAAACCACGACAAAGTGGTTTTTGTTCCAGTGAACAACACAAGGCAGCGGAACTTCGGACGCTAAATCCTCAAAATTAATCTGTACACCCAGTGTGCGGTATCCGAGATTTTCTGCAGCATCACTTAGTCCCAATAGACTGCTTCCTTCACGTGTGGTTTCAGAAAGACCACGTATCTGTTGTAATGGTATGCTTTTTCCGTAATATTTACTTACAATCCGCAAACATGTAGGACCACAGTCCTTGGCATCAGGCTGCTTATAGAATGGAAATTTTTTCAATACTAATATTTTTTCACGAAATATAGAAAAAAGAGTGTATCAGACACTCTTTTGTATAATAGTTTGGTACTTCTCAAAGCCATATTATATTTTAAACCTACTATTATAAATAATATAAGTTTAATTATAATATTATAAAGTATTAATCAAATACAGGTTCTGCTTTACAATACCCATACTTAGGAATGGAATCCAAAGGAATACAGAAAGATCCATTACAACATGACTCACCAGGACAACGAGGTAGCTCACCTCCACATTGTTGACGACCTCCATTAATAGATCTTAACTCTATTTTTTTTAACTTTTTCATAATGTAATATTTTGTTTGGTTGGTATACAAATATGATTTTTTCAAACGACATGCACAAGTATTTTTACAAAATAACACTAAAAAGGGAAATACGTTGATAGTGCGTTGATATTAAGTAATTTTCAATATACCAGTCAGAATTAATTCAGTAGAACATTTTTTCACTAAATGTAGAAATAAAGAACAATCTATACTCTACCTCTTATTTTTTATTTTGGATATTTTATATCTGACTCTAGTAATGTATTCAGATATTCTTTGTGCGTATAATTGAATAATAAAGGCAGATATAAATACCTGCCTTCAGTTTTTTATTAAGGATTTAGACAGCCGCCATCCCACATTTCACATCTCCTTTTTATAGGGTCCCAGTCAATACAGCATTTTGGAGCCATTCCTCCATTAACCTTTTTAAGTTCGTCTTTTTGTAACTTTTTCATAATGTAATATTTTATTTGGTTGGTATACAAATATGATTTTTTCAGATGACATGCGCAAGTATTTTTACAAAATACCACCAAAAAGGGAAATATAATAACACTCTTATACATTAATAATATTGATTAAAATTCTATATCGGTGTTTTTCAGCAAGTCTGAATTACTTAAATTTGTATGTAATAAAAAAACATGGATAATAATCATTTAGCCAATTATACCAAAGAAGAAAGAAAAGCACATATTTTAAAAGAAATTAACCTGCACACCCGTGTTAGTTTTGATACACTTTCTAATCAGCTTTTTGTTTCTGAGGATACTATAAGAAGGGACATTAACGAACTGGAAGCAGAATCGTTAATTATAAAAATAAAAGGTGGTGCTATGACAAAGGCTTACCATCACTCTTCTGCTACCACTCAGGTTTATTCCGGAGAAGCTAAACAGATTATAGCACAAAAAACGCTTGAATTATTACACGACGGCATGGTCTTGTTAATGGGTGGGGGTACTACAGTTAGAGAATTTATCCGTTTAATCCCAAATGATTTACACCTTACAATATTCACTGTTTCTGTAACCTCAGCTATAGAATTACTGGACAAACCTAATATTAAAACAATTATGATAGGTGGAGCAATCTCTCCCTACAGCCAGATGTGCATTAGCGGTGATGTTTATAATACATTAGGAAGTATTAAAGCTGATTTATTGATTCTGGGCACCAATGCACTTGACATAGAAGGAGGTTTTTCAGATTCAGACTGGGATACAGTTCAGGTAAAAAAAATGATGATCAAAGTATCACAAAAAGTAGCTATTCTCACCATATCTGAAAAACTAAATACAGTATTAAAAATGAAAATAGCCGACCTATCTGAAGTAGATTACGTTGTTACTGAAGCTAATGTCGATAATGAGAAACTGCAGCCTTATAAGAATGCAGTTCCCAATCTCACATTTATCTAACTCCAATTCTTCATCAAAAAATTTATCCAGTTTTGATGAAAGATATTTTTGAGATCATTCTCTGAGTAGCCATGATCTCTGAATACAGAAACCAGTTTCTGCAGATCGGCAATAGTATCCAGATCATAAGGACATTGTTCGGTTCCGAAAGCTCCATCCAGATCAGAACCTACACCTACATGAAGTGCATTTCCGGCCAACTGACAGATATGATCCATATGCTTAAAAACAGTTTCCAGATTACACTGCATATTCAAAGGTGTTGATACACCTCTCTTCCAGTCCGGAACCAGCATCCAGGCATCTAAAGCTCCTCCTATAACAGCCCCTCTGGCAATAAGTTCTTTAATTTGCTCATCATCATATTGCCTGTTATGATTCACCAAAGTCCTACAGTTGTTATGACTTGCCCAGACAGGACCATTGTAATGATCTAACGCTTGCCAGAATGCATCGTCACATAAATGAGTCGCGTCTAGGATAATATTAAGACGCTCCATTTCTTTTAACAATTCTATTCCTTTTTTATTCATTTTTCCTGTAGAATCAGTTCCGTTAGCGTATCGACCAGGTCCATAATGCGCAGGTCCAATAGCTCGCAGTCCATAATTATGGGCCTTTTCCAAGTAAGAGATATCAACAATAGAATCTGCACCTTCCAAACTCAATATATAACCAATAGGCTTATCATCATTTGGTGTCCCGTCATTCCACAGTGCAACATGTTTCTGCAGGGATGCCCGGTCTGTAATAGCAACAATTTCACCTTCTTCTTCCATGCACTTATACCATGCAATCTGGGCTTGAGTCTGTGCCCATGCCTGTTGCGGAGAGTTCCACCCGGGAATAAGGCTGTCTGGTTTTACAAATCTTGCAATTTGTGTTGCGACTACAATACCAATATTTCCTTTTCGCAGATCAGGGAATGACACTGTTGCCCGGCCTCTGTCTGGTTTATCATCCATTCCCTGTTCCAGCTGACGAAGTAGGTTTACATTATTTCTAATATCTCGGTTCCATTCCATAGCATTCATGCTAAGATCCAGATGTGCATCGAATATGAACATAAGTTTTCTGTTTAAATATTGATTTTTCTTTTACGCGCCAGTACTACCCACTGATCATAGATATCATGTTGTGCATTGACTACCTGAACTGTTTCATACAAAGCACAGGTCGGGCATATATGATAAGGAACCGCATAGATTATTTCACCTAAATTATATTGTTTACCCCCATTGTTTTGAAGTACTAAATGTTCCTCAGACTGTGATACAGGAATAAGATTAACATCATTAAGAACTGTAAACCGCTTATCCAGTGAATTTTCCGAAGCCACGGCCTTATAACCAATGTCAATACATAAAGTATTTTCTGTTGGCTTGGAAACAATAGTCCCAGCTATTATTGCTGCAGGTAGAAATTTCTGCTCTGGCAAATTAATTTGATAATTCGTATCCCAGAATACAAACGTTCCGGGACTACATTCCACCCCTTCCTGAATTGCATAAAACGGAAATGTACCCGAGCCACCCGCAACAATCTTAAGTTTATAATTCAGTTTTTGCTCAACTGAATAAAGTTTATCTTTAATTATCTCAAACGCTTCAAGTGCAGCGTATGCTCTCTCTTCTTCCGTACCATGTAGATGTCCGTCGTAAATATGAATTCCTAAAAGCTGAATATTGGAAAGTTCTGCAATTTTACACATCACTTCATCCCAGTTACTTTTAAAATCAATACCTGTTCTGTTCATCCCTGTATTGATATCAATATAGACTCCGAATGTCTGATTATTATCTTGTCCCAATTTGGAAAGCTCAAATACCGTTTCAAAGTTATCCACAATAGTGGAAAAGCTAATTTCAGGATAATTCTGTAATAGCTTCAGCCAGCGATGCTGTTTTAATAAACCAGCTGGTTGATAAGCCAATAATATATCAGGTACATTATATAGCGCACACAATTCTGCCTCTGGAATCGTCGCACATTTCACTTTTTCAATTCCATAATCTCTGAACAATTGCAAAATTTCACCAAGCTTATGCGTTTTTACATGTGGCCTTAACTTTGTCAGATCTCCGTTCACAGATGCGATAAGCGTTTCTATATTATACCGGACACGATCTGAATATATTGCCAGAAAAGGGGTATCTATAAGGATATCAGGATTTATTTCCCACCATTTTTGTTCCATGCTGATTCTTAATTTTTTGTACCGTGTCTTTTAAATATTTAAATACTTCAAGTGCTTTCTGATAATTCAGATTAGCCAAAGTTTCTGCTGAAAACAAATGCGATCCAATTCCTACACACACAACTCCTGCTGAAAACCATTCATTTAAATTATCTTCATCCAGACGGACTCCGCCTGTGGGCATCAATTTCAATTGAGGAAACGGAGATTTTATTGCTTTCACATAGTTCGCGCCACCTATTGCATCGGCCGGGAAAAGCTTCACTATTTCAGCCCCCAGTTTGTTAGCATATAAAATTTCATTTAACGTTGCTGCCCCCGGAATCCAGTACAGATTATTTTCATTACAATAAGCCGCAATCTGAGGATCAATATGCGGACACACAATACAATCAGCACCAAGTTTATGATACTCTGCTGCATCTTTTGCACTAAGAACCGAACCCACAGCTAATTTAACATTCAGGTTACGTACATTTCTGAACTGCACCATTTGGGCAAACACTTCTTTTGAATCTTCGGATCGGGCTGCAAACTCTATTATTTTAATTTCTGAATCGGCAGCAGACTGTACTAATATTTTAGCTGTTTCAGTTCCAATTTTTGTAATCAAAGGGAGTACTCCCTGTTCTTTTAAAATATCATACATAAGTCTTTATCTGTTAATTCGGTTACTGGAATTGTGATTAATAAAATGCTGTATTTCCGCTGGAGTAATAATGGCAAAATCACCAGGGACACTCTGCTTTAGTGCTCCGCAGGCTATTGCCCAATCAATTGTTTCCTGTCCGGACAAACTATTGGTAAGACCGTAAAGCAGGCCTGCACAAAAAGCATCACCGGTACCTATCTGATCTGTAATTACATGCAGCTTTGCTTTTTTAGATTCATACAACTGACCCTCATGTAACAACATTCCGTAATATACCTGTGTTGCATCTTCCGAACTCCTGAAACTCATAGCCAGCGTCTTCAGGTATGGCATTTTTTCTTTCAGAGACTCATATACCTTAAGGAACCTGTCGGAATGCGAATCATTCTTACTCGTGGTAATTCCAAAATATATTTCAGCTGAATCCAAATCGGCTATTGTTATTGTACTGTAATAAAGCAATCCCGGCATAATCTCGGAAGAATGTTTACCATATTGCCATAATTTGGAACGAAAATTAAAATCAGAAGATATACCAATATTCTTATCGTGAGCAGACAATATCGCTTTCTTGCACATCAATGCTGCATTAAGAGAAACTCCGGGGCTAATTCCCGACCAGTGAAATAAGGTAGAATCTGCCAATACAGCATCCCAGTTAATTTCATCTTCGTGAATAGTAGAAAACGCAGAATTACTACGATCGTAAATTACCTGTGATGCTCTTATATAGTTACCAGACTCTACAAAGTACAATCCCATTCTTTCACCACCAAATATGCAGTCCGAAGTATCAACCTTGTATTTATAAAGCTCACTCAGTGCAAGTTTTGAAAGATCATTATCCGGCAACCTCGTAACATAATGAGTATTGAGTCCCAATTGTGAAAGTAAGATACATACATTGGCTTCAGCACCACCTGTATAAACCTGTAGTTCTTTAGCCTGTGTAAATCTGTTTCCTCCGGAAACCTGCATCCTCAGAAGCAATTCACCAAATGTTGTTATTTTTATGGAAGAGGTACTATCTTTCATTCAAAAATTATTTAATACAATTCGAAAACAGCTTCTACCTCAACAGGAATATTATCCGGTAATGACCCCATTCCCACTGCGCTTCTCACACCTATACCATTCTCTTTTCCCCACACTTCTGCAAAAAGATCGCTGCACCCGTTGATGATGTAGGGGTGCCTCAAAAAATCCTGGCTACAGTTAACCATACCGAATACTTTCACTACTCTTTTTACAGCATTCAGACTATCGAAATTCGTAACAATTGTGGATAACATTGTCAAACCTACCTGTCTTGCGGCAAGTTTCCCCTGCTCTATATCCATATCTTCCCCTATTCTTCCGATGATAAGTGATTTATCATCCTGCACCGGACCATGTCCGGACAGATACAGATATTTACCATCTACTAAAAAAGGTTTGTATATTCCCAGCGGCGCAGGAGCCGGAGGTAAGGACAATCCGAGTGTTTCAAATTTTTCCTGCGGTAACAAATTCATCATATTTTTTTAATGTATAATAGTATTAAGTATAAAAATAAAAACAATTCCAAGTACAGAAACCAGAGATTCCATAACAGTCCATGATCTCACAGTATCCTTCATACTGGTTCCAAAGTATTCTTTGAACAACCAGAATCCGGGGTCATTTACGTGAGAGCACATGAGACTACCTGCACCGATAGCGAGTACCAAAAGATTAGGATCCAGACTGCTCATTTGGAGCATGGGCAACAAAACGCCTGCTGTCATTAAGCCTGCAGCTGTAGCCGACCCTACACATATTCTTATCAACGCTGCCATTAACCATGCCAGCAAGTAAGGGTGAACATTAATCTGACTCAGGCTCTCTACAATAGTCTGACTAACACCACTGACCATCATTATTTCTTTCAGGCTACCGGCACCGCCGATAATGAGTATAATCAGAATAACATCTTTAATGGCCTCTGTAAATTCACTCATAATAGTCTTCATATCCTTGCCCGTCCTGATACCCAAAGTATAAGTACATATCACCAGTGACAACAGCATGATAATAGCAGGCTCCCCTATTGTTTTACATATCAGGTTTACATATTCGTTCTTCCATATCAGAGGCAGCAGCGTCGTAACACTAAGACCAAAAACAGGAAACAATGAAGAAAAAATACTTATCCCGAATCCTGGTTTTTCCGACTGAATAGCAGATGCATTCATTGTAGAATTAAAGGCACTGGTCTCAGTAGTTTTAATATTTTTCAGTGTATTGGAGAATAATAAACCCGCAATAAAAAGAGTCGGTATCGCTATAATAATTCCGTATATAAGTACCAATCCTACATCCGCATCCAGCATACTGTTTAAAGCCATTGGCGAAGGATGAGGCGGCAAAAATCCGTGTGCGACAGACAAGGAGGCCAGCATAGGAATTGCAATATAAACCTTAGGCAGCTTAAACTGATATGCAACTGAGAAAATAAGAGGTACCAGCAATATAAATCCAACACTATAAAACAAAGGTATCCCGACAATAAACCCTGTTATCATAAGCCCCAGTCGCACATATTTCTCTCCCGTCCACTTCATAACCGTATCCGCAATTACAGACGCAGCTCCTGAAGAAACCGTTAGCTTCCCAATACACGTACCAAAAATAATGATCAGCGTAATAGACCCCAGCATATCCCCAAAACCCTTCTGAATAGTATCAGCCAGTTTATCAACAGGAATTCCCAACGTAAGCCCCGCCAACAGAGATGTTGTAATAAATGCAATAAAAGGATTAATTTTTAACCTGACAATTTGCAGTGTCAGTGCAACAATACATAATGAAAGAATAAGAATACTCATTATCCGTCTATTATTTATCCCACCAGATTCTTGTTGTAAAAACATCTCTACCCTGGCGCTCTATTGCTTTTGCAAGATTGGAAGAATTGACAGAATATTCACTTGTAGGGTATTTAATACGTCTTGGTATTGTCCCATTAGTTACATTTCCGGGGAAATTCACTGGTGTCAACTGTGGATAACCTGTTCTCCTCCAGTTAGCATAAATTTCCTGTTCATCCACAAATAATCCCACCCATAATTGGGTATGTATCTGGTTCATTTTCTCTTCAAACGTTCCTGCATCTTTAAACGGATTAGCCGTAAGATAAGGAGCAGCATCACTTATCGCATAAGAAGCACCGTATATTCCCATATTAAGGAAAGAGGCTTTTACCGCTTTTTCATACAGTGTTTTAGCTGCTTCTCCATACCATCCGCGCAAAGAAGCTTCTGCAAGATACAGTTGGGTCTCAACATTCCCCAATAATAACATTGGTGCATCCATACGGAGAACCGTACTTTGATTAGGTTCCGAATAAGTTGCCTGTTCTGCAGGACTCGGCGCTACATTTGTCCCATTTGGGAAACCCTTTTGTACTGCCGGAGCTGTGTTCTGTGCCGAACCTTCCCATACTCCGGAATACACACTTATTCTGGGATCCGCTGTAGACTTTAGAAAATCTATAAAAGTTTTACCCAGCTTACCACCTTCATTGTTTGTTCTTCCGTTCGATCCTCTGGAAAAGTCCCATCTTATAGGATCAAATGCAGAGGGATTTCTGTTAAAGTCATTTGGCCCATCGGTATATTTCATTATTGCATTATCAGCACTATTCAGAATAACACCACCATTAATTGCTTTAGTCACCCATTCTCTGGAAAGATTCTGGTCCGCTTTAGTTAACCTCATTCCTAAACGAAGCATAAGCGAATAGGCAAATTTCTTCCATTTATTTATATCTCCGTCATAAATTAAGTCTGCCTTACCAAATCCGGTTTTTGATGCATCCAATGCTGTTGCAGCTTCTTCAAGCTCCTTCAGCATATCTTTATAAATTAATTCCTGACTGTCGTATTTAGGCAGAAATATTTTATCCGAATATGCTTTTGCTGCTTCTGTATAAGGAATATCTCCGTATAAATCGGTAATACGATGATACAGGTATACTTTCCATATTCTAGCCGTATTCAGCTTATTAATGTTCTTCGGATCTTTTTTCAATTCGTTTATCACCAGTGTTACCTGATTTATAGCATTTGGATAAGCCTGTGAAAAATAAGCCGAATAATACACTTCGTTATCCAGGTATTTATCTCCAACTCCCGACGCTTCTTTATAGGAAGCATAATGCTGTATCATTTGTCCACATTGAAGGATAGAAGTATAAAAATAGTTGTTATTCAGTCCATCCAATTGAGATTTGCTAAACACAAAATCCGGATTGGGAGTATCTACTGAATTAGGATTGGTATTGATATCTTCAAAACCTCTTGTACAGGACGATACACATAACAGTACAAACAGCGTATATAATATTATCTTATTCATATTATGTAATTTAGATGTGATGAAAATTTTACAATTTGACATTTAAGCTTAATCCGAAACTTCTGGTTCTTGGCACGCCAAATTGCTCTATACCTTGCGCATTTCCTGCACTAAATACTGATTCCGGGTCAATATTAGGTGTCTTCTTGTAAAGAATGAATAGATTTCTGGCAACAAATGAAACAGATATCTCTCTTATTGCAGGCAGTCTTTTTATAGCAGGTAATTTATATCCGATAACAACTTGCCTTAGTTTTATAAAACTGGCATCATAAACAAACATGGAAGTAATGTTTCTCATTCCATCATAATAAGTACGCAGATTTTCCGGAGCAATAACCATATCAACAGGCTTTCCGTTTACATCTACTCCTTTTATCGGCAATCCATTTTCACGTCCCTCCAGAGTAAGTTTTGTAAGCCCCATTCTGGTTCCGTATAAATCTGTACCGGAGAAAAGACTTCCACCAAATTTAGCATCTATTAAAAAGCTAAGTGTAAACGATTTGTATTTAAAGTCATTACTTAATCCTATACCCCATGGATGCACTCCCAGCCCTAATTCTTCAAGAGGTCCCCTGGCTATAGTTGCAGAGCCACCACTAACATTATAAACAATATTCCCGCTAGCATCCGTAAGAGGTCTGTAGCCTTTTATAATACTATATGGCCTGCCTACATCACTTGTTACTATTGCATAACCATTTACTGAAGTCGCCATAGAAATAGAATTTAACTGATCCGTAAGCGCCTCTACTGTATTTTTATTATAAGAACTGTTTAGCGTAACATCCCATGAGAAATTTTTAGATTTATAAACCTTACTGTTAATCAACAATTCTATCCCTCTGTTCCTCATTTTACCAATATTCAATAATGAAGTTGTTGCCCCCGACGAATTAGAAATTGTTGTTTCCACAATATCATTAGTTGTAGAGCGGTCATACCACGCGAAATCAACATTCAGTCTGTTTCTAAAAAACCCTAAATCTGTTCCTATTTCGAAGGTTGTAGATGTTAACGGACTTAAAGTAGCATTAGGTACTCTGTAGTTGGTATATCCCTGAAGTTGCTGTCCGTTGTGTCCACCTTGTGACAAAATAAAAGAAGGCTGCAATGCATATGGATCCGGCGTAGCACCACCTACCTGCGCCCACGAACTCCGGAACTTCGCATACGAAATCCATTTCGGCATTCTAAAGATGTCCGATACAATCAAACTCGTTCCTATAGAAGGATAGAAAACCGAATTATTTTTTGGGGACAGCGTAGAGAACCAGTCCTGACGTCCTGTAAAGTTTAAGAAGAATACATTTTTGTAATCCAGATCCAAAGCCCCATACACAGAATTGGTTTTGGTTTTACCATAAGGATATGTATAACTTACAGTGGACAGATTGGTCAGGGAATAAACATTATCCAGAATAAATCCGGAACCTTCTATCCGGGTTTCATCCCTGAGGGTTGTACGGGAATTGACTCCCAGTAAAGCGTTCAGTGAAAAATCTTTATAAATATTCTTTTTAGTATAGTTCAGTATTGCTTCTGAATTGAGTGTAGACAAAGCCATCTTTGAGCTCTGCAAATAACCTATAGGATTATTCAGTGTTGTTTTGGGAATATATCCCGTGAAGTTATAATTGGTATAGTCCTGTCCTACACGCCCTACCAAAAACAAATCAGGTGTAAAATTCAATTTCACATTCAACATCCCGATAAAACGATTCTTGGTATCGTTATTTTTTATTTTATTGATCACATACTGTGGGTTGGTTGCTATAGGAACAGGATTCCAGGCTACTTCCATTCCGTTCGCATCGTATCCGGGAGCCAAATTTCTTATATCAACAGTATTGGCTATCATGTAAGCACCCCAGTTAGGATTAGCTTCTGCATCAGATACCGTAGGTCTGTTGTTAGACTTTTCGATGTTATATTGTGCTACAACATCAAATTTCAACCAGTTCGTAAGATTAACATTACCTGCTATATTAATTGTCTTTCTGTTAAAATCAGCATTCGGAACAATACTTTTATTATCCATATTGGAAAGAGAAAGACGGCCTGCTGCCTTTTCAGTTCCACCAGACAAAGCAACCGAATTGGTAAACGTATTTCCTGTTCTGTAGAAATTACGGATATTATTTTTCTGCGGACTGTAAGGCCTTTTTACTCCATCAAACTGAATAACATCACTTCCATCCATCTTAGCCCCCCATGACCAGCGCCCTGTACTAACAGCTTCAGACTGCGTAAGTGGTTTTTTACCTTTATCTCCTGCTCCGTATTCGTACTGCCAGTCTGGTACAATAGCCACATTTTCCAGTGTAAAGGATGTATTATAATCTATTCCGATTCCTTTTTGTGGTGCCCCTCTCTTTGTATTGATAAGGATTACACCATTTGCAGCATTAGCACCATACAACGCAGCGGCAGTACCTCCTTTCAGAACTGTTATACTCTGTATATCATCCGGATTAATCACCGCAGTACCGTCGCCTCTGTCCACATTTATTCTGGTAAGATTTGCACCATTGCCAATAACGGGAAGATTGAGCTGGGTATTATCAATAGGCAAATCATTCACTACATACATTGGCTGGTTGTTACCATTCAGCGAGCCATTACCTCTTATAACTACTCTGCTCGAACCATTTGGACCGGTCGCTGTACTGCTTACATTCACACCGGCAATCTTACCAGTCAGCGCATTAGCAACATTTGTTTCTTTGGCTTTATCAAACTGATCTCCTTTAAGCTCTGTAATAGCATAAGTAACAGACTTACCTACCTTTTTTACACCCAAAGCTGTAATTACAACCTGCTCTATTACATTTTCAGATGATTTCAGTTTAACAAGTAATTCATTTCCGGCATCAGCCCTGTATTCCAAAGTCGTATATCCATCAGCACTTACCACTACATGCGTTTCACCCTCAGGCAGGTTCAATACAAAATTTCCTTTTTCATCCGTAAGCGTCTTTATTTCAGGATTACTTTTAGCATAAACACTTGCACCTGCTATAGGTGTATTATTTTCCTGATTAATGACTCTTCCCGTAACCCCTGTTTGGATAAGTCCACGCTCTGTTGCATATTTTTTTACGACCAGTTCATTTGCCTTCACCATATATGCCATTCCTCCAATAAATGTTAAAAACAATATTTTCTTCATAGCTATTTTTTAGTTTTTTAATATAAAACCAAATGTATATAAATTTTTTACACACAAAGCATTTTTTTTGCAATTAAATGCATTTTTTTTGCAAAAAGATTAAACAATAGCTAATAACAGGCAAATACAGAAGTGTATAAAATCTATTTCATATATCTAAATCTGTACAATTATGCATAAGTTTTACGATTATCACTTACTGATTTCACTCCTAAATTCATTTATTTAGTTTAAATACAGCTAAAAACCATATTTTTCAAATATCAACATAAGCAATAAATATAAATAGTAAAAACAATAAAACAATTAAATGAAAAATTATTTTACAAAATAATTTCATATATGATCTAAAATTGATATTATCAAATTTTAAGATAAGCTCTAATTGTAAATATATCAATCAGGGATCTCCAGTAATACAAAGTATATTTTAAATATATTATTAAATTTCGCGAATTATTTTCACTTTTAACTTCAAAAAACAAAACAGTGCATTTTTTTTGCAATTATTTAAATTCTGGTATGCTGTATTTGAACATGATATATTTCAATAAAATAATTACACTCCTGTAAATCCCCGACAGAATGCTCTATAAGCCAGAAAAAGCCAAAGTAAATTCTGTACAGCTTTTTACTTATTCTGGTAAATTAAAATAAACTCACTACTTTTGCTGCTGAAACTAATAGTTATACGACTGAGTGAATTTAATATGAAGAATATAAATTCATACATCTTATTATTTTTACTGTCCTTTATAAGTATTTTTAGCAATGACTGGACAAATTCCACTGCTAAGAATATCTCCTATACATACGACAGTATCGTTGTTCACACCATAGACATAGGTGAGGATACGGACAATAGTATACTTGTATCTGGCAGAACAATTCATGTTCTGAAAAAAGTATTCTATGACGATTCCTATTTTTACAGCCTTTTAGTTCCTTCTAAAATTGGTAAGAAGGTTTATGTTACAGATCTTCCGATCCACATCAAATGTTCGGTTAAATCCTTTTTACATTTGCTCCAGTTATTTTAGCGATAAGTAACTTATAATCAATTTTATAAAATTCACTTTTCAACTAAAATATTTAACAATGTATTTAAAACATGTAATAATCTGTATTGTTACAGTATTACTTATTGCTTCATGTAGTAAAGCCAAAGACGCTGGAAACAAAGAAGTAAAAAATGTACCCGTATTAAGAATCACCAAAAAAGACACCTTAGTAAGCAACCAGTTTGTAACCGATATTCAGGCAAAGAAAAATGTAGAGATACATTCCAGGATTGCAGGAATTATGCAATATATACCTGTCAATGAAGGGCAGTTTGTAAAGCAAGGTCAGCGTCTGTTTAAAATTAACGATGCCGAATTACAAATGGAACTTTTAAAATCTAATGCCAGCCTGAAACAAGCGGAAGCAGACGTACGCATTGCCGAAGTAGAGGTAAAACAAATTCAGAGCCTTTACGACAAAAAGTTTGTTGCTAGCAATGAACTGGAAATGGTAAAAGCTAAACTTTCTTCCGCAAGAGCCAAATTAGCTTATGCCGATGCTGAGCGTAAAACTGTTTTGCAGAAAATAAGCTTTACCAACATTGTAGCACCTTTCGATGGAGTTATAGACGTCATTCCTTATAAAGAAGGGAGTCTTGTAGAAAATGGTTCTCTCCTTACAACATTATCCCAGCTTAATGAAATCTATGCATATTTTTCTATTCCTGAAAACAAGTATTTCGAGATGCTGGCTAATGACAAGATAGGAGCTCATCAGAAAATCGAGTTAATGCTGCCAAACGGAATTAAATACCAATACAACGGAACACTAAGAACTGCTGAGGGCGAAATTGACAAAGCTACAGGATCTATCAGATACAAAGTATCTTTTCCAAATCCTGACCACCTCATCAAACATGGTACCTCTGGAAAACTTATTATTTCAGAAGACCAGCCGGATGCTATACTTATTCCGCAAAAATCTACATTTTCTATTCAGGATAAAACCTATGTTTTTATAGTTGATTCACAGAATAAAGTCAAAATGAGGAATATCAGCATCGGTACAACGCTTAGAGACTCTTATATTGTAGACAGCGGACTAAAAGCTGGTGATATTATCGTTTATGAAGGTACACAGTCGTTAAGAGATGGTGAATCTATCCGCGTAAAAAAGACTTATTAACATCCTTTCATAACCTATAAAATCAACTAGAAATGGTAGAAATGTTTATCAGGCGAAAGGTTCTTTCGCTCGTAATCTCTATAATTATTGTCCTGTTGGGTATAATGGCTTTATTAAAATTACCCATTACCCAATTTCCGGATATCGTCCCTCCTTCTGTAACTGTAACAGCAAGATATACAGGTGCCAATGCCGAAGTATCCGCTAACGCAGTTGCCCTTCCATTGGAAAGAGCCATCAATGGTGTACCCGGGATGACGTATATGTCGACAGTAACTTCCAATGACGGATTAACCCTTATTCAGGTTTTCTTTGAAGTAGGAACAGATCCCGATGTAGCAGCTGTTAACGTACAGAACAGGGTAACCACTGTTCTCGATGAACTACCGGAGGAAGTTATCCGTGCAGGGGTAACGACTGAAAAAGAGGTAAACAGTATGCTGATGTACCTTAACATCACCAGTAAGGACGAAAGTCAGGATGAGCAATTTATTTATAACTTCACGGATATCAATATCCTGCAGGAGCTAAAACGTATTGATGGTGTAGGCCGTGCAGAGATCATGGGTCAGAAAGAATACTCCATGCGGGTATGGCTGGACCCTCAGAAAATGGCAGCCTACCATATTTCCGCAGATGAAGTCATTACTTCTTTGCAAAAACAGAATATTGCCGCCGCTCCCGGAAAAGTAGGAGAAACATCCGGAAAGACATCCAGTCAGCTGCAGTATGTTATAAAATATACCGGAAAATTCTTTGATCCTAAACAATATGAGGAGGTACCAATCCGTTCGGACGCCAACGGTACAATCCTAAAATTAAAGGATATTGCCAAAGTAGAATTTGGCGCCATGAACTACGGAATGGTATCCAAAACAGATGGAAGACCATCTGCTTCGATTATGATGAAACAGCGTCCGGGCTCCAATGCTTCGGAGGTTATTAAAAACGTAAAAGCAAAAATGGCGGAGCTGAAAGAAACCTCTTTCCCTCCAGGTATGGAATACAACATGGCTTACGATGTATCCCGATTTTTGGATGCATCCATAGACTCGGTATTGCATACATTGATTGAAGCCTTCATCCTTGTAGGAATTGTAGTTTTTATCTTTTTGCAGGACTGGCGTTCCACATTAATACCGGTTCTGGCTGTACCTGTTGCCCTAATCGGAACATTCGCATTTATGCAGACACTGGATTTCTCAATCAACTTACTAACATTATTTGCACTGGTTCTGGCCATTGGTATTGTAGTGGATAATGCCATCGTCGTTGTTGAAGCTGTCCATGTTAAAATGGAAGAAGGTCTCAGCCCTCTGGATGCTACTATTACTGCAACAAAGGAAATTGCAGGTGCTGTAGTCGCTATTACAATTGTAATGTCCGCAGTATTTATTCCTGTAGCGTTTCTGGACGGTCCCGTAGGTGTTTTCTACAGACAGTTCTCTTTGACATTGGCGATTAGCATTGTAATCTCAGGAGTTAATGCATTAACACTAACACCGGCACTTTGTGCTATTATCCTGAAACCACACGACCACAATAAAAAGAAAAATATTGTGGATAAACTCTTTCAGCAATTTAACAATGGATTTGATAAACTAACCAAAGGCTATACGAATGTACTTTCCAAATTCGCCACAAGGACAACGGTAACTTTCGGGCTACTATTCCTGTTTATCGGTCTTACGTGGGCTACATCCAAATTTTTACCAGGCGGATTTATCCCAATGGAGGATCAGGGAATGGCTTATGTAAGTGTAACAACCCCACAAGGCGCAACAGTGGAAAGAACTGAAAAAGTTCTGGATGAAGTTACCGAAATTGCTAAGAAAATTGAGGGTGTAGAAAACGTAACAACTCTTGCCGGATACAGCATTGTTACGGAAATTGCAGGTGCATCTTATGGTATGGCCATGATTAACCTGAAGGACTGGAAAGACCGGAATATCTCTGTTAACGAATTCATTGCAGAACTATCCAAGAAAACAAAAGGTATTTCCGATGCGCAGATCGAAATTTTTGCACCACCTACAGTTCCGGGATTTGGTAACACCAGTGGTTTTGAACTTCGATTATTAGATCGTTCGGGCGGAGATATTGTCAATACTGACAAAGTCACTAAGGAATTTATTAAAAAACTAAATGAAGCTCCTGAAATTCAGAATAGCTTTACCAGTTTCGACGCTACTTTTCCACAATATATGATCCATGTCGATTATGATATGGCTGCTAAAAAGGGAGTTTCTGTTGATAATGCGATGTCTACTCTGCAAACTATGCTCGGATCATACTATGCGACCAACTTCATTCGTTTCAGTCAGATGTACAAGGTAATGGTACAGGCAAGCCCGGAACACCGTGACACTCCGGAAAGTATTCTGAATCTTTACCTGAAAAACGATGCAGGTGAAATGGTTCCGTTCTCTACATTTATTACGATAGAACGAGTATACGGACCAGAAGTTCTTACCCGATACAATATGTACATGTCTGCAATGATCAATGGTGAGCCTGCTGAGGGCTACAGCTCCGGAGATGCTATTGCAGCTGTGGAACGTGTAGCAGCAGAAACACTTCCAAGAGGTTTCGATATCGAATGGTCTGGTATGACCCGGGAAGAAATTCTCTCCGGTAATCAAACGGTATATATATTCGGAATCTGTCTGTTATTTGTTTATCTGCTGCTTGCTGCACAATACGAAAGTTTCCTTCTCCCCATGCCGGTACTTCTGAGTTTACCAACAGGTATTTTCGGATCTTATATTGCTTTGGTTTTGGTCGGCTTGGACAATAATATTTATGCACAGGTTGCACTCGTCATGCTGATTGGATTACTTGCCAAGAATGCCATTTTGATTGTGGAATTCGCTATAGCTCGAAATAAGGAAGGTTATGACATTATTCCTGCAGCCATCGAAGGAGCCCGTCAGCGTCTTCGTCCGATCCTTATGACGTCTTTTGCGTTTGTAGCCGGACTTATTCCGCTATGTATTGCAACAGGTGCAGGTGCCACAGGAAACCGTTCCATTGGTATTGCAGCAGCTGGTGGTATGCTTATCGGAACCATCTTTGGATTGGTCATTATCCCCGGACTTTACATATTTTTTGCCAAACTAGAAAACAAGAAGAAAGATGAACAAAAAGTTTCATAAAATTATATACATTCCTCTTGTAGTGCTGGGGCTAAACTCATGTACTACTCCGCAGGTTTCTGAAATAAAAAAAGCACCGGCATTACCCGTAAATATTCTGCCGACTGGAAAAGATCAGCAAACAGAATTTAAGCCGGTGAACATAAAGACTTATTTCAATGATCAGGCTTTAATTGAGTTGTTCGATCAGGCTGTTAATGCCAATCCCGATTTTCAGATTGCACAGCAGCGTGTAGAAATTGCGAACAGTTTCCTCAGAAGATCGAAAATGGATTTACTGCCTTCTCTGGATATTGGTGCATCCGTGTCCGGAGATCATTATGGTAAATATACAATGGAGGGTGTTGGTAACTACGATACCAACCTCTCTCCTAATATTACAGATGAGCAGAAAATCAATCGTGATTTTACCCCCAATTACTGGCTGGGCGCAAGAAGCAGCTGGGAAATAGATGCATGGGGAAAACTGAAAAATAAAAAGATAGCAGCACAGAAAAGATACCTGGCTTCCACAGAAGGCTTGCGTTTGCTACAGGTAGAATTGTTTACAGATATTGCCAATTTATATTATCAACTTGTAGCGCTGGATCATAAACTAACAATTTATAAACAAAACTATCAGCTCCAGCAACGCGCTTTCGAAATTATTACGGCACAACGTGCAGTAGGAAAAGCAACCGAACTGGCTGTACAACAGTTCAGAGCGCAAAACAACAACTGGCTGGCAGAAGTAGAGCACATTAAAGCTGAAATCGTAGCAGTGGAACAGGCTGTAATGACACTTACCGGATCTTACGGCGGCGAAGTAAAGCGTAGCAAAGTACTTATAACAAGCAATATGGATATTCTCAATAAATCTATAGATGTAAAAAATATTATCCATTCCCGACCGGATGTTGCTTCAAATTATTATGTACTGGAAGCGACACATGCCGATGCAAAAGCTGCAAAAGCAGCATTTTATCCCCGTATAGATATTGGTGCAGGTATAGGTTTTAATTCATTTTCTGCAGAGTCATTATTTAAACCCAGTTCATTAGCAGCTCAACTTTTAGGCGGATTGGTTGTTCCTATATTCAACAAAGGTCAGCTAAAGCATGAGTTCAATGTCGCTGACAAAGAACAGGAAATCGCTTTCCTTAATTATCAGAAGAGTATTACTACAGCATATAATGAGCTTCAGTCAATTTTAAAGCAAACTAAGATTTATGAAAAAGTTTTAAAATTAAAATCTGAAGAAGTAGGCTTCCTGGAAAGAGGAATTGAAGTATCCAACGATTTATATGTTACAGGATATGCCAATTATCTGGAACTAATCAACTCTCAGAAGAATAAGCTACAGGCTGAATTAGATTTACTGGAATTTCAGCATCAGAATACCCGAAACAATGTTCTTTTATTCAAAGCACTTGGCGGAAATCTGGACGATTAAATAAAAAGCAGCCTGATCAATTTATCAGGCTGCTTTCTTTATGTCTTAAATTTCATCCAGCTGGGCCAAAATCTTATTAATTTGTTTCAGATATCTTCCATAGGCCATGCGAATAAATACCTCTGCAAATGTTACGATAAATCCAAGTAAAGCCACCATTACCAACAATACTATTCCCAGCAACTTCAGATAATTATCCTGATCTAAATGAATATGCTCTGAAGGTTCTTTATGATGAGTTCCCCAATAAAGCCCAAATGCCATTCCCAAAAACATCATAATAAAAGTAAGTGCTCTGTATAATTCTATAAACAATCGCAATTCATAAGAAAACCACATCAGGTTTTTCCTGCTATCATAAGCCAGGTTATAACTTTCTTTATAAAAACGGTAAAATTTCAGTCCGTAATACAGCATAAACCCCACCATAAGTACGTAGAAAATAACAAACATTGTTATGAGCTGACTGTCCCATTTCCCAATATTCAGGAAAGGAAAAAAAGCTACAGCAATAATAAGCACAGACTGTACAATCAGCTCTTTCTTCATGTTGCTCCGTACCTTATCTATAGGATTATGCGCTTCTTTTATTTTATCTAGTTCTTTCGGAATCTCCGGAATATTCTGCGGCTCACTCTTCCATTGTTCCTGTAGTTTATCAAAATTCATAACCGTAGTTTTTAATTATTTGTTGTAATTTTTCTTTAGTTCTGTTAAGCTTAACACGTGCATTTACTTCTGTAATTCCCATATTTTCAGAGATTTGTTTATGATTTTGTCCTTCCAGAAACAAAAATATCAGCGCTTTTTCTATAGGATTTAATTCCTGTACTGCCTTATAGAGAAATTCAGTTTGCAGTTCTTTATCGGTATTCTGTTCGTCTTCTATATCTATATTTTCGTGCAGTTCATTTTTATCCGTCCTTTTTTTATCCCGTTTCAAAAATGTAATTGCCGTATTCAGACTAACTCTGTACAGCCATGTGGAAAACTGACTTTTACCTTCAAAAGCCTGATAAGATTTCCAAAGCTGAAGAATAATCTCCTGAAACAGATCTTCACGATCTTCCTGATTTTCCAGGTACATTTTAGAAATTTTGAAAATCATGCCTTTATGCTTTTCAATTTTTTCTAAAAATTCCTTTTCTTTCAATCCCATGGTTAATTTTCTACTTAGTTAGTAACCAAATAAACCAAACGTTACACAGAATAATTATTCTGCATACTTTTTTTTAAAATACAATACATTTCATTTTAGTTAAGAATAGTTAAAGTTTAAAATCTGGTGAAACTTTTTTCACTATACGGTGTCATATATCTAAAATACCATAGAAACATGTACAAATTTGGATGTATAACACTACTATCTTTATTGAGTATCAGTGCTCATGCCCAGTCCGCTATTACAGGAACTGTGAAAAATCAGGACAACAAAACAATCCCTTATTGTTCAATAGGAATAAAAGATTCCAAAACCGGAACTATTACTGACGGGAATGGGAATTACAAACTTGAGATCCCTGATGAAGCCAAGAATAAGGAAATTATCTTCGCTGCAGCCGGATATTCAGACAAAAGTATTCCTGCAAATGATTTAAAAACCAACAGCAATATTGTGATGGATTACAAAGTTACTAACATTGAAACTGTTGTAATGGGCGCTAAGAAGTTGAAAGAAAAAACAATTGGTCAAAAATCCCGTCCCTTCCTTACTTTCTCTAAAATGTTCAATCAGAATGTTCCCACTATAGAACAGGGCAATATTTTTGCTGTATACCAAAAGACAAGGCTAGTTGCTTACAATTTCTACATTATCCCAAGTTCAAAATTTGAACAGATAACAATGAAACTAAATATTTACAGTGTAAAAAACAATGAACCGGACCGATCTCTTTTACAGGAAAATGTTATCTACAAAACCTCAACTACAGGCTGGCAGAAAATTGACCTGTCGGAATATAAATTAAACTTCAATAATCTGGACAAAATAGCAGTTACTCTGCAATTGGTAGATCATAAAGCGTTGCCAGATATAGATTTCGTATTTGGTGTTTCTGCTAAAAAGTCTCTTTCAAAAAATCTGCTTTTCAGATACCAAAGCCAGGGAAATTGGGAAGCTAGTGAAGGAAGTTTTATTACCAATCTCGATATTCGTTATGATAAAGCTAAAGGAGAAAAAGATATTACCGAAGAACAGGAAACGGATAACAATAATGATACAGATACCAAAGCTCTTATCAGTTATTATGAACATAAAAAAACTGCACAGAAAACAGTATATGGTAAAAATAAAGAAGGAAAATATATAGATCTGAAAGATGCTAAAATCTATTATGAAGAATACGGAAAAGGGCAGCCTTTGATCCTTTTGCATGGAAATAATGGAAGTATTTCTGATTTCTCTAAACAAATTCCCTTTTTTGCCAAGAATTATCGCGTAATCGCTGTAGATACAAGAGGTCAGGGAAGAAGTACAGATCTTACACAAGACGCCTATAGCTACGAAAAGTTCGCTTCAGATTTGTATCAGGTTATCAAAAGTCTTAATCTGGAGCAGGTTGATATTATTGGTTGGAGTGACGGTGGTAATACAGCTTTAATTTTTAACTATGAACATCCGGAAATGGTTAACCGTATTGTTACTATTGGTGCCAATATGAATCCCGCAGGTGTAAAAGAAACATTAATTGAGCAACTCAAAAAACAAGTAGCAGGCAATGATCCTAAAACCAATCAGCGGCTAATACAGCTTATGCTGAATCATCCGGATATTAAATCTAATCAACTCAGCCTTATTACCAATCCTGTCCTGGTAGTTGCCGGAAGTGATGATGTAATTAAAGATGAGCATACCAGACTTATCCACAAACTTATCCGCAACTCAGAATTGGCTATCATCCCAAATGCTACACATTATATTCCGTTTGAACAGCCTGAGAAACTAAATGAACTGATGTTAAACTTTCTGAAAAATAAATCCTAATGCCATAGAAGCAAATGTTTATATATTGATCCTTCCGGGAATACCAGATTCTGAAAATATTATTTCCAGAATTCATCATGATAGGTATCGGCTTCTGTTTCATGAATAAGATCTAAAGCCTTTCCTATTTCTTCCAGTGTCTGGGTATCCAAAATCTCTTCTAAATGAGGAAACCACGTCCGCTCTTCAAAGCGGATGTGCTGTTCCAGAGCATCTGCAAAAGCTGTTAATAACTCAGTGCTTACAGTTGTTTCAATATCAGAAGCAAGAGTTTTGATTAACTGATGCTCTCTTCTGATCTGATCAGCCATTTCATCATTAGCATAAGGAAACAAAATTTCTTCTTCTTCCCGAAAGTGTTCCTTAAGATGAGAAGCCCAGAAGTATTGTACATAATTCTTTATGCGTTCAATTTCAGCTTCTTTTTTTAATCCCTGACGTATCTTCCATGCACACAGTAGTCCAAAATGGTGGTCGCGTGACAACAATACTATATTTTCATTACGTTTCATACGATATGTTTTTATAAAAATCTTCAGAGCATTCCTGCTCTGAAGATTTGATTCAGTACGTTTATCTTTTCTCTTTTAACGACCACCCGAACTTCAGCCCTATAATAAATATAACCAGTAACAACTCTCCAAGTGCCAGCAGGATGTCTCCCGGGACACGCATCCAGCGTAGAAAATGCATTATATCCGTCTGCATAAATTCAGCAGAACGTGCATACCAATAACCTTCTTTAATAGAAGCTACCGACTGCATAATCCCGATAGGTAAAAGACTTATTGTAACCATTACCAGCAAACCTATATTCGTAAGCCAGAATGCCCAGCTTATCAGTTTGTCGTTCCATTGTCGCTCCGGATATAGCCCTCTAAGCATAAACATCATAAGTCCTATACCCAGTATCCCATATACACCAAACAATGCTGCATGCCCATGAACAGCCGTCGTATTCAGCCCTTGTATATAGTATAATGCAATGGGCGGATTAATAGCAAAACCAAATATTCCGGCTCCCAGAAAATTCCAGAAACACATTGCAATGAAACAATATATTGGCCATTTGTAAGCTTTGATCCATTTGGTAGATTTGCTAAGCTGGTAATTGTGATAAGCCTCGTAACCGATAAGCACCAGCGGTACAATTTCCAAAGCACTGAAAGTTGCTCCTAATGCCAGAACAGCTGTAGGTGTTGCCGAAAAATATAAATGATGGAATGTCCCCAAAATACCTCCTGCTAAAAAGATAATAGTAGAAAACAATACCGCATTGGTCGCAGATTTCATTCTCAGCAAGCCTAATCTGGTAAACAAGAATGCAGCTACCACTGTAGCAAATACTTCAAAAAAACCTTCTACCCAAAGGTGAACTACCCACCATCTCCAATACTCGGCAATTGCCATATGCGTTTGTCTCCCGTACATCAATCCTGCCCCATAGAACATAGCTATCGCTACTGATGCCAGAACAAAGAGTGTAAGCATGTGGCGGTTTTCGTCTTTCTTTTTCAACGCAGGCATCAACGCTCTCAGCATTAATATAAGCCACAACACCAATCCTACTAATAATAGAATCTGCCATATTCTGCCAAGTTCTATATATTCATAACCCTGATGTCCCCATAAAAAGTTATCCACAAGCCCTAATTTCTGCATTACACCCAGCCATTGTCCGGTAAGAGAGCCCAGTACTACAATAAGTAGAGCCCCAAATAATACATTAACTCCCAATTTCTGATATTTCGGTTCATATCCGGAAACAGCCGGAGCTATGTATAATCCTGTTGCCAGCCAGGAGGTGGCAATCCAGAAAATAGCCAGCTGAACATGCCAGCTTCGCGATACAGATTGTGGTAAATACTGATCCAGTGGAATACCATAAAATGCACTTCCTTCTACTCCATAATGTGCTGTTACTACTCCGGCTAACATCTGTACCAAAATTAAGAGTGCTACTACCCAGATGTATTTCAGGGTTGCTTTCATCGAAGGTGTAGGTTTCATATTACGCAAAGGGTCTTCCAAAGGTAATTCCTCTTTTATTTCTTCTTCTTTGTTTCGGGCATGGTACAATACTAAAATCCCCAGACAGGCTAATAGCATAAGTATGCTGAATCCGGACCACATATGCAATGAACTTGGCGGCGTATTTCCTACCAGCTCATCATGCGGCCAATTGTTGGTATAAGTAACATTATCCCCAGGACGGCTGGTAATACACACCCATGTGCTCCATGCAAAAAAGGCATTCATCTTTTCCATACGCCCGATATCCTTAACAGTATTTACAGGGATAGCATATGCATCTCTTAGTTTATTCATCGAAGGATCTCCCATAAAGAGTTTCTCATAATAAGCTGCGAGCTCGCGTTGTACTTTTGCCCGTTCCGGAGAAATTACAATCGTATTAGAAGCTTCATCAAAAGTATTCGTCCGTAATTCTTTCTGTAACAAAATCTTATATCTGGCCTGCTCTTCATCTGGTAGATTGTGATAGACTTTATTATCTTTTTTGGCCAGTTCATCCAGCAGTAATACAGCTTCCCGATGGAGGTAATCTGCTGTCCAGTCCGGGGCAATATAAGCTCCGTGCCCCCAGATGCTTCCTACTGTCTGCCCGCCAATAGACTGCCATACATTCTGTCCGTCTTTTACATCTTGTCCGGTATACAATACCTGCCCTTCTGTGGTTATTACTTTTTCCGGAATCGGCGGTATTTTGCGGTAGATATCTACACCGTAGTATATAAGTACCGCAAAAGAAGCGATGATTACAGCAGCCAGCCAGGTCCATAGTTTTTTAGGTGTCATGTGTTTTTTATTTTCCGGTTATTATGCACTAAAATCTTTTTCCAAATGGATAGATTTAGGGAACAGTATATTATTTTCGAGATGAATGTGAGTATGCAGATCATTTTCAAAATCCTGTAACATTGCAAATGCTACTTTATATGTATTACAGGCATCTGCAGGAGGTGTATACCCATCCGTTAGTTTTGCTATTTTTTCAAATCGTTCTCCTTCTACCGCATGCTCATGCTGCATCATATTCACAGGATTCTCTACTGTTCCGAAATGCGGTTGTCGTAGAGCTTCACCAGTCTGCTGTGCTTTAATCATATTGCGAACAAAAGGGAAAAGGATAAGCTCTTCTTTCTTCATGTGGGCTGCAAGGTCCTTCGCAGACTCATTAAACAACTCACGAATTTCAAAAAGTTCCGGATGCCTGTCCCCGTGCACCTTACAAAGCTTATCCAAAAATGCCTGTAAAACCGGTGTTTTTTCTTCTACATAGCGGTGATGTGTTTTTTCTACATAATCTGCTAATAAATCCAGAGGCCATGAAGTAAAATCAATATTAGTCCCTCCGCTTTTAGGCAGATTCTCTATTTCTTCATAGATCTTTTGTTCATTTATACCCTTTTTCTCACAAGCATCTGCGATTGTTCTGCCACCTTTACAGCAGAAGTCTATTCCATATTTTTTGAATACAGCTGCTGTTCTGAAATCCTCAGCTACCATAGCTCCGATATAATCTGTTTTTGTGTTCATAATAAAATACCTTTTTATCTTTTATTGTTTTAAATTTTTTTTTAAACCCCACAGGTTTTTTAAAACCTATGGGGTATGTTCTGTTATTTTTTCAGGGAAAGAATATATTTCACCATTAATTTGGCGTTGTCCTGGCTTAGTCCTGCATGCGGCGTCATAGGAATATCTCCCCAGACACCTTTTCCTCCTTCTATGATTTTTCCCGCAAGATGGTCTATATCTGCGTCTGTATATTTTGCAGCAACATCCTGATATGACGGACCTACAAGTTTGGCATCAACTTTATGACAAGACAAACAGTCTGCTCCTTCTACCAGTTTTTTTCCTTCTTCTTCCGGAGTTCCCGCAGATGCAGATTCCTGAGTTGTTCTAGGTTCTTCCAGCATAACATTAGATTCGGTTTGCGGCTGCTCCGCTTCTGCTTCTTTTTTGGAACAAGAGATTACAGCTAATGATGCCAATGCAAGGGTAAATACTATTTTTTTCATTTCTTCTATGGGGTATTAAATTTCACTTATTTTATTTGTTCCTTTATTTTATCCACTGTTGTATTAATGTCTATATTCAATCCCTCTTTCTGGTAAGCAAGTACCCCGGATTTAGAAAATACACTAATGATGTTGGAATGCGAAAAGTCCATTGGTGTTATCTTCTTATATTTCACTGCCAGTACATTGGCCAGCTCCCTTGTATCTTCTTCACTCCCCCTCAGAAACACCCATTGCTTTCCTTCCAGTTTGTTGTTTTTTATAAAAGCTCTCATTCTTTCCGGAGTGTCGTGTTCAGGATCTATAGATACCAGTATATATTGTAATTCGTCCGGATTCTGTTTCCCGACTTTGGCTTCTATATCTTTCATATCTGCTGTTAATCGCGGACAAGCGGTTTTACAAGAGGTATAGATCATCACCATTGTCAGCACCTTTCCTTTCAGCTCTTCCAGTTTTATTTTAGTACCATCCGGCTTTTCCCAGGATGACTGTAAGTTGAAAATAGAATCGGGATCTATATTTTCGTTTTGTTTTTTCTGGCATCCCCCCAGAATAAAAACAGATAATAAGCTTATAATAAATGTTCTCATTTTACTTTTTTACTTTTATTGATTTTGAGCATCTCTCGCACATCTGAAACCAAGATTGTTAATGGTATAATCGGCTTTTACACTGCCCCGGAGTGCAAACCGTATAAAGGCAGCATAGTTCTTAAGGTCCGATGAAGTAACCGAAGCTCCGGCACAGAAAAGAGTTTCATTGGTTGTATTATCTTTTCGGGATTCTCCCGACATCATAACCGAACTGAAATCTTCTGTCCATTCCCATATAGTTCCAAACAAATCATATACTCCCCATATATTGGGTTTTGATTGTTTTACAGGTTGCTTATACATCAGCTTCTGCTGGTAAAGTTTGAGTATACGCTGTGTAAATTCCAGTGTGGCGGCAGCATTTTTGTTGTTTTCGTCTGCACGGGCAACATATTCCCATTCATCTACTGTCGGAAGCCTTTTTCCTACACTTTCAGCATAGGCTTTTGCAGCAAACCACGATACGCAGGTTACGGGAGCTTCCGGGCTTACATCATTCGGGATCTTATAATCTCCTTTCCAATGCTTCAGATAAGCGGAATCTGCAAATAACCGAAGTACTTTACTCTTTGTCCATTGAGGATTAGCTTTCAGAAAAGTCAGAAACTCTGCGTTGGTTACGGCAGTCTCATCAAGATAAAAGGTCTTTACTTTTACCAGGCTATCGGTTTCTTTTCCTACAAATGGTTTATAGCTTCCACCCTCTATTTTCAGCATTTTTTTAGTATCTGCAACCGGCATGAGTATGCGGGAAACAGGTTTCGGTTGTTTTTGATCTTGTTTCTCGGAACAGGAAATACTAAAGAATATAACCAATATGTATATTAAATTTCGCATCATGTGATTCCGACTTTTGCCGACTGACTTCTGTAATTAATTATTCTTTTTGTATACTTTAGGATTATCATCACCCACTACCTTAATCTTACCAAGTGCACCTTTATTAAAAGCTCTGAAAATAGCATGGTCTACAATCACATATTCCCCAGGAACTGTTGCTTTAAATTCTACAATTGAAGCTCCGCCGGGAGGGATTACTGTAGTCTGAACATTTTCATTGATTTTACTGCCTCCTTCTATATAGACTTTATCGAAAATTTCACCGATGATATGAAAAGATGAAGTCAGATTAGGACCTCCGTTTCCTACAAAGAATCTTACATTTTCACCAACCTTTACTTTCAGTTCATTATCTCCCAGAAGTGCTCCTGTTTTACCATTGAAAACCACATATTCAGGATGTTCTGCAATTGCTTTATCCATATCAAATTCCTGAAGACCTTTGTCTCCGTATTTACCTTTGGTATAGAAATCTCCCTGCATTATATAGAACTCTTTATCTACTTTAGGCAATCCACCTTCCGGTTCTATAAGAATTAATCCATACATCCCATTAGCGATATGCATTCCCACCGGAGCGGTCGCACAGTGGTATACGTACAGACCTGGATTTAAGGCTTTGAAGTTAAATACCGCTTCCTTTCCCGGAGCTACAAAAGTAGCTTCTGCACCGCCACCAGGGCCATTTACAGCATGAAGGTCTATATTATGCGGGAATGTACTGTTTTCATTATTCTTCAAATGAAATTCAATTTCGTCACCCACTCTTGCCCTGATAAAGCTTCCCGGAACTGTTCCGCCAAAAGTCCAGAAGTTATATTGGGTTCCGTCTGCCAATTCACCTGTTTTTTCTATAGTTTCCAGACGTACAATCAGCTTTTTTGCGGCTCTGTTTCCTATTGGTTCAGGCACCATTGGAGGTGATGTCAGTTTGGCTTCTTCTGCATTTCCCTGAACAGTAATACCTTCAGTACTTCCGGATTGTGAAGCTTCAGAAGCGTTTTGTTTACAAGCATTCAAAGTGAAAATTGCAGACAAAACAACAGCAAGCATAATAGAATTTTTCATGTGTTTACTTTTATATTTTACTTCTAATCTTTTCTGGCAATAATTATTACCGCACACAGGTTTTTGTTGTATTTGGTAAAAATGTTTTTCATCCTCAAAACCCTTTCTCTAATCCCCGGATGTAAAACCATATTCTTAGCAATGTTCAGGAACCCTAAAAAACCCTCGTCACTTATTATTCGTTTAGGTTCCAGAAGATGCATAGGTGCAGTCTCAATATTCAGTATACTAAAACCTTCTTTTTCCAATACCTTTTTCCATTCATCCGGAGTAAGAGGTCTGGCATTTACTTTTATAACTTCTGCCAGCTCCCGTTGGATGTGAGCTTTTACACTTTCATCCAATGCTTCCGGCATTAGCGCCAGCTCGTGTATAGCATAAAGACCTCCTGGATTCAGAATACGATAAGCTTCTTTTACAATCTCAGATTTTCTATGATCTGCCTGCATGGTAAGTATCGCTTCTCCCAAAACTTTAGTCTGACTATTATCATTCAGCCTTGTTTGTGCAGCATGATCATTCTGAAATACAGCTTTGGTTTCAGAAAATTTTCTTTTCAAGAATTCTACAGCTTCTTCATCTGCATCAATTCCGGTATATGCCTCAGGCTGATATTCCATTATTTTGCCTGCTGTAAAGCCAAGCCCCGGTGCAAACTCTGTTACCAGATCTTCTTTATTGATAGCCAGTAATTCCAGCATTTTCAGGGTTAAATCTTTTCCTCCGGGACGAAGCACTTTTTTACCAATTTTTGCCAAAAGCCAATGTCCCGACATTTTTTCTATACTTCCCGTTCTCATTTTTTTATCTTTTTTAGCTGAAGAAATATTCCTCCAGCAATTAATATTAATTTTCCAACCTCAGCATATATAAAGTAGTCATGTAAAGAAGTTGGCTGTACTGATTTTCCACCTGCCAACATATCTGCCCTTGCATCCAGAACAGGTAACATCCAGAATTTTTCGAGTAATAAAAGAATAACCAGCAGTATATAAGAGATTATAATTCCGACAGTCAAATATTTTTTTACCAGTAAAAAGTTCAAAGCAATCACTCCTGTCAGGAATAATTGGATATTGGTGGAAATTCCAAACATTAGTTTACCCAGCTCCAATGCCACAGACAGCATCATTCCCGGAACCTGGAATTTTAAAGGTGTTTCCAGAAAACTGATACTCAGCATTAGTCCCAGCCAAAAGCATAAAACTGCAAAAACAAACGGATATCTGATTTGTATTTTCATATTAAAAGAATTAAATACCTTTTTATCTTTTATTATTTTAAATTTTTTTTTATCTCCTCAAGAAAGTTTCATGAGCATCCAGTTTATTGATGAACTCACCTATCTTAGCATTTTCCAGCATTTCTTTCAGATTTTTACGGATATGTTTAAACTCATTATGTACCGGACAAGGGTGAGACTCGGAGCATTCTTTAAGCCCCAAAGCACATCCATTGAAAATCCTGTCCCCATCCATTGTCTTTACAATATCCGCTATTGGTCTGTTCAGATTATAATCGTCCAGATAAAATCCACCTGTAGGTCCTTTTGCAGATTGTACTAAACCTTTTCTGCTGAGATCCTGCAATATCTTGGCAATGAAATGTTCCGGTGAATCAATACCTTTTGCAATATCTTTAATACCAATCCTGCTACCGTCCTTTGTCTGCTGGGCGATAAAAATCAGGGCACGGATAGCATATTCACAAGTTTTTGAAAACATTTCTGTACTTTTTCTATGACAAATGTACAGTAAAAAGATTAATAAAAGATAAAAAACTCTTTTATTTTAATATGATTTTTTTCAGCCGTATTCAGACTGCCTTTAGAAAGCAGGTTTATTAATTATTATTTAGTAAGAAAAGCTTGTCTTACCGGAAGACCTCTCCAACTTTCCGGCACTCTTAATCCTAACAGCCATGCAATAGTAGCTCCGGTATCGTAAGTAATAATTGTATTCTTCAGTTCCTGATTTTTCTTTACGCCCCTACCATAAACAACCCATGGAATCAGAACCTCATCCAATGACTTTCCACCATGCCCTTTGTCCTTACCACCATGATCGGCTGTTACAATAATAACAGTTTCGTTGGCAATACCTGCATCTTTAACAGCCTGTACAATCTTTCCAATACGTGCATCTACCTTTTTTAATTCTTCATAATAAGCAGGAGTACGGTGTCCTATATTATGCCCTACTCCGTCCGGCTGATCTAAATGTACAAATGTTAATGTCGGTTTCTTTGTTTTAATAACTTCTACAGCAGACTCTGTACAGAAATCGTCATTGTCTTTTGCAGGAATTCTTATATCTGTTGTTCCTTTCTGAACCAACGGATCAATCCCTTGCCAACTGTATATCAATGCTGTTATCAAAGAAGGTTTCTGCTCTTTTAGTATACTGAAAATGGAAGGAAACATTCCTTCTTTTGTAAGATCTGAGGAAGGAATCTCCGGAACTGCACTATTCCATTCGGTATAGCCATGCAATGTAGGTCCTGCTCCCATAATCATAGACGCCCAATTAACAGCACTGGACGAAGGCAGCACAGAACGTGCTTTTAATGACCAGGAGCCTTCTTTCATTAAATTTTTAAGATTAGGCATATCGGCTTCCGGCAAAGCATAAGCACCAAAGCCATCGCATCCGATAAGAACTACATGTTTTACTTTTTGTTGTGCATACACTGTTAGTGCAATGAAAAGACTCATCAGCATCAGAACAGATTTTCTCATGATAATTATTTTAATGGTTATTGACCAAAGATACACAAACTATGAGAGTTATATGGAAATCCTGTATTATTAAGAGTTAACATAATCTAAAAATTCACAACATTCTTTATTTAAATATTATATTTACAATTAAACCTTATAGGTTTGTGAAACCTATAAGGTTTTTATATTATAATATTCCATGGATATAACAACTAAAATTGTAGATCTCTTTTCAGGAGAAAACTCATTAATAAGTACTAATGTTGAAGAAATAAAACTTGAAAAAGATGAATTTGGTGAATTACAAATACACATTTCAATAAGTAATTTTTCTAAAAAAAGTAAATTCTTCAGGGTTCATTTATTATTTACTAAAATCGTTGAGTTTCAGTTCTATTATAATTCTAATTATTCTTTTTATAATATAGAAAACTACAAATTACTTCATATTGAGGATCAGGTTTATTTAAGTCTTGATCCTGATGAGCATTTGGAATCTAAATCTGATAAAGATTTAGATTTTATACTTGCCAAAAATGTTCTACTATTGTAGCATAAACCTTATAGGTTTCACAAACCTATAAGGTTTTTATGTTATAAAAAATCCTGCTAAAATATTGAATCTTGCCAAAGCAATAATTAATTTATAATATATCCAGAGCCTCTAAAACAGCCTGATAAATTTCTTCTAAATCTTCTTTAGTAGTACAGTAAGGAGGCACCAGATAAATTATATTTCCTAACGGGCGCATTAGTATACCGCGCTGCAAGAAATAAGGATATAATATTTCGTGCATATCACTGAAATAGGAAGTCTCCTCATTTATTTTCCATTCCATGGCAAAGATTGTCCCTGTCTGACGTACCTCTTTTACTTTTGGATGTTTTTTTAATACTTCTCCAAATTCCTTATGCTGTTTGACAATACGTTCTATATTCCGCTGCGTATCTTTTAACAGCAATAGGTCCAGACTGGCGAGTGCTGCTGCACAGGCTAAAGGGCTTGCCGTAAATGAATGTCCGTGAAATAATGCTTTTGTTTTATCGTCTGAATAAAAAGCATTATATATTTCTCCTGTACAGGTCGTTATCCCTAAAGGAAGTGTTCCGCCTGTAAGCCCTTTTGAGAAACACATGATATCTGGAATTTCCGACAGATGATCAACAGCAAATAATTTTCCTGTACGTCCAAAACCTACAAATATTTCATCCTGTATCAACAAAATTTCTTTGGATTTACAAAACTGCATCAATTCTGAAAGGGTTTCTGCTTCATGCATCAACATTCCACCTGCTCCCTGCACCAAAGGTTCATATACAAAGCACGCTGCTTCCCTTGCATGCAGATCTATATAAGATTTTATTTCTTTCAGATTTTCTTTTGTTGGAACGTCTATAAATAAAACTTCAAAAAGTTGTTCTCCAAAAGGATTTGTCCACAACCCGCGTCCGCTTACCGACATAGCCCCGAAAGTGTCACCATGATAGCCATTTCTGAAAGCAAAAATTTTATTCTTTTTTTCACCGCGGTTATAGTGGAATTGCAGGCACATTTTCAGAGCAACTTCTATTGCTGTGGAACCATTATCTGTATAAAATACTTTCTCCTGGTTATCCGGAAGCAATGTCAGAAGTCTTTCTGATAATTCAATAGCATTTGGATGGGTAAAGCCAGCAAAAATAACCTGCTCCAAAGTTTGCAACTGCTCGGATACTTTTGCAGCGATATAAGGATGTGCATGCCCATGAAGAGTTACCCACCAAGAAGATACAGCATCTATATATCTCTTCCCGTCCGCATCATAAATATAGGAACCTTCACCTCTTACTATGGGAATATGGCTGGCTGTTTTCATTTGGGTATAAGGATGCCAGTTCACCTTACGATCCCGGTCTGTTAATTCTTGCTGCATGTCGTTTCTTTTTCTCGTACCATTGGTTTCAGTCCTAAATTCAGAAGCATCTGCATATCTTCCGATACGCCCGGATTAGGAGTTACCAACAAAGTTTCACGTTCGCCGGTAAAAATAGAATTAGCACCGGCCATAAAGCACCATGCCTGCTCGGCTTCTGTCATTTCTATACGTCCGGCACTAAGGCGCACCATAGAAGCAGGCATCGCAATACGGGCTGTAGCTATCATTCTTACCATTTCCCATATATCCACTTTTGGATTATTTTCCAATGGTGTTCCTTTTACTCTTGCCAAAGCATTTACAGGAACCGACTCGGGATGTATCTCCATATTAGCCAAAGTTCTCAGCATTGCCACGCGGTCTCCATGAGTTTCCCCTAAGCCGATAATACCACCGGAGCATACCGTAATTCCTGCTTTTCTCACATTGTTTATCGTATTGATACGGTTATCAAATTTTCGTGTGGAAATAATCTCATCGTAATATTCCTCCGAGGTATCCAGATTATGATTGTAAGCATATAGACCTGCTTCCTGTAGTCTTTTAGCCTGTGACTCACTAAGCATTCCTAAAGTACAGCAAACTTCCAATCCCAGATTGTTCACCCCTTTTACCATATCTATAATACGGTCGAAATCTCTGTTATCTCTAACTTCTCGCCATGCAGCTGCCATGCAGAAACGGGAAGCTCCTCTTTCTTTTGCTTTTTGTGCATGGGCCATTACAGTTGCTGTAGGCAAAAGTGCCTGCACTTTAATATCTGTATGATATCGCGCTGCCTGTCCACAATAAGAACAATCCTCAGGACAGCCCCCTGTTTTTACTGACAGCAATGTTGATATCTGTACCTCATCTGCTTTATGCCATTCACGATGTACTGTTGCAGCTTCATAAATAAGCTCCATTAATGGTTTATTATAAATCTCCAGTAACTCTTCTTTTGTCCAGTCGTGACGCAATGTTCTTTCTTTAGCCATTTTGTTTGATTTTTACTTTTATTTTTTAATATCAGTATTTACCAGTATTTGTTTCTTTTACTTTAAATTTCGCTGAATACTGTCAACCGCTTCCTGAATCGATACTCTCGTAATATTGTTGACCTCCGGTAACTCTATTATTCTTGAATTTTCCGGAATATGCTTCAGCAGGACTTCTCTGGTTTCCGGAACAAAATTTCCGTTGAAAACAATATAAGCAACTTCGATATTCCTTAATTTTAGTACTTCCAGAGAAAGAAGTGTATGATTAATACAACCCAGATAATCTCTGACGACAAGAATAACCGGGATATTAAAATGTTCGATAAGGTCAATTATAAATTCCCTGTGGTTTAGCGGAACAAATAACCCTCCAGCACCTTCTACCAAAAGTATATTCTCTGTCACAGGTAACTGAAAATCATTAATCTTTATCTCTATTCCTTCCATGGCCGCAGACTGATGCGGAGATGCCGGATATTGCAAACGGAATCGCTCAGGATGTATTCTCAATTCATCACTGGTCAATTGCTTCACCAGCATACTATCTGACTGATCCAGATCTCCGGACTGTACAGGTTTCCAGTAATCTGCCTGAAAATATTGCCTTAATATGGCGGAGGATACAGTTTTGCCAATACCAGTTCCTATTCCTGTTATAAAATATTTAGTATTCATTCTGTTATTTTCTTGTTATTTTTTTCAACCACATAGACACATAGTTGTGTATCGTCATATCAAGGTATCTTCGATACTGATATAGAATACATAGCTGATGTGCAAAATTCTCTATGCAAAACTTTATTCATCATTACTAAATCTATGTTTCCATGTGACTTGAAACAGTCTTTTATCTCTTTTGTGGTCAAATTAACCTGTATATTACTTTCATAAATTATCTTTAATTATACTGGCCAGTTCATTTATTTCTGCAACCGAATTAAACTGATGCAGGGTAATCCGCAAACGTTCTCCCCCTTCTCTTACTGTCGGAGATAAAATGGGATAAACATTTATTTTTTGTTGTTTTAATTCTTGCACAGCTTTATAAAGATTTCTCACTGCTGGAAACTGTACAACCTGCACAGGGCTCATATCCTGAGACAAAGAATGAACCTTGTGCTTTCGAAAGTATTTTATATTGCATTGAAGTTCATCTGCTAAATATGGATGAGCTTCAAGAAACGTATAAGTTTCAGAAATTATAAGAACCTGAATGTCTGGCATAGCAGTGGAATAGATAAATGGTGAAGCAAAATTGACAAGATATTCTTTTAGCATCCTATTCCCTAAAACGGCTGCTCCCTGTGCTCCGAATGCCTTTCCATAAGTCACCACCGTAGCAAGAACGCGGCTTTGTAAATTATACCGGTATACCAGACCTTCACCAAATACACCTACAGCATGAGCTTCATCTACAATTACCCAGGCTCCGTATCGCTCTGCCAGTGTAATTATATCTTCTAACGGAGCAAAATCCCCATCCATGGAGTACAAACTTTCTACAGCTATAAATACAGATCCTGTTGCACGGGATAGTAAATATTCTAAATGGTTTAGATCATTATGCCTGAATTTCCTTTTCTGAGCATAAGATAAAGTACAGCCATCGTGTACAGAACGGTGTACAAGCTCGTCCACCAATATAGTTTGATTCCGGCCTGCAATACATGAGAATAATGCGAGATTAGCCTTATATCCGGAGGGAAATAATAAAGCACTTTCTGTTTGATGTCTTTTGGCAATAGACTCTTCTACCTCCATACAAATAGGGCTATTACCACTAATCAGTCTTGATCCTGTAGCCCCGGAAAGCAGTTCCGGATTTATATTTAACAATTCGAGTAAATGTTGCTGAAAAGCCTTATTACCAGTCATTCCCAAATAATCATTGGACAGAAAATCGACCCCTGAATCATTTATTCTAAGATTTCGGTAATTACCAATCTCCTGTCTTCCCGCTAATGCCTTATACCAGTGCTGTGGCTGATTCATATGATAATACTTCCTTACCTACAGCATTAATCCAGTCCTGAAACAGTTCATTCTCTATTCTCAGTACTTCTCCGGCATAATTTTCCCAATCTGCATGAAAACGTTCCAGCTGCTGAATCATTTCCTCCAAATGTCCTTCTTCTTCCAGAATAATAGACTTCACCATTACCCTGGATTTTGCTTTGTCTAATGCATCCTGATAAACAGGATAAAGTTCATCTGCTCTTACCTCTATAGCATAGGTTACAAAAAGATAGGAGGCATACCGAAGTGCTTTGCCATCCAGCTGAAATGTATCTTTCAGAAATCTGCTGGCCTGCATATCCAACCGATGGAGATACTGTCGGGTATATCCCTGTGCCAGCATTTCATCAGCTCTGTAATTAATACAACTGTCCGGCGCCAGTTTCAGAATTTGCTTTTTCAGGTAATAAGCATGGCGATGTTCCTCTGCAGCATGCTTTAGCTGAATAAGATCTACCGTTACCAGGTCTTCACATGCAGATATTTTTCGTGCACCTGCATTTTCCATAAACGATAATGTATTCAGCCATTTCGCATGTATCTCATTGTCCCGAATAATTGCTTCTATTATTTTTTGCATATTATTTTTGCAGCAAAATTATTATCTTGCCGGACCTTAAATGGTACCAGATTTAAAATAATGAGTAGTCCGGATCAGTTTTTATACAAGAAAATAATCTATATCGATAACAAATCATCACGGCCTGTATATCTACAGATCGTTCATCAGATGATTAATGCTATTCAGCGGGGATACCTGATGAAAGGCATGAAATTATTGGGAACCAGAAGCATGAGCGATATTCTGCAGGTTCACCGTAAAACAGTTATTGCAGCCTATGAGGAACTGGACGCACAGGGATGGGTAGAAACAATTCCGAATAAGGGAACATTCGTCATTGAGAGTGGAAGTTTCAAAAACATGAATATTAAAAACCTGCAAAGGCAAGATCTGGCAACTTATCCACAACAGACAGGTTTCAGTTTTAGACAAAGCAATCTTCTGGACAATCCATTTGAGCATTCATCCTGTACTTATATCTTTAACGATGGTGTACCGGATACACGCTTGTCCCAAATCGGAAACTATTCCAGCTTTTACAGTGCCAATCTGAAACGCAAAAGCAGTTACAGAAAAATAGGCTATTACAATACTGAAGGCAGTGAATACTTTAAAGAACATCTGTCCCAATATCTTAATCTTAGCCGGGGATTGCACATCAGTAAAAATAATCTTCTGATTACCAGAAGTACGGAAATGAGTATTTATATTATTTCTGAAATACTTTTGTCTGAAGGAGACATGGTAGTCGTAGGTGATCCCAGTTATTTTGCCGTAAATATGATTTTTCAGAAATCCGGTGCAGTCATCAAAACTATTCCGGTAGATGAAGAAGGTATCCGCACTGATCTTATAGAAGAGCTTTGCAAAAAGACTAAAATAAGGATGCTTTACCTTACACCTCATCACCACTACCCGACTACAGTACCTCTTAGTGCCCAGCGGCGTATTGAATTATTATCCCTGGCCTCTCAGTATGGTTTTGCCATTGTAGAGGATGACTACGATTTCGAATTTCATTACGACAATTCAGCTATATTACCGATGGCAAGCTCTGATACCGACGGTATGGTAATTTATGTAGGTTCATTCGGCAAATCACTGGCTCCGGGTTTCCGTACCGGTTTTATTGTAGCACCAGAAAATCTGATGACAGAAATGCGTAAATATCTGGGTATTATAGACAGACAGGGAGATATTATTATGGAGCAGGCTCTGGGCGAAATGATTGCTGAAGGAGAAATTAACCGCCATCTGAAGAAATCTGCGAAAATATATAAAGAACGCCGGGATTTGTTTACGGACTTGCTTCAGAAGCATCTGAGTGATCAGGTAAAATTCAGCATTCCTTCCGGTGGATTGGCTGTATGGCTGGAGTGGCAATCTCCTGTTAATCTTTTTCAGCTGAGTGCTTATTGCCAACAACACGATCTCTTTATCCCACGCACCTTATTATATCAGAACAAAGATTACACAGCTCTCCGCCTGGGTTATGGGCATTTAGAAGAAGATGAAATGAATAAATCTTTACAAATTCTTCATGATGCAAATGAATCCCTGAAGAAATAACCATTTAACCGTGGAAGTTCATCAGGACTATTTTGTAGCCTTCATTCCGTAAGTATACACATTATAAGGTAATAAACGTTGTGCAAAAAACTTCGAAACAAAGCTTCCCAGCAATAATGGGAAGAACAACAGATAGCCATTAGGCACTAAACTACAAACCAGAAAAAGAGCTGTTAACGGAGCATAGATTGATGCAGATAAAGTTGCTGCAGCCCCAACCAATACAAAATTGATAAGAATAAGATCTGTATTAAAGTAAGTATTGCATGCCAAAGCAAATAATAACCCCAGCAACGCGCCTGAAACAATACTTGGAGCAAATACACCTCCATCTCCGCCAGCACCAAGAGTTAATGAGGATGCAACGGGTTTTAGGAATATCAGAAGTAAAAGTAGAGACATAGACACTTCCCGATGATTCAATGCCTGATTCAGGATACCTTTCAGACCATGATAGCTATCACCGTACAATACAGGCAAAAAGAAAATCATACCTCCTACAATAAGAGCTCCCAAATTTACCCGAAGGAAATTATTATCGATTTTTGAAAAGAAGTCTTTTATACGGATTACCAAAATGGTAAAATAAACTGACAAAATTCCGCCTAAAAGACTGAGTATTAAAAAGAATGGTAAAGCGCCCCATTTCCAGCCGCTAATGCTAACATCCAATAAAGGTTTACTATCGAATAAAAAGATAAATAATCCCGCAATAAGTGCAGAAGCAGTACAGCTTATAGCCAGCGATTTATTGATTTTTCGGGCTATAACTTCCATAGCAAATAACCAGCCTGCCAACGGGCTTCCAAATAATACGGCTACTCCTGCAGTTACACCAGCGCAGATCAGTTCGCGCTTATACATCTTTGCAGAAAAGCCTTGTTCATAAGCCATATTACCAACAGTAGCTGAAGCTACCACAGTAGAAACCTCAACACCTGTAGAACCCCCGAAGATTACAGTTAAAAAACCATTAAGATAATGAGACGGGATCTTGAAAAAAGGTAAATGATCTTTTCTCTGATCCAAAGTTTTATAAATTTCAGTAATCCCTTTATTTTTTCTGTTCCGAAAGAAATACTTTCTAAGGAAGTAAATCATTGTAATGCCTATAGTAGGTAATACAATAAATAACAAATGGCTATACTCTTTTGCTATAGAGAAAAGTTTCTCTTCAATATATTCGGTTAGATGCTTTAGAGAGAAGGCTAATAATGCACATATTAGGCCTACCAGCAATGATAATAATACAAGTCTGAAGTAATGTCGGACAATGACTTTTTTTCTTTCCATGTCAATGATTTACACATAAAAAATGCATTGCAAAATTAAAACAATAACAATTCTTTTCAAAATACATGAATAAATATATATACTCTGTAAAAGCTTTGTTAATCAGAAAAATAACTCTATGAAAAATTATGAATTTTCAGTAAATTGCATGTACAATCAAACATCGTCACAATAGTATATATGAACAAATTATCTCTGCTTTTTATTTTAGTATTTGGATTAGGAAATGCTCAGACACATAGATTTTTCTATGAACTGAAGTATAAAAATGACTCTACAACCCCCATTGCTAAACAAAAAACCATGGTTTTGGATATCAACCCGAAAGAAGCCAAATATTATGATTATGCTTTTTTAGAAAAAGATTCCATCAATAAAGCAAAAAACACCCAAGACACCAACTGGACAGATCAGGTACCCGTTGTTCGGAAAAGAGGATCTATAAAAAATATCAATTACGCAGCTCTTGAATTTCAGCTTTTTTCTTACGAAACAGAAGATCCTGTAAAATGGACATTGAGTAATGAAACAAAAAAATATTCCGGGTATGATATTCAAAAGGCAACATCAGATTTTGGAGGCAGAAAATGGACCGCATGGTTTACAAAAGAAATCCCTTTTTCTGAAGGACCTTATAAATTTCAGGGATTACCCGGATTAATACTTCTACTGGAAGACAACCAACAACAATTTGTCTTTTCACTGATTAAAAGCAAAAATCTTAATGAAACTTATGATACTTCTAATATTCTGGAGATAAGATACGGAAACAGACCAATTCCTGTAAGTGAGAATATATATATTAGCAAGGCTATAGAATACTTTAATGACCCTTTTCATAAAATAAGAGAAGATCTTAGAAACGGCCGCACTTCGAGCTATCAGGACAATGGCGTAACCTATACAAAAGCAGAACAACTGGTTCCCCTGATTCAGGACGAACAAAATTATATTCTGAAGTATAATAATCCAATTGAAAGAAATAAAGCTATAAAATATCCGGTTAAAAAAAATTCTAAAATAAAAGACAAATAAAACAGCATCTTTATAACAACCGCAACAGCTCATGACTGAAATACATCACATAAACTGCGTACGAATTGTTTCACCACTTAATGATAATGTCTGCGGACATTGCCTGTTGATAAAAGAAAGCAACAAGCTTATCCTTATTGATACCGGCATCGGATTTCTGGACACACAACATCCCGTTGAAAGAATAGGTCAGCAATTCATTGATATGGTAGGTTACCGTTTCAATGAAAACATTACTGCTATCCGGCAGATTGAAAACCTTGGCTTAGATCCAAAACAGGTGACTGACTGTGTCATATCTCATATGGATAACGATCACATTGGTGGAATAGCAGATTTCCCTCAGGCAACAGTACATGTTGGCGCCGAAGAATTTGACAGTTTTAATTCCGGAAACCCAAGATACCTAAAACTACCGATGGCCCACCTGCCAGCTATTAAAACATATGCTGAAAAAACCGATGAATGGTACGGCTTTGAAGCACGAAGAATTGATATAGACACCGAAGCTGAAATTTACCTCATCCCCCTTTTAGGCCATACGAAAGGACATTGCGGTGTCGCTGTAAAAGCAAAAGACCGGTGGATATTTTACATTGCAGATGCTTATTATTTGAGAGCAGAACTAGATGACAACAACCATCCTGTAAATGAATTAGCCAGGATGCGTGCTGAAAATAATGACCTGCGCATAGAGAGCATCAGCAGAATACGAAAGTTAATCGATGAACATCCTGAAATTGAAGTATTTGGTTATCACGATATAGAAGAGTTCCGATACTATAATTCCGAAACAGTACACTAACCCCAGATAAAAAGCTAAATCACATGAGCAGGAAAGAACACATTATCAGAAGCTATATCAATGCTTACAACCAGTTCGATATTCCCGGAATGGTAGCCAATCTTCACGACAATATTGTTTTTAAAAACATTCTGGACGGAGAAACCAATCTGCTTTTACAGGGAAAAAAAGAGTTCAGACAGCAGGCAGAGCTCACTAAAATTTACTTCAAAGAAAGGCAACAAAATATTACATCTGTAAAACACTCCGAAGATCATACCGAGATCGAAATAGATTACTACGCTGTTTTGGCTGCGGATATGCCGAACGGATTAAAAAAAGGAAATGAACTCCGATTATCCGGTAAATCTATTTTTAAATTTTCAGACGACAGAATTATTGAGCTTACCGATATAAGCTGAGTTATGGTAAGGACTGAAACCATAATTGCTGTAAAAAATGTATCCGCGAGCTCAGCATTTTACCAGAAGTTATTAGAATGCAGCAGTGCTCATGGCGGTGAGACTTTTGAAATACTAAAAGATGACAACACTGTAATCCTGTGTCTCCATAAATGGGGCGAGCATGAACATCCTACAATGATTGATGCTGAAAAAGAAAATGGCAACGGCCTTATTCTGTTTTTCAGAGTCAGTAATATCAACCGTATTTTAGAAAATGCTAAAAACATGCATGCTTCAATAGAAAAGGAAATTCATTACAATGAAAATTCTCTTAAAAATCAGTTTATCCTGAGAGATCCGGATAATTACTACCTTATTATCTCCGAATAAAATATAAAACTGATATGGGCAATATTAAATATACAGCAACAGGCTTATTAATATTTGTAATGAATATTATTTATCCACAAATTCAGAATGTGAATAAAGTAATAGACACAAGTATAAAGAATGATAACTTTAATGGGGCTGTCCTTCTGGCTAAAAACGGAAAAACGGAATTACTTACTTATACCGGACTGGCGGACAGACATTATAACATTGGATTTTCAGACACAACAAAATTTCATATTTTTTCTCTTACCAAAACTTTTACTGCGGTACTGATTATGCAGCTTTATGAAAGAGGAAAAATAAATCTGGATGCTCCAATTGCCACTTATTACCCTGAATATAGAGGCGAAGCAGCTCACAAAGCAACTATAAGAAATTTACTTACTTATAGCAGCGGACGAGATAATAAAGACATCAGTTCTCCTGAACTGATTCATCAGGCTTATGATAATACCATCTGGAATCTGGATGATTTTATTAATACATTTCTTTCTGAAAAGCTGGTGGATCCTCCCGGTACGAAGTTTAGTTATAATAATGGAGATTATATTCTACTGGGAAAGATTATTGAAAAAATATACAAAAAACCTTTTGAACAGGTCCTGAAAGAAGAAATATTAGTGCCTCTGAAAATGCACAACACAGGTATGCTCCATCATAATGATATTATCCAGAATATTGATGATGGTTATGTTACGGATGAATCCGGTGCATTTGCACTTCATACTCCTACCAATACTTATATTGACAATTTTTATTCTGCCGGAGCCATGTATTCAACACCTAAAGATTTACTGATTTTTGATCAGGCAGTTTTTAATCATACTATAATTAAGAAATCAACACTGGATGTTATGCTCACTTCCAATAAAGAATTAGGAGATGTGGCACTAGGTCTATGGGTTTATCCTAAAAAGTTCGGCACCATCAATACATTATTTGCAGAACGCCAGGGAGAAGGCTATGGCCACAGTGCCAATTGGGTACATTTAGTTGATAAAAATATTTCATTGATTATTTTATCCAATACAAAGGATATTAAATACCTGAATAAAATGCGTGAAAAGCTGATTTCCGCTTACTACAGCCAATAGTTTGGTCAAAAAAAACAACACAAATATGAAAGAAATACTTGATGACTATGAAACATATGGACCTTTGTTCTTAGTAGACAGGGAGCATTATGAAGAATTTTGCAGCTATCTGAAAAAAATGACCTTAAGAAAATCAGAATATTTTCTTAAAGAAGGTGAACAGTGTGAATATTTAGGTTTCCTGAAAGAAGGACTTATGCGGACATTCTATATCAACGAAAACGGAGAAGATATCAACTTTAATTTTCAGTTTAATCATCATTTTTTTACAGACTATGAGAGTATTCTTCAGAATGTAAAATCCAAAATGAACATTAAGGCCCTAAAAGATTCGGAAATCATGCTATTGCATAAAGATGATCTGCAAAAATTGTATCAGAAAGAAGCATACTGGCAGGAATTCGGCAGAAAAATGACAGAAGTAATCTATCTAAGTGCCCAAAAGAGAATTGAAGAACTTCTGTACTATGTTCCGGAAAGAAGGTACTATAATCTATTATCAGAAAACCCTCAGGTTTTTCAGTTAATCCCGCTGAAACATATTGCAAGCTATCTGGGGATAAAACCTCAGTCTCTGAGCAGAATAAGAAACAGAACAGTAAAACATTAACTTAGGTGAAGCATTTTTAGCTGCCATCAATTATATCTTTGTTACTACCAAAACATAACATTATGGAAACAAACAGCGTAACAATTATTTTAGTTCACGGAGCCTGGGGCGATGGCTCACATTGGAGACATGTTATTGAAAATCTTCACAATGAAGACTATATTGTAAGAAGTGTTCAGCTTCCTCTAACATCTTTAGAAGATGATATTCAGAAAACAAGAGACCTTATCGATATGCAGGAAGGCAGGGTTATTCTGGTAGGCCACTCCTATGGAGGAGCAGTAATTTCTGGTGCCGGCCATCATGACAAAGTTATCGGTCTTGTATATATTGCAGCTTTTGCTCCAGATAAAGGAGAAAGCCTTGGTGGTATTTTTGCCAGAAGAGAGCAGCCTTCAGGAGCCGCAAATATTTATCCTGATGCTAAAGGTTTTTTATGGATAAAGTATGACAAATTCCATGAAAGTTTTGCACAGGATCTTAATCTCGACGATACAGCGGTAATGTCCCTATCTCAAAAGCCAATTCATGGGAGCATTTTCGGTACCGAAGCCGGAGAGCCCGCCTGGAAAACTAAACCAAACTGGTATCAGATTTCCGATCAGGATCACATGATTCCGCCTGCAACACAAAAGGAAATGGCAGAGCGTATGGATCCAAGAAGGATTTTACACCTGGATGCCAGCCATGCATCATTGGCAACACATCCAAAAGAAGTTACAGATCTAATCAAAGAAGCAGTTAGTCTTATGTACTAAAATTTTCGGCTTACTTATTATACAAAACCTCTCTTATAGGGAGGTTTTTGCTTTTTTGTTAAAACTATGATAAAATAATTTATATATCACTAATAAAATAGTTGTACATATTAAATCTTTATCTAACTTTACATAACTAAATAATTAGTCATATTTGTTTTCACCAAACTTTTATTAATATGAAACCAATCTTAATTAGCTTTTTAGCATTCATCTTATGCCAGCAAATTTCTGCACAGGAAGTAAATTATGATGAGGCAAACAAAAAAACTGATGCCTTTATTCAGAAAAAGATGAAAGACCTCAGCATTCCGGGTATTGCTGTCGCTGTAATAAAAAACGGAAAAATAGTGAAGAAAACTGTTTACGGAACAGCAAATATAGAATGGAACAATAAAGTTACACCTCATTCTGCTTTTCAAATTGCCTCTTGTACCAAGCTACTTACCTCTACTCTCTTGCTGAAAAGCATTTATAATAAAAAAATAGATTTGTATGAATCGCTGGGCAAGTATCTGGATTCAATTCCTGAAGCATGGAAGAAAATAAAAATAACAAATCTGATTAGCCATTCCAGTGGAATTCCTGAATTTTATGAGAGTAATACCTATCTGCCAACAAAAGAAATTGTAAAACAGATAAAAGATAAACCATTACTTTTTGAACCCGGGACAAAAGAGCAATACGGACAGTCGGATTTCATGGTATTATCTTATATCTTCGAAAAAATATACAACAAGCCCTTTACCAGAATTTTGCATGACGAAGTAATTATCCCACTGGGTATGACTGATGGCGGATATGATATGGAATATAAAGTAGATGGAAGGTTTCTAAAGACAGATTTGATAAAAGAAAAAGTGACTACCTATTACGACGATGCCGGTAAACTGGTTAGTTACAAGTTTCTTTATCCACAATATACTTATCCTGGAGGCGGTTACTTCGCATCTATTAGTGATATGGCTAACTGGGCAGCCGGACTGGATAAGAGTACATTATTCCCATTGGATTTTGCAAATGAACTGGCATACAGCAGTGAAAAATTGGGAGATAAAACCGCTGAATTCTCAAAAGTAGGCTGGGCTTTGGAAAACGACGGAAATATATTTTATGGAGGACATAGCGGCGGTCCGGGACTTGGAGATATTTTAAGATTCCCGAAAGAAAAAATAACCATAATCACCTTATCAAATGACGGAGAGTTATATCCTCAATTCTCACGGGCTATTGCATCGTGGTATGTAAAAGGCCTATCTCCAAAATTAGAAATAAAAAAATTCGACAGATAAATATGGTTATTCTTTAATTGACCTATTTAATCTTCAACATATCTCCTGCCTGCTGCTCTGAATCCGAAAAAGAACATCAGAAGAACTGCGACTGCCAGAAAATAAAAAGAACTCTGCCAACCGGAATCCCAATCATGTAATTTACCAAATACAGGAGGGCCAAAAGCTGCGATAAGATAACCAACAGATTGTGCCATTCCGGATATTTTAATAGCATTGGCACTGGACTTTGTACGCAGCGAGAAAAACAGAATGGAAAGGCTGAATGATAAACCATTTGAAAGTCCTAATAATACTGCCGTAAAATATACCCAGTCCGATTTCAGCCATGTAAACATAAGTATGCTCGCCAGCATAGGTATACAGACAAAGAATATCATAATCTTCTGATCCTTCATCTTATTAGCAATAATTGGCCCTACAAATGTAATAGGAAGCATTGCAATCTGAATGGCAAACAAAACCCAACCCGGTGCATTACCCGTCATTCCATAATCACCCAAAACTGCCGGCAGCCAGGAAACAAGACTATAATAAACCAAAGACTGCAATCCCATAAATATACTAATATTCCATGCCTGAGTAGATTTGAACATATTAAAATCCGACTTGGCCATATCTGTTTTCTGTTGCTGTGCAGAATTTTTATTAAAAATAAGTTCCAGTATTACAACCAATAAAGCCAATAATGCTATTATCAGCCATATCCCCAGAGAGCCCTGCCACCCATATCCTGTCCACTGCCCGATACTAATACTGTAACCGGATGCCAAAGCTGCTGTAAGATTCATTGCTACAGCAAATATTCCGGTCATAAGACCAATCTGTTTTGGAAAATTATTTTTGATATATCCCGGTGTTATTACATTACCAATGGCAATCCCAAGACCTATAAAAACAGAGCCTGAAAATAGCGTCCATACAGAGCCAAATACCCTCAGAAACAATCCGAAGCTAAGAATAATCAGTGCATATAATAAAAATCTGTTGATACTGAGTTTATGTGAAAAACGGCTAACCAGTACCGAACAACTGGCGAACATAAACAAGGGTATAGAGGTAAGCAGGCTGCTCTGAAAATGGTCCAGATGCAAGGTGCTCCCTATCTGATCCAATACCGGACCAACAGCTGTTATAGGAGATCTTAGATTACTGGATACCAGTATAACAACTAAAACATTAATCAGTAATAAAAAAACTGAGGCTTCTTTTCTTGTTTCGTACTTCATCGTCATAAAGATTAGAGTACAAAAGTAATTACGTAATTTTATTTAAATTTGCCATAATATTAATATAAAACGACATGAGCTGCAGTCAGAATCCCATTAATATAGATGATATAGAAAAGCCTTATTTTGTTTGGTTTGAAGACAACTGGATACATGATGATGAATTGCACTCGCATCATAAAGGCCAGCTGGTATATGTGGAAAGCGGCTTCCAATATCTGACTGTTGAAGGAAAAATTTATCTTTTACCTCAAAATCATGCTGCCTGGATACCATCAGGGCATATCCATAAGACCAATTCGCATTCAGAAAAGATCAGACTGATGATTATGTTTTTCGAAATCGATAAAGATGACTCGTTCTATAAAGAAGTCAGCGTTTTTCTTGTTCCTCCGGTTCTAAAAGAGATGATTAAATATGCTGAAAAGTGGTCAAAAAAGATACAGGAGGATCCACATGAAACTTTATTTTTAAAGACTTTGAGTAATGAACTTCCACAATTTGTTGCACGTTCACTGCAATTGCATATCAGTCCCCCGGAGGATAAAAGATTGTGCAAAGCCATCGACTATCTTCATGAGCATTACACGGAAGATCTGAGTATGGAAGATCTGAGCGAGATTGCAGCACTGTCCTTGCGTACACTGGAACGGATTTTCAAAAAAGAAACAGGATTAACGCTAAGTAAATACCAGCAAATGCTCCGCATTATTAAAAGCCTGGAACTATTAAGTGACCAGCAATGGACTATTTCCGAAATAGCTTTTAAAACAGGTTATAAAAGCTTACAAGCCTATACCAATAGCTTTTTTTCTGTCATGCAATACCGCCCCAGTGAGTTTCTGAAAAAATTAGTTTAAAGCTCTGTCTTTTTTATCAGTTTATTTTTGAGCAACAATAATACTCCGGCTATTAAAAGGCATATAATACTGGACCATGCCAGATTCTGGATTCTGTAATGGGCTATCCTGCAACTGTTCTTCGTTATGTAAATTCATACATTTAATTACTCACTATTAAGTGATAAATATTATATTTGTGTTGTAAATAGTCCTCCCCCGACTATTTACGTTTATTGGACTAATAAGTTATATAGGTGAGAAAGCCGGCTGCCTTTATGTATGATGAAGAAGTGGTCGGCATTCTCTTTTTACTGCTTTATATCTCAACCACTTACATTACATTATAAATACCTATATTTGCCACCAGTTTTTGGTGCACCTTAAAAAGTGCTTAAAAGGGAATCAGGTGTAAATCCTGAACAGACCCGCTGCTGTAAACTTCATAAAAAACCTTAGCAATAAGTCACTGTTACTATCGGTAATGGGAAGGCGCGAAAGAGAAGTAAGTCAGAAGACCTGCCAGAAGTATATGTTTGATGCTTTCGTGGAATAAAGCTATATCGACCTGAATAAACTCTTCCGGATTTCTCTCCGGGATAGTCATGTACTGATATTCTCTGCAAAGGCATAAACATTTTTTGATAAATGTAAAGCCAATGCTAAAAAGACGATCCTCTTTCTGTTTACTTTCTTTACTTCTGCTTTTTGCAGCCGGATATACTTTTGCTCAGAAAAAGGATACAACACGAATAAGAGAAGTAGAAGCTGTAGATATTTTCAAGAAAAATTCCCGTACTGTTCTCCCGCCTCAGAAGTTAACATCTGACATTATTGAAAAGCTGAACAATAATTCAGTTGCCGATGCACTTCGATACTTTTCCGGTGTTCAGATTAAAGATTACGGTGGTGTCGGCGGACTAAAGACTGTTGATATCCGAAGTCTCGGAGCACAGCACGTTGGTGTTTTCTATGATGGAATTCCCATTGGAAATGCACAAAACGGAATTGTAGATCTTGGCAAGTTTTCTCTGGATGATCTGGAAGAAATAACCTTATACAATGGCCAGAAAAGTGATATTTTCCAACCGGCAAAAGATTTTGGAAGCTCGGGGACCATTTATCTTCAGCCTAAAAAGCCTGTATTCAGAGACAGCAGGACAACCAATCTTACAGTCCGCACGAAAAGTGGTTCTATACAAACTTTCAATCCTTCTTTCAGATTAGAGCAAAAGCTTTCTAATTCTGTTTCTGCATCCTTTAGCGGAGAATATCTGGATACTGACGGAATTTATAAGTTCAGATATTACCGGAAATATCCTAATGGTCAGATAGCCTATGACACCATAGCAAAGCGACATGATGCGGATGTAAAGGCAAAAAGATTTGAGACCAGCATTAACGGAGATCTGAAAAATGGAAAATGGGACCTGAGAGCTTATGCCTATTTATCTAACCGCGGGTTACCTGGTGCTATTGTAAACGGGCGATTCGGTGACGAAGGGCAGAGATTGAAAGATGCCAATTATTTTGTTCAGGGGAGCTGGATGCAGAAAATATTCCCGAAAGTACAAACACAGCTGAAAGCTAAATTTGCATACGATTACAATCGCTATATCGATACCCTTGCACCCCAGCGTCCAAAAATCGACAATCAGTACATACAGCGGGAGTTTTACATCTCCTCCTCTACCCTATACCAAATCAACAATAACTGGGATGTAGCTATTTCAGCAGATTTCCAGTACAATAATATGGCTGCAAATCTTTATAATTTCAGTTATCCCAAACGTTACACTACCCTTCTTGCTTTAGCTACTAATTACCGTTGGGGAAGACTGAAAGCACAGGGAAGTTTACTCGGAACCTTTGTCCAGAATAAAGTTTTACAAAACGCAGCTCCGGGAGATGAAAATAAATGGACACCTGCCCTTTTTATCAATTATCAGCCCTTCAGTCAACATGAATTTTATTTAAAGGCTTTCTATAAGCAGGTTTTCAGGCTTCCAACTTTCAATGAAATGTATTACAAAACATTGGGAATATCACTCCTGAAACCCGAATTTACTCACCAGTATGATTTTGGCTTTGCCTATCGGAAAAACTTCTCGCGGGGAATTGTAAAAAATATCAGCCTTAATGTGGACGGCTACTACAATGATGTCACCAATAAGATTACTTCAACCTTTAATGGTAATATGTTTATCTGGATGAATCTGAGTCTGGGCAAAGTAGAAATTATAGGAACAGATGTCAATCTTCAAAGTGAATTGGAATTAGGTCAATGGCGTATACGCCCGCTCCTGACTTATACCTACCAAAGAGCAAGAGATTTTACAGATCCTAAAAAAAGTTACTACGGCCACCAGATTCCCTACACACCATGGAACAGTGGCAGCTTTGCTCTGATGACAGAATACAAATCATGGGGTCTGAACTATAGTTTTGTTTATGTTGGTGAGCGTTATGATTCCAGTCAGAATAACATTCAGTACAATTATTTACTTCCATGGTATACCCATGATCTGTCTGTACAAAAAACTTTTAAACTGGATAAACACCAGTTGAAAGCATCCTTCGAGGTCAATAATCTTTTCAATCAATATTATGATGTTGTACTTAACTATCCTATGCCCGGACGCAACTTCAGGTTTACTTTAAATTTTACATTATGAAATTAAAAAATTTAGCTTTCCTTTTACTTACTGTTTTCCTCACATCTTGTCGTGGAGATCAGTATATCATTCAGAAAGAGACAGAAGAAGTAACTCTACCTCAGAAAACAGAAATCAAAGGTTTCTACCTTCTTAATGAAGGAAATATGAACAGCAATAAAGCAACGCTGGATTATTTTGATTATGCAAAAGGAACTTACTTCCGTAATATCTATGCAGAGGCTAATCCCAATGTAGTAAAAGAGCTTGGTGATGTAGGTAATGACATTAAAATTTATGGCAATAAAATGTATATTGTTGTAAATGCATCCAATAAAGTTGAAGTACTGGATGCCAGAACCGTAAAAAAAATAAAAAGCATTACAGTGGAAAATGGCAGGTCTTTAGCTTTTGCTAACGGTAAAGCTTATGTTTCCTCTTATGCAGGGCCTATATCTGTGGATCCGAAGGCACCCTTGGGAAAAGTAATGGAAATAGACACTATCTCATTATCGGTTACCCGCGAAGCAATAGTTGGATATCAACCAGAGGAAATGGCTATAGTGAAAAACAAACTTTATGTTGCTAACTCCGGAGGCTATCGTGTACCTAATTATGACAGAACAGTTTCTGTTATCGATTTAGCTAATTTTAAAGAAACTACTAAATACGACATTGCCATTAACCTGAATAAACTAAAAGTGGATGCTAACGGCGATCTGTATGTAACTTCCAGAGGCGACTATCAAACGGTATCCTCTAATTTATTTATTGTAGACAGTCAAACCGGAGCTATTAAAAAGACTTTCAATATTCCAGTGAGTAATTTTACCATTGTTAATAACAAGCTCTACTACTTCAGCAATGAATTTAGCTATAATACCTTAGGCTATGTAAAATCTTATGGTATTATCGATCTTAAAACCAAAGAGGTTATTACTAAAAAACTATTTGATTCCAAATATGAAACAGAAATAGAAACTCCTTATGGCATTACTGTAAATCCAATTACAGAGGATTTGTATATAACCGATGCCGGTAATTATGTTTCTACAGGAAGCCTGTACTGTTTCGACAAAAACGGAACCTTCAAATGGAAAACCGAAGGTGGAAATATCCCTGCACATTTTGCCTTTTTATACAAATAAACATTGACACTATACTAAAAAATTACCCATGAAATTTTCAGACAAAGCAAACATCGCTAAAACATTTTTACTGGGAGGTATTATACTTACAAGCCTCTACAATTGTTCTTCAGATTCCGAGACTGTAGCTCCCACTCCACAAAGCCCATTACAAACTACTTATCAGGTGGATCGTATGAAAGTATTAAATATTACAAATGATGCTGTTAGCGATCCAAATGCTAAATATACATGGAGTACTAAAGATTCAATTCTTTCCAATGAAAAAAATCTAGATTTTATCAGCATCAGTGCTAAATCTTATCCCGTAACTCTTAAGGTTGAATCTAACGGAAAAACCTTTACTTACAATACCACAGTAAATGTTCAGCAGGAAAAAACTCCTTACAGCAAACATATCAGCGAAGTTCTGGACTTCTTACCTGCTCCGGGACAATTTGTTAACGATCTTCCAAAATATGTAAGTGGTGACACTAAAGATATCATAGTAAAAAAGGCAAATGATGCTGTAGCCAAAGGAGCAAATGGAATGATACATCTGGGAGGCTTTGGAGGTTATGTTACATTTAAATTTGACCACACTATTGTAAACGGACCTGGAAAGGATTTTAAAGTTTTAGGAAATGCTTTTGCCGGAAATTCAGAACCCGGGATTATAATGGTTGCATTTGATAAAAATAAAAATGGAAAGCCAGATGATGACGAGTGGTATGAAATAGCAGGCAGTGAATACTTCAAAGATTCAACTATTAAAAACTACAGCATTACCTATTATAAACCCGACGAATCCAAAGCTCCGGTAAGAGGCACCGCAAATTGGCAGACGGATACGGAATATATCCGCTGGGAAGACAATCAGGGGAATAAAGGTTATTTAACTAAAAATTCTTATCATAAACAAAGCTACTATCCGATGTGGATTGGTGAATCCTCTATCACTTTTAAAGGAACCAGAGTAGCAGATAACTTCAAACAAGGGACTAATGGAATTTGGAGCTCACCTGCATTGGAATTTGGTTATGCCGATAATGTTCCTAACGATAATGAAGCTTCCAATATTGATATTTCCTGGGCCGTAGATAAAAGCGGAAAATATGTAAAGTTACCCGGAATTGATTTTATAAAAATATATGGTGCTATTCGTCAGGAAAGCGGAATATTAGGAGAAGTAAGTACAGAAGTTACCGGAGCCTACGATCTACGAATTAAATAACTTCTTTATCAGAAAACACAAAACTACTATATATCAACTATTTATTAAACAATTAAAAAAAATTATGAGAAAAGCATATACTTCTTTTGCTTTACCTTTATTGAGTTTACTCGCGCTGTCATCATGTTCTAATGATGATTTTGTTGAACCGTTAGAATCTACTCCTTCAGCTGTAGTATCTACACAAGGATTTTATGTTGCCAACGAAGACTGGTTTGGACACGATAACGGCTCTGTAAACTATTTTAAAAACGATGGTTCCATTATATACAGAGCATATCGTGCAGCCAACAATGGTGAAAAACTGGGTATAACTACACAATTTGCCACTATTTACGGTAACAATGCTTACCTAATATCCAAGCAGAAAAACAGATTAGTTGTGGCAGATGCCAAAACTTTAAAAATGAAAGCTGTGCTTACCGAAATTGGTGGTGACGGACGTGCCTTTGTGGGTATAAACCCTAAGAAAGCTTATATTTCTACAGGTAACGGAATTTCTATATTCAATATTGAAACACTAAAAGTAGAAGGGAGTATCACAGGAGTGAGCGGCCAAACGGGAAATATGCTTTTAGTAGGTGATTATGTAATTGCTATCACACAATCGAAGGGAGCTTATGTAATCAATACCAAAACCAATACTGTAGAAAAATTAATCAGCGGAACCGACTTTGCTTCTGTTGTACAAAGTAAAGATGGTAAAGTATGGATAGGAGCCAATAAAAAATTAATCCAGATCGATCCTTATACATTAGAAAAAACGGACGAAATTGATATTACAAATGCTCCAATCGGTGCAACATGGTATGCATGGACTGCAGGAAGCCTTTCTGCGAGTACAAAACAAAATGTATTGTATTGGGCAAAGGGAAATTCAGTTGTGAAATATAATATAGCAACTAAATCACTTAATACTTCTTTTTATGATTTAGGCAAAGACGATCAGGGTGTACAGCTTTCTTTTTACGGAGCAGGACTGCGTGTAGATCCATTGACAGATAAACTTGTATTAACGGTAAAACGTAATGGCTGGGGCGATGCCGGCAGTTACAACTGGATACATATCGTAGGCAATACCGGTACTTTAGAAAAGAGCATCGTTGTAAATGGAGGTAATGGTACCAGTTCCCAAGACGAACGTTATTACTGGTTCCCGGCAGTACCTTTCTTCGAAGATGTAAATGCGCCAGAAATTTTATTGAACAAGATAATTATAGCACCTGGAAAAAGAAGAGCTATTGCCCTGAATGATAAGATTGTTGATGCTGATAATATTTCTTCTTCTATTGTAAAATCTATCAGCGCTAAAGGAACTGAACTTGCCACTTACGAGCTGAAAACAGATTCGCTTATTATAAAAGCTAAAGAATTGACAGGAAAAGAAAGAATTACCATTTCGGCAGTTTCTAATGGTAAATATGTAGAAAAAACAGTCAATATAGACGTTACACAATAATAATTTAAAGTAATTTAACTTGTAAGAAAGGGATCCGAATATTCAGATCCCTTTCTTCATTTTTATTTGATAAAACTATTCCGGCATTACATTATACACAGGATCCTCTTCAATATCTACCTCTATAAATCCGCCGGCGTTTTCCAACAAGCGTATACAATCTGCACTCAGGTGTCTTAATACAACCTCTTTATTATGATTTTTATATTGCTCTGTCAATTTTTTTAATACTTCAATAGCCGACATATCTGCTACACGGGATTCTTTAAAATCAATAATTATTTTGTCTGTGTCTGTAAGCGCATCAAATTTATCCATAAAAGCTGTTGTACTTCCGAAAAACAGCGGTCCGTATATTTCATATACTCTGTTTCCATTTTCATTCAGAGATTTTCGTGCACGTATTCTTTTAGCATTGTCCCATGCAAATACCAATGCAGAAATAATAACACCTACTAACACAGCTAGTGCAAGATTATGAAGTACAACTGTTATAACAGCTACCAATATTCCGACAAAAATATCGGACTTGGGCATTTTATTCACAATCTTTAAAGAAACCCACTGAAATGTTCCTATTGCCACCATCATCATTACACCAACCAAAGCTGCCATAGGAATCTGTTCGATCACTGGTCCGCCCACCAGAATAATCAGCAGTATCGTTAATGCTCCTATAATTGCAGATATTCTGGTTCTGGCTCCCGCTCCAATATTGACAAGTGTTTGAGCAACCATAGCACATCCGCCCATTCCTCCGAAAAAGCCATTGACAATATTAGCTGTACCCTGAGCCATTGCTTCTCTGTTGGACTCTCCTTTTGTTCTGGTAATTTCATCCACCATATTTAGCGTCAGCAAAGATTCCACAAGCCCCACTCCTGCCATAATCAGGGAATAGGGAAAGATTATCTTAAGCGTTTCCGTATTAAATGGAATTGCAGGTATATGAAAAGAAGGTAATGATCCGCTTACTGAAGCAATATCCACAACTTTTTTAGTATCTATATTCAGAAAATAGGCAAGAACCGATACTATGATAATAGCTACCAAAGATGATGGAACAGCCTTTGTAATTTTCGGAAAAATAAGTACTATGGCAATTGTAAGTAATGTAAGCCCGGCCATTATATACAGCATACTTCCGTTCATCCAGCCACTCACTCCATTCTGTACTATTTTGAATTGAGCCACCTGAGCCATAAAAATAATAATTGCCAAACCATTCAGAAAGCCATACATTACAGGCTGCGGGATTAGTCTTACAAATTTCCCTAATTTAAAAATGCCCACCAATAACTGAAGTATACCAGCCAATACAACTGCTGCCAGCAGATATTGTACTCCATGAGAAGCAGCCAAAGCCATCAGCACAACAACAGTAGCTCCTGCACCACCGGACACCATTCCGGGTCTGCCTCCCAAAACAGCCGTCACAATTCCCATAAGGAAAGCAGCATAAAGTCCCATTAATGGAGATAAGCCTGCTAATATGGCAAAGGACAGAGATTCCGGAATCATGGTCATGGCTACGGTTAGTCCTGCCAGTATTTCATTCTTAAAATTGATATTCCGGAGTGATTGAAAATTTAAAAGATTATTCATAAAGCTGAGTGTATAAATTCCGGCCTCAGAGAATCCCGGCCAAAAAAGTATTTTGCAATTCAAAGTTTATCTGATACAAAATACTGCCTGCAAAAATACGGAAAACTATAGATGCTGAAAAGCACAAGCCGGAAATATCTTTATAACAACTCCTATCCAACAAACACATAAAGTATTATATTTCAGATATTTTCATTAACTTTAAACAAAAACATTATGGGAAAATTTGAAATTTCAAAAAGAAAAAATGGTGAATTTCAGTTTAATCTGAAAGCAACTAACGGGCAGGTAATCTTAGCAAGCGAAGGTTATTCCACTAAGGCTAACTGCGAAAATGGTATAGAATCGGTAAAGAAAAATTCACAGGATGAGAATAAATTCGACAAGAAGACTTCATCCAATGGCAAGCATTATTTCAACCTCAAAGCAACAAACGGGCAGATTATTGGTACAAGCGAAATGTATGAAAGTGCAGCCGGCAGAGATAACGGTATAGCTTCTGTAAGAAATAATGCTCCTGAAGCTTCCGTAGAAGATACAACAGTATAAATTATTATTCAATAACAACATAAACCCCACAGATCTAAAAATCTATGGGGTTTTATATTTATACCTAAAGTATATATCAAATTAATGTGGTAATCTGCTCCTTATCAATCCATATACCCATGTTCCGGCTATTGCACTTAGCAATGTAACAATGATAACGGTAACACCCGTACCTATTTGTGCAAACAGGGGTCCGGGACATGCACCGGTAACAGCCCATCCGAAACCAAACAACAACCCTCCATAGATTTGGCCTTTATTAAACTGCTTAGGCGTAATAGAAATTGACTCTCCGTGAATAGTTTTAATATTGAACTTCTTGATGATCCAGACTGAAATCATTCCCGTAAGTACAGCACTTCCTATAATTCCGTACATATGAAAAGACTGAAGTCTGAACATCTCCTGAATACGGAACCAACTGACCACTTCAGATTTTACAAAGATAATTCCAAAAAGGATCCCTACTAACATATATTTCAGGTTGGAATACCACTTGCTCCTTACTTTTTTTAAATTATTATTCATGTATTACAGATTAAAGACTAAGAATAAAGGGTAGAATTAAATTTGCCATAATAAAACCACCCACCATAAAACAAATTGTAGCAATTAATGAAGGCCATTGCAGATTAGACAACCCCATAATTGCATGTCCGCTTGTACAACCTCCCGCATAGCGGGTACCGAATCCTACTAAAAATCCACCAACAATCATCATGATAAACCCTCTTATACTAAGCAATGCGCTCCAGTTGAATATTTCTGCTGGCACCATATTACCATAATCAGTAATTCCATAACTGCTCAATTCTTCAGCAAGTTTTGGATTTACCTTAACAGGATCGGAATTATTTAACAAAGTAACCGCTATAACTCCACCCAAAAATATTCCGAATACAAAAAACAGATTCCATGCTTCTTTCTTCCAATCGTATTTAAAAAAAGAAATATTAGCAGGTATACATGAGGCGCAAATATGCCGTAATGATGAGCTTATTCCAAAAGATTTATTCCCCAGAATTAGCAATACAGGTACAGTAAGCCCAATGAGCGGACCAGCAATATACCATGGCCAAGGTTGTTTCAAAAATTCTATCATATTACATTCGTTCTTAAATTATTTCATGGTTTTACTTTGACATATAAAATCCGTTGTTGGCACTTCTGTTAATTTAATCTTACCAAAGCCACCTTCCACTTCTGTGAAATTGCGATAACCTCTCGCCTGAAGAATACTTGCGGCAATCATACTTCTGTAACCTCCAGCACAGTGCAGGAAGAAATGTTCTTTCGGATCAATATCTTTTATCCAGGTATTGATATAAGCTAAAGGACGGCTATATGCATCTGCTATATGCTCTGCAGCATATTCTCCTTCTTTTCTTACATCTATTATTTTTGCGTCTTCTGTGTACCTTTGAGCAAATTCCTCAGGGGCAATTCTGTCCACAGAATCAGTTTCTTTTCCTGCTGATTGCCATGCAGAAACACTTCCCTTCAGATAGCCCAATACATTATCAAAGCCTACACGGCTAAGGCGGGTAATAACTTCTTCTTCACTTCCTTCATCCGTCACCAATAATAGCGGCTGCTTTACATCTACTATCATTACACCCACCCATGGTGCAAAATCTCCTTTCACTCCGATATTTACTGACTGTGGAATAAAGCCTTTATGAAATTCTGCTGCAGGTCTTGTGTCCAGTATCAATGCTCCGGTTTCATCTGCCACAGCTTCAAAATCTTCTGCTGACAATGGGTTAAGCCCTTGTTCAAGAACATGATCAAAACTTTCATAGCCCTTTTTATTCATGGCAACATTCATGGCAAAATATCCTGGCGGCGGTGTTAATCCGTCCGTAACTTCTTTTACAAAAGTTGCTTTATCCGGCTGATTCAGCGCATAGTTCGTTTTCTTCTGATTACCCAAAGTATCCACTGTTTCCTTCTGCATGTTTTTACCACATGCACTTCCGGCTCCGTGAGCAGGATAAACTGTTATTTCATCTGATAAAGGCATAATCTTATTGATCAGACTATCATAAAGCATTCCTGCAAGATCTTCCTGTGTAAGGTCTTTACCTTTTTGGGCAAGATCCGGTCTTCCAACATCTCCTAAGAATAAAGTATCTCCCGAAAACAAAGCTGTTTCCTTTCCATTTTCGTCAATAAGCAGGTAGCATGAGCTTTCCATCGTATGTCCGGGTGTATGCAATACTTTTATTTTAATATTACCTATCTCAAAAACTTCCTCGTCTTTAGCAATAATTGCTTCAAATTCAGGTTTTGCAGTTGGCCCGTAAACTATGGCTGCGCCTGTTTTATCACTCAAGTCAACATGCCCGGATACAAAATCTGCATGAAAGTGGGTCTCGAGAATATATTTAAGCTTCGCATTGTCCTCTTGTAATTTATCCAGATAGGGCTGCACCTCTCTTAAAGGATCTATAATTACGGCTTCTCCCTGGGATACAATGTAGTAAGCTCCCTGTGCAAGACATCCTGTATATATTTGTTCTACTTTCATTTTATTACATTTTAATTTAGTGGAGTAAAGTTATCATTATAAAATATGCTGTACAGCTACTTTTGTCACATAAGAATTTCTTTTGCAAGAATATAGGTTCCCATAACCAGTATAAACCAGCCAAAAGCAGGTTTCAGCTTCTTTCCATCTATTCTACGGGAGAAAAAACTCCCTATATATATTCCGATAACAGCCATGGCTGTTATGCCTATTAAAAATGACCAGTGTATGGTGGTTTGGTGTAACGAGAATATAAATCCGCTAAGAGAATTAAGTGCAATAATAGCAAGTGAGGTCCCTATAGCAGTTTTCATAGGCATTTTAAGCAATCCAACAAGCGCAGGGATAATCATAAATCCTCCGCCTGCGCCAATAAGCCCGGTCAATAGCCCCACAATAATCCCTTGAACAGCTACCAAAAGGTAGCCAGAATTACTTTCTGACAAATTTTCAGATTGAATTTTACGGATCATTTTATACGCTGCAACAACCATTAGTACAGCGAACAATAACATGATAAAATTATCCTTGGTAATTATAATACTTCCTATCTGAGTCAGTTTCTGTGGGATTGTAGGAAGTAAAAAATTTCTTGACAGAAACACCGAAATAACGGAAGGAACTCCGAATATAATGACTGTTTTGAAGTCTACCCAAGCCTTTCGAAAGTAGGATACAGATCCGGCTATACTCGTTACGCCTACAATAAAAAGAGAATATACTGTAGCCTGAACAGTTCCTATGCTAAATAAATAAACCAAGACAGGTACTGTAAGAATACTACCTCCACCCCCTATCAGCCCTAAAGATACACCTATTAAAACAGATGCTAAATAACCCGCTATTTCCATTACATTTTACAATTGATGCTGCAAAAATGAAATACTCGGAATAATTATACAGCTACTTTTGTCACATAAGGGTAATTTTATTTCTTCCAAGCTTTACGGTTCCGTTTTCTTCAAGCTGTTTTAACAATCTGGAGACCACAGCTCTTGCTGTACCCAATTCGTTCGCAAGCTGCTCGTGGGTTGTCTGAATTGTTTTGGACACTGCAAGAGAAGATTTCTTTTGCAATAGATCCAGTAATCTTTCATCTACTTTTTTAAAGGCGATGGCATTTACAACCTCCAGAAGTTCTTCAAATCTTTTATGGTACAATCTGAAAATATAATCCAGCCATTGTGGATATTCTTTAATAAAAAGTGAAACCTTATCTACCGGAAGAAAAAGAATTTCCGCATCCTCTTCTACCTCAGCCCTGACCTTGCTCGTATCATTATGCAATCCACCAAGAAAAGACATAATGCAGCTTTCTCCTGGTTTTATGTAATACAACAGAATCTCGCGCCCGTCCTCTTCGGTACGGATTACCTTCAAATTTCCTTTTATCACGATAGGAATAGCCCGGATATAGGAATTTTCATCCTGAATAATACTTCCTGCCTTATAGTCTTTTTGTATGCTATTAGCATATAATCTTTCAATCAGTTCGGGTGAAAATTCAAATTCGGAGATTTGCCGCAGCTCTGTCATATTTCGGAATTATTCTATTCTAAGTTTTTTCAGATTCTGTCTGTAAGCATCCATAATTGTAGACTTGGTAATATAACCAATATATTTTCCGTCTTTCATTAATAAGACATAGTCATGTCGGCTTTCTTCCATCATCCTGATTATTTTGGCTGTTGCCTCATCAACGGAGACCGTATTTGCCGGAATTATAAATTCGGAAAAATCAATTTCATTATTGGAAAATAGCGGCTTTCGGACATCATTAAGCATAATAATTCCCTGAATGATTAATGACCTGTCGAGTACCGGAATAAAATACTGATTGGTATTGGTGAATATATCTTTGATTTCCGCCGGGGTAAAATCTGTGAATACTGTTTTCAGGTGGCTGCTGTATAATAAGCTTACATCGATTTTATCCAGAATATTTCGGTCTTTATCGGATGTAAAAACAATACCCTTATCTGCAATGCTATAGATATCCATGCTATAATTATCATACCTCTTTGCAATGGCATAACTTATGGAAGAAACCAACATCAGTGGAATTATCAGCCCATAACCTCCGGTTATCTCAGCAATAAGAAAGATTGCTGTGAGTGGCGCATGGAACAATCCACTCAGTAAAGCTGCCATACCCACGACAGTAAAATTATCTATAGGCAGGTTTTTAATACCGATAAGCGTCACAACCTTGGAAACCAGATAACCTAAGTAGGAACCTACAAAAAGTGAAGGCGCAAAATTTCCACCATTACCACCGCTTCCCAATGTTAAACCTGTAGCTATAGATTTAATCATCATCGTAATCAGCACAAAAAGCATAATCCACCATTCATTTCCGTTAAGGTGCTCAAACAATGAATTATCCAGTAATTCTCCTGCTTGATTATTAGCCAGTACCTTTATATTTTCATAACCTTCACCAAATAATGGCGGAAACAAAAATATAAGCATTCCCAGAATACCTGCTCCCACAAATGCTCTTGTATATACATTCTTGGAATAGCTTCCTATACGGTGCTCAACCCACCGAAAGAGCCGTGCATGATATACCGATAAAAAGCCTGCAATAATCCCCAGGAGAACATAATAAATGGTATTATGGTAATCGAAATTCAGCCCTCTTTTAAAAGATAACAGTATACCTCCCTTCAGTGTCAAATTCGACATAATTGCTCCTGTGGCCGAGGAAATCATAATTGGAATAAATGCAGAAACACTCATATCTGCCAATATCACTTCTATTGCAAATAATACTCCGGCAACCGGAGCATTAAAAGCCGTAGCAATCCCAGCTGCTACTCCACATGCCAGCAAAAGCGTCCTGTCTTTATAGTTCAGCCGGAAATCCTGTGCATAATTAGAACCTAAAGCTGCTCCGGTAATTGTAATCGGAGATTCCAAACCTGCAGATCCTCCCATACCAACCGTTAATGAGCTGGTCACAATCTGTGCATACATTTGTTTTTTTGGCATAAATCCAGATCTCTTGGCAACCGCAATCATAATCTGAGCTGTTCCCTTCTCGAGAGAGCCATTAAGAAATTTACGGATAATCAGTACAGTAAGTACAATACCTAGTATGGGCAGTATACTGTTCAGATAAGGTAACTTCAAAATTTTATTAACATAAGTTGTGAACTGGAAAACGCTATGTGCGAAGGTTTTCAGAACAGTCACTGCCAACGCAGAAGTTATACCGACAATAACACACGAGAAATACAGAAACTGCCTGTCCGACAATACGATCCTTAGCAGACCCAATATACTTTTTATGTTGTATATGCTGCGGCGTATAAATTTTGGAGTTTTAGATTTCTTAATTTTTGGCATACCCCAAAATTAAGATTCATTTTTCTAAAAATTATGAATTCACTATTTTTTTTCAGTAATTATTAAGAGATACCAAATTGAATTAATTGAGAGATGCCAGCCATATAAAGGCAAACAGGCATATCAGCAGTATTCCGGCACCACCGGAAATAAGATATGAGATCAGATAATACAGAACCCCTCTAATCTTTTTCTGGAAAGCATGGACAATAAGAACCGATAATGTATACACAAAACCTGATGCCAGAAAAGTAAGCAGTATAATATAGAAAAGTGCAGATTCCAGGTTTAATGAAGCAGATGAAAGCATAATGTATTTTTTCGGATATAAATAGTTCTCAATATTTATAAGATTAGCCAAATATACCTGTTTTTTATCTTTAACTGTATTATTCTATCCGAAAACACTTGTCTGTACAGGGGTTTCAAAAACAAATTCGTACTTTTATCAACAACAATCACAAAATGGATCGTGAAATATTAAAAGAAAAGCTCCTGTTTTATATTGCACAGGGAAATGGCTTAAGTAGTGAGGTAAGAGACTTGCTTATAGAGTTTCGTAATTTGGGCGGGCATCAGGCCGATGCGGAAGAAATTGTAAAAGAGATAAAACAGGAATCTGTGGAAGAATTACAGGATCATGCTGACGATGTATTGGATATTATTACAGGATGGTGTGCTTCCGAAATGCGTGTATGGAATGATGAGTAACGAAGACCTAGCCAATTAATCTCAGATAAGTATTCAATAAATGTCACAAAAATTTGTAGAATGTGGCCAACATGGAAAACAGGAAATGGCTCTTGTCTGTACCCACTTGGCGCATAGTGTATCGGGAGATGCTCCATTGGGTTTTTATGAGCATGATGAAGGTGATATGGGCAGACCGGATGCCTGGTGTGACCAATGTAATCTGGTATTGGATAAAGCAGAAACAGAAGATGAACTCGATGAATGGTTTACCAGTTGTGATCATAAAATTATTTGTGTCAATTGCTGGGACGAAGTGAAAATTCAAAATATAAATACATCTGATGAGTAAAACCAATCCTGTCATCTATTTTGAAATTCCTGTAAATGATCTTCAGCGGGCTGTGAAATTTTATTCTGCAATATTCAATTTTACTTTTGAAAAAGAGATAATGGATGGTTACGAAATGGCTTTCTTTCCTTTCGAAGAAACAAAAAGCGGAGTAACCGGAGCTTTAGTAAAAGGAGATGTTTATAAACCTACTAAAGATGGCGTTATTCTGTATTTCAAAACCGACAGTATAGAAAATACTCTAAAAAAGGTTCTGGAATATGGAGGAAGCATTTTATATCCAAAAAATTTAAATGAAAAATTTGGCTTTGCAGTTGCCGAATTTGAAGATAGTGAAGGCAACAGAATGGCTTTGCATCAGGATTTGTAATTCTAATTTTTATAAGTCCCAAAAAGCCGATCCCAGATAGAGGTATAAAAACCGAAGTTTTTGCGTTCGTCGAGATGATGGAGATTGTGAAACCTGGTCGTTCCTATTCCCAGCCGATCAAACCTTATCGGAAAAAATTCTCTGTTCAGATGTCCTATTGTTCCCCAGATCAGATTAATTGTAAGATATGTTACAATGGCTGTTAACGAGAAATTATAACCCATTAGCAGAACTATCATCATCAATCCAAAGCCTATCGTTTCAAAAGGATGGAGTACAAACAGACTCAGAAAATTTGTACTGACATGCTCATGGTGTTTTCCGTGCAGCATTTTATAAATAGAGGGAGCATGGGCTGCATAATGAAAGAGGTACATGAAGAAATCCATCAGAAGAATTAAAGCTGCGACTTCCAAAAAGACAATCCCTGCCGGAGTATTGTTATCCAAAGTGATCCATTCACTTTTCCACAAAAGAACACCAAGCAGCATAATAAAGCTGTTGCAAATCACAGTAAGCAGGCTAAGTAAAAAATCAGATTTAGTAACAGGATGATCTTCCTTCTGTAACTTGTCTTTACGGCATGTTTTATCCACAAACAGATATAATCCTATAGAAAACAGATACAAAAACAGATTAACTACAAGGCTGAATATAATCCATTCTCCCCATGAAAACTTCTGAAATACATTCAGATAATCAGAAAATTCAAGCCCGTTAAAATTCATAATATGGTTTTGCCAATTTTGGTGTTATAAAAATATGAAATTCGGCTTACAGTCTTACCCGGAAACTGATTTAACTACAAAAGGCAACATCTATAAAGCCATGTGATAAGTTTGCA
>NZ_LSGQ01000002.1 GCF_001675285.1 Elizabethkingia miricola
ATATACTGCCCGCTAGGCGATATTTTATCAGCGGGTGTTATATTCTGTTGATGCTGATGGCTTGCTGTAGAGCAGCATGAAGATTTTTCTTCAGTATGTTTTGCTGCTTCTTTTTTCAGGCTTCCGACTGCAGGTAACGAATTACCGGCAGGGGCAGAACAACATCCGGATTTTGGAGCTTCATGTTCGATGCTGTAATTCCCGGCTTCTTCTAACTTCTCCTGGAGCTCTTCTTCCGAAAAGTCTCTTTCTGAGTGTATTGTAGCTACAGGAGGATCTAGTTGTACAGAAACAGAGATACCTTCTATTTCATTTAGTTTTTTCTCTATTTTACTGCGGCAACCATCACATGACATTCCTTTTATGCTGAATACTTTTTCCATGTTTAATATTTTATACTACAAATTTCGGAAAGTGAAATCAGGTATGTATTATAAATATATGGAAGATGTTTATATAATTCAGCTTCTTATTTCTGTAGAAATAAAGTAAGATTAGCACAAAGGCGCAAAAACAATATATAATAAGTGTTATATTGTTTTTAAGGCACAATGAGTTTTATCCTACGATAAAAATTAGTTGTGCTAACAAAAAAACTTTGATTTTCCTTTGTGCCTTAATAATTTTTTTGAGAATCTTTTATAGCTCAATTATGCTGTTGTGTTCGTTTTTGTATAAAATGTTATAATAATCCTTGGGCTGAATTAAAATTTAGATTTTATCCAGAGCTTGTCTGTGCTTGTCTTTTGCTTTCTGGAATTGCGAAGGCGAAAAACCAGTCACCTTTTTAAACTGAGAAGAAAGGTGCTGTACTGTTTTGTAGCCAAGCATGTCCGCTATCTGCGTAAGAGAGTACTCGTTGTACACTAGAAGTTCTTTTACTTTTTCTATTTTATGCAGGATATAGTATTGCTCCAATGTAACATTTTCTGTCTGAGAAAACAGTTTCGATAGAGAGCTGTACTCTTTATGAAGATGTTCACTAAGGTATGCAGATATTTTAAAGTCTTCCTCAATGTCCAGACTTTGTACTTTCTGCAAAATAAGAGTTTTCATTTTCTCAATTTGTTTTACTGAAAGATCCTGAAGTATTTCAAAGCCTTGTTCATTCAGCTCTTTTTCGAGTACAGAGATCTGCTCCTTATCAAGAGTATCCTTAGTTTCTGCAATACCCAGTTCTAATTTAGTCAGGGAAATATTCAGATTACTAAAGATATTCTGAACAGAAGACAGGCATCTGCCGCATACCATATTTTTAATGTGTAACTCCATTATCCTTCAGGGAATCTGTCGTGTGGATATTCTATTTTTGTTTTTCCGTGTGCAGATGGTTTACCATGTTCATCCAGACTCACCATTATAATTTTATCAATCTTTATAATAGTTTGCCTTGTCATTTTATTTCTTACCTCACATGAAAGGGTAATAGAAGTATGTCCGAAAGATGTGGCCAGAATTCCGATTTCTACGATATCACCTTGTGTAGCGGAATGTATAAAGTTGATTTCTGATATAAACTTGGTAACGCAACGTGGGTTTTCTAACTGTATAATAGCATATAATGCCGCTTCTTCATCTATCCATTGTAAAAGTCTGCCCCCAAATAAAGACTGATTAGGGTTTAGATCTTCAGGTTTTACCCATTTACGGGTATGGAAATTCATTGCCATAAACTTATTTGTTTTGATAGAGTAAAAATAAAAAAACTTCTACAATAAATGCAGAAGTTTTGGTAGAGAGATTTAGGATTAAGGATATTTAGGAATAAATCTCCTGTTTTTTTATATTTCACCGTGGATTATCGGAAAACAGGAGATATTGTTTCCTCTGTATAAGCAAAGTTTGTGCTGAAAAAAGTAAATAAATGATAACGAATGTTAATTTTTTTATAAAAGATTCTCCGGGCTTATCGTTTAATCATAAAGCTTGGTTTTACTGTTTTTATTTAGGTATATTTGAGGTTAATTTTAAACAAAAAGTATTGTAATGAGAAATCAGTTTCTTACCTGGGGCATTGTCATTGTATTGGCCTCCTGGGGAATAACTTTCCTTATTAACGCCGACCTGTGGATACCAATTTTGCTATCCCTTATTTATCTCTGGGGCCTATATGACGCTTTTCAGACAAAACACGCTATTTTGCGAAACTTTCCTGTATTGGGAAACTTCCGTTATTTCTTCGAGGAAATATCGCCGGAAATGCAGCAGTATTTCATCGAGAGAAATACCGATGGTAAACCTTTCCCGAGGAATGAAAGATCTGCGGCTTACCGAAGAGCAAAGAATATATCCGCTAACGTTCCATTTGGGACACAGCTGGACATTAATACAAGGAAATATGAAGGAATTAAGCACTCTATTTATGCAAAAGTTCCTTCTGAAGAATTGCCAAGAGTAACCGTTGGAGGGCCTTTGTGTAAGAAACCTTACAATGCATCTTTATTTAATATCTCAGCGATGAGCTACGGAGCATTGAGTAACAGAGCTGTGGTATCTTTAAATTCCGGTGCTAAAAAAGGAAACTTCTTCCATAATACAGGAGAAGGTGGTATATCTCATTACCATTTAGAAGGTGGAGGAGACCTTTGCTGGCAGATTGGTACGGGGTATTTCGGATGTCGTGATGACCACGGACATTTTAACCCTGAATTATTTGCTGAGAAGTCTGCTCATCCGAACGTAAAGCTAATCGAAATAAAACTTTCTCAGGGTGCGAAACCAGGGCATGGCGGTGTATTACCAGGGGTAAAGAATACACCTGAAATTGCAAAAATCCGTCACGTAGAACCAGGAAAAACTATTTTATCTCCTCCAGGGCACACAGCATTCAACAGTGCAGAAGGCTTATTAAAGTTTGTACAGCAGCTGAGAGATCTTAGTGAAGGTAAACCAGTTGGATTTAAGCTTTGTATTGGTGATACGCGTGAATTTGAAGAGATTTGCGAAAAAATGAATGTATTGAATATCTGGCCGGACTTTATTACAGTAGATGGAGCTGAGGGAGGTACAGGAGCTGCACCATTGGAGTTTTCAGACGGAGTTGGTATGCCTTTGGAGCCAGCACTTATCTTTGTCAACAGAACACTTCAGAAATATGACGTTCGTGATAAAATCAGAATTATTGCCAGCGGAAAAGTATTGACTTCACTGGATATCCTTAGAGCTGTAGCAATGGGAGCTGATATGTGTAACAATGCGAGAGGCTTTATGTTCTCATTAGGCTGTATTCAGGCTTTAAGATGCCATTCTAACGCTTGTCCTACAGGTGTGGCAACTCAGGATAAAATGCTGATTAAAGGTCTGGATGTGGCAGATAAGAGCGAGAGAGTATATTATTTCCACAGAAATACATTGCATACGTGTAATGAGCTTATTGCTGCTGCCGGAAGAACATCTTATGCGGAAGTGGATGCTTCTATGTTTATGAGAGGTGATGAGTTTGAACATTTATCAGATTCTTATTTCCCGGATATCTTAACCAACGTAAAACATAAGACTCAGATCTAATTCAGGACTGAGTTTATCTGTAAAATAAAAAATCCGGTGAAGCAATTCACCGGATTCTTTTTTGTAAAAGATTTCTCCTTATTTCTTAGATTCCTCCACAGAAACTTTTCTGAAGTCTTTCAATAATTTACTTAACTCTAAAGCTGCTTTTCTAGCTCTTGTACCTGCAGCTTTGTTACCTTTTTCTAATTGAAGGTTAGAGTCAGTTGTGAAAGTTCCAAACTCCTGTGCGATTTTTTCTAATAGTTCTTGCATATGATTAATTTTTGGACTGCAAATATAAAATAATCCTTCATTTATAAAGAATTTTATCGCTGTAAATATCGATAAAATCTACATTTTTATTCATTTTCTAAATTGAAGCTTCAGAAAATATAATAGCCCCAAAAGAATATTTTGCCTCTAATTATTTTTATCATGTTATTTTTTGTTTTCCGGTTACAAAGAAAAAAAAGAGTAACTTTATTTAAATCATCTGTTTATGAGGAAACTATATATTTTTATGTTCATAATTCTGAGTTTTTTGGGGACAGCTCAGGATCTGGAAGCGATTGCTAAAGAAATTAAAGACGAGGGAATAAAATTATACAGGAGTGAAATGGCAAGCTGGTATGGAACGGATGTATTTTTGGCCAATTATAAAAATAACGAGAATATTGGTGGATACTTTTCTTATATAAATAACAATGTACCTGTTTGCATATTCTTTTCAAAAGAAAATAAAGTGATAGGTTCTGTAGCTTTTCCTGCTAGCTATAATCCTAAGGATTCCAGATTAGATTTAACGGTGAGAGATTTTACTAATGTTGAGAAAGAATATTTTGACATCCGGCAGAAGGCATTACAAAGGATTAAAACAGATACTGTTTTCAGAACCTATCAGAATACAAATCTAAATCTGATACCAATTCTGGATAAAAGTAAACCTGGGCAAAATAAAGTTTATATTTTAACCGGAACTACACAGAATAATCTTGTATTGTTTGGCAATGATTATCTGATTACTTTTAATAAAAATAATGAAATAGAGAAGACAGAACGCCTGCACAATAGTTTAATCGCTATGAAAACAAAAGATGAAAAAGGAGAGAACATGGTAAGTGGAGTGCATTCGCATATTCTTCCTGATTGGTTGTATATAACACCGACAGATATTTGTACACTCATGCTCTATCAACACATTCATAACCTGGAAAGCTATATTACAATATCAAAAAAATATACAAGTATCTGGGATTGTAAAAACAATAATTTAGCGATTATGAAAACTGAGGATTTTGAAAAAATGAACAAGAGCAAATAAGAGCATAAAAAAAAATCCTCCCCGAAGGAAGGATTTATATGATTAAGAAGTTACTTAGATTAAGCCTCTTCTTTAGTTTCAGTTTTTTCAGCAGCTTTAGGAGCTTCTACAGGAGCATCAGAAACTACGTCAAATTCGTAATCGTGCTCTACGTTTCTGTGAAGTCTTACTTTTGCAGAAAATTTACCAGTTCTCTTGATAGTGTTACCAGGAATCTTGATGAATCTTTTCTCGATATCTACACCAGCTTTAGCTAAAGCTTCTGCAAGATCTGCATTGTTGATAGATCCGAAAAGTTTGTCACCAGTACCTACTTTAGCAGGGATAGTTAACACAACTTTTTTCAATTGATCGATCTTAGCTGTAGCAGCAGCAACTAATTTAGCTTCTTCTTCTTTTCTAGCCTCTAAAGTAGCTTCTAAAGCTGCTTTGTTTTTAGGAGTTGCTAATAAAGCATATCCTTGAGGAATAAGGAAGTTACGAGCGTAACCTGGTTTTACATCGATAGTATCGAATTCAAGTCCTAAATTCTCTACGTCTTTTTTTAGAATAATTTGCATTGTTGTTGTCCGTTTTTAATTTTAGATTCAGTTAAATTTTGAATCTAAAAATCGTTAGAATTAATATTGATTCAGCAACAAAAGAAGCAAGACAAGCCTGCTTCTTTTATTAATTTGTCTTATTTTAAAAGGTCTGCTACGTATGGCATTAAAGCTAAGTGTCTAGCTCTTTTGATAGCTGCAGAAACTTTTCTCTGGTATTTTAGAGAAGTACCAGTATATCTTCTTGGAAGGATTTTACCTTGCTCGTTTACGAATTGTAATAAGAAATCAGCATCTTTATAATCTACATGCTTAATTCCGTATTTTTTGAAACGACAGAATTTCTTCTGTGTTTTTGTGTTGATATCTAGTGGAGTAAGGAACTTTACTTCAGATTCACCACCTTGTGCGGCTTGTTGTGCCATTTCATCTATTGCCATTGTCTTAAGATTTTAGGGGTTAATTAATTAAGCTTTTTGAGATTTCACTTTTGTTCTTCTCGTTACTGCATAGTCTACAGCATGCTTATCCATTTTAGTTGTTAAATAACGGATAACTCTTTCGTCACGCTTGTAAGCTAGCTCTAAGTTAGCTACAACATCACCTTCACCTTTGAATTCGATCAAAGTGTAGAATCCGTTCTTTTTCAATTGGATTGGGTAAGCCAATTTCTTAAGTCCCCAGTTTTCTTTAGCAACGATCTCACAACCATTGTCCTTAATAAGGTCTTCGAATTTTTTAACTGCTTCCTCCACCTGAGCATCAGATAGAACGGGAGTCAAAATGAAAACAGTTTCGTAATTGTTCATAATGATAAAATATTTATTTTTATTTCGAGGTGCAAAGATATTGATATTTTCTGAATTTGCAAACAAAACAAAAGAAAAAGCTCCATTACATAAGTAACAGAGCTTTTTTAGTTCTTATTGGAATGGATCTCCACACATGTCGTATGGAATATCACAATACATACTGATATTTGGGTCACAAAGATTAGGTCCTGTAGGTTGTTTCATACAACATACGATATAACCATTATAAGAAGCTTCAAATTGCCCGGTTGGACAATTGTTCCCCATTCCTAGGATATTCTTTTGTTTTTTTCTGTCAAGTTTTTTCATAATTGATAATATTTATTATTTATTTGATGTTACTGTTAGATTTTACCTTTCGTCTCCACACATTCCCATTGGCATAAGACAAAAGTTAACAACCAGCTCGCATGGGTTACTGACAGGTTTTAGGCAACAGGCAGTGTAACCATTATGTTGTACTGCATAATGCTTTGGCGGGCAGTCTGTGGAACCTCCTAAGATCGATTTTTGACTTTCCCTGTTTAGCTTTTTAGCATTGTTCAATTGTAGAAATGTTTTTCTCATAGTTTCTATATTTTAAAATTTGGTGATTATATTACTATCAGGTAATAATGATAAATATATGATTTTTTTATTAAAAGTTTATTTTAACCTTAATCAAAGAAAATAGCCTTCGACAGGCTCAGGCTGACACCTTTCAAAAGAAGATATTTTTGGATGAACAATGTCACTCTGAGCTTGTCGAAGAGTATTAACTATAAAAATCTAAATATGTCTTAATTCAATTAAAAATAAATCATTAGTAATGAAATATTTATCTTCTTTTTACCAAATCTTTGAGATGAAGTTTGTCTTTAGGAGCACGCACTTCTTTATTAAGCTTTTCAAGAAAACCAATTTTTAATGAATCATATAATGAGTGTCTGCTGATAATCATAGAAGCAATAGAGGAGATCATACCTGCCAGCATTAGATGGAATATAAGGCTGTGCCGATCAGTCATTTCCAATACCAGAATTGCAGAAGTAAATGGGGCGCGGGTAATTCCTGTTAAAAAGGCAACCATTCCGGCCAGTATAATAACATTAGTTTCTTCAGGAGTCAGGTTAATTAATCCGGAAAAAACAGATCCTATACTTGCCCCGATGCTGAGAGCCGGAGCAAAAATACCGCCAGCACCACCACTTGTAAAGGAAAGGGTAGAACCAATCATTTTCAGAATCGGCATATACCATTTCTGATGTTTATCACTGGTGAATAAAGAGTGTTCCATCAGCTCTTTACCAGAACCTAATATATTTTTATCTACAAAGTAAGCAAGTGAAGATATGATAAGAGCTGTGCCTATTAAAAAGAGAACATGTTGCTTTTTATGAGTGAGCTTTGCCCGGAATTTATTAATCTTTAGCATGAGACCCGAGATATAGCTACTGGCAATTCCGGAGATAGCAGCGATAAGAATTACAGGAAACATCAACCATAGAGTAGTTCCTCCTGTTTTAGGATAACCTAAATACAGATAGGGCCCGGCAAGTGTTTCAGCAGTAAGTCCGGCAATAATTACAGCGGTAAAAAGCGCTGTTTTAAAATAACTGATATGTGTTTTTGCTAATTCTTCAATAGCAAATACAACACCACCCAAAGGGGTATTGAATGCTGCAGAAAGTCCGGCTGCAGCACCTGTAAGAATCATATTTTTTTGTGAAATTTTTGGCCACCACTTAGGCAGAAGTTCATTAACCTTTCGGAATACAGATCCGGCAATCTGTATTGTGGGTCCCTCTCTGCCTATAATACCACCACCAGCAATAAGGACAAAGCTTGAGATAATTTTTATAATAATAATTTTAAAACTTAACAGGTATTTTATCATATAGCGGTCTCTGGGGTTTGCCAGATCCACAGATGCCATTACCTGAGGAATACCGCTGCCTTTTGCATAAGGAGCAAAGCGATCTACAAGCCACCAGGATAAAACAAAAGCGAAAGGAGTAATAATAAAAATGAGCCATGATTTCCAGTGAATAATTTTAAATAGCAACAACTCGCCCCAACCGAAAATTTTAGCATATAGTACAGCTATAAGTCCTGTGATAACAGAAGCTATCCAGAAAGGAATAGCCTGGAGCAGATTGTCTTTCAGCCGTTCATTTGTGATGTTATCAAAAGCTTGTTTTAGCCGCGTGCGAATATAAATAAGTAGTTTTTTCACCAGTGTTTTTGTGTTTTTTATGAATTTGCCAGAATATTGATTTTATCCTGAGTCAGTCTGTATACGGTCCATTCATTCATCGGAACAGCCTCCAGAGATTCATAAAACTCGATAGAAGGCTTATTCCAGTTTAGTACAGACCATTCCATTCTTCCGCAGTTTTTCTCTTTGGCTATTTGCGCTAAAGCAACTAAAAGTTTTTTACCATAACCTTTTCCCCTGTGTGCAGGTTCTACAAAAAGATCTTCCAGGTACAGTCCGGCCTTTCCCACGAAAGTAGAAAAGTTATAAAAATATAGAGCGAAGCCTATCGGCACATTGTTTTCTTCAGCAATAAGTACCTTAGACAAACCTTCATGGAATATATTATGCCTTAGCTCCTCCTCAGAAGTAATAACAGCATCAGAAAGCTTTTCGTATTCTGCGAGTTGTTTGATTAGAGAGAAAATTACAGGTGTATCTTCTTCTGTTGCCTTTCGGATTGAAAAATTGTTGGTCATGTAGTTTTTATTGAAAAATTAATTAGATTCTCAAATTTATAAAAAGTGAGAAGGATTATCAATTAAAAATTAAAATAAAATACTGAAAATAGTTAACCCTTGTGCACAAAGAGAAAATGGATTTCAATATTATTTATGATATTTGTTGTTCTTTAAAAACAATAACCCCAAAATGAAAATGAATAAAGCTCTGATATCTTTATTAATGTATGCTGTACCATTTTTAGTGTCAGCGCAAAATAATTTCGATATCATTCCCAAACCTTCTTCCGTATCTTTAAAGAATGGTGAATATATTTTTCCTCAAACCGTTAAAATCAGCATTTCTCCAGAGTTTGCTGATGTTAAGCCTCTTTTATCTGAGTATTCTGCTTTGAAGGGTGGAAAGAATATAGTCAGTACTAAAAATATAAACTCCGGAGATATTCGTATTGTAAAAGATCAACAAAATAAATTCGTCCCCGGAGCTTATAGATTATCTGTAAATAATAAAGGTATACAAATTGAATCGTCAGACATTACAGGTGCTATTAATGGTGTTCATACTTTTGTACAGTTAGGTTTGCTTCAGAAAGATCCGTCAAGGTTAAGTTATGCTTCTATTGAAGATCAGCCACGCTTTTCATACAGAGGATTGCATTTAGATGTATCCAGGCATTTTTATCCTTTTTCTTTCCTGAAAAAATACATAGACCTTATGGCGCTGTATAAATTCAATAATTTCCACTGGCATTTGACTGACGGAGCGGGATGGAGACTGGAAATAAAGAAATACCCGGAGTTGACCAATAAGGCAGCCTGGCGTACTCATGCGAACTGGAAGGACTGGTGGCAAAATGGCCGTCAGTATACAGAACAAGGGAATCCTAATGCAAGTGGAGGCTTTTATACACAGAAAGAAGCAAAAGAGTTGGTAAAATATGCTGCTGAGCGAGGTATAAATATAATACCAGAAATAGAAATGCCAGGACATAGTGAAGAAGTATTGGCTGTCTATCCCGAGTTGTCATGCTCCGGAAAACCATATACTCAAAGCGAATTTTGTATAGGAAATCCTAAGACATTTGAGTTTCTTCAGAATGTAATAGATGAAGTGCTGGAAATTTTCCCTTCCAAATATATACATATAGGCGGAGATGAAGCCGATAAAAAACACTGGGCATCCTGTCCGAAAGATCAAGCTTTAATGAAAAAGGAAGGACTGAAGTCAGTTGATGAGCTCCAAAGCTATGCTATTCGTAAAATGGATCAATATCTGCAGTCAAAAGGACGAAAGCTTATAGGCTGGGATGAAATTTTAGATGGCGGATTAACACCCGGAGCTACAGTGATGAGCTGGAGAGGGGAGTCCGGAGGTATAGCTGCTGCTAATGCCGGACATGATGTAATTATGACTCCCGGGGAGTTTTTGTATTTTGATAGTTACCAGACTGATCCCAGAACTCAACCAGAGGCAATAGGAGGATATTTACCTTTAGACAAAGTATATTCTTATAATCCTGTCCCTGCAGTATTGAAAAAAGAAAAAGCAAAACATATATTAGGAGCTCAGGCAAATCTGTGGGCTGAATATGTTCCGACAACAGAACATGTAGAATATATGGTGTTTCCCAGAGCTCTTGCATTGGCAGAAGTAAACTGGACAGCTTTAGAGAATAAAAACATTCAGGATTTTACCAAAAGACTGCAGTCTCATTATAAAATTCTGCAACAACTTCAGGTTAATTATTACAGACCTTCCTATAATATATATAGTATAGTGAAATTTGATCCCTCATCCGGAACTGATAAGGTGAGTTTGGTTACAGAGCAAATGAACTCTGAGAATATAAGGTATACGTTAGATGGTAAAGAACCAACAAATGAGTCCTTAATATATAAGGAGCCTTTTATTATAAATAAGTCTGCAAAAGTTAAAGCTGCATATTTTATGAATGCTATAAAAACAGGTCCGGTCTTAGACCTGGATATAGATATTCATAAAGCAATTGGAAAAAAAGTAATCTATAATAATAAATGGGATGGATATGAAGCCCAGAAGGAACAAACATTAACGAATGGCGTTTTTGGAGGTTTGACTTATCATGATAAGCAATGGCAGGGTTTTACCAAAGATGTAGATGTTGTTGTTGATTTTGAAAAAAAGGAAACACTTAATACGGTTGCTATGCGCTTTATGCAGATTATTGGCCCGGGAGTTTATATGCCCGGAGAAATGAAAGTCTTGGTTTCAGACGATGGGGTAGCCTATAAAGAAATCGGAATTGTAAAAAATGACATCCCGGAGACGGAGTCAAAACTAAATTTTAAGCGATTTGAACTAAAGTTAAAAACTCCGGTACAGGCAAGGTATCTGAAAATTATAGCTCCTAATACAAAGAAAGGGTATTTGTTCACAGATGAAATTATTGTTTACTAATACATATATATGGTATATAAGATCCGGCGTAAAGCCGGATTTTTCTTTTTCTTCTATATATAAAGGATGTGCTAGAGCTAAAAAATGGCATCTGAGCATTTAAAAACAGGAGTTTCCTGTGACTGCTTGCAACAAAAACCCGGTTTTTAAAGCGTATACAATGATATGTAGCGTATATATAAAGAAGGGGAGTCTTTCCAATGTGAACATAATATTAAATTTTTCTCGCGTGTATTCAGGGAGTTAGGTATATTATGTTAAAAAATGAGTAATAAAGTTTGGTGTGTTATAGAAGTTTTTCTACTTTTGCAGTCCTAAACAATGAGAGTTGTGAGGGGAGCAGGAGGTAATTGAG
>NZ_LSGQ01000003.1 GCF_001675285.1 Elizabethkingia miricola
TTAGGATATTACTATTCCTAAATCTGTCCACACAACTAATAGGTTATACTGGTTATAAGAGTTATGTAGGTTATAAAGTTATAATGGCTACAAAGGTTATGAAACAGGGGATAGAGTTCGTAAAGCTCTTAGACCGACAAACCTTACGAGCTTATAACTATTCATTCTTAACTCATAATTTCCTCGCTTCTTCAATATAACTGAATACTTTCTTTAATTGATTGGTTACTTCTGCAGTGTCGAAATCTGCAGGGAATAAACTGGAACCAAGTCCAACAGAAGTAACTCCGGCTTCAAACCAGCTGTGTATATTTTCCTTATTTAGTTTGACTCCTCCGGTTGGCATGAATTTTAAGCCAGGAAATAGGGGCTTTATAGCCTTTAAAAACTTTGTTCCGAGTAAATCCCCCGGAAATAGCTTAATAAGCTTACAATTGGCTTTTTCTGCCTGATTGATTTCTGAAGGGGTCATACATCCAGGAATCCATAATTTACCGTTTTGATTTGCAATTGGTGCTATATCTGCATCAAAAACAGGACTTACCAGAAAATCTGTATTAAGATTTAAAAATGCTTCAGCCTGTTCTCTGCTTTTAATTGTCCCAATACCCAATTTTAAATCAGGAAAGTACTGATCTTTATATTGCTGTAATATTTCGAAATTGGAGATTGCATTTGCACCTCTGTTTACAAACTCAAATACTCTTACTCCTCCATCATATGAAGCTTTTAATGCCTTTTTACATACTTCAGGGTTGTCGTGATAAAAAACCGGAATTACCGGATGCTTTTCAATATAGTTGAGTGTTTTTTCCATTTTACTTATTTAGTATTACTAAAATCTCCTGTTACAAATAATTTATGATAACCTTCCTGTACAGCATTGTCTATTGTACTCTGTAAATCGAGATTCTGATACAGCGAGGCTATTGCACCAGCCATAAATGCATCTCCACTACCAATACGGTCTATTATATCATTGGTTTCATATATCGGGCTTATTAAGCTCTTATTTCTTGAATGAAGGGTTCCAAAAAGAAGGTTATGGTTCGAATTATCCATAAACCTGAAAGTATTTGCCACAATTCTGGCATCTTTATATTCAGAAAACAGATCTATGCTGTTCTTTTTAGCAAATTCAAAATATTCTTCTGGGCTTGTATTTCTGTCTAGTTTGCTATCTATAGAGGTTCCCAACATATTATGAGAAGCCCAAATATTCCCCATGATAATATGACAATATTTTACCAGTTTGGGCATTACTTCCAGAGGATTTTTTCCGTATTGCCATAATTTATTCCTGTAGTTTAAATCAACTGATATAGTAATTCCTTTTGAGTAAGCGACTTCTAATGCTTCCTTCATTACTTCTGCAAGGTTTTCATTTAAAGCAGGAGTAATTGCTGTCCAATGAAACCAGCTGCATCCTTCAAAAATTTTATTCCAGTCAATTTCACCTGTTTTTATCTGACTGAATGAAGAATACTTACGATCATATATAACCTCACCTTTACTTAATCCATTTGCTGAAAGCAATATATAAGAGCCAATCCTGTCACCTCTGTACAAAAAGCCATCAGTTTCAACTTTATTGTCTTTTAGTATTTTCACAAATTCCCGGGTAATCTGATTGTCGGGTGCTGCTGAAATATAAGACACCGGGAGACCCGTCTGACCCAGCTTTACAGCAACATTGGCTTCGGATCCGCCTGGAAAAGCCATAACTTTATTAGACTCATTAAAGAATGAATCTTCTGCAGGCTGATATCGTACTAATGCTTCTCCGAAGCAGATAATTTTTCCTTTCATATTTTCCTATCACTAAGTTAACTTAATTTAATATATGGAATATTTAAAGATTATTAATTTATACGAAAACGTTTTAGTAGATTTTAATGATTATTTAATACTGTCATGTTAAATCTTGTTAATTTGGCATCAGATTCAAAGACGGAATATGAGCATTTTAGAAAAGTTTTCGCTTAAAGGAAAAGTAATTGTCGTAACAGGGGCAACAGGCATCCTGGGACAATCATTTGTTAAAGCCTTGGGTGAAGCAAGTGCTAAAGTGGCAATATTAGGAAGGAATGAAGAAAGAGGAAGAGAAAGAGTACAAGAGGTAGTTAATGCAGGTGGTGAGGCTGAATTTTTTCAGACAGATGTACTCAATGAAGAACAGTTAATAGAAACTAATAACATCATCATAAATGGATGGGGGAAGATAGATGGTTTGGTCAACGCTGCCGGTGGTAATATTCCGGGAGCGACCATTCCCCCAAATGAAGATTTGTTTGATGCAAAAATTAGCGATACAATTAAAGCGATTGAACTTAACTTATATGGCAGCATTATTCCAACCTTCATTTTCGGGAAAGAAATTGCAAAAAATGGGAAAGGCTCCATTGTGAATATTTCTTCGCTGGCAGCAAGCAGACCTCTGACACGAGTATTAGGTTATACAATTGCTAAACATGGTATAGAAGGTCTTACTAAATGGATGGCAACAGAACTCCCTCTAAGATATGGAGATAGCGTAAGATGTAATGCTATTGCGCCCGGCGTATTTTTAACAGAACAAAACCGTACATTACTTACAAATAGTGATGGAACTTATACAGAAAGAGCACAGAAATTTATTAACGGAACACCCTATTCAAGATTAGGGAATCCCGATGAACTGGCAGGTACATTAGTTTATTTACTAAGCGATGCATCTCAGTTTGTAAACGGAGAGACCATTTTTGTAGACGGAGGTTTCAATTCATGGTGTGGGGTTTAATGCAGGAGTAGTATGAGAAGATTAGAACAGACATGGCGTTGGTATGGACCAGAAGATCCGGTAAGCTTACAAGATATAAAACAGGCAGGAGCAACGGGAATTGTAACGGCACTGCATCATATTCCACATGGAGATATCTGGCCGTCGGATGAAATTGCTAAAAGGAAGGAAATTATTGAAGACGCAGGATTCAGATGGTCAGTAGTTGAAAGCGTACCAGTGCATGAAGCTATTAAAACAAGATCTGAACATGCGGCGCATTATATTGCAAACTACAGACAGACTTTAAAAAATCTGGCAGAAAATGGAATAAAAACTATTTGTTACAATTTTATGCCGGTATTAGACTGGACACGTACTCAGCTGGATCTAGAGTTAAAAGACGGATCAAAGGCCTTGTATTTTAACTGGATAGATTTGGCCGTTTTTGATCTGTTTATGCTGAAACGTAAGAATGCAGAAGCTGACTATACAGATTCTGTAAGGGAAGAAGCAAAAAAACGCTTTGAGAATTATACTAATGAACAACTGAGTCAGTTACAAACCAATATTCTGATGGGAATTCCCGGAGAAAAGAATATTGAAATTGAAGAACTGAACAAGAGTATTGAGCTTTACAGTACAATTGGAGCTGAAGGATTAAAACAAAATTTACTTTACTTTCTTCAATCAATTGCTGACATATGCGAGGAATATGGAATTTCGATGACTATTCATCCGGATGATCCGCCATATCCTATTTTGGGACTTCCTCGCATAGCCGGTAATTTAGAAGACTTTAAATATATCATCAGGGGAGTCGATAAAAAGTTTAACGGAATTTGTTTTTGTACAGGTTCTTTAGGAGCAGGAAAAGCAGGGCAGCTTGTACAAATGTTCAATGAACTAAAAGACAGAGTATATTTTATACACCTGAGAAATGTGCAGAAAGATGCACACGGAAATTTTTATGAAGCAGATCATTTAGATGGTGATGTAGACATGTATGAGGTAATGAAGGTTATTGCAGCAGAAAATCAAAAAAGAGAGACTGCAATTCCTTTCAGACCAGACCATGGACATCAGATGCTGGATGACTTACAAAAAACAACCAACCCCGGATATTCTGCGATTGGCAGATTAAGAGGATTAGCAGAGTTGAGAGGATTAGAACTAGGAATATTAGGTAAATAGTATGTCGTATTTTTTAAATGATAATTTTCTTTTACAATCAGATATTGCAGTAGTATTATACAATGATTATGCAAAGGATTTACCGATTATAGACTATCATAATCATTTGTCACCGCAACAGATTGCAGAGAATAAGAACTTTGAAAATATTACAAAGGTATGGCTGAAAGGAGACCATTATAAATGGCGTGCTATGAGAGCCTACGGTATAGACGAAGTTTTTATCACCGGTAATGCTTCTGATGAAGATAAATTCCGCAAATGGGCTGAAGTAGTACCTAATACATTGCGCAATCCATTGTTTCACTGGACGCATATGGAACTTAAAAACCCGTTTGGTATAAATGAATATCTGAATGCAGCTTCGGCCGACAGAATATATAAAGAGACAACCGAAAAATTGCAACAGGAAAACTTCAGACCACGAAGTCTGTTGAATAATTATAATGTTGAAATGTTGGGAACAACGGATGATCCGACAGATGATCTTAGTTTTCATCAGAGTATACGACAACAAAATAGAGAAATAGACGTAAAGCCTAGTTTCCGACCGGATAAAATTTTTGCTATAAGCAAAGGTGATAGTTTCCGGGATTATGTAAGAAAGCTTTCAGAGGTGAGTAAAGTAGAAATCTCAGATTTGGATACTCTTCTTGAAGCTTTACAGAAACGGGTGAATTTTTTCGATGATATGGGGTGTGTAGCATCAGATCATGGTCTGTTGTCTATTCCACAGTCGGGAAAACATAGTTTAAAAGAAATTAACCATGTCTTTTTTACTGTCTTATTGGGAGATGATGAAGAGGCAAAGGATGTAGAAGAAGGCTATACTCATTATATTTTGACAGAGCTATGCAAAATGTATTATGAAAAAGGATGGGCGCAACAATTTCATTTAGGAGCATTAAGAAATAACAATACCATAAAGTTAAAAGAAATAGGGACAGATACAGGTTATGACTCTATTGGGGATTACCCACAAGCACAAGCATTATCCGCATTTTTAAACAATTTAGAGAATCAACAAAAACTAACCAAGACCATATTATATAATCTCAATCCGGCGGATAATGCGGTGTTTGGGTCCATGACAGGTAACTTTCAGGGAGAAGGTATAAAAGGAAAAATACAGTTTGGGTCTGCATGGTGGTTTCTGGATCAGCTGGACGGAATGGAACAGCAGATTAATACACTTTCCAATCTGGGGCTAATCAGTACATTTATTGGAATGCTTACAGACTCCAGGAGTTTTCTCTCTTTCCCAAGACATGAATATTTTAGAAGGTTACTGTGCAATCTTTTTGCAGAAGATATCAGAAAAGGTTTATTGCCAAATGATCTGAAATGGGTAGGAGGTATAATTAGTGATATTTGTTATCACAATGCCAAATCTTATTTTAAGAATTAAAATTTTCCGGAAAATAACCACATGATTTTCTAATGACTAACTGGGTTTCCAGTTCAATAGTTTTGTAATCCTTAGTTGGTTTATTCAGTAATTCTATCATTTTCTCGGTGGCTATCTTACCAATTTCGTATGCTGGCTGTACGATTGTAGACAGAGGCGGGTTTAGGGAGAACGCAAAAGTTGTATTGGCAAAACCTAAAACAGCTATATCTTTCGGTACTTTAATACCAGCTTCCATAAAAATTCCAAGACTTCTGGTAGAAATGGTTTCGGAGCCACAAATAACCGCATCCGGGGGATTTTCAGATCTTAGTTTTTCAGAGATAAATTCTTTAATTTTCTCATCGTGCTGATTGATGTTTTTCAAATCCACAAACAATACATTTTCATCAAGATAAGGGATGTTATATTGTTTTAGAGCGTTTTTATAACCCTCTAAGCGTAAATCACTGACACCTAATTTATCTGCAAGTATAATCAGAATATTTTTTTTCCCGATTCGCAACAGATGCTGTGTTGCCTTAAAACTTCCGCCAACGTTGTTAGCTCCTACCTTATGCGTATTCAGTGAGCTTTGTATTCTGTCGAAAAGAACAATTGGATAGTTGGGCTGAAGCTTCTTTAGGAGATCAAAATTTGATGTTTCTGTTAACGGGGACATCAGAATACCATCGACTCCCTTGTTAATAAGAGATTCAATGCATTGTCTTTCTGTAGCTTCGTCATGATGGCTCTGCATGATAAGGGTGTCGAAGCCTTTATCCATAAAATTACTTTGTATCCCGTCGAGAACCTGGGATATAAATGTATTGGAAATATCGCAAACAATAACTCCTATGGTATTTGTTTTTCCAAATTTTAGATTTTTTGCGAGCCTGTTTGGGTGATAATTATGCTTTTCAGCATATTCAATTATTTTTTTCTTGGTAGCCGCACTAATCTCATAACTATCGGACAGAGCTTTAGACACTGTAGATACAGAGACACTCAATGCTTTGGCGATATCACGAATAGTTACTTTAGACATGGTTATAATAAGTCTCCTAATTTACAAAATTATATCAGCAATAAAGAAGAATCAAAAAAATAGCTATATTTATCCCTAAGACTTTAGGGTTATGAAAATAAAAATCAGCTTTATTCTATTTCTGTTTTTATCGGCTTTGTGCTTTTCACAAGTTATAAAAGGGAGTGTTGTTACTACAGCAGAGCAGCCTTTGTCTAATGTTAAAATATACATCGACGGCAGTCAGGTTTCTTCGATAACGGATGCCAAGGGGATATTTGATATTAGTATTCCCAATATAAAACAAGGAAATATTGTTTTTCAAAAAGATGGCTATCAGGATTTTGTTTATCCGCTGCAGCAGGCTATGAATAAAACCCTTAAAGTTGTCCTGGAAAAAGAACGCCTTATAGAAGAGGTAAAGTTAATTGGATATTCAAGTAAAGATTATGAAAAATACATTAATACTTTTTTTGATAATTTTTTGGGAATAAGCAGAGAGGGTGTAAGTATTGAGAATCCGAAAGAAGTGAAATTTGCTTATGATAAAACAGAAAGAATTCTCAGAGCTCAGGCTAAGAAACCTTTAATAATTATCAATAAAAAACTAGGTTATACGATAGAATACAAACTCATGTCTTTCTATGTAGATCATAGAAATGGTATTTCCCAATATACAGGAACATCATTTTATACACCCGTAAAAGCATCTGAATCTAAAAACAGAGTTTATAAAATGAACAGGCTGAATGCCTATTATGGTAGTGTGCAGCATTTTTTTAAATCTGTATTTAATAATAGTGTTAATAAAGAAGGATTTATTCTGGATAGAGTTAAACAAATGGAGGGGCAAAAAGCACTTGCTTTGGTAGAAAAAGATCTTCAGGCACCTGCGTACAGAAGTGAAATGGATGGAAAAGTGTATTTTGAATTTCCGGATATACTAATGGTAAGTTATAAGAAATATCTTTTCGATATTTCTAAGCGGGAGGTTATAAGAACAAACTCTTATAGTACGATAAATTCTTATGTTGAAACGCGTGGTATTCGCTATCATATAACATCTGACGGTAATTATTCAGATCCTGATCAGATGTTGTTTCAGAAGTCCTGGGCGGCAGATAAAGTGGCTAAAATGCTCCCGCTGGACTATGAACCTGAAAAATAAAAAAGCCCTTGTTATAGAACAAGAGCCTTAATTTAGAGATATGAAATATAATGTTTTTAATTTATTGATTTGCTTTTACTAGCCATATTGACAATATTGGAAATATCTTCCGGAGTAAAATTACCTCTTACATCTACAAAAACTTTTTCTCCGTTTTTATCTCCATCCACTGCAATAAGTAATTTGTTAATCTGATCGCCATTGGTAATGGCTCGGATATTAACTTTTTGCCCTTCCGAATTAAGAGTCATCCACTCTTCGTATTTATTTTCTGCAAAGAAGCGGTTCAGTTTTTCCTGATAGTTAGCATTTGGGGCGATAACAGTCATAACACGGACTTTCTTTACCTTCTTGATCAATGCAATCACTTCTTCACTTTCTCCGTCTTCACGAAGCGCTTTTTTTATAAAAGGCTTGACCAGAAACATTGGTGGATTGACAGCTGTGACCTGTGCTCCTTTTCCCAGACTTTCACGATCCAGAAACTCCATATTCGGACTGGAGGAAACAATACATGATTGTAAAAAAGCAAGCAGGATGGATAAAGCGAATATTTTGGAAAAAGCTTTCATTATATTATTTTTTACCTTTATCACCCTTTGTCCCTTTATCACCTTTTTCGTCACTGTTAACCAGCTTAGAAATATCGTCTACGTTTACTTTACCGTCCAAAAGAAGGAACAGATTCTCATCGTCTCCGGTGATACTCAGTAATAAGTCTTTTACCACACTGGTTGTCGTGTCCTGAGTTAAGAATTTAATTTTCTTTCCGTCACTGTTTACAGTCATTAGCTCCTCATATTTCAGGTTTTTAATAGAAGAGTTAATTTCATCTCTTATTTTCGACATATTAACCGTAGGAGCAATACTGTCTTTTTTGCCTTTTTCAAAAATCAGTATTTTAATAGAATTAACATCCTTTATCAATGGTCTGATCTGGTCTATACCTGCATCCTGAATATCCAGTTTGTTAAGCAGGTTAAACATAGGCTTTGCTATTTTAATAGAGGTCACTCCTTTGGTGTCCTGATACTGATCGAAAAGTTTTTCGAGCTTGCTGATCTGGGCATTTACACTAATGCCTGCAGCAGTTATAAATAATGTTAGAAATATCTTTTTCATGATGGTTTGATTTAAAAATTAACAGAAAGATGTTTTATGAGTCCAACTTTTTCAATTCCCTTATCCAGATTGCTGGCCAGAAGATTAAGCGATTTCTTTGTAAGATCTGCAGCTTCTTCTTCATCGTATACGGGCTTTCCGTTGATAAGGACATAGTTAGGATTATAACCATCTTCTGTACCGGTTTCCGGAACACTTTTAACAGAAGTAGTTTCAATAATCTCTTTCTCTTTTTTAACTAAAGGTTTTTTCTGAGCTAAAACCTTAATATTTTCTTTTTCTGTTATTTCTTTTTTTTCAGTCTCAGGAGTGATAACTGAGGGCTGAATATTTATTTCAGTCGGGGTTGTTTGTTGTTCCTGAATGGCTGGTGTATTATTTTTTACAGGTTCATTTTTGGCAACAGAAGTTGCTGTAACGTCTGTTATAGATTTCTGATTAAAAAACAGATAGCCACCAAGACTTAAGAAAATAATGAAACCTGCTGCCATCCAGTACCATTTACTAAGTCCTGGTTTTGTTGTTAGCTGAATTTTCTTTACAGGTATCGGTTGTTCTTCGACTTTTTCCATAAAGTCTTCAAAGCTCCAATCCATTGTCACTTCTTTTTCTTCCCGAAGTGTTTTAAAGAAAATATCATCCGAAAAATCTTTCAGCCATTTTTCTTCGGCCTCGGAAGAATTTCCTGCGAAGTACTGGTCTTTATATTGTTTGGATCTGTCGGTTTTCATATTCGAAAATTTTTTCGAGTTGTGTTTTTATTTTTTGTCGGGCCCTCATCAGGTTTATTCTTACTGCATTTGATTCCATTTCCAGGGCTTCACATATCTCAGCAATGCTGTATTCTTCAATATCTTTCAGATGCATCACCATTTTCTGTTTCTCGGGAAGCTGGTTAATCATATTAACGATAATTTCCCGTGTATTGTCACTATGGTTAACTGAATAGTCCTGCCTCACATTCCTAATTTGATAGTCTTCTACTACTTTTGCGTGTTTCAGTCTGTTAAGACATTCATTTCGCAGGCACCGTAAAGCAAAAGCTTCAATATTTTCATAACGATGCAAATCGTCCTTCATTTGCCAGAGCTTTATCATAATCTCCTGTACTACATCGTAGGCTTCATCTGCGCTGACCAGAAAACTTTTAGCAAAACGGTATAGTCTATCCTTGTGGATAAAAACCGTTGTTTTAAAAGTCTGTTGGTCCATAGTATTGCTTTTATAAGTAAGACAATCGGAAGGAGTAATCTGTTACATCTAAAATTAAAAAATATTATGATAATATTTAAATATTTGATTCTCAGATAAAAAAAAGAATCATCAGTAATGATGATTCTAATATTTTAGAGCTTAAAATTCATGATATACATGTTTCAGAATGGCTTTATCTTCTTCAGTCAGTTCTATTTTTCTTCTGGCCATCATAATTTCAGCAGTTTCATAGGCTTTATCCAAGCGGAACTTCGGATCATCATTCGCACCTCCCCAGGTAAATGAGTGTACAAGATTTGGCGGAAATCCGGTTTTAAAAATGTTGGCAGCGACACCAACTACAGTTCCGGTATTTAGCTGTGTATTAATTGCCGTTTTAGAATGATCACCCATAACCGTTCCACAGAATTGTAGTCCTGTTTCCACAAATCTTTTCTCACGGTAAGACCACATTTTTACAGCAGAATAATTATTTTTCAGGTTAGAAGTATTGGTGTCGGCACCAAGATTACACCATTCACCAAGGACTGAATTCCCCAAGTAGCCATCGTGTCCTTTGCTGGTGAAGCCAAAGATTACAACATTACTTACTTCTCCACATATTTTGGAATAAGGACCAAATGTTGTTGCTCCGAAAACCTTAGCTCCCATTTTCATGACTGCATGATCACAAATTGCAATTGGACCTCTTAGCATAACGCCTTCCATAACTTCGGCCTCTTTGCCAATATAAATAGGACCGCCATTGGTGTTCAGGTAGGCAAACTCAAGATCTGCACCTTCTTCGATAAAGATATCTTCAACTTTCCCACGGATATTATTGGTTTCAGAAATTTTCTGAGAAGTACGGCCTTTGGTTACCAGATCAAAATCGAATCTGATGGCTTTGTCGTTGTATGTAAAAAGATCCCATGGCTTTTTGAAGACAATCAGCTCTTCAGTAATATCTATACATTTTTCAATCTGGCCAATATTAAAGTTGTCCAGATTGATATATGAAGCGATTAGTTCATTCTCATATACCAGGGCTTCTCCTTTCTGTAGATCCTTTATTTGCTGTAGTACACTTTCTGTTGGAAGAAAATTCGGTACGATCAATAAAGATTCTTTTTTTTCAGGTTCGGGGTATTTTACCTGAAGGTACTTTTCGGTGACGAAAAAGCTTTCATCAAATCCTAAAAGTTTTTCCCATCGTTCCTTAAATGTTAATATACCTACACGCATATCCGCAATGGGGCGGGTGAAGGTCAGAGGTAAAAACTCTTCCCAATATTGGGCATCAGAGAAAACAAGTTGTTTCATTTGTTAGTGAGGATAATAATATTACAAATTTAAGTAAAACAAAAATTTCCAAAATTACTCTTGGGTTGCAAAAGTATTATTTTTAGAAAAAAGAGCAGTAATAATAAATGCTAAAAAAGAGGGGAGTACCCATTCCATGTTGTGTTGCACTAGTGGAAGGCTGTCTTTTAAAGTGGTTATAAAATTTTCTGCAATACCATAATACTGGAATACAGATAGTGAGGATACCAGTGTGCTTATAATAACAGCAGCTACATAAGGAGTCTTGGACTTAACAATTTTTCCGAAAAAGACTAAGTACATGACCAAAGCAAAAACAACAGGATATACAAAGCCTAGCAATATTCCGGCATAGTTAATTATTTCATCTACTCCTTTTACCGAAAGTATAGCAGCAAGTACACAACAGAAAATAACATTGACTTTATAGCCGGACTTTCCATTTGTAATTTTTTCCATAAAGCTGGCAAAAGCTGAAGTCAGTGCAATAGCTGTTGTTAAACATGCAAGTGCTATGGCTACAGAAATAATATAAGTTCCGTATTGTCCTAATACGGAATTAGAGATATGTAAAAGCAGTTTCGTTCGGGATAAGTCGTCGGTTACAGGATAACCTGAAGTTGCTCCAAGATATACAAGTCCTCCATAGATTACTAGAAGGCAAATAGCAGCGATAAGGCCGGCCATAATAGTCATCCTGACTCTTTGGCTAACCTGGGTGAATCCTTTTTCGGTAATAGTGGTAATAATAATGCCGGCAAAAATAACAGCGGATAGTACATCCATTGTTTGATAGCCCTCATGAAATCCTAATGCGAAACTTTCTCCGTGGCTAAGAGTAGATGCTGCAGGAGCCCCTGGTGAATAAATAATACCAACAGCTATAAGGATAAGCAGTAATAGAATAAGTACCGGTGTAAGGTATTTCCCGATAATATCGACAATTTTGCTTGGAGAGATTGCAAGAAAACCTGTTACAGTAAAAAATATTACAGCACTAATAATAGATGAAAGTTCTGGAAATACAGGTTGTAATCCTATTTCGAAAGTAGTTGCTCCGGTACGCGGAATCCCGATTAAGGGACCGATTAACCAGATGATGATAAACGCAAGTATGGTTATCATTTTCTTATTAACCCGTTTCCCGATATCTGTAAAGTTATGCCCGATTTGTACTACAGCGATCAAACTGATCAGCGGAGCAATAATTCCTGTGGTGATAAATCCTACAATGGCGTAAAACCATTCTGTTCCGGATTTTAATCCGATAAAGGGAGGTAAAATAAGATTCCCTGCGCCAAAAAACATGGCAAAAAGAGCAAATCCAAGGGTGATAATAGCGCCGTTGTTGTTTCTCACGTTGTAATATTTTCCGGTGTGCAATTAAATAAAAAACACCAAAGAATCCAATTCTTCGGTGTTTTTATTCAGTATAAAACTGTATATCTTAGTTCTTAGCGAATTTCTTGTATTTATTCATGAACTTATCAACTCTACCAGCTGTGTCAACTAATTTAACTTTACCTGTGTAGAATGGGTGAGAAGTACTAGAGATTTCCATTTTTACCAATGGATACTCTACACCATCAACTACCAAAGAATCTTTGGTTTCAGCAGTAGATCTTGTAATGAAAACTTCATCGTTGCTCATGTCTTTAAAAGCAACTAATCTGTAATTGGATGGATGGATATCTTTTTTCATTGTCTTAATAATTAGACCGCAAAATTATAAATATTTTTTTAAATGGCAAAATATTTTTATTAATTAAAAAATGATTTAGACGGTTTTAACATTCCCGAAGCATAATCTTCAAAATTAATATACCTTAAAACGAATGTCTATGCTAGTTTACTGTTGTTTAGCTGTTTATCCGGAAGGCCAAAAAATATTTTAAAAGAAAGTAATTATTCTGGTTTTTTGTTCATGTCTTTAATGAGCCCCAGTGCAAAAAATCCGATAGTTATAATGGCAATGATTATACAGCCCCATACAAAGAAGGGAGTCTGCCAAAATGCTTTTCCTGATTTTGGATGCACAGAATGATCAGTTTCTTTCAGATCTGTAATCGTTGCATCAGGATAGTTCTGACTAAGATTAATTCCGGAGTTTACTAAATCATATTGCGGGGCGGATAATTTGGGATTAATATCCAGCGTATAGGTTTCTCCTGCTTTCAGATCTGCCAAAATTTTCTTTTGAGACTGGAAAAGGTTTATTTTCTTTATATCTAATGGAGGGTTATCCTGATTATCTATTTCTATAATCAGTTCTTTTGTGAATAAATCCGGGAATCCAAACTGGTTATTATTTTTAGACCTGATTTGAAAAGCAGTAAACTCTTCTCTGTAATTTTCGGTTTTTCTTTTATAAACTCTGGCCTTATTAATTAATACCCGGACATCGCGCTGATAAAAAGAAGGTGAGAGAATATCAAAGCTAATTCCGTTTATTACCTGCTCATTTGGGAAAGTAATTGTAATAATGCTCTGTTTACTGTTCTTGTCCGTGGTTATTTTCTGCTCAAAGTTTTGTAATGCAGTTTTAGCATCAGCTACAATATTATCATATTCTAATCCGGCCTCTAGTACATTAATGGGTAAAGAATTCTTGTCGAGAAAATCGAATTTTAAAAATTTATAATTGTTTAAAGGAAATGAGAAATTCTTTTCGACTGACGTTTTTTCGGATTCATTAAGACCGGATATAATCTGATTGTCAACAAGCCCAAACCATTCCTTTTGGTCGTTGCTTCCACTGATGTTGTATTTCTTATCTATTTCCGTATTGGCAATCTTTAGAGTAAGATTATCCAGATTAACGGTATTCTCATTAGAGATAATAACAGAAGTTACAACATTGGGAATTGTATTTCTTGAGCTTATCGGGAATTGTTTGAAATCAGACTTTTTGAGATTTCCGTTTCCCAAGATATAAGGAGCCTCATTGTGCCTGGAATCGAAAATCCTTATGAAATCCATATTATTGCGGGTTGCAGCAATAACATCCGGAGAAAGCACGATCTGATGCAGCCCGCTTTCTTTTATATTACTGATTTTGCCCTGATAGTTTTGTGCAAGAAGGACAGAAGAACCAATTAATATTGGCAGCAGCTTAATTATTTTCTGTATCATTTGGTTTGCTGGATTCATCAATAACTAGTTTTTTTATTTTTTGGTAGACAAATGATATAATAAGGATAAGAACCCCTAGTAAAATAAAGGCTATAATTTTTCCTGTCTCCGATACATTTTTGATATCATATAAGAACAGCTTAATAATGGTAATCCCCAGTAAAGCAAGCGCGATAATACGAAGTTGCTTGTTTTGTTTCTTTATTCCGATAATCAGAAAAACGAATGATAATACACCCCAAAGAATAGGATATCCTATTTTAATGATTTGAAGTTTTACAAATCTGAGTTTATCGTCAATAAAAAACATCCTCTGATATTTATATAGGTTTTCCTTTGTGACAGGGTATATTTTTGCAAGCTCTGCCTGAGAGATAATATCTCCGGAAAATATTAATCCATGAACCATTATCTCATTACTCATAATGAAAACAATACAGAAAGCAAAAATCCATAAAGCAAATTTATGATTGAGAAGTATGGAGAAATTATTGTCATTTCTCAACTTTATGATGGTATACCCAAAATATATCAGACATGCTAATAATATATAATGTAAGAAAAAGGCTGACTTGCCCGATAATCCTGCATTATAGTTTTCCACTATTTCATCTGTTACCAGCTGATGGAAAACGACGATATACAAGAGGATATTTATACAGGATAAAATAATTGCAAGGTTGTTTACTGTTATGTTTTTGCGCTTTAATGTAAAGTATATAACTCCTGTACTAAATAAAAAATGATACAGTACAGAGTAAGATTGGGCAGAATAATAATTGGCAATGCCCGTATTCGCCTGATAAGAAATTTCGAATAATCCTATGAAATATCCGATAATAACAGCTGCTATAGATACTCCTTGTCTGTATAATGCAGGGTTGAATTTAACTGTAAAAATATCAACAGGTTCTTTTTCTTTTCTCAACAGAAGATAAGTAAGTACAAGAGATACCAGAGAAACGAAGCCTGTTATGAATATCGGGTTGAAAACTAGTTTCAGTACTTCAGTACTTCTCGTGTAATAGAACTCCCAATCCATCATGAGGCTGAAAAGCATTAAAATCTGAACAACAATAGCGCCTAATTTGAAGGCTGCAATTCTTGATTTCTGGAATAGCCAGAATAAAAGCACGGCTTCGGCAGACCAGAATAATGTGATATAATTACCATTAAACTGGATTGGAATAGCGAGAGTTACAAAAGTAAGTGTCAGACCAAGTAAAAGGTAGATTGCATTTTTGTCCAGTCCGAATTTTCTGTACAATAATATAGCATAAGCGAGATTGTATAGTGCCAATGCAATAGTAAACAGACCTTTGAAGTCCATTCCCCATTTATGGATAATACTAATTCCTATTCCGAAATAAAAGAATGTATTAGCAATGATGATGAAATACTCCAGATTGGAAAAAGTCCCCTTATTCCGCAGATTATTAACAACGGTAGCAATACTGAAGATAAGATAGAAGATAGTTGCATAAAATAAAGCTCCACGATATGGAAGCCCTCCATCGATAACCTTTTCACCGAACCAGAATGAGAAAAGAACACAGGAGAAAATAAATGCCAGTAAAGTGACAAGACTCCATTTTTTGAAATAAGCAATAATCAGCATTCCTATATTAAGAATGGCAATGTAAGTAAAGAGTACTTTATAGTTCCCTTCGCCGGTGCTCACCATAAATGGTACCGCAAAACCTCCAATAAGTGATAAAACAGCTAATTCCTTTCGGTCGTAGGATACAGAAACAAATGCACTAAATATGGTGATAACTACCATGATGATAAATGCTGTTGCCTGATTAAATAAATGATAATCGTGAAATGCAATACCAATGGTAAAGTAGAAGATACTAATGGCTCCGGCAACAAATACCGAACTAAATGCTTTGTAGTTTTTCTTTAATCGGTGTGCAACTCCCATAATGAGAGCACCACACAAAATACCGATCCCAACACGCGCAGGTTCATTAATCCAGTTTTTGTCAATAGCATATTTTACAAAGAAGCTAATTCCCAGTACCAGAATAAGAATACCTATTTTATTAATAAGATTCTCTCCGATGAATTTTTCAATATCCGGATTTTTTTCTTTGAATGTTTGCAGCCAGCTCTTTTTAGGAGGTAAAACAATTTTTTCTGTTACCGGAATCTCTGCATTTTCTTGTAATGGTATTGCCTCGGGTTGAAGTTCCTGGGATACTGACGCAGACATGGCTGCCTGTACAGGTGCTTCTTCAACAACGGGGATTTCTTCGATAATTTGCTTTTCTTCTTCGGCTTTTATTTCTTCCTTTATAGCAGGTTGTGGCTCTTCTGTAACAACAGGTATGATCTCCGGCTGAGGTTCTTCAGCTTTTAAAGTTTGTGTGTTTGTACTAATCTTAAGGTTTAATGCATTAATTTCATCTTTAAGCTTGCCAATTGCTTCCTGTGTTGCCTTGGAATTAGCAGCTGATTTGTTAAGTGAAATAATTACAAAAACAAGAATTATTAACAATAAAAATATTTCCATGTGGTGTTTTAATGTTAACAAATATAAAATAAATATAACTAGTGGTGATATATTTACACGCAACACAAGGATTTTAGAAAGATTAACTTTCTATATAATCTGATTATAAGCTTTTTATGCGAAAGCCTTAATAAATAAAATCTTGTAAGCCTCTCTGTATTTATAATACATTATTCCTGATTTGTTATGACCCGAAAAAATGCAATTGAGCTTTTTTTCGAATACAACAGGTATACAGAGCATAAGCCAATGTAAGTTCTGGCATATTAAGTCTTTTAATTGCAGAGGAAGTTATTCTTCTATCGTATATTTGTTAAAAAATAATAACCAACAAGCTACAGAATCATAGTTCCGGGTTCTGTAGAATAGCATTATTGTATTAAAATTATGGAAGAAATTAAGAGCCTTCAGCATCAGGTTGACGAATGGATCAGAACAGTAGGAGTGCGTTACTTCAATGAACTGACTAATATGGCAATGCTGACAGAAGAAGTGGGAGAAGTTGCCAGAATTATAGCCAGAAGATATGGCGAACAGTCAGAAAAAGAATCAGATAAGAGTAAAGACCTCGGAGAGGAACTAGCAGATGTTCTTTTTGTTACTTTGTGTCTGGCAAATCAGACGGGAACGGACCTACAGGAAGCTTTTAATAAAAAAATGAAATCTAATATGGAGAGAGATAAAGAAAGACACCAGAATAACCTGAAACTACAATCAACTGTTCCTTTCTGTGAAATGCTGGACGGAGAGACTGTAAAAATCGGAGGATCAAAAAGTATAACGAACAGATTATTGATTTTAGAGAAGATATTTGGAAACATAACCTTAGAAAATGTTTCCGATTCTCAGGATTCTTCACTTCTGATAAAAGCGCTGAATGATGAGAGTGATATAGTAGATATTCATCATGCAGGAACATCTATGCGTTTCCTTACTTCTTACTTTGCAACAAAGGCAGGAAAAGAAGTTATATTAACAGGATCCGAAAGAATGAAGCAGCGTCCTATAAAGCCATTGGTGGAAGCACTGAAACAACTGGATGCGGAGATTGAATATCTGGGAGAAGAAGGTTATCCGCCATTAAAAATTAAAGGAAAAAAGATTGAAAAGAATCAGGTGAGTATTCCGGCGAATATCAGCAGCCAGTTTATAACGTCACTTTTATTGGTAGGGGCAAGTCTGGAGAATGGACTGAATGTAAGCCTTGAAGGTAAAATTACATCATTGCCTTATCTGTTAATGACAATCGAAATTCTGAAGAAAGCCGGAATCAATGCTTCTATTGAAGAGAATATTATCAGGATAAAACCATTATCCGGAGCATTAGAGCCAATTCGTTACGTTGTAGAAAGTGATTGGTCTTCTGCATCTTATTTCTATTCTTTGGCTGCAATAGGCAGGAAAAAAATTAATCTGAAGAGTCTAAATATAAAATCTTTGCAGGCAGATTCCCGTTCAGCTGAAATTTATAAAAGCTTTTTCGGAATAGAGACTGTTGAGGTTTCGGAAAATGAATTGTCTCTTCAGCCGATAGAAGGCTTCCAGTTTCCGAAAGAAATGCAGCTGGATATGAATAATTGCCCGGATATTGCCCAGACAGTTTGTGTAACAGCAGCAGCACTAGATATACCTTTTTATATTACAGGGTTGGAAACATTAAAGGTTAAAGAAACAGACAGACTGACTGCTATGCAGAATGAACTGAGAAAAATTGGTCTTAACACCGCGATTACAAACGAAACTATAAAATCTCTGGAGAATATTACTCCGGCAGAGACTATTACAATTTCCACTTATAATGACCACAGAATGGCAATGGCTTTTGCACCATATGCTTTGTGTCGTACACTGGAAATCGAAGATCCTAACGTAGTAGAAAAGTCTTACCCGGAGTTTTGGAAAGATTTTTATAAAGTGGTAAAAAGAAAATAAATGGTCATTATTATTACCGGAGCCTCTAAAGGGATAGGCTTTACGCTGGCAGAAACACTGGCAAAAAAAGGACATGTTGTTTACGGATTTAGCCGGCAGATTGCAGATAGTGCCCATTTTAAGGGGCTTTCTGTTGATGTTACTGATAAAGAGCAAATTAATCAGGCCGTTTCTTCTGTTATTGAAAAAGAAGGAAGAATAGATGTGCTGATTAATAATGCCGGAATGGGCATGGTAGGTTCGGTTGAAGATACTACCAAAGAAGATATTCATAAGCTGTTCGATCTCAATCTGGTAGGGCCAATACAGATGATTTCTGCGGTAATGCCTTATATGCGGGAGAAACGTTTTGGAAGAATTATCAATGTTTCCAGTATTGGCAGTGAAATGGGACTACCTTTCAGAGGGCTCTATTCGGCTTCCAAATCTGCCATGGATAAAGCTACAGAAGCATTACGTTACGAAATTAAAAACTGGAATGTTCAGGCTACGTCACTGCATTTAGGAGATATAAAAACCAATATTGCTGAGAGCCGTATTAAAACAAAAGTTTCAGAAGCTTATAAAACAGTATTCAATAAAATTTATGAATTAATGAATGCTCATGTAGATGAAGGAACAGAGCCTTCTGAAGTGGCAGCTTATGTAGTGAATTTATTAGATAAGAAAAGCTGGAAAGCGCACTACTATTTCGGGAAATTTGGACAAAAGATAGGAGTGCCATTGAAATGGATACTGCCGCAGAATTTTTATGAAAACCTGATGCGTAAGTATTCGAAAATGGATTAAATAATTTTATATTCTTCACTTCTTTTAACAGATAGTATATAAAGTTTAATAAAACTTTAACCCATTTTGAAAATCTAAAGAAAGCAAACTCGCTTTTTTTATGTTTAATTTTGCGACCTATATGAAGAAATATTTTACTGGTTTATTGTTCTTATTTATTCTCATTTTTCAGGGGCAGACTTTTAATGGGACTATATACTTAAGAGACAACTCTGCATTATATCTTAATCAGATCTACGTAACAAACCTCAATACGCAGAAAACTGTGCTTGCGGATTATCAGGGGGAATTTAATATCCCCGCAAAAGTTGGAGATGTTATAAGGTTTACTTCTATTGTTACTGAACGGAAAGATATAACTCTTACTCCGCAATATTTCCAGGACAAAAGAATGCTGGTAGAGCTTTCTATTGCATATCACGAAATTAAAGAAGTGGTATTAAAAAGGTTTAAGCCAACCGGAAATTTTAAAGTGGATGTTCTTTCTACCCGGGAAGATAAAAGGCTTGCTTTAGCCAATAAAATCGGCTTGCCTTCACCAAAAGGAGATGGTAACTCTCCACGTTCACCAATTGCATCCTTCAATAATGGCGGACTTGGATTCAATGTACAAAGTGTATTCGATATCCTGACAGGTGAGCGCAGGAAACAAGAACGTCTTTATGCTTATGAAGCTATGCAGAAAAATGTAACCAATCTTCATAATTATTATGGTGATGATTATTTCATTAAACTGAAAATCCCTAAGAATCTTATAGATAATTTCCTGCAGTTCGTTTATACATCCGATGATTTGGGTCCTCTTGTGAAGAGTGGAGAATATGCTATGATCGAAATGTCTATTGAGAAATACCTCCCTGTTTACCTTAAAAGACTGCGTAATTCTAACTTACAAGCTGTAATTGGAGATAAATAGCTGTAAATTTGTTATTTTTGCACCCTAAATTTTGAATTTTGGGTAAAAATAAGATCAGACGCTTCGAAGAAAATAAAACTCTTGTAAATGTTTTCCAGCCTACACGGGAAGAGGCTCTTTCAGGCTATAAAATGAAGGGGAAATGGAGAACAGATTTCTTCAAAAACGATAATCCGATTGTATTGGAATTGGGTTGTGGAAAAGGAGAATACAGTGTAGGAATGGCAAAAGCTTTTCCGGACAAAAACTTTATAGGAGTAGATATCAAAGGTGCACGTTTTTGGTTTGGCGCTAAAGAAGCAGTCGAGAAAGATCTGACAAACGTTGCTTTTCTCCGTACGCAGATAGAATTAATCGATTTGTTTTTTGAAAAAGATGAGGTTGATGAAATCTGGATTACTTTCCCTGATCCTCAGATTAAATTCAAGCGGGCTAAGCACAGAATGACGCATCCTGAATTTCTAGAGCGTTATAAAAAGATTGTAAAAAAAGACGGATATATACACCTGAAAACAGATTCTGAATTTTTACATGGTTATACTTTGGGAATACTTCAGGCATTAGGTTATGATGTGGAAGTTTCACATCATGATATCTACGGAGCTCCTGAATTTGAAACAGATGCCGTACATCTTCGTGAAATTAAAACTTATTATGAGGGCTTGTTTTCTGCAAAAGGAAAAACAATTACGTATTTAAGATTTAAAATTTAATTACATTTGCCCCCGATATGAAGAAAATTTTACTTGTATTCCTTGGTTCGGTTTTGTTGTGGAGTTGTGCGTCTAATAATGTGACACTTGCGCATATAATGGAAACTAAGGATATTAATGAGCTTTCGGCTTACATTAAGAAATATCCTAAACATAAAGATATTGCCTTCTTGAAGCAGAAATTATTGTCTTTACAAATCGCAGCCAATCCTAAAAAAGCAGCAGATATTCCTAAGCCTATTATTAAAACTCTTGAGGAACAGGAGGCTGAAGAATTTGCCAAACTTATGGCTCAGGATAAATCTGGTCATAATGCTAAAACGGTGAATGTACTCAATCAGATGTTTAATAATGATATCAGCGACACCAATGCAATTTTACTTGTCGCGAATAATTCGGATTGTAATATGATCCTAAGGATTCAGGGAGATAAGTATTATAATATGGCAATACCTGCAAAGGGTCAAAATACTTTGGTATTACCACAAGGGACTTATAAACTTACCGGCTCACTATGTGGTGCAACTTATACCTCCACTAAGATTATTCAAAAGAATCTTTCGCTGGCTTTAGGCACGGCAAGAAAGTAACCAATATAAAACCGGACATTCAGCTGAATGTCCGGTTGTTTTTATAAAGTAGATGTGTTCTTGGGATAAAGATTTTCTTTCAGCTCGTTTACTCTGTATTCGGTAGAAATATTTGCTTTTTCTATTTTTTCTTTAGCATAGACTTTTACATCATTTTCATTTTTATCAAGCAGCCAGTCATAAGGGCCTACTGAGGAAATAAGTTTAATCAGTACAGGAGATATTTCCAGACATATAAATAGTCCCATAATGAAGGTTGAAGCTAATGCGATAATTGCACTCGCTTTACCAAGCTCATCCAGGGCTTGAAGTCTGGCAGCAAAACCATTAAAACGATTTTCGGCACCTTCAGAGTTCTTTAGTTCCTGCTCCAGGTTAGTATATACTTTGGATGTTTCTTTGTCCAGATATTCCAAACGTGGAGCGACCTGTTTCTGATAATTTTGTAGGTCTGCAAGCCTGTTTTTCTTCAATTCTTCCTTACGCTTGGCATTGCTGCCATAGCCTATCTTTCCGGAAGTGAGGCCCGACTGCTTTCCCAGAATTTCTTTTTCCAGCTCCACAGAAGCTGAATCATATGATTTCTGATAAGCTGCAAGTTTCGAATTGATTTCGGCTTTCTCCTTGTCATAAGGACCGCTTTGTTGCATAATCCGGTTATTGATCTTAGCCTGAAGTTCTGCCTTATTTCTCTGGATAATAGTGTTAAGCTGCTTATTAACCTCTTTTTCAAAAATCTTTAGTTCCAGCGGTTTTGCAATAATAATTCCTAAAAAGGCTGCCAGAATAAGGCGGGGTATAGTCATTAGTATCTGGTTCCACCATGTTCCTGTCTTTTTAATAGAAGAAACAATATATCTGTCCAGGTTAAAGATCATTAGACCCCACAACAGTCCAAAGCCTATAGCTGCCCAGATATCGTCAAAAATAGTATACATGGCATAGCCGGAAGATAACGTTGCAAATACAGCAGTAAATAATACCACACCACCAATTCCGGAATACTTATTCCACTCGGATGGTGTTTTTCTCAGAACATGAATGTTTGCCCCGGAGCAAAGCATCATAAAGTGCTGAAACCAGTTCATTTTGGCTTCAGCGGGTGCAATATTGGGTTGTAATGTTTTCATAAAATTTTACTCTTGAATTTAATAGGTACGAAAAACCATACCAATGTTACAAATAGTAGTATGTTTTACCTAGTAAAATAATTGTGCAATACTTGTAAAGCAATTTTACAAATATTGTATACTGATAAACAGTAATTTATAGTCTTTTTGTTAGGTTGATTTTATGTATAGAAAAATAGAAAGAAAAATTGTCTTCGTCAGATAAAGTAGACAATATATATGATATTGGGAATTATACATTAAGAATAATAAGCTATCTAACTTTACTGATTTTTATACAAATGGATTGATTAAGAAAAGGCCAAGTCCTAAGCCCCCAAATAATGCAAGACTTAATAATTTATTTAATCCTGCCAGGATTCTGCTTAATAAAGCTATCCCATCCCGAATAAGATTTTTCAGAAATATCTTTACCCATATTAAAATGATGACATACTGCAACAGCAAGTCCATCCGAGGCATCCAGATATTTGGTCGGGAATTCTTTTAGTTGTAAAAGGTTTTTCAACATTCCGGCGACCTGCTCCTTACTGGCATTACCATTTCCGGTAATAGCCATCTTTATTTTTTTAGGAGAGTATTCAGTTATAGGAATGTCTCTTGCAAGGCTGGCAGCCATGGCTACGCCCTGAGCACGGCCTAATTTCAGCATCGACTGTACATTCTTCCCAAAGAAAGGAGCCTCAAGTGCGACTTCATCCGGATGGTATTCATCAATTAATGCAAGAGTGCGATCGAATATCTTCTTTAGTTTTATTTCATGAGTCTCAAGTTTTTTCAGAATTAATTCATGTATAGAAATTAATTCCATTTTCTGTCCCTTTACCGAAATAATACCAAATCCCATAACAGCTGTTCCGGGATCAATACCTAATATGATTTTTTCGTGTTGCATTCTTATGCAAAGATACAGGGAATTATTGAGGTAAATTAATATTACATGAAGTCGTGAATAATCTTTATATTTATTTCATTAAACCACAAAATATATGAATAGAATTGTACTTAAGGCAGTGCTGTTATCAGCAACCGTTTCCGGGACAGTTGTTACTTACGCACAGGCACAGCAAACTCCAAAATTTGTCTCAAATATTGAAGGTGTGAAGCAATACACCATGAATAATGGACTAAAAGTTCTTCTGATTCCGGATGCTTCACAAAGTAATGTTATAGTTAACATAGTATACAATGTAGGATCTAAAAATGAAGGTTATGGAGAGAAAGGTATGGCCCACCTTCTGGAACATATGCTTTTTAAAAGTACCAAAAAATTAGGTGATATCAAGAAAATGCTTTCTGATAAAGGAGGAAATGCTAATGGAACAACTTATTATGATAGAACTAATTATTTTGAAATATTTCCATCTAATGAGGAGAATTTACGATGGGCATTAGAGATGGAGGCAGATAGGATGATTAATGCTACAATTCTGCAGTCTGATCTCGATAAAGAATTCTCCGTAGTAAGAAATGAATTTGAAATAGGAGAGAATAACCCTGAAAGAATTTTACGTGAAAGAGCTCTTTCAGCGGCTTATCTGTGGCATAACTATGGAAATAGTACTATTGGTAGTAAAGAGGATGTTGAAAGAGTAAAAGCAGACAGGCTTCGTCCTTTTTATGAAAAATATTATCAGCCAGATAATGCTACATTAGTTGTTGCAGGAAAATTTGATGAATCAAAGCTCTTACAGTATATTGGACAATATTTCGGGTCTATACCAAAACCAACCAGAGTTTTAGATAAGACATACACATTAGAACCAGCACAGGATGGAGAACGATTTGTAGAACTAAAGAGAGCAGGAGATAGTAAAGTTTTTGGGGCTGTCTATCATACGGTTCCATATGCTGATAAAGATTATGCAGCACTTGATGCATTATCGGAAATATTGACCTCAGACCCTTCCGGGTATCTTTATAAATCATTGGTAGAGACTCATAAGGTTGCATCCATCTATTCGTATCAGGAATCTTTACGTGATGCAAGTTTTATGTATTTTGGAGTTAATATCCCAAATGATACAGATATTAAAGTGACGGAAAATCTGGTACGTTCGGAACTGGATAAAATATCGACGATTAAATTTACAGATCAGGATGTTCAAAGAGCCAAAACAGCCTTATTGAAACAGTATGATAATATTAAGAATAATACAATTAATTATGCGATAAATCTTACTGAAATTATTGGTGCCGGAGATTATAGATTAGGCTTTTTATATCGTGACAATATTGAAAAATTAACCAAAGCAGACATAGAAAGAGTTGCACAAAAGTATTTTACATCCAATAACAGGACTGTAGCTATTTTTATTCCGTCTAAAGATGAGAAAAGAGTTAGTTCCTTAGAATATTCTGACGGGAAATTGGCAGAGCTAACAAATAATTATAAAGGAAAAGCCCTTGAAAAAGAAGTCGCTCCTTTTGAAGCGAGTATTTCTAATCTAAAGAAAAACCTGACAGAAGATAAAACCGGAAACGGAATGAAGTATGGATTTATCAAAAAAGAGATTAAAGGTGAGAAAGTAATGGCTTCGTTTAATTTCCGGATAGGAGATGAAAAAAGTTTAAAAGGCAAATCTCAAATTGGAGATGCAATGGCACAGCTATTGAAAACCGGAACAAAAAAATATACCAAAGAGCAGCTTAAAGATAAACTGGACGCGCTGAAATCCAGTATCAATTTTGGGTATGGGGGACAAAGTCTGTCGGTGAATATCAATACATATAAGAATAATTTTGCTGAGGTGATGGGTATCTTAAAAGATATATTGACTGATTCTACATTTCCTCAAGACGAACTTACAAAATCTATAAAAGAATATAATACATATCTGGAAGCATCTTTAAATGATCCTCAGACCTTAGCATTCACAGAGATTAGCAGAATAAACCAAGGTTATCCAAAAGACCATATTTACTATACCCCATCAATCCAGGAACAAATTGACTTTAATAAAGATGTGAAACGTGAACAAATCGTTGATTTCTATCAGAATCTTATTGGAGCTAACTATGGTGTAGGGGCAGTAATTGGTGATTTGGATGCAAAAACTGTTAAAACAGTATTGGAAGATACATTTGGAAAATGGAATACAAAAACTAAATACAGTTATGTTGTTCCAACTTTCTTCCCATCTAAAAAAGAAGATAAAATCATTAACACTCCGGATAAAGAAAATGCAGCAGCAGTTGGTGCTATAAACTTTAAGATGGACAGAAAGAACCCTGACTATCCAGCTCTCCTTCTGGCCAATGAAATGCTGGGAAGCGGAGGTTTCCTGTCAGCAAGAATTCCGATGCGCCTTCGTGAAAAAGAAGGGATCAGTTATGGTGCCGGATCATATATGAGTGTTCCTTATATTAATGATGCTGCTTCATGGGGCTATTATGCTTTTCTTAACCCCACAAAGAAAGATGCTGTAGACAAGGCTGTCCGTGAAGAAATTGCAAAAGCTTTAAAAGATGGATTCACTGATGAAGAACTTAAAGCAAATAAGCAGAGTTGGCAGAACTCAAGAAAAACAGGATTGGGTAATGATGGAACTTTAATGGGATTAGTAAATAGTAAATTGCTATATGATATTCCGTTAGAAGACTATGATGCTCTTGAAAGTAAAGTACTAAATATAAGTGTTCAACAAGCAAACGAAGCACTAAGAAAATATCTGAAAACAGATCAGCTTACTACTTTAGATGTAGGAGATTTCAGTAAAAAGTAGTTCGTAATTTTTGCTCAGGAATAATTTTATAACGAATATTTCTGCGCGGGAAGCAATGATTTAAATATAAAAATAGAAATAAAAAGGTATCAAAATTTTTTGATACCTTTTTATTGATGCATAAGAAATTTATGTATATTTGATGTATAAGAAAATTAGGTATGTCTAAAAAGAATAATAAATTATACAAAGGAACTTTACAGAATATCATTCTGAAGCTATTAGCTCAGGAAGTCAAGATGTATGGTTATCAAATGACGCAAAGGGCAAAAGACCTGACGAAGGGGGAGTTGGAGATGACAGAGGGAGCACTCTACCCGTTATTACATAAACTGGAAGACGACGGACTTATTACATCTGAAATACAAAATATAAATGGACGTGATCGGAAATATTACTTATTGACTGAAAAAGGTAAACATCAGCAGGCAGAGCAAGAGGTTGAAATGAAAAGTTATATTTTGAACCTGAATACTATTTTTAATATTTAATAGCAATAGATATGGAATATCAAGATAAAAAGATAACGGATTATTTAATCGAAAAAAGACTTCCTTTGGATATCCTTCTTGAAGTAAAAGATCATATGGCCGATCAGGTTGCTGCTTTAGAGACAGAACAAAATATAACTTTTGATAATGCTTTTGAACAGACTAAAGCTTCATGGGGAAAAGATCTTGAGATGAGGTTTAGTTTCTTTTCCTATAAATTCAGAAAGATTACCAGATTGCAGAATAGTATAATGATGCGCAATCAGCTTAGAATACAAAAGAAATCTCTGCTGATAATGTTAGCTATATTCTTTGTGACCTCATATTTTATTCTGTATATCCCGAAACTGTCTATGTATGCATTCATTGCTTTTAATGGAGGAGCTGCAATATTAGGAATTGCAGTATCTATTTTAGGGCGGAAGCTACTGGAAACTACTAAAGGTAATTATAAAAAGAATATAAGTGTTTTTCAAAGAAGTGTAGGAAATCTAATGCTTACAGGAGCCCTTTTTATTACAGCCAATAATATTTTAGGAGTGGACTCGCAGATCGAAAAGATTAGTGGAAGTCTAAATGAGATTTTCTTTCAGCATAATTTTAAACCTGGAGTTTTCGCGCATGCTACGATGAGCTATCTTTATATCTATATGGTAGTTTATGGATACCTTAATTATATCAGCTATAAAAAGGCAATAATCAAAATAAAAGAAAGAATAACACTTGAATTTTAATACCATGAATACACTATCACAAAATAATCCAATTCGGCAGTATCTATTGGCTAAAAAACTTCCCTGGGATATTATGCTGGAAGTGGAAGATCATATCCATACACAAGTTCAGGATTTGGAAATTTCAAAAAATCTGACATATGAAGAAGCTTTTTTAGAAGTTCAGTTATTGTGGAAAAAAGATTTGAAAATAGATCGTCCTGCATTAACAACTTACAATGAATTTCTGGCCACACCTTTTGTCAGGAAAATTTATTGGCAAAAGCGTAAAAGTGTAATTTTTCGTTCTGTAGGTTTTGCTTTGTGCGTATTAATGCTTCTTATTCTTGCTGCAAAAGGATTAGATATTTCGTCTTTCCGAATTGTTTTTATGGTTATAGTGATTCTGTCTACTTTTATCCCTGTCTTGTATTATATCAGATATTTCCGGGTGTTTCGGTTTACAGATAAATTTGCAAACAAGTTTACAGTATACCAACGGGAATTTATCGTATGGAATTTTATTTTAGGTGGCTTTAATTTTTTCTGGATTTCCAGAAAACAAATCCCGGACTTTTACCAATTGTTAAATGCACATAAGGTAGAAGACACTTTATATACCTACTTCATATTTGCCTTTTTATTGTTCTGGTTAGGAATGGCTTGTTATTGCCTTTTATTTAGTCAGAGGTTTGTAAAATCAGTGCGACAAATAAAAAAACAATTAGCATTATGATTGTTGCAAAAACAGAAGAATAGAATCCAAAAATACAATAGCGATGAACATACTTGAAAGAAAACAGATTCAGAAATATCTGGAAGATAAACGACTTCCGTTGGATATTTATTTAGAAATAGAAGATCATATTATTTCTCAGATTGAAGAGCTGGAACATGAAGGAATCGGCTTTCAGAAAGCTTTTTTACAGGTGAAAACTAAATGGAAAAAAGAACTAAGCTTTCAGAATTTTAGTTTTAGCGATGTGAAAGCAGTTCCGAAAATTGTAGCTAAGATCAGGAGTGCATACATAAGAGAAATAACGCCTAAAATTTTGACTATTTCATCCTTGATATTATTAGTTCTGGTTTTAGGAGTTTATGTATTAGATATGGAAAATTTTAAAACATTTTATACAATTATTTATGCAGGGCTTATAATTCTTCCAATTATTATCTTTGTCTTAAGCTTTAAAGTATTGGTTCAGAGAAGGAATCATAATAAGCGTCCACTGAATGCTTATCATAAAATGGTAGAGTTGGCAGTAGGAATGTTTATATTTCCGATGGTAAATGTAGCTAATACATCAAAGTCATCTGAAATATTTTATAATGTATTTTACATATCCGAAACAAGTTTACTAAGTAAAATATTAATACTCAGTATGCCATTATATTTTTCGTCGGTATGTTTATTTGCTGCCTTTATTTTTATAAAATATAAAAGAGAAGTTGCTAAAATGAAACTAGCATAAAAAATAAAAAGGTGCAATCAATTGCACCTTTTTTATTTCTCTTCCAAGCCTTTACTAAACTCCATTAGTGCTTTTCCCTGAAAGGCTCTTCGGCTGCCTTTTTCTATAGCCTTATCCCATTCTTTTTCTCCTTCTTCCATTCGGCCTATAGCATATAGATAACTGCCTAAAGCAGTATGGCCTTCAGGTTCACCCATATCTATTATCTTTTTTGCTAATGCCAATAGCTCCGGATGAGGTTGGATATTTTGTTTGGAAAGATCTTTTCCTGTGAGTAAGCCTGGGGTAACTTCTAACATTTTAGCTCCAAATAGATCAAGACAGGATTTTGCAAGTCCTTTGTCACAAAGTTCTGTGTTGAAGCTTATGAAATCCGGATCGAGTAATGCGGCCAGATCACCCTGATTTTTCTTTTTATCATAGTATTGGGCTAATAACTCTGCTTTCTTTTGTGATAGCTCAGGATTCTTTCGGTTATTTATCAATATAGAATCTTTATTGAATTTCCATACTTCATTTTCAACCCAGGTCGATATACCGTGAAGTTCCTTTCCTTTTATCTTAAATATAAAAATATCTTTATCGGGATAAATCATCAGGCTGTCATTTCGGGTAAAATAATCTCCATGTGCCATGTCGCCGATCAGAACTTTTCCGTTTCCATCGAAATTAAAACTCCCATATAAACTTCCATTTCCTTTAATGCCATAATAGCCTTGTAACGCATTATCGGGTTTTTGTGCAAAAGTAAAAGTTGAGAGAAAGATTAAAAGATAGGATATAAATTTTTTCATGTGGTCAAAGATACTATTCTCCGGTTAATTTTTTTGATGATATAGAGGTCCATTTTCCGTCATGACGAAGAAGCTGAATTTCATCGACTACGAATTTAGTTTTGTAATCCTTGTGTTCGTAAAAATTCCATGCTCTCTTGAAGTTATCAAAGCTAAGATCTCTATAACCGACTGTTACATGAGGATTGAAAGAATTTTTTATAAAATTAAAACGTTCTTTTACTTTGGAATGAAGTGTATTCAGACTTTCACTCTTCTTTGGCTGAACAAATAAAACTGGATTTTTGGGATTTGGAAAAGATCCAAAGCCATCTAATACCAACTCAAAAGGTGCAATATGTGTATCGATCTTCTGAAAAGCTGTAATAATATCCTGTTCCATATCTTGATCCCGCGAAAAAGGAGGGAAGAGGGTAATATGAGCATCATTTTTCAGTGCCTTGGAATTATTATAATTTCTGGCCAGATCTTCTTTGAAAACCTTGATTTCCTCAATAATAGATTTGGGAGGATAGATAGCTATGAAATATAGTTTATTCATTTTTATGTTCAACAGGCTTTAGTAAATCTTTCTGTAAATCTATGATAACGTTCTGAAGATTATCTGTAATGTTTTTAACTTCTTTATGTGGGTTAAATACTGCATTTTTACCCTTATTTTCATCAGCAATATTAGAAAGAATAATTACCGAGGTTTTGGTTTCCGGATAATAAATATTCAAAGAAGGAGATCCCTTTACATAACCACTATGGAAATAAGCTTCGGGTTTTCCGGTATTCAGCATAATGCCATAAGCATATCCCATTTTCCCAAAGATAGCATGTTGTCTTTCTGCGCTTTTCTTTGTGAATTCTTTCAGTGTTTCCGATTTTAGAATCTTACCGCTGTATAATTTCTGATTCCAAAGGTGAAGATCATCTATAGTAGAGAGGATTCCGCCTGCGGGGGTACCGATTTCTTTTCCGGCAAGCCGCTTGGGCATATTGGGAACAACTTCCTGAACTTTATCATTGCCAAGATATGCACTTGCGAAATTTCCGGTTTTAAAAGTTGACGCAGTAAACGAATGCTGCATACCTGTTTTATTAAAAAGTTCTGTGGCATTTTCGTCATAGGATTTTCCGGAAACTTTCTCCACAATTTGCCCCAATGCATTAAATCCGTCATTAGAATAAAAGAAACCTGTTCCGCTTCTAAACATAAGTCGGTTACCCATAATGTTGAGGCCGGAAGTGTGATTCAGAAGTTGGTTAATAGTGATATTTTCATATTCCTTGATTCGAAAATCAGGCAAGTATTGTGAAACTTTATCGTCCAGTTTTAATTTACCCTGTTCCTTTTGCAATAAGATAAGAACAGCAGTGAATTGCTTGCTTACCGAGCCAATAGCAAAAATGGTGTTGCTGTCGATTTTAGCTTTACTCTTAAAATTAGAATAGCCATTTTCTTTTCTGTATAATAAAGTACTATCCTTAAAAACAGCAATACTCCCGTTGAAGTGATACTTTTTAAATACAGTGGCAATCTGCTGCTGTGTAAGTTTAGTTTGAAATGCTGTTATTGTAGAATCTATAACAACATTACGGTCGATAGTTTTTTGCTGTTCCGTTTTACATGAAAATAGCAGCGCGAAAAGAAATAGAAATCCTAATTTTTTTATCATAAGTGTTTTGTTATAAAGAAAGAATTTACTGTAATAGTAATCCTTAATAGAATGAAGTTTGATAATGTTGCAAAATCTATGCTAAACATAGATTTTAAGCCATATTGCTTTGAAACATTTACTTAGAGTAAAGCAGATAAAGCGTATCGGAATATGTACTTGTAATGATATTTTTATATTGTGCCTTATCTATGACAATTTTTTCATAGTCAGGATGTTCTTTCAAAATATTTTCAAATTTGTATTTAGAAATACTTTTTCCGTTGAAATAATAAAAATCAGGAGGTTCAGGCGTTACTATTACTACAGCACCTATCGTGACCATTCCATCATCTGCAATTAATGTTGTATTTTCAAATAAATCTTTCTTTGTTAGAAGGTGTAAAGAATAATCCTGAAAAGTATTTTCATGCTTTGTCTTCATAAAATCTATTTTGATAATATTTCGTTCCTTAATTTTAGATTCAGGAATCTCTATTTCAAAATTATTTTGACTATCTATTTTTCCTGAAAATAGCTTGGATTTTGTAACGACTTTGATAGATGTCGGTTTTATAGTAATACCTTTTGCCGCTGAAATTTTCCCGGATATTTTCACTATTTTATCAATTCCTTTTTCTGTAGGGTGATTGCTTGGTGTGTTGGTAACAGAGCAAGAAGTAATGCTTAGAGATACTGCTAAAATTAGACTTGCGGCAATATTGAATTTTGAAAATTTACCGCATAGCTTAGGATTTTCAATTAGGAGACTCACTATTTCCACTTCATTTTTGAGATCCAGATCCAGAACTGTTTTATTACAATGTTGACAAAACTTGTCTTTTCCTAAATCCTGCATCTCATCCCAACTGATGCTGCATGAATTTTCAATATCGATTTTCTTCATATTTGTAATTCAGGTTATTAAATTTAAAAAAATATAATGATAACACAAATATTATAGATACTTAATGAAAAGGCTTCTGATAGCAAATTGAGCATTTAATTAATACCTTTGATTAGCTAATTACAATGGATATGAAAGACAGTCTGAAGAGTGATTCTTTAAGGATAGAGCACTTACTAAATATTATAAAAGAACAAGGCGTAGAATATTTGAATTCTATTTCGGATAGAGCAACATCTGCAGATAATAAATTAATTCCCGAAAAGCAGACACTACCAGAAGAAGGATGTGGTACTGAAGAAGTACTTAGGTTGTTTAATAAAAGATTTGAACCTCTGATGGTAGCTTCATCCGGACCAAGGTATCTGGGATTTGTGACTGGAGGTTCCACGCCTGCGTCTGTTGCCGGAGACTGGTTATCGACTATATATGATCAGAATACCCAATCTGTGAAAGGGCAGGGAGATATTTCGGCAGTTATAGAGATGGAAACCATAGCAATGTTAAGGGATCTTTTGGAATTGCCTAAAAGTTTTTTAGGAGGTTTTGTTACCGGAGCTATGATGTCTAATTTCACTTGTCTTGCTGTAGCGAGGCAGTGGTATGGAAAAGAAAAAAATACAGATATAGCAAAAGAAGGAATGATAATGCCTATACACGTATTAACTGCTACACCACATTCTTCAGCTATAAAGTCACTTTCTCTTTTGGGAATAGGAAGTAGTAATATTATTAAGATTAAAACTGAAGAGGGTAACAGAGAAGCAATTTGTATTAAAGATTTGGAAGATCATATCCAGAAACTGAACGGAGAGCCGTTTATTTTAATTTCAAGTGCCGGGACAGTAAATACTGTTGATTTTGATGATTTTGCTGCAATACGAAAGCTAAAAGAAAACTATAATTTCTGGTGGCATATAGATGCGGCATTCGGAGGTTTTGCTGCATGTTCCGACACGTATAAACATCTTGTGAGAGACTGGGAGTATGCGGACAGTATTACTGTAGATTGTCATAAATGGCTGAATGTACCATATGAGAGTGCTGTATTTTTTATAAAAGAGGGATACAAGTTGTTGCAGGTTGAAACTTTCCAGAATTCTAATGCTCCCTATCTGGGAGATCCTTTGGAGAGTTTTAATTATTTAAATTTTCTTCCGGAGAATTCAAGACGACTGAAAGCCTTGCCGGCATGGTTCTCTCTTATGGCTTATGGTAAAGATGGTTATCGGGATATTGTGGAAAATAGTATTTTTTGTTCAAAGCGATTTGGAGCATTTATAGAAAAAAGTAATGATTTCGAATTGCTGGCCCCGGCGCGTCTGAATACAATATGCTTTACCTTAAAAGGTGAAGAGATGCAGGAGAAAGTAAACCAATTTCTGGAATTGCTGAATACTACAGGTAAGGTTTTTATGACCCCGACTAACTATAATCAACGTAAAGGAATTAGGGCGGCTTTTGTTAACTGGCGAACAACGACGCAGGATATAGAATTGATAACAGAGACAATGGCAACATTGATAACAAATTTCAAATAAATAAAAATCCCTCATAGAAAACACTACGAGGGATTATTTTTTAGACCGTAGCCTCTACATATTTCTTCGGTATTTACCACCTACTTCAAACAAAGCATTGGTAATTTGTCCCAGAGAACAATATTTTACAGCATCCATCATAACTCCAAACAGGTTTTGCTGATTAATGGCTGCGTGTTGTAATTTTCTTAAAGCCTCTTCAGATTTTCCTTCATTGGCTTCCTGGAAATTGTGAAGTGATTCAATCTGTGCCTGCTTTTCTTCCTCAGTGGAACGAATAACCTCTCCTGGTAAAACCGTTGGAGAACCATCTTTGCCCAGGAATGTGTTTACACCAATAATAGGATATTCACCAGTATGTTTCAGCCATTCATAATGCATGGATTCCTCCTGGATTTTTGAACGCTGATACATGGTTTCCATAGCACCAAGAACACCTCCTCTTTCTGTAATTCTGTCGAACTCGGTGTATACAGCTTCTTCTACCAGATCTGTTAACTCTTCGATAATGAATGAGCCCTGAAGTGGGTTTTCATTTTTAGCCAGACCCAATTCTTTATTGATGATAAGCTGAATGGCCATTGCTCTTCTTACAGATTCTTCTGTTGGTGTTGTAATCGCTTCGTCATATGCATTGGTGTGAAGTGAATTACAGTTATCATAAATAGCATATAATGCCTGAAGCGTGGTTCTGATATCGTTAAAATCAATTTCCTGAGCGTGAAGTGAACGGCCGGAAGTCTGAATATGATATTTCAGCATCTGGCTTCTTTCATCTGCACCATATTTCAGTTTCATGGCTTTTGCCCAGATTCTTCTAGCTACACGGCCGATAACTGCATATTCAGGGTCGATGCCGTTGGAGAAGAAGAAAGATAAGTTTGGCGCAAAATCGTTGATGTCCATTCCACGGCTTAGGTAGTATTCCACATAAGTAAATCCGTTTGCCAATGTAAATGCTAACTGCGAAATCGGATTAGCTCCGGCTTCAGCAATGTGATATCCTGAAATAGAAACCGAATAGAAGTTTCTTACTTTTTCTTTAATGAAATACTCCTGAACATCACCCATTAATCTTAGCGCAAATTCGGTAGAGAAAATACAGGTGTTTTGTGCCTGATCCTCTTTCAGAATATCTGCCTGAACTGTTCCCCTAACGGTAGCAATCGTTTGGGCTTTGATTTTTTCGTAAACATCTGCAGGAATTACTTCATCTCCGGTAATTCCTAGCAATTTCAAGCCTAAACCATTATTAGATGGAGGTAATTCTCCATTATATTGAGGTCTCTTTAAGCCTTTATCATCAAATTTAGCCTTTAGAGCAGCTTCTACTTTCGCTTCAAGTTTGTGTTCAGTAATATATTTTTCAACATTCTGGTCGATAGCTGCATTCATAAAGAAAGCCAATAGCATAGGAGCAGGCCCGTTAATAGTCATAGACACAGAAGTCAGAGCATTTACAAGGTCAAAACCAGAGTATAGCTTTTTAGCATCATCTAATGTTGCAATAGAAACTCCGGCATTACCAATTTTACCATAAATATCTGGTGGTAAAGCAGGATCCTGACCATATAATGTTACGGAATCAAAAGCTGTAGATAAGCGTTTTGCCGGCATTTCAGCTGAAACATAATGGAATCTTCTGTTGGTTCTTTCCGGTCCGCCTTCTCCGGCAAACATTCTGGTAGGATCTTCACCGGTTCTTTTAAAAGGATAAATACCTGCCGTATATGGAAAACTTCCCGGAAGATTTTCCTGACCTTTCCATTTAATAAGATCTCCCCAATCATTGTATTTTGGTAATGCTATTTTAGGAATTCTAAGATGGGATAAAGATTCGGTTGAGGTTTCTACTTTAATTTCCTTTCCACGAACGAAGTAAGAATAAAATTCGGCGTTGAAAGCTTTTTTTGTATCATCCCAGTTTTTAAGGAAATCTATATTCTCCTGTTGCAGTTCTTTTTCTGCTTTTTGATATTCAGTTTCTAAAACATCGTTGGAGATAATTTTCTTTACGCCGTCAATATGATACATAGTTCTGGCCAGTTCAGCCTGTTTTTCTATGGCAGCATCATATTGTTTGTTGTTTTCTACAATTTCAGACAGATAACGGACTCTTTTTGGCGGAATTATGGTCACTTCATCTGTTACCTCCTGCTCAATAAAAGTATTAAACTCAGATACAGCGTCCCCCTGAGCCTGTCGAAGGGTCTCATTTACTTTTACGATTAATCTGTTATAGAGTTCTGTTGTGCCATGATCGTTGAACTGAGAAGCTTTAGTTGCAAAAACCGGCATATCATCTAATGGACTTTCCCATAAAAGATGGTTTCTCTGAAATTGTTTTCTTACAGCTTGTAATGCATCTAAAGCACCACGCTTATCAGATTTATTTAATGCTACAAGATCTGCATAATCCAGCATGTCTATTTTTTCAAGCTGAGTGGAAGCTCCGTACTCAGGTGTCATCACATACATAGAGACATCGGCAAAATCCGAAACCTCAGAACCGGACTGTCCGATACCAGATGTTTCCAGTATGATAACATCCGGATGTGCAAGTTTCAAAACATTTAACGCAGAGTGAATAAATGGAGAAACCGAAACATTATTTTCTCTGGTTGCCATCGAACGCATATAAACTCGTGGATCATTAATCGCGTTCATACGGATTCTGTCACCTAAAAGGGCTCCGCCTGTTTTCTTTTTAGAAGGGTCAATAGAGATAATAGCAATCTTTTTATCCGGATTAGAGCGCAGGAAGCGTCTTACAAGTTCATCCGTTAAAGAAGATTTACCCGCACCACCAGTACCGGTAATACCAATAATCGGAATATTCAGATCTTTTGATTGTTCATCTATAGCCTTTACAAGCTCAGGTTTTTCGTCTGAAAAATTTTCCACTGCCGAAATAATCTGGGCAATGCTTGTTGGATTATCGAAGTTTATAGCATCCAGATCTTTTGCTGTTATATCTTTTCCTGTAGCAAAATCAGATCTGTGTACAAGATCATCAATCATTCCCTGAAGGCCAAGCTCTCGGCCGTCGTCCGGAGAATAAATTCTGTCGATACCGTAATCCATAAGATCCTTTATTTCTTCAGGCAGGATGACACCGCCGCCGCCGCCGAAGATTTTAATCTGTGGTGAGTTCTTTTCTCTCAGCAGGTCATAGATATACTTAAAGTATTCGTTATGCCCGCCCTGATAAGAAGTCAATGCTATAGCATTAGCATCTTCCTGTATTGCTGTGTTTACAACTTCTTCTGCTGATTTGTCATGTCCAAGGTGAATAACCTCGCATCCGGTTCCCTGGATCACCCGCCGCATAATGTTTATAGCAGCATCGTGTCCGTCGAACAAAGCCGCTGCAGTAACGATCCTAACTTTATTGTCAGGAGTATATTTTTTTGTGTTCATATTAGGGTTTAGTAATAGTCCAAATATAATAAATTGAGGGCATATCTTCTTCAGGATTATATGGTTAACAGAAAGGGCTTAAAAATGGCTGGTTTCGGCCATTTTTGCTTATAAATCATAGTCGGTAGATTAGAAATTAATACTTTTATACACGTAAAATTTAATACTAAACACTATAATGATGAATTTTAAAACTACTTTAATAATAGCGTTAATCAGTGCGTATTCTGAAGCGTTTGCACAAGAGCGTGTTTACTTTGATGAAAATTGGGAAACTACCACCAAAGATCAGATGGTTTACTACCGGGAAACCTCTAAACAAGGAAATCTTATTCTGTTAAAAGATTATTATAAAAATGGATCACTGCAGTTTGAAGGTCTGGCATCGGATGTAACACCAAACAGTGAAGTCTATGAAGGGAAAGCAACGTGGTATTTTCCTGATGGCAAACCTGAAAAAATTGCAGAATATGTAAAAGGAGTACCAATAGGTGTATCTAAAATGTTTGACGGACAGGGGCGTATTGTTGAAGATCTGATCTATAATAAAGAAGGTAGATATGACGGGAGAGCCTATCTGTACAAAAATAATGATGAGAACACAGGTTATAATATGATCACGGAGTATAAGAATTCTGAAGCTACTTATACAGTTGTCTTTGATGATTCTAAAAAAGGAATACGAAGTGAGACTATTTATAAGGACGGTTATGAATCTGAAGTTAAATATTACGACGAAAAAGGGAAATATATAGGAAGTAGAACATATAATAGTAAAGAAGGTAAATATGAAGGGACTATTATAGAATACTATTATGCACCGATGAGAATTGCCAGTATAGAAAGATATAACAAAAAAGGTGATCTGTTGGAATCCAAGAGCTATTATAAGAATGGCATGCTGAAGCAGGATGTGAAAATATCTGGTAAAAACAGACAGAAGATAACGTATAATGAAGAAGGTAAAGTAATAGCAAAACTTGACTTAAAATATAATGAGGAGATTAAAGATGCTGTTGCTTACGAAGGGGAGGATTATGAGTTTTATGAAGAAGGAGAGACTGTAAGACATATATCTACCTATCATGAAGGAATACTTATTTCGGATAGAAATTATGATGAAGACGGGAAATTAAATACCGAAAATTTCTATAAAGGTGAAGACAAAGTAGCTGTTAATTACTATAATCCGGATGGCTCTTTAAAAGCAAAACTGGAATTAAAGGACGGTGTTGCTTATAATGGAACTGAAATTGCAGACGCTGGTGAAATAGTGTATAAGGACGGAATTGTTCAGGATATGAAAAGACTTTTCGAAAACGGAAAAGTACAATGGACAAGGCATCTTAACCCTGAGAAAAATATATATGAATCTAAAGTATATAACGAAGACGGAACAGTACTTTATTCTTATACAAAATCAGTACAGGAGGATTCATTTAATGGAGAAGTATTACAATATGTAAAAGGTAAAGTAAGTAATAAAGCTTTTATAAAGGATAATAAGCTTGTAAGTGGTAAAATCCGGATCGATGAAGATGCACGCGATGTAGAGATCGAAAGAAAAGGAGAATGGATCATAATCCGACAATATACAAAAGCAGGTAAGCTATTTTCAGAAGAAAAAATTCTTATTAATGAAAATCCTTACGGAGAATCTTATTATTTTCGCGAAGAATCTCTTGTCAAGAATTATAACTATTAATAATAAGTATGAAAAAAGCAATTTTATATCTTTTATTGGGAACTGCAGTTAGTTTCCTGTTCCATTATTTTTTATCAGGATTCGGGAAAGTTTCTTTAGACCTTTATTATGCTTTTGCTTTTGGATTAGGTTGGGGAATGGCTTATTTTCTGGACAGACCCGATTTTGCACTACCCAAAAAATTGGGACTATCCTTTATAGGAATAATCCTCTTGGTAGTATTGGGAATTGTTTTCTTTAATCTGGAAATTGCTATTCCTTCTATTATTCGTTTTTCAACAGTCTTTGTAGCCTATTATCTTTTGGCTAGTTTCAGACAAAGTAAATCATTGAGAAATTAAAAAACTCACTTTATTAAAATATAAAGAAGCGCTTCAGGTATCTGAAACGCTTTTTTTTATTCTTAGTGTTTGATATTTAGTGCATCATCAGAAAACTAACAATTGCTAGTCCTACAATCAGGAATAAAAAAGCAACAAAATTTAATGTGAATAGAAAACAGCCGATAATAAAACTTATCACACCATGTGATTTATAAACCCTGTGATGTGCTATAAAGAAATAGGCAAGGCTGTAAATAGTAATTCCGGATACAATCAGGTAGATTAACGAATTGATAACAGGTATTCCTTTTAATGCACCGGCACTTTGCGAGAGGAGGTGAGTTATCAGAATACTTGCTAATAAAAATGAAAAATAATGCAAAGTGAAAATGCCATGGTCAAAATACCACCACTTTTTCTTTTTATGGAATATCCAGAGGAAGAATGCAAAAACTGGCAGATATATAAATAAAGCCTTGGGTATATTGTGAAAAGAAGTTTCTATCAGATTTGTATAGATTTCTCCTTTTTTTATACCAGCTTCCTTAAGTTCAAAAAATTTGTGAGCGATAGGATCCTGTAAAAAACTTAAAGCCACTATTTTGTTTTTTGATCCTTTATCATATTCTTCCCGTGTTTTATATCCTGAAAAAGTAGAATCATCAGAAATTTTATTTTCTGTATCCATAACACTGGCAACTCCATCCTGAAAATCATTAACATCCAGTGAATCTTTTATAAATTTCTGGGTTTTATCAAGTTGTGCAACGGTTGCTGTATCTCTCTGGTTTTGTTTTTCACTCTCAATCCCTGTTGTAATTGCCTGTACAATTTGTTTTCCAGCTTCATTACTATGTGCAGGCTTATTGCCTGTGATATTAATTTTAATAGGAGGGAAAAGGGCGAATATGAAAAATGTTATAAAGCTCATAAATATATAAAGCTTTACAGGTGGGACATACAGCTGTCTTTTTCCTTCAAGATAAACGGAGGTTAATTTTCCGGGTCTGAAAAATAAGTTTTTAAGTGTTCCCCAAAACTGGCCATCGTAATGGGTGAAGTCCTCTATAAAATGAGTGAACAAATAATGAAACGGTTGTCTTTTTTCTATATTTTCCTGGCCACAATGCGGGCAGAATCTCTCTTCTACCTGATGACCACAGTTTAGGCATGTCTTGTCTGATCGGAGTTTTCCATGGTGTCCCATTTCTGAATAGTTTTTTCCAAAAATAATCAGATTTTGCAAAAATGGAAATAAAAAAAGCAATACCTTATAAAAAGGGACTGCTTTTTTCTATGTTGATGTGTTTTTATGTTTGAATTATACACAATTCGTGTGCCAAAATAGGTTGAGGTGATATAGATAAAAATCGATTTTTGTATAAGTTTTTGAATGCTAGTGTTTTGTCAATTTAAACAGGCTTGTAATATAAAAAAGCAAATAGCTGTTTTGTTTTAGGAAAATTATTTATACCTTTGCAAACCCGTAATGGGGAAAATTATGTTTAATCGTAAACGATAAGTAGTGAATACATTAAGTTACAAAACCGTATCGGCTAACAAAGCTACCGCAAATAAAGAATGGGTTGTGGTAGACGCTGATGGACAGCCTTTAGGGCGTTTAGCATCTAAAGTGGCTAAGATTTTGAGAGGAAAGCACAAAACTAACTTTACACCGCACGTTGACTGTGGCGATAACGTTATTATTTTGAATGCTGAGAAAGTAGCACTTTCAGGAAACAAGTGGGCTGATAAAGAGTACATCTGGCATACTGGATACCCAGGAGGTCAAAAATCTTTAACTGCTGAAGAGCTTCACAAGAAAAACAGTGCAACGGTAGTTGAGAAAGCTGTAAAAGGGATGCTTCCTAAAAACAGATTAGGAAAAGCTATCTTCAAAAACCTTCACGTATACGTAGGTGGAGAGCACAAGCATGAAGCACAGCAGCCTAAAGAAATTAATATTAACGAAATTAAATAATTAAGATGTCTACAGTACACAAAATCGGAAGAAGAAAAACATCTGTAGCGAGAGTTTACGTTAAGCCAGGTGCTGGTAACATTACTGTTAACGGTAAAGATGCTAAAACTTACTTCTGCACAGATATGTTGGTTTACAAATTAAATCAACCATTTTTATTAACTGAAACTGCTGGACAGTATGACGTTACCGTTAATGTTTTCGGTGGTGGTATTACAGGTCAGGCAGAAGCTATCAGACTAGGTATTTCAAGAGCACTTTGCGCAATCAATGAAGAATTCAGATTATCATTGAAACCTCACGGTCTTCTTACCAGAGATGCAAGAATGGTAGAAAGAAAGAAATTCGGTCAGAAAAAAGCGAGAAAGAGATTCCAATTCTCAAAACGTTAATTTTCAAAATTCAGGATCTCGGATCATGGATTTCGGACGCTTCACTTGGTCTGTTATCTTATTTCTGAAATCTATTTTAAACAAAACAAAAATTGCCCGTTTAGTTTAGCACCCAAACACTTCTCCCGTTCTTTGAAGTTGTTGATTGCTTAAAGCGGAATGTAAACTAAAAAAATTAAAGACATGGCAAAAGCAAATGTAAAAGACCTATTAGAGGCTGGCGTACACTTCGGTCACATGACTAGAAAGTGGAATCCAAATATGGCTCCATATATCTTCATGGAGAAAAACGGTATTCACATTGTCGATTTACATAAAACGGCAGTAAAATTGGACGAAGCTTGTAACGCTTTAGAAAAAATTACTTCTGCTGGTAAAAAAGTTCTTTTCGTAGCTACTAAAAAACAAGCTAAAGAAGTTGTTGCAAAACACGCTTCTGAATTGAACATGCCTTATATTACTGAAAGATGGCCAGGTGGTATGCTTACCAACTTCGTAACTATCAGAAAAGCGGTTAAGAAAATGAACGCTATCGATAAAATGAAGAAAGATGGTACTTTCGAAACTTTATCTAAAAAAGAAAGATTACAAGTTGACCGTCAGAGAGCTAACCTAGAGAAAAATTTAGGTTCTATCGCTGACATGGTGCGTCTTCCTTCTGCTATTTTCGTAGTAGATATTATGAGAGAACACATTGCGGTAACTGAAGCTAAGAAATTAGGTATTCCAGTTTTCGGTATCGTTGATACAAACTCTGACCCAAGAAAAGTAGATTTCGTTATCCCTGGTAACGATGATGCTTCTAAATCTATCGATATGATTCTTTCTGTAGTGTCTGAATCTATCAAAGAAGGTCAGTCTCAAAGAAAAGCTGAAAAAGAAAAATCTAAAGAAGGCGAAAAAGCTACAGCTGATGCTGATGCTGATTTCGATGCTGAATAAGAATTTTCTTATATACATAAAAGAACCCGTTAGTTTACTAGCGGGTTCTTTTTTTATCTAATGCAGAGTTGATTATTTTAACGACAGCTGTTGTGAGCTTCTGATGTTAGTCGTTTCTCTGTAAACTTTCTGACAGACATTAGCTGAAAGGGTATAGGTTCCCTTGCGAATCATTGCATAACCAACCTGTCCGGTACCAATTGGTATCCTTTTAAAGCCATTGCTTCCGCTGATGGTGAAAACCATATTACAGGAAGATTCATTTTTTATAACAATAGAAGTGTTAACAGCATTTGGATCTGTACTGTTCAAAAGATCATTTAATACAGCTTCCGTTTCGGGTTTATAAGTCTTTAGTAACTCATTATATTCTCTTTCAGTATTTGCCATAGAAGTATTGTTGCTCCCAGGGTAAGAAGGATATCTTGGAAATCGGTTGTATGTACCATAATTCATAGCGTCACACCCGGCCAGAAATACTGTTGCAGAAATAAGGAATAAATATTTTTTCATCTGTCAAAGATAAATTAATCTTCTTAAAATTAATTATTTCGTAATACACCGAAACACAAAACACAGCTTTTTAATTTGTTGTATTTTTTTTATCTTTGCACTGCTAAAATTTCAAGCATTATTTAATTAAAATATTTCAAACTATGTATACACCAGTAGCAGCAGACGTAGCTAAACTAAGAAACCACACAGGTGCAGGTATGATGGATAGCAAAAAAGCTTTAGTGGAAGCTGAAGGCGATTTTGAAAAAGCTATCGAAATCCTTAGAAAAAAAGGTCAGAAAGTAGCAGCTAACAGAGCTGACAGAGAAAGTACTGAAGGTGCTGTTATCGCAAGAGTTAATGAAGATAACACTTTAGGTGCTATCATTAGCCTTAACTGTGAGACTGACTTCGTTGCTAAAAACGAAGCTTTCGTAGAGTTAGCTTATGAATTAGCTGAGATGGCAATTACTGCTGCAACTAAAGAAGAATTATTAGCTACAGATTTCCACGGAATTACTGTTGCTGAGAAATTAATCGAGCAGACAGGTGTTATCGGTGAGAAAATCGAGATCGGTAGCTTCGAAAGAATTGAAGGACCTTTCTTAGGTGCTTACATCCACGCAGGTAACAAAATTGCTGCTATTACTTCTCTTTCTGCTAACGTAGAAGGTGGTGTTGATGCTGCAAAAGCTGTTTCTATGCAGATCGCTGCAATGAACCCAATCGCTCTTGATGAAACTCAGGTTTCTCAGGAAACTATCGATAAAGAATTAGAGATCGAAAGAGATATCTTAACTAAAGAAGGTAAGCCTGCAAACATTATCGATAACATCCTTAAAGGTAAAATGCAGAAGTTCTACAAAGAGAACACTCTTGTTCACCAGGCGTTCATCAAAGACGGAAGCCAATCAGTAGCTGACTATGTAAAATCAGTTAACGCTGACCTAAAAGTAGTAGGATTCGTAAGAGTAAGCTTAGCTTAATCAAACTGAAATAAAAAGAAACCTCGGGAACTTCCCGGGGTTTTTTGTTAATCAGAATTAATGTTTCTCATTCCATAATAATTTCGTAATTTTGCAAAGAAAGTGCTATGCCTATACACGACAAAATCATAGAGACGGCAATCACCTTTGATGACGTTCTTCTAGTACCTTCATATTCTGAAGTATTACCAAATCAGGTTTCTCTAAAATCAAGACTTTCCGATAAAATCACCTTGAAAGTTCCTATCGTTTCTGCAGCTATGGATACGGTAACGGAAGCTTCACTTGCTATTGCATTGGCGAGAGTAGGTGGATTAGGATTTATTCATAAGAATATGCCTATCGAGGAGCAAGCTAATCAGGTTAACAGTGTAAAAAGATCCGAGAACGGCATGATCTCCGATCCTGTTACATTGTCCAAAGAACATACTCTTGGAGAAGCTAAGGGGATGATGGCTCATTATAAAATTTCAGGACTTCCTGTAGTAGATAATGATAACAAACTGGTAGGTATTATTACTAACAGAGATGTGAAGTATCAGGAAGACCTAGATCTTAAGGTTGAAGAGATTATGACAAAAGATAATCTTATCGTTTCTCATAAATCAACAACTCTGGAAGAAGCAAAAGAAATTTTGTTGAAGAGCAGAGTAGAAAAACTTCCTATAGTAGATGCTGAAAACAAATTGGTAGGATTAATCACCATTAAAGATATCGACAATCAGCTGGAGTATCCTAATGCTAATAAAGACGGAAACGGAAGGCTTATTGTAGGAGCCGGAGTCGGAGTTGGAGCAGATACAATGGATAGAGTGAAAGCTCTGGTTGTAGCTGGCGTGGATATTATTGCAGTAGACTCTGCACACGGCCACTCAGAAGGTGTTCTTGAAAAGATCAGAGAAATCCGTGCAGCATATCCGGATCTGGATATCGTTGGAGGAAATATTGTAACTGCTGAAGCAGCAAAAGCTCTTATTGAAGCAGGTGCAAATGTCCTGAAAGTAGGTGTTGGTCCGGGATCTATCTGTACAACAAGAGTTGTTGCAGGTGTAGGTGTACCACAATTATCTGCTATCTATAACGTTTACGAATATGCAAGAACACAAAATGTAGCTGTTATTGCAGACGGAGGTATTAAGCTTTCCGGAGATATTGTAAAAGCCATTGCAAGTGGAGCAGGAGCAGTAATGCTTGGATCTCTTTTAGCAGGGACAGAAGAAGCTCCGGGAGATGAAATTATTTTCCAGGGAAGAAAATTCAAGTCTTATCAAGGAATGGGATCTTTAGCAGCAATGAAGCGTGGTGGTAAAGAAAGATATTTCCAAAGTGAGGCAAAGAAATTTGTACCGGAAGGTATTGAAGGAAGAGTTCCTTTCAAAGGTAAGTTAGAAGAAGTTATTTTCCAGCTTAGCGGAGGATTAAGAGCCGGAATGGGATACTGTGGAGCTAAGGATATCGAATCTCTTCAGAAAGATTCTAAAATGGTTCGTATCACTGGATCTGGACTTAAAGAATCTCACCCGCATGATGTAATCATTACGCAGGAAGCCCCTAACTACTCATTGTAAATTATATTTAATACAATAAATAAAAGCCAGCTGTGCAGCTGGCTTTTTTGTTTGAATATTATTCCGGAAATATGAATATCTTTACGATAACTAATAATCATAATTCCTTAATTTATAATGAGAAATGTTTTCATTCAGCTCTGTCTGCTGGTAGGTACAGTATGTACTTTTTATAGTCAGGAAATTTCTGTAATTCCTAAACCCCAGCTGCTGCACCAAAAGACCGGAAAGTTTGTAATTGATCAAAATACAGGAATACAGTTGAAAGGAGCGTCCGAAAAAGATGTTCAGCTATTTCTAACCCAGCTGAGAAAAGCTTCGGGATATGCTTTGCCTGTAAAAAACGGAAAAGAAAATACAATAGTTTTCCAGTTGGATACAAAACTGAACTTGCCCAATCAGGATGGCTATACATTGGATGTATCTGATAAAAATATTGTAGTAAAAGCAAAAAATGGAAACGGCCTTTTTTACGCTACGCAAACACTTAGACAGTTGCTGCCTGTCTCTGTAGAAAGTTCAGATAAAAAGGACGCACAGAATTGGACAGTCCCGGCTTTAGCAATTACAGATTATCCAAGATATGACTGGCGGGGATATATGAAGGATGTCAGCCGTACGTTTTATGGAGTGGATGTTATAAAAAAGTATTTAGATCTGATGGCACTTTATAAGATGAATACTTTTCACTGGCATCTAACGGATGATCAGGGATGGCGTATTGAAATTAAAAAATATCCTAAACTAACTTCCGAGCAGGCAACGATATTTCACATAACAGAAAATCAGCCGGCAGAAAGAAGTGGATTTTATACTCAGGAGCAGATAAAGGAAGTTGTAGCTTATGCCAGGGAGCGTAAAATAACAATTGTTCCGGAGATTGATGTTCCGGGGCACTCGTGGCCTACAATATTAGCTTATCCACAGCTGGGTGTTAATAAAAACAGTTACCCATATTTTGTGTTTCCTTTTGTTTCTTCATGGGGGTATTGGGGAAATCAGTTCACACCGAATACCTTGGATCCTTCTAAAGAGGAAGTATATACCTTCTTGCAAAATGTTTTTACAGAAATAGCAGCATTGTTTCCGGGTGAGTATATTCATTTTGGTGGAGATGAAGTCAGACATGTACTGTGGGAGAAAGAACCGCATGTACAAGAGTTTATGAAGGCACACCAGATTGGAAATGTAAAACAACTGCAGAGTTATTTTGTTCAGCGTGTTTCAGGTATTATCAAAAAGTTGGGCAAAAAGCCTATTGGCTGGAACGATGTATTGGCGGATGATAAAGGTTTGCCTAAAGAAACAGCTATTATGAGCTGGTTGGGAGAAGAAGCTATAAAAGATGCCGCAAGTCATGGATTTAAAGCTGTAGCAACACCCTATTCACATGTTTATTTAGATATTACACAGGCGGATAGAAATGACGGAACTCCAAGTGATCTGGCGTATAGTAATATTAATTCAATAGACAGGATTTATGCTTATGATCCGTCTGCTGGTCTAACTAAGGAAGAAGAAAAATTTGTATTGGGTATTCAGGGGAATCTTTGGTCGGCATTGACACAGGAAACTAAAGATATGAATGTGCATGTTTTTCCGCGTTTATTAGCCATTGCGGAAACAGGATGGACATTACCTGCCAACAAAAATTTTGAGGACTTTAAAAAGCGTCTTTTAACAGGTGAAAAAAGATTAGACGAGTTGAGGGTCGATTATTATAAAACGGGAGGATATATAAGCGGGAAATGGACTCAAAACGATATTAAAGAAGAGTTTGCTGATCTATCGTTTGATGTTACTCCTAAAGTTTATACAAACGGAAGGATTGTTGCCGGTTTTTTCTATACCTCCGGGAAAAACTTTTTAGAAATCGATGGAGTGCAGCTACTGGAGGATGGTAAAGTAATATCAGAAGACCTGCATCATTCATTAGCAGATACTTTCAGAGGGACGAACAAAATAAAACCATTCTATTATAATTTTAAGATAGACTGGTATAATTCTAAAGCGAAATATATGGTAAAAGCAAAAGTCCGTGGAGCAGGGGGAACAGATTCTAATGGAAATTTTACATTTAATCTTAGTCCTTACAAACCATTTACAGCTGTTGAAGCTAATTAATATAAAAGCCTGAGAATCTCTCAGGCTTTTTAATATGATTTTTTATAATTTCGGAGTACAAATTTTATCCCGGTTTCGATAATATCGCCCATTGTTTTACAATATTTGAAATTTACATCGTAAGTCAGTTTTTGTAATGCTGTTTTAAGTTCCTTGACATTAGCTTCCGGTGCAAGATCCTCTTTTTTCATAATCGAAATCAGCTCATCGAATCTGTTTTGGCTACTGGTAACTCTTTTTACGATCTGTGAACGTACTTCTTTGCGGTATTGTTCTATAGAATTAGGTTTCAGTTTCTCCAGAACCATATTCACCATGATACTGTTTTCTTTGAAATACTGAGGCAGATATACTTTCAGATTTCCTTCATAGGTCTGCTGGTCAAAATCTATAGGGCGGATTCTGTATATTACCTGATCGAAATCGTGTACAGGAATAATCACATAATTATAGGATCGCATATCTCCTAAAAGGCCGATAAGACAGCGTTCATTGAATTTCACAAATTCCTTGGATATCTGAGCCTTTTCAAGTTCTGTGCAATTAGACAGATGTTTCTTAATAAATACATCACCCGGAATTCCCAAAATATGTTCCTCAATCAGAGTATTTTTATGAATAAGAAAGTTAATTCTGTTTGGGGAGAGTAAATCCTCCAGTTCTAATCCGTATATCCGCGAGGCATCGGCCTGTTTGATATAGAAGTTAGTGTAATTGTCATTCAGAATATTTCTTACCCGAATCCGAAAAGGTTTGGAGTTGCCAAAAGTACAGAAGTCTATTGTATCTACCTTTAGATAAGGTAAGGTCGCCTCGTCTCCGTCCGAATGGAGTAGAGTATATATTTTATTCAGATTGGCTTCTATTTCCTGAAATTCATGTTCAGGATAGAATACGCCCAGCCATAGAGTGTCCTTGCCTTCTTTATCCAGAATACTTATACTGTCACTAAACCGTAAAAGATCTTCATACAGAAACTGAATTTTTGTAGTTCTGTTGTGTTTCTCCAGATATTGCTGTAAAGCCTCGGAAACAGGAAATATGGGTTTTCTAAAAGCAATCCTTACATCTTTCATTACATTATGTACTTTAATCTAAATATAAAAAATATTTGAATGCCTTGTCTAAGAATTGTTATTTTATCAATAAGAAAAGCCACTCAACTGAGTGGCTTTGTATATTTTTAAGGAATTTAGATTTATCCTTTGAATTTACCCATATTGATAAATTTCTCCTGTCTTTGTTCCATTAATTCTTTACCGTTAAATTTCTTCAAAGATTTAATGTTGCTCAGGATAGTACTTTTTACATTCTGGAAAGCAACTTCCGGCTCGTAATGAGCACCGCCAAGAGGTTCTTCGATAATACCATCGATTAATTTCTCTTTTAGCATATCAGGAGCAGTCAGTTTCATTGCTTCAGCAGCAACTTCTTTGTACTCCCAGCTTCTCCATAAAATTGTAGAACAGTTTTCAGGGGAAATTACAGAATACCAGCTATTCTCCATCATGTAAACTTTGTTCCCTACACCAATACCTAATGCACCTCCACTAGCTCCTTCACCGATTACAATCGTGATAATAGGAACAGTCATACGACACATTTCATAGATGTTTCTTGCAATAGCTTCTCCTTGCCCACGTTCTTCGGCTTCAAGACCCGGATATGCTCCCGGAGTATCAATAAGAGTAACAATAGGGATGTTAAATTTCTCTGCAAGCTTCATCAAACGCAGTGCTTTACGGTATCCTTCCGGGTTAGACATACCGAAACGACGATGCTGTCTTTCTTTTGTCGTTCTCCCTTTCTGGGTTCCGATAATCATTACACTTTGCCCTTCTATTGTGATAATTCCGCCTACCATTGCAGGATCGTCAGCAAAATTACGGTCTCCATGAAGTTCTAAGAAACTGCCTTTATCTGCAACTCCATTAATGAAGTCTAAAGCATAAGGCCTGTTTGGATGGCGGGAAAGCTGAACTTTCTGCCATGGTGTAAGCTTGCCGTAGATATTTTTCTTTTCAGCAATAATTTTATCTTCTAACTGGCTGCATGCCAATTTTACATCGATACCACTTTCTTCACCTACCAAAGAGCATTTGTCGTATTGCTCCATAAGCTCTTCAATCGGCTTTTCAAATTCTAAATATTCCATTCGTATGAATTCAAGGTCTCAAATTTAAGGATTTTTTATGGAATCCCTATTTTAAAGTTTCAATTGCTTTAGTTATTCTGGAAATAGTCTCTTCTTTTCCGATCATTTCCATAAGATCCGGTACATCTGGTCCTTTAAGTTCTCCAACTAAAGAAAGACGCAGAGGCATCATTACTTTTCCCATACCCAATCCTTTGGCTTCTGCTAATTGGTGAATACTTTCCTTAATAACATCGGCCTTAAAATCTACAGATGAAATAGCCCCGATTAACTCCTGCATTAATACAGCTGTTTCCGGAGACCATGCTTTTTTCGAAGCCTTTTCATCAAAAGATTCCGGTGCGTGGAAAAAGAATTTACCGTCATTATAGATATCTTTAACAAAGGTTGCTCTTTCTTTCATCAGACCAATTATTTTTAAAGCTTTTTCATCAGAAACTTCAATATTATTTTCTGCCAAAACTTTTTTGAATTCCGGAAGGATAGCTTCATTAGACATCAGTTGCAGATATTGCTGATTGAACCATTTTGCTTTTTCTGCACTGAATCTTGCCCCTGCCTTATGAACTTTATTAAGATCGAATTCTTTAATCATCTCATCCATACTCACAATTTCTTTATTGTCAGCAGGAGACCATCCCAACATGGCAACCATATTGATGAAGGCTTCCGGTAAATAACCTTCTTCACGGTAACCTGCAGAGGTGTTTCCTGTAGCAGAATCGGTAAAATTAAGCGGGAATACAGGGAAACCGAATTTATCACCATCTCTTTTGCTTAGCTTACCTTTTCCTTCAGGTTTCAGGATAAGTGAAAGATGAGCGAACTCCGGTGCATCCCAACCCATTGCTTCATATAATAATACGTGAAGTGCCATAGATGGCAGCCATTCTTCACCACGGATAACATGCGTAATTTTCATCTCGTGATCGTCGATGATATTTGCGAAATGATAAGTTGGCATTCCGTCATTTTTTACCAGAACTTTATCATCCAGGGTATTGGTATTTACGCTAAACTTCCCACGGATGATATCATTAAGATTAATGATTCTGTCCAATGGCATTTTGAAACGGATGACATATGGCGTTTTTTCTTCCAAAAGTTTTTTTACTTCTTCTTCAGGAAGAGAAATACTATTTCTTAGTCTGTTACGGGTTTCGTAGTTATAGGCAAAAACATCACCTCTAGCTTCAAATTCCGCACGAATCTGATCCAATTCTTCTGGTGTGTCAAAAGCAAGATAAGCATAATCCGTTTTCAGGATTTGTTCTGTATATCGGTCATAGATATCTCTGCGTTCTGACTGACGATACGGAGCATAAGGACCACCATGTTTTGGACTTTCATCCGGAACCATACCAATCCATTCCAGAGCTTCCATAATGTACTCTTCGGAACCCGGAACATAACGCTGGGTGTCAGTATCTTCAATTCTCAGGATGAAATCACCACCATTGTGTTTTGCGAACAGATAGTCATATAATGCTGTACGTACACCTCCCAAATGTAAAGGCCCGGTTGGGCTGGGAGCAAAACGTACCCGTACTTTTTCCATGTAAAAAAAATTTGGTGCAAATTTACTTAAAATTATACGGTTATCAGCTTTTGATTATAATATTTCATTTATACAGATTGAGGTTCATAGACGATAGTGGAAAGATAATACATTTATCTAATAAGATTTTTTATAGAAAAGCATCATGGTGCTGAATGGATAAAAGACGAATAAGGTAGCATCCAAATATTCTTATGAAATAAAAAAGATAAAGCTCATAATCAGCTTTATCTTTTTTATTTAAACAATTTACAGATCATACAATGCATAAAGCCTTATCCAGACTTAAAGTCTTTTTTTGATTTTATATTTTAACTTCTCTATAAAATTTCGTTTTATTTTATGCTCTTCATTTTCATGAAAGTAATTAGCTCTCCATGGTTTCTCGGATCGTGTTACTAGCTCATATAAAACCCTGTTTCTTTCAGCTAACTTCAATCTTTTTTGATAAGTTTCGTCATCCAGCAAATTTCTGTCGGTAGTATAAGATATTTTTGAATAATGATTCTGGTGAAGCACAATAGGACTGTCAATGATTTTTACCTCTAATCCTTTTAAATGAACTCTGTATAAAAACTCATTATCATCAAAAGCGATGCCTCTTGCAAATCTTTCATCGAAACCACCTAAGTCATATAGGTTTTTCCTTGTAATAGCCGAACAGAAATGGTAACCTTTAGGGTTTGTAACAGAATGATTGTACCAGCAATCCAGCCCGTCTCCAATATATCCAACATTATTATCATCCATTAATGTCTGAATTTTTTCAGGATGTTGAAGCAATGTATCCAAATTATGAGTACTCTCGATTCCTAGAGAGAAACAGGCAAAACTTAAGTAGTTATTATCATTAAGATGATTCTGCACAAAATTTATAATGTTACCATAATGAAGGCATTCCGGATTTTGCAATATTATAATATCTCCTTTTGCTTCTTTAAAGCCAATGTTAAATGGAATGCAGGAATTAAAATACCACTTATCTTCCTTTTCTAATCTGATAACCTTTAAGAATGGATATTTCTCCGTTAAATCTTCCAGTCTTTCATTTTCATCACTTCCGTCATCTACAGCAATAACTTCCAGATTAAAAGATGTGGTACTTAATTGACGGGAAATACTTGAAAGTGTATTTTCAAATAATTTCTTTCGGTTGTAGTATGCTGTAACTATTGATATTTTCATTTGAAGAACAGGAATTTTTTCTTTTTTTGTTGCCAATTACTTTGAAAGATAACACCCAAATAATTTTTTTTCAATTTATGAATATTATGAAACTTCTTTTCCAGTAAATATTGCTCTTTATGGTGATAAACTTTAAAAAAGCCTTCTATGGGTAAGATTTCAATCAGTTTTGTTTTAAATAAATACTCTCCATAAATAACACATTCTGAAGGAGGAGTATTTTCATCTATCTTATTAAAGAAATCAATAAAACTAAGATTTTGCTCTCCTAGAAATACCTCATTGAAATGCTTCCACACATTACAATTCCACAGATAGGGTGAAGGACCGTAGTCCCATTCTTTTCCAGTGTTTCCGAATAGAGGACGCGTAAAGCGGAGTGCTTCTTTAAAAAATATTTTTTCTGAATCCAGTCCTATATTTTCCATTGTTTCCAGAAAACCTTTTGACTCATGCATAATGGTGTAAGGAGTATTATCGTTATACATGAAATCCGAATAATAGAAATCGCGAATAAATTCAGAATCTGAGTCAATGCAAAGATAGTTTTCACAAATCCCCAGGCGATACACATTAGACTTTATAATCTGTTGATATCTCCAACCATCATTATCTGGGTATTCAAAAATATCACTGTCTTTAATAAGATTGATATTCTTGTGATTGAGATTATCTGCAAAATAATCAAAGTCAGAATCATTTACGGAAAGATAAACAGGTAAATGATCCCTGTTATATAGTTCAATAGATGCAATTAGTTTTTTTACCGGATCAAAATCCCGGCGAAAACTTTTGATAAATAATATTAATTTATGCATTTCTAAAATTTTACAATGCTCTTAAATTTATTGTAAAGGTTAAATAATCTAAGGTGATTATAATCTTATTATTGTAATAACTGAAAAATCTCTTCTTTCTGAGCTTCTATAGAAAATGGATAGATTGCTTTTTCAGAATTATTGTGCAGAGTATTCCATGTTGATTCATTCGTACATATTTCAATAATATTATCAGCAAATTTTTGATAATCTTCATTTTCTGAGATTAAAGCGGTTATTCCGTTTTCTAAAAACATACCTTCTGCTCCGATATCAGTAGTTAGAACAGGGAGAGTATATTCTAAAGCTTGACCTATCTTTCCCTTTACCCCTGCGCCAAACCGTAGAGGAGATACTGAGGCAAAGCACTGTTCATAATACGGAATAATATTTTCGACATAACCTACAACTTCGAAATTTTCAGAATTCATTTTAGAAATAGACAAAGGGGCTTCCGAACCGATAATGGTTATTTTTAAATCAGGTAAGACTTTCCATACTAAAGGCATGATCTTATGATATAATATTTCTACAGCATCTACATTGGGATCATGTAAGAATGTGCCAATAAAGAATATTCCGTTCCGCTTTTCGAAAGATGGCATTTCCTCAGGTTTTACTTTTAAATTATGAACGTTACTTACTGTAAATAATTTTGATTCATCTACGAAAGAAGTCATAAACTCTTTCTCTTTCGTACTGATTACAGCAATTTTATTTGCTTTTTTACACAGTTCAGTTTCTATATGTTTGTAATGAATTAATTCTTTCGCTCTCTTCTCATCATATTTAATCTCCAGGCCTCTTTCCAGTCTGAGATAGTGAATATCAACCATATCATAAATTATCTTGGCTCGTGGGGCTTCTTTTCTCAAAAAATCCAGATAATATTCAAAAAGCTCAGGTCTGTGACACCATACAAAATCTAACTTTGGAAGTAAGTTTTTGATAAAGTGTTTTTTCCCTTTCATAACACCATACTTCCCGATATATGGGGTATAAACGGTTACATTATGATCGTTTAGGTTTTTAATATATTTCTTTGACTCGGTTTTGGGAATCGATTTCTTCCAATCCATCAGGTAAACATTGTAATGCTTTGCTAAAAACTTTGCAATTTCTGTAATTCGATTAGAAGCTGAGTCTTTGTCAAATGTAGGGATTTGGCTGTCTACAATAAGTACATTTTTTTTGTTCTCATCAGAAATAATTGTTTTTTCTGATAATGGATAGTTTCTCTTTATATAGATATAATTCTTTATTTTTCTTTTAATCCCCATGGCATTATAATTTAAATATTTTCTTTGTGAAACTCTTTTACATTATACTTATTTATAATGTTTTGAGAAATTATCCACATAAGGTAATTCGAGAAATCTTTTAATTTCACTAACATTCATATCCTCACTGTCTATTACCAACATATTAATATTATTAGGATGGTAAAAATAATAATTATGTACCATTACATTAGTAGTTATCAGTTTTTTCTATATCCGAGACTTTCAAAAGCTCTGAAGGAAAAGTCTTTTCTGGTCAGAATTGCAGCACCATTTTAGCAGGATTTAATCATGTTTCTGGAATCTGTTCTTTTTATCCAGTATACTTATCTGCCCAAGTCTTTTTTTATCGTAATAATAAAATTCTGGTGTTTTTCATATTTCAGATTTTTTCGGAAGTACTTTGCTAAAAGCATTGATATCCTTGTCTTTGAAGTTTGTATGTGTCGGTGCTTCAATATTTATATGGTGAGCGTCAACTCCTTTATTGGAAAAAATCCACTATATATCGATCGTAATACCAATAATCAAAGCTTATGACGCAAATTTTCATTAATTCGTTTTATTTTTTGTTCTCTTCTTCTTACGGAGATTCGAATCTCATTAAATAGGATGAGTTTGATGAAAAAAGGTTGCGCTATTTTTTCATTATTTTGGCTAAAATAAAAATTATTTAGCTTGTCTGAATAAACGAAAACAAAACTATTTATTACGGAGTGGAGGCTGCCTGCGCTATCTTCTAAAAACAAAAAAACTGATGTGGTTGTAGAAGAAAAGAAAAATATATCATAATGTCAGAATAGATGAATGACATATATGCGGAATGCAGGATTGACCGTAACCTTTAAACGGCATTTGGATAGTCTGCAATTAACATTGGACACTAGCGTTATGTGCAGATGATATTATAAGAAGATTTATAGAAGAAATGGATTGCCTCAATACGACTGAATGAATAATCTGCATTGATGACTGCAGATTATATGGGGGGAGAAACTATTGGGGAAATGAACCGCAGTAGAATACTATAATTGATCACTTTCTAAAAGAAAATTTTGTGAAAAAATCATTTTTAAAAAAAATGAAATAAAAGGTCTGTAATTCTTATGAAAATCGATATAACTGATTTTTTGAGATCGTTATAGTATGATTTTTTGTTTGGAATGAATAGTTTTTTATTGTTACTTTGATCTGTTTTGAAAGATTGAAATGAGTATTAAAAAGTTAATCAGATCATATAAAAAAGATCTTAAATTAAAGAAATCCTATTTAGAGATTAAAGCAGATTTATATACAATAGATGATCTAATTAAGAAAATAGAGTTTAAAGAAGAGGCAGACCCTAAAGTAACAATTATTATCCCTGTTCATAACCAGTTAAGGTATACACTGAATTGTCTATATTCTATTATGACTGCTGAGGATAATGTTCCTTTAGAGATATTAATAATTAATGATAAAAGCACGGATAATTCATTAGAAGTATTAAGTAAAATACCAGGATTAAAAATTTTCAACAATTCTGAAAACTTAGGATTTCTAAGATGCGTGAATGAAGGTATTAATGAAGCACTTGGAGAATTTGTTTATCTGCTCAATAATCATACAAAAGTTCTGAACGGATATTTATCTTCATTATTAAATGTTTTTGAACGACATAAAGATGCAGGGGCCGTTGGTTCAAAATTGATTTATGCGGACGGTAAATTGCAGGGAGCAGGATGTTTATTGTTTAACAATGAGGTGGGGGTAAATAGAGGTGCCTCACAGTCTGTTCATAGCCCCGGATTTAATTTTTTACGAAAAGTTGATTATTGCTCCGGGAGCAGCTTAATTTTCAGAAAGAAAGATATAACTGGAAACTTAAACCTGTTAGATCCTGATTTTTCATCTGCATATTATGAAGAAACAGATCTTTGCATGAGGTTTGTTGAAAATCAAAAACTTACCATATACTATCAGCCTCAATCTGAAATTATACATTATGAGGATGTTAGCTACCAGCAAAAATCCGAAAATAAACAGGAATTATTGAAAAAAAATCACAGGTTTTTTTGGGATAGATGGGGTGAAAACATCACTTCTGAGCAATTTATTGTGAGGGGAAATAAAGAGTACTTTAATGATAATAAAGGTTATTCAGAAACAGTATTAGTGGTAGAAGAATATCTTCCGAAATATGATCAGGACTCAGGGGCTAATAGATTTACTGAGATTATAAAAATTCTGATTAACAAGTCTTGTAAAGTTTATTTATTGGTTAAAAATCTTAATACTGAAAGTGATGCGACTTATATTAAGTTTTTTGAGCAAATGGGGGTTGAAGTATTGAGAGATTTTCCGACTTCTAGGAAAAAAATAATACGTGTAAAGAAGCAAATAGAAGGTATTATGCCTTTAGTAGATTTTATCTGGATTTTTAGACCGGAAGGCTTCGAATACTATGAAAAAGAAATAAAAAGGATGAATTCCGGGGCTAAAGTTATTTATGACACGGTTGATTTACATTATTTAAGATTCGAACGGGAGAAAGATTTTTTTTCAAAATCAGCAAAACAGCTTAAAAAAGAGAATAATGTTAAATTCTTAGAAAGAAAAGCCCTTAAAGATGCCGATGCAGTTATTGCAATTAGCGATATAGAGAGAAAAACCATTGCCGGAACGGGTATACCAGACGAAAGAATATTTATAGTAAGCAATATTCATATAATTAAGGAAAATGTATTTCATGAAGCTTTTGAGGATAGAGAAGGACTGGTATTTATCGGCGGATTTAATCATAAACCTAATGTGGATGCAGTAATATATTTGTATAATGAGATAATGCCTTTAGTATGGGAATCTAATAATGATACAAAGGTTTATATTATTGGAGGTAATGTACCTGGGGAACTCCAAGCGTTACATTCTGATAAATTTCAGATTTTAGGGTATCAAAAAGATATAGATGACTATTTTACAAAGTCGAAAGCTTTTGTTGCACCATTACGTTATGGAGCTGGTGTAAAGGGAAAGATAGGTCAGGCATTGGAATATAAACTTCCTGTTATCTCAACTACTATTGGTGTTGAGGGGATGAAACTGGAATCTGATGAGACGGCTGTAGTAGTTGATATAAATGATCCGGTTGGTTTTGCAAAAAATATATTGCTGCTAGATAAGGATAAGGAAAAATGGAATCACTTGCATAATAATAGTGAGAAAGGATTGACCTATTTTTCAGTACAAAAACAGAAAGATAGTATTGTGAAAATGTTTAAATATTTAACAAATTAGAAGATATTTTCCAAAACTGGATTCTTATTATAACTATTTAAAAAAGTAGTGCCATTAGTTTATTATTGTGAGTAAATAAACGAAATATATTTGGCTGTTGATTATAGACCACGAAACATGAAGTGGTAAAGATTCTTAATGGGCTGAATTATAAAGCTTGGAAAATTTCCATCCTTAGTGCTTAATAAATGGGAGTCAAAAGTTGAAGACTATTCCGTTAATCAGGTTAACCAGATTCGTAAGAGGTAAATAAGAGTGCTTTTAAAAATTTCGTTTACAAAATATATTATCGGTCTGTTGTAGGAAGTGTAATTTTTGAAAGAGGAGCCGGATTTATAATATTTTCTATCCAGTTTTTAAAAGAGTATCTAAGCGTAATCTCTCTGACCGGAGGTATATATGCTTTTTCAAAGAATTTCTTTATTTCTTCAGTATTTGTATGAATGTCGTATATCAGAATATTACTTTCATCATAAAATTCATATTTTCTCACCTCTTTATTAGTTGTGATCAACTTTTTATTATGTCCCAGTGCCTCAAATATGCGTAAAGATAATCCGTTATGTTTTGGGTTTACAAAGTCAATTAATACTTTAGAGTCAAGCATCTTTTCGGATATTTGTTCAAAGCTTTGTTTTTCGGAAATATACTGGATATAAGGAATATGGCGGTGCTTTTTAGAAATAGCTGAAATATTATCGGCATATATCTCAATAAGAGCATTTATATTTAATGCATTAATTTTTTCGAGAAAGCTAATGATAAAATCCATTCTCTCTTCAATATATACACCTATGAAATATAAATCACGGGGTGTATTTTTTGTATTAGTTCCAAGAATTGTATTGTCAAAATAAAAATTGGTAATTCCTGTAGTATCAGGATAATCCATATCCTTGGGGTCAAAGACATAAAAGCGGCTAAAAAGAGAAATTTTGTCTTTAATTTTGGGGAATATATCTAATCCATCCCACTGATATGCATATGTAGCTTCGCTTTTGGCTTTAATTTTTTTTATAATAGAGTTAGGATAAAGATCGGCACGAATTATTAAAGCATAATGAGCTTTAATATCTTTTAATGAATCAATTTTTTTTTCAACATTATCATATTGATGGCGAAATTTTAATTTTTGTTTAAAATCTTTATCTCTCAAAAATGTTTTCCTCAGGAAGTTTTCTATTTTTTCTCCAATATTTTTGTATTGAAAATTTTCATCATCGAAGCAAATATTGATTACAGTAAAACCAAGTAATTCAAGATTTTTAATAATAAGCTTATAAATCCCATATCTTTTGGGCATTCCAAGGATAAAAATTTTATTATTATAAAACTTCCTGCAATCCATTTTCACATTTTATGATTTTCATTGTGACTACCTGTTGATATGATGACAGGTTTTTCGACTCATTTTTTCTGTCAAGATACTTGTGAAATAAATGATAACAAACTGCTTTCATCTTTAGCCTGCGTTGTTTAATTCCTATATTGTTAAATCTTGCGGCAAGTTCAATATCTTCATGTCCCCAGCCATTTAGATCATTATTGTATCCATTGACCTCAATGAAATCATTTTTCCAAAAAGAAAAATTACATCCTTTAACATTATTGGATTTTAAACGATCTTTTCTGAAAAACTTTGATGCAAATGGAAATCTGGTGGCATTGATTTTATTTTTCACATTTTTAATCATAGTTTTTATACAGAGCTTATCAGCACTAAGTAAAGCTTTAGTGTTAGTTTCATTTATCATAGAGCGGCTGCCATTAAGAAAAAAACCTTCTCTTGCTTCATGTAAATGATCCTCAATAAATTTTTTATTTAAAATAATATCTCCGTCTATTTGTATAATATATTCAGCATCTGTACCTGCAACTGCTTTGTTTAAGATTATTGTCTTTCTAAATCCTTTATCTTCCTGCCAAAAATGCTTTACAGGAATGCTAAATCTAGTTTTCCATTCATCTATAAGTTCTTTTGTATGATAGCTGGAACCATCATCAGCAATTAGAATCTCATCAGGGAGTACAGTCTGGATAGCTATTGACTGAAGTACCAAATCTAATGCTTTAGGCCAGTTATAGGTCGATATTAATAATGCCACCTTCATAAATTACAAATATTGATTAATTCCGTTTTCACAGTATATGACATTATTTTTTTTTGCATACTCAAATATTTCTTCGTTGCGTTTAAGGTTTTCCTTTTTATTAATAGGATGATGAACGTGGAATATAATTCCACCTAGTTTTAGAAAGCGTTTTTGCTTTCCGGAGTTCAAAAGCCGGGCAACAAATTCTTTATCTTCAGGTCCCCATCCTTTAAAATCTTCGTTGTATCCATTTACAGCTATAGCATCATCTTTCCAGTAAGCCATATTGCAACCATGTATTTCCCAACGCTCATCTCCCTGCATTTTATAGTTTGTTTCGAAATACTTCCACAAAAAGGGAATGCGCACAGAGCTGAAAAAATTAGAAATACCCTTTTCAAATGGATTTGCTCGGGCAATTTGCTTTGTCAATTTTTTTAAAGAAAGAGATTCATTCATATAGATTCGACTAGCCCTTACAAAAGAATTTTTCTTTGCAAATTTAATATGATCCTGAACGAAAAATGAATGTAAAATAAGATCTCCGTCTATTTGAATAATATAGTCGCCTGAAGCCCTGGCTATGGCTTTGTTTCTTATCTTGGCTAATTCAAAGCCATTATCTTCATGCCATATATGATGAATAGGGATTGTAGAATTTTTTTGATGTTTTTGAATAATTTCTAAGGTAGAAGAAGTAGAGCCGTCATCCGCAATTAATATTTCATCCGGAAATATGGTCTGAAGCATTATACTTTTTAAACATAAATCTAAAGCTTCTGGCCAATTGTAAGTGGATAAAATTAAGGATATTTTCACTAAAATTTGTTTTTATGGTACTGTCAAATACTTATCATTTATTCTTTTTATTTGTCGCATGACAAATAAAATATATGATTTGTTTATAGGATGAAAAAAATAAAAAAGGTTGCGTTATTTTCATATATTTATTATAAACATCTAAAAGCATTTATTTATTGCCAAAATAGAGAAATTTTCAACAGGTTTTATGATTTTCACTTCTTCTGTAATATATAGTTTTATTACTGTATGTTTTGAATTCTAAGTTTAAATTAATAAAAAAAACATTAATTCAAATGTTTTTCTCAAAAAAACGAGTAATTTGTTGAGTATTTTTTTCTATATAATTGATCCAGATATATATACCTTGTTATAAGAGTAATGATATATTTTGAATAGCAATGTATTTAAAAATCTAAAAAAATGAATTAATACAATTAGTTAATTGAGAAACTTTTGATAATTACCATAAATGTATTAAAATTGTAATTGTTTTGCCACGTAGAAAATAGTAATAAATGGAGAAAAAAGTCCTTATTGATCTTGAAAGACTTCGTTACCCCAAGTCAGGAATTGCAACTGTTTTTAGAAACCTTGCGAAAGGGCTTAAGGAACGTACTACTGATTTAGAAATTGATATTTTTGGACCAGAAGAAGAGATATCGAGAAATAAGTTTGGCTTTAAGGTAATTCCACGAAAGATTTGGCATAAGTTTCTGAGTCGCTTTAACCGCCAATATCAAATTGTGCACGTAAGCCACCAATTCTCATCCTACTTTCATAAAAATCATAAGTTTGGGGTTAAAATAGTAACACTTCATGATTTGAATTTCTTACATGAAAATTTTGATGAAAAAAGAAAACGAAAGTATATTAATAAAGTTAATAATAATCTCCGGTATGCCGATTATGTCGTGTGCATATCAAATTTTGTGAAAAATGATTTTATACAAAATCAACAACTTTTTGATTTGAGAAAGTTAAAAGGCGTTACTACTATCTATAACGGCTTGGCGTTTCCTGATAAAAATAACAAATATTCAATTGATTATGACTCGCGCTTCTCAATGCTACGAGATAAAAAATATATTATTAATATAGGTGTTTTATTTCCTAAAAAGAATCAGTTGGCAATTATTCGAATGCTTGAATATATAGATATCGATCTGGTTCTGGTAGCATCTGATGCTAAACAGGATTATGAGGCAAAGATTAATAATGAAATTAAGAGGCTTAAACTTGAAGACAGAGTACATATTTTTCGAAATGTAACAGAAGAAGAAAAAAATATCCTTATTGAGAATTGTGCAGGCTTGTGTCAACCTTCTCTTGCCGAAGGATTTGGTATTCCTCCAATTGAAGCTATGTACTTTGGCAGACCTGTTTTTCTTTCGAAGCTAACATGTCTCCCTGAAGTTGGAGGAGAACATGCTTTCTATTTTGATGATTTTGATGCAAAAAATATGGCTAAAACTATAGAATTGGGGTTAGAGAAATATGAAACCCAGCCAGATTTGCAACAGCAAATTATTGACTGGGCTTTACAATTTGATTATAAGATTACAGCTCGAAAATATCTTGACCTGTACCAGGAGCTATTGAATTAAAACTCCAAAATCGTTTTCTCAATAATTTTCACACAATCAAGTAATTGCTCTTCAGTAATTACTAATGGAGGTGCCAGGCGGATAATATTACCATGAGTTGGCTTAGCCAATAACCCATTTTCTTTAAGTGCTAAACATAAGTTCCATGCTGTAGAACTGTCCGGTGTATCATTGATAAGAATGGCATTTAATAATCCTTTTCCTCTTACTTTAGTAATCAGATCAGTTTTCTCTATTAGTTTTTCAATTTCACTTCTGAATAGATTCCCCAATTCTTCGGCTCTCTCGGATAATTTCTCGTCTTGTACAACATCCAAAGCTGCCATTGCTACAGCACATGCCAGAGGGTTTCCTCCAAAAGTAGATCCGTGCTGCCCAGGCTTGATAACATCCATAATATTGTTGTTTGCTAAAACAGCAGATACAGGATACATCCCTCCGGACAAAGCTTTACCCAAGATAAGAATGTCTGGCTGAACATTTTCATGGTGACATGCTATTAATTTACCAGTTCTGGCAATTCCTGTTTGTACTTCATCTGCTATGAAAAGAACATTGTATTTTTTACAAAGTTCAGATGATTGCTTCAGGAATCCCTCATTAGGAACATATACACCAGCTTCACCCTGAATAGGCTCAACAAGAAAAGCTGCAATATTTCCTGCTTCTTTGCTTAGAACTTCTTCTAATGCAGCAATGTCGTTATAAGGAATACGAATAAAACCAGGAGTGAAAGGACCATAATTTTGATTTGCATCCGGATCATTGGAAAACGATACAATAGTTGTTGTTCTTCCGTGGAAGTTATTTTCACATACAATGATTTTCGCAGCATTTTCAGCAATACCTTTTACTTCGTAGCTCCATTTTCTTGCCAGTTTTACTGCGGTTTCAACAGCTTCGGCTCCGGAGTTCATTGGTAAAACTTTGTCGAAACCTAAAAGAGATGTTATCTTTTGCTCGTATTCTCCCAGTTTCGAGTTATAAAAGGCTCTTGAAGTTAATGCCAATTTGCCTGCCTGATCAACAAGCGCCTCTACAATTTTGGGATGAGAGTGTCCTTGGTTAACAGCAGAATATGCAGAAAGAAAATCATAGTATTTTTTGCCTTCTACATCCCATACGAATACACCTTCTCCTTTGTCTAAAACAACAGGTAATGGGTGGTAATTGTGTGCTCCGTGTTTCTCTTCAAGTTCAATGAAATATTCTGAATTTTTAGTTTCTGACATAATATTTAAAGTTTGAATGACGAATTTACGGTTTCTATTTCGCCTTCACAAATTCGGTTTTTAGTATATAAAATGCATGATTATTTGGTGAATCGAGCAGATTTTGTATTTAATTCTGATGTAAACAAAAATGGCAGGAACTAATTCCTGCCATTCTTTATTTTGTATGTATATATCACTTTAGAAGTGATTTTCATAATTTTTATCCATTACAAAGCTCTCCATAAACTTTGTTGTATAATTTCCGGCAATGAAGTCTTCATTATCCAAAAGTTGTCTGTGGAATGGAATAGTCGTTTTTACTCCTTCAATATAAAACTCCTCTAATGCTCTTCTCATTTTTGCAATAGCTTCTTCACGCGTTTGTGCAGTTGTAATAAGCTTAGCAATCATAGAGTCATAGTTTGGTGGAATTGCATATCCGGAATAAACATGAGTATCTACTCTTACGCCGTGTCCGCCAGGAATATTTAATCCTTTTATAACACCTGGAGAAGGACGGAAATCCGCATATGGATCCTCTGCATTAATTCTACACTCTATAGCATGAAGCTTAGGATAGTGATTAATACCGGAAATTGGAGTTCCTGCAGCTAGTAAGATTTGCTCTCTGATAAGGTCATAATCAATTACCTGCTCTGTAATAGGATGCTCTACCTGAATACGGGTATTCATTTCCATAAAATAGAAATTTCTGTGCTTATCTACAAGGAATTCAATAGTCCCAACACCTTCATATCCGATGTATTCTGCTGCTTTAACAGCTGCGTTACCCATTTCTTCACGAAGCTCAGGAGTCATGAATGGAGATGGAGTTTCCTCAATTAGTTTCTGGTTTCTTCTCTGGATAGAGCAGTCTCTTTCAGAAAGGTGACATGCTCTCCCGTTTTGATCTCCAGCAACCTGAATTTCAATATGGCGAGGCTCTTCAATAAGCTTTTCCATATACATACCTCCGTTTCCGAAAGCAGCAACAGCTTCCTGAATTGCAGAATCCCAATGATCTTTAAGGTCTTCTTCTTTCCAGACAGCACGCATCCCTTTACCACCACCACCTGCAGTAGCTTTAATCATTACCGGATAACCAATTTCTTTAGCAATCTTTACAGCATGCTCATAAGAATCGATAAGTCCGTCGGATCCTGGAACACATGGGATACCCGCAGCTTTCATTGTAGCTTTAGCTGTAGCTTTATCTCCCATTTTTTCAATTTGCTCCGGAGTAGCTCCGATAAATTTAATACCGTTCTTCTGGCAGATTCTGGAGAAATTAGCATTCTCGGAAAGGAATCCATAACCAGGGTGAATGGCATCTGCATTAGTAATTTCTGCTGCAGCAATAATATTAGGAATCTTTAGGTAAGAATCTTTACTTGGTGCAGGTCCTATGCATACAGCTTCATCTGCGAAACGCACATGTAAGCTGTCTTTATCTGCTGTACTGTATACAGCAACAGTCTTAATTCCCATTTCTTTTGCAGAACGCAAAATACGCATGGCAATCTCACCTCTATTGGCAATTAATATCTTTTTGAACATTGTTTCGAAATTTTAAATTTTAAATTCTGAATCTTAAATTATTTTAAATACAAAAGCATCTAAAATTTATAATTTTTAATCTAAAATTCCTTAAGAAGGATCTACTAAGAATAAAGGTTGGTCGTATTCAACTGGAGACGCGTCATCAACAAGGATTTTTACAATTTTACCGCTTATTTCTGATTCAATCTGGTTGAATAATTTCATTGCTTCGATAACGCAAACTGTATCTCCTGAAGAGATAGTATCACCTACATTTACGAACACATCTTTATCCGGAGATGGTTTTCTGTAGAAAGTTCCGATCATCGGAGATTTCACAGCTACATATTTGCTGTCATCATTATCAGCAGCTGGTGTTGTAGCTTGTGGAGCAGATGTTACAGGTGCAGTAGCCTGAGGAGCTGTTTGTTGGAAAACTGGCTGTTGAGGGATGTAAGTAACACCTTCTGCAGCAGCGCTTGGAGTTTTGATGTTGATTTCAAAATCCTTTGTTTTATACTTTACTTCAGACACTCCGGCCTTAGCAACAAACCTGATCAGGTTCTGTATATCTTTAATATCCATAAAAATAGTTTTTTAGGGGTCAAATATACGAAATAACAACAAAAAACCATTCAATTTCATAGAAATCGAATGGTTTTTGTATAAATTTCAGAGAAAACCGGGTATTAGTTTTCTTCTGTAGTTTCAACTTGTTTTTCAAGTACAACTTTACCTCTGTAGTAAAGTTTACCTTCATGCCAGTGTGCTCTGTGATAAAGGTGAAGTTCTCCAGTTGTAGCGTCTTTAGCTAACTGTGGAGCTACAGCTTTGTAGTGAGTTCTTCTTTTATCTCTTCTAGTAGCAGACTGTCTTCTTTTAGGATGTGCCATTGTCTGATATTTTTAATATTTTTTAATTCTTGTTTTAGTTAATTTTTGCCCTTTAATTTATTAAGTGCTGCCCATCTTGGATCAATATCACCTTCTTCATTTTCTTCTGCCTGATCCTCTTCAACTTCTTTCGGGCTGTATTGGTCCAGAGCTTCCAAATCTTCTTCTGTTAAATTAGGAGAAAGTTTCTTCATCGGTATTGCTAATACTACAGCTTCAAATATAAGTTGTGAAATATTGAACTCATATTCATTCTGTGGGATTACAATAACCTCTTCATTGCTATCGTCATATTCTTCTCCGAATTTTACCAATACTTTTATATCATTATGTATTGGGTGACTAAATTCTTCATTGCTGATGTCGCAGGTTAACTGAACTGTTCCTTCAACTTTAATTTCAAATTCTAAAAAAGTTGAGTGTTTGTCTAACTGTGCTTTCACTTCAAGATCAGCCTTGTCAAACTCTTGTTCAGTATCAAATAAATTAAAGAACTCCTGTTTTACATCAAAAATAAACTCGTGTTTACCGTTTTTTAAACCTGTAAATGCGATATTGTAGTTTCTGATTTTCTCCATAAAAATGGTTTGCAAAAATAAATTAAATAATTGAGATTACAAAGTAAATTATTCATTTTCTTCAGGTAAGTCTTCATCTACTCCGTTGGCATCGAAGGTTTTCTTCGGCTGTAACTTGTTTTGAAGTAATTCCTGATATTCTCTTCTGTTCTGGAAAATTTTTATTCCGGAAAAAATAGCTTCTTCAAAAGATTGTGCATCGGCAATATTTTTTCCTGCAATATCATAAGCCGTTCCATGATCAGGTGACGTTCTTATAAAAGGAAGACCAGCACTATAATTTACTCCTTCTTCATAGGAAATAGTCTTGAATGGAGTAAGTCCTTGGTCATGATACATGGCCAGAACAGCATCGTAGGCTTTGTACTTTTCAGGTTGGAAAAAGCTATCTGCAGGGAAAGGTCCAAAAGCCAGAACTCCTTCATCAAATAACTTGTTGATAGCAGGGGTGATAATTTCTATTTCCTCCTGGCCTATGCTGCCGCCATCTCCTGCATGTGGGTTTAGTCCTAAGATAGCAATTTTGGGTTTCTGGATACAGAAATCCTCGCGTAATGTCTGATCCAGTGTTCGGACTTGTTTTACAATTCTTTCTTTGGTAATCTTAGAAGCAACTTCTGCAACAGGAATATGATGTGTAGATACAGCAACTTTTAAGTCTTCGGTTACCATAAACATCAATGCTTTCTGCTTGAACTTAGCTTCCAGATATTCAGTATGTCCTGTATAATTAAATCCTTGTTTTAGCATTTCATCCTTATTAATAGGTGCTGTAACCAGAACGTCAATTTCACCTTTCATCAGGGCTTCGGTTGCTGCTTCCAGAGACTGAATTGCCAGGGCAGTGGATTCTTCAGTGGGTTTACCAAATTCAATGTTTACATTGTCTTTCCACAGGTTTAGAATATTAATTTCGCCATGCTTTAGCTGCGATAATTGTTGTATCAGGTGGTAGTTCTGATTGACTTTGAAAACGTTTTTCTGGTAGGAGAATAGTTTCCCGGAACCAAATATAACCGGAGTGAAAAAATCCAGTATAGATTTTTCTTTCAATGTTTTAATGATGATTTCCGGTCCAATGCCGTTAAAATCCCCTATAGAGATTCCTACACGTATTTTATGATGCTTAGCGCTCATTTTTTGCTATCTTTGAAGATACAAATTTAATATTTTTAAATCAATGTTTACGGGAATAATTGAAGCGATAGGAAAAGTAGAAAATATCGTTCATGAAGACGCTAATGTTCACTTTACAATAAATAGCCCTTTTACAGGGGAACTGAAAATAGATCAGAGCGTTGCTCATAACGGTTGCTGCCTGACTGTAGTAGCGATAAAAGATAGTGAGTATGTTGTAACAGCGATAAAAGAAACGCTGGATGTAACAGCTTTAGACGAACTGAAAGTTGGGAATCTGGTAAATTTAGAGCGTTGTATGATTATGAATAGTCGTTTAGACGGACATATTGTACAGGGACATGTTGATCAGACAGGCTATCTGGATACTATAGAAAATCAGGACGGGAGCTATCTGCTTACCTTTAAATACGATGAAAGGGATTTTACAACAGTTAACAAAGGTTCCATTACTGTAAATGGTATTAGCCTGACAGTAGTAAACAGCCAGAAAGGTCAGTTTTCTGTAGCGTTGATACCTTATACGTGGGAACATACTAATATGCACCAGTTAAATATTGGGGATAAGGTGAATTTAGAATTTGATATTATTGGCAAGTATGTTGCCAAGCTTATGAATAAATAATATATGGCTCTAGGTCAGAGAGGAATAAGTCTTCAACTTAAAATTTTTTCGGGGTTAATATTAGTGTCTCTGCTATGTGTTGCAGGGACAACTCTTATTTCTTATCTGGTGATCAGAAGAGTGGCACAGGTTCAGAATGAAACCTCGCTTCAGAATAAATCTCTGGCACTTACTACAGCATTAGATTACGCAATTGTCCATTCGCATGTTACTAAAGAGAATATTGCGACCGAACTTCGTTACAAACTGATGGAGATATCGGATATCAATGGACTATTAGATATTATATTATATGACAGTAAAGGAAATTTTCTGGTTTCTAACAGGGATGCGGCACTGATAAAACAGAAAAGAATCCCTTCGGAAGTACTTAATAAAATTCTGCGTAGTGAAGGCGGAGCACTGGATTTTAGATTTTATGACGATAAAAGTAATGCTACAATTACATCTTCATACAGAATCCTTAGGGATGATCCGAGTCTTGATTCCGAACCATTGGCAATTGCTTATTTTCCATCATATTATTTTAACAATCAATATGTAGATATATTCAATAAGCACCTTCAGTTTATTGTTTTAGTTAATGTGTTTGCAGTGTTGCTAAGTATATTTATCAGCTGGAGAATTTCCAAAAATATCACCAAGACTATCACATCAATTTCATCTAAGATAAGCGATGAAGGAAGAGATCTTAAGCCTATAAAGTATTCCAGTAGGGATGAGTTAAGTGTTCTGGTTAGAGCTTATAACAGAATGATTTATCAGCTTCGGGAGCAGACACAGCTCAAAGCTCAGGTTGAAAGAGAAAAGGCGTGGCGGGAAATGGCTAAGCAGGTTGCACATGAGGTGAAAAATCCTTTGACTCCTATGAAGTTAACTATTCAGAATTTCGAGAGGAAATTTGATCCTCAGGATCCTGAAATAGAAAATAAAGTACATAAGATGAGCAAGGTAGTGGTAGAACAGATTGATCTTATTGCAGAAGTTGCCAGTGCATTTTCTGAATTTGCCAAGCTGCCTGAAAAAGAAGATACTATTCTTAATCTTAACGAGGAGATTAAGAAAATCGTTGATATATTCGATAAGAACGATATTTTTATACATTCAAATAAGGATAATATCATGCTGAAATTTGATAAAATCTATATCAGCCGTATCATGACGAACCTTATTACCAACGCGCAACAGGCAGGAGTCTACGGAAGAAGGCCTATCATAAATATCGATTTGGAGCAATTTAATAAGAAGGTAACCATTAAGGTAGAAGATAATGGAAGTGGAATCGAAAAAGAAAAGCTTGAACAGATTTTTGAACCTAATTTTACAACTAAAAGTAGTGGGATGGGGCTTGGGCTTACAATGGTCCGTAAGATGATTGATGAATACAGAGGGACTATATCTGTGAAATCTGAATTCGGAAAAGGAACACAGTTTACCATTAGCTTACCAGTCGGAATTTAATGAAGCCTTTTGTTTTTAAACAATTTGAAATTCTTCAGGATAAAGAAGTTTTCCGTGTAGGTACCGATGGGGTTGTACTTGGAGCTTTATGTAATGGTGAGAAAGCTATTCATGCTTTAGAAGTAGGCTGTGGAACCGGACTCATTTCTCTTATGCTGGCGCAGCGATTTCCATCAGTTAGACTTGATGCTTTAGATATCAATGCTAAAGCGGTAGGAATCGCAGGACAAAATTTTAGTAATTCTCCTTTTGCTGACAGGCTGAATGTTATTGAAATCAATTATAATGACTTTGTATCTGCTGATAAATACGATCTTATTGTAAGCAATCCGCCTTATTTTGAATCAGACTCTTCTAAAGATCTTATCGCAAGGCATCAGGTACTATTGTCCTTTCAGGAGCTCATATGTAAAAGCGCTGTGCTTATTTCAGATTCTGGGATTTTATCTGTTATTATTCCGAGTGATGATGCTGAAAGTTTTATAAGTATTGCTGAAGATAATGACTTACATCTTATTCGTAAAATTGATATTTATGGAATAAAAGGTGGAAAGTTGAAAAGAAATATTCTGGAGTTTTCCAGAAAACCATCAGGGCTGGTTTTGGAAAAACTTGTTCTGGAAAAAGAAAAAAGAATTTATTCGGATGAGTATAGAGAGTTAACGAAAGACTTTCATCCGATGTTTTAAAAAAAGTCCCGCTTAATATTACTAAGCGGGATTTTTACATTATTTATATCATTTATCTTATTCGAAAAGTTCTGCAGTATTCATTACTGTTACCTTGCCGTCTTCACAACGGATAGCTTCGGCAGGATAGTTCTGAATCATGTGATAGTCGTGTGTGGCCATTAGTACGGCACAGTTACGCTCTTTTGAGATATTGGTTAATAATAGCATAATCTCATTAGATGTTTCCGGGTCAAGGTTTCCGGTAGGTTCATCAGCAAGGATTAGTTCAGGGTGATTCAGCAGGGCTCTGGCGATTGCAATACGCTGTTGCTCTCCTCCTGAAAGCTCGTGAGGCATTTTGTGCTTTTTAGTCTTCATGCCTACACTGTTTAGTACTTCGTCTATACGGTCCGTGATTAATCTTTTATCTTTCCAGCCGGTTGCCTGAAGTACAAAAATCAGGTTCTTCTCAATAGTTCTGTCAGTAAGTAACTGGAAATCCTGGAATACAATACCCAGCTTTCTTCTTAAAGGTGGTATGTCGGATGTTCTTAATTTAGATAAATCAAAACCAACAACCTCTCCAATACCTTGTCTTAGTGGAAGATCTCCGTAAAGAACCTTTAAAAGTGAACTTTTACCGGAACCTGTTTTTCCAATAAGGTAGCAGAATCTTCCTTTCTTAATGTTAAGGTTAACATCTGAAAGAACTGTGAAGTTTTTCTGAATTATTTTGGCATTTTGAAGAATGATGACATCATCACCATGCTCGTGTTTATGTGGCATATCTTTACTTTTAACAATTGAAATCAGCAACTGGTACTGATTTTAAAGGCTAAAAATACAAAAAACTTTTTTAGAATAAATGAGTTTTTGTATAAATCAGAGTATAAACAAATAAAAATGCCTGAAGTACAGAATACCTCAAGCATTTTAAAATCTATAATAATACAGAAATTATCTCTTAGCTCTAGACGCGCTAACAGTCAATCTCTTTCTGCCTTTAGCTCTTCTTGCAGCCAAAACTCTTCTACCATTTGGCGTTGACATTCTTTCTCTGAAACCGTGTTTGTTTCTTTTCTTTCTTTCTGATGGCTGGAATGTTCTTTTCATTACCTAAGTATATTTATAGTTAGTAATATTTCTATTGTATATTTTCAGACTGCAAATTTATGTATTTTTTATTAACCTGCAAAAATATTTTTATTTTTTATTAGAGATTGCAGTTAATATCTTTGCAGGATTATATTTTAAAGACCGTCTATGTTTTCAAACCAGGAACTTTCCGAAATAAAAAAACTACTTCAACCTGATAAAGAGATTGTTATTGTCACTCATTATAACCCGGATGGAGATGCTATTGGTTCTAGTCTTGGGCTGAAACATGCACTGAAAAATCTTGGAATTGACGCTACAGTGGTCGTTCCAAATGACTTTCCAAAGTTTTTAAAATGGATGCCGGAAGCCAAGCAGGTTATGGTGTCAGAATTCAAAAGAAAAAAAGTTGCAGAAATATTTCATAATGCAGACGTAATTTTTTGTTTAGACTTCAATACACTTTCCAGAATTGGATTTATTGGTGAATGGATCGCCAGATCATCTGCTGTGAAAATACTTATTGACCACCATCAGATGCCTGAGGAATTCGATTATGTTTATTCAGATACTTCAATCCCGGCGACTTGTCAGATGGTTTATCATTTTTTAGAAGCCTTAGGATTGGATAAGTGTATTTCTGAAGACAGCGCGAGGTGTCTTTATACAGGTATAATGACTGATACTGGTGGATTCCGTTTCCGTTCTACAAGCGCAACTACTCACAGAATTGTTGCCAATCTTATAGAGAAAGGAGCAGACCCGGCACAGATTACCTCAGATACCTGGGATACCAATACAGTAAGCCGTTTGCACTTGCTCTCTTTAGTTTTGAGCAGAATAGAAGTTGTAAAAGATGGGACGGTTGCAATTTTGTGGTTAAAGCGTGAGGAAATGGAGCGTTTTGGTTTTGAAAAAGGAGCAACAGAAGGTTTTGTAAATTATGGGCTAAGTGTATTAGGTGTAAAAATGTCTGCCTTTTTTATGGAAGATATCCAGGATGATTTTATTAAGATATCCTTCCGCTCCAAAGACGATTTGGATGTAAACCTGTTTTCCAGAAGCTATTTTAGCGGTGGTGGCCATATTAATGCAGCTGGAGGACGCTCTGAATTATCAATAGAAGATACTTTAGAACGCTTTAAAAATATTATCGAAAAAGAAGATTTCTAAGTCTTGTTAAAGATACGTTAAAGAGGAGATGTGATAAGTTAATGATTCCTTAAAATTAACTTATCATTCCCGCAAAACGCGTGGGGTACTTTTGTCCGGATTATATAAAAGTACCTATGAAACGTATTAATGTAGCTTTTGCATTTATGCTGCTAAGCTTCGGAAGCATGAGTGTATATGCACAAACAACGCAAGCTTCAATCCTGGGGCGGGTAACGAGTCAGAGCAATGCGCCGCAGACAAAAGCAACTGTCAAGATTCTTAATGAGTCTACTGGCTTTTCTACAGAAACAATAACTAACTCTAACGGCGAATATATATTTAAAGAAATTCCTCTAGGTGGTCCTTACAAGGTTTTTGTAAACGGACATGAAAGAAAAGAAGGCTACAACGTTAATTTTGGTGATCAGCTTACTGTAAATATTAATCTTGCAGATTCTGATGAAAAGAATATTAAAGAAGTTGTCATTACCGGGAACCTGAAAAATAAAGTAGGTAATCTTGGTTCGGCGACTGCAATTACTGCCAAAAACATAAGTGTACTACCTGTTAACGGTAGAAATTTTACTAACCTTACAGAGCTTTCTCCATTAAGTGGTAAAAATGGAAACCTATCGGGGCAGTTAGGTTCTTCAACAAATTATACAATAGACGGTATGACAGCTAAAAACCCTACTTCAGCAGGAGCAACAACCAGCAGAAGTGGTGCGCCATATTCTATCTCTATTGAAGCAGTCCGTGAATTTAAAATTACAACAAACCAATACGATGTTACACTAGGTAGAAGCGGAGGAGGAACGATAAGCGCTGTTACCAAATCGGGTACTAATACATTTACCGGAAGCGTATTCGAATATCAGAGAGCAGGATGGCTTACCAGTGGTTATGACATCAGAGGAAACAGAGTGAAAAATGATTACTCAACCTATCAATTTGGGTTCTCATTGGGAGGTCCGATTATTAAGAATAAATTACATTTCTTCATGGCGTGGGATCATCAATTAGATAGTAAACCTCTTATTATTGCCGATGTGCAAACCAGAGAAGATGCGCTTCGTTTCAATGTGACAAATGAGAGGTTAAATAAAGTTCTGGAAATTGGAAGAAATAAATACGGTGTAGGGAATACACCTCAGTTTGGAACGTTTGACAGAACAAGGAATTCAGATGCCGGTTTTCTTCGTTTAGACTGGCAAATTAGTCCAAAACATTTATTGACGTTAAGGAATAACTTTACGTATGACTTTAATAAGAATGGGCTTGCAGATAATACCAACATTAACTTCTATGAATCCTATGGTAATGACAAGAACTGGGATAATAGTTTATTGTTAACCTTAAGATCTAATTTTAGTCCTTCAATAACCAATGAATTAAAATTCCAGCATTTATATACTTTCCAGAATAGTTATCAGAATGATGAACTAGGGCGTACAGTTCCGCGTGGTATTGTGGAGCGTGTAAGTTCTGATGTTGAAGGACAGAAAGGTTCTCTTTTTACCAATATTCAGTTTGGGGGACATAGATTTGGACAGGAATCTTTTAAAAATAATGTATTCCAGTTGGTAAATAACCTTTACTATAACACCGATAAAGTAAAGTATACGTTTGGTGTGGATCTCATGTATACACGTGCTAAATCTGTTTACGGAAGTGAAGTCAACGGCAGATTCCATTTTGATGGCATTAAAAATTTCGAGGATATGACTCCCTATAGATTCTACAGGGAAGTACCGTTGTTGGATGATCCGTCTGTAAAGTCCAGTATCTGGAATTTAGGATTCTATGGTCAAATGATGGCAAAGATTGCGACAGGGCTTAATTTCACGGCTGGGTTAAGATTTGATTATGGTGGTTATCCTAAAACAGAACTTAATCAGAAACTGTATGATGAAATGGGGATCAGAACAGATAACAAGATTAAATCTTTCGTTATTCAGCCAAGAGTTCAGTTCGACTGGGATATTAATGACAATCATAAAGATTTCGTCAAACTTGGAGGTGGGATATTCTCGTCGGATATCAACAATTATATGTTGATCAATAACTTGTACTTTGACGGAAGACATTCTGCAACAGTTGATGTTGATTTAACAAAAACTTTTCCACGATTTAACCCGGATTTTTTAAGTTACAGAAAGGATTATTCAACAGTTCCTTCATTTGTGCAAGATCAAGTGCCAACGATTAATTATACAGGGAAAGATGCTAAAATTCCTATCATCTATAAAGCTAATATTTCCTATAGCCACTTCTTTACCGAAAGATTCCGTGTAGGACTTGCTGCTTATGCTGCATTTGGAAGAAATAACTATTTCTACTATGACAGAAATATGGAAGAGAAGCCATTCTTTACATTAGCTAATGAGGATAACAGAGGTGTTTTTGTACCTGTTAATAGTATTAACACATCGAACGGGAATTCTAACTGGTTGGATGGACGTGTCAATAAAAACTTCGGAAGGGTATTGGAGCTTGTTAGTGATGGTAAGGTAAACCAATATTCCGTAGTTTTTGATACCAGCTTCAAATATTTTAAAGATGGAGAAATCACAGCAAGCTATACATGGGCAGATATTAAAGACAATACTTCTTACAATGGTAATGTAGCAAACTCTGCAACTCTTTCTACAATGGTAAGCAGTGATCCAAGAGATCTTAGAATGGGGTATTCTGATAACCAGTTCAGACATAAAGTGGTTGTATACGGTAACTCTCCAACTTTTGAAGGATTTGTTATTGGGGTTAGATATGCCGGAATTGGCGGAACCCGATTCTCGATGACAGCAGGAGGGAACATCAATGGAGATTTTGTAAACGGTAATGATCTTGCTTATGTATTCCCTAATCTTACTGCTTCATTATTAAGTGATCCGGAAGTGGGGAAAGCACTTAAAAACTATATCAGCGAGTACAATGGTAAAATAGCTGAAAGAAATGGCGGTATAAATAGCTTCTATGGAATCTGGGATCTGAGAATAGCCAAGAAACTTAAATTTGAAAAAGTAGGAAATCTTGAATTCTCTGTAGATATATTCAATGTTGCAAACTTACTAAACAAAGAGTGGGGAGTAAACAAATCATATGGAAATACAAGTTTGTATAAGATTAAGAATTTTGACCCTAATACTAAACAATTCGTATATGAATTGAATACAAAAGGTCTTCCGCCATTATCGGGTAATCCATATCAGATTCAGATTGGAGTAAGATATTCTTTCTAAAAGTTTTTTATAATTCATATTTATTAGTTCAGGAAAGAGACCGGAATTTTCCGGTCTCTTTTTGTTATTTAAGGTTCGTCGCAGTCGGCTTTTAGTTTGGAAAATATTTTATCAAAACTTGTGAAAGTTTTTCCGTCTTCATCTATAGCGGGTCTAAAGCTATTGTTAGCACAATTATGAAATCCTATTCCAAGAAGATCAATCAAGGCATAATCATCCTTCTGTGGTGTTTTTAATTTATTATTGAATTCTGCGATTATTCTTTTGGGATCATAATTGAGTTTACTTTGTGCTTCAATATGAATTTTCCATGCATCATACATTTTCTGCTTGTCAGGAGAAGTTACAGCATCAACATAGCTTTTACAGGTTTCATAAAATTTGCTCTTTTTCAGGATGGAAGGGTCTGAGTATGCCAAAAGGAGAGTTTTGTTCAGAAGGTATTCACCCTCGAAAGCCTGGATTGTTTCTTCACGCAGCTTTTTCCATATAGGAGCATCTATTATCTTCAGACTGTATAAGTCCTTTTTCTTTTCTTGGTACTGCTGTTCCAATTGTTCCAGATACTTTGTTTTATTTTTACGGACATCTTCCAGATCCGAAAGCTTGAAAACGGTATGGCTATCAAAATGAACTCCACTGTATTTATATAGGAGTTTATGGACGCCGTCAATTTCTTCTTTTTTGTATTTTGTAGGATCGTAATAGCCTTTATTGTCGCAATTAAAAGTTTGATAAGAATAAAGAACCAGATTGCTTTTCTTCTGGGGGAGTTTTTTCTGGCTCCAGCCTATTGCAAATACTCCCAGACAAATACTCAGAATAATTTTTTTCATTTATGTAATTTTATAGTAATTCGGTTTTAATAATTTCGGTGCAGATGGTAGGTTTTTCCCAGTGTCCATTGTGTCCGCAGTCTAAAGTGTATGCTTTTATATTATTCCTGTCCGGAAGATTTTCCATAACCTGTACGCTATTCACCGCATTATCAAAACGTCCCGAAAGGATCAGGATTTTTGCATCCAATGTTTCCAGAATATGTCTTTTGTCTGTACGTTCAATCATTCCTTTTACTGAAGCAAGTGCGCCTTCGCGTGGTGTATCCAGGGCAACTTGTTTGGCATAGTCAATCTTATCGCGAAGCTGTTCTTTTTCATACGGATTAAACAAATTTGGAACACCTGCAGCTACATATTTATTGTATTCCTCCATAATTATACGGAAGGATTTTCTTCGGGTATTTTTCTTTTCTTCAGTGTCCGGGAAGTAGGTAGAGAAGAAGAGTGTTATTGATTGTAAATCTTCAGGATACATTTCTGCGTACGCCAGAGAAACATAGCCACCCATGGAATGTCCCAGTAAATGTATTTTACCATTGACAAGATCTTTTAATGTGTTTTTAACTTCTGCAGCCATCAGTTCCATGGTCTGCACTTCTGCGATGGTTTCTGACTTCCCATGACCTGGCAAATCTATTCGCACTACTCTAAAATGTTTTTCCAGTTCAGGAAGCATGTCATACCATACTTCGGTACTCTCCATAACACCATGAAGTAAGACTAAAGTCTGATTGCTATCTCCGGATATTTCGTAATGAAGCATTATAAATTCTTTTTTACGAAAATACGACTTTAGTCCGGGAACAAAAAGCTGACATATGTTTTGGGAGTAAGTATAGAGGTGAATAAAAAAGCGGCCGGAAAATTTCCGGCCGCCTTTAGCATTCTAATGCTATATTATTTATTCTTTTTGTAGTAGTTAATTCCACACTCCAGGAATTTCTTAAAGTCTTCTTTAGGCATATATCCTGAAACAGGTGCGTTTATAACTTTCTGGTCAGGTGTTACTAACACATAATGCGGCTGAGAGTTATTATTGAAGTTTACCTGCTGGAACATAGACCATTTGTCTCCAATTGTCTTAATCTTCTTTTTCTGGCCATTCCCCATATCTATGGATGTTTGCTGGTCAGCAGGAAGTTCTTCTTTGTCATCTACATAGACAGATGCCAGGATAACTTCGTTCTGTATAATTGGCAGAATGTCTGCTTCGCTCCACACAAATTCTTCCATTTTACGGCAGTTTTCACAACCGTATCCAGTGAAGTCAATCAGTACAGGCTTGCCTTCTTTCTTTGCCAATTCTATTGCTTTGAAGTAATCATGCTCTGGTTTTAGTCCCAGAATGCCATCTTTTTCACTTTTGTAAAGACTCACATTCATCGGAGGCAAAATACCGCTTAATGTTGCCAGTCTTGGTTTTTCAGAAGGAAGTAAGCCCGGAATCAAATAGAGAATAAACCCTATTCCCAGTACACCTAATATTTTTCTGGTAACGGATATTTTTGGATTTTTATCATCGTGCGGGAATCTTATTTTTCCGAATAAGTACAATACTAATCCAATCGTGATGAGAATCCATAGTCCTATAAATATTTCTCTTTTCAAAAGGAATGTTTTAGAAACCAGGTCTGCTTTGGAAAGGAATTTTAATGCTAGCGCAACTTCTATAAAGCCTAATACAACTTTCACAGTATTCATCCACCCTCCGGATTTTGGTAATGACTGTAATGCTTGCGGGAATAATGCCAGTAATCCGAAAACAATAGCCCATGCCAGACCAAATCCACCTAAAGCAAAAGTCAATAATACCGGAATATTTTTAGCGCTGGAAGCAACACCTCCCAATAAGCTCCCCAGAATAGGACCAGTACATGAGAATGAAACAATAACCAATGTAAGGGCCATGAAGAATATACCGATTAAACCTCCGGCTTCCTCTGCCTTTGCAGATTTGTTAGCAATCCAGTTTGGCAGTGTGATCTCGTAGTATCCGAAGAAACTCAGTGCAAAGAATAAGAATATTGCAAAGAAGAATAGGTTCAGCCATATATTGGTAGAAATATCATTGAAAATATTTCCGCTGATACCGTCCAGAATATAAAATGGAATACTCAATGCCACGAAAATAAGCAGAATGAAAAGTCCATAAATAATGGCATTTCTTTTTCCCTTCGCCTTGTTAGCTGCTCCTTTTGTAAAGAAAGAAACAGTAAGCGGGATCATTGGGAATACACATGGCGTAAGAAGAGCAATAAGACCTCCTAGAAAACCAAGAACAAATACCAATCCGTTGCCGGAATCCTCTTTTACCTGCTCTGTTCCACAATCTACCAAAGGTTTTCTGAAATCCAGGCTATTTACTCTGACTCCGTCTGTACTTACAGGCATTTTTACTTCTACATCGGCAGTAGTTCCGGTTTCGGTAATTGTTGTGGTTTCAGGCATTGTATCCTGTGCTTTAACCTCTTCTTTTTCTTCAGCTTTAGCTTCTCCGGTTGCTGCAACCTCTTTCTCGAATTCTAGCGTATTCGGAGCAAGACAAACACGGTCATTACATGTCTGGAAGGTAATTTCTGCAACTACTTTAGCCGCTTTCTTAGGATCTTTTAATTTGAACTTCTGAATAAATTTAGCAGAATTGGAATAGTATACAATCTGAGCTCCGAAAGCCTCGCTAAATTCTTCAATTTTTTTGCCACCTTCACGGAAGCCACCAATGGTTTGTATGTCCTTGGAGGTCACTTTCATTTCGGTAGGAATACCACTGTCCGGTGGTAAATCTTTGGAATAAATATGCCATCCACTCTCCATTTTAGCAGTTAATACCGCTTCATACTCACTATCACTAACCTTGTTTAGTTGGTAGGTCCATTTTACTACATCTTTAATCTGGGCACTAAAGCCAGTATATACGAATAGTAAAAATAGCCAAAGCCATTTTTTCATAAATACAAATATATTTTTGGGTTATTGTTTTCTGGCAGAAATCTTCCGTCTTGTCGATAATTGATGATTCCAACGACATTTTCCTCCGAATCTGAAAGTAGCCAGACTTTTTGCCTTGCTAAAATAGAGATTTTTTCGTCTTTAAAGAATTTTGAGACTAACTTTTTGCCTTTCATTCCTTTAGGGTGAAAAAAATCTCCGCTTTTTGCTTTGCGTAATTTTAGGGGTAAAGCGACCTTTTGAAGATCTATTTCCCAATAAGGTTTCTGATTTAGTTTGTTTTCAGAAAGTAACATTTTTTCAGGAATGCTAATCGGTTCGTCAGGAATCAAAATTATTTCCTGCTCTGTTTCTTCCTCGGAAATATTTCTAGGAGTTATAATAAGCTGGTTCCGGTGAATAAAGAGATTGAGTGTATTTCTTTTAAACTGGCTTCCTGAAGCTGCTTCAAAAATCTTTTGTTGCTCAACAGGATTGGTAAAACCATATTTTTTCAGAACTTCATAACGAACAAAATCCGACTGAGAAGCCAATTTTTCTTTATCCAGAATAAGTTCACCATCTGTTTCAGAGATAATGATATCATCCAGTATTTTTTGCAGTTGTTCCTCTATAAAGTTTTTTGCCTGATTGAGAAAAGAGATGCTTTTATCGAAATTCTCCCAAAAATGAGGATTTGTTTTCTCCATTTCAGGGGAGATGTCATGCCGGATTTGGTTCCGGAGATAGTCTCTGCTCAGATTTGTATGATCCTCCCGGAAACTAACCCCATTTTCCTTCGCAAATTTATAGATATCTGTTTTTGTTATATGGAGTAGAGGGCGGAGTATTTTGTTGCTGTTTTCCGGAATACCGCTTAGACCTGTGATGCCAGATGCTTTAGAAAGGTTGATAATGAAGGTTTCTAACTGATCATTCAGATGGTGCCCCATTACAATAAAATCTAACTGTTGTTCCTCTAAAAGGCCGAAGAAAAAGTGATAACGTATTTCCCTGGCCCATAATTCTATTGAATTCTCAGGTTTGTTGTCTTTCTCAGATACATCATATGTGTGAAGAATAATATTGTGCTGTAAGCAAAAATCTTCAACGACCTGCTGATCAAGATTAGAGTCTTCTCCACGCAAATGATAATTGACATGAGCAGCTTCAAAAGAAATTCCTGCTTTCAAAAATAAATCCGCAAGAACCATGCTGTCTGCTCCGCCACTTAGAGCAAGCAGAAACGACTGATTCTCTGTAGTATTGTGAAGGCTTTGTAAGTGTTCTTTCAGGTATGTAGATGTTAGCTGGGGCATATACAGGTTTAAACAACAAAGGTAGGATTTTGCTAGTTGCAAAAATAATCTGAAATTTGTTAAATAGTTTTTACCCATTCGTCTTAATTGTATTACGGATAAAAGCTATTATTAACCTGTATATAAGAAGAAAATGGCTTTATTTGAAGAAAAATTCCCGGAAATAGAAAGGTATCTGGAAGATAATGCTTCTGCAGAACCCGATATCCTGAAACGACTGAGAAAAGAAACTTTTCAGAAAACAACACAGCCGCATATGATTTCCGGCTATCTTCAGGGACGTTTTTTAAGTATATTATCACATATTCTGAACCCTAAGAATGTTTTGGAAATCGGAACTTTTACCGGATATGCAACATTGAGTATGGCGGAAGGGCTGGCTGAAGACGGAAAGATTTACACGCTGGATAAAAATGAAGATCTGGCTTACCTGCCTCAAAAATATTTTGATGAAAGTGAATACAGTGCTCGGATCGAATTTATTTTAGGAGATGCTAAAGAAGAAATTAAAAAATTAGATGTAACTTTTGATTTAGTATTTATAGATGCTGACAAAGAAAATTATGCAGCTTATATAGAACTTATAAAACCAAAACTCCGAAAAGGAGGGGTAGTGCTTATAGATAATGTACTATGGTACGGAAAGGTAATAGAAGAAAATCCTAAAGATAAATCTACCCAACAGATTAAAATGGTTAATAAAATTGTAACAGAAGACCCGGATTTCGAAAATGTAATTCTACCTTTGCGGGACGGTGTACATTTAATTAGAAAAAAATAATGGATAAAGGAGTTTGTAACGTATCTGTAGCTCCGGTGCGAGCTGATAAAACAGATAAAGCGGAGATTGTTACAGAGATGCTGTATGGAGAGAGTGCGGATATACTGGAAGTAATAAATAACTGGACCAGAATCAAGATGCACTATGATGGCTATGAAGGCTGGATTGACACCAAGCAGATTACTTTGGTAACAGATGATTTTCTGACAAAAAGAAAAACCCATCTCGTTACAGAACCTTTCCAATCCCGTGTAATGGAGAGTGGGAAAATGTTGTTGTCTATGGGTTCAGAAGTTTCTTTTGAAACTGTACATGCACAACGTGGCGCAACAATACGCCAGAGTATTGTAGAAACAGCTAAAGAATTTCTAAATGTTCCATATCTGTGGGGTGGTAAGAGTTTCTTTGGAGTCGATTGTTCCGGATTTACACAGCTAGTGTTAAAAGTACACGATATAAAATATCCCCGTGATGCTTATCAGCAGGGAGAAGTAGGAGAACCATTAAGCTTCATAGAAGAAGCACAACCAGGAGATCTTGCCTTCTTTGAAAACTCTGAAGGGCGTATTATTCACGTTGGTTTTATGCTTGAGAATAATCAGATTATTCATGCACATGGTAAAGTGCGTATTGATACCTTGGATTCATCAGGTATCTTTAATAAAGAACTAAATAAACATACTCACAAACTTAGATTTATCCGAAATATTCTTGGATAATCTATAAACCTAAAGCGATGTCTAAAGCCCAACAATTTGCCAAAGTATGGATTGAAGCATGGAATTCTCATGATCTGGATGTTATTCTGAGTCATTATTCAGAAGATATAGAGATTACAACACCTATGATTAAGATGGCACTGGGAGAAGGTGATGGAAGCCTGAAGGGTAAGGGTGCTGTTGCTGATTACTGGAGAAGAGCGCTGGATAAAATGCCGGATTTGCATTTCGAGCTTTATGATGTAACGGAAGGAGTTAATTCTGTTGCGCTTTATTATAAATCAGTAATGGATAAAAAAGCTGTTGAAGTGATGTTTTTTAATGAAGAAGGTAAGGTGAATAAAATGTTTGCACACTATACTGTTTAGAATAAATTCAGTTTCCGGATAAAGAATGTTTTTTTTATACGATATATCTATCTCGCTAATGGCCTTCGGGATGAAGATTGCTTCACTTTTTAATGAGAAAGTGAAGAAAGGTGTGGTCGGGAGAAGAGATTCCCTGAAAAATATTCAACAGGCATTTGCTAAAGATGATAAAGTTATCTGGATGCATGCTGCCAGTCTAGGCGAATACGAACAAGGGCTTCCTGTTCTTGAAAGATTAAAAACCAAGTATCCTGATTATAAAATTCTCGTTAGTTTTTTTTCTCCATCGGGTTATGAAAACGTAGTGAAGAAAAAGCATATTGCTGATGCTATCTGCTACCTTCCATTTGACAAAAAAAATACAATCCAGCGGTTTGTAAATTCATTTCAGACGGTTATTTTTTTTACGGTAAAATATGATTTCTGGTATCGATTGCTGGAAGTATTACATCAAAAGAATATACCAATTTATGTGGTTTCAGCTTTGTTTTATGAAAAACAAAAGTTCTTTACATCCGGAGGACGATTTTTGGTGGAACAGCTCCGGAAAAATGTCAATATCTTTTTTCACCAAACAGAGCATTCACTGAAGCTTGCAGAATCAATAGGGCTTACCAATTCTTTGTATACAGGAGATACAAGGTATGACAGAGTAAAGCAAAATGTAAAGAACTTTACAGAGGTCCCGCTTATTCAAAGTTTTATTCAGAACAAACCAGTCTTAGTTATCGGTAGTTCCTGGGAAGCTGAAGAAAATTTGGTTGAAAAATTTATTAATGAGAATGCCGACACAAAAATAATTCTGGCCCCTCATGATCTGAAACGTATTCCACAGATTAAGCAACGTTTTGGTGATAAGGCCGTTTTGTATAGCAGTTTAGAAAGTACCCAATTATCAGCTTTAGATTATCAGTTATTAATTATTGACAATATAGGAATGTTGTCCCGTCTTTATCATTATGCAGATGTTGCTGTGGTGGGTGGTGGTTTTCATACTTCAGGTTTGCACAATATATTGGAAGCAGCTGCTTACGCTGTACCTGTAATTTTTGGAAATCGGTATAAGAAAAATCCTGAAGCCGATGCTTTGATCGATGCCGGTGCTGCGAAAAGTTTTTCCGATGAAAGTGATGCTGTTGCGTTTCTTCTTCAATTATTCCGGGACGAAGAAAAAAGAAAAAAAATGGCTTCTATAGCTGGTAAATTTATTGCAGATCAGCCAGATGCGGCTGCTATTATCCTTGATAATATTCATTGTAACTAAGAGGCTGTTTAAATTTTGATTAAAAATAATATTAGACTTCGATAGTTCGTCATGCTCACTATAAACTCAACTCAGTCTGACACTCCTAAAATGAAGATATCTTGAACATGTAATGTCACTCTGAGCCTGTCGAAGAGTATTAACACTAAGATTTAAACAAACCCTAAATACTTATATACTATTTATGAAAAAGTTGGAATGAATATATCTTTTTATTTAATTTCACGACATAGAGAAATATTAATATCAGATGAGTATGAAACTAAAACTATTCTTTTTATTTATTGCTGCTTTTTTAGCAATCGGATCATGTAGTTCCCGGGATAATGATAACAATTACCTTGTGGTTGAGCCTTCAGAGGTTTATGGGAATTGGAGGCTTGAATCTCTTACTATTGAGGGAAATGGGCAGAAAAAGGTTTTTAATGACGAATGCTTCCGCAGATCTACAATTTTATTTAATGGTGCAGATGGTAAGGGTGTAGAGCGTAGTTACGAAAGTATTTCAACACCAGGTACCTGTAAAGATTCCGGAAATCTTAACTTTACATTTAGTGTAGAAAGGGGTACAATTTATCAGACTTATACAAACGGGCAAAAAGATGAAGCAAGAGTAGAAGAAGTAACAAATACAACGCTTGTGGTTTCACAAAATAGAACCGTTGATAACATAAAGGTAAAGGCTACGATAAAGTATATCAAGGCATAACAAAAAAATAAAGTCAATATAATTTAATAGATCTCCACAAGCTTTTGTGGAGATTATTGTTTTTTATATTGTACTTTTGTGAAAATCTAATTTTAATAAAAAATAATTTTATAAAGTGTATTACGATCATAACCAGATTGAAAACAAATGGCAGCATTATTGGGCCGAAAATGAAACTTATAAAACCGATGCGAAATCTACAAAGCCTAAATATTACGTACTCGATATGTTCCCTTATCCATCAGGAGCAGGACTGCATGTGGGGCATCCGCTGGGCTATATCGCTTCGGATATTGTAAGCCGTTACAAAAGACATCAGGGATTTAGTGTCCTGCATCCTATTGGTTATGACAGTTTCGGATTACCTGCAGAACAATATGCAATTCAGACAGGGCAGCATCCGGCTATTACAACAGAAGAAAATATTAACCGCTATGAGAAACAGCTGAAAAGAATTGGTTTCTCATTCGACTGGTCCAGACAATTCCGTACTTCAGATGCTAGTTATTACAAATTTACACAGTGGATCTTTATAGAATTATTCCATTCGTGGTATAATAATGATACCGATAAAGCTGAAGCTATTGATACTTTAATAAAGCATCTTTCTGAAAAAGGAACAGAAGGTTTAAATGCAGTTCAGACTGAGAAATTGGAATTTTCAGCTGCTGAATGGAATGCAAAGTCAGAGAAAGAACAACAGGAGATTTTATTAAACTACCGTTTGGCTTTCCGTGCAGAGACTACTGTAAACTGGTGCCCGGGACTAGGAACTGTACTGGCAAATGATGAGGTTATCAATGGTAAATCTGAGCGCGGAGGTTTCCCGGTGTATCAGAAAAAAATGATGCAGTGGAGTATGAGAATTACGGCTTACTCTGAAAGACTATTACAAGGATTAAAAACATTAGACTGGCCACAGCCGTTGAAAGACGCTCAGGAATACTGGATTGGTAAATCTCAGGGAGCAGAAGTTAACTTTGGTCTTGAAAATTCTGATGTACAGATAAAAGTGTTTACAACACGACCTGATACTATTTTTGGTTCTACTTTTATGGTATTGGCACCAGAAAGTCCATTGGTACAAGAGATTGTAACGGCTGAGCAGAAAGAAGAAGTACAAAATTACATAGAGCAGACTTCTCTAAAATCAGAAAGAGACCGTATGGCAGATGTGAAAACTGTTTCGGGAGCCTTTACAGGAGTTTATGCAATTAATCCGTTTACCGGGAAGAAAATGCCGGTTTATATTTCCGACTATGTATTAATGGGTTACGGAACGGGAGCTGTAATGGCTGTTCCTGCACATGACGAGAGAGATCACCGTTTTGCAAAGAAATTCGGGTTAGAAATTACCGAAGTGGTTGAAGGAGGGGAGAATGTTCAGGAAGAACCATTCATTGCTAAAGATGGTATTTGTATCAATTCAGATTTTCTAAATGGCCTGAAATATGAAGAGGCAAAAGCAAAAGCTATTGCTGAAGTTGTTAGCCGTGGTTTAGGAAATGCTACAACCAATTACCGTCAGAGAGATGCTATCTTCTCCCGTCAGAGATATTGGGGCGAACCGGTACCTGTATATTATAAGGATGATGTTCCTTATACTTTGCCTGCTTCTGCATTACCATTGGAATTACCAGAAGTAGAAAAATATTTGCCAACTGAAGATGGAGATCCACCATTAGGAAACGCTAAAGATTACGGATGGGACGAAGCTAATCAGAAAATTGTAGCGACTGACCTTATCGATAATAAAACAATCTTCCCATTAGAGCTGAGCACAATGCCAGGTTGGGCTGGTAGCTCATGGTATTTCCTACGTTATATGGATGCTCACAATGACTCCTACTTTGCAGATAAAGAAATGACAGATTACTGGGGGCAGGTAGACTTATATATAGGTGGTAGTGAACATGCTACTGGTCACCTATTGTATTCCCGTTTCTGGAATAAGTTTTTAAAGGATCGTAATTATATAGAACAAGAGGAACCTTTCCAAAAGTTGATCAATCAGGGGATGATCTTAGGGATGAGTGCTTTTGTATTCAGAATTGACGGAACAAATCAGTTTGTTTCAAAGAGCCTTGCTAAAGATTATGTTACTCAGAAAATCCATGTTGATGTATCTTTATTAAAAGGAGCAACAGATGAACTGGATACTGAGGCTTTCAAAAGTTGGAGACCCGAGTTTAAAGATGCTGAGTTTATTTTAGAAGAAGGAGATAAATACGTTACCGAGCGTGAGGTAGAAAAAATGTCCAAGTCTAAGTTCAATGTTGTGAATCCTGATGATATTTGTGATGAATACGGTGCAGACTGTCTTCGTTTGTATGAAATGTTCTTAGGTCCGTTAGAGCAATCCAAGCCGTGGAATACACAAGGACTTAGTGGTGTTTATGGTTTCTTAAAGCGTTTGTGGAATTTATACTTCAATGCCAATGATGAGTTTGAAGTTACAGATGAAGAACCAACAAAAGAAGAATACAGAGTTCTGCATACTCTGATCCAGAAAGTTCTTTTTGATATCGAGAACTTCTCATTCAACACCTCTGTAAGCTCGTTCATGATTGCAGTGAATGAACTGACTAAATTAAAGACAAACAAAAGACAAATATTAGAGCCTTTGGCTGTTATTATTTCTCCTTATGCTCCACACATTACAGAAGAGATATGGTCTCTTTTAGGGAAAAAAGAAAGTATAGAATATGCTCCTTTCCCGGTGTTTAATTCACAGTATTTGGAGTTGGATGAGATAGAATATCCGGTAAGCTTTAATGGTAAAATGCGTTTTAAGGCAGCATTATCGGCAAACCTTACACCGAAAGAAGTGGAAGAAGCAGTGCTGAAACTTGACAAAACAATTGAAATCTTAAACGGGGCAATACCTAAGAAAATCATTGTTGTGCCTAAAAAAATTGTTAATTTCGTTATTTAGTTCATTAAATTTTGGTATATTTATCATTTATACGATAAAATATGTTGTATGAAAAATAACACAAAAGTGAATAAAAATTAACATTGGCTAATTGATAAAAAATAAGGAGGTTTATTTTTGATTTTTAAACGATTCTTTGTTATTTAACAAATTCAGTTCCGATTTTGGAACAATGGATTATCTGAGAAAAACAAAAATAGTTTGTGAAAAATGACAAAAATCATCATTATTGAAATTGCGTCTTGCATTTTCCAATAAAATGACTTTAATTTACAACCTCAAAAATTTGAAGAAATAAACAATAAATAATTTAGATTAATATGGAAATGAATGTTTCAAACACAGAGCACGAAGTTGTTGCTAAAAAGAAGGGAGGTTTAAATCCTGCGATTGTAATCCCTATTTTATTTGTAATTGGTATTGCAATTTATTTATTCGTATTCGGTAACCCGAGTAACTTTAAGAAAAACCCTGCTTTAGATGGAGTAGCGTCTGTAGCCCTTGCGGATATTAAATCCACAGAACTTCACCCGGCTGAAGGAAAGCCAATGGGTATCGTTTACATGGGTGGTCCAATCGTACCTATTCTTCTTACTTTCATGATTACAGTAGTTGTTTTCTCTTTCGAAAGATATTTCGTTCTTAAGAAAGCTTCTGGTAGCGGTAACTTAGATAACTTTGTTAACACAGTTAGAGGATACCTTAACAGAAACGAAATCAACGCTGCATTAGAAGAGTGCGACAGACAACAAGGTTCTGTAGGTAACGTTGTAAAAGAAGGTCTTACAACTTACAAAGCTCTTGAGCATGATAATACAATGAACAAAGAGCAAAAGTTAGTAGCTTTAGGGAAATCTCTAGAAGAAGCTACAACTCTTGAAATGCCAATGCTTGAAAAGAACATGATGATTCTTTCTACATTAGGTACAGTTGCAACGTTAGTAGCACTTTTAGGTACGGTAATCGGGATGATTAAAGCGTTCTCTGCTTTAGGTTCTGGTGGTGGTACTCCTGACTCTGCTGCATTATCAGTAGGTATCTCTGAAGCACTTATCAACACGGCTTTAGGTATTGGTACTTCTGCTGTTGCAATTATTCTTTATAATTTCTTTACTTCTAAGATCGATGGATTAACTTATAAGATTGACGAAATCGGAATGAGCATCCAACAATCTTTTGCTGAGCATAACTAATCAGGACAGAATATAATATTCTGTTTAACAATAAATAAATTATAAAGAATTAAGAAATGGCGAGAGTTAAACCAAAACGACATGGTGTAGTTACCGATATGACGGCAATGACGGATGTTGCTTTCCTACTTCTTACGTTCTTCATTCTGACAGCGCAGTTCAAGAAGCCAGATGCTGAGGCTATTACAACGCCTTCATCTATTTCTACAACTTCGTTAGACGATACTAATTTAATGACGATTAGTATTACTCCGGATGGAAGGTATTTCTTTACACCTATTGATAATAATTCTGAGAAAGTTCAGGTATTAGATAAAATGGCAGGGCAGTACAGAATTGGATTTTCTGCTGCTGAGAAAAGTGAATTTCTTAAGTTGCCAATGGTAGGTGCCTCTATGGCGCAGATGAAAAGTTATCTTAACTTGCCGGATGCTCAGAGGGCGAATGTAAAGGGTGCTACAATTCCAATGGATAGTGTGAATAAAGAACTAGTAGATTGGGTAAAATATAGTTTGGAAGTAAATCCTGATGCCAGACTTGCAATTAAAGGTGATGCAAAAGCGCAGTACCCTAAATTCAAGGCTCTATTTGAAGGATTGAAAGATATTAAGTTTTATAAATTCGTTCTGATTACTTCTTCTGAAAATCAGTAAAAAATATTCAACATGGCAGAAGTACAAGTACAGGATAAAGGAGGCAAGGACGGCAAAGTCCGCTCCAAGAAAGTAAATGTAAGGGTCGACATGACCCCGATGGTAGACTTAGGTTTTCTTCTGATTACATTCTTCATGTTAGCAACTACTTTAAGTAAGCCTAACACGATGGATATGAAGTTGCCTGCGAAGCCAGATAAAAATCAACCGGTAGATGTTCCTCAGATTGACCTAACAAACTCAATCACATTCTTACTAGGAAAAGATGATAAAGTATATTATCACCAGTTAGACCAAACAGGTTTAACAGATCCAAGTAAGCTTCAGGAAACTACATTTGATAAAAATGGTATTGAGAAGGTGATTGATGATGCTAAAAGAAAAGCTCGTAAACCAGATATTTTTACTGTAATTATTAAGCCTACAGATGACTCTAACTACAAAAATTTTGTAGACTTGTTAGATGAAATGGCAATTACTAAGAGTGAAAGATACGGTATTGGTGAAGTGAAGCCTTGGGAGCAGAAAATCTATGATCAGAAAATAGGTAAGTAATTACCTTTTTTAACAAAAATAATTTAATTATGTCAGTAGATAATATTAATGCAACTTACGGTAAACCAGCAGAGCTGGATGAAATCGTATTTGAGCATAGAAATAAAGAGTACGGGGCGTATGATCTGAGAAAAAGTTACAGACCTATACTGACAAGATCTTTACTAGTAGGTTCAGCATTATTTCTTTTTGCTGTACTTGCACCTTTAGTTTATCTAAAGATAAAAGAAGGGCAACAGAAAGAAGAGACTAAAGTGTCAGTGGACTTAACAGATATTAAAGATATCCCACCACCGGTAGAAGAAAAAGAACTTCCGCCACCGCCACCACCGCCACCAGTTGAGCCTCCTAAGCAAGAGATTGTAAGGGATATGATTCCGGAGCCGAAACCAAATCCTAAAGTGGAAGAACCACCTAAGAAAATTGAAGAGGTAAAAGAAACTACAATTGGTACAACAAACCAGGAAGGTGAGAAAATTGCTAAATACACTCCACCACCGCCACCAGCTAGTACAGGTGCAGGTAAGAATGTTGAAGCTCCTAAGCCAGTAGGTAACGAAATCGTTGACCGAGTTGACCAGGAAGCAGCATTTGCAGGGGGTATTGAGAAATTTAGAAATTTATTTACAAGTAATTTCGATAACTCTTCTGTAGAAGGTGAAGGTACATTGAAAACTACAGTTACTTTCGTTGTAGAAAGAGATGGTTCTCTTTCTGACGTTAAAGCTTCAGGACCTAATTCTGACTTTAACAGAGAGGCTGAAAGAACAATTAGATCAATCAAAGGGAAATGGAGCCCAGGTAAGCTTAACGGTGATCCTGTAAGATCCAGATTCAGATTCCCGGTTACAATGAACTTCGAATAAGTTTATACCTAAATAAAAAAAGAGAAGCTATTGCAGCTTCTCTTTTTTTTGTATTTTTGTTTCCATGACGTTTAATTTGTTATCAATTGTTGCGGGAATTTGTTATATCACATTGGGTATTTTTGTGATTATGTATAAATTTTTCATTGTAGAATTAGGAGAAGCTGCTGCATATCCGCTGGGTGGGCTACTTATCATATATGGTATTTTCAGACTGATAAGAGTCGTAAATAAATTCAGAAAGAGAAATGAAGAATAGCCTTTTTTTATTAGTATTATTAATCATATTAGGATCATGTAATAATGATAAAAAAAATGATTATGCTACAGGCAGTGTAGTTATGGCTACAGATCCTTCTTTCTATAATGTTGCAGATGCGCTTTCTTACCGCTATATGAAAGTATATCCGGATGCAAAGATCGAGCTGAAACAAATGAAAGAAAAGGAAGCTCTAAAAGCTTTAATTGATAATAAAGTTTCTACTATTGTAATGTCCCGTGAACTAACGGAGACAGAAAAACAAAGTTTTCTTAGCAACATCAAATTAAAAGCTGTTCCGGCATATTTTGCTGCTGATGCTTTAGTCTTTGTTGTTCCAAAGGAATCTTCAATAGAAAAAATTTCGGTAGATGATGTTGCAAAGATGTTGACTGACGAAAAAAGAACTTTAATCTTTGACGGGGCAAATACGAGTAATACAGATTATATTGCTGAAAAACTTAAAATTGATCCTGCTAAAATGCAGTATTCTTCGTTAAAGTCCAATGAAGAAATTATTGAAAATCTGACTAAATTCCCTGGTCATATTGGGGTAATTAGTCTTAATACAATTAGCCGCCCTTATGATGAAAAGGCTAAAGAATTAAGATCAAAAATTAAAATACTTAATATTACAGATGCAAAAGGAGAATTTGCTCCTAGCAGAGAGAATCTGAGGTATCAGAAATATCCATTTACACGTATATTATATTTCCTTACCAATGAAGGTAATTTCGGAGTTGGGAATGGGTTTATAAGATACTCCTGCAGTCAGGTTGGTCAGCTTATTGTTGATAAGAATGGACTGCAGCCTTATCTACTGTACAAGAGAATGGTAGAAATAAAGTAAATATTAGTATTTTTTTAACATTAGTTCCGCAATATATGGAATAGTAATTGTGTTTATATTTAAGAAGAATAATTAATAAAAATAGAATAATTATGAAAGAGAGATTTGGATTATCAAAGAAAATAGTGTTAGGTGCAGCTGCTTTTTTTGCCATGAATATGGTAGGAGCACAGACAGTTGCGGAAGGAATTAATGATATTGACGGCTATAAATTTGGTAAAGCTAAAGAAGTCTACACAGCACTAGTAAACAAAGAACCTTCAGACGCTAACTATTTCTATTTAGGAAATGCTTATTTAGTTCAGTCTGAACCAGATTTTGAAAAAGCAGCAGAATACTTTAGTAAAGGTGTTGCTTTAGATGCAAAGAAATCATTCTTCAGCAGAATTGGTCAGGCATCAGTTAAATTAGGAAAAGGAGATAAAGCAGGAGCTATTGCAGAACTTAACCAGGTTGCTAAAGACTCCAGAGAAAAAGATCCTGAAGTATTATACAGAATTGGTGAAGCTTTAGCGCTTTATCCTAACCATAACGATCCTAAACTATCGATCGAATATCTTAATAAAGCAGTTAATCTTGCTGAGAAAAAAGGAGTTCCTGAGTATTACTACTATACTCTGGGAGACGCTAACCGTTTGAACAAAAACTGGGGTGAAGCAATGAATGCTTATGACAGAGCATTGGAAGTTGCTAAAAACAAAGCTGCAGTATATACAAGAATCGGTACATTATGGACTTCTGCAAAACAGTGGGAAAGAGCTAAAGATAATATCGATAAAGCGATCCAGGCAGATGCAAACTATGCACCAGCATACAAAGCAAGAGGTGGATTCAACATCGTATACCAAAAATATGATCAGGCTGCATTGGATTACAAGAAATATTTAGATCTTGCAGATTCAGATCCTAATACAGTCTTAGATTATGCTAAATTAGCTTTCCTTGCGAAAGACTACACTAATGCAGGATCTGCTTTAGATTCTGTTTTCGATAAAATTGATGACCCTATTAAATACAGAATTAAAGCTTACTTACAGTACCAAGCTAAAGATTACGCAGGAGCAAAAACAAGTTTAGAAACGTTCCTAAGCAAAGCTGAAAAATCCAGAATCCTTCCGAGTGATTCAGGTTTAGAAGGTTTAATCTTAGCGGCTATCGGTAAAGAGAAGAAAGATGCAGCAATGTTACAACAAGCACAACAAAAAGTTGCTGTTGCTAAAGCTGCAAAAGACGAAACTTTCGACTGGGATGCTGAACTAGCTTCTGCTAGTGGTACAGCACCAAAAGTAGCTTCTGGTGAAGGTGGTCCTTCAAATGCTGCAATTGATGCATTGAAAAAGCAAGTAGCAGCTGATCCTAAAAACACGGATTTACTTTATAAATTGGCAAATGAATACCAAGGTGTTCAAAACTGGGGTGGAGCAGCTTCTGCATGGTCTCAGATGGCAAATGTGTTACAAACATGGGAGCCTGCTTACTACAGCTTAGGTTATGCATTACAGAAAAGTGGTGACGCAGCAGGAGCAATCGCTGCATACCAGAAATATGTTGATGTATTGGCAGCTAAACCAGCAGCAGATCAAGCTAAAGGAAAAGAGTTATTGGCTAACTCATACTACAACATGGCAAGCTTAACAGCAAACGCTGACAAAGCAAAAGCATTAGAGTATGTAACTAAAGCTCTTGAAGCTAACCCTGCAGACGCAGATGCTGCAAAACTAAAAGAAAAGTTGAGCAAATAATTTCTATTAGAAGAAATGAAAATATCAAAAACTTCTGGTCCCACGGATCAGAAGTTTTTTTTAATTTTAGATCATGGTAAAGAAAGTAGATATATTGGCTATAGGAGCTCACCCTGATGATGTTGAGCTAAGCTGTAGCGGAACTCTGGCCAAACTTATTTCTGAAGGAAAAAAAGTGGCTATTGTAGATCTGACACAAGGAGAGTTGGGAACAAGAGGAACTTCGGAAATCAGGCATCAGGAAGCGACAGAAGCGGCAAGAATCTTAGGGGTCGAATACCGGGAGAATCTGAAGCTGAAAGACGGCTTTTTGGTAAACTCAGAAGAGTATCAGCTTCGTATTGTGGAAGCTATTCGCAAATACCAACCGGAAATAGTGCTTTGTAATGCACTGGACGATCGACACCCGGATCATGCTAAAGGAGCTAAGCTGGTATCAGATGCATGTTTCCTATCCGGATTGAGAAGAGTTGAAACATCTATAGACGGCCAAGAGCAGGCAGCGTGGAGACCTAAACATGTTTTCCATTATATTCAATGGAAAGATCTTCAGCCGGATTTTGTTGTAGATATTACCGGATTTTTGGATAAAAAAATTGAATGTTGTGCAGCATATTCATCACAATTTTATGATCCAAACTCTAAAGAACCTGTTACACCTATTGCTACAAAGGATTTTTATGAGAGCATTACATACAGAGCTCAAAATTTGGGTAGACAGAGCGGTGTAGAGTTTGCAGAAGGTTTTAATACAGCAAAATTAATTGCATTGAAAAATTTTGACGGAATTATTTGCCAGTAACGAATAATAGTGTATCTTTGCACACACAAAACCAAAACGGTGGTTGTAGCTCAGTTGGTTAGAGCGTCGGATTGTGGTTCCGAAGGTCGGGGGTTCGAGACCCCTCATCCACCCAAAATAAAAGCTGTCATTTATGACGGCTTTTTTTATGTTTGAAAGTATCTGTTTTCATTTATAAAACTGATTAGAATTTTCTAATAACCATTTATTCTCAGCACTTTTCTGCTAAATTTGGAGAAAATTGTCATATTATGAATATTCTGCTGATAGAAGACGAAGCTGGTGTTTCCAATTTTATTAAAAAAGGACTGGAAGAAAGTCAGCACCATGTAATCCTGGCATACGAAGGTGCTATGGGGCTTCAGCTAGCTATGGAGCAGGATTTTGATTTGATTATTTTAGATGTAATCCTTCCACAGGTGAATGGCTTTGAAATATGCTCGGAAATAAAGCGTTTTAAGCCGGAAATTCCGGTTTTAATGCTGACGGCACTCTCTACCATACAAGACAAGCTAAAAGGCTTTGATAAGGGCGCAGATGACTATCTTACCAAACCATTTCATTTCGAAGAGTTACTGGCGAGGATTAATGCGCTAAGCCGAAGAAATCAGAATAGCCTTCCGGTACTAACCTATACTGCAGATGATCTTGTAATGGATTGCTATAAGAAAGTTGTAAAAAGGGCAGGGCAGGAGATTACGCTGACGGTAAAAGAATATGCCTTGTTAGAATATCTTCTGGTAAATAAAAACAGGGTTATTAACCGTGCAAAAATTGCAGAAGCAGTTTGGGGGATTGGCTTTAACAGAGGGACTAATCTTATAGATGTCTATATTAACTATGTAAGGACAAAAGTAGATAAAGGCTTTTCAAAGCAACTGATACATACTGTAGTCGGAATGGGTTATATACTGAAAGACGAATAGTATGAAACTACAAAGACGTTTATCTTTAATTTTTACAGGCTTATTTGCCGTACTGCTGATAGCAGTGCTTACTTCTGTTTATTTTATTGTAGCACAGGACTGGCAGAATAATTTCCGAAAGCAGTTAGAAGACCGAGCTTATACTGTAGGGCATAATTACCTGGCCCAAGATAACTTCTCTAAAGTGGAGTTTGATGAAGTACTTCGTAAGCTCCCCAGAACACTGCCCAAAGAAAAAATAAGAATTTATGATACCAGCTTTAACCCGGTTTTCATAAAGGAAAATACAACGACATGGGATGGGAAAATTCTGCAACAGGTAGCTCAGAAGAAAACTCTTTTTTATAAAAATGATCATAAATATGTTATCGGTATCTACTACGTAGATAATTCCGGAGATTATATTGTAATGGCTGAAGCAGAAAATGCTTCCGGGGAAAAGTCTCTGCAGGAACTTCGAAATGTAATGATTATAAGCCTTGTGATAGCCTTGGGTATCTGTATAGTACTTGGAGAATGGTTCTCATATCTTTGTCTGAAACCTATTAAGAGGATTAACCACAGAATGGAAAAGATTCAGGCAAGCAGCCTGGATTATAGAATTCCTGTAGAAAAAGGAAGTAAAAATGAAATTACAGTTCTTAGCTCTACAATTAATGATCTTTTACAAAGACTTCAAAACTCATTTGAAAGCCAGCAGTCATTTGTTTCCAATGCTTCTCACGAATTAAAAACGCCTATTGCTTCCTTATTGGGAAATGCTGAAATAGCATTGCGAAAAGACCGGGAGACCGAGGAGTATAAAGAAATTCTGGAAGGAGTCCACCGTGATGCTACCCGTATGGACAGTATTGTAAGCGATTTGCTTATGTTGTCACAGTTGGAGCATTCTTCATATCCTTTATATAAAATGGCTCTGGAAGAATTTATCTGGAAAGTTACAGATCAATATATGGAAGATACTTCCGGTACACGTCTGAATATTGAAATTGAAAATCCGGATAAATTCCAAACGACATTTATAAATATTAATTCAGGCTTAATGGAAATTGCCATTAGCAATCTTATCTCTAATGCATATAAATTTTCACAGAAAGAAGTAGAAATGAGAATTCGTATTAATAAAGATGCTGTTCTAATATCAATTGTCGATCAGGGAATAGGAATTGCACCGCAGGATATAGAAAAAATTACCCGTCCGTTTTACCGAAGTCAGAACGCCTATGGTATTAAGGGCTTTGGTCTGGGCTTATCATTATCATCCAAAATCATAGAACAAAATAAAAGTAAACTATCATTTCAGTCTGTATTAGGAATTGGGACTACTTCTATAGTTGAAATACCTGTTGTGCCATAATGAACAAGTTATTAGAAATTTTTAATGACTTTCTAATTGGTCTTTAATATTGTTTTAAAATCTTCCTAATCCCCCATATTTACTTTTGCTCTGTAAAAAAGTAATTAAATATGTTCGGAAACAGGAAAATGATTCTGGCCGCGGTTTTCTTTCTCGGAATAACTGCAACACTAAAGGCTCAGGAATCTGTACATGATATTATTGTGCGGGATAAAACCACTCAGCAGCCTTTATCCAATGTAAGTATTAAAGATACAGCGACAGGAAAGGAGATAGTAACGGACGGAGACGGGAAGGTAGCTATTGAAGTTAAAGCAGACCCGCGGACCTATGTTATTTCATTAGAAGGTTATATTGCTCAGGATATTGCTTTAAGTGCTGGCAAGCTACCGGACAGTGTATATCTGTCACCCGAAACAAAACAACTGGAAGGTGTTGTATTAACCGGGTATACAAGGCAGTCCAAGGCTAAGACGACAGGTTCCGTGTCCAGTATAAAGGCAGAAGTTATTGCAAAGACTCCGGTTGCTTCGTTAGATCAGGCGTTGCAGGGGCAGGTTCCGGGATTGTATGTGGCTTCTCCTTCCGGGCAGCCGGGAGCAATGGGGAGGGTAACAATCCGAGGGATAGGTTCTGTGCAGGATGATAAAACAAATCCATTATATATACTGGACGGAGTGCCTATCAGTCCGGAAGTTTTTGCGGTACTTAACCCCTTAGACTATGAGGATATCGTAGTACTAAAAGATGCATCTGCTACTGCGCAATATGGTTCGAGAGGAGCAAATGGTGTAATACAGATTACTTCTAAAAAAGGAAAAAACAATGATAAAGGGCACTCTCAGTTTTTTTATCAGAATCAATTCGGAATATCTTCTGTAAATAATCAAAAATGGGATATGATGAACAGTTCCCAAAGATTAGAATTTGAAGAAATTCTGCAAGACCCTAATTTCCCTGGTTGGGCATATTCCAGAAAAAATCCATATAAGATTGTCAACGGGCAGAAAATTGCAAAAACAGAATCCGATTATACAGAAGGTGATCAGAAGTTGGCAGATTTGCGGGCAACAAATACAAACTGGAGAAAGCTGCTTTTAAGAAACGGAGTCACCAATTCCCATTATCTAAGTATGGGTGGTGGTGACCAAAAGACCAATCATTATTCATCGCTTTCCTATTTTAAGCAAGAGGGTGTATTGCCAAACTCCGGAGTTGAAAGATTTAACATTAATAGTGGAGTGAATCATAAGAGTGGACGTTTTACTTCCTCTTTTAATCTTAATTTAACCGGAGGGCAGACACAACTTTCTGAATCCGATTTTGATGTAAGCGAAACCAATCCTGTGGCATCTCTGTATTTTGCAATGCCATATGAAAAACCATATGATAAGGATGGGAATCTTACACCAGGTGTAAACCGGTTTGGCGCAAATGCTTTGACCATGTACCAGGATATAAGCCGGAAAGAGAAGCAACTTCAGGGAGTCTTGTCGTCTAACCTTTCATTTGAAATTACCAAAAATCTGAAATTGACCAGTACATTGGGGGTGAACCATCAGCAAACGAGATTTACGAGAATTATAAAACCGGATACATACTTCGGAAGTATGGTAGATCCTGGTGAGCAGGGGCTCTATGAAAGGATTAATACACAGAAAACTTCCTACATGGCCAATTTTGGGTTTAATTATAAAAAGAGATGGGGCTCCAATGAAGTCGAGGCGATTGCCCTTGCTGAGTTCAATAAATATAGTACTAACTATGATGGTTTTACTGGTTATGGACTTATACCCGGACTGGAAAATACGCCGGGGGGAATTACACCCGGAACACCAGACAATAATTTTATTCCAAAAATAAGTGGTGGTGCTTCCGAAAATATATTGGTATCACAATTAGGAATGCTTAGATATTCTTATGCAAACAGATTTACTTTATCCGCTAGTCTCAGACGTGATGGATCCTCCAGAGTTCCTTTAGAAAACAGGTATAAATATTTTTACGCTTTCGGGGCAACCTGGAACATGAAGAATGAAGAATTCCTGAAGAATTGGGATGCTTTAAGTACACTTAGATTAAGATTAAGCCATGGATTAACAGGAAATGCGGGCGGCTTTGCAAGTGATTTTGGTTATCGCCAGCTATACAAGCCTCAGCATTATAATGGTTATACAGCTTTTGTCCCAATATCTCCGGGTAACCCCAATTATAACTGGGAGATGAATAAGATATCGGATGTAGGGTTAGAATTCGGATTATTTAAAAACAGAATTATTGGAGAAGTTGATCTTTATAACAGAATAACAAGCGATTTGTTTATCAACCGTAGTCTGTCTATGACATCTGGTTTCGAGTCTATTGCAGACAATATGGGTAAAATCAGAAACAGAGGAGTAGAGTTTCGTTTGTCCGGAGACATATTCAGAAACGATAATTTTAGCTGGAATCTGGGGCTTAATCTGGCCTACAATCAGAACAGAATCCTGAGCCTGGGATCCGAAGATGAAATTGTTACAGAAAATTATTCCATACACAAAGTAGGCTCAGCTCTTGGGCATTTTTATATGGTAAGATGGGCCGGAGTAGATGCTGCTACCGGAGCGCCATTGTATTATGATAAAAGTGGTGCTGTAACCAAAGAATATAATCCGGAAAATGCTGTAATGGTAAAAGGATCCTATGATCCACCAATTAAGGGAGGAATAACAACGTCATTTACTTATAAAAATCTTCAGGTTAATGCCTTATTTACTTTTGTGAAAGGAATGTACAGACTCAACACTGCCGAGTTGTACAGAACTTCAGCCGATCCTAACTATAGAATTTATAATCAGTCCGCTGATATGCTGAATATGTGGCAGAAGCCAGGGGACGTAAGCCAGAATCCGGGAGCTCAGTATGCAAGATATATGACAGATCGGGAATTGCAATCTGCGGATTATATAAAGCTGAGAAATGTTAGTATCAATTATAAACTGAAAGATCTAGGCAGTCTGAATAAAGTCTTTAAAGAGGTTAACATTTTTGCTCAGGGACAAAACTTGTTGACTTGGACAAAATGGAAAGGGCAGGATCCGGAAGATGATAACAACTGGTATCAGTATGAATATCCTTTGCCAAGAACAATTACATTAGGCTTTAATGTTTTATTTTAAATGATAAGAAATGCGTAAAAATATATTAAAAGTAATGCTGTTTGCCTGTCTGGGTATAAGTATGGTAAGTTGTAATAATATGCTGGATGTAGATCCACAGGATGCTCTGGATACGGAGAAAGTTTATACCTCTGTGAGTAATTTCGAAAAAGGAGTGCTGGGTAGTTACAGCTTGTATTCTCCGGAGTATAGTGTCCTTATAGGATCTATAATGGCTGATGAATGTCGTCTGAATTCCCAGAATAATGGAGTAAATGGTTTCGGGAATTTGCTGAACCGCTGGGAGTATACTTCTGAAGACGATATTTTGCTAAAAGCATGGAAAAACTACTATGCAGATATTTATAGTATTAATCTTCTTTTGGAAAATGCGGCTAAAGTACCAGTTCGGAATGAGCAAGAGAAAGCTAAACAAAAATCTTTGGTTGCAGAGTTATATGGATTACGGGCAATGGTGCATTTTGAGCTACATCGAAATTTTGGTGCACCTGATGCTGAGGGTAATAAGGCTTTAACCATTCCATATATTACAGATACCGATGTTAATAAGAAACCTGGTAAAATCAGTCTGTCAAAATTTTATGAATATCTATGGTTGGATTTGGAAAAAGCAAAAGATGTAGATGAAACTGTAGATTTCCGAATGAATAAAAATGCGGTTACAGCTTTGGAAGCAAGAGTTGCATTGTATCAGAAAAATTATATTGTTGCTCTGGCGAAATCCACTCAGATTATTAATCAGTTTCAGCTATCAGATATAAGCCAGTATGAGAATCTTTGGAAAGATAAATCTCCTTCGGAGGTCATCTTTCGTCTGAAGAGAAGTAATGACAATAAACTGAGACCAAATACGCTATGGCAGGATTATACAGCTGGACGTAAATTCTTTCAACCTTCTTATAAATTAATGGATAGTTATACAGAATCCGATATACGCCTAAGTAATTTTAGTAAAGATGGGGATACAGAAGAAGAGTTTATTAATAAATATCCCGGAAATGACTTTAGTGATAAGGTAAATGATGTTAAAGTTTTCCGTGCATCAGAGATGTATTTAATCCGTGCTGAAGCCAATTATTTCCTGAACAGAAATGATGCCGCCTTGCAGGATATTAATGAGTTAAGAAAGCACAGAATTAGCAATGGTGGGCAACTGAACACTATTGATCTGAATACCATACTAAACGAAAGATATCTCGAACTATCTTATGAAGGGCATCGCTATTATGATCTGAAAAGATTGAGGCTCCCGGTTCAGAGGTTGGAAAAAGATCTGGCTGCAGAAGGAGATCAGAGCGAACTAAGTAGTGGCAACAAAGCTTATATTTTGCCCATACCGTTGAAGGAGACTATTGTCAATCCCAATCTGAAATAAGAAGCTCAGTCTTCATATTTTTCAATTATACTTTTAAACAAGAAGAGACAGCCCACAGGCTGTCTCTTTGTTTTGAAATTCTTTCTATAATTCTTCGTCAGTATCTATTGTGAAAGAATTAGTAGTTGTTTTGTAGTCTTTGTTATGTCTTTCAGAGATAACTTCTTCTCCTTTTTCATCCAGGATGAAGTTTGTTGATTCATTGAATAATTCTGAAAAACTTTTGAAATCTTCTTTGTAAAGGTAAATTTTGTGTTTCTCGAAGCTTGCTTCTCCATTTTCTGAGAAATTCTTTTTACTCTCTGTGATTGTCAGGTAATAATCTCCTGCTTTTGTTTCTCTCACATCGAAGAAATAAGTCCTTCTACCTGCCTTTAACACTTTTGTGAAAATCTCATTCTCCTGGCGTTCCTTGTAATCGCTCATTGTTCTAACATTTTAAGATTCGTGCGTTAACAAATATAGAAGAATATTCTGAATATCAAAGAATTTTTATTAAATATTGTTAATTACCTTGTTATCAGTAATGAAAAATTATTGAACACGTACGAAATCAGTAATTACACCATCATTTAGATGAAGAATTGCATGCGCATTTTTGGCGCTGGATTCACGGTGAGTGATGATTATGGACGTTGTTTGTTTAATTTCCTTTTCGATATTTCGTAAGATATTTTCCTCTGTTTCGGTATCTAATGCAGAAAGACTATCGTCAAAAATCAGAATTTTAGGTTTTTTAATCAATGCTCTGGCAATGCTTATCCTTTGTTTTTGTCCTCCGGACAGCATAACGCCTCTTTCCCCAACCATTGTATTGTACTGGTCTTTAAAGCCAACAATGTTTTTGTGTACATCAGCTACTTTAGCAAATTCCTCAACTAAAGCTTTTGTAGGATTGTCTATCGCAAATCCGATGTTATTCTCAATAGTATCGGAAAACAGATAACTTTCCTGAGGAATGAAGCCTATATTCTCGCGATAAACACTTAGGTTGTGCTCTTTTAGATTTTTACCATCTATCAGGATTTCTCCACTGTCCGGATCTAGTAAACGGCATAAGAGTAATGCAATAGTAGATTTACCGCTTCCCGTTTTACCCATAATGGCTAAAGATTCTCCAGCCTTAACTTTAAAACTTACATTCTTTAAAGCCTGAATGCCTGTGTTAGGATATGTATAGCTTACATTACGGAACTCAATGTCACCAGTAATGTTATAAAGGTCGTGGTTGCTGTTTCTGATTTCTGATTTCATCTCCAGAAACTCATTTACACGCTGCATGGAAGCTTCTGCACGCTGATTAACAGATGTTACCCAGCCTACCATACTGAAAGGCCAGATCAGAATGTTGATGTACATGAAGAAATCGGCAATAGTCCCGACAGATGTCTTTCCACTGATGTATTGTTCACCTCCAATATAAAGGATGGCTACATTTAGAAGTCCAATCACAAAAAGAATAATGGTGAAAAAATAGGCTTCAGTCTTCGCCAGATCCAACGCTTTTACCATGTAGTCTCCAACTTTATTGTTGTAATTCTTTTCAATATACTTTTCCTTGTTAAAGAATTTTACAACACGGATTCCTGAGAAACTATCCTGTACAAAAGTTGAAATTGCAGATTGACTTTTCTGCATTACTTTGGACTTTTTGTTGATGATAGAACTTACCTTATATATAACAAAAGATAAAATCGGAAGAGGGATTAGTGTCCATATTGTCATGCGTACATCGGTAAGCAGCATATAAGTGGTTGTAATAATCAGTAGTACTGATAAGTTCACCACATACATTACACCCGGACCCAAATACATACGTATAGCCACAACATCTTCACTCAGTCGGTTCATTAAATCTCCAATGGTCGTATTTTTGAAAATAGTCAGAGAGAGATTCTGATAATGAGTGTAAATTTTATTTTTCAGCTCGTATTCGATTCTGCGGGAAGCTACGATAATAGTCTGCCTCATCATGAATGTAAAGAACCCTGATAATACAGAGCTGCCGACAATAATAGCTGCATTAATAAGTAAAGCCTTGAACAAAGAATCTTTCGATATATGTTTATTGGTCAGTACTTCTTGAATGACATTGACGGATTTCCCGATAAATTGTACTTTATAAATAGCAAAAAAATTGCTGAGTATAATGAAAAGTAATCCCCAAGCCAGTAATACACGATGTTTGTAGAAATAGGGATTAAGTGTTTTTAGTGCTTTCAACTTCTGAATTTTGTTTATTTAAAAACGTTCCGTTACGAATGACAAAATTAAGGTTTTTTATGCAAAGAGAAATGCGTAAATTTGTGCCTTAAATTTAAGTTCTTTGAAATGGTAGGAAGAAGACAGCTCCGCGAAAAAGTAGTGCAAACGCTTTATGCATATCAGCAAAACCCTAAAAGTGTCGATGTAGTTCTGAAAAATATGATGAAAGAAATAAGCAAAATCTATGACTTATATGTCTATGAGCTTAACTTTTTGGTCGCAATTCATCAATTAGCTGAAGAGCAAATTGAAATCGGAAAAAGAAAATACATCAAATCTGAAGAGGAAGCTAATCCCAATCTGAAGTTTGTTGAAAATAAAATATTGCTTCAAATCATTGACAACGATGAAAGAGGAGAGTATACAGCAAACAACAAACAACTGATGTGGGACACTAATGACGACCTTGTTGTAAAAACCTACCAGAGAATAAAAGCCGGAAAACGATATAAAGATTATATGGAGTCGGCTGATAGTAGCTTTGAAGATGATCAGAAATTCATAGGAAAACTTTTTCTTCGTTATGTTGCGGAAAATGAAGATCTTCATGATTTCTTAGAAGGAAAAGAAATGGCATGGGCAGATGACATTCATATTGCGAATTCATTGATTCAGAAAACAATTGGGTTTATGAAAGCAGAGCAGGAGACTCATACTCTTATCAAGATTATTAAAAATTATGATGATGAGAGCTTTGCTAAAACATTATTAGCTCAGACTGCACTTAACTGGGACAACACAGAGAAGAAACTAGAAGAAAGACTTCAGAACTGGGATCTGGAAAGAGTTTCTTTAATGGATAAAGTAATCCTTATTACAGCGCTTAGCGAAATGGATGAATTTAAATTGACTCCTTCTTCAATTATTATAAACGAATATATAGAGATAGCAAAAGTATACTCTTCTGACAAATCTAATGTATTCATTAATGGTATCCTGGATAAGTATGCCAAGGACAATTCAAGAATATAGAATAAAATAATACCTTTCACATGAAAAGACTTACCTACCTACTGATGATTTCTTTTTCTGCCATGGCTGTGGTAGCATGTAAAAAAGAAGAAAAAAAACTGGTTGTTTCAGAAGATCAGTCTGCTTTAAGTACATCGGGATTACAACCCCTTGCTGCTGAACAAACACAGGCGGATATAGTTGCAGAAGCTAAGAAGCTTCCGTTAACGACTCTGGCAATTTCAGAAAATAATTTCAACTTTGGGGATGTTAAAAAAGGGGATCATGTAGAGCATACTTATACTGTGACTAATACAGGAGATAAGCCTTTGGTAATTTCTACAGTAAAGCCTGGATGTGGTTGTACTGCTCCGGAGTATACTAAAGACCCTATTCTTCCGGGACAAAAAGGAAAAGTGACGCTTAAGTTCGATTCAAGTTCTTTCGACGGATTACAAAACAAATATGCTGAGGTATATACCAATACGGAAAAATCTCCGGTAGTACTTACTTTTTCAGCTAATGTTTTAAACAAATAATTTTTTATTAATCTATTAAACCCATAATATGCTAACAATTTTTTTACAGGCGCAACAGCAAGGTGGTGGTTCTATGATGTTCATCATGATGGCTGTAATGCTGGTTGGATTCTATTTCCTAATGCTGCGTCCGCAAATGAAAAAACAAAAACAGGAAAAGAATTTCCAGGAATCTATAAAGCCGGGAACCAGAGTTGTTACAACTTCAGGAATGCACGGTAAGATTGTAAATGTAATGGAAGACGGGGTAATCATCGAAACAATGTCTGGTAAATTAAAGTTTGAAAGAGCTGCAATTTCCAGAGAGTTTACTGAAGCTCGTTTTGGAGATAAAAAAGCACCTGCTGCTAAAGAAACTCCAAAAGAAAATAAAGTAAAAGAAGTAGCGAAGGAGGAAAAAGAAAATGTTACAGTTACTGACGAAACAGAAACTAAATAATTTTTTCTTTACAGATATAAAAAACGCCGCAGACAAAGTCTGCGGCGTTTTTGTTTATTATTTATAAGCTTTTCAGCTTACCTCTGAAGTCTTCTATGCTGGTATAGCCTTTCTCCTGCATAATCGCTTTTAGCTCTTCCAGTATTCTGTCGAAGGCGCCAGTACCTTCTTTCATCAGCTGGGTACCAACTTGTACCATCTGTGCACCACAAAGTAAATGTTCAAAAGCATCTTTTCCATTTTCTACTCCTCCACATCCGATTACAGCGATATCACTGTTTAGTCTTGTATAGAAAGCTCTTACGTTCGCCAGTGCAGTTGGTTTTACATAAGCACCTCCAATTCCTCCGAATCCGTCTTTTGGCTTAATAACAACTTCTTCGTGATCTACATCTATATAAAGTCCGTTTCCGATAGAGTTGATACAGTTAACATACTGAAGTGGGAATTTATTTAGGATTTCTGCCATTTGATCGAAATGTGCAATATCAAAATATGGTGGAAGTTTTACACCGATTGGTTTCTGGAAAAATTCAAAAGCTTTGGTTAGAACCTCCTCTGTTCTTTCGAAATCATAACCTACCTGTGGTTTCCCGGGTACATTAGGACAAGAAAGATTTAATTCAGTAATTCCTTTAAAATCGGAATCATTTATTTTCTGTAACATCTCCAGATTATCTTCCATAGACATTCCTGCAATTGAGATGAAATTGATTTTTCCCGGATTTTCATTCTGAAAGTTAAGAGAAAAATCCAGATAGAAATCAAAACCTTTATTAGGTAATCCCATGGAGTTTATGCTTCCTAAAGGCACATCTACATATCTTGGGCTTGGATTCCCTTCTCTGAAATCTGGTGTCGCACTTTTAGTTACAAAAGCACCTGCAGAAGATCTCAGTAACTGATCCAGTTCCATTTCGTCATAACACATTACGCCGGAAGCGTTCATGAATGGATTTTCAAATTCGTAATTGGCAATTCGGGAGGTAAGATTCATTTTTTACTTTTTTATTCGTATTTCAAATTTAACAAAAAGCGGGAGAGTATCCCGCTTCTATTTTTATTCGTTAATGTTAATTGTAAGTGCTAACTCATCGAGCTGCTCATTGGCAATGGATGCCGGAGCGTCGATCATTACATCTCGACCACTGTTGTTTTTAGGGAAGGCGATATAATCTCTGATGACTTCATTTCCGTCTAATACAGCTACAAGTCTGTCAAATCCGAAAGCTAAACCCCCGTGTGGAGGTGCTCCGTATTTGAAGGCATTCATCAAGAAGCCAAACTGTGCTTCTGCTTCTTCAGGTGTAAACCCAAGAAGGCTGAACATCTGAGCCTGAAGATCTTTATCAAAGATTCTGATAGATCCACCGCCGATTTCGTTACCATTGATAACTAAGTCGTAAGCATTAGCTCTTGCTTTTCCTGCTTCATTTTCCAGTAAGTGTATATCTTCCGGCTTAGGAGAGGTGAAAGGGTGGTGCATTGCATGATATCTCTGTGTATCTTCATCCCATTCTAAAAGCGGGAAATCAATAACCCAAAGTGGAGCGAATTCATTTCCTTTTCTTAATCCAAGGCGGTTACCCAATTCCATTCTCAATGCAGATAACTGAGCTCTTACTTTGTTTTCGTTTCCGGAAAGTACAAGCATTAAGTCACCTGGCTTAGCGCCAAATTCTTCTGCAATTTTCTTTAAATCTTCTTCGTTATAGAACTTGTTAACAGAAGAAGTTACAACGCCATCAGCCTGGTATTTTATCCATACCATACCTGTAGCGCCTATCTGTGGACGTTTTACCCAATCGGTTAATTCGTCTATTTGTTTTCTCGTGTACTCTGCACAACCTTCTACATTGATACCAACAACCAGTTCTGCTTCGTCAAAGATTTTGAAATCTTTACCTTTTACAAGGTCATTTAGTTCATGGAATTCCATTCCGAAACGGATATCCGGTTTGTCATTACCATATTTTTTCATAGCGTCTGCAAAAGTCATTCTCGGGAATTTCCCAAATTCCTGACCTGCTATATCCTTTAATAAATTCTGGGTAAGACCTTCGAAAATATTCATAACGTCTTCCTGCTCTACGAAAGCCATTTCACAGTCTATCTGAGTGAACTCCGGCTGTCTGTCGGCTCTTAGGTCTTCATCACGGAAACATTTTACAATCTGGAAGTATTTATCCATTCCGCCAACCATCAATAGTTGTTTGAAAGTCTGCGGAGATTGTGGCAGTGCATAAAACTGACCCGGATTCATTCTGCTTGGTACAACAAAGTCTCTTGCACCTTCAGGTGTGGACTTGATAAGAACCGGTGTTTCTACTTCTATAAATCCTTGGTCAGAAAGATAATTTCTTACTTTCTGAGCCATTTTGTGACGGAAAATTAATTTTTCTTTTACCGGATTTCTTCTGATATCCAGGTAACGGTACTTCATTCTAAGTTCTTCACCACCATCGGTTTCATCTTCAATAGTGAAAGGAGGTAGTTCGGAATTGTTCAGAATAGTTAATTTCTCAACCAGAATTTCAATTTCTCCGGTCGGTATCTTAGGATTTTTACTAGCTCTTTCAATTACTTTTCCACTCACTTGAATTACAAATTCACGGCCCAATTTTTTTGCTTCTTCCAGTAATGCTGCGGAAGAGCGATCCTGATCAAAAACCAGCTGTGTTATTCCGTAACGATCTCGTAAATCTATCCAAATCATAAAGCCTTTATCACGGATAGTTTGTACCCATCCTGAAAGTGTTACTTCTTCGTTTAGATTCTTCAGAGATAATTCTCCGTTGGTGTGCGTTCGGAACATTTTATTGTATTTAAAATTTGATTTTGTGGTTTCACTCAGGTATTAGCCTGACAGAATTTTTCAGGTGCAAAGATACGGAATTTAAAGAAAAAAGCCTTTTAGAATTTTATATCCAAAAGGCTTTATTTATTATTGCTTAATCCATTGAATAGCACTAAGGACTTTCTTGTCTTTTAAAAGGTCTTTGAAATTATCACCACCCACTACTTCCACATCGGGAGGAATACTTTCTTTATATTCTTTATTGTTTCTGTCCGCTTCATAAGAACTGGATAATAAATAATAAAGATCTTCTGAGATTTTGATGCTGTTATTTGCAGAAACCAGTCCTGTTGTTTTTTCTCCGATTAGCTTTACATTCTTTTTACCAATGAAGGATATTGTAGTTGCTTCTCCGGAGCTGGCAGTTGCAGGACCGATTAGTAACGCTATTTTAATGTTTTTGGCAGGAGTACAATTGTTTTGTAGTGTAATGTATGGATTGTCATTTATCAATAAGCTACTGTCTTTAACAGACCATGAGTTGAGTATTTTGCCATTGTCTACAAAAGAACCAGCTTTCCCGTTTCCTAATAAAGGTGCGATCCCCGAAATCATTGGATACATATTGCCACCCGTATTTAACCGCAGATCTATAATAATTCCTTTTAAATCTTTTAGATTCAGTTTGCAAAGAGAATCTCGTAAGGCTTGGCCTAGTTTCTTAACCTGTTCTTCTTGTTCTCCATCTTTCTGAGAAGTACTCATTCCCGGAATAGAGATATAGCCAATCTTTTTTTCTAATTTTTGAATATTAATAGTGCCTTTAGATGTATTGAGTGCTTCCATTGTCTCCTGATTGACTCTGCTGTACAGGTTTACCGGATTTAGGCGGCCAACCGATACATTTTTAGATTTTAGAAAAGAATGGTTGTCATTTAATTTGTCCAGCATTAGCGCTACGGCAGGCTTTACAGCATTAAATATATTATTGGCATTTGGGTTTAATGCTTTCTGAATTTCTGGTGTAAGCTCGCTCCAATTAACTTTGTCCTTGTATATACTATTGTTTTTAGTAGCTTCTATGATACGATTAAGTGTATCTAATGCTTCTTTCTGATCAACAGTTTTAATAATAAATTTTGCATCCTTAATATCTGTTCCGTCAATTGTTACTTTAAAGTTATCAATCCACATTTTACCACTCCCTGATAGCATTGCGCCAATGAGGATCTGGTCTGTTGCATCGGGATTTAAAGAAAGTGTAATTTCTGCTTTTTGCCAGTCAGTTGTTCCTTTTATACCCCTGTCCTGCATATTGTCAAAAGCTATTTTCGGATCTATACGCATCCAGAGAGCAGCTTGTCCATCTGAAATATTTTCGGTTTTAATATATCCGGAGAAAGTAATTTTTTTTCCGGTATAGTTATGTGGTAATCCTAAAGTTATGATTTTATATCCTCCGTTACCTTCAATAAGTAAAGCATTCTTGCCGTTTTGAACATTTTTGCTGTCTATACTGGCTTTATATGAAGGGCTTCCGGAAATATACCATCCCTTTGGGAGATTATTTTCAGCTTCTTCAAAACTAAGATTTAATGGAGGGTTAATTTGATTTTGGGCATAAGTATTCCAGCTCAGGAATAGGCAGGCCGCCAGAGCTAATAGTTTTTTCATAATGATATTTGTTGATTTTAGTCTTCTGTATATTCCAAAAGGTCTCCAGGCTGACAATCTAAAGCTTTGCATAAAGCTTCTAGTGTGGAAAGTTTTATAGCCTTGGCTTTTCCTGTTTTCAGGATAGAAAGATTGGCCTGTGTAATGCCTATTTTTTCTGCAAGTTCCTGAGACTGCATTTTACGCTTTGCAAGCATTACATCTACATTAATTATGATAGGCATGGTCTAAATGGTTAGTTCATTTTCAGATTGTAAATCATATCCCTTTTTGAAAAATGCATAAGCAAATAAGGTGATGAAAAATACAAATAGGAAAGGTATTAGATGAGAAATTATTCTTGTAACTTCATTAAGCTTGACTTCTCCAAAGAAAAAAGTATAAATGCCCCCAAGAATAATGTTAAAGCCAAGAAATAATTTTGTCCATTTTAAAAGATTCAGGCTGAAAATATTCCCGCTGCTTAATGCTCCAAATATTTTTTTCAGACAGTAAAAATAAAATGCAAAACCAGCAAAACCAATTAAGCCTTCAAAAAATAAACGGGAAGAAAAAACACCGCTAAAGAAGTTTAAATCGATGAAAGGATATTTTATACTGAAAGTATTTTCTTGTACCCCGGTGTATAACTTTATTCCGGTAGAAAAAGTGTTTGCCATAAGCTTGCTGTCACTAGTGTTGTTATAATAACAGATGGTATAACCTAAAAGGAAATAAATAAGGTGTACGAAAAATAAAAAAAAGATAAATGTGATGCCCCAGTTGATATATCTGGCCAATGAATTTTTGCCAATAATTTTCATATTTAATATTTTGATGATATCGCAAATGTATAAATATTTATCGTATTACAATAAATATTTTTTATTTAAAAATAAAAGCATGAATTGGTGTAAATAAAAAAACCGGAACAAAGTCCCGGTTTTGTATATGTGTTTAGGAATAATTACTTACCGAATAAACCTCCTAAAAGGCCTCCAAGGCCACCGCTTTGTCCTTGTTGTTGGTTACCTCCACCTAAAACACTTCCTAAAAGATCAGTGATTGAGTTTCCGGAAGAAGCTTGTGCTTCGTTAGTCGCATTTCCCATAATGCCTCCTAATAAATCACCAAGACCACCAGCTCCTGTATTGTTAGCTTGTTTTTGCTGTCCGATATATCCCATAATAATTGGTGCAAGCATTGCTAATGCCGGGCCTATTTTATCCATAGAGATACCTGTACTTTGAGAAAGTTGGTTCTCAACATTTTGTTTATCGCTTCCAAAAACGTGATTCAGGATAGATCCACCTTCGTCTTGTCTGTTTAGGGCCTGACTAGGATCATTTAAAATGCTTCCATCATGATCTTTGTCCAGTGCATTATTTAGAGCCTCAGCGTCAGCTGCATTTTTAGATTTGTTTCTAAGATAAGATATTACTAAAGGAGCGGCTACTGCCAATAGTGCAATAATCTGACTTTTGCTGATTCCCATTTTATTTTCAGCTTGTTCAGCAACCTGGTTGCCGGTGTTACCTGTAATAAGGTCTAATAAACTCATAGTGTTTTTATTTTGTTGTTTACTCAACGAATTTAAAAAAAATAATATGAGTTCAGCATTTATTTTTTGAAAATCGGAACATTGCTGCAAGCCTCCCCAAACATCAATGACTTTACAAGAGGGCGAAGCTTTTCTACCAATTCTACATAGGCGTTTTCCGGAATGCTGAAATCAGAACATCCTTTTACCAGAACCCTTTTGTCCTGCATTTCGGAAAAATCATGTTGCTGAATCGCATCATGGAAAAGTATTAATTCCAATTCTTTTTGAGAGCCATAGACTACCTTTTTAGCAGAAGACATTAGCTTGTCTCCAAGAAGGAAATAGGCCCATAGCGGAACAATAGCATCTACAGAACAGTAGATGTATACATAACAGTCTTTATATGGTTCTGTATCCAGATCTGAAATCATTTGGCGAAAATCCTTTTCCCTCAAAATAAGCTCCTGAAAAAGGAAATCTTTTATGTCGATTCCGACTCTTTTTCCTTTGGGTTGCAGGCTTGCCAGGTCAAAATTAACCAGACTAGTGTTCTCAGCTACTTTATTGCGAATTTCAAATTCTTCTGACATTTTTTATTTTTATCTTTACACAAAATTAAGTCAAATTAATTTAGAAGAAAATAATACCAGATTTAGATACTGTCAATGAAGTATGAAGAATGCTTACAGAACGGATATCTGAATGAATAACATCTAATAGCTGATTACCTTTGAAATATTACCTTATTGCCGGAGAGGCTTCCGGAGATTTACACGGTTCAAATCTTATGAAGTCCATTAAAATGAAAGATGCTGACGCAGAATTTAGGTTCTGGGGCGGAAATTTAATGGAAGCACAAGGCGGAACATTAGTGAAGCATTACCGTGATCTGGCATTTATGGGATTTGCTGAGGTTATTCAGAATCTTGGAACAATTCTGGGGAATATCAAGCTGTGTAAAAAAGATATTCAGGATTACAAACCCGATGTTTTGGTACTGATAGATTATCCGGGATTTAATTTACGTATTGCAAAGTTTGCAAAATCACTGGGAATAAGAGTTGTTTATTATATCTCGCCACAATTATGGGCATGGAAGGAAGGACGCGTAGAGATTATTAAAAAGTATGTAGACGACATGCTGGTGATTCTGCCTTTCGAAAAAGATTTTTATAAAAAACACCAGGTAGATGCTCATTTTGTTGGACATCCACTACTAGATGCTATACATAATCTGCCAGATCTGGATACACAAAAATTCAGGACTGAAAATAACCTTACAGACAAAGAGATAATTGCTTTATTGCCCGGTAGCCGAAAGCAGGAGGTGGAGAAGATGTTGGAAATTATGCTTTCTGTTCGGCCTTTCTTTCCGGACTATCAGTTTGTAATTGCAGGAGCACCTTCGTTGGAAAAAGAATTTTATGAGCAGTATGTAGACGATCAGGTTCATTTCGTTTCTAATAAAACTTATGATCTTCTTAGATCTTCCAAAGCAGCTCTGGTAACTTCGGGAACTGCAACATTGGAAACAGCATTGCTAAATGTGCCGGAGGTAGTATGCTATCGTGGAAGTCAGATTTCTTATGAAATAGCTAAGCGACTTGTGAAGCACATAAAATATATTTGTCTGGTTAACCTTATTATGGATAAAGAAGTGGTGAAAGAGTTGATTCAAAAAGAGCTGACCACAGAAAATCTAAAAAAAGAGCTTTCTTTAATTCTTTCCGGATCGGACAGAGAACGGATCTTGGATGAATATTATATCCTTCGCGAGAGGCTTGGCGGTGCCGGAGCTTCAGATGAAGCCGCAAATATTATTGTTAAATAGTTTTATTTTCCCATATATTTTACTTTTTATTTAAATTTTTAATTAAATTTAAGATTCAAATGTATTGAAACTAAGTTTAATTAAAATGATTGTTAATGAAAAAGCAGCCAGTTTTCTGTCTTTTCATTTCTTTCTCAATTGGAATTTTAACCGGAGATGAATTTTCTGCAGACAAAAATGCGGCTGGGTTCGTTATGCTTGTTGTTGTAGTGTGCTTCTTAATTTCTTTTTGTTTTAAAAAGGGAAAAGCTATAGCGTTTATGCTGTTCTTTATTTTTCTGGGGCAGCTTTCACATTTATTTAATGCACCGGATAAAAGCCTTTCTGACTTTAAAGGGAAGAAGGCTATTAATTTTCAGATTGTAAAAAAGCTTAATAGTACGGAAGAAAACAGACGCTATATTGTATATGTATCTGCAATCGGCGGAGAAGGAAAGTTGGTGAAGCCTTTTTATGCTGTTTATAGCCTTAAAAAGAATAGAAATCCATTAGATTTCACACATACTTATTCAGGAATTTATTATATCAATAAAATTAAACCTCCACAGAACGATTACCAGTTCAGTTATCAGAAATACATGTTGCGAAATAATGTGGCTTATCAAATCTATTCAAAAGAAGAGCCTATAGCCATAAAGAAAAATGCCTCGTTGGCATATAAAGTGAGACAGATTCGTCTTGATGTTTTACAGCATATTGATAATTCAGCACTTTCCAAGGAGTCCAGAGATTTTCTGAAAGGTATTATCCTTGCAGACAGAACTGATATGGATACTGGTGTATCAGCAGACTTCACTAAAACGGGTCTTGTTCACTTTTTAGCAATCTCCGGAACGCATATGGTGATTATTTTTTGGTTATTAATGATTGTTCTGAAAAGAAGCATTCCGTTAAAATTCAAAAATATCACTGTCATAATAAGTTTAGTATTAATATGGATTTTTGCGGTATTCATAGATTATGGAAGCTCGGTTGTAAGATCCTGTCTTATGCTCACATTTTATTATGTTATGGTACTTTTACAACGAAAACCGGACTTATTACATTCCATGGCATTGTCTGGACTGATAATTTTGATAGCTGATACTCAGCAATTGTTTGATATAGGTTTTCAATTAAGTTTTCTGGCGGTGTTTGGAATTTATTGGTTAAATCGACCTATCTTAAATTGTTTACCGAAAGCCCGAAATAGTGTTCATGATTTTTTTCTTCAGGTAGTTAGTATTATACTTTCTGCACAGTTAATAACCTTACCGCTTATTCTGTATTATTTCCATCAGTTTTCCTTAGTTTCTGTTATTGCAAATCTGGTTGTAGTTCCGCTATCCGAAATTATTATTGTCTTTTCCCTGTTGATGGTTTTCGTGTTGAGTTTTTTTGGAGATGTCTTTGTGATTAATTTCCTTTATGACCAGTTGATTATTCATTTATTAAAACTCATCCATTTTTTTGCTCAGGCAGATTTTTTGTTTTTTGATGATATACCAATGTCTTTATTGGAAGTTATATTGCTTTTTGTGCTTCTGTATTTGTTGAGGTTTCTGATAAAAGAAAGAAGGGATAGGAGGGTGCTTCAGTTTTGTTTTGTGGTCTGTCTTTTCTTTTTGCTGAGACTCGGATTAAATATTCATGCTTTTCATAAAGAAGAATTTTTGAGTCATCAGTATTTTAATCAGAAGATTTTTTCTGTCAGAAAAAACGCCAAAGCTGTCTTCTTTTTTGCTGATAATCTGGATAAAAATAAGATTGAAAATTACTTAGTTAAGCCTTATGTCGTTTCCCGAAGAATTAAGAATTATGAAATTATTTATTTTAACACTAAGGAATTTGATCAGTTGAAATATAGAAATGAGATAAAATCTGTTAAATAATGTTAATTATTTAGATTCAATATAAACTAAGGTTTAATGATGAATCTCATTTACTACACGCACAAGAATTGTTAATTTTGTGAAATTAGAAAAATAATATAATTAGACTATGGCAGGATTGACATCTTCATCAATCGGGAGAAAATTCCTTATGGCTTTATCAGCGATGTTTTTGCTGATATTCCTTATTATGCACCTTTCTGTAAACCTTATTTCGGTTTTTAGTCAGGATGCCTTTAATGAGGCGTCTCATTTTATGGGATATAACCCGCTTGTACAGTTTTTAATGCAACCTATTTTAGGGTTTGCAGTAGTGTTTCACTTTGTAATGGGCTTTATTCTTGAGGCGAAGAATAATAAAGCACGTCCGGTAAAATACGGTTACAGCAACAATGGAGCTAATGCTACATGGGTATCCAGAAATATGATTATTTCAGGAGCAGTAATTTTAGCTTTCTTGGCATTACACCTTTATGATTTTTGGATTCATGAAATGGATTTCAAATATGTAAAGCATTTGTCACCAGAGCCTACGCGTTACTGGGAAGAGCTTCATCACAAATTTGCAGATCTGTGGAGAGTAGCGCTTTATGTAGTTTCATTTGTATTACTAGGTCTTCACTTATCTCATGGATTTCAGTCTTCTTTCCAATCGGTTGGGGCTAATCATCCAAAGTATTTACCAGCAATTAAAACTATCGGAAATGTTTACGCTGTAATCATTCCTTTAGGATTTATTTTTATTGCTATCTTTCATTATGTAACTCAATAACCAATAAATATTATTATGGGTTTAGATTCTAAAATTCCAGCGGGGCCATTGGCTGACAAATGGAAAAATCATAAAGATCACATGGAACTTGTTGCGCCAAACAACAGGGACAAAATTGATATTATTGTTGTAGGAACAGGTCTTGCGGGCGGTTCTGCAGCAGCAACTTTGGCAGAACAAGGCTATAACGTAAAAGCTTTTTGTTATCAGGATTCTCCAAGAAGAGCTCACTCTATTGCAGCTCAGGGAGGTATTAACGCAGCAAAAAATTATCAGAACGATGGTGACTCTGTCTATCGTTTGTTTTATGATACTATTAAAGGTGGTGACTACCGTGCAAGAGAAGCTAACGTATATCGTTTGGCTGAGGTTTCTGGTAACATCATAGACCAGTGTGTATCTCAAGGGGTGCCATTTGGTAGAGAATATGGAGGTATGTTGGATAACCGTTCTTTTGGTGGGGTTCAGGTAAAAAGAACTTTCTATGCAAAAGGGCAAACAGGTCAGCAGCTTCTTTTAGGTGCTTACGCAGCAATGAGCCGTCAGATTGGTAAAGGTCGTATTAAAATGTACAACCGTCACGAGATGATGGAACTTGTTATTGTAGATGGAAAAGCAAGAGGTATTATCGCAAGAAACTTGGTGACTGGAGAAATCGAAAGACATTCTGCTCACGCTGTAGTTGTTGCTTCTGGTGGTTATGGTAACGTTTATTTCCTTTCTACAAATGCAATGGGATCTAACGTTTCTGCTGCATGGAAAATTCACAAAAAAGGTGCTTACTTCGCAAATCCTTGCTACGTTCAGATTCACCCTACTTGTATTCCGGTACACGGTACACAGCAGTCTAAACTGACGTTGATGTCTGAATCTCTAAGAAACTCAGGAAGAATCTGGGTTCCTAAAAAGATTGAAGATTCTATTGCGATCCGTGAAGGAAAGAAAAAAGCAAAAGATATTGCTGAAGAAGACAGAGATTACTATTTGGAGAGAAGATATCCTGCGTTCGGTAACTTAGTGCCGCGTGACGTTGCTTCACGTGCTGCTAAAGAAAGATGTGACGCTGGTTTCGGTATCGAAAATAATGATACTAAAGAAGGTGTATACTTAGATTTCTCTACAGAGATTATGAAGAAAGGTAAGGAATCTGCTACTGAGCAGAATATCCACAATCCTTCTTCTGCACAAATTTATTCTTTAGGTAAAGCTTGGGTTGAAGAGAAGTATGGTAACCTTTTCCAGATGTATGAAAAAATTACTGCGGATAATCCATATGAAACTCCAATGAAGATATATCCTGCTGTACACTATACAATGGGTGGTGTATGGGTAGATTATAACCTGATGTCTACTATTCCGGGATGTTTCGTTGTAGGTGAGGCTAACTTCTCCGATCACGGTGCAAACAGACTTGGGGCTTCTGCACTTATGCAAGGTCTTGCAGATGGTTATTTTGTGTTGCCATATACAATTGCTAATTATCTTTCTGCAGATATCAGAACCGGTGCTATACCAACGAATACACCTGAATTTGATCAAGCTGAAACAGAAATTAAAAATAAAGTTGAATTCTTCCTTACCAATAAAGGAACTCATTCTGTAGATCATTTCCATAAGCAATTAGGAAACATTATGTGGAATAAAGTTGGTATGGGACGTACAGCTCAGGGGCTTCAGGAAGCGATTAAAGAAATTGAAGAAGTAAGAAAAGATTTCTGGCAGAACGTAAGAGTTCCGGGAGATGCAGATAACCTGAATCCGGAATTAGAAAAGGCTTTCAGAGTTGCAGACTTCCTGGAACTAGGCCAGCTAATGGCAATTGATGCATTAAACAGAAATGAATCTTGTGGAGGTCACTTCCGTGAAGAGTATTCTACACCAGATGGAGAGGCTCAGCGTGATGACGTTAACTACAAATATGTTGCTGCTTGGGAATACAAAGGAGCAGATATTAACCATGAGGTAATGCATAAAGAAGATCTTGTTTACGACAATATCGAAGTTAAAACAAGAAGTTACAAATAATCTCCAACCTTAAAATAAAAGTTATGAGTGAAAAAAAAGGTCTCAATCTTACACTGAAAATTTGGAGACAAAAAAATAATAAAACAAAAGGTCAATTCGAAACCTATAAGATTTCAGATGTATCTACAGACAGTTCATTCCTTGAAATGTTAGATATTCTGAATGAAAATTTAATCAACGAAGGAAAAGACCCTATCGCTTTCGATCACGACTGTCGTGAAGGTATTTGTGGTATGTGTTCTCTATACATTAATGGTAGAGCGCATGGTCCTGATACAGGTATTACTACTTGTCAGTTGCACATGCGTCACTTCAAAGATGGTGAAACTATTCATATCGAACCATGGAGAAGTGCTGCTTTTCCAGTGATCAAAGACTTGGTAGTAGACCGTTCTGCATTTGACAGAGTAATGGCTGCCGGAGGTTTTATTTCTGTAAATACTTCAGGTAGAACAACTGATGCTAACAATATTCCAGTACCAAAAGAAGATGCTGATAAGGCAATGGATGCTGCAGCATGTATCGGATGTGGAGCTTGTGTAGCAACTTGTAAAAATGGTTCTGCAATGTTATTTGTAGGAGCTAAAGTTTCTCAGTTTGCATTATTGCCACAAGGTAGAGTTGAAGCAAAACGTAGAGTACTTCACATGGTAAAACAAATGGACGAAGAAGGATTCGGTAACTGTTCTAATACAGGAGCTTGTGAGGTTGAATGTCCAAAAGGTATCTCTTTGGAGAATATTGCAAGAATGAACAGAGAATATCTAAGTGCTAACTTTACAACAGCTAATCACTAAGATTACAATCTCTTTATAAATAAAAAAGCCGCTAATAAGCGGCTTTTTTATTTATAAACCTAATCTGTATGTTAATGTTTTAATTATTGAAATGTTAAGTTTTGTATATTTTAATTATTTAATATTCAATAATAAATATTTATTTATAAATTAGTATTACCAAATCTAAACATATGGAAAATAAAAATTTAGAGACCAAATTGAATTTTGGCGGAAAAAAATTATCCTCTAAAGAACTGAACAGTATCGTTGGAGGTGGACTTCTAGGTAATATCATTGGAGGTCTTGACAAAGAGTTGAGTAAAATCGAACAGGAACTGAAAAAGGTTCGTGACGGTATTATTGGTGGTATAGACAAAGTCATAGACGGCGTTATACCTCGTAAGCCTTAATTTCGTTTTTTACCCATTTTTAATTCAGTTCCAAGACTGGAGTTACTAAATTAAAACAGCCTTTAGCTGTTGGAGGACATGAACATCTATCATCCTCGTATAAATATAACCGCTGAATTCAGCGGTTTTTTCTTTGATAACAACGCATAATAATGTTATTTTAAATCCGGAGCTGATTGTTTTAGACAATAATGCTGTATAGAAAAACTTAATTTTAGCCTTAAAGCACATTGTGAAAATAGAAGTAAGCGTTAAATAATATTAAAAGATGACAAAATCAGGGATATATATGGAAAAAAGGTTATTTTTGCTTCTATTAAAATTTTGAGATGAAAAAACTATTATTAATAGTATTATGCACTTTATTTATAGTGTCTTGTTCAAACAAAAAGACTGTTGTTATCTCTGGTAAAGTTATTGGAGGTTCACCATTGGAAAGGATAGAAATTGTTGATATGTCAGGTGTTGCAACACTGCCTATCGCTAACTTTGGTGTAGATGCACAAGGTAATTTCTCTGATACGATCCAGATTCCTAAAAATGGTGTATATACACTTTCTTATGGAGGTAACTATGGTACCGTTTATTTAAAAGGTGGAGAGAATGTAAGACTTTCTGGTAACAGCGCGGCTGGTTTTCCAAAAGTATTTACTGTTGAAGGAGATTCAAAAAACAATGTGTTTTTACAAAAGACACAAACTTATTTAGATAATTATTTTTCTAAAATTCAGCAAGATATCATCACTCAGGATGAAACTAAATTCATCGATCAATTGAAAAAATTCAGATCAGACTTGAATAAAGAAATGGATAACCTGGCGAAATCTACAGGAGCTGACAGTGATTTAGTAAAATGGAAAAAAGATGAACTAGATGTTAACCTTCTTTCTTTCTCTGGAAAATATATAGAGCTTCACGGACAGGTTACAGGAAAACCTGATTATAAAGCATCTCAGAAGCTAAAAGATTATCAGAAAGAACTGAAAGGAGATGAAGATGCTAAAATCAAAATGTATCCTTCATACAGAGGTTATATGCTAAGTACTCTTGGTCAGGATTTCCAGGCTTATGCTATGAAAAACCAAAAGCCAGATGGTACTACAACTGAAATGTTCATTAACTATATCAAGGATAAAAAAGATTATTCTCAATTGGTTAAAGACTACCTGATTTCTTTTGTTGCCGGAATGGATATGCACCCACAACAAGCTAACTCAGAAAAATTAATGAAGTTATTAAATGATAACATTAAAGATTCTGAAGTTAAAGCAGGATTGGAGAAAGTAGAAAAAGCTGTTTACGGTCTTAAAGTTGGTACAGCTGCACCGTCAGTAGACTTTATTGATGTGAGTGGTAAAAAAGTACCTTCTTCTTCATTCAACGGAAAGCCTACATTGATCATGTTCTACGCTTCTTGGAATCCATATATTGCGGAATCTGTAGTACCAATGCTTAAGGAAGTTACTAATGCTTATAAGAGTAAAGTAAACTTTGTATTCATTGATGTGGATGATAATGCAGCTCAATTTAAGAAAACAGCTGTAGCAATGTTAAGCGGAACTGAAGGACAGAAACTATATGCAAAAGGAGGTCTTAAATCTGAAATGGCACAAAAATATGCATTATACGGATTTAAATTGCCAAGCTTTGTAATCTTAGATAAAGATGGTAAAATAGCAAGCAAGAGTTTCATGAGTATGATGGAGCCTGACTTTAAAACTGCTTTAGATAAGGTATCCGGAATTACCGGACCAGCTATTGCTCCACCACAAATGCAAATGCAGCCTGCACCCGCACCTGTGGATTCGGCAAAAGTAAAGACAGAAGCGAAAGCTAAATAATATAAGATGCAGAAAAAAAAGAAGAATGTAATTCTTGAAAATATCAAACTCCTTTCAGCCGGTGCGAAAGGAGTTTCTGTTGGTAAAACAGAGGATGGTAAAACCATTTTGGTGAGTGGGGCTGTACCTGGAGATCTGGTAAACGCCCGTATGAAAAAGTCGAAAAAGAACTATATTGAAGCTGAAGCAATAGAAATTCTGGAGGAATCTCCAGACAGAGTAGATGCGAGATGTATGCATTTCAGCGTATGTGGAGGATGTAAATGGCAGAATCTTAGTTACGAAAAGCAATTAGAGTTTAAAGAGGGTGAAGTACTGAATAACATCCGCAGAATTGGAGGTATTGACGGTTTTGAGGCATTGCCTATTCTGGGATCTGCAGAACAGTATTTTTACAGAAATAAAATGGAATTTTCTTTCTCTAACGCACGTTGGCTTACATTGGAAGAAGTAAATTCTACCGAAGAAATAGCTGACAGAAATGCGTTAGGATTTCATATTCCGGGACAGTGGAGTAAGATTCTGGACCTGAAGGAGTGCTTCCTGCAAGAAGATCCATCCAACAATATTCGTCTAGCTGTAAAAGAATATGCCGAGGAAAATAACCTTGAATTCTTTGATGTAAGAAATCAGGAAGGTTTTCTTCGTACGTTAATGATGCGTCAGAACTCTAAAGGAGAATGGATGGTTTTATTCCAGCTTTTTGAAGAGAACGAAACAGAACGTGTAAAGCTTCTTGATTACTTATTACAGAAGTTTCCACAAATCCATACATTGCTTTATGCTATTAATCCAAAAGGGAATGATAGTATCTATGATCTGGATATTCAGACCTACTACGGAGAAGGATTTTTGTATGAAGAAATGGACGGGCTTAGATTTAAAATAGGGCCAAAATCATTTTTCCAGACTAACTATAAGCAGGCTTTGGAATTGTACCGTAAGACCCTTGAGTTTGCTGATCTGAAAGGAGATGAAGTTGTATACGATCTTTATACAGGTACAGGTACTATTGCACAATATGTTGCCCGTAATGCAAAGCAAGTAATCGGTATAGAAGCGGTACAGGAGGCGATAGATGCAGCTAAAGAACATGCGGAACTGAATGGTCTTACCAATTGTACATTCTACTGTGGAGATATGAAAGATATCTTCAATCAGGAGTTTTTAGAATCTCACCCTAAAGCAGATGTTTTAATTACTGACCCTCCAAGAGACGGGATGCATGCTAAAGTTGTGGAACAGATACTTAATCTGTCGCCAGAGAAAATTGTATATGTAAGCTGTAATTCTGCAACGCAGGCCAGAGATTTGGCTATGTTAAAAGAACATTATAACTTAGTGAAGGTTTTGCCGGTAGATATGTTCCCGCAGACCCATCACGTAGAGAATATAGCACTGCTTATTAAAAAATCATGAAGTATATAAAGTTTATATTTTGCTTTGTTCCCTTGTTACTGGCTATTGTAGCCTGTAATCAGGAAGATGATATATGTACTGAGGGAGGTTCTCCTAAGATGAAAGTAAAGTTTAAAAGAGCTGCAGATGGTAAGCTTACCAGGATGGACAGCCTTACGGTCCGTATCTTATGGGGGACAGATACGCTGATGGTAGCACCAAACGTTAAAGCGGTGGATTCAGTAATGATACCTCTAAAAGTTACCGGAGATGGCTTTACAGATATTCTGGTTCAGACCAATCCAAAATCAAAAACTGATATCTCTAAAATCAAAGTAAAGTATACTGAGTCTTCAGAATATGTTTCACCAGGCTGCGGAATAAGAAAATTGTATGATAATCTTACAGTATCCCCAGTTGAAGGTCTAAATCCGGTGAAAAGTGTTGATATTAACTCTAATCAAATTCATAATGAAGTTAAGACTGTTCTATACTTTAATTTTTAGTCTTTTTATTTCCTTAAGCTTTGCGCAGGAGAAGAAAAAGATAAGCAGTGATACCCTTGCTGCTAAGAAATGGAAATATAAGCCGAATGTAATGATTGGAGTAGATGTGCTTCACCTAGGACTAATGGCTTTTACCGACCAGAAATTATTCCAGGCTTTTGCTACATCACGTATACAACCAAGGCTTCACCTGGTAGCTGATGTAGGTTATGAAAAGAATAAGTACGACAAAAACGGATATGATGTATCAGCAAAAGGATTATTCGTTAAAGCCGGAACATTATACATGCTAAGTCCGGACCCTGAAAATAAACAAAACGGATTTTATGCCGGCGGAAAGGTTGCAGCATCTTTTTATCAGCAGGAAATGAGATCAATCCCAACCAGAGGATTTCAGGGGCATGATTCTTATGCATCATTTCCGACATCATCTCAATCTGCTTACTGGCTGGAAGGAGCTATTGGGGGAAGGGTGGAACTTTTCCATTCTAACTTCTATATAGATGCGCAAGTACAGCCAAAATATATGATTTATACAACAAAACAAGAGAATATAACTCCAATGGTAATTCCGGGATTTGGAACCGATGCCAATAAGTTCAAGCTTGGCTTTATGTGGAGTATAGCTTACCTGTTTTAACATAAAAAGCCTCCTTTTCAGGAGGCTTCCAATCACTTATTACTTAAACATTTTAATCTACTCATCAATTGTGAGCTAAAACAAAATGCTTCCAAAAATAATAAAAAAAATAATATGAATTTTTTAATATTCAATATTATTTTACCAAAGTTTTTTATATGTATGAAAATTAGAAAACCCTTGTAGAAAGGGTTTAGTTCTAAATTTTATGCAAATCGCTAATAAGAGATGTCATAATTTTTTCGGTACTCAAACGAAGGTGCTGCATATCCGAATTATTTTCAATGACGTAATCTGCAAGCCGTATTTTCTTTCTTTCCGGCATTTGATTATCTATTACTTTTTCTACTTCACGATAGGTTTTTGAATCCCTGTCCATCACCCTTTTTATTCTTATACTTTCATCAGCTGTTACCAGCAAACTTTTGTCACACTGCAGGTTTAATTTCAGTTCAAAAAGTAGTGCTGTTTCTTTAAAGATAATTTCACGGGATTGCCTCTTAATCCAGTCATGAAAATCTTTATTAACGGCAGGATGAATAATTGCATTCAGTTGTTTTAGCAATTCATCATTACTGAAAACAACGGACCCAACATATTTTCGGTCATAGAGCCCATTTTCGTCATAAGCTTGTGATCCTAATAGCCGGATAATAGCTGCTTTTAGATCATCACTTTCATTCACCAGATCTTTTGCCCTTGTATCCGAATTATAAACAGGATATCCCATTTCTTCTATGAAACGAGCCACAGTTGTTTTTCCGGAACCAATACCGCCTGTAAGGCCAATGATTTTATGCATATTTATTAATATCCGAATATATCATTGAACTTATGAATTTCATCTAAGCGAGGCCCTTTTTCTGTCATTTTTAGTGTTGCTAATTCATTGTGGGCATCGTGTTCGAAGAATAGAATATATTCATTATCCACAGCCTGCTTCAGGAATTTTTCTTTTTCAGATACTGTTAAAAGGGGACGCGTATCATAACCCATTACATATACTAATGGAATATGGCCTACAGTAGGAATAAGGTCTGCTGCGAAAACAATTGTTTTTTCCTGATATTTGATCACCGGTAACATTTGTTTCTCAGTATGACCGTCCACAAAAATAATATCCATTTTAAGGTCAGGCGCAAATCCATAATTACCCGTTGTAGGTAATGGCACAAAATTAAGCTGGCCGCTTTCTTGGATAGGAAGAATGTTTTCCTTCAGGAAGCTTGCCTTCTCTCTTGGGTTGGGTTCTGTAGCCCATTCCCAATGACTTTCATTACTCCAGTATCTGGCATTTTTAAATGCAGTACGGTAGCCGCTTCTGTCATTATTCCATTCTATAGATCCTCCACAGTGATCGAAGTGCAAATGGGTAAGAAAAACATCGGTAATATCGTCTTTAACAAAGCCATATTTAGCCAAAGATTTGTCTAAAGTAGCATCTCCCCAAAGGTCGTAATGCCCAAAGAATTTATCGTCCTGCTTATTGCCAAGACCATTATCAATAAGAATAAGGTTTTTTCCGTCTTCAATCAGCAGACAACGCATACCGAGATCGATAAGATTTTTGCTGTCCGCAGGGTTTGTTTTTTGCCAGATAGATTTCGGAACAACACCAAACATAGCACCGCCGTCCAATTTGAAATTTCCGGTTTCTATAGGATATAGTTTCATAAAGAATCTTTTGGGTTAAGATAGTAATTTTTCCGGAGATGACCGGTACTTATTGATCTTTTTATACTTCCTGATCTTTGTCAGCCGCTACTTTTAGCATTTTATCTGCAATAATCAGAGCATTGTTATCACCAGAGTCCTGTAGGTTTTCGATAATCATATTAAGGTTCTTTTTATTGCGGTTCTGAGAGAGTTTGCTTTTAATGAAAATTTCGTCCGGAATAATATTCATCCCAAAGGCTCCTTTCATTTCTTTCCTTACAAAATCATCTCCCATATTCTGAACATACATTGGGCACTTCTGGTATTTCTCATATTTAGTCGTCAGCTTCTCCAGATGTTTGTAGAGCTCTTCATCGGTCATTATTTTTATTGTACCGCGAACCTGTACTGCTTCATAATTCCATGTTGAAACATTTATATGATCGTACCAGGAGGACGAAATATAGGTATGCGCGCCAAGAAAATCACACAGCACCTGATCTCCGTCTTTCAGGGCTTTAGCCTGAAAATTAGCTTTAGAAATATGGGTTTCCAGCATAAAATCTTCATTGGTACCATTCATCAAAAACATAGAATGGGTGGCAAACAGTTTTTCTTTGGAAGAAATTAGAAGACCAAAGGAATGATTACTAATAATCTCCTTTAACAATCCAAAATCCTCACTTTTATAGAGTTTAGGAATATGCATGTGTATAAGTTTTTATCTGAAACAATAGATTTTGGCAAAGTCCTTAGGAGACAATGCTGTACTATAAAGATAAGTTAATAAACTGATAAATTAAAAAAGTTCGTCCGGTCTCTTAGGCTTGGCCATATTCAGATGCTTATAGGCTTTTTCTGTTACTTCACGCCCTCTCGGAGTTCGGATAATAAAGCCTTCCTGAATAAGAAACGGTTCATAGACTTCTTCCAATGTTTCCGGATTTTCTCCAATAGAAGTCGCTAAAGCACTGATACCAACCGGGCGTGCTTTAAAGTTCTCGATCATGGTTCTCAATATCTTGTTATCCATTTCATCAAGACCATATTCATCAACTTTTAATGCATTTAGAGCAAATTTGGTAATTTCAATTTCAATATCTCCGTTACCTTTTATTTCTGCAAAATCACGTACCCTTCTCAGCAAAGCATTAGCAATTCTGGGTGTACCACGACTTCTTCTGGCAATTTCTATAGAAGCATCTTCATAGATTTTGATGCCCATAACCCTTGCGCTTCTTTGTATAATTGTAGAAAGCAATTCGATGTTATAATATTCCAGTCTGGATTGGATACCAAATCTGGCAAGTAATGGTTTTGTTAGCATACCGGAACGCGTAGTGGCGCCTACCAATGTAAAAGGGTTTAGTCCTATCTGTACCGAACGTGCATTGGGGCCGGTTTCCAGCATAATGTCTATCTTAAAATCTTCCATTGCGGAATACAGATATTCTTCGACTACGGGAGATAGTCTATGGATTTCATCAATAAACAATACATCATTCTCTTCCAGATTCGTTAATAATCCTGCAAGATTTGCGGGTTTATCCAATACCGGACCGGAAGTCAGTTTGCAGTTAACGCCAAGCTCATTGGCAATAATGTGAGCTAAGGTAGTTTTTCCTAATCCCGGCGGGCCATGTAGTAAGACATGATCCAGAGAACTGTTTCTGGATTTGGCTGCCGCAACAAAGATTTCCAGATTTTCCAATGTCTGGCGTTGCCCTGCAAAATCTCTGAAACTTTGCGGACGAATATGATCCTCCTGAAAAAGCTCATCATCGGAAAAATTCTCTTTATCGGGGTGAAGGAAGTTAGGCATAACTAAATTTGTGTAGAGTCAAATTTATAAAAAAATAAAGCGCAATCAAATTTCTATTTTTATCGTAAATTAGTGAGATGAAAATAATCGGACCTTTTAAGCAAGTAGTAACACTTGCCGACTTACCTCTACGAGGTAGTTTAAAAGATGAACAGCTGGAAATTATAGAGAACGCCGGGATATTAATTGAGTCATGTAAAATCGTTAAAGTTGACAATTTTGAAACTTTAAGAAAAGAATTTCCAAACGTTACTTTGGAAGAAACGGAAGGAGAGCAAATTGCTATGCCCGCATTTACAGACTGTCATACACATATCTGCTTTGCAGGAAATCGCGCTAATGATTTCTCTATGCGTAATGCCGGAAAAACATATCTGGAGATTGCAGAATCCGGAGGGGGGATCTGGAGTTCAGTAAAGCATACCCGTGAAGCAACGGAAGAAGAGCTGCATAAAACACTTTGCACTAGAATAGATGACCTTGTTCGTCAGGGTATTACAACAATAGAAATTAAAAGTGGTTATGGGTTAAAGCTGGATTGCGAGCTTAAAATGCTGAGAGCAATTAACCATGCTAAAGAGAAAACACCAGCGAAATTGATACCTACGTGCCTTGCAGCACATATGAAGCCTAAAGATTTCAACGGAGATTCAGAAGAATACCTTAATTATGTATTAGAATACGTCTTACCTGTGGTTCAGGAAGAACATCTTGCAGAAAGAGTAGATATATTTATTGAAAAATCTGCTTTTCAGCCGGAAGAGAGTAAGGCGTTTTTAGAAAGGGCAAAAGCAATGGGCTTTGAAATCACAGTTCATGCGGACCAATTTACGCCGGGAAGCTCGCGTGTAGCAGTAGAATGTGGTGCTAAGTCTGCGGATCATTTAGAAGCAACCTCTGATGAAGATATAGATTATTTAGCAAAATCAAATACTGTTGCAGTGGCACTTCCGGGGGCAAGTATAGGCTTAGGAGATTCTTTTGCTCCAGCCCGTAAAATACTAGATGCCGGCGGAATATTAGCTATCGCTACAGACTGGAATCCTGGCTCAGCACCAATGGGTAAGCTGGTTACACAGGCTTCGATTCTGGCAACATTCCAAAAGTTATCCACAGCAGAAGTTTTAGCGGGGATAACATTCAGATCGGCTTATGCTTTAGGCTTTGAAGACCGTGGCGTATTATCGGAAGGAAAAAGAGCGGACATGGTTTGCTATAAAACAGATAACTATCAGAATGTATTATACAGACAAGGTGCATTAGAGCCATGTGCTGTTTACATAAAAGGAGAAAAATACTAATATGGAAAGAATCTGGTCCGGCCGTTTTGATGGTGAAGACTTATTAAGCAGAAGGCTTTTTCAGGCAGTTGAAGATAAAACAGATTATAAAGAGATAATAGATAACAGCTATTTTTTACATGGCTTTGCAGTAGATGAAGGCGTGAAAAGAAATAAAGGCAGGGTAGGAGCAGCAGCGGCACCCAATGTTATCCGAAAGAATATGAGTAATTTTCCGGTGGTATCACCAAGTTTCAGACTTTTTGACTTCGGGGATATATACTGTCCGGATGAAAATCTGGAAAAAACACAACAAAGTTTGGCAGATGTTGTAGCCAGTGGATTGCTAAATAATGGTAAAAGCATTGTATTAGGCGGCGGACACGAAGTTACTTATGCACATTATTCAGGCATAAAAAAAGCTTTTCCGACTAAGAAGATTGGGATTATTAATTTTGATGCTCATTTTGATAACAGAGAACCGGAAAATAATTTAGCTTCATCCGGAACAGGGTTCTGGCAGATTGCCAATGAAGGAGAAATCCACTCTATGCATATTGGAATTCAAAGGAATAGTAATACCTTGAAATTATTCGATACTGCACACCAGTATGGGATGAAGTATATTCTTGCAGACGAGCTCTTCTTCGAAAATCTTCCTCAGTTATATCCAAGGATAGATGAATTCCTGGACGGAATAGATGTACTGTATGTTACGATATGTATGGATGTTTTCAATGCATCTATCGCACCTGGAGTAAGTGCTTCGGCCTATAACGGAATTTTTACGGATCAGGCATTTATGCTGTTATACAGACATATTTTGCGGAATAATAAATTAAAAGCTTTAGATGTTGCTGAAGTAAACCCTGTCTATGATATTCAGGACAGAACAGCACGACTGGCAGCATCTTTAGTAAATGAATGGTTAATGATATAGAAAATATATAAAACAGAAAATGCTTACAACAGAACAAATTGAGAATAAGTTGCTGGAAGCTGATAAAGCTTTTGGAGAATGGAGAAAGGTAACTTTTGAGGAAAAGCAGGAATTGTTGGCGAAAGCAGCACAGCTGCTGTTAGATAAATCCGAAGAATACGGAAAGATCATCACACGTGAGATGAATAAGCCTATTTCTCAGTCTATTGCTGAGATCGAGAAATGTGCTTTGATGATGAATTATTATGCGAAAGCAGAGAATATATTAAAGCCGGAAGAAGTAAAAACTAAATTCAATGTGTGTGAAGTTCATCATACGCCAATGGGAGTTATACTAGGTGTAATGCCATGGAATTATCCTTTCTGGCAGGTGCTTCGTTTTGCTGTTCCCGCACTACTGGCAGGAAATACAGTTGTGGTAAAACATGCTTCGATCTGTTTTGAAAGTGGGAATACGATAGAGAAGATATTAACAGAAGCAGGATTTCCTAAAGGAGTATTCCTGAATCTGGAAGCCGGACATAAAGAAATTAAGGGGATCATAGAGAACCCTGTAATACAAGGAGTAAGTCTTACCGGAAGCGAACCTGCCGGAGCATCTGTTGCTTCTATTGCAGGTACAAATATTAAGAAATCAGTTTTAGAATTGGGCGGAAGCGATGCTTTTATTATTCTTGAAGATGCTGATTTTGATAAAGCAGCAAGAGTAGGAGCAGAGTCAAGACTTCAGAATTGTGGACAGACTTGTGTAGCAGCAAAAAGATTTATTATCCATCAGAATGCTGAGAACGAATTCCTTCCTAAGTTTATTAAAGAATTCAAAAAGTATGTTCCGGGAGATCCTAACGATAAAGAAACTAAACTTTCTGCAATGGCTCGTAAAGATTTAGCCGATGATTTGGAAGCTCAATATAAAAAAGCACTGGATAATGGAGCAGAGCCAATAGTTCCGTTAGAAAGAATCTCGGATATTGTTTTTAAACCAGGATTAATGAGAGTGAATGAAGGTAATCCTATTCTGGAAGAAGAGCTTTTTGGCCCGCTAGGAATGGTATTAATAGCAAAGAGTGATGATGACTGTTTGCAACTGGCAAATAATACCAGATTTGGATTAGGGAACTCAATCTGGACAAAGAATAAAGAGAAAGCTTTCTTTTTTGCTGAAAATCTGGAATCCGGAGCTGTAGGCGTTAATGAAATGACTAAATCTATGCCTGATATGCCTTTGGGAGGTGCTAAACGTTCAGGATATGGCACAGAGCTATCCTTATTTGCACTAAAAGAATTTACAATTCCTAAAAGTATTATAGGAACACTTTAATAAAATAAAAACCGACAGTCAGCTGTCGGTTTTTTTATATAATCAGTAATCTGTCCCGGAAGTTATTTCTCCCAAAAGTCAGCATTTTTAATTCCTGCTTCTTTGGAATTAAAATACATGTTTCCTGCTTTCTTTTTAAGCTTATAGTCTTTCCATACTTTTAGGGTAACATTTCCCAGTAAGAGAATGGCAATAATATTTACCCATGCCATTAACCCTACGCCAAGATCTCCCAGTGCCCATGCAATTTTTGCTTCCTTAACAGTTCCGAAGTATGCCGCAAACAAGAAGACAACTCTTAAAATCCAGATGTATGTTTTTTTATTGCCGGACTTAACCAGATAAGAAATATTGGTCTCCGCATAATAGTAATAGGCCATAATAGTGGTAAAGGCAAAGAAGAATAAAGCAAAAGCAACAAACTGCTTACCAATACCAGGGAAAACATGGGAGACTGCAGCCTGTGTAAAGCCTGTATAGTCAATTCCCGGAATATTTTGCACCAAATATGTATCGTTCGGTCCTAATACGTTATACTGCCCTGTAAACAGGATAATAAATGCCGTTGCAGAACATACAAATAGTGTATCTATATAAACTGAAAATGCCTGAACAAGACCTTGCTGAGCAGGATGTTTTACTTCCGCAGCTGCCGCAGCATGTGGTGCAGTTCCCTGACCAGCCTCGTTGGAATAAATTCCTCTTTTTACTCCCCAGGCTATAGCCATCCCGAAGATCCCGCTAAAGGTTGCGTTCATATTGAATGCAGAACTGAAAATCAGTTTTAAAACAGAAGGAACTTCTTTAATGTTGAGAACAATAATAATGACCGCCATTAGAATATAAATTCCTGCCATAAACGGAACTACAAATTCGGCTGTTTTTCCAAGTCTTTTTATACCCCCAAATATAATCAGTGCCAAAAGGACAATAATCACAATTCCGATATAGTTTACCGGCAGTTCTCCAACCAGGGGGAAATTATAATGTTCTGTTCCTATAGAAAAAGAATTGTTTACAGCTGAAGCAATACTGTTACTCTGTACACCCGGAAGCAATAGACCAGTACTGATAATGGTAAGAACAGCGAATAATACTGCATACCATTTTACTCCAAGACCTTTTTCTATATAATAAGCGGCTCCGCCACGATATTCACCATTAGATTCCTGTTTGTACAACTGCCCCAGTGTAGCTTCTACGAAGGCGGATGCAGAGCCGAGGAATGCAATCAGCCACATCCAGAATACAGCACCCGGTCCTCCCATAGCTATAGCTGTGGCAACTCCGACAATATTTCCGGTACCTACACGTCCTGAAATGGCTAATGAAAATGCCTGGAATGATGAAATTCCTTTATCAGATTCGTTTTTACTGAAGAGAAGTTTCACCATATCTTTCAGATAGGTAACCTGAAGAAATCCTGTTCGGATAGAAAAATAAAGACCGGTAATTAAGCAGAGATAGATGAGAGCATCGGACCATACAAGGTCGCTAAAAGAATGAATAATTTTGTCCATGTATTAATTTGTCCTAATATACAATTATTTGGTGATGGACTAAAAACGAAAAAATCCCTGTCTGCTGACAGGGATTGTATATAAAAGGATAGGTCTTCTTAGATTGTCGTTAAACGAAGTGTGTTTGTTTTTCCACCTTCGTGAACCGGCATCGCGTTAAGGTTAACTACAAAATCTCCTTGCTCTACAAGGCCATAGTTCCAGGTAAGCATATTAACCTGAATAACGGTTTCATCAGTAGATTTTTTCATGTCATAGAAGAATGCTCTTACACCCCAAAGAAGGTTTAGCATTGTAAGAACACGCTTGTTAGAACTGAATACTACAATGTGAGAATTCGGTCTGTGAGATGAAATCTGAAATGCTGTATAACCAGAATAGGTAAGTGTTACGATCGCTTTAGCATCTGTTTTCTCAGCAATTCTTACAGCTGAATAACAAACAGAATCTGTAATGAAACGGTCGTCTACACAGTTAATCTTTTCTATAGGCTCATTTCTTGTACTGTACATCTGAGTATTCTCGATGTTGCTTACAATCTTAGCCATCGTTTTTACAACGTCTACAGGGTATTTACCCACAGATGTTTCTCCAGATAACATTACCGCATCTGCTCCGTCTAATACAGAGTTTGCAACGTCATTTACCTCGGCTCTTGTAGGAGTCATGCTGTTGATCATTGTTTCCATCATCTGGGTTGCAACGATTACAGGCTTAGAATACTTTCTTGCTTTTTCAGCTAGCTTCTTCTGAATTAACGGAACTTCTTCCATAGGAACCTCTACACCAAGGTCTCCACGTGCCACCATTATACCGTCGCATTCAGCAAGAATTTCGTCGATATTTTTCACACCTTCAGGCTTTTCAATCTTAGCAATAATAGGTGTACGGAATAATTTTCCGTTCGGGTGGTTAGAAATAAGTTCTTTCAGATCTATGATATCCTGTGCATGACGTACAAATGAAAGTGCGATCCAGTCGAATTCATTATCTAAGATAAAGTTAGCGTCCTGAATATCTTTTTCAGTCAATGCAGGAAGAGATATCTGGGTATTAGGAAGGTTTACCCCTTTCTTTGAACTTAGAGGGCCTCCTTGTATTGTTTTTGCTTTAACAGTGTCTTTACCATTAGTGTCGATAACTTCTAAAACAAGCTTTCCGTCGTCGATAAGGATTCTTTCTCCTACTTTTACATCTAACGGGAATCTTTCATATGTCATGTACACTTTTGTAGAGTCACCTTCTACTTTTTCATTTGTGAAGGTAAGTACGTCTCCAGGATTCAGGTAAGAACCCTCTTTTACAACACCTACACGAAGCTTTGGTCCTTGAAGGTCTCCTAAAATAGAAGTAGAGAAACCATATTCAGCATTAATCTCACGAATAAGGTTAATGTTTTGTTTTACCAGATCGTAATCAGCATGTGAAAAGTTAATTCTGATAACATCTGCTCCGGCTTGTACCATGCGCAGGATTGTCTCTTTATTGGAGGATGCAGGCCCAAGGGTTGCAATAATTTTAGTTTTCTTTAGATATTCACTCATTTTCTTGAATATATTGGTATATTAATTCTTCAGGTTGAATTTGATATTCCTGAATTGGAAAGATCACATTTTCAGGAAACAAAATTAAGGAAAAATCGGGAAACGAATCCTGAGTTTTTATTAAGAAATCGACATCTTGGTGTTCTTCCAGCAGATAATGTATCTCCTGCAAACCCTCGAAGAGGTTAGACGGCGTGTTTTCTTCCTTTTTGAAGGATTTATTAGCTATTATCTGATAACAGTTTTTTTCACCTTTATCATAACCCTGCATGGACAAGAATTCATATTCTGTTAATCCGTTTTGGGTGATAAAGTCTTCTGTTCTGTGAAATTGGAATTCGTTACAACGATTAATGTCAAAAAAAAACTGATGATATGAAACAGGTTTCGTCAAGCGGATAAGCCCGACGGTTATAGCTTCGTCATCATCAAAATCAAGGCGTATTTTTTTTACTTTCGCCATTAATGTTTTCTTTTTTTTGCAATGCGTAGTAAGCCCGCTGTGCAGCTTTTTCCTCAGCTTTTTTCTTGGAAGCTTCGGATGCATTGGAAATTTGTCTGTCCTCCATCCATACGCTGCTACGGAAATGAACAGTCTTGTTGACATAGTTCTCTTCAGTAGTTTCGAAACGAAGGTGAATTTTTTGCTTTTGACCCCACTCCAGTAATAATCCTTTGTAGCTGATAATCTTATTTTCCAGATTAAGGATGTCCTGTTTAGTCAGAAGCTGGCCCAGAATTATTTCTCTGCATTTATCATAGTCTATGTCCTGATAAATAGCGCCAACTAATGCTTCGAAAAGATTACCGTGGATATTTTCACTCAAAGTGGTATTCTCTTCTTTGTTTTGTAAAAATCTGGTAAGCTCCAGACGCTCTCCCAGCGCATTCAAATTTTTACGGTTTACCACTTTAGATTTCATCTGTGTAAGGAAACCTTCATTGGCATTAGGATATTCATGAAAAATGTGACAGGAAACAATACTTCCTAATACAGCATCCCCCAGATATTCTAATCTTTCGTAGTTGAAGGCTTCTTTTGTGGTGTTCGGAGATTTTAAAGTGAAGGCTTCTTTGAATAATCTAAGGTCATTCACTTTGTAGCCCACCAGTCTGTTAATGGCGGCTTTAAAATTTTTATCTTTATCGGATAAAGTTTTGGTTCGTTTTTTTAAAAGATTGGAAAAATAGCTTTTAATCTCCATTAAATCTTTTTGAATAAAACGCAGGCATTATGCCCTCCAAATCCAAAAGTGTTGCTCATTGCAATATTCACTTCCTTCTTCACTGCTGTGTTGAAAGTAAAGTTAAGTCTGCTGTCCAGTCTCTCATCATCTGTGAAATGATTGATCGTTGGAGGAACAATTCCGTGGATAATAGTGCCTAAAGCTGCTATAGATTCTATAACTCCGGCTGCACCTAATAAATGCCCCGTCATAGACTTAGTAGAATTGATCTGAATATCAAATGCGTGTTCACCTAATAATTTAGCAATTGCCTGAGATTCCGCAATGTCTCCTAATGGAGTAGAAGTACCATGCATGTTGATGTGGTCTACTTCATCAGTAGTAACTCCGGCATCGTCCAGACATCTTTTCATTACTAAATAAGCACCTAATCCTTCCGGATGTGGAGCTGTCATGTGGTGAGCATCTGCACTAAGACCTCCGCCCAGTAGTTCGGCATAAATTGTAGCGCCTCTTTTTACAGCGTGTTCGTATTCTTCAAGAATGATACATCCTGCTCCTTCACCCAGTACAAAACCATCTCTGTCTTTGTCGAATGGACGGGAAGCTGTTTTAGGATCGTCATTTCTTGTTGAAAGCGCATGCATAGCATTGAAGCCACCTACACCACTAGCTGTTACAGCTGCTTCAGATCCTCCGCAAACAATAACATCCGCTTTGCCTAGCTGAATAAGCATTTTAGCATCAATAATTGCATTGGCAGAAGAAGCACAAGCTGAAACTGTAGTATAGTTAGGACCATGGAATCCAAATTCTATAGAAATATTCCCCGGCGTAATGTCGGCGATCATTTTAGGAATAAAGAAAGGATTGAATCTTGGGATACTATTTGAAGCAGCATACCCTAAAACTTCAGTTTCAAAAGTTTCAAGTCCGCCAATTCCGGATCCCCAGATAACACCTACACGGTCTTTGTCTACATTGTCCTCAATAATACGGCTGTGAGCAATCGCCTCACGTGCAACAACCTGCCCTAATTGCGAGTTACGGTCCATTTTTTTAGCCTCCTTCTTATCGAAGTGGTTTAATGGATCGAAGTTTTTAACCTCACAGGCAAATTGAGTTTTAAAATTAGTGGAATCAAAAAGAGTAATCGGCGCTGCTCCACTTGTGCCTTTTACAAGGCTCTCCCAGTACTCATTTGCATTATTTCCTATCGGTGTAAGGGCCCCGAAGCCAGTTACTACTACTCTCTTTAATTCCATAAATTTTCTTTAATGTTCTTCAACAATTATTTGTTGACTACTTCTTCAATATAAGCGATTGCGTGTCCTACTGTTGTAATTTTTTCAGCTTGGTCATCAGGAATCTGAATGTTGAATTCTTTTTCGAACTCCATGATCAACTCAACAGTATCCAGAGAATCTGCTCCTAAATCGTTAGTGAAGCTAGCTTCTGGTGTTACTTCAGTTTCTTCCACGTCTAGCTTATCAGCGATGATAGCTTTAACTCTTGATGCGATGTCTGACATAGTAAATGTATTTTAAAAATTGTTAATCCAACTGCAAATATATAAAAAATCGAATCATTTGCTATTTTTTTACTCAATTTTGATGATTTACGTGGTTTGAAAAATTAAGGTTCTAAAAACGAATTATTTAAAATTTAATCTGGATTCTTTCATCCTGATTTTATTCATTATTTTTGCTTGAAAATATTACAGAATGAATGATTTTTTTGATAATGATGATGATATTTACGACGGAAATCAACATACACCACTAAGAAAAGATGCTTTTAAGCTGTCTACAGACGAAAAAGTTCAGAAGATTGAAGGTCTTTTTAGTGAGATAATGGAAACACTTGGACTGGATATGACCGACGATAGTCTGAAAGATTCGCCTAAGCGTGTAGCGAAGATGTATGTCAATGAAATCTTTGGTGGATTACTTCCTGAAAACAAACCCGGAATATCTACTTTTAAGAATCAATATAAATATAGACAGATGTTAGTAGAAAAGGATATTACTGTTTATTCTTTTTGCGAACATCATTTTCTTCCTATAATAGGGAAAGCTCACGTAGCTTATATATCTAATGGTAAAGTAATCGGACTTTCCAAGATCAACAGGATTGTAGATTATTATGCAAAGCGTCCGCAGGTACAAGAGCGTCTTACAATGCAGATTGTAGGAGCGATGAAGGAAGCTTTGGGAACTAAAGATGTAGCCTGTATTATAGATGCAAGACATCTTTGCGTAAATTGCAGAGGTATAAAAGATACAGCAAGTTCAACAATTACTGCAGAACTAAGTGGTATTTTCAGAACAAACCCTATTACAAGACAGGAATTCCTTCACTATGTAGGAAGCCATGCAAAACTGGATTAAAGTAATATAAAATGATAAAATTTAAAAAAGTTTCGAACCGAATTTTTCTTGCTACAATTATTTGTTGTGGCAAATAGTAATTATATTGGCAGAAAACTACAACAAGATCATTTTAATCTTTCACTTTAAACAACATTATAAATAATGCAACTTAAAATATATAACTCGCTTACAGGAGAAAAAGAAGACTTCAAACCTATATTGGACGGAAACGTTGGAATGTATGTCTGCGGACCTACAGTATATAGTAATGTCCATTTAGGAAATGTAAGAACTTTTCTTTCCTTCGACTTTATATATAGATCCCTGCAATTTCTGGGATATAAAGTAAGGTATGTAAGAAATATTACAGATGCGGGGCATTTAACTGATGATGGTAATATAGATAATGACCGTTTCATTAAACAATCCCGACTGGAAAAATTAGAACCAATGGAAATTGTACAGAAGTATACAGTCGATTTTCATGAAGTACTAAAGAAATTCAATCTGCTCCCGCCTACAATAGAGCCAACGGCAACAGGCCATATCATCGAGCAAATTGAACTGACAAAAAAGTTAATTGAAAAAGGCTTTGCTTACGAAAGCAATGGATCCGTTTATTTCGATGTTCTGGAATATAATGCAAGAGGCCTAAACTATGGGGAATTAAGCCGCAGAAATATAGAAGAGCTTTTTGCCAATACTCGTGATTTGGATGGTCAGGGCGAGAAAAAAAATCCACAGGATTTTGCACTTTGGAAGAAAGCATCTCCACAACATATTATGCGTTGGATTTCTCCTTGGGGAGAAGGTTTTCCGGGATGGCACCTGGAATGTACAGCAATGAGTACTAAATATCTTGGAGATAAGTTCGATATTCACGGTGGCGGAATGGATCTTAAATTCCCACACCACGAATGTGAGATCGCTCAAGGGAAAGCTTGCAATGGTACAGAGCCGGTAAACTACTGGATGCACGCTAATATGCTAACGATGAATGGGCAAAGAATGAGTAAATCTACAGGTAATTATATTCTGCCAATGGAGTTAATTACCGGGAATAATAATTTCTTCGAAAAGCCATTCCATCCAAGTGTATTGCGTTTCTGCTTCCTGCAGGCGCACTACAGAAGTGTACTGGATATTTCCAATGAAGCAATGCTGGCGAGTGAAAAAGGCTTTAGCCGTCTGATGGATGCTGTAAAAATATTAGATGAAATTCAAGCATCTGATGTTTCTACAATTAATGTTCAGGAATGGCTTGATAAAGCGTATTCTGCACTTGTTGACGATTTTAATAGTCCAATACTTATATCACACCTTTTCGAAGCTGTGAAATGGATTTTCCTTCTTAAAGATGGGAAAGAAACAATTACAGCAGAAGATCTTGCATTGCTAAAAGAAAAGCTGAACGCTTTTGTATTTGATGTGCTGGGATTACAAACGATAACAGAAGAAACGGGAAGTGATAAACTGGATGAAACATTACAGTTATTGATTGAACTGAGAAATCAGGCAAGAAAAACTAAAAACTGGGAGTTGTCGGATCAGATAAGGGACCGCCTTCTGGAGAAAGGTATTGAACTAAAAGACGGAAGAGAAGGGACATCTTATACGATTAACTAGATCATCCGGAATGAAGAAAATACAATTCAATATTCACTACAGAACAGCTATAGGAGAGAGCCTTTTCATTAAAATAAAAGAACTGGGGACAGGGAAAGTATCGGAAGAAGAACTGGACTATGTCTACGACAGTATCTGGCGTTTTGGTAAAGAAATAAAAGAAGGTGATGCCGAATACCATTTTTTGGTAAAAGATGTAGCCGGGAGAATATTGAATGAAGAAATGAACGGACATTTGCTTAGCACATATCCTTCATTTGATAGCTATTGTATTTTCGATTCATGGAATAATAAAAATTTTCCTGAGAATTATCTTAATAATAAGATAATTCAGAATGCTTTAAAAGGTAGGGAATTTCAAAAAATACAGCCTGAACAGAAAGAGAGTCATCTTTTCACTGTTCAGGCTCCTTTATATAATAAGGATGAAAAAGTTGTACTTCTGGGAAGTGCATCAGAATTGGGAAACTGGGATCTGGATCATTGTATAGAGATGCATCAGACAGATATTGTTACATGGGAGGTATTTGTTGATTTGTCGGATAATATATATGTTGAGTATAAATATGCAATTCTCAATATCAAAACAGGAGAGATCGTCTATGAAAACGGATCAAACCGTAAAGTTCGGACAGCTCCGAATCCGGAAACTCTTAATGTTCTGCATGATCATTATTTCAAATTTCCTGTAGAAAAATTGTGGCGAGCGGCAGGAGTAGCAGTGCCTGTATTTTCATTACGTTCAGAAAATAGCTTTGGAGTAGGGGAGTTTGCAGATCTTAAACTGCTTGCAGACTGGGCAGCGCAGACAAAACTATCAATGTTACAGATTCTGCCGATTAATGATACCACTGCTACCCATCAGTGGACAGATAGTTATCCTTATGCTGCAATTTCGGTATATGCACTCCATCCACAATATTTGTCGTTAGATGATTTAACTTATCCACTTTCAGAAGCATTAAAAGAAGAATATGAAAGCGAAAAGAAACGACTGAATTTGTTGTCTCAGGTAGATTATGAGGCCGTAATGAGTGGAAAGCTGAAATATCTGAAAGTTATATTCAGCGAGAATCAGGACAATATCTTTGTAGATAAAAACTTTCAGAACTACCGTAAACAAAACTCAAACTGGTTAGATGCTTACGCTGTGTTTTGTACATTAAGAGATGTATACGGAACACCAGATTTCAGCAAATGGAAAAAACTTTCAGTTTATAATGCTGAAGAGGCAAACAGATTTTTAGACTCAGATCATCCGGATTATACTACCGCTATATTCCATATCTGGGTGCAATACCAGTTGCATTTACAATTAACAGCAGCTATAGATTATATACATAGTAAAGGACTGGCAATAAAAGGTGATCTTCCTATTGGAATTTACCGGCATAGTGTAGAAGCCTGGACAGAACCTGAATTATTTGGTATGGACTTTCAGGCAGGAGCTCCACCGGATGAATTTACGGATCTGGGGCAAAATTGGGAATTCCCGACTTATAACTGGGAAGTCATGAAAGAAAATGGCTATCAGTGGTGGGAAAACAGATTTACTGCTTTATCCCAATATTTCGATGCCATGCGCATAGATCATATACTAGGTTTCTTTAGAATATGGAGAATGCCGGTATCTGCAGTACAGGGAATACTGGGTAGCTTTTATCCTGCAATTCCGGTAACTACAGAAGAATTGGAAGATAAGAAGATCTGGTTCGATCGTGACAGGTACTGCAAACCTTTTATCAATGATGAAATTCTTCAGCATGTATTAGGAGATCTAAAAAATGATGGGATTAATACTTTTTTAATAAAGGATAAAAAACTCTATCATTTCAGGCCTGAATATGATACGCAGAAAAAAATAAAGGCTTATTTTAAAGAGCACGATGATTCGCTGAAGATTAAAGATAAATTGTATTATCTGCTGGCAAATGTGCTTTTTCTGGAAGAAGAAACAGAAGAAGGAATCGTTTATCATCCAAGATTTAATCTTTCAAAAACCTTATCATACCAATATCTTGAAGAAGAAATAAAAGGTAAACTATTTGGTCTGTATATCAATTATTTTTTCCATCGTCAGGATCAAATGTGGAAAGAAAATGCAATGGACAAACTGCCCATACTATTGCAGGCAACTGATATGCTTATTTGTGGAGAAGATTTAGGACTTGTGCCGGAAGTAGTACCGGAGGTCATGGACCATCTTGCTATTTTAGCATTGAAAGTACAGCGTTCTCCCAAGGAAAATGTTGCTTTTTATAACCCCAAAAATGCAACTTATCTCAATGTAGTTACAACGTCATCACATGATACCAGTACATTGAGGCAATGGTGGAAAGAGGATCGTGTGCTTATCCAAAAATATTATAATGAGCAGCTGAACCAAAATGGTAAAGCTCCTGAAGAGTTAGCACCTTATCTGGCAGAGATCATTATAAAACAACATTTGCATACAGAGGCAATGTTGGCCATATTCCCGATTCAGGAATTTTTTGCAACAGATAAAGATATTCAGAATCCGGATGAAAATGCAGAAAGAATTAATATTCCTGCAATCTTTCCTCATTATTGGAGGTACAGAATGCATATCGGATTAGAAGATTTATTAAAAAATAAAAGTTTTAATCAAAAGATAGCTAATTGGGTGAACGCTTCCGGAAGATGATCTTTTTACATCCCGATTTTTCTTAATTCGAATATCGTATACTGAAAATAACAAATTGTAATCAAAACCGTTATGTAAAAAATGGTACGCTTTTGGGTATGCATCTTTAAAGTAAAATTGATTATGAAAAAGTTATTAACAGTATTAGCCCTAGGAGTATTTGCACTAGGCTTTTCACAAAATTATTATGACGACTACAGGGGAAGTGTTTCTTCTATCAACTGGAGGGATGTTGCTTCTTATTTAGGCCTTAACGGAAGACAGATAGCAGCTATTGATTTACTAAATAACCGCTATCCAAACTATGATTCCTGGGATCGTGTTTACAGAGGTACACCAGACAGATGGTACAGAGACCGTTATGGAGAAATGGAGCGCATCATGACGCCTGCACAATATAAACGTTTCTACGATCGTTATTACAGAGGGCAAAATCCAGTATGGATCTACGGTAAAAACTACGATAAAAAATACTACAAAGAAAGAGACAAGTATTATAAAAAACAGTGGAAACAATATCGTAAAAATCGTGATAACGACAATGACCAGGGAAGAGGATGGGGCCGAAGAGATCATGATGATTAATTAAAAGGCAGAAAGAGATTATCAATCAAAAGAACCGGAAGAGAAATCTTCCGGTTTTTTATTTGTTTCTGTGTTAAATTTTGTTAGCAAAAAACATCACATTAAGAAATGTATTTATCTTCGTAAGATGAAGATTTTGTATGCGATACAAGGTACAGGGAACGGGCATGTAAGCCGTGCGAGAGAAGTGATACCGATTTTACAGCAATATGGAGATGTAGATCTTCTTATTAGTGGTACTCAGGCGGATGTAGGTTTGCCCTATTCCATAAAATACCAGCTAAATGGCTTTGGATTTGTCTTTGGAAAAAAGGGAGGAGTCGATTTTCGGGAAACATGGAACAGGTTCAATACAAAAGCTTTTATATCGGATATTAAAAACTTACCGTTGCAAGAATATGATGCAATTATCAACGATTTCGAGCCTGTCACAGCATGGGCGTGCAAAAGAAAGCGTATAAAGAGTGTTGCTCTGAGCCATCAGTCTTCTTTCTTGTCAAATAAAACACCTATGACAGAGGGCTTCCATTGGGGAAAACTGATTCTGAAAAATTATGCACCAACCACTTATCAGATAGGTTTTCATTTTGAAAAGTATGATGATTTTATCCATACGCCAGTTATAAGGAACGAGATCAGAAATCTGAATCCCGCGGACAAGGGACATTATACAATTTATCTTCCTGCCTATAACGACGATTTTATTATTAATAAGCTTCAGAAATATAAGGATAAGGAGTGGCATATTTTTTCTAAACATTCATCTCAGGCATATGAAAAAGAGAATATAAAAGTAACCCCTGTGAATAATGAGCTGTTTAATAAATCCTTAGAAACCTGTAAAGGACTGTTAACCGGTGGAGGATTTGAAGGCCCTGCTGAAGCCTTGTATTTGGGAAAGAAATTACTTTCTGTTCCTATGAAAAATCAGTTTGAGCAACAGTGCAATGCTTTGGCAATGGAAAAAATGGGAGTGCCGGTTATTTGGACAACTGCGGATTGGGAAAAAAAGCTGGATGAATGGATTTTCGATTCGGATGTAATCAAAGTTTCCTATCCGGATGAAACAAAAAGTATTGTCGGGAATATGTTTGAGCGCTATTTTAACTAAAATTCTGTTTTTTTAACGATAAATAACATGAGGGTCCTTTAACAGGACTCTCTTTTTTTTATCAAATACATACAATTCAATAATATAAAAACAGAACAAAATGAAAAAAATAGTTTTCAGCCTATTGCTAATGGGCGCTACAGGATTCGCATTTGCACAACAAACTACTGAACCAATGAAGGCTGACCGCCAGGCTAAAAGACAGGAAATGATGCAAAAGCGTCAACAAAACTGGGATCAGATGAAGAAAGATCTTAATCTGACTGCCGATCAGGAAAATAAAATTAAAGCACTGCATGAAAGAAATGCTGCCGACATGAAGCAAAAAATGGCTGAACGTAAAACGGACAGAGAAAACATGAAGCAGGAAATGAAAGCTAAGAAAGAGCAGAATGATGCTGAAATGAAAAAAATTCTTTCTCCGGAACAGTATGCTAAGTGGAATGATATAAAAGCTCAGAAAAAAGCCGAACGTCAGAACAGGATGAAAGCTTACAAAGAGAAATCAAAAAACATGTAAGAATATCATTTAAAATAAGAGAGCGAGAATTTTTCGCTCTTTTTTATTTTCCTTATTTTTGATACAAATATCTAAACTATGATCAGTACAAAAGTTGAATCTTTAATTAACGAGCAGATTGCTAAAGAACAGTATGCCGCACAATATTACCTTGCAATGTCTGCATGGTTTGAAACTCAGGATCTTGAAGGACTGGCTAATTATTTCAGAGTTCAGTCTAAAGAAGAGTTAATGCATGCTGATAAAATGTTTGATTACCTTAATGATGTAGGTGGAAAAGTAATTTTACAGACTATTCCGGCTCCTCCAAGTGAGTTTGCTGATGCACTGAATATTTTCGAGAAGGCATTAGCTCACGAAAAGGAAGTAACCAAAAGCATTTTTAATATTGTAAAAGTTGCAACTGAGGAAAATGACTTTGCAACAACATCTTTCTTACAGTGGTTCATCAATGAGCAGGTAGAGGAGGAAGCAACAGCTTCACAATATGTTTCAAAAATTAAAATGGTAAAGGATAATCCATCGGCCCTGTATCTTTTTGATCAGGAATTGGGACAGAGAGTCTTTAACGCTGATGCAGAAGCATAAAATAAACCGCCGAAAGGCGGTTTATTTTTTTTAGTATGCCTGATTTTCTTAAATTTAAGCAAAATAAAATTTATGAAGACTTACGGTGTAGATTACCTTCAGTATGAGGACATTATTAAGATTATAGATGCTCCTGAAAAAGCAGAGATGTCTGCGAAAGCAATGTTGCAGGTTAAAAAATCGCAGGATAATGTAAAGAAAATCATTGCAGACGGAAAAACTGTTTACGGAATTAATACCGGCTTTGGTCCTTTATGCGATACCAAAATTTCTGATGACGAGATTTCTCAGTTACAACATAACCTTATTATCAGTCATAGCGTAGGTGTAGGAAAGCCTATCGACAAGAAATTGTCTAAGATAATGATGGTGGCAAAGATTCATGCTTTATCCAAAGGTTTTTCCGGAATCTCTCCACAAGTTGTGGAAAGGCTTCAGATTATGGTGGAGAAAGATATCATTCCGGTAATTCCGGAGCAAGGATCTGTAGGTGCTTCCGGAGACTTAGCACCTTTATCACATATGGTATTACCTCTTTTAGGTTTAGGAAAGGTATGGAACGGTGACCAAATTGAAGAAACTAAAACAGTTCTTGACCAGCACAATCTTGAACCATTAAAACTGGGACCAAAAGAAGGATTGGCTTTAATTAACGGAACTCAGTTTATGCTGGCACATGGTGTTGCAGGTTTAGATAAAATGAAATATCTGCTGGATCTTGCAGATCTTGCAGCAGCGATGAGCCTGGAAGCTTATCAGGGATCGGCAAGCCCTTTCAAAAAGGAATTGCATGAGATAAGACCATTTGAAGGAAGTCAGAAAGTAGCTGAAAGAATGACTAAGCTTTTGAAAGGTTCTAAAAATCTTAAAAATCACGAAAATTGCGATCGTGTTCAGGATCCTTATTCTTTCCGTTGCGTACCACAGGTGCACGGTGCAAGCCGCAATGCATGGCTTCATTTGAAAAGTGCTATAGAAACCGAATTGAACTCTGTAACCGATAACCCAATTGTAGTTAGCGATGAAGAAGCTATTTCCGGAGGAAATTTCCACGGACAGCTAATTGCTTTACCATTAGATTATGCAACATTGGCAGCTGCCGAATTGGGGAATATTTCTGATAGAAGAAGTTATTTATTGCTGGAAGGTAAATATGGACTTCCAAAATTACTGGTTGAAAGTTCGGGTCTTAATTCCGGATTTATGATTCCACAATATACCTCTGCAGCATTGGTTACGGAAAACAAAACATTATGTTTCCCTGCATCTGCAGACAGTGTACCAACTTCTTTGGGTCAGGAAGACCATGTATCTATGGGAAGTATCAGTGGAAGAAAATTCAATCAGGTTTTAGGTAACCTCGAAAATATTCTGGCGATTGAATTAATGTTTGCTGCTCAGGGCTTAGAATTCAGAAGACCTTTGAAATCTTCAGCGATTATAGAAGAAGCTTACGATCTGATTCGTACTAAAGTTGCAAAACTGGAAAATGACCGTGAAATCGGTAAAGATATTCTGGCAATTGCAGATCTTATAAGAGAAAGAAAATTCAATGTGAATATATAATAAGAAATAAAAAAGACATCCAAACGGATGTCTTTTTTATTTAATCACAAATTATCTGATCAAACCTGAATAACACCCAGGTTGAATTTCTCTGTAATAGGGGAATGGTTTGCGGCTTCAATCCCCATGCTAATCCATTTTCTGGTATCAAGCGGATTGATAATAGCATCTGTCCATAATCTGGCAGCTGAGTAAGTAGCCTGAGTCTGCTTATTATAATTCTGAGTAATTTTGTCCAGAAGTTCCTGATGTTCTTCAGCGGAAAGTTCTTTTCCTTGTTTTTTTAATGTAGCCTCCTGAATCTGTAATAAAACTTTTGCAGCTTGTGCTCCTCCCATTACAGCCAGTTCAGCCCAAGGCCATGCTGCTATAAGACGAGGGTCATAAGCCTTTCCGCACATCGCATAATTCCCAGCTCCGAAAGAATTACCTGTAATGATAGTAAATTTAGGAACTACAGAATTAGAAACAGCATTCACCATTTTAGCTCCATCCTTTATAATACCACCATGTTCAGATTTGGATCCTACCATAAAACCTGTAACATCCTGTAAAAACACCAACGGAATTTTTCTTTGGTTACAGTTTGCGATAAAACGAGTCGCTTTATCCGCACTGTCAGAATAGATTACACCGCCAAACTGCATTTCGCCTTTTCCGCTTTTTACAAGTTTTCTCTGATTGGCAACAATACCTACTGACCAGCCATCAATTCTTGCTGTAGCACAAACAATGGTTTTGCCATAGTCTGGTTTGTATTCTTCATACTCACTGTTATCAACAAGTCTCTTAATAATATCATATGTATCGTATTGCTCCGCTCTGGAAGCCGGCATAATTCCAAAGATATCATCGGGATTCTCTTTTGGCTGTGCAGGTTCAATTCTGTCGAACCCTGCTTTATCATAATCACCAAGAGATTTCATGATATTTTTAATTCGGTTTAAAGCATCTTTATCATCCTTAGCTTTATAATCAGTTACACCGGATACTTCGCAATGTGTTGTGGCTCCTCCTAGTGTTTCATTATCTATATTTTCACCAATAGCAGCTTTTACAAGATAGCTTCCTGCTAAAAATATACTTCCGGTTTTATCCACAATCATCGCTTCATCGCTCATAATTGGAAGATAAGCACCACCAGCTACACAACTTCCCATTACTGCAGCAATTTGTACAATTCCCATGGAACTCATCTTAGCATTGTTGCGGAAAATCCGTCCAAAATGTTCTTTATCCGGAAATATTTCATCCTGCATAGGAAGATATACACCGGCAGAATCTACCAGATAAATGATTGGTAAACGGTTTTCCATTGCTATTTCCTGTGCCCGCAGGTTCTTTTTCCCGGTAATCGGAAACCAGGCTCCGGCTTTTACAGAAGCATCGTTGGCAACAACGATACATTGGCGTCCTGAAACATGCCCCATCATTACCACTACACCGCCACTAGGACATCCTCCATGTTCGGCATACATCTCATAACCGGCAAGAGCACCAATTTCAATAGCGTTTTCAATATTATCCAGAAGATATTCAACTCTTTCACGGGCAGTCATCTTACCTTCATCACGAAGTTTTTGCAGACGTTTCTCACCACCTCCTTTTTTTACCTGGTTCAGTACCTGATTAATTTCTGAAAGTTTTAATTTATTCTGATCTTCTCTTTTATTGAATTCTATGTCCATTGGGTTTATTTTATCCTCTAAATATAAGCTTTTTCAGAGGATTTTGAAATGATAGATTTTAGTGTTTTAAATTATTGATAAACAATATGTTATTTTAATATATTTTAACTTTTATTCTGTTGCATATGGATCGTGTTTTGAATAACTTTGCATATAGGAAATGAGTTACGGTAAGAGGTAATTCATGAGTTGTGTCTTAATAAAGATCAATTCCTAAGTTTATTTTTTTAATAGTTTATTATTTGAAGATCCCGAGTACTGATAAGGTACCCGGGGTTTTTTTTATTAAAAAAAGCTTCAGAAATTCTGAAGCTTTTAGTTTTATAGTTTGTCTATAGTCTCGGAGTTTTTCAGAGCTACAGGTTTAGTGCCTTTTCGGAGTTTCATATTGATAAATTCTACAGCAAGTGAGAAGAAAATAGCAAAGTAAAGATAACCTTTAGGTATTACACCAACTTCCTGTTCGAATATTACAACATGGGCAAGATGGGATGATTCTGCAAGAAGCATTACACCGATAAGAATAAGGAAAGATAGTCCCAGAATCTGTATAGTTGGATGTTTGTTTACAAAATGACTAACAGGTCCTGCAAATGCCATCATAATTATAATTGAAATAATAACGGATAGAATCATAATAGATAAAGCTCCGGTTTCCCCAAACTCTTTAAAGCTTACAAGGCCAACAGCGGTAAGGATACTGTCAAAAGAGAAGACAAGATTAAGAAGAGCAATTTGTACAATAGCACTGTTTAGTCCTACTTTTTTAGTATTTTCTGTTTTCAGCTCTTCTTCTCCTTCCAATTTATGGTGGATTTCTGTTACACTCTTATAAAGTAAGAAGAGTCCGCCAAGGAAGATAATAATACTTTGTCCGGTTATTTTACCATGAAACCAACTGAGGTTAACTTCCAGTAAAACTGAATTCAGACTGAGTACCCATTTGATTCCAAATAAAAGGGCTATTCTGAAAACCATTGCTAATCCCAAACCTATATTTCTGGCTTTAGGCTGGTCTTTAGGACTTAGTTTGGAAGATACAATAGAGATAAATACGATATTGTCAATACCTAGAACAATCTCTAAAAATGTTAGTGTTAGTAATGCAACCCATGCATCTGTAGAAGCGAAAACGCTCAGGAAATCCATATTAATTTTTTGGGTAAAAATATGAATAATTCGCTAATTTTGCATTTTAATAATTATGATGTTCAGGTCTTCACAGTTTCGGTTGCATTTAATCGTTTTTTTATGGGGATTTACAGCGATTTTGGGAAAGCTGATTACAGTTGATGCCCTTGAGCTTGTATTTTTCCGGATGTTATTTGCGGCTTTATTTCTTTATCTTTTCATTAGGGTTGTGAAGAAACAATCTATGAAAGTTTCCCGTAAACTATTCTGGCAATTGATTGGTGTTGGCGGACTAATGGGGGGGCACTGGTTGTGCTTCTTTTATTCTATTAAGATATCCAACGTATCTATAGCATTGTCCTGTCTGGCTACAGTTACATTATTTGTATCTATACTGGAACCTATTGTATACCGAAGAAAACTGGATTGGGTAGAGTTGCTGCTCGGACTTATTATTGTGTCCTGTATGCTGCTTATATTCAATGTTGAATTTGAACACAAAATAGGAATTATTTTTGGGGTGATATGTGCTTTTCTCGGAGCAACTTTTACGGTACTGAACGGAAAGCTATTTGGAAAAACATCCTCAGAAAACATCATTTTTTATGAAATCTTCGGAGGATGGATATTGGTGAGTTTATTCTTACTTGGATCAGGTGAAATAGGATCTGTAGTAAACATAGACTGGAAGAATATTTTACTGCTTTTACTTCTGGCCAGTTTTTTCACAGCCTATCCAATGCTGGAATCGGTAAAACTCATGAAATATATTTCCCCCTTTACATTGGCACTCACCGTAAATCTGGAGCCTGTCTACGGAATTATTTTGGCTTATTTTATCTTTGGTAAATCCGAAGAAATGAGTCCTGTATTTTACGGAGCTTCAGCAGTTATGATTTTAGCTATTATTGTAAATGCTGTTATCAAAGCCAGAAGAAGAAAGACGGCGGAAGCTGCTATACATTAAAGTAGGGATGCAATAAATCTTCGAATTTGTAAAATCCCGATTTTTTATCCGCAAGATGCTCGGCTGCAAATAGAGCACCATTACCAAAAGCATCTCTGGAAATAGATTCATGAATTAACCGTACCGTTTGAAAAGGAAAACCGAATATAACTTCATGTTTTCCTACAATGCCTCCTGCTCTTACAGTGTTTATGTTTTCGTCTTTTATATCTAAAGCATCTGCAATCCTTATAGCAGTGCCCGAAATTCCTTTTTTGTCTTTGAAGTGTTCTTCAATAATCTCGATATCAACAGAAGGTGCTATTTTTTTAAGAAATGTAGAGGCGTAAAGTAAATAGTTTATTCCGAGAGTAATATTGGGTGACCAAAATACTGTTGCCTTTTTCGCCAGTTTTTTCAGGAAATTTATTTCTTTAGCGGTGTAATGAGAAATTGCAGATATTATTTTTACATTCTTCTTGGCAGCAGCGTCTCCGTAAGCATATATTCCATCCGAAGAAGAAAAATCGATGATTGCATCAACAGGGTGTTCGTCTAATAACTTTTCTATACTAAGATTGTTTTCAGAGTAAATATTACCAGCGTCTGTACTTTCTATTCCGAAAAATTCAGAAGCACTTCTGTTATTTAGTCTGTTTGTTTTCCGGTAAATCCATTGCAGGGAATGTTCTTTATTCTGAAGAATGACAGATGCAACTGCTTTCCCCGTTTTTCCGAATCCAAAAAGTCCTATTTTCATAATAAAAGGTTTTAGTTAATACTCAGTGAATTTGTACAGTCCAGAAATGGAATGTGTTTATATAGTGTAAGTTACTAAAATATAAATAAAGCCTTTTATGGTTATTTTTATAATAAATTGAAAGATTCGGTGTTTAGAGTTTGTTTTTTGATTAATTTAGTTCAAAATTTTATTAGGTAAAATACCCATGTTATGAAGAAGTTATTATCAATATTCCTTATCAGTAGCGTAGTTACAGCTTATGGTCAAAAAATAAGTGACTTTCAGTATATCTATGTTCCGAAGACGTTTGAGAAAGAAATGAACAAATATGATCTGAACAAGCAACTGGTAAAAGGATTAGAGAGTAAAAATTATAAGGTTATTCAGGAGGAGAGAGAAGATTGGCCGGCAGAGTTGTTACAAAACAGATGTAGTGTAGCGCGAGCTAACCTTCTTGACAATAGCAGCATGTTTCGAAACAGAGTTATTGTAAAATTTAGTGATTGTAATGATAAAGTATTACTAGAAGCTAAAGGAATGTCTATGCAGAAAGAATTTGAAACTGGCTTTCCAGATGCTTTAGATGTTTCTCTAAGATCGGTACCTGTATCTAATCCTTCTCAGACTATCAGTATTGTAGAAAATACGAAGAAGCCTAAAGAAGAAGTTATAGCTAAAGTTGAAAAAGTTAAAACAACAGAAGCTGTTTCTGCTCCGGTAGTAACAAAATCTGAAGTTTCTTCACCTATTGCAACAACAAATAAAGCAGAAGTATTCAGCAACGGAAAGATTAGTGTGCAGAAGATCAATATGGGATCAGGTCAGTTTATCCTGGCAAGCGGAAGCAGCTCTTCTCCATATGCAGTATTTACTGAAACCAGCAAGCAGGGTGTTTACCGTGTGAAGATGGAAAACGGTGCTACAGCTTTAGGCTACGCAGAGAACGGAAGCTTAATCATTGAGATTCCTCAGGCTAACGATACTTATCAGAAAGAAGTCTTTCAGAAGAAATAGTAAAAATAAAAAAGCAGTGAATTAATCACTGCTTTTTTTATGCATTTTCGTTTCCGTTAAAGTATTCGAATACCATTTTAGCCTTGCTTTTTCCCAGAATTTCTTCCAGTGTTTCCATATTGGCTTCACGAATCCGTTTTACCGATTTCATTTTGGACAGAAGCAATTCTATACTTTTGGGGCCTACACCCGGTATTTCTTCCAGTTCCGATTTTATAGTTGAGTTTTTTCTGCGGGTACGATGGTGCTTCACCCCAAAGCGGTGAGCTTCATCTCTTACGCGCTGCAATATTTTAAGAGTTTCCGATTTTTTATCCAGATATAAAGGAATAGGGTCTTCCGGGAAGAAAATTTCTTCCAGCCTTTTTGCAATACCAACAATTGTTATCTTACCATATAGTCCAAGAGTTTTCAGGCTTTTTATTGCTGAGCTAAGCTGCCCTTTACCTCCGTCTATCAGGATTAACTGTGGTAAGTCTTCTCCTTCATCTAAAAGACGGCTATACCTGCGGAGAATGACTTCTTCCATCGTAGCAAAGTCATTGGGACCTTCTACTGTTTTTACATGAAATATACGGTAATCCTGTTTACTTGGTTTACCATCTTTAAATACGACACAGGCCGACACTGGATTTGTACCTTGAATGTTCGAGTTATCGAAACCTTCTATATGCCGAGGTTCAACAGGCATGCGCAGGTTTTTCTGCATTTCTGCCATAATGCGGTTGGTATGCCTTTCCGGATCTACAATCTGTACCTGCTTTAGCTTCTCCAGACGGTATTCGCGGGCATTCTTTTCGGAAAGTTCCACAATTCGCTTTTTGTCCCCAACCTTCGGTACAATTATTTTTGCCCCCGGGATTTCTACTGAAAGATGGAATGGAAGATAGATCTCTTTGGATTTTGAGCTAAACTTCTGACGGATTTCTACTAAAGCTTCTTCCATAATTTCTTCGTCACTTTCCTCCAGAACTTTTTTAATTTCTGTTGTAAAAGATTGTACTATAGAACCATTGTTGATTTTAAAGTAATTGACATAAGCCGCAGATTCGTCTGAGAAAATACCGAAAACGTCTACATCATCTATATAGGCATTTACAACCATACTGTGTGTTTGGTAGTCTTCCAGGATTTCCAGACGCTCTTTTACCATCTGAGCATTCTCGAATTCCATTTTTTCTGCAAAATGCATCATTTGATCTGTCAGATACTGCCGGGCAATCTTATAATCACCTTTTATAATCCCACGGATGGCTTTAATTTTATCATTGTATTCTTCCTCGGATTCCAAACCTTCACATGGACCAAGGCAGTTCTTAATATGGTATTCCAAACATACTTTGTATTTCCCGTCGTCAATTTTGTCCGGACTAAGATTGAGGTTACAGGTTCTGAGTTTGTAAATCTTCTTAATAGTATCGATCAGAATCTTTGCCTGGCGGGGCTTGGCATAGGGGCCGTAATATTCGGATCCGTCTTTTATAACGTTTCGGGTAAGAAAGACTCTGGGAAAAGATTCATTTTTAATGCAAATCCAAGGATAGGTTTTATCATCCTTCAGCATTACATTATAATATGGATTAAGCTCCTTAATAAGATTGTTTTCCAGTAAAAGAGCATCATACTCACTATTTACAATAGTCGTTTCAAGGCGGATTATTTTAGATACCATAATACGGGTACGGTAGCCGCCATGATTTTTATTGAAATAGGAGAGGACTCTTTTTTTTAGATTTTTGGCCTTACCTACATATAATAAGTTGTTGTCTTTATCATAATAACGATAAACACCAGGATCTTGAGGTAAGGTTTTTAGCTGAAGTTCTAAGTTGGGATTCACAGAGTAAAATTACGAAAAAGTACTTGACGTTAATGATTTAAAAAAGGTATAAGCAAAAATTATATCTTTATCAAAAGTTATTGCTACCAAATTATAAAATGAAAAATCAGACCTTAATATTTTTATTTTGCTTTTTAGCAAGCCTCATTAAATCTCAGAAGATTGAGTTTAATGGAGAAATTCCAATGAGATTCTTTTCTTTTAGTGGAGAGACGCTGGATAAGAGCCAGCAAAATATATATTATGAATTCTCTTTTATTAAGAGATCGAAATCCAAGATACAAACGATATGTATTTTAGAATTAGGCAAATCAAAATCAAAATTTTCTGATCTTAATAGTATTAAGTCTGATTCCCTCACGAAGATTTATAATACCCAAAAAAGGGTTACAAATGAAGAATTTAATAAATTGTTTCAAATGAGAGGTAAGTGGAATAATGTTTTAATAAAAGATAGGGATAATAAAACAATTATAGTTCAGGATCGTGTTCTTAACGCTTATCAATATGATGAAAAGCAGCCTGATTTTAATTGGAAACTTGAAACTGAAACTAAGATAATACTAGGATACAATTGTAGTAGAGCTACAACGCAATACCGAGGACGGAAATATGTAGCCTGGTATACTACTGAAATTCCTATTAGTAATGGACCTTATGTTTTTGAAGGACTTCCGGGACTAATTATGGAAATAGAAGATAGTAAAGATGAGTTTCATTTTAAAGCGGTTGCAATGGATAAAATACCAAGAGAAATCTATAGAAGAAATGATAAGGAAATTCGAATTGTTACCCGAGAGCAATTCAGAAAACTTGCAAAGGATTATCATGAAAACCCAGGTTACTATCTGGGAGAGACTTATGATGCGGCCGGGAACCAGATACGAGACAGAGGAAAGTCTATTCCCTATAATCCGATTGAAAAAGAATAATTTTAAAAGTATTAGAAATATTTTTTTTGTTATAAAATCTGATCAATTATTCACTTAAAATTTATAGGAAAAATACTTCCGTAACACTAAAAAATTAGTTAAATTTAATTTTCACAAAATCAGGTTTAATAATATTATATGAATAGAAAAATTACACTTTTTATTTTCCTTTTAATCATCAATCAATATTTTACCCAAAATATTAAAGAGGAAAATATAAACAGATTCACGTATGAACTTACCTATAAAATAGATTCAACAGATTTAGGAGATGTAAGAAAAGAACTTTTTTTTCTGGATGTCTTAGGAAAAGAGTCGCGCTTTGCCAGTCAGAACAAGCTGATGAAAGATTCTGTCATTTATTCTGTTGCTGTTACCAACGATGCCGCAGCAGCGCTTTCGATGATGGGACGGATGAAAACAAAGTTTAATTATAATATTTATACTAATCCGGATAAACAGGAACAGATGATTGTAGAGACAATTGGTATGAAGAATTATAAATATCAATTTCCACTTTCAAAAATGAATTGGAAGGTTGAAGATGAGGTTAAAAAAATAGGTGTATACAATTGCCAGAAAGCAACATTAGTAATAGGAGGCCGGAAATGGACAGCATGGTTCACACCAGATATTCCATTAAATTCCGGACCTTATAAATTTCAGGGATTACCGGGACTGATTGTTTCAGTTTCGGATGAAAAATCTCATTATTCCTTTATATTGCAGGGAAATAAAAAAGAAAGGGTACTCTTTTCCCCACTGACTATACAGCGGGTAACGGAGATAAAACCTAAAGATTTAGCAAAGCTGCGGGAAAATGCTGATGGGGTAGCAGTATTTAATATGAGTGGATTTCAGCTAAGCCCTGAAATGCAGCGTGAAGCAGAAAAGAGGTTGAAGGAAAGAAAAAAGAAAGAAAATAATCTTCTGGAGTTAAAGCCATTTGAAGTATTTTAATAGATGGCTATCAAAAAATGTCATCCTGAGCCCAGCTCAGGATGACAAAATAAAATATTCATGGATTTTTTTGAGATAATCTCTTCTTATATATATAACACTTCTACTTTCCAGACTTTTTCTCCGGATTTTTCTAATGCCTTTTTATAGATATCGATCTGGGCTTCATATTTTTCACGTTCAGCTCCCGTTTTAAAGTCTATAATAATCCAGCCTTCAGGTGCTTTTAACAGACGGTCGGTACGTAACAAACGGGATTCTCCCTTATCAGAAAACAGAATGTCCCGTTCATTAATAACTTCATAATGACCATCGAAATACTGTGGATAGGCTTCAAATAATTTATTCAGTCTAATCTGTACAGCTTCAAATTCAGCCTGAGTAATAGTTCCGTCCAATAAATATTGTTTCAGAACATATGGCGCGTCATCTTTCGTAACAACTTTTTCCAGAATCTGGTGAGTGAATATACCCGTTTTTACACTTTCATTTCGTTCCTGATAACTTTTGGAAGGTGTCGCAATTTTTATTTCAGTACTGAAAGTTTCATCAGAAGCCCTTAACGAACCAATGTGAAGATCCTGCCCGGTATGCTGTTTTGTTTTTTTATGCTGTTTTAGCAAATGCTTCTCATCTGTTTCGAAAAAATCGAAACTATCCTCGTCAGTATTCTTTTGTCCTGCAATAAAATCATATATTTCCAAATACCCTGAAGTTTTTCCTGGCTTCTGAATATAGAAAAACATTTGCTCCACCGCTCTTGTTGTGGCTACATACTGAATACAAAACCTGTCGATTTTATTTTTATAAGTGTTTTCTTCATTAAAAGAAGTCATGCCCTGATCATATTGTGCGAGGTCTTTATTAAAAGAAGTAAGGTTTACTGTTTGTAAAGGTTGTTCTCTGGAATCCGAAATGTCATACCAGTCATTAAACTGAGTATCCTTGTGGCTGTTTCTCATAGGAAGGAAAACCACAGGGAATTCAAGTCCTTTAGATTTATGAATTGTCATCAGGTTAATGGCATCCGTGTTTTCTGAAGCCTGAATACTTATGGAGTGCCCCTCTTCCTGCCAGTATTGAAGGAAATCTTTTAGGGTGGCCGCCATATTTTGGAAGAAGCCATATAAAAGTTCCAGAAAATTGATGAGGTAATCGGTCTCCTTTCCTTTTACAGAGAATTCCTGTAAAATACTTTCGATAAAACTATAGGTATTGAGATTTGGAATATCGGAAGTAAGCTTCAGTTTGTATTTTTCCTCTACTTTCTCTTGCAGGGACGAGGTGTTTTCGGCCAATAGAATATCGGAAAGTTCTGCACTGAAGTCTTCAATACTTATACGGCCTGACTTATTCAGATAATAAAGGCAAAGAACCAGGTATCTTCTGTTTTTCGGAAACGAGTACCATAGCAGATACTGGATAACAGCATTGATGGTTGAAGAAAGATCCAGTGTTAATCCTTTTTCTGAAATAGTCCGGATAAATTGTTTTTCATTTTTATAATCTACTTCCAGAGCTGAAAGCGACTGGGAGAACTTCAGAATATCATTATTACCTCGGCATAAAATGGCAATATCCGAAAAACTAAAACCATTGTTCAGGCATTCCTGAATATCATTTTTCATTTTTTCGGCAACATCGTCAAAGAAAACATCTGCACTATTGTTTTCCACAAGGTTTATTTTTACGCGGCCTGCATTCTCAGAATGTGGTCTCTGCTGCGCCAGAGTACCAAATATGTCGCGGTAATCTTCCTCTACAAAATCAGAAAGATACTGGTATAGTTTGTTGTTAAATTCTACAATGTTATAACTACTTCGGTAATTATGCTCCAGATTATGAATGTCCGCATATTTGGGAGTCTCTTCCTTTTTATTAATAATGTCCAGCATCAATTGCGCATCTCCGCCCCGGAACCTGTATATACTTTGCTTTGGATCGCCTACAAGAGTAAAACTGGTATTTTCTTCGGAAAGAATATGATCCCGAAGAGGAAGGAAATTCTGCCATTGTAGAAATGAGGTATCCTGAAACTCGTCGAAAAAATAATGCTGATATTGCTCACCAACTTTTTCGTATATAAATGCAGAAGGTTCGTCGCGAAGTTGTTCGTTGATTAATACATTGAAGCGGGAGAGCATTAGTAAGTCATTCTCATCTTCAATAAATTTTAGCTGGTCCTGTATCTCTTTATTTACTTTCAGCGGAAGGAGGGCTGTATGGATCTTCTTCTTCTTCTCTATTTCCAGATGATTATGGATAATATTTTTTCTGTTATCCAGCAGGATAGGGAGGATAGCAGCGATTTCATCTGCACGGTTTTTAGATTTGGCACCGGACAGCTTATTGTAGTTTTCCAAAGCTTTTTCTTCCGAGTTGGTAGGAAGGGCAGGGGATTCGGTATTCAGATATTTCTCAAAAAAGACAGCAATACTGTTTACTTTACCACCGGCAAAGTCTTCTGTTAACAAATCGCGGGATTTTATGAGTTCAATAGACGAAAGAGCTCTTTCTTTAGCATCTTTCATCAGTTGTTTTATTTCTTTCCTCAGCTTTTCTTTTTCATCAGAATAAGCATCCCAGTCAAAATTCTTATTCTTTCCTAAGGTAAAATAATGAATATCACTATTGAAGTTCTTTGCACTGTCGAATAAGGTCTTCTGTAGATTTTCCCGCTTCTGATTATCCAGATTGTAGTTGACATAATCCATAAATGCTACAGAAAGCTGTTCGTTATCACCAATTTTGTCCAGTGTCTGGTCTACGGCTTCCAGAAGAAAGGGGGCAGCATTAATTTCCAGATTAAAATTCTGGGGCAATCCCAGTTCGTAAGCGAAAGAGCGAATTAATCTGGTGTTGAATTTATCAATAGTACTAATATTCAGTGCTGAATAATGGTGGAGGATGTAATCCAGTAAATTTTTGGATCTGTAATGAAGGTCTTCAAGAGTCAGGTGAATACCTTCTGCTTTCAATTCTTTCTGAATATCAGTCAATGCCTGAATATCCATATAACGATCCGATGTGAAATCCCCAAGCCATGACAGAATCCTTTCCTTCATTTCATTGGCCGCTTTATTGGTAAAAGTAAGTGCCAGAATATTTCGGATAATTTCAGGTCTGTTATTGCGTAGGCAGATCTTCAGGAGATTTTTGATAAGACTATAGGTCTTCCCGGAGCCTGCAGAGGCATTTATAACGGTATAAGTGTTCATTAAAGAATTGAGAATTAAGGTTTAAATTTAAAAATAAATTTGCGCTTTCAGAAAATTTATTTACTTTTGCATTCGAAAATGAGATGTAAAATATGTTAATAATTCCAGTAAAAGACGGAGAATCTATCGATAGAGCTCTAAAGAAGTACAAAAGAAAATTTGATAAAACAGGTGTTGTAAGAAAGCTAAGAGCTAGACAACAGTTTGTTAAACCTTCTGTGACTCATAGACAAAAGATTCAAAAAGCAGCTCACAAGCAAAGAGGCGTTAGCCAGGAAGAACAAGCATAAGCCAATTTTTCCAGGTTTATTAGATACAATCACTTTCCGAATGTTTATATTTGGAAAGTGATTTTATTTTATAGCTATTATGACACTTATAGATAAGTTTCTCGAATATATAAGAGTTGAGAAGCGTTACTCGGAAAACACGGTTACCAGTTACAAAAAAGATCTCCATGATTTTATGGCTTTTCTCATGGATACGGAGGGGATAGAAGATACGCTACAGGTTGATAAAAAGATTGTACGGAACTTTATTATATCTCTGAATGAAAAAAAGTTTACTAACAGGAGTATAAATCGAAAACTATCCAGCCTACGGAGCTACTATTTGTTTCTGATGAAGGTGGGAGATATAAAAGTATCACCACTGGAAGCAATAGATTCTTTAAAGTTCTATGCCGAAAAGCAGATTCCGATGTCTCAGGAAGAGATGGAGGAATTGCAGCAGGTTTTTACAGAAAAGCCGGATACCCTTACAAAAGCAATTATCGAAACCCTTTATCAGACCGGAATGAGAAAGTCTGAATTGTGTACGCTTCAGTTTCACGATGTAGATTTTAGCAGCCGCATCCTGAAAGTACATGGTAAAGGAAATAAACAAAGACAGATTCCAATGTCTCCTGACCTGGAAAATATCCTTCAGGAATATCTTGCGGAAAGGAATTCTCTACCTGATTATAATCATCTCTTTTTCGTCAATCACAGAGGGAAGAAACTGACTGAAAAGTTTGTTTATTCCAAAGTAAACTTCTATCTTAGTTATGTTAGTTCTAAGAAGAAGAAAAGCCCGCATATGCTCCGGCATAGTTTTGCAACACATGTGCTGGATAACGGCGCGGAGATATTCGCGGTAAAAGAAATCTTAGGTCATGCTAGCCTTGCAAGTACGCAAGTGTACACTAATGCAAGTATTGAACAGTTGAAAAAAGTGATTAACCAGGCTCATCCAAGAGCCACAAAAAAAGATGAATTATGAAAATTACTGTACAATCCTTTGGATTAACCCCTCATGCTCCGTTAGAAGAACATATTGAGAAAAAAGTAAACAAACTGGAAACCTTCTATGACAGAATTCAGTCATGTAAAGTTCTTTTGAAAGTTGAAAATACAGCCGATAAAGAAAATAAAACAGCTGAGGTTATTTTGGATATTCCGGGGGAAGATATCGTTGTTAAGAAAACATCGGCAAGTTTTGAGGAAAGTATTGACAGTTGCGTGGATGCAGCTAAAAAGCTGTTAATCAAGAAAAAAGAAACTGCTTAGAAAAAAAAATGAAAAAAAGTTTAAAATAATTTTGAAGATTTCAAAAAAACGTTCTATATTTGCACTCGCAAAACGGATACAAATATAGATTAGTTGTTCTTTTGAAATCTTTTGCCTCCATAGCTCAGTTGGCCAGAGCACGTGATTTGTAATCTCGGGGTCGTGGGTTCGAATCCCTCTGGAGGCTCAATATATTTAAAAAAAAACTGGGGAGATACCAGAGCGGCCAAATGGGACGGACTGTAACTCCGTTGTCGTGAGACTTCGCAGGTTCGAATCCTGCTCTCCCCACAATTTTTAAATAAAATTTGCAGTTTTGAATTTTTGTTGTATATTTGCAAACGCTTACCAACAGGCGTAAATATTCAAAACTTAATAAGCGGAAGTAGCTCAGTTGGTAGAGCGTCAGCCTTCCAAGCTGAATGTCGCGGGTTCGACCCCCGTCTTCCGCTCAAGAAAAAAATCACAAACCCTTGCGGAATGTGATTTTTTTTTACCTGCCGATATAGCTCAGGGGTAGAGCGCTTCCTTGGTAAGGAAGAGGCCTCGGGTTCAAATCCCGATATTGGCTCAGTGCAAAGATTGGAAGTCTTCTCTTAATGAATGGGAGGGTTTTTTGTTAAAGCTCATTTAGTCTTTTTGTTTTTAAGAAGATTTTTGAAAGTATTTAAAAAACCTTTTGTGTTTTTTAAGGAATAAAATAGATATAAAATTTTTCAAAAAAAATTTTGTTATCTAAAAAATGACTATATTTGCACACTGAAAAAAATCAATTAGTTAATAATTAAACATTAAGATCATGGCAAAGGAAACGTTTAATCGTAACAAACCACACCTTAACATTGGTACTATTGGTCACGTTGACCATGGTAAAACTACTTTGACTGCTGCTATCAGTAAAGTATTATCAGATAAAGGTCTTGCTGAGAAAAAAGACTTCTCTGCAATTGACTCTGCACCTGAAGAAAAAGAAAGAGGTATTACTATCAATACTGCACACATCGAGTATGAAACTGAAAACAGACACTATGCTCACGTTGACTGTCCAGGTCACGCCGACTATGTAAAAAACATGGTAACTGGTGCTGCTCAAATGGACGGAGCTATCTTAGTATGTGCTGCTACAGATGGTCCAATGCCTCAAACTAGAGAACACATCCTACTTTGCCGTCAGGTAAACGTACCTAGAATTGTTGTGTTCATGAACAAAGTTGACATGGTAGATGATCCAGAATTGTTAGAGCTTGTTGAGCTTGAACTTAGAGATCTATTATCTACTTACGAATATGATGGTGATAACTCTCCAGTAATTCAAGGTTCTGCTCTTGGTGCTCTTAACGGAGACGAGAAATGGGTAGCTACTGTAGATGCTCTAATGGAAGCTGTTGATACTTGGATCGAGCAACCAGTAAGAGATTCTGATAAGCCATTCCTTATGCCAATCGAAGACGTATTCTCTATTACAGGTAGAGGTACTGTTGCAACTGGTAGAATCGAGGCTGGTGTAATCAACACAGGTGATCCTGTTGACATCGTAGGTATGGGTGACGAGAAGTTAACTTCTACTATTACAGGTGTTGAGATGTTTAGAAAAATCCTAGACAGAGGTGAAGCTGGTGATAACGTAGGTCTATTGTTGAGAGGTATTGAAAAAACTGACATCAAGAGAGGTATGGTTATCGCTAAGAAAGATTCAGTTAAGCCACACAAGAAATTCAAAGCTGAGGTTTATATCCTTTCTAAAGAAGAAGGTGGACGTCACACTCCATTCCACAACAAATACCGTCCTCAGTTCTATGTAAGAACTACTGACGTTACAGGTGAAATCTTCTTACCAGAAGGTGTAGAGATGGTAATGCCTGGTGATAACTTAACTATCACTGTAGAATTGTTACAACCAATCGCTCTTAACGACGGACTTAGATTCGCGATCAGAGAAGGTGGTAGAACGGTAGGTGCTGGTCAGGTTACTGAAATCTTAGACTAAGATTTAAAATAATATAAAGCTTCCGCAAGGAAACTTGCGGAGCTTTTAATCTACGGGCATCGTCCAATGGTAGGATACCGGTCTCCAAAACCGTTGATCTGGGTTCGAATCCTAGTGCCCGTGCAAATTAATAATGATGAGTTTAATAAGTTTTCTTAAAGATTCTTTCATAGAATTTAAAGATAAGGTAGAATGGCCAAAGTGGCCTCAGTTGCAGTCTTCTACTACGGTAGTTGCGATAGCTACTATTCTGCTTGCTGTTTTTACTTTCGGGATAGATACGCTTTTTAGTGAAGCTATCAAGAATATTTATACTCTATTAATTGGTGCTTTTAACTAAAAATTATTTTCTATGAGCGAATTGAAATGGTATGTCATAAAAGCTATCAGTGGTCAGGAAAATAAAGTTAAGAACTATATTGAAACTGAAGTTAAAAGACTTAGTCTGGAAAAAGACGTATCGCAGGTAGTAATACCAATGGAGAAGGTTATCCAGATGAGAAATGGTAAGAAAGTTCCAAAAGAGAGACCTTACTATCCAGGTTACATTATGATTGAGGCAAACCTTGTTGGAGAGATTCCTCACATCATTAAAAACATTCCGGGAGTGATTTCATTCCTAAGCTTAACAAAAGGAGGAGATCCTGTTCCGATGCGTAAAGCAGAAGTGAACAAAATGTTAGGAAGAATGGATGAATTATCCGAGTTTGCACAAGATGCAGGTATCCCTTACACAGTAGGAGAGAATGTAAAAGTAATCGACGGACCTTTCAACGGATTCAACGGAACAATCGAAAAGATCCACGAAGACAAAAAGAAACTAGAAGTTATGGTTCTTATCTTCGGAAGAAAGACTCCACTAGAACTAAACTACATGCAGGTAGAAAAGAACTAAGGTTCTTGAAAATATATAAACCGAAAGTTATGCTTTCGGTTTTTTTTTGTGCTTAATTGTATCGAGAATTGTATGCAAATATATATGCGGGAGTGAAAACTGAGTGGTAGATAAATAGTTTAGCTGATAAGAGAGTGAAATAAATATTCTATTTTAATAGTAATCTAAAATTTTTAATTCTCATCTGAATGGTTTTGCTTTTCGGATTAAGATAACGTTCCTCCGGAACACTCTTGAGGTTCATAATTACAACCCATAGAGATAAAGCTCCTAACGGAGCTCCTTATTATAATACTGATTCGGAGTAAGAGGAGTAAGATTGGTAATAAAGTATTAGAAATAAAAAAGGCTGTCATCAGAATCCCGAGACAGCCTTTCTATCAATTAGCCGGTTTTTAACTCCTAAAAATGTCCTTGAATTTTTGCTATTACTTGTTTTAAAGCCGTTGGTAACTGAATAGCACTGGCTATTGATATTTATAAATAACGAGTTTAGTTTATTTAAAATTTCATTCCCACACCAAACCCCCATAAAAATGGATCCAATGTTACTTTTGCAGGAATATTAGTTCCGGCAGCATCTACTGTTACATCAGTTTTCAGGAATATCTTTTTCATATCAAAGTTGACAAAAAGCTTATCATTGATCATATAATCTATACCTCCTTGTAATGCAAAGCCTGCATTGTTTTTGTAATCTACATGGGTGACATCACCAGGTTTGGAACTGTAGAAGAAAGTATAGTTAATACCTGCACCTACATAGGGTTTTATTGTTTTTGTCGGATAGAAGTGGTATTGAAGTGTAAGAGTTGGTGGCAACAGCCATACACTGCCCAGGTTTACATTTCCCAGAGAAGTGTTCTCTGCATTTACATTATGCTTTGTCGTTCCCAGAATTAATTCTGCTGCAATATTCTTATTGAAAAAGTAAGTGAAGTCTACTTCAGGGATATAAGAGTTGGAAACATTTGCATTTCCTCCGATTACATCAATAGTAGATTTCTCATTAGGCTGAACGCTAATCCCTCTTAATCTTACCTGCCAGTTCTGAGCACTTGCTCCCACTGATAAAAATAATCCTGCTAAAATAAAATACTTGTTCATCTTTTAAATAATTCATTGTTTACAGTGCTAAATTATATATTAATTATAGTGGTTGTTTGATGATATTTTTCATAGGGAATAATCATGTGCTGAAAATCATACAATAGAAGTTTTTCTACTAAAGAAAATTTGAATCAGTAGTTATAGGTCGGATATAAGTTTTAACTTATACATTTTTTGACTTTTAAATAGTGAGGTAATTATTAATAAATAACAAAAAAAGACCTTCTGTAGAGAAGATCTGTATATAAATTGGTGTCGTTTTTTCTATTTGTTTTTTATACAAAGCGAATAATCCTGCCACCAGTTTTCCAGTTCAGAGATAATAGGAAGCAGGGTTATTCCCAGGTTACTGAGTTTATACTCTACTTTGGGTGGTACTTCTGCATATATTTTCCGGCATATAAGTCCGTTCTCTTCCAATTCCCGTAATTGGGTGGTCAGTGTTCCCTGAGACATCGAATCCATATCTTTCCGAAGTTCTCCAAATCTTTTGGGACAGCTTTCGGCAATAGATTTCATTATTAATATCTTCCACTTACCACTAATCAGCTGAAGAGTATTGAGGGCATCATAATTTTTTTCTGATTTTTCTGAATATGTAATGCACTCATTCTCTGGATTAGTACTGTTTTCCATACTATGTATTGTTTTTTTACCTACTTGACTTTGGCACCTTTTCAATGCTATAATTGCAGCAAATTTAGATATAAAATTATGAAAAGTTTTAGAAATATTGGTGTTTTGCTGTTGCTGTCCATGAGTATATTTTTAGCTGTAATAGACCTGTTTGTAGTGAATGTTGCTGTGCCAAGTATAAAGGAAAGCCTGAACGGAACTAATTCCGAAGCGATGTTTATTATTGTTGCCTATGTTCTGGGATATGCTGCGTTTCTTATAACAGGTAGTATTGCCGGAAATACTTGGGGTAAGAAAAAAGTATATGCATGGGGAATGTTGCTGTTTACTGTATTTTCTCTTTTTTGCAGCATTGCGCAAACTACATTTCTGCTCAATATATTTAGATTTTTTCAGGGAGTAAGCGCTGCTTTTATGGTGCCGCAAGGTGTTGGAATGATTCCTTATGTCTTCCCAGACTTTAAGGACCGTACAAAGGCTTTTGGAATTTACGGAAGTATTGCCGGAGCAGCCTCTGTTGTCGGGCAGTTTTTGGGAGGTTTTCTACCGGAACTGAATGTCTGGGGAATTGAAGGCTGGCGACTTATTTTTATGATCAATATTCCTTTAGGTGGAATTGCTTTTGTTCTGAGTATTTTAAAACTGAAAGAAGTGCCGGTTATCAGGCAAAAGTCTTTTGATGCTTTTGGATTACTCCTGTTAACCGTTTTTCTGATCACTTTAATTTATCCCCTCATTGTTGGTGGAGAGTCGCACTGGCCTGTATGGAGTATTGCAATGCTTATGTTTTCATTTATTATTCTGCTTGTATTTTATATGTACGAAAAGTACAGACTTACAAAACAGAATCCGGTTCTGATAGATGTTAGTCTTTTCTCACTTAAAGAATTCAATATTGGTATATTGGCAGCGGTATTCTATTATATCGCACAGGATTCTTATTTTTTTCTGAATGCTATCTATCTTCAAAGTCATCTGAACCTTTCCTCTGTACATGTAGGAAATATGTTTGTGCTGCAGGGGATAGGTTATTTTATTGCCTCGTTATTTTCGGTAAGGATGGTTATGAAATACAATTATAAAGTGATGCTTGGCGGGAGTTGTATTATGATTGTGGCTTTGGTACTCCATATCTGTTACTTTACAAGCGAGCATATCAGCAGTTTTTTAATTTACCTCATACTATTCTTATATGGTATAGGATGCGGAACTATGCTGCCATCTATGATGACTATGGCATTGCGCAAAATTTCTTCAGATCTTACTGCTTCTGCCTCCGGAGTATACTTAACCGTACAGCAGGTTTCAATAGCCTTGGGTGTAAGTATTATTGGCGGAATTTTCTTTCGTTTACTAGGGAAGGAGGGCGATATTTTGAAGGCAACTGTTGCATATCATTATAGTACTTATGCCAATATAGTATCATTAATTATCGTTGGCGGAATATTTTTATTCCTGAGTAGCAGGAGAAATCGGGCTAATGAATAAAAAAATAAAATCTTTTTGATTTTTAGGTTATTACGTATTGCTAATTCAAAAATAATTTATAATTTTGCAGTCCAAATAGTAGGGTTAACCATGTGAGAATGTTAATCCTCTGATTTATAAATGCTTCCACATTATAAATTTAAAATTTTAAAAAAGCTAAAATGGCAAAGAAAGTCTTTAAAATGGTAAAGCTTCAGGTGAAAGGAGGTGCAGCAAACCCTTCTCCACCAGTAGGACCTGCTTTAGGTTCTGCAGGTGTTAACATCATGGAGTTTTGTAAGCAATTTAACGGAAGAACTCAAGATAAGCCAGGGCAAGTTTTACCTGTAGTAATTACAGTTTACGAAGACAAGTCTTTTGAATTCGTAATCAAAACTCCACCTGCAGCAATCCAATTAATGGATGCGGCTAAAATCAAGGGAGGTTCCGGAGAACCAAACAGAAATAAAGTAGGAAGTGTTTCTTGGGATCAAGTTAAGAAAATAGCAGAGGACAAAATGTCGGATCTTAATTGCTTCACAATGGAGTCTGCTGTAAGTATGGTTGCAGGTACTGCAAGATCTATGGGTCTTAAAGTAACAGGTACAAATCCGTTTAACGCTTAAAAATTGATTTCATGGCAACATTGACAAAAAAACAAAAAGAAGCTGCAAGCAAAATCGAAAAAAACAAAGTATACTCTTTAGAAGAAGCTTCTGCTTTGGTAAAAGAAGTAAACACTGCTAAATTCGACGCTTCAGTAGATATCGCCGTAAGATTAGGCGTAGACCCAAGAAAAGCTAACCAAATGGTAAGAGGTGTTGTATCTCTTCCTCACGGTACTGGTAAAGATGTAAAAGTTCTTGCTCTTGTAACTCCAGATAAAGAAGCAGAAGCTAAAGCTGCTGGTGCTGACTATGTAGGTCTTGACGAATATTTAGATAAAATCAAAGGAGGTTGGACAGATGTTGACGTTATCGTTACTATGCCAGCTGTAATGGGTAAATTAGGTCCATTAGGACGTGTATTAGGTCCAAGAGGTTTAATGCCAAACCCTAAATCAGGAACTGTAACTTTAGAAGTTGGTAAGGCTGTATCTGAAGTGAAGTCTGGTAAAATTGATTTTAAAGTAGATAAATATGGTATTATCCATGCTGCAATTGGTAAAGTATCTTTCGATGCTGAAAAAATCAGAGAAAACGCTCAGGAATTAATCCAGACGTTACTTAAATTGAAACCAACTGCTGCTAAAGGAACTTATGTAAAGAGTATCTATATCTCTTCTACAATGAGTCCAGGTATTGCGATTGATTCTAAATCTGTAAACTAAAATCTGAAGAACAATGACTAAAGAAGAAAAAGTACTAGTAATACAAGAGATCAAAGAATTGCTACAAGACGCAAAAGCTGTTTATGTAGCTGATCTTGAAGGATTGAATGCTTCTCAGACTTCAGATTTCAGAAGACAAGCTTTCAAAAACAACGTTCAATTAAGAGTAGTAAAAAATACATTGCTTCAAAAAGCAATGGAGCAAATCGAAGGAGTAGATTATTCTGAAATGTTTGAAACTTTCAAAGGTAACTCTACTTTAATGATTGCTGATACTGCAAACGCTCCTGCAAAACTTATCCAAGGTTTCAGAAAGAATGCTGAGAAACCAGCTTTGAAATCTGCTTATTTGCAAGAAACTTTCTATATCGGAGATAACCAATTATCTGCTCTAGCTAATATCAAGTCTAGAGAGGAAATGATCGGAGAAATCATCGGATTACTTCAATCTCCAATCCAGAGAGTTGTTTCTGCTCTACAGAACAAACCAGAAACTGTTGAAGCTAAAGCTGAAGAAGCAACAGCTCCTGCAGTTGAAGAAACAGTTGCTCCTGAGGCAGCAGCTGAAAGCACTGATGCTCCTGAAGCAAGTGCTGAATAATAGACACTCAAGAAAAAATATAATCGTTCAACAATTTAAAACATTTAAAAATGTCAGATTTAAAAAATTTAGCGGAAACGCTTGTTAACCTTACTGTAAAAGACGTAAACGAATTAGCTGCTATCCTTAAGGATGAGTACGGAATCGAGCCTGCTGCTGCTGCTGTAGTTGTAGCTGCTGGTGGAGCTGGTGAAGCTGCTGAAGAAAAGACTGAATTCGACGTAATTCTTAAGTCTGCAGGTGCTTCTAAATTAGCTATCGTTAAATTAGTTAAAGATTTAACTGGTGCTGGTCTTAAAGAAGCTAAAGATATCGTTGATGGAGCTCCGGCTGCAATCAAAGAAGGTGTATCTAAAGACGAAGCAGAAGCTCTTAAGAAGCAACTTGAAGAAGCTGGTGCTGAAGTTGAATTGAAATAATTCATTTTACATACAAAAAAAAGACTGCTGCAAAGCGGTCTTTTTTTGTTTATAAGGTAAGCTGTTATAAAATTTGCTTATTTATTTTTAGCCTTGTTAAGTTCTTTTAATAATGAAATTACCTGATCACTTCCATCTGCAACTTTAGCAATAATGCCTTCTTTATTGACTATGTATAAAACAGGATAACCGGAAATGCCATATTCCGTTTCAAGATCCTTTCTGTTCGGAATTATGGTGCTATTTACAGATTTATTTCTGAAGTATTTAACAACATTTTCTTTGGAATCCGATCCGAAAATATTAACTAACGTAATATTATTATCTAGGGTGTAATCCGGGCGACTTATATAATCGTTCACCACTTTTGAAGCACCGCAATTGGTAGAAGAAAACAATAATAGTTTTTTTTCTGCCGGAAATGTATTTAGAGATACTTTATTTCCGTTAATATCTAATGCTTCAAAGAGAGGAGGCTTTGTATTTTCTTTTAGTGGTTTCAGTTGTTCAATTCTTTCAAAATATTTTAAAGAGTAATCTTTCGGAAGAGAATAGTTAAAAGACTCTTTTTTATTCAAAAACGTATAGTTGCTGAATTTATAAGTTACGATTTGCCCTAATTTGTTATCTACATAACTTTTCCTTTCAAATTTTGAAACGGAATTATCTGGTGCAATGTAAAGATGAAATACAGTTTTAACGATTTTACCATTGTATTCATGTTCATCCTCTATAAATGAATAATGTGACTGAAGTTTAGCATCAGCTGATATGTCGTCTATATATTTCCATTTGTGTTTTAGTAGTGCCACAGGTCCGTATTGTGCTAAGCGAGAAGATAGCATTGCTTCATCCTGGTTCTGTTTATTTTCGTACTGATAATATGCTTTCTCTGACTTCTTAATCTCTGTGTAAATCCCGTTTTTATAAAGCTCTTCGGTATCGTCATTTTGACTATGAAAATCAAAAGCCTTGTTTTTGGGGTTATAAATAGTATAAAAAATGCTGAAACTAGTAATTTCGTCTGTATCAGGATTAGGATAAAAAGCTGTTGCTTTGTAGCTTATAGAAGCCGTGTTATTGTATTTCTGACGAGTGTTTTCTAATTTTACATCATTGGCATATGCAAATACTGTATTGGTTAATGCTAATGATAAAGCAATAAATTTGTTCACTTAGGATTTATTTATGCGATTAATCCTGTGAAAGTACAAAAATAAAATCCTTACTTCATTATTGAAATAAGGATTTTAATATAGCGTTATATAAGATGTTATTACTGCTTCTTTTCAGCGTAGGCGAGTATCATCTCATTAAATTCATTTTTCTTGTCTATAACCACATTAATAGGCCAATAATAGAGTTTGTCCCGAAGATAGTCGAAAGTCTTCAAACGGACATAGTCCTTTTCTGTAGTTAAGATCAGTTTGTATTCACCAAGTTTTTTATACTCACTGGCAATTTTCTTAATATCCTCTTCAGTAAATGAATGATGATCCTTGAACTTAAGATGCTTTACACGCTGTGAATATTTGCTTAGTTCTTTTAGCAAGTGCTTAGGATTTGCTATTCCTGTAATGAGTAGAATATCGTAATAGTCTAAGTTATTTGTGGGTAAATATTTGTCTTTAGAGTAAACTTCATCAGCATAATCAATGGAGGTGAAGAATATTTTCTGTTCGTATTGTGGCTTTATTCTGGAAATATAATATTGCTTCTTTTCCTCCGTCAAATCTTCAGGACATTTTGTTACCAGAATCATGTTGGCTCTTTTATAGCCACTTCTGGATTCACGCAGATCTCCTGCAGGAAGTACAAAGTCTTTAAAGAAAGGATCCGAATAATCTGTTAATAAAATATTGAAACCTGGCTTTATATAACGATGCTGATAGCTGTCATCCAATACAAGAACATTAAGATCCATATCTTCTATTAATTTTCTTGCTCCAAAAACACGGTCTTCGCAAACAGCGATAACAATACGGTTTTTAAAACGTTCGAATAACTGCATCGCTTCGTCTCCAACGAGTTTATAGGTAGAATCGTAGTTCACGACTTCATAACCTTTGGTATGTCGTCCGTAGCCACGTGATAAAACTCCGGTGCGCTTCTGATGTTTGGAGAGAATATCTGCCAGATACATCACGATTGGAGACTTACCGGTTCCACCCACAGAAAGATTACCCACGCCTATAATCGGAGTGCGGAATTTTTTGCTGGAAAGTATGCCTATATTAAAAAATAAATTCCGGACAGAGGTTACAAAACCATAGCCCAGAGAAAAAGGGTAGAGGTACCATCTCTTCATAACTGCAAAAATAGAACTTTATTATCAATATTAAGGACTCTGAAAGATGAATTTAAATAGTTTGTATATCATTGCGTTAAATAACTCCGGACGTCTGATATTGCTTGCTGTAAGAGCTTTCTGTATTTATTGAAGTATGTATTGCGACAGGCTTGTAGCTGGAATCTGATCTTCTGTATTATATTGTACAGAACGAAAGTGATACATTGCTATATTCATTCGTATATTTGCAAAAATCTAAGAATATGATTTTATCTATGACAGGCTTCGGCAGAGCAGAAGGTATATGCGGAGGCAAGAAGATAAGTATTGACGTAAAGTCGCTGAACAGTAAAGGTTTCGACTTAAATCTTAAAATTCCTTTTCGCTATAAAGAGAAAGAATTTGATATCCGCAAAATATTAAGCGAAAGAATAGTTCGTGGTAAAGTCGATTTCTATTTAAACGTAGAAATTATCGATGGAAAGACCGATACAACTCTTAATAAAGATGTTATCAGAGCTTATATGGACGAACTTTCAGATATCGTTACAGCTGCTGACAGAGTAGAACTTCTTAAAATTGCAACAAAGCTTCCTGATGCTGTTTCTACATCCAATTCAGAACTTACTGAAGAAGAGTGGAGCGAATTGTTGTTGATTATAGAAAAAGCCATCGATAACTTTATAGACTTCAGAATTACAGAAGGTAAATCCCTGGAAACTGAACTTAGGTCTTACGTTAAGAATATAGAAAACAATCTTACCCTTGTCGCTCCTTTTGAAGAGGCCAGAATAGAAGTGACCAAAGAAAGAATGCTGAACAATCTTAAGGATTTCAGAGATGTGGATGAAAGCCGTTTCTATCAGGAGCTGACTTACTATGTTGAGAAGCTTGATATTTCTGAGGAAAAAGTAAGATTGGCACAACATTGCAAATACTTCACTGAGGTATTGAATGAAGAAGATAATAATGGTAAGAAATTAGGGTTTATTTCCCAGGAAATAGGCCGTGAAATTAATACCTTAGGTTCTAAGGCAAATCATCAGGAAATCCAAAAGCTGGTAGTACAGATGAAGGATGATTTAGAAAAAATTAAAGAACAAAGTCTTAACGTACTTTAGAATACTGATATAATCAGCTCTTCTGTAATGGAAGAGCTTTTTACCGGGCTAACAGAATATAAAACATAAAAGAATAGTGTTATGGCATGGAATCCGGATGTTTATGAGAAATTTAAAAATGAACGTTATCTTCCTTTCTACGATCTTCTAAGTTTGGTTCAGGTGAAAGAAAACCTGAAAGCTATAGATCTTGGATGTGGAACGGGAGAACTGACAGCCAAACTGGCAAAAGAATTACCCGGAAGTAAAGTACTGGGTGTTGATTCTTCTGCCGAGATGCTGCAAAAAGCGAAAGCTTATGCAGATGACAATCTTCATTTTCAGCAAAAAGATATAGAACAGGCTCTTTCCGATGAAGAGAAGTATGATCTGGTTTTTTCCAATGCAGCGCTGCAATGGCTGAACGAACATGAAATAGTTTTTCCTAAAGTGGTTGGCCTGCTTGAAAAAGGCGGACAAGTAGCAATACAGATTCCTTCCAATCATGACCATTTTACACACAGACTGATAAGAGATCTCGCATCCGAATCCCCGTATAAAGAAGCATTGAATTCATGGGTTAGACCATTGACTGTACTAAAGATAGAAAATTATGGTAAAATCTTTTTCGAAAATGGTCTTAGCGATATTTGTGTATTCGAGAAAATATACCCACATATCCTACCAAATGCAGATGCTCTATATGAATGGACATCGGGTACAGCATTAATTCCTTATATGGAAAAACTTCCGGAGCACTTACAGGAACAGTTCAAAGACGAATATATTAACCGGTTGCGCATAGAATTTCCGGAATCGCCTGTATTCTATCCCTTCAAAAGAATACTGATGTCCGGTATCTTAAGCTAAAAAATATTAAATAGAAATAATAACGATTATTGACCGTTTCATACGATCAGTTAATACAATATAATGAATAAAGTAATCATATTTTCAGCGCCATCAGGAAGTGGCAAAACTACATTGGTAAAGCATTGTTTAGGACAGTTTCCTAAACTTCAATTTTCAATTTCTGCAACAACCCGCGCTCCCCGTGGAGAAGAAAAACACGGAATAGATTATTTCTTCCATACACCGGAAGATTTCAGACAGAAAATAGCTGAAAATGCGTTTGTGGAATTTGAGGAAGTGTATACTGATAAGTATTATGGAACACTGAAAACAGAAGTAGAAAGAATTTGGAACTACGGAAACGTAGTTATATTCGATGTGGATGTAAAAGGAGGTGTGAATCTGAAAAAGATATTTGGAGAACAGGCTCTGTCTATATTCATTGCACCACCTTCCATTGAGGAGCTGGAACAAAGACTGATTAAAAGAAATACAGAAGATGCTGAAACTATTAAAATCCGCGTTGCTAAGGCTGAAGAAGAGATGGCTTATGCAAAGGATTTTGATAAAGTAGTGGTAAATGATGATCTCGCAAAAGCAAAAGAAGAAATTGAAGAGCTGGTTGAGGCATTTATTAAAGCATAAAAATTAGTACCTTTAACTATACAATAAAGAACACGTTACTTATGAACGAAACGCTGGAACAAGCAAAATCCAATCTTCCTGTACAGGGATTTTTAAAATATAAGGATCTGATTATTCCTCAGGGAGAAGAGCTGAAACAAGCTATTCTGGATTTGAAGAAAGAAAAGAATGCAGTTATTCTGGCTCACTATTACCAGCCGGGAGAGATTCAGGATATAGCTGATTTCTTAGGAGATTCTCTGCAATTAGCACGTCAGGCAAAAGAAACAAATGCAGATATGATTGCTTTTTGCGGTGTACATTTTATGGCAGAAGCTGCGAAGATTCTTAATCCGACTAAAAAGGTCGTTTTGCCAGATACATTGGCTGGCTGCTCATTGGCTGATGGTTGTAGTGGTGAAGGACTTCGTAAGATGCGTGAAAAGCATCCGAATGCTTTAATTGCAACTTATATCAACTGTAATGCTGAAACTAAGGCTGAAAGTGACATTATTGTAACAAGCTCCAATGCTGAAACAATTATCAAGGCCTTGCCAACAGACCGCCCGATTATCTTTGCTCCGGATAAAAACCTGGGAAGATATCTATCTAAAAAAACAGGAAGAGATATGATCTTGTGGGATGGCAGCTGTATTGTACACGAAGCATTCTCCATGGAGCGTATTGCGCAACAGTTAGCAGATCATCCTAATGCAAAATTAATTGCTCACCCGGAAAGTGAAACACCAGTATTGGATCTGGCTCACTTTATTGGATCTACTTCGGCATTGCTGGATTATGTACAGAAAGACGAATGTCAGGAATTTATTATCGCAACGGAAGAAGGTATTCTGCATGAAATGAAAAAACGTGCACCTCATAAAACCTTAATTCCGGCATTGGTATTCGACGAAAGTTGTAATTGTTCCGAATGTTTCTATATGAAGAGAAACACAATGGAAAAATTATACCTGTGTATGAAGTATGAATTACCAGAAATTTTAATCGACGAAGAACTGCGTTTGAAAGCACTGAAGCCTATCGAAGCAATGTTGGATCTGTCGAAGAGCATAAAATAAAATTCAGACAAACTATTAAAAAATATTAAAAAAGTTTTGTTCAGTAATTGGCAAAACTTTTTTAGTTTTATGACCATTATGATTTCAAAAATTATTTTAGAAAATATCAAGATTTACGCTTATCATGGCGTATTGCCGGAAGAAACAATTCTGGGAACTTATTACCTGATTAATGCAGAAATTCATGCAGATTTGTGGAAAGCAACGGAGAGTGATGATCTGAAAGATACTATTAACTATGCATTGGTAAATGAGATTATCCATCAGGAAATGAAAATACCATCTCAGTTGTTAGAGCACGTTATTGGCAGGATAATGAAACGTATTGCTGCGGAATTTAAACAGGTAAATTTTATTAAGATAAAGCTGACTAAAGTGCAGCCTCCAATGCCTGGCGAAATGACAGGAGTGAGCCTGGAGATGGAAAAAGCATTCTAAAAACACTTCTTCTTCCCTTTAAAGCACTAATGCCTTCTAAAAATAAAGACTTCAAATACCAATTCAAATAAATATTCTATGACAAATAATTACACGCTTGTGGAAAAGTCACGAGCTACTAAATGGATAAGATTCCTAAATTATATTATTGATATTTTGATTCTTTACGTAATTGCCTTTCTGTTTGGTGGTGTATTGGTATGGTGGTATACTTTAACCGAGTCGGAAGTTGCCTATTCTATGATTCAGTTTATGAAAAATAATGGAGAGAAACCAATAGGTAAATTGACTGGATTGCTTATTACCTCAATCTTTCTTTTTCTACAGGAATGGTTTCTTAAAGGTAGAACTTTTGCAAAATTTATTACGGGTACTAAGGTGGTCAATGAAAACAATGAACCATTAAATATAATTGATCTGCTTAGAAGGAATTTTATAAGAGCTATTCCCTTTGAAGCACTAAGCTTTTTTGGAAATGTAGGTCTTCATGATAAGTGGTCCAATATACGAGTGGTCAATGTCAAGCAATTTGAAGAAAGTCTTAGACTTAGAAATGAAATGGAGGAAATAGGGCAGGTTGTAGCCTGAAATTTTCAAAGATTTTGCGGAAACATTTTATCTTTAAAGAAAAAATGCTATATTTGCAGACCTAAAACGGTGCTTTGGCCGAGCGGCTAGGCAGTGGTCTGCAACACCATCTACAGCGGTTCGAATCCGCTAGGCACCTCTTAAAAACCTCTGATTATTCAGAGGTTTTATTTTTTTTATAGACTTAGTATCTGTAATACAGTTATATACGATTCTTATTTTTTTACTATAAAAATAAATTTTCTTTCCGATACTAAAACCCAATATTTATCGTTGTTTCATTAGATCAATGACTTTTTGTCCATCATAATTAACATTCGTTAACGTTGGAATGGAATCAATATTGGAGAGCATAGGAAATAAATGCTTTGAAAAGTCTTTTTTTTCAGAGGTAAAACGAGAGATATGAAAAATATAGTATTAACCGGATTGGTAACAACATTGCTACTGGCTTCTTGTAATAAAGGAGATCAGAAAGTAGAAGGACCTACTGTAGCACAGCAAAAATTAGATTATCAGGCGAAGCAACTGGAAATTGAAAAACAGAAGCTAGCCATAGAGAAAGAAAAATTTGCTTTTGAGCAGGAAAAGAAAGCAGACAGCTTAGATAAAGCTAAAAAAACAGCAATAGCAGCATCTTCTGTAGCTGCGGGAAAAGCTAACTATGCAGGAAATACGAATTATACACCAAGAAAAAAACGTACAAAGAGAAGCTCATATAGTGGTAACTCTGGTTACAATGGTGGATATGCGAATAACGGAAGTTCAGGAAACAGCGGTTACACCAATGCAGGAGTACAGCAGCCACAAAAGAGGGGAATGTCTTCAGCAGCTAAAGGTACCATTATCGGTACTGTAGGTGGTGCAGCAGCAGGTGCATTAATCAGCAAAGGAAACAGAGGAGCCGGAGCTGTAATTGGTGGTATTCTTGGAGCCGGTGCAGGATATGCAATCGGTAGAGCAAATGACAGAAAGACAGGTAGAGTACAACCAAGATATTAATTTACTTTTACTTAAATTAAGTATAGTTTCAGAGGGGTGCAGAGATTGCATCCCTTTTTTATATGTCTTTCGAACAAAACTATATTTTCTGAATAATTGAAATAGATAAATGAGACCTCTTTTAGAGTAGTTTTTTATCCCAAAATAACCTAATTTTGTATTACTATGTCGAATCAACTAGGTAATTTACTTACACTTAATACTTTTGGAGAAAGCCACGGACTGGCTTATGGTGGAATTATAACAAATTTTCCGGCAGGACTGGAGGTGGATCTTGAAGCAGTACAACATGAGCTGGACAGAAGAAAGCCGGGACAGTCTGCAATCGTTACCCAGCGTAAAGAAAGCGATACGGTTAAATTCCTTTCAGGGATTTTTGACGGAAAAACAACCGGTACACCAATAGGCTTTATTATAGAAAATGAAAATCAGAAGTCTAAAGACTACGACCATTTGGCTCAGGCTTACAGACCTTCGCATGCAGATTATACCTACGATCAGAAATTTGGTTTTCGTGACCATCGTGGTGGCGGGAAGTCTTCTGCAAGGGAAACTATTAACTGGGTTGCAGCCGGAGCACTGGCAAAGCAATTATTGGCAGATGTACAGATTAACGCTTACGTATCTTCAGTAGGTGATATTTTCTGTGAAAAGCCATATCAGGATTTAGATTTTAGTAAAATCGACGATAATATTGTTCGCTGTCCGGATGAAGAGACTGCTGAAAAAATGATTACCAGAATCAAGGAAATTAAAAAGCAAGGAAATACAATTGGTGGTACGATTACATGTGTAATCAAAAATGTACCAACAGGCTGGGGAGAACCTATTTTTGGTAAGCTTCAGGCTGAATTAGGAAAGGCTATGCTTAATATTAATGCATGCAAAGGATTCGAATATGGTTCAGGTTTCTGTGGTGCTAAGATGTTGGGAAGTGAGCATAATGATCTGTTTAATGAAGATGGAACCACAAAAACAAACCTTTCGGGAGGAATTCAGGGAGGAATTTCCAACGGTATGGATATTTACTTTAGAGCTGCTTTTAAGCCTATTGCCACTATTTTGCGTCCGCAGGAAAGCATTGATAAAGACGGTAACTCTGTAACTGTGGAAGGGAAAGGCCGTCACGATCCTTGTGTATTGCCACGTGCTGTTCCTGTAGTGGAAGCTTTAGCTGCATTTGTACTGGCAGATATGATGTTAATTAATAAAACGAGAAAACTATAATGGATATTAAAAAATTCTGGGACGAGGCTGTTACTTATAACGAATACTTAAGACATGCCGGAGAAATTTTGGGAAATCCAAGAAATCAGCAGGATATTGACTATCTGGAATACTACAAGTTAGGAATTCAGAGAATGAACAGAATGTCTGAAAAATACCTTCCTAATGAAAAGCAGGTGGAAATACTTGCGCAAAAAAACTTCAGAGGAAGAATACTAATTATTTCTGAAGCATGGTGTGGTGATGCAAGTCAGGCAATACCGGTTGTTGTAAAATTCTTCGAACAATATGAAGTAAGAATTACATACCGCGATCAGGAACCTTCATTAATAGATGAATTTTTAACCAATGGCGGAAAGTCTATTCCGATTATTCTGTTTTTGGATGAAGATTTCAATGTAATAGGTCAGTGGGGACCACGTCCGGCACACGGGAAAGAACTTTTAAATAAGCATAAAAACGATCCTGAGAATTATACAAAAGATGATTTCTACCATGAATTACAAGTGTATTATGCCAGAAATAAAGGTTATGATACTATTGAAGAACTTTTGGAAATAATCCCTTCGGGTAAATAACAATTACAGATGAAAGGTTCAAAAATATGGATATTGGTACTGGTTGCTGTTGTTGCAGTGATCTTTCTGGTGCCGGGTCTTAGAAACTTTTTTAAAGATCAGGTGATGATGAAGCCAACGGTTGAGAAGTTGAATAATGAAGTGACTGTAACCGATGCTGAGTACAATATTGAATTAAAAGGGATGAATGTGCCGAATGCTAATCTTAAAGATTTCAAAGGCAAGGTTGTATTTCTGAATTTCTGGGGAACATGGTGTCCGCCATGCCGTCAGGAATGGCCAACAATCCAGAAACTATATGATGGCAAAAAAGATAAAATGGATTTTGTTCTTATTGCCATGCAGGATAAAGAAGAGGATGTTGCTAAATTTTTGAAAGAAGGTAACTACACAGTTCCTGTATATATTGCAACAAGTCCGCTTCCGGATAAGTTTCTGGTAAAGATTTTCCCTTCTACATTTATTCTTGATAAGACAGGAAGAATACTGAAAAAAGAAGAAGGTGCAGATGACTGGAACTCAGATTCTAATCAGCAATTTGTAGATACTGTCACAAAATAAACATTGGTATAGATTTTGAAATTTTAATGTCATCAAACCAAAATATAATTTACAGAAATGGCATTAAAAGCATCAAAAATCAGACTGATACAAGAGGCATTCAGACATAAAGGTTTTATCCGAAAGCTTCCGGACTTATTCAGAATGATAAAATTCATTTCAAAAGGAGATTACAAACCCGATCTTAAAGGTTTTATTCTTCCCGGTCTGGCACTTGTATATGCTATATCACCAATCGATGTGCTTCCGGACTGGATTCCGGTAATAGGGCAAATGGATGATTTGGCAGTATTAGCACTGGCTATGCCGGTACTAATGAAAGAAGTTGAAAAATTTCTAATCTGGGAAGATGACAAGAAAAACGGAATTAAAACGATTGAAGTCGACGCTCAGTAAAAACAATACACAGAATAAGCCACCCATTTCGGGTGGTTTTTTTATTTTTGACCTTTGAAACGGTGGCTGATAAAATATCAGCCGATGAATATATTACGGATGAAACAAAACAATAAACTTCTGATCTCTGTCGTAGGACCTACTGGTATAGGCAAAACCAAACTTGCAATTGAAATTGCACAGCGTTTTGGGACAGAAATAGTTTCATGCGATGCCCGTCAGTTTTTTAAAGAAATGCCTATAGGTACAGCTATGCCAGATGAAGAGGAACTGGCTGCTGCACCCCATCATTTTATTGCTAATCTCAGTATTCAGGATGATTATTCTATTGGTAAATATGAAAAAGACGCTCTGAATAAATTAGAAGAGTTGTTTCAGAAATATGATGTTGTTATAATGGTAGGGGGCTCCGGAATGTATGAAAGGGCTGTTATTGACGGATTAGATAAACTGCCGGAAGCCAACGCAGATAATATTGGAAAACTGGAAGCTATTTTAGAATCTGAAGGTATTGCAAAACTTCAGGAACTCCTGAAAGAAGCGGATCCGAAATATTATGAAAAAGCTGATATTGAAAACCCAAGAAGGCTGCTAAGGGCATTAGATATTTATTGGCAGACAGGAAAGCCGTATTCTGACCTTTTGAATATAAGCCGTGAAGGTAGAAATTTTGATGTTCTCCGAATAGGAATAGAGGCTCCACGGGAGGTCTTGTATGAGAGAATTAATAAACGTGTGGATATTATGATGGAGAAAGGTTTACTGGAAGAGGCAACAGTACTTTATCCTTACCGTGAGAAGACAGCATTGCAAACAGTTGGTTATACAGAGCTGTTTAAATATATGGATGGCGAATGGACACTGGATTTTGCAGTTGAAGAAATAAAGAAAAACAGCAGGCGCTATTCAAAACGTCAGCTTACCTGGTATCGTAAAGCAGCTGATATCCATTACTTGCAGCTGGATTATACCCCAAAAGATCTCGAAGAACTATTGAGACAATTATCTCTTATAAAATAAAGAAATCACGGCCCTAAAGCCGTGATTCCCGTTTAAATAGATTATATAAAAATGGATTGACATTTATTTCCATCCGCCACCAAGGGCTCTGTAAAGATCTACCATGCTGCTCAGACGCTGGCGTTTGATAGAAGCAAGGTTGAGTTCAGCCTGAAGCGAATTTGCCTGTGCGGTAATCACTTCCAGATAATTTGCCATTCCGCTTTTGTAAAGCATCTGTGCATTTTTTATCCCGTCTTTCAAGGTAGATACCTGATCAACAGCTGTTAGTTCCTGTGTCTTTAGCTGCTCGTTGGAAGCCATAGCATCTGAGACTTCACCCATAGCATTCAGAACAGATTGACGGAACATGAGTACATTTTTTTCACGTTGAATTTTCGCAACTTCCAGATCAGTTTTCAATTGTCTTTTCTGGAAGATAGGCTGGGTAATCCCTCCCAGTGCAGAACCGAACAATGATGCCGGAATCTGAAACCAGTTATCAAATTTGAAAGAATTAATCCCACCACCTGCAGTAATTTTCAGAGCGGGATACATATTGGCTTGTGCAATACCAACTAAAGCATTAGATTCCAGTAAGGCCAGTTCCTGCTGTCTTACATCCGGGCGGCGGCTTACCAATGCTGCAGGAAGTCCGGCGGAAATATTTGCAGGCATAGAAGCATCTGCAATATCCAGGGATCTGTTCACTGTGTTAGGAGCTTCTCCCGTAAGAATACTTAAAGCATTCTCCTGGATAGCAATATTCTGTTTCAGTTGCGAAATAAGAAGCTCGGTTGACTGTTTCTGCGCTTTTGCCTGTTGAATTCCCAAAGCTGTAGCATCACCGCTGTCCCACATTTTTTGTGTAATGGTTAATGTACTTTCACTTAGTTCCAGATTCGACTCTGCTATTTTCATTTGCTTGTCCAGCATAAGCAGGTTGTAATACCCCTGAGCAATGGCAGCGATAACCTGAGTCTGTATTGCTTTTGACGCTTCATACGTCTGTAGATACTGCATTTTGCTTACTTCCTTCTGGTTTTTAATTTTTCCCCAGATATCTGCTTCCCAGGAAAGGTTGAAAGCTGCATTATAGTCTTCTACATGGTTTTTTCCGATAAATAGATTCAGACTCTGACCATTCATACTGTTTTTAGAAGGCCTTGATATCTGTGCCGATGTCGTAAAATTAATATCGGGGAATTGTAAATATTTGGCCTGCAATAATCTTTCCTGCGATGCAGCTACCTGCTTCAATGCGATCTGTAAATCGAGATTATGGTTAATTCCTTTCTCTATTAACTGCTGAAGTGTCTGATCACCGAAAAATTGTTTCCAGCTCATATTGGCAATACTGGCTGTATCAGCAGTTGCCGTAAAACGAAACTCCGAGGGCAGCTGAAGATCAGGCTTTGTATAAGCTACTCTGGTTTTACACGAAACCACAATTGCGGCCAGTGCTACTACCAGAAATATTTGATGTATTCTTTGCATGTCTATTAAATAATTTTAGTGTGAAGCAGAATGTTGATGAGCTAATTCTTTCTGAAGTGCTCTGCGTTTTTTCTTGCTTGGCATTTTTTCATGCAGGTACTGGAAGATTACATATAATACAGGAATAATGAAGATTCCCAGTAAAACTCCGGTAAGCATTCCGCCAACAGTACTGATTCCGATAGAATGATTTCCTTTAGCCGACGCGCCTTGTGTCCAAACCAATGGAAGCATACCAATAATGAAAGCGAAAGATGTCATCAGAATAGGACGAAGTCTTAGTCTGGATGCCTGAAGCGCAGACTCTATCAACGACTTGCCTGCTTTTCTCCGCTGAACAGCAAACTCCACAATCAGGATTGCATTTTTCGCCAGTAATCCGATAAGCATAATCAGTCCCACCTGAACATAAATATTGTTATCAATTCCTGCCAATCCGGTGAAAGCATATACCCCGAATATTCCCGTTGGGATTGTCAGAATAATAGCAAACGGAAGGATATAACTTTCATACTGTGCAGAAAGCAGGAAGTAGACGAATAATATACTCAGCAGGAAGATAAATGCAGTCTGTCCGCCTGCTTTAATCTCTTCACGGGTAATACCTGTCCATTCGTAACCATAACCACGAGGAAGTGATTGCTTAGCTACTTCTTCTACGGCTTTAATGGCATCTCCGGTACTGTATCCTGGTTTTGGTGTACCATTGATGGTAACGGCATTGAATAAGTTATTTCTTGTTACAGTTTCAGGTCCAAAAGTCCGTTTTAATTTAACTAGTGTTTTAGTCGGAACCATTTCACCCATATTATTTTTCACATAAATACCTTCCAATGAATTGATATCTGTACGATACGGAACATCGGCCTGGGCCATTACTCTGTAGTATTTACCAAATCTGTTAAAATCGGATACAAAGCTACTACCAAAATAGATCTGCATAGTCTGCATCAATTCAGTGATGGATACACCTAGTTGTTTTGCTTTTTCAGAATCGACTTCTATCGTGTATTGTGGATTTCCGGCAGCATATGTAGTGAAGGCAAATGCAATTTCTTTTCTTTTCATCAATTCACCAATAAATGCCTGAGTTGTTGCTCCTAATTGCTCGAAAGAGCCGTTAGTTCTGTCCTGCAGCATAAATTCGAAACCACTGACGTTACCAAAACCTTGTACAGTAGGGAAGTTGAAGAAGAATGCATTAGCATCTTTTACAGCACTTACTTTTCCTGTTAAAGCCGCAGCAATCTGATCAGGATCTTTCATATCACCCCTCTTATCAATATCTTTCAGTCTGATGAAACCTGCAGAATATGGGGATGCATTAGCATTACTGATAAAGTTTAGTCCATCTGCTACCCAAAGGTGATTTGTAGCATTTTCCTTCTTCACAATTTTATCAATCTCCTCTGTAGCCCGGTGTGTTCTTTCCAATGAACTTCCTGGTGGAGTATTTACAGCGTATAATACAAATCCCTGATCTTCGGTTGGAATAAATCCGGATGGTGCTTTTTTGATAAGGAAAACACTGATTGCAGTAATCAATACAAGACCACCTACAGCTACCCATTTATTCTTAATCAGGAATTTGAGGCTGTAAATATATTTACGTGTCATTGTATTAAACGCAGCATTAAAGGCTCTAAAGAACTTGGCACCAAATCCTTTTTTCTCATGATGTCCATGTTCACCTTGTGGATCATCCAGAAACAGCGCACAAAGCGCAGGACTTAAAGTAAGTGCATTAATTGCAGATATAATAATTGCAATAGCCAGCGTAAATGCAAACTGTCGGTAGAAAACACCGGCAGGACCCTGCATAAATCCTACAGGAACGAATACGGCAGACATAACTAATGTAATGGAGATAATGGCACCGGATATTTCACTCATAGAGCTCATTGTTGCCTGTTCCACCGGCATACCTGTTTGCTCCATTTTGGAATGGACTGCCTCTACCACAACAATAGCATCATCCACAACAATACCAATAGCTAATACCAATGCAAACAATGTAAGCATGTTGATACTGAAACCGAATAGCTGAAGGAAGAAGAATGTACCAATAATTGCAACCGGAACTGCAATCGCCGGAATTAGTGTAGATCTGAAATCCTGAAGGAAAATATAAACTACGATAAATACCAGAATAAATGCAATAACCAAAGTCTCTACAACCTGATGGATAGATGCATCCAGAAAGTCTTTAGAGTTGTACATAATAATAGGCTTTACACCTTTAGGAAGAGTCGTAGAGAACTCGTCTACCTGTTTCTCGATTTCAGTAAGGATCTCATTAGCATTGGAACCTGCAGTCTGTAAGATTGCAAATCCGGCAACAGGTTTTCCGTCTACACGATTCTCTGCGGTATAAGTGTAAGAACCTAATTCTACTCTTGCAAGATCTTTTAGCCTAAGGAAAGAACCATCAGCGTTTGCTTTGATAACAATGTTTTCGTAGTCATCATTTTTATTCAGTTTACCTTTATACTTAAGGATATATTCATAGGTTTCTTTACTTCCCTGACCTAAACGGCCGGGTGCTGCCTCCAGGTTATGGTCTTTAATTGCGGCCATTACTTCCTGAGGAGAAAGATTATTAGCTGCTAAACGGTCTGGTTTCAGCCATATTCTCATAGAGTAATCTCTTGTTCCAAACACCTGGGCTTGTGCTACTCCGGGGATACGCTGTATCTGAGGAATAACATTAATTTTCAGGTAATTTTGAAGGAAAAGCTCATCATATTGTTTAGGATCTTCACTGTATAATCCCATGAACATAATAAAACTGTTCTGTACTTTCTGAGTGGAAATACCAGACTGGGTTACTTCCTGAGGAAGCTGGCTCATTGCTTTGGATACTCTGTTTTGTACGTTTACTGAAGCATTGTCCGGATCGGTTCCCTGCTTAAAAAATACATTTAGAGTCATCGTACCATCATTACTGGAATTGGAAGTCATATATGTCATGTTTTCCACCCCGTTCACTGCTTCTTCAATAGGATTGGCTACCGAACGGGCTACAACTTCTGCATTGGCTCCCGGATAGAAAGCTGTAACCTGTACACTTGGAGGTGCAATATCCGGGAACAGTGTAATCGGAAGGTTAAACAATGAAAGAGTCCCCAGCAATAGCAGTATTATAGAGATAACGGTAGAGAGTACCGGTCTTTCAATAAATTTTTTTAACATAAGAATTGAATTTTGAAGTATTCATTTGGGAATACTCCTTATTGTTATGATATTCTATAATTTCATTATCTGTTATAGAGGTTTTGCCTGAAGCAGACTATCGGAAGAAAGTGCTTTAGGATTAACAGCAGCGCCATCTTTCAACATTCCTAAACCTGTATAGATAATTTTATCACCGGCTTTAAGACCATCGGAAACAAAATAGTAACTGTTTGTTTTTCCGGAAATGGTGATAGGTTTACTGGTTACTTTCTTATCTTTTCCAAGAATATAAACATAGGTTTTATCCTGAATTTCAAAGATTGATTCCTGTGGAATTACCAATGCACTGCTCAACAGTTGAGGCATACGTACCTTACCAGTATTACCGTTTCTTAGTGTTCCATTAGCATTAGGGAAGACTGCTCTTATGCTGATAGCTCCTGTGCTTTTATCGAATTGCCCGTCGATAATACTCATTCTTCCTTTCTCAGGATAAAGGCTGTTATCAGCAATCACAAGATCTACCATTGGCATATTTTTAATTTTTTCTTCCAGGGTTGCACCTGTATACTTGTTTTTAAAAGCAATGAAATCCATCTCACTTAAAGAGAAATAAGCATATATTTCGCTTACGTCCGAAAGTGTTGTCAACGGATTAGGATCTGTTCTGGAAATAAGACTTCCTTTTTTATTCGGAATTCTTCCGATATATCCGCTTACTGGTGCCGTAATGGTTGTAAACCCGGCATTAATTCTTGCATTTCCTAAAGAGGCTTTTGCCTGCTCTGCTGCTGCAACAGCGACTGCATAATTGGCTTTTGCAGTTTTTAGCTGTACATCCGAAACAACTTTAGAACTTACAAGGGGAATTAAGCGGTCTACTTCTACTTTAGCCTTTTGTATGTTGGCATTAGCAGCCTGTAAATTAGCCTGAGCCATATTTACCTGCTCCCCGTAGGTACGGGAATCAATTTTAAATAAAGGCTGACCTGCTCTTACAAAAGAGCCTTCTTCTACATAGATTTTATCCAGGTAACCATCTACCTGAGATCTTATTTCTACATTGTTTTTTCCTTCAAGCGCAGCAGGAAATTCCTGATAAGTAGTAGCTGGTGAAGAAACTACAGTATATACGGGTACCTGCGGTGGTGGAGGAGCCTGTCCTGCAGTTTCCGAGGCTTTGCTACAACTGTTTAGTAGTAATATGATACCAGAAAGCAGTATAATAATTCCTGATTTTTCAAGCATTTTCATTATAATTTCAGATTTTTTTGTTTTTAGGCTTAGTTTCTGTTTTTACAGATTAAAATAAGGTTTATAGGTGTAATATTTTCTAACAGTGTTAATAATTAAATAAAATATAACTGTCTGAAAAATAGAGCGTGTCAAATATCCGGACGCATTAGTTTTATAAGTTTTTTAATTAAAAAGTGTGATGAACAGTATGTTTATTATTTGTACGTTAGTTTTCCTAACGGTGTTAATATTTGGTTCAAAAAAAATTTACAAAGATTTAATAAAAGAAACAACCGCCTCATCAAAAGTAGATTTGTTCATTGTTTCTGGTATATCTGCATTACGCATCATCATAATAGAAATCATTCCGTGTACTGCAGAGAATAGAGCATGAGATTTATGACAGGCTTCATCTGTATTGGAACCGTTTTTCTCAATAATTCTATAGGTGCAGTCGTAAATCATCTGCTGAAAAAGCGAGAACTCATCTTTCATCTGGCCCTTGCCACAACACTGCATTCCCAATCCGAACATGAGCTGATAATACTCTTTGTTTTTAAAAGCAAAATCCCAGTATGCATTTACTAAAGCCGTTAGCTGTTCTTCCGGGGTTTCATATTTCTTTTGGGCTTTTATTAAGTCTTTTTGTAAGAGTTTAAATCCCTGAAGAGAAATTTCAAAGAGAATAGCTTCCTTATTTTCAAAATGATCATATACTACCGGAGCACTATATTCTATGGCATCTGCTATTTTTCTCATAGAGAGTGATGCCCATCCTTCCGTTTTGGCCAGATTGAATGCTGCCTGCAAAATGTTTGCACGCACCGATTCTTTTTCCCGCTGTCTACGTTCATGTACTCCCATGATAATTTTTCCTAACAGTGTTAGCAAATTTACAGTACTTATTGTTCTGTTTCCAAATAAATTTTAAATTTTAACATTTTCGAAGTTTATAAAAATGTGATAGGCTATATTTTTAAAAGAAATTTTATCTTTGTTGTTGAGTTAGTAGAAGCACTTTATAATCGAGTGTGAATGGATCTGTTTATAGGAATGGATTTTTAAACGCTTATAACTTTATAATAATTAAAAAAATGGCAACAACACCTTCTAATATGCTGGCTTTAGGAACTAAAGCACCTTATTTTGAACTAGAAAATCCTCTGACAGAAACTTCCGAGAACCTTGAAGAACTAAAGGGCAAGAAAGGAACTTTGGTTGTATTCATGAGTAACCATTGTCCATTTGTACAACATGTAATTGATAAAGTAGTTGAATTGCATGAAGATTACCAGCCTGAAGGAATTCAGGTGATAGGTATCAATGCAAATGATCTGGAACAGTCTCCTGAAGATTCACCAGAAAAAATGCTGGACTTCATTAAAGAAAGAAATATTACATTTCCGTATTTGTATGATGAAAGCCAGGCTATAGCTAAAGCTTATCAGGCAGCTTGTACTCCGGATTTTTATTTGTTCGATGACAAACTGGATTTGGTGTACAGAGGACAGATGGACGAGTCTCGCCCAGGAAATCAAAAGGAGGTTACAGGTGAAGATCTGATTATTGCGTTTGAGAACTTACTGGCTGATCAGCCACAGGAAGAATTTCAGATACCAAGTGTAGGATGTGGTATTAAGTGGAAATAAATTATAAAGAATTACTTTATAAATAGATAATGGCCGGAATCACTTCCGGCCATTTTTATGCTTTAATATTTTAGATTAGAAATACTGACAATTTGATTCGTATAAATTACAGGATTACAATGAAAATTCTTCCAATGGTAATAATCTTGAATCTTCAATAGCAGCAGTTCTGTGCCCTGTAATTTTCATATAGTCTTCATTTTGCTCAAAGCTTAAAAAGTCACTAACGCTTTTTTGTCTTACCAACATGCATAAATCCCAGTACTCGTTTTCTGGGCCTATCAGAAAGAGATCTCCTCTTCCTATAAATAAGATTTCTCCGCCGCTGGCTTCTAAAAAAGGTTTTGCTTCCTTAATGTAAGTAAGATAAGCTTCATGCCCACTTATACTACAAGACGGTTTCAGATCAGGACAAGCTGAATAATCTGCTTCTTTCTTTAGCTTTATCAGATTCAGATTGACAATACTTCCCTGTATGTTTTTCTGAAAGAGGTGCTTGCCGGCTTCAAAGCTTGGAGATAAGTATTTTTTATTCATTGTATTAGTATATTTCTGTATCAATACTGTCAAGGTAAGCCTTTTCGGCTTTCATTATTTCCTGACGATAATTGATATACTTATTGTCCTGAGGGTGGATGACAGTTACAAATTCAAAAGTGAAGTTTTCGCTTCCTTGTTCAGTCCAGTCATTTTGGAGTTGAGGGTTCGTAAATAGTCTGCCATTAAGCAAGAACTTAATTTTATTGACTAAAGCTTCCATATTCAGAGAGCTCTGAACATATTGTTTTTCTGTTATATTATTTCTTACACTAAGGACTCCCATGGTTATTTTATGGGCTTTTGCTTTTTCCCTTAATTCTTGTTTTAATACATTTTTCATTTCATTATCATATAGATTATTGTATGTTTCCACCCAATTCGAATAAAAATTCAGTAACAGCCTTTAGAGACTTTCCTTTCTTAGATGAAAGAATCTCTTTGGTAATATTCTCTGCTGTTATTTGGGCTTCTTCTAGTATTTTTTTTCCGGTAGAAGTTATTACAACATAGCTTACTCTGGCATCTCTTTCATTTGTTTCCCTTGTTACAAGCCCTGTTTTTTCCAAAGGATTTAACAGACGGGTTACACCGGAAGCTGTAAGACCAATTTTTTCAGCCAGATCAATTCTGCGCATTTTGCTTTCAACAGAAGAGTTGAGGATATACAAAATGACAAAATCATTGAACCCTAGCCCATGTACACTAAGGGAATCAAATTTTCTGGCAATAACCGACTGCAGTTTATTGATGTTAATTAAAAGTAATAATTCAGTGCTTATCATTGATTTGTATTTGACTAGTCAATCATTTTAATATTGCAAATATATGCATTTTAATTAATTACAAAATTTATTTTTAAATTAATTATTTCATTTTTTTTCTGAAATTATTGATGGTTAAAAATTTATCTTGCGTTGGACTTTTTATTACTTTCTTTTTCTTTCCATATTTTTTTCATGTACAGGACAAAATAATCATCCGAATATTACATTAAACAATATAAAAGATCAAATTAATGACTCAATTACCGGATGGACAAGAATACATTTAATCAAGCCAAATAAATATGGATATATAGATAAAGAAAAGAATGTGAAAATATCATTTGTTTATGATTTTATAAATCCGTTCGATAATAAAGGTTTTGCTTATATAAAAAGAAATTCAAAAAGTGGCTATATAGATATTAATAATAAAGAGGTTATTCCTGCGGAATATGATTATTTGTCTCCTGAATTTAGTAATGATTTGGTTTCAGCTAATAAAAGTGGAAATTGGGGATATCTTGGAAGAGACGGAAAAGTGGTTGTCCCATTTATTTATTCTTATGCAGAACCTTATACAAATACAGGAGTCGGTAAGGTATCGAAAGGAAAATATTTTGGTGTTATTAATAAGTTAGGAAAGGAAGTTGTACCTATTGAATATGATGATATAGTATGTACTGATACAGATCTTTTTTTCATAGCAAAAAGAAATGAAAAGTGGGCTTTTTTTACCTTAGAGGGAAAACAGAAAACAGAGTTTATTTATGATGAAGTTTTTTATAAATCTGAAAATAGAATAAAGGACCAATTTTTTTCTAAAAGAATTGCAGCTGTAAGGAAAGGGGCAAAAACTTTTTTTGTTGATGATAGTTTCAAAAATATTTTCGGGATGGAATTTCAAAAAATAGCTCCATTTGATATAAATGGTATGGCTATAGTAAAGACTGAAGATAAATACAGTATTATAAATGAACAAGGAAAGTTTATATTAAAACCTGCATATGATACTATTTATCATTATAAAGTTGATGATTCTAATTTTAGTCCAAAATTTTCTTTTTATGTTACTACTAAAGGCAATTCTCATGTATTGTTAAATCATAAACTACAGAAAGTAGCTGAACAACAAAATAACTGGGAAAATTTCTTTTCATATAAGATAAAGATAAATAATGAAGATAAACTATATATAGTTTATCAGACTAATGAAAATAGTGGTTATGGAATGGTTAATGATTCGGGCAAACTTATGTTGCCATTTAAATATGATGAACTTGAATTATTTAATAATCAGTATTTCATAGCTGTAAAGGATGGTAAATATGGAGTTATTGATATGGAAGGGAAAGAGCTTTATCCATTTGAGTATACTTCTATATCTAGAGTGAATTCCGAAAATATACCTTTATATATTTTCATGGAGAAAGACAGAGCTAAATTAATTGATGTAAATAAGAAGGTATATCTAAGTTATGAAGCTATAGAACAAGTATTTTATGATGAAGAGAAGTTTATTATAAAGAAAGGGAAATATGGTGTTGTATCTCGGCAAAATAAAATTATAGTCCCTTTTATTTATGACCAGATTAGTAATTGGGTAGAGTATGGCCCTGAAAAGAATCATTTTGTGAAGAAAGGAAGTAAATATGGAATGTTAAATGAACATTTTAAGGTTTGTGTTCCCGTTATTTATGATAAGTTTGAATATCAGTTGAGTGGTGTTATAGTTGTAGAGAGAGAGGGAAAACAAGGCATTATAAATATGGAAAATCATATTTTATGTCCATTGAAATATGATGAAATATTTATGAATGATTATATATCAATGTTCCAAAATACTAAACAGGTTATTTATGCAAGGCTAGGAAATAATTATTATCAGATAGATATAGAAGGGAAAATTCTCAAAAAGAATATTCCAAAAGAGAAAGCTATGGAAAACAGATTTGTTAAAACTGTTATTGATCGGAATTAAGCAAACAGGCTCATCGATATTGATGAGCCTGTTTACTATTGAGTAATGATTTTTATGCTTCGTCAGCAGACGGTCCATATAGTCCGGGAACAGGAATATCCAGCATTCTTAGATATAAGCTCAGCTGTCCTCTGTGATGGATCAGGTGATTGTTGATGATAAAACGTAATGCTCCAATTCTAGGAAGTGTAGTGATAACATGATCTCCGGCTTTTAGTGTATAAGTTTGCAGCCAGAAATTTTCATCAGTACTGTTAACAAAATTGATATTGTTTTCTACTCCTTTTGCAAGAATATCCTGTAGTTCTGCGAAGGATGTTGCCTTTAGCGGAACATAATCTGTATGGAAATTAAAGTTGTCTCTTTCTAGGGCGGTTTTTAGCCATAAATGCAATTCTACAACGTGGGAAGCCAGTTGTAATGCAGACATCGATTTTTGATGAGGTTTCCAGGAGGCATTTTCATCTTTAAGTCTCTCGATAATTCTTTTAGTGTTATCCGCCTCTCTTTGATTTTCAATAAGGATTCCGTCTTTAATACTCATATGTTTTATTTTAAAAATGGATTATGTTCTTTCTCAAATCCTATTTTAGTAGGATTTCCGTGTCCTGAAAATACTTGTGTATCTTCCGGAAGAATCAGAAGTTTAGTTTTAATACTATCGATTAGCTGGTCAAAGTTGGCTTTGAACAGATCTGTCCGTCCAATACTTCCTTCGAATAAGACATCTCCGGAAATAATAAACTTTCCGCCAGGATTGTGATAGCTGATACTTCCCGGTGAATGTCCCGGAGTAAAATAGATATGAAATACATCATCACCCAGTTTTAATTCATCGCCTTCGTTAAGGAATTTTACTTTACCGTTGAAGTCATTAAATTCAAATCCAAAACGCTGTGCAGAAAGATTACCCATTTTCAGTATTTCTTCTTCATCGGGGTGTAAATAAACAGGAACCTTATAGGTGTCATGTGCCCACTGTAGCCCCAAAATATGATCAATATGGGCATGGGTTAACAATATCTTTTCAACTTTCAATCCATTATCGGAAATAAAAGATTGCAGGGCTTCCGTTTCTTTTGGGTGAACATTTCCCGGATCTATAATCCAAGCCTGTTTCTGATCATTGTATACGATATAGGTGTTTTCAGAAAAAGGATTAAAAGGAAAAATCTGTATATGCAGCATTTGCAGAAAAATTTTAAATTTACGTAAGACCAAATTTACAAAACCTTTTCATCGGTTCACCGCGAAAAGTACTATTTAGAATATTTAATAATATGAAAAAACAGCTATCAGGATTTCTTCTTGTTTTGGCAACGCTATGCCTCATTGCACAAAGCAAAACTTTTGTATATGAACTGGATTACAGATACAGTGATAAAAAAGATGATATGAGAAAAGAAACTTTTACACTTGATGTCGTAGACCAGCAGTCAATTTTCAGAACTGAAAGTGAAAGGATGTCGGACTCTCTTCTGGCAAGTGGTAAGTATGGATTTGGTATGGGGTCTAATATGGAAGGTCAGATTTATGTTATGAAAAATCTGAATACAAATGAGATCAAAAAAAGTTATAAGACTCATCTTAGAGACTATTATTATGTGAAAATAGATGAGAAAATGAACTGGAAGATTCTACCGGATAAGGATAAAATAGGAGATTTTGAAGTCCAGAAAGCAGAAACGAGCTACGGTGGCAGGAATTGGACAGCATGGTTTACCAATGAAATTCCGATTCCTGAAGGTCCTTATGCTTTCAACGGATTACCAGGATTAATAGTCAAGATAAAAGATAACAAAGGTGATTATGACTTTACACTAAGAGCTATAAGAAAGAATAGGGGAAACCTCTTTTTTAGAAAGAGGGGGCTGGAAATGAGTTATCCAACGTTTAAAAAACTAATGATAGATTATTATAACGATCCGTATGCTGAATTAAAATTAAGGGGAGTAGGGGTTTCAAAAGATGATGGCTATGGAAATCCTGTAAAAGCGACTTACAGTGAAATGACTCCTGAAGTACAAAAAAACATAAGAGAAACCAATAACCCTATAGAGCTCAATTATAAAAATGATTACAAATAAAATATGATGACCATTAAAAAACTATTATTACTTTCTTTTTCTGTATTGTTTCTGAGTATTTCCGCTCAGCTCAGGACGTTTGTTTATGAAGTAAAATACAAGAGCAATCCAAATAAAGATAGTATCATAACTCTGAAAATGAATCTGGATGTTATGGATAAGCAATCAGTTTTCAGAACTGATAAGCAAAAAGAAACTGATTCGATTTTTTCAAATACAGGAAGATGGACATGGTTTGATACAGGATTTGGGAATCAGCTATATATCTCTAAAAATCTGAAAACGAAAGAAACCTTTAAAAATGTACAGAATGCAAGAGAGCTTTATACCATCCCAATAAAAGAAAATCTACAGTGGAAGATATTGCCTGATAAGGACAAGGCAGGAGAGTTTGCTGTGCAAAAAGCTACTACCAATTATGGAGGCAGGAACTGGACGGCGTGGTTTGCAGCAGAAATTCCGATTTTAGACGGACCACATATCTTTAGTGGTCTTCCCGGACTTATTGTAAAAATAGAAGATGAAAAGAAAGATTACCAGTTTACACTTACAGAAATTAAAAAAAGTGGAAAACAACTTTTCCAAAGAGGAAAAGGTCTTGTCTTGACATGGGCGCAGTTTCAGAAACTGGCAAAAGATTATTACAATGATCCTTTCAAAGAATATAAAGCCGGACAATCGAAACTAAGAGTAGTTGATGAACATGGTAATGTACTGCCAATTGATTATAAAGATATGACTTTATCCGAGCAGAAACAAATAAGAGAAACAAATAATCCTGTAGAGCTCAATTATAAAATTAGTTATCCATAGTCCTGTGGAGAAATAATGTTGGGGTAAATTTATTAACGAATAGTCTGCCTGTATTCTGAAGGGGTAAGACCTGTATGTCTTTTAAAAAATCTGCAGAACATGGAGGTGTCTGCAAAATTTAGTTCTTCTGCGATTTCTGTGACCGTTCTCTTTTGAGTAATCAGCAATGATTTGGCGTGTGCAGTAACGACTTCATTGATCCATGTAAGAGCAGGTTTTCCGGTACTTTTTCTAATTTCAGTCGTGAAATATCTGGGTGTCAAGCATACTTTATCTGCATAAAAATTAACACTGTGTTCTTGTTTATGGTGTATGAAAAGCAGCTTTAGAAAACGGTCTGCTAATGATTCGGTTTTTTGATATGCTTTACTTGACGATTGATCAGAGGTGTATACTGATTTAATTTCATTTACCAAGGCCAGAATCAGATACCTTAGTTTTTTATATTTATCAGGATCATTATCTCTGAAGAACAATTTGCTTATAAAAGAATGATAGTCTTTGAAGATTTCAATATCTGCCTCTTTTGGTTTTATGCATGGAAAAGATCTGATTTTCTGAAAAATATCAAACTCATTTATCAGAGGTTCATCCGACATCAGTTCATAAGAGAAAAATAAGGTGTCAATATGCAGATCATCCGAAATATCTAAAGGCTCCAGCATTGTGTCAGGCAGAATAATCATAATAGTACCTGGCTTTAGTTCCTGTTCCTGAAAATTTATCCTGAGTCTGGCTTCCCCCTGTATGCATATTGCACAGATAAACCCATCTACAAAATGTGGGTGTTTTGTCAGGTGTTTTCGTACATCATCAGGGGATTTGTTTATAGCTATTCCTGTAATGGTTTTAATTCCGAATTCCGAAGCAACAAAAGGGATGTTGTAATTATCAATTTGAGTCTTGTCGTACATATTGTATGCAATGTATGACTAATTATGGTGCTGAAAGTAAAAATGCAAACATATTGCACGTTATTCCAAAATAATGCGCAATAATTCTCTGTACTTGTGCAACGTACTTTGTTCTTATTAATTTAAGTATAAAATTATGAGAACAAAAATGTCAATTCCTGCGCCATTATCTTTTGTAGAACGTGATCGCCGCTGGCAGCTGGCGAGGAAAATTATGAAAAATAATAATCTGGATACACTGATTATTTATGGAGATCGCGAATCTGCGGCTCCGGCACCCTTTTGTATTGATCATTATTTTACAAACGATCGCCTGGGGTCAGTTGTAATATTTCATAAAGAAGAAAAACCAGTAGTTGTAACTTTCGCACCCATGATGATAGCAGATCATATGCAGGCTATGTCGCGTGGGGACCAGCAGTGGATATCCCCTGAACAGATTTATGTAGGCAAAACCGGAGAATATATCGGACAGGTATTGAAGAATATAGGAGTTGATACAACCCCGCAAATTGGTATTGTAGGATTAGAGCCATATCCTCCATTTTATTTTGATGGAGCAATGCCACATCTTACATGGAAAGGTATAACAGCGGTTTTTCCAAATGCGGTATTAAAACCGGTATTCTTAGATTTTTTCAAGCTTGCATCTGTGAAAAGTGAAGAAGAACTTTCGTTAATAAAATATGCTGCACATATAGGTGAAGAGATGAGTGAGGCAATGCGAAAAACAATAAAGCCGGGAGTAAGTGAGGCTGAAGTTGCAGCAGCTATTACAGCAACCTGTATTTCCATGGGAGGTTTTACTGCGGAGATTTTGCTAGGTTCAGGACCTGAATATATTGGATGGGGACCACCAGCATGGCAATACCGTTCGCAGGCTCCAAGAATTATACAGGAAGGCGATATTGTACTGTCTGAGATATTTGCACTATATGGTATGTACGAAACTCAGCACCAGGCTGCAGTTGCAGTTGGGAAAGTTCATCCGGATATCGAGAGAGCAGCTGAGGTGGCCCGGGAATGTTATGAAATAGGTGTAGAAAACTTAAAAGAAGGTATAACTTTCGGAGAAGTAGTCGATGCGATGGAGAAACCTTTATTGGCTGCTAAAGGATGGCATGTGCATCCGCTTATTCATAGTATCAATCCTTACGGACCTATTGGTTTTGGTACGGCGCCGGGAATAGAATCTCTTCAGCAGGCTGGTAATTATGGTAATGTAGGAAGGTTGCCAAATCCGGGACGTGATATCGTTCTTCGGGAAGGAATGTGCTTTGCGTTTGAACCTAATTGTGCTTTTGAAAATCATCTTGCCAATATCGGAGGAACAGTGATTGTCGGGAAAGATAAAGGAATAGAACTTAATTCTAATTCGACATTTCTAATGCGGGCAGATTATTAGCCTAAATAAAAAAATACCTGAAGATAATTCAGGTATTTTTTTCAACAATTTATATTAATATAATTCTTCACAGAGTTTTTTCATGACCTGTATCCATTCATCATTGTCGTTTAGACAAGGAATGTAGGAGAAGGATTTTCCGCCTGCATGTTCAAAGATTTCTTTTCCTTCTTCGGAAATTTCTTCAAGTGTCTCCAGACAGTCTGAAACAAAAGCCGGACATACAACTGCTAAATCTTTTACTCCCTGCTTAGGAAGACTTTCCAAAGTAGCATCTGTATAAGGCTGAACCCAAGGATCTTTTCCTAAACGGGATTGGAAAGTAATGATTACTTTGTCCTCGGCTAATCCTAATTTTTCGCGGACTAATCGGGTCGTTTCATAGCAATGATTCAGATAGCAGTATTCATTGAAATGATGAGGTCCTTCAGTTCTGCAGTTCTCCAGATTACAGGTTTTTGTAGGATCTGTTTTATAAATATGTCTTTCAGGTACACCATGATAAGAAAACTGGAGTTTATCAAACTTCTCAGGCAATTGCTTTCTGATACTGCCAGCAAGAGCATCAATGTAAATATCGCGGTTGTAAAAAGGTTTTACATATTTAATCTTTACATCAGGGAATTTTTTCTTTCTTACCTCTTCAGCTTTTACACTAACGGTTTCGGTAGTACTCATAGCATATTGTGGATATAAAGGGAAAAGAATGATTTCGTTTACTCCTTTATCTACAAGATCCTGAATTCCTTTTTCAATAGAGGGTTGTGCGTAACGCATCCCCAATGCTACAGGAACATCTACTACCTGCTGAAGTTTTTTTTGTATCTGTTCTGAGATTACAATCAATGGTGACCCTTGATCGGTCCAGACTGTTTTGTAAGCTTCTGCGGACTTTTTTGGACGGGTTTTCAGAATAATTCCCTGTACCAATAAAGATCTGAACAGCCATCTGGTATCAATTACCCTTTCATCCATCAGAAATTCATCAAGATATTCTGTTACATCTTTTATGGATGTGGATTTGGGAGAGCCAAGGTTAACCAGTAAAATTCCTTTTTTAATATTTGAAGTCTGAGGGTTACTCACAAGTTTTTTATTATTGGTGTTTGTAATAGAGAATTATCCGTTAACAGCTTCAACATTGTTCACAAGTTCAGGAACAAATTGTTTCAGAATTCCTTCAATACCGTTTTTCAATGTTGCTGTAGAAGAAGGACAGCCGCTACATGCTCCCTGTAATAACATTCTTGCAGTTTTGCTTTCTTTATCATATTCAATTAAAGAAATTTTTCCACCGTCATTTTCTACTGCAGGAGATACATATTCATTTAGGATATCACTGATTTTTTGTTCATCGTCAGTATAATCACGGTTAATGATTTTTTGTACCGGATTTTCATGCTGATGTGCGGGAACATTGCTGATAGGGTTACCGTTCTGAAGGTAATCTGCAATAAAGCCACGTGCATCCATCATTACCTCATGCCATTGTACATTATCCGTCTTGGTAAGTGCTACAAAATTATCACTGATAAAAATTTCCTTTACATAATCCAGTTTTTCAAAAACTGTTTTAGCTAAAGGAATATCTGTAGCCTCTTCAGGTGTGCGTATTTCCAGAAAGCCTTCCAGTAAAATTTTGTTGGAAACAAACTTCATTACCGCAGGATTTGGAGTCATCTCAGCGTATAATGTATACTGTTCTTTTTTCTTTGGTAAAAAGATTTTTGGATAAGCCAGTAACTGATCTTCAATTACATTTTTAAGGCTTTGAGCCACAACATCCCACTCAACAGTATCTTCTTTAGCTACCGCAATAAAATTAGCAGTAATAAAGATACGGGTGATAAACGGATAGTTGAATAATTCCTGTGCAACAGGGATCTCTGAAATATCAGAGTTTCTATCCAGTTCCAAAGAGCCTTCAATTAAAGTATGTCCAGCGACAAACTTCAGGACTTTTGGATTTTCAGTAGGTTCTATTAAGATTTGATACATTGTTATTTTGAATAAAATGAATACAAAAATATCGTAAATTGGTGGGTAATAAAAATCTAAACAAGACTTAAAATCAGTGAAGGGCTCAAACTGTTGATGGATAAAGGTTTGCGGGTATTCGATTCTTTCGATTGATTTTATTTATAAAAAATAAATTATGGCTTTAATAAAAGAATTACTGGGGAAAACACCGGAGTTTGGAGAGAATGTTTATCTGGCAGAAACTGCAACGATAATTGGTGATGTTAAAATGGGGAAAGACTGCAGCGTATGGTTTAATGCAGTTATTAGAGGAGATGTAAACAGTATAAGAATCGGTAATCAGGTGAATATTCAGGACAATGCAATGATTCACTGTACTTTCGAAAAGACTGAAACTATAATTGGAGACAATGTTTCTATTGGCCATAATGCAATTGTTCACGGATGTCAGGTACATGACAATGTTCTTATTGGGATGGGGGCTATTGTAATGGACGATTGTGTCGTAGAAAATAATTCGATTGTTGCAGCCGGAGCTGTTGTTACTCAAGGAACACATATTAAAGCCGGAGAAATCTGGGCAGGAGTGCCGGCAAAAAAAATAAAATCGGTTTCTGTAGACTTACTGGAAGGAGAAATTCACAGAATATCGAATAACTATATTAAATACTCTTCTTGGTATAAAGAAGATTAGCAGTTAATACTTATTTTATTGCTTTTACGAAGGGAGAAAGCATATAACTGAAAATTTAAAATACAGAAAAGCATTTCCGTAAGGATTGCTTTTCGCTTTTTTATGCCTTAACTTTGATGAAACTTTTTCATTCATTGGAGGCACTCGTCGAATTACTTGAACATACAAACAGAAGCGTCTTTTTAACAGGTAAAGCAGGAACAGGTAAGACTACCTTCCTGAATAATTTTGTAAAAAACACACGCAAAAAACACATCGTTGTCGCACCTACAGGTATTGCGGCTATTAATGCAGGAGGAGTAACTATACATTCGCTGTTCACAATTCCGCCACGAACTTTTGTGCCCACTACAGAGCATATCGATCGTAATCTGGCCATGAATATCAATGATCTTTTCCCACATTTTAAATACAGAAAAGACAAACTAAAACTGTTTCGGGAAATTGAACTGATTATTATCGATGAGGTTTCAATGCTGCGTGCTGATGTTTTGGATATGATGGATCATTCGCTGAGACATGTCCGTAGAAATCAATTGCCTTTTGGAGGAGCACAGCTATTGTTAATAGGAGATCTGTATCAGCTGCCACCAGTTGTAAGAGATGATTCAGAAAGAATATTATCCAGGTTTTATAACTCACCTTTTTTCTTCTCGGCTAAAGCATTACAGGAAGTTCCTTTGGTTACGGTTGAGCTAATGAAAGTTTACCGCCAGCAGGATGAAGAGTTTCTTGAGATTTTGAATGCAGTCCGTGATGCTGATGTCCGTGGTCTTGATTTTGAAAAATTAAATTCCCGATACGAACCGGATTTTGAACCAAAAGATGAAGCATATATCTACCTGTGTTCACATAACCGGATAGCTGATAATATCAATCAGAAAAGACTGTCTGAACTAGGCGGTAAAACCAAATTCTACAAAGCAGCTGTTGTAGGAAGCTTTAGCGAAAGCCAGTTTCCCAATGAAGAAGTTTTGGAGCTGAAAGTGGGGGCTCAGATTATGTTTATCAGGAATGACACTTCTTCGGAGAAGAAATTTTATAATGGTAAACTTGCTGAGATTTCCTATATCGATGAAGATGTTATAAAAGCAGTGCTGGATGGTACGGAAGAGGAAATAACGCTGACGAAAGAAACCTGGGAACAGAAAAAATATTCTCTGGACGAAGAAAAGAATATTAAGGAAGAAGTATTGGGTAGTTTTGAGCAGTATCCGATACGCCTGGCCTGGGCTGTGACAATACATAAGAGCCAGGGACTTACTTTCGATCGCGTGATTATAGATGCAGGTAAATCTTTTGCTAGCGGACAGGTGTATGTGGCGCTCAGCCGTTGTCGTACATTGGAAGGAATTGTGCTAAAATCGAAAATAACTCCGGAAGTTATATTTAGTGATCACAGAATTGAAAATTTCCAGAAATCAACTAATGCCAATGATATTCTGGAGCAGATTCTGGAGCAGGAAAAATATGATTATACTCTGCATAAGGTTCAGATGACAATAGATGCTGCCTGGCTGAAAGATTCCGCAATTACATGGATGGCATCTGCACTTTCGGCTAAAGGACTGGATCAGGAAAAAGTGAAGAATCTTTCACAGATTTTTAAAATAGAAACCGAAAAGCTTTTCGGTATATCTGAGAAATTTAAAAGATTTATTCAGCAAAAATCCAAAAGTTTCATTGCCGGAAATACCAAATGGCTGGAGATTGAAGAGAAGTGTAAAGGAGCTGTAAATTTCTTTTATACAAATGTGGTGGAACAGTTTTTACTGCCATTAAAAGATTATTACTCCGAGACAAAAGGAGTGAAAGGATTAAAGGCGTATAATGAAGAGGTGAAATCTTTTATAGATGATCTGGAAGAATATATTGACAGGCTGAAAGAATCTTATTTGCTGGATGTTCCTTTGTTTGATAAAGAAAAAGAATTGGATACTTCGGCTAAAATGATGAAAAAACCTACGCATATTATCACCTTTCAGCTATTTGAAGAAGGAAAAACACCGGGTGAGATTGCTAAAGAAAGAGGGCTGGTAACATCTACTGTATATGGACATCTTGCAAAGATGGCCGAATTAGGGCTTGTCGATATGGAGCGAATCTTTGACAGAAAAAGAATTAGAATATTTGAAGATCAATACCGTGAAGAGGCTTTCGATAATCTTTCGGACTGGAAGAAAGCATTACCGGATGAATTTGAATTTCATGAAATCAGGATTCTATGGAATCATTTTAACCATAAATACGAAAATAAAAGTTAGATAACAGAAAATAAAATTTCAGGCATTAAATCTAAAATTTTAAAGAAATGACTTTACAAAATTTAAAATACTCAGTATTGGATCTGGCTTATATAGCACAAGGCAATACAATTAAACAAACGCTGAATAACTCACTGGATTTAGCCAGATATGTAGAGAAATTGGGATATACCCGTTTCTGGTTGGCAGAACACCATAATATGGTAAGTATTGCCAGTTCGGCAACTTCTGTATTGATCGGTTATATTGCCGAGGGGACCAATACTATTCGTGTAGGCTCCGGAGGCGTAATGTTACCTAATCATAGTTCGTTGATTATAGCAGAGCAATTTGGGACATTGGAGTCCTTGTATCCGGGAAGGATTGATCTGGGAGTCGGGCGTGCACCGGGGACTGATGGTTACACAGCTATGGCTCTGGGAAGGAATCCACAAATTATCAATGAGCAGTTTCCGAGACAGATTTCTGAACTGCATACTTATTTTTCGGAAGAAAATAAAAATGGACAGGTAAGAGCCATTCCGGGAGAAGGGCTGGATATTCCTGTTTATATATTAGGGTCCAGTACAGATAGTGCATGGCTGGCTGCGGAATTAGGTTTGCCTTATGCATTTGCCGGACATTTTGCTCCCGATCAGATGGGTATGGCATTTAAGATTTACCGGGAGAATTATAAACCTTCGGATAGATTTCCGAAACCGTATATTATTGCAGCAACTAATATCATTGCAGCAGATACAGATGAAGAGGCTGAATATTTGTCTACAACCTTATATCAGGCATTTGTTAACCTCGTCCGGAATGACAGGAAGCCGGCTCAGCCACCTGTTGAAGATATGGATGCAATCTGGTCGCCTATGGAAGCAATGCAGGTTCGCCGAATGCTTTCCCTGAGTATCATAGGAAGTAAGGAAACAGTGCAAAAGAAATTAAATGATTTTCTTGAATTATATCAGATCGATGAATTAATGGCGGTTACCAACGTTTATGATCATAAAGCAAGGCTCAGGTCTTATGAAATTCTGAAAGAAGCAATTACAGGTTAATTGGTAAGAAATAGTATTTAGAAGTACAAAAAGGAGAGGGCTTTTTATCATTTCCTTTTTGTACTTTGTTTTTTATTGTTTTGGCTTTATGTTTTTTCGTTTTAAAACTGTTATAAAAAGCCAATTTTGCAGTTTGTATAATGTACGGCTTCAATAGCTCGTCAGGTTCACTATAAATTCGGCCCAGCCTGACAACTCTAAATTCACCATTTAGACATTCAGAAAATTAAGCTCTTGGTGGGCTTTGCTAAGTGTTAACGGCTTTGCATTCTTAAAAAGAGAATAAGAAGTAATAGACTCTTTGAGTTCCTCGCAATAAAATCATGTTTTTTGTTTTAAAAACAGTTACAAATAACCGATTTTGCAGTTTTACAATAATTCCTTTATTAGAAAAATAATTTCGGGCTCACGCTAATATACCAACGTCCTGAAAAATAATGAATTATTTCATAAAATCTTTACAGACTTTGCGGTAAAATAATTCAGACAGTTTTTTAAATTTGTGAAGATTAAAATCTATGCTTAAATATTTATCCCTATCCGTACTTAGCGGATTGTTGTTCGCAATATCGTGGCCCGCTCACGGAATACCTGTATTTATATTCATTGCTTTTGTTCCACTCATGTTACTGGAGCATCATATTACTAATTTCAGTACAGTAAAAAGGAAAAAACTTGCAGTATTTGGATTCAGCTTTCTAAGCTTCTTCATCTGGAATGTACTTACTACATGGTGGTTATTCAATTCTCTAATGCCGGATGGTAGTCATTCCATTATAGCTGTAGCTGTGCCTACATTGCTTAATTCTACAATGATGTCGCTGGTATTTCTGTTCTATCATGTTTACAAAAAAAGGATAGGAACTTATCTGGGCTTGGTATTTTTTGTAGCCCTATGGATTTGTTTTGAGAAACTTCATACCAGTTGGGAGCTCAGCTGGCCATGGCTTACACTTGGAAACGCATTTGCAGGCTGGCATCAGTGGGTTCAGTGGTATGATACAACAGGTGTCTTCGGTGGGTCTTTATGGATTCTGACGGCCAATGTTGCTGCTTATTATACATACCGACTTTTCCAGGTAACCAGAAAGAGAAAGGAACTCATAAAAAATACAGCGATTTTCTTGGCCATTATATTAATCCCGCTGAGTTTATCCCTGGTAAAGTATAATCAGATAAAACTTACTTCTGATAAAACGGTGAATGCAGTCTTGTTACAGCCTGAACTTGATCCTTATGCAGAAAAATACAGCAAGGATAGTATTACTATTGTAAATGAGTTATTGGATATAGCTAAAAAGAATACAAAAGGGAAAGTAGATTTCTTTATTGCTCCGGAAACTGCAATTCCAGGTTCCGGAGGACTTAGTGAAAATGGCTTTGCCTATAGCCATGTTCTGAACAGTATACAGGATTTTACAAAACAATATCCGCAATCGGTATTCCTGACAGGAGCTTCAACTTATAAAGTTTACTCAAGTGAAGAGAAAGCTTCTGAAACGGCTTACCTGGTAGGAAACGTTGGTGTGTGGGTAGATAGTTATAATACAGCATTGCAGATTGTTCCGGGACAAAAGATAGAAACTTATCATAAAGGAAAACTGGTCCCTGGTGTGGAAAGTTTCCCCTATATAACAGTGCTAAAACCGTTGCTGGGTGAAGCTATGCTGAACTTTGGCGGAACAATAGCATCACTGGGAAGTGATAAAGAAAGAAAAGTGTTTTCAAATCCGTACAATACTGCTAAAGTTGCTCCTATTATTTGCTATGAAAGTGTTTATGGAGAATATGTAACAGAATATGTAAAGAACGGAGCTAATCTATTAGCAATTATGACCAATGATTCCTGGTGGGGGTACTCGCCTGGTCACCGCCAGTTATTAGCTCTGGCAAAACTAAGAGCAATAGAAACGCGTAAAGAAGTTGTGCGTGCAGCTAATAGCGGTACAAGTGCCCATATCAATGTCAGGGGAGATGTTGTAGAGAATCTTCCTTACGGTGCTCAGGGAGCAATTCAGGTGAAGGCAGGGATTTTTGAAGGAGAAACTCCTTATGTGAAATACGGAGATGTAATTTATAGAATAGCATTATTTGTATTTGGTTTTCTGTTTATCTATTTTTGGTCTCAAATCTATTTATCAAGTAAAAATAAAGTCAAGAAATAATGCAAAATATAGTTGGCATAGACATAGGCGGATCACATATTACCTTAGCACAGGTAGATCCTGAGAAACATGAAATTATTACTTCTACTTATGTCCGTGAGCGTGTAGACTCTTTCGCAGATCCTGAAACAATTTTCCATGCCTGGGTTTCGGGTATTGAAAAAGCTGTTGGAAATTTAAGAAAAGAGGAATTACTTATTGGTATCGCTATGCCGGGACCCTTCGATTACGAAAATGGTGTCTCATTGATGTTACAAGGAAAGTTTCGTTCCATATATGAAGTGAACATCAAAGAAGAACTGGCACGCCGTCTGGAAATAAATAAAAATCAGATTCATTTCATCAATGATGCTGCTGCTTTTCTTGAAGGAGAAGTATTTGGCGGCTGTGTACAAGGACACGGAAGAATTTTTGGTGTTACGCTTGGTACAGGTTTGGGAACTACCTTTTACAACGGAACTGTAGCTACTGATGAAGATTTGTGGAATTCACCTTTTCATGAGAGTATCTGTGAAGATTACCTTGCGACAAGATGGTTTGTTAACCGTTATGCGGAACTAACAGGTGAAACAATTACAGGAGCTAAAGATTTACTGGATAAGCCAGAGGAGCTTCGAAACAAAATGTTCGATGAATATGCAGATTCTTTTGCGGAATTTATACTGAAATATGTAAAATATTATGACCCTGAAGTTTTAGTGATCGGAGGCAATATTTCTAAAGCATATCCTTATTTTTCTGAACGTTTAAATCATATTCTTGAGGAGAACCGGATAGAGCTGAAAATTGAAATATCCGAAATTTTTGAAGATGCAGCAATTCTCGGAGCAGCTAGTTATGCTTTGAAAATGAAAAACTAAAACCTGTAACTGTTAAACTATGAGAAAAAAAATTATTGTAACTGTTTTGTCACTTTGCAGTTATTTCTCCTTTGGACAAGATCTTAAGCCTGTAGATTATGTAAATACCCTTATGGGTACACAATCTAAACATTCTCTGTCCAACGGAAATACATATCCGGCAGTCGGTTTGCCATGGGGAATGAATCTATGGACACCACAAACCGGAAAAATGGGTGACGGCTGGGCTTATACTTATGATGCGGATAAAATAAAAGGCTTCAAACAGACTCATCAGCCATCCCCGTGGATGAATGATTATGGTGCATTTGCCATAATGCCGGGAGTTGGTAAGCCTAAATTTAAAGAAGATGAACGAGCCAGCTGGTTTAGTCATAAAGCTGAGGTTGCGACACCTTATTCCTATAGCGTGTATCTGGCAGATGCAGATGTAACGACAGAACTTACACCAACAGAAAGAGCAGCCTATTTTAAGTTTGATTTTCCTAAAACGGATAGTGCATATGTAGTAATTGATGCACTGGACAAAGGATCATATATCAAAATACTTCCTAAGGAAAAGAAAATTATTGGGTATACAACCAGATATGCAGCAGGTAAATACGAAAATTTCAAAAATTACTTTGTTGTTCAGTTTGATAAAGATTTTGATCTGACATCAGCATGGAAAGATAATGTACTGGTGAATGATCAGTTGGAGATCACAAGCAATCATGCAGGAGCGATTGTAGGTTTTAAGCTTAAGGCAAAAGAATCCGTTTATGCAAGGGTAGCATCATCCTTTATTAGCTTTGAACAAGCTGAAATTAATCTGAAAAGAGAAATTGGGAATCAGTCTTTTGCTCAGGTAAAAAGCAATGCTAAAGATATCTGGAGCAAAACATTGGGTAAAATTGAGGTTAAAGGCGGAACAGATGAACAATACAGAACGTTTTATTCTGCGATGTACCGTACTTTGTTCTTCCCGCAAAAACTTTATGAAATAGATGCTCAGAATAAAATAAAACACTGGAGCCCTTATAACGGGAAAATATTAGATGGAAGAATGTTTGCAGGAACAGGTTTCTGGGATACTTTCCGGGCTTTGTACCCGTTCCTGAATCTGGTGTATCCAAGCATTAATGTAGAAATGCAGGAGGGACTGGCTAATGCATTCAAAGAAGGAGGTTTTCTTCCGGAGTGGAGCAGTCCGGGATTTGCAGATGTAATGATTGGTAATAACTCCGCTTCCGTAGTTGCAGATGCTTACATAAAAGGGCTTAGAGGCTATGATATTGAAACCTTGTGGAAAGCTGTTGTTCATGGTGCCAATAATGAAGGACCGATGGATGCTGTCGGAAGAAGAGGTGTTTCTTACTACAACTCTTTAGGTTATGTTCCTTATGATGTTCAGATTAATGAAAATGCTGCACGTACACTGGAATATGCTTATGATGATTTTGCGATTTACCAGTTAGGAAAAGCACTTGGAAAACCTGAGTCTGAAATCGGGATTTTTAAGAAAAGAGCTTATAACTATAAAAATGTTTTTGATACCTCTACCGGAATGATGAGAGGTAAAAATAAAGACGGGAAATTCCAGTCTCCTTTTAATCCGTTTAAATGGGGAGATGCTTTTACAGAAGGTAACAGCTGGCATTATACCTGGTCAGTCTTTCAGGATATTGACGGACTGTCTAAGTTAATGGGAGGCAAAAAGAAATTTGAAGCAAAATTGGATGAGGTATTTTCATTACCACCAGTTTTTGATGATTCTTATTACGGATCTGTAATTCACGAAATCCGTGAGATGCAAATTATGAATATGGGACAATATGCACATGGTAATCAACCAATTCAGCATATGATCTATTTATACAATTATGCAGGTGCTCCTTATAAGACACAATACTGGACACGCCAGGTGATTAACAAATTGTATAAGCCTACACCGGACGGATATTGTGGAGATGAGGATAATGGGCAAACATCAGCATGGTATGTGTTTTCGGCCTTAGGTTTTTATCCGGTAACACCGGCTACCAATCAGTATGTTTTGGGAGCTCCATTATTCAAGGAAGCAACTATTCACCTGGAGAATGGTAAAAAAATTGAAATTAAAGCACCACAGAACAGCCAGGAAAATATATATGTGGAATCTTTAAAGGTGAATAACCTGCCTTATTCTAAAAACTGGTTGAACCATCAGGAATTGATGAAAGGAGCGGTGTTGAATTTTGATATGAAAGCACAGCCTAATAAAGAAAGAGGTTCACAGGAAAAAGATTTTCCTTACTCTATGTCAACAGAAAAATTATAACAGAGATATTTAATATATTATGAATACTGAAAAAACAGAAATCTTTAACAGAATAGAAAAAACACTTGGAGAACAAGGGTTTAATATTGTAGCAAAAGATGATAGCAGACCTTGGGGAGGCTTCTTTGTAATCGAAGAAAAACAGGCTCAGGATTTCGCTAATCAATATTTTGACGGAATTGATGTAGAAAGCCTGAAGATAGGAGGGAAGCTAAGTCCTAAAATTCTTTTGGTTGCTCCTCAGGCTAGATTAAGCTGGCAGTATCACCACAGAAGAGCTGAAATATGGCAAGTTGTGGATGGTGTTGTAGGTATTAAAAGAAGTAATACTGATGAAGAAGGCGAATTAAAAGAATATAGCCCAAAAGATCAGGTAAAGCTAGAACAGGGAGAAAGACACCGTCTAATCGGGTTAGAAGGATGGGGAGTAGTTGCCGAGATCTGGCAGCATACAGATGCTGATAATCCGTCCGACGAGGATGATATTGTAAGGGTACAGGATGATTTTGGAAGATAATTTTAAACTTTCATATTCATCGTAACCTCTCATTATATCGTGAACGATAAGTATTCTGAAAAGATTTTCAGGAAAATAAAATATAAAATTTTGTGTGTTTGAAAAAAAATACATAATTTTGCACTTCAATTTGAATAAGTAGTAAAAGACTAAAGATATGTCAAAAATTTGCCAGATAACAGGTAAGCGTGCAATGGTCGGGAACCACGTTTCTCACGCCAATAATAAGACCAAAAGACGCTTTGAGATTAATTTATTGGAAAAGAAATTTTACCTTCCGGAGCAAGAGAAGCACGTTACTTTGAAAGTATCTGCTCACGGATTGAGAGTTATTAACAAGATTGGTGTTGAGGAAGCTATTGAAAGAGCTACTAGAAACGGATTTATTAAATAATTAGAAAATGGCAAAGAAAGGTAATAGAGTGCAAGTAATATTAGAGTGCACTGAGCATAAAGAATCCGGAATGCCGGGGATGTCAAGATACATCACAACAAAAAACAAAAAGAATACAACTGAAAGATTAGAGTTGAAGAAATTCAACGCTGTTTTGAAGAAGTATACTGTTCATAAAGAAATTAAATAACTTCTTAAAATAATAAGACAATGGCTAAGAAAGTTGTAGCAACCCTTCAGACATCTTCTAAAAAAATGACTAAAGTGGTTAAAATGGTTAAATCACCTAAGTCCGGCGCTTACGTTTTCGAAGAAAAAGTAATGAACGCTGATGAAGTAGATGCATATCTTAAAAAATAATTTAAGTTAAGAACTTAACATACAGAAAACTACCTATTTAGGTAGTTTTTTTTATATATTTGTTTTATTAAACATTTAATATGAAACCATCCAGACGTATTTTAGTATTCAGTTTGTTGCTGGGTTTCATGATAGTGTTTGGTCAGAAGAATGTTGAAATGATACAATTTAAAAATACAGAGTCGGTATTTCAGATCAAAGGGCTTTCTCAGGTAGTTGAAGTTCCTTTGGGAATCTCTAAAATGCTTATTTTATCGGGACAGGTTCCTGTTAATCAGAAAGGAGAAGTTGTTGGGACAGATGTCAGAACGCAAACGCAGCAGGTATTTCAGAATATCCGCGCTGTTCTGGAGCATTGCGGAGCAAGCCTTAATGATATTGTAAAGCTAGGAATTTTCACTACTGATATTTCTAAAATAGCCGAGTTTAGAGAAGTCAGAGATCAGTTTATTAATACCGAAAATCCGCCAGCCAGTTCTCTTTTAGAAGTAAAAGGACTGTTCAGGAAAGATGTATTTATAGAAGTAGAAGTTACGGCAATTGTTAAAAATAAATAATATTTAGCTAAGTGAGTTGGTTTAAAAAAATATTCAAAAAAGAAGAAAAAGAATCTTTAGACAAAGGGTTGGAGAAATCCAGTCAGTCATTTTTTGATAAGGTAAGCAGAGCTGTTGTTGGAAAGAGTAAAGTTGATGATGAAGTTCTGGATGATCTGGAAGAAGTATTAATTGCATCTGATGTAGGTGTTGAAACTACTGTGAAAATCATCAGAAGAATTGAAGACAGGGTAGCTAAAGACAAATATGTAAATGTAGCAGAGCTTAACAATATTCTTCGTGAAGAAATATCGGGCTTACTTTTGGAAAATCCACATGCCGGAACACAGAATATAGATAAGACTAAAAAGCCTTATGTAATAATGGTGGTGGGTGTAAATGGCGTTGGGAAAACAACAACGATTGGAAAACTTGCTCATCAGTTTAAATCAGAAGGGCTGAATGTTGTCCTTGGTGCTGCAGACACGTTCAGAGCTGCTGCAGTAGATCAGTTGGTCATTTGGTCTGAAAGAGTAGGGGTGCCGATTGTGAAACAAGCTATGGGATCTGATCCTGCATCTGTTGCTTTCGATACAGTCCAATCTGCAGTGTCGCAAAATGCGGATGTTGTAATTATAGATACAGCTGGTAGGCTTCATAATAAGGTAAATCTTATGAATGAGCTTTCCAAGATTAAAAGAGTTATGCAAAAGGTGATTCCGGATGCTCCCCACGAGGTACTTTTAGTATTGGATGGGTCTACGGGACAAAATGCTTTCGAGCAGGCAAAACAATTTACAGCAGCTACAGAAGTCTCGGCTTTGGCAGTTACTAAACTGGACGGAACAGCTAGAGGTGGAGTGGTGATTGGTATCTCGGATCAGTTCCAGGTACCGGTGAAATATATAGGAGTAGGAGAAAAGATGCAGGATCTGCAACTTTTTAATGGTACAGAATTTGTTGACTCATTTTTCAAAAAGAGAGAAGAAAATTAATTTGCAGTTTTTAATTAAATTCTGCTAAATTTGAGATAACAAAGTTAAACTATTTTATAATCTATTAAAAATCACAAAATTATGGGCTGGATTACATATATTGTATTTGGGCTTATTGCTGGGGCAATCGCTAAGGCAATACATCCGGGTAAGGATCCGGGAGGCTGGTTAGTAACTATTCTTCTAGGTATTCTGGGATCTATTTTAGGACGCTGGATAGCTGGCGCTATAGGCTGGTATGCAGCTGACAGTTTCTGGAGTTTCAAAAACTGGCTGTTCTCAATCGGAGGCGCAATTCTACTATTGTTTATCTATAGTAAGGTAGTCTCTAATAAGGAGTAAGAAATTATTGATGTTTAATAAAAAGTAAAGGCGGGAAAATTTTCCCGCCTTTACTTTTTATTCATTCTTTACAATGACTATTCTATTTTCAGTACATATGGAAGTGCCATTTGTACTCCTTTATTGTTAGGATTGTTAATCTTTTGGAATAACTGGTAGTTCTCTTTACCAAATTTTGTTTCTATGGCTTTAGCAGCAACATCCTCTTCGTTCATACTCTCGAAAAACTTTTCGAAATTACTCTTATCCTTAGGATAGCTTTTGATGCTGAAATCTTTGGTTTTAGCTAGTCCTGCAGCATATTTTACAGCATCATCCAGTGTGCCTATTTCATCAACCAGACCTAGTTCTTTTGCTCTTGTCCCGGACCATACATGCCCTCCTCCAATAGCATCTATTTCTTCAAAAGTCTTCTTTCTGTTCTGGGTTACAAAATAAACAAAACGCTTGTAGGTTTGTTCAACGCTTTTCTGCATCATGTTTCTTGTGCCAGGAGTCATACCGGAAATAGTAGAGAACATTTTAGAATTAACATTGGTGGCTACAACATCAGAGCGAAGTCCGTTTCTGTTAGCAAGTTCTTTAAAGTTCATGACTAATCCGAATACCCCGATAGAACCCGTTAATGTATTGGCTTCCGAGAAAATCTTTTGCCCGGCCATAGCAATATAATAACCTCCGGATGCTGCATAGTCTCCAAATGAAACAACTAATGGTTTTTTAGCTTTTAGCTGCTGTAATTCAAAAAGAATTTCGTCGCTGGCATTAGCACTTCCCCCAGGAGAATTAATTCTAAGAACTACTGCTTTTACATTGTCGTTCTTTTCGATCTTTTTTATCTCTTTAATGAAGTTCTCAGAATAAATACCTGTATTTCCTTTTCCGCTGAAAATCTCTCCGGAAGCATAAAGGACAGCTACCTGATCTTTAGCGTTAGAGCTGGATGCATTTTTATTTACATACTCAATATAGTTTCCAATAGATACTTTATTAAGGTCGTCTTTAGCTGCAACTTTTAATTTGCCTTTAATAAGATTATCGTATTCTGATTTCTGAAGAAGCTTGTCAATTAGTTTGCTTTTTAAAGCGTATTCAGGTATGATACCATAAAGGCTGTCCGTAGTTGTTTTTAATTCTTCAGCACTCAGCTTTCTGGAAGTTTCTATTTTTTTAGAAATGTTACCCCATAAATCATTTAATAAGAATGATAATTGCTCTTTGTTTTCATCAGAGATTTTGTTTGTTAAATAAGGTTCCACAGCAGATTTGTATTTTCCGTGACGGATAACATCTGCCCCAATTCCGTATTTATCGAATAAATCTTTGAAGAATACTACCTCGGTAGATAAACCTTTTAGTTCTACACCTCCAGTTGGATTCAGGTAATACTGATCGGCTACAGTAGAAAGATAATAAGAACTCTGGGAAACGTTATTTCCATAAGCATAGACAAACTTTCCAGACTTTTTAAAATCCTCCAGCGCTTTTCTGATATCATCTAATTGTGTTATACCAGCACTGGTTCCGTCTGTTTCTATGGATATACCGGATATCTTTTTGTCATCTTTTGCTTGTTTGATCGCATTTAATATATCGGAAATTTTCAGGCTGCTGTCATTTCCAAAATCAAATATCGAGCTGGAAAGCTCCGATGTAGATTCAATAATATTATCTTTTAAATTAATTGTCAGTACGGAATTATCTTTAACATTTACGCTACCTTTGCCGGACATGGACGAAATGAGGATGAACAGGAATAATCCTATCATGCCTATAAATCCTACTATAAATATGGCAACAATATTGGCCATAACGGTCTTGAAAAAATTTTTCATCTTTTTAAAAACTGTAATTTTTGTAATATGTCGTCAAATAACGTGATTTTGTTACTAGGAAGCAATATTAATTTTCCGGAAAAAAATATTGATGCTGCTATGGGGTTGATCAATAACAGATTAGGGAGTATAATTGCCAGCTCTTCAAAACTTATGACTGATCCTGTCGAATTTGATAGTAAGAATATTTTTTGTAATATTGCCGTGTTAATAAAAACACCATTCTCACCTGTTCAGTTACTAAAGAATATTAAAGAAATTGAACATGAAATGGGAAGAGTAGAAGACTCTTTTGCAAAAGGTGGATACGAGGACAGGATAATTGATATAGATATTGTAGAATTTGGTAATATCAGATTTTATTCACAAAAATTAATGATCCCGCATCTTAAACACTTATATGAAAGAGATTTTTCGAAGGAGTTATTAACACAATTAAACACAAATATTGAAAAAAAATAATGTTGAAGTTCTCATTCAGTATTATTTGACAACGAAATCATTTATTAACTTAAAAACAAGATTTATGAAATTAAATTTTGCTAGTGTGGCTTTGGCATGTGTATTGCCAATCGCAATGTATGGACAGGATTCCACGGCTGTAGCTACAGCATCTGCAGTGCAAGGGAAATACCCTAATGCGTATACATCTGGTTCTGCCAATGTATCTCCTTTTACTAACAAATCTAAAAGATTTAACGACTGGTCTATTTCTGCCGGAGCAGGTACGGTTATCATGAAAAGTGGTAGTTTGTATTCTCTTCATGATGAGTCAGGTCCGAAAAATTTATTCGGCTGGACAGCTTATTTTAGTGTAGACAAAGCTATTACTCATGCTTTTGGATTGAAACTTCAGTATGACAAAGGAGAAACAAGACAAGGATGGGTAAATACCAAAGATCATGTAGACGGATTAGGAGGGAGAACTCAGTATGATGCAATCTCAATCTTAGGAGATGTTAATGTATCTAATCTTTTCAGAAGAGTAGATAATCATTCTCCATACAGATGGGCGCTTCATGCTTATGGTGGTGTAGGTACTATCGCTTACAGATCTTATTTACAGGCGCCGGGATCTAATGGACAGACTTTAACAAAGGAGGTAAAACCTTTTAAATTAAATTCATTCTATGCACAGTTAGGTGCCGGATTGAAATACAGAGTAAGCAAGTCTTTTGATTTAGAAGGGAGAGTAATGTATTCTATGACTGGAGGAAAACAGTTTGATGGAGCAAGAGACGGTTATATAGATCCTGCAAGAGCTGGTAAGAATGATATGATGAATGCAACATTAGGTCTAACCTATAACATTGGAAAACATGAATCTCATTTATTCTGGCATGACCCGCTACAGGAAATCTATTACAAACTTGATGTTTTAGAAAACAAAAATCAGGATCTTGAAGTATGTAAGAAAGGTGATGCTGATAATGATGGTGTATGTGATGACTGGGATAGAGAGCTAAATACTCCTGCAGGAGCAAGAGTAGATGGTTCTGGTAAAGCATTAGATACAGATTTGGACGGAGTAATCGATCTTTATGATAAGTGTGTTACTGTTCCTGGACCAGTTGAAAACAACGGGTGTCCAGTGAAAAAAGACAATAACCAGGTTGCAACGGAAGTAGAAACGGAATTGAAAAATGTGTATTTCCATTTCAATAAGGCAACAATAACAAGTGAATCAGGGGCAAAACTAGATGCAGCTGCTAACATTATTAAAAGCAACGGTGGAAATTATCTATTAACCGGGCACACAGATGCTAAAGGTAGTGCAGCATACAACCTTAAGCTTTCCAGAGAAAGAGCTGCTGCTGTTGTTGGCGCTCTAGAAGCTAGAGGAGTATCTTCTAGCACTCTTAAATCAAAAGGGGTTGGTTCTGCTGATGCAAATGTGCCTGCTACGGCATCTGATGCTGAAAGAATGGCGGACAGAAAAGTTACTGTAAGGTTTGTAGATGATAGTGAATGGAACAATCTTCCTAAAAAAGATTATAGTGATGTTGCTGTAAAAAAGACTAAGACTGTTAAAAAAGTAACTAAAAAGAAAAAGTAAATTTTTTATCATAAACTAAAATAGAGTGTACATAATTGTGCACTCTATTTTTTTAAATCACTATGAATAGTGATATATATAATTTTATAATAGTTTATTTATTGATTTTTAAATCGTAATTACTTTTGTTAATGAATCTTCAAATAAAATAAAGAATTGTATAAGATTTGTCAGTAATAATATTTTTTGTAATATTGCATTGTTAATGGGAACATAAATTTTGTCTGTTTATTTGTTAAAAACTGTTAGAAAAGTTGAAAATACGTTAAGCAGAAAAGAAAGGGTTTTATATTAAAAAGTTATGATAAAGTGCTGTTTAACATGAAGTTTGGCTTTGCTTATACAGAATATCATCTTATATATTATAAAGATTCTTAAATGGAGTTGATTAGCAAGACGAAACACAAACAGAAAAATAATGTTGGGTTCTCATTCAATGTTATAAAGCCGAAATCATTTATTAACTTAAAATACTGAATTATGAAACTAAATTTCGCAAGTGTAGCTTTAGCATTTGTATTGCCTGTTGCCCTTTATGGTCAGGACTCTACAGCTGTTGCTACAACATCTGCAGCCCAGGGGCAATACCCTAATGCGTATACATCTGGTTCAGCTAATGTATCTCCTTTCACCAACAAATCTAAAAGATTTAATGATTGGTCTATTTCTGCTGGAGCAGGTACGGTTATCATGAAAAGTGGTAGCTTATTCTCTCTTCATGATGAGTCTGGTTCGAAGAATCTATTTGGCTGGGCAGCTTATTTTAGTGTTGACAAAGCCATTACTCATGCTTTCGGATTGAAACTTCAATATGACAAAGGAGAAACAAGACAAGGAGCGGTAAGTACCAAGGATCATGTTGCAAGTAGCGGTGCAGCTGGAAGAACTCAATATGATGCGATTTCAATCTTGGGAGATGTTAATATTTCTAATCTTTTCAGAAGAGTAGATAATCATTCTCCATACAGATGGGCGCTTCATGCTTACGGAGGTATAGGTACTATCGCTTACAGATCTTATTTACAAGAGCCGGGGCCAGTTTACAACCAATCTTTAACAAAAGAAGTAAAGCCATTTAAATTAAATTCATTCTATGCCCAGTTAGGTACAGGATTAAAGTATAGAGTAAGCAAGTCTTTTGATTTAGAAGGAAGAGTAATGTATTCTATTACTGGTGGAAAGCAGTTTGATGGTGCTAAAGGAGTTTATATAGATCCTGCAAGAGCTGGTAACAATGATATGATCAATGCAACATTAGGTCTAACCTATAACATCGGAAAACATGAATCTCATTTATTCTGGCATGACCCGTTACAGGAAATCTATTACAAACTTGATGTCTTAGAAAATAAGAGCCAGGATATTGAAGTATGTAAGAAAGGTGATGCTGATAATGATGGTGTATGTGATGACTGGGATAGAGAGCTAAATACTCCTGCAGGAGCAAGAGTAGATGGTTCTGGTAGAGCATTGGATGTAGATTTAGACGGAGTAATCGACCTTTACGATAAGTGTGTTACTGTTCCTGGACCACCAGAAAACAACGGATGTCCAACAAACAATCAGGTTGTTACTGAAGTTTCAAGAAGCCTTGAAGGAATCGAATTTGATTTAAACTCAGACAGAATTCTTTCTTCTAATACTGCTATCCTAAACAGTGCTGTTAATTATATCAACTCATCTGAAATGGGTTCTAAATATACAGTTGTAGGAGCTGCTGATACAAGAGGTACAGTTCAGTATAACCAGAAATTATCTCAGAAAAGAGCTAATAATGTAAAGAACTATTTAATCCAAAGTGGAGTTCAGTCTTCAAGATTAGATGCTGTAGGACATGGTAAGAGTGATCTTAAATACCCTGAATGTAATCCTGCAAGCAAATGTCCAGAATGGAAAAACAGAGCTAACAGAAGAGTTTATTTCCAACAGAAATAATTATTCTTAATAAGTTATATAACAGAAGGTGTGCTGCTGGCACACCTTTTTATTTTTATATACCCCTGAAAAGCTTTAATTTTACCCGATGATTCCAAGCCGGTCTTATAATGAACAGATTTTAGATGAAACCCTTAAACAGTTTTGGGGTTATGATCATTTTAGAGACCAGCAGAAGGAAATTATTGAGTCTGTATTATCTTCTAATGATACACTGGCTTTATTGCCCACTGGAGGAGGAAAATCACTATGTTACCAATTGCCATCCTTGCTTTTAGAAGGCACAACAATAGTAATATCACCACTTCTGGCTTTAATGAAAGAACAGGTCCATGAGCTTAATCAAAGAGGTATTCCTGCCGCCTATCTTAGTTCTGAATTTGATGATGAACAGGAAGAGCTTATTTATCAAAATTTAAAAAATGAAGAATATAAGCTGCTTTATGTTTCTCCGGAAAGATTGACCAACAGAAATTTTCTGGAAAACATTACAGATACAAAACTATCCCTAATAGCTGTAGACGAAGCACACTGTATTTCGGAATGGGGAAGTGACTTTCGTCCAAGTTATCAGAATATAAAAGATTTCAGACAGGCTTATCCATATCTTCCATGTTTGGCATTAACGGCAACAGCTTCTGTTAAAGTGATGCAGGAAATTCAGCAGAAGCTGGATTTTAAAAAGACAAATATTTTCAAAAAATCTTATAGAAGAGATAATCTTTATATTCAAATAAGAGAGCTTTCGGATAAATATAATCATATTCTATATTATCTTAGGAGTAATGAGAAATCGGGTCTTATCTATGTGAGAACCAGAAAGGAAGCGGAATATCTGAGTAACTGGTTAAAGATTAGCGGCATAGAGCAGGTGGACTATTATCATGCAGGTTTACCGGTAAAAGAAAAGCAAATACGCCAGAATTACTGGCTTAGTAAAAATAATTATACCCTTGTTTCCACAAATGCATTCGGAATGGGTATTGATAAAGATAATGTAGGATTTGTAATACATCTTTCTCCGTCCCCGTCTATTGAAAATTATTATCAGGAAATAGGCCGCGCGGGTAGAAATGGACAAAATGCAGAGACTATTTTACTTTGGAATCAGAGTGAGCTTACTCAGATCGATGATCTGATGAGAAGTCAGTTGGCCAGTAAAACCGATTACCAAAGAGTTTGTTCCTATGTCTACTCCTTCTGTCAGGTCGCAGAACATGAGCTTCCGGAGGGTTTCTTTGAAATTCAGACCAATAAGATTCAAAATCTCACCAAAATTTCCCGTCCTAAAATAGTATCTATTCTTCGATTTCTTCATAATCAGGAAATTATTTACCTGAAAGAATCCAAAGGAATGTCATCTCTGGAACTAAAATTCAATATATCAGAAGTTGAAAGTCTTGGGAAGAAAGATAGTTTCTTTGTAGAAAAGTTGTCCCGTGCATTAGACGGGGTTGCAACGCATCGAACCTATTTTAGGGAGAAAAAGCTTACTGATAAGATGAATGTTGATGAGCAAACAATGCGGACACGTTTAAGAGAATTACACGAAAAAGGACTTGTAGACTACTTTGATGGCAATTCGGCTGGTATCAGGTTTCTGATGCCACGAAATGATAAAGAATTACAAAACAGATACTGGAATCTTTTTGCCAGTATTCAAAAAAATAAATTGCAGAAATGGGAGGAAATGAAATTTTTCATCAAGGATACTTCCTATTGCAAAATGAGGCTTATTCTTTCATATTTTGGAGAGAAAGAAACTGAAAATTGTGGGAAATGTAACTATTGCCTCACAAGTAAAATGGGAACCAGTGACAGAGAGTACAAAAAAATAATCTTTGAAGCTCTTATGCGGTCACCAATGACTTTGGACGAATTAGCTGTTCATCTGAAATTTTATCCCAAAGATGAACTGTTGGAACACCTGAAAATTTTGTTAGATAGAGGTCAGGTCAGAATGTTGAATTATAAAACTTATACACTATAAATGAATAAACTAAAAGTTGTTTTTTTCGGAACACCAGATTTTGCTAGAGCTTCTTTAGAAGCAATTCATAATAGCAATCATGAAGTTGTAGGTGTAGTTACTGTAGCAGATAAAGCTAGTGGGAGGGGACAGAAAATTAATGAGTCTCCTGTAAAAAAATATGCTGTTGAACATCAGCTTGCGGTATTTCAGCCGGAAAAACTCCGTAATCCGGAATTTTTGAAAGAGATAGAAAGCCTGAATGCAGATATCTTTGTAGTTGTAGCGTTTAGAATGATGCCAAAAGTGTTATTCTCTATGCCGCGCCTTGGTACTTTCAACCTTCATGGATCTCTGCTGCCTGATTACAGAGGTGCAGCACCTATTAATTATGCGGTAATTAATGGTGAAAAGAAAACAGGAGTGACCAGCTTCTTTATCAACGAAAAAATAGATGAGGGACATATTCTTCTACAAGAAGAAACTGATGTGCCTATAGATGAGGATGCGGGACAGCTCCACGACAGACTTATGGATATAGGTGCAGGGTTAGTTGTAAAGACTCTGGATGGACTCGCAGAAGGTATTGTAGAAGAAAAGCCTCAGCCACAAGTAGAAAACCCCAAAACAGCATATAAAATCTTTAAAGAAGATACCCGTATCAACTGGGGGAATGATATAGAAGTGGTATATAATTTTATCCGTGGTATGTCTCCTTATCCGGCTGCATTTACGACTATTGAAATTTCGGGACAGGCTAAGACTCTTAAAATATTTAAAGGTAAATTCGAGAAAAAGCAACACGATAAATCTGCGGGACAGATTGAAATTGATAAGAATAGTTTTGCTGTTTATACACATGATGGAATTTATTATCCTGAAGAATTGCAACTGGAAGGTAAAAAGAGAATGACGCTGAAAGATTTCCTGAATGGATTTCAAAGTTTTGCAGATATTAAAATAATTTAGTCTCTGATATGAAATTTAAAGAAATTTTTGTTTTTTCCCTGATAGGGATAATAGTGTTGGCAGGTGGACTGTATTTATACAGTAGCTGGAAAATGAAACAGGAGGTACAGGATGTTACTACAGGAAGTTTATTGTTCCGTAAAGTTTCCGGATTTTCTGGTAGCCAGGGAAGAAAAACATATTACACTGCCTATAGGGTAGATAAGATTGCAGGAGATACCATTTTTGTTAATCCGATAAACGAAGTGATGGCAGTTCCTTATTCTGTTTTGGAAGAAGAATCGTATTCTTTACTAAAAAAAGAGGGCAGAAAAGCTGTGATCACACCTCTTGCTTCGGATCGTGCTTTTTTTGAAAAGAATATATCTAATAAAGAACAAGCGGAAAAGATGTTTCCTGAATTGAAGAAATCTCCCTTTTATTATTTCAAGGGTGAAACTGAAAAAGTCATGAAGAAAGACCTGATCACTGAGCAGGTTATTAGGAGATGGACTAATGAGCCTTCTGTTAATAATAATTTCTCAAATACTTATTATCCGGAAGGGAATTTCCAGAGTATAGATGCTTTTATAAAATAAACGATATAAGTTTATTAGTAAATAAAAAGTCCGGCAATTTTTTTAAGCCGGACTTTTTATTTTATACTGTTAGTTCTACCAGTTCGCTAACCTCTACATCGTAACCACTTACGATTGGTCTTTGGTCTGGACTCTGAGTAAGAACCTTTAAATTGTTAATTCCTAAATCTTTCAGAATCTGGATGCCGATGCCATAATCTTTATAGTTGGCTCTTATTGTCGGTTTGCCCTGAGTTCCGGATTGGTAAGCTAAAAACTGTTGAAGCTTGTTCATTGTTTTTTCTGAATCCGATACATTGTTGATAAAAACAATGGCACCTTTTCCTTCAGCATTAATCATCTGGATTGCTTTTTCCATCAAAGGCTTTTCACCGTTAGCTAAACGGGTGAATATATCGAAGTAAGCACTGCTGGATTGTACTCGTATTAATACAGGTTCCTTGTCCGCCCATTTCCCTTTTGTTATAGCATAATGAATTTGGTCAGTATGTCTTTCTTTGTATGCATAGAAATTGAAATCTCCAAAATGCGTCTGAATAGCTTGCTCCTCAATTCTTTCAACAAGATCTCCCTGCTTCATACGATACTGGATAAGATCTTCGATAGAAACAATTTTCAGATCATGTTTTTCCGAAAATTTCTTCAGCTCCGGAAGCCTGGCCATGCTGCCGTCTTCGTTCATAATCTCACAGATAACACCACCTTCGTTCAGGCCTGCTAATCTTGTAAGGTCTATTGAAGCTTCAGTATGTCCTGCACGTTTTAATACACCTCCTTCCTTAGCGCGTAAAGGGAAAATATGCCCCGGACGCATAAAATCAGTTGGTTTAGTATTAGGATCCATCATAGCCTGTATAGTTCTGGAACGGTCACCTGCAGAAATTCCTGTAGAATTTCCGTTGCCCAGAAGGTCAATAGAAACTGTAAAAGCTGTTTCTTTTGGATCGCTACTGCGGCTTACCATAATGTCCAGACCTAGCTCATCACATCTTGTTTCAGGGAGAGGAACGCAAACTAATCCACGGGCATGAACCGTCATAAAGTTTATCATTTCCGGAGTTACCAGATCGGCAGCACCAATAAGGTCTCCTTCATTTTCACGATCTTCATCGTCTACTACGACGATCATTTTCCCTTGGCGTAAGTGTTCTATAGCTTCAGGAATAGTATCGAGTTGGATTCTATCCATTTTTACTTGTATTATATTATTTTCCACAAATTTACTTATTCCGATAGCAATTCGCAATTTTTGAAAACTGTTTTAAATTTTTCTCTGTGTGGATAAGCATTCTTTATTGTAGATGTTAGAACTTTTGGAAAGACTCTATAATGAATTTCAGAACAGTTCTGCAAACTATACAAGAAATATTAATACAAAAGAATTGTGGGCCGCACTACATTTGAGTATAGCTTTGGGATATGATTTTTAGTCAATTCATAAAATTTTCACAAAAAAGCAATCTAAATAAAACGAGACTTTTTAATAAAGTAAATATTTCTTATTTTTGCCGTCTAAAAATTTCAATTAATGAAGATTACGAATAAAAATCACGATGAAGTAAGTGCATTACTTACAGTGACACTGGATAAGTCTGATTATAAAGAGAAAGTTGAAAAAACTTTGCTTAACTACGCGAAAAATGCAAACATTCCGGGTTTTAGAAAAGGTAAAGCTCCTTTAAGTCTTATTCGTAGACAATATGAAGCAGGGGTAGCTTATGAAGAAATCAATAATCAGGTTTCCGATGCTTTAAACAATTATATTAATGAAAACAATCTTAGACTTGTTGGGCAGCCTGTGCCACAGCCGGTAGAAGAGTTAGATTATAATAATGATAACGTAACAGTGGCTTTCGAAGTTGGTTACGAGCCTCAAATTACTATTGATCTTGCTAAATATGAAGCACCTCACTACAAAGTAGAAGCTTCTGAAAAAGAGATCAGCCAGAGTATTGAGAACATGCAGAAGAGATTTGCAGAGCGTGTGCCTCAGGACAAAATGAACAAAGATTCTTACATTGCTTTACAAGTTGAGCAAGTTGTAGAAGAAGATGCAGAAGGTGAGCATCACCACGCACCTAAAAATGTTACAATTAACAAAGACAACAAAGAAGTTTACGCTGTAGTAAAAGGTAAAAAAGTTGACGAGAGTGCTATTGTAACTAAAGAAGATCTTCAGAAAGATGAAACTTTAGCAAAAGAATTAGGATTCGCTCAGGGAGAGGTAGAACACCTTCACCACAACGAAGTAAAAGTTACCGTAAAAGAAATCTATTCTTTAGATTTAGCTGAACTAAACCAAGAGCTTTTTGATAAAGTATATGGCAGCGAAAACATTAAGTCTGAAGAAGAACTTAAGAACAAAGTAAAAGAAGAATTAGACGAATACTTCCAACAAAATGCAGACGTACACTATGTGAACAAAATGTTGGAACAAATCGTTGAAAAAGAAGAAATCCAGCTTCCTGAAACTTTCTTAATCAAGTGGTTAATGTTCAACAATCAGAACATTCAATCAGAAGAGCAGGCTAAAGAAATTCTTGAAAATGAAAAAGCTCAGTTGAAATATCAAATCATCGAAGGTAAACTAATGAATGATAATGATGTTAAAATTGACTATGCAGATATTTTAGCACAATCCGAGCAATTGGTAAGAAACCAATTAGCTATCTACGGTATTCACCACCTTTCTGACGAAGAAGTTCAGAAATATGCTGTTGAAATGCTAAAAGATCAAGAGCAAGTAAGACAAATTTCTTCTGAAGTAGCAATGGCTAAATTGAAAGATACTATCCTTGAAAAAGGTGGTAAGAAAGAAGAGGTAATCTCTCACGACCAATTTATGGAAGAATTGAAAAAATAATTGATGTTGTTTTTCTATTTATACGAACTCCGCTATTCAGCGGAGTTTTTTTATTCTGTTATTTTACTTCTGTGATCCAGTCCCCACTGAACAATAGCTTCCGTTAATGGAATAACTGTTTTACCATATCCGCTAAGACTGTAAAATACTTTCGGAACCTTGTCATTGTTTTGTTTACGACATATTAGTTGGTTTTGTTCCAAGTCTTTTAATTCTTTGATGAGAACTTTAGGTGAGATACCACTTATATCCTGAAGAATCTTAGTGTAATTTAATTCGAGGTGTTGCCTGTTGGCAAGATACCGCAGAATCAGAAGTTTCCACTTTCCCCCTATTACAAACAAACAATCCCGCATTGCACGTAATTCTTCGTCACAGGACGCTTCTCTTATATTACCATTTTTTTTGATGTTTCCCATATACTTTCCTCCGGGTAAGTCTATTGCTTTTGGCAGCTTACACCGGCTAAATTTACATAAAAATAAAATTTATGAATGCAGTAAAACTAGTCTCTGTACAAGGAGAAAATAAACTGATTAATGATAGTACTTATTCTAAACCTGAAATTAAAAAAGAAAGCCAGGTACTTGTAAAAGTTAAGGCTGTTGCCGTCAATCCAATCGATTTGCAAATGTTTCAAGGAAAGAATGAAGCCAGGATTATGAGTTCAGACATTTTGGGACGCGAGTTGGCAGGTATAATAGAGGAAACCGGAAATAAGGTGAAAAACTTTAAAAAAGGAGACGAGGTTTTTTTGGCTGTTGGCAGTATGGGCAGTAATGGTGCTTTTGCAGAGTATGTAGTAGTTTCTGAGGAAATATTGGCACATAAACCTAAGGAATTAAGCTTTGAGCAGATTACAGCTCTTCCAATCGCTTATGTCACAGCCTGGCAGGCCGTATTCAGATTACAATTACCAAAAGAGTCGTCGATACTAATTCTGGGAGCATCAGGAAGTGTTGGAAAGGCATTAATTAATGTGTTGCATTATTTTGGATACCATAAGATTATAGCGACTGCAGGAAATGATTATAGCATGGGTGAATTAATGAAGCAAGGATTGTCCAAAGAGCAAATAGTTTCTTATAAGCGGTCTGATCTGGATAGAATAATACTGACGCGGAATAGTGGTCTTTATGATGTTGTAATTGATTGTATTGGTGGTCAAATGACAGAAACTGGAGCTAACTCTCTGAAAAGAGAAGGTATGTTTGTAGATATTACCAATTTGCGAACTGAAGAAGCCAACTATATACTGTTTCAGAAAGCGGCAATAATTATGAATATTGCCCGCTATGCAGAGCCCGAGTTACACTTTAAATACGGAGAAATTCTGAATCAAGTATCTTCTGTTTTAGAAAGTGAAGAGAATTGGCATCTGCAAGAGGTTTTAAATCTCGGAAAGCTGTCTGCAGAAAATCTTATGACAGCTTTTAATTTGATGGAAAAGAATAAAACCAACGGAAAAAAAATGGTTTTAGAGATGGAATAAAAAAGAAGCGGGAAAACCATTTTCCCGCTTCTTTATATTTATTTATTGAATTCCTGTTTCCATGCTACTGCAGCATCGGTTAGAGTACTGTAAAACTCTTCGCCATATTTTCGGATCAGAGGTTTTTTCAGGAACTGGTAAACACTCACTTTTAGCTCATCGCCAAGTGTACATGCATCAGCACAAATCTTCCAAACATCATAATTCAATGCATCAAAAGTAGAGTATTTTGTTACCCGAATAGGGTACAGGTGACAAGAAATAGGTTTCTGATAATCGATTACACCATCTTCATAAGCTTTTTCAATACCACATTTGGTATATCCTTTTTCGTCAAAGATAACATAAGCACATTCTTTTCCGTGTACCAAAGGTGTAACAAGATCTCCATCTACATCAACAATGTGGGTACCCTGGGCATCTATAGCTTCAGCACCTTCAGGGCGTAAGTATCCCTTGATTTTAGGGTAGATTTCTGCAAGGATTTCTGTTTCATCCTGGTCTAATGGTGCTCCGGCATCCCCATCCACACAGCAAATTCCTTTACATTTGCTAAGATTGCAGACAAAATTTTCTGCAAATACATCTTCTGAAATAATTTTATCGTCTATCTGAATCATAATCTGTTTTTAAAAATAATAAGCAAGCTTAAAAAGCAATGCAAAAATAATAATACCCCATAATATAAGTTCCTTTACCCAATATTTGGATATAAAACGAAGTCCTCTGCTGGTAATAACACTTACCGGAAAAGCGATGAGTAAGAGAAATTCGTATTGGGTTCCCATATAAAATATAAGAATAATCAATATGCTTAATGAGTATACCAATAGCAGCGTATAACGAAACTTACTGGAAGGGCTTTTCTTAGAAAAATGTACAAAATGATCATAAATACTGTACAACAGGAACAGTAGAACAGGAGAGAGGAATATCAGAGGTTCTATATTGGTGATCATCTTATCCGATACGTACGGAATAAGTCTTGTATAATAATCGGGAATATCCAGCAAATAGTATACCCCGGCGTAGTTGACAAACAGCAGGAGTATCCCAAAGAATAGTCGAAAAAGATTAGCAGAAATATTGCCCGAAGTTGCAAAGATATGGAGTATAATAAATATAATCAGAGGCCATGTTTGTGGCATCACAACATACATGAACCCCATAAGGCAGCCTACAAGAAAATAGGATCTCTTTCCTATTTTTTCGTTGTTACTTATTAGTATCAGTGTAGAAAGGTTGGCTGTAAGAATGGTAAAGGCCAATGGGAAACTTACATCTCCGAAATAGAAGCTAAATACTAATATGGTGTATATAAAAAGTGGTAAATGAGTGTTCCTGTTCAGTCCTATATTATTAAAAAGGAAATATCCCAGAGCTATTCCAAGAAAAGCAATAATACTTGAAATTATACTTAGTAAATTGAAATTCAGTATATTAAATAGGGATATGAATACCAGCAAACAAACCAAATAGGCCGGAATTGAAAAAATATTGGTTTGTTTAGACAGTAATCGGAACATTTTTATTAAATTTGCGACAAAGTTAATATTAAAATAAGGAAATAATGACGTCTTTTTGGTTATTCTTGAGCAAAGTTTTCAAATGGTCATTCGGGTTTTACGATACCTTCGGAAATGTTCTTAACTGGATTCTATTCATAGTAGCATGTGGATATTTCGTATACTGGTGCTGGATATTGGTAGCTCCATTAGGAAATAATAAAGATAATGAGTACCACTCTGATACAGAAGACGACAACCCTTATTACAGAGAAGATTTGTATAAGCAAGGTTAGTCATTACTTAAAAAAATATAATAAAAACCGGCTGAAATATCAGCCGGTTTTATTTATTTAGAAATAACTCTATATAGAATATTGCTGCAACGTAGCGAGAAGCTTTATAATGCGTTTTTAGCTGCTTTCTTACTTCGCTCAGAGTAGATGAAAGATAATTTCTAACCGTTTTTTCACTTATATTTAATATTCTTGCCGTTTCTTCAACAGACTTCCTTTTCATCATTCGAAGTTCGAAAACCTGTTTTTCGGTTGTGGTAAGCTGGTCTATAATTGCCTGTATTTTCTGCAGCAACTCTTTTGTATCAAAGGTATCCAGTATTTCCAGATATTCATCATCAGATATCTCCGGATAACTTTCCTCAGAGAATTCAGTTTTATATTTAAGGTTTCGAAAATAATCCAGGATACGGTAATCGCAATGTTTTAGCAGGAAAGCATTTAGCTGTATCTCCTTTTTCAGGATAAAATCGGGCTCTTCCCATACTTTCATCCAGGTTTCCTGAAGAATATCCCGTGCGATTTCTTCATTTTTAATTTTGGCATAAACTCTCCTGAATAACAGTGTAAAATATCTGTTATACAACATACGAAAGGCCTGTTGGTCTTTGCGTTTCACTCTTTCTAAAAGAGCTATGTCAGTCTCTGTTTTCACTGCTTCAAATTTATGGGTAAATGGATTAAGTTTTCGTGAACAATCTATTAATACATTATTAATTTAATTGATATAATGAAAATTCATATAAGCTTTAATTTGTTGTAAATAATTATTAATCAATGTTATATAATATTAATAGTTGTTCAGGAAAAAGAGATACTGCTGAAAAATAACTAAAAAGGCCAAAGGACAAATTGGTTTTTGATACGATATACTATCGAAAACTTATTTATGAAATTTACAACAGAAAAGATAACAGCTTTTTTCTTCCGCCTTCTGGAAAGGGAAGATAAGTTGTTGCCTAAGGAGAAGGAATTAATACAGAATTTACTGGATAAAGAATCAGAAATTACAGCTGATGAGAGTAGAGAAAAGGATTTGATATGGAAGCAGCTTTCTCAGAAAATACAAATTAATGTAAGAGCTAAGAGACCACGACAAATTGCTATCAGATCTTATGCTGTGGCAGCATCCGTCATATTCATTTTTGCTTTAGGGTTCTTTTTCTTCGAGCTAAATAAAACTTCAGAAAGCGAAAAAGCAATATTTTCTACCGCTAAAAATGAAATTAAAAAAATAGTACTTCCGGACGGTAGTGAGGTATTCATTAATAATGCTACGAGAGTTACCTACGATAAGGCAAAATTCAATGACAAGCTTCGTGAAGTATGGTTAGAAGAAGGGGAAGCTTTCTTTTCTGTGACTAAAAACCCTAAAAAGCCATTTATTGTCCATTATCAAAATCTTAAAACAACCGTTTTAGGAACTTCATTTAATATCAAATCTTATAAGGCTCTTGGAGAGAGTATTGTTACGGTGAGGACTGGTAAGGTTCAGATTTCTGATGCAAAGCATGTGTATGGTGTTTTCGAAAAAAATGAAAGACTAACCTATGATCAGCGTAATAAGACTTCGCGTGTAAATGAAGCCGATGCAGATCGTACAGCATCATGGCGTACAGGTGATCTTGTATTTTCCAATGCGGGATTTCAGGAAGTGGCCATGCGTGTAAAAATGAAATATGGAGTTACGCTTATCTCAACATTTAATATGGATAATATCCGCCTTAATGCCAGCTTCAGGAATGATGAGAGCCTGCAGAATATATTAGATGCTATTTGCGGTATTTACCAACTGCAGTATAAAAAGCAAGGGAAACAAATTATTTTCTCTCATAAAACAGAAACTGATGAATCTGAAAATAAAAAAAATAAATCTGTTAAGTAAAAATGAAAAAGAACTACCAGAGTATTGTTAACCTGAAAAGTATACTGCTACTAGCCGGCATTAGCTTAGTTGGTCTTCTGCCAGCGCAAAGCGTTAGTTTTGCATCAGAAAATCTAACGACAAGGTTGCAAAAAATTAGCCTGCAAACAGGCCGCAACATCGCATTCGATAATACGATGCTGCAAAATACCAATGCCCCGTCTGTAGAAGGGGATTCAAAATCTGCTGAACAACTTATCCGTAAATCTTTGTCCGGTACAGCATTTACTTACCGTCCATTGGGAGAAAGTTCCTTTATGATTGTACAAAGGAATCAATCTCTTGGAAAGGGAAGGGTCTCCGGGAAAATATTAGATGAAGTAGGCGCTCCGCTTGCAGGAGCTGTAATAAGTGTTAATCCGGAAGGGATAACAATTGTAACAGGTAATAACGGAGATTTTTCCATAGAATTACCGGAAGGGCAATATACACTTACAATAAGGGCAAAAGGTTATAGTACCACAATATTGGATGATGTTATTGTAAAAAACAGTGAGACGAACCAGGTTTCTCTTAGTCTTAGCCCAATAGGGAAGGACGAACGTATTATAAAAGAAGTAACAATCTCAGCAGCTAAAAAGCAGAATACTGTAAGCGGGCTGTTGGCTAAACAGAAAAAAGCAGCAGAACTTTCGGACGGAATTTCGGCCGAGCAGATATCCAAAACTCCTGATAATGATGCAGGAGATGCTATAAAAAGAATTACAGGACTTTCTACCGTAGATAACAAATTTGTTGTGGTAAGAGGGATGGGAGAACGCTGGAACGAAACTGCACTGGACGGAGTAACACAGCCAAGTACAGATCCTACCCGAAAAATGTTTTCTTTCGATCTTATCCCTACATCGGTAATAGATAACATCATTGTAAGCAAGACTGCAACGCCGGATATGAATGCAAATTTCGCTGGTGGCTTTGTACAAATAGTGACAAAAGATATTCCCACAGAGCCATTTTTTAATTTTTCAATGGGCTCATCCTATAATGACATTAGTACATTTAAGGAACAGTTGGGCAGAAAAGTAAGAAAGTATGATTATCTGGCTTTTGATGATGGGTCCAGAAACCTTCCAATAGGGCAGGTTAAAACCCTGCTTCAACTATCTAGTGAAAATGGAGGTAATGCTCAAACTAATCCTGAATTGTTAGAGCAATCAAAACTGTTTAAATACGACAATTTTACAACATACAGATCAAATACCCCATTAGGAATTCAGTATCAAGCCTCGGGAGGGACCTATTTTAATTTAAATCATAATAATAGTAACAAACTGGGATTTGTTGCCGCATTATCTTACCGAAACAGGCAAGAGCAAGAAGAGATTAAAAATTTTGAACGGGGAAATTACAGACGGTATTTTACTAATAAGAATGGTGATTTAATAGAAAGGAGTAGCAGAAATACTGGTGGAAACTATGAATTTAATACTACATGGAGTGCCTTATTTAATGTTGGTGCACAGCTAGGAAAGAACAGGTTTACATTGCGTAATATTTACTCCAGAGTTTTTGATCAAAGACTAAACAGAATTTTAGGATGGAATTATGATGATACATCGGAAGGAACGGCTCCTAGTATTATTGAAGAGACTAATAGACCTGTTTTTTCAGCTCTTTTACAAAATAAACTGGAAGGAACACATCAATTAGGAAAAGTTAAGTGGGATTGGGCTATTTCGAGAACAGAAATCAATAGAGATCAAAAAGATGTAACCTATCTCAACTTTACGAATAAGAAAATCGGTAATGAATATTTTTATTACACCATGCCGGATGTATTAGGAAATACATTTAAGAGAGTGCCTTTTGGACGAGGAAGCTATTTATATAATGAAAAAGATTATAACTGGGAAACTTCTTTTTCATACCCTTTTATACTCGGGAGTTTTAAAAATAATCTAAAAGTAGGTTACTTTGGTGCTGCAAAAGAAGCTACTCAGGACTTTTTTGAGGTGTCTTTAAATGCCATGAGATCTGCTACTGGAAGCGGGGGATATCTAACTCCACAGGAATTATTAATGGCCCCAATTTCAGTTAAGCTGGATCAGAAAAATTACAATCCAAACGGTTTTGCCTGGGTGCCTACCTGGGAAGCAGGAAATAAATTTGACGGAAAAGTAGATCAGCACGCACCTTATATAATGATGGATAACAGATGGAATAAATTCCGTCTTGTATGGGGGCTCAAAGCAGAGTATTATCTATATAAGGATATTGAAAATACAGCTTATAAAACAAGATGGTCTTATGAAGGTAAGACTGATGATAAAAAATGGCAATTCCTGCCCTCAGTCAACTTTACCTATACTCCATGGAATAATTTTAATTTCAGGCTTGCTTATTCAAAAAGTGTAATCCGTCCTCAATTCTCCGAAAGGAATAAGTATCCTTATTATGAACCAATTATGGGCGGTGAAATTTTTAATATGCCTATAATTTCTTCTGTTGCTAGTAATTATGACTTTAAGGCAGAATGGTATCCATCACCAGGAGAGTTGATCTCAGTAGGTTTGTATTATAAAAATATAGATAATCCTGTCGAGCTTTACAGACGTATTACTCCCGATGCGGCAAATGTTTTTACAAGGTTAAATACTAAAAACGCTAAAGTAAAAGGGATAGAGGTAGATATACAAAAAGATTTTAGTTTTATTTCTGAAAGCCTTAAAAATCTGAAGTTTATAGGAAATCTTTCAGTGAATGATACTAAAGTACAAGTTGAAGAACCTTCAAGTGTTGACGAAGATGGTGTTTCTTTTAAAAATGAAAAAGGAGAAAGTATTAATAAGCAAATTGCGTATACAGATAATCGTCCTTTGTATGGACAGTCTCCATATATATTCAATCTGGGATTAGGCTATTTTGGTGACCGCCTTGGTGTAAATATTTTGTATAATAAAGCTGGTAAAATGCTTAATGTAGTTTCCTTTGATGAAGCTGGTAAAGAATATCTTGCCCCTTATGGAAAAGCTGATGCTCAGATTTCCTATAAATTAATGAAAAACAAACAATTGGAGATTAAACTGAACATCAGTAATATCTTCAATGAAGACTATATTTATTATAATAATGAAAATAGTTATCAGTTCAATCCTCCTAATTCAGATAAAGGAAGGAGTGACGTGAGATTCCAAAATCCTGTATTTTATAAGAAATATGCGACACATAAAGAGGGCTGGTCTGATGCTTATGATGAAAAAGATAACGTATTGTACCGCTTTAATGTTGGCCGTCGTTTCACACTAAGTTTTACCTACAATTTTTAAAATATTCTTTCACCACTGCATAGTATGGAGTTTTCAAGTAAGAACCAATCACATTATAGTATAACAGAAACTCATCACATATTGCAGAGGCAAAGAAGGCTTTCGTTCTGTAGAAAGTAAAAAAAGCAGAGAGCAAAGAGGGAACAGAATATTTGCCATGCTGTAACCAATTGCTCCCCACCAAATTGAAATTCTTCTAAAGATGGCAAAAGTAAAAAAATCAATTAATATGAAAAAGCTTTTTTTAACTGCCTCAGTTGCAGCATTAATGTTAAACTCTTGTAGCCGTGAGGGAATAGCAGAACAAGACAATTTTAAAATGCAGTCCACAACTGCTGACTACACAGGTTTTCCTGCTGCGGTACAAACAGTAAGTGGTACTATTACTGCTAACACTACATGGACAAGTGACAAAGTTTGGGAACTTGACGGACAAGTTGATGTTGCTCCGGGAGTTACTCTAACTATTCAGCCAGGTACTTTTATTAAAGGAAAACAGGGAACTGTTTCTGCTCTTATTGTACTAAGAGGAGCTAAGATTAATGCAGTAGGAACTGAACAAAACCCGATTATATTTACAAGTTATAAATTGTTGGATAATGATGCTTCTACTACTGCAACTCCAGGAGATTTCGGAGGTATTATCTTATTAGGAAATGCACCTGCTAATGTTAAAAAAACAATTGAAGGACTTCCTACTACTGATGATAAATATAAGTTTGGAGGTGATTTAGGTACTAACGCTGCAGATAATTCAGGTATTTTAAAATATGTAAGAATAGAATATGCGGGTTATAACCTTTCTCAAGATAATGAAATTAATGGTCTTACTTGTGGTGGTGTAGGTAATGGTACTACTTTAGACCATATCCAGGTTTCTTATGGTAGAGACGACTCTTTCGAATTCTTCGGAGGAACAGTTAATGCTTCTAATTTAGTTTCATTTGCTGCGGATGATGACGGGTTAGATTTTGATAATGGTTATACAGGAACAATTACAAATGCTGTTGTAATTGTAGATAAAAACTCTACACATAGCCAAAGTAGCGGGAAGCCAGACTCTAACGGAATTGAACTGGATAACAATGCTGCTTCTGAAGATGCAAGCTTTGGATTATTGCCAAAAACACACCCTACGTTAAATAATGTAAGTGTTTATGGTGTTAATAATTCAGGTGATGCTGCACTTTACAAATATGGTGCTAGAATCAGAAGAGGAGGTGAGATTACATTGAATAATGTAGTGGTTACCGGATTTACTCATGGTGTAGTATTCGACGGAGATACTAATGCTGCATGGTCTTCAGTTAATAACTCTGGATTTAGCGGATTTACAGCTGCTGTTACACCTGCAGGATCAGTTAATAATACCAATTCAATTTTCAACGGATCAGCTAATACTTTTGGTGCATCAAGTCCATTCTTTGATATTCTTGATTTTAGTGGTTCAAACAAAGGGGCTTTCGTTAATGGTGATTGGACTCAGGGATGGGTACAATACGAATTTTAATAAGCAAATAGTTTTAAATTTTCGGAGTGGTGGTTTCCACCACTCTTTTCTAACATCAATTTTATGAAAGCAAAGCAAAATCTATATTCTTTTTTTTATATCCTTTCCTTTTTTATTGCATTTACTTCCTGTTCGGATGATCAAAGGGAGTATTATCCAGATAAAAAGGTAATACAGGTAAATATCAAAGGATATATTGCAAAAGATTCGTTACAAATAAAAATGGGAAATACTATCGTTACAACAGACGATGGAAATAAAAAATATTTTAAAAATGCTGTAGATAAAAATGTTGATGCATTTGCTCCGTCTGTTTTTAGCCTTGTAGACGGAAAAGGAAAAGTACTGGCAACCAAGAATTATGAAGGAAGTACTTTTAATAATAAATTCAAGTTTTTTTACGACGGTATTACTCTTATAGATAAAATACCCGATGTTCCCAAGCCTACCACCGGTAATGTTGGGATCTTAATCGATTTTTCGGAGAGAAGAATAACCAAAATACCGCTTTCAGATATTGAAATTTATGTTTTTGCAACCAAACTGGGGAAGACTACGGATATTACAAGAGCAAAATTCAATAATGACGGGCAGGTATATCTGGATTTAGCTGTACCAACGCAAAATACGGCTTTTACAATAGCACTTGTAAAGCCCGGGACAAAAATTTCTTATGTGTCCACTATAAACTCAAGAATTAATCAGAATTCTGTCCGAGATAAAGGTTTAATGATGTTAATTCAGGAAACTGGAGATAGTGAAATAACTGGTATACAAGGTACTGAGCTTACACAGTATTTAAATTAAACAGATTTAACACTAAATTAAAATATAGGTAATGCCAACTTTTGATATTTGAAGGATTTTTACTCACAAATTAATAGTTAGAAAATGAAAAAGTTAATGCGATGGTCTTTATTGTGTTATACTATTTTATTCACAATATTGTATTCTTGTCGGGCAGATGAGGATATGCTTAGTACATACCCGGCAGGAAGCAGCCAGCAGGTCAATCAGTGGATGCTGAAGACTATGCAGCGTTATTATCTGTGGGCAGATCAAATACCTTCGCAAACAAACTTGGACCAGAGCCCCAAAGACTATTTCAAAAGTTTACTGGTAAAAGACGATCAGTTTTCTGTGGCTATAAAAAAAGATGACCCGGGAACTATTCCGCAATCTGTACGTACGTTGTTTGGTTTTGATTTTTCCGTAATACAGCAACATAATCAACTTACGTTTGCACTTGTAAAAATGGTACTGGAGGATTCACCGGCAAAACGTGCAGGATTACAACGTGGAGATATTATTACCGGAATTAATGAGCTGAACGTTAGTCCGGAAAATGTTAATAAGATAATGGCAGCGGTCTCTGGATCCAGGACTCTATCATTGAAGATAGCTGAGTTAAAAGATAACCAGCTGGTCTTTAAGCGCTCGGTAGAAGTTCAGGCTATGCTCAGCTTTAATCAGCCTTTATTGTCTAAAATACTGGAGATAAATAATGATAAGGCAGGTTATCTTTATCTTGCCGATTTTCAGGACGGGTTAGCAGGCTCATTAGTAAAGCCATTTCAGGAATTTAAGGGACAGAATATTCGTCATCTGATATTAGATTTGCGCTATAACGGCGGAGGCTCTGTCTCATCGGCTGCGGCACTTTGTGCGCTGATAACGGATAAGCTAAAATCTGGAACACCTTTTATCGTTTATAAAGGAAATAAAAATGGCGGAACTGTAAATCATTCAATTGATCAGGCATTTGCAAACGGTAATCAGAATATAAGTTTTGATGCTCTGAAAGCTTCTGCATTATCTTTGCCCGAAGTCTATATTATTACCTCTGCTAATACCGCTTCAGCTGCTGAGGTGGTTATTAATAATCTTAAGCCCTATATTAAAGTTACCCAAATTGGCGATAAAACGCTGGGTAAGGATATGGCGGCATTTACATTATCCGATACTGAAACACCGGAAAATAAATGGGTCATTTATCCTATGGTGTACAAAATATTTAATATTCTGGATTCCGGAAATTATACCTCAGGAATCGAACCTGCTCTTATGGCAGACGAATATGCACAACTCCCATTACAACCATTGGGGAGCAAAGACGAAACACTACTGGCCTCCGCATTATTGGTGATAACAGGACAGGCAAGTAGTAACTTAAAAACAAAAAGCCACAACACAAAAAATATGGTTTTCCGCATTCTGGCGGAAAGTGAAAAACCTGAAAATTTTATAAAAATACCATTATGAAAGGAATAACAGCTTTTGAACATTTTAAGAATATCGAACGTATACGAAAGTTACAGGACAGTGAAGTAGAAGAGAAACTGCAGTTTTTGTACATACGATACGAAAAAGCAATTGCACGCTTAATTAACTCTAATGCACTGTATAAAGAGTGTATGATAAAATTGTCTGAACGCTAAAATAATTATAGTTATGAGACTTATATCCAAAGAAGATCATGCCCGTAATCTCCGAAAACTCCAGAAAAAATATGATGAGATTAATCCTGAACTTACTCAGGGGAAAGTCGAAGAGCTCAATGCAATATTTCTGGATTACCTGAATACCTGCAACGAACTAAAGAATCTTATTTTTGCTTACCAGCGGGAGGTGGAAGCGGGTACTACAAAACAAAAGAGTAAGGTATAACCTTACTCTTGATATTTTATTTTTATTTAGCATCATGTATCGGGACTACCAATACCGGAATGCTGGATTTCTTAGTAATAGACTTCGTTAAGCTGCCAATGAATACATCATACATGCCGCTTCGTCCGTGAGAACCGATTACAATGTAGTCGGCATTTTTTTCTTCAGCAAATTCCAGAATAATAGAGGATGCTTCGCCCTGTTTTAGAAGGTGATCGCAGTCTATATCCTGAGCGATAATTCTTTGCTCCAAACGGTTTAGCTGTAAAAGCTCTTCTTTTATTTCGGATTTTTCGATTTCAGGAAAATATTGGAAACCCATATCACCAATAGCAAATCCAATATCTAATGGGGCAACATGGATAAGGCTTATTTTAGCATTTACCTCCTTTGCAAATTTTACAGCCTCGTCAATCAGGTATTCAGATCTTTCTGAAAAATCTATAGGCAGAACAATTGTTTTCATAAGCTTTCTTTCTTACTAAATTAAGAAAATTAATGGACTTTTACACTAAAAAGCTTCTCATTTTCCAGATAGGCATCTAATATATCATTTTCTTCAACTTTGCCAACCCCCGCAGGTGTACCCGTAAAGATAAGGTCACCAACGCGAAGCGTAAAATATTGTGAGATATTGGCTATAAGTTTATTGATGTCAAAAATCATGTCTTTAGAATTACCTTCCTGAACGGTCTGATTGTTTTTTTTCAGCTCAAAGTGAATTTCTTCTGTATTGAAATTTTCAACCGGAAAGAAATCACTTACAACAGCCGAACCATCAAAACCTTTGGCTTTCTCCCATGGCAATCCTTTTTCTTTCAGCTTACTCTGTAAGTCTCTGGCTGTAAAGTCTATTCCCAGACCAATTTGCTCATAATGCTTTGCTGCATTTTCTTCCTGAATATATTTTCCTCCTTTGGATATTTTGATCACCAGTTCCAGCTCATAATGGATATCGTTAGAAAACTCAGGAATATAAAAATCAGAACCTTTTAGAACCGAGGTGTCGGGTTTTATAAATAAAACAGGCTCTGTAGGAATTTCATTTTTTAGTTCTTTGGCATGTTCTGTATAATTTCTGCCGACACAAATTATCTTCATATTGTTTAATATTAGCTATAGAGGATATATACTCGTTTTAGCAATTAGTCATTAAAATTTACTTTTCAGCTTTATAGCTGTTAATATCTTTTTGGTGTACAATGGAAAGTCAGCATTTTGTATCCATCCGAAATAACCAGGATCTTTATCAAATACATCCAGTACTTTTTGTCCTTTATATTTTCCAAAAGAGAACATCTCTTCTTCCTTCTCATTGTAGATAATAAAGCCTGCTAAATCAGCGCTTCTTTTATGGAAAGAAAATTCGCTTAAAGAATGTGCGTCATCTCCTAATTCGTCATATTTACCCACCTGTGCATCCAATATTTCAAAAGTTGCCAAAGTATCTGCTTCTGCAGAGTGAGCGTTCTCCAGAGACTTTCCACAATAGAATTGGTATGCAGCAGAAAGATTTCGAGGTTCCATCTTATGGAAAATAGTCTGTACATCTATTGGTTTATGTTTTGACAGATCGAAGTCGAAACCAACTCTTAGTAATTCTTCTGCCAGTAAAGGAATGTCAAATCTGTTAGAATTGAAACCTCCTAAATCAGAATCCTTAATCATATCAATGATTTTAGGGGCAATCTCTTTTAATGTAGGTTTGTCTGCTACCATCTCGTCTGTGATTCCGTGAATGTCACTAGATTCTTTAGGAATAGGCATTTCCGGATTTACCAGCCATGTTTTAGATTCACGTGAGGCATCCGGGAAAACTTTCAGGATGCAGATTTCAACAATACGATCTTTAGATATGTTAATACCTGTGGTCTCCAGGTCGAAAATACAAAGAGGTTTATGTAATTTTAAATTCATATTTGCGTTAAATTTTTTTGAAATAATAAAGAAACAGCGATGTAATAGATCATACAAAGTGGTATACCTGTAATTCCGAATGCGGAAAGAAGTATAATACATCCTGCTACTAATGCTACTTTAGGATAATTATCCTGCAGTTTCATAGATTTGAATTTCATGGCAATCATTTTTATCGGGCTTACAAGCAACCAGGAACACAACAGGCTTAGTAGTATAAGTAATCCTGCATTTTCGAATAAAAATGAGAATGTATGCTTTTCTCTGAAAGCGTAATACATACCAAACAACAGGATCGTATTACTAGGTGTATTAAGTCCTTTGAAATAATATTTCTGATCTTCATCAAGGTTAAAGATAGCCAGACGCAGACACGAGAAAAGAGTAACCAGAAGTCCGATATATTTAACATCGAAAGGCAGACTTATGCTAAATGCCTGATCTCCGAAACCTTCCAGAGCTTTATACATTGTTAATCCGGGAAGGAAACCAAAACTAACCATATCTGCAAGAGAGTCCAGCTGGACACCAAGTTCACTGTTTGCTTTTAGTGCTCTTGCTACAAAACCATCGAAAAAGTCCAGTACAAGAGAACAGATAATACATAAAGCTGTAGTTTTATAATCTCCCAGTACAAGCTGGATTGCACCAACACTGCCGAAAAACAGGTTTCCAAGTGTCAGAGCATTTGCAAAATTATTCCGGATAAAATTCATGCAGCAAAAATAGGGAGGAATTATGAATTATCTGGTATAAGTTAGGTGTTAAACACTATTCACCCGGTAAAACTGCTATAAAATAAACTACAGCTAAAAATGAACAGGAAGGTGATAAGGAAGACGTGTAGAAATAAATAGCTGTTTAACAATAACTGTATTTACCAGAAACTATGTAAAAAATAACTTTAAAGATTGTTTAATTCAGATAAATAATTATCTTTAAACAAATTTATATGAAAATGAAAAAAATAATCTTTAGCCTTGTTGCAGTATTTTTCAGTGTGTTATCTTATGCACAGATTGAAGGAAAATGGAAGACTATAGACGATGAAACAGGAAAGCCTAAGTCTATCGTCGAGATTTTTAAAAAATCGGATGGTAAATATTATGGTAAAGTAATCCAGTTATTAATAAAACCTGCAGATCCTAACTGCTCTGGCTGTAAGGATGACCGTAAAGATAAACCTATCCTTGGTATGGAAGTAATCAGAGGATTGTCTAAGGACGGAAGCGAGTTTACAAAAGGAACAATTACTGACCCTAAAAATGGTAAGACTTATAAGTGTACTATCAAAAAAGAAGGCGAAGATAAACTTAATGTAAGAGGTTATATTGGATTCTCAGCATTAGGAAGATCTCAAACTTGGTATAAAGTAGATTAATATTTATCAATATATTCATAAAAGCATCAAAGAAATTTGATGCTTTTTTTGTTGAAAAAGTGTAACGAAAAATAAAAGGATACACTTATAGAGTATGCAGAGTAAAGCCGAAGAAACTTTTGTAAAACAGATTACGGAAAATCAGCGATTAATCCATAAAGTATGCAGGATTTATACAGACAATGAAGCAGATCATGAAGATCTTTTTCAGGAAATTACGTTGCAGTTGTGGAAGTCTTTTTCGGGATATAGAGGCGAAGCAAAATTTTCTACATGGATGTACCGTATAGCGCTGAATACTGCAATATCATTATTTAGAAAATCCGACAGACAGATCCGATTGCAATCGGATATAGATTTTGTCTCACTGAAAATAGAATGCGATGAATATACTGATGAAGAAGAAAAAATTCGGAATATGTATAAAATGATACATAAACTTTCGGATATAGAAAAAGCATTGATTATGATGTATCTGGACGATAAAAGTTATAGAGAAATAGGAGAGGTTTTGGGAATCACAGAAGGTAATGCCCGTGTGAAAATGAACAGAGCTAAAAATAATCTGAAATCACTTATAAAAAAATAATGGCTATGGATGAACTGGAATTACTAAAAAAAGATTGGAATAAAAATTCTGAAGATTTTAAGGCATACTCTGCTAAAGAGATTTTTAGGATGTTAAAACGGAAATCAATTTCGTTTTCTACATCATTACTTATCTTGGGAATTACCGAGATTGCATTGTGGCTGGTATTTGATGTGATCTACGGATTAGATTACAGATTAGTGAGATATACTTTGTTTTTCTGTTTCACGGGTCTTTTGGTGTATACATTCTATAGAATTAAGAATACAACCAACTCAAAGGATTTAATGAAAAGTATTTTAATGTTGAGGCGAATTGTTGTTATATATGTTATTGCGGTGTTTTCGACATTAATTATAGAGTGTATATTGAATTTTGATATTATGACCAACCAATTTTATACTGGTTGGCAGGAGGGGAGGCATGGGAAATATCAGGTCGGAAATTTGTTACAACCGACATTGAAAATTTATATATTGTTTTCGGTGATTTTGCTTTCAATATTGCTTTTTATCAGTTTGATTTATAAAAATTTTTATGGAAATATCCTCCATAAATTGAGGGCTAATTATAAAGAACTGACCAAATTAGAAGAAAGTAATGCATAATAAAATGAAAATGGTTATTTTTGTACTTTCAAATTAATTAAAAATTATGGCAGAATATACTTTTCGTGAGGTAATTGCACAGGCAATGAGCGAGGAAATGCGCAAAGACCAGTCAATATATTTAATGGGTGAGGAGGTTGCAGAATACAACGGTGCTTACAAAGCATCTAAAGGTATGTTAGCAGAATTCGGACCAGACAGAATTATCGATACACCGATTGCTGAGCTTGGTTTCGCAGGTATCTCTGTAGGTGCAGCAATGAACGGATGCCGTCCGATTGTTGAATTTATGACTTTCAATTTCTCTTTAGTAGGTATTGACCAGATCATTAACAACGCAGCAAAAATTTTTCAGATGAGTGGTGGTCAGTGGAACTGTCCAATCGTTTTCCGTGGGCCTACAGCTTCTGCAGGTCAGTTAGGAGCAACTCACTCTCAGGCATTAGAAAGCTGGTATGCAAACTGCCCGGGATTGAAAGTAGTAGTACCATCTAATCCATATGATGCGAAAGGTCTTTTGAAGACAGCTATCCAGGATAACGACCCTGTTATCTTCATGGAGTCTGAGCAGATGTATGGTGATAAAATGGAAGTTCCTGAGGAAGAGTACTACATCCCATTAGGTAAAGCCGATATCAAGAAAGAAGGTTCTGATGTAACTTTAGTTTCTTTCGGTAAAATCATGAAGTTAGCTATTCAGGCAGCTGAAGATTTAGAAAAAGAAGGAATCTCTGTTGAGGTTATCGACCTTAGAACAGTTCGTCCTTTAGATTACGATACAATTTTAACTTCTGTAAAGAAAACTAACCGTTTAGTAGTTTTAGAAGAAGCATGGCCATTCGCTTCTGTAGCTTCTGAGATTACTTATATGGTACAGCAAAAAGCATTTGATTATTTAGATGCTCCAATCAAGAGAATTACAACTCCGGATGCTCCGGCTCCATATTCTGCAGCATTATTTGCAGAATGGTTCCCGAAACTGGAAAAAGTAAAAGCTGAGATTAAAAATGCAATGTACGTTAAGCAATAATAACGTAGATTAACAGATATTAAAACCTTCCTTTTCGGAAGGTTTTTTAATTTTGTCAAATAAATTTATACAACTTAGGGGTAATTTCTTATACATTTGCGCTAATTTTTATATTTTAAAATATGTTAGGACTGAATGCACATATCGATACCAAGAAGCTAACCTTCATAGGTGTTTTAGTGTCATTAGGAATTGTTTTCGGGGATATTGGAACCTCTCCGTTGTACGTAATGAAGGCTATTGTGAATGCCAGAAAAGAATCTGGAACATTAGATCCAATCTTCCTGGAAGGGGCTCTTTCATGTATCATCTGGACACTGACGATTCAGACTACGATTAAATATGTATTAATTTCCCTCAGGGCCGATAACAAAGGTGAGGGTGGTATTCTGGCACTTTTCTCACTGGTAAAGAACCTGAAGAAAAAGTGGCTGTATATTATTGCGATTATAGGAGCAGCAACTCTTATTGCAGATGGAGTTATTACACCTTCTCTTACTGTAATGGCAGCTATAGAAGGTTTGGAAATATATAATCCGGAAACACCAGTAGTTACCATTACGCTTATTGTACTGGTTGCAATCTTTACCATACAACAGTTCGGAACAAGCTTTATTGGTAAATTTTTCGGACCGGTAATGACGATCTGGTTCCTTATGTTAGGAACATTAGGCGTAATCCATCTTTTCGATTATCCACAGATTTTGAAAGCATTAAATCCTTACTATGCAGTAAGGCTTATTATAACATCACCTTCTATTATCGTTATCCTTGGAGCTGTTTTCTTATGTACAACAGGAGCTGAAGCTTTATATTCGGATCTTGGACACTGTGGTATCAAGAATATCCGTATTAGCTGGGTATTTGTGAAAATTTGCCTTATTCTTAACTATCTTGGGCAGGGGGCTTGGCTGGTAGGAAACTATCAACAGGTTTTCGCAGGAGAAAATCCTTTCTTTGCTATGATGCCGGAATGGTTCGTACTACCTGCAGTAATTATGGCAACTGCAGCCGCTATTATTGCCAGTCAGGCGTTGATTACCGGATCGTTTACGATTTTCTCAGAAGCAATGTCACTTAACTTCTGGCCTTTACAGGAAATTGATTATCCATCCGGGGTAAAAGGACAAATGTATATTCCTAAAGTAAACTGGGGGTTATTGGTCTTCTGTATTTTCGTTGTACTTTACTTTAAGGAATCGGGAAAAATGGAGGCTGCCTATGGTCTGTCTATTACAGTAACGATGTTGATGACAACTGTTCTTTTGGTATTTTATCTTTTCAAGAAAAGGATTAATAAGTGGCTCGTTTTGCTATTCGCATTAGTATATCTTTCTTTAGAATTAGGATTCTTTAGTGCCAATGTGATCAAGTTCTTTGAAGGTGGTTGGATTACTGTATTCTTAGCCGGATTTATAGGAATTTGTATGTATGCATGGTACAACGGAAGAATGATTAAAACCAAATTCATCAAGTTTGTAAAACTAGAGCATTACATATCTACTATCCAGGATATGAAACTGGATGAAACGATTCCTAAGTATGCAACAAACCTGGCTTATTTCAGCCGTGCTAAAAACACGCAGGAAATAGAATCTAAGATTATCTATTCTATGATTCGTTCTCAGCCCAAGCGTGCAGACCACTATTTTATTCTGAATATTGTAAACCATGAAGATCCCTATACTTATGAGTATAAAATAGATGAAATTCTTCCGGGAACTATTTACCGCATACATTTTATTTTAGGATTTAAGGTCGACAGACTTATCAATGATTATTTCCAGCAGGTATTAACGGATATGGTGGATGAAGGAATTATTCCGGACAGAAGTAGCCATCCGTCGCTAAGAGCACATAATATACCGCCGGATCTTAAATATATAATTATAGACAACGTGTATATCAATGATTATCTTCTTACAATCCGTGAAAAGATTATTATGAATGTTTATAATTTTGTCCGTAAAATGGGTAGTAATGACTTTACTGCATTCGGTTTAGTTTCTCACAACGTGGTTGTAGAGTCGGCACCGCTACTTTATAATCCGGTGCGTGTACACAAGATCAAGCAGGTTGGTTTTAACCGTTTTGATGAAGATTAATTTTTATGTTGTAAATTTGTACTATGATGGACCAAAAACAAAAGGAAAAAAATATTGAGACTGTAAAGAGTGTTTTGAAACAGTATTTACAGGATAAAGGGTATCGTAATACACCAGAACGTTACGCTATTATCGAAGAAATCTACAATCTGGATCACCACTTTAATGTAGATGATTTGTATTTGTTGATGATTCAGAAGAAATATCAGGTTTCAAAAGCAACAATTTACAACACGATCGAGATCTTTTTAGATGCAGGATTAATCCGTAAACATCAGTTTGGGGAAAAGACGCTTACCTCTTCCTCTTATGAGAAATCATATTTCGATAAGCAACACGATCACTTGGTCGTTTATAAACCGGGATCTGATAAAGAAATTGATGAGATTATAGAATTTTGTGATCCGAGAATTCAGGGAATTAAAGAAGCTATAGAAAACGCATTTGGCGTAAGTATCGATAGCCACTCTCTTTACTTCTATGGGTACAAAAAAGATAACTAATCTCGTAAAGATATTATAAATAAAGCGCAAGGAGAGAAGCCTCTCTTTGCGTTTCAAGGTTTAATAGCGTTTCACATTCATGAAAAGAATCCTTTTTCTATTTCTTCTTATCTATATCACAGGAGCAGCGCAGACTATTCCTACGACTCCTCTGAAAAAGGATCCCTACTTTAATCAGAGTACTGCTCCGAAAACAAAGCCTGGGACTACTCCGGAAAAGATCAAGCTAATCCATGCAGATAGTACCAACGTACGCCCTGAGCTTTACGAAGGAAATCCTTTCCTGAGAGGTAATGTAGAAGTACATCATCAGGGAAGTATCTTCAAGGGGGACGAGGTTGTTCTGTATCAGAAAGAAAATTTCATTAAAGCGAAAGGTAATATTGATATTACCAATCCGGACGGAACACATCTTACCTCTGATGAAGCTGAATATGATGGTAATACCAGAAAAGCTATTGCTAAAGGAAATGTTGTCCTTACAGACCCTAAACAAACTATTAAAACCGAAACGCTGTATTATGACAGAAATGCGAATACAGCATATTTTAATGACGGCGGGGTTATTAATGTTCATCAGGACAATAGTGTTATTACAACCAAGATTGGAACTTATTATGTTAATGAACAGCGTATTGTTTTCGATTCCAATTACCGCATTGTCAACGATGAATATATTACAGACGGAAAGAATGTAAACTATCTCCGTGGTGAGGGTATTGCAGTATTTAACGGGCCAACAACCGTTACCAACAAAAAGAATCCTTCCAATTACGTTTATACAGAACAGGGGCGCTATCTGATGAATTCTAAAGAAGTTTACCTGAAGAAAAATTCACGTATCCACTATAACGGAAAAATCCTTACCGGAGACGATATGTATTTCAATCAAATTACCGGTTTTGGTAAGGCGATTGGTAATGTAAAACTGGATGATCCCGCTGAAAACAGATATATACTGGGAGGTTACGGAGAGATCTATGAAAAAACTGACTCTGCTGTAATTACCGAAAAGCCATATGCTATAAAAGTCCTGAAAACGGATTCTGTATATATTGCCGCTAAGAAAATTCTGGCATACCAAAAGTTGGACAGTAAGACAGGACAGAAAAAAAGCTACATGCGAGCTTTTAAGCAAGCAAGAATGTTTAAAACCAATGCGCAGGGACGTTCAGATTCTTTAGCATATAACGAAACTGATGGTGTTATGCACTTTGTAGGGAAACCAGTTTTCTGGGCTGGTGAAAGACAGGTTACCGGAGATACCATCAGAGCTTACTCCACGCCCGATATGCAGCGTATAGATTCTGTACGAGTAATGGGAGATGCTTTTGCTATCAGTAAGGTGGATTCATTGAATCTTAAAGATGAATTCAATCAGGTGAAAGGAAAGATCATGACGATTTACTTTCAGGAAGGTCAGTTGAAAGAAGCCAGGGTAAAAGGAAATGCCCAGGCTATTACATATGCCGATAATCAGGATGAAAAAACTAAGAAGGTAGACCGTATAGGTATTGCTTATTCTACCTGCGGCGAAATCATTACTGAATTTGAAGAAAAAAAAGTACAAACGATAACATGTAATATCGGTGCACTCACCGACTTGTACCCAATGAGTAAAGTCGCGAAGGCGAAAAGATTTTTCCCGGATTTTAATTGGAATACAAAAGACAGACTGCAGCGATGGCGGGATATATTCTTAGATACCCCGAATTATCCGGAGAAACAGTATACCTCGGATAATACACTTTACGATGCCGCTCAGGGAATTATTAAGAGCAAAGAAGATGCTCAGAAAGCAAAAGAACCTAAACGGGTTAAAAAAGAATAATCTTACTCACGAAGTACGAAAAAGAGTTATTCATCATCTGATTTTTTAATAAATCAATCAACAATTTTAAAATGAAACAAGAGTTTTATAAATATCAGGCGCAGACAACACAATTTGCTTCAGGATTTGAAGTGGAACGTGCAGAAGGAAGTTATATTTATGGTAAAGACGGAAAAGCTTACCTGGATTTTGTAGCAGGAGTTTCTGCCAATACATTAGGACATTCCCATCCGAAAATTGTTCAGGCTATTAAAGAGCAAACAGACAAATACCTTCATGTAATGGTGTATGGCGAATATGCACAGGAAAAACCTGTTGCACTTTGTCAGCTTTTAGCCGATGCTACACCTGCACCTTTGGAAGTTACTTATTTGGTAAACTCCGGAGCGGAAGCTATTGATGGAGCATTGAAATTAGCCAAAAGATATACTGGCCGCGAGGAGATTATTTCCTTTAAAGATTCCTATCATGGAAATACTCACGGTGCACTAAGTGTTTCCGGTAATGAGACACACAAAAGAGAATATCGTCCTTTACTACCGATGATTAACTTCATTGGTTTTAATGAAGAAAAAGATCTGGAGCAGATCACGGAAAAAACAGCCGGAGTTATTGTTGAAACAATACAGGGTGCTGCCGGATTTATTATGCCGGAAAATGAATTCTTTATAAAGCTAAAGAGAAGATGTGAGGAAGTAGGTGCATTGCTTATTCTGGATGAAATCCAGCCTGGATTTGGAAGAACCGGGAAACTCTTTGCTTTTGAACACTTCGGAATTGTTCCGGACATCTTAGTAATGGGTAAAGGAATGGGAGGAGGTGTTCCCGTAGGAGCATTTATGGCTAGTGCCGAAGTTATGCAAACACTTTCACATTCTCCAAAACTGGGACACATTACAACATTTGGTGGAAATCCATTAATCGCAGCGGCATCTCATGCTACTTTATCCGAAGTATTGGAATCCGGTGTGATGGATGAAATGTATAGAAAAGAGCAGCTTTTCAGAGAATTATTAGTACATCCGAAGATTAAAAAAATTAACGGAATGGGGCTTATGCTGGCAGTAGATCTTGGGACTCCTGAGTATTGTCTGGATGTAGCAAAACGTTGTATGGAAAATGGACTTATTGTATTCTGGCAGCTCTATAAAAATAATTTTATGCGCATCACTCCGCCTCTGATAATCACCGATGAAGAGATAAAAAAAGGGTGCAAGATCATAATAGACGCTCTCAATGAAAATTAATTGATATTTTCTTCCCCCACTATTGTTAAAGTATAAACTAATTTATATATTGCGCAACCAAAAGTTGGTAATTTATGGCGAAAACAAAAGTACATTTTGAGTATCCAATGCATTGTCAATCAGAGATCTTGTATGAATATCTAGCAAGTGCTGAAGGACTGGCGGAATGGTTTGCGGATGATGTTGTGGAAAAAGGAGATGATTTCTATTTCAGCTGGAATGGAGGGGAACCCGAAAAAGCTACCATGATTCGTTATAAACCAGAAAGTTTTGTAAGATACAGATGGGAGGCAGATGAAGGAACAAAGAATTTTTTTGAATTAACTATCGTTATTGATGAGATCACCAATGACCTCTCTCTTAACGTTACAGATTTTGCAGATGAAGGCGATGAAGAAGAGGTACAACAGTACTGGGATAATCTTATCGAAAATCTACAGATAAAATTAGGTGCAGCTTAAAACATCATGATTAAGAATTTTCAAAATATACAAAAAGACCCGGCTAACCGGGCTTTTTTGTTCGGTGACGGAGTATGGGTTTCTTTTTATATCAGAAATAATGAGCTTATTCTGGCTGAAGAATGCTATTTCTATCTTATGGCTTCTATGCGTAAGCTTCGGCTAAATATTCCGCAGTCTTATACACTGGAGTTTTTTAAACAATTGTTTCAGGAAGAAGTAATTGATAAAGGAACAAAGAATGCTATTGTCCGATTCTTTGCTTACAGAAGTAATAATGGCCTTAATCTGGCTAAAAATGAAGTAGAATATTATTTTGAGGCAGAGGAAGCAGAAGATGTTTTAGCAAGCGCTAAAGACTATGAAATGGATCTTATCAAGGAGATTAATGTTAATACAAATCTTTTGAGTAATATCCATGTGCATTCTCCGGAAAATATATATGCAGGAATTTATGCATCCGAAAATGATCTGGATGATGTTATATTGCTGAATCCTGATAAAAGAATTGCAAGAACATCGCAGGGAAATATCCTTTTATTAACAGATAATACACTGCGTGTTCCGAAACATACTGAAGGTGCTTATATCTCTCCGTTGCTGGAATCATTTGTAACCTTTCTGGATAAAAAAGGACTGGCTCTTCTGGAAGAAGCCGAGATTATTGCCTTTGAGACTCAGAAAGCGGATGAAGTCCTGATGATTTCTGAAATGAGTGGAATACACCACGTAACAAAAATTAGAAATAAAGAGTTTTCTAAAACGAAATTTGCAAGCCTGTTAGAGGAATGGCAAAATAGTTTTAACTAAGCTTTCACAAACTTTTTCAGTATCCGTAAGATTTTTTGAGCATCGCGGTCCCGGTAATCTTTTAAGTCAAAAGAATAATCCTGGGATGTTGTTTTAATGTTCAGAATCTTATGGGTAAGGGAATACTTGCTTACTTCATTAAAGTATATTAGCGTATTCTTTCGGGTATTAATTTTTATCTGAAGGGTTTTGCTGTTCCAGCCTACAAAGTTTTTCAGAATCAGATTCTGAACAATGGTTTTCCCAAATACAACAACAATAAATGCATACGCAGTCATCTTGTACCAGTAGAGCTGTTCATAAGATATGTTTTTTACAAAATTAAGTCCGATAACAGCGGTTACACCAATAATAATACTGGTAATATTGAAAATGCTAAGCGCATTGTTGAAATAAATTCGTTTCAAAATAGTTCTGATTGTTATTTATAAATGATGCCCTCCTGATTAGTTCTGGGAAATATCTTCAGGCGCATTAGCCCATAATAAAAATTCTCCGCCTAATCCCTGCATTATCTTTTTCCACAAGTTCTGGTCATTGGATTCTGTGTAATCCAGATTAATAACTTCTATAACTGTCCACATCTTGTTTTTTATCTCACCTTCCAACTGCTGGGGAGACCATCCTGAATAGCCGGAAAATATTTTGATATCTTTTGTTTCCAGTTCCTGTTTTACAATAAGCTCTATTACCTCTTCAACATTGTCTGTAAGGTAGTAGTCATCATTGATTTCAGAATTTACAGAAGTAGCTCTTTCTCCATGAATAATGAAGAATATTTTGTCCTGAGATATAGGTCCGCCTTCGTAGACCTCAATATCATTTTGCATTATCTTATTGAAGCGTTTACTCAGGAAATTATTTTTCTTATTAAGGATAAGGCCAAAGGCTCCTGATTCGTTGTGTTCGATGATGAGGACAACAGAGCGGGAAAATATATCTCCGGAAATATCAGGTGTGGAGATTAAAATCTTACCTTTGTAGGAGTTATTCATACTCAAAAATAATATTTTTTCGATGGAAAACCTACACGACAGAAGAAAAGTTTATGAAAAAGCAGAATTGCTTGAAAGTCAAATCGAACAGTCTCCTTTTGAAATGTTCAAAATATGGCTGAAAGCCGCAGAAGAAGATACAAGTGTTGTAGAGGCCAATGCAATGGATGTCTCAACGGTAGATGAAGACGGTTGCCCAAGAACCAGAATTGTTTTATTAAAAGAATATTCGGATGAAGGTTTTGTATTTTTCACCAATTATAATAGCTACAAAGGAACGGCTATAGCGCATAACCCTAAAGCTTGTCTCCATTTTTTCTGGTCCACTTTGGAACGTCAGGTAACTATTAAAGCGGAAATGGTAAAAACATCGGCACAGGATTCCGATACTTATTTTCATTCGCGTCCTCGTGGCAGCCAGATAGGAGCTGTTGTGTCGCCACAAAGCAGCGTTATTCCGAACAGGAATTTTCTTGAAGAAAAACTGATAGAAACAGAGAAGTTATTCGAAAATAAAGAAGTAGAAAGACCTGAGCATTGGGGTGGCTATATTGCTAAACCGTATGAGATTGAATTTTGGCAGGGTAGACCGAACAGATTACACGACCGTATCGTTTATACTAAAGCTGAAGACGGAAGCTGGACAACTGAACGCCTGGCTCCATAAACATAAAAAAAGCTGCCCATTGGGCAGCTTAATTTCTTTTAAGAAACTACTTATTATTTCTTTTTGCCGTTTACAGATTCTGCTAACTCAGAACCAGCTTTAAACTTAGCTACTTTTTTAGCAGCGATTTTAATTGGTTTCTTTGTTGAAGGGTTGATACCTTGTCTAGCAGCTCTTTCAGCTACGGAGAAAGTTCCGAAACCTACTAAAGATACTTTACCATCTTTTTTCTTCAATGTAGAAGATACATTAGAAATGAAAGATTCTAATGCTTTTTTAGCTGCTACTTTAGTGATATCAGCATCCTTTGCAATTGCGTCGATTAATTCAGACTTGTTCATAGTAAATAATATTTAAAGTTTAATTTAACTAATAGCAAATATAACACAAATTTTGTCTCATGCAAATAATTAGTGTTTTTTTTTAATAAAAGCATGCTAATACTTCTCAAAGGGTTGAAATTTAATAATGCATGTTTTTACTAAAATGCTGCTTTACGGGTAACTAAAAGTGTGCCAAAAGTCCATGACAACGTATTTTTAAAGAATTGTTAATATTTTGCTTTGAATTATCATATTTTAAATTTTAAGTGTTTATAGGGGTTTATTTAATGATTTTTATGAAAAAGGCTCATTATATGTAGGTTAGCAGTAGTCATATTACCTTTGACGTTTCTTTTTTTTAATATGCATACTTTGAAGAATTCTTTTGGCTTTCGCCGGAAACCAGTAAATTTGCATTATGCTAATAGAAGTTTTTAAATCCAAAATTCACAGAGTTAAAGTAACTGAGTCAGATCTTAATTATATAGGAAGTATTACTATAGACGAAGATCTTATCGATGCAGCAGGACTTGTTGTGGGGGAAAGAGTATACATTGTAAACGTGAATAACGGAGAAAGATTCGATACTTACGTGATAAAAGGAAAGAGAAATTCAGGGGAAATCTGCCTGAACGGACCTGCAGCACGTAAAGTTCACAAAGGAGATATTATCATTATTATTGCTTATGCACAGATGACTCCGGAAGAAGCCCAAACATTCCAGCCAAAAATAGTTTTCCCGAACGAAGAAACTAACCTGTTAACTTAATAAATGGCAGAGGCTAAAAAAAATAATACACTAAAGACAGCCCTTACTATTGGAATATCTTTGGTGTTTGCTGCTTTTTTTATGTGGCTGGCAACAAGAGGGCTCAATTTCTCAAAAATCAAAGAAGCTTTTGTTAAAGCTAATTATTTCTGGATTTTTGCAGCATTTGTCTTCGGGATTATGGCATACTGGATTCGTGCTATTCGCTGGAATATGTTTTTGGAGCCTATGGGCTACAAAATATCCAATTCCAATGCGCTTTGGACATTGTCCTTTGGCTATTTAATGAATCTTACTATCCCCCGAAGCGGAGAAGTTGCGAGAGCAACAGCTTTATATGGTGTAGAAAAAGTTCCGGTAGATAAATCTTTTGGAACCATTATCCTGGAGAGGGTAGTAGATCTGTTCTTCATGATGTTATTTTTGCTGCTTACTGCAGTTTTTAAATATGAAGCACTGATATCTTTCTATAATTATCTGACAAAGCAAAAAGAGAACACGCCGCAGCAAGAACAGGGGGTTCCGTGGAAATGGCTAATAGCAGGTTGTATAGGATTAGGAGTCATACTGTTTATTGCTTTTCGTAAAAAGTTGCAGCAAACTTCGGTATATGCTAAAGTTATAAACTTTGGAAAAGGGCTTGCAGATGGATTGAAATCTATAGTTCAGATAAAAAATAAACCAAAGTTTTTCCTGTATTCAGCAGGGATTTGGACTTGTTATTACTTTGCTGCTTATTTAATATGCTTTGCCTTACCTGAGACTTCTTCCTTTGGGTTTGCAGATGGATTTTTCCTGATTACAGTGGGAACATTAGGAATGATGGTGCCGGCCTCAGGAGGTATTGGTGCATATCATCTGGCATTAAAATTAGGCGTAATGGGACTATTTCTGGCTTGGGGCAAAGATCCTGAGGCTGGAGCTGAAGTAGGTTTAAGTTATGCTTTCCTTTCACATACGCTTCAGTTATTTATTATGTTATCTATGGGATTAATCTCTATACCGCTTTTGGCTAAAGCCAGAAAAATATAAAGGCTGAGCATATCTTTATTTCAGATTACATTTAAATCAAAATATTATCTTTGCATATAACGATAGCAATAAAATGCTATTATAAATACAATAACAGGGGGAAATCCCTATAAAGAAAGAACATGACAATAGACAACAATCATGTAGTTGCTTTAAACTACACACTTCATACAATTGAAGAAAACGGTGAGAAAACTTTTGTTGAGCAAACAACAAGTGAGAACCCATTAACATTTTTATATGGTGTTGGAATGATGATTCCTAAATTCGAGGAAAACATCAAAGGTCTTACAGTAGGTGATAAAACTTCTTTCACAATTGCTCCTGAAGAAGCTTATGGTGAAAAAGATCCTAATGCATTGGCTCAATTACCAGTAGATATGTTCAAAGAGTCTGGTATGCCACCAGTAGGAGCTATGCTTCCTTTATCTGATAACCAAGGGAATAATTTCCAGGCTATCGTTGTAGAAGTTACTCCGGAGGTTGTGATCGCAGATCTTAACCACCCAATGGCTGGTAAGACTTTAAACTTCGATGTTGAAGTTTTATCAACTCGTCCTGCTACAGAAGAAGAACTTTCTCACGGTCACGCTCATGGTGTTGACGGCACAGAAGGTCACTAAAAAATAAACGCCCGGCTTTTGCCGGGCATTTTTATTTTAATCAAAGACGGTTTCCTGTTTGCATTAGCATATCAGGAATTTTTATTTTCCTATTTTTGCCAAAAAAAGATGGAACAGCAATCTAAAGATCCTTTACACGGAAAAAAACTAGTCGATATTCTCGAAGAATTGGTAGACTATTATCAGGGTTTTGAAGAGCTGGGAAATCAAATTAATATCCGGTGCTTTACTCATGATCCGAGTATTGGTTCCTCTTTAAAATTTCTTCGCAGAACTCCATGGGCCAGAACCAAAGTAGAAAGCCTTTATCTATATGTTTTAAGGCAAAAAAAGAAGAAAGGGTTGCTGTAAAATTAAGCTTACTTCTAATCAGGATGAAGCATACTGAAACTGATTGCTGCGGATTGTGGCGGGAGGAAGTTTCCTGTACATTTTGAATCAAGGTTTATTGATGGAAATAATACCTTATTTGATTTATCAAATTTCAATGAGCTGTCTTCTATCCAAAAATTAATATCATTTCCTCTTATATACATTTTTGTATGTTTACTTTTAGTAGAGTAAACAGATAATCTGGTTTTTCTGTTATTCGCTTTATCCGTTTTGTTTTTTAGAAGAGTGATTCCAATGAAGAAAGGCTTATCAGTAGAAATATTAATTGTTGGATGTATTTTAAAAATAATCTGAAAGTCACTTTTAGCAACAGACAAATGTTTGGTGAAAGAAGTTGTATTTTTAATTTCCTCACCAATTATTCCGTCATTATCAGCGTAGAACTTTAATTGGAATATGGACGGACTATCAGAAAAAGGCTCATAATTCTTAACATTAATTATTAATTTATCAACAAAACAGTTCTCTTTAATATTTGTATATTCTATTGCAAATTCTTTGTCATCCTCAATATTGACAGAACTGGATGACTTATCTACTGTAAGTTTTATTTTATTTGTGATGTAAATAGTGTCAATAATTTTCTCCTGAGAGAATAAAAATGACGAAAGAATAATCGGAAATAAAAGTAAATATTTCATAATTGGACTAAAATAAAAGAGGATTTCTCCTCTTTTAAATTGCTACTCAGGTATGCATGAAGCCCAATCTCCGGTAGCTTTTACTCCAGTGGGAATCCAGAAAACATAACTTTTTTTTAATACAGGAGCTTCATATCTATCTCCTCCCATCCACATACATTTTCCTAAAACAGTTTCTGAACCAAAAAATTTGGCCTCTAACAGGGCTATTCCTACAGTAAATGTTAAGAATACTGCCGTGCTTAAAATAATTGTCTTCTTTTTCATATTAACAAGTATTTAATGATTTTAATATGCCTACTTTTTTTAAGGTCATTTTTCAGCATCTTTTGACCATAAGTTTTCACGACAACTTTTCTCAAATGTGGCCAATTATTTATTTAAGTATGATATACTTTGGTTGTTTTTTTTACAACTAAAGTATTATTTGATTTCTTAAATATTCAGTATATTTTTGACTTAAAAATGCATTTGCGATGAAAATTTCAATTAAACTCAGGAAACTAAGAGAGCAAGAGAAGTCTAGCCAGGCAGACGTAGCTGATGAGTTACAAGTCTCTCAGACAGCTTATAATAAATGGGAAACAGGATCTGCTAAGCCTTCTTTAGAAAATATAATAAAGTTGTGTAATTACTACAATATTGGTATTGCAGATTTATTAGATGATAATTTTAAAATTTTATCGGAAGATATAAACAGGAAAGAAATAAGAATAAATGAAGATGTTGTAAAGCGTATTATCGATAATCAGGAAAAACTGATTGAGCTGACAGAAATACAAAACAATATTCTGGTTCAAATATTGAGGTGTGAGAACTGAGAGTAGTATATACTCGCTATCTTAAAAATCCCCTTAGAATTTTAAGAGGATTGAAGTATACATACTAATATTTCTGATAAAAGAGATTATTTTATAGATCTAGAATGTATTATTATATCTTAGGTTGAATTGATGATTAGACATAAATAAAAATATAATTGTATCGAAAAAAGCAAAAAAAGCAGGAATTAGAGTCCAGCAAAAAAATAAATATAACAAGCCTTTTTTAGTTTCCCCTAAATAGAATCTGTGTATTCCAAAGCCTCCCAGAAAAAAAGCTAACAGTACGGTAGTAAATTTGTTTTTCATAATTATATTCTTGCTAAAATTTCACTTTTTTTATGATCGAACTCCTCTTGAGAAATGAGCTGATTATCCAAAAGAGATTTCAGCTTTTGTAAGACAGCTAAAGGGTCTTCTTTATAATCGGCTGTATTTTGAGGTTCCGTTGCAGAAGATAGGTTATTAACAATAACTCCGCCACCTGCTGCGGCTCTCTTTTCTTCTAATGCACGCTGCCTTCTGTATTCCATCATATCTTCTTCTTTACCCTGAGCATATTGATATAACTTTCTTGCCTGTTGCTTAGGAAGGTAATCAAGCATATTAATAAGCCCGTAAACCGTTTTTATTTTGAATGTTGCGCCCAATATGCCTTCACTCATATGGCAGTCGGCAATTTCTTTCCATAGGTAATCCTGAAAGTTCATAGCAAGCCCAAAATTTTTAGGCCTGCAGAAAATTATTCTTTTATTAGTTAGTGCAATACAATCAGGAGAAATGTTTACCGCTGGTTTCTTTTGAACAGCAATATAATCTACATACTCGTCTGTAGTTAATAGTCCATTGACTTTTTCTAAAATTTTTTCTACAGCTTTGGGGTCTTGTTCTTCATTTAAGAACTTTTTTAAATCATTAATCATATTTTACAGCGATTTAATGGTGAAACATTTGTAATGTTTTTCATTGTTTTACAGTTGCTAAATTATAATCTGGGCATTAGAAATAATTACGGTTTTCCGTAATCGTTTGGTATTGATAAAAACAAAAATCCCCTTAAAGTTCTAAGAGGATTTAATATATCTGAATTTATTTGTAATTATCCGAATGCTCTTTTCAGCAGGCTTTCTACTTTTGGTTCGCTGCCGCGGAAATTTTTATACAATTCCATAGGATCTTTGGTTCCGCCTGAAGACAATAATACTTTATATTTTGCTGCAGTTTCCGGATTAAAAATTCCGGTTTCTTTAAAATAAGCAAAAGCATCCGCATCCAGTACCTCTGCCCATTTGTAAGAATAATAGCCTGAAGCATAGCCTCCCTGAAATACATGAGAGAAGCTAGAGCTGATAGCTGTTTCCGGATTTACAGGATATAACTGAGTAGCCTTAGTCTGTGCATCTTCAAAAGCTTTAATATCTTTTACTTCTTCAGATTTTATATGATAAGCCATATCCAGCAATCCGAATCCTAGCTGACGCAGAGTCTGGTAGCCTTCCATAAAGTTTTTGGAATTCTCAATTTTCTCTATCTTTTCATCGCTTAGTACTTCACCCGTTTGGTAATGCTGTGCGAACGTTTTCAGGAATTCCGGCTCGTAGCAGAAGTTCTCCAGAAACTGGGAAGGTAATTCTACAAAATCCCATTTTACTGATGTTCCGGAAAGACCAGGGTACTGAGTGTTTGCCAAAATGCCGTGGATAGCGTGTCCAAATTCATGGAATAAAGTAGTCACCTCCTGGAATGTTAATAAACTTGGTGTATCTCCACTTGGCTTGTTGAAGTTACATACTACAGAAATATGCGGGCGGCTGTTTTCACCATTTTGTTTGTACTGTTTTTTATAGCTTGTCATCCATGCACCGGCACGCTTTCCTTTTCTCGGAAAATAGTCCACATACAGGATAGCTTTGTATTGTTGATTGTCAGTTGAGCCATCGAAGATTTCCTTTACCTCATAGGTTCTTACCTCATCATGGTATTTAGGGATGTCTTTTCTTTCTTCGAAAGTTAGCCCGAATAATTGCTTAGCAAGACGGAAAACAGCATCCTGAACTTTTTCTAAGGGGAAATAAGGTTTTAATTCCTCATCGTTCAGATCATATTTTTGCTTTCTTAGTTTCTCTGCATAATAGGCGTGATCATAGCTTTGCATATCCTCGATTCCGTCAGCTTTAGCAAGAACTTTTAATTCTTCTATTTCTTTTTGGCTGTATGGTGTTGCTTTTTCCAATAATTCATGTAGGAAACTTTCAACCTTTTGTGGTGATTTTGCCATTCTTTCTTCCAGCACAAAAGCAGCATAATTTTCATAGCCCAGAAGTTTTGCTTTCTGATCTCTGAGGCTGATAATATCTTTAATCATTTGCTGATTGTCGAATTCACTACCATCAAATGATTTTTTTCCATTGGCTAAAGCCAGCTCCTGGCGCAATGTGCGATTCTCTGCATACGTCATAAAGGGAACATAGCTAGGATATTGTAAGCTTACAGCCCAGCCTTCCAGTTCTCTTTCTTTAGCTTCTTCTGCATATTGTGCGATAATGGCTTCCGGAATTCCGGCAAGGTCTTCTTTATTTGTCAGGTGCTTTACATAAGCATTTGTAGCAGCCAATACATTTTGTCCGAACTGAAGCTGCTTTGTGGATAACTCTATACTAATGTTTTTTAGTTTTTCTTTATCCGTTTCATTCAGTAAAGCCCCGTTTCTAACAAAACCTTTGTAGGTTTCATTCAATAAAGTTTGCTGTTCTTCATTCAGTTCATAGTTGGCTTTTTCATCATATACTTTTTTAATACGTTCAAAAAGCTTCTCGTTTTGAGATATTTTAGAAGAGTATTCTGTTAGTAAAGGTGAAACTTCCTGTGCAATTTGCTGGATTTCATCATTGGTTTCAGCAGAGTTCAGGTTGAAGAAAATATTTGAAACAACATCCAGCTGCTCTCCTGCATAAGCTAGTGCTTCAATAGTGTTGGAGAAAGTTGGTGCTTCCGGATTGTTGGCTATGTGTTCAATTTCTTCTTCTGATGTTTTTATCAACTCTTGGAATGCAGGAAGGTAATCTGTGTTTTTTATCTGGTCAAACGGTGCAGTATGAAAAGGCGTTTGAAAGGATTCTAATAAAATATTGTTCATTTAAATCTTAAATTTTTAGAGATATAAATTTACAAAATTCGCACCAATAATATTGTTTACCTTTGTTGTTAATAACTATTAAAATCTGAACTATGAAGAAATTTTTCAAAATTATGCTGTGGTTTTTCGCCATAGTATTCATCCTCCTTACCGTTACTATGTTTGTATTGGGTAAGAAATACCACTATGAAAAGTCTATTACAATTAACGCACCTAAGGAGAAAGTATGGATACACATTAACTCCATGAAGGCGCTGAATGAATGGAGCCCTTTTATGAAGCTTGATCCTAATATGAAAAGAACTTATAGTGGGACTTCCGGAGAAGTTGGAGATTCTTTTACATGGGACAGTAATGTCCGTGATGCCGGAAAAGGTGAGCAAAAATTATTAGAAATTGTTCCTGGTGAAAGAATTAAAACTGCCATTCATTTTATCAAACCCAATGAAGGTCAGGCGACTTCTAATATCATACTTACTCCCGAAGGAACACAGACTAAAGTAACCTGGGATATGGATACAGAAATGAACTATCCTATGAATCTTATGAAACTTTTTATGGATGGCTTCATGGATGATGCTTATGGAAGAGGTCTTAAGAGTTTGAAAGAAATCAGCGAACAGTAAAAGACCGTATTATAATAATAAAAACCCTCACAGATTTCTGTGAGGGTTTTATTTGTTAAGGCTTGGAATTACATCTGGTAGCAGTATTCTAAATTACACAAAATACACCTGAAGCACTATAATATTGTCTATTTTTGTATAGCAAAAAAGAGTAGAGACATTGCTCTGTAAAACGTTGAAAATAAAAAAAGTTGATGAAGACAAGCGCAGAAATCTTAGAAGATATTATAAAATCCAGAAGAAGTATTTTTCCAAAAGACTATACAGCAGAGGTAATTCCGCAGGATGTTCTGGATAAAATCCTGGAATCCGCTAATTATGCACCGAGTCATAAAAAGACCAATCCATGGCGATTCAGAATTTTTCAGGGACTAGAAAAAACAGAATTGGGAGAGACTCTGGCAGAGCTATACAAAGCAACCACATCTCCGGAAACATTTTTAGAGAAGAAATATATTGACATATCAGATAAAGTGAGCAAAGCCAATACGGTTCTAAGTATTGTTTCGGATTTTAGTGGTAAAGTGCCGGAATGGGAAGAAGTTGCAGCAACGGCTATGGCAGTTCAGAACATGTATCTGATGGCTACAGCCAACAATGTAGGCTGCTATTGGAGTTCACCGGGAATGATTCATCATATTGGAGAATATCTTCAGCTTAAAGAAAATGAGAAGTGTTTAGGTTTCTTCTATATGGGAATGAAGTAATAGTATGAAGCTGTACAAAAAATAAAGAGGAAGGAGCAATCTTTCCTTTTTTTATTTCAAACCTTGCCAAGGCTAGTTAATAAAGAAAAATATTGCGAAGCAATTCGAGCCTTAAAAAGTATGAGGATTTAAACATTACTTGTGCTTTGGTGTTAAGGGTATAAATACTTTGCTAATGATTAAGGTTTAAAGCCAAGATCTTTTTCCCAAGAATTTCCATGTTTTTTATCGAGATATTTTTTTAGAACAGTGTTATTAATCTGGGCTTTTCGGGATAAATCAGATGTAACAAGGCATCCCATATTCCATACGCCGATTCCGTATTTATTCTGAAAATTTCTGCCATCAATACCTGCAAAACCAAACTTAATAAAAGCAGCAGATTTGTTTTTAATTAAGTCCAGATAATTAGATTCTGTAGCATATTGTGGTGCATGATATTCTGTAGATCGGGAGTTTGTTTTTATTTTTTGTCCGGAGATACTACCGGAAAATAAAAGCAGTAAACAGAATAATATCAATATTTTGTGCATGATGTATTATTTTACTTTATATGATGGACAAATATGCTGAAAGGTTGGAATTGTATCCTAAATTTGAGTTGGACTTATTCTAAATCACAACTTTGATTTTTTTCTTTCCAAAAATTAAAATATTTTTGCACCGTAACCTGAGAGGTGATGAGAAAGTATTTTACTATCATATTACTGGTCTTCTATCTTTTTTCTTCCACAGAATTGAGTCAGGTTATCAAACTGCCTATTTTTATCGAGCACTTCAAAGAACATTCTGCAGCAAATCCAAAGCTTACATTATTTGGATTCATCAAGCTTCATTATTTTAATGGTGATCCCGATGCTCCGGATTATGAAACCAATATGAAGTTGCCCTTCAAGAAACATGACCTTTATCTGGTAACCTCGGTTATTATTCAGGATATACCTAAAGCCTTTAATCTGGAGATTAAAGCACCAAGTTTTGAAGAAAGCAAAACAAGAAACTTTTTCTATACTATCGGTGAAATCCCTTCACCGTTATTTTCTATTTTTCAGCCGCCTAAAGTAGCCTAATTTTTAAAGTACAGAGCATTCCCACATACAGGGAATGAATTTTCAACGTTTAAAAATTAGATTTTTATGCTAAATAAAATCATTGAGTTTTCTATTAAGAACAAACTCATTATTGGTCTTATGACTTTGGCATTAGTCATATACGGAGTTATAGAACTGCGTAAACTTCCTATAGATGCTGTACCGGATATTACCGACAATCAGGTACAAATCATTACAACTTCTCCATCATTAGGTGCACCGGATGTAGAACGATTTATTACATTTCCTATAGAACAGGTGTGCCGTAATATTGTAGGTGTAAAACAAATCCGTAGCTTTTCCCGTTTCGGACTTTCTGTGATCACCATTGTTTTCAATGAAGAAACCAATGTATATCTTGCACGTCAGCAGGTAGCCGAAAGACTGCAGCAAGTTTCACAGGATATACCCAAAGAAATCGGAGTACCGGCTATGGCACCTATTACCACAGGTTTAGGTGAAATTTATCAATATGTTGTTCGGCCTAAAAAAGGTTATGAACATCGCTATTCAGCAATGGAGCTTCGTACAATTCAGGATTGGATTGTAAGACGTCAGCTACTGGGAGTAGAAGGAGTTGCAGATGTTGCCAGTTTTGGTGGTGACCTGAAGCAATATGAGGTTGCCATAAAACCAGCACAGTTAAAAGCAGTGGGTGTTACCATGCAGCAGCTTTTTGCAGCTGTAGAGAATAACAATCAGAATGCCGGTGGCGCTTATATAGAAAAAGGCCCCAATGCCTTGTTTATAAGAACTGAAGGTTTGGCAAAGAATATTTCCGATATCGAGAATATCGTTGTAAAGAATCTGCCGGATGGAACGCCAATCCTGGTGAAGAATATTGCCGAAGTAAAGCTGGGTAAAGCCATAAAATATGGTGCTATGACCTATAATGGTAAAGGAGAAGTAGCCGGAGCAGTAGTTATGATGATGAAGGGCGGGAATTCCAATCAGGTTATTGATAAGATTAAAACCAGAGTCGAGGAAATTCAGCAAACTTTACCGGAAGGTGTGAAAATAGAAGCCTTTCTGGACAGAACCAAAATGGTGGATAATGCTATTGGAACAGTTTCTAAGAACCTGATAGAAGGGGCACTGATTGTGGTTTTTGTATTGGTTTTGTTTTTAGGGAATTTCCGGGCTGGTTTTATAGTAGCTTCTGTAATTCCACTGGCGATGCTTTTCGCGATTATCATGATGAATATTTTCGGAGTAAGCGGAAACCTGATGAGTCTTGGGGCTCTGGATTTTGGGCTTATTGTGGATGGAGCTGTTATTATTGTAGAAGCTGTATTGCACAGGCTGCATTCCATTAAAGGAAAAGAAGGTGAAAGAATTTCCGGTGAGCAAATGAATAATGAGGTGAAAACTTCTGCCGGAAAAATGATGAACTCGGCGGTATTTGGTCAGGTGATTATCCTTATTGTATACCTGCCAATACTTTCGCTTCAGGGAATTGAAGGGAAAATGTTTAAACCAATGGCGCAAACTGTGGCTTTCGCTTTGATAGGGGCTTTTATTTTATCGCTTACCTATATCCCGATGATGAGTTCAGTATTTTTATCCAGAAAAATACAGACAAAGCCTACATTCTCAGACAGGATGATTGAAAAGCTGGTTGCTTTTTATGACAGAAGTCTTGCTAGGGTTTTAAAATCTTCAAAGATAGTTATGACAGTTGTGTTCCTGTTATTTGCTTTAGCGGTATTTATATTATCAAAACTAGGTGGTGAATTTATTCCGAGCCTTCCGGAAGGTGACTTTGCTGTAGAGACCAGAATTTTACCGGGAAGCAGCCTGAAAACATCCACAGAAGTTGTGCTAAAAAGCCAGCAGGTGCTGATGAGTAAGTTTCCGGAAATTAAAAAGATTGTAGGGAAAACCGGAAGTAGTGAAATTCCAACCGATCCGATGCCTCTGGATGCCAGTGATATGATGGTAATTCTGAAGGATAGAAAAGAATGGACTTCCGCAGATAATTACAATGATCTGGCAGATAAAATGCAGAAAGAGCTGCAAAAGAATATGGTAGGTGTAACCTATTCTTTCCAGTATCCTGTAGCAATGAGATTTAATGAGTTAATGACGGGGGCCCGCCAGGATGTGGTTTGTAAAATTTTCGGTGAGAATCTGGATACTCTGAAGGTGTATTCCGAAAAACTGGCAGCAGTAGTAAATAAGGTAAACGGGGCTCAGAATATATATGTAGAACCTGTTTCAGGACTTTCACAAATTGTGATAAACTATAACAGAAGTGCTTTAGCACAATACGGGCTAAATGTATCGGATGTGAACAATGTGGTGAATGCTGCTTTTGCCGGAAAAGTAACCGGAGCGGTATTCGAAGGTGAGAAAAAGTTCGATATGGTTGTACGTATGGACAGTGAAGAACGCAGAAAGCTGGAAGATGTACAGAACTTATTACTCACAACTTCATCCGGAACAGATATTCCGTTAAAAAGTGTGGCAGACGTGGATATTAAAGAAAGTGTAAACCAGATTCAGCGCGAAAATGCTGCCCGGAGAATTATTGTAGGTTTCAATGTCCGTAACCGTGATATTCAGTCTACCGTAAATGACCTGCAAAACAGGGTAAACAGTGAGTTAAAACTGCCGGCTGGCTATTCCATCACTTATGGTGGTAATTTCGAAAACCTGCAGGAAGCAAAAGCCAGACTGGGAATTGCTGTGCCTGTTTCGTTATTGCTCATTTTACTGATGTTGTATTTTGCTTTCCGCTCGGTAAAGTATGGCCTGATTATTTTTACGGCGATTCCGCTTTCTGCTGTAGGCGGTGTATTTGCTTTATGGCTGCGTGGTATGGATTTCAGTATATCGGCAGGTATTGGCTTTATTGCTCTTTTCGGAGTAGCAGTACTGAATGGGATTGTACTTATTGCTGAATTCAACCGACAGAAGACACAAAAAGAAGACCTTCGGGATGTTGTTCTTACAGGGGGTAAAAACAGATTGCGTCCGGTACTGATGACGGCTACTGTGGCATCATTAGGCTTTCTGCCAATGGCATTGAGCAATGGTGAAGGTGCTGAGGTGCAAAGGCCTCTGGCAACTGTGGTAATCGGTGGCTTGATACTGGCAACATTTCTTACGCTGTATGTGTTGCCAATACTTTACATATTCTTCGAGAAAAAATCATTCAATAAAACAAAAACAGTTTCGGAAACGGAACATAAGATATAACTGACATGCAAAAGTTAAGTGTTATTATAGCGCTCTTTGTTACTCTTTGGGGAGCTAAAGCGCAACAGTCAATCTCTTTGGAGGAGGCTTATCAGAAAATACTGGATAACAACCTGAATCTGAAAGGCGGTGCTCTGAAAATAGATGCACAAAAGATTTTAAAGCAATCGGCTTTTAATCTGGATCCGCTGAATGTAAGTGCAGAGTTTGGTCAGTTTAATACCGATAAAACAGATCATAAGTTTTCGGTATCTCAGAATTTTCGTTTTCCGGGATTCTATCAGAAGCAAAAGCAGGTTTTTACAGAAGAATGGAAACAGAGTTTACTGAATCTTTCTCTGCAAAAGTGGCAGCTGAGAAGGGAGCTTACACTGATCTTCAATGAACTGAATTATCTGGATGCAAAATATGCATTGATTAAAAAAGCGGATAGTCTTTATGGAGTGTATTATGATAAAGCAGCGTTGAGGCTGAGAAAAGGAGAGAGTAATGTTCTGGAGAAATCTACCGCCGAGAATTATAAATCCCAGGCGCATTTTCAGCTGCTGGCTATAGAAAAAGATAAAGCAGTAACACAGGAAAAACTAAACTTTCTGATTAACGACGGAGATAGTTATACAAACGAGAAACAGTCGTTCTCTGTGCAAAATGCTTTATTTTCCCAATTGCAAAATCCGGAAGGAAATCCTTATGTAGAAACTTTAAAGCAGGAACAGGAAATACAGAAGGCAAGAATACTAGAAGCTAAAGCACGATTATCCCCGAGCATTAACCTGGGATACAATAATACTTCCATGATCGGAAATCAGGAAAACGGAAGTTATAATGATGGCAGCAAAAGGTTTCATTCAGCTGTAATAGGTGTAGGTATTCCTTTATTCAACAAAGCACAGAAGCTGGCAATAGAAGCACAAAGAGTGAATGAGAAAATAGCCGCGAATAATTACCAACTGGCGCTGAATAATCTGAATATGCAGTATAAGCAGTATACAATTCAGTATCAGAATGCACTGAAAGAAACGGACTATTTCCAAAATGACGGGCTGAAAAATGCAGAGACTATTCTAAAGACCGCTAATCTGCAATTCTATAATGGAGAGATTAATTATCTGGATTATGTCTTGTTGGTTAATCAGGCACTGGACATCCGAAACAGAAGCATCGACAGCGTAAAGAAACTTAATGATGCTGTTACTGAAATGAATGCTCTTCAACAAACAAAAATCGACTAATCATGAACAAGATATTTTTAATTATACTTACAACAGCTGTTATTTCTTCATGCTCCAAAGAAGCACCGGCGGAGAAAAAAGCTGTCCATACCACGGAAAACCAAGTTGTTTTAAACGATACACAATATAAAAATGCAGGAATAGAAACAGGAGCTCTGGAAGGAAAAGAAACAGCTTCCGGTATTATGGTAACCGGTTCTATCGATATCCCGCCACAGTCTGTAGCCAGTGTCAGCGCTCCATTCGGCGGCTATATTAAATACACCAAATGGATGCCAGGTGAGCATATTGGTAAAGGACAGGTATTAGCAAGCATTGAAAATCCCGAACTGGTACAGATACAACAGGATTACCTACTGGCAAAATCCAATCTGGAATATTCACAAAAAGACTATTTGCGCCAGCGGGATCTTAACCAGAGCCAGGCAAGCAGTGATAAAGTAATGCAGCAGGCACTTAACCAGCGCAATAATCATATGATTAATATGCGGGCGCTGGGGGAAAAACTAAGAATTGCAGGAATTAATCCGGAAGCATTAACAGCAAATAACATCAAAAGAGTTACTTCGGTAGTTTCCCCTATCGATGGCTATATTTCTTCGGTGAATGTTAATATCGGACAATATGTATCACCAGCAGATAAACTATTCGAGATCGTTAATACCAGTGATATTCACTTAGTGCTAAAAGTTTTTGAAAAAGATCTGGATAAGATTTCTATGGATCAGCAGGTAATTGCGTATACCAATCAGAATCCGGAAAAGAAATATACAGCACGTATTGTGCTGATCAGCAAAGATTTTGCAGCAGACCGAAGTGTACTGATTCATTGTCACTTCCAGAATTATGAACCACATTTATTACCAGGTACATTTATGAATGCAGAGATTGAGACCAATAGCCGTGCTTCTCTTGCAATTCCGGATAGCGGGGTAGTGGCATTCGAAGGTAAACAATATATTTTTGAGGAAGTCAAGCCTAAAACATATAAAATGGTTCCGGTGAAAACAGGTAATTCCGAACATGGCTTTACGGAGATTACTGGATTGACCTCTGAACAAGCTTCTAAAAAATGGGTAACAAAAGGTGCTTATAATCTTTTAATGGCACTGAAGAATGTAGAAGATGAAGAATAATACATAAATACTTATGATAAAAATGGGCGGAAATATTTCCGCCCATTTTTATATTTTTGAATAAGTATGAGTTATTTTACTTTCACGTATACCTCTTTTATCTTTTGTTTTATCCCCAATTCCGGAATATCTTCTTCTCCTGTCTGGATTAATGTATCAGCACGTTTTTCCAGTGTAAAATGAAACTGTCTACCTTCCCATTCTCTGTAACTGCAGTACTCCAGGTTTTCGGTATACTCCTTTCCCTTTAACTGGTAAGTTCCGGCACCGCTGGAAAATGATTTCAGGCTGTCCTTTCCTTTTGATTTATCATGGTTCAGGAAGGCGAAATGGCTGTCATTAAACATTTTAATCATTTCGGTTTTGGCCGGATCTATTGTAGTGCGGATAGTATCGGCTCCTTTTACTGTCTCAGAACCTACAAGTCGGTATGTACCGTCTAATATATCGGCTTTGGTTGTTGATTCTTTTTGCTGACAGGAAAATGCACATAATAGTAATCCGGCAGAGATCATGGTAAAGTAGTTTTTCATAAAATAATATTTTGTTGCTAATAAATATATTAATGATTGATATAATGTTAATTTATTCAAATATAATTAAAAAACAATTGAAATATATGTTATATAAAAATCCGTTGTGAATTTTCGCAACGGATTTTTTCTGTACGTTAAAGTAATAGGTTTGGGTTAACTCACTTTACATTTAAATATTATGAACATACTTCTCGATACAAAATTCTTTCAGAATTTCACTCGAAGTGACATATTCACTACTATTTTCGAGTTGTAAAGAGAGCCACAATTAATTCTGGCTGATCAGATCTTTACGGTAAGTGTAAATATCTTCAATAGTCACTACGGTCATTTCTCTCTGAATCGCAAAATCTACAATTTCCGGAAGTCTTGCCATAGAACCATCTTCATTGGTTAATTCACATAATACAGCATCTTCACCAAGGTTTGCCAGTTTTACAAGATCTACACTTCCTTCGGTATGGCCACGTCTTTCGAATACACCATCTTTTCTGGCAATAAGCGGAAATACGTGTCCCGGGCTGGCAATATGCTCGGCCTGCGCATTTTCTGCTACAGCTGTTCTAATGGTTGTTACACGGTCTTTAGCCGATACGCCGGATTCTACACCTTCCCTGGCTTCAATCGTAATGGTGAATGCTGTCTGATTTTTGCTGTTGTTGGTTTCTACCATCGGGCGAAGATTCAAGTGCTTACTTTTCTCTTCGGAAATACACAGACAAACGATTCCGCTGCATTCGCGGATCAGAAGTGCCATGTCTTTTTCTGTGATAGTAGAGGCAGGGAAGATGATGTCGCCTTCGTTTTCACGGTTTTCATCATCCACTAGCAGGATGCCTTTGCCTTGTTGTAATTTCAGAAGCGCATTTTCTACACGCTCTTTGGAGTTTACTCCGAATTTTTCTAATAATGTTTCCATGTATTTTACTTTTAAAAGTTAAAATAGGTCTTCGGTACATGGAAATGAAATACAATACAATAAGTCTATAAGAATAGCCTTACCGATTGTTCCATTTTCTTCTCTCATCCAGACTTTAACTGTCGGTTTTGGAGTTTCACCAAATCAGTCCTTTAAAATAAAAGGAGTCGCGGACTGTAACCGCCGGTAGGGAATTGCACCCTGCCCCGAAGAAAACTTATACTAAGTTTTACTGTATGTTCTAATTAAATTTTTTATTTCACTGATTACTATTTAACGTACAGACCGCTAATTTCCGAAAGTTTTTTCAATCCGGAAATAGCCTTCTGATATAATTTATCAATAATGCTAAATATAGACTGTAAGTGTTTAATCATAAAAAAGCCGTTCTGGTGTTTAGAACGGCAGGCTATTTTTATTTTAGATTCATAATCTTTTCTTTCTCTTTCTGGAATTCTTCTTCAGATAGCACTCCGGAATCTTTTAGCTCTTTAATTTTCTTTAATTTATCGTATTTAGATTCATTGCTGAGGTTTTGAGACTGAGATTGTGGCATAAATTCGTCTGGCAGAACAATCTCTCCGGATTTAATAGCATTTTCTATATCTACTTCATAATTAATTAATCCGCTTCCGATTTTGACATAGTATACATAACCATTCTTTTCACTTCCTCTGGGCATAATTTTTTTGACTTTAAATGTAAGGCCGGAATTACTTCTGCTAAAAGAGTTGGCCTGATTAGCCAGCCCCTGGTAACCTGTAGTGGAGTAATAATTAAAAAGAGAAGCTGCATTTCTTCGGATAAATTTAAAATCTCCGTCATTCATAGATCCTGTTCCGATTTTTAAATCTAAACCTGCATAAATTTTATAGCTGGTAGAGGTTATCAGTGTGTCATTTTTTACGTGAGGAAGGGTTTGTGAATAGGATATTCCAAAAGAAAGGAAAAGAAAAACCAATAATACTTTTTTCATACTTTATTTATTTAAAAACTGTGCGTCAAAAATAAAGTATGGATTGAAGGTAAACTTACGGAAATCCCTATTTAATGAGGGTTTTTAGAATTTTTATTTCCAAAGATAGAATCTGTTAGATTTTAAGATCTGAATACAATTGCTAATATAATCAATAAAAGATCTACTCCGCAGGCAATCCATACCAACAGCATCGATGGCTCCAATGATTCCTGTACAAACTGCTTTAGTTTGGAAGAAATTACTTCTCCATAATTCAGATTGGGATCGGAGAAGTTAACATCATCCATTTTAACTTTTTTCAGACAGTATCCGGTTATCTTTCTGAGAAACCATGAAGTTGTATTGTCTTGTTTATTTTCCTGGATAAGCTTTATACGGAAGATCTTCCAATTCGGAATTTGCTTTACAAAATTAGGCTGTTTGGCTATGATCTTATTAATCAGCATCTGAACTTTAGGCTCTATATAATCCGTGAGTTTATAGGTGTAGGCGTTATACATTGCACTGCTCATCGCCTGTTTATTGGCTAAAATAATAAATAAAGGAATCTTTAAAAAGCCAATCAGTATTAATAGTGTTGGAAAGAAATGGATCGTAAAATAATTAATAATCACGATAAATAAAACCAAAATGGCGGCGGCACCGTTAACATGACCAGCGGCCATACCACTTTGCGGACTGCTGATAATTAAATAAAAACCTATGATAAGATCTGCCAGTACAAATAGGCTTCCGATCAGAATGACTTTTATCCAGGCCCACAGAGATTTTCTGGTAATGGTTGAGATAATTTTTAAATTTTCGTTCATGGTGTTGCTAGAAAAATGGTATTTAATCAGTTTATATTTTACTAAACTAATAAAAAAAGAATTATATCATGTAATTGTGAAAAAATAAAAGCAGAACTAACCGAGCTCTGCTTATTTAAAATTTTAAATAACTTATCTTATTTCACTCTTTCCATCAGCATTTTTCTAGGTCCCATATCCATTTTCTGTTTCAGAAGCTGGTGAGTTTTGAAGTCAATATAAAAGGTAGTAATGACTTTATGATTGGTAATACCATCTGCTGTTTTTACAATCCATACGGGTATGTTTTTAAACATTTCTTTTTCTGCATTCTGAATAATGTACAACAACTTCTCCTTCTTGTAATTTTCTATACATATTAGAAATATGATCATAGCCATTATTAATTTTCCACACTTTATTAAAAATAAAAGATAAATGATTTCCAATATAGGGTCTTGTTTTATTATACTTTACGGGGTGAATATATTCTAAGCTAATGGTTAAGAGATCTTTGTCTTTTATAATATAATTTGAAAAGAAAGAATCTGAATTTATAATTTGTTGGAATATCTCTGCAGATAATCCATTATTTAATTCCGTTGAGGATGCCTTATATACCCAGTCGAACCCATCGTCCTCTTTTAATCCAACATACTCTAATAAGCACCAATAAATTTTTGTTTCTTCATATTGGCTTTTATTAAGTTTTATTCTGTTTTTTCTTGACAGTTTGTTGTGAATAATAGCTTTATCCTCAGGCTCAGGTATAATGTTATTTAAAATAAATTCAATACTTGATATGGCTGAATTCATACAATTTGGTTTTGTACAAAAATATTAATTTACCTTTTCCATCAGCATTTTTCTTGGTCCCATATCCATTTCCTGTTTCAGAAGCTGGCGTGTTTTGATATCAATATAAAAGCTTGTAACAGCTTTGTGATCAGTAATGCCATCAGTTGTTTTTACAATCCATACAGGTGTATTTTTATACATTCCCTTTTCGGTACTTTGTATATTAACTTTTAATACACCACTCTTTTTAGGATTGTAGTCGTAAATAGCAATATCGGTTTTGTAGTTTTCTTTCAACGGAAGCCAACGAATCAATTGTGGATAAATATTGCTGTCGAAAAAGTCTTCCTGGGTTTTCTCATTAATCTCAGTTTTTTTATTTGCTGCTTTATCCAGATAGTAGCCAGTTATTTCTTTTCCGAAATTCAGAACCATATCCCTTTGCATATTAAAGGAAGAATGTTTTACGGGAGCAAGGTTTGGTAATTTTGCTGAAGTTTCATCTGTCCAGTCTGAAGGAGCTCCCTTCATTTTTACAGTAGTTGTAATATTTACAGCGTTTGGGGTACGTGCTATTTTGGTTATCACTTTTCCTATTTCAATCTTCGTGGTATCCTTTACAGCATACCAGTTCATTTCTGTCTCTTCATTTTTGATAAGAGTAGAATTCACATCATTGTGTTTTGGGGACTGAGTTTTTTCCTGCGCTTTGAAACCGGAAGCGGTAAGCAATAACAGAATTGCCGGAATTAAAAATCTAACTGACTTCATACAGATATTATTTAATTGTTATATGACAATCAGTTGATTAACAACTTAAAATGTTACAGATTTAATCGTTAAAATTATAGTTGTAGAGTTAATATAGTGTTTAATTACCTCAATCCTTAAATGATAAATTAAACCATTTAGAGATTAAGATACCTAAGGAATAAAATCTCCTTAGTATTTTTAAAAACTTATAGGTATATGCAAAATCGATTTAAATCCTGTTTAATTTTGATTCAAAAAAGTATTAGGCTTCGATAGTTTGGTTCGCCAGGCTCACCATAGACTTAACTCAGCCTGACACCTCTAAAAAGAGGATAATTGATACTAGCAATGTCACTCTGAGCCCTAAGCTTGTAATGAGCATGACGAATTATCGAAGAGTATTAACAATAAAATTTGAACAGGCTTTTAGTTATCAGGTAATGATTTAATATAAGTGACTGATACTTTCTCGAAGCCGTTCTTTTCAAAAAATGAATGCGCTTTATCATTGGTAATTCCACTTTCCAGAAACAAAGCTTTAATTTTTTGTTCGGCTGCGAAATTGTGGATAAAATCCATGAGTTTTTGTCCTAAGGACATTCCTCGCAGGCTACCATCTACAATCATATCTTCTATAATAAGGTATTTCCTGTAAATTCGTAGAATAGCAATTCCTATAATTTTATTGTGGATATCTTCTATGGTAATCAGATTGCAGTCGTCTTCATCCAGTTCTGCAGATAAGATATCAGCAAAGTTCTCACTCCACTCTGTTGTAGATTTGGCACGACCGGACATAATTTCGGAATGCGAAATATAGCTGTTGGTTTTGTGTTCAATAAAGAAATTAACAGCTTCCTCTTTTCTTTTATTTTTATCCTGATGTCTGATAAAGACTTCCATTTTTTTGTTTTTTATTCGTGTGTAATAGTCAAATTTATGCCAATCCTTAACATTACTGGTAATTGCTATAACTTTCCGGAATCAACATCTTTAATAAATTTGATAACGCCGTTCATAAATACTTTCTGATCGTCCCACATCGCAAGGTGACTGCCATTGGGGCAGTACAAATAGCTTCCTTTCTGTACCAGCTTGCTTTGCTCCTCCATGGCCTTTGGATCCATTGTATCATATTTTGCACCAATCATCAGTGTTGGTGTGGCAATCTCATGAAGCCTGTTTTTTATATCCCATTTAGCGAGTTTTGCATCGCTGCTCATTCCAAGTTCACTAGGCCCCTGCATAAGTGTATATACAGTACTGTTCACATGTTTAAGAGAACGGTTTAACGCGTCCGGCCACTCCGGAAGACGACAGATGTGCTGTGAATAATAATTGGGGAATAATAATTCTGTATAACGGGGGTTAGTATAATCCTTTTTAGCTTCAATAGCACGGATTTCTGCCAGAATTTCGGGTTTCATTTGTTTGGCTAAAACCTCAGCATATTTTACATATTCCGGAGCGCTGGCCATCATATTGGCTACAAGCAGGCCTTTCAGGTTTTTCTGATATTTCAAGGCGTATTCCATTGCCAGAATTCCACCCCACGAATTTCCCAAAACGTAGAAGTTATCTTTATCAGCATGAATGGCTTTGCGTACCTGTTCAACCTCATCTACAAAACGGTCGATATTCCATAGGCGGTTGTCTGTAGGCTGATCGCTGTAATAGGAGCCCAGCTGATCGTATTCATAAAACTCGAATCCTTCACGCTGAAAAAAAGTTTCGAAGCATTCCATGTATTCATGGGTCATTGCCGGACCGCCATGTAACAGTAAAACTTTTATTTTTGGATTGGTTCCGAAGCGTTTGGTCCATACTTTAAAGTTACCAACAGGAGTGGTAATGGGAATCATTTTTACACCGCCGGCTTCTACAGAATCTTTATAATTGAAATAATCGGCAGTAGAAACACTGGCAGCTGTTGATTCTTTTTGCTTGCAGGATACTATAAATACTGCGATGAAAAGCAGGATAAAAATTCGCATTGTTTTTTTCATGTTAATAGGGTGATAGGGTGGTGTGTTTTATTTGTCTTTATAAATATTCCAGAAGTTGTAATCGGTCATTGGTGCATCGGTAATGCCAATGCAGCGTCCCATGGTTACAATCTGTCCGCGGTGGTAAGTTCCGTGGATAATAACATGTTGTATATATTCGTATTTAGAAAAATCGCACTGAAACCACTTAGATTCGATTTTTACATTTTTAATCAGGTCTTCTTCTGTAAGACCATCTACATAGTCTGCCAGCTTTTGAGAGTTATTTCTAATAGCACTGAATATTTCTTCTCTGCCGGATAGTGCAGCAGTAGCTGCAAAATCAAATTCATTGTTTTCAGAGATATGGCTCCACCAATATTCCTGGGTCTGCCATATATGGTGTAATGTTTTAAGAATAGTAGGGAAGCTGGAAGGTGTTTCCTGATTCAACTGTTCATCGGATTTGGACGATAGCCAGTCTAGGTATTTATCAACTACCCAATTGTTGTACTGAACGGATTTTGAGATTAAAATTTTTAGACTCATGACTATAGATCTTTAGTTAGTTTTAATTCAGGCTTGTCACGTCCAACAAAGCGTTCCTTTCCAAGCAGGAAATTAATGGCTTTAGCAACATTCTTATCAATGCTTTGCTCTGTCTTCAGGTAGGAGATGTATTTTATAATTTCATTTCTGGAAGAAGGGCGAAGCTGATTAAAAACATTCAACGCTTCCGGATTTTCCTCCAGTGCTGCTAATAATTTAGGATGTGCCTCAATTTTTCTTTCTTCATGATCTACCTCTATACTAATATCCAGTAATTCACCAATTCTTTTAGGTGAATTTTTCAGCATAGTGGTGTTGATGTACAGCCGCCATTCGCCACTGTATTTTACAAGAGTTTGTATATAGTCGACACCATTTACTGCACCCTTTATGGGAATTTTACCTTTGTACTTTTCATAATGTTTTAGCATGGCTTCCAGTACAGGCGGAGGCAGAAATACAAAAGGATTGATTCCGATAATTTCCAGTCGGGCACTAAAACTATGTTGTTCGGCAGGTATCATATGCTGTTAGTATTATCTTATCCTTTTTTGCTGTTCACTTTCCTGTATTACTTTTTCCAGACGGGATTGTTGTGTTTTTTCCTGCTTGGCACTCATAATCCAGTGTATCATTACCTTTTTATAAGAAGGAGCTTGTGTTATGAAAAAATTCCATGCAGCTTTATTTTTCTGAAATTGCTTCTCGAAATCCTGATGGAGTGGGATAGGTTCTTTCTCGTGAGAATATATCCTGGATTTATTTTCCGTACGAAGACTAAAAGCTTTTAGACCCGCTTCTTTCATTAATCCTTGTTCAGAGAGTTCTTCAACTTTTTTTATGTTGATAGCGCTCCAGATGCTGTCTTTCTTTCGGGGTGTGAAACGAATGGTATAGCTTTCTTCGTCTACAGATCTTCTTACCCCGTCGATCCAGCCGAAACAGATTGCCTGATCCACAGATTCCGACCAGCTCATAGAAGGTTTGCCACTGTTCACTTTATAAAAGCCTACCAGAAGCTCAGCTTCTGCCTGATGGTTATTTTCTAACCACGTTCGGAAATCGGATTGCGTACTGAAAAACTGAGGCTCCATTGTTAGTAAGTGTATTGTTTATAGTTCAAAATGCCTGTTATGATTTGTATTTTCCGGATTAATCAATGATTTGTTGCAATAGGTAGCTGTTTCGAAATCGTTGATACTGATGGATAAAAATGAAATATCGGGAAGTAAGACTGCAAGTTTTGTAATAATCTGTTTTGAAAGATTGGCTTTTTGTTCCGTAGTCCGTCCTTCCATTATATAGCCGAAAATGTGGATAAAGTTTTTCTTGCTTTCAGCCAGTTTATAGTATTGGAAAGGCTGTATTCTCACTTTTATGTCATTGGCTGCAAATAATCCAGTTGCTTCAGCTGTTTCGTAAACAGCGTTCATAATATCGTCAGGTGCTGCCTGCTGAATAATATCCTGTGAACAATCTATAATAAAGTTGGGCATGGTGATAAAATTAATTGGTTTGACGTTTGGAATCATTGTATTGCCACAGAACATTGATGATCTTCCATGTGCCATTGAGTTTAACGAGATGCATATAGTCTATCCATTCATCTGCAAAGAGCTTAACAGAAGCTGTTCCGTCAGAAACATCGAGTAGTTTTATATCTTTTCGTGGAGAAGCCGGAAATTTATCTCCGTTTTTGTTATAGCTCTCAGCAAGCAATACCATAGATTCTGTATTGGTTTCCCGAACATAATCTTTGCCTGTAGCTTTGTCTTTCCAGAAAGTACGCTTTACCATTCTGGGATGTAAGGCACGCTCCATTCTGGCAGGATTTGGTGAATGCTGTGATTCTATATAATCAAGAGCCGCCTGCTTTATCGCCAGTGTATCTTGTTTTGTCTGTCCCAAAGCAAATGCTGAAAAGAACAGGATAAAAATATAAATAAAAGGATATTTCATATTATTAAGTTGATCCGGTGTAAAGATTGAAAGCTAAATAATTGATTATCTGTCGAAATTAATGAAAAAAGAGAATATAAAATATATTGTTGGATAGAAAAAATAAAAAACCGCTCTAAGTTTCAGAGTGGTTTTATGCCAATATAATTATTGTTGTTATTTCTTTTTCGCATTTCTTGCCAGAAAGAAAAGACTGGCAAAAAAGGTTGTAGCATAAACAGGTGCCAATGCCGGTTTTTCAAATTTGAAGGTCTGAAAATCAAATTGTTTATAGAGTGTAAAACCAAGAATAATGGCTATAGTGGCAAAAATAATAGTTGTTGCTTTTTTGTTTTCCATATGTTGAGTATTGTGTTAATTTATCCCTGAATTTAAGTTAAGCAAATTCTTAATACTATATTGTCAGTCAGAGTGATTTTTGGAAAGAATCGTATCGAAGACTAACTCTGGATACTGAAATTGATTGGATTTCGACGCTCTTTTCTTTCAGAAAAGCTCAATCTGACATCAATTTTAGTATTCCAAGCTATGTTAATCCAGTAAACCTTTATCTTTCAGGTTATCGAAAATCAATTTGTCAACTTCAGATATCTTGTCTTTGTCCGAATATTTCAGCCATTTCATTTCTTCGATTTCAGAGCTTACTTTTAATTCTCCGGAATATTCTGCAGCGTAGCAAGTCATTTTCACAATTGTACCTTCTTCATGTCCATGTGCCTGAGCTTCGAAGGTCCCGATATAATTAAGTGTTTTGTTGTCTATTGTTACACTCAGTTCTTCATTTATTTCGCGGATAAGCGCTTGCTCATCTGTTTCTCCGGCTTCTCTTTTACCACCTGGCAGATAATATTTGTTTTTTCCGAAGCTTTTGGTAGACAAAATGGATTTGTCTTTTAGTTCGATCCAGGCTAGTTTGTCAATTATTTTCATTTTCTGTTAAATAGTTGTTTGTATTTTATTGAGTTTATTTTTTTGTGAGATTGTAATTGTTGCTTTTCTCATCTTTTTTTACGGTGTAAGCTTTATTGATTTTGATTGTCCAGCCTTCTCCTTCAATCAGTTCATCATTTATTTTTACAGGCGAGCTTACCGATATTTTGTCCCAGTTAGGGCTCATTAATGCTCCTTTAGTAACTTCCAGAATACCCCAGTTGTCCGTAACCCGAATTGTTGGATAAACAGTTCCTTTATCTTCAATCGGGATTATATTCCTTGGGTCAAAAGAAACATTCATTTTCTCAAATTTTATTTCAAGATGTGGCTGTTCAATCAATTTGCTTTTATATTCAGCGATCAGTTTTTTTATTTTTTCATCTCTTATTTCTTCTTCCGAAAAAATAGTTGCTCCATTATAATTGTTGGCAATTTTGTCAACACTGGCTTTTAAATGAGCGGGTATTTTTATTCCGAAATCCTGAATAAAGAAATCTGTAAGATTGGTGTTACCTTTAATTTTTTGATTCCAGTATTTATCCTTCTGACTGAGCAAATAACCATAAACCGGAATGGTACTGTAGGCGAATGAACGAACATAGGTCGGATTTTTAAGAAAAGCGTTGGTTGTCTTTACAAAATGTTCTTTTGTTTGCACTTTGTTTCTTCCGCTTATCATAAATCCGGTGTACTCTGCAAGTCCTTCATTCAGTTCCAGTTGATTTTCAGTAGTGGAAGATTCCGGGAAAAGAGTATGTCTGTATTTTCTGAATATAAGCGCATTGGTCAGATGTTCTTTTTGTTCCTTTTTTGAATCAGAGAGTACAGCTTTTGTAAGAGCTTCCAGTTCTAAACGAAGGTATATTCTCCCGTCTTTCTGATCTAAATGATTGCTTTCTTTATTACTTTGGGTGAAACCTAATGCAGATTGAGCTTTGTGGAAAAGTTCGTGCGCCAGTAGGTTTATCCGGTCGTTTTTATTTTCGGACAATGGCAGCATGATCATAGCCCAGTTTTTACCATTCCACATTAGGGAAGTATTGGCCATATTAATATTGTCGGGTAATTTGCCAACGTATATGTTGCCCTGTTTTGTTAAACTGTTTTTAGCATCTTCTTCGTTGCTGTATAATTGCCTGGTTTTAGGTTCTACCAATAGAATTCCACCATACAGGTCTTTGTTCCATAATCTGGTGTTTTGCTGGGTGGCAGTTTTAATTTCCTGAAAGTAATTAGAAATATGATCGAAATCCTGAGCTTCGGATTTTTGGGCAGATATTGTTGGAATCTTGATGAGGAATAAAAATGCTAAAAATACTTTTTTCATGGAGGCTTAGTTTTAACTTGTATTTGCATACAAAGCCTAAATTTAAGCATTCTATTGAGATTATGTTTATAGAATGTATGGTAATCTGTTGATTTTGTTTAAAAAAGCATAAATAATCAGTTTTTGACTGTTTATTTATTTAATAACCGGTGTTAGTATCTTTTTTCTTAGCCGCGATAACCTGCTCCGGCTTTTCTTACTTCATATTGATCGCAGTAATATATTTCCTGTACTGTGGCGGCTTCATCAGTTTCAAGATCCATATATTCCTGTTTATTGATCACTTTTTTATATTTCTCTTTTTGGGCAGCAAAACACAGCATTGTCCCAAAACTACTTTGTCCATAAACGCTATAATCACTATACAGACAACCATAACAGTTTTTAAAATGATAGCTTTCTCCAAATTGACTATGGATCTCGTCCAACGCAGTTTCCATTAGATCGCCAATACCGGTGTAAAGCTTTCCTTCGATGGTTAAAGAGATTGAGATCCTCTCATCTTCAATTCCGCCACCTGGTTCAGCATTTCCCAGTGTGTATTCAATTTTCAGATCCGAATAAAATTCTGAATCTGTAGCTTTGTCTATAATCAGCTGTGGAACCAAAATTTCAAAAGTACAGTTGCAAAGTTCTTCTCGAACTGTTTCTGAGTTGTAAATAGGTGCCTTGCTCCATGTAAATCTTTCCAGCTGCTGTCCGGTATATTTTATTTTATCATCCACAGACTGATCGGAAAATTCAGATCCTGAAAATTTCACACCGTCGATTTCGGTATATAAATTTTTGAAATCGTTCTCAACAATTACAGAAGTTGTTCCTGAGTGGTCAGTATATGTTCCGTTGTATTTTTTTCGTTCTGTCATGTGTTTTGTATTCGCAGTGATATTATAAGATGACCACTAACAATCCAATATAAAAAGTTTCCGAGCTGTTATTTTATACCTGCCAGGTAAAAAATGTAAGCAATAAATATAAGAATCAATCTGAAAGATATAGCTCCCAGAATACAGCATATAAAGGATTTGAGATAATTTATAAGTTTTGTTTCACCAAAAAACTGACCTACGGACCAGAAAATGTAAAAATAGCCTGCCAGAATTCCGACAGATATTATTGTCTGGCTTTTACATATCACTGCGAACAGCGCAAACAGACTTATAATTAACAATGCCTGACCAATGGAGTAGCATAGCAAAACTGTAATTTCGTAAATGTTATAATGGTGCTTTCTGAAAAACAGTTTTATCCACAAGGCAATAAAGAATCCAATTATAAGTGAGGTATAACCAAGGTGACCGTTGACCCAGTTACTAATTTTTTCTTTTTCCAGATATTGGTCTATATTTCCAATTTTCTGATTCAGTGAAAAGAACTCATATTCGATATGAAAAAAATGAAATATAAGTGTGAATAGTGCTGCAGAGAATATTAAGAAAATTACAGGTTTTGTTGCTTTGCTTCTGTCTTCAAAAATAAAATCTCTTACCAGCTTTCCCGGTTTAATAAGCAATTGCTTTACGGTGAACAGGAATCCGCTTTCAAGATGTAAGAGGTGTTGTATCTCGTGAATGATATATGATGAGTTAATCCGCTTTAACGGATAATTTTTATCTGCATTATTTGCTTCTTTCATATAAATTGTGGGTGTAGATGGTTATCATGGCTAAATTTACACATTAGCGAGTGAAACAAAGAAAGTTATTTTTGGCAGAATACATTTTATTTTTCTGAAAACAAAAACCATTTCTGAAAAACAGAACGGTTTTACTAAGATTTTAAAAGACTCATAATAGTTATGGAAATAAGTGTTTCAGTCTTAATAGAAATAACTTTTATAGAAAAGCTCCGCCAACTAATTTTACAAATACTTCTCGGGATCCAATTTTATAAATTGTTAGTATAGTTCCGTCGGGAAGTGATTTCATTTTTTGATCAAATCCTCCTATTGGTCCTGATCGCATCAAATTGCCAAGCTGCTCTAAAACTTCTCCAGCTGTTAAAACACAAATTGCTGTTTCTTCACTTTTTCCATCTCCACTTTTTTCTATAGTCTGAATGATTAAATCCTTTTGCTTGGAGCATAATTTTTCTTTCTGATTGTCATTAAGTGCCCGATAAATATTTATCATATTGTCCAATAGATTTTTATTGAGAGGGTTAATTAAATATTTTGATTCTGCTTCAGAAAGCATTTTTTCAGCTTTACTTTTTGATAATCTTTTTTGAGCTGGTTTCCAGAATGTACCAGATTCACTATTGTAATTCCCAATTGTATAATCAGGTTTTAAGAATTTACTTCCGTAATAAAGTTGATTTAATTGTTCCTGTGTTAATTCAGATGGATTTACTTTAAATATGTCTAAAAGTTTATAAAAATTTTCTTGAGGATTTTCGGTAACATTCTTTTTAATTAATTCCGTATTTATCTGTGCATGGAATACCTGAAAAATTAGAAGTAAAATACCTGAAATGATATATTTTCTCATTGGTTCTTTATAATTTGAATCTAACAATTGTTTGCTAAACTTGTCTACGATTTAATTCTTTCAATAGTATTCTCGTCGTTAAAACTTTTTTGTTTTTGCAGCTGAATGTTCCGGAAGGTTTCTCTCGATTCCGGTGCTATGGTTGTTTCCATACTTTGAAGTGTTCCAACCATATTATTAACGAAATTCTTTTTTGCCTCCCGCAAGCCCGACATAGTTGTTATGTTAGCATTTTCATACCTGCGTTTTTCAATAGCCAGCATCTTACCTTTCAGCTGACTGCTTGGTATGGATTTTACAAGTTCAAAATCATAGTCCCCACTCTGATCGGATATTTTGATAATTAACCCCGGTAATCCGGTAAATTTGTAAGGACCATAAGCAAGCGGAATATCGGTAGTATACCATGCCGTCCAGTTTCTTCCATTGTAATTGATTTCTGCTTTTCTGCAGTTGAATGACTGTATAGTCTTTGACTCATCTACAAGTTTCCAGTTGTTGATTACAGGTTCTTTATAGCTGAGTAATGACATTCCGGCTCTTTCAAAATACTGATTGTTCTGATTGGTTTGTAATATAGTATATGGAAACTTTGTCTTTGGAAAAGATTTTCCACTGAAGTCTATACGTGTAGTACCTCCTACAGTAGCTTTTTGAAATTCACTCTGAAAAGTGGAATCATATTTCATCGATTTCTCGCTAATGAAAAATGCACGATCCTTCAGTACCTGCAAAGAGAAAAGTTCTTCGAATACCTGATCGGGAGTCGACTTATAGAGTTTTGCCTTTACCAAATAGGTGAAACTGGCAATCAGGCTGTCTTTTTTGTCTGTCTGAGAATAAAATAGAGCAAATAAAAAGAAACTTATTAATATTGAGATTTTCTTGGTGCTATTCATGGCGTTTGGTGTAAAAAGTAAAAATAACATTTATTCTTAGATTTATGGGCTCACACGATAAATATTTCCCTAAAATTAGATCTATTCCTATTTTTATCTTTAGTAAAAATCACAATAATATTTCCATTCTCCTGTTTTAGTGTTTTTTAGGCAGAACAAACTTCAAATCTATCTATTGCGGTTAAATACCATTTATTATTTATTTTGGCGATGTAGAAAATAAAAGCTTCCTGATTTTTACCAATTAAAGTAACTTTATGACTCTTACGCTCTATTTCTTCAAATAACTTAATTTCTTTTTCATTCCAAATGGTTTCCTCCGTAAGCTTATTTTCACTTATTGCAATTGTTGATAAAAATTTGTTGTTGGTCGTCATATCAACATAAATCCCGGAAGGCTTATTCCAGCTTTCAGTTTCACAGTTAAAGATGGGAGAACCAGTTTCATTTATCAGATATTGTATTTCAAAATTTGTGTCATACGGTAAGTATTCTGGAACAGGCTCATTGAATGAAATTTGTTTTGCTATAGAGATATTATCAGCGACGCCTCTTGCAAACAGAAATGTAAGGCCATAATCTTTGGAAATTAAGCTATTTAAGGTATTTTCATCTTTCCTTTGATAAGCCTTAACGATCTTTATTATAGTATCGTTCATTTCATTTTCTTTCGTAGTCGATTTAATTTCTGTGGAAATTGAGTTTTCAGTATTTGTATTATCAACCGAAATTTTATTTTCGACTTTTTCATTTTTCTGACCGCAAGAAAATGTTAGATAGCTTAAAAAGACAATAAATGTTATTCTTTGATTTTTCAATTTACTTTTTATTATTTTTCAATTCGCTTTCATGTTGAATCCCATTGGCATTAATTCTGCAATTCCATTTGCAAATCGGAAATAATCCCGTCTTATTTAGCTCTACAGTTCCACTGGCTACTAAATTGTCAACAGCGCCATTTTCATCTGTATCATCCATATAAATGTCAATTTCTTTGCCCGGGAATAGTAAAATTTCTTGCCCGCTATTGTCCAATTTAATGTCCTGCCGAGAAAGCAAAACCAAATCGCTTTCAATAAGTTCGTTAAAGTCAACTTGAATTCTGGCAGGTTTCATCTCAATTTGTATACTGTTTTTGCTTTACCTATTTGCTATAGAAACAAATATAAATAAAAGTTGAACAATGAAAAATGGCTGGTTCCGGCTAATTTATATGGATCCAAGCACGAGCGTGAAGCTCACGTTAGCGAGGGAGATTTAAAAGGGATGATATAAAGTTATCCACAATTATTTTTTAGAGTTCCATCATCGTTAATATGTTTAAATTTGAAATCTTGATTTAATATTTTTCCTCCACCATCAAAAAAACTTCCAAGTAATCCACTCCAATCTTCAATATCATTTTCTTTATTAGTGTCCCATCGGATTTTTCCAAAAATTCCATTTATCTCAACATCAAGAACAACTCCGTTTTCTTCATTCAAATTTAGTTTTGTCCCTGGTAAAAAATCCTGATTTCGTTTCCAGTAATCAGCTATTTTAAAAATTTGATTACCTAAATTTTTGCCTTCATTCTGAGTTGCTTTATTCCATTCATGATTGGGTTTAAACCAATCCCATATTCGTGTGAAGTCTACAACATTATTGCATTCAATTTCATATATTTCTTCAATTAGATCATTTTTAAATTGGTTGAATTCCGGATCTGAATTATTTTGGAGTTTCATGAATTTTTCAGCCTGATGAAGCAAATCAAATAATTCTATAAGTTGAAATTTCTCGAAATATTCGAACTTCGTTAATCCTTTTACTTTTTTATTGTTGAAAAGTCTGTTTAACCACATTGTTTTGCTACTCTTATAAAAACAAATATAAATAATGAATGCAAGATAGAAATCAAGTTCTGACTGATTTATAAGGGTTCATACACGAGCGTAACGCTCGCGCCAGCGAGGGGAACATCATGCTCACGCTTGCGAGGTCAATATAATGTTTTCTGTTATTTTTTCTGAAACAATTCGATGGCTTTTTGTATTGACTCCTCGGTTTGAACAATGTCCATCAGAATCATTTTCAGTGTCTGTTTCTTATTTTTATCAGCTTCGTTGATATTATTATACAGAAAGTTCATTAAAAAATCACTTTTATTAGTTAGTGCTTGCTTTTGTTCTTCAATATAGGATAACTCGGTTATTTTCTTGTAATCGATCAAATCAATTTTAGAACCTGAAACAGATTTCCATGCATTAAGTTTAATTTGCGGGATATAAATTCCTTTTGATTTCATCACAATGTCTAGAACGGTAGTATTCTTATTGTTAGCATGAAATTCAAGTGAATCGATTAAAGATTTTTGTTTTGGGATAATATCTTTAATATCCTCTTTTGATTCATTTAATTCGCTGTTTATAGTTGAAAATATCTGATTAACATAGGCTTTGTCTTTTCGTTCAGAATTCCAGTTGTCGATAAAGAGTGCAATCAGAATACCGGCAATTACCGGAATAATTTCTTTTATAAATTGAATAGCATAGTTTTTAAGTTTTCCTTTCATTAATATGGTTTTAGTTTATGGCTTTGTTGGACTATTTTGTTGGGTTGTTTTCAAGTAAACTAAAATACAAAAAGAATGAATCGGAAAGCGGTCGATATTTTTAATTTTGTACGCCCTCCAAATTTTCTCAATACAATACTAGCTGTACTTATTTTTCTCAATTTGTTGAATATTATATTTGGCAATTAATTTTTGGATTTCAGCATTACCGTGCTTTCTGATGGAACCTGTATTTTGAAAAATAAATTCATTTATAATTCTTTCACTTGTTTTCTGTCGGGAGAAGCTTGCAATTAATTCCATAATAAAATAAGATTGCACATTTATAATTCCGAGATTTGCTGTTTTTATATATTGCCCCGATTGCTGACCGCTGACTGTTTTATTCAATTTCAATTTTGTTGTATGAAATCCATCGCTTCAGATTTCCAACCATCCTTTTTAAATGGTCTTCATTCACGAAAATATTTGTCCAATATTCAAATCTGTCGCATTGGACGCTTATGTAATATACCATAATTGCTAAACAGGCATGAGGCAAAAATCTTTTTTCTTCAGAGCCTATTACTGTTACAGTTTCATAGCCTTTTAAAAAGCTTTCTGCTTTTTCCTGATACTCTGCTTCGTTCAAATTAGTTGTAAGTAGCTGAAATAGGAAATAAGAAATGTCAAAACATAAGTAACCGTTGCCACAAAAGTCAAAATCAAAAAATGTTATTTCCTTTTCGTTATCAATGTGCAGATTATCGAACCAAACATCAAGATGGACACTTCCATATCTCATCTTTGGTTTGTCAATATCTTGGATTTTTAGCGCTAAAAATGCAGACAGTTTTTCTAAAAAAATAACTTCACTGTTACTATTATTGAAGAACTTTTTTATTCTCAAAATAGGGGTGTCAAGTAAATTCTGAGTATTGTAAGAGATTCTCGCGAGTTCAAAATTCTCTGTAGATTGATGGACTTTTGCTAAGGCTTGTCCAATAAGAAAACTTGTCTGTGGTGAAAATCTTGCTGTCTTTGTGCCTTTGGCATATGAAAATAAAACACCAAACCTTGTTCCTTCCGGTGCTTCAATTTCCTGAATGTATTGGTTGGATTTGTCAGCAAGCGGAAAAGCAACTTGTCGGTCAGTTTCTTTTAGGTGAAGTAAAAGTCTTAACTCTTCTTCGATTTCTAATTTTGTCCGCCAATTGTGTGTGTAAACTCTGAAAACATATTTGTTTTCACCATCGTAAACAATATACAAATGGTTCATGGCAATTCTGAATATGCTGCATTCCGTTTTGTTGCTTAGTCCATATTTTTGTTGAATAAGCTTACCAAGTTCATTTGGGGAAAGTGTGCTGTTTATTGCCGGAAATTTCTCTGTCATTAATTCTTGATTTGTCTATGGTTATGTTCACGCTCAACGACGGCTAATGGTCTATGTTTTTTTAAGTTATAAAAGTGTTGACACTCTCTTTTACTATCCAACTCCCATCTTTTTGTTTTTCCAGCAGATATCCGAAGCCAGTACCAAAACCATAATCATGATGAACTAATTCTATATACACAAAACGATCATTAAAGTATACCGGATTTGAGAATTGATATAATTTAATAGGATTATGAACTTCGCTTTTATTGGCCAGTTTTATATTCGGGTTTATTTTATCATCAATTCTTATAGAATCAAAAATGTATTTACCCTGCTTTAACAGATTTAAAGAATCTATTTTTCTTTCGGCTGATTGGCTGTTTCTTAAATCAAGCAGCCGAATAATACTTTTATTAAAAACTGGTGGGGGAGGTGGCTCTTCTCCTAAAATTTCTTTTGGGCTTGGAGTATAGATTTTTAATTGTAGAAGTTTAGGATTGACCAAATGGATATTCTCCTTGGAAGGATTATGATTGGACTCATATTTAAAAACAGCATGAAGTATTTTATTTAGCTCTGTTTTTTCTTTTGTATGATTTGGAGAACAACCAACTATAAAAATAAATGAAAGTATTAGCCAATAGATTTGTTTCATTTATCCTTAGATATAAACTCTTCCAACTTGGCCATCATTTCATCTTTTTCTTTCAGCATTCTTTCGTACAAAGCAATTTTTTCTTCGTGAAGTTTTATTACTTGGTCAAGTGGATGAAAAGTAGGTTTAAAATTAGCTGTATAAGCATAAGCTGCAGAATCATGGAAAGTATTAGCAATAATATTAACTGCCTGTTCTTCATCAAAATTCTGAAACGCTTCCACCGGAATTTTTAATGCTTCCGAAATCTTTTTTAGCAAAGGATCTTCAATAATTTCTTTCTGCTCCAAAAGCGAAATTTTCTTTTGATTCCAGTCTTCACCAAGATCAAAAGCCAAAGCATCCTGCTTTATGCCTAACATTTCACGAAAACGCTTGACATTTCTACCCTGATGTATTTTTTTGCTTTGCATAGTTATGTGGCTTATAAAAACAAATATAAGTAAAACCTACAGGATAAAAAATGACAGGTTTTGGGTATTTTAGATGGGGTGTGATTATAAAGAATTCGAAGTGTAAGACTTCGGATTTTGTTTTATTTAAAAATGCAAAGTTGGGAGACCTTACGCAGCGGGGAAATATGTTTAGAATTGAATTTCGAATAGCTTTTGGTAAAAGAGTTGAAAAATTTAGAAAGAAGAAGAGACTAAGCTATCGAGAGTTAGCTCAGAAATGTGACGTAAATCATAGTAATATCAGTAAAATTGAAAAAGAAAAAGTTGATCTAAGAATTTCAACAATACAGGAACTAGCTAAAGGCTTAGAAGTTCATCCTCAAGAATTATTTGATTTTAAAATAGAATAAAAACTAAGCTCCGAAGTCTAAAAATCTCGGAACTTAGTTTCATTCTGCGCAAAGTCAGGTTATTTGTATAGTGGAGTATTTTTTATGATTTATATATTGATTATCCATTTGCTATTTCTTCTGCAGCTATATCCAAAAGATTCAAATATCTTTCTAAAACGGTCTGTAATGTTGGTGTACTTCTGGGGTCATTATGAAAAAGTAATTTATAAGCTGTAAAATTTACCACTGGGGTTCCTAATATTCTCTTAGCTACGCCATCTAATTTAGTTGCAGTGGTCGAAGACAAATGAGCTGCAGAATTTCTTATGGCTTTCATATCCATTAAATCAGTATTTATGGCGGAGAGCGCAGTATCAAATACATAGCCTTGATGAAAAAATATTTTACTTATTTTTCTAATTGTTTCTGGATTCGACCAATCCATATGCTTTTGATTACCAATTATTATTTGATTTGCATGATTAAAATCGATAGGAGTTGCCCATTTTGCTGGTCTACGATTTAGTATAGATTCCTCATTGATTAAATAATCAATAAAACATTTTTCAACAAATGTCTCCCACGCAACAAAAATTTTTAGGAAAGCAGATTCTGAAATAAATTCTCTCAGACTTACTCCAATTTTATAAGAGCCACTGGCATATTTTTGGTGTGCAAACTGAATATGTTGATTCAATTCTATTATAGTAGCTCTAAATTCTGCTAAATTTTGATTTAAAGCCATTATACATCATTTATTTTGTTGATTAGAAATTCAGTTCTTCTCATTCTAACAACTGTATCTGTAGTAGCTCTTCTACTATCATTTAAAAATTGTATTTCATTTTCAGGTAAACCTGTAAGAGTTTTTTTGCTGAACAAATCATTAAGATTTGTTAATGAAATTTTTATTCTTTCGTATTTGTTTGGATTTATAGAATTCATAGTAATTTCGATATCTTTTAATCCAAATAGAGAATAATAAAAAGTAGTAAAAAGAGAGTAGAATAAATGAATACGCCTAAATTCAGTGGATTTTAACCCTTCATCAAAAACACTTTTGATTAACTCTATAGTTGTATCAAATTTTTGTTCAATTTCAAAAACATTAAAGTCAAAAAATTTTTCATATTTATTATAAAAATTTTTGATCTGTTTCTTTGATTGAATACCTTCTAACATGGCAACTACTAAATCTGCAACTAAAGTTGCATCTTCCATTCTCAGAATTTTTTGATTTGTTAGAAGTTTACTGTCAGTCCAAAAATCATTATATTTATGTGCTAATTTATCCACAAGAATTTTGAATTCACTAAAATGGTTTGCATGAATTTTTTCTTGTTCATTTAATGTAACAGAATAAGAATTTAACCGACTAAAGATATCAAGAATTTCTTTATCAGGTAAATTTACCAATAAATCTACTGCTAATTCATAATTTAAAATTTGGGCTTGTATTTCCGGATCTATATTACCTAATTGACTAAAATAATAACCACCATATTTTTCGTTATGCTTTTTGTTTATTACAAATCCATCATTAATATATGATAATATTGTTCTAAGCCTTTGTTGACCATCTACAACCTCTCTAACTGATTGTCTTGTTTCAACATTTAAAGTTTGTCTAATAAAAACTTTTGGAATTGGTTTGCCCCTGATTATTGTGTCTAATAAATATGACCTAGCATCATCTGTCCATACTGATTTTCTTTGAAATTTTGGTGATAGCTGTAGTTGTTTTTTGTCATTCCATTCTAGAAAATCGTTAATACTGTAAGTCCTACTATCAAAGTTTTTCATTTAAGTAATTTTCGTTTATTATAATTTGCTAAAGAAGATTTGAAAAATTCGCAAGTCAGATTAAAATACTACTGTTGCCTTTCAAAAAAGAATCTTGTGCTTTGTAATTTCTATGTATGTTTTCACTGGTTATGAATTTTTAGTATTAGTTTAATAAAAATAGGTAATTAATATTATTTACGAAACTATATTATTAGATAAAATTATAATATTTCAAAATTGATTCCTTACGGAAAACCGTATTTATGTAAAATATTATTTAAAAGCACAAAAAAACCGCTCTGTTTCCAGAACGGTTTTTTTATTTATTGCGTCGGTCGCCGACCGTTACATCATTCCTGGCATACCACCACCCATTGGCATAGCTGGTTCGTCTTTCTTCACCTCAGTGATTACACACTCAGTTGTAAGAAGCATACCTGATACAGAAGCTGCGTTTTCAAGAGCAACTCTTGTTACTTTAGTAGGGTCGATGATACCTGCTTCCAACATGTTTACATACTCGTCAGTTTTAGCATTGTATCCGAAGTCACCTGTACCTTCCGCTACTTTAGCAACGATTACAGAACCTTCACCACCTGCGTTAGCAACGATTTGTCTCAATGGCTCCTCGATCGCTCTTTTTACGATTTTGATACCTGTAGTTTCATCAGCATTAGCACCAGTAAGGTTGTCTAAAGAAGAGATAGCTCTAACTAAAGCAACACCACCACCAGCAACAATACCTTCTTCTACAGCAGCTCTTGTTGCGTGAAGTGCATCGTCCACTCTGTCTTTTTTCTCCTTCATCTCAACTTCAGAAGCAGCACCTACATAAAGTACAGCAACACCACCAGCTAACTTAGCCAGTCTTTCCTGAAGTTTTTCTCTGTCGTAGTCAGAAGTAGTAGTCTCCATCTGAGCTTTGATCTGTGCTACTCTTCCTTTGATTTTAGCTTCTTCACCACCACCGTTTACGATAGTTGTGTTGTCCTTGTCGATAGAAACTTTCTCAGCAGTTCCTAACATATCTAAAGTAATGTTTTCCATAGTGAAGCCTTGCTCTTCAGAGATCACCTGTCCACCTGTAAGGATAGCGATATCTTCTAACATAGCTTTTCTTCTGTCACCAAATCCTGGAGCCTTAACAGCAGCAATCTTAAGAGAACCTCTTAGTTTGTTTACTACTAATGTCGCTAAAGCTTCACCTTCAACTTCTTCGGAGATAATTAATAGAGACTTACCACCTTGTGCAACCGGCTCAAGAACTGGTAATAATTCTTTCATAGAAGAGATTTTTTTCTCAACTAAAAGGATATATGGATTGTCTAACTCAGCAACCATTTTCTCTGGGTTGGTTACGAAGTAAGGAGACTGGTATCCTCTGTCGAACTGCATACCTTCTACAACGTCTACAGTTGTATCAGTACCTTTAGCTTCTTCTACAGTGATTACCCCTTCTTTACCTACTTTACCGAAAGCTTCAGCAATTAGAGTACCGATAGTATCATCATTATTTGCAGAAATAGAAGCAACCTGCTCGATTTTTTCTGAAGAATCTCCTACAGACTGAGACTGAGATTGTAGGTTTTTAACTACAGCTACAACAGCTTTGTCAATACCTCTCTTCAAGTCCATTGGGTTTGCACCAGCAGCTACGTTCTTAAGACCTTCTCTTACGATAGCCTGTGCCAATACAGTTGCGGTAGTAGTACCGTCACCTGCGATATCATTAGTTTTGGAAGCAACTTCTTTTACCATTTGCGCTCCCATGTTTTCTACTTTGTCTTCAAGTTCGATTTCTTTAGCTACAGAAACCCCGTCCTTTGTAACGTGTGGTGCACCGAAAGATTTTTCGATTACTACGTTTCTACCTTTAGGACCTAATGTTACTTTTACTGCATTTGCTAATGCATCAACACCTCTTTTTAGGGCGTCTCTTGATTCAATATCGAATTTAATTTCTTTTGCCATTTTTATTTAGATATTAGATGTTAGAAGTCAGATATTAGACACTAACATTATTTTTAAATTAATTTTTATATAGAAAAGCTATCTGCCAGAAGCCAATAGCAATAAGCCTTATCGCTTATCCAATGATTCCTAATAAATCAGCTTCTCTGATGATTAAGTAGTCTTTTCCTTCCAGTTTTAATTCAGCACCAGAGTATTTTCCGTAAAGTACTTTATCTCCAACTTTTACAGTTAACGGCTCGTCTTTTTTACCGTTTCCAACAGCTACAACTGTTCCTTCTTGCGGCTTTTCTTTTGCAGTGTCCGGGATAATGATTCCTGAAGCAGTTTTAGTTTCTGCAGCGATTGGTTCTACAAGAACTCTGTCTGCTAATGGTTTGAAGTTTACTGACATAATTATCTTAATTTTTTTGATTTCTGGTTTAGTTTTCTCCAACAATGTGCCAAGTTGATTATTGGTTGCAAGTTGCAAGTTGATGGTCAAAAATTGGCAGAGTTTTTTTCAGGATAAGAAATTTTGGCAGAAAAAATGAAAATGAAATTTTAAGATCCGAACCAGAAAGGCATAAATCTGCCCGGGGATTTATTCACAATATATCATCAGGATATAAAAAATATAAACGCAAGGAACGCAAAGTAATATATAATAATTGTGGATATTTTACGAACGCAAAGGCATTTCATTCAGCCAAGATTTAAAGATCATTGCCAGGCATGAGTAACTCAGTGCTCCATGCGTTAAAATTATAATATCAACACAAAGGCACAAATTACAGCATATCGAGAGTATGTTTTAAAGGCACAAGAAAATCAAAGATTTTCAGAATTAGATATACACACTGAATAAACCTCAGGGGTCATTGCTAAGCGTTAGCGGCTTTGCGTACTTTTCGATTAAATAATTTTTACCACATAGTTTTTCAGGAATATTGTGCTATGTACCTATGTGATTTAGAAATTAGAATAAACCACAAAAGACACAAAAGATAATGTTAATATGTTATGGTTTTTAGGATACAAAGATTTCACCTAAAGGTAAAATTACTTCTACCATTTTAGAAATTAATAAAGTTATGTTCTTATTAACCTTTGCTAAGCGCTAGCGGCTCCGCTCTCTTCAAAACGTAATAAATGCTCAAAAAATCTTTGCGTACTTTGCGATTAAATAATTTTTACCACATAGTTTTCAGGGATATTGTGCTATGTCCCTATGTGGTTTAGAAGTTGGAATGAACCACAAAAGGTACAAAAGATATATTGCTACCGTTTAGTTTTCACCACATAGATACATAGTTTCCATAGCATTGAATGAAGGTATCTTCGATACTAACATAGAATACATAGCTGATGTGTGAAAATTTATTTCCTATGTAAAACTTTATTTAGAATTATTAGCTATGTATCTATGTGGTTTGAAAATAACCATAAAAAAGCCTTATCACATAGGTAATAAGGCTTTCAATCATATTAATTAATAATTGGTCTTGGCTATTTCTTTGCGGCCTGCATTGGATTCATGACACCGTTTGCAGCACCTCGTGCCTGATTTTGTTTCGCTTTGAAGATGCTAAACTTGCTGGCTTCAGGCATTGCACCCCAGTAGTTGTTGGAGGTGTCGATATCTGCTGTTTCCAGCATTGGGTCCAATTGTATAGATTTTACTTTCTTGTTGAAGAAGTAAGTTTTGGATGCTTTCTGCTCGTTGTGTCTCCAGATTTGTGCTGAAGCTCTGTCTGTGGTTTTGGAACCATCTTCAAAAGTAAATTCCACAATCAGCGGCATTACCAGTCCACCTTTGTTGGCGAAGTCTACCTGGTAAGCGTAAGTATCTTTAAACTGTTCTTTGTCTTTTCCTGTCAGGTTTTCAGATGCCGGCGTTTTTACTTCGAAAGTCTTGTTAGGATCTACTTTTTCCATACCTCTGTCGTATCTCCAGTAGAAATCCTGTGCTTCCTTATCTTTATCAGTGTAGAAAGTAATCTTCTTGTCCTCGCGGTTTCTGACTTTTGAAATATCATCGAATACCGGAAGTTCAGCTTTGGCAACTTTTACAGAAGTAGATTTCTCCATAGATTTTGTATCGGTGTCAGCTTTTGCAACGCTTACTTTTTCTATGGCGATATCTACAGGATCTGTTCCGTAGAACCAGCCTCTCCAGAACCAGTCAAGGTCTTCAGCACTGGCATCTTCCATTGTTCTGAAGAAATCTGCCGGAGTAGGGTGGCGGAAAGCCCATCTTTTAGCATAGGTTTTAAATGCTTTATCAAAAAGCTCACGCCCCATAATGGTTTCTCTAAGAATATTAAGTCCGGTTGCCGGCTTGGAATAAGCATTAGGACCAAAACGGGTAATATTTTCGGAATTGGTCATAATAGGTTCCAGCTCGTCTTTCGGAAGTTTCATATAATCGACAATAGTATGTGCCGGACCTCTTTTAGAAGGGAACTTATTGTCCCAAAGTTCTTCTGTTAAATATTCCACAAAGGTGTTAAGTCCTTCATCCATCCAGCTCCATTGGCGCTCGTCACTGTTTACAATCATTGGGAAGAAGTTGTGTCCCACTTCGTGGATCACCACACCAATCATCCCGTTTTTAGTCGCTTCGGAATAAGTGCCGTCTTTTTCTGCTCTTCCGTAGTTGAAGCAGATCATAGGATATTCCATTCCGTTGGAAGCTTCTACACTTTGTGCTACAGGGTATGGATAAGGAATGGTAAAATCTGAATAGGTTTTAATGGTGTGTGCTACAGCTCTTGTGGAGAACTTGCTGTAGATAGGATAAGCTTCTTTTCCGTAGAAACTCATACACATTACCTTATTATTGTTCTCGGCGATAACCTGTGGCATAGCATCCCATACAAATTTACGGGAAGATCCCCATGCGAAGTCACGTACATCATTGGCTTCAAAGATCCAGGTTTTTCTTTCTTTGGATTTATTTTTCTCCGCTTTTTTAGCTTCGTCCAGTGTAACGATTTCTATCGGTGCAGTAGCGCTTTGTGCCTTTTGCCATCTTTGTTTCTGTGCGGATGACATTACCTGGTCGTAATTTTTACATTCGCCGGTAGCACCTACAACATGGTCTGCAGGAACATTGATGCTTACTTTGTAATTACCGAAAGGAAGTGCAAATTCACCACGCCCTGTAAACTGGTGGTTCTGCCATCCCTGGAAATCGCTGTATACACACATTCTCGGGAACCATTGCGTCATGGTGAAAAGGTAATTGCCATCTTCCGGGAAGTATTCGTATCCGCCACGGCCGCCATCTTTCATACGGTCAGAAATGTTGTAGTTCCAGTCTACTTTAAAGACTATTTTTTCTCCTTTCTTCAGAGGTGTGGTAAGGTCTATACGCATCATGGTTTTGTTGATGGTATATTTTAGCGGACTGCCATTAGCATCCGTAACTTTTTCTATTCTTACACCATAGCCATTATCTTTTATCGGATATTCCGAAATCTTCAGTTTGTCTGCAGTAACAGCCTGTGGAATCGTACTGGAGAATTCGAAGCCTGCATTGTTCACAGAGCTGTGCTCGTTTTCATCCAGCTGCAGCCATAGATAATCTAAAGTATCGGGTGAGTTGTTGTAGTAAGTAACCGTTTCCGATGCTTTCAAATGCTGCTTATCTTCGTCTAAATAAGCGTTGATATTGTAATCTGCACGTTGCTGCCAGTATTTTTCACCTGGTGCGCCGCTGGCAGTTCTGTATACATTGGGAGTAGGAAGTATGGTTCCTAGTTGTTCGAATTTGTTTCCGTGATTGCTGCCCGGATTGTTCTGAATATTCTGTGCAAAGGCACCAAGGCTGCAAAGGGATAATAAATACAAAGACTTAAATTTCATGGTCGAAATTATTTTTATTTCAAAGGTATAAAAATGCAGGTGTATTTTCTGCAAAAAGGAATGAACTTTTTTACAGAATTATTTGATATTTGTTTTATTAAGTATTAAAATCTTTAGAGCTTGTTTGAATTTTATAGTTAGTACTCTTCGACAGGCTCAGAGTGACAATGCCTGTCCAAAAGAGCTTCCTTTTAGTAGTGTCAGGCTGAGTTGAGTTTATAGTGAGCCTGACGAACTATCGAAGCCTTATATTTTTTTTTGACTAAAATTCAAACAGGTTCTTAAAAAGGAATTCTTTCTAAAGCCATCTGCAGGGATAATGCAAATACACCGGAGGAGACAAACATAATCCAGTTTTTACGATCCAGCTTGAAGATAGTTGTTAGTAAAAACAGAATAATAAGAACGGCAAGTACCACAACAATCTGTCCCAGTTCAAGACCTATATTAAAACCTAATAACCCTGTCGCAATGCTTTGTTCTTTGGCCAGCGTTATCCGGATAGAATTGGCAAAACCCATTCCGTGGATGAGCCCAAAAAAGAGTGCCAGAGAATAGTTGAGTTTCATTTGCTTCTGAACATTATTTTTACCAAAAATATTAATCAGTGCAGTAATAGCTATGGTACACGGAATAAGAAATTCTACCCATGCAGAAGGAACTCTAAGGATATCGAAAACACTTAGCGCCAGTGTAAGAGAATGGCCAATTGTAAATGCAGTAACCAAAATCAGTACTTTTTTGAAATCCTGTATGGTATACACTGCGATTAGTACCAGAATAAATAACTGATGATCCAGTGCGTCTTTACTAACAATATGATCCCAGCCCATCCTGAGGTAAAACATAAAATCGTTCATGGCGTCGTTTTTGCGAAAATATTGATTATTTTTGAATTAGCTTAACAGCAAAGCCTCTTAAATACGAATAATTATAAATGTGTGCAGATGAAAATCTTTTTTAGGATCTTTTTGTTGATTTCGGGAATTTTGTTTTTTTCTTCTGCAAAAGCAAAAGATGTTCATCCTTATCATGTAGGCTCTGTAGAATTCAGTTACAATGCCAAATCCCAGACTTTTGAGATTACCGGAAAGTTTTTCATAGACGATATGGAAAATGCGCTGGATAAAAAGTATGCGAAAAAAGTGTTCTTTAATAATCCGAAATTTAAAAGCGATATGCAGGCTCTGCTGCAGAAGTATTTTGAGGAATACCTGAAACTGAAAGTAAATAACAATCAAATCCGGATAAACTTTCTGGGCTACGAAGAAAATTCAGAAGCTGTAGACGTCTATCTGGAAACCGAAAAAGTGGTGAATCCAAAAAAAATAGAAACAGCAGTAAGCATACTGTACAATTTATTCGACGACCAGATGAATATTATACATATTGTAGTCGGCGGACAAAGAAAGAGTACTAAATTGTTGTACCCTGACCGCTACCAATATCAGCAATTTTAAACTTTCAGATTTTCTATGTGATTTTTCAGATCTGGGAAAAACTCATCATAACATTCTTTCAGGAAATCTTTTTCTTCCATAAACGAATTGAAAACCGGAATATCCTTTTCCAGATACCTGGCTTTGTTCAGAACATTTTGCAGGCTGTATTTTATTCCCCAATCATATCGGTAGTTGAAGAGCCAGTCATCGGCTTCCATTTTAGGGAGGATGTGGAGAAATCTTTCCGGAAGTATTTCTTCATAATTCCACAATGTATTGTATACATGCTTTGTATGTTTCTTCCAGTCGGTTTCGTCATGTATTGCCGTATCATTGGCAAGAAAGTAATCCATGCTGACATCTACAAAAGCACCGGAATATAATCTGACCAAAGGCTGGAAAACTTTTTTGGCCTTATGCGTAACAGGATGCTGGTCGGTATAGGTGTCAATTTCTCTGTGGATAATAATGCCATTTTGTACTTCTACAGGAAGTTTTTCCCGGTCGGCATTTCTAACGTAGTCCGCAATCATATTGCCCACAATTTGTCCATCGGAAAACGATAAATAGGAATGAGCAAGGAGATTCATCTTTATTTTATTTGAGTAAAGGTAGCGAATTTGTTCAGAATAAATTATAAAGGTCTTTTCCGAGCAGCTTAAAGGAATGGTCTAATTCTTTACACAACATTATGAAAGTTGTTTGGTAATTGTTGTTTAAACGCAAAATTCGTAAAGGTTTTTTGGGCTTTTATTACGTTTTGAAGACCGCAAAGCCTAATACTTTTAAACCACATAGAAACATAGCTAATAATCCCTAATAGGTTTTACATAGGAAAATAAATTTCCCCACATCAGCTATGGAAACTATGTATCTATGTGGTGAAAACTAAACGGTAGCAATATATCTTTTGTGCCTTTTGTGGTTTATTCTAACTTCTAAACCACATAGGGACATAGCATAAGTATCTTGGGTGAAAATTTTGTGGTAATAGTTTAAACGCAAAGTTCGCAAAGGTTCTTTGGATATTTATCATGTTTTTAAGTCCGCGGAGCCACTAACGCTTAGCAACGACCTCAAAGTTTTAAAATCTTTGATTCTTTTGTGCCTTTGTGTTGATGTTATAATTTTAGCGAAAGGAACGTAAAGAGTTTTAATGTTTCCGGTTTGTTTTCCGGAAGTCCGTATTGAAATAATCTGAAGCTTCTTTTATAGCGGTTTCAATGGAGTGATACTGCACATTGAGTTCCGTTGCTGACTTGTGATTGGTATAATAATTTTCAATACACAGCGATTCCATATTTGGCGTGCACAGATCCGTCTTAATATTCAACTTTCTTAGCAGATCTCCGAAAAGGCCTGCTATTCTCAGAACGAATCCGGGGACTTTTACCATCAGAGGATTCTGGTTGTTTATTGTATTCAGTTTCTGAAAGAAATCTTTATAGCTTATATTCTCATTGCAGGCGATGTATTTTTCACCGTTTTTAGCATGGATTATCGCATTGATAATGGTTTGTGCAACATCTTTTACATACACGAAGTTCTTTCCGCCCGGTGGATAGAGAATAAGCTTTTTATGAAGTCCCATCAGGATAATCCTGCCTGAGCTGGGTTTGGTGTCAAAAGCGCCAAGCATAAAAGTGGGGCATATGATGACAGTTTCTGTAGCATTGTTTTGTTGGAGGAGATAATCTTCCGCAGCTTTTTTACTCAAAGCATAAAAAGATTCTGTGAATGGGAATTTCATCGGTTTGCCTTCATTGCCCAAACCGTCTGAATCTGAAAATCCGGAAGTATTAGCGGTACTTACGAAAATAAATTTCTTTACATCTGATTTTACAGCAGTTTCATATAAATGATGTGTGGCTTCGTAGTTGGTTTTATAATAGTCTTCATACTGAAGTATATTTTGCCTGGTTTCGGCAGCAATGTGGATAACAATGTCGATATCAGAAAATATTGTGGAATAATCATCGAAGAGATTACCTTTTAATAAAGTGAGATTTTCATTTCTGGTGCCTGTAAAGCTATCGGGATTCCGGATAAGTCCGGTAACTCTGTAGTTCTGTTCCAAAAGAAGATTGACAAGATTGGTGCCCAGAAGTCCGGAAATGCCGGTAATAAATATATTCTTCATTCTTTTAACGAAGCAGTTCTTGGTGCTGCTTTTTTGTGTTCAGTATATTGTTCCAGAATCTCTTTTTTACTGGCTTCGGAGATTAGACGTGTTTTTAACCAGTCCGGAGCATAATTCATCACCAGCCAGCTTAGTTTGTTCAGGATAATTAGTGATCTGCCTTTTAATAATTGCGTTACACATACTCGGGCATTTCTCTCCGGTGTCGACATCAGGAATTTTCCCAGGGCTCCTTGTCTGTCTAGTCTTTCGGTGTTTTCCACAGTTGTTTTCATGGGGCCGGGATGTGCTACACTTACCAGTACATTTGTATCTTTTAGTTCATACCTCAATCCTCTGGAGAAAGAATGTACAAAGGCTTTGGATGCAGGATAAACTGTTTTATAGCCAATCGGTGCTAAAGCTGCAATACTGGAAATATTTAGAATATATGCTTTTTTCTGACGGATGAGGTTGGGGAGGAGCAGATGGGTGAGCAGGGAAGTAGCAGTTATATTCAGTTGAATAATTTTGCTGATGTACTCTGTCCGCGCTTCTGTAAACTTCATGGAACCGCCAAGACCTGCATTGTTAATAAGAATATAAACTTCAAAATTCTCATTGACCCATTGGGCGAGTTCCATAATATTTCCGGTAATACAAAGATCCGTTTCGTACGCAATGGCTTCGATTCCAAAATCTGAAATCAAAGTCTGACAGAATGAATCCAGCCCCTGATTGGGAAGACTTATCAAAACAAGATTGATATGCCTTTTAGCTAATTCCAGAGCAATGTGTTTTCCCATTCCCTGGCTGGCTCCTGTTACAATTGCATATTTGTTTTCAGACATTTTTGTAATTGGTTCTGCATCATTTGTTTAGATGCTAAACAAATATAAATTATTTTTTTATTGCAATAGTCGGAGGGAACTTAAAAAGATGCTTTGTCTGTATTATAAATCTTTTAAACAGATGTGCATAAGTGGTGGGAGGAATGGCGGGTAGTGACATTTTTTTAATATTTGGTTAGCCAAATGTACTGCCGGCAGGTATTCCAAAAGCCCTTATTTATAAAACGGAACTATATAATAAAGGCTTGTAATAATGATGATTGGATTATATAATAGTGCGGTTTTATAAACCGGTATGTAGTTTTCTTGTTCCTAAATTACCTGATTAGGATTTTATATAAATATTTTCGGCTACAACTCTTTGATTGATTACTGTCTTTACACTGACTGTATCAGGTTGATGGCTGTATTCAAAATCTACATGATGTTTCGGAAATTTATTCTCAGCCAGTATATGTAATGTAATTGAGTTGTCTTCAATTTTTGATTTCAGCTGAACGGGGAAATTGTAAGGATTGATAAACTGCAAATCCCGGAAACCATAAACAACAGTGCTGTCTGCACCTAGTGGAATATAGCGTTCATCTTCTTTATAGATATCTATAGAATGATGGTGGCGTTCGGTAATAATAAATCCTGTTTTTAAAGCGGCATAATATAACAGGGATGAAAACTGACAAATCCCACCACCAGTATCCTGGGATAGCTTTCCGGCAACAAGATTCCGTCCCTCCTTAAATCCATTTTTTTTGCTGGCTTTACCTGTAGATTTCCAAAAAGAGAAGTATTCACCAGGATAAATTGTAATACCTTCCAGTTTTTGCTGAACAATTCTCAGGTTATGAACTTTGTTTTCGAAAAAGGGACTGGGCATTATTGTAAGCGTCAGCGCTGTCTGAATATCCCCAATATCTTTTATGTGAATAACGGAAGCATATTTTTTATTCTGAAGCGTATCCAGAAGTTTTCGTTTCAGAAGGTATAACTGAATTTTAAGAGAGTGTGGAATATATCTTTTGATGAACTTCATGAAGGTTTATTGAGTTTTTTGTAAAACAATAATCTGATATGAAGCCCACTTTTTCAGAAAGGAGCGGCAAAGCCAATTGTCCAGAGGAAGAAATAATCTGCGTAAAGATTTTGGAATGCGGTGTACCGGGAAAAATAAAATTCCATGGGTCTCGGTAATAGCCCATTGATTCCTGAATAAAAATTTAATTTCCTCAGGGTTAAAACTGTTATAAGCATGCCAGCTTTCTGTAGAAGCATGATTTTTTCTCCGTCTTTTAACGGGAAAATCAAAAATTAAAAATCCTTCTGGTTTCAGTTTTTGCCAGGACTCCGAAAGGAATTGTTGCGTTGTTTCTCTGTCCTGATGCATGATGACATGAAAAGAAAAGATACAGTCCATGCTTTCATTTTCAAACGGGATGCCTGTAATGTTTCCTACGGTCAGGTTCTTATAAGGGTATTTAGCTTTAGCCTGTGACAGCATTTCTTCACTAAAGTCCACACCAGAGGTCGCAAAGTCTAATAATCTGCCGGTCCCGCATCCAAGATCCAGTGTTTTGTTCAGCCTTTTACGCTTATGAAAAAAGGATGTCAGAAATTTCCGTTCCTGAGCATCTATATACTGACCATAAGAATTGCTGAATCTGTTTTCGTCATAGGTGCTGGCCAGCTGATCGTAATATTTTTGAATAGCTTTCTGGTGCATAATTATAACGGTTTTTCAGGATAGCTGTTTAAATTTCCTGTATCGGCAGAGTCGGATTCTTTCTGATTTTTCCTGAATTCAGAAGGTGTTATTCCCATTATCTTTTTGAACATCGTATTGAAGGCTGTTTTTGAATTGAATCCTGATTCAAAAGCGATGCCTAAAACAGACATTTTATAATAAGAGTCACTTAATAATAATTCCTTGGCATGTGCTACTCTGTATTTATTAACAAACTGAAAGAAGTTTTCATTAAAACCATTGTTCAGCAGATAGGAGAGCTGATGCGTACTGATGCCGATAAGTTCTGAAAGTTTTAATAAATTGAGATCGCCTTCCAGGTAAGGTTTTCCGTCCTTCATTAATGTTAGTAACTTTTCTTTCAGGCTTTCAAAATCTTCATCCGGAATTAATTTTTTCTTTTCTGCTTTTTCTTCAGATTCTGGTTCTATAGATAACAATTCTTCCAGCTGCATTTTGCTTACAGGATAGATTTCTTTTTGTCGCAGAACATGATAAAAAGTACTGTAAACAATAAATAGGAACAATAAATCCATTACAAGATTCTGATGCATTTTGTAGATAAACGTATTAAAAAGTTCGTAGCAAACAGTTATGATAATCGTTATAAATAACAGGAAGCTTAGCTTAATAAGCCACTGCAGGTTGATGCTTTCAGTATTGGAGGAAATGATTTCAATTCTTTTCTGGTGTTTCCTTATCTTATAATAGATAATGCCAACATAAGGAAGGTTGTGGGCAATTACAATAAGCATTGCAAGGATATGTAGTATTTTGTTTTCCTCAGAGTTGAATAATACAATTAAGTAAATAGCAGGAATAACAAAGCATATTAAATCTTTTTTTCCGAATTGGTAATTGGGATTGATGAAAAATACAACGCTGAAGAATAAGAAAAGAGGGGTAAATATTAATACAGAATAGACTGAGAATATTAATATGGGGCCAGGTGAAAATCCACAAATTGTCAGAATGTCCAAAATCCAATAGCCGGACCATAAGAACAGGAATATTCCGAAAGCAAAATTTGCCTTCTTATTAACGTTCATAGGATTTGACAACAGAGTGAATGACTGCAAAACCAGACTGCCGTATAGCAATACAAGAACAAATTTCTGAATATTTTCAATCGGCATTCTGATGTTGTTTTAATTATTTAAAATAGTCTTTCGTGGAAATCTTCGATTTTACTGACTTCTTCAATCTTTATCGCAAATTTCCGTTTAGGTATTTTATTCAGATTGGAAACGTAGATTTTATCATATCCCAGCTTTTCGGCTTCTGTGATCCGGTGTTCAATCTGGGGAACAGGCCGTATTTCTCCACTAAGACCTATTTCTCCTGCAAAGCAATACTTCTCGGAAATAGCAATATCTTCATTGGAAGACAAGATAGAGGCTACGACAGCTAAATCCAGTGCCGGATCATCTGTTTTAATACCACCGGTTATATTCAGGAACACGTCTTTCGATCCAAGTTGGAAGCCTGCGCGTTTCTCCAATACTGCCAGAAGCATATTCAGTCTTTTTGCATCGAAACCAGTGCAGCTTCTCTGTGGAGTACCATAAACAGCGGTACTTACCAAAGCCTGAATTTCCAGTAGCATTGGGCGGTTTCCTTCCAGGGTTACGGCTACCGAGTTACCGGACAGCTCTTCAAATTTTTTGGTAATCAGAATTTCAGAAGGATTTTTAATTTCTTTCAGGCCCTGAGATATCATTTCGTAAATACCAATTTCGGAAGTGGAGCCAAAACGGTTTTTATTAGCTCTTAGTAATCTGAAAAGGTGATTTCTGTCGCCATCGAAATTTAGAACTACATCTACCATATGTTCCAGTACTTTCGGACCGGCAATTTGTCCGTCTTTGGTGATATGACCTACTAGAAATACCGGAGTATTGGTTTCTTTGGCAAACTTTATAATTTCTGAGGAACATTCCCGAATCTGAGAAACTGTTCCCGGTGAGCTTTCTATAAGACTGGAATGTAATGTCTGTATAGAGTCCAGAATCATAAACTGTGGCTGCAGCTTTTTCGCTTCATGCAGAATTTTATCCACAGAAGTTTCTGTAAAAAGGAAGCACTCCGGATTTTGGAGGTCAGTAAGACGGTCTGCACGCATTTTAATTTGTGAAGCACTTTCTTCTCCGGAGACATACAAAACACGCTTGCGCATTTTTAGTGCCAGCTGAAGCAAAAGGGTAGATTTCCCGATGCCTGGTTCACCACCAATTAAGGTAACAGAACCCAGTACAATTCCACCTCCCAATACACGATTCAGTTCGTCGCTCGGAGTTGCAATTCTTGGTTCTTCCTGAGCGTTGACCTCAATAATGTTAATGATATGTTGTTTCTTTTCTCCGGAATAATTTTTTGAAGTCGATTTTTCAATAATTTCTTCAACCAAAGTATTCCATTCTCCACAATTTTTGCACTGTCCGTGCCACTGCGGATATTGAGTTCCGCAATTTTGACAGTAATATGCCGTTTTGACCTTTGCCACTTTTTATCTCTAAACCTTTGATTAATACTGCAAATTACAATTTCATTTTCAGTTTTTGCCAAAAAAGTTTTGCTGAGGAATGATTTTGGTGAAGGTGTAATGGCAGAGAAAATAAAGACTTGTTTTATAAAGGGCTGATTAATTGATTTTTAAATCAATTGCATTTCACGTTGCCCAATTGGATGAGAACCTTTAACTTTGCACAAACCTAATCTAATGAGTAAAAAAGCTACAAAATACATCTTCGTCACCGGTGGTGTAACATCTTCTTTGGGAAAAGGGATCGTTTCTGCGTCCCTTGGTATGTTGTTGAAAGCCAGAGGTTACAATGTAACTATTCAGAAACTGGATCCGTATATTAATATCGATCCGGGAACTTTAAATCCATACGAACATGGAGAATGTTATGTAACAGAAGATGGTGCTGAAACAGATTTGGACTTAGGGCACTACGAGCGTTTCCTGAATTCACCGACCAGTCAGAACAATAACGTTACGACAGGTAGAATTTACCAGACTGTTATCGATAAAGAAAGAAAAGGTGATTTCCTGGGTAAAACTGTACAGGTAATTCCTCATATCACCAATGAAATCAAGCGCAGAATTAAAATTCTTGCAAAAGAAAATTACGATATCATTATCACTGAAATCGGTGGTACTGTAGGTGATATCGAATCTCTTCCTTATATAGAAAGTGTACGTCAGCTTCGTTGGGAGCTTGGTGAAACCAATTCTATGGTGATTCACCTGACACTTCTTCCATATTTAGCATCCAGTGGTGAGCTGAAAACCAAACCTTCTCAGCACTCTGTACGTCAGTTAATGGAGTACGGCGTTCAGGCAGATGTTTTGGTATGCAGAACCGAACATAAAATTCCAAAAGATCAGCGTGCTAAATTAGCACAGTTCTGTAACGTAAATCAGGCAAATGTTATCGAATGTCTTGATTTACCAACAATTTATGAAGTTCCGTTAGAGCTGCATAAGCAAAACTTTGATGAGGTTGTATTAACTGAATTGGCATTGCCAACAACCAATACACCTGATCTGAAAGACTGGAAAGACTTCCTGAAAAAATATAAAAACCCTAAGAAGAGTGTAGAAATTGCTTTGGTAGGTAAGTATGTAAGCCTTCAGGATTCTTATAAGTCTATTGCCGAGGCATTTATCCATGCAGGTGGCTCTATGCAGACTGAGGTAAAAGTACGTTGGGTATACAGTGGAGATATCGAAAGCGGAGATGTTGCTGAATTGCTAAAAGGTGTAGATGGTGTATTAATAGCACCTGGATTTGGTGACAGAGGTATTGAAGGTAAAATTGAAGCGGCGAAATATGCCCGTGAAAACAATATTCCGGTATTGGGAATTTGCCTTGGTATGCAGATTATGACGATAGAATTTGCAAGAAATGTTTTGGGTCTTAATAATGCCAACAGTACCGAGTTCGATACAAACGCTGAATATCCGGTAATTAACCTGATGGAGGAACAGAAAGATGTTACCGAAAAAGGAGGTACAATGCGTTTAGGTGCATGGAAATGTGCTGTGAAGGCTTCTACTAAGCTTTTTGATATCTATAATTCTAAAAATATTTCTGAGAGACATCGTCACAGATACGAGTTCAACAGTGATTATACTTCTGATTTTGAAGCTAAAGATTTTATTCCTTCAGGTAAGAATCCTGAAACAGGATTGGTAGAAGCTTTGGAATTGAAAAGTCATCCATTCTATGTAGGTGTTCAGTATCACCCGGAATACAAAAGTACTGTAGCAAATCCACATCCTTTATTCAAGGCATTGGTAGAGGCTGCTGTAAAATTTCAAACAAAAAAATAATTTTTTAAATGCAACAAAATAATGGTGTAGGCAAAAGCCAACTGATCAGTTTTGCGGTTTTTTCATTAATCCTTATGGGGGTTATGTTTTACTTCCAGTCGAAGCAAAAACCTGAAGATCATGCAAAAACTCAGGTGACACAGTCTGCTCAGAAATCAAATGCTGCACAAATGCAGAATAATGCCAATGCGGCAAGTATTCAGAAAGTACAGTTGAAGAATGATTTACTGACAGTTGATTTTACAACGCTTGGCGGACAAATTTCTACGGTAAGACTTAATAAGTTCAACGCTTTTGATGAAAAGACAAAAGACAAGCCTCTTTTGTTATTTGCCAATAACAATGCTGATTATGGCTTCCAGTTTAAAGACAAATCCGGAAAAGTAATTAATACCAAAGACTTAGTCTTTAATGCAACAGCTAATGGCAACGCTATTACAATGCAGGCGAATGTTGGAGCAGCTACAATTCAGTTTGTCTATACCTTATTAGATAAGTATACTGTAGACTTTAAAGTAAGAACACAGGGACTTTCTCAGTTAGTGTCTGATAACAAAGCTGAGTTTGTATGGAACTATAATGTTCGTGAGGCTGAAAAAGGACGCTCTCAGGAACAGACACATACAGAGTTTGTTTACGCTTTCAATAACTATAAAAGTTATGATTATGATTCGAGAGGTGATATGGATGAAACCAAAGAAAACCTTAACTGGATCGGTGTAAAGCAACAGTTCTTCTCTGCAGTAATTGAAGCTCAGAATGGTTTCAAAAACTCTAAAGGTAATCAGGAAACAATTGAAAAAGGTGAATACCTGAAGAAATTCAATTATAACGGGCAGGTTGATTTGGCAGCAAATGAGCTGAATCAGGATTTTAAATGGTATTTCATGCCATTAGATCTTAATCTGTTAAAGTCTTATGATAAAAACTTTGATGAAATTCTTCCTTTTGGATGGTCTTTCATCGGAAGTTTAAACAGATGGTTCTTTATCCCTGTTTATAACCTTCTTTCATCTTGGGGTATTGCTGCAGGATGGGTGATTTTCTTGATGACAATTGCGGTGAAGATTATCCTTTCTCCAATTATGTACAAGCAGCATAAGCTGAGTGCTATGATGCGTGTGATTCGTCCGGAAATTGAAGAGGCTCAGGAAAAGTATAAGAATGCTGATCCTATGAAGAAGCAACAGGCAACAATGGAAGTCTACCGAAAGGCTGGTGTTAATCAGTTTGCAGGGTGTCTCCCGGGTTTGGTGCAGATTCCGATCTTCTATGCTTTGTTCCGATTCTTCCCGAATATGTTAGATCTGAGAGGTAAGAGTTTCTGGTTTGCAAATGACCTTACAGCATATGATGACTTAATTAAGTTGCCATTTAATGTTCCTTTCTTAGGAGAGCACCTTAGTGTTTTTGCATTGGCGTGTACGATTGTAATTCTTATCTATACAGTGATGACTGCGGGTAATATGCAGCAGCCTACTCAGGAGGGAATGCCAAATATGAAGCCATTAATGTATATCTTCCCGGTTACATTCCTGTTCTTCCTGAACTCTGCAGCATCAGGTTTATCTTGGTACTACTTTGTATCCAACGCTATTAACATTGTAATTATCTTAGTCATCAAGTATTTCATTTTGGATGAAAAGAGAATTCATGCTCAGATTCAGGAAAATAAGGCTAAGCCTAAAAAAGAAGGCCGTTTCCAGGCAAGAATGCGTGAAATGATGGAAAAAGCTCAGGATCAGCAAAAGCAGATGGAGCAATTGAAGCAACAAAATAAGAAGAAGTAAACTTCTTACGTATAAAATATATAATAAAGCCTCGGTACACGTACCGAGGCTTTATTTTTTTAGTCACATTCTTTTGGAGGTGGTTGGTTTGGATCCGGGCATGGTCTGCCGCATACACATTCCATTCCCCCTGTAATCTGCCGTAGCCCTTTTTTGTCCAAAAGTTTTGCATTAGCAAGTTTTGAAAACGTTTTCATATTGTGATATTTAGTTGGTTGTAGATCAAATATAAAAAAAAATAATCACTATTAAGTGATTATTTTTTTATCTAAAGTAATTTAAAACTCATTCTGTGATAGGGTGTAGTGCCAAATTCCCGGATAGCGTCTCTGTGTGCTTTGGTAGGATAGCCTACGTTTTTGGCCCAGCCATATTGTGGATATTCCTCATGTAACTTTTCCATTAACCGGTCTCTGTAATCTTTTGCGAGAATAGATGCAGCAGCAATACTTAATACTTTGGAATCTCCTTTTATTACACACTGATGAGGTATATAATTGTAGGGGTGAAACCGATTGCCATCTACTAAAATAAATTCAGGGCGTACTTTCAATTGATCCAGTGCTAAGTGCATGGCATGGATACTTGCATTTAGAATGTTATGTTTATCTATAAACTCCGGAGGCAATTCTGCAATCGCATAATCACGAGCATTTGCTTTGATATATTCAGCGAGTTCTTTTATGGATGTTTTTGACAGGGTTTTAGAATCTTTAACAAATAAATTGTTAAAATTTTCATCTAATATAACGCTAGCTGCCACCACAGGACCTGCTAAACAGCCTCTTCCTACCTCATCACAACCTGCTTCGGTATATTTATTTTGCCAATTTTTCATCAAATCCATAATTTATTCCTTTTTAGGTGCGTGTTTTTTATTAATACTTCAAATATATTGAATTATTTTAAAAAAAAATAATCTTTTGGTGATATTATATGAACCTTATGAGTCTTATAATTTATAAATAATAATTTGATATCAAACGGGCAAGCAATAGTAATTTAGTAAGAAGTTCTTAGTTATATTAAAGTATTTATTAATAGTAACAGTATCGCTTATAACTAATAGATTTTGTAGTGTGATTTGCTCTACTACTTATTCTAATTAATTGTGTGAATATTGTGAAAGTGATTTAGGGCTGATATTTTGTTGAAAATGAATTTACTTCCTTCTAGTATCAGTAGTATTTGGAATAAAAAAACTAAACGATAGAATGAAAATTATAGATATATATTGTTTAATATGTACGTATATGTTTTTTTGTTGATAGTTTTGATATGAATATTTTAATTATTTTTATTGTTTTGTTTTATGATGTCTTGTGTTTAATATGTTAATTTGTTATAATTAATTTTGTTTTAGTATTGTTTTTATTTATATATGATAATATTTAATTGTTTATAATATTATTGTTTTTTTATTTTAATTTACTATTTGTTTATTTTATTTATATTATTACATTTATTTTATATTTATTTATTAGCGATTATTGAATATATTTTAATTTATAAAAAAAATGTTAATTTTTTCTTTTGTTATGTTAATTAAAATTCACATATTTGAAACAGTGAAAAATTAATTTGATATGAAGAAACTAACTAACAATGTTTTGGTGGTAGTTTTGTCTTCGGCTTTTGTAATGGTTTCTGCACAAAAGACGAAACAGGACTCTGCTAAAACTAAAAGCATTGAAGAAGTTGTTATTACGGGTGCGCTAGGGATTAAGAAATCTAAAGATGCACAGACTTCCGCTCAACAAGTCGTAAAAGGTGATGAATTAAGACAAGCGTCTAACCCGGATCCAATTCTTGCAATGCAAGGAAAAGTATCGGGAGTTCAAATCCGCCAAACAAATAGTAGTGTTGATGGTACAAACAGTATTATTATCCGTGGTAAAAGAACAATTACGGGAAGTAATGAAGCTTTGGTAGTTATAGATAATGTAATTTCTACAGCTACTGCTCTGCAACAGCTTCCTCCAGATGTAATTGAGTCGATCAACATTATAAAAGGAGCGCAAGGTTCAGCTCTTTATGGTTCACAGGGGGTTAATGGTGTCGTTGTTGTTACTACTAAGAGAGGTGCTAGAGGAGGAAGGATGAATATTACCTTTAATAGTTCCGTAGACTTTGAATCACCTGCGTATCTTCCTAAACGCCAGACTAAATATGGGCAAGGATGGGATGGAGATCGTATTTCTGTAGAAAATGGGGCATGGGGGCCGGCTTTTGATGATCCTAAATATGCGGGAAAGCTTTTACCTTATGGTATTCCATTGTATGATTATAACGGGGATGGCAAAATTACAATAAATGCTAATACTGGTGCGGATACACCGGATTCTCCAGCTTCTATTTATTCACCATTTGCGCCTTACGGTAAAGATAATGCAAGAGACTTTTTCGTTAATGGTACATTGTATCAGAATACAATAACTGCAAATGTTGGAGGAGAGAATTCTTATTTGTTAATGTCATTAAATAACACTCAGAGAGGATTTGTTGTAGATAAAGATAAATTAGAAAGAACCACAGCTTTATTTAAAGCAGGAATTAAGTTTGATAAATGGTCTTTTGACGGAAGTGTAAATATTCAGAAATCATATACGTCACAAACGACACCTGATATATACTATTGGTTATTGCAATCATCATCTGATATTCCTATTACCAGATGGAAAGAGCACAGAGATTTTGCTTATGGATGGAACAAATATTATGGAAATCCATATTGGTATATAGATAATGTGAGAAATAACAACTCAAGTTATTTCATTAATGCTACCGGAAGTGTAGGATATAAAATTAATAAAAATATTGATTTACTATATAGAGGCAATCTACAGCTAACTTCTTCAGAATATAAGGCTTATAATAATGGTTATTCCAATGTTTTATTAGGATCGCAGATTAAAGCAATTACTTCATCATATAATCAGTATAATAGCCAATTGGCGCGTTATTATGGTGATTTTATTGCGAATTTTAATTATGATCTTACAGATGATTTAAATCTGAGAGTAAATGCAGGTCATAACTATCAAGAGTATAAATATTCAATTACTACAGCCGGAGGAACCGGGATGATTATACCTCAATTTTATCAGGTATGGAATTTGGCAAACCCTACAATTCCATATAACTTAAATAATGGTACTACGCGATATAATGTTCATGCATTGTTTGCAAACTTAGATTTGGCATACAAAGATTATTTATTCCTTAATGCAACAGCAAGAAATGAATGGTCTTCAATTTTGCCAAAAAATAATAATAGTTACTTTTTCCCTTCTGTAGGGGTTTCATTTATACCGACTAAAGCTTTTGATTTTGGTGGTAATGTACTAAATTACATGAAGGTATTTGGTAACTATGGGACAACGACTAGTTCCTCAGCAATTGGAACATATGCTATTCAGAATTTATCTGATCTAGGCTATGGTTTCCCATATAAAGGTGACTTAAGTTTTGTTGTACGTACTTCACAAACCGATCCTAATATTAGACCTGAAAAAGTAACAAGGGCGGAAATCGGAATTGCATTAGGTTTCTTAAAAGATAGAATTACCTTTGGGGGGTCGTTGTATCAGGATGATACTAATGATTTGATTACTAATGCATCAACCTCCAGAACGTCTGGGCTAACATTGAGAACAATGAATATAGGATTGTTGAGAAACCGAGGTATTGATGCGGATTTAAATGTTAAGATATTTAATTCAAAAGATTTTAAATGGGATATTGGTATGTCTTTAACAACATTTGATACCAATGTATTAAAAGTTACGGATGATACTGATGAAGTATTCTTAGGTGGTTATACTTTTGCTGGAGTATATGCCAAAAAAGGAGAAGGAATTATTTTAAAAGGGACTGGATATCAGAGAGATCCCCAAGGTCGAATTATTGTGAATTCGGTTACAGGAGATCCTTTATATACGAGTACGCTACAGAGTTATGGAAAAGTTGACCCTAAGTATAAATTAGGATTTACAACAGGTTTAAATTATAAAGGCTTCCAGTTAAGTGCAGTATTAGAGTATAGTAAAGGGGGGAAATTTTTTGCCGGAGCTAAGAATGGATTCGCATTCTCTGGAGAGCTTTTGGAATCTGCTGATTTTGATAGAACCAAAGGAGGTTTCGTAATGCCAAATTCTGTTTATAAAGATGCTTCAGGAAATTATGTTCCAAATACCACAGTGAAGACAGGGGGGGATAGTTATTCTGGTGTTTCTTCATATTATTCTAATGTTTATACAAATATTGCAGATAACTTTATTATAGATGCTACAGTATTTAGAATTCGGGAAATAGCACTAAGTTATTCTTTCCCGGCAGAGGTTATTAAGCCAATTGGTTTGACAGGATTTACTATCGGAATACACGCAAGAAATCCATTTACTAAACTAGCAAAAGGAAATGATAATTATAATGATCCTGATACTTCATTTACAAATGGTAATGCACAAGGGCTTAGTACATCAAGTCAGTATCCGGTGTTGAAGTCTTATGGTGTTAGTCTTAATTTAAATTTTTAATTAGAATCGTTATGAAAAAAATATTTTTAATAGCAGGAGCAGTCTTTTCAATATATTCATGCAGTCGTCTGGATGATAATATGTCACCCAATGCCGTTCCTGATGGAAATGTTCCAGCAAGACAAAAATTAGCAGCAGCCGAAACGTCAACTTTTGATGCTCAGACTGGTGACCTGATTGAGCTTTCAAATTTCTGGATGAATACAACAGCAGGGAATAATTATCAATGGGCAAATGTTTATCCTAACGAAAGCTCATTAAATTTGAACAGTGCTTTCAGAAATCAACTATGGAATAATACTTATCTTTCAGTAGCTAACCTTCAGGCAATTATTGATGGGTCTTCGGCAAAAAGTTTGCCTTTACATGTGGCTATAGCAAAGATCTTAAAAGCTAATTACTTGCATTATATTGTAGATTTTTATTCAGATGCACCTTATTTTGATGCATTTAAGCAGCAATCAAATTTAGCTCCAAAATATGATAAAGGTGAAGCAATTTATATGGACCTTATTAAAGGAGTAAATGAAGCTATAGATGCTATAGATAATACTCCGGTAAATAATGATAACCAAGTAAAAGCGAGTGAAGATGTTATCTTTGGAGGTAGTGCACAAATAGCTAAATGGAGACAATTTGCAAATTCTATCAAGCTAAGAATGTTGTTGAGAATGTCTAATGCTACTGATGGAACAGTTAAGTCATTTGTTGCGAGTGAATTAGTGAAATTAAATAGTGATAAAGTTCCTTTTGCAACAAGATTTGTTACTTATAATGTGACTATTAATCCTGGTTATAATGCAGGAAGTAATCAGGGGTTGAATCCTTTCTTTAGACGATATGGAGCTGTAGATGTTTCAGGTACAGATAATGATACATATACACAGATTAGGGTGTCAGAGCACTACGCTAAGTTAATAAACGGAGATGCTTCAAAGCCTACTGTAGGAATTGTAGATCCGAGAGGAGTAAAACAATTTATAGCTATTGATGGTGAGTTGGTGGGAACGCCACAAGGTAATGGAAAAATTGCAGGGGCATCTCAGGATGATTTTTCAGCTCTTGGCGGTAATCTGAACAGATCTGCGTCTAATGCTCTTGGTGGGCTTGATAACGGATATCTAATGTTAGCATCAGAAGGTAATTTCTTATTAGCTGAGGCAGCAATTGTATACCCTCAATATTTCTCAAATGGTAAAACATATTTCGAACAAGGAATTAGAGATTCATTTACTTTTTGGGGGTTAACCAGTGCTCAGGCAGCTACTTATATAACAGCAATTAATGGTAATACTCACTTAGGATGGGATGCGGCAGGTAACAAACTAGAACCTTTACAGTATCAAAGATTATTTGCGTTAGCAAATTATCGTCCTATGGAAACTTATCTTAATTATATTAAAACAGGATTCCCGGAAACTCCGTTGGCTAGTAATGCACAGCAGCCGCGTAAGCCTTACAGGTTAATTTATCCGGTTTCAGAATATACAGGAAATTCATCAAATGTTCCTAATATTAGTGCAGCAGATTGTTTTACTAAAAATCAGACAACTCCATTCTGGTTAAGATAACAATATTAATAATATATAAAAAAATAACTTTCTCCACGGAGAAAGTTATTTTTTTATTAGTAGTATAAAATTTTATTTTTTATCCTGAGGTAATTTATAATACTCTTGAGAGAGTTTATTATTTTCTTCGGCATTTTGTTTAAGATAGCTGTTTAGTTTGTCAATTTCATGATTAATGCTTGCAAGTTTTTTTGATGATTCTGTATACTTGTTTGATGTTTTATCAGATATTTGTGATAAATCTTTTTCTATAATCAGCTTTTTTGTTGTCAGCTTTTCCATTTCTTTGTCTAATTGGATTTTATCTTGTTCATTAAGATAAATGAAATTTAAAACTTGTTCTTTTAATTTTTTTGGTTTGTCTCCAAGACTTTCTTTTACTTTTAGGTAATCATTATAATTAGATAACTCTGCATAATTTTTATCTCTATTACGGTTAATGTAATTTTGGTTTCTCTGATTTTCTATTACTGTATTACTAGCAGTAGGTGCAATTGGTCCTTGAACTGTGGTTGTCCAGGTTCCGACTCCTGATGCTTGCCCATATGCTCCAATAAAAGAAGCGAATATTAATAAGATTGTGATGTTGTGTTTCATAATTTTTTATTTAATGATTACCCAAATTTATAATAAATATTGTTTGTAAATGACATTTTATTAATAAAGTATAATTTATAAAATTAATGTAAAAAAGATAGGGTTCTATGAAGTTTTCTGATTTTCTATTCCCGGATAAATTCATACTGTTTGTGAAAAAGTTAATTTATTGTTAATTTTTTATTTTGTCATGTTAATAAACTTTTACATATTTGTAAAAGTTAAAATTTAATTTGATATGAAGAAACTAACTAACAGTGTTTTGGTAGTGGTTTTGTCTTCTTCTTTTGTATTTGTCAATGCTCAGAAGAAACAAGACTCTGCAAAAACAAAAGATATTGAGGGGGTTGTAGTGACTGCTCTTGGTATTAAAAGAGAGAAAAAATCCTTGGGATATGCTTCTCAAGAAGTAAAAGCAGATGCTCTAACGGGTGGAACAACCAATACTGGAAATATTGCTTCTCAGCTTTCGGGTAAGGTTGCAGGTTTAACTGTAAATACTAATGCAAACTTTGGAGGAAGTGCTAGTATGGTAATTAGAGGAGTGAAATCTCTTGGAGGGAGTAGCCCTCTAATTGTAATAGATGGATCCCCTGTTAATAACTCCAGTACTTTTGCAACAAGATATGATTTAGGAAATGCTCTTTCAGACATTAGCCAGGATGATATAGAGTCAATTAACGTTCTGAAAGGAGCAGCTGCCTCTGCATTATATGGTGAAAGAGGACTTAATGGAGTTATTGTTATTACAACTAAAAATGGAAAAGGTAAAGATGATACTTCTTGGGGAGTTACACTGAATAGCAGTATCCAGGCTGGTTTTATTGATAAATCTACTTTCCCGGAATATCAAACAAGCTATGGTGCAGGAAATAAAGGTTCTGGCAAACCTAATTCATGGTATTACGGAACAGCTCCGGATGGTAAATATTATGCAAACTTCGGTGAAGATGCATCATGGGGACCAGCTTTTGACCCAAATCAATTAGTATATCAATGGGATTCTTTTCTTCCTACCAGTCCTAATTACGGAAAAGCAACTCCTTGGGTCGCTGCTAAGAATGGACCAATTAAGTTTTTGCAAAATCCGATAACTTATGTGAACAGTATATCATTAGAGAAAGGAACAAAAGGACTAAACTTTATGCTAAGTTATGATAATATGCTTTCTAATGGTTTATATCCAAACTCTGATTTGAAAAAAAATACAGTTTCCACTAAGGTTAATTATGATTTTACTCCGAAATTGCATTCTACAGTATATGCAACACTAACACTTCAGAATACTGTAGGTAGAAATGAAACCGGATATAGTGGTGGTAACCTGATGAGTTTGTTCAGACAATGGTGGCAAACTAATGTGGATGTTTTAGCACAAAGAGATGCTTATTTCAATAATAATGAGCAAAATATTAGCTGGAATAGAAAATCAGCTACTGATGGTACAGCAGCTTACCACAACAATCCTTATTTTCAGCGTTATCAGAATTATCAGAGTGATGATAGAACAAGAATATTCAGTTATGCATCTCTTACCTATGATGTAAGCAAGAATATATCTGTTACTGGTAAGGCAACTATAGACAATACAAATTTACTTTTCGAAAACAGAGTAGCTGTTGGTTCTGTTCCATTGAGGTTTGGTACTGGTAATAATCCAGTTGGCTCCGGATATGAGAGAAACAATATTACCTCAAGAGAGATTAACCTTGATTTGATAGTGAATTATAAGTTTAATATTACTGATAATATTGGTATATCGGGAGTTGTGGGAGCTAATAATAGAAGAAACAATTATAGCTCTATTTATAATTCTACTGAAGGAGGATTGACTGTTCCGGGGTTGTATAACCTAGGGAATTCTAGATCACCAGTATTAGCTCCATTAGAAACAGAGTATCGTACGCAGACACAAGGTCTTTATGTGACGACTTCTTTGGACTTTTACAAGACATATTATATAGATGCTACATACAGAAGGGATAATAGTTCTACACTACCAGCAAATGCTGCCAGATATAGTTATCCTTCAATAACGGGTGCTGTTATTCTTTCTCAGCTTATAAAAACTAACTGGTTAAATTTCTGGAAAATAAGAGGTAATTATGCAGAAGTAGGAGGAACAGCGGATCCATATCAATTAATGCCTTATTATGTAGCTGCCGGATCATTCTCAGGAGTTCCAATGTTTGGAAGCCAAACAGTGTTGCCAAATGCAAATTTAAAGCCCCAAAGATCGAAAGAATTTGAATTTGGTACAGAAGCTCAATTATTTAACAACAGGCTAACCTTTGATGTTGCTTATTACAAAACTAAAACATTAAATCAAATTATATCATTGCCGATTTCTTCAGGTGCAGGGTTATTATCTGCAGTAGTTAATGCTGGAAGAATTGACAACTATGGAGTTGAAGTTCAGTTAGGTGTTGTGCCTGTAAGAAATAATAAATTCACTTGGAATGTTGATTTCAACTGGGGGCAGAATAGAAATAAAGTAGTTGATTTATTAGAAGGTATTTCGAACTATCAACTTGGAACGTTCCAGGGAGGTGTTTCGTTAAATGCGACGAAGGGAGAAACTTGGGGAACTCTAAGAGGAGGAGATTTTACCTATGACGCAAATGGAAATAAATTGATTGACCCAAAAACGGGAGCTTATATTGTCAATCCAAATCAGGTTATAGGAAATGTAATGCCTAAATGGACTGGAGGTGTAAGAAACACTTTTAAATATGGTAATTTATCCTTCGGATTCTTAATTGATGTTAGAAAAGGAGGGGATATTTATTCAAATGATATGTATTATGGGTTAGCTACAGGTATGTATAAAGAGACAGGTGATTACAGAAATCAGCCACAAGTTCTTCCTGGTGTTAATCCAGATGGAAAAGTAAATACAACGCCTGTTGTAGTTGCAAATAACAGTCCATATGATGGATATGGAGTAATGCCTCAGTCTAGATTTATTTATGATGGATCGTTCATAAAATTAAGAGAGGCAAATATTTCTTATAGCCTTCCAAAATCTGTCTTAAAAGGAACATTCCTAAATGAATTAAGACTTTCTTTAGTTGGACGTAATTTGTGGATTATTCATAAAAATCTTCCTTATGCAGATCCTGAAGCAATGGTCGGCGGAGGTGTCTCTACAGGTGCTACAAATGGTACAAATTCAGTGAGAGGTTATGGTTATTCAGTTGGTTCTTTACCAGCAACCAGAGATATCGGATTTAGCATAACTGCAAAATTTTAATGATTTATAAATAGAAAACATGAAAAAAATAATAAATATAGTATCTGTACTTGCTGTGGTGTTATCCATTACCTCTTGCGAAGGAGATATATCATCTATGAACACAGATCCTAAGCACCCATCAGTACTGCCTTCAGGATCCTTATTAGCGATGGGAACAAATCAGGAGTTTTATTATATGTATTCAGGAAGTGTATTTAATAATAACTATAGATTTTTCACACAACAATGGTCTGAAGTAACTTATACCGATGAGTCTAACTACAATTTAACAACGAATAATCAATCAAGGGCCCATTATAACAGAATGATGGTATATACACTTAATAACTTTAATCAAGGTATGAAGAATCTTGAAGGAGAAGTGAATACGCCGGCAGTGAAGAATAATAAATGGGTAACACTAGAGTTATCTTCTATTTATACCTGGGAAAATCTTGTAGATACTTTTGGAGATGTACCTTATACAGAAGCCTTAAATGCGGCTGGTAATGCATTTTCACCTAAATACGATGACGCAAAAGCGATATATATGGATTTATTCAAGAGAATTGATAATGCTATTGCAAAAATTGATCTCTCTGCTTCAGGATATACTTCAGAAGATTTAGTATATAAAGGCAACATGGGTAAATGGAAAAAAATGGCTAATTCATTAAAGCTAAGATTAGCTATGAATCTTGCAGATGTTGATCCTGCTACTTCTAAGAAATATGCGGAAGAAGCATATGCTTCAGGTCTTCTGACAGCGTCTGATAATTACCAGTTAACATTTGATGGAACAACATTCTTTAATCCATTATATGATGACGTTATTGGGACTGGTAGATTTGATTTCGTTCCATCAGACAGAGTAATTAATTTAATGAATGCTAAAAATGACCCAAGAAGAGCTGTATGGTTTTTACCTTTAAATGGGACAACAGATAAATATGCAGGAGGTATATATGGATCTTCTTCTTCTCCAGCATTACCTTCCCCTACATTATCTGTATTCACTGGTTTCTTTACTAGTAAAACTGGCCCTGCTACTCTAATGAGCTATACTGAAGTTCAATTTCTTTTAGCTGAAGCAGCAGCTCGTGGTTATTCTGTTGGAGGAACAGCTGCCACTTATTATGCAAGTGCAGTTACAGCATCAATGACTGAAAGTGGTATAGGTTCTTCAGCAGCGGCATATTTAGTGGCAAATCCATTTGATGCTACAAACTGGCAGAAATCCATTGGTGAAGAAGCTTATATTGGTTTGTTTAATAAAGGCCTATCAACATGGAATTTTACAAGAAGATTGGATTATCCAAAGTCTTTGGTTAACCCACCAGCATCTAAAATTGATGGACTTCCGGTAAGAATGCCATATTCTGATCAGGAGTATACACTAAACAAAACAAATGTTAGTGCTGCCGCTTCTAAGATTGGAGGAGATAAAGCGTCAACTAAACTTTTCTGGGATAAAAATTAATATTTATTTCAAACAATAACTAAACCGCCTTCGGGCGGTTTTTTTATTTGTAAACTATAATTATTCAAAATTGTGTGAATTATTTTGTTGTTAGAAAATAAAACATGACATTTGTCATTTAAACCAAATAAAAAATATTATTATGAAAAATCTAAAAGCATTAAATCGGGATGAATTAAGAGTTATAGGAGGTGGAATGGCACCAACATGTTGTCTTGGTTGGAACCCTGATACAAAAAAATGTAGATATGGATATGATCCTAATTGTTTAAATCCGGGATATCCAGGATGATAAATTAATAAGGCCTTATTGAAGGCCTTTTTTTATTTCGTAAATTTGCAGCTACAACTATTTTAAGAATGGAGATAAAAAAACAGATTCAGGATCAAATTACTGAAATTATTCAGCAGAAATACCAGTTAGAAGGTATTGCACTAGAAGTTCAGCAGAATAAAACCGATTTTGAAGGAGATTTCACTGTAGTGATTTTTCCGCTTGTAAAACAAGCGAGGAAAAGTCCAGACGCATTGGGACAGGAATTGGGTGAAGGACTTATAGCAGCTACTGATTATATCAGGTCCTATCAGGTTGTGAAAGGTTTTTTAAATCTTTCTCTGAAAAATGATTTTTTTATCGGCCAGGTTCAGAATTTAGGTGATGATTTAGGAACACTTCCTGCAAAGGAAGAAACTATCATGGTAGAGTATTCGTCTCCGAATACCAATAAACCATTGCACTTAGGTCACGTAAGAAACAACCTTTTAGGTTATTCTGTTGCACAGATATTGAAAGCTGCAGGTTATAATGTAATTAAAACTCAGATTATCAATGACCGTGGTATTCATATTTGTAAATCCATGTTGGCATGGGAGAAGTTTGGAAACGGTGAGACTCCTGAATCAACAGGGCTGAAAGGTGATAAACTGGTTGGTAACTATTATGTAAGATTCGATCAGGAATATAAAAAGCAGATTGAGGATCTAAAAACTCAGGGAGTAACAGAAGAAGAAGCTAAAAAGAAGGCTCCGATAATGCTGGAAGCTCAGAAAATGTTACTGGACTGGGAAAATGGTGATGAAAAAGTACGTCAGCTTTGGGAAATGATGAACGCTTGGGTGTATAAAGGTTTCAATGAGAGCTATGCGCGTATGGGAGTCGATTTTGAGCAGCGTCAGTATGAAAGTAATACCTATCTTCTTGGGAAAGATATTATTCAGGAAGGGCTGGATAAAGGCATTTTATTCCGTAAAGATGACGGTTCAGTATGGATAGACCTTACAGAGGATGGTCTGGATCAGAAATTATTACTGCGTTCCGATGGAACTTCTGTATATATGACTCAGGATTTAGGAACAGCGGTAGAGCGTTTTAAAGATAATGATATTCAGCAGTTAATTTATACAGTAGGAAATGAACAGGATTACCACTTCCAGGTACTGTTTTTGGTACTTAAGAAGTTAGGATATTCATGGGCAGATCATTTACATCATTTATCTTACGGAATGGTAGAACTTCCTAATGGTAAAATGAAATCCCGTGAAGGTACTGTTGTCGATGCGGATGAATTAATGGAAGAAATGTACCTTACTGCAAAAGAAAAAGCACAGGAACTAGGTAAGATGGAAGGTCTTACGGAAGAAGATAAAGAGAAATCTTATGAAACGGTAGGCCTTGGTGCTTTGAAGTATTATATTTTGAAGATTGATCCGAAGAAAAAAATATTATTTAACCCGGCTGAAAGTATTGATTTCAATGGTAATACAGGGCCATTTATCCAGTATACCTATGCACGAATTCAATCCTTATTGAACAGAGCAGAATATAAAGAAGGTAATATTTCGGAGAGCTATCAGCTAAATGCTTCTGAGAAAGAATTACTAGTAATGGCTTCTCAGTTTAATGAAGTAATTGCTAAAGCTGCTGAAACATTAAGCCCTGCGCAGGTAGCAAACTATGTATATGATTTGGTGAAATCATATAACTCTTTTTATCAGAATAATCCTATTCTTAATCAGGATAATGAAGATGCAAAACAACTTCGCCTGAAACTTTCCAAAGTAACTGGAAATATCATTCAGAAAGCATTAGAGCTTTTAGGAATAGGAACTGTCAACAGAATGTAATTTATTGAGATTTTAAATATAAAAAACCTGCTTTTTAGCAGGTTTTTTAGTGTTTATTTTGTCTTATTAGGTCCCAGTAAGAATTCTTTCGGATGTTTCTTACCCAAGAGATGAGCTGTAAAATAGTCCCAACGGCGTCTCATCATATAATAAGTGTGTTCCCCAAAACCATGGGCACTGTTAGGAAAAGCAATGAAATCATAATCTTTATTAGCTTTCTCCAAAGCTTCAATTACTAAAAGAGCATTGTATGGTGGTACATTGTCATCCATCATACCGTGTGCAATAAGTAATTTACCTTTCAGGTTTTTAGCATAGAGCTGATTGGCCTGAGATGCATAGTCCGAATTTTCTACAAGCCCGTTATATCTCTCACCCCAGTCATCTTCATAATTACGGTTATCATGATTACCAGATTCTGAAATACCAACTTTAAAGAAATCCGGATATCTGAACATAGCTGCAGCAGTTGCAAAGCCTCCGCCAGAATGTCCCCAGATACCAACTTTGTCCACATCTATAGGATATGTTGCTGCAAGTTGTTTAATGGCAGCGATTTGATCAGGTAAGGTATTGATAGACATATTTCCGTAGCTCATATCATGATAAGATTTTGAACGATATGGATTGCTGGTTCCTTCCAAAACCAAAACATAGGCACCTAATTCAGCAAGTGCATTGTTATCTCCTTTAGATGCAGTGAATGCCCAGCTTCCAACACTTCCTCCTTGTGGTCCCGGATATATATAATCGATAATCGGATATTTTTTACCGGCAACAATATTACTAGGCTGGAAGAGAAGACCATAAACATCAGTCACACCATCACCAGCTTTTAGTTTTACAGGCGTCGGCGCTTTCCAGCCGGTAGCTTCCAAAGCTGTTAAGTTTGCCTTTTCCAAATCCATTACTTTCATACCATCCAGTTTTTTAACTAAAGAAACCGGAGCTATATTAGGTTGCGAATATTGATCTATGAAATGTGCACCGTCTGGAGAAAGTGTAACTTGGTGAGTACCTGTTTCTGGAGTCAGGTTTTTGAAATTTTTTCCGGAAAAGTCGATTGAACAGAAAGAAATAAAATAAGGGTTTTCTTTTTGCAAACCCGCTGCTGTAAAGTATAATTTCCGGTTCTTCTCATCTACCTTTAACAGATTGGCTACAAGCCAGTCACCCTTAGTAATCTGATGTTTCAGTTTTCCTGTTTTAGCATCATATAGATAAAGATGTCCCCAATTATCTCTTTCGGAGTACCATAATACTTCATTTGTTGTAGGTAAATAACGCCAGTTGATTGCATTACGTCCGGATTCAAATTGGGTAGCAACGGTTTCTTCAAAAACTTCACGGATAGAACCATCCTTAGTATTGGCAATTCTTAATTTTGCATTTTTGTGATCTCTGGAAGTAGATACAAAGGCAACTTCTGAACCATTCGGGTTCCAGTCGATGTCATCAAAAGTTCCGCTGGCAGCAATATCATCACTAAGTGTTCCTCTGTGAAAATCGGGCTTCATTTTGAAACGAACTAAACCACCGTTTTCAGTATCTATAACAACTCTGTGCAACATCGGAAGAACTGTGTCTCCAGGTAGAGGGTATTTCCATGCTTTTAATTGTGGATGTCCGACATTAGTGGTTACCAGATACATTTCGCCTACATTCCTTTCATCCATCTGAAAAGTAGTAATCTTTTTGGAATCAGGTGACCATCTTAGTATAGGAGCATCACTGTGCTTCCAACCTGCATTATCAGTAGCATATCCAAAATCTTTTATTCCGTCAGTGGTCAGTTGCTTTTTATCATGAGTGGCTGTGTCTTCTATCCACAGATTGTAATTATCAATGTAAGCTAGTTTCTTTCCATCGGGAGAAAGAACGCCAGGTTTATTGTTTTTCCTTTGTGGCGGTGTGATTGGAGAGTTGGAATTTCTTTGAACAGTCTGAATTACTGCTTCAGTTTTAGTCTTTTTTTCGAGAACAACATTAACATTAGTGAGATCGCCTGCTGATGAAGTTTTGGTATATTTAAAGCTTTTACCATCTTTATCCCATATAGGTCCATTCATTACATTCCGGACCAGAGGTGCGGTTTTATAAAACAATCTGCTTTCTGCTCTTCTGTAATCTGCAACGGTAACAGAATCCTGAGCGTAAAACATAGAAACAGATACCGACCCTAATGCAATCAGAGCCAATTTTGAATACTTCATATTATTACTAGTTAATTAGAAAAACAAATATCGTAATATGAATGCTAATAATTTAATAAAATGGTTGGTGATTTGATATTAATTAATACTCAGACTAATTGTACTCTATTTTCTCTACTCTCCTTTACTCAGTAATTCCAATTCAATTCTTATCTTTAAGCTATGAAAACAGGTTTACTCACATCATTTTTTATCATATTCAGCAGTTGCTATAATGCCCAAATAAAGCCCAGTCTAAAAGTTGAGTCTGGTGTATCTTATGAATTAGCTCAGTTTAGAAAAAGTACATTAAGCGATATTAAATACGAGTTAGACCTGGATATTCCTGAAAACAAAACCGAAAGAATTTCGGGAACCGAAAATTTGACTTTCAATTATAAGAAACAGGGTGAATTACCATTACAAATAGATTTCAAAGAAAATGCAGCTTCTTTATTGTCGGTAACTGTAAATGGACAAGCTATAAAGCCTGTTTTAGAAAATGAACATATTTTAATAGATCAGAAGTATCTGAAATCAGAACTTAACCAGATTACTTTTAAATTTTTAGCAGGTAATTCAGCACTGAACAGACGCGATGGATATTTGTACACACTGTTTGTGCCGGATCGTGCGAGAACCATGTTTCCGTGCTTCGATCAGCCTAACCTGAAAGCAAATTATTCTTTAACATTAACAATCCCTGAAAAGTGGAATGCTATGGCTAACGGAATATTAAAAGAAACTTCCGTGAATCAGGGAAGAAAAAAAATGAGCTTTGCCCAGTCGGATTTATTACCAACATATCTGTTTTCTTTTGCAGCCGGAGATTTTAAATATTTCAAAGAAAAGATAGGGCAACAGGATGCTGGTATGCTATATCGTGAAACCGATTCCGTAAAGATTAAAAATAGTATGGATTCTATTTATAATATTTACAGAAATTCACTTGCTTATTATGAAAAGTGGACAGGTATTCAGTATCCTTTCCAGAAACATGGATTGGTTGTTGTTCCTGATTTCCAATTTGGAGGCATGGAGCATCCCGGGGCAATCCTGTTTCAGAACTCTACTTTATTTTTAGATAAAAATGCAACGCAAAGCCAGCTGAATAACCGTTCTAATCTTCTTGCTCATGAAGTTGCCCATCTGTGGTTTGGGGATATGGTGACCATGGATTGGTTTAATGATGTGTGGACGAAAGAAGTTTTTGCCAATTTTATGGCAGACAAAAGTACAGGAGCCTCTTCAGATAAAAGTATTTATGATCTGAAATTTCTGACAACACATTTCCCGGCGGCTTACTCTGTAGACCGGACTATAGGTGCTAATCCTATCCGTCAGGTTCTGGATAACCTGCAAAATGCAGGAATGATGTATGGTCCGATTATTTATAATAAAGCTCCTATTATGATGCGCCAGTTGGAATTGTTGATAGGTGAAGCAAATTTTAGAAAAGGAGTAAGTGAATACCTGAGAAAATATGCTTACAGCAATGCTACGTGGCCGGATCTTATTACAATTTTGGATAACCAGACACCCGAAGACCTGCAAAGCTGGAATAAAGTATGGGTGAATGAACCAGGGAGACCAGTTATTGACTATAAAGTAAAATATAATGGAGATAAGATTGGGTACTTTACAATCACCCAACATCCGGAGCATGGAGAAGTCCAGAAACTCTGGCCACAAGAATTTCAGATTAGTTTATTTTATCCTGATAAAATAGAAAAAGTTGATGTAAAGCTTTCCGAAAAGCAACAGGATATACCTGAATTAAAAGGAAAGCAGAAACCTTTATTTGTTCTTCAAAATTCATCGGGAATAGGTTATGGAGTGTTCAAAGTTGATAAAGACTTAATGAGAGGTTTCTCATTGATAAAAGACCCTGTGAGTAGAGCCAGTGCTTATATTTCATTGTACGAAAATATGCTGGGCGGATCAGGTATTGCGCCACAGGAATTATTGCATTTTTTTGCAGGGCAACTACAAAAGGAAAGTACTGAACTTAACCTGAGACTTATCACAGGATATATTTCCGGAATATATTGGGGGTTTCTACCTGAAAGTACAAGAAATAAAGAATCTGAAGGCTTAGAAAATATTGTTTGGAATGCTTTACAGAAACAGGCCGCAGTTAATAATAAAAAGAATTTGTTCGACTGTTATCAGGGAATTTTTCAGTCTAAAAAGGCATACGATAATTTGTATACAATATGGAAGACGCAGACTGTACCACAAGGTATTACTTTAAATGATGAGGACTTTACAAGTCTTGCGCTGGCTTTATCATTGCGAAATAATAACAATAGCGATCTTTTACAGGAGCAATTAACCAGAATTAAAAATCCTGATCGAATTAACCGTTTTAAAATTATAATGAAAGCTGCTTCTTCAGATAAAAAGATTCGGGACGAATTTTTTAATAGCCTTGCAGAAAAGCAAAACAGATCCAATGAATCGGCTGTTGGTGCTGCACTGGGATATTTACACCATCCGTTAAGACAGCAGGTTTCTGTTAATTATCTGCCGGAAACTTTAGACTTGTTGCAGGAAATACAGAAAACGGGAGATATCTTTTTCCCGGATAACTGGCTTCGTTCTACCTTTAGCAGCTACCAGAATCCTGAAGCACTTATTGTTGTCAATCAGTTTATTCAGAAAAACCCTGATTATAATTCGATACTGAAGAATAAAATCTTGCAGGCGACTGAAAACCTGAGAAGAGCCCAAAAACTGGTAAAATAAAAGTTATGTTGCCCTTTGAAACAGATTGCTGTAAATTTGGATTATGAAGATTGATTTTTCAAAAAATATTAGTGCAGGGAACCTAAAACCTCAAAACGACTTTGAAGAAAAAGTTGAAAACTTTTTAGCTGAGTGGTATTCAGACTCTGAAACTGTTGAGGTGCAGACTTCCGGTTCAACAGGGATTCCTAAAAAATTCCCGATTGAAAAATCCCGAATGTTGAATTCTGCAGAAATGACCTGTAATTTTTTAAATCTTAAAGAAGGAGATACTGCCTTACTTTGCCTTCCAGTAGAATATATCTCCGGCAAAATGATGGTTGTTCGGTCTCTGTTCAGAAAACTAAAACTTACAGCTGTTGAGCCTAAATTGGATCCGCTTAAAAATACAGATGAAAGTTTTGCCTTCTGTGCGATGACACCATTGCAAGTTGAAAATTCTCTGGACAAAATACATTTGATAGAAAATTTAATCATTGGTGGAGCAGCTGTATCTGAAAGTCTGAAGAAAAAGCTGAGTGATATTTTAGAAAGAAAACAAACGGCATCCAAAGTTTATGAAACATACGGAATGTCTGAAACTCTTTCTCATATCGGACTAAAGCGAATCTATCCTGAAGGTGAAGATTATTTTACGCTTTTCGATGGAGTGACAATCTCCTTGGATGACCGTGACTGCCTTCGGATCTCAGCACCTAAAATTAATGCTGAATTGCTTCAGACTAATGATATCGTTGATGTATTGAATCCTAAACAGTTCAGGTTTTTAGGAAGAGCGGATAATGTAATTAACTCCGGTGGAGCCAAAATATTTCCTGAGCAATTAGAAGCTCTGGTAAAAAAGCATATTTCTAATGAAGCAGTTTTTATGGGAATTCCGGATGAGGTACTAGGACAGAAATTAATCTTGGTTATTGAGTCAGATGAAAACGAAATACTGAGATCCCAGGTCTTGGATGTTAAATATGAAAAGCCTTTTCATAAACCCAAAGAAATAGTATTTGTATCTAAAATTCCAAGGACACCTAATGGTAAAGTAGATAGGAATGGTTTACTTGAATATATTTAAGATATGAGAATAAGGTATATTTTAGTATTTTTTCTTATAGCTATTATTGGGTTTCCTTTTTTTGTAAAGTGTTCAAGTGAAGCGGCTGAAGAACAGGAAAGATACGAAGCTCCTTTTTTTCAGAATCATATTATTATAAAAGGAGTTGTTGATAGTCTATATGATTCGGGTGATCATTGTTTTGGAATTGTTTATTTAAAACATTTTAAAAGTAATGTGGAAGAATTTAATCCTTTTCAAAAAGATGTTTTTCCTTATGCAATTCAAAGAAATGAATGTGAGATTTATTCGTGGGCATGCCTGCATGATATTAAAAAAGGAGATTCTGTTATTTTAGATTCAGATAAAAGATATGTGAAAATTATATCAAGAAATACAACATATAATGCCGAGGGGGATCTGAGATTTATTGGTGGTAAAGTTTTTGAGGTAAAAAGAAAAACTAAATTATTGTTTAAAGATAATTTTAACAGAAATATGCCATGAAAGATTTCTCTTCAGAATTAAGCTTTAAAACTGCACGGAGTAGTGGTGCGGGAGGGCAGAATGTGAATAAAGTAGAAACCATGGTCACTGCCCGTTGGGCGGTATGGGATTCTAAATTCTTTTCGGATGAAGAGAAAAAACTGATTTTCGAAAAACTGAAAAATAAGATCAGTGCAGAAGGTTATTTACAGTTAAGCGCTCAGGAGTCCCGCTCTCAGCTTGATAATAAAGAAAAAGTAATCCAAAAGTTACTGGAGTTGGTAGACAAAGCACTCTTTGTACCGAAGAAAAGATTTAAGACCAAGCCTACAAAGTCATCCAAGGAAAAAAGGTTGAATCAGAAAAAGCAACATTCCGAAAAAAAAGAAAACCGAAAATTTAGAATGTAAATTAAATAGGGTGGTTGGATGAAGCTATATTTCTAATTACGAATCCCTATCTTTGCAGAAATTAAATAATAATAAAAATGAGCAATAGACCCATTTCTGATTTTATAGAAAAATATTATTTACACTTTAATGCAGCAGCTTTAGTAGATGCTTCTAAAGGTTATGTTGCCCACCTTAAAGATGGCGGGAAAATGATGATTACTTTAGCAGGTGCAATGTCTACTGCTGAGTTAGGTAAAATTTTAGCAGAAATGATCCGTCAGGATAAAGTAGCTATTATTTCTTGTACAGGGGCTAACCTTGAAGAAGACTTAATGAATCTGGTAGCACACTCTCACTACGAAAGAGTTCCTCACTACCGTGATCTTACTCCACAGGAAGAATGGGATCTTTTAGAAAGAGGCCTTAACCGTGTAACAGATACTTGTATTCCTGAAGAAGAAGCTTTCAGAAGATTACAAAAACATATTCACGAGATTTGGAAAGATGCAGAAGATAAAGGAGAGAGATATTTCCCGCATGAATATATGTACAAAATGCTTCTTTCAGGTGTATTAGAGCAATACTATGAAATTCCTAAAGAAAATTCATGGATGCTTGCTGCAGCTGAGAAAAACTTACCGATCGTAGTACCAGGATGGGAAGATTCTACAATGGGTAACATCTTTGCATCTTACTGCATTAAAGGAGAATTAAAAGCTTCTACAATGAAGTCTGGTATCGAATATATGACTTACTTAGCAGACTGGTACAAAGGTAACAGCAGTGGGAAAGGTGTTGGTTTCTTCCAGATTGGTGGAGGTATCGCAGGAGATTTCCCTATTTGTGTAGTTCCGATGATGTACCAGGATCTTGAAATGCACGATGTACCTTTCTGGTCTTATTTCTGCCAGATTTCTGATTCAACAACATCTTATGGTTCTTATTCCGGAGCTGTTCCGAATGAGAAAATTACATGGGGTAAATTAGATATCCACACTCCTAAATTTATTGTGGAAAGTGATGCTACAATCTGTGCTCCACTAATGTTTACTTACATTCTTGAGAATTCTTAATAGAAACAGAATATAAATTTCTTAATAAAAGGCTTATCCAATAAGCCTTTTATTTTTTACAATGCAGTCTCCAAACACCGTTAAATACGATGCCCTTACCGGAATGCGTGCTATTGCCGCGATTATGGTATTTGTTTATCATAACCGAAAATACTGGCGCAATGATCTGCCATGGGCAGTAATGCGATTCATCAGTGAATGGCACATTGGAGTAACTGTATTTTTTGTTCTGAGTGGTTTTCTGTTGGCTTATCGTTATCAGGACAAACCCTTGGAAAGTAAAAAGGACTACCTAAAATACATTCTGCTAAGAATAGCCCGAATCTTTCCATTATACTGGATTTTGCTTAGCTTCTATTTTCTGGACACGGAATATTCTAAGAATGTAGATACCTATTTTCTGCAATACTCACTACTGTATTCATTGTTTGATAAATATGTTCTTACCGGAATTGTACAGGCCTGGTCACTCAATGTGGAATTCTTTTTCTATCTGCTCTCACCTGTGTTATTTCTTTTACTGAAGAAAAGCTGGAAGTATTGTGTCTCACTAATGTTGGGATTATTCCTTCTCAGTTGCGCTATAGGCTATGGCTTAGATTGGTACAATGCGAATCCCAAAGGTTTCTTGTACCCGCTGAACTTTATTATGAGCAACACTTTTTTCGGAAGAAGTACAGAATTCTTTTTCGGGATGTTACTGGCTTATATGATGAAGCAGGAAAGCAAAGTAAATACATTGTTGAAACTAAAAAATCCTACATTGTACGGAGGTCTTTTGATAATGCTGTTTACAATTGCTATTGCTTTTTTTGCCAGAAATAATTTTGTGCATGGAGTGGAACGTTGGGAAGGCAGATTAATTCATGAGCTGTTTCTTCCTGTTGCTATAGCATTATTCTTTTGGGGATTAATGTCTGAAAAAACATGGGTCTCCCGATTTTTATCCACAAAGTTTCTGGTACTCCTGGGAAATGCCTCTTTTGTTTTTTATCTTATCCACATCAGTTACTTTAATCTGAAACTTAAATCCCTACTTTATTTGCCAGATCGCAATTTTATATTGCTATGGATTTGTTCCATCATAATTTATCTGTGGATAGAAAAACCTCTCTACAAACTGTGCAGAAATCTTATTGCTAAAATTTAGTTTTCCACATTGTAACTTATATCTCCGTTTAATTTTATCTTTTTTTCAGGATAAAGAAATATACTATTGACTGTTCATCAATAACCAGTAACTTTAACTTCTGTATGAAGGAAAAAGTATTAATGAACTGGAGCGGAGGAAAAGACTCTGCAATGGCACTTTATAATATACTCTGCAACAAAGACTATCGGGTTGAGGGCTTACTTACCTCTGTTAATGCTTCTAATCAGAGAATCTCTATGCATGGTGTAAGCGGAAGTTTGTTAGTAAAACAAGCTGAAAGTATAGGCTTGCCACTCACTAAAATTAATTTACCCGAATCCTCCGATATGACTGCCTATGAAAATATAATGGAGCAGACTTTATCCACATTTACAGAGCAAGGAATAAGAACATCTGTATTTGGTGATATTTTTCTGGAAGATTTGAGGAAATACAGGGAGAAACAATTAGAAAAAATTGGGTGGAAAGCTATTTTTCCGCTTTGGAAAAAAGATACCCGAAATCTGGTATATGAATTCTTAGAACTGGGCTTTCGTACCAGAATCTGTTGCATCAATAAACAATATCTGGATTCCGACTTTTTAGGATGTGATCTGGATGAATATCTTATTGATAAGCTTCCTGAAAATGTAGATCCTTGTGGAGAAAACGGCGAGTTTCATACGTTTGTATATGCCGGACCTGTATTTCAGCATAACCTGAATATTAGAAATGGGGAGCGGGTAGAGAAATCTTATAATCACGATGGAAAGTCTTATGGATACGAGTTTTGCGATATCCTATTAGAGGATCATCAGTAGGTGTATTGTTAGTAAATATTTTTTAACTTTAGATAAACATATTCTTCATGGATCAGCAGTTTAAAGATCAGGTTTTTGAAATTATCAGGATGATACCAAAAGGCAGGGTAACATCTTATGGTGCTATTGCAAAAGCTGTAGGTTACCCAAATCATTCCCGGCACGTAGGAAATGCATTGCGGCATTATGATGCAGATTTTCCGGCACACAGAGTTTGTAATTCGTCGGGTGTTATTACAGCTGAATCCTGTATTCCGGATTTTACTAAAAAGCTTGCCAAAGAGGGGGTAGATGTAAAGGGAAATAAAATTCAGAACTTCAGAAAAATCTTTTGGGATCCGTTAAACGAAATTTAATAATGTCAGATTTTCTCAGAAAGCATATAGAAAATATTATCCGCCTATCCGATGAGGAATATGAAGAAATTCTGGGGTTCTTTGAGCTCAGGAAATACAGAAAAAGACAATTTCTGATTCAGGAAAACCAAATGGTAAACGAATTGTTTATTGTGAAATCAGGATTGTTAAAATGTGGTATGATTGACGATTCCGGTAAAGAACAGATATTGCAATTTGCTACAGAAGACTGGTGGATTTCGGACTACACCGCTTTTTATAAACACCAACCTGCACGCCTGGCTGTAGATTGTATAGAAGACAGCGAGGTTTACTCTATTACCTTTGAGCGTATGAATGAGGTGTGCAGAAAGATACCTAAAGCAGAACATTTTTTCCGTGTGAAAAGTAATTTGGGTTATTGTGCATTGCAGGACAGGGTTTTGGCTCTTATGACTAAAACAGCAAAAGAACGATATGAGGATTTTATTCATCAGTATTCAGAATGGGGAAACAGAATACCCAAGCAGCTTATTGCCAGCTATCTCGGTGTGTCCAGGGAGACTCTAAGCCGGCTTTATAGTTCCTGAAATGTGACTTAGATCACAACTTTTTTTTGAGGTATGTCCTGTGATAATTTTTAGCGCTAACCGAACTTTGTGTCAGTAAATATTAATAATACAAAAGCAAAATATTATGGAACAGAAAAAAGCATTAATCGTTGTGACAAGTGTAGAGAAATATCCTAATATGGAAAGAGCTACAGGTCTGTGGCTGGGAGAAGCTGTACATTTTTATGATAAAATGGTAAACGCCGGAAAGGATGTTGATTTTGTAAGTCCCAGAGGAGGTTATACGCCTTTGGATCCTGTAAGTATTCAGCAGTTTGTACAGCCTGTGGACTGGAAATATTACGCTGATGAAACTTTTAGAAATAGACTGGCAGATACTTTGAAACCTGAAGAAGTAAATGCTTCTGATTATGACGTTATTTATTATGCCGGTGGACATGGAGTTGTATGGGACTTTCCTGAAGATAAAAGATTGCAAAATATTGCAAGAAAAATTTATGAAAATCAGGGAATTATATCCTCTGTATGTCACGGGGCAGTAGGGTTGTTTAATATTACACTTTCCGACGGCTCTTTATTAATTAAAGATAAAACCGTTACAGGATTCAGTAATTCCGAGGAGATAGCGGCTGAGTTGGCAGATCATATGCCATATCTTACAGAAGATGTGCTGAAAAGCAAAGGTGCAAATTATGTAAAAGCTGAGCAGGATTTTACACCGTTTGCTGTGACAGATGGCAGATTGGTAACTGGTCAGAATCCACAATCTGGGGGAGCTGTAGGAGATCAGGTATTAGAAATTCTAAATCAATAAGAATACTTAATATAGAAGAATTTAAAAGTCTGTTTAAATTTTGATTCAAAATAATATTAGACTTTGATAGTTTAGTTCGTCAAGCTCTCTATAAACTGACTCACTATAGACTTAACTCAGTTTGACACTCCTAAAAGGAAGATATTTTGAACGAGCAATGTCACTCTGAGTCTGTCGAAGAGTATTAGTAATAAAATTTAAACAAGTTCTAAAAGCCTTGCCAGAATTCTAAACCCTGGCAAGGCTTTTTTATAGTGTATAACTAAAAATCTAACTCCGGGCTTTCTCCATTTCTTTTTTACCCCATTTCTTTAAGTAAGTAATAAAAGGAATAAGCTCAGCACCCGTTTCGGTCAGGTAATATTCAACTTTTGGAGGTACTTCCTGATAAACCTTTCTATGTAGCAAATTATCATCTTCCAATTCACGCAGCGTTTGAGTAAGCATTTTTGGGGTAATATCGCTTAATGTCTTCCGTAATTCTCCATAGCGCATAATGTTCTCTAGGTGTAAATGCCATAATATTCTGCCCTTATATTTTCCGCCTATTCGCTTAAAAGCATAGTCCACCGGACAGGATACTTCATTGATATATTTGTTGTTTTTCATTTTTATTAAAATTTAATTTACTGATAATCAGTATTAGTATATTTTTGGTATGTAGAGTACTAAAAAGTGCATACTTGACATAAAGGTACTAAATATTCTACATTTGCTTCATAATATTTAAAATAAAACTCAGATGAAAGCAATTTTTTTAAATGAAGCAGGCGGAGTGGAAAACCTGCAATTAACTGAAATAGAAATTCCTGCTATTAAAAACGATGAGGTGCTGGTAAAAGTGGCATCTATTAGTATAAACCCTGTTGATGTAAAGGCAAGACGCAACGATGGTGTCCTAAGTTGGCTATTTGCAGAAGAGCGACCTGTTATTTTGGGTTGGGATATTTCCGGTGAAGTAACGGAAGTTGGCAAAAATGTAAAAGATTTTAAATCCGGAGATAAGGTATTCGGAATGGTTAACTTCTTTGGAAACGGAAAAGCTTATGCTGAATATGTGGCATCTCCGGCGAATCATTTGGCACTTATTCCAGCAGGCGTATCTTTTCAGGAAGCCGCTGCAACAACTCTGGCAGCTTCTACTGCTTATCAGGCTCTAACAGAAATCGGTAAAGTCAAAAAGGGCGATCGTGTATTAATCCATGCGGCCTCAGGAGGTGTTGGCCATTATGCAGTACAAATAGCAAAATACTTAGGTGCTTATGCTATCGGGACTTCTTCTGCTAAAAACAGAGATTTTGTATTGTCTTTGGGAGTAGATGAACATATTGACTATACAAAAGGGGATATCGAAGATTTAGTTAAAGATATTGATGTTGTATTGGATGGTATTGCTGGTGAAACTTTATTAAAATCATTGGATGTAGTGAAAGATAACGGAATTGTGATAACATTACCTTCCGGAGATATTCAGGATGAAGCATTGGAAAAAGCTGCACAAAAAAATGTCGATTTACAGTTCTATTTAGTGTCTTCAAAAAAAGAAACCATACAAACTATAGCTCATTTACTAGAAACTAAAGCATTAAAGCCTCATATTCATCAGGAATTTAGCTTTTCAGAAATGGGGAAAGCTCATACAGAAGTAGAAACCGGAAGGGTAGTAGGTAAGGTAATTGTGAATGTTTAAAAAAGTTTGAGTTCAGGATTTTCACCATTCGGTATTTTAAAATAACAGCTCAGCGATATTATTTTTCATTTCTGGGGACGGTAGGGTAGCTTTGAACCATAATTTAAAAATCAAATACTATGAAAGCTATCAACATTTTATCCGCTCTTTTTTTATTCTTACTAAGTTTTGCTCATGCACAAATGGACGATAAGTTTTATCAGCCAGGGAAAAAACTTAAACCACTTGAATTTTCAAAAGTTGAATATATTGCTGTTCCGGTTGAAAAAGATACTGTTACTGCTTATATTGTGAAACCTGAGACTAAAAAGATTAAGAAAACTATTTTCTTTTTTCATGGTGCAGGGGGGAATGTAACTACTTACCAATATATTACAAAACCTTTAGTAGATGCAGGATTTCAGGTGGTGATGATAGATTTTCGCGGTTATGGAAAGTCAACTGGAAAACCTACACACCTGAATGTAGCTGCGGATGGCCAGATGTTATTCGATAAGTTTATCAACAGACCAGATATCAAAAACACTAAAGTTTATATCTATGGCGCTTCTTTAGGATCACAGATTGCAACGCATCTGGCAAAAGATAATGTGGATAAAATTTCAGGTTTAATTTTGGACTGTCCCATGGCTTCGTTTACTGATATAGCAGCGTTCTATGCGCCTCAGTATAAAGAAATGATCCTGAAAGGTATGGTTTCTCCTTATTCAGCAAAGGAAGATATAAAAGGACTTGGGAAGCTTCCTAAAATAGTTATCCACAGTAAAGAGGATAAAGAAGTTCCTTATGAGCAGGGCAAATTAGTTTTCGACAATGCTCCGGAGCCAAAACAATTTATTGAATCTACGGGAGCGCATTTAGGCGGTATGCAAAATAATTCTGCTGAAATCCTGAAAGCAATCCTGAGCCTTTAATTAAAATAAAAACCTCATAGAATCTGAAATGCCCTATGAGGTTTCTCATTGAATATATATGAAAAAAAGATTACTTTTTCAGTTGTGCAAAACTTCTCTGGATAAAGTCGGTAAGGTCTTTACCTTTCAGTAAGTTTTGGGAAAGCTTAGCCAAATCTAAAGCCTGTTTTACCAAAGCATTTTTATCTTCAGTATTCTCGGTTTTCAGTATTCCTGTCGCTAAATCGCTGTTTGCATTTACAACAAGATTGTACATATCCGGGAATCCTCCCATTGCAAACATTCCACCGCCACCGGTCATCTGCATGTCTTTCATACGACGCATAAATTCCGGCTGGGTTATAATGAATGGAACATCATCACTGTCCAGATCTTCTAATTGTACAGTGTATGCCTGATCGTTTACCGCTTCTTCAACAGATTTTTTCAAAGTTTCCTTTTCTGTATCGTTCAACTTAGCGATTACAGGCTCATCTTTTTTAATCAAATTGTTGATATGGTCTGCATCTACTCTCGCAAAAGAGATATTTTCCTTTGAAGATTCGAGTTTCTGTATCAAATGCGGAATAATAGGAGAGTCTAATAAAAGAACCTCGTATCCTTTAGTTTTGGCATTTTGGATATAACTATCCTGCTCGTTGGTATTAGAAGCATAAAGAATAACCAGTTTTCCGTCTTTATCGGTTTGTAATGGTTTTATCTTTTCGGTTAACTCTTCCCATAGATAATGTTTGCCATCAGTTGTCGGATACAAGGCAAACTTGTCAGATTTCTCATAGAATTTATCTTCAGAAATCATTCCGTATTCGATAACTACTTTTATGTCATTCCACTTCTTCTCGTAATCTTCACGGTTTTCATTAATTAATGAAACCATTTTGTCTGCCACTTTCTTCGTGATGTAAGAAGAGATTTTCTTTACAGCACCATCGGCCTGAAGATAAGAACGGGAAACATTCAACGGAATATCCGGAGAATCAATCACTCCACGAAGCAACATCAGGAAGTCCGGAACAATACCTTTTACTTCATCTGTTACAAAAACCTGATTTTGGTATAACTGGATTTTATCTTTTTCAATATTAAGATTGTTACCCAGTTTAGGGAAGAATAAAACTCCTGTCAGATTGAATGGATAATCGACATTCAGGTGAATATTAAATAAAGGCTCTTCGAACTGCATTGGGTACAACTCGTGATAGAACTTTTGGTAATCCTCATTTGTTAGTTCACTTGGTGATTTTGTCCATGCCGGATTAGGATTGTTGATGATATTGTCTATCTCTATAGTTTCAGCTTTAGCATCTTCTGCTGCATCTTCAGGAAGAGGAAGCGTTTCTGTCTTCATTCCGAATTTAATCGGAACCGGCATAAACTTATTGTATTTTAGAAGCAACTCGCGAATACGGGATTCTTCTAAGAACTCAGTAGAGTCCTCAGCGATATGAAGAATAATCTCAGTTCCGCGGTCTGTTTTTGCAGTCGTTTCCTCCAGTGTAAATTCCGGGCTTCCGTCGCAAGTCCAGTGTACAGCAGATTCTCCTTCTTTGTACGATTTAGAAATAATTTCCACCTTGTCTGCAACCATAAATGCAGAGTAGAAGCCTAAACCAAAGTGTCCGATAATTCCGGAATCTTTAGCGGAATCTTTATATTTTTCCAAAAACTCTTCTGCTCCGGAGAAAGCAACCTGGTTGATGTATTTTTCTACCTCTTCAGTAGTCATACCAAGTCCCTGATCTATAATATGAAGTGTTTTGTTGTCTTTGTCTATTTTAACTTCAATTTTTGGATTGCCATATTCTACTTTGGCTTCACCAATAGAAGTAAGATGCTTTAGTTTTAGTGTAGCATCTGTTGCATTAGAAATAAGTTCTCTTAAGAAGATTTCGTGATCACTGTAAAGAAATTTTTTGATAAGCGGGAAAATGTTTTCCACCGATACATTGATATTTCCTTTTGCCATAATTATTTAGATTTTTTTATTTATGATTTACAGAGGAATTTTTTCAAAAAAAATACCATCCTGCAAAAAGTGACAGAATGGCATTCTTATGTTTTGTAAAGAAAAATGAGAGATTGTATTTCTAAACCTCTGTTTTCAGATCATACTAGTTTGCGTTGATCTTTTCCTTGATTTTTTCTTCTAATTCTTCCTGAAGTTCCGGATTATCTTTGATAACGTCTTTCACCGCATCACGCCCCTGACCTAATTTAGTGTCATTATAGCTGAACCATGAACCGCTTTTCTGAATAACTCCTAATTCAACACCCTGATCCAGAATTTCTCCTACTTTGGAAACTCCCTCACCGTACATAATGTCGAATTCTGCTTGTTTGAAAGGAGGTGCTACTTTATTTTTTACAATTTTTACTTTCACACGGCTACCTACAGCTTCGTCACCTTGTTTGATTGGTGCGCTTGCCTTACGGATATCGATTCTTACAGATGCATAGAATTTAAGAGCATTACCACCAGTTGTAGTTTCTGGGTTACCGAACATTACACCGATTTTTTCTCTTAACTGGTTAATGAAGATTACGGTACATTTTGTTTTGGCAATAGTAGCTGTCAGCTTTCTTAATGCCTGAGACATCAATCTGGCGTGAAGACCCATTTTAGAATCTCCCATTTCCCCTTCAATTTCTGCTTTTGGCGTTAGCGCTGCTACAGAGTCTATTACTACAATATCAATTGCTCCTGAACGGATAAGGTTATCTGCAATTTCCAATGCCTGCTCACCATTGTCCGGTTGAGAAATAATAAGATCTTCTAAGTTGATTCCTAATTTAGCTGCATAATTTCTGTCGAAAGCGTGCTCAGCATCAATAAATGCTGCAATTCCGCCTTGTTTTTGAGCTTCAGCAATTGCGTGAAGCGTTAAAGTTGTTTTACCTGAAGATTCAGGTCCATAGATTTCGATAATTCTTCCTTTTGGATAACCACCAACACCTAATGCAAGGTCAAGTCCTAAAGAACCTGAAGGAATAACTTCGATAGAGTGGTCTACAGAATCCTCTCCTAAAGTCATTACCGTTCCTTTTCCGTAGGTTTTATCAAGCTTTTCCAGCACAAGGGCCAGCGCTTTTTTCTTATCGTCTGTATTGCTCATCTAAAATTTAATTTTTTCAAAATTACGGAAATAAATATACTAAAACCACTCTGTGGATAAAAATTACGATGTATTTTTTAATATTGAAATTCAGCCGGATAGCGGTTTTCAGAGAAGAAAGTGCGTATTTTTTTCAGGAAATACTTGCAAAGTAGAAAATTTGTTGTAAATTTGCACCACAATAAAACAGAGACCCATGGTGTAGCGGTAACACTACTGATTTTGGTTCAGTCATCTGGGGTTCGAATCCCTGTGGGTCTACAGTTTAAGACAAGCAATCAATTTTATAATTGGTTGCTTTTTTATTTGTGGTATTTTTATTCTTTTTGGAACAGGATATGAAGCTGTATTCAAACATTTTTTTGAGAATGACAAGAATTTTGAACTTGTTGATCTAATAAAAATCTTAAATTAAAAGTTACAAGACTAGATCAATAAAATTATGTGCCCACTTTCAAAGTGGGCTTTTTCGTTAAATAAGTTCAATCTGTCTGACAATTTTACCAATCAACATCCACATAGATTTATTTCGATTATTTGATTCATTTCTTTAGAAAAAGTATATTTGTCTCCATTGAGTGAAAAATTCTTCCTTTGACTAAAATATAAAAATAGATATGAAAAAAATAGTTTTATTAGCTTCTTTAACTCTAATCTTCACGAACTGTGGCCGAAGCAACGATAATACAAACGAAATCATTGTCGATCCTGTAGCAGAAGTTCCGGCTTTGCCCACTAAGGTTTCAGGAAGTTATGGCGTGAGAACAGTCAAATATGATGGGAATAAATTACTTGAAATAAGTTCATTAACATCAAAAATGGTACTTGAATATACAGGCGGACTTATTACTAGAGTGACTAATTATAAAGCAAGTGGAGAAAAGGAAAGAACAGTTGAACTTACATATAGTAACGGAAATTTAACAAATGTGTCTTCTAACGGGAGAGATTATAGTGGGACCTTCAGTTATTCTTACCCAAGTGCTAATGTGATTAATTGTACAGAGATAAAGAAATTTACATTTTCGGGATTGATTAGTTACAGTAAAAGAGAAATAACTTATACACTGAATAATGGTAATATTGTTTCTGAAGGAGTAGTTTTTTATTCTAATGATAAGCCAGATGGAAAAGCTTCTATAGTCTATACTTATGATGATAAAAATAACACGTTTAAAAATATTTTAGGAGTTGATAAAATTAAGGCTTTTCTTTCTTCAGAAGAACTGGTGGAGAGTATAACTGGCAACAGTAATAATATATTGACAATGGATATAACCAATATCTCGCTTGCTGGTGTGCTTACTAAATATAAGTTCATTAATAATATTTCCTATTCCGCCAACAATTATCCTATACAGATTATTTCTAAGCAATATGATGCTAATAATCAACAACAGGGCAATACTATAACGGATTTTTTTGAATACAATAAATAATAATTTCAGGTATCACATCGACCCATTATTTTTTATATTATGATAGATGAGCAACTGTCTGAATAAGATAATCAGAGTTGTGAAGTATCTTTTATCCCGGAATCTGTGAATAAAGGGTTTTACTATAATTTGATATAGAAAACATTATATTGAATTATACAAAGCTTTATCATTTAACCAATACTATCCATCCCGGACAGTTTATATTTGCTTGAAAGGCAACTTTGATAAAATATATAGGTTTAAAGAACTCAATCAAAACAGATTTGTCAATTGTAGGTTAGCATCCACTTTAACGGCGAAAATAAAAGATGGACATATTGCTATTTTAACTATCCCGGAAATCTGATATGATGATATTTGAAGACTAGTCTTTTTTAGAAAAAACATACAACGGTCAAACCAGTTTTCTAATGTGCAGAATCTTTATACAATCCCTTTCTTTTAAGATCTGCAATCCATTGTCTTTTATACTCCGGCATAAAGCTGGAGCTTGTCATTTTTTTATACAAATGCTCCCGTTTTAGGGTTCCTGTTATATACTTTTCTGCTATAACTGTACATGCAGGGCCTGCCCATGCTGCTCCGCCGCCAGCATGTTCCATAACGGCAGTCACAATTATTTTAGGTTTATCTGCAGGAGCTATAAGCGTGAAAATTGAATTGTCTTTTCCCTGAGGAACCTGTGCGGTTCCGGTTTTAGCCAATTGAGTAAAATCTTTGGATTTTAGTCCTGCCCCGGTACCTCTTAGCATTACAGCTTCCATTCCTTGCATTACTAAATCATAGTATTTGTCATTTTGTACCAGAGTTTTATGTTTTATCCTAAAACGTGGATCGGGATTCTTTTTACCATCTATCAGTTTTACAATATGAGGAGTGTAATACCATCCTTTATTTGCTATTGCTGCTGTAAAGTTGGCAATCTGGAGAGGTGTTAGTAATATTTCTCCCTGTCCCATACCATTATAAACAGCCTGAATAGGTTTCCAGTTTTTACCATACCTTTTTTTATAGTATTTGCTGTCCGGGATGAAACCTTTTGCTCCAACTGCCACATCGTTATCCATATAATTGTTTAGCCCAAAACTTTCCATGATTTTGTACCATTCGTCTATACCTTTTGATGGGTTACCGGGGTATTTATTCAACATAGACTGATATGCATATGAAAAATAACAGTTACTGGAGACCTGAATAGAAGGAATAAGTGGTACTGCACCTCCATGTCCTTTTATGCTTACTCCTTTATAATGGAAGCCTCCTCCACATGGAAAAACAGTATTTTCGTCTATAACTCCCATTTGCATTCCTGATAAAGCCGTGAGTAGTTTGAAAGTAGATCCCGGAGGGTAAGAAGATTGTACGGATCTGTCTAGCGTGGGAATATCGAAAGAATCTTTTGCTAAATGATAAAGATTTTTGGATTTTTCATTACCTGTAAAAAGGTTGGGATCGATATCCGGTCCTGTGGCTAAAACTAAAATTTCTCCGTTACTCGGATCTAAAGCTACAATAGCCCCGTGCTTATCTATAAGCATTTCTTCTGCTATTTTTTGAAGATCGTAGTCTATCGTAAGAGCAATGTCTTTTCCTGTAACAACATTCTTATCCTGTTCTCCGTTTTTGTAAGAGCCAATATTCCTGAGCTTTATGTCTTTCTGGATATATTTTGTTCCTTTAATTCCCCTGAGATCTTTTTCATAAGCTTTTTCAATTCCGGTTTTTCCGATAAAATCTCCCGGGAGATAATAGGTTGAATCTTTTTTTATCTCTTTCTCATTTACCTCATTGGTATACCCCAAAAGATTTCCTGAGGTAGATACTTCATACTTTCGTTGTGGTCTGTAAACAATATTAAATGCGGGATATTTAAATATAATCTCTTGTATTCTTGCTATTTCTTCACGACTTAGGTCCTTCATAAAAGTCATCGGAGTTAGTTTAGAATAATACTTTTCCTTTTTTATTGTATTTATTTTATTTGCAAATACCTCTTTGCTTATTTTAAGGAGATGGCAAAAGCCAAGTGTGTCAAAATCGGGCTTCATAAGATTTTCCGTAAAGGACATTTCATATGAAGGCTGGTTTCCAACCATTATTTTTCCATTACGGTCAAAAATCACCCCCCTTTGGGGAATAATATATTCTGTTTTTATAGATGTATTGGCTGCATTAAGGGCATACCGATCTGTTACTAATTGTAAATAAATAAGTCTTGCAATGAATATCACAGAGATAATCAGCAAGACTGAAAAGATCTTTAAATAATTAGCTTTCAAGTCTATTATTGGTTTTATATCGTAATGGGGAATGGGAAAAGCAAATATATAAAAAATAGTTTCTTGCTTTATGAAAATAATTTCCCTAAAGCTGTTTTTATAAGTTTAATTTAATCACTTGTCTAAATGTTTACGAACAAAATAATATAACTTCTGTAGATTTATTTCGATTATTTGATTCATTTCTTTAGAAAAAGTATATTTGTCCCCGAAAAGTGAAAAATGTATTTTTTCTTTCATTAAATAGCATCAAGTTTTATCAAATAATATAAAAACAGATATGAAAAAAATAATTTTATTAGCTTCTTTAACTTTAATCTTCGCAAGCTGTAGCAGGAGTAGTGATAATACAAATGAAATCATTGTAGATCCTGTAGTTGAGACTCCAATTTTGCCCACTAAAATATCTGGAAGTTGGGGAGTGAAAACAATTAAATATAACGGTAATAAATTATCTGAAATGATGGGCTCGGATTCAAAAACAGTTTTTGAATATTCAGGAGATATTATTACTAAAATAAAAAGTTATAATACAAAAGGAATAGAAATAGAAACAGTTGATTTTGTATATAGCAATGGTAAATTAACAAATGTATCTTATAATGCTACAAATAATAAAAAAACATTTGTTTATTCATATCCGGATGCTAATACAGTAGTTAAGACTAAAGTAAGAAATTATACTTTTGCAGGAGAGTCTATGACAGATAAAGAGGATGTAACTTATACCTTGAAAAACGGAAATATTGTTTCAGAAGAAATGGTGTATTATCATAATAATAAACTATATGGAAATATCTCTGCCACTTATACTTATGATGATAAAAATAATGTATATAAAAATGTTTTAGGCTTTGATAAAATCAAAGTATACCTTTTTGCAGATTTAAAAGATTATGTAGGATCTGGCTCCAATAATAATCTTTTAACTAAAAGCCTGACTAATATCACAGTTGCAGGTGAAACAAGTAAATATAAAGATGTCTATAGTAATAGTTATTCATCCAGTGATTATCCTATACAGATTATTTCTAAGCAATACGGCACCAATAATCAACAACAAGGTGATACTATAACGGATTTTTTTGAATACGGTAAATAATAATCTCTGATACTATTTTGCCCATTATCACAAAAATAAAAATTGATGAATAAACTATATCTATTATTTGTACCGTTAGTATTTACATTATTTATGTCTTGTAATGGCCGTGATAATAATGATTCTTCGGATCAAAAAAAGATGATGATTAGTAAAATAACGGTTACTTCTTTTGATAATCCGGCATCTCCGGATGTGAGTGTTCAGTCCTTTAAATATAATACCAGTGGAGATGTAATAGAAATAAAATCGGGGAATTCCGGTAACTATGTTGCCGTTGATTATACTGCTGATAAGAAGATCAGTAAAATGAATCACTATAAGAATAATAAGGGTATTGAGTATACCGAGAATTTTACTTATCAGAATAATCAGTTGATAAAAATAATTGCAGAATATGAGAATAAAGCATTTAACAGAATTATTGACTATACATATGATGGTGACGGGAATTTGAAGACCAGATCCATATGCGAAGGACCGCCTTGTAGCAATCCGTCAAAAACGACATTCTATTATTCCGGAGCAAATGTTAACTCAAGATCCGATTCGGGAGGAGGAAGTTCATATGTGTTTGTGAGTGATTATACCTATGATAATAAACCCAATCCATCAGTTAATATGAATAATTATCTAAGAGTTGTTTTTGCTTATCAGGATCTTATGGGGATCAATAATATTCTTACTGAAAAGATTCATAGCAATCGAATGACTATTACCTATGTCATAGATTATAATGCAGAAGGGCTGCCTGTGAAAAGTTTGGGAAAAGATGAGAAAGGCAACAATTGGGTACAGTATAATTATGAGTACATAAGATTATAACAGATTCAAAACATTATAAGATATGATTGAATCTGTTGAGCCATAATGTTTTCAGAAAAACTAAATACCCAAAAGATTAAATAGATCTTCCTTTTTGGTCAGGGCTATAGGAATTACCTTACCATTATTTAGTTCCGCAGTATTTCCGGAAATAGATTTTATAGCACTTATTTTTACAATAAATGACCTGTGTATTCTGAAGTGTTTTAAAGGTAACAATATGTCTTCCATTGATTTTAGAGTCGCTAATGTTGTAAGAGACTCCGAGGACGTTACAATTTTTAGATAATCTCCCAAAGCTTCTATGTAAAGAATGTCTTTCAGGGTTACCTTTACAAGTTTACCATTTACCTTTACAAATATGTGATCAGAAGAAGATAATTCTGGTTTTAAAGACTCGGGAACGGTACTTATTTTTGCTGAATCAGCTCTTTCTTTTGCTCTGTTTACAGCTTTCAAGAACCTGTCGTATGCGACTGGTTTTATAAGATAATCAACAACACCATTTTCAAAGCCATCCAATGCAAAATCCCGATGTGCAGTGATAAATATTATTAATGGAGGTTTGGTAAGGGAACGGATGAGGTTTATACCATTGATTTTTGGCATTTGAATATCACTAAAGATTATATCTGTTTCGTTGGACTGCAGATAGGTTAAAGCTTCTATAGGATCCTCAAAGGAGGCTCTTAGTTCCAGAAAAGGTATGGTCTGTACAAAACCAACAATCAGTTCTTTACCAATAGGTTCATCATCAACAACGATACAGCGTAATTTATCAGCCATTTTTATTTTAAATTTATGGATAGTGAAACAGAAAAATAAGTTTCTTTGTCTTCTATTTTAAATTCATGTTTGTCGGGGTAGATCAGAGCTAGCCTTTTCTCAATATTTTTAATTCCGATTCCTCCCAGAGCAGCCTTTTTGGAAGGTTTTTTTTCTTTATTATTCTCAATGAGAAAATTAAAAATATTATCAGCAATATTTATATTTATTTTCACAAAATTATTTTCCGGTTCTTTCAGTCCGTATTTAAAAGCATTTTCTATGAATGTAAATGTCAGCAGAGGAGCAATCAGTAGACCCTGTATTTCCTCGGGAGTGTTGATATTTAATGAAATATCTTTGTTTTTGGAGTGTCGCATTTTCTCCAGGGAAAAATAATTGCGGATAAAATCTAATTCTTTTTCGAGAGCGACCTTTTCGGTGTCCGACTCATATAAAGAGTAGGCCATAAGGTTTGAAATACTGATAATAGTTTGAGGAGCAGAAGGATCATTTTTAACAACCAAGCCATAAAGATTGTTCATGGTATTAAATAAAAAATGTGGATTGAGCTGAGATTTAAGAAAATCTTTTTCTATGTTTAAATTTTGAAGCTCTAAATCTAAAGTTTGTTTTTGAAAAAATATAGTTCTGCTAAAAAGCCTTGTAGTGTCAAAAAGCATTTTTGTAAAAAATAGCGGTGAAAATGAATAAATAACTTGTATCGTATTCCCCAATACAGTTTCTACTGATAAGGCTTCCGAAAGCTTTAAAGCCGCATTTTTCTTTATAATATCCTTTAGGAACCCATTGTGAATATCAATATTAAAATAATTCAGTACAACAAGTTGTAAATGGTTAACAAATAACCATGTATAGACAGCAAGGGGCAAGCACAGAATAAGAAATAAAATCCCAAAACGGCCTTTAATGATATAAGGAATAACCAGATAGAAAAGCAAATAAAATACAACAATATTATTAATAGCAGCTCTGGAGGTGATTAAGAAACTAACTGTTAGTGGTAGTTTCAGCTCCATTATATAGTATAAAAATAATAATGTGGAAATTAAAATCCACATGCTCATATGGCATAGGACTCTTATAAGAGGCGTATAATGCTTATCGAAATTTATATTAGAAATTCTTTCTAAAAAAGGAGTCATTTTCTGATGAGGTATGTGCATATTTTTACTTAATCATTTAGAAAGAAGCAAAAATATCATAATTATTAATCCGTGAAGTAAATTTTATCGAATAAAAAAGAAAAGCTTACAAAATAAATAATGTAAGCTCTTGGATCAAGCATATTAATCTTGTTTACAGCTGTCTTTGATTTTAGAAAAAAGCTCCTTCTCTCCCCATGTCGGATAGTTTTTGCCTGCAGGCTTAAAGCTGGTAAATAATTCTTTATTTTTCTGAAGTTTACTGCAAAGATCATTATCTTTTTTTCCCATGAAGCTATTCATCCTATCCTCAAATAAATTCAGTAAATATTGAGGTCTTGGATTAGCAGGGTTTATAGTAATTGCTTTTTGATAATTGCTGATAACATCTTTGTAGTATATCTGTCCGTTTTTCTGTGGATCCTGAGATATTTTAGCATAATAGTAGTAACCTAATAATGTATATAATTCAGATTTATCAGAAGTCGGATTGTCTAATAGTTTTTCAATCCGTTCTTTAGCATCTGTTAGTATTGCTTCCTTTTTATCAGGATCAGTAAAGAAGGACATAGAAGTTTCCATATAACTAACATAGTATGACGGTAGCCAGTAATTGGAATCTAGAGATTCTATTCTTTTAATTTCATTGATCGAATTTTGTATATCACTTTCAGTATGGACAGCTTTTGCCTTTTCCAGAGCTCTTTCCAGAAATTCTTCTTTTTTTTCAGAAGATACGTTAGATTGTGCCATACAGTGAATTTGTATTAGAATAAAAGCTGCAAGAGGTAATGTTTTTAGTTTCATAAGGTTAATTTTTGGCGTTAAATTGGTGGTTTTTTGTTTTAAGTATTGTGTATTTAATTTATATATGATGTAACAGGTGTATTCTCAGAATAGATTATTGTTAGAAGTTCGATACATCGTATGCAGAATTGTTTTTAAGTGATATGAAAATACCGATATAGAAAAATCTGTTTCTTGAGGCTGTAATGGGTTCATTGTTGTAAAATCCGTTATTATTTGGATGCTGTGCAAATCGATAAGAGAAAATATTTTCCCGTCCCAATAGATTAGATAGAGAAGTATACAGAATTACCTTTTTCCCAAGCAAAATACTTGCATTAGCATCCAAGCTGCTGTATACCGGGGTTTTCGATTGGTTGAATCCTTGTAAAGCCGGATTGTTGTAAGTCCTTCCGCTGGCGAATGTATGGGTAATTCCGAAATAGGTTTTAATAGGTGATATGTAATAAAGCGCATTTAACCTGATATTATGCTTTGATGCAAAAGATGGCGTTGCTGTTTCAGTGTACTTTTCATACAATCTTTTAGAATCATTGTAAGAGTATGAAAGTGAATATTTGAAATTTTTGATACTCTTATCGTCCGAAAAATAAACATCAAAACCCTTACTGTCTCCAAATCCGTTAGAGGTATACTCATTATCCTTCCATAAATGTAAGTTTGAGTATTTCTTGTAATAAAATTCTGTTTTCAGGCTGATACCGTGATTGTCATAACTAAAGCTGGCAATATATTGATCTGAAATTTCTTGGGATAGATTATTAGATTTGGCTAATACCACATTTCCGGGTAATTGGTAATATCTTCCATATATTAATGATGACTGGAACTTTTTATTGATATAATCTAATGATAATCTCGGATAGAAAACAGATGATTTATTGTAATCATTATATTCTGCTCTTGCTGAAATATTTGTATATAAGCCCTTATGTAACCTTAGTTGATTGTCTGCAAAGATTGCTGATATAAAATAATTGAGTTTTTGATTCTGCAATTTCTGGTCATTCAGGTAATATTGATTGTCATAGTTTCTTATAAAATTTTCAACGCCAGCAGTTAATTTATAGTACTTGGAGAATGTTTTTCTAAGTCTGAATTTTGCATGGATTTCCTGTTGTGCCTCATTATAAGCATCACCGCTAACTTGTGTATTACTGTATTTGTCATCTACTCTTGAGAAAGCCAGTCCTGCAAAATATTGTAATCCGTTTTTAGGCTTTGTTTGGTAAGTTGTATTCAGGTAATAGTTATTTTCTGCCAGTCCCAGATCTCTGGATTGTAAAGTATTTATATCATTATACTCTCTGTTGAAATCAGTTCTGTTGTAGCCCCAGTAAACCTTTAGTTGTGATTTGTCTTTAAATATATTTTTAAATTGTCCTTCCCCGGAAAAGTTGCTATAATCTTTTTTCCAGGTATAGCGGTCAGGAAAAATACGGTTGTATAAACCCAGATTTGTATAATTGAGGTTAAAAGATACAGACTGATGCTCTTTTCCCAAAGTTCCGCCACCTCCAACACTAAGAGGAGAAAAGTTAATACCCAGTTTGGACTCACCAGAAACATCTTTCGTTTCCATCGGTAATACTGATGACAGTGCCTGCCCGTATTCTAATTCGTATCCGCCCAGAGATAAATTGATTCCTTTAAAAATAAAAGGGGAGAATCTACCACGGGATGGTGTATCCTGTGCATTTGCAGTATATGGTGAAAATACATGCATGCCATCAATATAAGTTCCCAGTTCATTACTGTCTCCGCCACGAATATAAAGCTTGCCATCTTCGCCTACTTTCTGGGTTCCGGGTAATGATTGTAAAGCTCCCATAATATCACCATTAGAGCTGCCGGTCATTACAACATCCAGGGCATTCAGCTGTTCTACACCTCTGCTTTTTCCTAAACTAAAAGAATTGGCAGAAATAACAACTTCATCTATGGATTTGGCTTTTTTGTCGACTATTATATTTCCCAGATCCAAAACTGATGGTGAATTGCTATCCAGGCTGATTGACTTACTTTCATATCCTGTAGCACTTATAATCAATACCATTTTTCCAGGAGCCTGGTCTTTTTCTATATTGATTTTAAATTGCCCTTGTTCATTTGTAGTATCCCCCAGAATTGTATTTTCCAGATATATATTTGCTCCGGAAATTGGGGATTTGGCTGTGCTTTTGATAAAACCGGTAATACTTGTTTGGGAATAGACTACTGAAAAAATAAGTATTGCGGATAGAGAGAATAATTTATTTAACATTTGACTGGTTTTAGTTGTTGTTTATTAATTTATGGGTCAAATGTAGAAGGGTAGGATAACTGATAAAATTTTTTTCGATGAGATAAGGGTTTCAGTGGACGAATATGATCAGCTTATCGGTGAACAATTTTATAAATCCCGGCTGTATTATAAAGAAAGATACTTTCGGATGCTATGTTTATATGACGGGAAATATCTTTCGTGCTTTTTATTGGGCAGTTTATTTTCTAATAGAAAACAATGCCTATTTTTGTCTAAGTTGCAATTATAAAAAGTATATAAATCCGGGTTAACAGAAAATGAAAACAATAGTTCAAAAATTGAGAGAAGAGCAAAACCTTACTCAGACTGAACTCGCAGAGAAATCCGGAGTTTCATTAAGAACTGTTCAGCGGATTGAGGCCGGGAATATTCCCAAGGGCTTTACCTTGAAAGCTCTTGCCGGAGCATTGGAAGTTACCCCTGAAGATCTGGTTGATAGAAAAGAAGAAACTCTTAATGTTGACAGAGCCAAGTTAATTAATCTTTCCGCTTTAGCCGGTCTTGTTATTCCGTATGGAGGAGTTATTTTTCCGCTGATATTGACATGTAAAACAAAGGACGTCAAAAACAGAGCGATTGGGAAAAGCATTGTAAGTATTCAGATTATTTTGGCCCTCGCTGTATCTGTTTTTATGATTATAAGTCCTTTCATTCAGAAAGCACTATCTGTCCGATTTCCGCTTTTTATTATTCCACTTATTATCTTCATCTGTCTGAAATTATTTGTAGTTATCCACAATGGTATCTGTCTTAATAAAAAAAGCGATATTTTTATTAAGCTGAAAACCAGCTTCTTGTAATTTCTGACATAAAACTGACGTAAGATTGTCATATTGTTTTTGTGGGAAAACAGATTGTTAAATCCGAATCTTGCACAAAAATCTGAAATGAAAATCTTTAAAAAAATTGTATTAGCCTTTTTAGGTGTTTTAGTTTTAGCCTTGATAGCAGGCTATATTTATTTTGATCAAAAGTTTACCCCGGAAAAAAACTATCTGACTGTAGAAAAAGAAAGTGGAAAAATCCCCATAACCTGGCCGGGAGAAAATAAAAATGTATTGTTAGTACCTATTCATTTTTCCGGTGATTCCACAGTATATTATTTACAGTTTGATACAGGATCACCTTATACCTTGTTTTATACCAAAGCTATAAAGAATATAAAAGGAATTGCGACTTCAAATGAGCGAAGCAGGACAACATTTTATCTGGGAAATACAACAGTGACTTCGGATAAATTCAGAATTATAGATAATGGAGAAAGCTCTGATAAGAATGATTCCTTAAAAATTATCGGTACACTGGGAGCAGATATTCTTGAAGACAGAAAAACCGTTATCAGCTTCAAAGAAAATTATATTGTTTTTAATTTGCCTGATACCCCGGACGATTTTAAAAATAATCTTGAAGACTTCACATTTAAAAAAAGGCATATCATTATTCCGGCACTATTGAAAGGTAATAAAGAGAAATTCCTGTACGATTCAGGAACCAGTGCTTATGAGTTACTAACATCCAAAGAAATATGGGAAGTCTTAAAGTCAAAAGATTCAAAAGTTATTAAAGAAAAAGCCAATTCCTGGCAGAATGTTTTAACCACTTATACAGCAAAGACAGATAACCTTATAAAAATAGGAAGCAAAAATATACCGCTAAACAATGTTACTTATGTAGAAGGTTTTTCGCAGGCACAATATTCTATGATGAAGTTTTCGGGTATGACAGGAATGCTGGGGAATCAGATATTTATGAATAATATTCTCTATATCGACTGCTTTAATCATAAACTAGGCATTGAATAAAGCATATTATTCCTGTTACATAATACTTTAGTTTAGCTTTTAGAAAATAGTAAACAAATTTTATTATTATTATTAATTCAAATCATATTTGTAAATATTATCTTTCCCTTTACTGGTAAATTTTGTATCTTTAGTAGGTATTAAATAATTGAGCTATGAAAGAGTCTGACAGAAATATACCAAACGGACTTGTGCTTGGTGTTATTGGAATACTTGTTGTGATGATCATTGTTTATCTCATTATGGCTTTATTTTTTCCGGATGTTTTAACTTCTATGAGTGAAGCAAAATGATCCTGAAAAATAAATATGTGTGACCAGATACAACAAATGTTGCTTTTACAACGTTATTAATGATGAAAATTAATAATGAGGAAATTATTTTTTGCTTTTTTAGGGGTACTGATCTGGACAGGAGGCAAGTCTCAGTCCGCTCGTTGTTATGATCTTAGTACAGTTCTGAAGGTAGAGCCTACCCCAATCTATAAACAGCATCTCGATGCTTCGGCAAAGTTTAATATTAACATTCTGGAGAATTCCAAGAGTATAAATAAGTACACTAAAAAAGGGAAGCTTGTTTCTATAGGAAGTCTTGGGAAAGGTTACCGGATTCAGAAACTGGATTATAGCCGGGCTTATTTGGTCCCAAAAGCGAAAACGACGCTTCGGGGCATCGCTAAAAAGTTTAATGCCAATACTAAAGGAAGTACTTTAACAATAACATCTCTTACCAGAACTCTGGAAGATCAATGCCGCTTGCGGAGAGTAAATCCCAATGCTTCTTTGGGAATCAGTTCCCATAACTATGGTAACTCTTTTGATATTTCTTATGTCCGCTTCAATGACAGACATAAGTCTAACCCAAGGCTGGAAGCAGCGCTGGAAAAGGTACTGAATGTTTACAGAGACGAAGGAAAACTTTACTATATTAAAGAAAGACAGCAGAGCTGTTATCATATAACAGTAAGAAACTATTGAATAAAAAGCCTTCAGATGACCTGAAGGCTTTTTCATGAAATTTATTTTAAAGACTTCTTCAGCTTAATGAAATAGATGGTGTTTCTGTCAATAGTGTTGGATGAAGGAAGTACCTTCTGTTCATATTTTCCACTGCCAGTTACACCGAAGTCATCATCATTGCTAATGGCTATTGTATTTTTGTCGATTACAAAGATACCTTCAGCTTTGTCATGTGGATAAATCATATTCAGATCAGTCATCAGATCAAGAACAAGAGTTTTCTTTACCGGGACTATATTATTTTGCTGCAGACCACTTAGATTAATAAGCTGCTCCAAAGGTTTTCCATTATATAGTTTTCCGTTTTCACCATTATTAGGATCAGATACATCCGTAGCACCATCCAGTTCAATCTTGTATACCTTTTTGAAAACAGAACCTTTATTTGCTGAAGTAGCATACTCTCCGTCACGTTCCAGTACAAGGAAGGTATTGTTATCTATAGCAGCAATTTCGCTAACGGCTTGTAAATCTTTATTTTCCATAAGGTAAACAAACTGTTGTGTTTTGCCCGATGCAATATCAAAAGTAATAATGCGAATAATTAAAGAACCTTTCATGTCTGCGGACGATGGATTGTACAGTGGAAACTGCATAATGCCTACCAGTGTTTTACCATCCGGGGTAATACACAGTCCTTCCATACCACGATTAGGACGTCTTTTAGCAAAAACTTTTGGGATTTTTCTCGATGTATTAAATGGATTAATCTTTTCAATAGTGTTTCCGTTTTTATCAAAATGGATAATATGCGGACCATATTCATCACTTACCCAGAATGTTCCGTCAGGAGCTATAGCAAGACCTTCCGAATCCAAACCGTCGATATCATTGCTCAGAATATTACCTTTAGTATCATACGCAATTTCTCCAGTTCCTCCTGAACCTATAGGATTAGGTAGTCCTGTAAGGTTTCTACCGGCTGCATTTTTTAGCAAAATAGTACCAATCTGTACTAATTTTCCGTCTTTTAACTGGAATTTTCCGATTTGCGGTGTAAAATCAGGGTTGGAAAATACTTTCGAATCTTTAACGGGGCCGTCAATATTAGGACCTCTGTCAGTCAGCATATAGAAAACAGATTTGTCCTGTGGATCCTGTACGAGAGAAGATCCGTAGCCTCCATTATAAACCTTAACACCATTGATGTCGTTGATTATTTTTGGCTCGGAAGCCTCTGCCATATCAGGATAGCTAACAGATTTAAAAGGGTTGTCGTCGTTGTTACAAGCGTACAAAGCTGCTAATACGACCATGGATAAAAGTTTTTTTCTCATTATAATAGTTGATTAAGTTGCGGCAAAAATATTTTTTTAGTGTTTACAGTATTTTAATAGAATATTATCTTTTAATGAACAAAAAGAAAATCAGGGCTTTGGATAAAAAATAGATTTCCTATTTTTGCAGATTCTTAGAGAGAATCGTTTAATACAGAAAATTATTATGCTTTCAGTACAAAGTTTAGGACTGCATCATGCCGGAAATTATCTTTTCCAGAATGTGAATTTTACCATTAAGAAGAATGATAAAATTGGCCTGGTAGGTAAAAATGGTGCAGGGAAATCGACATTATTAAAAATGCTTTCCGGCGAAATTAACTTCTATGAAGGGGATGTTGTTCCGGATGGTAGTATTACTATCGGTTTCCTGAAACAGGATCTGGACTTTGTAAAAGGAAGAACAGTATGGAATGAAACCATGCAGGCTTTTGAAAGCATCAATGCTATGAAGACTGAGCTGGAAGAAGTAAATGTCGGATTGGCAACGCGTACAGATTATGAAAGTGAAGAGTATGCAAAGCTTATTGATAGAATGACGGAACTAAACGATCTTCTTGTTCATCATGATGCATACAATCTGGATGCTGAGATGGAGAAGGTATTATTAGGTCTTGGTTTTAGAGCAAGTGATTTCGAAAAGATTACAGATGAGTTTTCCGGAGGGTGGAGAATGCGTATTGAGTTGGCAAAACTTCTTCTTCAGAAGAATGATATTATGCTTCTCGATGAGCCTACCAACCACCTGGACATGGAATCTATTATCTGGTTAGAAAACTTCCTGAAAGATTACCCGGGAGCTATTGTACTGGTTTCTCACGACAAGCAGTTCATGACATCAGTTTGTAACCGTACTTTTGATATCAATAACAAAAAAGTTGACGACTATAAAGCTAATTATACCAAGTATCTTGAATTAAGAAAAGACAGAAAAGAAAAATTAATTCAGGCGAAGAAAAATCAGGATGCAGAGATTAAGCATACTGAAGATCTGATTAATAAATTCCGTGCGAGTGCTTCTAAAGCAGCTTTTGCACAATCCCTTATTAAAAAGCTGGATAAGCTGGAAAGAATTGAAGTAGAAAATGATGACGTTTCCAAGTTCAATATCCGTTTCGTACAGTCTGTTGTTCCGGGGAAAGTAATTTTTGAAGCTAAAAAGCTGGGAAAAGCTTATGGTGAAAAACAGGTTTTCAATAATGTTGACTTTTTCATAGAAAGAGGAGCGAAGATCGCTTTGTTAGGACAGAACGGACAGGGAAAAACAACATTGGCGAAAATTTTAGCTGGTGAGATCCGTGATTATTCCGGAGAATGGAACCTGGGGCATAATGTTAATATCGGTTATTTTGCTCAGAATCAGGAAGAAGTTTTATCTCCTAATAAAACCGTACTGGAAGAAGCCGAAGACGCTGCAACTGAAGAAACTCGTCCAAGAGTTAGAGACCTGTTAGGATCTTTCCTTTTCCAGGGAGAGGATGTACAGAAGAAAACAAAAGTTCTTTCCGGAGGGGAGAGAAACCGTTTGGCTCTTTGTAAACTATTATTGCGTCCATTCAATACATTGATAATGGATGAACCTACCAACCACTTGGATATTCAGTCCAAGGAGATTATTAAAATTGCATTACAGAAGTTTGAAGGAACTCTGATTCTGATCTCTCACGACCGTGAATTTTTACAGGGATTATCTGATAAGATTTTTGAATTCAGAGACGGAAATATGAAAGAGTATCTTGGAAATATTGACGAATATCTGGAGTACAGACAAAAAGAAAGTATTCGTGAAGTTTCAATTGAGAAATCCAAACTGGCAGAAGCGAAACAAGAAACTCCGGCTCCGAAGGTGAAAGAGGAACCGAAACTTGTTGAAACAAAAAAAGAATTTGTAAGCAAAGAGAAAAAGAATATTCAGAATAAGATTTCTAAAACTGAGCAGAAAATCAATGAACTGGAAAGTCAGATAGAAGCTATGGAACAGGGGTTCTCTAAAGAAAATCCTACAGAGGAACAACTGGAAAAATACCAAAAACTGAAAGAAGATCTTGATCTTGCATTACAGGAGTGGGAATTTTTAGCAGCTCAGCTGGAAGCTGAATAAATGTGTATATCACTACAATCCATGATAAAAAGCAGATGCATCGCATCTGCTTTCTTTGTTTTTAATGTTGTATCTTTGGGAGGATATTTTATAAGATAAAATAATGAAACATCAGCCTATAGAAGGCTTTTCAAAGCTTAGCAAACAAAAGAAAATCGATTGGTTAGTTAGTACATATCTGGAAGGCAACCAACAATACACAGATATCTTACAGCAATACTGGAATGACAATGCAGACCTTCAGAAACTTCATGAAGAGTTCTCAGAAAATACCATTTCCAACTTTTACATGCCTTATGGTATAGCACCTAATTTTCTAATTGATGGAGAACTAAAAGCAATTCCAATGGCTGTAGAGGAAAGCTCTGTAGTAGCTGCAGCCTCCAAGTCCGCAAAATTCTGGTTGGATAAAGGTGGTTTCAAGACTACTGTAATCAACGAAAAGAAACTGGGACATACTCACTTTACATTTAACGGGGAAAGTGTAAAACTTCAGTCATTTTTTAACCATGTCTTAAAGCAAAGATTATTTGACGATACCGAGGATATTACAAAGAATATGCGTTCACGTGGTGGCGGGATTCTGGATATTGAGTTGGTAGACAAAACTGCACAAATGCAGGATTATTATCAGATAAAAGCTTCTTTCAACACCAAAGACAGTATGGGAGCTAATTTTATCAATTCTTGTCTGGAGCAGTTTGGTAAAACCCTGAAAAAAGAAGTTGAATTATCTGATAAATTTACACAGGAAGAGAAAGATTCCCTTCGTGTTATTATGAATATCCTGTCCAATTTTACACCAGACTGTGTTGTCAGAGCTGAAGTTTCCTGTAAAATTGAAGATCTTATCGATGATAGTGGTATTGCTCCGGAAGAATTTGCCTGGAAATTTAAGCAGGCTGTAAATATTGCAGAGATCGAACCTTATCGTGCTACAACCCATAATAAAGGAATTATGAATGGGGTAGATGCGGTTGTTATTGCTACCGGAAACGACTTCCGTGCGACAGAAGCTTGTGCACATACCTATGCTTCCAAAGATGGGAGATATACAAGTTTAACACATTGCTCAACGGATAATGGTGTTTTCAGATTCTGGTTAGATCTTCCTATCTCTGTTGGAGTTGTTGGTGGGTTAACAAATCTGCACCCATTAGTGAAATTCTCATTAGCTCTTTTAGGAAAACCTTCTGCAACAGAACTTATGAGTATTATTGCGGTTTCTGGTTTAGCCCAAAACTTTGCAGCACTTCGTTCATTAGTAACTACGGGTATACAAAAAGGGCATATGAAAATGCACTTGTTCAATATCCTGAACCAGTTCGGTGCAACAGAAGCAGAAAAACAACATTTTGTACATTACTTCAAAGATAAAACAGTGAGCCATCATGAGGTGATTGCTGAACTGGAGAAATTGAGAAATAAATAAATTCAATAAGAATGAAAACAATAACTTTATTTTTCGGTGCTTTTTACGGAATGCTTTCAGTAATACTGGGAGCTTTTGGGGCACATGCATTTAAGAAGGTTCTTTCAGTAGAAAGACTTGAAAGTTTCGAGGTAGGAGTAAAGTACCAAATGTATGCGGCGTTATATCTCTTGATTATTGGGTTTTTCCTGAAATTTGATACCGGGATTGAAAAAAGTGCTGGTTGGTTTATGATTGCCGGAACATTCTTGTTCTCGGTAAGTATATATTTCCTTTCTTTTCAGGAAGTCTGGAATACCAATCTGAAGTTTTTAGGACCAATTACACCTCTTGGCGGTTTATTTATGATCTTAAGCTGGTTGATGCTGATGATTATTATCTTTAAATCAAAATTTAACTAAACATAAAAAATGAAAAAACTACTTTTTACAGCGGCTTTAGTATTATCAGTTGGGGCTTTTGCTCAGAAAAATATTACTAAAACTGTTGGAGTACCTTTTGAAATTAGCTATCCTGATAACTTTAAGCAGGTAGAAGGAGAGCAGGAAAATGTTGTTTTCCAAATCTTTGATCAGCCAAATGATTTCACATTATATATCATTCAGGATCCGATAGAAGACTGGAGAGAGACTCCTTTATTTGGATCGGCTGAAGATGTAATCAAGCATTATAACTCTACAGCAATTGAATCTTTAGAAAGAAATTCTGCTTTAAAGATTGGTGATATTAAAACCGAAGCTAAAAACGGAATGCAGTATGCTTACCAGAATTTTGAAGGGGATTATAAGTATACCGATTACGATGATAATGGTAAGGAACAGACTAAGTTTTCCAAGTATGCTTATGTTACTGTAGGTATTAAAACAGCTAAGTCTACCTATTCTGTATATTCCTTCTGCCCGGTAAAAGATAAGGCGAAATTTGAAAAAATATTCAAAACTGTAGTAGCCTCAATTAAAGAAAAATAAACATTTCACCCTTCTTTAGTTTCGGGTCTATTTTGTACATTTGTAAATCTAAAAAAATAAAAATATAATCAAAACAATATGAATCTTCACGAATATCAATCAAAAGAGATTTTAGCGAAGTACGGTGTAGCTATACAACGTGGTTTTGTAGCTAATAATGTGGATGAAGCAGTTGCTGCTGCTGAAAAACTTACTGCTGAAACCGGAGCACAAGGCTGGGTTGTAAAAGCACAAATTCACGCCGGTGGTCGTGGTAAAGGTGGTGGTGTTAAGTTTTCTCCAAATATGGATAAACTTAAGGAAAATGCAGGTAATATTATCGGTATGCAACTTATTACGCCACAGACATCTGCTGAGGGTAAAAAAGTTAATTCTGTATTGGTAGCTGAAGATGTTTATTATCCGGGAGAAACAGAAACTAAAGAATTTTATGTTTCTATTCTTTTAGACAGAGCATTAGGTAAAAACACTGTAGTATATTCTACAGAAGGTGGTATGGATATCGAGCACGTAGCTGAAGTTACGCCTCACCTTATCCACAAAGAAGTTATTGATGCTGCTTACGGGCTACAAGGTTTCCAGGCTAGAAAAATTGCTTTCAACCTAGGATTAGAAGGAAACGCTTTCAAGGAATTCGTTAAATTTATCGGTAGTCTTTACAATGCTTATGTAGGTATTGATGCTTCTCTTTTCGAGATTAACCCTGTATTAAAAACTTCTGATAACAAAATTATCGCAGTAGATGCTAAAGTAACTTTAGATGACAATGCATTATACCGTCACAAAGACTTAGCAGAACTAAGAGATACAAGAGAAGAAGATCCTATGGATGTTGAGGCTGGTGAAGCTGGTCTTAACTTCGTGAAGTTAGATGGTAACGTTGCTTGTATGGTAAACGGAGCTGGTCTTGCAATGGCGACTATGGATATCATTAAGCTTTCAGGAGGTAATCCTGCTAACTTCCTTGACGTTGGTGGTACTGCTGATGCTCAGAGAGTACAAACAGCTTTCGGAATTATTCTTAGAGATCCAAACGTAAAAGCTATCTTAATCAATATCTTCGGTGGTATCGTAAGATGTGACAGAGTAGCACAAGGTGTTGTAGACGCTTACAAAGCTATGGGTAGCTTACCTGTTCCATTAATCGTAAGATTACAAGGAACTAATGCTGTAGAAGCTAAGCAATTAATTGATGATTCAGGTCTTCCTGTACATTCTGCTATTACATTAGAAGAAGCTGCAAATAAAGTAAAAGAAGTTTTAGCTTCTTAATTACATTTGCAATTGCATAAAAAAAGCCACTTCATTCGAAGTGGCTTTTTTATTTATGATTCTTTTTCTATACTGATACTCATCGGAGTGCTTAGCAGAATATTTTCCTGATCCAGTTTTTCTTTTATTTTTACAAGAGCATCACTCTTGGTATCGGCAACATTAGATCCGATGGCAATCCAGAATTTTACCTGAATATTAAATGTTCCTTGTTTGAGGGAAGTGAATATAACATCTGCGCTCTCCAGCCGGTCTGCTTTATCCATATTTTTAATAACTTCCAAAATACAGTCTTTTGCCTTCTGTATATCCTGACTGGCCGGAATATCGAAGTCAAATATAATTTTCCGCTGTGGAGAAGCTGTAATATTATAAAATGGAGCGTTGAAAATTGTCTGATTGGGAATATAAACTTTTTTTCCTTCATCATTGATCAGTTTTGTGGTAAGGAAACCTATCTCGGTTACAGTACCGGAATGGGCACCTAATGTAATGTAATCGCCAACCTTAAAAGATTTATCTATGCCAACTAGCATTCCGGAGAAAATACTGGATACAAGATCTTTTAATGCTACCCCGGCAATAACCCCGGCAACTCCTAAGCTTCCGATGAATTTCCACAAGAAACCACTGAAGTTCATTATTTCCAGAGAAATAAAAGTTCCCATCAGAATAATCAGAAAACGAAAAACACCTACCAAGGCAACAGCGGTTCCCTGTTTACTGCTGTCCGGGAAAAAGTTATTAACAAGTTTTACGGTTACTTTACTCAGATATCTGCTGCCTTTTAAGAATAATATAAAAACCAGTATCCCAATAATCAGTCTTGGAGATAATTCAGCAAATTTTACATACCAGCTCTTCAATACAGCCAATACAATATCAATGTATTTTAATCCTTCGTTCATATTCGTAAATTTATGCAAAAATAAAAATGCCAGCCGGATTAGGGCTGGCATTTTGTATTAAAATATAAATTTTATTGTGCTCCTCTTGTAATCTGTTTTACTTTAGATGTCGGAAGGTAAATCTGGAAACCTACATTGAAGCCAATGTTAGATGTAGCTCCTCTGTTTCCGAAACCAAAATCACCATTGTATTTTACCAAGGCTTCTAGTGCAATATTTGGAGAAATAAAGTAAGCATATCCAGGACCAACGCCTACATTAAGACCTGTTGTAGATTTACCCGCTTCTTGAGTAGCAGTTGCTCTAGTTCCACTTGTTCCCCCAATTCCTGCATTGCCTTCTACGAAAAATCTGCCATGCTTCAGTAAGCTGTCTACCTGGTCGTTATTGAAGTAATATCTAGCCATAGGACCAACATTGTATGTGTAGATAGTTTTAGCATCTTTTGCTCCTGCAAATCCAAAAGTAACCTGACCTCCAAGTGCAAAGTTATCATCGATAAAATATGCAGCTTTTGGTTGTAGTGTGAAGTTGTAACCACCACCAGTGTTTAATCCGAAGCTGGAGGTAATAATGTTACCACCTACCATCCAGTTTCCTTTCTGTAGCTGAGCTTTTGTTACTGAAAATAGACCGGTTGCTAAAATTGCTGTGCTTAAAATTAACTTTTTCATTTTGTATTATTTTTTGTTAAAGAAATAAATTTTTAAATTTTTTTGATTTGGACATATACCGACTTCACAGGTTAAATATCTGCAGCAAGTATATTTATAACTTTTTAACGAAAATTATAAATACAATTATTGTTCCATTACGTTATATTTTCAATAAAATGGGTTTGGCATTATAAACAGAAAAGCAGCAAATTCTAAATTTGCTGCTTATTATAACTGAATAGAATCAGGATATTTTTCCTAGAGTCTGTATGTTAAAGTAAAGTAATAATTTCTCGGTGCAATAGGGTTTACAGAGTAGTTTTCGTGTACATTGTAATTGACTGTATCGAATAAGTTATTAACTTTTGCCTGAATAGAAAACTTCTTCCAGTCATATCCTAAAGAAAGTGCAAAAGTTGTATAATCTTTTAACGTGAAAATTCTGGATACTCCGTTTCTGGTATTGTTGGTTGCCTTTGTATCGTTCCATCCGGCAAGTCTGTCTCCAATATAATATAAGCTTGCACCTACTTTTAGCCCTTTGATATATTTTGGTAATGTATAGAAAGCTGAAAGGTTAGCAGTTGTAGCCGGAGTTCTTACAATTCTCTGATTTTCTACATAACCAAAAGTATCCGGTGTATCTAAATAAACGGAGTTGTTATAAGAGATTCCTCCTATTAATGAGAAGTTTTTTGATGGATTTCCTGTAATGTCTAACTCTACACCACGGCTGCGCATTTTTCCGGCAAATTCTTTCATGTTCGGGTCACTGTTTGGTTGTCCCCCAGCAGTAAGCTCTGCCGTCTGATAATAATTTTTATACAGAATTTGATAAGCAGAAAGATTAACAGCTATTGCATTGTTCCACAAATTCTTTTTTACACCTACTTCATACTGATCGATGGTAGTAGGTTTCAGTGTAGATCTGTTAATGTCGTAACCAGTATTGGCTGAGAAAGAATTGGTATATGTTGCAAATAATGACAGGTTATCATTCGGCATATATACTAGTCCTACTTTTGGAGATAATGCCTGATCTGAAGTTGAGGAATTGTCTACTAATTTTTTGGTATTGGTTCTGAAATTAGTATTTATGGTTGGCATATTCTGGATGTATGACCAACGTAGACCTGCTAAAACTTTAAATTCTTTAGTCAGACTGATAAAGTCCTGCACATATACTCCGACTCTTCTTGTTCTTATACGGTTTCTGTCCTGTGTTGCAGAAGCTGGAATGCTTCCACTGTTCCAGGTAGATGCATCATCTAAATATAGCGTTCCATTACCTCCGTCTGTTCCATAGATATAACCAGTACCATAAGTTTTATTGTTGGACGGGTTAAAGTAGGTATAGGAATCTGCAGCACTGTAATCACTGTCTGCACCGATGAGAACTTTATGATTAATTTTTCCGGTGTTAAATTCCCCATTTACATTTGCCTGAAAAGAAGTGTAGTTCTGTTCATTGTATGTTTTGTTCAGAGGTCTTTTCCAGTTAAGTCTGTTATTCTTATCATACTCCCACTGTACTCTTTCAGTGGAGAAATAATCTTTTGTGTAATTCTGGTATGAGGTAATTACATTTAGAGACCAGTTGTTGCTAATCTGGTGGTTGAATGTTATATTGGTTGAAGTCTGTCTTATATCTTGATATTGCCAGTTTGCTCCAAGAAAAGCATTTCTTGGAAGGAGATTGTTCATAGAGTAGCTGCCATCTTTATTGGTAATAGCTCCGATACCGAAATCAGGAGTGAAATTATTGATCAGATAATCACCCTCTACAATTAACTGAGATTTTTTTCCAATGTTGAAAAGTAAAGACGGATTGAAATAGATTTTTTCTGAAGAAACCCTATCTCTGAAGCTGTCAGCATTTTCATAAGCCGCATTTAGTCTAAAGGCTGCACTTTTAGATATAGGACCATAAACATCAAAAGTTGGTTTATAGGTATTCCAGCTTCCGCCATTCAGGCTAAAGCTTCCACCAGTTTGAAATCTTGGCTTCTTGGTAACCATATTAATAACTCCGCCTGCAGCAGTATTTCCGTACAACATCGCATTAGCTCCCTTCAAAACTTCCACACGTTCCAAGCCACTTACTTCAGGGAATACACCACTATTTATTCTGGCTCCGTTTTTATAAATATTATCGTTCCCAAGGCTAAAGCCTCTTCCTCCAAAGCTGTCCTGAGAATTACCTCTGGAAGAGGTAACATAGATTCCGTTTACATTTTGCAGCACATCACTTAATTGTTTTGCCTGTTGTTGTTCTATAATTTCATGAGTAACAATAGCAATGGGCTGTGGCGTTTCCATTACCGTAAGATTGGATTTGGTAGATAATGGTTTAGCTTTATTAGGATTTCCCGTTTTATGGAGATTAATATCTTCTATCTGCTGAACTTTAATAGTGTCAGTCTTGATGAATTTTCCTTTCTGTGCATGAGCAAAAGTAGCGCATAGTAGGAGTCCCAGAGCAATAGTGCTTTTATTCATAAGTTGTTGAATTAAATCTATTTAGACTTATTTAAAATAATTTTGCAAAAGTAGAAATTTTTAGCATTAAAGCAATATTTTATTTAGAATTATTAAAAAAAAGAATGTTTTGTTTGTATTCATCTGATTTACAACGCTATATTTTTCTTTATCAATAATTTTGCATTATTCTGTAATATCAGACAGTTGAATATGTAATATCTTTGATAAAAAATTGAAATGCAATTAGTAAAAGTTGGCCTTTGTGCATTTGGAATGAGTGGGAAAGTATTTCATGCACCATTTCTGAAGGAACATCCCGGATATTTTATGTCTGCGGTTGTAGAGAGATCCAAAAATGACTCAAAAGAGAAATATCCTGATGCAATTATTTACCGTTCGGTAGAAGAAATGCTGGCAAATGCGGATATCGACATGGTGGTCGTAAATACACCTGTACAGACGCATTTTGAATATGCTAAAATGGCATTGGAAGCGGGTAAGAATATAGTTGTGGAAAAACCTTTTACAGTAAATACATCCGAAGCTGAAGAGTTGGTAAAGCTTGCAGAAGAAAAAGGATTGTTTCTGAGTGTTTATCAGAACAGGAGATTCGATCGGGATTTTCTGCAAGTGAAAAATACTATATCTGAAGGAAAACTTGGAAATATAAAAGAAGCTGAGATACGCTTTGACAGATTCCGTACTACCGCAAGCGGAAAAGTACATAAAGAAAATCCGGATCTGCCTGCATCCGGAGCGTTACATGATTTAGGAGCACATCTTACAGATCAGGCTATTCAGCTTTTTGGAGAGCCAGAAAAATTATTTGCAGATGTTTTTTCAATGAAAGGAACAGAGTATGCAAATGATTATTTTGAAATTCTTTTGTACTATCCAGATAGTCTGAGAGTTCGTGTAAAAGCTTCTGTATTTACCAAAGAAGATCATTATGCTTACAAAATTCATGGAGATAAAGGAAGTTTTCTTCAGGAAAGAACAGATAATCAGGAAGCAGAGCTTGTTGCTGGGGCTATTCCCGAATATAACAAGGAATGGCAAAAACCTCTTAACGGAGATGACAGTATCCTGAATTATCTGGATGAAAATGGTGATACAAATCGTATAACACAAAGCAGTAAAGCCGGAGATTATATGGACTACTATCAGGAAATATACGAACATGTTGTATTTGGTAATCCATTACCATCTCCTGGTAAAGTAGTTATACAGAATATGAAACTTATAGATAAAGCTCTGGAAAGTGCAAAATCCGGACAGGTAATTAATTTCTGATAAAAAAACATTATTTCTTATAGAAGTGAATTAAAAATGTTTCTATTTTTATGTCAATAAATTATTGTAGTAAAAATGAAACATTTTTTTTCTATATCATTACTTTTTGTGATGGTTCTATGCTTTTCTCAACAGAAAGTAACTGTGGTTAGGGCAAATTCCAATAAGGCTAAAATCTATGAAGAAGATAATATGGTATCGGGTTGGGGGATTAATCCAAAGGTAAAACCCGATATTCATACAACAGGTAGAATTACAAAGAGTAAAAAGGTGGTATTCAAAACCGATATAGATTCTATAGTGGTAAACCTAAGACCCGGAGAGAAAAAAGACTTTATTGTACTTTTAAATGGTAAAGACTCATGTTATACCAGAATTCAGGGACCGGAAGTAAAAAACTTTAGTAAAACAAAGCCAGAGATTCATGATACAATCCCTTTTATCGTGAATAAGTATAATACCAACCTTGTCAGGACATTCTTTAACCATAAAGATTCTCTTACTTTTAATTTTGATACCGGAGCTACAGAAATGTCTGTTACAAGAGATGCGCTGAAAAACAGGATAAAATCTAATCCTCAGCTTTATAATACACATTACGATATACAAATAGGTAAAAGAACTTATAAAAGTGAGATCTACGATCATGAAATGGTAGGTCAGGAAGCGGATGGTTTATTGGGATGGAATATTTTTGATGGAATGCTGGTAGAATTGAATTATGATAAAGAGAAAATGATAGTACATTCTAAGATGCCTAAAAATATATTGGAGGATAAAGCTTATTCAAAGTTTAAAATCTGGTATTTCAACAATAAACCTTTTATCGAATGCGATATGTGGGAAAATGGTGTTTGGTATAAAGAATGGTTTCTTTTTGACCTTGGGTATCAAAGATCTGTAATGCTTGATAATGATTTGCTGAAAGAGAAAAACTTCCCTGTGGAGAATATGAAGATTATAAAGAAAACAAGTCTGCGCGGGGTTAGCGGAAAAGAAATTCCGGTAATAACGGCTAATTTACAAAAGATAAAGATCGGAAAAGCTGAACTCAAAAATATTCCGGCCCAGCTTCTGACAGCAAACAAACCGATGGGATCTGCTAAGATCCACATACTTGGAAATGATATGCTAAAGCGATTCAATACAGTCCTTGATTTTCAAAATAATATAATCTATCTTAAACCAAATACCTTATTCAACAAAGAGTTAATAAACTAAGATAGAATTCGATATAAAAAAAGCTGCATAACACGGTTATGCAGCTTTTTTATTGTTAGTAACTATTAATTATAGTTTGATAGCTGTTTCTAAAGCTAGTTCAATCATTGGCTTTAAAGCTCTTTCTCTTTCATTTGCAGAAATCTCCTCTCTTGTAGGGATAATGTCTGAAACTGTTAATATCGTTGCAGCATTTTTTCCTAAATGTTGAGCATTGGCAAATAAAGCAAATGCTTCCATTTCTACAGCAGAACAGTTATACTTCTCTGCAACAGCAGGAGTTCCCGGAGCCTTGCGATAGAAAATATCACTTGTATGGATATTTGTATTTTTAGTAATGATAGACTGAGCAGCAGCAGTTTCGTTGATCATATCAAAAACTTTCCCCTGGTGCGAAAGCAGATCTCCTTCAATTTCCCATGCATATTTAGCATAAGTACTTTCACTTGCTGCATTCTCAACATTCAGAATGTCGAAAAGTTTCAGATCTGTATTGTAAGCACCACAAGTTCCGATTCGGATAATGGTATCTACATCGTATTCAGTAAATAGCTCATAAGAGTAGATTCCGATACTGGCACAACCCATTCCGCTGGCACCAACTGATATTGTTTTTCCTTTATACTCTCCGGTAAAGTAGAATATGTTTCGGGTTTTACTTACAAGTCTTACGTTTTCTAAAAAATTCTCCGCAATATATTGCGCACGTAACGGATCTCCCGGTTGTAATACAACTTTTGCAATATCTCCTTTATTAGCACTAATGTGAACGCTCATAATTTTATTTTTTGAAAAGACAAATATAGTGACTTTGATTGTATTGGGCTAAACAGAACTAGTTGCCGGAAGCTTCCTGTAGCTCTAGCCAACGCAGTTCATAATTCTCTAATTTTTCCGAAACTCTCTCTAAATCAGCAGATAAAACAGATATCTTTTCATAATCCGCTTCATTATTTAATTTGTCTAATATGATATTTCTCTGCTTTTCCAGTTCAGGCATTTCTTTTTCTATTGTTTCCAGTTCACGCTGTTCTTTGAAGGAAAGCTTCTTTTTAGCAGGAGTCTGATTGTTGATGACAGGTTTTGGTTCCTGAGGCTGTACTTCCGGAGCTTTGTCAATTGTATCTTGTTTTTTATCCTGATTCTTTTTCCATTCTCTGTATTCAGAGAAATTTCCTGTAAAGTCTTTAATTTTGCCTTCACCCTCAAATGCTAAAACATGATCCACAATTCTGTCCATAAAGTAACGGTCGTGAGATACGATAATTAAGCTCCCTTGGAAGTTTAATAAAAAGTTTTCAAGAACGGTAAGTGTTGGTAAATCCAGATCGTTAGTAGGCTCATCGAAAATTAAGAAATTAGGATTCTGATAAAGCACGTACATCAGGTGTAGTCTTCTTTTTTCTCCACCGGATAATTTAGATATTGGTGAATACTGGGTTTGATCATCGAACAAGAACAAACGTAAAAACTGAGATGCAGAGATTGTCCGGCCATTGGCAAGCGGGAAATTCTCGGATATTTCTTTAATAAAGTCTATAACCCTTTCATCTTCCTTATATTTTAAACCTTTCTGAGAAAAGTAACCGAATTTTATAGTTTCACCCGTTTCTATTTCACCAGAATCTTTAGGCTCTAATTCCTGAATAATATTGAGTAATGTAGACTTTCCGGCACCATTCTTTCCGATAATACCAACCTTTTCACCACGCTGGAACTGGTAACTAAAATCTTTAAGTAAAACTTTATCTCCATAGCTTTTATTGATATCTCTTAGTTCAAGAATCTTTTTTCCCAAACGTTTCATATCAAAATCAAGCTCCAGAGCCTGTTTTCTGGTGTCAGTTTTTGCAACTTTTTCAGTTTCGTAAAAAGAATCAATTCTGCTTTTAGACTTTGTTGTACGTGCCTTAGGCTGCCGACGCATCCATTCCAGTTCTTTTCTGTATAAGTTATTGGCCTTATCAATAGTTGCTTCGAGATTATCTTCGCGAATCATTTTATTTTCCAGATAGGTAGCGTATGAACCATTATGAAGATATAGTGCCTGATCTTCCATTTCCCATATGGTATCGCATACACTGTCCAGAAAGTAGCGGTCGTGAGTTACCAAAAGTAAAGTGATTTTGGCTTTACTCAGATAATTTTCCAGCCATTCCACCATATCCACATCCAGATGGTTGGTAGGCTCATCCATAATAAGAAGAGTGTGGCGGTGCTCTGCACGGGTTTCCGTAAGCAATTTAGCAAGTGCAACTCTTTTAATCTGTCCCCCGGATAATGTTCCCATTTTAGCATCAAGATCTGTAATCTTTAGCTGAGAAAGAATTTGTTTCATTTCGTTCTCCAGATCCCATGCTTTATGAGCTTCCATTTCAGCAAGTGCTTTTTCTATAAAATCATGATCAGTGGAATGAAGTGAAGCATGGTAATTTTTAAGAGCCATAATTGGCGCAGAATCCAGTGTCATCATAAACTCTTCTATTGTCAGATCAGATTCAAAGTCTATTTCCTGATCAAATAAGACTACCTGAATGTCTTTGTTGATAACTACATTTCCGCTGTCGGCAATTTCTTTTCCCATCAGGATTTTCAGCAATGTAGATTTTCCGCTTCCGTTTTTAGCAACAATAGCAATTTTATCCCCTTCATTGATGTTGAAAGAAATATTTTTGAATAAAACTTTAATCCCGTAAGATTTGGTAAGATTTTCTGCGGTAACGTAATTCATTCCTGATTCTAAATTTGAACTGCGAAAATACGAAAAATAGAAAGGTTCCTACGAATAGAATATTTTAACAGATATTTCTTGTATCACCTGTATTTTCTTTGTGAAAATTTTTCAATATTTGTTGAAATATTTAAATAAATGAAGCGTCTCAATTCTTTCTTTCTTGTGATCTTGGGAATTTATGCTCAGGCACAAACATTTAATCTTAACGCAACTTTTTACCAAAAAGATGGTAAGAAGATTAGCTTGGCCAGCGGAGTTACCAGTGAAAAATACTTTGATGGTAACTTTACAATAATTAATGGCAAAGTAAAAGATCAGAAAATTCTTTTCAAAGTAAAGAGTGCAAAAGATAAAATGGTCTATCCTTTTAATTTTCTTATTACCGGAAAGGATAGGTTTTATTTTTCTGAAGACTTTTATATGGATTCCCGAACTCAGTCTTTAATTATGGGTAATCCAAAGGATTCAGCTAACTATGATATCAAATATTCCAATGAAAGTAGTTCTGTAGCTAGAGAAGTTGCTAAGTTTAAAAAATTTTATAAAGATATAAATACTAAGAGTGATTCTTTGAGAGCTGTGGAAGAATTAACTTTCCAGAAATATGGAACATATGATAATATACCAAAAGACATTATCATCAAATCTGAAGAAATCAGAAATGAAATTAATGAACAAGAAACTATACGTTTGTTGGATTTTATCAAGAAAAATCCAAAATCATTTGTAGGTTTCTGGCAGTTGGTGAAACGTTTTCAAAGAAAAGGCTATAAACCTATTTTTGAAGACATGTACAACCATCTTTCTACAAGTTTAAAAGATACTTATTCAGGGAGAGCTTTAGGTAAAAGCATTTACTCGGCAAAGATTCTTGCTGTAGGTCAGAAATTTCCAGTTCCCAAAGTCACTTCAATCGATCAGAAGCCAGTAGTTTTTAAAATGCCGGAAGCCAAGATTATCCTGGTGGATTTTTGGTTTAGCCATTGTAAGCCTTGTAGAGAAGAAATGCCTAAATTAGTGGAGCTTTATGGAAAATATAAGAGTAAAGGATTCGAAATTGTAAGTATTGCTACAGATATTACAAAGGCTCTTCCATATTTGCAGAAAACTGTAAAAGAAGATTTTAATATGACTTGGGCTAATTATCTGGATGAAAATAGAAAACAGTCAGATGAATGGGTGGTAACTTACTACCCAAGTAAATTTTTATTAGACAGTAATGGGGTTATCGTTCAAAAAGATATTTCAGTAGAGGATCTGGAAAAATTATTAGCAGAAAAATTAAAATAATGAAGAAACGAGTTTTAGTTGATATGGATGGAGTACTAGCAGATGTGTATCACCAGTTTATAAAATATGAAGAAAGAGATTCCGGTACCAGGATAAAGATAGAAGAATCAAAAGGACTTGATGAAACAATAGCTTTTCCGAATGTTGACAGACATCTACATGAACATGGATTTTTCAGAAATCTACAGGTAATGGAAGATAGTATAGAAGTAATGGAATATCTTAATTCCAAATATGAGGTTTTCATTTTATCTGCAGCAATGGAGTTTCCAAACAGTTTGCGGGAGAAATATGATTGGCTAGCGGAGTATTTCCCGTTTATTACATGGGAGCAAATTATATTCTGTGGGAGTAAGAAAGCGGTAACCGGAGATTATATGATCGACGATTATCCAAAGAATTTAGATACTTTTCAGGGAGAGAAATTACTTTTCACACAACCACATAATCAGTCTGTGGATAACTCTGATTATAGAAGAATAGGTTCCTGGAAAGAAATAAGAGCTATTTTGTAATAATTTGTTTTCGGACTGTAACAATGATTTTCTAGTAACGACTATTCGGTTGTTAAATAAAATCTGATTATGAAAAAATACTATCTCTTACTTGGGGTAATAAATACATTGTGTATATCCGCACAAACAATAACAGGAACAGTTTATTCTAAAGGCAGCCAAGAGATTGTTCCTTATGCAAAAATTGGGATTGTGAATGAAAACTATGGAGTCCAGGCAGACGAAAAGGGGCAGTATACACTAAAACTGGACAATATAAACAAAGATAAACAGTTAATGATTCTGGTAGGAGGCTACGAAACTTTTAAAACCTCAGTAGCTGATTTTATCAGAGATAATCCACATCCTATCTATCTGGAACCAAAAGTTACCAACATTAAAGAGGTCACTATAACACCCGATTATAAAGAGAAAAATATGGGGGTTAACAGCAAATCGAAATCTATGATGTTTACACCAAATATGGAAAAGGGAAATAATGTAATAGAAGAAACAGCTGTAGGGTTTAAAGCCAATAAGAAGCTGAAAATAATGAAGATTAATATGAATTTTGCCCGTTTTGATTCTACTGTTCCTATTAAGGTGAGATATACTATTTACAATGAAAAAGACGGAAAACCGGATCAGCTTATACTGAACAAAGAGATTATTGAGACAATTACCAAAAATCAGATTATAGATCAGACATATTCACTCGATGTAAGTAAAGATAATATCTGGCTGCAGGGAAACTTTTATGTGGGAATCCAGTTTATAGGTCAGTCTGATGCTAAGGTAGCTTTAAGCGGAGCTCTATTTCATTCTGGATTTTACCGTTCGTTTTACGGAGCATGGGAGAAAATAGGGATAGCGGCCCCTGCCATTAATATTGATGTGAAAATTAAAAAATAAAAGTGAGGCAGCCTGCTTCACTTTTTTCTTTTGCAAAACAGATTTTTAATCCAATGTTAAGCCCTTTAGCTGCCATATATTCCCATTGAAGACATTAACATCCACTTTGGTATTGATGCCACCCACGATACCTTTTTCTGTAAACTGCCAGAATCTCCATTCTGCTTTATCTGACGGTACATCTACATCATTGTAATTGGCGAGCCAGAGAGGATAGTCTTTAAAGTCGTCCTGAAGATAATCTCTGTAAAAATAATAATAGGTATATATAATAGGTTTTTCACCATAAGCCTCTTCTACAATTTTCAGCCAAATTTTCAGATCGCTTCTGAATTCGTTAAGGCTTTTATTCCGGGGAATTTTTTCAATATCCAGAACAGGACGCATATCTCCGGATTCTAATTTGACTGTTTCAAGAAAATTATTAGCCTGTTGCACAGGGTCTTCTTTTGGACGGTAAAAATGATAGGCACCACGGATGAGTTCGTTCTTTTGAGACGTTTTCCAGTATTCATCAAAATGCTGGTCTTTGCCATCTTTTCCCATGGTTGCACGAAGGAGTATAAACCTTATGTCTATTGATCCGTTGGCTATAGTCAGCTTTTTCCAGTTAATATCTTCTTTTCGCTGGTAATGGGAAATATCGATGCCGAAAACTTTATCCGAGTAAAGCGAAACAATTCTGTTTATTCGCTCTTCTTCTGTTTTAGGGTTCCTTAGTGAATGTTTTTCTTTGCCTTTAAAATGCATGGCATAGTAAAAAACAACCTGATCTTTCATGTAGAAACCAATTCCGATAAGAGACAGAAAAAGAATGATAAATAATACCCAAAGTTTCTTTCGGGCATCTGTACGCTTTTTCGCAATAGTTTTTCTTCGCTTTTGTGTTGTTTTTTTTGGCATAAATTCTGCTGCAAAACTATTAAAAGCTTTTTGTTTTTGGAAGTCTAAATAGTGATTTATTCCTAAAAACATCCTTTTTATTTTTGTAAATTTGATGCATATAAACAGTTTTTCCCCATACTATGAGTGAAAAAATCCTTATTATAGGTGGTGGCTTCGCAGGGCTTCGTCTTGCCAGAAGGCTAAACCAGAAAAGAGAAAAACGTATTACGGTGATTGATAAGGTAAATCATCATATGTTCCAGCCTTTATTCTATCAGGTTGCAAGTGGACGTATAGAACCTTCTAATATTTCGTTTCCTTTCCGAAAAATATTTCAAAAATCGAAAAATATTCAGTTTAGGATGACTGATATTGTAAAGATTATACCCGAGGAAAATAAGGTGGTTAGTGAAGATGCGGAATTCAAATATGATAAACTGGTTATAGCAACTGGATGCAAGACTAATTTTTACGGAAATGAAGTTCTGGAAGGAAATGCATACGGAATGAAAAACACTCAGGAAGCAATCAGTATCCGGAATCATGTGCTCATGACTTTTGAGCGTCTGATTATTGAAAGACAGAGGAGTGATGATGGTGACTGGAATTTGGTTATTGTAGGCGGAGGACCTACAGGAGCCGAGTTGGCAGGAGCTTTTGCAGAAATGAAACGCGATGTTCTGCCACGGGACTATCCTAAAATGAGCTTCAAAAATCTGAATATTATTCTTATTAATGCTACGGATAAACCTTTAGCATCAATGAGTACAGAAGCACAGAATAAATCCGAAGAATATTTAAAACAGCTGGGGGTTACACTAATGAACAATACCCGGGTGGATGCTTATGATGGTGAAAATGTTACTTTACACGACGGAACTGTTATCCCATCCAACAATGTTATCTGGGCGGCAGGGGTTACCGGAAATATTATAGATGGTATTTCGCAGGAGCATATTATGCGGAACCGCTACATAGTGGATGAGTACAACAAAGTAAAAGGATACGATAATATATACGCTATTGGAGATATTGCCTATATGGAAACAGCAGAATATCCTCAGGGACATGCACAGCTGGCTAGTGTGGCAATCGACCAGGGAGAGCAACTTGGAAAAAATCTGTTAAAAACATCAGCATCGGCATGGGAACCTTTTAAATATAAAGATAAAGGCTCTATGGCAACGATAGGAAAACACAGAGCTGTAGTCGATCTCCGGGATTTTAAATTCCAGGGAAGGCTGGCCTGGTATTTCTGGATGTTTTTACACCTTATGCTCATTCTGAGTGTAAGAAATAAAATTGCCATTTTTTATAACTGGGCGTGGGCTTACATAAATAAAGATTCGTCTTTAAGGCTTATTATCGTTCCGCACAAAAAGAATAATACTGAACAATGAGAATTGATATAATATCTGTTTTACCAGAGTTAATGGAGAGTCCTTTTAAGGCATCAATCCTTAAAAGAGCAATGCAGAAGGAAATAGCGGAAGTACATTTCCATCATTTAAGAGAATGGGGATTTGGTAAACACCGCCAAATAGATGATGAACCTTATGGAGGAGGAGCCGGAATGGTTATGATGGTAGAACCTATAGATAACTGTATTTCATCATTAAAAGCAGAAAGAAACTATGATGAGGTTATTTATCTGACACCTGATGGAGAGACATTGAATCAGAAAATAGCCAACACACTTTCCATTCAGGAAAATCTTATTTTCCTGTGTGGACATTATAAAGGAATAGATCAGAGAGTAAGAGAGCTGCATGTAACCAAAGAGATTTCTATTGGTGATTATGTTCTTACAGGCGGAGAGCTTGCAGCATGTGTACTTGCAGATTCTGTGATTCGTCTTATTCCGGGAGTATTGAATGATGAGCAGTCTGCATTGACTGACAGTTTTCAGGATGACTTACTCTCCCCACCAATTTATACAAGACCAGAAGAGTATAAAGGACTAAAAGTTCCGGATGTTTTGCTTAGTGGTCATACGCAGAATATAGAAGATTGGCGATATGATGAGGCAGTAAGAATTACACAGGAAAAAAGGCCTGATTTATTAAACAAATAAAAAGCATAATTTGGAATTACCCCCTGCAGTTTCGGAACTGGTAATGTTTTATAATACTGAAAATTTTTTTTCTCCGCAGGAAGAACAGTATCATCGGAATTATATTCCCAAATCTGGTTTAAAAAACTGGAATGAAGAACGTTATCAGAATAAAATATTTAAATTTTCCAGAACTTTTGAATATATTCGTGAAGAAATTGGACAATTTCCAATGCTTATAGGTCTTGCAGAAGTAGAAAATGATAAAGTACTTCAGCATATAACAGAACAGGAGATCTTTGAAGGGAAATACGATTTTGTACATTATGATTCACTGGACGAGCGGGGTGTAGATACTGCATTACTGTACGATAAAAGTAAACTCGTCCTGTTGCATTCCGAGGTCTATTCCGAAATATTTGATATTGAAGACGGGCTGCCCAATACATTTGATACAACAAGGGATGTTCTGTATTGTGTGTTTCAGTATGGAGTTACAGAGCTTAATGTTTATGTACTGCATTTACCTTCCAAACGGGAAAAAGATGTAAATGCTCCGAAGCGTAAAATTATTCTGGACAAACTGAAGAAAAAAATACAGGATAAACTCTCTCAGAATCCTCAGGAAAATATTCTGGTGATGGGAGATTTTAATGAAAATCCTGACGATGCTAATGTTCAGAGCTTTATACATTCCAGTGAAGAAAATGAAAAAATATTAGTAAATTCTTTTGAAGAATTATATAATAAAAAAAAATATTCTACGTTTCATAGAAGCGAAGGCTTATTATTTGATCAAATAATTTTATCGCCTTCATTTTTTAACTTAGAAAGTGATGTTAAGTTTATAAACGCTCACGTTTTTAATTCGGAACATCTTAAAGAAAGAAGCTATCGATATCGGGGTCGCCCATTTAGGACATATGTAGGAACCCGTTATCTGGGAGGATATAGTGACCATTTTCCGGTGTTGGTAGCGCTAAAGTTGACAAAACAAATAGGAAATATATGAAAAATCTAGCAAGCGCAGGATATCATCTTGATGCTATTGACAAGGAAATTATCTACTTATTGATGGATAATGCCAAAACTTCTTTGGCACACATTTCATCTCACGTAGGTATTTCTACAACAGCAGTACATCAGAGGATAAAAAAATTAGAACAGGCAGGTGTAATCGAAAATTCGATTTCTTTCCTGAATCCGAGAAAAGTAGGGTACAAAGTAACTTCTTATATGGGAGTTTATCTTGATCAGCCTAGCCACTACAATGAAATTATCAAGTCTTTAGAACAGATTAATGAGGTTGTTGAAGCTCATTATACAACAGGAAACTACACTGTATTCCTTAAAGTTCTTGCAAAAGACAATGACCATTTAATGGAGATCTTAAGCAAAATTCAGAAGCTTAAAGGTGTGATGAGAACTGAGACTTTCATATCTTTGGAGCAAAGTATTTCAAGACAGCTTAAAGTATAATAACATAATGAAGAGCATAAAAGATTATTTAGATTCCACTTATCTTAAAACACCTCAACAATCTGGTCTTACAGAAAAGCAAACCCGTGAAACCGTACACAACCTTACACAAGAGGCTATAGATCATCAGCTTTTTGCTGTAATGATCCGTCCTGAATATGTAAAAGAAACAAAAGCGTTTCTTCAGCAGCAGGGAGCATCTGTAGTAGTAGGAACTGTTATTGGTTTTCATGAAGGTACAGCTTCGGTTGGGGAGAAAGTAGCGGAAGCCCAAAAGGCAATTGAAGACGGAGTAGATGAGCTGGATTTTGTAATCAATTATGAAGCTTACAAAAACGGAAATATCGATTTGGTACAGGAGGAGGTAATTACTTGTACCAAATTAGCATTAGAAAATGGTAAAATTGCAAAATGGATTATAGAAATTGCTGCATTAAGCAATGATCAGATTGCAGATATCACTAAAAAAATTGCTACATGGACAGAAGAAAATTTCTCTGAAAATGTGGATAAAGTTTTTGTAAAATCCTCTACAGGTTTCTATAAAACCGAAGGCGGAAAGCCTAATGGTGCAACTGTAGAAGGTATCCAGATTATGTTGGAAAATGCAGGGAGATTGCCAGTGAAAGCTGCCGGCGGAGTGAGAACTCCGGAGGAAGCTGAAAAAATGGTAGAGATGGGAGTTCAGCGTATTGGAACATCTTCAGCTTTAGCATTAATCGGAGAAAATACTTCGAAAGGAGATTATTAATATCCGTAAAGAATAAAAAAAGCCGCTTCTATGAAGCGGCTTTTTTTATTCTTTTACAAGTTGTATTACCTGATCGATATTGTTACTGAGTGTATACTTTATAAGATACTTTCCAGGCTTCAGCTGTTCTGTTGGTAATTTTACCATATTCAGATTTATGTTCTTTAGTTCCATCACTGGTTTGCCTATTATAGCATATATGGTAACCGATTTTAACGTGAAATGAGAGTCCTCGATTTGTAAATTTAATTCATGATTGCCCGTAGGGATAAGATTAACAGGGACACTTCTTTTTGAAGAATCACTTAATGAAGATGCCTGTTGTTTCTCAGGATCACTATATGCCAGATGTGGCACAAAGGATAAAATGGCAAACAGAAATAAATAAAATAAAAATGCTCTCAAATGTCATGTTTAATTATGACGAAATTAGAAAAAACAAATCACAAAATAATAGGTTTACGGCTCCGGTATAGTTAAATTTGTATTAAATTTTAAATAATTCATTCATGAATTTTAATAGAAACAGAAGACTGCGTACAAGTCAGTCTGTTAGAGATTTAGTGCGTGAAACTACACTAACTACCAACGATTTTGTGCTTCCTATTTTTGTAATGGAAGGCAGCGGAAAAAAAGAACCTATAGCTTCTATGCCAGGTGTGTTCAGACACTCTTTAGACCTTTTAAAAGAAGAGATAAAAGATCTTTATAAACACGGTATAAAAGCGGTTAATGTTTACGTTAAAGTAAGCGATAATCTGAAAGATAATACAGGAAAGGAATCGTGGAATCCGAATGGGTTAATGCAGGCTGCAATTAAGCTTATCAAAGATACTGAGCCCAATATGATTGTTATGCCGGATGTTGCATTAGATCCATATTCAGTTTACGGTCACGACGGGATTATAGAAAAAGGAGAAGTTATTAATGATGCTACGGTAGATGCGTTAGTAAGAATGAGTCTTTCTCATGCTGAAGCAGGTGCTGATTTTGTAGCTCCTTCTGATATGATGGATGGTCGTACTTTTGCAATACGTCAGGCGTTTGAAGAAAATGGATTTACCAATGTTGGTATTATCTCTTACGCTGCTAAGTATGCAAGTGCTTTTTACGGACCGTTTAGAAGTGCTTTGGATAGTGCACCGGTAGATAATCAGGAAATTCCTAAGGATAAGAAAACTTACCAAATGGATTTTGCAAACTCTCGTGAAGCTATCCGTGAGGTTTTGGATGATGTGGATGAAGGTGCTGATATTATTATGATTAAGCCGGGAATGCCAAACCTTGATATTGTAGCAAAAGTAAGAGAAATTATTACTCAGCCAATTGCTGTATATCAGGTGAGTGGAGAATATGCAATGCTAAAAGCAGCTTCTCAGAACGGATGGTTAGATAATGACAAAGTTATTCTGGAAAGTTTACACAGCATTAAGAGAGCTGGAGCAGATTTAATCTTTACATATTTTGCTAAAGAGGCTTCATTGCTTTTGAATAAATAAATCTGAGATTTTAAGATAGAAAAGCTGTTTCATTTGAAACAGCTTTTTGTTTATAGGATGTTAACTTCTCTTTCTAATTCTATTCCGAATTTTTCTTTTACGGAATTAATAATCTGTGATGAAAAATCGAATACTTCTTTTCCTGTAGCATTTCCTGTGGCATTAATAATAACCAATGCCTGTAACGGATGGCAGCCAACATTATTAATTGTTTTGCCTTTCCAGCCACATTGTTCGATTAGCCAGCCAGCAGGCACCTTTACTTCATCTCCGTTAGGATAGTTAGGGATATTTTCAAATGTTATTTTCAGGCTGTTGAACTGTGCAGCCGGGATAACCGGATTTTTGAAGAAACTTCCTGCATTTCCTGTTATAGCAGGATCCGGAAGTTTGCTTTGTCTTATAGCAATTACGGCATCCGAAATATCTTTTATAGTAATTGTAGTAATGTTATTCTTATCCAATTCCTGCTGTATAGCTCCATAAGTTGCAGAAATTTTGTGCTCGCGGGTTGTAAGAAGGAAACTTACTTCCAGAATAATATAACGTCCTTTTGCCGTACTTTTGAAGATAGAGTCGCGGTAACCAAAATGACAGTCTTTCAGATTTAATGTTTTTACGCTGAAATCTTCAGTATCCAAAACCTTGCAGGAATGGAAAGTATCTTTTATTTCAGTACCATAAGCACCAATATTCTGGATAGGTGATGTCCCTACATTACCTGGAATCAGGGAAAGATTTTCCAGTCCGCCATAATTTTTAGAAATACAATAAAGAACAAACTGATGCCAGTTTTCAGCTGCCTTTGCAGTAACCAGAATATGGTTTTCATCGGCTTTTTCTTCTGTAATTCCTTTCAGGCGTAAAGCAATGATCAGGCCTTCATAATCCTTAGTTAAAAGCATATTACTCCCGCCTCCGAGAATCAGATAGGGAATGTTTTTCTCTTTTGAAAATTGAAGCGCTTCTTTTAATTCTTCAATGCTCTGAACTTCAAGGAAGAATAAAGCTTTGGCTTCGACCTGGAATGTATTGTATTGTTTTAATGAAAAGTTTTCCTGTAACTGCATTATTTTTTTTGGATTAATTCCTCTAGCTGCGAATATACCGCTTCTAGAGATTTGTAATTATCTGTGTCCTTTTTTCCGTTAATAACACGATAAGTACGGGTGGAAGTTTTTATTTCCCATATGTCATCTATTCCATCAAAAGGCTGATAACTTGGACCATTTTTAATTTTTGATACTGAGGATAGATCAATTTCCGAAATTAATTTATTCCATTCTGTGGATGTAATTGCTCTTTTGTGAGATTTATTCAGATGGTCAGTATCAGCTTGTCTTTGTATAGATGAAACAGAATCTTTATTTACCCGGATATTTCTGAAATAGCCTAAGTTTCCACCTTCAGTTGTAATATCTATAGATACTATTTTCTCAGAGGGGATAGCTATATCCTTTGAAGCTTTTTCTTCCTTACATGAAAAAAATATCAGCAATAATGCCGTTAATAATATGGTTTTCCATTTATAAAGCCTTATTGCTGACATCTTAAAGTTTTATTTAAATTAATCTTTGTAAACCTGAAGAGCATTTCTAAGAACCTCAACAGATTTTCTAAGATCTTCTTCTTTTAGCACGTATGCCATTCTTACCTGCTTTTTACCTAATGCAGGGTCAGAATAGAATCCTCCGGCAGGAGCAACCATAATAGTTTCACCATTGAAGTTATAAGATTCCAGTAACCATTGTGCAAAATCGTCAGTATCTTTTACCGGAAGCTCCACCATACAATAGAAAGCTCCTTTAGGATTAGGACAGATAACACCAGGGATACTGTTTAACAAATCAACTAAAAGGTTTCTACGTTTTGTGTACTCTTCACGAACTGAACGGATATATGCATCGTCATCAACGTGTGCAGCAGCAGCAATAATCTGACCGATAAGCACCGGGCTAAGTCTTGCCTGGGCAAATTTCATTGCCGCATCTAAAATCTTTTGTGAACGGGTAACCATGAAACCAATTCTTACACCACACATGCTGTAACGCTTGGACTCAGAATCGATAATGATGCAGTTGTCTGCAAGCTCAGGGAATGCAAGCATAGACACCTGGCTTTTTCCGTCGTATACGTATTCACGATAAACTTCATCGGAGATTACTACAATATCATGTTTTAATGCAATTTCAGCAAGTTTAGCAAGCTCTTCTCTTGTGTAAAGATATCCGGTAGGGTTACCAGGGTTACATATAAGTATAGCTTTAGTTTTATCAGTAATTTTCTTTTCAAACTCTTCAATTGGAGGCAATGCAAAACCTGTTTCGATAGAAGACGGGATAGATTTTACCACTACACCTAATGCATTGGAAAAACCATTGTAGTTTGCGTAATATGGTTCAGGTACAATAATCTCATCATCCTGATCACAAAGTACAGAGATAGCAAAATTTAAAGCTTCAGATCCACCATTGGTCACAATAAAGTTTTTTGGTGTGATGTCTGTAAAACCAATTTTATTGTAATATTTTGCTAATTGTTCACGGTATTCAATATTTCCTTCGGAAAGAGAATATTCCAGAACTTTTAAATGAATATCTTTTAGAGCATCCAGTGCAGATTGAGGCGTTTCAATATCCGGTTGTCCAATATTAAGGTGATAAACTTTTATTCCTTTTTGCTTGGCAGCAATAGAGAAAGGAACTAATTTTCTGATTGGTGAAGCCGGCATATGTTCGGCTCTGTTCGATATTTTTGGCATTTCTAAGATTTATTTTTCGAGTAACAAATTTACTAAATTTTAAAGGAAAAACTTTTCATTGTTCGACGAAATAAATTTGTTTATTTTTAAGGAAAATAAATGATGATGAGTAACCTGATACAAACATATCTGGAAAAAGTCCCTGATGAGAGAAAAATATCTTTTGAAAAATTGTTTAATGCAATTCATGATAATTTGCCGCCGGGATTTCAATTAACTGAAGCATACGGAATGCTTACATGGGTTGTTCCATTATCTTCATATCCTGCGGGTTACCATTGTGCCCCGGGTACACCGCTTCCTTTTCTAAGCTTGGCCAGTCAGAAGAATTTTCTGGCATTTTATCATATGGGTATATATGCCGATAAAGATCTGTTGGAATGGTTTCAGGAAAGTTATACACAACATGCAAAATATAAACTGGATATGGGGAAAAGTTGTGTACGGTTCAAAAAAATGGATGATATTCCATATGGTATAATTGCTGAATTAAGCGCTAAAATATCACCGGAAATGTGGATTGAAAAATATGAAACTGTTTTTAAAAAATAATTAAACTAAAAATAATCTTATGATTGCACTTATTGTTGTTATTGCACTTGTTGTTATAGTCTTGTTGTATGGGGTTTCTGTGTACAATAAGTTGGTTAAATTCAGAAATCTGGTTCAGGAAGCCTGGAGCAGTATTGATGTTATGCTGAAAAAGCGATATGATCTTATTCCAAATCTGGTTGAAACTGTAAAAGGATATGCTACACACGAAAGAGAAACACTGGATAGTGTAACGCAGGCGAGGACTATGGCAAAAAATGCCGGTTCTGTACAGGAGAAAGAAGCTGCTGAGAAAAATCTTAATCAGGCTATGATGAATTTATTTGCTGTGGCCGAACAATACCCGGATCTGAAGGCTAATACTAATTTTCAGCAACTACAAAATGAACTTTCCTCTCTGGAAAGTGATATCGAAAAATCCAGAAGATATTACAATGGCACCGCACGGGAGAATAATACACTTGTAGAATCCTTCCCAAGCAACATTATTGCAAATATGTATAAATTCGAAAAAGTACCTTTCTTCGAGTTGCAGAATACCGCTGAAAGAGAAGTTCCTTCTGTAAAATTTTAAGAGTGAAGCGTTTATTTATATTTGTATTATTCTCTTTTGTCCTGTTTTTTAAAGCCCAGGAACAGGCTACGGCGGCAGCGGCTGCTGCAATTGCAGATGCCGTAGGAGATAGTGCAACAACAGAAAACACAGAACCGACTGAACGGATTTTATCTTTTCATTCAGATATTACAGTTCATAAAAATTCATCACTTACAGTTACCGAAACTATAGTTATCAACAGTCTTGGATACAACTTTAAAAGAGGGATTTTCAGAACCTTTCCCTCTGTGAGAAATCTGAACGGGAAGACGAAAAAAGTTAAGTTTAAAATTCTTTCTGTTAAGAAAGATGGTGTGACAGAACATTATTCTACTACATATGAGAGCAGTCAAAAGACAATATATGTAGGGAATGAAGATACTTATTTGGATCCGGGGAAATATACCTATCAGATTACATATGAGACACCAGATCAGATAGGATTCTTTCCTAAGTATGATGAGCTGTATTGGAATGTAAATGGTATGGCCTGGGATTTTCCTATAGACAAAATTTCGGCGACAGTTCACTTGCCTCAGGGAGCTAAAATATTACAAAATGCTTGTTATTCAGGAGTAGAGGGAAGTAGGGCACAAAACTGTTCTTCAAAGATTATTTCTGATAATGAAATTGAATGGCAGGGGGGAAGTCTCTTAAGTCGGGAGAACCTGACTATTTCTGTTGGATTCCCTAAAGGAATTGTAATGCCACCACCACCGCCATCATTCATAGAAAAATATGGGATCAGTATATTTCTGTTACTGGTCTTTGGAGGCTTATTGCTGTATGGATATAATTCTTGGAAAAAGTATGGAGTGGATCCGGAAAAGCCTGTAGTTTATCCACAATTTAATGTGCCGGAAGACATGTCTCCAGCAGAATTAGGATATATACATCATGAAGGTTACAATACAAATTACCTTACGGCGGCACTTGTAAATCTTGCTATAAAGAAGTTTGTTATAATAAAAGAAATTACAAAGAAATCCCTTTTAGGATTGTCTTCCGGGAAAGAATATGAAATTACCAAGTTAAAGGAACCAAGTCCGAAATTGGCTAAAGAAGAGATTGGACTAATGAACGATCTTTTTGGTAAGTCTTCTACAATAACGTTGGATGGCAGCTATAGCAGCAAAATAGAGAAAGCTGTGGGCAACTTTACTCACAATATGACCTTTCAGTACAAAGCTTTTATTAAAGAAGGAAATAATGGCAATAAAGTTGTACTTCCGGCTATAGTTGTTTTTGCAGTTTTTATATTGACTTTTATTGTAAGTAGTATTATTGGAGATTCTACAGAGCAATTGGTAATCGGAATGTTCGGACTAATCTTCGTTATTATTTTCTTTGCGGTTACAATGGTTCTTATCTCTAAAATGGAAGGACTGAATAAAGGATGTATTATAGCTTTTATTGCAATATTTTTTCTCCCGTTCTTTATTGGCTTTACCGTGTTTTTTATTAAAGGAAATTTTGACCAGAATACAAGATCCAGTTTTCTTTTTCTGATAGCTGGAATAGCTTTTCTTTTTGTTTACCGATACCTTATCAAAAGACCTTCTGAAGAAAAATTACGCAAACAGTCACTTATAGAAGGTTTTAAAATGTATATGGGTGCAGCGGAAAACCAGGTTATTAAGTTTCACAACCCTCCGCAGATGACGCCGGCTATATTTGAAACTTATCTACCATACGCAATGGTATTGGGTGTGGATAAAATTTGGGGTGAAAAATTTCAGGATACGCTGCAGCAGATGTCTGTGGATTATACCAACGACTGGTATACCGGAAGTACGATTGGATTTGCGAGTCTGGGACATACACTTAACTCCAGCTTAACCAACTCTATCTCCTCAGGCTCAACTCCGCCTTCAAGTAGTAGTTCATCAGGAAGCAGCTCTAGCTTTAGCAGCGGTTCCAGTGGTGGTGGATTCTCCGGCGGCGGTGGCGGTGGCGGCGGTGGCGGTGGCTGGTAGCTTCACACATAAAAAAAGCATTCAGAATTTTCTGAATGCTTTTTTTATGTGTTATTATATTCTTTGGATATCTGCTCCCAGAGCTTTTAATCTTCCATCTATATTTTCGTAACCTCTGTCAATCTGTTCTATATTGTGAATAATAGATTTTCCTTCGGCTGATAAAGCTGCAATAAGCAGTGCGTTTCCGGCACGAATATCCGGCGATGTCATTGTTGTACCTCTTAGTGGAGCTTCGTGGTTTAGTCCTACCACTGTTGCTCTGTGCGGGTCGCAAAGGATAATCTGTGCTCCCATGTCGATTAATTTATCCACAAAGAACAAACGGGATTCGAACATCTTCTGGTGAACCAGAACAGTCCCTTTTGCCTGAGTGGCAACAACTAAAACAATAGACAATAAATCCGGAGTGAAACCTGGCCACGGAGCATCGGTAACGGTAAGAATAGAACCGTCAATAAACTTCTGTATCTTATAGTGTTCCTGTGCAGGAATGTAGATGTCTTCTCCGCTTCTCTCCAGTTGTATTCCAAGCTTTCTGAAAGTATCAGGAATAATTCCTAATTGGTTCCAGTTAACATTTTTAATAGTGATTTCAGACTTCGTCATCGCTGCAAGTCCAATCCATGAACCTATCTCTACCATATCCGGAAGCATTGTATGCTCGGTTCCGTGAAGATGATCAACACCTTCAATAGTTAATAAGTTTGATCCTACACCGGAAATGTTAGCTCCCATTCTGTTCAGCATCTTACAAAGTTGCTGAAGGTAAGGTTCGCAGGCAGCATTATAAATTCTGGTTTTTCCTTTCGCCAGAACAGCAGCCATTAGAATGTTAGCTGTACCAGTTACGGAAGCTTCTTCCAGTAAGATGAACTTACCATGAAGTTCTTTGGCCTTTAATGAATAAAAATATTGTTCTTCATCATAATGAAACTCAGCTCCTAATTCAACGAACCCCTGAAAGTGAGTGTCTAGTCTTCTTCTTCCGATTTTGTCACCACCCGGTGTCGGCATGTAAGCTTCACCGAAACGTGCTAAAAGCGGACCTAAAAGCATAACAGAACCTCTTAGCTTTGCTCCGTTCATTTTGAATTCCGGAGACTTGATATAATCGAAGTTAATGTTATCTGCTTTGAAGGTGTAATCACCCTTACCATTTTTTGTAATAATAACGCCCAGATCTCTTAAAATGTCAATAAGCTGATTAACATCTTTAATGTCTGGTATATTCTTAATTCTTACTTCATCACCTGTTAAAAGCACGGCACAAAGAATCTGCAATGCTTCATTTTTAGCACCTTGTGGAGTAATTTCTCCGGATAAAGGCTTTCCTCCTCGTATTTGAAATGCGTTACTCATTAATTCTTTCGGTTGTTTTTATGATTATTCTGGAAATTTCTTCTTTTCTGCTGGTTGTTTTTATTATTTTGATTCTGGTTCTGATTTTTGTTTCTGTGATTATTGCCAGAATGATAAATCTTACTCTTTTCTAAAGAATCAACACCTGTAATATCAAGTTGTTCGTTGGAAAGTGTTTTTAGATGTCTGAAGATTACCTCGTCTTGTACATGCTCTTTGTTATAAACATTATACGACTTCTTCATATTGTTGGCAATAACCTGAATCAGAGCCTCTTTTTCTTCGCCTTCTGGAAGAGAAATAGCTTTATCTATAAGTTGCAGAATGCTTTTCCCATAAAACTTATACTCGTTATCATAAGAAGGGTATTCTAGTTTTTTAGGTTTCTGCTGTAATTCTTCAGCGGTAGGAATCGGGTAGGGTGAATCTACATCCAGATTATAATCTGCAAGGATAAAAAGGTGATCCCAAAGCTTATGATTATAATTTTCTTCATCCCGAAGATGTGGATTCCTTTGCCCGATGAAAGCGATAATAGCATTTGCCATTTCGTTTCGTTCTTCTTTGGTAGGAAGTGCTTTGCAATGCTCTACCAGAGATTGTATAAGGCGCCCGTACTCAGGCATATATAATGGTGTTCTTTCAGTATTGTATTCCATTGATAGACGGATGTAAAATAAGGGTCAAAGATAGTGTTTTTATTTTGGTTTTTATATTCCCAAAAGTATTCTGAATTAGGTCAGAAATGGCTCAGTTATAAACTTTTTTTTCTCCTCAATGGTCAAAATAGGGCAGGCTTCAACGTCTACTTTTTTCCGGTTTCGGGAAACAAAATCATAAATGGTATCAGAAATAAATTCGGGTATAAACTTCATCCATGATAATGGACGATATATACCACCCAGTAAAGCAAAGATCTTAAAGATTGCTTTAGATCTCACCAGGTAGTATTGCTGAGGTTTTAACAGGTAAATTGTATTGAATTCTGTGTGGTTCAGGTTTCTCTTTTTCAGAAAATCCTGTCCGAAATCTGATTGGAGTGCGGCAAACATAAATTTGTTTTTATCGTCGCGTTTCAGAATAAAATTTACCCAGTAATTGCACATCGGACAATCACCATCATACAGAACAATATGTTTATTTTGTATATGCATTTTTTTGTTACGGCTGTTCCTGTTCAGTCGTATTATATCTGATTTCGGTATCTGTTCTGGCATTTTTCAGATATTTGATCAGCATCTTTTTATCTGTGTCACTAAGTCTGGCATTTTGATGAGCCAGAAGGTAGGTTTCCAGAGGCATTTTATCTTTTTCAATCATCTCTACAGACTCATCCAGCTTTCGGAGTTGTCTTTCAGTGTCATAAAGTGCAAAGGTAGAAAAATTAAGATGTTTTCTACCATCAATAATATGATCTTTCATCCACCAGGATACAGGAGCAATATTACTGTACCATGGATATTTAGTTTCATTGGAATGACAGTCGTAACAGGAATTTCTAATAACCTTACTGACTTCTTCGGGAGTTTTCTTTATAGTAAGAAAATCCATCCTTTCATTCACAGGTGGGTTGACTTTATCAATCGGAAAAAACTGAATGATAATGAAAGCAACCAGTAGTATAACCAAAAATTTTTTCATTGAAAGTGAAGTTTCCTTATCAAATTTATAAAAAATATTGCTTGTATGCTCATCTTCAATATATAAACTTATTTTGCTGAAAATATAAAACTGGTAACAACAAACTAAATTTGTATCTTTGCAAAAATTTTTGGGCTCGGAAAGACCGGGTAACCCATTCTTTAACGTCTTCTTTTTCGCTCAGACTATACTATACACTGAGTGAGGCCGAAGAGAAACAAAATTTTATGTCAAATATTGTTGCAATCGTTGGGCGCCCCAACGTTGGAAAATCCACCCTGTTTAACAGACTTTTAGAGAGAAGAGAAGCTATTGTAGATTCTACAGCCGGAGTAACCCGTGACCGTCACTATGGAAAATCGGAATGGAACGGAGTAGAGTTTACCGTAATCGATACAGGTGGTTATGATGTAGGTACTGATGATGTATTCGAAGAAGAGATCCGTAAGCAGGTACAGCTTGCAGTAGATGAGGCTACTTCCATTATCTTCATGATGAATGTTGAAGAAGGTCTTACAGATACAGATTATGAAATCTATCATTTACTAAGAAGGTCGAATAAACCTGTTTATATTGTTGTAAACAAAGTTGATTCTTCAAGAGAAGAGCTTCCGGCAACGGAATTTTATCAATTAGGAATTGATAAGTATTTTACACTTTCATCTGCTACGGGTTCTGGTACTGGAGATTTGTTAGATGATGTGGTAAGAGATTTCCCTACAACTGAATATAAAGATCCGTTTGAAGGTCTTCCTAAAATTACAATTGTTGGCCGTCCAAATGTTGGTAAGTCTACAATGACCAATGCTCTTTTAGATAACGAACGTAATATTGTTACGGATATAGCCGGTACAACAAGAGATAGTATTCAAAGTTTATATAACAAATTCGGACACGAATTTGTATTGGTAGACACCGCAGGGATGCGTAAAAAGAACAAAGTTTCTGAAAATCTTGAGTTCTATTCTGTAATGCGTTCGGTAAGAGCTATTGAGAATTCGGATGTAGTAATTATTATGGTAGACGCTGAATTAGGATGGGAGGCTCAGGATATGAGCATCTTTGGTATTGCTCAGAGAAACAGAAAAGGTATTGTAATCCTTGTTAATAAATGGGATTTGGTTGAAGATAAGAAAACCAATACAATGCGTGATTTTGAACAGGCGATCCGTAATAAAATTGGTCAGTTCTCTGATGTTCCTATTCTTTTTGTTTCAGCTCTTACAAAACAAAGAATTCTGAAGTCCGTAGAAACAGCAATGGAGGTGTATGAAAACCGTCAGAAGAAAATTAAAACTTCCAAGCTTAATGAGGTAATGTTACCAATATTCGAAGGGACACCACCGCCAGCAATAAAAGGTAAGTATATAAAAATTAAGTATTGTGTACAGTTGCCAACACCTTCTCCACAGTTTGTATTTTTCTGTAACCTTCCACAATATGTGAAGGAGCCTTATAAGAGGTTTACCGAAAATCAGCTGCGTAAAGAGTTTGGTTTTACCGGAGTTCCGATAGAAGTATATTTCAGACAAAAATAATAAAGAAACCCTTGTTAAGATTACTCTTAGCAAGGGTTTTTAAAATCCTGCTGTATGATGGAGGTTATACTTTTTTATACCTTTATTTCTCAAAATACACCCGAAGAAATAGATGCTTTTTTCTATACACTTCCGGAAGAACTAAGATTTTCTATATCACAATATCAGAATCAGAAAGACAAACAGGCCAGGGTATTGTCTAAGTTTTTAACTGAAAAGCTATTTCATCAATTTTATCCGGATTATCAATTAGACTGGAAAAGACTAAAAAAAGACGAGAACTCTAAACCTTATCTGGAAGACTATCACTTTAATTTTTCATCTGCACACAGCGAAGATTTATGTGTAGTCTGTGCTTCTGTAAATAATAAATGCGGGGTTGATGTCGAGGTGTTAAATCCCCTGGATGTTTCAGTTTATAAAGATTTTCTTCATTCTGAGGAACAGGATTATTTATTGAAAAGTCAGAATTCTGTGGATAACTTTTATAATATATGGGTGAAAAAAGAAGCTGTACTAAAGGCTTATGGCTTAGGGGTTTCTAAAGAGCTAAATGAAGTAAATACCTTGCCGGATTGTATACAGGTCAATGGTCAGGATTTTTTTACAAACGAAGTCTTTATCTCAGAACTTTATAAAGTTTTCATAGCATCGGAAAACCCATCTGTAAAAATCAGTGTATACAACATATCAATTGACTAAGCCTCATCAGGAGCTCATCGCTATTTTCTTTTTTCAAATAACCATTTCGGAATCTCATCATTCAATAGAAAAGGAATCATAATATTATTATGGTTAAGATATGTGTAGGTGGTGAATAAAAGATTTTTGTTCCCGTTGAGTTTTTTGTAAAGCATCTCACTTCCGGCATACGGATTTTCATTATCCTCACCTCCGTGAATAAGCCATATCTTTTTGTTTCTTATTTTATCAAGGTTAGAAAAATTTGGAACTGCGGCAATAGAAACGATTGCTGCGAATGTTTCGGGAGTAATACTTAGTAAATCCTGAGCTGTAGAAGCTCCCATGGAATAACCAACCAGATATATTCTGTTCTTATCTATTTCCGGATATTCGGCTGTTATTTTCTTAATGAGTTCTGGTAATGCCAATACATCTTCAGAAGGTTTTGAGACAAGAGTGCCTTCATTATTTTCAGCATAATTGGATGAGCGTTTTCCAAACTGTGGTGCTATAACAAAGCAATTGTATCGACTATAAATATCGTTCCGAAGCCATATTCTGGCAAGGTGTTCTAACTGGTTTTCATTATCGTGACCAATTCTGGATGAATTATGAAATGTAATAACCAGAGGATATTTCTTTTTATTATCAACATTTTGGGGTAAAAGAAATCTGTAAGGCAGTTCTTTGTCTTTGTAGCTGAAGACTTTTTTTTGGTAATTATCTATAGAAAGATTATTTAATGCTTTTCTGGTGTTAACAAATGTAATACTGTCTACTTTAGTATTGTTATATAAATGCGTTTGTCCCCACATTATTCCTAAAGTGGAAAGGTAAAGAAAAGTGATTCCCTGAATGATTCGGAAATAGAGTTTAATCATTTTTTGTATTGTAATTATATCCATTTTTCATACAAAAGCCTTACAGGCTGATAGCCTTGTGAAGCTAACCAACGCTGCATCGTTTCATTGTTGCATAAAGTGAATCTGTAGATTTTGCGGATCTTATATTGTTCCAGATACATTTTTTCAAAAGCTTTATTTAGTGCTGTATATATTCCGTTCTTTCTGTATTCTTTTTTTACATAGCCTTCAGAAACATACAGATCATCAGCATCACCCAGCTCAAAATTACTGTTATCTTTCTCATCAATATAACCGAAAATAAAACCTATAGCTTTACCATTTACTTCAGCGATAAGAAAAGAACCGTCATTCTCATCTTCACAATCTTCCATAAACCGCATATAATTTTTTCGGATATGTTTCCAGTTCGCAGTATGTTCGTTCATCTCTCTTTCGGAGAGATGAAGTTCTCCTACCAGCTCATCTACTATAGGTAAATGTTCGCTAATTTTTATTTTCCTGATCTGATATTCCATTTTGTATTTTATGAAATTTGTCTGGTGAAATAGGTTTTCAATATTTACTTCCCCCTTACCGGGCTGCCATGCCATGATGTATTGTCGGAAAGAACTTCTCCCTTCATTACTAAAGATAAAGCATCTACATGTACATTGTCTCCTATTTCAGTATCATAAAGAATAATACTTCTGGCGCTAATGGTAGTTTGCTTTCCGATTTTTACACTGCCGATTTTCATAATCCGGTCCTCAAACAAGTGTGTTTGTGGTCCACATTCTTCATTCAGCATAGATTCGTCCCCAATAGATACCATATCAAATTCTGTAATGTCTGTTGTGTTCAGCCATACTCGTTTTCCGATTTTAACACCCAGAAATCTCATAAAGATTGGGAGCCACATTGTTCCGCGTAAAGCATCAAGGAAAAAAGGAATAGCCAAAGCTTCGTATAATGTTGTAATTCCCTCGCTTAGCCATACTCTCAGACTGTACATCGGGATTTCTGTCTTTTTATATTTTCTTACAAAAATCCATTTAAGTAAAACTGTAAAGAAGAAAGCCGGCAATGCAACGATTCCAAGATAATAGAATGGTGATAATACTAATAATAATGGGATTCTGCCTTCCAAATAGATACTTGTGTATGCTATAAAAAGTACACTGCATATAATGATAATGGTTTGTGGCAGAATAATTCTTATACCTTCAACAATAGCACGTGCGAATTTTAAAGATGCCGGTGGATTATAAGTAAGATGATCGTTAAATATATCGGATTTCTGGCGGGAAGGCAGTCCGATAGGTGGAGAGCCAAACCAGTCTTTCTCTGCAGAATTGGCTAACTGTTCCTCAGTCGGTGTTTTACTTAGAACACCAATAAGCATATTATCTCCCAGCTGATATCCTTGTGGTATCAGTCCGCTATTACCTACGAAGCTATTGTTGCCAATTTTTGTTTTAGCCAATATTAACTGCCCATTTCTTACATCATGTTCTCCCAGAATAACTGCATCGGCAATAAAAGACCCTTCACCAATTTCCAGTAAGTTGTGTGATACATCACTCGCAGTGGATATCTCTGAATTTTTCCCTACTTTGGCTCCCATCATTCTGTAAAATTTGGAGATATAGATAGATGCGAATAAAGGATGTAATACGACCAAAGATATATTGAAAATCTGATCTTTTACCCATTTTCTGTAATAAGTAAAACTGTATACCGGATATACACCGGGTTTCATCTTGATTTGTAGTAGTCTGGTAAGGAAACTTACAACCAGAATAAATAACAAAATGTAAACGGTAGAAAGTATCGGTGCCTGCCACAAATAATAGAAATTATAATCCGATGAACGTTCATCCAGATAGTATAATGTATAAAGGGTAGGAGCTAGTGGTAATACGATAATCAATGGAAAGAAAAACAGTGATATAGCATAGAACAACGAGAATAAACTTCTTTTTCCTGCGGAAGTTAATTTAGGTTGTTGTGTTTCTTCTGTTGTTTTTGTTCTTATTTTCTGTGCCGGGCTTCCGTTCCAAACTTCTCCGTAACCTACTTTCTCGCCTTCATTCAGGCAACTAAGATCCTGTAGCTCTCCAAATTCCTCTATAGTAGTTTCACCGCATACCACAACAGAAGAACCTATATAGGAATGTGCCTTTAGGTGTACTTTGCGTATTTTTAATATTCCGTTTTCCACAGAAGCATTGTCTATACAGCATCCGGAACTGGTTGTTACATTTTCGTCTATGGTTACAAGGTCTTCGGCTGCAATTGGTAGTAAGCTTAACTGAGCAGACGGATGCACTTTTACACCTAATAAGCGTAAATATTTAGGATAAAGAGGAGTTTCTACAATAAATTCAGATGGCATTAATCTTTTTACAGTTTTCCACAACCACCATCTGAAGTAATACCAACCCCATAACGGGTAATCTCCTTCTTTTATTTTTCCGATAACCAGCCATTTGGTAATAAGTATAATTAAGGAATAAACTGGCGGGATAAGGGTGTATAATAACATTGCACTTAGTAAAGCGTAATGCAGGCCGAAACCGTTTAGCTGGAAATAATAGTAAGCGAGATATGGAAAGAATATCTGGATACTTAGTAGCCCGTATACAACCAGTAAACTTAGTGTTTGTGCTAAGTTGCAAAGATAGTATTGCAAGGTAGATGCCTTTTGGAAAGGTTCTTTACGTTCTGCTTTTGTATCTTGTTTTTTCTGTAGAACTTCTGTAAATGCTGAAAGTGGTCGGTTTTCGTATACATCTTTAAGAGAGGCATAAGGTATTCCAGCTTTCTGTCTTAAATGTGAAACAAGAGTGGCTGCCAGTAGGGAGTGTCCGCCAAGGTCAGTGAAGAAATCCTGAGACAGGTTAATATCTTTTCCAGGAAATACAATGTGGAGAACTTTTATAAGTTTTTCATCTACAGAATCATTTTCCCCAATTTCGATATGGCTTGTACTTTCCTGTACTAAGAAGCTATCGGGTAAGGGTAGTTTTTTTCTGTCTATTTTGCCACTTGGCATTCGTGGCATTTCTTTCATTTTTATAATGGTGATCGGAACCATATAAGGAGCCAGAAATTTTGCCAGCTCTTTGCGCATTTCGTTTTCATTAAAATCTGCGTCAGATTTCATGACAGCATAACCAACCAGTTGCCCCTGCTGGTTTGCATCTTCTCTTACCGTAACAGCTGCAGAGGAAACACCTTCCAGTTGGTTAAGGCGGGTTTCTATTTCACCTAACTCAATACGGTAGCCCCGTAGCTTAATCTGATCGTCGATTCTTCCCTGAAAATCAATGAAGCCATCTTCTCTGAAAGCAACAGCATCGCCAGTTTTATATATTGTATCCCCCGGTAATTCAGGGAATGGATTGGGCAGGAATTTTTGTGCAGTAAGTTCTGGTAAATTAAAATATCCTTTGCTTACACCCGGGCCAGAGATAATCATTTCACCACGTTCACCATGCGGCACAATATTCATGTTTTCATCCACAACGGCAATGTGGTAGTTGGGTAATGGTGGTCCTATAGTAAGTTCCTGTGTGGCATTTAGTATTGCCATATTAGAAGAAACAGTAGTTTCTGTTGGTCCGTAGCTGTTGATGAATGTACGGTAAGGTTTTGCCCACTTTTCCTGAACCTGTTTGGTGCAGGCTTCGCCACCTGCATTTACAAGCCGTAAAGCTGGAACTTCATCTATAATGGCTAAGATACTCGGAACGGCATGCAGAATAGTAATTTTATTTTCTATTAAAACCGTACTGAGTTCATCTATGGCCTTGACAGTGGTAGCATCTGCTATCCATATTGTAGCACCTGCAAAAAGACTTATCCACACCTCTTCACACCACATGTCGAACGATACAGAAAAGCCCTGATAAACTCTATCGGTATCTTTAATACCAATGAAATCTTCTTCAGAACGAATCAGGTGACATATATTTCGATGAGAAATAGGGATGCCTTTCGGATTTCCGGTACTCCCGGAGGTGAAAAGTACATATGCCCAATTATCCGGATTAATAGCAACTTCCGGAAGTGAAACTTTTTCTGTTGGTTGCTCCGGAATAATAATGGGGCTGCAATGGATGCCAGCATCTGTATCAGAAAAATAAGTTTTCACATTGATGTCTGTAAATACCATTTTGATACGATCTTCAGGCATTTCTCTATCCAGAGGTATATAGCAGGCTCCTGCTTTAAGTATTCCTAATATAGCAACCGGGAGTTCCATACTTCTTGGATACCATACACCTACACAGTCGCCTTCCTGTACGCCTTCTTCTTTTAGTCGCAAGGCTATAGCATTACTCCAGTTGTCTAATTCTTCATATGTAAGAGTCCTGTCTTTAAAAATAAAAGCAGGTTTGGTTTTATATTTTTCAAAAGTGGGAATCAATAGCTCCGGTAAAGTTTCGTTTTTAATAAATTCCGGTGCTATTTTGCCTAAAATAAAGCTTTTGTTCATAAAGTTCTGGTGGGGAAATAATTAACTAAAGGTAATATTTTTTTGTATCCGTAAAGCTTTTGATTCAGTTTTTTTAATCGTATTTTTGTTTAACCCAAAATAAAAATTCATGCTTTATATTTTATCAGAAAACTTTTCCCTTGTCAATTCGTGGATTAATGATTTAAGAAATGTTGGTGTTCAGGGAGATAGGATGAAGTTTCGTAGAAATATGGAACGTATCGGAGAGATAGCAGCATTTGAAATTAGCAAGCAGCTTGAACAAAAAGAAGTTGAGATTGTAACGCCATTGGAGACAATCAGGTCAAAAGAAATTGCAGTACAGCCAGTGATTACTACAATCCTGAGAGCCGGAGTTCCATTATTTCAGGGGATTCTGAATTATTTGGATAAAGCCGATTGTGGCTTTGTAGCAGCATACAGAAAACATGATGCAAATGACTATTTTTCTATAAAGCAGGATTATCTTACCTGCCCTAATTTAACAGGTCGTCCGTTGATTATTGCAGATCCTATGTTAGCAACCGGAGCATCACTTATTGAAGCAATAAAAGATCTATTGACCCACGGAACACCATCACAAATGCATATTGTAGCGGCAATTGCAAGTAAAGAAGGAGTTGAGGTGATTCGTAAAGCTTACCCTGAAGCACATCTTTGGGTAGGTGTTGTAGATGCTGCCCTTACGTCCAAAGGTTATATTACACCAGGACTAGGAGATGCAGGTGATCTTTCTTATGGGGAAAAATTACAGCGATAAACAAATTAATCAATTGCCATAACCAAAACGCTCAGCTTATTGCCGGGCGTTTTTAGTATCTCCCAGGCGCAGGAAGCCAAGGTACTCCCGGTAGTGCATACATCATCAATAAGAAGAAAATGAATGTTTTCAACAGGATTAGGAACTGTGAATATATTGAGGTTCTCCTTTCTGTGTATCAATTTTTTTCTGGCTTGAGCAGTACTGTAAGCTGTTCTTTTTAAATAATGATGATTATATGGAATATTCCATTCCTTTGATAATATTTCTGTAAAGCGATGTAGCTGATTGTATCCCCGTTTTTTTAGTTTTTTGATATGTAGCGGAATATTAATCAGTATATCGGGTTTTGACTTTAGATTTATTTTTTCTGCTGTCCACCGGGCTAATGTATCTCCTATAATTTCGCGATTAGCATATTTGAGATTGTGGATTAATTTTCTGCTTAGACCTTCTTTCTCAAAGTTCATCAAAGCATAAGAGTTCTCGATAGGAAAAAGAGAAGATAATCTCTGTTGCAATGGTGTCTCCGGTAATGATTCCCAATGGATGAAATCTACTTGATCATAGCATTCTTCACAAATAATATCTTTTCCGCCAATAATGTGATTGCATTGAAGGCAACGGTTTGGAAATAATATATCCGTAAATAAATTCATAACTCATATTGAGTCAGTAATTTATAATTTATTTTTCATTTCTCTAAGTTTCTTTTCAACAGAGATTTGTATTTTTTCATTGAGTTCTTGTTTTTCCAGTTTTATAGCTGGAGCCTGGCGTACTTCACAATCTTTTATAGAGCAGCTTTCGCAGGTAACACCTACACTTTCTCTGGATATATTCTTCAGAAATTTTAATTGTTTTGTTGTTTCGGGATTTAGTAGGATTCCCAGACAATAGCTTCTGTTATTACCATCAGCAAAAGGGTTTTTCTGAGATGTGGATATTACCAGATAATTGAGACCTGAATTTTCATATTCTGATATTTGTATGGCTGTCAGACTCTTGGAGTCGGAAAGATTCTGCATATTTTTTATAGCAATCCATCGGCGGCAATAATGTTCGTTAGTTGTATTGGCATGTGGAGCCTGATGTCTGTTGAGGTGCAATTCTTTCAGAATATCTATTTTGTCACTGTTCTTTCTTTTTACAAAACACAGATAAAAAATATCCTTCATCCCGAAAAATTCAGGAAGAATGTTAGTAAGTCTGTAAAAAAGAGTTTCAGGAGACTGTGTATAGTTTTCTATAAGATGATCAAATTTTTCATTATTCCATTCTTTATCAGAAAATATACTCTTTGTTTCCTGTATCAACTGATCTTTTGGGATAAGCAGGCAGCCTGCAAAATAAGATGCATAAAAGTTATTAACAAGACTATCGAAGTTGGTGAACTTTACCCAGGTATAAGTGTTTGGCCGATGTTGCAGATTTAAATACTGAAATCCAATTTCCTTTGCCAGAATAAATAGCTTTTGCTGTTCTCCAAGTTTCTGGTTAATGGAAAGAATTTTATGATCTGCGGAGTATAAAGAGCGCAGATGCTTTAGCTGCCCCTGTTCTTCGTAGTCTTCATAGTAAATCTGATAACCTGATTCTTGCTTCAATATATCTTCTAAAATCTGAATATTAATTGTAGTAAGTCCATATTTTTTTTTGAATTCGATGGCTTTTTCTTCAATTTCCGGAAAGTAATTATTATAAAGTTCCTGGAAGGATCGTAGTACCGAAAGATAGAAATGATCTTTATCAAAATTATAAGTCTGTGCAATTTCTATAAGAGTGTTGATAAAAGCATTTACTTTTTTTGGGGCTTCACTTACAATGTTGATAAGTGAATTTTTATTGATTCCGAAAAGTTCCAGAGGAAGTTCTCTAAAGAAATCTTTTTGCATCAGTTCTCCAATTGGAGCCAGGTTTTTATCGAGCTGAATAGAGACCAATTCATCGAAATTACAATCCAGAGCATCTGCCAGAGCTAATATTTTGTCGTGCTTGGGATATTTTTTTCCTTTTTCTATTTCGTTCAGGTAAGATTTGGACATACCTGTTTTTTCAGAAATTTCCTGTAGTGACCAGTTTTTCTGTTGGCGGAGCTGTCTCAGCTTTACCCCGAAAATAGTACGTATATAATCGCTCTCGATATTCATAAAATAAATATAGAAAATAAAAGCGATTATTCGCATAATAATTTATTTTTAATTTTAGCGAAAATTCGCTGTTGGTGAAAATTTATTTTTTACATTAGCAAAAAAATCAGACTCATGGAAAAATTTAGTATTCAACATTCAAAAAAGTATGAAGAGATATACTCTGCTGAATTACAATTGTTTTTAACAGAGTTGCATGAGCATTTTAATGCTGAGAGACAAGCTCTTTTAGATAAAAGAAAGGTTTTGCAGAAGGAATTTGATCAGGGAATTTTACCTCGATTTTTGAAAGAGACCGAAGAAATCAGGAATGGAAACTGGGTATGTGAACCACTACCGGATTCTTTGCTGGACAGAAGGGTAGAGATTACAGGTCCTGTTGACCGTAAAATGATTATTAATGCTATGAATTCCGGAGCTAACTGTTTCATGGCTGATTTTGAAGACAGCAATTCTCCTACCTGGGAGAATGTAATGGATGGGCAGGTGAATCTCAGAGATTTGAATAACAGAAATATTGATTTCGAAATTAAAGGGAAACAATATATTCTGAATGATAGACCTGCAGTTTTGCTGGTACGCCCAAGAGGGCTTCATCTAAATGAAAAACATGTCCTTATTAATGGAGAGCAGGCATCGGGCTCTTTAATTGATTTTGGAATCTTCCTTTTTCTGAATGCTAAAAAGCAGTTGGAAAATGGAGTTGGACCTTATTTTTACCTTCCGAAGCTGGAGAGTTATCATGAATCGGCATGGTGGAATAAAGTTTTTGTATTCTCACAGAACTATCTTGGAATCCCACAAAATACAATTAAGGCAACTGTTTTAATAGAAACTATTACAGCTGCTTTTCAGATGGATGAAATTATTTTTTCTCTGAAAGAGCATATGGCGGGACTGAACTGTGGGCGCTGGGATTATATTTTCTCATTTATTAAAAAGTTCAGAAGGCTCCCTGAATTTATATTACCAGACAGAGATCAGGTGACAATGACGATTCATTTTATGAGTTCGTACTCAAAGCTTTTGGTAAAAACCTGTCATAAAAGAGGCGTCTCTGCAATGGGAGGAATGGCGGCACAAATTCCGGTAAAACATGATGAGAATGCCAACGAAGTAGCCTTTGCAAAAGTAAGAGCAGACAAGGAACGCGAAGTAAAGAACGGTCATGACGGTACATGGGTGGCGCATCCGGCTTTGGTAAGTGTTGCCAAAGAAGTTTTCGATGCGGGAATGCCTACACCGAATCAGATTGACCAGAAAAAAGAAGAATACAATATTGCTGAAGCGGATCTGCTGACTGTTCCACAAGGGACAGTTACCGAAGCAGGTGTACGCAAGAATATTAATGTAGGGATTCTCTATATCGAATCCTGGTTAGTAGGAGTTGGTGCTGCAGCTATTTACAATCTGATGGAAGATGCTGCGACAGCAGAAATTTCCAGAACCCAATTGTGGCAGGTATTCCATTCACAAAAACCTTTAGAAGACGGACAATACCTTACAAAAGAAAATTATCTGAAATGGCAGGATGAAGAGCTCGAGAAGATAAAAGAATATGTAGGCGCTACACGATATACCGATGGAAACTTTGCACTTGCAACACAGCTACTGCAGGATATGGTTTTTGAAGAAAATTTTGAAGATTTTCTAACATTAAGAGCTTATAAATACATCTGAAATCAAAAAATAAATCAAACCGAAAAATAAATATTATTATGAAAACTATTCAGGAACTACAACAGGACTGGAATGAAAACCCAAGATGGAATGGCATAATTCGCCCGTATACACCAGAAGATGTACTTCGGTTACGTGGAAGCTATAAAATAGATTATACCATAGCACAGCTAATGGCTGAGAAGTTTTGGAGCAAGCTAAATAGCCAGGAGTACGTGGCCGGATTAGGTGCGTTAACCGGAAATCAGGCTGTACAGGAAGTAGATGCAGGATTGGAAGCAATTTATCTGAGCGGCTGGCAGGTTGCTGCAGATGCGAATCTTTCAGGAGAAATGTATCCGGATCAGTCATTATACCCTTCCAATTCTGTTCCGGCAGTTGTGAAAAGAATTAATAATGCCCTGCTGCGTGCAGATCAGATTCAGTCTGTTAACAGAGTAAACGGAGATCAGTCGAAGCAATACCTGGTTCCTATTGTTGCTGATGCCGAAGCAGGGTTTGGAGGGAACCTCAACGCCTATGAACTGATGAAACAAATGATAGAAGCCGGAGCAGCAGCAGTACATTTTGAAGATCAGCTGTCCTCTGCAAAAAAATGTGGACATTTGGGTGGTAAAGTATTGGTGCCGACTCAGGAAGCGATAAATAAGCTAATTGCAGCGAGATTGGCGGCAGATGTTTGCGGTGTATCAAGCATTATTATTGCGAGAACAGATGCTGATGCTGCAGACTTGCTCACTTCTGATGTTGATGACATAGATAAGCCTTTTGTAACAGGAGAGCGTACTTCTGAAGGATTCTTTAAAGTAAATGCAGGTGTGCCGCAGGCAATCGCTAGAGGATTGGCTTATGCACCATATGCCGATTTGTTATGGATGGAAACCTCTCATCCGGATTTAGAGGAAGCACGACAGTTTGCTGAAGCTATTCATGCTGAATATCCTGGGAAATTATTAGCATATAATTGTTCTCCTTCTTTTAACTGGGCTTCTAAGCTAAGTCAGCAGGAAATGGAAACATTCCGTGAAGATTTAGCAGCGTTAGGATTCAGATTCCAGTTTATTACACTTGCAGGATTCCACGCCCTGAATTATTCTATGTTTGAATTAGCAAGAGCCTATCGTGAGCATGGTATGGCAGGATATTCCCAATTACAAGAGAAGGAATTTGCATTGCAGCAGGAAGGTTTCCGTGCTGTAAAACATCAGTCTTTTGTGGGAACAGGTTTCTTTGACGAGATTCAGACTATTGTGACAGCCGGAGAAGCAGCAACGGTAGCTCTAAAGGGTTCTACAGAAACAGCACAATTCTAAAAAAAACTTAGATAACGCTATGATTTAACGCGAAATACATTTTGTTGTAAAAGCAAAAACACTATGGTTTGAATGTTAAAACAGCATAACATCTATCAGTATTGCAGAATATTTTTTACATTTGATAAACAAATATTAAAATATTAATGAAATGAAAAAATTATTCGCTGAGTTTTTTGGTACCTTTTGGTTAGTATTCGGAGGGTGCGGTAGTGCAGTATTTGCAGCCGGTGTTCCAGACATTGGTATAGGATTATTAGGTGTAGCATTAGCCTTCGGGTTAACAGTTGTTACAATGGCATATGCTGTTGGTCATATTTCCGGAGGACATTTTAATCCTGCTGTTTCTTTCGGGCTTTTAGCTGGTGGAAGATTTAGTGCAAAGGATCTTGTTCCTTATATTATTGCTCAGGTATTAGGAGCGGCAGCAGCAGCTGGTTGTCTTTACATTATCCTGAATGGTGCTGGTGCATTCTCTGCTGAAGGACCGGGAGCATTTGCAACTAACTTCTACGATATGCCAGGTTATAACGGAAGAAGTTATTCTATGGGAGCAGCTTTCCTTGCGGAGTTTTTACTAACAGCTTTCTTCCTGATTATTATTATGGGAGCAACAGATAAATGGGCTAATGGTAAATTTGCAGGATTGGCAATTGGTTTAGGTTTAACATTAATTCACCTGATTTCAATTCCAATTACCAATACTTCTGTTAACCCGGCAAGATCTACTTCTCAGGCTTTATTTGTTGGTGGAGTAGCGTTACAGCAATTATGGCTGTTCTGGGTAGCGCCAATCCTTGGTGGTATTGCCGGCGGACTGATCTATAAGTTCTTGCTTCAGCGTGATGGTGGAGAAGAAATTGCTAACTAAGAGTAACAAAATATTGAATATAAAAAAAAGACCTTCTGAAGAGAAGGTCTTTTTTTATATTAGAATCATAAATAATCAAATATCTTTTAGCTTACCAAAAGGCTGCAGCCTCTGATATCTGAGTGGTCTATTCTTCCCAGAACCTGAAATTTTCTTTTACCATCCACGTCAATATCAAAACGACCTAGATCTTGTGTGGCAATAAATGCACAGCTATGCTTATTGGCTAAGTCAATAATATTAATGGCTCCGGTGCGTCCCTCATCTACATACGAAAATGGATCTTCTGTATTACGGATCAGAATTCGCATCCAGTTTGGTGTTTCGTATTCATTATTCCCTTTTGAATATGCCTGCGATAATAATTCAGTCATGCTATATTCAGAGTAAATTTTCTCAGTGCCAAAACCTGTCTGTAATTCCTGAAGAAGCTGATCTTTTGTGATCTCTTCTTTTCTTCCCTTCATTCCTCCGGTCTCTATAACAATACCATTAGGGATTTTAAAGTTGGTTACATTAAGTTGTTGTAGGGTATCTAAGAAGTCTAATAAAGCGAAAGAAACTCCAAATACAATGTATTTTTTCTGTTCTTTTTCCAGATGCTGAATCTGCTTTAAAAGATCTTCATGATTATATAAAAAGTAACCATTTTCAGGCTGGTTAGAAACTTTCATCAGGTAATCGACCATATAGACCAAGGAGGAGTTTTGTCTTTCCAAATAATTAGGCAGAAGCCCCAGAAAAATAAAGTCCTCAGGTTTACCAATAAATTGTTCAAAACTTTTATAAAGACTTTCTTCGTATAGCCCGGCATCACAAATCCAATGTTTGGAAAGATTCATTTGTGTGGTGCCACTACTTTGAAAATAAAATTGAGGTTTTTTGTTCTGATCAATTACTGTATGATTTTTAAACATTTCTATTGGTAGAAAAGGAATGTCTTCTACCCGAGTAATTTCCTCGGGTTTGATATTCAGATAATCTGTAAATTTTCTGTAAACTTCAATATTTTGATACTGATAACGAAACGTTTCCAGACAAGCCTGTGTGAAATCCTCTTCTGTTTTTATATTAAAAATATCTAACTCCATAATACTAATGTCAAAAACGCTACAAATTTACGAAGTTTTTGTGGGAGCTATGAGGTTTTTAGAATTTCCTTTATTCCTTGCTTATAGGTTGTTGGTGTAAAGTTGAATTCCTGAACGAATTTTTCGCTGTTAAAGAAATAGTCTCTGTTATTCTGGTATTGCATTTCTATAAGCTCTTTTATTGTTTTGGAAAATAAACCAGCCAATCTTAACATAAAAGAAGATAGTAAAGTATATCTGGGCTTTGTATTTAGTTCTGCAGCGACAAGTTCTATAAATTGTTTGCCGTTTAACCTTTCCGAAGAAGTTGGGAGGTGCCAGTTTTGTCCGTATGCGGAGGTTGTATTTCCTAATAATGCAAGACCTTTGGCAGCATCAATAGTGTAGGTGAAAGAATGGATTTTAGCAGTATCAGACTGCCATTGTGCTTTTTTACCTTTTTTAAGGTTATCAATAACTAACAGATTCAAGATGCCATTTCTTGCGTCAGGTCCATAGAAGTCAGCGCTTTTGGCAATGATTAGTTTTAGGCCATTATTTTTTTCTGCTTCATGGAGTTTTCTGATGAGCTGTTCTCTTATTTTTCCTTTTTTAGAAGGAGGATTAATGCGGCTGTCTTCATGCATGTTTCCAATTTCTTTTTCAGAGTATGCATATACATTGTCCAGGAAAACGAGTTTTGTACCGTTGGTAAGGCAGGCTTTTATTACATTTTGTATAATAACAGGCCATTGTTTCTCCCAAATTTTATAATCATAGGGAAGGCCCACGGTAAGATAGGCTACATCTGTATTATCCAGAGCCTGAATAACATTTTTTTCATCAAGTAAATTGGCAGCAAATAATTCATCATCCTGATTTACTTTTTTTGGATTTCGGGCAACAAGTCTGACTTTGTCAGTGTATTTTCTAAGTTCTTGTGCTAATGGGGTTCCTATATCTCCGCCGGCACCAAGTATTGTCTGCATAATTTTTTTTGTAAAAATATAAGCAATGTTGTACCTAAAACGATGACTTGGGTTAAGGTTTTAGGATTGTATCAGTCTTTTCCTGATTCTACTAAGGCTTTCCGGGGCTATTCCCAGATATTGTGCAATATACCGCTGTGGAATCCTCTGCAGGATTTGTGGTTTCTCCTGTATCAGTTCCAGGAATTGTTTTTCCGGAGAAAAGGAGAGTAGTGATTTTGTCCTGCGCATACTCTCTGTAGCTACATTTTCAACAACAACTTTAAAGAAAGTTGCAATATTTTCTGATGCTCTCATGGCATTCGCAAGATTTGTGCAGCTGGTAACAAGACAGGTTGTTTCTTCTTGGGTAATAATAAAGGACGTGGCCGGAATCTGCCTGGAAAAACTTTCCAAATCAGTCAGAAATTCATTTTCAAAAGCGAAGTAACAGACTCTTTCATTTCCTTCTTCATTGATGTAGTATTGGCGTAAAGCTCCTTTGATAACAAAAAAAGCTTCATGAGCTGTTTTTCCGGCTTCCAACAGAAGCATATTCTTTTTAAATTTTTTCTCTTCAAAAACAGATAAAAACAATCTGATATCTTCCTCCTCAAAAGGTGTTGTTTTGTTGATAACTTCTATGAGGGGATGATTTTCCATGTTTTATCCTTCGTAGGTTTTTAATTCAAAATGATTTCCGTCGAAAATACCATAAGTAAAATAGCCAATCCAGTCACCAAGGTTAATGTATTTTGATTGCCCGGCGTTCAGATCCAATACCATTGGCAGGTGGCGGTGGCCAAAAATGAAATAATCGATCTTTTCAGTCTTTAATTTTTCCTTAGCATAGATAATCAGAAATTCTTTGTCCTCACCCAGAAATTCTTTGTCTTCTTCACCGCTGATCATCTTATTTTTCTGAGAAAGATATAATGCTATTCTCATGGAGATATCAGGGTGCAGCCATTTAAAAAACCATTGCGCTACAGGATTAGTGAAAAGTTTTTTCATTCTTTTATAGCCTTTGTCTCCGGGGCCTAATCCGTCGCCATGGGCTAAAAGAAAGTTTTTGCCTGAAATTTCGTAGTATTTTTTTGTGAAATAAACCGGAACTTCCAGTTCATCTTCAAAATAAGATTTCATCCACAGGTCGTGGTTGCCTACAAAAAAGTAAAGTTCTATTCCGCTGTCTTTTAATTCGGCAAGTTTGCCCAAAAGCCTTACATAGCCTTTAGGAATTACATGTTGCCATTCGTGCCAGAAATCGAAAAGATCGCCCATCAGGAAAAGTACCTGTGCATCCTCTTTTATTTCGTCCAGCCAGCGGATGAATTTTGCTTCACGGACTTTGCTTTCTTTAGGAGTAGGAGCTCCAAAGTGCTGATCGGAAGCGAAATATATTTTTTTACCTTCTTGTAAATCAATTTTCATAAAAATTAATTTTCAGATTGATCCTCAGCAAACCATTCTCCATAAGAGTTTTCGGTTTCATGAAGCTTAAGATAAGCAAGAGAAATTTCCGAAGGAAGTTTTGCCTGAACTTTTGCAGCAATTTCGTACAGCATATTTTCACATGTGGGCTGAAAACCACAGTAAATAACTTTATGTCCTCTTCCTTCAAGCTCGTTCCCCAGCTCCTTGTGTGGAGAATTTGCATTGATTAGTACTGCATGATCCCAGATGTCTACAACTTCTTCATTTACAATCTTTTTGATATCGCCGAAATCTACAACCATACCATTTTTAGGATTGTCTAAATCGTTAACAGGTTTCCCTTTTACGGTAACAAATAACTTGTAGGAATGTCCATGCATGTTTTTACACTTACCATCATAATTGTAAAGTACATGAGCAGTTTCAAACGTGAAAATCTTAGTAATACGAATCATATGGCAAAGATACGAATATGAGTTGAGAGTTGACAGTAAAGCCTGTAAGTTACATGAAAGTGTTGCCCTGAATATAAGGGCGGGGTAATGTCATTTGTTTTTCCATGTATCCGGACTCACTGTCAACATCAACTCGCTCAAACTAATAACTGAAAACTAACTTCAGAGCAAAGTTTCTTCCCATATTATAAATACCTCTGTGTCCTGTGTTTATTGTTTCCTGTGGTTCAAAATATTTTAGTCTGCTAAGATGTGACTGATAGGCTCTGTCAAAAACATTGTTGACCTGTAAATTGCACATAAGACTGCTTTTATTTCCTACTTTCCATTCTGATGAGATCCCGATGTTCATCAGAAAATATGATGGGGTATAAGATTCAGTCTGATTCAGTCCAAGATATCTGTTCTGTGCAGCATCATATTCTGCTTCTACCATCGGAGTAATATTCTTCCAGTTATTTTTCCGGAGTGTGAAATTTTTCTCCAGTTTACCCAGCCATTTTAAAGGTGCTATTAATGGTAAATATTCTCCGTTTGTACCTTTGTCTTTGAATTCCGGATTTTTATTAAAACCATATACCAATGCAATACTATTACTTAGTGTCCATCCTTTTAAAGCTTGAGGATGCAGGGCAAAGTATGCTTCTAATCCATATAGTCTGGCTTTTGCCTGTTGGTATTGGTAAGTACGGTTCCCCTGTGCATCGGTTTGTGGTTTTCCATCTTTGTCCAATAGCATGGTAAGGTAAATAAAGTTGTCCATATTATTATTGAACGCATTAATTTCTCCGGAGAAATTACGATAACTGGCAATAAGGCTTAGATCCTGCTGGAATGAAAATTCGGGATCGAAGTTTTTATTTCCTAAATAAATAATGTGAGCACCCGGATCCAAGCCATTTGAAGCCATTTCTGTAATATTCGGTGCTCGGTATGCTCTTCCGATATTGGCTTTTATGTACAACTGTGAAGCCAGTTTGTAACTTGCTCCCAAACTAGCGGATACGCCATTGAATTTTTTCTGGTAAGCACTAAACTGATGATTTGCGTCTGGTGTTCCAGCAGAAACTTGTCTGTCAAAACCTGTGGCAGGATCAGCTGCAACATAGAAGTCATCCCAACGAAGATTTCTATGATCATATCTAACACCTCCGCTTACATTCCAACGGTTTTTGGACCATTTTGCATAGGCAAATACTCCCGTATCTGTCAGATTATAATTGGGAATGGGAAAATCGGTTGCATCTTTATTTTTATTATTCTGCAACATTCCGTTTGCTCCGAAACTGAATTCAAAGTTTCCGGTATTGTTCGGAATAAATCTGAAACTATAATTTAAGGTGTTTAGTCTTACAAACATTCCGGCCTGGGATGTCTTAGTAGGATGGTTGTATTCTATTCTGTTATTTCTTTGGTAGCCAACGTTGGCGTAAAAGTCACCAATGGAGGTCTCATAATGGTTATTGGTATAAATTCTCAGATGTCGTATATTTTGATGCAGTGGTGACAGGCTGTAGGAGTTCAATTCTTTGTCACTCACAATAGGTCTGTTTTCCATTACATCGTCTTCCGCTTCATGAATCTGTTTTGTAAATTGTCGTGTTTCCGGATTTCTGCTGCCATCTGGAATTCCCTGTTCATTATCATAATAGGTAATATTGAAATGAGAATAATTATTCCCTTTCTGATAACCTAATAATAAAGAGAAGTTTTTCTCATTAAACCCGGTGTTATAAACTCTTCCGTCTACACTATTTCTATAGTTCTTTGCAAATCTTAGTGAAGTTGAAGTAGCAATAATCCAGTTGTTTTTATTAGCTGCCCAACGGAAACCTGCTCCCACCATACCATTGTTGGTCTGATATTCTGATGTAGCCTTCAGGGACTCTGTATTAGGTGTAACGGGAATATAAGGAAAGAAACTAATGATTCCGGCTATAGCATCGGATCCGTACATTAAGCTGGATGGTCCTTTGATAACTTCTGCCTGAGCAATGTTGTAAGAGTCTACTTCTATTCCGTGCTCATCTCCCCATTGCTGCCCTTCCTGTCTGTGTCCATCATACAGCGTAAGAACTCTGTTATAACCTAAACCTCTTATAAAGGGTTTTGATACATTCGGCCCGGTTTTTACGGCTACTAACCCTGGCGTATTTTGTACCAATGCATCTATAATATTCGTCTCATTTGTTTTCTCCATCATTTTAGCCGTAATTCTTTTGATAGGTAATGGATTATCTTTTACAAATGTTTTTTTAGAGAGTCCTGTCATTACAACGGCATCTATACTATTTTCTTTGAGACTGTCTTTTACAAAGCCTTGCGAAAACACATATTGGCTGCATAATGCCAAAACTGAAACATAAAACTTCTTCATTGTTATATCTGTATAGTTAAAAAGTTAGACAAATCTAACAAAAATATTTCAAAAGAAAAATTTAAAATGTTTTTAATTTGAAATATTGAGATATAAAAAGAATAAAACGGCTTTGGAAGCTTTGTTGTATAAAACAAAAAAACGCTTCCGGATGGAAGCGTTCTTTATCTGAATTCTGATCTTAATTATAAAGAAGCAGAGTGGATTAACATGTCTGTTAACTTGTTAGAGTAACCAGTTTCGTTGTCATACCAAGAAACTAATTTTACGAATGTTGGAGATAACATGATACCAGCATCTTTATCAAATACTGAAGTTCTCTTTTCTCCTACGAAATCCTGAGATACAACAGCATCTTCAGTATAACCAAGGATTCCTTTTAATTCACCTTCAGCAGCAGCTTTAATAGTAGCACAAATCTCATCGTAAGTTGTAGCTTTATCTAATCTTACAGTTAAGTCTACTACAGAAACGTCAGCAGTTGGTACTCTGAAAGACATACCTGTAAGTTTTCCATTAAGAGAAGGGATAACTTTACCTACAGCCTTAGCAGCACCAGTAGAAGAAGGGATAATGTTGTTCAGTGCAGAACGTCCACCTCTCCAGTCTTTCATTGAAGGACCGTCAACAGTTTTCTGAGTAGCAGTAGCAGCGTGAACAGTAGTCATCAGACCTTCAGCAATACCAAAGTTATCGTGGATAACTTTAGCTAAAGGAGCTAAACAGTTAGTTGTACAAGATGCGTTTGATAAGATTTTGATATCATCGGTTAGTTCGTTGTGGTTTACACCCATTACGAACATTGGAGTATCATCTTTTGGAGGTGCAGAAAGAATTACTTTTTTAGCACCAGCATTAATGTGAGCTTGTGCACTTTCTTTAGTTAAGAATAAACCAGTAGATTCTACGATATATTCAGCCCCAACTTCATTCCACTTAAGGTTGTTAGGATCTTTTTCAGCAGTTACACGAATTCTGTTTCCGTTTACAACAAGGTCGTTACCTTCTACAGAAATCTCTCCTTTAAATTGCCCGTGTACAGAGTCGTACTTTAACATGTAAGCCATGTACTCTGCATCGATAAGGTCGTTGATACCAACTACCTCAATATTGTCTCTTTCAGTCATTGCTTTGAACACAAGACGTCCGATTCTACCAAATCCGTTGATACCTACTTTGATTTTTGACATTTTAAAATAAATTTAATTGATTAGTAAATAATTTATATGGCAAGGATTTCGGCGATCTTCATTAAATCGCCATTCATTTCATTATGTTTTCTGATGGCTTCCTCTATAGGAGTATAAACCAATTCGTTGGCTCTTATACCAGCCATTACATTGGTGTACCCCTGCATAAGTCCTACTACAGCACCATATCCCAGACGACTAGCAAGAACTCTGTCAGCACAGCTTGGGGAACCTCCTCTTTGGATATGTCCTAGAGTTGATACTCTGATGTCGAATTCCGGAAATTCATCTTTTGTTTTTTGGGCAAGGTCATATATGTTACCCAGTTTTTCTCCTTCAGCAACAACGACAATGCTTGAAGATTTTCCAGTACCTTCAGCTTTTCTGAAGTTTTCAAACAGGTCTTCAATTTTATCTTCTCTTTCAGGAATCAGAATGTCTATAGCTCCGGTAGCAATACCACTGTTTAACGCTATAAAACCAGCATCACGTCCCATTACTTCTACAAAGAATACTCTGTTGTGAGAAGTTGCGGTGTCTCTGATCTTATCTATAGCCTCCATTGCTGTGTTTAGCGCAGTGTCGTATCCTATAGTATTATCGGTACCGAAGATATCATTATCGATGGTACCCGGTACACCGATTACTTTTATACCAAATTCTTCACAGAAAATTTTAGCTCCGGTAAAAGTACCGTCTCCACCGATACAGACCAATCCGTCTATACCAGCTTTCTGACATTGTTCAAAAGCTTTCTGTCTTCCTTCTTTAGTTTTAAATTCCAGAGAACGGGCAGATTTTAAAATAGTACCGCCCTGGTTGATGATATTTTTTACGGAACGGGCACCCATCTTGGTAAGGTTGCCTTCCATTAAGCCTGAATAGCCTTCACGGATTCCGAAACATTCTAAATGATAATAATTAGCAGTTCTGACTACAGCACGAATAGCTGCGTTCATTCCCGGAGAATCACCTCCGGAAGTCAATACTCCGATTTTTTTAACCTGTGATTCAGTCATAAAAAAATATATAATGCGAATTTACGGATAAAAAAGGAATTTTTTTACACATTCCTTTGTCTATTTTGATGATTGTTTCGGTAAATATAGTGAAACTTAATTTATATACAAAAATATAAAAGTTTGGGTTTTGTATTGTCTATATGGCATTTTTGGGGATTTATTTTTTGTTAAAATGCATAAAATTGGTAAAAAACAAGAATATATGAAAATTGGGATATTGTTTTTTAGTCCATTATTTCAGGGGTTTGAATTTTACTAAAACGTTTTCGTAAAAAGTTAACGTAATGTTAATATTGGGTTTCGAATTTATTTAGATTGCGTTTAAAATTAACAAACTAATTAACCTAAAATTAACGAATTATGAGAATTCACCCAATGGTGCCTTCAAATTATCTGAAGGTTGCTATCGCCTTTTTTCTCTCTACTTCAGGAGTACAAATGGCCATGGCTCAGCAAACTCCTAATCGAAAAGAAAGTGCTAAAAAGTCAGACACTACTACTAAATCTAAGACTATAGATGAGGTAGTTGTCGTCGGATATGGAAAGCAAAAAAAGACTAATTTAACTACCGCAGTTTCTACAATTGATAGTAAAATGTTAGAAGACCGACCGTCACCAACAGTTGCTAATATGATACAAGGTGCTGCGCCAGGATTGACTGTAACCAGGACGTCAGGAAAAGTTGGAGGACAAGGATTGAACTTGCAGATTCGAGGTGTTACCTCTGCTAGTGGTAATGTCAGTCCATTATATGTAATAGATGGTGTTGTAAGCTCAGAGTCAACCTTTGTTTCTCTAAATCCGGATGATATTGATAATATCAGTGTGTTGAAGGATGGGGGAGCAACAGCTATCTATGGTGCACAATCAGCTGGCGGGGTAATAGTGGTTACAACAAAAAGAGGGAAAAGCGGGAAAGCGAGAATTTCTTTTTCGAGTAATACGGGGTTCCAAAGACCTATGAACCTTCCTAAGCGTTTAACACTAATAGAAGAAATGGAGTATATGAATCTTGCAAGAAAAAATGCAGGATTGGCACCAGAGTATAAAGATGATGATCTTGATTATGCTCGTAGGGGAATAGAGTTTGTTCTAGATCCTACAAATAACTTGTGGAGAACATATAATCAACAAGACTTTATAAAAGCTACCTTAAGAGATGTTTATACATTGACAAACAATAATATACAAATTTCTGGAGGGAATGAGAAAGTTACTTATATGGCTTCCATTGGGAATATGCAACAAAATGGAATCTTTAAAGTAGGTGAAGATTTATTCTCCAGATGGAATGCAAGAATTAATGTTTCTGCTAAAGTTAATGATTATCTTAAATTTGATATCAGCAGTGCTTATACATCCCAAGCTACGGATAATCCACAAGATGGAGGTAATGGATTAGAAGGTGGTGGAAATAGTATTTTTAGACAAATGTATAATTCAAGATTAAGATTTCCTATTTTTAATCCTGACGGAAGTTATTATATCAGCGGTACCTCATCTTATTTTGGATATGCTTTACTTAAAGATGGTGGATTTAATAGAGACAGAAAAGAAAATTTCTTTAATAACATTACCGCTACTATTACGAATTTAGCTAAAGGTTTAGATTTTAAATTGGTATATGGTAGAGAAACTACAGATCAGGAAAATAAGAATTTTAGAAGGACACTTTCTTATTATGCAGGACCAACAGCTAGTTCTATAAAAAAACTAAATGACCCTAATAATTATTCAGTTACTAATTATAAAACAGTTACTGAAAACTTTCAGGGTATGGTCGATTATGATTTGAAATTACAAGGAGGCCATAATTTCCATCTATTAGGAGGTTACCAATTACAGAAATATAGATATAGCTATTTACAGGGAAGTACCAAAAATTTATTTGTTAATGATAATCCAAGTTTAGGATTTACTTCTGATGCCGCTAATAAGTCTAATGCAGAGGGTGTAAGTTCGGATATTATGCAATCTTATTTTGGTAGATTTAATTATAACTACAAGGAAAAATATTTATTTGAAGCTACCATAAGAAGTGATGAAAGTTCAAGATTAACAGATGGAGATCGAATCAAAATTTTCCCTTCATTTTCATTGGGTTGGAATATAGCAAAAGAATCATGGTTTGATAAAATTTCTGGAAATATATTGAATGAATTTAAACCAAGGGTATCTTGGGCAAAAGTAGGTTCTAATGTTGGTATAGGTTATTATGATTATATATCGCAATTATCTACAGGAACAAGTTTGGTTTTAGGAAATGGTAGACAAACTTATGTGTATCAAAATAGTCTTCCTGCATTATTATTAGGCTGGGAGACAGTTGAAACCAGAAATTTAGGAGTCGATTTTTCATTATTCAACCGTAAATTAACTGGTTCTTTTGATTATTATAATAAATATAATAATAACATGCTAGTACCTGTAAATTTACCTGCAACAATAGGTATTAGTACTCCAAAACAAAACGCAGGAAGACTGAAAGTATGGGGATGGGAAGCGACTGTAAGCTATAAAGATAAAATAGGAAAAGATTTTGGTTACAGTATTACAGCAAATGTATCCGATAGTCAGAATAAATTACTTTGGTATGGGGGATCAAGTAATTCAATTAATGCAGGTGTAAATTCTTTGGTAGAAGGATATGCACTGAATTCTGTTTGGGGATATAAAACGGATGGATACTTTCAAAACCAAGGGGATGTAGATAAGGCTCCTAGCTATAAGAAGCTATTGAACAAAGCTGGTGTGCCAGGAATTGGAGATGTTCGTTATGTGGATATTGATGGAAATGGTGAGATTAGTCCTGGAAAAGGAACTGTATCTGATCATGGAGATTTGGTATACTTAGGAGATACTAACCCAAGATATCAGTTTGGGTTTAATGTTGCCCTGAATTATAAGAATGTAGACTTTAGTTTCTTTATTCAGGGAATTGCTAAACGTAGATTTAAGCCAGGTAATGAGTTAATGCAGCCTGCTATTCAACCTTGGAATTTACCAATGACATTCCAAATGGACTACTGGACACCAGATAATCCTAATGCTGCCTTCCCTAGACCTTATTTATCTGGAGATCATAATTATGTGAATTCTGATAAATGGTTTATCAATGGTGCTTATGCAAGACTGAAAAATGTTCAATTAGGTTATTCTTTATCTAAAGAGGCATTGAAGAATATGCCAATTTCTCGTATGCGTATTTATATTTCCGGTGAAGATTTATTGACATTTTCCAAACTGGGAGTCTTTAAAGGAACTATAGATCCAGAACAACCACAAGGAGTTGTTGGAGGTTATCCTTTTGCTCAAACAGTTTCTCTAGGTGTAAATATTGACTTTTAATTAGAAAAAAATGAAAAAAAATATTATATATATAAGTTTATTGACATTACCATTATTGACTTCGGTGGTTTCATGTAATACAGATAGATTTCCTGAAACATCAGTTTCAGATGGTAATTTTTGGAATTCAGCATCTGATGTACGACTTGCCGCAAATTATTTTTATACAACTTTACCAGGGCTTGCGGAAACTAATGATAACTGGTCTGCAGATGCATATCCTAATAATAATGCTAATAACATAAGTGATGGATCAAGAGTTGCTCCCACGAGCAGTAGTGATTATAGCTATTATGGTATTTTTCAGGCAAATAATTTAATAGAAAAAGCTCCTAAAGTAATTGCCAAAGGTGCTGATGCTACAGTGGTTAATCAATATGTCGGAGAGGCTCGTTTTTTCAGAGCATGGTATTATTTTGAAATGTTTAAAAGATTTGGAGGAGTTCCTCTTATTACTAAGACCATGCAGATTGATGATCCTGATGTATTTAAACCTCGTGCAACAAGAGATGAAGTTTTAGATCTCATTTATAGCGACCTGGACTATGCAATAAGCGTTCTTAGAACACCGGATCAACTAAATACGGCGGGTGAATATGGAAGGATTTCTAATACTGCAGCTTTAGCATTCAAGGCAAGAATTGCATTATTTGAAGGTACAAGAAGTAAATATCATGGCTATGGAACACCGGCAAAACATTTGAATATTGCTAAGGAATGTGCTGAAAAAGTTATGAATTCCGGACAGCATGCCTTGTTTAGTACTCCAACAGTTGGTACTAATGGGCAACAGTTAAATGATGCATATTATAATCTTTTTCAGGAAAAAGGGGACGGAAGAGCTAATAAAGAAAATATCATAGTGCGTATTTATGGAGTAGATGCAAATAATAATGTAGTTTCTCACCTTACACAACGTATTTATGAAGGAAGTTATATTGTTCCAACGAATAATTTTGTGAGCCGATACTTAATGGCAGACGGACTGCCAATTACTAAATCTCCTTTATATAAAACACCAGACGCAACAATGACACATGCAGATTTCTTTAAGAAAAGAGATCCTAGGATGTCATTTACTCTTTTCAAAAGAGGTGATGAATTTATTGCGACATCTGATTATACAACCCCAAACCCAACATATCAAAGAAGTGGTTATGGCATTAGAAAATATGCTAATAGAAATGATTGGACATATCAACGATCATTCATTGACCGTCCAATATTGCGCTATGCAGAAGTATTATTAACTTATGCAGAAGCATTATATGAGATTAATGGTACTATTTCAGATTCCGATTTAGATAAGACAGTGAACTTGCTTCGTGCAAGGTTGCCACAAGTTAATATTGGGACAGATGCTGCTCCTAACTATGTTTCTATGGCGAAATTAAGCAATGCTTTTGTAACGGCTAATGGATTAGATATGAGAGAAGAAATCAGAAGAGAAAGAAGGATAGAATTGGCCTATGAAGGGTTTAGTTATTGGGATCTAATAAGATGGAAAACAGCAGAAACAGAATTACCTCAAACATTATATGGTAGTTATTTGTTTACTGAATACATTACGACAGGAGGCTGGGATACTTCTACTATAGTAGATTCGAACAAATATATTATACTGCAGCCTGCTACTTCGAGAAAATTTGATCCTAAGAAAGATTATTTGTGGCCATTGCCAACGGTTGAGATTGCTAAAAATCCTAAAATAGAACAAAACCCAGGTTGGTAATTATAAAAAAACCGCTTCAAAAGAAGCGGTTTTTATTTTTGATCTATTTATTGACTTATAGGTTTCTTCATAACTTCATCTAAAAGAGAAGCAAGTTCTTTTACCTTTTCGGGGTGCTTTACTGCAACATTTATTTTTTCTTCTTCATCTGTTCGGAGATCATAAAGTTGAGGCTGAGGATTGTTGCCTAATTCGGTTTCCGTTTCTTTTAGATACGAACTTCTGTTATTAGGTTTAATATACTTCCAGGAATCTTTGATAATAGCAATTCCATATGCATCTTCTATCAGATATGGTCTGTTTTCTTTGCTTTTTCCTAATAACTGGTTTAGCATATTGAAACTATCAAAAGCCTGTCCTTGTTTTAGGTTTTGTTTATTCAGAGATGCAAAAGATGCGAACAAATCAATCTGGCTGATAAGCGTATTGGTTTCTCCTTTTTTTATTTTTTTAGGATAATTTACAATAAAAGGAATTCGGGTTCCACCTTCGAATATACTATACTTACCACCTCTAAGGTTTCCTGCCGGACGATGATTGCCTAAGAGTTGCTTTGCCTGATCATTGTATCCGTCATCTATTACAGGACCATTGTCACTGCTGAAAACAATAAGAGTATTGTCTCTAATGCCTAAACTGTCCAATGTTTTAATTACCTGGCCTACGCAATAATCCAATTCCAGAATAACATCACCACGCGGTCCCATTCCACTTTTTCCAGCAAATTTTTTATTTGGAGTTCTGGGTACATGGATATTCGGAGTCGCATAATACAGAAAGAAAGGTTCATCCTTGTGTTCGGTAATAAATTTGCTGGCCTTGTCGGCGAAATGCTCATTCATACTGTAATCATCCCATATTGCAGCTTTTCCTCCGGACATATAACCAATGCGTCCAATTCCGTTTATAACCGAATTGTTGTGCCCGTTAGAAGAAGTCATCTCCAATAATTCCGGATGTTCTTTATATGTCGGTATGTTAGCGTTCGGAATTGGACCTTTGTAATTAACTGTAATAGGATCAGCAGGATCCAGATTTTCTACCTGATGTCCATCTATATACACACATGGTACACGATCCTGAGTTGCAGCCATAATATAAGAATAATTAAAGCCCAGTTCTAAAGGACCAGGTTTTAATGTTCCGTTCCAGTTAGGTCCTTCTTTGCCACCTATCCCAAGATGCCATTTGCCAATAACTCCTGTAGCATATCCGGAATCTCTGAAAAGATCGGCTAATGTATAAGTATCCTCATTAATAATAAGGGAAGCATCACCATTTGCCACTCCGGTATCATTCCTGCGCCAGGAATATGTTCCTGTAAGAAGTGAATAGCGCGACGGTGTGCAGGTAGCATTTGTTGCATAAGCATTGGTGAATTTTAGTCCATTACTTGCAAGAGCATCAATATTGGGTGTGTTAATGGATTTTGCTCCGTATGAACGGAGATCTCCATAACCCAGGTCGTCCGTATAAATAATAAGGACATTTGGTTTTTTGCTTTTCTGAGCATTAATATTGGCTATTGCCAATAAACCCAAAAGCAGAGTTAAGATTTTATTCATGGTTAATTAGTTTTAGTTTTTTATTTGGTTTCAAGATCTTTTACCAATCTGAAACCTGTGTGTACCATGCCTGTGTCTTCTGAATAAGGCATTCTTGCAGAAACCCGATAGCTGGCACAGTATGAATCATTACAAAGGAAGCTTCCGCCACGTACCACTCTTTTGTTAGCAAAAGGTTCGGAGGGATAATAAGGTTTCGATGGTCCTGCAGGATTGTTGGTTATTTGATTTCCTTGTAAAGACTGATAGTAATTTTCACTAAACCAATCTGAGCATATTTCCCAAACATTCCCGGCCATATCGTAAAGGCCATAAGCATTTGGAGCATATGATCCAACCGGTGCAGTATAATAATAACCATCTTTTTCGGTATTCTTTATTGGGAATGTTCCTGTCCAGTAATTGGCTTTTTGAGATCCACTGCTTATATGTTCATCTCCCCATGGATAAATTTTGTTATCTAAACCACCACGTGCAGCCCATTCCCATTCAGCCTCAGTAGGAAGGCGTTTTCCTGTCCACTTTGCATAGGCAACAGCATCATAATAGGAAACATGCACTACCGGATGATTTTCTTTACCTTTTATATTACTTCCCGGCCCAAGTGGATGCTGCCAGTCAGCTCCTTTTACCCAACGCCACCATTGCGAGTAATCTTCTAATCCGTTTACCGATTCAGGAGAAGCAAAGACCATAGATCCAGGCATTAAATCCTCATCTGAAGGTTTAGGAGTATCAGGTGGTAGTTCTTTTTTCAGTGCTTCCCAGTCAACAGGTTTTTCGGCTGTAGTAATGTAGCCTGTGGCAATTACAAATTTTTCGAATTCAGCATTGGTTACTTCATGTGTATCCATATAAAAGGACTTTACCGAAACTTTATGCTGAGGTGACTCCCAGTTACGAGACCATTCATCACCATTAGAACCCATCATAAAAGTACCGGCAGGAATTAAAGCCATTTTGTTTGTTACATCTGTAGCGCTTTTATCTTTTAATGAAATTGTTGTAGTTGGTGGGTTTACTTTTTTTTGTGAAGTAATTTGCCGGGCTTTGCTACCGGAAACTTCGCAGCAGGAAAGCTTTGTAGTCTTTGTTTGTCCGTTTGCAATGCCGGGATATGCAACTCCTGTCAAGCTTATGCAGAAACAGATTAGCCGTTGAATAGAGGTCATGGTTTTTTTTCAAAAATAGCAAATATTCTATTAAATCTTGTTTTCCTACTTATCCACATTTTCCGGTTGTACATACTAAACTATGGTTAAAAGTGTTATTTTAGTAAAGAAATTTAAGTATGAAGAAAGGAATGCTCATCTTTTGGGGACTGTATCTTTTATTTTTTTGTATACCATTTCCCATTATTATCTATATGGCAACTGATGAATCATCTGATACCTATACACCAGAAAGTTCATTGTTTTGGTCATGGTTCTGGTTAGGATTATCAGTTCTTATTTGGGGATATATTCTCTGGTTTTTTATTAATCAGTCTTTAATACAGCCTGTAAAAGATAAGAAAGTGATACAGAGTATTGCTAAAAATGGCATTGAAAGAAAAGCTAATATTACAAGTCAGGTTATACTGAAAAATGAAACCTTAAAAAATCAGCAATTATTGCAGCTAAATCTTCGATTTAATAATCTCAATAATTACCCTATTGAAGACAGTCACTTCTTTGTGGATATTAAGCCGGAAGAAAACAGATTTGCAAAAGGTAAAGAAATAGATATTCTGCTGAACAGAAATGTAGAGCATACACCTTATTTTATTCTGAAAGGACAACAAACAAAATATAACAACAGCGGTATGCTGTACAGGTTGTTGGGACTTGTCTTATTACTGGCTTATGTTGCAGGATTGTATATTTATTTTTACGACCGGGATTCTAAAGGGCATGAATGGCAATTTCTTACTTTCATGCATCCGATTATTTTTACCGGTTTTATGATTTTGCTTTTTGTTGCTGTCTATCAGCTTTTACTCAAGCCTCTGATGTTTGGGAAGAAATGGGAACAAAAATTATTGTATGCCGGCAAAATGGTTTCTGCAGAAATAAGAAATGTAAGACAAACCGGACTTCTGGTAAATGATCAGCCGGAAGTAAGATTCGATGTTTCTTATGCAAATGAAAAAGGAGTTGTTTATCAGGCTTTTTATAAAAAGGTTGTACAACTGATTGATATACCAGCACTGCGTAGAGAAGGTTATATTGATATTATGTATAGTGATGAAAAACCTGAAAAAATTGTAATTCCAAATATATTTAATCATTAGATTGTTCCACGGATAGATATAACTCACATAAAGTTATTATATTTGTGCAATGCAAAAAGATTCCGGGCAATATAAAAAGCTTGTAGCAGGGATTATCGTTGGCATATACGCCTTCGTAGTTTTCTTTGCGGGATTTTTGCATACCCACAAAGCAGATGTTACATTTGGTACAGGAACTAAAGTGAAAATGGAAAAATCTTTCCAGCCAAATGTCAACGATTGTCTTTCCTGTCATCTTATGGGAAGCCATCAGATTTATGAATCTTTTGATTTTTCATTAGAGTTATTCAGCTCTCAGATTTTTGCGGAACAGATTTATTTCTATCAGCAAAAATTCTTCTTAGAAGCAAAAACCTATTTTTCTTTACGGGGACCTCCTTTTGTTTAACGTATACAGCGGTTTGTATTCTCTTACAGTCGCATAAAGTAGAAACGTTGAATTGTGTATTGGTAAGATGTATTCATGTAATAGTGTATGAATATGTAGTTTGCTCATTATTTCTATGAGTATAACAACATGGCTGTATACTTCTAATAAGCTATCAGAAATGCTGGCGAATTTGATGTACATCATTACAACAGACACGTTCTAAAACAAATTAAGGTAAAATTATGTCAAAATATATGACGATATTCCTGCTGCTATGTGGTATGGTAATGTCTTATGCGCAAAGCAGCTTTACCGTACAGGGGACGGTAAAAGATTCAGATAATCATTCTCCGATAGCTCAGGCACAAATTAATATTGGGGGTATTAAAGCAATATCTGATGCTAAAGGCGTTTTTTCTCTGAAAATAAACAGCGGAGAATATGCAGTAGTGGTTACACATCCAAAGTTTGATGCATTCAAAGAAAATCTGAAAGTAGATAAGCATCTCAAACTTGAAATTAATCTGGAGCATAGAGCTGAAGATATAGAAACAGTAGTGCTGAATGTAAAACATCGTACTCCAGGTGCTATGATTGTTAGCTCTCTGGATAAAAATATGATTTCCAGAAATGTGGCCAGTAATCTGGGAAATTTGCTAACAAATATATCCGGAGTTGAAGGATTGAAAACTGGTAATAATATTGTAAAGCCTATTATCCATGGGATGTACGGAAGCCGTGTTGCAATCCTTAATAACGGGGTAAAGATGGCTGAACAGGAATGGGGTGTAGAGCATGCTCCTAATGTGGATATTAATAATTACCAGCATATAGATGTGGTAAAAGGAGCTTCGGCGCTAAAGTTTGGCAGTGATGCTATTGGTGGGGTTGTATTGTTGGAACCAGCAATATATCCTAAAAAAGATACACTGGAAGGTAGTGTAACGCTGAATGGGCAGTCTAACGGCCGGGGCGGAGGTGTTAATGTAAACCTTCTGAAGCTATGGAAAAATGGCTGGGCAATTAATACTAACGGAGCTTATAATAAACTAGGAGACCTTAAGGCACCTGACTACGGATTAATGAATACCGGACTAGAATCGAGTTCTTTTAATTTTGGAGTTCAGAAGAAAAATGCACATAGAGGATTTTCCATAGATTATTATCTAACTAACCAAAATCTCGGTATTTTCAGAGGTTCACATATTGGAAGTTTAAAAGATTTTTATGCTGCTATAAATGCTCCACGTCCAATTTATGAAAGAAATTTCAGCTATGATATAGATAATCCTAAACAGGTTGTAGAACATCATTTGGTGAAATTTAATGCTTATAATGATTTTAAAAACTTCGGTAAACTGTCATTAACCTATAGTTTCCAGTACAATCACCGACAGGAATATGATGTCCGCGTTGGAGATCTTAATAAACTACCAGCTCTGGACATGGCTCTAATTACAAATCAGATTAATATTAATCATTTACTGAATAAGGATAACTGGAGTCTGGAATCCGGAATTGATGGGACCTATCAGAACAATTATTCGGATCCGGCTACTAAAGCCAGAAGGCTGATTCCTAATTATGATAAATATGCAGGTGGCGTTTATTCCATATTTAAATATAAATTCAATTCAAAATGGAATACAGAAGCGTCTGCCAGATACGATTTTAACAGATATGATGTACAAAAATGGTACGATACTTCGGATTGGAATAGTCGTTATGCAGCCTTATATCCGGAATTTAAAGTAAAAGAAGACAAGAGCCGTACACTTACAAATCCAATTCTGAATTATCATAATTTTTCTTTCAGTGCCGGGGTAGAATATAAGCCCTCTTCAACACTTAATTTGAAATTTAATTATTCCAGAGTAAGCAGAACACCAAATATTGCAGAATTATTCTCCGATGGATTACATCATTCAGCATCGGTTATAGAAGTTGGTGATATGAGCCTGAAAAATGAAACGGGTAATCAGTTCAATTTGTTAATCGAAAGCAAAATTAATGCACTACAAGGATTACAAATTTCACTGAATCCATATTTTTTCTATACCAAAAACTATATCAACGAAGTTCCTACAGGAATACAGAATACAATTCGTGGCGTTTTCCCGGTATGGAGTTATCAACAGATTGATGCCAAAATGTTTGGTGCAGACTTAGATGTTAACTGGAGACTTACTTCTAATTTAACATATAAAGGTCGTGCAGCTTATTTATACGGACAGGATATGACAAATAATGTTCCGCTAATACTGATGGCACCAACTAACGTTTACAATGCTATAGAGTTTAATAAACCGGAGTGGAGTAATTTCTATTTCAATGTGAATAACAGACAGGTGTTTCACCAGAACAGATATCCATACAATCCGATAGACATTACTCTGTACAGAGATACGGGAGAAGCTTATACAGCAATATTAGACCTTTCAACCCCTCCAAAAGCATATAATCTGTGGGGACTGCAGGCCGGAGTTGATATTTATAAAAATTTCTCTGTAGGACTTACCGTAAATAATCTTTTAAATACCAATTATAAAGATTATCTCAACAGACTGCGTTTCTTTAGCTATGAAGCTGGGCGCAATTTTATCTTAAATCTTAAATACAATTTTTAATCATCAGTTAAAGATTAAATATATATGGAGGTTATGTTAATTGTAACCATTTATATTTCTTTCAATAACAAAAATAAATTTATAACAAAATGAAAAATATATTCAGAATATTCAATATCAGCGTTTTATTAGCAACTTTAAGCTTAGTGTCTTTATCATGTAACAGAGGTTCTGTGGAAGAAGACGATCTAGATCAAGAGACGATTTCTAATGTTGTTTTAAATGTAACTGACATTGCGGATAAAACAACCGCTGTTTACAGTTACCAACAAAATAGTACTGCTTTTCCTAAAATTAAATTACAGGATGGTCATAGCTATGATGTGTCAGTTTCATTCTTAAATGGAAATGAAGATGCAACTGAAGCAATTAAGAAGGCTATAAATGAACATTTTATAGTTTTTAATTTCACTAAGTCAGATATTGAGTTAACAAGAACAGATGATGCTTCTTCTACTCGTACAAAAGATAATGTAAAAGTAGGACTAAAGACACGCTGGAAAGTTAATAGAGCAGAAGCAGGGGATGGGACTCAAGTTATCGTTACTCTATATCATGAACCAGTAACAGTATCGGAAGCTAAAAATGGTGTTGAGTGGGGTACTCATACAGGTGGTGAAACAGATGCTGAAGGAAAATACAGTATAACTAAATAACCTTACCATATAGCATAAATAACATAATCACAATAAATATTATAAATTAAAATAAAATGAAAAAAATAATTAGCTTACTATTTTCATCTATTATATTAATCCTTTTATCTTCTTGTTCAAGAGAAGATGAAATTAAAAATGAAAAAAATGCTCTACAGGCTTCTGCAAGTATACTAAAGAATGCCGGGAATTTTATAGAAGACAGAAGTAGTTCTTTTTTAGAATTAAAAGATTATCCTGTTAATATTATATCTAAAGAAAATGTTAATGGCAATTTTTATCTTACGACACAAGGAACGAATCGTAATGCAACTTTTGAAAAACAAAATAACTCAGATAATCAAAAATTCTATTTAGAGTTTCCGTCTGAATCAAATGGAGGAATTTCAATATATACTTTTATCAATGGACAAAAGTACGTTTTGACTACCGGTATCAATCCTGCTACGAGTTCCTTGATCCCTAAGATAAGAGACAACTCTTTTAGAGGAACTTTCTGGCAGTTTTTAGGAGGAGGTACTGTTCATCCTGATGCTTATATCTTACAAAATACAGGGATAAGATATAGAGACAATGGTATTACAACCTATGGAGTTATAGGGAATTCTGATGCGAGTAAGATTTTTGTAGATAAATATCTTAGTCAGGGAAAACAGGAATTTGAAATAAGACCTATTGATGATTTTGAAATTATTAGTTTGGAATATGATAATCCGGATACCGGGACAATAATCAAACAACCAGATTTCATTACTACTTGGTTCTATTCAAATAATACTTCTGTACAACAGAGTATGACAACTGGTTTTTCTAAGAGAGCATCATTTTCCTCTAATTGGTCTAAGACTACGGGTGGCTCTTTAAGTGTTAATACTACGCTTAAGGTTGGTATTCCTATTATTGCAGAAGGAAAAATCACAACTACAGTGAATACCAATTATTCCTCTACCTATGGGAAAAGTGAAACTATGGAGGATACGCAAACTTATAATTTTCCAATTGTCATTGCTCCAAGAACTAGTGTTACTGCAACAGCGACAGTAGGTAGATATTTAATTAATCTAAATTATACTGCTAAACTACGAGGTAAAAATACTGGTAAATTAATTACTTTAAAAGGAACATGGAATGGAGTGTCATGTACAGATATTAAAGTTACGTTGGAGCAACGTAATTTAGATACAAATTCTGTAATTGCTACGAAAGTACTAAGTGAAGTTCCCAAAACACTATATAAGCTGTAGATATTTTTTGTGTAATTTAACAAGCTATGGGGTGTGAAGCATTTAGGTTTCATGCCCCATACTTTTTACTTCATATTTCAAATTCGTATCTTTGCAAACTGAAAATTGACAAATGCGGACAAAATCTTCTAATAAAAAGAAAATTAATATTGTAACACTCGGGTGTTCCAAGAATGTATATGACTCCGAAGTATTGATGGGGCAGCTTAAAGCCAATGGCAAAGAGGTAGTTCATGAAGACAAGGGAGATATTGTTGTAATTAATACCTGTGGATTTATAGATAATGCTAAAGAAGAGAGTATTAATACAATTCTGGAATATGTAGATCTTAAAAATCAGGGTGCTGTAGAAAAAGTTTTCGTTACAGGCTGTCTTTCCGAAAGATATAAGCCGGATTTGATAAGAGAAATTCCGGATGTGGATCAGTATTTCGGAACCCGCGATCTGCCAATTTTGCTAAAACATTTAGGAGCAGATTACCGTCATGAACTGGTAGGAGAGCGTCTTACTACAACGCCAAGACATTATGCTTACCTTAAAATTTCTGAAGGCTGCGACAGACCGTGTACTTTCTGTGCAATACCTTTAATGAGAGGTAATCACATTTCTACGCCGATAGAAAATCTGGTAAAAGAAGCTGAGAATTTGGCTAAGAATGGTGTGAAAGAATTAATTCTTATCGCTCAGGATCTTACATTCTACGGATTAGATATTTATAAAAAACGTGCATTAGGTGATCTTCTGAAAGAGCTTGTAAAAGTAGAAGGAATTGAGTGGATTCGTCTGCACTATGCTTTCCCTACAGGTTTCCCGGAAGATGTATTGGAGATTATAAAAGAAGAACCTAAAATCTGTAACTATATAGATATTCCGCTTCAGCATATTAATAATGATGTTCTAAAGCGTATGAAACGTGGAACTACTTTCGAGAAAACCAATGCTTTATTGGATAAGTTCCGTGAGAAAGTTCCGGGAATGGCTATCAGAACAACTCTTATCGTAGGTTTCCCCGGTGAAACTGAAGAGCATTTTGAAGAATTGAAGAACTGGGTAAGAGATCAGCGTTTTGACAGATTAGGCTGTTTTACCTATTCTCACGAAGAAAATACAGGTGCATTTATTTATGAAGATGATGTTCCTGCAGAAGTTAAAGAACGCCGTGTAGAAGAAATTATGGAAGTTCAGCAGCAAATTTCATATGAGATAAATCAGGAAAAAGTTGGTAAGACCTTCAAATGTCTGTTCGATAGAAAAGAAGGAAACTACTTTATCGGAAGAACAGAATTCGATTCTCCGGATGTAGATAACACTGTTTTGGTACCTGCTGAAAATACGTATATCAGTGTAGGAGAGTTTGTTAATGTTAAAATTACTTCTGCCGACGATTTCGATTTATACGGAGAAGTTGTAGACTAATATATTAATCTACACTTAAATAATAGAATCAGGGGATAACCCTTTAACATAGCCGGAAGATTAGTCTTCCGGCTTTTTGTTTGCTGTAAATAGAATATTTATTTTTTTAAAACGTTGATTATTAGTTTGTTTATATATCGGGAAAGTGTATAAAAACCTGTCAAAATAAAAATGCTTATTTTTGGCTCCTGTATGAAATTGATAAAACGAATGAGTAGAGTTATATTTCTGTTAACCCTGCTGCCGGCAATTGCTTGTAGTACGGTTAGTAATATGAAGTCAGGCGAAGAAAAGTCAACAACAGTTTCTTATTACAGCGACACGTTTAACGGGCGCAAGACTTCCAGTGGTGAAGTTTTCGATAATGGTAAACTAACCGCTGCACACGCAAATCTTCCTTTCGGTACCAAAGTATTGCTTACAAATGTTGCCACTGGAGATACAGTAACCGTAAAAGTAAACGACAGAGGATATCTTCATAAAGGAAGAGCCTTTGATATTACGAAGTCAGCTTTTAAAAAATTAGGAGATGTACGAAAGGGTGTACTGAAAGTCACTTATAGGGTATTAGAATAAAGAAAAGCCTCATATACAGAGGTTTTTTATTTAATACATACTAAATCAGAACTACAAGAAAATTAAATTATATTTGCAGGAGAGACAATTTTATGAAAGGACAAAATAAACTTTTTATTTCTATTATCGCCGCCCTTATCTTGGGTGTAATTATAGGAGCCATTGTTCACTTTAACTATCCAAAGGAAACTATCGATACTTTTTCCAAAAACATTAAACTTTTAGGTAGCTTATTTATTCGTCTGGTACAGATGATTATTGCACCATTAGTATTCTCTACATTGGTAGTAGGTATCGCTAAAATGGGGGACATGAAAATGGTTGGACGTGTTGGTGCTAAAGCAATGACATGGTTCATTACAGCATCTTTAACATCATTATTAATAGGTCTGGTACTGGTTAACATTATGAAACCGGGAGAAGGGACTGATATTGTAATGAATGTAAGCGATGCAGGAGACTTATTAAAAACACAAAGCGACTTTACGTTGGAACACTTTGTTAACCATATGGTGCCAAAGAGTATTTTCGAAGCTTTTTCCACAAACGAGATTCTGCAGATCGTGGTTTTCTCTGTAATTTTTGGGATTGCATTAGGTGCTTATGGTGAAAAAGGACAAATGGTAACAGACTTCCTGGACAAAATAGCTCACGTTGTACTAATCATGGTAAACTATGTTATGTGGTTTGCACCTTTAGGAGTATTGGGAGCCGTTGCAGCAGCCGTTGCAAAATACGGTTTCGAAATATTTACCCTTTATGCCCATTATTTACTGGCATTCGTTCTGGGTATTGCAACGCTATGGGCTGTACTACTTGGAGTTGGTTATCTGGTATTAGGAAAGAGATTAAAAGACTTATTAAGACATATAAAAACACCTTTATTAATTGCATTTACAACAACTAGTTCTGAAGCGGTTTTCCCAAAACTTGTAGAAGAATTAGAAAAATTCGGAGCACAGAATAAGATTATTTCATTTACACTTCCTTTGGGTTATTCTTTTAACCTGGATGGTAGTATGATGTATATGACTTTTGCATCTTTATTTATTGCTCAGGTATATGATATTCATATGCCTATTGAAAAGCAGTTACTAATGTTATTGGTATTAATGCTTACCAGTAAAGGTGTTGCTGGTGTACCAAGAGCATCGCTGATTGTAGTAGTGGCTACATGTTCTATGTTTGGTATTCCACCAGAAGGTATTGCCTTAATTCTGCCAATCGACCACTTCTGTGATATGGCGCGTAGTATGACCAATGTATTAGGAAATGCTTTGGCTACAACAGCTGTAGATAAATGGGAAGGGCATATTGCAGTAGAGCAGGAAAGTATACATTAATAAATTAAAAATAATCATGTTAACACCGAAGAAGTGGTTGCTGGGAGTTCTTGTAGTATCAGGAATGCTGGGAGCCCAAAAAACTAATGCTGTACCAAGACCTAAGCTTGTTGTAGGACTGGTAGTTGATCAGATGAGATGGGATTATCTTTACCGTTATTATAGCAAGTATGGTGAAGGAGGTTTTAAGAGAATGCTGAATACCGGTTATTCGTTAAATAATGTTCATATAGACTATGTACCTACAGTAACGGCAATCGGACACACCTCAATCTTTACAGGTTCTGTTCCTTCTATCCACGGAATCGCAGGAAACGATTGGTATGATAAAGAATTAGGGAAAAGTGTTTACTGTACATCCGATGAAACAGTACAACCGGTAGGAACTACTTCTAATGCTATGGGACAGCATTCACCAAGAAATCTTTGGTCTACAACTGTAACAGATCAGTTAGGATTGGCAACAAACTTTACTTCTAAGGTTGTAGGTGTTTCATTGAAAGACAGAGCATCGATTCTGCCTGCAGGGCACAACCCAACAGGAGCATTTTGGTTCGATGATACTACTGGTAAATTCATTACCAGTACATACTATACTAAAGAATTACCTAAATGGGTAAACGACTTTAATAATAAAAATGTTCCGGCTCAGTTGGTAGCCAATGGCTGGAATACACTATTGCCAATTAATCAGTATACAGAAAGTTCAGAAGATAATGTAGAGTGGGAAGGCTTATTAGGAAGTAAGAAAACGCCTACATTCCCTTATACAGATCTGGCTAAAGATTATGAAGCTAAAAAAGGATTAATCCGTACTACACCATTTGGAAATACTTTAACTCTTCAGATGGCAGATGCCGCTATTGATGGTAACCAAATGGGAGCTGATGACATTACTGACTTCCTTACAGTAAACCTGGCTTCAACGGATTATGTAGGACACAACTTTGGTCCAAATTCTATAGAAGTTGAGGATACTTATCTGAGATTAGACAGAGATTTGGCTGACTTCTTCAATAACCTCGATAAAAAGGTTGGAAAAGGAAACTACCTTGTCTTCCTTTCTGCGGATCATGGTGCAGCACATTCTGTAGGCTTTATGCAGGCGCATAAAATGCCGACAGGCTTCTTTGTGGAAGACATGAAAAAAGAAATGAACGTTAAGCTGAAACAAAAATTCGGTGCTGATAATATAATTGCAGCTGCAATGAACTATCAGGTTTATTTCGATAGAAAGGTTTTAGCAGACAGCAAATTGAAGCTGGATGATGTAAGAGATTACGTAATGGAAGAGCTTAAAAATGAACCTTCTGTTCTGTATGTTCTTAGTACAGAAGAAATAGCAGAAGCTTCAATTCCGGAACCGATAAAATCCAGAGTAATCAATGGCTATAACTGGAAAAGAAGCGGAGATATTCAGATCATTTCTAAAGATGGATATCTTTCGGCATATTCCAAAAAAGGAACAACACACAGTGTATGGAACTCTTATGATTCACATATTCCTTTACTTTTCATGGGATGGGGTATCAAGCAGGGAGAATCCAATCAGCCATACCATATGACGGATATTGCACCAACTGTTTCATCTTTACTTAAAATTCAGTTCCCTAGTGGTGCTGTTGGTAAGCCAATTACCGAAGTTATAGGAAGATAAACGACCAAAAATATTACTAAAATCCTGATGAGATATTTCTTGTCAGGATTTTTTTATATTTAAATAACCAAATAACAGATAACGATGAAATATTGGTATGTTATTACAGTAATACTATTGGTCTCCTGGATACCACAAGACGAAATAAGTAATAATGTAGGGAAAGAACAACAGGACTGTCCATGCTCAGAATATAATAATCGCCCCGTAATCGGAACCAATATCCGCTTCGGCAAGAATGGAGTTTTATTTCAGTGTGCTACTGTTATTCGGGCTTATGTGCCAGATGAAGACGGAAAAAATGAACATGAAGAATCTCACATTAGCTGTATCGCTAAAAAAAGCAAAACCTATAAATTGGCAGACAGTATAACTTATTTTGGCAAGAACGATTGGGTGAAGGTACCCAAAGCCGTATTTCTGAAAAGGAAACAAACGATTATTGCTAAACCCCATGACGGTTTTTATCAGTTTGAATTGAATGAAAAACATCAAATAATTTCTGTAAATGAGTTTTATATCAATAAACGATGATATATTTGGTTCTTAATTATTCCTATTTATTATCTAAAACTACACAAAACATCATATGAAAATAAAAAGTTTATTAGCTTTTCTTATCATCAGTATTATACTGGGATCATGTTCCAGTAAAGGAATTGAAGATATCGAAACAAAAGCTGATTATATCCAATCGCGCTCCGGAATGTCTCAGAGTCAGTTGAAAGAGCAGCTAGATAAAGACGCAAAGTTTATAAAAAGAGTGATAGATACGGCTAACAGTGTCGAGTTTTCCGGTAGTTTCTCCATGAGTGCTAAAGTCTCCGGATCAGGAACTGGGACTGTTAGAGATACTGCGAAAGCTTTTGGTTTGGGCTCACCCGATTCTATCCGAAAAGATTTTAATGATATTAAAGAAGTTAATGCTATTCAGTCTTTCAGATTACCTACCTCAGGATTTTCTTTTAACCCTTTGAAGGCGATGCAGAAAATAGATGCTTATGATATCAAATATAAAATCAACAAAATTTTTGAAGGAAATAAAGAGGTTACACCTGAAAGTCTGAAATTAAAACAACCGGATAGTATAGCGGTAACAGCCAGCTATTCTTTTCCTGTAGCTTATGATACTTTGGTTATTAGCAAATCTAACCTCAAAGAGGCAACTTACAAAGGAACAAAAATTGAAATCGATAAGTTTGATGGACAGTCAGCTGAAATTAGCATTCCGATAGAAATAGGTTCTAAGATTATTGGGCAGCAAGGTGTAACATCAGATGGTGTTTTGGTTGCAACCAGTAATTATTCGAGTTTCCCTTCTACAGGAATAAGCAGTCAGGTGCTGGGAGAAATGCAAAAAATGCTGAATACCTTAAAGAAAGCAGGAGGAGAAGCTGGCAAAGAAGCTATGGTTAAAGACTTACAGGAGCTTTCCGAAAAAGCCTTTACTTATAAGAACAAACTTCAGCAGCTTACAAAAGATATTGATGAATTTGCTAAAGCAGACGACAAGAAGCTTTCTTTCGGAAAAATAATGCGTATCATAGAAGAATTTACAAAAAAGTATAAGGATCTGATCGCTCCAAAAACTTCGAAAATAGAATTAGGATTTCCAGCTGAAGTGGATAAAATCTATTTTTATGTAGCTACGAAAGAAGAGATACTAAGTAAAGATTTGATGGCTTCTGCTTTAATAAAGCCCGAAGGAAATGAAGTGTTCTTTGATGAAAAGTCCGATCGATACGGAATCATAGACAAAAATTCCAATATTATCATTCCGGCAACTTACGAACAGTTAGAGCGGAAAGATAATCTGTATTTTACAAATCGTGTAGATACAATAGAAACCTCTTATTTTCTGGATCTGAAAAATAAGAAACTGGAAAAACTGCCAGATAATATGAGCTATAAAAGAACACTGAATAATGATTTTTCTTTGTTTAACAATAAAGAGGATTATACAGGGGTTCTTAAAAATAATAAGGATGAGATTATTCCTTTTAAATATGATGATATTACAATGGCCGGGAATGTTTTTATAGCGAAAGCTACAAAAAGAGGACGACCATACTACGATTTCTATTCTATAAAAGGAAAGAAACTGGAAACACCATTTACAAAGGAAGTATCCACAACAGAAGGAAGCCCTAATATTGTAATTAAAGGGAAAGACAATAAATATGGTGTAATAGATGAGAACGGAAAGCTGACAGTAGAAATGAAACCTAATGAATTGCGGAGTATAGGGCAAAATATGATTGCCTACAGAGAACTTCCTACCAAAGAAATGGAGTATATAGATCTCGAAAAATTAGGAATTATGACAGGTGACGGAAAAATAATTTCACAACCACAGTACTCCTATGTTGGTAACTTTTCCAGCGGGCTGGCTCCGGTAGCAATTTATGACTCAGGTAATTCTCCTTATTTTTATATCAATACCAAAGGGCAGCCTGTTTTTAATTATAAATTCGATGAGGCTTATCCTTTTTATAAAGGTTATGCACTTATTTTATCCAGTGGTGAATATTATTTAATCGATACCAAAGGAAATAAAGTCTTAACCTTCCCGGGAGGAGCAGATTACAAAGCAGATATTATAAGTCATCCTACTGCACATTATAATATTAATGGTCAATACTACGATTACAAAGGCAACCCGGTTAAATTATAAAACATACTGAAAAATGAAAAAGATATTTATTATAACAACGGCTTTATTTCTGCTTAGTTCGTGTAGTAAAGCACCAGAGTATGGGAAGAATGTTTTGGATCTCAATAATTTTGACTTTAAACTAAACCTTGATAAATTTTTCAAAGATGAAAACGTATTTCGAGGTAAAACCAATTACTCAATTTCATCGGAAGAACAAAGTATTAAAAACAGCGCTGTACAACAAAACTATATTCAGTATAGTACAGTATCCATGAGTAAAAAGCGTCCACTAGCTTCATTTGCAGATGTAAAGTTTGAATCTTTAGGCCTATGTTCAGACGAAAATGATGAAAGGGTATTGTTAGTAAGTGCTCAAACCGATTATGCGACGCCAGCTGATATTATTAAAATTATTGACCAGCTGAACAAGGATTTTGGAGAAGCAGAGATTAAAGATATTGGTGGAAATGGTGATGAACTGATCCTGAGATGGGCGAAAGGAGACAAGGTAAGTATATTCTCTTTGCGGATTCCGTTTACTCTGGAAAGTGCTTCTAATGAAAATAGTGCCCATGATTATTACAGTCAGAGCGATGAAGATAAAAAGAAAGAAAAGTTCAATAATTCTTTATATCAACAGCTAAAGGATAAAATAAAAGAAGAGAAAGAGGTGAAATGTACACTTTTCTTCTCCAAGGCAGATTTTGATAAAGCTTTAGATCAGGCTTCAAGCTACTCAGGAGATTTAACTTCATACAGATAAAAAACGCCCCGGTTTTCCGGGGCGTTTTTATACTCAAAAATTATGAATTATCTTTTGTTCTGCATTTGTTGCGGAGGATAATTTTTCAATACCTCAGCTACCATATTAGGAATTTGTTTAGCTTTGGTTTTAGGACTGTCTACATTCAATCCACTACCGATTCCCTGCCATACTAATTTGTTGGTACGGGAGTCAACAAAATCCATTACCAATGTACCTCTGTTATAGTAGTCTGTGTAGGTTCTGTTATATCCCCAACCCATTCCCCAGTAAGGACCTCCCCAGCCCATTCCCCAGCCGTAGCCCCAAGGTGAAGTAGTTTGGATATCCTGGATTTCTTTATGTGTAGCTTTCAGATTAATTACAAGGTCTGCAGGAGAAGCTTCTGTCATTCCTTTAGCGTTCATCTGTTGTCTGATGGAGCCAATAACGCGCTCCCTGTCAATATCATTCAGTTTTAGATCGTTCTGACGGATTTCATAAGTCCGATATTGGTTGAAACTGGCACTCTGATCATAATCAGATCTTACATTGAAAGGACTACATGATCCTAAAGTAAGTATTGCTGCCAGAGCTATGATTACGTAATTTTTCATAATAGAGTCAATTATTTTTTCTTTTTGTTGAACGTATCTGTTTTTTTATCATACCCATACGGGCAGTGTTTACAACCATTCTTACAGCAATAACCACGCCTTAAATGGAATTTTTCAGTAAAAACTTTATAACCTTGTTCGTTATAATAAAAGTCTTCATTTTCTTTGATTGTATTCTCCTGCATAAGTTAAAATCTTAAATGATTTTTATCTTTGTCAAATGATTTTGGTATGTAAATCTTTACTCAAAAATACAAAAATTACGGCGATAACGTTGTTCCCTTTCATTCTGTTGAAAAAAAAAGAATTAAAGGAAGATTTTGTATTGCTCAATCATGAGAAAATTCATCTGCGGCAACAGTTGGAGCTGCTGATATTACCGTTTTATATTTTGTATATGATAGAATACGGAATCAAGTATTTTAAACTGAAAAACGCACACAAAGCTTATCTCGCTATTTCCTTCGAGCGGGAAGCTTATGCAAAAGAAGATGATTTTGATTATCTGAAAAAAAGAAAATTCTGGAATTTTATAAAATATTGGTAGCATGCTGACACTTCCAAAAACCGAAATACCTATTCAGAAAATTAAATCCGGAGATGTAGATATCTTTCTGAAAAGAGAAGATCTCATCCATCCTGATATTTCCGGAAATAAGTATTGGAAACTATTTTATAATGTCAATCATTATTTAAATCAAAAAATAGAAAAGCCCCTTATTATTACATTCGGAGGGGCTTTCTCAAATCATATTGCTACAGTTGCAGCGTTTGGCAGGATTTTTAGTATTTCTACTATGGGGATTATCCGGGGGGAAGAACTGGAAGCCAGATTTTTAGAAAATGTTACGCTGAGAAAAGCGCATGAAAATGGGATGGACTTCAGGTTTGTAAGCCGGACGGACTATCGGAATAAAGATGCAATAACAGAAAAACTCCGGAAAGAGTTCCCGGAAGCACTAATTGTGCCGGAAGGAGGAAGTAATCTGCAAGCTGTTGAGGGCGTGAAGTTTATGCTGACGGAACATACAAAAGATTTTGATTACCTTTGCACGGCTGTTGGGACAGGCGGAAGTATTGCGGGGATTTCTAAGTATGCGGAAGAAAACCAGAAAGTTATCGGATTTACAGTTGTCAGAGATGTTAGCCTTGAGCAAAGGATCAAAGAACTGAGTACTAAAAATAACTTTAATCTGATTGAAGCAGATTATGGAGGCTACGGTAAAATATCCGACGAAATTGTACGTTTCATAAACGATTTTTGGAAGCAATACAATATCCCGCTGGATCCTGTATATACAGGTAAGATGATGATGAGACTCTTTCAGTTAGTCGAAGAAGGATTTTTTCCTGCCGGCAGCAAAATATTGGCCTTCCATACAGGAGGTTTGCAAGGAATTGAAGGAGCGAACCAGTTATTAAGAAATAAAAACAGAAATACGATAGAGATTAGGTTATGAAGAAACTTTTAAGTATATGTCTTGTTGTTTCGGCATTTGCAGTAAAAGCCCAAACGTGGAATACAGAAGAGCAATATATTCAGAGATTTGCTCCTTATGCTGTAGAAGAAATGGAATTGTATAAAGTGCCTGCAAGTATTACTCTTGCTCAGGGGCTTATTGAAACGGCTGGAGGGCAAAGCCGCCTGGCTCAGGAAGGGAAAAACCACTTTGGTATCAAATGTAAAGAAACCTGGACAGGTAAGACGATGTCCCATACAGATGATGCTCCAAACGAATGCTTCAGAGTTTATGAGTCTCCCAAAGACTCTTACAGAGACCACTCTCTGTTTTTAACAACCAGAAAGCATTACAGTCCACTTTTCCTTTTAGATGTTAAAGATTATAAAGCATGGGCTTACGGACTTAAAAGATCCGGATATGCAACCAACCCTAGCTATGCTCCGGCGCTAATCAGAAAAATTGAACAATACAGACTTTATGAGTTCGATAATATCTCGAGCGATAAAGTTTATGCAACATTACTAAACAGATATCCTGACCTTAAAAATGATGCTGTATTTATGGCTCAGGTATCTCAGAATAAGAAAAATAAAGATATTCCTGTTCAGACGGTTGTTTATCAGGAACCTAAAAAGAAAGCTGAAGAAACAAGACTTGTTACACCTCAGGCTATCTTAGATAATATTCTGGTGAAAAATCACCCTAACGGAGATCTTAAGTTCATTGTAATTCCTGAGAAAATAGATCTTTCTTATATTTCCCAGAAATATGGAGTTTCTGTATCCAGATTAATGAAGTACAATGAATTGGACGGAACTCAGTTACAGAAAAACCAGATCGTATTTTTAGAATCTAAAAACTCTTCCGGAAATCAGAAAACTTATAATGCAAAAACAGGAGAAACAATGTATGATATCTCCCAGAAGTTTGCAATAAAACTGGCAAAACTTTATAAAAAGAACAGAATGTCTTTTGGAGAGCAGCCAGTAGCCGGTCAGTTAGTATATTTAGATTCTAAAAAACCAAGAAATTAATGTTATACCAAAGAAGTAGTGCTCTTTTCGATGAAGCACAACGTTATATCCCGGGAGGAGTTAACTCTCCCGTTAGAGCTTTCAGATCAGTAGGAGGAGTTCCGGTATTTATGAAGTCAGCAAAAGGAGCTTATCTTACCGATGCAGATAACAGACAATATGTAGATTATATCAACTCATGGGGACCTGCAATTGTAGGGCATACCCATCCGGTGGTATTAGAGGCAATTCAGAAACAGGCAGAAAGTGGTTTTTCTTTCGGAGCGCCAACTGAGTTGGAAACCGAAATTGCAAAACTTATTACAAGTGTTGTTCCTAATATAGATAAAATCAGAATGGTATCTTCCGGTACAGAAGCATGTATGAGTGCTATTCGTTTAGCACGTGGCTATACCGGAAAAGATAAATTTATAAAATTTGAAGGTTGCTACCATGGTCACTCAGATTCATTCCTGATTAAAGCAGGAAGTGGAGCCGCAACCTTTGGAGATCCAAACAGTCCCGGAGTTACAAAAGGAACAGCTCAGGATACTTTACTGGCAAGATATAATGATATCGAGCAGGTAAAAGAATTATTCAGCCAGAACGAAGGCCAGATTGCTGCAGTTATTGTAGAACCTGTTGCCGGGAATATGGGTTGTGTACTTCCTGAAAATGATTTCCTGCAAAAACTAAGACAGGTTTGTGATGAGCATAAGGCCCTGCTTATTTTTGATGAAGTAATGACAGGATTCCGTCTAAGTATGGGGGGAGCACAAGAAGCTTTAGGTGTCAATGCAGATATCGTAACTTTTGGTAAAGTTATCGGAGGCGGGATGCCGGTAGGTGCATTTGCAGCCCGTAATGAAATTATGGATAATCTTTCTCCTTTAGGAAGTGTATATCAGGCAGGAACTTTAAGCGGTAATCCGTTGGCAATGCGTGCAGGTTTAACAACATTGCAATTGATTAAAGAAGACAAAGACTTCTTCAACAGGATTAACAAAACAACAGAAACTCTTGATCAGGAGATTACTAAAATACTTACTGAAAAAGGAATAGCACATCATATTAACCGTTTTGGCAGTATGATGTCAGTATTCTTCAATACCAATAAGGTTTCTGATTTTGATGAAGCTGCACAAGCAGATCATACGACATTCAACAAGTTTTTCCATCATCTATTGGCAGAAGGTATTTACCTGCCGCCAAGTGGATACGAAACATGGTTTATTTCCGATGCAATTAAAGATGCAGAAGTGAATAAAACATTGGAAGCAATCAGAAAGTTTTAAGATTAATACTTTACAGATAATAAAAACGAGCCCTTTAAGGCTCGTTTTATTTTTAGTTAGAATATACTCATTGCTTTTTCACATTGGATTTGCAGGGTGTCTATAAGATTTACCGGGCTGTCCATTTGTTTGTATAAAAGCGGAATTTCTGTACAGCCTAATATAAAAGCGTCCAGATGGCTGTATTTTTCATTAAGTTTTTCAAAATAAGCTATAGATTCTGGTGTTACAGGTTTTCCGGAAGAAAGCTGAATTTGTATTTTCTGGATTTCAGTTCTCTCTTCTTCGTCCGGAATTACAACATTAATACCAGCCTGAATAAGAGGTTCCTTAAAGAAATCGCTTTCCATTGTATACTTGGTACCGAGAAGTAAAACATTTTTATAATTATTATTTAGAATATATTCTTTGGTAAGCTCTATAATATGGAATACAGGAATATTGATTTCCAATTCATGTTTTATAAGATCAAAAGCTTTATGCAAAGTATTGTTAGCAATCATTACACAAGATGGATTGCTGTCCAGCAATACCTGGAGTTCTTTTTTTAATAGCTGTGGAATTACATCCCAGCCATCATTATAATTGCTTTTGATTTCGTTGTAGTCAATACTGTAAAGCAAAATCGGACATGAATGGAAAGCTCCAAACTTTTGGTTGTAAAGCTTATTAAGGGTTTCATAGTATAATATTGTAGAAGGATAACTTGTACCTCCTAATATTCCTATTTTTTTCATTACTGAAGGGTATTTTAATTTTATGGTTAAGGTATAAAAACTTTTATAATCCGTTACTTTTCCCGAAATTCGGGCAGCAAATATAAGACTTGGAATTATCAACTCCTATAGAATACCTTAAAGGCATTGGGCCCGAGCGGGCGAAGCTTATTAAAAACGTTTTGGATCTCCATAAGGTAGAGGACTTTCTGACCTTTTATCCCATTCGTTATATCGACAAAAGTAAACTTTACAAAGTTGGCGAATTAAGAGAAATAAACAATGAAATTCCGCTGAAAGGCAGAATTACAGATATTCAGGAAGTGGCATACGCCAAAGGAAGGCGTATGGTAGCGAAATTTCGGGATGAAACCGGAACAATGGAATTGGTGTGGTTCAAATATTCTAAATGGCTGAAAGAACAGATTCCGCTTAATACTGAAGTTATAATCTTCGGAAGAGTACAGATTTTTAACAATGTATTCTCTATGCCGCATCCTGAAATAGAGAAAAATGAAAATAAAGAAAACTCTCCAACACTTTTACCTGTTTATTCAAGTAGTGAAAAACTGACAAAACGTGGGATAAATAATCGATTCTTTCAACAGATTTTATTAGAGATTGTACAGAATGTTCCTACGTTTATTGATGAGAATCTTCCTTCTGGTTTAATGAAAGGCCTCAAGCTGATTTCCAGAATAGACGCTTATCAGAATATTCATTTTCCTAAAAATAGTCAGTGGCAGAAAGCTGCAGACAGGAGGCTGAAATTTGAGGAAGCATTCTTTTTCCAACTGGGATATGGTCTGAAAAAGAAGCACAATAAAACTTCGTCCCTGGGAAATCCTTTTCCATTAGTGGGGGATTATTTTACCGGATTTTATGAAAATAATCTGCCGTTCGAACTTACAAATGCGCAGAAAAGAGTTCTGAAAGAAATAAGGAACGATATGAAGCTTCCTGTTCAAATGAACAGATTATTACAGGGAGATGTAGGATCGGGAAAAACGATGGTGGCTTTATTATCTATGCTTATCGCATTGGATAATGGTTTTCAGAGCTGTCTGATGGCTCCGACTGAGATTTTGGCTCAACAGCATTTCAATGGTATCTCCGATCTTCTATACGGAACAGGTATCGAGGTCAAACTATTAACGGGATCTACTAAGGCATCGGAGAGAAAAGTTATCCACGAAATGCTGGAAAACGGAACCTTGCCTATTATTGTAGGCACACATGCTTTATTGGAAGATAAGGTGAAATTTAAAAAACTTGGACTGGCTATTATCGACGAACAACACCGTTTTGGAGTAGCGCAACGGGCGAAGCTATGGGCTAAAAATGCGATACCACCACATATTCTGGTGATGACAGCAACTCCTATTCCGAGAACCCTGGCGATGAGTTTCTATTCGGATCTGGATGTTTCGGTGATCGATGAAATGCCGGTTGGAAGGAAGCCTATTGTTACAGCACACCGCAAAGAAAAAGACCGTTTATTTGTTTTCAATTTTGCGAAGGAAGAAATTGCTAAAGGTCGCCAAATCTATTTTGTGTATCCACTAATTGAAGAAAGTGAAACACTTGATTATAAAAACCTGAACGAAGGATTCGATACTGTAAAAGAATTTTTCCCTGTACCCGATTATGATGTAGTAATGCTTCATGGAAAAATGAAGCCCGATGAAAAAGATGCGGCCATGCAGTATTTTGCCAGTGGAAAAGCACAGATAATGGTGGCTACTACTGTAATAGAAGTAGGAGTGAACGTTCCCAATGCATCGGTAATGATTATAGAGAGTGCTGAAAGATTTGGTTTGTCTCAGCTGCATCAGTTACGAGGCCGTGTTGGTCGTGGAGCAGAGCAGAGTTATTGTATTTTGATGACTTCCGACAAAATGACTCAGGAAAGCCGGAAGAGGATTAAAACGATGGTGGAAACTAATGACGGATTCAAAATTTCGGAGGTTGATATGGAGCTTCGAGGTCCGGGAGATATTCTGGGAACACAGCAGAGTGGAGTCATCGACTTTAAAAAGCTGGATCTGATGCAGGACTCCAATATTATTAAAGCAGCAAAAGAATGTGTGGAAAAGCTTCTGGAAGCAGATCCGCTATTGGCTTTTCAGGAACATCAGGGAATGAAGAGTTATTATGTCCGACAGTATAAAGGGAAAAATAAATGGGCTAAAATAAGTTAATATTCTAGCCCTGTATTAATATTATTCAACCTCAAAAACAGCCTGTATTTCTACGGAAGAGTTGACTGGCAGGGAAGATGCCCCAAGGGTGCCTCTTGCATGTTTGCCTTTCTCTCCGAGTACCTCAACAGTAAGATCAGAAGCAGTATTCATAAGATCAGCATGTTTGGTGTAATCATTCGGAGTATTAAAAATACCGGTTAGTTGTACACATTGTTTCACTTTATTCAGATCTCCACCTACTGCTTCTCTCAGAACGGCTAATACATTTAGCATGGTGACTTTTGTTGCTTCTTTTACCTGTTGTTCATTTACCTCTGTTCCAAGCTTTCCGGGATTAACAATTTTGCCGTCTTTTAATGCAACCTGATTAATAAATACCAGATTGCCTGATCGTACGAAAGGCTGATAGTTTCCGGCGGGTTTTGGAACCTGTGGTAAAACAATCTGTTTTTGCTGTAATACTTTATTAACATCAGCTCTTTCCTGTGTTGGGATTATCTCTTTTTGTATAAATGTACCTTTAAGTGCTAAAGATACTTTTGCGATTGTTTTTCCTTGTAATTCCGCTAGGTAACGTTCACCTTGACTGGGTCTTTCTGTGTTTTTTACTGAATTAAGACTTGTGGTGCCTAATACGGTATTTCCCTGTGGAATGTTTTTGTCAATATTTTCATTTCCTCTTATCCCTGTAGGTACAAGGATCATTCCGTGTACAGCCAAGCTGTTCCAGAAAGATTGTATAGCCAGCTCCTTACCAGCTCCGCTGCCTGCGGACATAAATACAGTAGCTGGGATTCCTTCCAAAGCATGGTTTGTCCACAGGTTGACAGTTTTTGATAAAAATTCACTCATCCCGGTACTGATATTGCCAAAGTAAACAGGAGAACCAAATGCAATCCCGTCGTAAGATTTTAATTCATCTACTGAAGCAACAGGGATGTTTTTTAATTTAGAATTTGAAGATGCTTTTACCTGCTTGATTATGGCTTCTGTATTTTTCTCACTTTCAATTCCTTTAGCAACTTCTTTTGCCAGTTCATAAGTACCACCGTTATCGGAATAGAATAACACCAGTATTTTGGTTTTGTTTTCCTGTGCAACAGATATATTTATGGCGAGTATTGTTAAGATACCGGCTAAAATAATATGTAGTTTTTTCATTTTTTGTCCATTAAAATTACATTGCAAAAATACTAACGTTACTTTTATTAAGTTTGACAAAAAATATATTTAAAACGACAAAAAATCTGTCTTATTGTATGTTTTTAAATAAGAATTCAGTTAATTATTGTAGGTGAATTTCTGAAAGAATACGGTATAAATTAAACGAAAAACTCCATCAGATAGTCATCCATTACATAACCATTTCCGATATCAAATACTCCTTCTTCATAAACTTTGAATCCCTGAGATTCGTAGAAATCCTTGGCATTATTGTATTTGTTTACATTCAGGATAATACGCTCATTGTCATTTTCAGAAACATGATTTTTCAGATAATTTAAAGCAAATTTTCCTAAACCCTTGCCTTTGGATTCCGGTACCATGTATATGCGGTGAAGTTTGGTAGTTTGAGGCTCATAATTGAATTGGTAGCCTATAAATCCTCCAAAGTTTCCTTCATCATCTTTTATCAGAAAGTATCGCCAGTCAGGATTTTCCATTTGAGAAGAAATTTCCTTTTCAGAATACATCTCGGCCATCATATAACTGATTTGGGCTGGGCTGAGAATTTTTGAATAGGCCATTTCCCATGATCTTTTAGCCAAATCCTGAATCAAAGGAATATCCTTTGGTGTAGCTTCTAATACTTTCATTTTGCTGTTGTTTTTGTTGTAATGTGTTTTCCCCTTGAATAAGGGAAACCGAAGGATAAAGATAAAAAAAAGAAAGCATCCTGTGGATGCTTTCTGATAAATGTTTTTACTATATCAAATGACTAGATTTTAGCCATTTCCGCTTTTAATTTCTGCTCTAAATTTTCAGATGCAGCCACCAATGGTAATCTTAGGTAATTTTTGACAATGCCTAACTCAGCAAGTATGTATTTAACACCTGTAGGGTTTCCTTCAGCAAAAATCAAACGTGTAATATCCACAAGTTTGTTATGGATTTTATAAGCTTCTTTAGCATTGCCTTCGATACCCAATTGGATCATCTGTGCAAACTCTTTAGGATAAGCCTGTCCGATTACAGAGATTACACCATCCGCACCTGCTAAAGTTACAGGTAATGCAAATTCATCGTCCCCGGAAACAAGGCTGAAGTTCTCAGGCTTTTGACGAAGGATGTCAAAATACTGGTTGATATTTGGTGCAGCTTCTTTAATCATTACAAGATTAGGAAACTCATTCGCTAAGCGAAGAGTCGTTGAAGCTTCAATGTTTTGTCCGGTTCTTCCCGGTACATTGTAGACAATAATATTTTTTCCTGTAGAAGCTAATGCTTTATAGTGCTGGTAAAGTCCTTCCTGATTAGGTTTGTTATAATAGGGAGAAACTGAAAGAATAGCATCGAAAGCTGAAGTATCAGTTTCATTAATTTGTTTTACAACCTCTGCAGTATTATTTCCTCCGATTCCTAAAACCAATGGCAAACGACCATTGTTAACCTTTATAACGTGTTTGACTACCTTATCCTTCTCTTCATCATTAAGTGTAGCAGCTTCAGCTGTTGTTCCTAAAACTACTAAATAACTGGTTCCGTTTTCGATATTGAACTCTACTAATTTTGTTAGTGAATCAAAATCTACGGACAAATCTTCATTGAAGGGTGTAATTAGTGCAACACCTACTCCGGATAATTTATTCATAGTACGTTAAAAATTAAGTATTCAAATGTAGGGATTTTTTCTGTGTTTTCAGGTTATGCGTGTATAAAAATCTATTATTAACTCCTATATTTGCAATCGGTTACTTGGCTTTAAAGTAAAGAATAATGGTACAGGAGAAGGGTTTTCTTATTTCATATCTTAAATACGGAGAAAATGATGCTGTCCTTCATATTTATACACATAATGAAGGATACAAAAGCTATTTTCTGAAAGGAATTTACTCCAAGAGAAATAAAAAGAAAGCACTGTTACAGTTTTTGTTCGAAATACAGTTTACTACAAACCCTAAAGCATCCGGACTGCCATTAATTTCGGATTTACAAGCTTATGGCCATCTTCCCGAATGGAATATTAAAACAAATGCTCTTCAGTTTTTTATTGCCGATGTACTAAGCAATATCCTCCGGAATGAAGCTCAAAATGAGAGCATATATTCCAAAATTTCTGGTTTTATGGATCAGCTGAAAGAGGAAAATATCTCAGCACACGTTCACTTCTTAGTAACTCTGACGGAAGATCTTGGTATAAAACCATTACTGAATGATTCAATTTATCTAAATCCTGAAAAAGGAGTCTATGAGCCTTTTTCTTCACACCATTGTTTTGACGATAGTACTTCTGGATTGTGGAAAAGTATTTTAGAAGAGGGTTATTCCGTAAAGCTTACGAATGCAGAACGAAGAAGGCTTTTGGAAAGTATTCTGGTATACTACAGTATTCATATACCGGAATTTAAAAATCCGGCCTCACTGGAAGTTCTTCAGCAAATCTGGGCATAAAAAAAACCTGCTGTATAAGCAGGTTGTATTTTATTTCCGATATTCATTTATTCTTCAGAAGGCGTTCTTTCTCTGGACCCATATAATTGGAAGTTGAAGAAGAAGCTGTAATCATTTAGAGATGCTCCAACATAATTGTAATGAGGATCTTTTGCAAATGCCGCTCTGGAAGGAACAATAATTAGTCCTTGAAGGTTGTAATTAGCTGTAACATCATTCGTAAACGATTTGAATAATTTGATAGCTTCCTGGAAGCCTTCAATTTCGAAATAGCTATTTGTAACTTTTACAGTATTATTAGTAGTGGCAGCATCCAGTCTCTTTTGCTCAGAATCTATTAATGCCTTTTTAGCATAGAACCATAATGGATCATTCACCGGAACTCCACCCTGATCTACAGTATTGTAAAATGGAAGAGATCCTGTAAATACAATTTTATCATCAGTACCTTTAATTGCACGGGTTGCGAAAGCGACCTGCATAATTTGTAATACATTTTTATCTTTTACATCAGTACCGTTTGTAGGTTGTGCATTTGGACGGATTACATAGATTACACCAGAAGGTAATGTTTTTGCCAGTGTGGATAACTTTATATTTTTGTCATCTGGCTTATTGGTATCATCAAATGTTTTAATCTTTCCTCTGTCGTCGAAGTAATGGGTATCTAAGTAATCTTTTATCGCAGTATCATCATAGGAATTTTGCGTAGCCTGATCTACATTCGGGATAATATTTTGATTGTAGTAATTGTCATTTCTACATGAATTTAGTACAGTAGAAGCTACCAACAAACCTAATAATAATTTTTTCATTGTATCTTTATAAAATTATTGACTATTCTTAAACGTATATAACTACGCAAAAGTATAAAAAAATATGAGAATTGATAAATTTTTATGGAGTGTAAGATTCTATAAGACCAGAAGTATTGCAACAGAGGAAATTAAAAAGAACAGAGTTAGTATTGGCGGGCAGGTTGTAAAGTCTTCTAAAGAGGTGACAGAAGGAGATGTGATCACGATCCGTAAAAACCAGATTGACTATAAAATAAAAGTAATACAGGTCCCTAAAAGTAGAATCGGGGCGAAATTAGTAACCCTGCACATCAAGGATATGACGGATTCCGAGCAATATGCACTTTTGGAATCCCGTAGACTGGCTCAGGATTATTACCGCCAGAAAGGAGAGGGAAGACCTACCAAAAAAGACCGTCGGGAAATGGACGGCTTTCTTGATGTAGATGACGACGATGAAGAAGAAGCAGAACCGTCAGATAAAGATTGGGACAACTTCTTTAATGATGAAGCTGAAGGTGATGAATAATCTCGTTTGAGATTTCTTCATCAGTTTTATTATCTGTGTCTATAATAAACTCGGCTTCGTTATAGTAGGTATTCCTTTCAAATAAATGCTTTGCGATAAACTCCGGAAGATCTTCTTCACTTATTCTGGCAATAATAGGACGTTTATCTTTTTGTTTCGATAACCTTTCTGCTAGAGTACCCACTTTAGCTCTCAAATAAAAACTTTTAGAATGTCTGGTGATGGTATCCATGTTATTATAATAAACAGGGGTACCTCCACCAAGACTTAATATGATGTTTTCTTCCGAAGAAAGGAGTTGTTCCAGTATATGTTTCTCTGCTTTTCTAAAACCAAGTTCTCCCATTTCTTTGAAAATTGTGGGAATGTCCTTTCCCAGGTGCAAAGAAATTTCTTTATCGAGGTCAAATAATTTAAAATTTATTTTCTGGGCGAGGGTTCTGGATATGTGAGACTTACCACTGCCCATGTAGCCTAATAGCGAAATGATCATGATTTTTTTTTAAACAAATGTCCAAAAAAATTTTGAGATATAAAAAAAAGTAGTATCTTTGCACCACTTTAGAAACAGAGATAAACACTGATTAATAAAGTGACCGACCTGGTAGCTCAGCTGGTAGAGCAATACACTTTTAATGTATGGGTCCTGGGTTCGAATCCCAGCCAGGTCACTACTCAAAAAAATGTCTCACTAGAGAAATTTTTTTGCCTGTGTGGTGAAATTGGTAGACACGCCATCTTGAGGGGGTGGTATCCAATAGGATGTGCTGGTTCGAATCCAGTCGCAGGCACACAGAGAAAAATAATTTTGAATAGCAAGTCTTAGGACTTACATTCAAGACCTGGTAGCTCAGCTGGTAGAGCAATACACTTTTAATGTATGGGTCCTGGGTTCGAATCCCAGCCAGGTCACAATTTAATTTGAATTTTTTTCATATTAATATTTTGTGATTTGGTGTTTTAAAAGCCTTTCAGTAACCTGAAGGGCTTTTAATTTTTTTATGAAGTTCTCCTTTTTATCCCTATATTTACGCTAAAGTACTCCCTATGAAAAATGTATTGAAGATTGTATTTGGTATGCTGCTCTTTGTCGCTTTTGCTGCATGCAGAGGAAATGAAGATAGTTTGCCGCCAAGTAATAAAATACAGGGAGAATGGATATTGCAGAATACAGTGGCCGGCAGAACGGTTACCTATAACTTCAGAGCAAGTGATGTAGTTATCACGGAATCGGGTACTGCAACAAGTTCAAATACTTATTCTTATTCTGTAGTCTATGAAAACTATAAAGACCCTAAAAGCCAGGATCAGAAACAAGATGTCGTTTATATTGGAGGAAATAAATTTGTATTGACCTTTGAGGGGTCTGGCCGGATGATACTAACTAATCCTAATTCAACGCCGGCAGTGAAGCTGGAGTTTGAAAGGCGAAGATAACCTGGTTATACCAATAGAAAATAAAAAAAGACAAATTACACAGTAATTTGTCTTTTTGCTTTTATAGATCTAATTCTACCATTACAGGGCAGTGATCGGAATGCATAGCCTCTGGTAGTATAATAGCTCTTTGGATTTTATCTTTCAGTGTATTGCTTACCATGTTATAATCTAATCGCCAGCCTTTGTTATTGGCTCTTGCATTAGCACGATAGCTCCACCAGCTGTACTGTCGTGTTTCTGGATTTTTATAGCGGAAAGCATCGGTAAATTCTCCTTCGTCTAAGAATTTGGAAAGATACTCTCTTTCCATAGGTAAAAAGCCCGATACACTAGCTAAACGAATCGGATCGTGAATATCGATAGCTTCGTGACAGATATTGAAATCTCCACAAACAATAAGATTAGGAATAGTCTTACGAAGCTCCTTCAGGTAATTCAGGAAATCATAGCAAAACTGCATTTTCAGATCCAGTCGCGAAATGTTAGTTGCGGAAGGTACGTAAACAGAGATTACTGAGAAATTATCGAAATCCAGTCTTATTACCCGGCCTTCAAAATCTATATAATCTATTCCTGTTCCGTATTCTATATGATTAGGTTTGTGTTTTGTAGCGATACCTACGCCACTGTAGCCTTTTTTCTGTGCGGAATACCAGTAACTTTCGTACTGAAGATCACTGAATGCTCCTATATTGATTTGTTCCGGTTGTGCCTTGCTTTCCTGGAAGCAAATAATATCAGGATTTGCAAAAGATAACCACGTAGTAAAGTCTTTTGCAAAAGCTGCACGGATGCCATTAACGTTATAGCTTATAATTTTCATAAATTTAATTGAAGATTTGAGATCAGAAACAAATGTCTCACTCGGTTACCATTCACAGATAAACGAATTGCTATGTCTCTGAATTAATATTTTGTGCTTTGTATCAGATTTCAACATTTTCAAACTGATTCTTAGCCTCATTAATAAGTTCATTAAGTTCAGGGAGTGTCAATGCCTGAAGGAATCTGGATTTTAATTCTTTAAAATGGGGGATCCCTTTGAAATAGTTATTATAATGTTGGCGCATCTCTACTAGACCGGGTCTTTCTCCTTTCCACTCTACAGACCATTCTGCATGTTGCTGTACTGCGAGAAGCCTGTCTTTTACAGTTGGTTTAGGCAGGTTTTCACCTGTCTGGAAGAAATGTTTGATTTCATTGAATATCCAAGGGTATCCGATAGCACCACGGCCTATCATAATACCGTCGCAATCGTATTTCTGCTTATATTCTAAGGCTTTCTCCGGTGAATCGATATCTCCGTTTCCAAAAATTGGAATCTCAATATTCGGATTATTTTTTATACGGGAAATATGGTTCCAGTCAGCCTCACCTTTATACATCTGTGCACGTGTTCTGGCGTGGATCGTCAGTGCCTTAATACCGGTCTCCTGCAATCTTTCCGCTACCTCGTCAATGTTAATAGATTCCGTATCCCAGCCTAGTCTTGTTTTCACTGTTACGGGTAGGTGGGTAGAATTTACAACAGCCTTGGTAAGGCGTACCATCAGATCAATATCTTTTAATACTCCTGCACCTGCACCTTTACAAACTACTTTTTTTACCGGACAACCAAAGTTAATGTCTACAAGATCCGGTTCTACAGTTTCTACAATTCTGGCAGACATTGCCATCGCCTCTTCATCTCCTCCAAATATCTGGATACCTACAGGCCTTTCATAATCGAAAATATCTAATTTTTTTCGACTCTTTATCGCGTCTCTGATCAATCCTTCGGAGGAAATGAATTCAGAATACATAAGATCCGCACCATGCATTTTGCAGAGTCTGCGGAAAGGAGGATCCGAAACATCTTCCATCGGAGCTAAAAGCAGCGGGAAGTCAGGAAGTTCTATGTTACCAATTTTTACCATAAGTGGTGCAAAATTACGATTTTTAGATGAAATCAATAAATGTAACAGCTATAGTCAAAGACATTAATTTTTGAGATGTAGGGAGTAATTTCTATATTTGTTGACAGTAATTTTTACGCTACCCAACATGCAAAACTACCTTCATTTACTTCAGGATATTTTAGATAACGGATCAGATAAAACAGACAGAACAGGCACAGGAACCAGAAGTTTATTCGGGTATCAGCTGCGTTATGACCTGTCTAAAGGTTTTCCATTAGTAACTACTAAAAAGGTTCACCTTAAATCCATTATCTATGAATTGCTTTGGTTTCTGAAGGGAGATACAAACATTAAGTACCTTAAGGACAATGGTGTTTCCATATGGGATGAATGGGCAGATGAGAATGGTGATCTTGGGCCGGTATATGGTGCTCAGTGGAGAAGCTGGCGAGGAGCAGATAATAAAGTTGTAGACCAGATATCCGAAGTAATTGATCAGATTAAAAAGAATCCTGATTCCCGCAGACTTATTGTTTCTGCATGGAATGTTGCAGAAATTCCGAATATGGCATTGGCACCTTGTCATGCAATGTTTCAGTTTTATGTAGCGGATGGAAAGCTGTCTTTGCAGCTGTACCAGAGAAGTGCCGATGTTTTCCTGGGAGTTCCTTTTAATATTGCAAGTTATGCCTTGCTATTAATGATGGTAGCACAGGTTACGGGGCTTCAGGTTGGCGATTATGTACATAGCTTCGGAGATGTACACATCTATAACAATCACTTTGAACAGGTAAACAGACAGCTGGCGCGTGATCCGAAACCTTTGCCGGTAATGAAGATAAATCCTGATGTAAAAGATATCTTTGATTTTAAATTTGAGGATTTCGAATTGTTGAATTATGATCCACACCCAGGTATTAAAGCACCTGTTGCTATTTAAAATAAATAAAAAAAGTGAGACTTGTTCTCACTTTTTTTGTAACTTTTCCCTTTGTTTAAAGACAAATCCGCTAAAGTATACCCTTTGTAAATTCAATGTAAAATGAAAAAGATCTTTATTGCAGCCCTGTTTTTAGGAACGCTTTTAAATGCAAATATGGCATTTGGCCAGACAGAAACATCCGGAAGAGATGGTGTTTATAGAGCTGCCCATACAAAAATGACGGAGCTGAAACATACTAAACTAAAAGTAAATTTCGACTATCAGAAAGAGCAAATGAATGGTGAAGAATGGCTTACAGCCTCACCTTATTTTTATGCTACAGACTCTTTAGTTCTGAATGCTAAAGCTATGCTTATTCACGAAGTGGCTTTGGATAAAGGCGGTAGTAAGACTCCTCTGAAATTTGATTATAAAAATGATATCCTGAAAATTAATCTGGATAAAACCTATAACAAAAATCAGGACTATACAGTATATATCAAATATACAGCCCGTCCTGGTGAAGTAAAGCAAAGAGGAAGCTCAGCAATTAGTGATGCTAAAGGTTTGTACTTTATCAATGCTCAGGGAAAAGAAGCGGATAAACCAACGCAAATATGGACACAGGGAGAAACGGAATCTTCTTCTGCGTGGTTCCCTACAATAGATAAAACCAACCAAAAAACAACTCAGGAGATTTATATGACTGTTCCGGATAAATATGTTACATTATCCAACGGAATCCTGAAAGAATCTAAAAAAGAAGGAAACAACCTACGTACCGACCATTGGGTAATGGAAAAGAGACATTCTCCTTATTTATTTTTTATGGGTGTCGGGGATTATGCAGTTGTAAAAGATAAGTGGAGAAATATTCCGGTAGACTATTATATCGAGAAAGAATATGAACCATATGCTAAGCAAATCTATGGTAATACTCCGGAGATGATGGAGTTCTATTCAAAATATCTTAATTATGATTATCCATGGGCTAAATATGCTCAGATATCCGGACGTGACTATGTAAGTGGTGCTATGGAAAATACAACGGCTACTTTACATGGAGATGCTGTACAGCAAAAGCCGGGTCAATTAGCTGATGAAAATAGCTGGGAATCTACAATCGCTCACGAATTATTTCACCATTGGTTTGGGGATTTGGTAACGGCTGAAAGCTGGAGTAATCTTACTGTAAACGAATCTTTTGCCAACTATTCTGAATATTTGTGGTTTGAACATAAGTATGGTAAAGATTTGGCTGACTACCATCTTATGAAGGATGTGGGCAATTATCTGCATAATCCAAATGATTATTCTAAAAATTTAGTACGCTTCAATTATGCTGATAAAGAAGATGTTTTCGATCTGGTAACTTATCAGAAAGGTGGCGGAATTCTTCATATGCTTCGCAATTATCTTGGTGAAGATGCTTTCAGACAAGGGCTGACAGATTATCTGAAAACAAATGAGTACGGAAATGGAGAAGCTCATCAATTGCGTCTTTCATTGGAAAAAGTGAGTGGAAAAGATCTTAACTGGTTCTTTAATCAGTGGTATTTCTCAAACGGTCACCCGAAATTATCTTACAACTACAACTATGAGCCTGTTAAGAAGCAGGTAACTGTTACAATCAATCAGTCACAGTCACCTTTGTTCCAATTCCCACTGGCTATAGATGTGTATGATAATGGTAAACCAGTACGCCAGAATGTATGGGTAGATGCTAAAGCAAATAATTCATTTACATTTCCTTCATCCAAAAGTCCTGATTTAGTAAATATAAATGCAGATGGTATTTTGTTATCTGCAATTACAGAAACTAAAACACCAGAACAATATTTGTTACAGTACCAGGGTTCTAAGGAATTCTACAGCCGTTACAAAGCTGTTCAGGAAGCTGCTAAAAGTGCAGATAAGAACGACGCTGCACTGAAAACATTATTGGCTGCACTAAAAGATCCTTTCTTCAGAGTAAGAATGAAAGCTTTAAACGGATTAGACCTGTCTAAGCCTAATCAGGCAAAATTAGCACTTGCTGAAGTAGAGAAATTGGCTGCGAATGATCCTAAGACATTGGTACAAGGAGAAGCAATTGCTGCATTGGCTAAAACAAAGGATAAAAAATATCAGTCCTTATATGAAAAAGGAATTACTGTAGTTTCTAACGCCGTTAGCGGAAATTCATTAGCAGCATTGGCAACTGTAGCGCCAGAGAAAATAGTTGCTTATGCGGATAAAATTGATCTGAATAATGCAAGTGAAGGTTTAATCTCTACATTGTTACCTATTATTGTTAAAAATAAAATAACAAAACAAATGCCTGCAATAGCAGAGACAGCAGCATTTTATCCTTTCATAAAGATGCAGGATCCTGAAGAGGGTAAGGCAGCAGAAGATGCTTATAACTGGATTATGGGGTCGGATAATACAGAAGCGACTAAACGCCTTACAAAAGTTTTAGGTTTAGCGAAAAGCCAGGTAGGAGAAAATCCACAGGCAAAGATGATGATTGTGAATATGCTGAAAGCCGGACTTAATACAAAAATGGGAGTATTGAAAGCTGATCCGAAAAATGCGGAACTGCATAAGCAAATCGAAATGATTAATAATACTATAGAAGCTTACAGCAAGTAATTGCTGATTGCTTATCATAAAAAAGCTGCATCAGATTTTGATGCAGCTTTTTTTATTTCTTATCCAGATATTAACTTCGAAAGGATTTCTTATCCTTTTTTGTTCATTTTGGTTATGTTCCAAAAGGTTTTTGATTACTGCAGGTGATATTTTCGCCAGGTTTCACACCAAAATATTTACAGAAATATTGGTAATATTCATACCTGTATTGGGTTTTGGGTAATGTTTTTCCCTGTCCGCATTCGATGCCACCGTTAATGATGTTAACAGTTGTTCCGAATCCGGAAACTCTTCCACTTTCTATATCTTTTTCTGTAGGTTTCCATTTGCCGGTCATTACATCGTGACAAGATGGCTTCGGAGCCTGGGCTGTCATCCAAAACCAGATTGCTGAAGCAAAAGACAGTACATTGTCCTGTGCTAAAAGTCCTGGATTTTTTAAGAGTACATTTTTATCACCAAACCATGCTTCGCTAAATTGTCCGTAATTATAATTCCAGCTAAGCTGTTTGGGACCACGACCATAGTATGCCTGTCCTTCAGTTGGTGGATAAGCTGTTTTGGAAATATCGGTATAATTGTTCCCGTTTCCCTTATTGTTTTCTTCTATAAAATAAAGTCCCCATGCGAAATATCCGCCCGGAGCATCGCTCCATCCGCCACTGGTTTCCTGTGCAATGTTAGCCAAAAAAGCAGCAAGTTCTCTTTTTTGGTCTTCAACAGAACCTTCATTTAGAAAGGTGGGGAAATGTGCTGCGGCTTTTATAAAAGCTTGATAAGAATAGAAATCCTGATGCTTGCTGTCCTTTCCCTGAATATTATTTCTGTTAGGGAATAGCTTATTCCATGTTTTGGCATCTATAAGGCGGGCAATACGCTGAGAAGAATTGTTATCCACATTGTGTTGTAAGCTTTTACTTTGAGCTTTCTGGGCACATGACTGTCCGGACAATAAAAAAACTAAAGATATGCTTGTAATAAATGAGAATTTCATATTAATTGTATTCTGTACTTTCCTTTACAAACTGGTTGAAAGGTAAAGCGATTTTGAACAGTTTACCAATTTCCTGCACAAATTTTGGTGAAGTAATTTCGGTATCTTCAAAAGAGTGAATCAAAATCATTTCTTTGTGTTTAAGATATTCAGCCATAGGATCGTCTTTTTCAAATCCCTGTGGAATTTTTTTTAGTTTTTCACCTTCAATTTTAAAACTTTTTTTGAATACCGGTTTTTCTATAATACTCAGAAATTCTTCTTTGTTATAGCTGATTTCCTTTCGGAATTTTTTCAGAACATCAGAATTGGGCTGGTAGAGTCCGGCAGCAATAAAAGATTTACCAGGCTCAAAATGCATATAGTATCCAGCTTCACCAATTCCTTTGCTTTGTCCCATAAAAAAGGACGCTCCAAAATTTGTTTTATAGGGTGTTTTATCTTTTGAAAATCGGGTGTCTCTATAGATACGGAAAACACATTTTTTAGGATCCAGTCTTTCCATTTCCGGTTCTGTTTTTGCCAGCTCAGCAATTACCAGTTCAACAAGACTTATAAAATATTCGTGTGCTTGCTGATACTGTGGTTTGTTTTCTGTAAACCATTCGCGGTTATTATTCTGAGAAAGTTGCTTCAGGAAATTTAATATGTAAGCTGTGTTTTCCATATTTGGGTGATTGTTTGTATCAAAATTAACTAAAAGTTAGTTGTAAATCGCCTTCGATCTGTACTAATTTTGTGTTAAATCCGATAGATAAAGATTATAAATATTAGCTATAGATGAAATGATCTCTATCATCTGAGATTCTGTAAATAAATGCGTAAATTTGTAATTTATTTAGAATAATTATGATTAAAAAGGAAGCTGTTCAGGATTTCTTAAAAGAAGTTGAGGTAGACGATCTTGTGAAGAATATCCAGATAATGGGTGACAGTGTTTTTATAGATATGGTAGCTCATTCTCCGGCAATGCACGAAAAGAAAAAACTGGAGGTTGCAATGAAGCAGGCTTTTACAAGCCACTTTGGAGAAGATATAGTTTTAAAACTGAAAATTGAATCTCCGGAGGCTAGTGAAGTACAACAAAATCAGATAAAAGGAAAACAAATTCCGGGGATTAAAAATATTATTGCTATTGCATCTGGTAAAGGTGGAGTAGGAAAATCTACTGTAGCTGCAAATATGGCAGTAACTTTAGCAAAAATGGGATTTTCAGTAGGTTTATTAGATGCTGATATCTATGGACCATCTGTGCCGACTATGTTTGATACTGTAGGTGCAAAACCAGTTTCTGTTGAAGAAAACGGTAGAAATCTGATGAAGCCAATTGAGAGCTATGGTGTAAAACTTTTATCAATAGGATATTTCTCAGGAGCTAATCAGGCCGTGGTTTGGAGAGGCCCAATGGCTGCAAAAGCACTTAACCAGATGTTACGTGATGCTGCATGGGGAGAATTGGATTTCTTGTTATTAGACCTTCCTCCGGGAACAGGAGATATCCACCTTTCAATTATTCAGGAAGTTCCGGTAACAGGAGCGGTAATTGTAAGTACACCTCAGCACGTTGCACTTGCAGATGTTAGAAAAGGAATCGGAATGTTCCAAATGGACAGCATTAATATTCCGGTGCTTGGATTAATAGAAAATATGGCGTATTTTACACCCGAAGAATTACCAGAGAATAAGTATTATATTTTCGGAAAAGAAGGTGCTAAAAACTTAGCCGAAGATCTTGGAATTCCTGTATTAGGGGAGATTCCGTTGATCCAGAGTATTCGTGAAGCTGGTGATGTAGGCCGTCCGGTAGCATTACAGGAAAATACCGGAATAGCTGATATTTATACCAAAACGGCTCAGAATATGATTGAGAGCCTTGTAGAAAGAAATGAAAATCTTCCACCAACGGAAGCAGTAAAAATAACAACAATGGCGGGTTGCTCGCCCAAAAAATAAGTTGAAATATGAGTGAGACTAAACACATCGAGACGGTAACAAAAGTAATGGAAGCCTTAGAAGAAATTCGCCCGTTTTTAAATAAAGATGGTGGTGATATTGAATTGATTGATGTAAAGGAGAATACTGTAATAGTACGTCTGCTAGGTAATTGCTCATCATGTCATATCAATACTTCAACACTGAAACTGGGTGTAGAGAATACAATTAAACAGCACGTTCCTGAAATTGTTGAAGTTATTAATATAGATTAATATATTATCAGAATAAATTTTTTTAAAACCTCCCAAACGGGAGGTTTTTTTCATGAGTCTTATCATGTTGCTAATTAGAATAATTAAAAATAACTTTGCAGCAAATTAACACTATATGAATAAATACATTACTACTTCATTTTTCGTTCTTGGCGGATTGATGGTTAATGCGCAGACTAAAAAGACGGATACGCTGTCTTCTAACAAGCATAAGGAGATTGAGCAGGTTGAACTTTTCGGTGAAAGAAAGAAGCAGCCTGAAGGTCTGGAAGTAATTACAAGATTGCCTCTAAAGACCAGAGATCAGATTCAGAGTATTTCAGTGATTTCATATAAAGCAATTGAAACTTTAGGAGGTTTATCTCTAATTGATGTTGCGAAAAATGTTCCGGGAGTTACTTTATTCTCAAGCTATGGTGGCGGAAGTGAAAGTATGTCTATTCGTGGATACAGAGGTGTACCAGTACTAAAGAACGGAGTTTTATTAGACTCTGACTTCCGTACTGCTGGTATGATGACTGATATGCAGGGTGTAGAAAGTATTCAGGTGATTAAAGGTTCTGCAGCTGTAACACAAGGTATCGGAGACGGGCTTGGGGCAGCAGGTGGTGTTATTAATGTAGTAACAAAAAGACCTCAGTTTGTTAACAGAACCAACGTTGGTTTCCGTTATGGCAGCTGGGATTTCTACCGTCCTACTGTAGATTTTCAGAGAGTTTTAGACAACGAAGGTAAAGTCGCAATAAGATTTAACGGAGCATATCAGAATAATAACTCTTTCAGATCTCATGTAAAAGGTGAAAGAATATATGTAAATCCATCCATCACTTTCCGTCCGGATAAAATGACGGATATTACAGTGGAAATGGATTATATGAATGACAGAAGAACTCCGGACAGAGGTACCGTTAACCTGGCAGACGGAAGTACTGAAGCTTTATATACTATGCCAAAGGGTAAATTCTTAGGATATGATGCAGATCGTGCAAAAACCGAATCTTACAACTTTATGACAAGCATTGACAGAAAGATCAATGATAAATTTAAAGTGAGAGCAGCTTTCATTAATTCAGTTAATAATACTGATAGCCAGGCAATGTCTATTGCACCAAATGGTACGAAATGGAATGAAAGAAAGCGTTACTATGGTAAGAGTATGGGTGAAGATGTGAATAAAGTATTTCAGTTTGACTTCATCGGACAAGATGTACAGACTGGCTTTATTAAGCATACCTTCCAGGTAGGTTTTGACTGGAAAGAAACAACAGTTACAACTAAGTCCTTTGAAGCATACAAAAACTCTATTGCTTCGAATAATTTTATAGGTACACGTCGTGACCCAGATACAAATAAAGTTATCTATGATAATCCATTAGATGTAATTAATGTACTAGGAGATATTTCTAATGCACTTCCTGTAAATGTTGTTTACAAACACCTCAGAACTGCTGAAGTTAAAACTCCTACAATGGGATTAATGGCTCAGGATGTAATGTCATTCGGTAAATATGTGAAGGCACACTTAGGAATCAGATACAGCAGGTTAAATGGTTCTACAAAGAATGATGTTGCTACATGGAATCCATCTTTTGGATTGATTGTCTCTCCATTGGAAAATGTTAACGTTTTCGGATCGTATACCACAACAACATCATTAAGGTCTGCTAACAATGTATTACAGACTGGTGGTACTGTAGGTCCATCTAAAACAGCACAATGGGAAGCAGGAATTAAATCAGACTGGTTTAATGAGAAGTTAAGGTTCAATGTTACTTTATTTGATATTAAAACAGATAATTTGGCTTACCAGATTCTTGACTCAAATTATAACCCGGTTATTGATACTAATAAAAATACATTATATGGCCTTGCCGGAAATCTTAGAAGAAAAGGACTTGAAGTTGAACTAATTGGACGAATCTTGCCAAATTTACAGATTATGTCTGGTTGGGCTTATTTAGATGCTCAATATGAAGATAGCCCTGCTTACGTAAATGGTTCTGCTCCGATGAACTCACCAAAACATACTGCAAATGCATGGTTAAACTACAAGTTTAATCAAGGGATCTTGGATGGACTTGATGTTGGTGCCGGTATCTATTATGTAGGAAAAAGACCAGTTGATGAATGGACTCAGAAAACCTTCACTGCTGGACACGTAAATAGTGTGCAGCCAGGTGCTAGACCATTTGATATGCCAGAATATACTACTGTAGATGCTCAGGTAGGTTACGCACTGAAAAATGGAGTAGGTGTAAGAGTATTCTTTAATAATATCTTCGACTCTGTTGGGTACAGCTCTTATTTCAGAGGTGGTTACATCGATCAAATTCAGCCAAGAAACTTTGGAGTACAATTAAATTATAAGTTTTAATAACCCCAACAATATTGATATTTTACAAAAAAGAAGCGCTGATATTATCAGCGCTTCTTTTTTATTTTATTGTAAAGAGAGTGGATTAAACCATCCGCAACCGAAATCTTCGGTACATAGATCTGTTTAATTTCTCCCCAGAGCATAATTTTATTGAATATTTCCAATGCCGGAACCATTACATCGGCACGGTCTTCACGGACGTTGTATTTAATCATCCTTTCCTGTACACTAAGCGGTGCGGCTTCTTTATAATAAATCTTCAATAGGTTTGCAGACATTGGTTTACCATCCTTGGTTTTACTCATCGAAAATATTTTGTTGATATTTCCTCCGGAGCCAATAGCTACAATAGGTTTTTTACCAAAAATTTCATTTTTGATTTCGGATCTCATTTCTTCCCAGCTTTCCTCTTTTACAAGGTTATTCAGGATACGGATAGTTCCGATATTAAAAGATTTTTTATACTTAAGCTTTTTGTTTTCATAATAGGTAAGCTCGGTACTACCACCACCAACATCGATATACAGATAACCAAAATTATGATCCATATTTTCAGCAACATGGTTTTCATAGATTAGTGTAGCTTCCTCGTCTCCGGATATTATTTCGATATTAATATTGGCTTCTTTCTTTACCGTATCTATAATATGCTTGCCATTTTTAGCATCGCGCATAGCACTTGTAGCACAAGCTCTGTAGTGTTCTACATTATAAATTTCCATCAGGTCATGAAATACTTTCATAGAGCGGATGACCATTTTTTCTCTTTCAGGGCCAATTTCGCCTATCTTAAAAACATCCATACCAAGCCTCAACGGAACCCTCAGGAGGTTTAGTTTTGTAAATTCTGCCTGGCCATTTTCATTTTCCACCACTTCATTAATCAGAAGTCTTGCTGCATTACTTCCAATATCAATTGCTGCTAGCCTCATTTTCTGCTTTATGTTTTAAATAGTTATAAATTTCTATTTGGGAGCGGAAAGGTTTTCTATCGTTTTCGTAATACTGATTTTTTAGGTTTTTACCAATATCACGGGCTTTTACATTATCATGCAACTGTATGTTCAGAATTTCTTTAAGTTCTTTTTTCAGATCTTTATTGTTAATTCTTACCGCAGCCTCAATCCTGTAATCCAGGTTACGCGTCATCCAGTCGGCAGAAGAAATGTACATAAGTTCTTTTCCGCCGTGGTAAAAATACATAATTCTGGAATGTTCCAGGTACTCATCAACAATACTTATAGCATGAATTTTCTTTTTGAAGGTTTTTTGATTCACGGCACAGTATATTCCACGGACAATTAATTTAATTGTAACACCCGCTTCTGCAGCTTCATATAGCTTTTTAATAAGCTCTTTATCGCTCAGTGAATTTACTTTAACAATGATTTCGGCTTTTCTGCCAGCAATCGCTTCTTCTATCTCTTTGTCAATATAAAAAACTATTTTATTCCGCATATGCTGCGGACATACCATTAGTGTTTTACATTTCTCTAATGCAAGAACAGGATCTTGTTTTGGCTTCTTCAGTAAGCTGAAAACTCTGTTGATATCAGCCATTATAGTACTATTGCTGGTCATCAGCATATTGTCACCATATACTCTGGCAGTTTTCTCATTAAAGTTTCCGGTGCTTATAAAGCCATATTGTGTCATTTTGTTATGAACACGTTTTTTTATAATGCACAATTTGGCATGAACTTTCTTATTGGGGATTCCTACCAGTACTTTTACACCCTCTTCTTCCAGTCTTTCTTTCCAGAAGATATTAGCTTCCTCGTCAAAACGGGCACGTAATTCCAGCATCACGGTTACTTCTTTTCCGTTTCTTACCGCATTAATCAATGCATTGGCGATTTTGGAATTGGAAGCCAGGCGGTAAGCTGTGATATGAATGGTGGTAACATCAGGGTCCATAGCAGCTTCCCGTAAAAGATCGATAACCGATACAAACGAGTGATAAGGGAAGTTAAGTAAAACATCTTTCTTTAAAATAACATCTGTAACTCTGCTTTTATTATCAAAATCAGGATGGATGAAAGATGTTCTTTCTATGGGTTTTACATAATTTTTGAAGACATCCGGAAAATCCATAAAGTGTTTAAAGTTGTGGATCTTCTCTCCTGGTATCATACTGTCTTTCTTAGTTAAACTTAATTTTTTAGTTAAAAAGTCCAGTAATTGCGGATCTATATTTTTATCGAAAACAAAACGTGTAGGTTTTCCTTTTCTCCTGTTTTTTAAGCCTTTTTCTATTTTTTCTACAAAGCTGGTTCTTACGTCATTGTCCAGATCAAATTCTGCATCTTTGGTTACTTTGAAGCAATGAGCACTGAATTCGTCATAACCAAAATAGGAGAAGATATAGGGTAGGTTTTCTATAATAACATCTTCCAGCAGGATAACATTTGTTTCGCCGTTGGTGGAAGGCAGAATAGTGAATCTTCCAATGGCACGCGAAGGAACCTCAATAATGGCAAAATGCTTTTGCTTTTTGTCATTCTTATTCCACATGGCAATACCTATGTATAAACTTTTGTCACGCAGGAAAGGCATAGGTTTCTTCTCGTCCAGCAGGATCGGAATAACATTCGATTCAACATCTTCATCAAAGTAGTTTCGGACAAAAGCCCGTTGTTGGAAGTTAAGATCAGAATTGGTGCGGATAAAGACATTTTGTTCTGCCATTTCCTTCTGGATCTTTTCCCAGATAATATTAAAATCGTCCTGTTGCTGTATAACCAGTTTATTAATCTTGTCCAAAATCTTCTGAGGTTCCTCGAAAAAAGACTCCGCAGTGATTTTGGATTTCATTTCCATAGCCCGTTTTAGCCCGGCAACACGAACCCGGAAAAATTCGTCCAGGTTGTTAGAGAAAATTCCCAGAAATTTAATTCTTAAAGGTAAAGGAACCTGCGGGTCTGCGGCTTCCTGTAGTACTCTGGCATTAAAGGATAACCATGATATGTCTCTGGCATTAAACTGTGGCATATGTAATATTTGTGCTTCAAAAGTAGTTAAAGATAAGCCTTTTTAATGTCACTTTAATGAAAATTAATATAAAAATTTCTGTGTGTTTAGCGCTGTTTGGAGAAGTATTGTGCCAATTTGTCATAAAATTTCCATTGGTACAGATATTGAGAAATAGCAGTCAAATATCAATATTAAATTTCAAGAAATAAAAAATACTAATTATGAGCAAAATAATCGGAATTGACTTAGGAACAACCAACTCTTGTGTTGCCGTAATGGAAGGGAAAGACCCTGTTGTTATTCCTAATGCAGAAGGTAAAAGAACGACTCCTTCGATCGTTGCTTTCACCGAAGATGGTGAAAGAAAAGTAGGTGATCCTGCAAAAAGACAAGCTGTAACCAACCCGGTAAATACAGTTTATTCTATCAAAAGATTCATCGGAACTCACTTTAAAGATGATGGTTCTGAAATATCAAGAGTTCCTTACAAAGTCGTAAGCGGACCAAACGATACTGTAAAAGTAAAAATTGACGACAGAGAATATACGCCACAGGAAATTTCAGCAATGATTCTTCAGAAAATGAAGAAAACAGCTGAGGATTACCTTGGCCAGGAAGTAACAAGAGCTGTAATTACTGTTCCTGCTTACTTTAACGATGCACAAAGACAGGCTACTAAAGAGGCTGGAGAAATCGCAGGTCTTAAAGTGGAAAGAATTATCAACGAGCCTACAGCAGCTGCTTTGGCTTATGGGTTAGATAAGAGCCACAAAGATCAGAAGATTGCTGTATATGACCTTGGTGGTGGTACTTTCGATATCTCTATCCTTGACTTAGGTGATGGTGTATTCGAGGTATTATCTACAAACGGTGATACTCACCTTGGTGGTGATGACTTCGATGATGTAATCATTAACTGGATGGCAGATGAATTCAAAGCTGAAGAAGGTGTAGATCTTAAATCTGATGCTATCGCCCTTCAACGTTTAAAAGAAGCTGCTGAAAAAGCTAAAATCGAGTTATCTTCTTCTTCTCAGACAGAGATTAACTTACCATATATTACTGCAACGGCTACAGGTCCTAAGCACTTGGTTAAAACTTTAACAAGAGCTAAGTTCGAGCAATTATCTGCTGACCTTGTAAGACGTTCTATGGAGCCTTGTAAAAAAGCTCTTCAGGATGCAGGACTTTCAACTTCTGAAATCGACGAAGTAATCTTAGTAGGTGGTTCTACACGTATTCCTATTATCCAGGAAGAAGTAGAGAAATTCTTTGGTAAGAAACCTTCTAAAGGTGTTAACCCGGATGAAGTAGTAGCTGTTGGTGCTGCAATTCAGGGTGGTGTATTAACAGGTGACGTAAAAGATGTATTACTTCTTGACGTAACTCCTCTTTCTTTAGGTATCGAAACTATGGGGTCTGTTTTCACTAAATTAATTGAGGCGAACACAACTATCCCAACTAAAAAATCTGAGGTATTCTCTACTGCATCCGACAATCAGCCGGCAGTAACTATCAGAGTAGGACAGGGGGAAAGACCAATGTTCAACGATAACAAAGAAATTGGTAGATTCGAATTAACAGATATTCCACCAGCACAAAGAGGAGTTCCTCAGATCGAAGTAACTTTCGATATCGATGCTAATGGTATTTTAAGTGTATCTGCTAAAGATAAAGGAACTGGTAAAGAGCAGTCTATCAAAATTCAGGCATCTTCAGGTCTTTCCGATGACGAAATCGAAAGAATGAAAAAAGAAGCTCAGGAAAATGCTTCTGCTGATGCTAAGAAAAAAGAAGAAGTTGAAGTATTCAACAAGGCTGATGGATTAATCTTCCAGACCGAAAAGCAACTGAAAGAGTTTGGTGAAAAGCTTTCTGCTGACAAAAAATCTGCAATTGAAACTGCAGCTGCAGAACTTAAAACTGCATTCGAAGCTAAAGATACTGAAGCTGTTAAAGCTAAAACTGAAGCTTTAGACGCAGCATGGATGGCGGCATCTGAAGAGATGTATGCACAACAACAAGCTAACCCGCAGGCTGGTGCTCAGCAAAATGCAGGTGGTGGTGCAGAAGATGTACAGGACGCTGACTTCGAAGAAGTAAAATAATTATTGAGTAGTCAATAATAAACAATAAAAAACCGCTGTAAATGTAATGTTTACAGCGGTTTTTTTTGATATAGTAATTTTAGTTAGTGTTTGATTTTAATTAAATTTTATCATGTTTTTGTATCATATTTGTACCGCGAACTAAGCGGATGTAATGTACGCTTTATTTTATTTCAGAACTAAAAAAACCGGTAATATACAGGATGTTATTTCATAATGGGGTTTAGTAAATTAAAAATACCGAGGGTATGTGAGTACTGCTCTAGACCATTTGAAGCAAAGACAGTTACAACTCGTTTTTGTAGTATTTCTTGCGCTAATAAAGCAGGGAAGGAACGAAAGAAATTAGAAAAGGAGGAAAACAGAAACACCTTTAAAAAAGTATTTAAATAAAATTGCGGAAGCTCAACCCGGGAATTTATTTTAGTAGCTGAAGCAAAGGTAATGTATGGAATTTCAAAAGATACATTGCACAGACTATTAAAAAAGGGAATGATAACTGGTGTCAATCTGGGAGTAAGATTGACTGGATTACGATGAGTAGATTTGGAAGTATTATTTACGGCTGTTGAATTACCTATAGAAAAAGAAACAGAACCTGAAAAATTAGACTATGCAATTGGTGATTGCTATACACTTTCTGAAGTTAGTTCTAAATTCAATGCTAATCCTTCGACTGTAAGCAGTGTAATTAGAAAATTTAGTATACCGAAAAAACAGGTAGGTAACTAATACATTTTCATTTTTACCAATCGCCAATATTGAATGCTGCTCAATTTTACGGAAAACCGTATTTCTATAACAGATGAATTGATTAACTTTAGAAGTTAATTTTCTGAACATAAAAATTATGGAAATTAATTGAAAATATTTATAAAACAGACTTAGTATCACAATAGTAATGTCAGGAACAAAGAAAGAAAGCCATTGGATTCCGTTAGCCGACCTTATGACCGTTTTAATGGTCATTTTTCTGTTTATGTCTATTTCATATATGGCATTAATGGAAAAACGCCAAAAGGAGCAAAATCAAATATTCAAAAACTACGAAGAATCAAAAATAGCATTGTACAACGAGTTAAATCAAGCATTTAAAAATGATTTTGCAAAATGGAACTTAAAACTCGACAATGACCTTTCCATAAAATTTACAAACCCACAAGTGCTTTTCCCGACAGGAAAATCTGAAATAACACCATACTTCCAAACAATCTTAAACGAGTTTCTACCAAAATATCTTTCAGTCGTTTTGCAAGACAAATACAAAGATAAAATTGCAGAAATAAGAATTGAAGGACATACCGACACGAAGCCAATAGGCTTAACAAGCGACCCGTACATTGACAATATGAAACTTTCACAAGACAGAGGAAGAAATGTATTAGCGTTTCTTCGTTCGCAAAATTGCTTTAAAAATTTGCAACCAACCGAACAACAAAGATTGCAATATTGGCTTACTGCAAACGGTTTATCTTATGGTCGGACTGTTGATAAAGATTACAAACTTTCTTTTGATAGCAAACAACCGATTGACAACGACAAATCAAGAAGGGTTGAATTTAGAATAGTAACCACAAGCGAAGCAATTATTAACGAAGCACTTAAAAATATTGATGACAGATGAACATAGTTGAAATAATTATAGCAATAGGGCTGATTTCATATCTAATTTATGGAATCTACGTTCTTAACACAGCGAAGAAAGATTACTCACAAGTGAACCAAAACGATTTGGAGTTAATTCCTTCAATGTTTACTACTATTGGGATTTTAGGAACATTTGGCGGTATTGCTTATGGGCTTTGGTTCTTTAATCCAGAAGACATAGAAAAAAGTATTCCAACATTACTAAAGGGATTAAAAACTGCTTTTTTTGCTTCGATTTTTGGAATTGCTCTTTCCATAATTTTTTCAAAACGAATTTCTTTTATTAAAAACAAAAATGAGAAAGGAGTTTTAAGTGAAGAAACTCAAGCAATCAATAATTTAATTGAAGCAATTAAAGAACTAAGAAACAACTTTGCTTCTACTGATGAAAACGGAAATACAATTAAACCAGGAAATATATTTCGAGATATTTACAAGGAATCACAAAAGCAATCAACTTCATTACAAACATTTTCTTCTGATTTGGCATTGACCATTTCAGCAGGTTTTGAACAAATTTTAAATAATCCAACCGAAGGTGTGGTAGCTGAATTGAAATTAGTAAAAGCAGAAATTGAAAGTTTGGGCAACAAACTGAAAGATCCTGCAACAGATATGACGCAAAATATTGTAAAGGAATTACAGGAATCTATGGGTAAAATGATTGAAGAATTTAAAACTTCAATGAGTGGAGATACCAAAAATGAAATGGAACGTTTGGCAGGTTTGCTAGGACAAGCAGGCGGTTCGTTAGCCGACTTCCCAACCAAATTGCAGAATATGACAGAAAACCTCAATGAGAATTTTAGAGGACTGCAAGGGGTGGTACAGCAAATTTCTAAACAAACACTTTCTCAATCGGAAGAATCTACCAACCAAATGAGAAAACAAGTTGAGGGTATGAGCGAAATTCTCCGAAGCAAAGTCGAAGATTTACAATCAGGACAACAAACTTTACTTACTGAACAATCTAAAAATCTTCAAGTTTCAGAAAACCTTTTGAGTGCTTTCAATACAAGTATTGAAAAAATGAAAGGACTGTCCACCGAAGTAAACGGAAGTATTTCAAAACTTAATCAAGCTCAAACAGAATTGGATAAAGTTATTTCTGTTTTCAGAAATGTGTCACAGGAAATTAATACTTCATCAAGTAGATTTGGAGAATCTCAAAATGAATTTTCAAAATATTCTAATCATTTTTTACAGAACAACTCAAATACAATCGGCGAAATTCAGAAATCATTAGAAACAGCAAAAGGAGTTTCTGCCGATTATGCACAAAAGTTTGAAATTATTGAAAAAGGATTGTTAAAAGTATTTGCAGACCTTGATACGGGACTAAAAGGTTATCAAACAACAGTTAGAGAAAGTCTTGAAACTTATTTAGGCAAATACACTGATGCTTTAACCAAAACCGCTGAATCGCTTGCGGGAGCATCGTCAAAACAAGAAGATATTTTGGAAGAACTAACAGAACAACTTAGTAAATTAAACGGAAGAAGAAACTAATATGCCAACAATACAAGACATATTACAATTTTATTTTTCACCGACTACATTCCAGCAGTCGGCACAAAAGATTGTTCCTGTATCATTATCATCATTAAACGAACACAGAATAGACAAACTTCAAAAAGTAATCGAAGAAGTTGGAGCAAATTCATTTTCGTTCTCGGGCAATAATCTTATTCCTCAAGTTTTTAGAAAATTCAAAAATTTTATCAATAATTCAAACATTGCATTTGAACGTAGAGAACTACGAACACTAACCTATTCACTAACCTATTCAGAACAAAACTCACAAGTCATTTTCGGTAGTGAAAACGAATTAAATTATGCTTTGAAACTTTTGGAGTCAAATTGGAGAGATTCTTTTTTAGTTGGTTTGATAGATTGCTTTTTGAAAAACTGGGAAACAAACCATCAAAAATCATTGGAGCAACTAGCACAATTCATTGCTAAAAGATTAGATAATTACAATGGCAATAGAAGTACATTAATTTCTTTCAAAAACAATAAGCGTTATTTCAATATAAAAAACGGAGATTTGATTTTAGGCGATACAATCGCAAAACTCAACAGACCAATTCAAGAAGCTACAAAAATATTAGGCGTTCCTGAATCTTGGTTTGACTATCCATATTTCTCAAAAGTTATTTTAATTTATTACGAAAGAAACAAAAGCAAAATTGCAATTGCAATTGACAACCTGAATGATGTATTGCAAAAACATAACAGTTCTATTACAAGTAAACGATTAGTCAGTAAAATTATCATTCAAGCGAACGAACCTCAATTTGCAACTGTACAAGATAAAATAAAAAAAATTGCCTTCACTCAAATTGGCGACCCAAGTAATATTTCAAATTGGGCAGCATTTGACAACGCAACAGAGCTTGAACGCAGGGAAATTATTGAAGCAAGAAATATTCTCAACGAATGGATTACACAACAGTTCATAAATGTATTCTTCAATGTCTGCATCAATGATGAACGAAGAAAGAAATTTTGGCTTCGCTTTGCTTCAAAAATTTCATCATTTAAGGTTTATGGCCCCCTTCACACAAAAAGCATACTAAAAAGAGATGAGAGAATAGCCGAATATGTAGATTCGAGATTTGAAACAGTTTATAGTAAAAGAGATGTTTCTGCATTTATATTATACATTGGCGATTATATGTTGATAGAGTTTAGCAACGAAGGCTACGCCTTTTATGCTTATAAAATTAACAGCCCATACAAACCAAGTTTGAGCTATCAATTAAATAGTGTGGATGATTTGCGTAATGCTTCAATACCTATGGCTATTCGAAGTGATAATTACTACGATCGTTTTAGCGATGAAGGAAGACTAACGCACAGAGATGGTAATCAAATTTGGGAAATAAGGTTTAATAGTTGGATGAACAAAAAAGTATTTGGATGATTTTAAAATATACATACGATAATAAGAAATTTTCTTTCTATTTTTTGAATGATTCGGGAAATAAAATTCCTGTTTCCGAATGGGAAAAATTACAGTCAGAATTTTTATCTCAACTTGCAATTCTCACAGAGTTACACGATAATGGTTTAGCTGATTATACAGAGTACTCTTGCGAAATTGGAGGTATTGATATTCTAAGGCTAAATGAAATTGACAAGCAAATTTTAGATTTACCCAATGCTTATCCTTATGAAATATTTGTAGAATCAGACGGAACATTAACACATCATTCATTCAAGTTTAGATATGGGTTTTATGATTTTGCTCCAAATGGCACAAGATTAAAAACAATCCGTAAAGGAGCAATAATAAAAGTAGAAGAAATCGAATATTTACTTTCCGAAAACCAGCATTTACTTTGTCAAGCTATTGACGAATTCAACAAGTTATCTGATAGCGAGAAAGGAAATGTAACTAATCTTAAAAAATTATCAGAATTAAAAACACTTTCAAAAGAAAGCGGATTGACCTTAGAACAGTTTTTAAATAATCAGCAATTATTTATTCCCGAGAAAATCAAAGTGGACATTGATTTTAATAATGGATTGTTTGAAATTATCCCGACAGTTGAAATTGATAATGCAATAGGTTTTACCAACACATTTGATAAATTACCGATAATTCGGGATGTATATCCAATATCGGGAAATAATGGAGAAACAACGAGAGTAGTAATTTCTGAAAATCAAAAAACAGAATTACAAAAAATCAAACAGAAAAGAAAAATTGCAGACCAAAAAACAATTCAAGAAATCATAGAGCACCCCGAATTGTTTTTTAATGATGATGACATTGATTTTACTGTTTTTTATAGTGACAGAGTAAAGGAAATTGGCGTTTATAGTCCAAAGTTCTACCCTTTTGCTAGTCCTTATAAATCACAGTGGATTCCAGGAATTGTAATAAAGGACAAAATTCAGGGAGAGAAAAAAATCTATTTTAAAACACCTGAAAGACTTAATGACTTTATTGAGCAAAAAGAAAAAGCGGTTAAAGATAAGAAGCAAACAGTTGAGTGGGAAAATGCGGAAATTCCAATTGATGATGCAGAAAAGTTCATAAAGTCGGCAAAAAAGCAATTTGAAAACCCTAATATGCCAATAAAGCAAGATAAGAAGACTGACTACGAAGTATTGATAATAAAAGAAAACGCTGAGCTGACAGAGTTTTCAAACGGAAATGAATTGCCTGAAAATCTAAAACACAGTTTTTACGAAATACCAAATTTGAATATTGGTATTAGTTTAAAAGAACATCAAAAAGAAGGGGTTTCGTGGTTGCAATCTCTATTCAAAGAAAATTTTGCAGGAGGTTTACTTGCCGATGATATGGGATTGGGAAAGACGTTACAACTGTTATATTTCATTGAATGGCATAGCCAAAACTTTGATGATAACAAACCATATTTGATTGTTGCACCAGTTAGTTTACTTGAAAATTGGGAAAATGAATATCAGAAATTTTTCAGTCCGCAAAACTTGCCTTTATCTAAATTATACGGAGGAGTTTCACTAACAAAAGAAAATAATCCAGTCCAAAATCAGCAAGACGCTAAACGATTACAATTCAAACAAATCATTCTAACCAATTATGAAACATTAAGGTCGTATCAAATTAGTTTAGGGTTAGTTGATTTTGCAATTATTGCATTAGATGAAGCACAAAAAATAAAAACGCCAGGAACACTCATTACTAATGCCAGTAAAGCATTGAAAGCTGATTTTAAAATTGCTATGACAGGAACACCAGTAGAAAATACTTTGGTAGATATTTGGTGTTTAATGGATTTTGCGGTTCCCGGACTTTTAGGAAATGCCAAAGACTTTGCAAAGGAATATCAAAAGCCATTGAGTGATGAAAACACAGATGTAAAAGCATTAACCGAACAACTTCGTAATAATATTGGTGTTTTTATCAAAAGAAGATTAAAAAGTGATGTAGCGAAAGATTTGCCCAAAAAATACGATAACCATAATTCAAGAATCAAAAGAGAAATGCCGTCCATTCAGTTAAACCGCTACAAGCAAGAAATTGAAATGGCAAATGATTCAGAATTAGAAGGTGTGGAAAAAAGAAACCAAAAATTGAAATCGCTTTGGGCGGTTAGAGATATTTCAGACCATCCGTATTTATTGGAAAGTCAAATTTTAAAATTCACGACAGACGAACTGATTATAAGTTCATCTAAGTTGCAAACAACAGTAGGGATTTTAGCTGATATAAAATCCAAAAACGAAAAAGTAATTGTATTTGCGGACAGACGAGAAACGCAAAAAATGTTGCAGAAAGTTGTTTACGACACTTTTGGAATTTTCACGAGTATTATAAATGGAGATACGCCTACAACAAAACAATTAGAAGGAAAATCAAAATTAAGCAGACAACAAACTATTGATAGATTTCAGTCAGATGAAGGATTCAATGTAATTATTATGTCGCCTATTGCAGCAGGTGTTGGTCTGAATGTTACAAAAGCAAACCACATCATACATTATACAAGACATTGGAATCCTGCAAAAGAGGAACAAGCGACAGACAGAGCTTATAGGATTGGACAACAGAAAGACGTATTTGTGTATTATCCAATGGCAATATTTCCAGAAGAAATGAAAGACGAGGAAGGTAACAGATTAAAATCCTTTGATGAAATTCTTGATACTTTATTGAATAATAAAAAAGCTTTGGCAAGCAATACATTGTTTCCCACTGAACAAGCAGAACTGACTCCAGACGAATTATTTGGTAATGTATTTAGAACAAAAACAGAAAGTAAATATAAACCTCTTTCTTTAACAGATGTTGACAGGCTCCATCCGAATCTTTTTGAAGCAAGTATAGCATCGCTATACAAATGTCTAGGCTTTGAAGTTTACCTTACACCCTATTCCAATGACAAAGGTGTTGATGTTGTGGTATTGAAAAATGGAGAAAATTATCTTATACAGGCCAAACAAACAAAATCCTTAGTTGGAAACGAAGCCATACAAGAAATTTGTACAGCAAAAAATTACTATGAGGACAAATTTAAAGAACAATTCAACTTACTGACCATAACCAACAATGATTACAGTTCATCAGCAATAATACTAGCAAAGTCAAACAACATTAAGCTACTAAACCGTGGACATCTTGATAATTTAATAGCTAATAATGATATAACAATACAAGACATTAGCAAAGTTGAATCGCAACGAATGACAAAAATTTAGCCAACACTTTTGGTAGTGCATTTGCATTTTTGCCAACGCACAAAACCTATCAAAAAACGAAAAAGAGTGCCTAAATAATCGCATAGAACCAAAATGATCAGACAAATAGAAGCTACTTTAAAGGAGAGGTTTTTATAATCCTATATGAATCCAGAGATCAAAGATTTACGATTTTCCTTATCATTAAGTAAAAGTATTACTCTGTCAGCTTTATGGTAGTTACTGTATATTCCAGATACTATTGTAAATATATTTATTTCTTGATTATCTTGATTATCTGGATTAGAAGATGTTATTTTATTATTGGGTATATCAATATTTATTTTTCCTTGGCTGGAACGTTTTCAGACTAATTTATATTTGAGTAAAGATAATTTTGTGACATATTTGTATCAATTTTGTATAACTTACTGATTGTTAGTTAATATTATTTTCGAAAAACAGAGAAATGAATTTATTCTATTAATTGGTGAATTCCCGGCTAACGATCATCCTCTTACTCTTTCCCATCCTGCTTTTGGAAATATTTCAACAAATGAATGGGGAATAGCAGCCTATAAACATATGGATCACCATTTGAGGCAATTTGGGGTATAGCTGTTTTTACAGAAGTACATTAAAAGTTATCAACAATAGCCACTATCAAAAAGTATAAGTTTAAAATTTTGTGAATAAATATTATTAAGATAACCATTTATATTTTTGATTATGAGTAACTTCATGTCCTAAATTATAATGTCATGCGAAAATTAAAACTGCAAATGCACATTTCTCTGGATGGCTACGCTGCAGGACTTAATGGTGAGACGGACTGGATATTTTTATCGGGTAAACAGGATCCTGCTGCATTTCAATTTATTGTAGATCTTGCAGAAACCAGTGATACGCTCTTGCTTGGTCGCAAAATGACCTCGGGATTTATTCAACATTGGGAAAATGTATTCGATAATCAAGCCGACAGTCCTGCATATGCAATGGCTAAACCTATAGTTAATATGAGGAAAATAGTTTTTAGTCGTGGTGAGAACCCTGTTACAGGACGTAATATTGAGTTGGAAAACGGCGATTTGGAAACAGTTGTGAAAACTCTCAAAAATCAGCCGGGAAAAGATATTCTGGTATATGGAGGTTGCAATTTTGTAAGTTCTCTTATCAGCCTAGACCTTATTGATGAGTATTACATGATTATCAATCCTATTGCGCTTGGCAGTGGATTGCCTATTTTTAAAAATCAGAAAACATTGGAATTACAAAGTTCAACAGCTTTCAGTCATGGGAAGGTGATTAATAAGTATATTCCGGTATAATTTATAGCCTTTGCAAAAAAAAATACCCCGGAGTTTCTCCGGGGTATTTTTGTATTATTTTTTCTGAATGATAATTTCATCTTTTCGGATTTGTTCCAGATATATTTCCTGAAATCTTACCGGCATGTATTCGTACAGCTTGTCCCAGTGCTGATCTTCCGATATTCTTTTCATACTCTCAAATGATCTCACAAAAAGACTTTCAATAATATATTTTATATAATTATTTCCGTTTCTGTAAAGCCATTCCATAGATTTTATATGGTAGGAAATCATATTGATTTTAGCTTCCTGTAAAAGAAGTTTCAGGTGATTGATAACTGCCTGCATAATACCTGCAAAATTATTTTGAGCAGATAACTGGGTAATTTCGTTCCGAATGGAAGGATAAGATATTTTTAAATATTCTGTAGCTATTTTCTTATTGATCGTTTGCATTTTGTCGTTCATCATAATCTTTAAGTTTTTTAAAGCAATTAAAGTGTCGCGAAAATTATGCCATCATTAAATATAGGCAGCAAAGGCAAAAATGCCTACAATTGCAGCAATATGAACTGCCAAAATTTCAATGTTGTGTCTGGTATTAGAAGACTTCCATTCTTCTATGTCAAATTTTCTTCTCGTCTTTCTTTTCATAATTTCAGATGTTAGTGATAGTAGTTAAACGCCGATGTCAATCATAATATTTGTTAAAGAATAAAATTACATTCCCGGTTTGTAAATCTGCCGGAAGTATATCTTTTGCAAATCCGGAGAAATATTGCAAAAAATTACCCTTCTGTATTCTTTGTTGCAGGAAGCAGTTAAATAATCCAGAGAATAAATAAAAATATTTTCCACCGCATTTTTTAGTGCTGTATCTCCTTTTTTGTAAATATGATCCATCTTCTCCAGGCTCTTGAATAAAAGTCGGTTTTCATTTTTACGGATCATCTCTCTTATTCTGTCTGTGAATATCTGAATAATGCCAGAAGTGTTCTGATCGGAGAGTTCATTTTTTATTTCCGGAATAATGGCTGTGATTTCCTGTGTTGCTTCTAAATGATTCATTTTTTTGAATTTTAAACGGGATATGCCAAATAATGTTCCTTTAGAATCTGTTTTATTGTAATTTACTGAAAATCTGTCAATTGAATTTGTTTTAATCATTTTTTAATAGATAAAATCCCTCTCAATCTGATAGATCTTTTATCAAAACGAGAGTTTAAGTAAATTAACTTTTACTTCTAATTTTTACTAACAATTAGGTTTAATGAAAGTGGAGAATGAATATCTTTGCAACTCTCAAAAAATAAAAATATGAACGAAGATAATATCCGCAGACTGGAACATATTTCTGTACATTATGTACGTAATAAAATGAATGGAGAAGGGATGGTTCTGTCAGAAAGTGAACTGGAACTGGAACCTGACATGACAATTTTGCTGAAAGATTTTTTCCTTACGCCATTTAAGTCGGATGTATATTACCAATTTTATGATGAAGATGCATTAGAGAACAATGCAGTATTTTCAATAGCCAGTAAAATCTTCGAAAAACCTGAGTTTTGCCATGAGGAATCCAAAAATCTGGCAGAACATCTTCATAATAAAACCCTGCATAGTAATATTAAAGATGGTGAGTTTTATGTCACTTATTTCAGAGACTATGTTGTAGAAGGTAAAATTGTAGATGCTATTGGTCTATTTAAAACCGAAAATAAAGAAACTTTCCTGAAAGTACTTCCTGAAGATGAAGGTTTCCAAATTCAGAAAGACCAGGGGATTAACCTGAGAAAACTGGATAAAGGTTGTCTTATTTTCAATACCGAGCAGGAAGATGGCTATATGGTTTCTGTAATCGATACCACCAAAGCCGGAGTAGAAGCCCGTTATTGGGTAGACGATTTTTTACAGCTTCAGCAGCGTAAAGATGAGTATTTCAATACTGAGCATACATTGTCTATGTACAAAAGTTATGTTACAGAACAATTACCACAGGAATATGAGGTGAGCAGAGTAGATCAGGCCGATTATCTGAATAAATCGATCAACTTCTTTAAAGATAAAGAAGAATTTGAGATTGAAGAATTTAAAAAACAGGTTTTGGTACATCCGGAGGTTATTGAAAGCTTCGACGAATATAAAAAACAGTTTGAAGAAGAAAGAGATATAAAACTGGAAGATAGCTTTACAATTGCTACAGGTGCTGTAAAGAAACAACAAAGACACTTTAAAAGTGTGATAAAGCTTGATAAGAATTTCCATATCTATGTTCATGGAGATCGCCAGAAGCTAGAGACGGGGGAGGATGATAAAGGAAAATATTACCGTTTGTATTTCGAAGAAGAACAATAATTGGGAGATACCTATTTTTGTGTTTAGAAAAAGTTATCCACATTGTTTTCTCTGTTGTGGATTATAAAATAATAAAAAAATGGCCGGATATTTTTTCGGTCATTTTTTATGCCCTTTCCCGAATTCTTTTTGTGAGTAAATCAGGTCTTAATTCTTTTTGTTCATCAGATAATTTATTATATTTGGTAGAATCATTAAAATACAAAAATATGAAAGTAACCGTAGTTGGAGCAGGAGCCGTTGGAGCAAGCTGTGCAGAATATATAGCCATGAAAAACTTTGCTGCCGAAGTAGTTTTGGTAGACATCAAAGAGGGATTTGCAGAAGGAAAGGCTATGGACCTAATGCAGACGGCTTCCTTAAATGGTTTTGATACCAAAATTACAGGAACAACAAACGATTATACAAAAACAGCAGGTTCTAAAGTAGCTGTTATAACTTCAGGAATTCCAAGAAAGCCAGGAATGACCCGTGAAGAGCTTATCGGGATTAATGCAGGAATTGTAAAAGAAGTTGCACAAAATATATTAAAACATTCACCAGAAGCTATTATCATTGTAGTAAGTAATCCTATGGATACAATGGCATATCTAGTACATAAAGTAACTGGTTTACCAAAAAACAGAATTATTGGTATGGGCGGTGCGTTGGATAGTGCTCGTTTTAAGTACAGGCTGGCAGAAGCTTTGGAATGCCCGATTTCGGATGTAGACGGAATGGTTATCGCTGCACACAGCGATACAGGAATGCTTCCTTTAACACGTATGGCTACAAGAAACGGGGTTCCGGTAACAGCATTTCTGAATGAAGAAAAGATCCAGTATGTTACTGAAGAAACAAAAGTTGGTGGTGCTACCCTGACTAAATTGTTGGGAACTTCTGCATGGTATGCTCCGGGGGCAGCAGTATCGGTAATGGTACAGTCTATCCTGAATGATCAGAAAAAGATGATTCCGTGTTCCGTACTTTTAGAAGGAGAATATGGACAGCAAGATATCTGTTTGGGTGTTCCGTGTATTATTGGTAAAGACGGAATCGAAAGTATTGTCACCTTAGATCTGAATGATGCTGAGAAAGAAAAATTCCAGACTGCCGCTGCAGCAGTGAGAGATGTAAATGGTGATCTGAAACTGTAAAAACAACATATTATACATAATGAAGAAAGCAACCCGGAAGGGTTGCTTTCTTGTTAGTTGAAATAATATAAGTTAATATGAATGTGATATCTATATGTCAAATAGAATGCCAAACTGAATCATTTTATCATCTTTGAAAGTCTGATCCTTGAAGTAATTGCTAAAGTCCTTTTTAATAAAGAAATTGAACTTGTTATAGGAAATATAAAACTGTACTCCATATACAAAAGGATTAACATTGAATTCCTCCCTGTGGCGGTATTTTACACCGTCACCCTTTACAATATTATTCGTAGACATCTGGATACCACCATATAGTCCTGCACCTACCTTGAAGCCTTTGAAGTAACTGCGGTATCTTACATCCTCACCAGCATTTTTAAGCGGAGAAAAATTATATTGTAAACCAATCGGCACCATAATGTATCCGGTTCTTAATTTACTTTTCTGAAGATCCCGGTCACTTTGTGCTATAATAATATTATTATTGGCATCTTTTGTAAAGAATTTATCATTTTCAAGACGTAATGTCCTCCATGAAAATCCTAATCCCGATACAAGCCCCCACGGACTGGTCATGCTAAATTGTCTGTTGTATTTTATACCAAATTCAAAATTGTTGGAAAAGGTTTTATTGTTATCGAGATCATTATTAGGAAGATTGTTAGTAAGTCCCATTACACCAAAAGAAGCATACAAAGTCAGGCTTCGCTCGGCACGGAACTTATACATAAGTTTCTGATGAAGGTCTTTTACACTTGTAGCATCAGTATTAAGCAAAGAATATTTCACCTGCTTCTGAATGATTTCATCTACATTAAAACCTAAATCATTGATGCGTTTATCAATCTTCTCGGAATATGAATCGGCAATTTTGGCTTTTTGTTCTGCGATTTCCTGATTGGATAAACCATTTTTTTCAGCTTCCAGCGTTACCTTTTTTATCTCATTCTCCATTTTTACTTTTTCTTCCTGGATAATGGTATTGATCTGTCGGGCATAATGCTCTATATTCTCCTTTACAATAGGACTCACCGAAGTGTCTTCTTTAGAAGGAAGATTCAGCTTAAAAGTTTTTTGTGCAAAATAAGAATTGGAAAATAGGCACAATACTCCTGCTATAATAATTTTCTTTATCATAATTTTTCTTTTTTATAAAATGTGAATTTATCTGTGGATCTCGACAGATGCAACGTTAGATCCGTCTTTTGTCTTTTCTATAGCTTCTCTGTTTTCCACAGAGAACAAAAGAATTTTAGGATCTACATACTTTTTCTTCTTTACTGCCTGTTCCTTAGTTTCTTCAGTTTTTACAAGTTGATTTTGAGGTGCAGGAATGGCTGCATCAATTTTTTCAGTACGTGTAATAACAGTTTTAGGCAGAGGCTCCTGTTTTGGCGTTTTCTGAATTTTAGTCGAAGGTAGTTGCTGCTGAGCCAGATTTTTTACAGGACTTTCTTTTTTAAGCGCATAGTCTATTTTTATACTGGTCTCAGGTGTACTTACTTCTTTAGGTTGCGAACTATTTACAGGCTGAGTCTGTTTTACAATAATAGGATTGTTGCTTTGTTTGTCATTTTTGAAAATGAAAATACCTGCAAGACTGCATAACAGGATAACTGAAGCAGCAGCCAACCATATAACAGTATGGTTTTTACGCTTTTTGGGAGTTTCCTCCAGATCTAACCGGATATCAGCCCAAAGATTTCTGGATGGAGTTATTTCTCTTTCCTCCAGCTGATTTTTTATATAGTTGTCCAGTTTATCGGATTTCATTTCTAATTAATTTTTGTTGTATAAATATTTCTTTCAGTTTTGCTTTTGCACGGAAAAGCTGTGTTTTGCTTGTCGATACAGAGATGTTTAGCATTTCTGCAATCTCCTGATGTGGATAACTTTCCAGAACATAGAGATTAAAAACAAGTCTGTAATTTTCAGGTAACTGATCCAATAGTTCCTGTACATTGAAATCTTCGTAGATATTAACTTCTTCATGATCTTCTGCTGCATCGGCTATCTGGTTTTCGTCCAGATAAAAAATTGTTTTTTGTGATTTTAGAAAGCTCAGACATTCATTTACAACAATACGTCGTGCCCATGCATTTATACTGCCATCGTTCCGGAAGCTTTCAATATTTTTAAAAATCTTGCAGAAAGCTTTTATCAGGCAATCTTCGGCATGGTATATATCCCTTATATAGGTACGGCTTACACTCAGCAGCTTTGGTGACTGCTGTTCGTAAAATCTTCGCTGCGCTACCGGGTCGTGCTTTTTTAGCAGCGTTACGAGGTCGTCTTTATGTTTAGATAATATTCTCACGGAAATGTTTTCTGTTAACAAGACTACAAAAAAACGAAAAGGTTACACTCTTCGATTATTTTTTTTGAAAAAATATGAAAAAGTAGTTAAGGATCAAGTGCAAAGCCCAAGAATATATGGAGGAACATTATCTTAATCAGGGAAGTGAAAATCTCCGGTTTTCATCTTCGTATTGGTTAAATATTTTACCGAGTCCCTAAGTTTTACACTTGATTCTTTATTAATCAGTGTTTTAAAGTGAGATAGTAAGAGGAATATTTTGTTTTACTATTTATAAAATAAGATAGTAAATAATAAGAATTTTATTTTTTCCAGTGAAGCCGGAAGTTAAATAAAAATGAACAGAAAAATAAAAAAGCAACACTGCCGAAGCAAGTTGCTTTTTTACTAGTTAAAAAAATCTGTTAATATGAAGTATTTTATAATTCGCAAATAAGATGCCAAAAAATAAAAAATTAACAATTTTTAAGTAAGATTTATTTCATGTTATGAAAGCTTAACAAAATCAAAAATTTGTAAGGCTTTGTTTAACAAAATGTTTGGATAGATATTCAACAAAAATACCCCGGGAATTCCGGGGTATTATGAACAAAAATTTATTTTTATTGTTTTACTTCAAAGTCAGCTTTTATTCTTACAATGTCACTTAGCATGGCATCCGGGAATTTTCCACCGATTCCAAAGTCAGATCTTTTCACATCTCCATATACTTGTAAGCCTTTTGTTACTTTACCTGTCTTTTTGTCTGTAAGTTCACCACGGTATACCATAGTCATTGTTACAGGTTTTGTTACACCATGCATAGTAAGATTTCCTTTAAGAGTATAAGTATTTGTCTTATCCGCTTTTAGAGAAGTACTATTGAACGTAATTTTGTCGAACTGAGCTGCATCGAAAAAGTCAGGACTTTTTAAATGATTATCACGAGCGTCAACATTGGTGTCAATAGAATTAACATCTACGCTGAAATTTACTTTGGCATCGCTAAAGTCTTTAGCTTGTGATGCAACAGCCAAGTCGAAATTTTTGAAAATTCCGGATACATCTGAAATTCCCATATGTACTACTGTAAATGCTACATGTGAATGTGCAGGATCAGCTTTCCATGCAGTTTGAGCAAAAATGAATGTACTGGCTACTAAAAAACTAAGAAGTGAAAATAACTTTTTCATATTTATTGGTTTAAATTGATGTCTGCGAAGTTACATGATCATTAAAAGTCAGGCATAGACATATGATAAGAAATGCTTCTTATTATAAATTTATAAGTCTATGAAATTGCAGCTTCATAAGCTTGCCATCCTCTTGTTCTGTAGGTTAGTGCAGCCTGCTCTACATCATCAGCTTTATAAATACCACGACCTACAATAATGAAATCAGTATGTAGGTTTTTGAATACATGTTCCGGCGTGTTATATTGCTGTCCTTTGCTGTCTCCTTCAGCAGAAATATTAACACCAGGAGTGAACAATAGCAGATCATCCTGAATCTGGTTTTGTGCTACACAACCCATAACGTTTGGCTCGTTGATAATAATTTTCATAGCCTCTTCACGGTAGTGAGCATCGGTAAGTGTTCCCTGAGAAGACATTCCCAGGATCGTGATGATTCCTGCATTGTGGAAACCTTCTAATGCTTTGCTACCTCCGATGGCATGAGCTGTAACCATATCTGCCCAATTTGCTATCTTGTATACACCATGTGAAAACTGTAATTCCTGCGTATTTCCGATATCTCCGAATTTACGGTCTTCCATTAGTAAGAAATTGTGTTTAGTTGCAATATCTATTAACGGAATAATTGTTTTATCATAATCGAAGTCAGAAATAATATCGATATGCGTTTTTAATGCAGCAATATGTGGACCTGCAACTTCAGCAAAGTCCAAAAGCTCCTGTGTTGTAATAACATCTGCAGAAGCAATAAGATTACTGCGTTTTTGTAATGCTATTTCCAATAATTTTGTTGCTACAGGGTGGTCAATATTTTTAAGCTTCTCCTCGTAACGAACTTTTTTCTTTTCTTCGAAAGTAACAGTGTTCCCGCTTAAGAAATCATTGATTCTTTCTACCTCATCATCAGTCAGCTGATTTTCTTCCTGAAGGATTTCAACAACTTCAGAGATTGTGAATAACGTGTGTACGTTGTAGCCTTTTTCCTGCAATTTTTCGCGTCCTCCCTGCTGTCTGTCTAATACAACCACAATGTCGGATACGTTTAAACCTTCATTTTCTACCTCATCAATAGTTTCTAAAAGAGATTTTCCGGAAGTAATAACATCTTCTACCAAAAGACAGTTTTGCCCTTTTTGGAAGATACCTTCAATTAGTTTTTTAGTACCGTAAGCTTTAGCCTCTTTTCTTTTAATAATTAAAGGGATATAACTTTCTAATGACATTGCTGTCGCCATAGGAAGAGCTGCATAAGGTACACCGCAGATCAGGTCAAAATTATCCAAAGGAAGCATTTCCAGAAGATAGTTAGAAAGATGCTTTAGGATTTTCGGATCGGATGCCAAAGGACGAAGATCTACATAGAATGGGCTTTCAATACCACTTTTCAGGGTGAATCTTCCGAATTTAATAATACCTAGTTTGTAGGCTTCAAGAAAAAATGCTCTTTTAGTTTCCATTTACTTTTTTAGATTTCCGCAAAGATACGATTTAGTTGCCAGTTGTTCCACATCGTACATTATTCCCCATTTATTCGGCATTTAGGCGTTAGTTAAGACTGATAACTAATTCTTATCTTTAAGCTCAAAATAAATTTCATGAAAAATAAATTCTCTTTATTCTTTTTTGTCGTATCTGTTGTTTTTATCAATGCACAGGTGCCAGACGCAAAACTCGATGAATTGGTGAAAAATACACTGAAGACTTTTGATGTACCCGGAATGTCTGTAGGTGTTGTAAAAGATGGTAAACTAATCTATGCAAAAGGATTCGGAGTAAGATCTCTCAATACAAAAGCTGCTATGGACGAGAATACGCTTGTAGGAATTGCTTCTAATTCTAAAGGTTTTACCGCAACAGCATTGGCAATATTGGCAGATGAAGGGAAACTAAATTGGAATGACAAAGTGACAAAATTTATTCCGGAATTCAGAATGTATGACCCTTATGTTTCCCAGGAAGTGACTATAAAAGATCTTATTACCCACCGCGCCGGTTTAGGTTTGGGACAGGGAGATTTAATGTTCTTTCCGGAGGGTGGAAATCTTACAGTGAACGATATTGTACATAATGTACGTTACCTAAAACCGGCAAACCCTTTCAGAACCAAACTGGATTATAACAATATCATGTTTATTGTAGCGGGGGAAGTTATCCACAGGATTTCAGGATTAAGCTGGGCAGATTTTATTGAACAGAGAATTATGAAGCCAGTAGGGATGTCGAGTAGTTTTGGATCTTATAACAGAGCAAAAGCGGTAACGAATAAAATTGATGCTCATGCTCCTGTGAATGGTAAAGCTGTAGCTGTTCCACATGACTGGAACGAAACGGCAAACGCAGCAGGGGGAATCATGAGTAACATTCCGGATATGACAACATGGGCCAATTTTCTAATTAATGGTTTTGTAACCAAAAATGGTAAACGTTTGGTTTCTGAAAAGAATGCACACGAATTATGGAGCCTGCAAATACCAGAAAGTATAGCAGTTAAAAATCCTTATGATTCTAATTTCTACGGATACGGAATGGGGTGGTTCCTTAGTGATGTAAAAGGACATCTGCAGGTTCAGCATACGGGCGGACTTATTGGTACTGTTACCCAGTTTACCTTGATTCCGGATCTTAAATTGGGCATAGTTGTATTGACCAATCAGCAATCGGGAGCTGCATTTAATACAATTACCAATACGGTTAAAGATTCTTATCTTGGAGTTCAGGGCAGAGACTGGCTGAAAAATTATGGTGACCGTATGGCAAAAGTAAATGCTAATTATGATAAAGAGAAGAATGATGTGTATGCAAAGGTAGAAGCTGCACAGAAAAATATTCAACAGTTAGCAAAACCCGAACAATTCATCGGAACATATAATGATGTTTGGTTTGGTGATATAATTGTAAAGCAGGAAGGAAAGAAGTACTTTATTTCCTGTGTAAACTCTCCAAGACTAAAAGGCGAGTTATTGCCATATTCTTATAATACTTTTGTGGCAAAGTGGGACGACAGAAGCTACGATGCAGATGCTTTTGTAATCTTTAATTTTGATGAAACAGGAAAGGCACAGTCTGCAAGACTAAAACCTATTTCGGGAGTTACTGATTTCAGTTTTGATTTTGAAGATCTTGATCTGAAAAGAAAGTAATTTTTGTCGCAGGGAACGCAAAGAGTGTTTTATTTATTATAATGTTTTAAGATCACAAAGCCATTACACTCAGCAAAGACCATAGAGCGCTTAATGTCTAAATGGTGGAAATAATTCCGGTAAAATTCTGTTTTCTAAAAGCGGTAGCAATTAACATTGCTTTTGTGTCTTTTACAGTTTGTATATGCGGTTTACAATTAGCTAAGATTATTATCTGAATTAATTGTAAACCGTTTTTTATGGCTTGGATTAATCCAGTTCTTTTGGACTGTAGAAATATTTTAGCTGGCATTTCTCTTCGTCGAAATGGCTCCAGGAATCAATGTCTATTTCGACACCTGCAACACCACATGTCGGAAAACTAATGATATCATTGCCGGAAAAAAGATTGGTGAAATTAGAAATCCCATTATTGTGGGAGAAAAGGGCCACACTGTTGTGTACATCGTCGATCTGATTAATGACGGAGACAAAGTCATTCTCACGGGCATTGTAAAGTGCCGATGCAGTACTCATTTCTGCATTTTTGTAAGTCTTATGGAAAAAAAGACATGTACTGTAGGCTCTGTTTGCGGGGCTGGATATTAGCGCATCTATATCTATTCCTTTGTCGTTCAGAAACTCAGCCATTCTTGGGGCATCCTCTTTTCCGCGTTCTGCGAGGGGCCTGTTGAAATCGTCTATACCCTCGGGCCAGTCACTTTTTGCATGACGAACCAAAATTAATTTTTTCATATTAAATAATTGTACTGGTGGTGTAAAATAATGGTTAAGTTTTTTTTGAGAAATTAAAGGTAGAAAAAAAATATAAATCCTGATGCAAAACTATATATGATAATTATGCAGGTATTAGGAGTTGGTCTCCATATTATTTGCTAAAGAATATTTACAAACAGATTTCAGCTATTAACATTCTTTTCCACAATCTGCTTTTGTATTTTTATTTTTGCTTGTTCCCATTCATCATCTAATATACTGTAATAGGCAGCATTTCTTGTTGTTCCGTCGCTTACTATTTTATCCTTTCTCAGGATACCTTCAAATATTCCACCTATTTTTTCAATAGCTTTTCTCGACCGGAAGTTGGTGTCCTTGGTCTTCAGTTGTACTCTGTTTGTTTTTAGAGTTTCGAAGCAGTAGGTTAGTAATAATAGTTTACACTCCAGATTTATAGTTGTTCCCCAATGATCTTTTGTAATCCAGGTCCAGCCAATCTCAAGTTTTTTGTCAGCCGGATATATTTCAAAAAGCCGGGTAGAGCCGATTATTTTATTTGTATCCTTATGTATTATGACAAAAGGATATTGGTTACCGGCAGTTCTTTCACTGATAGCAAATTCATAAGTTTTATAAAAAATATCTCTTTCTGAGCAATCTGTCGGAATAAGTGCCCAGAGTTCTTTATCGGCAGCTGCTGTATATAATTCTTCAAGATGTTTTTCTTCTAATGGTACCAGATTTATGTTTGTTCCCTGTAGAATTACAGGATGGTTTATCCAGGTATTTTTCATGAGTAGTTATATTAAATAAGTATAATAGATAATGACAGAACTAAGTTAGAAAAACTGATGCTTTACATTATTAATATTTTGTAAAAATATTGATTACAAAGGCGATCATAGTTGGTTCTGATATTCTTTGGTATATTTATACCAGAAGAATCAGAAAACAGAAATGAATGTAAAATAATTACATCATCTAAAACTTAAAAAAAACACTAAATTTGCAAAATGGGACAAATAATGGCTGTTGATTATGGAAAAGCCCGTACAGGATTAGCTGTAACGGATGATATGCAGATTATAGCTTCAGCACTACAAACGGTTGAAACACCGAAGCTCATGGATTTTTTTGGAACTTATTTTCAGCAAAATAAAGTAGATGAGATTGTAGTAGGACTTCCTACAGATTTAAAAGGCAATATGTCGGAGATAGAAACCGAAATTCAGAAATTTCTGGAACAGTTTCAGATAGCATTTCCGCAGATAAAAATTAACCGCTTCGATGAGAGATTTACCAGTAAAATGGCATCTTTCTTTATCAGTCAAAGTGGTAAAAGCAAAAAAGAAAGACAACAGAAAGGTTTAATCGATAAAATAAGTGCAACACTTATTTTACAGAATTTTTTAGAGACAAGATGATATTACCAATTCGCGCCTATGGCGATCCTGTTTTAAGGAAAAAAGCACACGATATTACAAAGGATTACCCGGAACTAAACCAGTTAATCGATAATATGTTCGAAACGATGTACCAAGCGCATGGCATAGGACTTGCAGCTCCACAGATCGGATTAGATGTTCGTTTATTTGTAATCGATGTTCGTCCTTTAGCAGAAGATGAAGATTATCTGGATATTCGTGAAGAATTAAAAGATTTTAAAAAAGTATTTATCAATGCAAAAATATTAGAATACGACGGAGAACCTTGGAAATTTAACGAAGGTTGCCTTAGTATTCCGGATGTTCGGGAAGATGTAAGCAGACCAGAAACCATCACAATGGAATATTATGATGAAAATTTTGTGAAACATACCGAAACTTTTTCGGATATTCGTGCCCGCGTAATTCAACATGAATATGATCATATTGACGGAGTTTTATTTACGGATAAACTAAGCGCGCTAAAAAAGAAAATAATAAAAGGGAAGCTTACCAAGATTACTGCAGGTGATGTATCTGTAGATTATAAGATGAGGTTTCCTAAATAAAACAGAATATTAACTAAGATAAAAAAATAAAAATGCAGTTAGAAAGAATCATCTCGATTTCGGGTAAACCGGGACTTTTTAGACTTGTTTCTCAGCTGAGAACAGGTTTTATTGTGGAAGATATCACAACAGGAAAAAAAGCTAACATTTCCAATACAAGCCAGGTAAGCCTTTTGGATAACATCTCTATGTTTACTTTTGATAGCGAAGTTCCTTTATTTGAAGTGTTCCATAATATTGCAAAAAAAGAAGATTTCAAACCAACCATCAACCACAAATCTTCAGCGGATGAGCTTAAAACATTTATGGCTGAAGTACTTCCTAACTATGATGTAGAAAGAGTTTACGAATCTGATATCAAAAAACTTGTACAATGGTATAATACACTTCAGAAAGGAGGATATATTACACCAGAAAGTTTTGTAGCTCCTGCTGCTGAAGAAGCTGCTGAGGTTTCTGCTGAAGCTACTGAAGAGGTAAAAGAAAAGAAAGCTCCTGCTAAAAAAGCGGCTAAAAAAGAAGAAGCTGCCGAGGAAGAAAAGCCTGCAAAAAAAACAGCTAAAAAGAAAACTGAAGAGGAATAATTTCTTCAGTCATACAATAAAAAAACTCTGCTCTTATCGGGCAGAGTTTTTTATTGCAGTAAGATTAAATTAACTTTGTCTCTCCCGAAAATTGATAAATATGAATACAAGAGCTGAAAAACTGGAAGCATTTGGCCGACTTCTGGATATTATGGATGATCTGCGCGAGAAATGCCCATGGGACCAAAAACAAACCTTGCAGTCTTTGCGCCATCTGACATTGGAAGAGGTTTATGAACTTTCGGATGCTTTATTGGAAGAAGATCTGCAGGAAATAAAGAAAGAACTGGGAGATGTATTGCTGCATTTAGTTTTTTACGCAAAAATAGGATCGGAAAAACAGAGTTTTGATATTGCAGATGTAATCAACAGTCTGAATGAAAAACTTATTTTCCGCCACCCGCATATCTATGGAGATACTGAAGTTAAAGATGAAGAAGAAGTAAAGCAGAATTGGGAGAAATTGAAACTGAAAGAAGGGAATAAATCTATTTTGTCGGGGGTTCCCAATGGTTTGCCTCCAATGATCAAAGCTTACCGCATTCAGGATAAAGTAAAAGGAATAGGTTTTGATTTTCCTACGGCAGAAGAAGCCTGGAAGAAAGTTGAAGAAGAACTTTCTGAATTTCATGCTGAAACAGATGCAGATAAGAAGGAAGCAGAACTGGGAGACCTTATTTTTTCCATTATCAATTATTCCCGTATTGCCGGTGTAAATGCAGATACGGCATTAGAACGTACCAATCAGAAATTTATTTCCCGTTTCAAGGCTATGGAAGTGCTGGCTCACGAAAGCAATCTTGTCCTTTCAGAAATGAGTCTGGAAGAAATGGATCAGCTTTGGAATGAAGTAAAGAAAAAGCTGGAATATTAATTATATTTCTATATTTGTAGAATATTAGTTCACCAAATATAGAAATACTTATTATGAAAAAAGTTATAATCCTTTTTATAGCTGTATCGAGTTTTGTCTACGGACAGAAAGAAAAGAAGCTGGACAGCCTGTTCACAGCATTATATGCTGCCAAAGAATTTAATGGAAATGTTCTTGTTGCGGAAAAAGGGAAAGTGATATATGAAAAAAGCTTTGGACTGGCTAATGAAAAGACAAAGCAGAAACTGGATAAAAATACAGTATTCGAATTAGCATCGGTTTCGAAACAATTTACAGCAATGGGAATTGTTCAACTGGAGAAAGAAGGTAAACTTAGCTACAATGACCTTCTCACTAAATATTTTCCGGAATTAAGCTTTTATAAACCTATTACCATAGATAATTTGCTTCATCATACATCCGGGCTGCCAGATTATATGAGTTTATTTGATAAAAACTGGGATAAGAAGAAGTTTGCAACAAATAAAGATATTGTAGAGATGCTGGCAAAATATAAGCCTGAGCTTTTATTTGTGCCAGGTGATAAATATGAGTACAGTAATACAGGATATGCTTTATTAGGATTAATTATCGAGAAAGTATCGAAGCAATCCTATGGTGATTACTTGAGCAAAAAAATATTCAAACCTCTTGGGATGGATAATACCAGAGTTTATAGAAGCCGGTATAAACCAGAAAAGATCTCCAACTACGCTTTAGGCTATGTTGTAGACAGCCTTGGAAATAAAAAATTGTTGGATGATCTGGGAAAGGAATATTATACTTATTATCTGGATGGTATTGTAGGGGATGGCATGGTGAATTCTACAACGGGTGACTTGCTGAGATGGGACAGGGCTTTGTATGGAGATAAACTGATTAATCAGAAAGATAAAGATCTTATTTTTAGTTCCATAGTTACTAAAGATAAAAAAGATACCCGGTATGGTTATGGCTGGGCTATTGATGCAAAAGATCCATTTGGGAAAATAGCAAATCATTCCGGTGGCTGGGCAGGCTATATAACTTTTATTGAAAGAGATTTAGATCATGATAAAACGATTATTATGCTGCAAAATAATAATTCGGAGGCTACATCTTCACCAGTGAGGCAGCTAAGAAATATTCTTTACGATATAAAACCAGTTAAGGTAGATGTTAGTTTACTACAAAAATATGCAGGTAAATATATTAAGAAGAACAGTAAAACATTTGAGGTATTTTTTGAGAATAATAAATTGTATGTACCCTTGAATCCTCAAGTGAGGTTAGAATTGGAGCCTATCAGTACTAACAAATTTAAAGTCAGAGATTTTAGCCCAGATGTTTTTTATGAATTTAAAATTATGGATGATGGCAGTATAAAATGCAGTATGTCACAGCCTGCACATAATATGAATGAAGAGGGAATCAAAAAAATATAATAAAATAAGCCGGTATAACACCGGCTTATTTCTTTTTAAATTATGTAAATTTGGTAGGCTTTTACAGCATTATTACTATACTAGGTAAGAAAACTAAATTAACATGAAGAAACAATTCCTTTTGGCCATTGCTATGGCCAGCACAGCTGTAGTGTTCTCACAATCCCGGAAAGAAGACTCTATTTACGTTCGGGAAAACTATACGAAAGTTGAAAAATTAATCCCGATGAGGGATGGGAAAAAACTGTTTACAGCGATCTATATGCCTAAAGATCAGAAACAGAAATATCCGGTATTACTTAACCGTACACCTTATACTGTAGCACCTTACGGAGAAGATAAATATAAAACCTCCTTAGGAAATTTTCCGGCAGAAATGCGTGAAGGATTTATTTTTGTTTATCAGGATGTACGTGGTAAGTGGATGAGTGAAGGGGAATTTGAAGATGTTCGTCCAGCATTAAAACCGGGGCAAAAGGGTATTGATGAAAGTACAGATACCTATGATACGCTGGAATGGCTTTCTAAGAATCTGAAGAATTACAACCAGAAAGCTGGTGTATATGGTATTTCTTACCCAGGATTCTATTCTACAACAACATTGGTTAACTCCCACCCGACATTAAAAGCTGTTTCACCACAGGCTCCAGTTACCAACTGGTATTTGGGTGACGATTTTCATCATAAAGGTGCTATGTTCCTGAATGATGCATTCATGTTTATGATTTCTTTTGGAGTACCAAGACCAGAACCAATCACTCCAGACAAAGGGCCAAAGCGTTTTGTACCACCAGCTAAAGAAATGTATAAATTCTTTTTAGAAGCAGGATCTAATAAGGAACTTAAAGATAAATATATGGGGACAAACATTAAGTTTTTCAACGATATGTATGCACACCCGGATTATGATCAGTTTTGGAAAGACCGCAATATATTACCCCATCTTACACAGGTAAAGCCTGCGGTAATGGTTGTTGGTGGATTCTTTGATGCTGAAGATGCTTACGGAACTTTCGAAACCTATAAAGCTATTGAAAAGCAAAATCCTAAAGCCAATAACATTCTTGTTGCTGGTCCGTGGTTTCATGGCGGATGGGTGAGAGGAGATGGTAAACAATTCGGAGATATCAAGTTTGATCATCCGACAAGTATAGATTATCAGCAAAATCTGGAACTTCCGTTTTTCAATTATCATCTGAAAGGAAAGGGGCAATTCAAAGGTGGAGAGGCCAATATCTTTATTACAGGAAGCAACCAGTGGAAAACTTTTGATACATGGCCGCCGAAGAATACAGAAACAAAACAACTTTACTTCCAGCCAAATGGTAAGCTGAGTTTCGATAAGGTGCAAAGAACAGATTCGTGGGACGAATATGTTAGTGATCCGAACAAACCAGTACCTCATCAAGATGGAGTACAAACCAGCAGAACCCGTGAATATATGATAGATGATCAACGTTTTGCTTCCAAGAGACCCGATGTTATGGTATATCAGACAGATGCATTGCAGGAAGATATTACTTTGACAGGTCCGGTTATTAACCATTTATTTGTATCGACTACCGGAACAGATGCTGATTATGTTGTAAAGGTTATTGATGTTTATCCGGAAACGGAAGCTGATTTCAACGGAAAAACAATGGCCGGATATCAGATGTTGGTAAGGGGTGAAATTATGAGAGGAAAGTACAGAAATGGATTTGATAAACCTGAAGCCTTCCAACCGGGATTTGTTACGAAGGTAAATTATGAAATGCCGGATATTGCACATACCTTTAAAAAAGGACACCGCATTATGATTCAGGTACAAAACTCGTGGTTCCCATTGGCAGACCGTAACCCACAGAAATTTATGAATATTTATGAAGCTACTTCAGCTGATTTTCAGAAGGCAACACACCGGATTTTCCATGATGTGAATAACCCAACTTCTGTAGAAGTAAGTGTTCTGAAAGAAAAATAAAAAACTTTTAAAAAGCTGAATCTGATTCAGCTTTTTTTGTTGTCTGTTGGCGTGATCATTGCTACAGAAAACACTTACATTTGTTTATAAATAACGATTTATGCTACGTAAATTACTATATACACCTCTGCTTTTTATTCTTATTTTTTGTACCCCAAAAGCACAGGAATCAAAAATATCTTATGACACTCCTTTACATACAGTATTTAGATTTCCTAAGAAAATAAAAGAAGTTTCCGGAATACAGATTTCGCCAGATGGTAAGGAATTTTACGTTCATGAAGACCAGGGAAACAGCAATGAGATTTTTGCTATAGATATGACTGGAAACAATACCCGGACTATTACCATTGAAGGTGTAGAGAATAATGACTGGGAAGATATTACACAGGATAAAAATGGCTTTACCTATATTGGTGATTTCGGAAATAATGATAATATCCGTAAAAATTTAGCCATCTATAAAGTGAAAATCGGCAAAGAGAATAGTACGCCTGTTTTGCAAATGACAAAATTTTCTTATCCTGAGCAGACAGAATTTCCACCTAAAAAGAAGGACTTGCTATACGACTGTGAAGCATTTATAGAGCATAACGGTTACTTTTATCTTTTTACTAAAAACAGAAGTAAAAAATCTGATGGTACTTCGCTGGTGTATAAGATTCCAAATAAACCAGGTGAATATAAAGCACAGTTAGTCGGAAAACTAAAAATGCCGGAGAAATATCATGATGGAGCTATTACGGGAGCTGATATAAGTCCGAATGGGAAAAAAATAGCATTAATAACGCATAAAAATGTCTTTATCCTGGAAAATTTTGAAGGAGATAACTTTACAAATGCTAAAATGACCCAAATAGATTTGCAGAGCAACTCTCAGAAAGAAGGAATTTGTTTTGCAACCGATACCATATTGTATATAGGAGAGGAAAGAAACAATAAAGATGAAGGCTTACTTTATTCGATGGAGCTGAAATAGATTTTCTGAATATATAATATGATCATATATTGAACTCCCGGATTAAATATTCGGGAGTTTTCTAATAATTATTTCTTCCTGAATTACAGGCTGAAGTTCGGGAAAAGTTTTTTCAAGTTTTTTCACAGAAAGAGGAATCATAATATTCCACATGAAACGTGGTTCGTCAAAGAAATAAAAAACTTCATCATTGGTTTTTATCTCGAAAAAAAAGATCATTACTTTACCAATTAATGGGTTGTAATACAATGGCGTAATTGACGTTATTTCTGTTAGTGGCAGCTTTTTTTCGTTATTTATATAAAGCTCTCCTTCTCTTATAAATAATGCTGACATTTTTGACTTCTTCTTTATAGAAAGATATTCATGAAAAGAAATGATCAGGAATATGGCTAGTATAAGAGTAAAAATAATAGCGTAAAAAAATAGCGGGTATTGCTCTGTTTCCCGTACAATATAGCTAATAATGCTTATGATTATTATAGGAATCAATGCATACTGAAAATATGCCCTCAGAAAATAATTAACCGGACCAGAATCAATCCTCATTTTAATATTACAACTTTACATTTTTAGAATCTCATTCCTATTCCTGCAGAAAATCTCCCACCGTCGCTTCCTGTAAAATAAGTAGCCCGTGCAGAGAAAGCTTCGAGAATACTTATCCATATCCCGCCACCTACAGATTGATGCCATTTTCTGGAATATTCACCATCCATCCATACACGTCCGTAGTCATAGCCAGCTAAGATACCAAAATTTACCGGGATTACGCGATTCCGCACTCTGCCGAAGTTCCAACGGATATCGTTACTCTGAAATAATGAAGAGTTACCCAAAAATCTGTTGTTTCTGAAAGATCTAAGATCATTGTTTCCACCTAAATCGGCACCCTGAAAAAATTCGAAATATCGGTTGTTAATATATACTCCTTGTATTTTGGTTGCAAAGACAAATTTTCCATCATCATCTATTCGGTGTGTAACATTCAGACGTGCATCATAAGTCATGAAGTTACGATTTGGACTATCAATATTCATTCTCCATGCTGCAGAAACTGCAAAGCCAAATGCCATAGTTGGAAAAGCAGCATTGTCGCTATGATCGTAACTGAAACCATATTTCGCACCTAAAAATTGTTGATTATCGAAGACTTCAGGATTAATCTGACCAGACTGTGTAATAAAACGATTCTGATTATGATGCACTTTGTAATCCTCATAACCTAACTGAAATGTCTGAACGAATCCCATAAAGCTTTTTTTGGATATGGAAGGTGCTATCTGCAGCTGCTGTATATTTACCCTGTTGTAGTTTCTGCCCAGCTCATCATCGTAATTAGCTGTATTATTACCAAAGCCAAAATAGTTTTGTGCAAAATCCGGGGTCGTAAAACGTCCGTCTAAATGCAGTGTCCATTTTCCGATAGCATTAGGAAATACACCATTATAAATAAACTCTATTCCGCTTGTAGCAAAGGAATAATTAGTTTTGAAAGTATGTCTGGATGTGTAAGGGTCTCTATCGAAACCATTATGTGTATAGTTGACAACAGCACCAACCTTAACACCTTCATCGGGGTTGTACCCTATACTAGGATACCCGGCCCAGAAGTTATATTGTGGTTTTTCAAAATTATAAGTATTGATATCGTAATCGTCCTTAATTTGTTTCGCTACATATCCGGTAATATTATACGTGTTTTTCTGGGATTTAAAATCGTATAACTTAACATTTCTTCCGTCCTTAATGTTGTATACATCATGATTAAGCCCACCGATAAGTCTTATTTTTATTCCTGTTCTTTCGGATCCGGAAACATCGAATATGTCATCATCATCCAAACCATAAATCCAAATTTCATCTGTATTGTGCTTAGAATATTCACGTTTGAAAACCAATTCGTTTCCTTCTTTCTTTACGCGGTATTGTAGAACACTTACTTTATGTTTCTCTTTTTTGATAACAAATCTGTCAACCTTGTTGGTACCGGTAATCATTACCGTCTTTTGTAGGGCTTTATAATATTCAGCAGAATAATGAGGCATTTTATCTCTTCTTATTTTAAGATTCTGCTTTATGTGCTCTATGGTGCCGTCTTGTACTTCTTTTGGCAGATTATGGAAAGCATTGTCTATAACCTCATCGGTCATATTCTGTTTTATGTATTCCGCTTCTTTTTTCCAGTCCTCTTCTGTAGCATTTTTCAGGAAAGCCAGATCTAATGGATAAGGCTCTCTATTTAGCCATTTTATATTACGGATATCTTCTTTGAAGCTCTGCATGTGGCGTAATGGAGGCATCTGCATAATGAACTTAAATAAAAGTCCGTCGTATTTACTGAATGCCTGATCCCTGTCTTTTGGGATGGCTTTATACACAAAAGAGTTTCCATCTTTGTACTCCGCCCAGCGCCATTGGTCGTAATGTCTGTCCCAATCGCCAAGAAGCATGTCGAAAATACGGGCGCGGATATAACTCTGCTGATCCACAGAATACTTTTCAGACTTCTGAAGGTTTTTCATCATGTCCAGAGTATTCATCGTTGTAGTAGCTCCGTTCAGCATTTTAAGATCATCAGGACTATCCGAGAATCGTTCCTCTATCATATAGAGTTCATCACCATAGTCGTAATTGAAATCACCCAATGCCTTCTGTCTCGGAATATAATAAAGTGACGGGTCCGAATGGAAGACATTGATACTTTCTGCGAGATTACCTACAGCAAACGGAGTATAGGGATGTGTGGTTGTGTAAAAGTCGAGTAGGAATTTTTCAGCAAAAGTCCCTTCCAGTTCATGACCAAAACTTTCATTTTTAAATGCTACAGCATTCAGGAAGCGGATAGCGCTTTTCTTTACACCTCTCATTGCATATTCCTGTTTGTTTGGTGCAACCAGACGTAACGAGTTAGATTGGTGTCCACCGCCAGCCCGGACAGGACTAAGTCCTCCTTTTAGTGTATCCAAAGTTGCAACCTTGGCTTCTATAGGCATGCTGTAATATTTCCTGTAATGGTCTCCCCAAAGCCAGGTATAAACTTTTGATTTTTGAGTGAGTTTTGCCGGATATACTGACGTTTTTATTGAATCAGAAAATGTATCCGGATATTTTCCGGGGGTTGGTCTCTGTAAGTTTTCCAGAACTTTAATCCGGGTTAAGAAATTTTCTGTATTATTTTCTGTGCTATAATAAGATACGTTGGCACTCCCATCCTGATTGATATCTAAAATAGCATAACCATTGCCACCAAAGGTAAAGTCTTTCGGGGTCGTTGCTTTTGCTGCTTCGTTTTTAGAACCAGATCCGCTAATAATCTGACGGATATTTCTTTCCTCAAGGTATTGCAGATTATGGTCGTGGCCGGATACAAAAATTACATTCTGATTATCCTGTGCAAGACTTTTCAGTCGCTTTACCAATGCTGTATATCTTGCATTATTAAGATCCTGAGGACTGATACCGGATGTCGCACGAACTACATTGATAAATGAGCCTATAACAGGAAGCGGAACTTTATCTCCAATAGGATAAAGCTGCTTTTTTAATGAAAAATATCCAGCATGGCTGCCACTACTGATTAGAGGGTGGTGTAGGGCTACCACAATAGGTTTATTCTGATTTTTATTCAGTAAGCTTTCGAATTCATCAAAAAAATCATCCCGCGTTTTTATGCTGCAGTCTGCATTCATCCCCGGGTTTTCATCCCAGTTTTGAAGATACCATTCGCTGTCAATAGTAATAAGGGTAAGATCATTATTTAGCTTTACCTTGTCTATAGGGCAACCCTTCTTAGGAAGAAAAGCTTTTTTATCATCTAAATATTTTGTAACTGCTTTTTCCTGAGCTTTTAAGCCATCTAAACCATGGTACCAGTCATGATTTCCGGGAATTACAATTGTATTTCCTTTGTAGTCTTTGGCTATTTTTAGCTGATTTTCCAGCTTAAGCTTTGCCAGGTCATAATCAGGATCCTTTTCATCGGGCATTCCCAAAGGATAAATATTGTCTCCGAGAAATAAGAGTGTAGAGTTAGAGGACGCCTCTTTAAGCCTTTTCTGAAGTAGGCTTAGTGTATTTTGTGCCTGAGGTTCGTCTGCATTTCCTGCATCACCAATCAGGAAAAACCGATGGGCAACTTTAGAAGAATCCCGTACAGGTATCTCGGCGAGATTTTTCCCCTTTTGTACAGTATATGTGGCACATGACTGCAGTGTAATTCCAAAGATTGAAACTTTTAAAAAATTGTAAAGCGTATTTTTTAGCATATAAACTTTGAAATGCATAATTTTATCTAATCAAATTCGACAAAATGACTCTAGTTCAAAAAGCAAGTTTCTTTATCGAAAACTTATTCAAAGATAAGTTATCTCCGGCATTTCTTTATCATAATTATAAGCATACGCAGGAAGTTGTTGCAAATGCTGAGATTCTTGCAAATGCGGATAATCTGAATGAAGAAGAGAAAGAAATATTGCTGGTTGCATGCTGGTTTCACGATAGTGGCTATACAGAAGATATTATGCTGCATGAAGAAAAAAGTTGTGAGATTGCAGCAGAATTTTTAAAATCAGAGGGTGTAAACGAAGACTTTATCCGAAGGGTAAAGGAGCTGATTATGTCTACAAAAGTCTGTTGTAAACCGGATAATCGAATTGAAAATATTATCCGAGATGCGGACAGCAGCCATCTGGGAAGTGAAGATTATTTCACTTACTCGGATAATCTAAGAAAAGAATGGGAGCAAACACTGGGGAAAAACTTCAGTAAAAAGAAATGGAATTTAGATAATTTACGTTTTTTCAGGTTTCATCAGTTCAATACAAATTATGCAAAACAGAATTGGAATCCTATAAAAGAAAAAAACCTTCAGAAGATTGAAAATATGTTACAGGAGCAGGAAAATATAAAGAAAGATAAAAATAAAAAAGAACCTAAAAAGGAAGCTAAAGCAGACAGAAGTATAGATACAATGTTCAGAATTACACTGAGCAATCATACAAGACTAAGTGATATTGCGGACAGTAAAGCCAATATATTGCTTTCTGTAAATGCTATTATTATTTCTATCGCATTGTCTACACTCTTACCCAAGCTGGGATCTGAGAAGAATGAGTATTTAGTAATGCCAACCTTTATTATGCTGCTGTTTAGTGTTATCACAATTATATTTGCAATACTTTCTACAAAGCCTAAGGTTACCAGTGGTGAGTTTACGAAGGAAGATCTGAAAAACAGAAAGGTGAATCTTCTGTTCTTTGGTAATTTCTACAAAATGAATCTGGACGATTATACACCGGCAGTGCGGGAAATGATGGAGGATCGTGACTATCTGTATGATTCTATGATCAGAGATTTGTATTATCTGGGAGTTGTTTTAAACAGGAAATACAGATTGCTTAGCATTACCTACCAGATCTTTATGGTCGGAATTATTGTTTCTGTTATTGCTTTTGTTTTTGCTTTCTGGACGAGTTAATCCGGAAGCTGACAAGTCATTTCTACAACCTTATTTCTGTTAAGACCTACACGTAGCGCTTTTAGTCCACTTGCTCCCGGTAGCTCTTCTACTTCCAGTTTTTCAACCTGGGAAGTAAGATATCCTTTCTCCTGTAACTGCTGTATATAGGAATAGTATTCTTTTTCGTCCTCGTTAGAAGAATATACGATACAGATTTTTCCAGGTTGTGTTATTCTTTCGGTTGTATTTTTAATATAAGCCTTATCAATACGTTTTTTGATGACTTCGTAACGCGAATTGTATGCGCCGTCTACATCAAAACGTTTTTCATCCATACGGAAGCGTATAGATAATGAAACATTGAATACCAGTATAAGAGAATGTACATCCAGATTATAAGGCAGGCAGGATTTTATGGACTCATGGGACAATTCCATTTCACATAATGTTTCCAATTGCCAGTATCTTAACTGATACAAAATTTCTTTGGAGTAATGCTGTGTAGGATTTATGGATTGGCCTACATATATATTATGTTCTACACCATCGGTTTTGAAAAGTTCAAAATAATGCGGGAAAATAAGCTGAGCTTCCTGTTCTCTTTTTTCCAGAAGACTGGCGAAATTTTTATTAACAGAACTAACTGTTTCATCAAAAGCCTTTCTTCTTTTATAAAGAAGTTGTCCGTTTGAATCCAGCAGGCTGAAATAATTTTTTATCTCAGGGGAATCATTTCCTTCCAGTTCAGGATGTACTTTATTAGCCAGAAAACGTATAACTCTCTGCTCTGTATCTGTTTTCAAACCTATTTCAACCTCTTCTACAAGAATTTTCAGCCCAAATAAGATTTTCTCATTAACGGCTTTTTCATCTTTCAGATTCTCATAAATAGAGATAAGTCTGTTCAGTTGCTCCAGAAGATCTTCCTGTTGAGCTTTGTTTCGTATACTGGAAGAAGATTTAATGTCTGTTTGCCCATATAAAGGATAAACATGATCGAAAGATATTTCTTTCAGACTATATTCCTCATTTCGCAAGTTTCCAAAGAATGCATTTTGTGCTTCATCACGGAATTTCCAGGCAACACTCGGGTGAAGGGAAGTATATTCCTGCTGAATGATAGCATCCAGTTTTGTTTGCCATTCATAATGAAACCTGCTGATAGAAAATAATAAAAAGGGAGTAATAAAGTCCAGTTTTTTTACTTTCAGACTGTTGAATGCACCTTTAATGCCCGATGACATTTCCAGAATAGCGAGTAGCTGATTGTCCTTTACCACAGGAATCATAATGAAGCTATGTACATTATGCTCTATGAAATAACTGGAGATAAACTGAAATTTTTCTGAATCGGCATATTTGTAAACATCAGAAACAACAATAGGTTTGTTGCTTTGTGCCAATGCCTCGTAAGCTTCTTTACCAATTGCATCGAAGCCTAGTTTATCATAAAGAAATTCTAAAATGGAACTGGAGAAAAGAGCACGATTGTTTTGCAGTTTTTCCAGTCTGTTTTGCTCATGATTAAAGAACATAAACCCGGTACGAAGATCCGGAATCTCAAAATAAGACCGCAGGATAGGCTCGAAGCTATTGTCCAAAGCTCCTGTTTCGGGATTTATGCTCAGCAGATTCGACTTTAACTCAGAAAGAGAAAAATCTGGTGTTACATCTGTCAGGCTGATAATAAAGAAGCCTTTTAGTATCCAGCTTCCGGGTGGGAATTTGGTTTTCCAGAGGTCTATATTTTCATAATTGTCCAGAAGAAGCTCTATTTCATCATCGTTCAGAAAATGTGCTTTTTCTGTAGGAATAGTCTCAGTGAAATCAGCATTTATGGTTAGGCGATAGTGTCTTACAATTCCCTGTTTATCCGGGATGTCAAAATATAGCGGAGTTGTAGTCTTTATTTCTTTTTTGAAGTATGCATGAATAATCACAACACAATTCATAATGTAGAAATAATCATCATCTAAATCCCGAATTTTGATTTCGAAACTCTGGCCGGCATCTGACAATAGTTTCTTAAACCTTTCTGTGTAGTTAAATGTAAGATTGAAGAAAGGAATACTGGCTGCTTTTATTTCATTGTTGGTTAAAGCAGTCGGGAATAGATCGGCAAGGAGCTGGTGTATAAGTTCTTCGTTATTACGAATAACATCTATATCATCGAAGCCTTCTCTGAGCTCGGGAACTTTATCTACCTTTTCTAAAAGCGCACGGGCGTATTCGGATCTGTAAGATTCCGGATCCTGATCCCGTATTTTTTCCAGCACCTCAATATATTTATGAAATGCGATACGCAGTATAAAAGGTGATTCTTTCTCCTGAAGCATAGCATGCAAATTTAAACAATAATAGGTAATTTAGGAACTAAACGATTGTTTAAATTCAGGAATTATGTTATAGATAAAAGCATTTGCAATTCAATTTTAAACCCTGTAGGTATCAGGGATTTATAGTCTATTTGGTCTTGTTTGAAATCCTGGGAATCAAGTGTAATTCAGGGAAATAATCTGGAATTATAAGTAGTCTGGAGAGAAAATAACCAACTTCCGGACTTGTTTATATATATTGGCTTTAACGTTATAAAAATATTTTAAATCGGGCAATATCTTCTTGTTTGATAATATTTTGCATTGTTTTTTTCTGCCCGGAATCCTTTCAGAAAAATATTTATTGTATTAATACTAGGTGAAAAGTCTTTTGTTGTGCGGTTTTATAAATGTTTGTATTGATTGGTAATGAAAAAAATAAAAAATATTTGTTTTTGATAATTTTTATTTAATTTTATAAAAAACTAAATCACAAAAATTAATTAGATGAAAACCGCAAATTTTTCTTTTGCATTATGCCTTTCTGTGGTTATAATGTTATTTATCAAATGTACAAGAAGCGAACAAGATCTGTCAGTAACCAAGGATGCCTCTGCGCAGAAATCCGGAGTTACATTGTCAGCAGTTAATCTAAGCAATCTTATTGCTTACAAGAACAGTGATCACCAGATTTCGGCTGGTTATTACAGAACATGGAGAGACAGTGCTACAGCAAGTGGAAATCTCCCGAGTATGAGATGGCTGCCGGATAGTCTGGATATGGTAATGGTATTTCCGAATTATACACCTCCGGAAAATGCATATTGGAATACCTTGAAAACCAATTATGTTCCTTATCTACATAAACGGGGAACTAAAGTTATTATAACATTGGGAGACCTGAACAGTGCAACGACTACGGGTGGGCAAGACTCTATAGGCTATTCTTCATGGGCTAAAAGTATTTATGATAAATGGGTAGGAGAGTATAACCTGGATGGAATCGATATTGATATAGAAAGTAGCCCGAGTGGAGCAACACTGACTAAATTTGTTGCAGCAACCAAAGCATTGTCTAAATATTTTGGTCCTAAATCGGGTACAGGAAAAACATTTGTGTACGATACCAATCAGAATCCTACTAATTTCTTTATTCAGACGGCTCCCCGATACAACTATGTATTCCTTCAGGCATACGGAAGAAGTACAACTAATCTTACAACAGTTTCCGGACTTTATGCACCATATATCAGTATGAAGCAGTTTTTACCAGGTTTCTCTTTCTATGAAGAAAATGGATATCCTGGAAATTACTGGAATGACGTAAGATACCCTCAGAACGGAACCGGCCGTGCATATGATTATGCCCGTTGGCAGCCTGCAACAGGTAAGAAAGGTGGCGTATTTTCTTATGCTATAGAAAGAGATGCACCATTAACATCTTCTAATGACAACACGCTTCGTGCTCCTAACTTCAGAGTGACAAAGGATCTGATTAAAATTATGAATCCTTAATCAGTTTTATACCAACCCCGGAACAATACTGATTTCAGAAATTTTTTGCATTGAATTATTTTCATTGCAGTGCAGGTTGGTTTCTATTGTAACACTAATTATTAAATAAAAACAGACTATGAAAAAAATCTTTTTTACCCAGTGTTCAATACTTTTATTGATACTGGGATCATGTTCTAAAATGACAGAGGATATGACACCTGAGTCAGTTAATAAAGAAGCTTCTGTTAAAAGTGCTGCTGCTTTGGCGGGTTCTAATGGTGTATGTATTGCTTATTATATTACTGACGGAAGAAATCCGACATTCAAACTGAAAGATATACCAGATAAAGTAGATATGGTAATCCTTTTTGGACTGAAGTACTGGAGCCTGCAGGATACCACCAAATTACCGGGAGGTACTGGTATGATGGGAAGTTTTAAATCTTATAAAGATCTCGACACTCAGATACGTTCTCTTCAAAGCAGAGGTATAAAAGTACTGCAGAATATAGATGATGATGTAAGCTGGCAGTCTACCAAACCAGGAGGTTTTGCTTCCGCTGCTGCATATGGAGATGCTATAAAATCTATTGTGATTGACAAGTGGAAACTAGATGGGATAAGCCTGGATGTAGAACATTCCGGGGCAAAGCCTAATCCTATACCTGCATTTCCAGGTTATGCAGCAACAGGCTATAACGGTTGGTATTCCGGAAGTATGGCAGCAACACCAGCATTTCTGAATGTAATAAGTGAATTGACTAAATATTTCGGTACTACTGCACCAAATAATAAACAATTACAGATCGCTTCAGGTATCGATGTATATGCATGGAATAAGATTATGGAAAATTTCCGAAATAATTTTAATTACATTCAGCTACAGTCTTATGGCGCTAATGTAAGCAGAACACAGCTTATGATGAATTATGCTACCGGTACCAATAAAATCCCGGCCAGTAAAATGGTGTTTGGCGCCTATGCTGAAGGTGGAACTAACCAAGCCAATGATGTCGAGGTTGCTAAATGGATACCTACTCAGGGAGCTAAAGGTGGAATGATGATTTATACCTATAATTCTAATGTTAGTTATGCCAACGCCGTAAGAGATGCAGTGAAGAACTAATATTCATAAATAAAACCAATGGTTAACCAAATAGGTTAACCTCTATGACCGATACAATAATTCGTGAGTTTGTTAATAGAGTAGGGCTTCAGAACTTCTGAAGCCTTGCTTTTTTATGATGATAAGAAGAGGAAAATAAAAAAGCTGTCTCATTATAAAGACAGCTTTTTTATTAGATAAGAATGGATTGATTATCCTCCAAACTGTATATTAAAAAGATCAGGATAAACTCCTAATACAATAATTGCAATTGTAATAACCACTGCCAGTATGTTGTAAGTAAGACTTACTTTTTCACTGGTTTTGAAAGTTGTTTCTTTAAAGAAGAACATTGCAATAATAGGTCTCAGGTAGTAAGCAATACTTAATGCAGAACCCAAGATTGCTACTAATACTAAGAATGCAGCACCATTCATTGCCTGGCTGAATAAACTGAATTTCCCAACGAAACCTGCCGTTAATGGAATACCCGCCATAGATAGTAATGAAACTGTAGCTACAATAGCCAGTAAAGGTTCCGTTTTAGCAAGACCTTTGAATGCATTGTAAGATACTTCTCTTTTTACTTTTTCTACCCAGATTAGTGTTAAGAAAGCACCAATAGTAGATAGAGAATATGCTAAAAGATAGAAAGCCATTTTCTCTAAAGAGTTTTCATTCATTCCGAAGAATATCAAACCGATATATCCGGCGTGAGAAACACTGGAGTAAGCAAGCATTCTCTTCATGTTTGTCTGAGCAAGCCCCATACAGTTAGCCAATAGTAATGTAATGATTACAAAGCTTCCCATAATGTTTAACCAGTTACCATACGTTCCTGCAAAACCTATAACCATTAACTTGAATAGTGCACCGAAAGCTGAAATTTTAACTACAGTTGCCATAAAAGAAGTAATGATAGAAGGTGCTCCCTGATATACATCCGGGCTCCACATATGGAATGGTGCTAAAGAAGTTTTAAACGCCATTGCACAAAGCATAAGGATAAAACCTAAAATAAACATTGGGTTTTTTCCTGACTGAAGACTGAATTTATGAATCTCTGTAAGATCAAATGATCCAGTACTTCCGTAGATCATAGCAATACCGAAAAGTAAGAATCCGGTAGCAAATGCTCCTGTTAAGAAATACTTCATAGAAGCTTCAATAGAGCGAAGATCTGTCTTATTAGCTCCCGCCATTACATATAAAGGAATAGAAAGAATTTCAATTCCTAAGAATAATGTAACAAGGTTTTTGAATCCAAATAATGTAATACCTCCACATAATGATAAAAGCATTAATGCATATAATTCAGACTGGTGGCTTCTGTGGTTGTTGAATGCAAATCCTCCCAGGAAGAAGATAAGCAGTGTAACAACGATAGAAATCTGTGTTAATAGTCTTGCTGGTCCGTCATACAAGTACATGTTGTCGTACTTCAGGAAAAAGCTACAGTCTGGCATATAGCTTACATAGAAAGCTATTAAAAGCCCTAAAATACCAATATATCTTGAGAATTTGCTTTGGTTGAATACCCCGGCAAAAAGCGATAATACTGCTGTTATAAAAATTATAATAAATACCGTCATTTTCCTTTCAATTAATTATTCATTGATTTGAAGATAAACTCCAACGAACTATGTACCATCTCCAGAATACTATTTGGGAAGATCCCGAAAAGTATTACAAATACAACCAGCGAAGCCAGTACAGAGAATTCTACTCCTGAAACATCCTTCATGTTAGCAAGAAGAACTTCGTCTCCTTTACCAAACATTGCTTTTCCGTACATTCTAAGCATGTATACAGCACAAAGTATAACAGTAAGACCTGATATAATAACCGCTGTTGTATTATAATCTGAAATAGATTTTAATAAGATGAATTCACCGATGAAACCATTAGTTAACGGAACTGCCATAGAACCGAATACAATGATCAGGAAAAGAACTGCAAACTTAGGTGCTACCTTAGCAAGTCCACCCATTTGTCTGATGTCTCTTGTTTTAAATCTTCTGTATAAAATATCTGCACAGTAGAATAAACCAACGATATTAATACCGTGAGCGAAAGCTTGTATAACAGCACCTTCAGCACCTTCGGTAGTGAAGCGCCCATTTAGAGTAAGAATTGCAGAAGCAAAAATACCCGCTACAATTAGTCCAATGTGAGAAAGAGAAGAATAAGTGATGATTCTTTTGATATCGTTTTTAACGATAGCGATTAATGCACCGTAAACGATACCTATAATAGCCAATGTTAATACAATCTGACCTGAAATTCCCATAATAGCTCCTGGTGCAATCGGAAGAAGATATCTTAAAACTCCGAAGATTGCCATTTTCAGCATAATACCGGAAAGAAGCATTGTCCCTTCGGTAGGAGAGTAAGTATAAGTATCCGGCTGCCATGTATGGAACGGGAATACTGGTAATTTTACAGCGAATGCTACAAAAATAAACCAGAAAACTATAGTCTGTTGGGTAACGTTAAGATCCGAGTTATACATATCCAGTAGTGCAAAAGATGCAGAGTGGTTATATACGTAGATAAGACCACCTAACATGAATAACGAACCGATAAATGTATACACGAAGAACTTAGTCGTGAAACGAAGCTTCTGATCTTCCTGACCCCATAGTCCGCAAATGAACCAAATCGGGATAAGAGTTACTTCCCAGAAAGCATAGAACATTAAACCATCTAATGAAGTAAATACTCCGATAAGACCGAACTGCATTAATAAGATCAGTCCGTAGAAAGTATTCTTATATTTTACAGTCTGACTAAAAGAAGACAGTATAATTAATGAGGTTAATATAGTGGTTAATAAAATAAACAGCATGGACAAACCATCAACGCCCAGGTGTAAAGAAGTCTTCAGGAATGAAGATTCCGGGGTATTGATTTGATACTGTAAGTTCTGGCTGTCTATAGTTTTTACAAAGTCTAGTCCTGAAAGCATATAGAATGACAAAGCCATTTCTAAAAATGCTAGTACTAAAGCTATGTACTTAGCGCTTGGACTTTTCCATGCAAAAACCAGAGCAGATCCAATAACTGGTATTAGTAATAGTGCTAATAACATCTTATGAATTCAATAAAAAGTTAACAATTAATATAATCCCTACTGCCAATGACATAATCAGCACATAAGTTTCTACATTTCCATTCTGAAGGCGCTTGAAAGATTTTCCAGAATCTTCAGCTCCGTTTGCAACAAAGTTTACAATACGATCGAGTACAGCTTTATCAAACATTGATGCTGCTTTACCCATTCCTTCAATAGGCTTTACAATCATTGCATTATAAATCTCATCAATTTTTAACTTCTGAGCAGAAAGTCTTTCCCATCCAACATATTTGCTGTCTGGTAATGCCATTTTCTTTTTGTTTACATAAATATTTCTTACAATAAACCATACAATAAAGAACATGGCAACAGTAATGGCTAATAAAATCCATTCTGTAGCTACGCTTACTTCCGGTAATTCGATCGGAGAGATGATTACTTTGTTCAGCCAGTGTGCCAGTTTCTGAGAATGGTCATGGGAAACAAAGTGCGGAAGGTTGAAGAAACCACCAACAACTGAAAGAATAGCCAGTACAATTAGCGGTAAAGTCATATTCAGCGGACTTTCATGTAAATGATGTTCTTGTTCTTTTGATCCTCTGAACTCTCCAAAGAAAGTAAGGTATAAAAGACGGAACATATAGATCGCAGTCATGGCAGCACTTACAAAAGTAAAGAACCATACTACTGGGTTTTTAGCAAATGCAGTTACAAGGATTTCATCTTTAGAAATCATACCCGATAAGAAAGGGAAACCTGTAATAGCAAGGGTGCCGATAAGGAATGTCCAGTAGGTTACCGGAATTTTCTTTCTCAGTCCACCCATATGTCTCATATCCTGCTCTCCGCTCATGGCATGGATTACAGAACCTGATCCTAAGAATAATAAAGCTTTGAAGAAAGCGTGTGTCATCAAGTGGAACATTGCTGTTGTATAAGATCCGGCACCTAAAGCGATGAACATAAAACCTAACTGAGATACAGTAGAGTATGCCAATACTTTTTTGATGTCGTTCTGTCTTAGCGCAATGAACGATGCAACTAAAGAAGTTGCTAAACCGATGTACATAATGAACTCCATTGTACTAGGCGCTAACGTATATAAGAAGTTAGAGCGTACAACCAAGTAGATACCAGCTGTAACCATCGTTGCAGCATGGATTAGTGCAGATACCGGTGTTGGACCTGCCATTGCATCCGGTAACCATGTGAATAAAGGAATCTGTGCAGATTTACCCATTGCCCCAATGAACAGAGATACAGTGATAAAAAGAATAATACCACCATTGTATTCAAACTTAGAAGCATTCTGAGCAACTGTCAGATAATCGATTGCGTTAAGCTGGTAAGCGATAGCGAAGATACCGATTAGTAAACCAAGGTCACCAATACGGTTCATAATGAAAGCCTTTCTTGCAGCTTTTCCATATTCTACGTTATCATACCAGAAACCGATTAGTAAGTAAGAACAAACTCCAACACCTTCCCATCCTATGAAAAGGATTAGGTAGTTACTTCCCATTACTAATAAAAGCATGGAGAAGATAAACAGGTTAAGGTAAGTAAAGAATTTGTAGAAACCTGCATCATGGCTCATATAGCCGATAGAGTACAGGTGTATTAAAGAACCAATTCCGGTGATGATTAATACCATCATCAGTGACAACTGGTCTATTTGTAATGAAAAATTAATTGGAACTCCGTCAATCTGAAACCACTTGAACAAACGTACAATAGTAACAGAAGAGTCCGCAGTGTAATCGGAGAAAATTGAAGCAGCAAGAACGAACGAAACAAAAACAACAAGAGTTGCTAGTCCACCCACTACTACTTTAGGCAAATGCTTTCCGAATAAGCCGTTAATCAGAAATCCTATTAACGGTAAAATAAGTATAGCTATAATCAAATTATCCATCAGCAATTATCCTTTTAATTTGTTAAATACACTTACATCCACAGAACGGGTGTTTCTGTACATCATTGTTAAGATTGCCAATCCTACAGCAACTTCGGCTGCAGCAACCACCATGATGAAGAATACCAGTACCTGAGCATGCCCATCTCCTTTGTATGCTGAAAAAGCAGCTAACAGTAGGTTTACAGAGTTCAGCATTAGCTCAACACATCCAAGAATAATAATCGCATTTTTACGGATTAATACTCCTAAAACACCTAAACTGAACAACAGACTGCATAGAATAATATAATGTTCTATCGGAACAGCCTGTAACATCGAATTAGTTACTTCTCCCATTTTATATATCTTTTTTACCGATTAATACTGCACTGATAATTGCGGTAAGAATTAATACACTCGCAAGCTCAAATGGCAATACATACTCGTTAAACAATAATTTCCCTAGGTTTTTGGTAAGACCTACACCATTGTCGGAAACAGCTACTTTAGCAGTTCCCTGGATGCCTCTGTAGGCTCCTAATAATCCTGTTAATAATATTCCTGCGGAAATAATCCCGATGAATTTCATATAGTTTTTCTTGCTGGATTCGTCTTTTGCGTTCAGATTCAGCATCATCAGAATGTATAAGAAAAGCACCATGATAGCACCTGCATATACAATGATCTGTACGATTCCTAAAAACTGAGCATTCAGCAAAATGTACATTCCTGCAATAGAGAAGAATGTAATAACAAGAGATAAGATGCTATATAACGGATTTCTTGCAAAAACCATATAAACAGCGCTGGCTAACGCTAACAGTGCTACAAAATAAAAAATATACTGCTCCATTATTCCGGTTGGTTATAAGATTTCTTTTGACGATCAGAGATATCGATACGGTTGTTCATATCTTCTACCAGTTTGTCCTTTCCATATACAAAAGAACCTCTGTTAGTTTCTACATCTACCAATCTGTCTGTTAAATAAATTGCTGATTTTGGACATGCATCTTCACACAACCCACAGAAAATACATCTCAGCATATTGATTTCGTATACTGAAGCATATTTTTCCTCGCGGTATAGATGCTTTTCCTCTTTTGTTCTTTCTGCAGCAGTCATTGTAATGGCTTCTGCAGGGCAAGCTACAGCACAAAGACCGCAGGCCGTACAACGTTCTCTACCTTCATCGTCTCTTTTCAGGACATGCTGACCACGCCATACTTTTGCAAAAATCCTTCTTTCCTCAGGATAGCTGAAAGTATTATTTTTCTGGAAAGCGTGCTTCAGCGTAATCCCCATACCTTTGAAAATGGCAGGCAGATAACTTCTTTCGGCTAAAGTCATCTCTTTATTGGAGACTACTTTTGATCTGTTCGTTAGTTTCATCTTATTGTAATTATCAGATGTCGGAGGTTAGTTTTCAGAGTTCAGAGCTTAGCCTTCTTTCTTCCAATTTGTCTCCTTCACCACTAATTCAAAATTTAATAATTCAAAATCCAAAATTGTTTTATACAAACAATAATATTGCACCAGTTACCAATAAGTTAATTAGCGCTAACGGGATGAAAGATTTCCATCCTAAGTGCATTAACTGGTCGTAACGGAATCTTGGTAAAGTCCATCTTATCCACATAAAAATGAATACGAATAAGAAAGCTTTTGCTAAGAAGGCTACGATACTGATAATTCCGGCAGCATTTTCTCCCCAGTTTTCACCAACCCACTGAATTCCCGGATAGTTGTAACCACCAAAGAAAAGGGTAGTGATAAGTGCTGAAGAAATAAACATATTAACATATTCCGCAAAAAGGAATAATCCAAATTTCATAGAAGAGTACTCCGTGTGGAATCCGTTTACAAGTTCAGATTCACATTCTGCTAAGTCAAAAGGTGCACGGTTACATTCTGCAAGAGAGCAAACAAAGAAAATAATGAATGCTACAGGCTGAAGAACGATATTCCACTTCATACCACCCCATCCGGCTTGGTTTTCTGTAATAACACGAAGATCCAGAGATCCGTTCATTAATACAATAGAAAGAAGTGAAAGACCCATTGCCAATTCGTAAGAAATCATCTGTGAAGATGCTCTTACTGCAGAGATCAATGAAAACTTGTTATTGGAAGCCCATCCACCAATCATAATTGCATAAACACTGGTAGAAGCCATACCGATAAGGAAAAGAACTCCAACATCGATATTTGCTACCTGTACAGGTAAAGATTCACCACCAATGTTTAATGATTTCCCCCAAGGGATAACAGCTCCTGTAATCAGGGATATAAACATCAGAAGACCTGGTGCCAGGATGAATAAAAATTTCTCGGCATTTTTAGGCATAAACTCTTCCTTGAAGAAAAGCTTACCACCATCTGCCAATGGCTGCAAAAGACCAAATGGTCCTGCACGGTTAGGCCCGATTCTGTCCTGCATAATAGCAGCAACTTTACGCTCTGCCCATGTTGAGTAAGCAGCAACTGCGATGCATAACACAAACAGAATAACGATAAGTATTGTTGTAAAAAGAATATTTGTCATGGTCTATTTTTCGTGTTTGCTATCTATTTCTATTACGGTCTCAGAATCAATGCGCTTATATGAATTTTGCAGTGTTCCGTACTTGTTTGTTGAAATTACAGAATGACGGTCGATATGTCTAGGTCCTTCTATAGTCCAGTCCTTCGTATCTTTTCTTTCGAAACGACAGTCGTTACAGATAAATTCTTCTACTTCTCCGTAGATATCTTTTCTTGCTGTAACACGAAGAATTTCGTCTCCTTTCATCCAAAGAACAGCTTTTCCGCTACATTTCTCACACTTACAAGTTGCATTTACCGGTTTGGTGTACCATACACGGCTTGCAAAACGGAATGTTCTGTCTGTTAATGCTCCTACAGGACATACATCGATAACGTTTCCGATAAAATCATTGTCCAAAGCTTTGTTCAGGTAAGTAGAGATCTCAGCATGGTCTCCTCTGAACAGGATTCCGTGTTCTCTTTCCGGAGTTAACTGATCTGCTAACAGAACACAACGTGCACAAAGGATGCAACGGTTCATATTCAGCTTTATATATGGGCCGATATCGTCGGCATCAAACGTTCTTCTTTCGAACTCAGTACGAGTTTCCTGAAGACCATTTTCGTAACTTAAATCCTGTAAATGACATTCTCCTGCCTGATCACAGATAGGGCAGTCTAATGGGTGATTTACCAATAAAAATTCGGTTACAGCATGTCTTGCTTCCTGTGTTTTAGGAGATTCAAGATTCTTAACTTCCATACCATCCATTACAGTTGTACGGCAGCTTGCTACCAGCTTAGGCATCGGTCTTGGATCTGCTTCAGAACCTTTAGATACCTCTACAAGACAAGTTCTGCAACGTCCACCACTCTTTTCCAGTTTGCTGTAATAGCACATTGCTGGCGGGACAGACTTTCCTCCGATTTGTCTGGCTGCTTCCAAAATAGTAGTGCCCGGAGCAACCTCAGTTGTTTGTCCGTCGATGGTTATTTTGAATTTTTTTATTTCTTCGCTCATATTATATGCTTTAAGCTATATGCATGAAGCAATAGGCTTTGTTATTTATTCTTCTTTGTATTAAATGTATAACCAATTCCGGCAAGAACCTGTCCGAAAACAAAATCCTGTTGAGCCTTGTCTGGCTTATTATTTAATGTTGTCTTAATATCCCACATGTTGATATAACCGGCTTTTCCTTCTAAACGAAGCATCCAGTGCTTAGCAAAAACAAGGTTGATACTCGCTCTGGCATCTGTACCTATACCTGCCACATGGAAACGGTCACTTCTCTCATTTCCGAATAGCTTCACATTACTTTTCGGGAACATGAAACCTGCTCCAACTCCGTAAGACCATACAATATCCCAGTTTTTGCTGGTACTGATCTTTTGGTATTTCTCAATACCCAAGTTTTCATAGTTAAGACCATCTGTATGTTCGAAAGTCAGGAATTGTTCGTCCTGTAAATTTACTTGTCCGTTTTGTACCATTCCTGCATATTTCGGATCGGAAATGTGTCCGGAGAAATTTACAGTCTGGTTTTGGTCCATCACATACTTCATGTGATCAATTCCTAAAACAATCGCTAAATTGTCTTTAATAAAATAACCTGCTCTGAAATTATACTGTACTACAGTAAACCATCCCGGGTTAAAATAAACGATTCCGAATTTAGTTGGTCTATCCTGTGCTGATACATTGCTCAGCTGGAAGTTATAACCATTTCCTGAAAAACGGATATCGGAATTACTAAAAGCAGCTCTGTTCCATCCAAAGAAGACAAACATTTGTCCTTTCTTCGTTAGGGGAGTAGGCTTTTCTACAATACCAGTATTGCTGTCAAGACTTTGGGCAAAACCCAAACTTGTTCCTAAAAATAGTACTGCAAGCGCAAAAAACTTCTTCATTATCTTTCTAGCAATTTATTAATTTGTAACAGCTGGAGCTGGTAACGGATCAGCATAATGTGCCAGCCCGTAGTTTTGGGTTAAACAAAGTTCAGGATTCTTCACATGCCATTCGAATTCATCTCTGAAGTGGCGAATAGCTGCTGCAACAGGCCAAGCTGCTGCATCTCCTAACGGACAAATAGTGTTCCCTTCAATCTTACGTTGGATATCCCAAAGCAGATCAATGTCTTCCATTGTTCCTTTTCCGCTGTCAATTTTCTTTAATATTCTGTACATCCAGCCAGTTCCTTCACGGCAAGGTGTACATTGTCCACAACTTTCGTGATTATAGAATCTTGCTAATGTAAGGGTATGTTTTACAACGCACTGATCTTCATCCAATACGATAAAACCACCAGACCCCATCATTGTTCCTGTTGCAAAACCTCCGTCAGCTAAACTCTCGTAATTCATATAACGAGGTTCACCGTTGATGGTTTTCAATAAAAGATTTGCCGGAACAATTGGAACTGATGATCCTCCAGGAATACAAGCCTTAAGTCTTTTTCCATTTGGAATACCACCACAGTATTCATCAGAGTAAATAAATTCTTCTACTGTAATAGTCATATCAATTTCGTAAACACCAGGTTTGTTGATATTACCACATGCAGAAATTAGTTTTGTACCTGTAGAACGGCCAACACCAATTTTAGAATATTCTGCTCCGCTGATATTGATAATTGGAACGATTGCTGCGATAGATTCCACATTGTTCACCACAGTTGGTCTTTCCCATAGACCTTTTACAGCCGGGAATGGTGGTTTCAAACGAGGATTTCCACGCTTACCTTCAAGAGATTCAAGAAGAGCAGTCTCTTCTCCACAGATATAAGCACCTGCACCTCTTTGTACGTAGATTTCTAAATCGTAACCTGTTCCTAAAATATTTTTACCTAAGAATCCTTCTTTTTTAGCCTCTTCAATTGCCTCTTCAAGAATATCAGGAATCCATGAATATTCTCCACGGATATAGATATAAGAAGCATTGGAACCTAAACAGAAAGATGAAATAATCATCCCCTCGATAAGTAGGTGAGGGAGGAATTCCATTAAATAACGGTCTTTGAAAGTTCCCGGTTCAGATTCATCAGCATTTACAACTAAGTGTCTGGGAACACCATCTGGCTTAGCCAGGAAGCTCCACTTCATCCCTGTAGGGAAACCTGCTCCACCACGACCTCTAAGTCCGGAAGCTTTTACTTCCTCCAGAATTTCGTCCGGTGTCATTTTTAAGGCTTTTTCTACTGCATCGTAACCACCTTGCTTTCTGTAGGTGTCGAAGTAGCGGATACCTTCTATATGAGCGTCTTTAAGTAAAAGTTTTTTACTCATTTTATTATTTTTAATCTAAGGCAACAGCTCCCTGACGGCAAAGTTCAAGAATTTCGTCTACCTTTTCTTTTGTTAAATTTTCATGATAAAATTTCCCTAACTGCATCATTGGCGCATAACCACAAGCCCCCAGACATTCTGCCGGCTTTAAGGTAAACAGACCATCTTCGGTTGTTTCTCCGTCCTTTATGTTCAGTGTTGTACGGATATGATCTAATATATCATCACTTCCTTTCAACATACAAGGACCTGTTCTGCATACTTCCAGTACAAATTTACCAACAGGTTTCATGTTGAACATCGTATAGAAAGTAGCTACTTCATAAACCTCGATTGGTCTTATGTTAAGCAGCTCTGCAACGTAATCCATTACCGGTACATCCAGCCAGCCGCCAAACTCTTTTTGTGCAACATGCAGCAAAGGAATAAGAGCTGATTTTTGTCTGCCCTCCGGATATCTTGCGATAATTTTATTTACCTGTTCTATAACTTCAGGTTTAAAAGCAATTGTTTCGCTCATTTTTGAAATTTTAGATTTTAGATTTTAAATTCTGAAATGAATCCAGTAGTCTAAAAATCAATTTATAATTTATAATTCAAAATTTATAATTCGTCTATGCATCCAATTCTCCTGCAATTACATTAAGGCTACTTAATGTTACAACTGCGTCAGAAATTAAAGAGCCACGTATCATTTCAGGATATGCCTGGTAATAAATGAAACATGGTCTTCTAAAGTGTAATCTGTAAGGTGTACGGCCTCCGTCGCTAATCATATAGAAACCAAGTTCTCCGTTTCCACCCTCTACACTGTGGTATACTTCTCCTACAGGAATATCCTGCTCACCCATAACAATTTTGAAGTGATAGATAAGAGCTTCCATCTTGGTGTACACATCTGCCTTTTCTGGTAAATAGAAATCTGGTACATCTGCGTGGTAAGATCCCTGAGGAAGATTTTCATAAGCGTTTTTAATAAGCTTATAACTTTCCATAATTTCAGTCTGACGAACCATGAATCTGTCGTATGTGTCTCCGGCAGTACCAATTGGTACGATGAAGTCGAAGTCGTCATATGAAGAGTATGGTTGTGCCACTCTTACATCATAGTCAACACCGGCAGCACGTAAGTTTGGTCCTGTGAAGCTGTAGCTTAATGCTCTTTCTGCACTAATTGCTCCTGTACCAATAGTACGGTCCATGAAAATTCTGTTTCTTTCCATCAGGCTTTGGTATTCACCAAATTTCTTAGGGAAAGTTTTAAGGAAATCTCTTAGCAGTTCATGGAATTTTGGACTGAAGTCTCTTTCGAAACCTCCAATTCTTCCCATGTTAGTTGTCATTCTGGCACCGCAGATCTGCTCGTATATATCATAAATTTGTTCACGTACCTGGAACAAATAAGTAAATCCTGTTAAAGCACCGGTATCTACACCAATAACACCATTACATACCATGTGGTCTGCAATTCTGGAAAGTTCCATCATGATAATACGCATATAGTCTACACGCTTAGGAACTTCACAGCCGATTAATTTCTCAACTGTCATATGCCATCCGAAGTTGTTGATCGGAGCAGAGCAGTAATTTAATCTGTCTGTTAAAGTTGTGATCTGGCCATAAGGTCTTCTTTCAGCAATTTTTTCAAAAGCTCTGTGGATATAGCCAACAGTCTGCTCTGAATGAAGAATTCTTTCTCCATCCATAGTCAGTACATTTTGGAAAATACCGTGTGTTGCCGGGTGGGTTGGTCCCAGGTTTAGCGTATAAAGCTGTTGGTCGATTTGCTCTTTCGACTCGTATTGGCTAAGTATATTTGATAAATTGTTATCTTTCATTTCGCTATAATTGATGGGCGATAATCGATAATTGATTTTTGGATCAGCAATCAATCATCATTAATCATTTATAAATTATCTTCCGAACATTGAATCGTTCTTGTCTGTACGTGTTCCGTCTTCAAGGCGATATTCTTTCAGCATAGGGTGATAACCCAGATCTTCCATGTTTAGAATAGGACGCATATCCGGATGTCCTTTAAAGTCTATTCCATAGAAATCAAAAGTTTCTCTTTCCATCCAGTTGGCTCCGGAATAAAGATCACTGATAGTTTCTATAGCAGCACTTTCTCTTGGCATGAAAGTTTTCAGTCTCAATCTGAAGTTATTTACCAAACTGTGTAAGTGGTAAACTACTCCTAATTCTTTTTCCGGATTATCCGGGTAATGAACTCCACAGATATCGGTAAGGAATATAAATTCGTATGAAGATTCTTTAAGATAGTGGATAACCTTTTTAGTCTCTTCTTTCTTTAGCTCGATTGTCAGAAGCCCGTAAGGTTCTGATGAGTTTAGAACAGCTTCAGGAAACTCTCTTGAAATGGCTTCAAGTACTAATTCATTTGTTAGTTCCATGGGCTTATTTAATGTTATAAGATTCTAATAGTTCTTTGTACTCCGGAAGATCACGTCTTCTAAGGCTTTCGCTTTTAGCAATTGCCTGAACCTGCATAAAACCTTCCAAGATCTGTTCAGGTCTTGGAGGACATCCAGGAACGTAAACGTCTACAGGTATTACTTTGTCGATTCCCTGAAGAACAGAATAAGTATCGAATATTCCACCACTGGAAGCACAAGCACCTACAGCTACTACCCAACGAGGCTCTGCCATCTGGCTGTAAACTGTTTTTAAAATTGGAGCCAATTTTTTTGAAATGGTTCCGCATACTAATAATATGTCAGCCTGACGAGGAGAGAATACCATACGCTCACCACCAAAACGGGCAAGGTCATAAGTAGGATTCATCATCGCCATAAACTCGATTCCGCAACAAGATGTAGCAAACGGAAGCGGCCAAAGAGAATTTGCTCTGGCCATACCAATAAGGCTGTCTAGTTTCGTTGCAAAAAAACCTTCTCCGGCATGACCTGGAGGAGGAGTTTCTAATATTTTAACTTCTTTTGACATCTCTTTTTTGTTTTAATCTTCTGATTAAAAATTTAATTATTTATCCCAGTCCAATGCGCCTCTTTTCAATACATAGAAAAATGCAATGAAGAAGATCGCTACAAACGTTACAATGGCCATGAAGCCTTCCACACCAAACTCTCTGAAATTAACGGCATAAGGATAGAAGAATACTATTTCGATATCGAATAGTACGAAAAGGATTGCAGTAAGAAAATATTTTACAGAAAAAGGCGTTCTTGCATCACCTACAGACGTATAACCACTTTCAAAAGCTTGATCTTTTACTTCTCCTTTTACTTTAGGTCCCAATAAGCTGGATGCGATAATGGTAACTATCACAAACCCAAGTGCTACAGCAGCTTGTATTAATATTGGGATATAATTTTCTGGCAAGTTCATAATATCTTAATTACTAACTTGCAATAATACTAAAATTATAGGGAAAATTGAAATTACAAAGGCAATGTTTCTCGCTGAAAGCCAGTGGAAAAGGTAATTTAGAATGATTAAAAATAAATTACTTTTTACCTTTTAATCGCTTCAAAATCACAAAGGCAATGTATGCGATGTATAGGAATAAAAAACTGGAGAAAATAATGTTGATTAAATCATTGAGCTGATCGTCTTTTACACGGAAAAACTGATTGTAAGCAAAGAAAATAACAATAAGTATAGCGTATATGATGAGTTGCTTTTTCATGTCTTTTGTTTTGTGAAATTAATAGATTAAAATTCTTTGCTGTAGGTTCTTCTTCTTTTGTGATTTACAGGGCTGTAATCCTGCCATAGAAGCTGTATGTTTTTGTTCTCCTCAAGTTCGGGATTTGTTTCCAGAAACTTTACGCCTTTCTTCTTGAAAATTTCATAAATTTCTTTGAAGATAATAGCGGTTACTCCGCGGCGTTGATATTCCGGGTGTATACCTATCAGGTAGAAATTGGCACGATCATTTTTCTTACCTGCCTGTAAGAAATGCCACCATCCAAATGGGAAAAGCTTTCCGTTGGCTTTTTGTAAGGCTTTGGAATATGAAGGCATGGTGATGGCAAAAGAAATCAATTTGTCATTAGCATCTGTAATGCAGACGATGAAATCTTTATCTATGAAGCCAAAATATTTCTCCTTATATGTTTGAATCTGTTGCTGGGTAATAGGAGTGTAGGTAGACAGTCCTTTGTAGGTTTCGTCCAGAAGTTGGAACATGGGTTCTACTAAAGGAAGTATCTCTTTTTTATTGTTGAATTTCAGGACTTTTAGCTGGTATTTTTCTTTGATAATATCGTTGAACTTAATCACCTTTTCGCTCAATACTTCAGGGAAGGCTAGTTCAAATTCTACCCATTCTTTCTCTTTTACCAGTCCTAGCTGCTCCAGGTGCTGTGGGTAATAATCGAAGTTATAGATGCCGATCATAGTGGCCAGTTTGTCGAACCCCATTGTCAGCATTCCTGCTTTGTCCAGATTGGTGAAGCCCATAGGGCCTTCTATTTTGTTTATGTTGTGCTGTCTGGCATATTCTGTCGCTTTTTCTATAAGAGCCTTCGAGACATTAATGTCATCAATAAAATCTATCCATCCAAAGCGTACTTTGTGGATGTCCAGTTCCTGGCCTTCTTTGTGGTTAATCATTACGGCTATTCTGCCGACAACCTGATTGTTTTTATAAGCAAGATATAACTCGGCTTCGCTGTAAGCGAGTGCCGGGTTTTCTTTTGGATCCCATATTTGTTTCTCGTCATTTATTAATGCAGGAACATAATTAGGGTTGTTTTTGTATAGTGTCATCGGAAATTGAATAAAATCTGTAAGCATTTTATCATTAATGACTTTTTTAAGGGAGATTTCCGACATGTTTATTTTAATTTTCTGCAAATATAAAGAATTGCATTTTTTCACCTTGTTTTTGGCATGGTTTTTTCCTTCATAGGAAGTAAGATTTAGACAGAAATTACACAAATGCTTAGTTATTATTTTATATTATTAATCATATTTATAGCCAGCGTAATTGTGCAAAACAGGCTCAGATCAAAGTTTGATTATTATTCAAAACTGAGATTGCGCAATCATATGTCGGGCAAAGAAATTGCTGAAAAAATGCTGGCGGAGAATGGGATTCGGGATGTTGTTGTAACTTCAGTTCCCGGACAGCTGACGGATCACTATGATCCCACTAATAAAACAGTAAATTTATCAGAAGCGGTATACATGCAGAGGAATGCAGCAGCGGCAGCTGTAGCAGCTCATGAATGCGGGCATGCAATACAACATGCAGAGGGTTACTCCATGTTAAGGCTACGCTCCAAGCTGGTTCCTGTAGTGAATATTAGCTCCAGATTATTACAGTTTGTTTTATTTGCAGGGATTATTGTAATGGCTTCCAGTGGAAATAAAACATTGTTAGCACTGGGTGTTATACTATTTGCTGTAACAACGGTATTTGCATTCGTTACATTGCCGGTAGAGTATGACGCGAGTAACAGGGCTTTGAAATGGCTTGAAAGGAGCGGAACTGTAACTGTAGATGAGCAGGATGCTGCTCAGGATTCTTTAAAATGGGCAGCAAGAACTTATGTTGTTGCGGCTTTGGGGTCTCTGGCTCAGTTGCTGTACTTTGCTTCTATGCTTTCGGGCGGACGAAGAGATTAAAATCATATTTATCAATAAATAAAGAAAAAGACTGCTTCAAAAGAAGCAGTCTTTTTTTTGTTCTAAACCTAACAGGTTCTGAAAAGACTCTGGTATCTCTTTTTGAATTTTTGTAATTGAAAAGAGGAAATATGATTTTCTCCTGTCTTTTTTATCAGAATAGGAAGTTAAAAAATAAAATAGCATCTTTGCGGCTATGAAAAATAAGGTTTCGCAAAGCTTATTGTTATTTGTTTTGTTTTTAGTTTTTAGTGCAGCTGCTTTTGGTGTTAATTTTTTATTAATACAACAAGGCGTAGGTGTATCTTATAAACTGCATTTCCTGTTTTTCTTTCTTCATTTTCTTAGTTTGGCTAGTATTATAGGTGTTAGCCTTATTAAAAAAGAACTTATTGCTTATGTGTATGTAGCTTTTCTTATTGTGAAAATGGGTGGAGTTATATTTTTAGCATACAAGTTTCCGGAGATGAAGCAAAACCTGATGTTGTATTTTGGTTTTTACTGGTATTACCTGCTTGTGGAAACAGCTTTAGTTGTTGCTTTAATCAGAATACAGGATAAAAATCATAAAATAAATAAAACTGACACGCTTTGATATGTCATTTAAATCCTTATTTTTGCAAAAAATTTAGAATTCTGGTATGAATGTAAAGAAGATCCTTTATTTGCTTACGTTTTTAGTCGCAGGACTTGTATTTGCCTCTTCCACAGAGGGTCAGCAAAAGCCTGAGAAGTATAACCCTGTGCCAGATATTATGCACCATATCTCGGATTCCCACTCTTGGCATTTCTGGGGAGAAGGTGAAAAATCAGTAAGCCTTTCGCTTCCGATAATTTTGTTAGATAACGGACTGAAAGTCTTCTCTTCTTCAAAATTCGGTCATCATGAAGATGAAGTAGCTGAAGTAGATGGTAACTATTATAAGCTTTACCACAATAAAATTTATAAAACAGATGCTGCGGGTATGCTTAACATGCACGAAGAGCACCCTACAAATGAACAACCTCTGGATTTTTCAATCACAAAAGTTGTTGCGCAGATGTTATTAGCGGCAGTTATCCTTATATTGATTGCATTTGCAACAAGAGGAAGCTATAAAAAATCTCAGGTTCCTTCAGGAATTGCTAGATTTATTGAGCCACTTATTATTTTTGTACGTGATGAAATCGCTTTACAAAACATTGGTTCTGTTAAATATAAGAGATTTGTTCCTTATTTAGTAACGCTTTTCCTTTTCATCTGGTTGATGAATATCTTAGGATTACTTCCGGGATCAGCTAACGTAACGGGGAATATCGCTTTCACAATGGTAATGGCTGTTCTTACTTTCATTATCGTGAATGTTAACGGTAGAAAAACTTACTGGTCTCACATCTTTGACCCGTTAGGAAACAATATGCCATGGGCAGGTAAGCTATTAGTATATGTAATCCTTGTTCCTGTAGAGATCCTAGGTATGTTTACTAAGCCAATTGCATTAATGATTCGTCTTTTTGCTAACATGACAGCAGGACACATCGTAATCCTGAGTTTAGTATCATTAATCTTCATTATGCAGTCTTACGCTGTAGCTCCGGTATCAGTAGCATTAACATTGTTCATCAACGTACTGGAAGTATTAGTAGCAGCATTACAGGCTTACATCTTTACATTGTTAACAGCATTGTTTATCGGTATGGCAGTTGAAGAGCCGCACCACGCACACTAAGATTTTAGAAATAAGAAAATAAATTATAAAAACAACCATTTTAATTATAAAGTTATGACAGGTAGTATCGCAGCAATCGGAGCTGGATTAGCAGTTCTAGGAGTTGGATTAGGTATTGGTAAAATCGGTGGTCACGCAATGGACGCTATTGCAAGACAGCCAGAGCAATCAGGAAAAATCCAAACTGCAATGATTATCGCAGCAGCTCTTATCGAGGGTGCTGGTCTATTCGGTATCGTAGTAGCAATGCTAGGTAACGGATAAGAAAAATCTAGAAATTCTGTAAACGGTTGGTTTGCAGAATTTCTTTTACTTTTGAAAAATTAAACTGAATAGTATAAAAATATTATAAATGGATTTATTAACTCCTTCAATCGGTAACATATTCTGGACTACAGTAGTTTTCTTAATTTTAGTAATCTTACTAGGTAAGTTTGCATGGAAGCCAATTCTTTCTGCAATCAATACAAGAGAAACGAATATCGTAGATGCTCTTAACCAGGTTAAATTGGCGAAAGCTGAAATGGAAAACCTAAAAGCAGACAACGAAAGAATTATTCGTGAAGCTAAAATCGAAAGAGACGCTATCCTTAAAGAAGCAAGAGAGATTAAAGACAAAATCGTTGGTGAAGCTAAGGATGCTGCAAAAACTGAAGGTGATAAAATGATTGAGCAAGCAAGACAAACCATTAATGCTGAGAAAAATGCTGCTATGGCAGATATCAAATCTCAGATTGGTGAACTTTCTGTAAATATCGCTGAGTCTATCCTTAAGCAAAAGCTTGATAACAATGACGCTCAGAACCAATTAGTAGAAAATATTCTTAATAAATCTAACTTAAACTAATATGCGTATATCCAAGGTAGCAAAGAGATACGCAAAAGGTCTGTTAGACTTTACTCAGGAAACAGGAAACACAGCTTCTGTTTTTGCTGAGATGAAGGATGTTGTAAAAGTTTTAAATGCTTCTTCGGAGCTTAATAAATTTTTCGATAGCCCTTTTATCGAGGCTAAAAAGAAAATTAGTGTTACTGAACAGATTTTTGCACAGTTTTCTCAAACCAGCAGAAATATTATTGCATTAACTATCAAGCAAGGCAGAGAAAGCCAGCTTAAAGGTATTGCACAGGAATATATCAATAATGTGGAAGACCTGAATGGTGTACAAAGAATTTCTTTAGTTACAGCCACTCAACTTACACAACAAAATATCGAAGACATCCTGAAAGGATCTTCATTGGTAGACCACTCTAAAACTTTTGATATTGAAACAAGTATCAAACCAGAAATTCTGGGAGGTTATGTCCTAAGAGTAGGTGACCAGCAAGTAGACGCTTCTGTAAGAACGAAGCTATCTAACATTAGAAAAGAATTTGAACTTAACTAAGATAATCAGACCAAAATGGCAGAAATAAATCCGGCAGAAGTATCTGCAATCTTAAAACAACAATTGGCAAACTTTGATACTCAGAGTGATGTCCAGGAAGTAGGAACCGTACTTCAGATCGGTGACGGTATCGCACGTGTTTACGGGTTAGAAAACGTACAATATGGTGAGCTTGTAAGATTTGAAAGCGGTGTTGAAGGGATGGTACTTAACCTTGAAGAAGACAACGTAGGTGTAGCTCTTCTTGGACAATCTAAAGCAGTAAAAGAAGGTGATACTGTAAAAAGAACCAATACTATTGCTTCTATTAAAGTTGGTGAAGGTTTATTAGGTCGTGTAGTAGATACATTAGGTAACCCTATCGATGGTAAAGGTGCTGTTAACGGAGATCTATACGAAATGCCTTTGGAAAGAAAAGCTCCGGGAGTAATCTTCCGTCAGCCTGTAACCGAGCCTTTACAAACAGGTATCGTTGCAATTGACTCTATGATTCCTGTAGGTAGAGGACAGAGAGAGCTTATTATTGGTGACCGTCAGACAGGTAAAACTACTGTGGCTATCGATACTATTCTTAACCAAAAAGAATTTTATGACGCAGGTCAGCCTGTATATTGTATATATGTTGCTGTAGGGCAAAAAGCTTCTACTGTAGCACAAATTGTAAAAACTCTTGAAGATAAAGGAGCTATGGCTTATACGGTAATCGTTACAGCTAACGCTTCGGATCCAGTTCCAATGCAGGTATATGCACCATTGGCAGGAGCTTCAATTGGTGAGTACTTCAGAGACACTGGTCGTCCTGCATTAATCATTTATGATGACCTTTCTAAGCAAGCAGTAGCTTACCGTGAGCTTTCTCTACTTTTAAGAAGACCACCGGGCCGTGAAGCTTACCCAGGTGACGTATTCTACCTTCACTCAAGATTATTAGAAAGAGCTGCGAAAGTTATTGGTGACGATGAAATCGCTAAGCAAATGAACGACTTACCAGAGTCTTTAAAGCCTCTAGTAAAAGGTGGTGGTTCATTAACTGCTCTTCCAATTATCGAGACTCAGGCTGGTGACGTTTCTGCTTATATCCCGACTAACGTAATCTCTATTACAGACGGACAGATCTTCTTGGAAACTGACTTATTCAACTCTGGTGTACGTCCGGCTATCAACGTAGGTATTTCTGTATCTCGTGTAGGAGGTAACGCTCAGATCAAGTCTATGAAAAAAGTATCTGGTACACTAAAATTAGACCAGGCACAATATAAAGAACTAGAAGCGTTTGCTAAATTCGGTTCTGACCTTGATGCTGCTACTTTAGCAGTAATCTCTAAAGGGGAAAGAAACGTGGAAGTATTGAAGCAAGGTGTTAACTCTCCACTTCCTGTTGAAGAGCAGATCGCTATGATCTACGCTGGTACTGAAAACTTAATGAGAAAAGTACCTATCAACAAAGTAAAAGAGTTCTTAAGAGATTACGTAGATTTCTTAAAAGCTAAACATGCTGATACTTTAGCGGCTTTAAAAGCAGGTAAATACGACAATAACCTAACTTCTGTTCTGAAGCAGGTTGCTGACGATATCGCTGCAAAATACAACTAAAATTTAGTTGATGGTTTCTGGTTGACAGTTAATAGACTAGCAACCAGAAACCAATAACCAACAACTATATAAAAGAGAATGGCAAACTTAAAAGAAATACGAGGAAGGATTTCATCCATTTCATCTACAATGCAAATTACCAGTGCTATGAAAATGGTTTCGGCAGCGAAACTAAAGAAAGCACAGGATGCTATTGTGATGCTTCGCCCTTACTCCGAAAAACTTCAGGAAATAATAGAAAACGTTAGTTCTACACTAGATCAGGAAACGCTTTCGGTTTATGCACAACCAAGAGAGGTTAAAAGAATCCTGTTCATTGCAGTTACTTCCAACAGAGGTCTTGCAGGAGCTTTCAACTCTTCTGTTATCAAAGAAGTTAATGCTCAGTATCAGCAAAATTCAGCTTTTGAGGTTGAAGTGTTGACTATTGGTAAAAAAGCATTTGATGCTTTCAGAGCTTCTAAGAAAATCTATGATAACCACAGCGATCTTTACGATTCTTTAACTTTTGAAGGCGTAGCACATGTAGCTGAGGATATCATGAGAGATTTCCGTCAGGGAGTTTTTGATGAAGTATACCTGGTGTACAACAAATTCCTTAATGCGGCAACGCAGGAAGTACAGACAGAAAAGCTTCTTCCTATTACAATGCCTGAAAAGAAAGAAGCTGAGAAGAGTGCAATCGAAACCGATTATATCTTCGAACCAAACCGTACCGAAATTCTGGAAACCTTAATTCCTAAATCTATCAAGACTCAGGTTTATAAAGCGATCCTTGATTCAGTAGCTTCTGAGCATGGTGCAAGGATGACTGCAATGCACAAAGCAACAGATAATGCACAGGCATTGAAGAATGACCTGGTTATCTTCTACAACAAAGCACGTCAGGCTGCAATTACCAACGAGATCTTGGAAATTGTATCCGGAGCAGAAGCTTTGAAAAACAGCTAGAAAAGTTCAACAAAATAATTAAAAGCGCTTATCCTTTGGGTAAGCGCTTTTTTGTATTTTTATATATGCTTATTCAAATTGTTGAAAAGAAAGATAAAGACTATTCCGCAATACAAGGAATTTATAATACAGTACGGAATGAAATGCCTTTTCTTTCTGAAATATCGGACTTTAAAAATGCGTTGACTGGTGAAGTAGTTTACGAAGCCATTGCAGATGAAGAAACGATAGCTTTTATATCCTTTTGGGAGCCGGATAATTTTATTCATTATTTATTTGTTAACCCTTTATATCAAAGTAAAGGAATAGGCTTACAATTGATTACCTATCTTTCAGAAATATATGGGAAACCATTGGGGCTAAAATGTTTGTTGGAGAATGCTGATGCAGTCCGTTTCTATAAAAAAAATGGTTTTCATGAAAAATATCGCGGAACATCTGCTGAAGGCGAATATATTTACTTTGAACTCCAATAATAATAAAAAGTTAACACAGGAAGTACAGGAATTAAAAATGCGTATTAAAAAATAATACATATCTTTGCATTTGATTATATTATTAACAAATTAAATGGACCCCGATAGTTTTGTCAAACTTCTTATTGCCCTTTTCCTAGTATTACTTAATGGCTTCTTCGTAGCCGCCGAATTTTCAATCGTAAAAGTAAGATATTCACAAATCCAAATAAAAGCTGCAGAAGGCAATGCACTTGCTAAGAAAGCAGAATACATTATTAAGCATCTAGATGCATACCTTTCCGCTACACAGTTAGGGATTACCCTTGCCAGCCTTGCTTTAGGTTGGGTCGGTGAAAGCGCATTACATCATGTTTTCGAAGATCTGTTTCACCGCTTTGGTTTTGCTGTTGCAGACTCTACCATTACTACTGTTTCTGTAGTATGTAGTTTTCTGATCATTACAATTATGCACATTGTATTTGGTGAATTAGTTCCTAAATCTATTGCAATACGTAAATCGGAATCCACAACTTTCTTTGTGGCTTACCCGATGATTTTATTCTATAATGTTTTCAAGCCATTTATCTGGTTAATGAATTCTATTTCCAACGCATTTTTAAGACTGATTAAAATTCATCCGGCTTCTGAAAATGAAATTCACTCTACAGAAGAATTACAGCTTTTGGTAAAACAGAGTGCTGATAGCGGGGAAATTGAAGAAGAGAACTACGAGATCATTAAGAATGCATTTGACTTTACAGATCATAGTGCAAAACAAATTATGGTACCACGCCAGAATATTTTTTCTATCAACATTAATGATGATAAAAAGGATATTGTGGAGAAAATGTTGGAAAGTGGTTACTCCAGAATACCTGTATATGATGGATCTATAGATAATGTTATCGGTATTTTTTATACCAAGGAATTTATCCGTGAATACATTAAGAATTTTGATGAATGGAATGAGTTTGATATAAGAACACTTTTACATGAACCAACATTTGTTGTAGGAAGTAAGAAAATATCAGACCTTATGAAGGTTTTCCAAACGAAGAAACAGCATTTGGCTATCGTTATCGATGAGTTTGGAGGTACAGAAGGTATTATTTCCCTTGAAGATATCCTTGAAGAACTTGTAGGAGAAATTCAGGATGAGGAAGATGAAGAAGAGAAAATTGTAGAAAAAGTAGGCGAGAATGTTTACTGGGTACAAGCTTCTCAGCCACTGGAGGAAATAAATGAACACCTTCCCGTAGATCTACCTGAAAACCCGGAACAATATAATACGCTGGCTGGTTTTATTTTACATGAGCTTAGTGATATTCCTGAAGAGAATCAGGAATTTGACCTCAACGGCTACCATTTTAAAATTCTTAAAATGCAGAATCGCGGTGTAGAGCTGGTGGAAATGATATATTTGGAACCCGTAATTGAAGAAAGACTTGCAGATGAAATGGGAGAAGCTTAATTCGCAGAATTATGACAGCCCAAAACGAGAGTACGAAGAAGAAGTACTGGTTTTGGATCAGACGGATGATGTATATAAACTTGTTCTGCATAATGATGATGTCAATACTTTTGACTTTGTTATCGAATGCTTGATAGAGATTTGTAAACATACACCGGAACAGGCAGAACAATGTACTTTATTGGTACATTATAAAGGTAAATGTACCGTAAAGACAGGTGCGATGGATTTACTAAAGCCTATGCATCAGAAACTATTATCCAGAGGCTTGACTTCTGAGATTGTATAAAATAAAAAAGAAAGGCTTTCCCAACGGAAAGCCTTTCTTTTTAGTTTGCTTTTAAAGTCAATGTTTTTCCTTTCGGAATTTTATAAACATAGACAGAATTATTTTGTTGGATGAGATTACCAGATTCTGATGCTGTAAACGCCCCTTCAAAATTTGGTTTTATTTTTATTTGGCCGCCTTTTTCACTGTAAATACTTACTTCGGTATTTTTACCATTTTTTCTTATAGCTGAAATTAGAAATGCACCGCTGGCTCTAAGGTTTTTAAAAGATATATCTTTCCAATCTTCCGGTACTGCAGGAAATATACGGGTAACTCCGTTCCAGTGTTGCAGATAGAGCTCCTGAATACTCTGCATTCCTGCAAGAGGTGTTTCTATTACAGGACCGCTTTCTGCATATAACGTATTAGGTTTTACAAATTTTTGAATAAATGTTTTCATAATATCCCGGGATTCATTTCCCTGTCCCATCATCGCTTTCATAGAGGCATGTCCTGTCAACGAATATCCCTGCAAAGCTTCTGGCTTGCTTTGCCATGTATTAATGGATTTTCCAATGATATTATGATTTTCTGTCTGATCCCAATTGATTTCATAAAAAGGATATATCATCAACAGATGCGAATAATGACGATGAGATTCGGAATAAGGTACATCCTGGGCGATCATATAACCTCCTTCATTCGTTGGGAAAGGAATAAGATTTTGTAATATATCCTGCCACTGAGGGTAGAGCTTATCTTTTCTTCCTTTTTTATTATCCATTTCAATAAGAGTTTTTAATCCCCAGCGAAGTATAGAAAGATCGTAATTTGTATTGAAGGCATATCCTTTAGAATATTCAGGTGAATAGGTTTTAGCCTCCAGTTGGTATTTTCCTTCCTTGTTTTTTCCGAGAAGATGGATATAATAATTAATACTTTTCTTTAGCAAGTTGAAAACTTTATTACCCAATACTTCATCTCTGGTTACATCATAATGTTGGTAATAATAATATAAAAGCCACGTAAGATTTCCTGTCTCGGCTTCGGAATTGGTAATGGATGCATTACTGCCTTTTACAACTTTAACAGGAGCATACATATCTGACCCTGCACTCCGGCCCAGTGCTATGGAATTATATTGATACTCATTAGGCGCATTTTTTATCAGATTGTTGTAATTGTTATTGATTGCTTTAATCAAAGATTCTGCAAGCTCCAGATGATTAGCCGTATAAAGAGGAGAGTATGTAAGCTGCATATTGAGGTTGTACCAATATCCCGGCCATGGTGTTTTATCGGTCCATGGACCCTGCAAATCTATTGCCGGTTTATCCGCTCTGGTTGCTGAAGCCAGCTTATAAAGCTGATAATTGTAGAAATCCTGCAGCTCCTGATCTGGAATGTTGAAAGATGATTTGTTATAATACTGATGCCACCAGTTCTGATGATGTTTTATTTTAGAAATAAGTTTGCCCCATTCAAAGGCGGCTAATCTCTTTTTAGCATTTGCCTCAGCCTCATTATTATTGATCTGATAATCGGTAGCAATTAATATATACTTCAGATTATTCAATTTCTTTTCTGTGTACGCCACACTATAGCCACCACCGGCTAGCATAGGTTGATAACTGGTAATTATATTATTGTGATTGGTTATTCTTACGGTTGGATTGGGTAAGTAGTTTTCGGGCTGTTTTGCGTGAGAGAAATTTCTTCTAGGGCTTTCAGACTTTTCAGGAACCCAGATAATTTCATATTTGTTTTTATAATTCTGATCATCAATCTGGAGTAAGATGTAATCTTCTTCGGAGAAGGTAATAGCTTTAATTCGGATACTCCCAGAATTGGTTTTTAGTTCTGCAGAGCTCTCAGCATTGTATAAATCGATTTTGCCTTCTGGATCTGTAATATTGTCCGAAAGCTTTACTTCGAAGTATCCTAACGGAAGGCGAGGCCTTTCAAACAGGTTGTCTTCACCATTACGGTGGTCATATATATCCGTTCTTCCAATGGTAATTTTGCATGAGGAAGCATCTTTCAGATAAGTCATTGTTCCCAACAAACCGTTTCCGGTAAATATCCCCTGGTAAATAGTCTTACCTAGAGAAATAGTTTTATGTTCACCAGTATTCCGGATACTTTGAATGAATAGTTCCTTTGGAGAATTGTTATTTGTGGTCTGGCTGTTATAGGTTGTAATGAAGCATAAAAATAAGATGAGTTTTAAACATTTGATCATGGTTATATAGTTATGGTAGTTTTTCTAGAACGGATAACCAAATGCAAAGTTAAAGGTTGGTTGCAGTGGTTTAATTCTTTTAAAATTCCAACGATCTCCTTCCGGCATATTAGGATCGTATATTTTATAAGCAAGATCCAATCTTAGAGTTACATAAGCAATGTTAAATCTGAAACCAAAACCGGATCCTACCCCTAGTTGTTTATAAAACTTAGTGAATTTAAATTCATCACCAATTCCGGTGTCTTTAAGACTCCAGATATTCCCTGCATCAGTAAACAGAGCTCCTTCTACAATTTTGGAAATAGGAAAACGATATTCGATATTGGTGGTTAATTTTACATTATCCAGCATATAAGAACGTACACTCTGGTCAACCTGAATGTCAGCCGGACCTAAACCTCCAAATGCAAGCCAGGCTCTGATATCACTGGATCCTCCGTTGAAATAAGACCTCATATAAGGCATAACATGAGAGTTTCCATAAGGAATACCAACCCCGATGAATTGTCTGAAAACTAATGTTCTTCTGCTGTTAGAGAAACTGAAATATTTTCGGGCATCTATATCAAACTTCATGAACTGTGCATAAGGTACTCCAAATAATCCTTTCTCTGAATTTTCACCTGCTATACCAGTAGTAAAGCTTTTGAAACTCTTATCTATAAGACTTAAGAAATTACCAGCTGTTTCAAATTTGAAACTAAGGTAAGACGGGTTTGGATAAGCCTTGTTACCAATCTCGTTATAAGTGAAATTATAGATCATGGAATTGATCACTACATCCTGAGTCTGCCGCTCTTTGTTAAGCAATGATTGCTGGAAGTTAATAAAAATCGGATCATTCTTGGCATCAATAGAGTTCTGATAATTCACATCACTCATAATGATTTTGCTAACGTCATCTGTCGATATTTTTCCGGTAGAGTACAACTCAGCAAGTGCCAAATCCTGTGCGAAGTATTTTCCGAACATTAAAGATCTATAGACTTCATCTCTCGGGAAGAGCTCATAATATTTGTCTTTATTACGGGTAAAGTTAAACTGTGTGTTGAAGAGTGTTAAACGATGCGTAATAATATCATTAACTGCAGCATTGTAGTTAAGCCCCATATTAAAGCTGATTCTGCCCAGCCCAATATTGTTTTGTATGGAGGATCCTACAACAATAGATGAAGTAGGCGTATATCTTTTTGGAATAAATTTATAATATTTGAACGGAACCAATAATCTTGGAACATTCAGAGCAACCTGTGCAGAAAGCTCATAGGCGTTAAAATATGTTTTTGGGTTTGTCGCATTGTTGGTTGTTCCGATAATCCCTGAAAAACTGGTACTCAGGTTTTCTGCTCCACCAAATATATTACGTGTAGTAAGCTCTACACTCGGAGAGAAACCTAAGTTAAGAATCTGGGAGTAGTGGACATCCGTTGCAATTTTAAACTCATATTTTGGTAGCGGAGTCAGATAAATGTCGGTCTTTAATAGACTATCCTGTTCCTGTACAATCTCGAATCTGTTGATGTTGAAGTTATTCATACCCACAAGATTTCTCTTTGTAAGGTCTATTTCCCGTTGGTTATATTTATCTCCTTCCCTTAGAACAACAGCAGTCCACAAGGCTCTGTTTTTATATTTTTTATCGGGATTGTAGAAATTTATTTTTCTTAATGTTTCGTAGTTTTCAGGTTTCAGATTACCTTTATTAACCTGATCATCGGAGATATATACATTAACATCCGAGAATTTACTGATTACATAAGGATTTTTTTGTTTCCCGTCCTGTGCACTGTCTCTTTTAAATTCAAGAGTAAGAGGAACATCCTTTCTGCTTTTCAGCGAATCTGCAGTAAAGAATATTTCTTCGTTAGAACCATTAAAATTATAATAGCCATTACTCCGCATAATATCGTTAATACGAGCGACTTCTTTTTCCAGATTTTCCTGATCAAGAACCTTACCTGTTTTTATAAAACTCTTGGGATAATTTTGCTCATAAAGCAAACGGATAGGCTCTTCCGGAATATTATAATAGTAATCCTTAATCAGAGTAGGATCTTTATGTTCTATCTGGTAAAGTGCTGATGCTTTTTTTCCTGTGGAATCTATTTTGTTGGTTCCTGTTACTTTTGCATCCCAGTAGCCTTTGTAGACAAAGAATTTTCTGATTTTATCAGCACTTTTTTCTGTAGCAGCCTCATTTAATATAACAGGCTGTTGTCCTACATTATGCAGGAACCTGTCCCAGAAAAGATTTTTACCAACAAGATTAGGGCGATTGTATTTTAAAGCAATAGAATCCCTCAGCTTTTGGGTTCTCATCTGACTAGGATAGGTCATATACTCGTTCAGTATAGTATCCAGTTTGGGATTAGCAATGTTATAAGCCCACAAACCAATAGGGGCAACATACAGGAATTTTTTGTTGGGTTTCTGATTAACAAAGTCCGGAACCTTGTCTTCGAACAATTTGCCGTCTTTATACTGAAATTTATTAGAGGTTAGCAAATAGGAGTCTTCAGGTACTTTTCGGGTGGAACATGCATTGAGCAAAAAAAATGCAATTGCAGGTGCCGAAAATAAGTAATATTTTTGAAAATATTTTGAAGAATGCTTACCCATAATACCATTAAAACTTTACAATCTCTAGATAAAAAGAAATTCAGACAAAAATACAATTTGTTTTTAGTTGAAGGTAATAAAATCATCAGAGAATTACCAAATTCAGCATTCAAAATTCAGACCGTTTATTCTGTAAATCCCAATGAATTAGCTTTTAAAGATGTAGAGGTTCACCAAATTACTGAACCTGAGTTAAAAAAAATAAGTTTCCTTCAGCATCCGAAAGATTCTGTAGCAGTATGTATTCCTGTAGAGCAAAAACTTAACAAGGAAAAGAAAATACGCCTGATTTTAGATGGTATTCAGGATCCCGGAAATATGGGAACTATTATTCGCCTTGCAGACTGGTTCGGAATTGAAGAAATTGTATGCAGCGAGGATACAGTAGATTTTTATAATCCAAAAGTAATACAAGCTTCTATGGGATCATTTACCCGTGTGAATATTGTATATACTGATCTTTCAGAGTTTTTGCAGGATAAGGGTACACCCAATTATATTACCGATATGGATGGCGAAAATGTTTTCCAATCAGATTTTCCGGAAGCATTTAATCTTATTTTAGGTAATGAAGGAAACGGAATCCGCCCTGTAACAGAAGAACTCGCTGATAAAAAGATTACTATTCCGCGCTTTGGCAGCAAACAAAATACTGAAAGTTTGAATGTAGCGATGGCTACCGGAATTATACTGGGGCAGATTTTTGGCTCAAAATAAAAGCTTTACTCTACAGGTTTTTTGTGTAATTTAGTTCAACACGAAATCGAAAAATCTGTCAGTAATGAAAAACTTATCAACATTTTTATTCATATTGCTTTTTAGCGTTGTGTTTTCACAAACGCATAGGTTTGTCTATGAATTGCAGGCGAAGAAAAATAATAATATCCAGAAAATTAATATGACGCTGGATATTGATAAAGATTATGTGCATTTTTACGACTATGACTTCCTGAAGAACGATTCACTCCGTAAAAAGGATGGTGGAAACTGGCAGACCAATACAAGATCGGAGCAGCTGGTTCTGAGAAAACGCAATAGCTTTGATAACAAGTCTTTCTATGACAATATGTTCGATTATTTTGTTATAGAGTCCAAAGACGAGATGACCTGGAAAATAAAAAATGAAACTAAAAAGTCCGGAGAATTTACATTACAAAAAGCAGAGACCAATTTTGGAGGGAGATCCTGGGAAGCCTGGTTTAATCCGGGAATTCCTTTTCAGGAAGGTCCATATAAATTTCGAGGGTTACCAGGGTTGATTTTTGAAATCAGAGATAGTAAGGGGGATTATGCCTACTCATTAATTAAGAGTATTAATCTTCCGAATACTTTTGATACCAGCGATTTTCTGGAAACACACTTTGGAAAAAAGCCAGTTCCGGTTACATTAAAACAATACCACAAAGTAAAACAAGATTACTACAATGATCCTGTCGCTGATATGAGACGATTATTAAAAGGTGGTGGTACTGTAATTATCGGAGGAGATAAAATTACCAGCCAGGAACAACTCGACCAAAAAAGGATTTTTATACAAAATAGTATTGTAAAGAACTACAATCCGATAGAGTTGAATCAGGCAATACCTTATCCGGCAAAATAGAATTCGTTTAGATTAAAGAATCTTTACTGTCTTCTTGCTGCTGAGCTTCTTTTTCCTGCCAGTCCTCGATTAAAGAAGTTACTTTTCTCAATAAAATTGGCGCTCCATAGATAATGGCAAGTCCAAGAACCTTCTTTTTCCAGCTGCTGTGGTAAAGGTTTTTCTTTGCAAAATTAGTAACTAAGGCAACAGTTCCCAGACGTATAGCATTGTCAATCACCGAATCTTTAATCGATTCGGCATTTAATGAGATTCCTGTTTTATGGCTAACCTCACCTTTGGAATTGGTGATAGGTTTTTCAACAAGAAATTTATCGGTCATACCGCCAGTGATTACACTAAGCGATTCTTTTACATTATTAAAACGGAGAAGGTTTTCCATGTCTTTTACCTCTCCCTTCATAATCGCTTTTTTCTTTGCTAGCTCATCAAGACTGTTATACTTAGCTCCCATTTTTTAATCGTTAAAAGATTTTAAAATAAAATTGGCTACGGTTCTTTTTATATTGTTTCTGAAAATAATGATTAATATAAGACATAGCAGATAAAAACCGGAAACGGCAAAGAAACCATAAGAATAATTACCCATCATTTTACCCAACCAGAAGGCCAGCCCAATGTTAAACAGAACAACGAAGAAGATAAGAGCAATCAGAGCACATGTCAGAAAGGTAAGAAACCCTGCCGAAATGACTGTTTTTTCACTTACTTCTAACTTTAAGAGGTCAATTTTTTTCTCTATATAGTCGAAAATAATGTCAAACATAAGGAAGTGTTTTGTGTAAATATACAAAAAGATAATAAAAAAGGGACTTGAAAAAGTCCCTTTATATTTTTAAATTCAGGTTATTTAAGACCATCTAATTCAGTTTCAATATCTTTTGCTACTTCTTTAGCTTTATCTGCAGCCTGAGTTTTGTATTTATCCAAACCCTCTTTTACGCTTTCTGTTACTTTGTTGTAAGTATCTTTAGCCTGAGAAGCGAAAGTATTGTACTGATCTTTAACTTTCTCAGATACATCGCCGTATTTATCTTTAGCCTGATCTTTCAGATCGTTTGCTTTTGATCTTATTTTTTTACGTGTTGCTTTTCCTTCTTCCGGTGCGTAAAGCATTCCTAAAACAACTCCTGCTGCTGCACCTGCTAATAATCCTGCTAATATTCCTGCTGTGTTCTTTCCTTTTGCCATTTTAAATAATTTTTAGAGTTAGTATTTTGTTGTATGGTTGAAAAATTAATTTGATAAGGATATTTAAACAATTAATATACCAAAGAAAGCATTGGGATCTTAAATTTTGTTAAATATTATTAATAGGTCAAATAAATAATCTTTCTGTTTAAAGGTAAGAAATTTATCGGATATAAGACAATATTAAAGCAATAGTTTCTTCTTTGTTCAAATAAGTGTTATCTATAAGAATAGCATCATCAGCCTGCTTCAATGGTGAAGTTTCGCGTTCGCTGTCAATTTTGTCACGCATCAGCAAATTTGCTTTTACCTCTTCCAGATCTGCTTCTGTACCACCTGCCAATAATTCCTTATATCTGCGCATAGCACGTTCGTCCGGACTTGCTGTCATAAAAAATTTATAATCAGCATCAGGCAGTACCACGGTACCAATATCTCTTCCGTCCATTACAATTCCGCCATTTTCTGCCATTTGTCTTTGCATAGACAGCAAAAATGCTCTTACTTCAGGTTGCTTTGCTACCTCACTTACATAGTCGGATACTTTCGGATCTCTTATTTCGACGTCAATATTTTTGTTATTTAAGAATAGCTGAAGATTTCCGTCGATATTTCTGAACTCTAAGCTGATGTCATTAAGATGGCTGATAAGTAAAGGAATATTAATACTGTTGTTTTCCAGATAATGCTGAATGGCAAATACTGTAATACCACGATAAAGCGCGCCGGTATCCATGTGGATAATTCCTAATTCTCTGGCGATAATTTTGGAAATTGAACTTTTTCCGGTGGATGAAAATCCGTCTATGGCAATTACAGGTTTCTTCGTCATAAGTTTGTGTAAATATTAGTAAAAGAACTCTAAAAGTTCTCAGACAATCCTTTTCTCTGGTACAAAAATAAATTATTTTGAAGCTTCTTCAAATAAATAATTTTACCTGTTGCATTTCGTGAGATTTCATTAAATTTGCTACCGAAAAAATAAAAATGAAATTTCTGTGTTTTTATTTATAGTAATGATCCGCACAGGGGTTACATTTTAATGAAATACAGGCTGCTAAACAGCAGTAAAATAAAATCTTAACGAATGAAATATAAAAGAATTCTCCTAAAACTAAGCGGCGAAGCCCTTATGGGAAATCAGGAATATGGTATCGATAGCCAAAGACTGAAAGATTACGCAACGGAAATTAAGAAAGTAGTAGATTTAGGTTGCGAGGTTGCAATTGTAATAGGAGGAGGAAATATTTTCAGAGGTGTATCTGGTGCAGCAGCAGGAATGGACAGAGTACAAGGTGACTATATGGGAATGCTGGCAACTGTTATCAACGGAATGGCATTACAGGGAGCTTTGGAAGATCAGGGGATTAAAACACGTCTTCAGTCTGCTATTGAAATGGATAAGGTTGCAGAACCATTCATCAAAAGAAGAGCAGTAAGACACCTTGAAAAAGGAAGAGTTGTAATCTTCGGTGCCGGAACTGGTAACCCTTACTTTACAACTGATACAGCTGCAACATTACGTGCTATAGAAATCAACGCAGATGTTATTCTTAAAGGTACACGCGTAGATGGTATCTACGATAAAGACCCTGAGAAAAATGAAAATGCTGTTAAGTTTGAAAACCTTAGCTTCGAAGAAGTTTTCGCAAAAAATCTTAAAGTAATGGATATGACAGCATTTACTTTAAGTCATGAAAATAAATTACCTATTATTGTATTCGATATGAATAAAGAAGGCAACCTTACACGTTTGGTAGAAGGTGAAAATGTAGGTACACTGGTAAACTAAACAAATCGGATATTAAAATTATTAGCGGTTAGTGATTACCGTAAACTATTAAACTAAATAATATTATGGAAGAATTAGAACTCATCGTAGCATCGGTAAAGCAGGAGATGGATGCTGCAATCAAGCACTTGGACTATGCTTTTCAGAAAATCAGAGCGGGAAGAGCTTCTACTGCTATGGTACAGGATGTTATGGTAGAGTACTATGGTGCTCCGACTCCTCTTAATCAGGTTGCTAACGTTTCTGTTCCGGATGCTATGACTATTGCAATCCAGCCTTGGGACAGAACTGCAATTAATGCTATTGAAAAAGGAATTATTGTTTCCAATTTAGGTTTTGCACCTTCTAACAATGGTGAAATGATTATCCTGAATGTTCCGCCTTTAACAGAGGAAAGAAGAAAGGAACTTGCAAAGCAGGCTAAATCTGAAATGGAGTCTACAAAAGTTACTATCCGTAATGCACGTCAGGACGGGAATAAAGAACTAAAGAGACTAGATGGTGTTTCTGAAGATGTTATTAAGAGTACTGAAGCTGAAATTCAGGATCTTACTGATGCTTACATTAAAAAAGCTGAAGAGCTGTTAAAAGTGAAAGAAGCTGAAATTATGAAAGTATAATCATAATTGCTATTCTTATAAAATAAAACCTTCCATCCGGAAGGTTTTTTTATTGCTTTTGATTTACTTATTTTGTTAAAAATTATAACCATGAATATAAATGTTAATCAGATTATCCTTGGGCTGGTACTCTTTACCACAAGTGTACATGGGCAGGATAAAAATAATGTAAAGAGTAAGGAACAGAAACCAAACATTATTTTTATAATGACGGATGATCACTCTAAAAGAGCGATGAGTGCTTATTCGCATGATCTTATAGAAACACCTCATCTGGATAAAATAGCAGAGAAGGGAATTAAATTTAACAATGCATTTGTAACCAATTCTATATGCGGACCATCGAGAGCTGTTTTTTTAACAGGAAAATTCAGCCACATCAATGGTTTTAAGTCCAATGATGAAGATGTCTTCGACGGAAGCCAGCCAACGCTGCCTAAATATCTGAAAGAAGCCGGTTATTATACTTCAGTTATCGGTAAATGGCATTTGGGATCAGTGCCTCAAGGATTTGATAAATTCGATATACTGATTGATCAGGGAGAATATTATTCACCACGTTTCTTTAACGGAAAGGATACAGTGGTTGTTCCGGGCTATGCAACAGAGCTGATTACTGAAAAGGCCATTCAGCTTTTTGAAGAACAAAAGAATTCAGGTAAACCTATATTTCTGATGTTGCATGAAAAAGCACCACACCGTAACTGGCTGCCTAATACAAAGGATCTGAATAATGTAAAAGATAAAGAATTTCCTTTACCTGAAACTTTTTTTGATGATTACAGCACACGTTCGCAGGCAGCATTTAAGCAGGATATGAGAATTGAGAATATGTTTTTAGGGTATGACCTGAAAGTTTATCTGAAACAGGCAAAAGATGAAACCGGAACGGGCGGAGATTCACGTAATAATTCTTTTACATGGTTGGGAGCGGATTTATCCAGAATGAATAAAGAGCAACGAGCGGCGTGGGATCAGTATTATAAACCAATTTCGGATGCTTATTACAGTAATAAACCTATTGGAACAGATTTACTCAAATGGAAATACAACAGGTATATGAATGATTATTTGAAAACTGTGAAATCTGTTGATGACAATGTAGGGGAGCTAATGGAGTATCTGAAAAAGAATGGATTGGATAAAAATACATTGATTATTTATACATCAGACCAGGGCTTTTTCCTTGGGGAACATGGTTGGTATGATAAACGCTTTATGTATGAGCCTTCACTCCAGATACCTTTGGTGATGAGCTATCCCGGGCATATTAAAGAAAATATAACCGAAAATGCTTTGGTACAGAATGTAGATTTGGCTCCAACGATACTGAAAGCTGCAGGTTTACCTGTTCCGAATGATATGCAGGGAAACTCCCTGACACCATTTTTTTCAGGACAGAAAGTAAAAAAATGGAAAGATAAATTGTATTATCATTATTATGAGAATACGGTTCACCATGTGGAAAAACATCTTGGAATCCGTACAAAGCAATATAAACTTATTTATTTCTATGATATTAAAGACTGGGAGCTTTATGATCTGAGTAAAGATCCTAACGAGGTGAAAAACCTGTATCATGATCCGCGTTATAAAAAGACTTCTGATAAACTAAAACTGGAGCTGAAAGAACTGATCAAAAAGTATAAAGATACTACAGCTGTCGAGTTTTAATCAGCACATTTATTATAATGGAATATGAGTTCTGCCATTAGGATTATGGCTGCATTTTCCTACACATAAAACCGTCAGGCTGGAAGATTTTGCACTGCAGTATTCGCAATGGTATTGGGTTTTCTGCCCGCCTTCATAAAGTAAATGTCTTCTTTCCGAAGGATTGCTGTCGCAACGTCTGGAAAGTAAGGATGATATACTGTTGGCTTTGGTTCCGCAACATTTACAAAAATAATTTGCCATAACTGATTTAGATTTGGGTGTTGATTTATACGAACAAAAATATTAGTGATGAACGACAAAACATGTCGTTCATTTTTTTATTTTTGGTTTTTATTAAAAAATGGCAAAACGGGAACAAATGCTTCGGCTGAAGCTGATAGAAGAATTTATACGAAGAAAGAAGGGAGCTTCTTTCCAGGATATTTATGAATTTCTGAGTGAAAAGTTTCAGGAAAAGGATTTGGAACTAAGTTTTACCGAGCGTACTTTTCAGCGGGATAAAAAACTTATTGGTGAGATATCCGGAAAGGAAATACGCTATAATAAGGCCCGTAATATTTATTTTCTGGAAGATTCGTCCGAAGAAGATATATTCGATACGATATTGCTAATGGAGGCCTATCGGGAAACAGAAGGGAAAGCAGATATCATGTTGTTCGAGAAAAGAAAATCCCGTGGGCTGCATAATCTTCAGGACTTGGTACAGGCTATAAAACTGCATAAATGTGTAAGTTTTATTTACCGAAAGTTCAATGATGATAAAGGGACTAAAAAGCTGGTGCAGCCCTATGCACTGAAAGAATTTAAAAACCGTTGGTACCTCCTGGGAAATGAAACCAGCGGGAAAAACTTTTTTATAAAGACATACGGTCTGGACAGGATGACAGATCTGCAAATTACCTCAACAGGGTTCAGTAAGAAGGACTGTGATCTTGAGGCAGCCTTTGAAAATTCATTTGGTATTATTTCCAGTCTGGGCAAAGAGCCGGAAAATATTATTTTGTCTATGGATGCTGTTCAGGGAAATTTCCTGAAATCATTGCCAATACATCACTCCCAGAAAATCATTTCAGATAATAGTGAAGAAGTGAAAATAAGTCTTAGACTTGTTCCCAGTTATGATTTCATTCAGGAGCTTCTTACGCTGACAGGATTAGTAAAAATACTAGAACCAGAGAGTTTAAGGGTTAAAATGAATGAATTATTGAAAACGGAATTTTAAATATTCTAAATAGCGGTGTTATTTGTATTTATGTGTTTTATAATCAATTGTTTATAATGTTGAGTTGTTTGTTTGATATAAAAATTGCTATGTTTTTTGTCACGATTTTGAACATTTTAAATCTATTTTTTGATATATGAAACATTAGATTTCTTTCTATTTTTACATCGCTAATGAAGAGCCTTAAAAAATTACATTTATCCCTTTTTATCGTGTTTTTTTTCACGATGCTGTGTGCCGGTCAGGCGCATAAGGGGAATGCTCTTGTTCATTTCAAAGCTTCTGGTAAAAACTATCAGAAAACAGACAAAATCTCTCAAAGCTCATTTGATTTTTACAATTTATCAGATGATGATCATGATGAATCATTACTTGGTGAAGTAGAAAAAGTAAAATTGGATCTTGACCATGTGGTTGAAAACTGGATCAGTATCTTTCACCATACTTTTTATATTTCCGATAAGCCGGTAGTAGCTCATCACCATCCATATATAGATGTACCAAAGTATATCCTATATCATTCTTTGCAGATTGCATACTGCTAATTATTTTCATTTTACAGACTTCTGAAGAACCCTGATTTGTATCTATAATCGATGGGGTTCCGGCGGAGTAATTTCCGGAATTTAAATTTCGTATAAGACAATATTTGCCCTTCGGGAAAGGGCAGGTTATAGATCTATGTCTAATTTTTAACAAGAAAACAATGCATTTAACACCGAGAGAAACCGAGAAGCTTATGCTGTTCATGGCAGGAGAGCTTGCGCTAAAAAGAAAGGCCAGAGGCCTGAAACTAAATTATCCAGAATCAATAGCACTTATCAGTCATTTCTTACTGGAAGGAGCAAGAGATGGAAAAAAAGTTGCTGAACTGATGCAGGAAGGAGCACAGATTCTTACTAAAGATGATGTAATGCCGGGAGTGGCTGAAATGATCCACGATGTGCAAATAGAGGCAACATTCCCGGACGGGACAAAGTTGGTAACAGTACATAATCCAATCCGTTAAAAACCAGTAGTATGATACCAGGAGAAATTTTTGTAAAAGAAGGGACTATCATCTGCAACGAAGGCAGAGAAACCGTAAAGATAAGAGTAATAAACACAGGCGACCGTCCTATACAGGTAGGTTCTCACTATCATTTTTTTGAGGTGAATAAAGCAATGAGCTTCGATCGTGAGAAAGCTTTTGGTAAAAGGCTGAACATTGTGGCCAGCACAGCCGTTCGCTTTGAACCGGGAGAGGAAAAAGAAGTAGAGCTTGTGGAAATTGGTGGAACCAAAAAAGCTATAGGTTTCAATAACCTTGTGGATGGTTCTGTAGATTCAGCTGCTCAGAAAGAAGAAAGCTTGGCTAAAGCGAATCAATTAAATTTTAAAAACCTGTAACAATGAGCTTAAACGTAGACAGAAAGCAATATGCTAATATATTAGGTCCTACAACCGGAGACAGAATTCGTTTGGGGGACACCGAAATGATCATCGAGATCGAAAAAGATTTTACCCATTATGGAGATGAAGCCGTATTTGGAGGCGGTAAAACTGTACGCGACGGCATGGGGCAAAATGTTACCAATAAAAGAGATGAAGGTGTACTGGATCTTTGTATTACCGGAGCAACTATTATCGATCACTGGGGGATAGTAAAAGCAGATATCGGTATTAAAGATGGTAAAATCGTAGGTATTGGTAAAGCCGGAAATCCGGATACAATGGACGGTGTAACGCCAAATTTAATTATCGGAGCTTCTACTGAAGTCCATGGCGGAAAAGGATATATTGTAACCGCAGGAGGTATCGATACACACATTCACTATATCTGCCCGCAGCAAATAGAAACTGCTTTGTATAGTGGTGTTACAACAATGATTGGCGGTGGAACGGGACCTAATGACGGAACCAATGCAACAACAGTTACTCCGGGGAAATTCAATATTCAGAAAATGTTGGAAGCTGCTGAAGAGTATCCAATGAATTTGGGATTCTTTGGTAAGGGGAACTGCTCAGCAGAAGATCCGATCGCAGAACAGGTAGAAGCAGGTGCATTAGGAGTTAAGATTCATGAAGACTGGGGTGCAACTCCTGCAATTATCGATGCTGCACTCAAAGTAGCTGATAAATATGATGTACAGGTAGCAATCCACACCGATACGTTGAATGAAGCTGGTTTCCTTGAGGATACCATGAGAGCTATTGACGGAAGAGTTATCCACACTTTCCACACAGAAGGTGCAGGCGGCGGGCACGCTCCGGATATTATAAAAGCGGCGATGTATCCTAATGTATTGCCGGCATCTACTAACCCGACGCGTCCATATACTATTAATACAATTGATGAGCATTTGGATATGCTGATGGTTTGTCATCACCTGAGTAAAAACATCCCTGAAGATGTGGCGTTCGCAGATTCACGTATACGTCCGGAAACTATTGCTGCAGAAGATATTCTACATGATATGGGAGTATTCAGTATTATGAGTTCTGACTCTCAGGCGATGGGAAGAGTAGGTGAAGTAATTACCAGAACATGGCAGACTGCCAGCAAAATGAAAGATCAGAGAGGTCAGCTGGAAGAAGATAAAAATACAGAAAGCGATAACTACCGTGCGAAGCGTTATGTTGCAAAATACACGATTAATCCGGCAATTGCACATGGTATTTCAGAATATGTAGGATCTATTGAAGAAGGGAAATTAGCCGATTTAGTAATCTGGAAGCCTGCGTTATTCGGTGTCAAGCCAGAAATGATTTTCAAAGGCGGAATGGTGGTTGCAAGCAAGATGGGAGATGCTAATGCTTCTATCCCGACACCTCAGCCAATTATTTACAAAAATATGTTTGGGTCTCACGGTCGTGCAAAATTTGGTACTTGTGCAACTTTTGTATCTCAGGCTTCTATTGAAAACGGATCTATCGCTGAATATAAATTAGAGAAAATGATTCTTCCGGTGAAAAACTGCCGTAACATTTCCAAGGCAGATCTTATCCATAATGATAAGACTCCGGTTATTGAAGTAAACCCTGAAAACTATAAAGTAACAGTAGACGGTGTACATGTAACCTGCGAACCAGCAGAAAAACTTCCTTTAACACAGTTGTATTATCTGTTCTAACCCGTGAGGATCAATTTTTCATCAATTCTATATAGTGTTAATAAAGAGCCTGATGAAGGTCAGGCTCTTTTAAAAAAAGTAAAGTTTAAAATGAAATTTCTGAATAAAATAATTTTCCCTTTAGCTGTAGCCGGTGCTTCCCTGTTTTCTACAATGGCCCATGCGCAGTTTCTGGGAGGAAGAAGATTAAAAAGTGATGAAGACGGTCCAAAAGGACAATGGATGATTTATGGTTCACTGGATTATTCCAAGACAAACAGTCCCACAGGCAGCTCCAGTTCTTTCGGAACAAGCTCCAATGCAGGAGTACCAATAGGAGTGGGGTATTTTATTAACAATAACGATGTAATCGGGGTTAACTATGCTTATGCCAGTGACCGTGTAAACGGAAATACTGTATACAAACAAAACGAAACTGGTTTATGGTACAGTCCTTCTGTAACCCTGGGGAAATATTTTGCGCTTATAGCACAGGTAGATGCCCACTATGTATGGGGGCAGAAGATGGCAGAGAACGGAATGGCAAATCCCGGAATGGAGGATTTTAACGGATTTCGTCTGAGAGCCTATCCTATGCTTGCGATATTCTTAGGTGGAGGCTGGGCACTGAAATTCAAGTTTGCTGAATTGTCTATGCTGCAGACAAAAGCTAAAGGTGAAGGCTGGACAAAAAGCTATGTTACGGGAATCAGCGGTTCTACTTTTGGCGTAGGTATATCCAAGAACATCGACTTCAGAAAAAAAGCACCTAAAGATGATAATTAATGAATGTGTAGGAAATATTAAAGATATTTCTGTTGCCGGTAAAACAATTGACTATCTGGATTTGGAATGGTTTGAAACCACTAAAAGGATTCAGCGTAAAAAAACGAGACAGGGGGTTGATATTGCTATTAAATTTCTTCGTGAAGGACAAAGGCTTCGTGAAGGAGATATCTTATATGAGGATGGCGAAAAGGTAATTGTAGTGAATGTACTGGAAACGGAAGCTATTGTTATTACTCCTACATCTATGCTGGAAATGGGGACAGTATGCTATGAAATTGGTAACAAGCATATCCCGTTATTTATCCAGGAAGATAAAGTGTTACTGCCTTTTGAAATGCCTATGTACAGATGGCTTGAAGCAAGTAATTTCCGTCCGGAGAGACAGACTGTGAAATTGCTGAATCTTCTGAAATCTAATGTAGAGCCGCACGGTCATGGCAGTATAGGATCTTCCTTATTTACTAAAATTTTAAAAATGGCAGCTCCAAAAGATGAATAACAAGAATCTTAGCTACTTAGCCAGCTTACTGCATATTGCGGATCCTACATTGCCTATCGGTGGTTATACCCATTCCAACGGGCTGGAAACTTATGTACAAAACAGAATTGTGCATAATGTAGAAACAGCGTGGGAGTTTGTGGAAAACATGCTGAAATATAATCTGAAATACAATGACGGAGCATTTGTAAAACTGGCTTATGAAGCAACTCAGAAAGAAGATCTGGATGCTTTGCTGCAGTTAGATCAGGAGTGTAATGCACTGAAGTGTCCTAAAGAGATCCGTCAGGCAAGCCAGAAATTGGGATTACGCCTTATTAAGATTTTCAAAAGAAAGAAACAGTCCTCTTTTATGGAAGCTTATGAAGAGGCAATCCGAAATCGTAAGGCAACCTCACACTACAGCTTAGTATTCGGGATTTATACCTGTCTTTTGGATATTCCTCAATACGAAGCTCTTTTCGGATTTTATTATACTTCTGTTGCAGGAATGATTACCAACGCTGTGAAATTGGTTCCACTGGGTCAGTTGGACGGACAGGATATACTATTCGACCTCTATCCTGTAATAGACAAAACAGTTCAGGAAACTATAGAACTGGAAAGAGATTATGTAGGGCTTTGCAATACTTCATTCGATATCAGATGTATGCAGCACGAAAGGCTTTATTCCAGACTTTATATGTCTTAACTCAATTCTCAATATTTAAAATTATACAAAAATGGAAAACAGAAAATATATCAAAGTAGGAGTTGCAGGACCTGTGGGTTCTGGTAAAACTGCTTTATTAGAACGTTTAAGCAGAAAATTATATGGTACTTATGATCTTGGTGTAATTACCAATGATATCTATACCAAAGAAGATGCAGAATTTATGGCTAAAAACAGCCTTCTTCCTAATGACAGAATTATTGGTGTGGAAACCGGAGGTTGTCCGCATACTGCTATCCGTGAGGATGCAAGTATGAATCTGGAAGCTGTAGATGAATTGGCAGCGCGTTTTCCGGACATCGAACTGGTACTGATCGAAAGTGGAGGTGATAACCTTTCAGCTACTTTCAGTCCGGATCTTGCGGATGTTACAATCTTTATTATCGATGTAGCAGAAGGAGAAAAAATTCCGAGAAAAGGAGGCCCTGGTATTACGAGATCCGATTTGTTAATCATCAATAAGATAGACCTTGCTCCGCATGTAGGTGCAAGCCTTGAAGTAATGGAAAGAGATGCCAGAAGAATGAGAAACGGAAGTCCTTTCGTATTTACAAATCTGAAAACAGATGAAGGTCTGGATAAAGTAATCGGCTGGATAAAAAAATATGCATTATTGGAAGAATGCGAAGAACCGAACCTGGTAAGATAAATGGATAGTAGTTTAAGCATTATTGCAGGATACAAGCAGGGCGCTTCTTATGTGAAAGATCTCTATGTGTCACTTCCTTTTCGGGTTGTGTCGGTGGGGCAGCGTAAGAATGATAACAAGCTTTACCAGATGGTAATGTCCTCTTCACCCGGAATTCTGGATGGAGACCGTTACCATTTGGAAATCTCCCTGGAAGAGGGTGCTGCTCTGCAGCTTCAGTCACAGTCTTATCAGAGACTCTTCAATATGGAGGATAAAGCGACCCAGCAGCTGAATATCACGATGCAGGATAATACCTCTTTTGCTTATGTACCTCATCCTGTTGTGCCTCATGAAGATTCCAATTTCCAGAGTAAAGCAAATATCAGTATAGGTAAAAACAGTCAGGTTATTATCAGTGAAATTATTACCTGCGGAAGAAAACATTACGGAGAAGTTTTCAAACTAAAACGCTTTCAGAATCTTACTGAGATCTATCATGAAGATAAGCTGGTTGTAAAGGATAATGTACTGATTCAGCCAGATCTTATTCCGATTAACAGTATCGGAAATCTGGAGCAGTATACCCATCAGGGAACGCTGATCTTTTACAGTACAAAAGACAATACAGACAGAGACAGACTGATAGAAACTGTTGTAGAACTTGCTGAAGATAAAAAAGAAGAACTGGAAATTGGCGTATCGGCAATGGAAGAGAACGGATTTATCGTAAGAGCATTGGGTTACGGCGGAGAGTCGATGTATAATTTCTTTCTCAGCGTTCAGGACTTACTCTGGGAATCAGAATAAAAAAATAATAAAATGAATACCACAATTTGGGCACTTATGCTAAGTGCTGTATCTATAAGTTTCATCCATACAGCTTCAGGACCAGATCATTATCTGCCCTTTATTGTGCTGTCAAAATCTAAGCGATGGAGTCGAAGTAAGACTATTATGCTGACAATTGCATGTGGATTTGGGCATGTCTTAAGTTCTTTAGCTATAGGTGCAGCGGGAGTTTTTTTAGGATGGCAGCTTAATAGATTTTCCTGGTTTCAGGAGCTTAGAGGTAATATTTCCGGATGGGCATTACTTATTTTCGGATTTGCATACCTTATTTATGGGCTGATACAGGCTGTAAGAAATAAACCGCATAAACATTTTGATGTGATGGGTGATGATGTCTATGTTTATGAACACAATCATACCGAAGTGGTGATGCCACAGACCCGTATAAAAGTAACACCTTTCGTGTTGTTTATGATTTTTGTAATGGGGCCTAGTGAGCCGCTAACGCCATTGCTTTTCTATTCCGGGCTGAACAGATCTGTTGCCGAAATTCTGGCTCTTGTTGTTCCGTTTACGCTTACAACAGTAGCTACAATGCTGGGGATGGTATTATTGGGACGTTATGGATATTCGACTTTATTCAATACCGAAAAACTGGAGCGCTATATGGGCGTGGTAAGTGGCGCTGTGGTAACAGTGTGCGGTATAGGAATGGTGTTTTTAGGATGGTAAAATAATTAAACTGTTATTTATGGATAAACTTTTTGCAAAAATTCCTTTTGTAGATAATGTATTAAAAGGGGTAGGGCAGATTATGCTTCAGGAGAACCGCTGGACAGGACTTCTGTTTCTTGTTGGACTTTTTCTTGGGAGCTGGCAATGTGGAGTTGCCGCTATTCTGGCAACGGCAGCCGGTACATTTACTGCCATGAAATTAAATTATGATAAATCACAGATTAATGCCGGATTATATGGTTTTAGTGCTGCTTTAGTAGGTGTTGCATTAGCTTTTATATTTCAGGCAACGATCCTTATATGGGTTCTGATTATACTGGGAGGTGCATTGGCTGGCATTATTCAGCATTTCTTTATTCAGAAAAAAATCCCGGTATTTACCTTTCCGTTTATTATCATTACCTGGGTATTGGTATTCCTATTACATCAGTTTACTCATATTCAGCCATCGGATCTTATCAGTGCAGAAATTGTGCATACAGATTATGATGACTTCTTAACCTGTACCAATGGCTTCGGGGAAGTAATTTTTCAGGGAGGTATACTTTCCGGTATTATTTTCTTTGTGGCTGTATTTATCAGTTCACCTGTTGCAGCCTTATATGGACTTACAGCTTCTATTTTGGGTGCTGGTCTATCACAGCTGAATGGAGAACCTATTCAGGAAGTACATATGGGTTTATTTGGTTTTAACGCAGTTCTTTCTGCAATTGTTTTTTCCGGTGTCAAAAAAACAGACGGATTATGGGTGCTGATTGCTGTAGTACTGACTGTAGTTATCGACGATATCCTTGTAGATAATAATTTGCTTAGTGCTGTAGGCGGGGTATTTACATTCCCTTTTGTGGTCGGTACATGGATAACTTTACTTATCCAAAAGCTATTTTTAAAGAAGACTCAGTAATTTTTTCTGAGCCTGCTAATTGTAATAAATGCTCTGTACTTCTGCAGAGCCAGAGAATATATTAAAAAATGAAGAAATCGAAAATGATGGTTGCCTTACTGGCAATGGTAGTCGGTGGACTAGCCCATGCACAGGAAGTGACAGCTGAAAAAAAGATGGTTGTAAAAGATGTAGACGATAAATATCCTATCAGAGATGCATTGATTAAGTTTAACAGAGGTGAAAGCCATACTCACTCCAGTGCAGACGGCTCTTTTGTAGTAGGAATAAAATCTTATCCTGACACACTGAGTATAAGCCACAATGGGTATGATGAAATGAAGTTTGTAATCAACGGAACAGAAGATAAAAATAACATTATCCTGCTTCAGCACAAGCCATTGCAGATTTCGGAAGTAGCTATTAATCATAGTTCTTTCCTTTCAGCTATGACAAAAGTAGATTTAAATAAATTTCCGGTTAACTCTGCTCAGGATTTGCTGCGTAAAGTTCCGGGATTATTTATTGCCCAGCATGCTGGTGGAGGAAAGGCTGAACAATTGTTTTTAAGAGGTTTTGATGCGGATCATGGTACGGACGTAAGTGTGAATGTAGATGGAATGCCTGTAAACATCGTTTCTCACGCCCATGGACAGGGGTATTCGGATCTGCATTTTGTGATTCCGGAAACGGTGAATAATATAGACTTTGGTAAGGGAGCTTATTATATTGACAGAGGTGATTTTAATACAGCAGGATATGTTGATTTTAAAACCTTTGATCATCTTAACAACAGCATGATAAAACTGGAGGGCGGTTCTTTTAATACCAAGAGGATTATGGGAATGTTCAACATTATTAATGATCCTACCAACCGTAAAAATGCATACGTAGCAGCAGAATATAACTATACAGACGGACCATTCGATGTAAAGCAGAACTTTAACAGAGTCAATATTTTTGCGAAATACAATCAGTGGTTAACGGATAACGATTATTTCAATATCCAGTTTTCAACCTTTAATTCTTCATGGAACGCCTCCGGACAAATTCCAGAGCGTGCCGTAGATGAGGGAATTATAGGACGCTGGGGAAGTATCGATCCTACCGAAGGTGGTAAGACATCCAGAACGAATCTTCAGATGAATTATAAGCATATTATTTCTTCCTCGGAACAGATTGATGCTATGGCCTGGTATTCCCGTTATAATTTCAACTTATATTCAGACTTTACATTCTACCTGAAAGATAAAGACCATGGCGATGAAATTCAGCAGAAAGATGGCAGAAATGTTTATGGTACCGAAATCAAGTATACCAAAACATTCAGTCTGCCAAACGGAACAATGGATTGGATTTCGGGAGTAGGTTTCCGTAACGACGATATAGGAACATTGCAACTAAATCATGTGTATCACAGAGATTTGCTATTGAATCAGCTATCTGATGTTACCGGTACAGAAACAAATCTGCACGCATATTCCGGGTTGGTATGGAAAACCGGAAAATGGACAATTAATCCGGGACTGAGAGTTGACCATTTTATTTTCAATATGCATAACTTACTGGATTATGAGACGCTGCCTTCCGGACAGTCTACGGAGGCTACAAGAGTAAGTCCGAAACTTAATTTCTCATATGCAGCAAGTGATAAAGTAATGTGGTTTTTGAAAACCGGTATGGGCTTCCACTCCAATGATATGAGGGTAGCTGTAGTACAAAAAGGTCAGAAAACTTTGCCTTATTCTATAGGCGGAGATTTAGGGGTAAGATTGCATCCTTTCAAATCATTGATTATTACGCCTACACTTTGGTATCTTCAGTTGCAGCAGGAATTTGTATATGTAGGAGATGATGCCGTGGTAGAACCTTCCGGAAAATCCAGACGTTATGGTGTCGATTTAGGTATCCGATATCAGCCGATGGCTAATCTTTACCTGAATGCAGATATCAACTATTCTCATGCAAGATTTACTGAGGAGGCAAAAGGAGAGGACTATATACCATTGGCTCCTATAGTAACGAGTACAGGATCGGTAAACTGGGATTTTCTTAATGGCTTTTCACTGGGACTTCAGTACAGATATTTGGGCGAAAGACCGGCAGTAGAGGATAATAGCATTAAAGCAAAATCTTATTTTGTAAATGATCTTGTATTGTCCTATAACCGTGCGAAATGGGGTGCAAATTTCCAGATTAGTAACCTGTTTAATGTAAAATGGAATGAAGCACAGTTTGCCACAGAAACTCAGCTGAGAAACGAGCCTAATCCGGTTACGGATCTTACCTATACCCCTGGGACACCCTTTGGTGTGAAAGTAGGAGTTTATTATAAATTTTAAAAAAAATAATGCAGGGAATATGTTCTCTGCATTATTTTTGTATAATCCATAAATGAATATTCATAAAATAAATGGAAGTATTATCTAGTTTTCAGTATAAAAAGCAGTTTCTTCCGAATATTACGGAAAAGATTCTGGAAAATAATGCTGATATACAGCTTTACAGAATTGAAGACTATCTGAAAGGAATTCTCATGCCGGTTATACCTTACCGCACGACATTCAATTTTATGATATTCGTTACCAATGGCCGCATCAAACAATATCTGGATACAACAGAATATGTGGCAGAAAAAGGAGAGGTAATCTTTATAAAGCAGGGAACTATTACCGCGACTATAGAGCTTTCTGATGACATCGAAGGTTTTTTTCTGGCTTATGAAAACAGTATTCTGTCCGAGCAGGAACTGCCCAAACATAAGACCAGTATATTCTTCATGACACCATTTCTGCATCTGGATAATCTTACTTATACCACGATTACTCAGCTTTTGGTTATTCTGGAGCAGGAACTTCTGCTTAATAATCTGGACGTAAATGATGTTACCATAACTATGCTTCATCTTATTCTGGTAAAGATGCTAAGCTCAGATTCCGGCAGCCACCATAAAATGGCAACAAGACCCATGGAGTTATCACTTCAGTTCCGGGATTTATTATTCAAGCATCATATTACTGAAAAGCGTGTTGTATTTTACGCTAATAAACTTTCTGTTACCGAAAACTATCTGAATAAATGCATTAAAAGCGTTACCCGAAAGTCACCGAAACAATGGATTAATGAAATTGATATTAATTACGGAAAAGCATTACTATATTCTACAAGGGACATTGCAGAAATAGCCTATGAACTTAATTTTCAGACAGCCTCACATTTTACTCAGCTTTTTAAAAGAATTACAGGAATTACGCCTAAAGAATACAGAACAATGTTTCTGAAGGACAGAGCTGCTGTAGATTGATTTTAAAATTCGGTATGGGCTAATCTGAAAATTATAAATGACCTTCATTCATCTTCATCACCGAATGCCATTTCGATAGCGATATACTGAACAACCAACTCGCAGATATTTTTATTTTCATCATAACCAAAATATGCAGGATAAACACCATCTCCGAAGCCTGTTTGTATCATAGGGATATTAAGATCTGTCCCGGGAATATTGAAATTAATCCAGTCACCATCTGTTCTTTGGAATTCAGGATTCTTTTCATAGCTTTTCTTAAATTCTTGTGCGAAGAAATTATCGTAGATATTACCTTCAGGATTTTCTTTCTCCCATTGATCCACAAAGTTGCAATAAAGATCTCTGGTCTGGGTATCCACAATTGTAGCAAGGCCGGCATCTACATTGAAACCAAAATATTCTCCTGAATTAAGGCTGTTCATGTCTTCATTACCGATCAAAGCTTCTGTATAAGAAACGGCTTTGTTTTCTGTAAATTTTACCCGTGTAGCAACATATCTGTGATGTCCTTCGTCTACTTCAACCACCAAAGTAGTTAAAGGAAATGTTCCTGTTGGTACTTTAATGAAGTACGGAAGTTCTTCCTGATGCAGGTATACCAAAGGATCTCTTACCATAATATTGCCGGTAGGAATAACTATTTTTCCCATATCTAAACGATATAGCTTTTTATTACTGATTTCATCCTGAGTGAAATATTCATTGAAGTCACTAACAGGAGATAATAATATTTTTTTTTCGTCGTAATTATATAGCCATTCCTGAGTTGGTGTAAAATTCATGTGATTTGTTTGTATTGTTATTTTAATATTTCTCTTGTTAAATATATAGAATTAATGTAGTGTCATGGAAATTATTATGTTAATATTTCATTAATCTTTTGTGGATATTTCAAAGATAATTATAAATATATATTTTATTAAAATAGATATAAATTTTGTTTTTATTTTTTTATAAAATATAATTTTCAGATATTATCCTCTACATAGATACTACATCTGTGAAAATATAAAAATACAGAAATGTTCGTAAAGCCTTATACGATTAATTATCATTCTACACATGTATTACTTATTCGGGAAATACATGTTTTACAATTTTTATTGGATTGACATTTATTACTTTAGCAAGGATTGAAAAAAATATTAAATCTTGAAAAGAATGATTTATTAATATCGTTTTAACCATAATTAATACACTTTGTTTAATTTGTTAAAATTTTATTAAAACCAGATATCTTTTTTTTGTTGAATTTTGACAGAATAAAAAACATACCATGAATCTCCTGAAAAGCTGTTTACTTATTCTAATTTCTTTTTTTAGCTGTAGTGTTTCCGCACAGAAAAAAGTACCGCAAAAAAAAGTTGTTTTTATTATTGTAGATGGTATTGCAGATGATATGCTGGATAAATCGGAGACTCCAAACCTCAACAGAATTAAAAAAGACGGTGCTATGCTGAAAGCCTATGTAGGAGGAGAAAAAGGAGGCTATAGTGAAACGCCTACTATTTCTGCAGTAGGATACAATAGTTTGCTAACGGGTACATGGGTAAATAAACATAATGTTTACGATAATGATATTAAAGCTCCTAACTATAATTATCCAACCATCTTCAGGCTTTTCAGAAATCAGTTTCCAAATAAAAAGATGGCAGTATTCTCTACGTGGGAAGATAACCGGACAAAGCTTATAGGTGAAAATCTGGATGCTACTGGCAAAATAAAAATGGATTTTGCTTTTGATGGTCTGGAAAAAGACACCAGCCGTTTTCCACACGATAATCAAGCTAAATATATTCGTAAAATTGATAGTCTTGTTGCCGGAAAGGCTGCCAGCTATATCAGAGAGAATGCTCCGGATATTTCATGGGTTTATTTAGAGTTTTCCGATGACATGGGGCATCGCCATGGTGATGGTGATATTCTGTATAAAGCGATTTCTTTTGAGGACAGATTAATCGGACAGATTTATGATTCTGTAAAAGAACGTGAAGCAAAGTACGGAGAGGATTGGTTATTTGTGGTAACAACGGATCACGGCAGAACTGCTAATAATGGAAAAGGGCATGGAGGTCAAAGTGACAGGGAACGCAGTACATGGATTGCCATTAATAAACCCAACATTAATACTTATGCGAAAAACAATCGTGTAGCGATTACGGATATATTACCGACCATGACAGATTTTCTGAATCTGAAAGTGCCTGCAGAAATACAATACGAAATTGATGGAGTAGACCTGCTTAAAAAGATAACAGCTTATCATCTTAAAGCTACATTATCATCTGATAATATATTGAATGTTACCTGGGAAACTACAGATTCTTCCAATGAAGCTGCCGAAATTTATATCACATATACCAATAATTTCAAAAACGGAGGTAAAGACTCCTATCAGTTACTAGGAAAAGTAAACCTCAGCAGCGGTAAGTTTGCTTCTAAACTCAAGACTGCTAATTCCAATATTTATAAAATAGTTCTGAAGACCAAAGCTGGTTTTCTGAATACATGGATCAGAAAATAAAACACACTAAATAAGAATCTATTCATGAAATTACAACTTTTAATTGCGCTGGGGCTGGTCTCCGGTCTGGAAGCGTATGCTCAAAATGTACCCAGGACAAATGGTACGGACACCCTGAAAACAGGGGAGAAAAAAATTGATGAGGTTGTTATTACAGCTTTGGGAATCAAGAAAGAAAAGAAAGCATTAGGGTATGCTGTTCAGGAAGTGAAGGGGGATGTCTTTGAAAAGGCAAAAGAACCGAATTTTATCAATTCGCTTTCCGGCCGTGTTGCCGGACTGAACATCCGAAACAGTACCGATCTTTTCCAAAATCCGGGGATTAATCTGAGAGGAACAACACCATTGATTGTAATAGATGGGATACCGGACAGAACCGCCGATTTATGGCGAGTTAATGCTGATGATATCGATAATATCAGTGTGCTGAAGGGGCCAACTGCTTCTGCGCTTTACGGTTCTGTGGGTAAGGACGGAGCGATTATGATTACCACTAAAAAGGGCAAGAAAGGAAAACTAACGGTTTCTTTTAATAACTCTACCATGTTTCAGACCTCCTTTATCCGTATTCCTGAAGTTCAGACGACTTATGGTGGTGGGAATAATGGAAAATATGCTTATATTAATGGTCAGGGATCTGGTAGCGAAGGCGGCGGATGGATCTGGGGACCTAAGCTGGATCAGAGAGATCCGAATACTCCCAGTGGATATTTCGAAACACCTCAGTATAACAGCACTGTAGATCCGGTTACCGGAAAACTGATTCCGCTACCCTGGATTTCCCGCGGCAAAAACAATATTAAAAATTTCTTTGAAACAGGCCTTATTCAGTCCAATAATGTAAGTGTAGACTGGGGTAATGAGAAGGCAACTTTCAGGCTTTCACTTTCCAATATTTACCAAAAGGGTATTGTTCCGAATACAAATCTGAAAACAACATCTATCAGTTTAGCAGGATCTGTAAACCCAGTTAAAAACCTGACAATCAACACAGCTTTAACTTATAATAAAACATATACTTCCAATTTTCCGGAAGTAGGATATGGGCCTACCAACTATCTGTATAATCTTGTTTTGTGGACAGGGGCAGATGTGGATGTAAGGGATCTGAGGAATTATTGGGTTCCGGGCAAAGAAGGTTACCAGCAAAGACATTACAATGTATCTTATTACAATAACCCGTATTTCCAGGCTTATGAATATCAAAGGCCTTACTACAAGGATAATGTTATGGGGAATGTAAACCTGGAATATCAGATTGTTCCAAAATTAACAGCCAAGGCACGTGTCGGAATTAATGTATATAGCCTGAACCGCGAGTACCGTGAGCCTAAGAGTTATATCGGTTATGGAAATAAGTCATTAGGAAACTACAGTCAGGTGAGTAATAATTACTTTGACATCACTTCAGAATTAGGTCTGAAATATCAGAACAACTATTCGGATAATTTTACATTGAGCGCAGAAGGTTATGTAGCAAACTATTACAGAGAAATGAAAAATAGTGAAATACGGACTGATGGTTTGGTGACTCCGGGTTGGTATAATCTTTTTAATAGTATTGGACCATTATTTATTCCAACAGATGGAGATGGAAATAGGAATAGAAAAGAATATGAACAAATTAACAGTGTATACGGTTATGTAGATATGGAGTTTTACAAAACATTCTTCCTGAATATGACAGCACGTTATGATAAAATATCGACCCTGCCAAAAGGGAATAATGAGTATTTCTACCCATCGGTTTCCGGATCATTATTGCTGAATCAATTGTTTAATCTTCCATCGTGGATTAATCTGGCAAAAGTGCGGGGATCTTATGCAAGTGTAACATCCGGAAAAATTGGGAATGATCCTTATGGTTATATTTCTGCTTTTGAAAAAAAGGTGGGATGGAATGGACAACCAGCATTTGCTTTTGGAAATATACTAATTGATCAGAATATAAAACCACAAACAACAGATTCCTGGGAAATAGGTACAAATCTAATATTCCTGAAAAACAGAATCAATTTAGATGTTGCTTATTTCAATGCCAGAGATTACAATCAATTAGAACAAGTTCCATTATCTGAAGGATCAGGGTATAAATATTTCCAAACGAACGGGAATGTTTATAAAAGAAAAGGTATAGAATTTACGCTGAGTGCAGATATCATTAAAAAGGCAGATTTCAGATGGAGTACCCAAGTTAATTTTAGTCAGTACAGACGATATTTAACAGAAATTTATATGGGAAAAGACAGGACTAACGAATATGTTCGTGGAGGTGAGCGTACAGACAAGTTGATGACTAGTGGTTATGAAACATCACCAGACGGAAAATTGGTATTGCAAAATGGTTATCCCGTGAATAATACTTCTCCTATTCCAATTTTTATGGGGTATTCCAATCCGGATTGGACCTATGGCTTCTCTCATAATTTCAGTTATAAAAACTTCTCACTTTCTTTATTATTTGACGGTAGAATTGGTGGGATGATGTATTCTACAACTAACCAGAAAATGTGGTGGGGTGGTATTGCGCCGGGAACAGTTAATCAGTTCCGGGATGATGCCAATGCCGGGAAAAATACCTATATCGCACCGGGGGTGAAAGTTGTAAGTGGTTCTATTACCTATGACGAAAATGGTAATGTAGTATCGGATACCCGAAAATTTGCACCAAATGATGTAGCGGTAAATTACAATGCTTATATGCAAACTACAAGTAATGCATTTGAAAGCAATTATCACTATTATAAACAAACGTTTATTAAGCTGAGAGAGGTAACATTGACTTATAACTTCGGGAAATCTTTTGTGGAAAAACTGAACTTGTCTGCAGCAAGTATTTCCTTAATAGGAAGGAATCTTTGGTTAGCGTCAAAAATTAAGAATATCGATCCGGATTCAGGTGTGGATAACCTTCAGACGCCAGCAACGAGAAGCTTTGGGGTAAACATCAATGTGAAATTCTAATTAAAAACACAACAGAAATGAAATTAACTAAAATATACTCTTTAACATTAATCACAGTATTAGGTTTGTCGGGCTGTAGTAAAGTCGAAGATTATCAGGATGATCCTAATCGTGTCGTACGTGTAAGTCCGGATTTCCTGTTGCCTGATATCGAGGTGAATGCATTTAAAAATATTGATGCAGGTGCAGCATTAGCATCCAGACAACTGGCTTATATAAATGGCGTTAATGCTCAGCAATATTATAACTGGCAACGCGGATCATTTAGCAATTATGACAATATCAAGCAGGTAGAAAAAATGGTACAGGAGGCTGACAGAACGGGTAATCCGATTTATAAGTCTTTGGCTCGCTTTTTTAGATCTTACTTTTTTATCTCACTTACCGAAACTTATGGTGATATTCCGTATAGTGAAGCAGTAAAAGATGGTGTTTTTGCTCCTAAATATGATGATCAGAAAAGTGTTTACAAAGGAGTGCTTAATGAATTGGCTTTAGCCAATACAGAGCTTTCTAAGTTCAATACAAATATTAGCGGTGATATTATTTATAATGGTAATCTGCTTAAATGGAGAAAACTGATTAATTCCTACAGGTTAAGAATCCTAATGGATTTATCTAAAAGAGCTGATGATTCGGATCTGAATATAAAACAGACTTTCGCTGATATTGTGAATAATCCGTCTCAGAACCCTATTATGGAAGGAAGTGCGGATAGTGGTGCTTTGCCGTTTTATAATCTGGTGAATAATCGTTATCCTTATTTCAATAGCAATGATCTGAAAACAGCCTATTATATGGAGGGAAGTTTTGTGAAGAAACTCAAAGATACAAATGATCCAAGGTTATTTAAAATGGCCGAGAAGAAAACGAGTAGTGTAGACACAGAGCCTAGTAACCCTTTTAGTTATTATGATGGCCTTTATGGTAGCGGTGATTTAGGGGAAAACTCTAAAAGGGCATCTGATGGTCTGGCATCGAGAATTAACCCAAGATATTTTGATGATCCTATTAATGAACCAACTTTGTTGATGGGATATGCAGAATTGCAGTTTATTTTGGCGGAGGCTGCTGTAAGAGGCTGGATTGGTGGAAATGCAAACGCTTACTATACAAAAGGGATTAGTGCTTCTATGGATTTCTATAAAATTGGAAGTGCAGATGCAGCTGCCTATTTAGCACAATCTACTATAGCACTGAAACCTAACAGTGAAATAGAGCAGATTATGGATCAGAAGCATACCGCTTTGTTTTTTAATACCGGATGGAGAATTTTCTATGACCAGAGAAGAACAGGGTTTCCTAAGTTTAATACTGATGGGAAGGGTATTCTGAATGGTGGTAAAATTCCTAAAAGATGGATGTATCCTTCTACAGAAATTACTAACAATAATACAAATCTTACCAATGCTGTTAACAGGCAATATCCTGCTGGTGATAATATTAATGGTGTTATGTGGCTGATTAAGTAGTATAGATTTTAATAAAATATACAAGCCTGAATATTATATTCAGGCTTGATTTTTTTTAATTTAAAACGTTCTTTCTTTTTGCTCTAAAAATGAATTTTAACTAAAGTGTTTAAAAACTCAGAGCCTATTTGGATTTTAATTCAAGAAAGCATTAGGCTCCGATAGATTAGCTCGTCAGGCTTAATATGAACTAAACTCACTATATACTTAGATCAGCCTGAGATCATTCAACATGAAAATGTTTTGGGAGAACAATGTCACTCTGAGCTTGTCGAAGAGTATTAACTATAAAATATAAACAGGTTCTTAGAATAAATAGTTGCAAATAATAATAAAACCTGATTAATTAGGGTAATGTATTGCTTTGTTTAGCTCAGCAGGATTGTTGTATTTCTTAATAAGCTCCTGCATGTTCTTTGTCTGTGTGTTCAGTTCATCCAGATTTTGTATTTCTTTTCCGTTGATATTAATCTTCCAGTCACCATTTGTTTTTGCAAAATTATTTCTTTCATAGGCAAAAGGGTCATTGTAGTATTCCATAAATAATTTTTGTTTTTGTTGCTCGGTAATCGGTACGGCTTTACTTCCGAAAAATGATTCAACAAAATCCTGAGTAGGGTAGGTTTCTTTCAGATTCTGGCTTTTTACTAAAGTGTATATAAAGTTTTGTTTGTCATCCTGGATTTCAAAAATTAATCCCGGTAAGCCTCGAAATTTAAATGGACCTTCATTAAACGGGATATCCTTACAGAACCAGGCGGTCCAGTTTCTGCCGCCAAATCCGGTAGTCGCTTTTTGTAGTGTGTAATTCTGAACTTTTTTAGTTTCGTTAGAAATTTTCCAGTCTACTTTATCGTTTGTTTTATAAGTGTAGTAGCCAAATTTAATTGTGGTAAAGTTTTCGTTTTCAAAAGAGTTAATCTTACGTTTTACAATTTGCCCGGACATATCGACAAATTTATTATCACTTCCCGTTTTTTTGTTAATGGAGTCTGTTCTCAGCAAATCTCTTCCGTAAAATTTCACTTCTTTAGGATTGATATCCAGAACCATGTTGAGTTTTGCTCGGTCTGTTTCTGTAGAATCATATTTGAATTGTAACTCGTATATGTACCGATGTGTTTGTGATTTAGCAAATATTGTAATAAATAAAATTGCTAAAAAAATAGTGTTTTTCATACGATATGTAGCATTGGTGTTGATTAAAAATATTATAAATCATTATGATTCATCTTTATTTACTAAATTATGAAAAATGCTAATATGAAAAAGAATCGTATTAAATAAATAATACGATTCCCAAAAACACACTTGATGAAATGATTATTCATTATTATGAATAACCGATATATAAAAATATATCATTGTAAATTTATAAAAAAATAATGATCTTAACTAATATTTTATGTGTGAAAAAAATCATTATAATGCTAAATAATCTGTTTTTTTACTTTTTTACTTTCTGGTCTCTAATTTCGTGCTGTTCATAAAGCTTGAAATCAGTTTGTTATATTTTTCACTGTTAAACGTACATAGAGAACAAAAAGTATTTCAGTAAAGTAAATTAGATCAATTCTTAAATACGAATCACAATCTTCCCGACTGTTGTTCCACTTTCTATCTGCTGATGGGCTTCCTTTATTTCACTCAGCGCATATGTTTTATAGATATGTGGATTTATAATTTCTCTTTCCAGTAAGCCGGCAATATGCTGCATGTCTTCTCCGCTGGAATATACTTTCATGTAAAAACTGGCATGAAGGTGCTTGGCACGTGCTGCTATTTCATCATCCGCTTTGTATCCTGAAGGAAGTCCAATAATAGTTCCAAACGGCTTCAATACCTGTATAGATTTCGCAAAATTTTCCCCGCTAATAGCATCCAGTACAAAATCCAGATCATTTAAAACCTCCTCAAATTTTACCGATTTGTAGTCTATATGCTCATCTGCTCCTAATCCAAGTACAAAATCTTTATTTTTAGCCGATGAGGTTCCGATAACATAAGCGCCCAGATGCTTGGCTATTTGTACAGCAAAGTGGCCAACGCCTCCGGAAGCTGCATGAATCAATGTTTTGTCATTTGGGCGAAGCTTGCCATAACTGTTAAATGCCTGCCATGCGGTTAGCGCAGCAAGAGTACTGGCTGCTGCCTCTTCATGGGATATGTTTTGTGGTTTTTTTGCGAGATGTGCGGCAGGTGCAGCAACATATTCTGCATACGCCCTACCATGTCCGGTAAAATTAACCATTCCGAAAACCTCATCTCCAATTTGAAATTGCTCAACCTTTGCGCCGACGGCTTCTACGATTCCGGATATATCCCAGCCTAAAATAATGGGATCATAAGCCAGTAACTCGGGAGCCCAGCCTATACCTTTGCGGATTTTATAATCCACAGGATTGATGCTGATGGCTTTGGTCCTGATCAGTACTTCATCCTCTCCAATCGTGGGGATGGGAATATCTTTGATTTCCAGTTGATCGATATCACCAAAAGCTTTTAGTACAACGGCTTTCATTCGTTGGTTAAATTTATAATGATTGATAAATTAAGTAGAAAACTATTTGTTTTTCAGGTTTACCTGCGGGATATTGAATGCTGCAACGGCATTCAAACTTGTCTGAATGTTGGATTTAAGATCTGTCAGAAATTTTTCAATATCCGGAGCATATCCTCTTTCACTAAGCCCGAACAACACAACACCTGGATTACCAGAGCTATCTGTAATACTGCGGTAACGGTAGATATTGCGCTCGATAATGGCAACACTGCCTTTGTTATCATTAGCGCTTAGTAAAAAGTCTAAAATAATCTCGCCATTGTTTTCATACATCTGGAACTGAACGATAGGATTGGTTTCCTTTAGCTTTTTCAGTTCATTCAGTTTTATACCAGCGATGTCTTTTACAGCGTAACTGCCGGCGATATAATCTATCATCAGCATTCTTTTGTATTTATCTGTCTGTTCTCCGGGAGTCAGATATTCCTGTTTGTAGTAATTGGTATTCGGATGGGAAGACCAGTTGAGGCGCCATGAGGCATTGTCGAACTGTACAGGCCCGGGAATGCTCAGAAAGTCTGTCGCTTTTTGCTGTCCTTTTACAGACATGCTGAAGAGTATGGCGATCAGTGCCGGAACAATGAGTTTAAATAATTTCATACTAATTGTGTGAGTGGTGTTTTACAAAAATATCGAATTATTATCATCAAACGGTTATTTTATTCATAATTTTTTAAAGCATTTTTCAGATGTGCTGTAATCTGTTCTGAGAGGCATACAGGCTCCAATATTACGGCTTCCTGACCAAAAGATAAAACTTCCTGCATAAAATCGTAAGTAGGATGCAGGAAAAACTCGAACCAGATATGTTGTGGTGTTTCTCTGAAACTCTTTTGTGAAGTATGCAGCGGAAAACTGCGGATGTATTCACCCTGATGGCGGGAACATTTCAGTACAATGCGTTCTGGTTTTTGTTCTGCAAGATTCATCACGCCAAAAGCATTCTGAAAATGTTCTTTAAAATTCAGATTGTACTTTTCACGAAACTTTCCGTTGCTTACTTCCAGATAATTGATTCTATCCAATCCAAAAGATTTCAAGGCTTTATCCTTTGTATCTACGGCAATCAGGTACCATCTGTTTTTAGATTCTTTCAGGGCTAAAGGCTGTACTTTGCGGGAAGTCATCAGTCGGGTCTGATAGCTGAAATGTTCGAATGTGACCACTCTTTTATTACGAATGGCAAAAAACAGATCATAGAAATGCTCGAGTCCGGTAGGTTTGCGGGTTTCGAAGAATACAAAAGAAGAGAAATCCGGATGAAGATTCAAGGCATTGCTGATCTGAAAAGATTCCAGAAGTTTTTGGTTGTACTCGTCGATCTCCATTACCGGTCGACTCTCAATGTAATAACGGTTGTCGCCTTTCTTTTTGTTGTGGATATTAAGGTTGAAAAGGCTGGCGATTTCTTTAATATCCCTTTGCAGGGTCCGGATAGAGTAACCAGTGATCTTGGCATCCTGAAATTCGAAGGAGCCCAACAGGTACTCTTCCAGTTGTGCATAAGTTGCAGGAGAGCTTTCTAATCTCTTAATAATAAGAGCATAGCGGGTAAGATAGAAATCTTTTTTCATGGGGTTATGTTTGTTTTATGGTCACTCTCAACCTCCATGATCACTGAAATCAAGCAGGTTTCGGAGTCATTAATTTTATAGATCAAAGATAAAAGAGTAGAGCGACAAGATATGTCGTTCTATATTTTGTGGATAACTTTTTTGGAAAAAAGAGGTTTATTTTAACCTGGATTTAAACTCGGAAAATTAATCATTTTGATTATTTTTTCTTTTAGAAAAGCTATGCTAGTATAAACGTTTTGCCCGCATCAATTTAATGTATCATGTATAATAAAACAAGCTGCCTGAAAAGGCGGCTTGATAAGTATTTTGTTAGTCACGAGCTAGAGGCTTGTGCTAGCAAGGGACTTTTTTAATTGAAAAAATTAACTATACCATAAATTTCATTAAATGAGGAATTTGTGTATATTATTAAGTTTATATTAGATCCTTCTATAGATGTGGATTGTATTTTGGTTTCACATGTATTTCTTATGGTGTTTAATGTTTCCTCAAGGCCTTTTATAGGTCTATTTATCTCTATAGAGATTTCATAACGTACTTGAAATATATCTAAAAAATATTCTCTATCCATAACAAATGAATTAATTTCTACTATATCAGGAATGAATATATCATTGTAGTATTTATTTATTATTTCTTGTAATTTCCTTCTTTCCATTGTTTTAGATTTTAGTCATAAGCCAGAGGCTTACGTTAGCGGAAACGTGATCCGTACATTTTTTACTTGATATCTTGTTTTATGAAGTAAATTTCTGCTCTGGCTCTATCTTTTGTCTTCTTACCATTGACAATTCTAAATAAAAGTGGGCTTTTCATCATCATTGTACTGTCTCCAATTTTAAAAATATAATAAGTAGTGCTAAGTGTATCCAGATTTTTAAATGTATAGGTTCCAATTGTATTATACTTATTGGCTATAATCACATCTTCATGATTGAACACTCCTTGTTCATTAACAGTTACATTTTCATTGACTTTAATTTTGCTTGATGTATCTCGGATATGATCATAGTAAATAATATTTGTTAGCTTCCATTTACCAAAAGCTTTTTCCTGTCGTTCTTTTGATAGATTTGCTCCTTGATTTAATGCTATATATTTTATAGAATTAGTGTTTTTGTTATTTTTATTATGCTCATTTTTTTTGCAAGAGTATAATATTAGAACAGTAAAAAGGCTAAATACTATTTTGTTGTTGAATTGATTTAATATCGAGTGCTTCATATTTTTTTGCTCATACTTAGTAAATATAATCTTTTAATAAATAAGCTGCCTGAAAAGGCAGCTTATTCGAATATTCTATGTTAAAAGCTAGATATCCATACTTGGCGAGGTATCTACTTTAGGTCTCTATATTAAAATATCATTTGAATTAATAATATATTTCCATTCTATATCTGAATTTATCTGATAATTATGATTATTAAACTCTTCATATGTTATGTCATAACTATCAGAATCACTGAATAAAAATGTGAATTTTTTGGAATTTATTTTACTCTGAAATAATTCAACACTAAACAAAAAAGGTGCAATCCATTGTTGAGTAGTATCAATTTCACCCAGTATCATGATCCCCTGGATTGTGAGTCTTTCATTTTGTGTATTGATGCTCATTATAAGACTGTCATCAATCCATTTATTCATATTACTCCATTCTTCATAATTTGCTTTCAGAATTGATTCAAGCAACCCTGCCAGTAAAAATGAAGAGTCCCCTAATGTATCATTATAATATTTTGATAATGAATTTTTAAATTCAATATTATTTAATAGTTAATTCATGAGTTAACATTTCCAGAATTTCTTGTGATGATTTCATTCTTTTTATTGGTCTAAATATTTTTCTAATGATTTAATTAAATCTTGTTCAGCACCTTGCCTTTGACCATGACCTCTATCTCTTCCCATTTTTGACGTTACTTCTATTCTTCTCCTCGCTGGTGCGAGTGTCTCGCTCATATCAATGTAAATATACTATGTTTAGTAAAACAAGCTGCCTGAAAAGGCAGCTTGTTGAGATATTTTATTAGTTGTAAACTAGAGGCTCACATGGGCAATTTAGCTTTAGACTTATATTTATCCAGGGATGTTAGATACTAATTTTTTCTTATCTCATATAATAAATATAAGGATAGAATAAAATTACCTATAATAAATATAATAATAGCATAAAAAAATATACTTCCCTTTTTATTTACTCTTTCTGGTAATTGATCAAATTTTTTAATATAATCTTTCCATATACCATTATTATCAAAGGTAAAATAACTAAGTAAAAGGACTAAAATACCTAATATGATAAAATGTACTTTTTTTACTATGAAATTTTCATCAATTAAAATTGCGTAGTAATTAAAAAGAGAAGCTACAAACCATACTTCAAGTGCGATCATAGCAAGGCTTGCTTTAAAATCTGTTAAAAAAGCTCCGCCAGATATTGTGGAAGTATAATCTATTAACTTATACATTTTGTAAAAAAAATAATAATAAGCGCGTTTTATGTATGTCATAATTACAATTGTATTGTCGGGTTACTAATATATAACCCCGCCGATGAGAGAGTCTCGCTCGTATCAATGTAAATATACTATGTTTAATAAAACAAGCTGCCTGAAAAGGCAGCTTGATAAGTATTTTTGTATTAGCCACGAGCTAGAAGCTCGTGCTAGCGGGAGGATAGCTTTTATTATTCGTTAATAGCTTTGTTTTTGTAAGAAAAAATTAAAATATTCAGCATTACAAGACTTACTAAAAATAAAATTGATGATTTTGCATAAATATCTATTTGGATAATTTCTCTAAATAGAATCATGTTTTTAAACCAAATAACAAATAAAATCATTGAAGAATACAAAATATATTTTGATTTTTTAATGAATATTGTAAATATGAATAGCAATATGGATAATATTATTTCCAGGTATAATATGAAAAAATTACTTTGGTACTCCGCACTTAGATTTATATACTTCCAGTTTGATGGATTAAACAGTTGCATCAATGTGTCTAAATCTACTATAGGATGTGGTGACGAAAAATTATAGGCGATTTTTACACTTAAAAAGCCGTAAATAGCCAATAGAGATAAGCCAATAAGTATGATCTTTTTATTTTTCATAATCTAATTTTTTCTGTTAATTAACTACCCGTTCCGGTACCTCCATTTTGTTGTCCAGTTCTAACGTTTGGTTGAACTTGAAAATTATTCCAATTTACCTTTTTAAACCAATCGATTGGATTAATCCCCCGCTGGTGCGAGCGTTTCGCTCGTACTAATGTAAATATAATATGTATAATAAAATAAGCTGCCTGAAAAGGCAGCTTGATAAGTATTTTTGTATTTGTCACGAGCCGGAGGCTCGCGCTGGTGGGGGTTAAGTATTATTAATGAGTTCTTTTATTTCATCACAAATAATAATAACCTCATGCCATTTTTCATTAGTCTTGACCAAATCTACTTTCCATAAGTTTAATTCTTGTAATCTCAATACTTTTTCTCTTAACAAAATACATTTATCTCGTATTTCAATAGTAATAAGTTTAGAATCTAATAATTTTTTTAATGAATCTTCATGTAAGAACGAAATAACTTCAATGTCAAATTCCTCAAAAATTTCATATTCTATTTCATCCTTACTTAAATTAAAAATAAATGAGCCACAATGTGATAGGGTATCCAAGAATAAATCATATAATTTTTTTGTATCCATAATTAATATTATTTGTAAATAATTGTTGCTTTATCTCCTGCTCTATGGAGATAAGTAGAAGGATTTACTATTTTTGTTTTTCCTAATTCTCCTGAAGAAAATCCCCAGTATTCTGCCCCTCCGTGGGCCGAGCTACTTTGGTTGTAAAAAATAGATTTATCTCCATTTGTGAACTTCCATCCCATCCCATTACTTCCATAACTTCCAGATGTCCACCCTTCACCCAAATGTGCTGCCATTTGCTCTTGGGAAGTTCCCCATAAAGCTTTCGCATTATTAACGATGCCTGCAAATCCTTTACTTGTAGGATTGGCTATTTGCACCCCTAAACTTCCTAAGGCATCACCACTTGTAGAGCCTGTTAAAGACCAAGACAATTTAGCAGCTAAGCCTATTTTTGCCAAGGCAAACTCCGTTGTAATTCCCGAAACACTTCCTTGTAGCCCATATAACCCCGCAACAGCTAAACGTCCTGATGGGTTTCCCATAGCAACTTCTGGTGTATTAGATCCAGATGCTTCTTTTAGCATTGGAGTATTTGAGTCTCCAAAAGCTAGCGTACTCATTAATGGGCCATTTTGCCCTGCCTGAATTAAAGGATCTAAATTGGTAGCTAACCCCCCTAATATTGCATTGTTTTTAAAGTTGCCATCCGAATTTAAAACTGTTGTAGATCCTCCTTCTGCTGTATATTCTCCAGATTTCCCTAGATATGTTTCATTTTTTCCAGCTGTTGCTTGACTTGTGGCATCATTATTCCAATAAACACTATTGTTTTTATAATTATAAACCCAATCTTTAGTTTCTCTACCATCCGGATCAATAAACCTAATTGGATTATTGAATGCATAATTATACGGGCTGTGTCTTGTCATTTTCTCCGCCAATGGATCCACCACTCCCCAACGTCCTAATTCCGGCATATACATTCTGGCCCCATAATCATACATTCCTGTTTCCTGTAATTCCTTACCATTGTATTTGTACTGATAAGCATTATTGGCTAAAGAAGTAGAGTTGTATCCCTGATGTTTTAATCCAAACGGGTAGTAGTTATTTTCTTCAATGATCTCTGCTCCGCCAGAAGCACCTTTTGTGTAGCTTAGTCTTACATTTCCAAGGTGGTCTGTGTAATTGTAAATATACTTATTTTTGGTAAGATCATAATAACCTTCCGAAGTCGGTACAAATTGTAATACTCCATTTTCATATTGGAATCCATCCAGATAATCTGTTGTTTTACCTCCAAATACCTTTTTTACTTTAGAACCATCTGCGCGGTATACATAATCTGTATTCCCAATGGAAGCTGTAATACTGCTTGGCAGGTTCAGGTAATTGTAAGCTATATTCGAAATTCCTTTATCCAGATGATTCACCATATTGCCATTGATGTCATAAACAATTGTGTTTCCACCTACCGGATAACCCGCTGCATTTCCTGAAGCATCGTTCACCCGGATCAGTTTATTACTATTTCCGGATTGATCGTAGGTATAATTCAGCTGATCCATTAATCCGGCACCCTGACCGGTTCTTTGCAATCCGGTGATATTCCCGTTCAGATCATAATTTAATTTCTCCGCATAAGATCCACTAGCAGCTCCGGCATTATCCCAATAACTGCCTTCTTTTAATCGGTTTACCCCATCATATTGGTAACTATAGCGTCTTAGTGTTCCGTCACTTTGTGTTGCCCAATCGGTTTCCGCAATATTGCCATTGTACTTTTTAGAAGTTCCGGAAGGATTAATATACTTTAGTTCAAACCCGAAAAGCTTATTCAGCAAATTCTTTGGGTTATTCATTTTGGTTAAAGCTCCACGAATGTTGTATTCGTTTTTGATGGACTGAATACCATTTCCAATATTTCGGGCTTCCAACTGCCCAAGTTCATTGTAAATATTCTCAGTCAAAACTTCCACAGGACCACTATTCACCTGATGGGTATGTTTTACCAGGCGATTCTGATGGTCATAAGAAAAATCTTCTTTCATCACCATTTCCCCGGATGAAGCATCTCTTTTATGATAGGTTGTTGTACTGGTAGGTACTCCTGAGAAAGCTAATACAGAACTTGTTCTGGTATAACCGCCAAGATGGTTCTGAGATTCTGTGGCTACAGGTCTGGCTTTATCATCATACCAGGTATAGGATTTTGTCCAGCCATTATCCTCAATATTCTTGACCATAGAAGCGACCGGAAGTCCTTTGGTACTTCTTCCATTCACCGGAACAGAACCCAGAACCGAAGCACCATTAAACACTGCCGGACTTCCCGGTGGATACTCATCATAATAGTTAACGGTTAACAGAGTAAAGTTACTAACAGGGTAGGCTGAACTGCTGTAATAAACAGTTGCTCCATTCTGTGCAAAACCGGAAGTACTTCTTTCTTCGTTATTAACACCAAAATGAACCATATTGCTTTGTTGAGCATCTCTTCCCGGAGCACTATCCAGTAATCCTGTATAAGCGACTCTTCCGAATTTATCATACTTGGTAAAGAGCCATTTATTCTGCTGGCGGAGTTTTCCATCCTGAGTTAATACCAGTCTGTCCTGCTTATCATAAACCATATACTCCCAGTCTTTTCCCGGAAGCTTCTTTTCCACGAGTCTGTTCTGACCATCATAACGGTACTGATAAGCCAGCTCATTAAGGAGTGTAGCATCAATACCTTTGTCAATAGCGAGAGGTGGAATAACAAAAGCGAGTTGATCATACTCATTGTACACATAGTAAGTATCCATATCATGAGAGCCATCATTCTTCCGAACCAGAACAGTCTGTCCCTGTCCGTTTTTAAATTCTATTGTTGAATTTCCATCTTCATCGGTAACGACATTCTTGTATAAGCTATTGGCTCCGTAGGTACCACTTAAACCCAAAACAGAAACTGTTGCATTATTACTCCAGGAAGTACTGGTGGTATAACGGTAGACTTCACCATCAGCATTGGCCTGATATTGAAACTGTATCTTTTTACCATCCCAGTCAGAACCGGGAGCAGCCTGAGCAAGGATTCTATCCAAAGGAGAGTTTTCGAGTATTTTTTCTCCATAAGCCAATGGATCTGTAGATCCGTCAGCTTTCTTGTAATAACCAGAAGCAGCGGTCTGAACTCCGGATTGTATATTTCCGTTTTTCGAACCCATCGGAACCGGAAGCCACGACTGTACCTGACGGCCGAAGCTGTCATATGGAATCTCGGTTGCTAAGTCATTACCTAGAGGTGTAGACTTAATAGAAAGCTCCTGCTTGGGTCTGCCAAGTCCGTCGAAATAGGAGATACTCTGCTGCTGAGGGGCGGCAGGATCTGAGGAAGAACGTGGTGCCAGATAAGTACGCGAGTAGATGTAATTCTCATTCACCGATATGGAAGCTGTCGGATTAGGAGAATTATAATTTGGCGTAGGGTTGGGGTTGGAGGAAGCTCCCAGAGAAGCCCTGAAGCTATTGACGGCAGGTGAAGCGGCATTGAACCCTGGCAGGAGCCTGATGCTGTAAGGATCGGAAACAGACTTGTTTTGTTCTGTTACCGGATTGGTGAGAATAATCTGGGCATGGGATGAAAGAGTCCCTGCCATGAGAATTCCCATGGTATAAAAATGTTTGAACTTAAACATAACGATTTGGGTTTTAAAGATTAATAATTACTTTTTGCGATTTTTTGTGTTTTTGTTTTTCAGTGATTTAGTTATAAAGTTGACAGGTTGTAAGGATTTAAGTTATATGGTTTGGTGGTTATCAGTTATCAGTTATCAGTTATCAACCATCAACCATCAACCATCAACCATCAACCATCAACCATCAACCGATAACCAATAACCTTTACAGAACAAATGTCCTGATTGGTGACGCCAAAACTTGACGCATTAAAAAAGAGTTTTAGCTTTTTTGTGTTTTTTTGAAAGGGTAGTAATAAGAACTACCAAAGGTTCAGCTATAAGGCTATAGGGGTTGGCTTCTAACTTCCAACCTCTAGTTTCTAACTTCTAATTAAAGAGAGGGCAGGTGATGAAAGCACCAACCTGCTTTTTTCTCTCTTAACTTCAGTATTTCGTACTTCTAAATTCTAACTTCGTACTTAATTTTTATCATATTCGAAATTCAAGGAAATAACCTCTCCATTGGATATACTACCACTACTAAGTTGTATACTAATATTTCCTCCTTGATTTATTGATACATTCCAGCTCTTTCCTCCTGAAGATATATTAAAAGACTTAACGGTTTTTGGGGTGCAAGAATTGCTAAGAGTTCCTATTATAAATCCATTGGACCAGCTATTACCAGAGTTACTAATATTATTAATTGGAAAACTTAGTATGGCTTTAATATGGTTAAATGTAACTTCTTCAAAAGATGAATAATAAATAGGATTGATATAAGTAGGTGAGACTGTGCAGTATCTATTATTACATAAAGCATATATATTAGCAGTTTTTTGTCCATTATTATTAATGTCATTTTGGGCTTTTTGATCAGCATCGTATTTACTTATAATGGAACTGTATGTATTAGCAGGGATTTTGTAGTTATAAGAACCTGGAGTCGCTTCTGGTGGACAGTTATTACGAGTAAATGTTTGATCTTTTGCTTCGTTATAAAAGGTTGTGGTTAACTCATTTTTATAATGATAATTATATTCTTTTAATATGTTTTTATTGATATCCTGTATATGTTCCAACCTATTAGCAGAGTCATATTTATAAGTTTCTTTAATTCCTGTAGGAGAAGTTATAGTAGTAGTTCCAACTAATGGGTTATGAGTATAAGTAGTAATTTGATAATTGGTTAATGCAAAATTATTTCTAAAATTATCTAAACTACTAATTAATAATTGTTCTGATACTTCTGTTTCTTGTAAATTATCAGTATTTGAAGCTGTAATAATATTTGTAGCAGATGAATAAACTTGACTATAAGTTGCCCCTTCAATTCTAGCAATTGGAAGAGATTGATTATACCCCCAAATAATACTAGTTGGCTTCCCTTTTTCGGAATATTGTAATATGTTTCCTTTATTATCATATAAGTCATAAGTCACTTTTATTTCTGCGGTATCATTAGGATCTTGTATATCAAAGCTTATAATTGATTTTGGTAATGGTAGCCCTGAGCTATTAACATCTGCATCGATCTGGTTAATGGGGTATACTACTTCGGATTTGGAAGTTATTTTAGCTATTGTATTTTCTGTTTTGATATTTGTTGATTGTAAGGGTGTACTTATTATATTTTTATTAATAAGATATTGATTGTTTCTTTCACGAGCATATTGGTATTGTGTCTCTAAGATCTTCTCATTAGGAAAAAAGATTTTTTTTGTATATAAATTTCCATTGTCATGATAAGAATACTTCTCAATGGTATTTAAAACCTTACTATCAAAATAATCATATTTGTTTGATTCATTAATTAATAATCTTTCAATTGGGATGTTATGAATGGCTCCAAATGAATAAACGGGACTTCTGTAGTGAAAAGTAATTATAGGATTCATTAATATATTGTTCACATTTTGTACACCATAGTTATTAATTTTAGTACTCAGTAATTTATTATTTGAATCATATATACTTTCTTTGAGTAAATGACCTCTTAAGTTTTGCCTTGAGAATGCATTTCTTGAGTACATTTTTACAGAAGAGACTAATTCGTTAAGATTTTCTATATTATTATCATATCTATATTTTGGATATACATCTTCATAATCAGAAAATGTTGAATAGCTACGTTCTATACTACCTTTATTGTTTTCTTCTATTGTTACTTTTGAATAGTTAATAAAACTTCCTTCAGCATTAAGTTTTGATCCGTTTGTATAATTTGTTGTACTATTTTCTAAGGGAGTAAAATAATTTACTAATCCATAAGATTTACCAGTAGAGATGTCGCTGTACTTAAATGAATTCTCTTTATACACAGTTCCATTTTCAGAAATATATTTCATCCTTTTAATTCTTGCTGATCCTAGAATATAATTCTCATTCAAGTAATTGAAGTCGTCATTTTCATAATCTAGAATAAGCCCTCCTCCAGTCGGATAGATAACTTTAGTCAATAAGCCTATCAAAGAAGCTTTACTTGCTGATTTATCTATGGAACCCTCTGTTTTGTAATTATCTATATTTTTTAACTTAAAAGGCAGAATGTGATCTCTGGTCAAATTAGGATAATAATATAATTTATTTTTAGGGTAAAAATCAGGGTTTAAGCTATTAGATTCGGTAGTAGGGAAGTTTGTTCTTGTTGAACCGTTTTGATTAAAATAACCTAAGAAATCTGTTTCTGAACTATTTCTTGATGGAAATATATTTGAAATATAATCATTACCATATTCAAAATCATAAGTTCCAATACTGGAGTCGACAATCTTGGTAAGCTTTAATCTTAAATTATTATAATTATCTAGTATATTGGAATTTGAAGTAAAATAATCATAATAGAAGTTAATTGTTTTTATAATTTTCCCAGAAGTATTTTTAATTTCTATTTTGTCTAGGGAGTCTCCATCATAGTCTTTACGAGGTATATTGTAATAAAAAATAATACTGCCTTGTTCAAATTTTATTTTTTTTAACCTTTTAGGATGGATTTGTCCTGTATTATTAATTTTATTCCAATTAAATCCGTTAGGATTATTTATTGCATAAGGATCATAGTTGTTTTCAAATCTGTAATAGGAATCTCCTAAAGAAACTGTTCCCAATGTATTTGGGAAAAAGACTCCATAATAATGAGTGAAATTAATATCCTGCTGTATATAGTTTATTTTGTAATCCTCATACTCATATTCTATTTCATTTTTTTTTGGTGAAATAATTTTTTCTAATTGTAATGTTGAAATTTTAGGATATTGCATGAGTTGTGCAATAATATCTTCAGGTCTACTAGGAAGAGGTGTGATTGACGTATAAGTAGCCGATGGATTTCCAAAGGAATAATTGAAGCCTTTGTCACTAGTAATATTAAACTTTGTATAGTCAGTGATTTTTCGTGGATTATTAGTTATGATTTGTGTATACTCAAGGTCTCCTCTTTCGGAATTTACAATATAATTTTTCCCATCTAAAAAAGTAGCTTTATATGTTTTAGGGTCACTAGGACCGGGCCCATTACTATGCCTGGTTTCTAACATGAAAAACTTTGTATTTAGTTGTGGTGCATTAACAATGTATTCATCCGGCATATCTCCAACTATTTCTGGGAAAAATATTTGATTACTTTGATGATATCCTGTTACTATATATTCTCCTGTTGAAGGCACAATAGAAGCATAAAAATCATGTAAATCATTAATTTTAAAAAATATATTGCCTCCACCGATTAAATTCCAACCTAATCCTGTATTTGGTGCAGTTTGATCAATTGGACTCCCTTTTGTATTATATTTTAGGGTAATAGGTATATCCATTTCATCTAATTTTATATTGTATATAGGAATTGAAATGTCAGTTGCTCCAATTGCATCAACTTGGGGTAAGGTACTTAAATTCATTAAAGATGAAACTTCTGGAGTAGCAACATTAAATGTTTGGTAATTATTGCCATTTAAAATTTGAGACTTTAATAGGTTCTTATATTGAAAAACTAATAATATAAGAAGAAATGTTTTTTTTAGTACTATTTTAGTATTCATCGTATTATACTTATTTAGTAATGTTATTAATAATTGATTGAATCTGTTTTTGGAGTATCGCCTAAGGCGATCTGCTTTTGTAGTTTTTTAGTGGTTTCATAATATTTTACTTTTTAGTGTTTTTCTTTCTGGAACAAAGATCATAGCCCGTGGCGACAGAACTTGACGCATTATATTTTTGTTTTAAAAAATTTTAAAGAATCAAAAATATTGGGATGAGAAGCCCCGGCATACCGAACTTTCGGTATGCTAAAAAGCTTGCTGAAAATTGAAGGACCTTATAGAGAGGGAACCCGAAGTGTTTTTTATCGGATTCGTTTCAGGTGTCTATGTGGCTGTTAAGATTCTCAGAAAACTTTATTTCTTAATCACTTTGATGTCATTTCGTAAATCCTGAATTTCCTGTTGCTGCTGACGCAGTAATTCTGATTGCTCTTTATTCAGCTTGTTTTGCTCAATAGAATAAAGCGTGAGTTCTTCAATTTTCTGTAAAAGTAATTTCTGATTTTCTCCAAGTGATATACCATTTTCCGTTACCTCTTTGGTATTGGGAATATTAGGTAAATGTCCTTTTTCATGGATATGTTGCTCTACCTCATCCAGCGTTGGAAGTTGATATTCTTTCTCGAATACAAAATCTGCCCATCCGACCATATCTACTTTTACTTCTTTGGCATGCACCGTTCCATTTACATCCAGTTTGTTTTTAGGATCTGTTACCCCGATTCCTACATTATCATTGTAATAAACACTATGCCTGTTATTACCATTCAAATGATTGGTATAAATGTTACTAAGGACTGCTGTACTAATATTAGTACCTTCTGCTGAATGTTGAGTGAGTCTGATATTATAAGGGTTGGCATTAGGTGAGGTATGATAAATCGTTAATTTGTATTGATTGATTGCAGGATCCCATACGATGTCACCAATATAAATATTGTCTAATATTGGGCCGGCAGCTTCTAGAATTCTGGATGTCGGGGGATACCATATAAAATTAGAGGGACTGACTCCGATTTGGAATATTTTTTTGATAATACCAACACTATTTTGGTAGATATATGTGCCTGTAATATCAACTTCGATCCATCCATTGATAAAGCTATTTCCGAATAATATATCGACGGCTTGATTGGGTTGTTCATGTGGAAATCCCACACTGAAATCTTTTTGCTGGAATGTTTGTGCATTCAATGAAACGGCAAAAAGTAAAAAAGGAATATATATGCTATTTTTCATGATTATTAATTTTTTTTGTTATTATTTTCGAGATTTTGGAGGCGTTGTTCCAGTGTTTTATTAATCTGGATTTGTTGACGTAGTAATTCTGATTGCTCTTTATTCAGCTTGTTTTGCTCAATAGAATAAAGAGTGAGTTCCTCGATTTTCTGTAAAAGTAATTTCTGATTTACTCCAAGTGATATACTATTTTCCGTTACCTCTTTGGTATTAGGGATGTTAGGCAAATGCCCTTTTTCATGGATATGTTGTTCTACCTCATCCAGTGTTGGAAGCTGATATTCTTTATCGAATACAAAGTCAGCCCATCCGGCCATATCTACTTTTACTTCCTTGGCATGCACCGTTCCATTTACATCCAGTTTATTTTGTGGATTGGTTGTGCCAATGCCGACATTACCATTGCCATCTATTCGTAATTTCTCTATACCATTAGTTCCCATCGTAATGTTCATATACCTGTCAGGAACGTTTGCTGAGTATCCTGATAAATCTATAAAAGACTGAGTAGAAGTATTGGTTCCTCCTCCGGCACTTAAACGTAAAAAGCCATCATCGGAAAATTGCCCGTCTTTGCTGATACCTCTAATCTCTCCTTCATTAATTCCCGAAGACAGCATTGGTCTGGCACTTGTATTAGAGAGTTGAGATTGTAGAGATACATTACCTTTGATTGATAGTTTTGCAGGTGGAGTAGAGGTTCCAATACCAATATTATTATTAATACTATATACATCATCCAGATTTATTTTGGGTGTATTAGCATTAATTTCCCAATTGGAAACATATACTCCTGGAGGAATATTAAAGTTAGGTTCAGTGATAGGAACAGCGGAAAGGTTTATTTGACTCCCCACAGTTGCCGTATAAGTGCCATCATTTTTTTGTACAATTCCATCGGTATTATAGGTAGTACCTCCTCTTAAGTAAACAATAATTCCCAAACTTTTCCATTCACACATGATTTTTCCAATATAACTGTATACTCCACCTGTATTATCACTATTTTTCATTCCATAAGTGTAGTTTTCCAGTTTAATCATGGTATTGCCGGATCCCCAACCATAACCGATTCCGTTGATAGTTGCAATTCCGTAAGCAAGCCAATTCCTGTCAGCATGTACTTCCGGGCGGGAAATAGAGAATGGTTTATTGTTGAAACTGAATAATACCGGAACATACTGATCCTGAGTTCCTGCTGAGGTAAATGACTGAACAGTTTGTGCTTTTAATAAGCTGATAAATGCTACTGAAGTCAGTAGTAAAAGGTTAATAAGATTTTTCATGATTTTGAATTTTTTGTAGTGTTTCTTTTAATTGTATATTTTCCTGCTTAAGGTTTGTAACCTCTTTGTTGAGTTGAATCTGATAAAGAGTGAGTTCTTCAATTTTCTGTAAAAGTTTAATCTGAAAATCTCCGATGTTAACCCCATCTTTTTGCATTTCAGCAGCAGAAGCTATTTCGGGTAAATGTTTTTTCTCTTTAATGTGTTTTTCTACACTTTCCAGATTGGGAAGTTGATAGGAATCCTCAAAAACAAAATCAGCTGTTGGAGTAGTGGTCACCTTAATTTCCTTGGCTTCGAGTTTACCTTCTACTAGAGCATTTCCGTTATTATTTAATACTAATAATTTTTTTCTTTGACCTTCATTAGTATAATCGTAGAAATGAAAACCTCCGGTATTTCCTCTACCCCTATTAGCTATGAAATCAGTTTCCCCACCACCACCGGATAGGTTCCAACCAATGGCAAGTTTGCCCGTATTTTTAAGCATGTCCAAGCTATTAGGCAGGCTAATAATATCAAGATTTCCAACATCTCCGCCAACCATCATAGTCCCATTAATGTCTAATTTGGATTGAGGAGCTGGATTGCCAATTCCCACATTTCCATTATCATTTAATTGTAATGCTATATCACACGCTCCACCTTGACAGGCGTTTACAGCATCATATTTCATAAAACTAAGTCCTTTTGAAAAAGTATTCCCCTTCCATATAGCCCATTCTTTAATTTGTCCGGGTTGGTCATAAGAATCATCTATAAATCTTAATCCGGATGAAATATAACTTCCATTTCCACGGATTATAGGTGCATTTCCGTTGCCCCCGTTTTTAAGGTCTATATCTAGTTTGCTTACAGGATTATTTGTCCCAATCCCAATATTACCGTTGTATTTCCAATAAAGTGCATTATATTCATTTTCCCCCCGCTTAATGCCTAGAGATCCTCCTGCCCATCCATAAAGGAAAGGTCCATCCAACAAAGAATTATCATTGCTATCATTCTTTTTATACTTTAAACCATGTGAAATGTCACTTCCATTAAGCTGTATGGGCATTTCGGAAGAAATATTTATCCCTCCAATAACATCTAATTTCGCTTGAGGAGTTGTTGTACCTATCCCAACATTTCCATTTTCGATAATCGAAAATTTAGAATTTTCCCAATTACCTTTTGAAACCCGCCATTCTCCAGTACCAAGATTTCCAAAGTACCAGTTGTTAGTTCCATCCAAAAGTTGGGTTTGTATTCCCTGGGTAAAGCCTCCTTCCTGATAACTTCTTTGTAAATAAATCGTGGGTGACCAGCTTTTTATCTTTATTTCTGAAAACTCTTGCTGGGCAAAGAATAATGAGGGTAATAATAAACTTAGTATTTGTATTTTTTTCATAATATTAATTTTTATGGTTTGATGTTTTGTTTTTCTTCAAGCTTTTTAAGCCTTTCTTGCTGCTCTTTTATTAGTTTATTCTGCTCAATAGAATAAAGCGTCAGTTCTTCAATTTTCTGTAAAAGTAGTTTCTGACTTTCTCCAAGTGATAGACCATTTTCGGTGACTTCTTTGGTATTTGGGATATTAGGTAAATGTCCTTTTTCATGGATATGCTGCTCTACCTCATCCAGTGTTGGAAGTTGATATTCTTTATCGAATACAAAGTCAGCCCATCCAGCTATATCTATTTTTACCTCTTTAGCATGCACCGTTCCGTTTACATCCAGTTTGTTTTGTGGATTGGTTGTACCAATGCCAATATTGCCATCTGTAGAAATAGTCATTTTAGGTGTTTTATTTGTAACGAGGCTGTAAGGATGATTTGTAGACGTTCCGGCCATTCCACCTGCAGGGGAGCCATAAAAGCCATATTCATGAGACCAAACTCCGGTACTGATGGTAGAAGTGGAATTAATAAACTTTGAGGTTTTATTTCCTTTTATTTCTACAACTTTATTCCAGCTTTCTGAGTTTTCAGGATTAATGGTGCCAATACCAATATTACCATCTGCAGAAATAGTCATTTTGGGCGTTTTATTTGTGATTAAGCTAAATGGATGATTTGTATAGGTTCCTGCTAGACCTCCAATTGGAGAACCGTGATAACCGACTTCATGAGACCATACGCCTGTAGTAATATTTGAAGAAGATGCAATTATTTTTGAATGTACATTTCCTTTTACTTCTAGAACTTTATCCCAGCTTTCTGAGTTTTCAGGATTTAGGGTACCGATTCCAACATTGCCATTTTCTTTAATAATCATACTAGGGCTATTAAATACAATTTCTGTTGTAGTAGGAGCTGGCGGTTTAGTGTGGAAAATAATACTTCCCTGATTCTCTTGGTTATTTCCGGGTATAACAATTCCTGCTCCTGCTAATGTTGGGTGAGTTAGGGATGTTTGTAAATTACTATTTGAAAAAGGATTATAATTTAAGTGTAAATTTGATCCTAATAAAACGGTTCCGTGATTATCACTTCCTAAACTTACCGCATTTTTAGGTGATTTAGCTCCTGAATGTCCTATACTGACATTACCAATTTTAAGAAAACCATTTGTGATATCTAGTTTTTCCTCGGGTGTAGTAGTTCCAATCCCAATATTACCGGTTTCTGGATTTGTACTTGTCTGAATTTGCCCCTGAGGAGCTGCCAGCTGGGCAAAATAAAAACCAGGAATTGTGAATAGTAGTATACTGAGTTTTTTCATAATATTTTATTTTTAAGGTTAGTAATGAATTGATTTTTTATAATTGCCTGTTAAAGCGGTTTTGTGATGTTCATAGATATCAGGTCTTAATGAGAAGAGGAGTGGATTATTGGTTGTCAGTTATCAGTTATAAGTTATCAACCATCAACCATCAACCATCAACCATCAACCATCAACCATCAACCATTATCCGATAACCATTAGGACAAAGATCTCGGCTCGTGGCGACAGAACTTGACGCATTAAAAAAAAGTTTCTTGCTTTTTTTGTTTTTTGGAAATTGTCTGATTTATCAATACATAGGGCTAAGGTTAGCCAGTTATCGGGAGGTAAGGTTTTAGAATTTCACTAACATATATTCACCGATAACCGACAACCATTCACCATTAACCCGCTTTATTCCGGATGAGTTTCTGTACAATCTGATTCAGCATTTCCTTGTTTTCGTCGATATAAGCCAGACCTGCCTGAATAAGATTTTCAATGTTTTCTTCTCTTACATTATCCATAGATGGAGAAGCATTTTTCAGAGAAGGATTGATCCGGTAATAATTTTTCTGATTGCGGCTTCCCAGTGTTTGGAACATTTGTGAAAGCTGATAATCTACAGTTTCCGCGTTGGCAGAGAGCAGGATGTCGATTAAAGGACCTATCCATGCCAGCTTGCCCGCATTTTCCATTTTTTTGTAAGGATAAGATTTAGCTTCAGATCCTGTTCCGATGGAAATAATCATCATATCATTTACTGTAGGATAATCGGGTTTCTGATCGGTTTTAAATATCTGCCCGAATGGCATTTTCCGGGCTTCGGCATATGCACATAAAGCTGGATTGTTAGCATAAACGCCACCATCAATAAGACTGAAATTCTGTCCATATTGTGACTGAATTCTTGCCGGACTAAAATAAGTAGGTGCTGCAGATGTGGCACGGCAAATATCTTTCACCAGAAAATTATCTGTGCTGATGCCGGCATCGGCGGAGTTAAAAAGTTTAGCTCTTCTGTTTTCGATGTCATAACTTGTAATCAGGCAAGGCTTTATCAGTTCTTTTAATTCCAGTTTTCCGAAGAAGTCATTGAGATTTTTTTCCAGGGCTTCCTGTGAGATTTTTTCATTGAAAAGCCCGAAAGGGTTTATAAGCCGTTTAAAAAAAGAAACCTGAAAGATGTCTTCTCCTTTTTCCGAATACAGTTCCAAGCCTTTTTGTATGGAATATCGTGCATTCCGCTTTTCATCCGGATAAAGCATAATCGAAGTGATTAGACCGCCGGTACTGCTGCCGGCAACCAAATCGAAATAGTCACCCAGTTTATTCTGAGAGTTGTCTTGCTTTTGAAGCTGTTCCTCAATATATCTGAGGATAATACAAGAGATAATTCCCCTTATGCCTCCCCCGTCAAGGGAGAGGATACAAATCTTTTTCATAATGTTTTGTTTTGATGTTTGTTCTAAAAATCAGTGAATGAAACCTTATATAGTTTCATGAGTTTGAATGCAATGTCAGTAAAGTGCCTACAGAAGATAAGCACAATGGAAAAGTCAACGACGATGCATTAAGTCTTTATCTTAGGATAAAGTTTCGATCTTGGGAGTAGGTGAGAGTGGAATTTGTGCCTTTATCATTAGATGCCTTAAATAAGAATATAGCCTGATTTATCCTTGGGCATTTTTGAAAGTACTTTCCAGTCAGTGGAGATTGTACCGTATCTGGTTTGGAGACTTTTCTTTTCAAAATGTGGATAATCTTTAAAAATTTTCCAGTTGCCACCCCATTCCCAGCCATAGCGATTAAATATCTTTACACATTCCTGCCAATCAGCTATACGGTCACCATCCCAGTCTTTTGCAATATCCCAGCTTGCTGTTTTACCGTCAATAATCAGGCAAATATCCACAGCCAGACCATAGTTATGGATACTTTGTCCTGGTCTTGCATTCGTTACTTTTAGTCCCGGTGTAGTTCTGCCTTGTGCATATAATTTTGCCTGTTCAGCATGAGTTCTTAGTCCCTGTGTGATTCTTATTTTTGCCCTTCCTGTTAGTGCTTTATCGCAATCTTTGATAATCTGCATTACTTCTTCCCTTATCACGGGATGAAGCTTTCCAATGTGTGTTTGTGTAATCTTGTCCATACTATTATTTATTAGTGATGGAGCAAATGTAATTGGGGGTGGCGTCAAAACTTGACGCATTATATTTTATCTTCAATTTTTTATAAAAAACCCCGCTGAATAATTATTCAGCGGGGTTTTAATTTGGAACAAGACTAGGTATGGTTTCTGCTAGGTGTGTAGAGGAATAATAATTTAATAATCATACCTATTCTGAGATAGTATTTATCTGGATTAGAACATATTCTAATTTTAATAGAATTAATTCTAATATTTCATGGGTTTTGATTTGAAATTTGCTTTGGTAAATATTTTTCAGAATTTTAGCTTGACAAAGTTGATTATTGTATTACTTAACAGGCTTTCCGTCCTCTCCAAGAAGTTCTATTTTGGCCTCATTATTTTTATCAACATATATTTTTATCCTTGGTTTTCCTTTCTGATCTTTTATGAACAAACCAACATCTTTATTGAAATTTTTGCCGATAAAAAGGCGGTCTTCCATTAGGAGGCTATCCGTTTTCATTTTCTTTACAGCTTGCTGTTGCTCTTCCTTATTCTTTAGTTTGTCCAGTTCTTTAAATCTTCTCATTCTTTCATTGAAAGTCTTTTCTTTTGGATAATCCCAGATCTGTAATCCATATTTCCGATCGTAATTTTGGGTGTTTTCCATATACTGCAGCTGCATAATCTGATCATCCCTGAATTTATCCACAGAAAGAACCAATCCGGCATCTTTTTCATTTCCGTCATAGACCAAACCTCCACATTCATCACCGGAAGAATTAAAGAAAATTATACCCGAAGACCGCTCTCTGTCCGGTAGTTTTTCACCATTCATAATTCCCGGATGCTGTCTGTGTTCGTTGCTAATCACCATTCGTAAATCCCCTTTTTCGCCCACAACATTTATCTTTTTTACAGTGAGTTCGTCGAAACTTTCCTTTTTCTCTTTATCTCTGAAGCCTGACAGGATAAAAATGATAAATGCCAGTGAACTTATTATTACATACGTGGTTAGAAAATTGAGCTTTCTTTTTAAAGATTTTTCGGTCATAATATTATGATTTTAAATTTTATAATAGGACGTAACCATTGATGAAATGTTACAATAATCAGATAATATCACAATTAAGTGAAAAGTATTTTGTGGTTTATTTAAATAAAAAACATGATTTTAAACATATATATTAATTTAGAATAATTTAAAATAATAAATTTGCAAAAAAATCTTGATGAAGCTTAAAACGGCAAAGCGCTGGTTCAAATGGCACAAATGGACCAGTTTAATTTGCACATTATTCCTCCTGTTACTTTGTATAACAGGCCTACCTCTTATATTCCATGAAGAGATCGATGAATATATATCAGAGCATAAAGATGCTGTTATTCCACCCGGAACTCAGAAGATAAATCTGGATAAACTGGCAAAAATTGCTGAAGCTAAATATCCCGGAGAACATGCACGTTATGCATTTTGGGATCAGAATAATCATCCAAATCAGGTATTATTCGACGTAGTAAAAAGTCCGGATTCACCACCTGAACAAAGTAAGTTTTTGATCCTGAATGAATATACCGGCGAAGTTTTAGGACAGCCTAAAGACGAAGGTGTTATGAGTGTGATTCGACATCTTCATGTGGATCTTTTTGCAGGAATTCCCGGCAAATTGTTTCTGGGGCTCATGGGAATGTTGTTTGTGATTTCCATTATATCGGGTATTGTCCTGTACGGACCTATTATGAAGAATTTTGATTTTGGAATGGTGCGTAAGGATAAATCCAAGAGGCTGAAATGGCTGGATACTCATAACCTGCTGGGAATTGTTGTAATGGCCTGGATGCTGGTCGTAGGAATAACCGGAGTAATTAATGCGATGTCCGATGTAATTGTAGGGCTTTGGCAGCAAGGGCAGTTAGCAGAAATGACAGCCCCTTATAAAAATGAGAAACCTTATACAGGCACGCTAAGCTCATTGCAGGCGGCTGTAAAGAGTGCAGAAAAAACGGTTCCGGATATGAAGGTCAGTATTGTCGCTTATCCAGGTACTCTGTTTACCAGCAAACACCACTATGCCGTATTTATGAAAGGCAACACGGAAGTAACTTCCAGATTACTGATGCCGGTACTGATTGATGCAAAATCAGGTGACGTCACAGATTCGCGTGTAATGCCCTGGTATGTGAATACATTATTTCTTTCTCAGCCATTACATTTTGGTAATTATGGGGGGATGACATTGAAAATAATCTGGGGTGTTTTCGATTTTCTGACCATTGTTGTACTGATTACAGGTGTTTACTTGTGGATTGCCCGCAGAAAATCCGAGAAAAAGCATTGGAAAAATCTTTCTAAAAACTAAAATCATGAATAAGAAAATATTCAGACTCTGGGGAATGCCTGTTTTATTGGCTGTGCTTTCTCTTTACGGGCTTATATCAGCTCTTATCGGGAAAGGAATTTGGGATATACTCGCTTGTGCCGCCCTGATCATTCCTGTCCTTATTATCATGAAACATTACTATAAAAAATCTTAAGAAATAACTATTATAAAAATCTGAGCTTATTATGAAAAAAGTGTTGTTGAATGCAGTTCTGTTATCTGGTGTTCTTGCCTATGCACAAGAAAGGGATACTGTAAATGCAAAGAAAATTGATGAGGTAATTATCAATTCCTATATCAAAAAAGACAGTGATTACGCAAATAAAATGCCGTTAAAGACTATTGAAAATCCACAGGTTTACTCCTCTATAGATAAAGCTGTTTTGGAAAATCAATTAATTTATACAGCGGATGAAGCATTGAGAAATGTAACCGGAATACAAAAAATGTGGAGTGCAACTAACAGAGCCGGAGATGGCGGGATTTTTATAAACCTACGGGGATTTGTAGCAGGAAACTCCATGAGAAATGGTTTGGTCGCACCTGTTACTACGTCTATGGATGCCATAAATTTGGAAAAAATAGAAGTTTTGAAAGGACCTTCAGCTACTTTGTTTGGTAGTAATGCAACTTCTTATGGAGGGGTAATAAACCGAGTTACGAAGAAACCATTTGAAACATTTGCAGGGTCAGTTTCTTTAACCGGGGGAAGTTATAATTATTACAGAGTACAAACAGATGTAAATGCTCCCATTACAAAAGATAAAAAATTATTATTCCGTGTAAATACAGCTTATACCAATCAAGGATCTTTCCAAAGGCCGGATGCTAAGAATTCATTTTATGCATTTACTCCTTCACTAAGCTATAAACCTACAGATGATTTGGAAATTAATTTGGAATATGAAATGTATGAAACAAATGCATATCCTGAAACTGGTTTCTTTTTCTATTTTCCATCGTCTGTGTTAGGAGCTGACAGAATGGATCAAATTAGTAAATATGGATATGATTACAAACAGTCATATATAGGAAAAGGACTTACAACAACAGGAAAAGCAAGAAACCTTTTTGGGCAGGTTAATTATAAATTGAATGAATATATAAAATCATCTACCAATGTAAGTACATCTTATTCTTATTCTGATGGCTTTAATCCTTATTTTTATATGGCACCAAAGTCGGCAGTTTCTCAGAATCCGGCAGATACACAAATAGGTGTTGTAAGAGCCGATCAATCTACTGTGGATAGTAAGAAAAAGTATTTTCAGATCCAACAGAATTTTAATTTTGATTTTCATGTGGCTGGTATGCGAAACAGAACAGTAGCCGGTTTTGATTATATGAGAATAAACGACGATCAGCATTTTATTTTCACCAATTTCGATTGGGTTCCGTTTAGTGGAGCTGACTATTCTAATATGAATGCACAGACACTTCGGGAAAAATATCAGTATTATCAGAATCTTCCAGGTTATGATTTTAATGCAAATAATACATATCCAAGTCTGGGAAAACAAAATATTTATAGTGGCTATATTTCTAATGTTCTTACTCTTGTGAGAGGATTAAACATCCTTGCAGCTTTACGTTATGAAAGTAATGTTTATAAAGGTGGGCAACAAGGACAAAAACAAGCCGATGCTTACACTCAGTCAGCCTGGTCTCCTAAATTCGGAGTAACATATCAGATTGTTCCGGAAAAATTATCAGTATTTGGGAACTATCAAAATAGTTTTAAAAGCAATGGATACTATATTCAGAATAAAGCTGGAGATATTGCACTTTCCGATCCTGAAAGAGCAAATCAGTTTGAGGGAGGATTTAAAGCAAATTTACTGAATGGGAAAATTTCTGCAACATTGAGTTATTATGATATTAAAGTGAAAAATACATTAATAGCTACAAATGAAATGACTTCAAGTGGGCAGGCTGTGCAAAGCCAGGCGGGAAAACTAACAAGCCGTGGATTTGAAGCGGAGATTAATGCATACTTGGTTAAAGGCTTTTCATTAATTGCCGGGCTTAGTTATAACGATTCTCGTTTTGATACACAACTAGGTAAAGACGTCTTAGGGAACAGACCTGCTACAGCATCATCCCCTTGGCTGGCCAACTTCAATGCAAGTTATCAGTTTGTAGATGGTCGGTTTAAAGGCTTAGGATTTGGAATTGGTGGAAATTATGCAAGTGATAATAAAATCGTAAACTCACAGTCTATGGGATATTTTATTCTTCCAAAATATTTTGTGTTGAATGCTAATGCTTTTTATGATACACGTAAATTCAGAATTGGAGTGAAAGTGGATAACTTTACGAATGAACACTATTGGCAAGGTTATACAACGGCAAATGCACAGCCTCTTATGAATATTATGGGGAGTTTAACTCTAAAATTCTAGATAGCAATTCATAATTATAAAAGTGAAAATCCGGCTGCTTTAAGTAGCCGGATTTTTTTATCTTTTAGTATATATTATTGATAAGTTACTTTCAGTACTGAAGAAACCTGTGGTACAGGATAATTGTTCCCTACTTTGGAAATATTTTTATCCTCGGGAGCAGGTGTTCCACCAAATAAAGCTTGTTTATTTCCCGCACCCGGATACTGATCGACTCCGGTTCCGTCATCAAACAATGCTGTTTTAGCTGTTAAATCACCTTTTGTATTTGCTGTAACTTCGCTTTCATTGGCATAAAACCAGTCGTTGGAATAGCCAAACATGGTAACATATGCAATCTTGTCACCGGGAGTTGTAGTGATATTAGCCGATACTTTTGCGCCAGGTGCTATAGGGGCATTGCCCAATACATAAACGCTGACTCCTGGTTTTGTTAATGCATCTTTTAATTTTGCAGCATCACCTTTCTGAGCAATATCTTTTAGTCCCATTCCCATATCTTTTGCTCCAACCTGGTATATAGGGTTTGTATCTCCTTTATAAACAACAACCAGTATAGGGGAGAGCCCTGTAATAATTCCGGTATTGTTTTTTGTTTTGGTGTTAAGAGAAGCATTGTTTCCACTTTCCGCAATAGCCGTAATTTCAGGATTCGATTTTTCTCCGGCCTTATAGAATGGCATTTCATTTAATAATTTTCCACCTAATATATTGGACACAGCCCATACACCGGGAGAAAAAGGCGTTTCATTCATAGTACCTCCGGAAGTATTGGTAATACTAAGTGTAAATTCAGAGGCTGCATCATTATAAATCAGACTTAGTTTCATCAGCTTGGAGGCATCAACATTCGGAACCATGGCAATAGGATTCGATTCAGGATTTCCGGTAGTGTTATCCTTGCTGCCATTGTCCCAAAGCTTGATCTGTGCAGAAATATCCCCGGTTATAGGAGTTCCGTTATCGTTATACAGTTTTATTCCGGGGTTTTCAGGTGCAAAGAACCAGTCTTTAGAAGCACCATACATCGTTGCAAACATCAGTCGTTGGCCTTTTCCGGCATTGAATTTAAAGCTGATGCTTTGTCCCGGTAGTACAACAGGTAATTGTACTGTTGCACTTCCTGTTCCCTGAAAGGCTCCGCTCTGTACAAAGTCCTTGTTCTGTACCACATTTTCCACTGTGAATGTACCCTGTTGTGGCTGAGGTGTCATGTCGTTGGTGCTGTCGTTGCAGGATGATAATACTCCCGCTGTACCTGCCATTAGAATAGCAGAAAAAAATACTTTTTTCATAGCGTGTTGTTTTTTGTTTGTGCTTATTTTTTTATGGGTTTTATTAATGAAAGGTATTTTCCATACCCTTGTTTTTCCATTTCATTTTTCGGGATGAATTTTAATGATGCACTGTTGATACAATATCTCAGTCCGCCTTTATCCTGTGGACCGTCATTGAAGACATGGCCCAGGTGTGCATTTCCGGTTTTGCTTCTTACTTCGGTACGCTGCATTCCGTGGGAATTATCTGTTTTTTCCTGAACAAGAGCCTCGCTTATCGGGCGGGAGAAGCTTGGCCAGCCACAACCGGATTCATATTTATCAGTAGAAACAAATAAAGGTTCTCCGGTAGTAATGTCAACATATATTCCTTCCCGGAATTCATTATAATATTGGTTTTCAAAAGGCCTTTCTGTTGCATTTTGCTGGGTTACCTCATACTGCTGTGCAGTTAGTTTTTTACGAAGTGTTTTGTCATCCGGTTTTTGGTAAGTGTGAGGCGGATTGGCTTTTCTTGCCATTTCAAACAATCCGGGTTCTATATGGCAGTAGCCACCGGGATTTTTTCCAAGATAATCCTGATGATAATCTTCGGCTTTATAAAAATTTTTCAAAGGCTTTACTTCAACAACAACTGGTTTTTTGTAGGCTTTTGACAATTTATCCACCTCTGACCGGATTGTGGATAAGTCGTTTTTACCACTGTAATAGATACCGGTTCTGTAGCGTGTTCCCATATCATTTCCTTGTTGGTTCATGCTGGTAGGATCTATTGTTTTAAAGTATAATTCTATCAACAGATCCAGATTAATGATATCCGGATTGTAAATAACTTTAACAGTTTCGGCAAAACCTGTAGCATCAGAAGAAACGGTTTTGTAATCAGGATTTTTAACGTTCCCGTTTGCATAGCCTACTTCTGTAGCGGTTACACCTCTTACCTGTTTGAAGAAATGTTCGGTTCCCCAAAAGCAACCTCCGGCAAAATAGATTTCAGCAGAAGGCGCTCGCGGATCAACAATCATTGTTTTTTCGGTGGAAGGTTTGTTCTGTTTCCAGCTAATCAGAAATATAAGTCCTGTTATAAGGGTCAGGCAACCTATTGCTATTTTTTTCATTTTGTTATGTTTTTTGGGAATTGTAAAATCATAAGTCCGAATCCTAAAGAGACAAGATCTTTCAGGATAAAAAAGTCAGTTACCGGAATTCCGTCCACGATTCTCCAGGTCCCCGGAGTCGTAAACAGAAAACTGATGGTAGTGATAAAAGTGATGAGTATTCCAATGGAAGCACCAATTCTTAGAAAATGTACATAAGGCGCAAGTACTATGGCCAATGCGGTGAAAATTTCAACAATACCGATGAGGTTGGATACCCCCCGGATACTGAGCATATTATACAGCCATCCCATTAACGGATGATTTTCTACCAATGGCTTAATAGCTGCTGCTTCGGTAGGTGTAAATTTGAAAATCCCTATCCATAAAAGGACGATGGCGACTCCATAGAGCGAAATGTAATAACCAATTAAAAAATTACGGCTTGATAAAGATGGTTCTTTAGTAAACATATCAGTTTTGTTTTTGCTGTTTATATTCCTTTTGGAACTATAGTCGGCAGGTAAACAAAATCCTGACAGTAAAAAATAATTATTTTTTTATTTTTTTTAGAACTTCTTCTTTAAGTTGTTTATTATCAATGTTGTAAATTGATACTTCGGGCTCTTTTTTTCTGATCATATTCTGAAGTGCCTGATGCAGGAACTGTGCTTTTTTCTCATAGGCCATACACCACTTGCATAAAATCAGGTGGGCATTCAGCTGAGTCTTTTCAGAAAATGTCAATGGAGAATGCATCCTTTTTTCAATTAAAAAAGTAGCTTTACTGCAAGGCAGTATCAGAACATGTAATATTTTCTTTAAAGTGCTCATTTTCCTTTTCCGAACCAGTTAAATTGTAGACATTCCCGAAGCTGGAGTCGGCTGCGTTGTAATATTTTCCAATAATTAGTCGTGGAAATATTGGTTTCCTGACAAATTTCTGTTGATTTTTTTTCCTGAAGATAAGTGAGTTTCACCAGAGTGAGCCATCTGTCCGGCAATTCCTCGAGACATTTTTTCAGATAAGCATTGAAGGCTTCATTATCCAACAATGAAGCATCGTTGGTATCCCAGTTTTTAAGAATTCCGTCCGGATCTTTCCAGAATTCGTGGTTGTCAAAAAAATGATCCAGACTTACATGTGGATTTCCTTTGTACTTTTTCCTGTAAAGGTCAGTCACCTTATGCTGCAGAATTCCCATCAGCCATGTAATCGGCGAACTTTTTTCCTGAAAGTTATCCATTGCGGAATAAGCGGCCACATAAACTTCCTGCACGATATCTTCTGCATCTTCCCGGCTGGACAGTAGGTAAAAGGCACGGTCAAAAAGTTTTTGACCATACAAATCTATCCATTCTTCAAGTTGTTTTGTTGCGTGCATTGATATTACAGGGATCTAAATTAGCAAAATTAGAACGGAGCCTGCTATGATTTATTCAGAATTTTATTTTTAATCCGTGATGCTGGCTTTTCAATAGCATAACGGTAAAAAAGCCCGGTCAGGATGCTGGCAGCTAAACAGATTAAAAGCATAAGCATTCCTGAAGCAGAAATTTGCATATCCTTAAGAAATAATTGGATAATGTGGATAACACCTTTGTGAGAAAGGTAAATTGCATAAGATAAGCTGGCTAGCTGGTAAGTAATCCACGAATAAGAGCGGGACAGAAATGATGATTCCGAAACTGCTGATAGTACAACAATACCAAAGCTTATAGCAACAGCAGTAAACCCGAAAATAGATGCCTGCACAGATGTCTGATCGTTGCACAGCCAAAGCGAAAGGCATAGAAGAATTACTCCACCAAAGAAAAGTCTGTTTCCGTTGAGATGAATGAAATTTCTGAATATGGATGAATTTTGAAAAAAATAACCGATAAGCACACCAATAGCCAGGCTATCCAGTCGGGTATAGGTAGGGTAATAGATCTTCATATACCACTCCAGCCAGAATCGATCGGAATTGATATTTGGAATAATGTATTCATTCCATGCTGTAAAACGAAAGAATATAGAAATGATAATAAGAAACGGAGCAAGCCATTTTATCCACGAAAGTGTTTTGGTTTTTATTAAAAGCAAAAGTGAAAAAGGCAGTACTAAGTAAAATTGTTCCTCGATGCACAAAGACCACGCATGTGAAAAAGTTCCTTTGTTAATAACGTCCAGTCCGTAATTTTGGGTAAAGGTGATGAATTTCCATAATGGGGATAATGCTTCTCTTTCCCGGAAGACAGGAATACAGAAATATAGAAGCAAGGTAAAAGCATAAGGCGGAATAATCCTGAAAAAACGTTTAATGTAAAATGATTTCAAATGGATATTGTGGAAAACTTTGATGTTGTTGAATAACTGACCAGATATAAGAAAGCCGCTAAGTACAAAAAATAAATCCACACCTATCCAGCCAAATCTGCCAATAGTATCTATCCAGTCCGGATGGCTAAAAGCCCGGTAATGATACATGAGTACTAATACAATAGCTAATGCTCTCAGATGGTCTAATCCGTTTAATCTTTCAGATGATGTCTTCATTGTTTTCCGGCAAAGTTTTGAAAATAACAGACAGGATTTTGTTGGTACAGACAGACGACATTAATCTGAATGTGGATAACTCTAAAAATCGTTTGACACTTTATTGATGTTGTTCGCCCCTGATTGATCAGATTTTATCACCGGAGTGTTGATTGTAGAAACAGAATTTTTAATTTTGAGCATGATAAAACCGTTATCCGGAAATTCTGGAAGGCAGACTGTATATTTTCAGATATTCTTCTGGATTGCTTTATTTCTGCTTGTTACCGCCAGAAACTATGGTGAACACGATAATCCCGATTTAAAGGAAATGATTATCTATGATTTTTGCCATTGGATTTTTCAGATTATAGGCGCAAATTTTATCTATTATATACTTGTCCGGAAGTATTTTGATAACAAAAGGTATGTTGCTTTTTCAGTATATCTGTTATTGTCGTTGTATTGTATATCTGTTATCAACAGGTTGTTTATTGTATATGTTGCTGAACCTTTTTTTGTGAGTTATCCACAGGATAACCTAGTTAGTATTTTCACAGATTTAAAATATCTTCTTTTCCACTATACACTGCCCATAATTACCGGAGCTTTTATTTTTATCTCTGTAATGTTTATGCTGAGGTACAGAAATGAAAAACAAAATCATGAAAAATTGATGAAGGAAAAGACGGAACTGGAGCTTCATGCATTAAAATCCCGTTTGAATCCCCATTTTTTGTTCAATACCCTGAATAATATTTATTCATTGTCATTGTTGGATTCGGAGAAAACATCTGAATCGATTAGCCGCCTTTCGGATATTCTGGATTATATCTTATACAAAGGCCAGGGGAGGATGGTTACTGTTTCCGATGAATTGACTATAGTCAATCATTATATTGAATTAGAGAAGCTGCGATATGATGAAAGACTTAAACTGAATTTAGAAAAACAACTGAATAGCCCGAATATTATTCCGCCATTGATTTATCTTTCGCTTGTGGAAAATGCTTTTAAGCATGGAGCAGGTAAGATGACGGATGGAGCAGAAATTAATATTGATATAAAAGCAACTCCGGAAGAATCGGTTTTGAGAATTGAAAATACATGTCCTGAAAGTATGGAAGTTAATAACAGAGGGATAGGTCTGGATAATATAAAAGAGCAACTGAAATTGTATTATAACAATAATTTTACATTTAGTATTTTGCACAGGCAGAACAGATTTATTGTAGAACTGATTACTCCGGCCTTTCATGATTAATTGTATTATAGTAGATGATGAGCCTTTGGCTATAAAACTTTTGGAAAATCATATTTCCAAAATCGAAAATCTGTGTATTGTCGGAACTGCAAGAAATGCTATGGAAGCATACCGGTTATTGCAGGAGCAAACGGTTGATCTTATGTTTCTGGATATTCAGATGCCTGACCTAGATGGAATAGCGTTTTTAAAATCCTTATCGCAGAGACCCAAAACAATTTTTACAACAGCATACCGTGAGTTTGCATTAGAAGGCTTTGAATTGGAAGCTGTTGATTATATTCTGAAGCCCGTAACTTTTGAACGCTTTTTTCGCTCTGCTGAACGGGTGCTAAGAAATGACCAGAAAGAAGAAGTTGCTGAATTTATTATTCTGAAATCTGAAGGTTTACAAAGAAAAGTAATATTGGCAGATATAGTTTATCTGGAAAGTCAGGGAAATGATGTCAAAGTTTTTTTGAAAAATAAAACGGAATTTATGACGAAAGCTACGATGGCAGAAATGGAAATATATTTATCCGCTAAAGGCTTTCTGAGAGTTCACCGATCTTTTATGATTAATACAGAATATATTACTGCGTTTGGTTATGATGAGGTTGTATTAGGTGTACAGTCTGTTCCGGTAGGAAGGAGCTACAAAAAAGCTTTTGACAATTTTATTCAAAACTTTTTTTCAAAAGGACTCCGTGGATAACTTTTAAAGATGTTTTTCAATCCAGTTGATAATATCGTGGTAAACAGAATGTTTATCGGTTTCATTAAGGATTTCGTGGCGCATTCCTGTATACAGTTTCATGGTAATATCTTTAAAGCCATCTTGCTCCAAATCTGAAACGGTTTGCTGAATGCCTTTGCCGAAATTACCAATAGGATCATCGCTGCCACTAATAAATAACATTGGGAATGTCTGGGGTAATGTTTTTGCCCAGTGTCTGTCTGTTGCTTTTACATTAACCGACAGGAGTGTATAAAAACCATTGATACTGAAAAGAACACCGCATAATTCATCCTGTAAAAAAGTCTGTCGATTGTTTTTGTCGACACTCAACCAATTGGTTCCGCTTTCATTAGGTTCGTTTTTAAAACGCAGGTTATTTTGTTTATTGAAAAAAGTGTTGATAAATCTACTGCGGTAATGGGGCGTTATTTTATTAAGAAGTGCAGAAACCGCTTTCCCTAATTTTGCACCGGGAACTTTTCCGCCAGTTCCTACAATAATAGCTCCGTTAAATCGTGAACCTGCCTGCTGTAATAAACAACGGGCAATAAAAGATCCCATAGAATGTCCTAACAGAAAATGTGGAACATCCGGATATCGTTTTTCCAGATAATCAGCTATGTTTTCAGCATCGTTTACCACCTGTTGTGCAGGATTACTGATCTGGAAGAAACCTAACTCTTCAATGTTTTTAGCTGTTCTGCCATGCCCTAAATGGTCATAGGTAATAACAGCTAATCCCTGCTCTGCCAGATATTGTGCAAACTCCATATAACGTCCGCTGTGTTCCTGCATGCCATGCAAAATCAGAAGGGTCGCTTTTATATTTTCATTTTCCGGTCGAAATAATGTATAATAAGATTTTGTAAGCTTACCTTGTGTTATTCCGTTGTGCTGGAGATAATCTGAAGTTTGTATAGCCATATCAGGGATTAACTGTTATAAAAATAAGTTGTAGCTAATTTACTTTAAAAAATCATCTTTCTTATAGGCCGGATTGGGATAAGTATAAAATCCCTCACCAGTAGAAACACCCAGTTTGTTCTTATCAATAAAGTTTGTTTTCAGATATTCCACTGTTTTTATTTTCAACGGATCATTTGTAGCATCTGCTGCCATTTTGTTGATGTTGTAAGCTGTAGTAATCCCTACAATATCCAGAATCCCAAAAGGACCTGTCGGAGCTCCGGTAGCTACCATCCATGTTTTATCTATTGTTTCCGCATCAGCTACTTCATTTACCAACAGGTTGGTGGCAGCGCTTAGTAAAGGAACAAGTAAAGAGTTTACAATGTATCCGGGCTGTTCCTTTTGTAACGGAAGCGCAACCATGCCTATGGCTTTTGAGAAAGCAACAACATCATTGAAAACATTTTTATCTGTACCCGGATGTCCCATAATCTCGGCAGTATTGTGCTTCCAGATTTCGTTGGCAAAATGCAGTGCCAGAAATTTCTCCGGCCGGCCAGTGCTTTCTGCAAACTGACTCGGTAACATTGTAGAAGAATTAGTAGCAAAAATCGTTTTTTCTGGTGCTACACTTCTTAGCTTTTCATAGAAGTCAATTTTTATTTTCGGACTTTCCGGTACAGCTTCAATCAATAAGTCAGCATCTTTTACTGCCTCTGCCAGATCTGCTGTATACTGCAGGTTTTTGAACGCAGCATCAAGTTGCTCCGGTGTTGCTCCCAGATCGGTTTTATAAGCTTCACTCAGAATACTGAATTTGGCTTTTGCTTTTTCCAGTACTTCATCATTAATGTCATATACTGTTACATTGAATCCGTGAAATGCTGTTTGGAATGCGATCTGGTAACCTAATACGCCGCTTCCTGCCGCTGTTATGTTTTTAAAGTTCATTGTACGTGTTTTTATAATTTGTTATTTAGTGTAGATAACCGGAAGCAGCAATCAACAGATTGCCGCTCCCGAAATTATAGATTATCCTCTTATTCCTTTTACCCATTCTCTGAACTTATTTACATGTTCAGCGATAAAGGATTCCTGTTCTTCTTCCTCAGCTGCACCGGCAGGTAATACATGTTCAAAGTAAGTTCCTTTAAGGACTTTTCTCAACAAGCCTTCACCTACAAATGGTTTGTCATCGTTCAGTGTTTTTGCTGCTTTCAGCAGGTGTCGGATATCATACTGTAACGGATTGATATCAGGAACCTGTTTGTTGAGGTTTAGTAATTTGTAGACAGCAATTCTGGCTGTTCTCACAGAACTTTCCATTGTAAATACCACATCATTATTGGTTTCTACAAACTGACCTACCAGTCCCAGATTTTTACAGCCTTCAGGCACTACTCTAGGACGATCACCTTTAGCTCTTGGCATAAACATAGAGGTTATATAGGGCATGAATGCAGTTCTTACAATTGTATTTTCCTGTACATTTTCCAGCTGATCTTCAATACCTAAATGGTAGCATAACTCTGCAAGAATTTCATCTCCGGTACATTCCGGCATAGGCTTTTTGATATAGTTTCCTTCTTTGTCCATGAATAAGGCATATACCCAAAGTACAAGTATATCATCCGGCTGTTCCGGGAAGTGTGGCTGTCTGTTGCAGGTAAAGCTCATCAGCCAGTTGGAATCTGTAATGGTAATAATACCACCGGTAACAGTTTTTCCGGAATACGGATCGTTAACAGAGTACTCTTTCAGCTTGTCGATAAGGGCTGAAGGTTTACAGGTAAGCGTTGCAGATTCCCATGCAGACTTCTCGATATTGCTGCAGAATTTCTCTGGTTTCCCGAAAATTTCTGATTTTGCAGCCAGGTTTTTCCATAGTTTCCATCCGGCACTTTGTCCGCTTGTGCTGTTGTCTATACCAATAATAGGAGCAGTTTTATTATTTCCGTAGAAGGTATCTTCCGTCATAGAACCTGTGGTTACAATAACATAGTCATTCTTACCAACAGGGATTTTTACTTCTTTGCCATCCTGTTCGGTGATAATTCCTTCTACCACCTTTCCTTCGGTATTGATGTGGATATCCAGATCTTTTACCAGAGTGTTCAGATGGATATTAACACCTTTTTCCTGAAGGAATTTACGCAGAGGAGTTACGAAAGTATCGTACTGGTTGTATTTAGGGAATACCAGTGAAGATAAATCATTCAGTCCATCTATAGCGTGAAGAAAACGGTGCATGTAAAGTTTCAGTTCCAATAAGCTATGCCAGTTTTCAAAGGCAAACATCGTTCTCCAAAAAGTCCAGAAATTACTTTTCAGGAAGGATTCGCTGAAGTAATCCTCAATAGTTAAATCGTCCAGTTCTTCTTTATTTTTCAGAAGTAATCTGATAATAGCTAACTGGTCCATTTTATTTAGACCGAACTTACTAAAGTCTTTTATCTCACCTTTATTGTTGATTAACCGGGCTTTTGAATAATTGGAGTCGTTATCATTAATTAATCTGTATTCGTCCAGTACACTGTAAGGAGCCGGCATTTCTAAAGCCGGGATATCCTGAAATATATCCCAAAGATTTTCGTATGTCATGTCCATTTCACGACCACCACGGATAATATAACCATCTGTCGGATTTCCGGCGCCATCTAATGAGCCGCCATCGATATGCAATTGTTCTAAAAAGGTGATGTTTTTTGCAGGAACATGTCCATCGCGTATAAAATAATAAGCTGCCGACATACCTGCAATTCCACTGCCTATAATGTAAATCTTACTATCATTATATGATTGTGCAGGAATCCCTTTGTTTCTCTGATAATTTCCAATCTGATCAGAAAATGGCATTGATTTTTGCGGGGTGTTTCGTTGCTGCTCTTTACTGGAATCCGGTTCATGGTTTACATGTCCGTATTCAGAAGAAGCATTAAGTACTTTGTCGAATTTTGAAGTTATTGGGTTCATATTGCAGTTGTTTGTAATTCTTGTAACGAAGTTACTGCCATATCGGGCTTTTACTGCAAGCCAAAGTTCGCCAAAGTTGTACTCAATTTCCTTCTTTACAAATTTTGCTGTTTTCTGTATTCAGTAGGTGATAATAAAGAATAACGTTTGAAAAATCTTCCGAAAGCCGATACGGAACTAAAGTTGAGCTGATAGGCTATTTCAGTAAATGTAAGTTCTGAATCATTCAATAATATAAAAGCTTCTTTTAACAAGCTTTCATTGATGATTTCATGGGGCGTTTTTCCGGAAGCTTTTTTTACTAATTTAATGAGGTGTTTTCCGGATATAAATAAATGATCTGCGTAATACTGAATATCTTTATGACGGATTACATTACTTTGTACTAACTGTGTAAATTTCAGAAACAAATTGTTCCCTTCGGAAAAAGCCTCTTCCGGAATGTTTTCTTTCTCAGAATTAATTATTTCTGCAGTTTCTAATAACAAATTAAATATTATTGTGCGTACAATGTCTTCAGAGAAACGTCCGGTTATACTGGTTTTGTCCTGCAGGTATTCCAGGAGTCTGAGTAGCTTAAATGCCTGATCCTGGTCAGGGCTGATAATACTGAAAGATAAATTCCGGAACAGTCCCAGCTTCTCAATGAAAAAAGGATCTATAATATTCTTTAGCAGAAAATTTTTGTCAAAAAACAAAAGTTTCATTCTGAAGTCTTTGCTGGTTTGCAAAAACTTGATAACTGTTGATGGTGCTGAAACCAGAAAACTATTTTGGGTTATGTTGTATTTCTGATTGTCTATTTCCACATCGGTATAGCCTTCTGTACAGATGCAAAAGGCATAGAAATCTATACGAAAAGGTGTTTTTGGAAACTGAAAAATAGGATTTCCTGAAGATATATAATAAGGCTTATGACAATTGATGCCATAGAATGAAAGTGTTTCCTGCAGGTTCTCGTACATTCTTGTTTCCATATTGTGAAAATCCGGTGGGCAGTCAGAAATGACCAGTTTAAATAATTAGTTTTCAAAAACTACTAATTTACGTTTTTTACGATTATGACGGAAGATTTTATAGGTGATATTCGGCATAAACAGTACTTTTTAAAGGAATGATGAGGCTCATGAAAAAAGCCTGTTATTACTTCCTGAGAGTAATAACAGGCTTAGGATATTAATTTATGAATATTGTTTTAAGGTAATGTAGAAAAATCTATATCAGGCGCTTGTGTAGGGGCGGTTACTGAAAACTGAGTGCCTGGTGCTACGATAGTACTAAAGAATCCTCCATTTTGCAGGAAGAAACTGTTTCCGTTTGTTCCGCCCATAGCATCAATTCTTTGTTGTGCATTATAAGTAGCATCTACAGTAAACTTAGCTGCAGAAACAGCCTGCCAGTTTCCTGCTGATGTTCTTACCCATTGGTTTTTAAACTCAGCTTTTCTTCCCATATACCCGTTTTCAGGATTAAAGTTCTCCACAAAACTATAGAAACCTTTCAGGTAAGTGCTGGTTTGAGGTCTCTTCCAGCTGGCGATAAGCTTCCATGTCGTGGTATCTGGTGAAAGAAACCATGCTGTATAATCTGTTTTACCAGTACCATCCGGTTCTCCTTTCAGTAAGAATTTATAGGTTTGTCCGGCGGTCCAGTTGTATTTATAATAACTCTGTCCTCCTGAGCCTTCATTACCAAACTCACCAATGGTAACACCGCTTCCGGCTCTGTTTAATACTATTTTATGATCCGGCGGAATATTGTTCGGATCATCTGTAGGGAAAGGACTCCATACTGAGAATAAAACTCTTCTTTCCGTAGCAGAATTAACCTGAATACCAAAATAACCTTCGCCAAAACCGTTAGCCATAAAGTAAGAGCCGATTTTATCTTCTCCAACCGGAACCGTAACTTCATTATAATAATAGCTTACATTGCTGCTGGTAGGAACTGTATAGCCTAAGTGACATGAAGGTCCTCTGCGTGCCCAGTAATAATAAGAGGTGTCGTTGCTGAAAATATTGGTTCCTGAGGCTGCGTTACCACTAAATGTAATGTCTGTTACATCGGCGAAATAACCACCTGTTTTAGATACGCCCTGTAAATCGACTTTTACATAACCCGGAGTAGAAATATTGAAATCTCCCGCAGTGTAACTGGTGTTAGCAGATCCGGTTAAAGTAACGTTTTTAGAAACATTTCCTACAGTGACTTTTACAACACTGGTTCCGGACGGAACAGATGCTTTTAATCCAATGCTTAGGGTTCCGGCATTACTCACTCTGAAATATGTACTGATAACAGAATTGGAATTTGTCCAGTTACCCAGCTTTGTAGAAGTAATCACTTCGTTGGCTCCGGAAGGTTTTACTGTTAAGAATGAATTTCCTGCAACAGGTACACTGAATGTAGAACCTGCAACAGCTCCCGAAGCTTTAGCCTGTGGTGAAACAGAATCTTCTGCTGTCATGTTGTTTTCTCTGCACGATTGGAAAGCAAACAGTGCAATACCCAAGAAGGTACCGGTTAATAGTTTAGATCTCATAATTTATTGTGATTTAGTTTACTGATACTAAAATAACTATTTTTTTAAATAAAACTAAAGTTTATTCTATTAAATATTGATTTAATGACAAATAAAAGCTTTTGATTGTTGTGAAAAGTTAAATGTCTAAATTCGGAATAATGGTGAAAAAATGTAGAAATACAGAAAAGCAGGACGGGGGTAGATTACTGTACCGCAAGGGCTAAGAGTAATTTTATACCTTTAACTTCTAATTTAGAATCAATTTAATTATATTGTTATCAAATAATTATTAATTTTAGTTAATTTATTAAAATAATATACATAATAAAAGTTTTTAGCTATGTAATAAATCATATGTCGACCTGAAATATAACAGGTCGATATACTTGAAAAAGGAGAAGGAAAATCGGAACTTTAAACAACAGAAATAACAAATGATTAGCCTGCTAATCTCAAAAATTGCTATATGAGTAATAGGAAGTATCGAAAATTTATTTTTATTCCCTTATTATTGGGAGCATTTTTCAGTAATGCACAAACCAAAGATTCAGTAAAGGTTCCTGCAAAGGACTCATTAACTGCTAAAAAGCAAGAGGCTGCTGAAGTAAAGTATCCTCAATTTCAATTCAAAGGCCTTTTTCAGGCACGCTATCTGGTGGGAATGACAAAGGATGTAGATGTAAATGGTCTGCATCATAGTGACCACAGTGGTACCAGCAACAATTTTATGATCAAGTATATGCGGGTGCAAATGAAAGCGCAGATCAGTAAACGTACTGAGGTTGTTGCGCTTGCTAACCTTGCTGATTTCAAAAATGATCCTAAGGGTCGTGTATTGGAGAATGCATACATCAAGTACACCTTCAATCCTAAAATAGCCATTACCGTCGGACAGTTCCGTCCATGGTTTGGTATAGAAGAAACTTATCCTGTAGATATTATCAAATCATTGGACTGGTCCAATCAGTATACAGAGTTTGGAAAACTGGGATGGACAAGTTTCCAAATTGGGGCCTCTGTCGGCGGGCAGATGCAACTTGGTAAAATACCTTTCCAGTATGCGGTATCCGTAGTTAACGGAAACGGGAAGAATCAGATCAATGACAATGATAATGGCAAACAGTATTCAACACGTTTGGTTTTCGGGTTGGCTCCTAAATACAATTTCAATATTGGATTAAATGGTGGTGTAGGTGAGGTCTTCAGTAAAAAAGTATATGCAGTCGGAGTAGATGTTACCGGAGATATTCAGTTTGATTCCCGCTGGAGTCTGGATATGCAGCTGGAAGCTAAACAGGCAACCAATCATATATTATACAATTCTCTTGCTGAAAACGTAAGGACTTCCAATCCGGACGATTATCTGGTACGGGGTATTTATTTTCTTCCTAATTTCAGATATGAGATTAACCACAAAAATCTAAGTGCTTTAGAATTCTCTTGCCGTTATGAATATCTGGATAATAACTTCCGCCGGGATTCTAACCCTCGGCAAACTATTACTCCAATGTTCGGGCTGGAATTTCTGAAAAATTATGGTGCAAGGATACAGTTGGGAGTACAGATAGACCGCTATAAAAAACAGGTGGAAAATACCAATCAATACAACAATAATCTGTTTATTGTTCAGGTACAGAGCCGATTCTAGTCAAAATAAAATCACATAGAAATAATAAACAAAAATATACTCATGAAAGAGATTAATATCAAAAACGTTGCATTTACTTTTGCAATAGCGTTAATCATCTGGTTTATTCCGGTTCCGGATGGTGTGACCCCGGAAGCATGGCACTTGTTTGCCATCTTTGCAGCAACTATTTTAGGAATTATCCTAAAGGCAGCTCCTATGGGAACGATGTGTATGATGGCTATAGGTTTTACAGCGCTTACACAGGTATTGGCTCCCGGAGATGCCGGTAAGTCGATTACTAAAGCCCTTACCGGATTTGGAGACAAAGTGATCTGGTTAATCGGGATATCCTTCTTTATTGCCCGAGGATTTATCAAAACGGGATTAGGAAACCGTATAGCCTTTTTATTTATCCGGGTTTTCGGAAAAAGTTCTCTTGGACTTGCTTACGGATTAGGTTTGGCAGATATGTGTCTGGCACCGGCTATTCCGAGTAATACAGCCAGAGGTGGTGGGATTATTTACCCGATTATGAAGTCTATGGCAATTAGTTTTGGTTCAGTGCCGGATCAGCCGGCAACCCATAGAAAATTAGGATCTTTCCTTACGCTGAACAGTTATTACATGAATTTGATTGCTTCTTCAATGTTCCTTACCGGTACAGCGAGTAATCCGATGTGCCAGAAATTTGCAGCCAATCTGGGAATAGATATAACATGGATGTCATGGGCAGTAGCTGGTTTTGTGCCAGGGTTGGTGGCTTTCTTTGTTGTTCCTTTAGTGCTTTACAAATTATATCCGCCTGAATTAAAGAAAACTGATGGTGCTCAGAAAATGGCAGCTGATAAGCTTAAAGAAATGGGTGCGGTTTCCAAACACGAATGGTTGATGTTACTGGCTTTCTTTATTTTATTATTCTTGTGGATTTTTGGAGGCTCTCTTTCTATAGATGCTACAACTACTGCTTTTATCGGACTTACATTACTTTTACTAACTTCTGTGCTGACATGGGAAGATGTGAAATCTGAAAAAGGTGCATGGGATACTATTGTATGGTTTGCAGTGTTAGTAATGATGGCCAGTTCTCTTAATGAGTTAGGATTTATTGGCTGGTTTAGTGATTTGATTAAAGTGAAAATCGGAGGATTGAGCTGGCAGGTAGCCTTCCCGGTTATTATACTGGTATATTTCTTTAGCCACTATATTTTTGCCAGTGCCACAGCTCACGTAGCAGCGATGTATGCGGCTTTATTAGGAGTAGGTGTTTCTTTAGGAATCCCACCAATGCTGTTAGCAATGATGCTGGGTTTCATGGGATCTATATACGGTGTACTTACACATTACGGACATGGTCCGGCTCCGGTATATTTCGGTAGTGGCTATGTTGAACTAAAAGCATGGTGGCTGAGAGGTCTGGAAATAGGAATAGTTTTACTCATCATCTATATGGTCGTAGGAGGTCTGTGGATGAAAGTACTGGGATATTATTAATCAATTAATTATAATTATGCTGAATACACTTTCAAGAAAAATGCTGATGTGCCTTACAGGGCTGTTCCTGGGTTTCTTTTTGCTGATTCACTTTTTGGGAAATTTACAACTCTTCCTTCCACAGGAGCAGGCGCACTTACAGTTCAATGCTTATTCTCACTTTTTATCCGGAAATATTGTTATAAAAATTGTTTCACTGGTTCTGTATACCAGTATCATTTTACATGCAATAGACGGGTTGGTGATTACTATAAAAAATAGAAAATCTGGCGGTACTTATCAGTCTGACCGAAGAGGCAGAGCCAGTAAATGGTATTCCCGTAATATGGGGATATTGGGTACGCTGATTCTTATCTTTCTGGTGATCCATTTTCAGAATTTCTGGTATGTCTATAAATTCGGAAGTCTTCCGCTGGATGATAAAGGAAACAAAGACCTGTATATTCTGGTAATAACAGTCTTTAAAGAATGGTGGTATGTGGTTATCTATGTAATTTCTATGATTGCGCTTTGTTATCACCTTATCCACGGGATTTACAGTGCTGTGAGAACTTTGGGGTTATTCCATCCTAAATACGTGAAATGGATTAAAATAGCAGGAATTGCTTATTCGGTAATTATTAGTGTCGGATTTGCGCTAATGCCTGTCTATGTATTTCTTACCGTTAAATAAAAATATAATAACATTCAAACCACATAGAGTTTTATGATTAGAAAAGATTCTTCTTTAGGAATACATAGATTTAAGAAGCAAAGCTTCTTGCTACTGTTTTGGGAATTTATTTCCCTATGTAACCTTCGTAGAATATCCTATTGTATCTATGTGGTAAGAGGAGGTGAATGTGTTTGATATTAATTAAATAATAAAAGAGCAAATGATGTTAGATTCTAAAATACCAAAAGGCCCGTTAGAAGAAAAATGGGAAAACTATAAAAAAACAGCTAAACTGGTAAACCCTGCCAATCGTAAAAAATTGGATGTTATTGTCGTAGGAACAGGATTGGCGGGGAGTTCGATTGCGGCATCTCTTGGCGAACTGGGGTATAATGTAAAAGCTTTCTGTTTTCAGGATAGCCCGCGTAGGGCACACTCTGTTGCTGCCCAGGGAGGTGTAAATGCCGCTAAAAATTATAAAAACGACGGTGACAGTGTATACCGGATGTTTGTAGATACATTGAAAGGTGGAGACTTCAGGGCACGTGAAGCCAATGTCTATCGTATGGCAGAGTGTTCCCTTAATCTTATAGATCAGGCCGTGGCTCAAGGTGTTCCGTTCGGCCGGGAATACGGAGGATATCTGAATAACCGTTCTTTCGGCGGTGTGCAGGTAAGCCGTACATTCTATGCCAGAGGACAAACCGGTCAGCAGTTATTACTGGGTGCATATCAGGCATTGATGCGACAGGTAGGTAAAGGGAGTGTAGAATTGTTTTCCCGTCACGAAATGTTGGATTTGGTAGTGATTGACGGAAAAGCACGCGGGATTATTGTACGTAATCTGGATACCGGAGAAATAGAGCGGCATGCAGCACATACCGTTGTGTTGGCAACCGGAGGTTACGGAAAGATTTATTATCTCTCCACTTTGGCAATGGGCTGTAATGGCTCAGCGATATGGCGGGCGCATAAAAAGGGCGCATTAATGGCTTCTCCAAGCTGGATACAGATTCACCCGACTTCATTACCGCAATCGGGAGATTATCAGTCAAAATTAACACTGATGTCTGAATCTTTGAGAAATGACGGAAGGATTTGGGTGCCATTAAAAAATGGTGAAACCCGGAAGCCAAATGATATTCCGGAAGAAGAAAGAGATTACTATCTGGAAAGAAGATATCCTGCATTTGGAAATCTTGCACCAAGAGATATATCATCTAGGGCTGCAAAAGAGCGAATTGATGCAGGCTTCGGAATCGGACCACTGAAAAATGCAGTTTATCTGGATTTTTCTAAAGCTATAAAAGAACAGGGAAAAGCAAAGATTAAAGAGAAGTACGGAAACCTGTTCGATATGTATCTGAAAATTACAGGTTACGATGCTTATAAAGAGCCTATGATGATCTCGCCATCTGCGCACTTTTCTATGGGAGGATTGTGGGTAGACTATGAATTGATGACTACAATTCCCGGGCTATTTGCCTTGGGTGAAGCTAATTTTGCGGATCACGGAGCCAATCGTTTGGGAGCTAATTCTCTGCTTCAGGCTTCTGTAGATGGTTACTTTATAGCTCCTTATACAATTGCGAATTATCTTTCGGGAGAAATTCATACCGGGAAAATATCGCCTGATCATCCTGAATTTGAAAAAGCTGAAAAAGAAGTAAAAGATCAGATTCAGAAGTTTATGGAGGTTAAAGGAAATAAGACTGTAGATTATTACCACAAAACTTTGGGTAAACTCTTGTATGATTATTGTGGCTTAGCAAGGAATGAAGAAGGGCTGAAATATGCGATAGAAGAGATTCGGAAGCTGAAACAGGAATTTTATCAGAATGTTACTATTCCGGGAGTTGGGGATAAGATGAACGGAGAGCTGGAGAAAGTAGGAAGGGTTGCTGATTATTTTGAAATCGGAGAGCTGATGTGCTATGATGCGCTTACCCGAAATGAATCTTGCGGTGCACACTTCCGGGAGGAATATCAGACCCCGGATGGAGAAGCGCTTAGAAATGATGCTGATTTTCAGTTTATTTCTGCATGGGGCTGGAAAGGAGAGGAGCAGGAACCGGAGTTGGTTAAAGAGCCTCTTGTTTTTGAAGAAATACAGCCTGTAGTACGTAGTTACAAATAATTTAAATCTAAAAAGCTATGCAATTATACCTTAAAATATGGAGACAGAAAGATAGAAATGCTGAAGGGAAGCTGGAAGAATATAAACTGGATCAGCTGAATTCTCATATGTCGTTTCTGGAAATGCTGGATACGCTGAACGAAAAGCTTATTCTGGAAGGAAAAGAACCTGTAGAATTTGATCATGACTGCCGGGAAGGGATTTGTGGTCAATGCGGAATGATGATTAATGGCATTGCTCACGGACCACTAAAAAATACAACGACCTGTCAGTTGCATCTCAGATCTTTTGAAGATGGTGATACTATTGTGATTGAACCATTCCGAGCTGCGGCTTTTCCTGTAAAAAAGGATCTTAAAGTAGACCGTTCTGCATTAGACCGAATTATTGCTTCTGGTGGATTTGTGTCTGTGAATACCGGACAGGCTCCCGATGCTAAAACAATTGCAATTACCCATCAGCTGGCGGAGGAAGCTTTCGATGCAGCAGCATGTATCGGTTGTGGTGCATGTGTGGCGACCTGTAAGAATGCCAGTGCTGCTTTGTTTACTTCAGCAAAAATTTCACATATGGCGCTTTTGCCACAAGGAAAAGAAGAACGAAATGAAAGAGTTGTGAATATGGTAAAACAAATGGACGAAGAGCTTTTTGGACACTGCTCCAATACAGAAGCCTGCGAAGTGGAATGTCCGCAAGGTATATCAGTTCTGAATATTGCCCGTATGAATTATGAATACAGCAGAGCATTGTTTTATAAAAAGAACTAACAAATATCAAATAGTAATGAAAACCCTCAGAAATGAGGGTTTTGTTATTTGGAAACCGGAGAAACCTCTCAGGTTTTCAAAACCTATGAGGTCTAAGAAGAGAGTGATAATATTGTGGATTTGTAATCTGTGATTCAAAATGTAAAGTTGTTTAGTTCGTCTGTAAAGCTTAGGTTTAGTATATTTGTGTAAACACAAACAAGTTTGAAGCTGAAAATAAATAAAAAGAAACTTTTAAAACGAACGATTATAACCATTATTTCTATAGTGGTATTTTTCAGTTTATTGATACTCAGCTTAAGACTTCCGGTTGTACAAAATTTCATTAAAGACAGACTTGTTGTATATCTGGAGAACAAAATCAAAACAAAAGTAAGTCTCGAAAAAGTATACGTAGCTTTTCCTAACAATCTGCAGTTAGAGAATCTTTATCTGAAAGGGCAGGATGTAGACACACTTCTGGCAGTTAGAAAACTGGACGTGGGACTGAATATGATGAAGCTGATGAGTTCTACAGCAGATATTACCTCTATTGATTTGGAAGGAGTTAATGCAAATGTGGTAAGAAACCGGGACGGTAAATTCAATTTTGATTACATTATCAATGCTTTTGCAACGAGTGACAAAGAGGAAAGCTCTTCGAAGCCGTTTATTATTTCTCTTAACAAAATAAAACTTAAAGATATAGGGGTAACATTCAAAGATCAGCAATCCAAGAATGATATTAAACTATATTTTAATTCTTTTGATACCCGGGTAAAAACATTTGATTTACAGAAGAATAATTATGCTGTAGGCGATATTAATCTGGATGGTTTAAAGCTTAAACTGAAACAGGATCTGGTGGCCGAAGTTTCTGAAAAGGTTGGAAAAAAAGTAGATTCACTGAGTAAGCAACAGCCTATGAAAATTGGTCTTCAGGGAATTAAGCTGACCAATTTTAACATCGACTATGGTGATGAAAATACCAAGACATTTGCAAAAGTATTATTCAAAGAACTGAGTACAAAAGTCAATCAGCTGGACCTGGAAAATAATGCTTATAATATAGATAATGTCCTGCTTGCAGGTGCAGATATCCGTGCAGATCTTTATCTGCCAGCCAAAAAAGAGGATCCTAAAAAAGTACAGGAAAGTTCTGCTGGTTCCGGGAAAGAAAAAGCAATGAAAGTATTGCTGGGTAATCTGAATTTTAATGATGTAAAAGTTGTTTATAACAATACCGCTGTGGTTCCAAGTAAGCAGGGAATGGACTACAATCATCTGAACTTTTCCAGAATGAACGTAGATGTCCGTAACTTCAAAATGGAAAATAATGAGTTTGCAGGAACGGTGAAGTCTGCTGAGATTAAGGAAAGCAAAGGACTGGATATTCAGAGGCTGACAACTAATTTTACATATGGATCAAAAGAAGCTTACCTTAAGAATCTTTACCTGCAGACATCCAAAACTGTTTTGCGGGATGAGGTTGTCATAGGTTATGACTCCGTCGAACAATTAACTGCCAATCCGGGAGCTATAAAAGTATCCGCAAGTATCCGTGACTCCAAAGTTGGTTTTTCAGATATACTGAATCTTGTTCCTACGCTCAGAAATACTGTTCCGTTCAATAAATATCCTAATGCGGTACTGTTGGTAAATGCCAATGCAAAAGGAAGTGTCAACGATCTGGTGATTCAGAGTTTTAAGCTTTCAGGTATTGATCAGCTAAAAGTTGCAGCTTCCGGCCGGGTAAAGAATGCCATGAATCCGGATAAGCTCTATTATGATCTGAAAATTGGAGAGCTTTCCTCTTCTGATAAGACAATTTATAATCTGGTTCCAAAGAATACAATTCCGTCGAATATCTCATTGCCTTCATTTTTCAGTGTAAAAGGTATAGCGAAGGGAACAACGAAGAATGTAAATACAAATTTGAATCTTACTTCTGCTTTTGGTAATGCAGAGATTATTGCACAAGTGGATATGCGTCGTAAGAATCATGAGTTATACGACGTGAATGCAAATCTCCATAATCTTCAAATTGGTAAGATTATTCAGAATAAAGAAGTAGGAGCGATCACTGCAAAAATTGCAGCTAAGGGGGAAGGTTTCGATCCTAAAAGCGCAAAAGCAGATATAAGAGGCTATGTAAACTCAGCAGTATATAAAGCTTATAATTATCGTGAGATGGACCTTACGGGAAAAATAAATCACGGTGCATATAGTTTAGCTTTAAATTCTAAAGATCCGAATGCTAATATGAATCTTGCAGCTTCAGGAGTTTATAACGAAAAAAATCCTACAGTAAAAGTAAATGGAGCGATTACCAAACTGGATCTGAATAAACTGGGATTCTATGAGAAGCCTATGATTGTTGCCGGAAAACTGGATGGTGATTTTAGTAACCTTAACCCGGATGAATTAAACGGCTCACTCAACCTTCAGAATTTTGCCATTTCAGATACTAAAGAAGTTTTTCCTATACAGGAAGTTAATTTTAAGGCTATATCCACAAAGGATTCAAACGAATTGAATCTGAATTCGCAAATTGCGGATATAACGCTTACCGGAAAATATAAACTGACACAAATCTTTGGAGCACTTCAGCAGACGATTAATCAGTATTATCAGTTTCAGAAACCTGGTAAAGCTCAGAAGATTCAGCCCGGACAGCACTTTGCCTTCAATGCAAAAATTAAAAATGATAATCTGATCCGTAAGTTTGTTCCTGATCTGAAGGATTTCGAAACCATAACACTGAATGGTAATTATGATGCAGATTCCCAGAAAATAGAGGTGGACGGAAGAATTCCGCAACTCCAATACGGGGAAAATAGCATTCAGGGAGGAACTTTGAAAATTACCAATGAAAATCAGGCACTGCAATATAATCTGGGTGTTGCTTCACTGAAGAGTTCCAGTCTGGCGCTGAATAAAATAAGTGTTGTCGGGGATGTAGCAAACAATACAATCAATTACAATATTACGACTAAGGATGCGAAAGATGCTACACAATTCCTGATTGCCGGAACAGCAAAATCGTTAAACGATATTACCGAAGTTTCACTTAATCCAAACGGATTAAAACTAAACTATGATGATTGGACGGTAGCTGAAAATAACAGGATCCAGATAAGCAGTAAAGGTATTCTGGCCGATAACTTCAGACTTTCCAATGCAGGAAGTGAGATTTTATTACAATCAGAAAATAATTCGCCAGCCAGCCCATTAAATGTTTCATTAAAAGATTTTAAAATAGAAACGATAACAGAGGCTATAAAAAAAGATTCACTTCTGGCTAAAGGAACGATTAACGGTACAGCACAACTGCGTGATCTTACAAAGAAAATGACCTTTACATCAGACCTGAATATTTCGGATCTTATGGTTTATGGAAGCCCTGTAGGAAATGTTGCCGTGAAAGTAAAAAACAATTCAGCTAATATTCTGAATGCCGATGTTGCACTTTCCGGAAATGATAACGACGTGAAAATACTGGGTGATTATAATATTTCAGCAGGTACTTTCGATATGAATATGGCAATTAATCAGCTGCAGATGAAAACCGTTCAGGGATTCTCTATGAATGCTATTCATCATACTGAAGGCTATCTGTCCGGAAATCTTAAGCTGGCAGGAAGTACTGATAAACCCAATATTTTAGGAAAAGTAAAATTCAATAAAGTAGGACTCGAAATTGCAAAAACAGGAAGTGATTTCAGAAATATTGATGATGAGATCGACTTTACTAACAGAGGTATAGAATTCAACCGTTTCAAGGTTAAAGATAAAGACGGAAATGCTCTGACAGTAAACGGACAGGTGCTGACCCAGAATTACAGAGATTTTGCATTCAACCTGAATGTGAATGCCAAAGACTTTAAGGTTGTAAATTCTGAAAAAACCAATGATGCCATGATGTACGGAATTCTGGCAATTGATGCAGGATTGCGTATCCGTGGAAATCTTGATTTGCCTAAAGTGGAAGGGAGGCTGACAGTTGCCGAGAATACAGATTTTACATTTGTATTGCCACAGTCGTCACCTGCGTTACAGGAAAGAGACGGGATTGTGGAATTCGTAGATCAGGATCAGGTAGTACTGAATAAAACAATAAAAACAGATTCTCTGAATGCCCAAAGCCGGATTAAGGGAATGGATGTAAGTGTGAATATCGAAGTGAATAAGGAAGCGAAAATGTCCATTGTTATTGATAAGGCTAACGGAGATTTTGTTAAACTTCAGGGTGAAGCACAGCTGACAGGCGGTATAGATCCTTCCGGGAAAACAACTTTGGTAGGAGTATATGAAGTAGAAAAAGGAGCTTATGAACTTTCTGTAAGTATGCTGAAACGTAAATTCGATATTCAGAAAGGGAGTACTATAACCTGGACCGGAGAACCAACGGCAGCTATTATGGATATTACAGCTGTCTATAAAACGGAAACAGCTCCAATTGATCTTGTAGAGCAGCAGGTTAATCAGGGAGAAACCAATCTCTTTAAACAAAGAATGCCATTTAATGCGTTATTAAAGATGAAAGGGGAACTTCTGAAACCGGTATTGTCTTTTGATATTACAACTGATGAAAATAACAATTCGGTAGCAACAAATGTAAAGCAGTTGGTAGATGCGAAACTGGCACAGCTAAGACAACAGGAACCGGAAATGAATAAGCAGGTTTTTGCGTTATTATTACTGAACCGGTTTATTGGTGAGAATCCGTTCCAAAGTAGTGCAGGACTTTCGGCAGAAACTATGGCGAGACAAAGTGTAAGTAAAATTCTTTCTCAGCAGCTGAATAATCTGGCTTCGGATCTGATTAAAGGAGTTGATTTAAATTTCGGTCTGGAATCTACAGATGATTATTCTACCGGAAATAAAAATACAAGAACCGACCTGAATGTGGATATCAGTAAGAAGTTGCTGAATGACCGTTTGAAAGTGACTGTAGGAAGTAATTTCGGACTGGAAGGACAAGCCCGCCAGAATGAGAATATGACGAATATTGCGGGGGATGTAACAGTAGATTACAGCCTGTCCAGAGATGGAAGATATATGCTGCGTGCTTACCGCAAAAACGATTATCAGGTAGCTTTACAGGGGCAGATTGTGGAAACCGGAGTTGGATTTATTATCACATTGGATTATGATAAGTTCCGTGAAATTTTCCAGAAATCTAAGAAAGAGAAAAACAGAAAAGTAAGAGATAAGAAAAACCAAGTCGTAGAATTTAAATAATGAAGAAAAATAAATTCCATATCTATTATAAATACTGGCTTGTCTCAGGAATAGCTATATCTCTGTTTTCGTGCAGTGGTACAGGTTATCTCAGAGAAGGACAAAATCTTTATACGGGAGGTAGTGTTAAGATCGAAAGCAAGACGATTTCAAAGAATGATAAAAAAGAGCTGTTGACAGCACTTGAAAGTAATCTTACGCCTAAGCCCAATCCTTCCATATTAGGGATGCGTCCTAAACTATTTTTCTATAACATTACAAAAGAGCCCAAAACGGATAAAGGATTCCGTTACTGGATGAAATATAAACTAGGACAGAAGCCTGTGTTACTGGGGGATGTCGACAGAGAATTCAATAAAGATATCATTGAAAACTATTCAGAGAATAAAGGCTATTTCAATGCAAAAGCCACAGACAGTGTTATTGTTAAAAGCAAAAAAGCACAGGTAATTTACACTGTAAAGCCGGGAGAAAGATACCTGATTAGTCAGGTGAAATTTCAGAAAGATTCCAGCCTGATTAACAAGGAGATTCAGAACAATACAAAACGTACACTGCTAAAATCGGGAAATCCATTTGACCTGGATATTATAAAGGCAGAAAGAGAACGTATCGATAACCGTTTGAAAGAAAAAGGTTTCTATTATTTTCATCCGGATAATATCATTGTTCAGGCCGACACCACAGTTAGCAAAAACCATCAGGTTGAGTTGAATGTAAAACTAAAGGATGATACTCCGAAATTGTCGAAAGAGCAGTTTTCAATAGATAAGGTTGTCGTTTTTCCTAATTACAATCTGCAGGATGTAAGAAAGGGTATGTATAAGATTCCGATGAGTGAAGATTCTCTGGCACCTTATGCTTACAAGAATATGTATGTGATAGATCCTCAGCATAAATTTAAGCCTAAGGTTTTTGACAGAGCTTTGTATTTTGAAAAAGGTGATCTTTATAACCGTACCAATCATAATCTGTCCTTAAACCGTTTAATCAATTTGGGAATATTCAAATTTGTGAAAAATGAATTTGTTGTTTCGGATTCGTTGAAAAATAAGTTTGATGCCTATTATCTGCTGACACCAAGGCAAATGCAGTCTTTGCGTTTAGAAGCCCTGGGGCGTACTAATTCCGCAAATTATGGTGGTAGTGAACTGAATCTGAACTGGACACACAGAAATATTTTCCGTGGTGCAGAACAATTTAAAGCAGCTGTTTATGGAGCTTTTGATCTGCAAATGGGAGGAGGTGACGGTGCTAAAAACATGTTCCGTGCCGGTGTCAATACTCAACTTTCTATTCCGCGTATTGTAGCGCCTTTCCGTTTTAATTCTTCCAGCGAGTTTGTTCCGAGAACTAATATCAGTTTGGGGTATGAGTTTCAGAACAGAAGACAGTATTACACACTGAACAATTTCAATGCATCTTTCGGCTATAGCTGGAAAGAAAATGCCAGAAAAGAACATGAGCTAAAGGTTTTTGATGCAACTTATGTTTCACCAACGAATGTTACGGCCACTTATGACTCATTAACAATAGCAAATCCTGAATTGAAAAGGGCTATTGAAAGACAATTGGTTTTTGGGCCGACTTATACTTATACCTATACCAATACCATGCAGCCAAAGACTAATACGATCTATTATCGTGGTATGGTGGATCTGGCAGGTACTCTTACAGGCTTGTTTACGGGAGCAGATGCCAAGGCAGGGAAAGAAAAGAAAATTTTTGGAATACCTTTCAGTCAGTATATTAAAGTAGAAAACGATTTCAGATTCTATCACAAATTCGGAGAGAAAAGTATGTTTGCATCCAGAGTAATAGCCGGGATAGCTTATCCATATGGAAACTCAGCAACGGTTCCTTTCTCCCGTCAGTTTTTTGTAGGGGGAAGTAACAGTATCCGAGCCTTTAGAGCCAGAGCTCTGGGGCCGGGAAGTTTTGACCCGAGAAGAAATAATCCTAATGGTCAATTTTTCTTCGATCAATCCGGAGATATTAAACTGGAAATGAATGCTGAATACCGTGCAAACCTTTATAAATTCATTAACGTTGCAGCATTTGTGGATGCCGGAAATGTATGGTTGGTGAATAGCAATCCGGATTTACCGGGTGGGAAGTTTTCAAAAGATTTTTTAAGCGAAATAGCAGTAGGTGCAGGTGTTGGTCTGAGACTGGATTTTTCTATTCTGGTACTAAGGCTGGATCTGGCGATGCCACTGAGAGTTCCTTATTATGAAAAAGGAAAGAGATGGACTTTGGACAGGATTAATTTCGGAGACAGCCAATGGCGGAAAGATAATCTTGTATTTAATATAGCAATAGGATACCCGTTCTAAGATGTTTAAACATATTAAATTTTTCTGGGAAGTTCTGAGAGATACCTTTACGGAGTGGAATGACTCTTCTGCGATGAAAGATTCTGCAAGTCTGGCTTATTATGCAATATTTTCCATTCCCGGTCTCTTAATCATTATTATCTGGATTGCCGGAAACTTCTTTGGTGAAGAGGCTATTCGTGGAGAGATAAGCGAACAGATCAGTGGATTCATGGGTACAGATGTAGCTAAAAGTGTAGAAAGTCTTATAGCAGGTGCACTTATAGATAAGCAAAATGTTTTTATGAAAGTTGTCGGTGTAGGTGCTTTGGTATTTGGTTCTACAACCTTATTTTTCCAGTTGCAGCATTCACTGAATACACTTTGGGATATACAGTCAGCACCCAAAAAAGCTTTACTGAAATTTCTTTTGGATAGGGCAAACTCGCTGGGAATGATTCTTATTCTTGGATTCTTGCTTATGATTACCATGATTTTATCTTCATTAATCAGCTTATTCAACAACTGGATTACCCAATATTTTGGTTTCGAAACCTATATGCTTGTAGAGCTGGTGAATTTTGCTATCGGTTTCGGACTGGTGATGCTTCTGTTTGCTCTGATGTTTAAGGTTCTTCCGGATGTGCAGGTAAGCTGGAAACCGGTGTGGAAAGGTGCTTTGCTTACAACTATACTCTTTACTCTGGGTAAGTTTTTATTAAGCCTTTATTTCGGAAAAGTAAAACCCACTTCAGCATTCGGGACTGCTGGAACAGTTATTCTGATTATGATGTGGATCAATTATACCTGTATGCTTATTTTCTTTGGGGCGAAATTTACCAAAGTATATGCCTATAAAAAAGGTTATAAAATTGTTCCGTCCAAACATGCTAAATGGAGTCAGGCGAAGCTTTATGAGGAAAGTCTGAAATCTGAAAGCTAATTATAGAATCTTCCGAGCTTAATTATTCTGTACTGGGTTAGTAATAAAAATAAACCTTTGGTTTAAATTTAATCTCAGTAGCCTTATAAGTATCCATTGTTACTTTAGGAAACTTATAAGTATAGGTTTCGAATGAACTTGATTCCTTTTTAGAATCCTCAATGTCATCACAACTACCTGTATCTTTTGCAATATTAATTTTCTGAGTGGAGAAATTAATATCATAGGTGTAATCGAAGTCACAGGTGTCCCAGTATCTGTATTTAGAACCAATCAGATACCAGTCGTTATTCTGGTATCTGAATATTTGTTTATAGCTTTCAGTTCTCCTGGAATTGTTATGAATTTCATGTTCAATAATAAGTGTGTTGTTCTTAACACTGATACCGATTAAAGGAACTGAGCTTTCTTCAAAACAAAATCCACATTCTTTACTGTCCCATAAAATATTTGTATTCTTTTTGAACAACTGATATTGGTTGTTGCTGTCTTGTCTCAGAATATAAAGAACCCTTTTATAATTCTTTTTGAGATCTTTTGTCTGGTTGAGGTTACATACAATTACTTTCTCATCCCTTCCGTCTTTATCAAGATCACCATATACTGTTTTTACTGCTATACAATTTTTCGGGAGCTGAAAACCTTGTCCGGAATATAAGGAAAGTGATAGGCTAAATAAAAGTAAGGAGAAGCAATATTTCATTATTTGGTTGTATTGATTCTCCAAATATAGTGGATTATTTAGGAGCTGATGACCGAAATTCCTGCATCAACCGCTAATTCTGCTCCATGGATATAAGAGGCTTCCTGCGAAGCCAGAAAAAGTACAGCATTGGCTATTTCGGAAGGTTCACCCTGCCTTCTGAACGGAATTGTAGGAATAAGATTCTCTATAGCTTCATCAATTTGCTCCTGATTCAGCCCTGTATTATTAAAAATATTGGTTTTAATATGTCCGGGGCTGATACCGTTTACACGGATGCCTTTTTCTGTAAATTCGGCGGCAAAGGTTTTTATAAATGATTGTACAGCTGCTTTGGCAGCAGAATAAACAGAGAAATAAGGTGTTCCGGTTTCGGTGACAAAAGAAGTATTAAGAACTATAGAACTACCGGATTTCATCAAAGGGAGAATCTGCTGAACTGTAAAGAAAGTTCCTTTTACAAGCATATTGAAAAGCTCATCAAAATGTGCTTCGTTGGCCTGTTCCACAGAGGCAAACTGCCCATAACCGGCATTTACAAAAAGTAAATCGATATTGTTAGTAAATTGCTTTACTTTTTTCTGCAGCTGGAAAACATCCTGCATATCTCCGGCATTGGATACTATTCCGAATGCTCTTTCGCCTAGCCGGCTTACGGCTTTATGTACCGAAGCATTACTTCTGCCCGTAACTATAGCGAATCCGCCTTCTTCTATAAATTGTTGTGCGGTAGCATAGCCCATACCGTTGGTTCCTCCTGTAATCAGAGCAAATTTATCTTTGAATCTTTGCATGACATTTTATTTATAATTCTGATACAAAGATTGGCACTAATATACTGCAATAAAACCCGAAACTTGCGGAATTAATTATGAGTGATGAATAGTGAGTAGTACTTGGGAATATAGGACTTTAATATATAAATCTTATACCTTACATCTCATATCTAACCTCTAATTTCCAATTTCTAACTTCGTACTTTAAAGATCATTTAGTCTTTTTCCCTGAAGGTTCATGAATCTGGGATGTTTGGCATCACCTATCATTTGCTTACCATAGATACTGTTGTTTCCGGATAATAAATAAGCAACAACACAGGCGATAGCAACATAAACACCGCATTCACTTCCAAAGAGTTCAATAGCCATAATCATACAGGCGATAGGAGTGTTGGTTGCTCCTGCAAATACCGCTACAAATCCCATTCCGGCCAAAAGTCCTGGTGGAAGCGGAATAAAATAGCTTAAAGCATTTCCTAATGTAGCGCCAATAAAGAACAATGGTGTTACTTCTCCGCCTTTAAATCCTGCAGATAAAGTAACGATGGTGAAGATCATTTTCAGTGCAAAATCATAGGCAGGCAATTGCTGATCAAAAGAAGCGACAATAGTCGGGATTCCTAATCCTATATATTTGGTAGTGCCTATAGCCCAAACTGCTGAGGCAACAATAATACCTCCAACAAAAGGTCTTAATGGAGGATAAGATATTTTAGATTTGAATATCCTTCCGGCCCAGTGTATAATCTTGCTAAAAGCGGAAGCACATAATCCAAAGAATATTCCTGCCATGATAGCATAGAGAATATTCAGGAAGGAGATCTCCGGAATAAAACTAATATGATAATGGGTATGATGTGTCTGCCACATTTTAGTTACAAGGTCGGCTATAATGGAAGCTGCAAATGCTGGAAAAATTGCATTATATCTTATTCTGCCAATCAAAAAGACTTCCAGTCCGAATAATGCGCCTGCTAAAGGAGTTCCGAAGACTGAACCGAATCCGGCAGCTATTGCTGCAATAATTAAAATTGCACGTTCACTGGTATTTAGTCTGAAGGGTTTGCTAAACTGATCGGCAATAGCACCAGCCATTTGCAGTGCTGTACCTTCACGTCCGGCAGAACCTCCAAAAAAATGAGTAGCCATGGTTCCGATATATACAAAAGGCGTCATCCGAAATGGGATGATCTGTTTAGGGTCGTGGATAGTGTCTATTAGCAGATTGTTTCCGGCTTCTATATCCTTTCCTAAATAGTAATAAAGCAATCCTATAAGGAAACCGCCTATTGGCAGCAAGGCGATTAACCATAAATGATTTTCTCTGAAATTAGTAGCCCAGTCCAGTGTCTGTAAAAAGAATGCTGATGCTGATCCTATTAAAGTACCTATAAAAAGGGTAATGAGCAGCCATCTTAAAATATAAAGGGTGGAAGGGTAGCGTCTGAAAAATACCTGTATAGACAGGCTGAATTTTTTGCTGGCTGATTTTTGTTTTTTTATTGACATAATGTACCTGATAAAATGTTTAACATTTAATTTAATCAGGCGTCATCAGCTCCTCAGAAGCGGTTGGGTAAGGAAGAACACCATTTCCTCTTTTTGTATAATGCAAATTTAGAGATATTTATTTATCCACAACAAATTTTAATTCACTTTTTGTAAAAGCTGCTTCATCGAAATGTTTTATAAATTAACCCGGTCTCCGTGAGACCTAGGCTCGGAAATTACCAGAAATTCTAAGTCTTCAGGTGATTTGTTCAGAATATGATGTTTTAATTCCGGTTCAATATGAAAACCTTGTCTTTCATGGACAGTAAAAATTCCCTTTTCAGTTTCGAAAGTAGCCGTTCCTTTTAAAATATAAAAAAACTGTTGTGCTTTAGTATGGTAATGGAATGTTTCCTCTGTATTCGGTGGCATTTTTTCCTGAATAATACTTAATGAGTCGGTTTTTAATAGATGCCATCCGTCACAAATTCCTCCCCAGTTATAATGCTCCGTATTATTGATATCTCTGATACTCATTTTATTTAATTTTATATTCTGGCTAATAAAAAAACTTCACCACTTGCCGGAGATAATCCATCGGTTCGGTTCTTAAAATACAGATCTTTTATATCCTCTGTGGAGACCAGATCGGTATTTTTAAGGCCGGATTCTTTTGCTATTGCTATTACTTCTTCCGGAGAAAAAAAGCTGATAAAAGGAGTGCCCGCTTGCTGAGCTCCTTTATTGGCCATTTCCTGCATAGGCTGATCTTCCTTTTCCAGTAATTCAACAGGTAAATAGAAGCTGATGGTAACGACAGATCCTGCTGCAAGGCTCACCATGTGTTGCAAGGTTTCTTTAATGGCAGACCTAGTGAGGTATAATGTAACCCCGGTACAGGCAATAACAGCTGGCTTGTGAATATTAAAGCCGGCTTTCAGTAGCTGTTCCCACCATGATGATTTCTCAAAGTTTACCGGAACAAAATGTAAATTTTCCGGAATATGAAATCCTGTTTCAGAGAGTCTCTTTTGTTTCCATGCAAGAGTGTCTGGTTGATCTATTTCGAAAATCTGAATTTTAGAGGTGATATTCGGATTTCGCTGAGCGAATGTATCAAGACCGGAACCTAAAATAACATATTGATCCGTTCCTTTTGGGATTTCAGTTGTGATTATATCTTCAATATAACGACTCCGTGCTACAACAGAAGCACGGAGTCGCTGTGTATATTTTATATCAGGTCGCTCCTGCCATCCCTGTTCAGGAGCAATAAGCTGAAGTCCTACAGTATCTTCAAGAATATGAGGCTCAGCATCTGCCTGTGTATGAAATGCTCTCCATAGTGCAGTTCTTATAGCTGTATTGTCTGGTTGTTGATCCATAATACTTATTTGGTTTACCTAATATAAAATTACCCTTATGCCAGGATATAGACAATACTAATTTAGGATTACTCTAACATATAAATAAAAAAAACGCCCGAATTCTCAGGCGCCTTTTTATGTGGATAAGTTTCTTACTTGGATACTTTCAGATATACTTGTTGTGTAGTCTCATCAATGGTGATGTTAGGGAATTTCTTATCATAGTCGATAACGATATCACCTTTTTCTTCTTTTCCGTTACCATCGGAATCCCAGTTTATTGTTACATAATATTTTACAGGTTCTCCTTCTTTTACAGCAGGCTTAATAAGACTTGATGCATTAGCAGGAACCGGAAGGTCTATCGTGAATGGAACTGTTTTTTGCTCAATTTCTTTTTCGGTAATCAGTGTAGCCGGAGCATCTGCAAGATTAGCAGAAATTCCATATAAACTTATTTTAAGCTTTGCATTTTTAATGTTAAATGTATCTGTTCCTGTGAATTCAATTTTAACATTTTTCTGGTCAGAAGATGTTTTTTCCGTCGAAGACGTTGTGTCTGTCATAGTCTGTTTTGGAGAGTTACAGCTGCTTGCCAATAACAAAGCTCCGATACCGATAATACTTGCAATACGATTCATAGTAGATATTTTAGGGTTATAAATGATTGTTTGTTTAATAAAGCCTGTTCGAATTTTATAGTTATTACTCTTCGACAGGCTCAGAGTGACATTGCTTATTCGGAATATCTACCTTTTAGAGGTGTCAGGCTGAGCCTGTCGAAGCCTTATATTTTATTGAATTAAAATTTAAATAGGCTCTAACCTCATAAAGTTACCCAAATTTATGCCAAAGCCAGAAATGATGAAAATTCCGGTTATGAAGATCTGAAGATTGCGGTCAGCTTTTCTGTGATCAGATCTTCAGGTAAAGCCATATCAATAAAGTATTCTGATTGCCATTGCTGAGTTTTTTCCGCCTGTTTGTTTAGTGAAATATCCCATGCAGGATATATTCTAAATCCTCGTTTCCCTTCTCTGGAATCAGATGTCAGAATTTGCTTTTCAGTCAGCAATAATTTGGAGAAAATAAAATAACCGGATTTCTCACTGTGTTCTGCTGCGATAATATAGAAATTGAAAGGATCGTTATGATTAAATGGTTCTGTCTGTCCCTTAATATTTCTTTTCCATAAAGTTACAAACAGCCCGTTCTTTTTGGGAGTTACTTTTGCCTTTCTGTATTTTATATTCAATTGCTGCAGCCGAAAGTTATAACCAAAATATTCTTCACATTCGGCATCCTGAGTTATAGCTGATATTTTAAAATCAATGTTTTTTAATAGTGTATTTTCCAGTTTGCAGAGTTCTTCATTCATTGTATGCATTTTAAAATAATCTTGGATCTGGCTTTTCATAGATGAAGTTCAGCAGCTTTTCACTTTTCTCAGAACTGATAATCCGCTGTTGTGTTGTTTCGGATATATGTTTGTTTACCTGCTTGTTCTGAATACTTATTACTTCTGCTTTTGTAGGATGCTGAGGTGCTACAATATTAAATGTTTCAGAGGATATGTGATTATTAATTATAGTTTCAATAATCCTGCAGACATCATAATAATGAATATGGTTAACAGCCTGTTCCGGATTTGATATTTTATAATTTTTAAGCTGTCTGTTATCTCCCATTAATCCTCCCAGACGCAGAATATTCACTTGTGGAAAACTTTTTTTAATCATATTCTCAACATATATCATGTTAGAACTAAGTTCGGAATCTGGATAAGTTGTTTCATCAATAAGCTTTTGCTCCTGTGGATAAATTCCGGTTGAGCTGGTTAAAAAGACAGAACCTTTATACATGCCAATATACTTCTCTATATTATTGAAACGGCGGATTAATATTTCCAGTTCTGTTCGTTGTGAAAAAGGAAGAGATATAATAATGACATCTGAGTTATTAATATCCGAATTGGTTTGATATTCTTCGTTCGAATCAAAGTCAATGGTGAAGTGAATATAATTACTTTCAGAATTGTCCCTTCTGTTGACAGTATATATTGTATAGTTATCAGAAAAATAATCAGCCAGTCGTTTGCCCAGCCAGCCGTAGCCTATGATTGCCAGCTTTTTCATCTTCTTAAAATTGAAGTCCAAATATACGGAATTAACAAGGGGGAGGAACAAGCAGTTTATAAAAACAAAAACCACCCTGGAACAAGTCCAGAGTGGTCATTAGAAATAAAAACAGAAAATATAAGCTATTGTTTATTATTGCCATCCGCCTCCCAGAGCACGATATAGGGAGGTGGTAGCATTAAGTTGCTGGGTTTTTATATTGGCCAGATCCAGCTCGGCCTGAAGCTTATTGGTTTGTGCTACTAACATTTCAAGGTAAGATGCTTCACTATATTTAAATAAGGTTTCCGCATTTTTTACCGTTTCATTCGATCTTTTTACCAATGCTTCCGCGATAGAACGTTGCTCTTTTAATTTATCAGTTTGAACTAAAACGTCTGATACCTCGCCCACAGCCTGAATCACACTTTGCTTGAATTGTAATTCTGCCTGTTGGGAAGAAATTTTTGACTGCTCATACTGGGTTTTTAGTTGCTTCCCCTGTAATAATGGCTGCATTAATGATCCAGCAGCCATCCCGAACAAAGATCCGGGAATGCTAAACCAGTCACTTGCCTTAAAAGCATTAAGACCACCCTGTGCTGTAATATTAAGTACAGGATACATATTGGCTTTTGCAATATTAATAGAAGCAATACTTCGTCTGAAATTAAGTTCCTGTGTTTTAATATCCGGACGGTAACTCAACAATTCTGAAGGAATCCCCGTGGATAAACCAGCTGGCGCTTCTGTAGAATCCAGACTGATATTACGCTCCACTCTGGAAGGAAATGAACCTGTCAGAATATTCAGTGCGTGCTCCTGAGTGCTTATTGCACTCTCGATTACTGGAATGTTTTTTCTGATCTGATCCTGATTGGTTTCTTGCTGCTGAACAGCAAGTGCGGTTCCAATACCAACTTCAAATTGCTTTTTGATCAGTGTTAAAGTTTTATCACTTAATGCCAGATTAGATTTTGTAATCTCCAGCTGCTTGTCCAGCATCAGAAGGTTATAATAACCTTGTGCTACTTCTGCAACCAATCTTGTTTTTACAGCTTTTGCCGCTTCCTGTGTTTGCAAATAGCTGGCTAGAGCTTCCTCTTTGGTATTTTTAATTTTTCCCCAGATATCCGCTTCCCAGGAAAGAGATACAGCAGTTGTATAATCTTCGGTATATCTTTTACCTAAAAACTGACTTGCACTAATACCATTGATACTGTTGTCCGAAGGTCTGTTAATGCTGGCATTTGCAATATTCAGGCTTACCTTAGGAATATTTCCCCATTTAGACTGCTGGAATCCTAAGGATGCCAGTTCTATTTGTTTTAGCGCAACCTGCAAGTCATTGTTTCCAGCCAGGGCTTTATCGATCAGTGCAACCAGTACAGGGTCCTTATAGAAATCCCTGTAGCTGATTTTTGCAATATTCTGAAAATCCTCAATCTTGGCCTGCTGACTACCATAGCTTTCCGGTACCGTAAGTTTAGGCTGTTCATACTTCTGAACTTTACAGGAAGTCACTAATCCGGATATCAAGGCTATCCCTGCTGTTATATGGATGATTCTTTTTGAATTCATTTTTTCTAAATTTTAATTATACTCCCAGTCCGCTTCCGAAATTTGCTTACCGCTGACACGCTCATGCAGGTATTGGAAAATAACAAACAGAACAGGCGTAATAAATACTCCTAATACAGTTCCGAATAACATCCCGAAGATTGCAGCGTATCCGATAGAGTGGTTACCTAATGCTGAAGGGCCTACTACAAAAAGTAATGGTGTAAGTCCGGCGATGAAAGCGATAGATGTCATTAAGATTGGTCTTAATCTGGCTTTCGCACCTTCTACAGCTGCCGCAACAAGGCTTTTTCCAACCCTTCTTCTCTGTATGGCAAATTCCACGATTAGAATACCATTTTTCGCAAGAAGTCCAATTAGCATAACCATGGCAATCTGTACATAGATATTGTTGGAGATATCGGCAAATGTAATCCCAATAAATACTCCGGATAAACCAACCGGAATTGCTAATAATACGGATAGCGGGAGGATGTAACTGTCATACTGTGCAGATAACAGGAAGTAGACAAACACAATACATAAACCAAAGATTAATGTAGATTGAGATCCCGACTGAGCTTCCTCACGACTCATTCCTTTGTAATCGTAGGTATATCCTTGTGGAAGTAGCTTTTCACTTACTTCTTCAACAGCTTTCATAGCCTGTCCTGTACTGTATCCCGGCTTAGCCATTACCGTCAGGTTGGACGCGTTGAAAAGATTGAAACGGTCTACAATTTCAGCACCTGTTGTAGGTTTCAGGGTTACCAATGTATTAATTGGTACCATTCCGCCTGTATTATTTTTTACAAAAACACCGTCCAGTGATCGTTGATCTTTTCTGGCATCGAATGCAGATTGTATCTGTACTCTGTAATATTTTCCAAATCTGTTGAAGTCGGATGACTGAATACTACCGTAATATCCCTGCATAACACCCATAACGTCCGCAAGGCTTACACCAAGCTGTGCCGCTTTAGCTTCGTCTACCAATAGTTCGAACTGAGGGAACGATACGTCGAAAGTAGTGAAGGCTACGGCAATTTCCGGTCTTTGCATCAGGGCACCCATCATTTCATAGGAAACCTGTCCCAGTTTCTGAAGTTCACCATTGGTACGATCCTGAAGCACAAGTTCCATACCACTCGTATTACCAAAGCCGTCTACAGTAGGCATGTTCAGTACAAGGAAATTAGCACGCTTGTCTTCTGCAAGTTTTGCCTGGAATTGTCCGATAATATCATCTATTTTCTTTACATCACCACGATCTTTAAGGTGTTTCAGTTTAATCCATATAGCACCCGCAGAAGCCGATGAGGTGGAGCTAAACATGTTGAACCCGTCTACCGTCATTACATTTTCTACAGCAGGGTGTCCTGATAAATAATGTTCTGCAGTTTTTATAACCTCAATAGTTCTGGTTTTTGAAGCTCCCGGAGGAAGGTTTACTGTAATTGCCAGGAAGTTCTGGTCCTCATCCGGAATAAAGCCTTTTGGAGTCGTCATAGACATCCATACGAATAGCCCTCCGAATACTGCCATAATAGCAAAGGCAATCCATCTTTTCTTAATAAGGAATAGAATAGATTTTCCGTAACGGTTGGTTATAGCGTTGAATGCAGCATTGAATCCTGCAAAGAAACGGTCTTTAAAGTTCTTTTTCTCATGGTGATCGCCTTCATGTGGCTTTAAAAATAAAGCAGTAAGCGCAGGGCTTAACGTTAATGCATTGATTGCAGAAATAATAATTGCAATAGCAAGCGTTAAAGCAAACTGCTGATAGAACAAACCTGTAGAACCTTTCATAAAGGCTACCGGAACGAATACTGCAGACATTACTAAAGTAATCGATACAATTGCTCCGGAAATCTCATGCATTGCAGACATGGTCGCAGCACGTGCATTCAGTTTTCGGTGCTCCATTTTGGCATGGACGGCCTCTACAACAACAATGGCATCATCCACAACAATACCAATTGCCAGTACAAGGGCAAACAGGGTAAGAATGTTAATAGAGAATCCAAAGAGATTCATAAAGAAGAACGTACCAATAATAGATACAGGAACTGCAATTGCAGGAATCAGAGTTGAACGGAAATCCTGAAGGAAAATATATACCACAATAAATACAAGGATGAAAGCCTCGATAAGCGTAGATATTACCTGACTGATAGATTGGTCCAGAGATTCTTTTGTTGCATATGGGATACGGTATTCCACTCCCGGAGGGAAAGATTTCTCCAGCTGTTTCATTTTTTCGTTAATGGCGATCTGTACCTCGTTGGCATTGGAACCTGCCATCTGGAATACAGCCATCATAGGCCCTGATTTTCTATCGAATTTAGATGAACTACCATAACTATAAGCACCAAACTCTACTTTGGCAACATCCTTTAATCTAAGTATGGAGCCGTCATTCTGAGCTTTAATAATAATATTTTCATATTGTTCAGGCTCTGTATATTTACCTTTATAGCGCATAACATACTCCATAGCCTCGTTGCTGTTTTCCCCGAATTTTCCTGGAGCAGCTTCAATATTCTGAGATTGGATAGCATTGGAAATATCTATAGGTGCAAGTCCGTATGAGTTTAATTTTTCAGGATCTAGCCATACACGCATAGAGTAGTCTTTGTTACCCCATACCATTGCATCACCAACTCCTTTTACTCTTTTTAGTTCCGGAATAATATTGATCTTGGCATAGTTTTCCAGAAATAGTTCATCTATTTTACCATCCTTACTTGTTAATGCAAGCATGGAAATCATACTGTTCTGACGTTTGATCGTGGTAATACCGGCACGTACAACCTCTACGGGTAGCTGATTGGTTACCTGAGCCACACGATTCTGTACATTTACAGCTGCCTGATCGGGATTGGTTCCCAGTTTAAAGATTACGGTAATGGAAAGGGTACCATCGTTACTGGCTGTGGAAGTAATATAGTCCATATTTTCCACACCATTGATGGCATTTTCTATTGGTGGTGCTACCGAACGTGCAATGGTTTCGGCATTAGCTCCCGGATATACCGCTGTAACCATTACGGTTGGCGGTGCGATCTCCGGAAATTTTGTAATGGGAAGGTTTAGCATTCCCACTATCCCCAGTATTACCATCAGTATGGATATAACTGTGGCTAGTACGGGTCTTTTTATAATATTTTTAAGCATAACTTACTTTTAAAAAAACGATTTACTGAGCTTTTTTCTGTTCTTTCTTTTGCTCTTTTTGCGGAACAACAGGTGTTCCAGGCTGTAGTCTCTCGAATCCGGTAACGATGTAACGATCTCCGGCCTTAAGTCCGCTGGTTACAATGTAGTTGGTTCCGGCTTTACCAGCTACTTCTACAGGAATCTGAATAGCTTTGTTTTGTTTGTCTAAAGAGAAAACATATACTTTATCCTGAATCATCATTGTAGAACCTACAGGAAGCAATGTAGCATTGTCATATTTCTGTTCCAACAGTACTTTTCCTGTATTTCCACTTCTAAGGATTGCTTTTGAATTGTCGAATACAGCACGTAGTGTAATAGCCCCTGTCATTTTGTTGAACTGGCCTTCTACAGCATTGATTCTACCTGAAGTTTCATACTGCCCGCCGTTGCTCATAATAAGATTCACCGGAGGCGTATTTTTTAATTTTTCTTCAATAGAATTTCCTGTGTACTGATTCTGGAAGTTTACAAAATCATTTTCACTTAAACTGAAATAAGCATAGATCTGGTGAATATCCGACAAAATCGTGATAGGATCAGCATTCGTAGGCGATAACAAACTTCCGATACGGTATTTGAAACGTCCGATATATCCGCTTACAGGTGCTTTAATTGTAGAGAAGTTAAGATTAATCTTCGCAGACTCTATTGCTGCCTGTGCCTGGCTTACACTACCTCTGGCTGAATTATAGGCTGTTTCAGCTTCTTTCACCTGAATAGGAGATACCATGTTGTTTTTGGCAAGCTCTCTTTTACGGTTCAGCTCTATATTAGCATTTGCAAGAGTTGCATTAGCTGAAATAAGTGTAGCCTGCGCGCTTCTCAACTGCTCCTGGAAAATTCGGTCTTCAATTTTGAATAGAGCCTGTCCAGCTCTTACATAATCACCCTCATCTACAAAAATCCGGCTAAGGTAACCCGATACCTGCGGGCGGATTTCTACTGTAGAAACTCCTTCTATCGATGCAGCATATTCACGGGGAATAGTTACATCTTGCTGAGAAATAACACCTATTGGGAGTTCCGGAGGTTGTTGGTTGTATGCTTGGTTATCGCCGCCTTTGCTGCAGCTGCTCAGAATAAGAGCCACAGAAACGATGAAGGACGACTTTAAAATAAAATTCTTATACATAATGTTTTTTTTACGTGTGCAAAATTCGACTTAAAAAAGGCTTAAAAAAAGGTGCAAAAATCGACTAAATTTGTCAAAATGACGCCTAACTTTGTGCCTCATTAATATTATCAATTATTCTAATTAATTGTTTTTATAGTGGTTTGGTGAAATTTGTTATTTAGATTTGTTTTAAACTCTGTCAAAAAAGTACCATTATTGGTCTTTTTGTACAAATGAAATAAGAAGTGTGGAAAAGTGAGGGAAAATAGGATGTTTTCATAAATAAGAAGTTTTTATTAAGTTGCTAAATTAGGTACAGACTGTGACAGCCTTATGTCAGTAAGCGGAATATGACAGAAAATTAATGTAGAGGAAAGGCTTATTGACAGCTTTAGCCTTATTGGAATTTATCCGGAATGATTTGTTTGTGTGGTGTTAGTCTTGTTTTGGTGTTGGTTATAATCTGGTTGTCAGTTAAAATGTTTTATCATCTATTTTATATTCTGAAGGAGACTTTCCAGACTGTTTTTTGAAAAACTTACTAAACATAGCCTGATCACTAAAGCCTACCAGAGCTGCTACCTCACTTATATTGGCATTGGTTCTTTTTAACAAAAGCTTGGACTCTATAATAATTGTTTGATTGATAATGTCCTTAGGCGTTTTGTCCATTGTTTTTTTTATGACTTTGCTTAGATATTTTCTTGTGATAAATAACTGTTCTGCATAAAACTGTACACTATGTTCGAATCTGTATTTTTCTTTTACCAGCGTGAAAAACTTTGTTGTAATTTCTTCATCTCTGGACAGTAGATTTCTGGAATATCCGTCTTTCTTTATGTAATTAGACAATTCGAACAGAATTATTGAGAAATGATGAGAAATGATATCTTCCATGAAATATTCCTGAAGTGTATTGCTGTTCAGTCGGCTTATTTCTCCAATATGAAACTTCATCCGTGCAAATAATTCGGGTTGTCCGTTGATAATTAACGAATCTCCCTGTCTGAGCTCTTTTAACAGATTGTGATAATTGAAACCGGCCTGGGTAATGGGTTTTTCTGTAAACAGGATATATGAAGCGACATAATCATCGGACAGATATTCAATAGAGAAAGTTTCCAATATCGGGGAAAATAGTATATCCCCGGCATAAAGTGTAAGATATTCACCATTCGAAATATAGCTGACAACACCGGATTTTACCAATATCACACAAAAGGAATCGGATCTGTATAACGAATTTTCTTCAAGGTGGTAGTCCTGTTTGGTCAGGTCATAAGTAAGGATATCTTTGTTGATAACCTGAAGTTTTAATATCTCGAGAGCGTCTTTTAGCGTTAAAAATGAAATGAAATCCCTTTCCATTCGGAAAACTTAGTACTACAAAACTATTTATTTATTTTCAGAATATCAGCGAAATACATTTTTATTATTCCTGTTTGTGTGATTTTTTCTAAAAAAGTATAAATGATCCACTTTTGTATAAGTCGAAAAAAAAATCTCTTGCAGCCGTCACTATGAAGAATTTTACCAGCTTCAGGTACCAGTTTTTCAGTTTATATACAGATATAATAATTTCAGTTTTTTCAAAAGCATGTTATTAATAAAGTTTACTACTATTTCTGAATAATTTCTGCCTCATATCTTTAATCGTATGGCTAAAAAACTTTTCGTTTTCCGAATTATGATATTTTACACAGTTTGCCATATCATGCTTTCTGTATCTTCAATTCAATATGTATAATTTATTGTTTATCAATGTTTTGAATGCTTTTGTAATGCTATCGTTTTGCGCATTATGGTAATACTAAAGCTTCTCTAAAGGAATTGGTCATTCTAGTTTTGTAATGCAGGCAGAGTGCTTAAAATATATTTTAAACACCTCATTGCTTTTACAAACAGACAATAAAATTTAATGAATCAAACCAAATCTGAATGAGAAAAAACACTTTAAAAAATGAAACAACTACAATCGGTGAGAGAGCTTGCTATATCTATCCTGAATTGAAAGTAATTTATGTTGAAATGGAGGCCGGAATTGCAGCAAGCTCTGCAAGATTAAACCCGGGAGATGCTGCATCGTCTGATACACCTCAGATCGATGACTGGAATGATAACGGGAATGTAGGTGATAAGAATTTTGATCTTTAAAAGCACTTTACAGAAAATACTCTTGTAGTGATGAAGTCATTAATTATTACAATCCACAATCTAACACCGAATAATATGAAAAATATTTATACCCTGAACAAGATAAACAGACTAACAGTATTAAGTATCATAACAACTCTTTTTATCTCTTGTTCCTCCAGAGACGAAAGTCCCACAAATCCTATATCTAAACCTGCAGAGGGAACAGTTTTAATTTTTAATATTGAAGGGATTGCAGAAGAGGCTAGTGTTGCCAATATTGCAACTGCTTCCGTAAATAATAGAGCAGGAGGCCTTTCTCCGATGGCAGCTTTGGCTAAAAATGAAATAACATCTGTAGGGGGCTTTGATGTTATTACAAGAGCTGAAGGACAATCAGCTTCTGGGAATTCTGTATTAGCAGCCACAGCATCATCCTTTTCTTCCGGTGCACGCGTACTCGCAGCCAATATACCAATGCAAAACGGCATTAAATACCGTTTATTAATTTATGATGCGGTAAGCAATGCTCTTGTAAAAGATGTAGACGGGACAGCCGGAACAGCTCCAAGTATTCAGGTAGATGGAGGTAAACAGTACAAATGGTATATTATTTCTACTAACTCTACGATATCTCCTACGGTAAATACATCAACGGGAATGGTATCCGGAAGTACACTTGCTAATAAAGATATATTATACAACCAGGGGGTTGTAAGTACACAATACGGGCAAAATAATCTGAGTATAGTATTCAAACATTATACTTCCCGTATAGATGTAAACTTAGATACCAGAGGAATGTTTGGTAGTATAAACAATACGTCCACTCTGGAGGTAGGAACAGGGACCGGAAATAATTTTGCCGGGATTATTAAAACAGGAGATCTTAATCTGTTTACTGCTGAGTATTCTAACTTACAGGATGTACCAGTGGTTACAGCAGCTAATATGATAAATAAGGCTGGAGCAGGAGGTGCTGCAGGTGCAACGAAAACAGCAACCTTCTATACGGTAAGCAGTACCTATGTGCCAGCTAATAATCTTAGGCTAAGACTGGGAAGATTGGATATTACAATGGATGATAATACAGTCAGAAGCTTTACCAATAGTATTGTGCCTTATAGCAACGCCGCATTTACACCAGTTTTATCAAGCAGATACAACATTAATGCTCAGTTAATAGAATCCGGAGTAAAAGTGAAAGGTTTATTGTGGGCAAGAACAAACCTTACATACAATACATCTCAGTCCGATCAATACAGATTGAAGGTAAACAATGAATATTCCGATCCAAATAAAGATTTAGACTATTGGAACTGGATGTCAGCAACTCCTACAGGTTCTTCTGCGGATAACGTAGATCCGTGTTCCAAAATCTATCCTGAAAATACATGGCGGATGCCGACAGGTGATGAATACAGTTCGCTAGGAGATCCTGATCAGAAAAATGAAAACTATGGTCTGCTGGTAGGTGCTGTTTATAGTGCTGTTTGGAATCTGGATGCTGGAAATAATGTTAATACTTCTTATCCTGAAAAATCTCAGAATCTTTTTATCCCTTTGTATGGCTACCGCACAACACCTGGATTTCTTGGCTCTTCTATTAATGACTCTCCTGTAGGACTGGTAGCAGGTCTGCTGGGTGCAGGTTCTGCTTATTACGGAACGAGTACGGCAACAAATACCTCTAATGCAAATTTCTATTATATCAGATATTTCAGACTTGCATTTTTGGTTGGCTGGAGTAATTCTGAAATAAAAAATGCTGCAAAAACCGAAGGACGCTCTATACGTTGTGTAAGACGCTTGTCTGTACCTAATGTATAGTGTAGAATACTGAAAACACAATTAATATATCAATTAATAATTTCATCATCATTTGTTTATAAACTGGGTGACAGTTTTAGCGGGCAACCAGAATTTTATCAGGTTGTCCCGTTTTTGCAATTGTTGGTATGAATATCGCTGGAAAATAATCAGTATCCGAAAACTATTGTTATTCGATTACTGAAGGTAGACATCTATTCTTTTACAAACTTTATTTTTTAGAATGATCGGATGAAAATAATTCTATTTTTATTCTTGATTTTTTAATGTTTTGTATTTTTAAATATAAATGAATTATTTTTTTGAATATTATAATTCCTAGATTTATTGTTGTGGGGCTATAGTAGGCAGAGGTTATCGGTTATACTATTATATTCTTATACAGACTGAAAATGTCTTGCGTATTAATATTTCTATAATCTTCGATTTAGTAATAATATATTTTCAATTTTTCTCATCTATATGGAATGCTGTCCGTAAGGTAATAAGGGTTATTGTTTTCTTAATAATAAATTCTTATTTGTCTGAAATTAAATTTTAAATGCTAATTGACTAAATATGAGGAAGGTTGTTTTAGCAGTTTTCTATTTTTTAGCAGTTTTATCATACGCCCAAAATAAAAATGGCAATACTATAGTATACGATAAAACAATTCTGATGACATCACAGAATGACTTCCTGAAAGCATTGAAGGCAGCAGATTCTTTGTATGTAAAAGCAGAAACACCATTGTTAAAGACGAAAAGTCTTATGCTTTCTGCACTCCTTTACCATCGGTCCGGGGATATCGGTAAATGCATAGAATATGCTATAAAGGCAGAAGAAACTATAGATCAGACGAATCTGATTGAATGGAAGGCTCAGGTTTATATTTTTCTGGCTACCCAATATCGCATTCTAAAGCTTTATAGTCATTCTAAAAAATACATGGATAAAGCTTTTAATACCACTAAGATAATTCAGAATAAAAAAGTTTCAGGTTCCATAAATGGCTTGATGTGGCAGGAAATTGCCTATTATGAAATAGAAAAAAAAGATTACAGAAAGTCAATAGAGAGTGTACTGAAATCACAGCAGTTCTTTAACGTATCGGAATATCATGATGATTTCTCGGAGGCCAGTAATGAACAGATTTTAGGACTGAATTATTACCATCTTAATAATATGGATGCCTCACTCCGGCATTACCGGAAAGCTGTGTATATAGCGAAGAGCATGCCTGATTATTGTGTTAAAGGATTTATATACAATGGCCTGGCAAAAGTGTATCTGAGTAAAGATAACTTAAAGCAGACTAAAAAGTATGTGGAATTGGCTTCGGGGATAGCCAATGAATCAAACTGTCTTCAGCTAAAGAATGAAGTGTATGATACTTTCCACAGGTATTATACTATTGTTCAGGACGTGGAAGGACTTGCAATAATACAGGAGAAACGAGATTCGGTAACAGATCTTCTGACAAACAGATCCAGCTTATTTATCAATGATTTCTATCAGAAGATGGATAAAAAGAATAATATCCTTCAACAGAAAAATCATGTTAAAAACTGGATCATTATAGTGATATGTTTGGTGCTAATGATTAATATAATCTACTTTACCCAGTACCGGGAGAATTTTAAAACGACATTTACCAAACTTAACCGAATTCTGAAAAAGAAAATTCCTGAAAAGAATAAGCTGAAAGAAATTCATAAAAATTCTGTTGCTGTATTGAATATTGCAAAGCTGGAGGACAATGAAACAGACGATAGCGAAACAGGGATAATAATGACGCATGCTACAGAACAGAAATTATTGTTACGTTTGCGAGAGTTTGAAAACTCTACACTCTTCACAAAGAAAAATATTTCGCTTTCTTATCTGGCAACGTATTGTGGAGCCAATACCCGGTATATTTCTTATATCATCAATACCTATAAGAAAAAAGACTTTAACAATTACATCAATGAACTGAGGATAAAATATATTGTATTTAAGCTGGAAAAAATGCCGCAATACAGAAAATATAAAGTAGCAACGCTAGCAGACGAAGCAGGTTTTTCTTCTCCAAATAAATTTGCAACCGTATTCAAAAAGGAAGTTTCTGTTTCGCCCTCTTTGTACATAAAACATTTGGATGATGTGGCAGCCGGATAAAAAAATAATTAATCAGTCCGCTTTTTAAAACTGCAGAATATAAAGTTCTGAGATGTATTGAAAGGAGTTGTGTGGTCTTCAGTCATACAGCTTAGTTTATCAAATTTATTTTCCAGTTTTAGAGACAAAGATTGTTCATCATATTGCATAATCTCGAGTCCACTGCATTTGGTTGGTCCGTTTACAGAAAAAGTTCCGATAATCATGTATCTGGTAACATAACGTTCAGCAATGTCAATGTATTTTGCAATCTGTTCCGGTGTTGTCAGAAAATGAAAAGTAGCCCTGTCATGCCAGATGTCATAACGGGTTTCAGGGGCAAAACTGGTGATATCACTTACAATCCATTTTATCTTTTCAGCATCTTTTCCGAGGCGTTTTTTTGCTCTTTCCAATGCTTTTGCTGAAATATCCAGTACGGAGATGTTTTCATAACCCTCGAGAAGGAGGAAGTCTACTAAATTACTATCACCGCCTCCAATATCAATTATGGATGCGGTTTTGTCTGATCCAAATGAATGTATAAAATCCAGTGATGTTTTTGGAACCTCTTGTGTCCAGCTTACCTGATCCGGATTTTTAGTTTCATAAACGGTTTCCCAGTGATTTTTTCTAGTTGAATCTTCCATGCATGTAATCTTATAAATCAAATGTACGGAATCCGGTAAAAGTACCAGCTTAAAAAGTTTTCTTCCAGGAACAAAAAAACTAACGCCTGCCGGTAAGACATTTTAGAGCAACTTCACCATTGTCCAGAGGAGTTATCCCTGAGAAAAAGAATTCCTGCTTGTTGCAATTCCCTTTAAACAAAGGGATACCATCTCCTAAAATTACGGGATACAGGATAATGTGATATTCGTCTATGAGATCAAATGCTAATATGGATTGGAACAGTGCCGGACTTCCAAATATGACAATGGATTTGCCTCTTTTCTGTTTTAATTTCTTTATGTATTCCGGTATATCCTTATGTATGATTGCTGTGCTTTTATCCGGTGCATCTATTGTTGTTGAGGCAATAACTTTCCGGGTGGAATTGTACCATGTTGAATAACGCACTTCGGAAAGGCTGGCCTCAGGTCTTTTAAATGCATCCGGCCAATAAGTATTCAGTAGCTGAAAAGTAGTCCGCCCTGCGAGAATTGTATCAGCATTTTCAGCAATACTGCAGACATAATCCAGGTTGTTACTCCCGGGATTTAAACCATCAAAACTTCCGTCTGTATTGGCAATATAGCCATCCAGAGAGGTGTGTACAATGAAAATTAACTTACGCATAACAGATATTTTTTTGAGATAATAAAATTATTCAATATCAGATTCAACTTATATTGTCCTATGGCAAGAATTTAATTTTATTCTCTGATTTACAATAAGTAAACAATCGCTATGGATGGGCATAAAAATAATTCTTTTTAAAAATATACCAATTGGTATATTTTGTTTGTATATTTGTCTTACAATTCTGAATGAAAATGAACAAAGCTGAGAAAACGAAACTATTTATTATTGAGAAAACAGCTCCGATGTTTAATACAAAGGGATATGCGGCTACTTCGCTGTCGGATATCACGGAGGTGACCGGATTGTCTAAAGGTAGTATTTACGGGAATTTTGATAGCAAAGATGAGGTAGTAACTGAAGCATTTAAATACAATGCAGCTCTTTTATATAAAGGATTTGAGGAGGCAATGAGTACTGCTGATAATGCCTATATGCGTCTGCGTGCTTTTGTTAATTTTTATAGAGACAATTGGAATCAGATATACAGTATTGGTGGATGTCCAATGCTGAATGCTGCTACGGAAGCCGATGATCATTTGTTATTCCTTCAGGAAGTTGTGAAGAAATATTTTATGATCTGGCATAAAAGAATTGTCCACGTTATTGAAGAAGGGAAAGCAGAAGGCGCTTTCAAAGCGGAAACCAATTCTGACCAATATGCCTATACGATTATGATGCTGATTGAGGGAGGAGTGCTACTATCCAGAACACTTGGAAGTACAACACAATTAAATATTGCATTGGACCGTATTCTGAAAATTATTGATGAAGAAATAAAAGTTTAATTTTTTTAATTAAAAATATACCGATTGGTATATTATGGAATTTGATATGGAAAATGTTTTTATTGTAGCAGCTAAACGTACACCTGTCGGTGGGCTTCTTGGTAGCCTGGCTTCTTACACTGCTACTCAGCTTGGAGCTTTAGTTATTAAAGCCATTTATAATGAAGTACAAATACCTGAATCTGCTGTAGACAGTGTGTATTTAGGAAATGTTCTGAATGCAGGTGTCGGACAGTCACCAGCTCGCCAGGCTGCCCGATTTGCTGGCGTCCCGGATGATAAAGATGCTACCACTGTTAATAAAGTTTGCGCTGCGGGAATGAAAGCTGTTATTTTCGGAGCCCAACAAATTCAATTGGGTATTGATGATGTGGTACTGGCAGGCGGAATGGAGAGTATGAGTAACACACCGCATTATGTTTATATGCGGAACGGAAACAAACTCGGCCATGCAACGCTTACAGATGGAATGATCAAGGACGGTTTGTGGGACGTCTACCACGATTTTCATATGGGAAATGCTGCGGAGATCGGGATCAGACACTTTGGTTTTACAAGAGAGCAACTGGATGATTATGCGTTAAACTCGTATAAACGCGCACAGGAAGCTACGCAAAAAGGAAAATTCAGAAATGAGATTGTATCAGTACCTGTCCGACATAAAAAGGAGGAGAGCTTTTTTGTAGAAGATGAAGATATATATAAAGTAATTCCTGAAAAAATGGCCAGCCTGCCATCTGTATTCGAAAAAGACGGGCTGCTGACAGCTGCAAATTCCAGTAATCTGAATGATGGTGCATCGGTTCTTTTGCTGGCTTCGGAAGATGCTGTTGCAAAATATAACCTGAAACCTTTAGCTAAAATTATTGGTTATGCAGATGCTGCACAAGCTCCGGAATGGTTTACCACTGCACCGGCAATAGCAATTCCTAAGGCACTGAAAAAAGCAGGATTGCAATTAGAAGATATCGATTACTATGAAATTAATGAAGCTTATGCTTCGGTTGTCCTTTCAATGCAGGAACTTTTAGGAATTTCTCCGGATAAGATCAATGTTTATGGCGGAGCTGTTGCTATCGGTCATCCGATAGGAGCTTCCGGAGCAAGGATTCTCACAACTCTTACACATGTATTGCAACAGGAAAACGGAAAATATGGTGTAGCGGCTATTTGCAATGGCGGTGGGGGAGCAAGTGCAATAGTAATAGAGAAAATGTAAGAAAGCATTAAAATAAATTGGATATGGAAAATTATGATGTTACCGTTATAGGTTCAGGCCCCGGAGGATATGTGGCAGCTATAAGAAGCGCTCAGTTGGGATACCGTACATTACTGGTAGAGAAATATAATACTTTGGGTGGTACCTGTACCAATGTAGGATGTATTCCTACAAAAGCTTTGCTGGACAGTACCCATCATTATTCAGATGCACTGAAAAAGTTCAGCCAACACGGAATTAAACTGGATACAATTGGATTGGACTTCGGGCAAATGTTCCGGAGAAAAGCCGATGTTGTTCAAAAGAATACGGAAGGATTGGAATTTCTGATGAAGAAAAATAATATTACCCGTATAACAGGCGCAGCTTCTTTTGTGGATAACTCGACAATTGAAATCCGAAATGAAGGAACTGTGCAAAAAGTGACTTCTAAAAATTTTATTATTGCCACAGGTTCTAAGCCATCGGCTTTACCCGGAATTAATATAGACAAAGAAAGGATTATAACTTCTACGGAAGCACTTTCTCTGAAGGAACTTCCAAAAAGTATGGTTATTATTGGAGGTGGAGTAATTGGTGTAGAAATGGCTTCCGTCTTTAACAGATTAGGAACTGAGGTGAGTATTCTGGAATATGCAGATCATCTGATTTCTGCAATGGACCATGAGCTGGGGAAAACACTGCAAAAAATACTGAAGAAAGACGGGATGGATATTCGCCTGCAGCAGGCAGTTTATAAAGCTGAGAACCTTGGTGATCATACAAAAGTATACTTCAGAGACAAAAATGGAATTGAAAACTCTTTGGCAGCAGACTATATATTAGTAGCTGTGGGACGGAGACCATATACTGAAAATCTGGGGCTTGAAAATACCGGAGTGAAGCTGGATGAACGGGGATTTATTATAACAGACGAAAAATTGCAGACTTCGGTTCCCGGGATATATGCTATCGGAGATGTAATCGGTGGTGCAATGTTGGCGCATAAAGCCGAAGAAGAAGGTGTTTTTGTTGCAGAAACGATTGATGGGCAGAAACCTCATATTCACTACGGACGTATTCCTTCTGTTGTTTATACATGGCCTGAGGTAGCCTCAGTAGGTGCTACAGAAGAAGAGCTGAAAAAGAATAATATAGATTATCAGTCCGGAAAGTTTCCTTTCTCAGCCAGCGCAAGAGCTCGTGCTTCTATGGATATGGAAGGTTTTGCAAAGGTATTGGTAGATCCTAAATACGGTGAAATTCTTGGCGTACACATCATTGGCCCAAGGGCTGCAGACAGTATTGCTCAGGCGGTAGTGGCGCTGGAATATGAAGTAACTGCAAAGGATATGTTCAGTATTTCGTATGCCCATCCAACTTATACAGAAGTGCTAAAAGAAGCCTATATGCTAGCATATGGTCAGCCGGCAATTAATATCTGAAAAACTCTGGACTAATGCATTTTAGCTATTGAAGTTATATATATTTAAAATACCTTTTCAAAGTCTTCATGCTTATTATAGAGTAGATTTGTTTCACACCAGATTATAACAAAATATATGGAAAAAGTACCTGTGCTGGATTATCTCAGAAAAGTTGTGAATCATGAATCTATTGAAGGATACGTTACGTTTTTGCAATACCCGACAGCGATTTCGGAAACATTAAAATTTAAGCTTACCGGAATTGATCATGGAGAAGCTCATGTTTCTTTAAAAACTGATGTGAAAATTCATGCGAATCAACAAGGCACTGTACATGGTGGGATGTTGTGTGAGTTGGCAGATGCAGCTATAGGAACAGCGCATTCCACTGTAATAGAAGAGGGAGAGAGTTTTACCAGTATTGAGCTGAAAATTAATTTTTTCAGACCTGTATGGAATGATACGCTGGTTGCTTATGCAAAACCCATTCAAAGGGGCAGAACAATTACAGTTTATCAGTGTACCATTGAAAATGAAATGGGTAAACAGGTAGCAACGGTTCTGAGTACGGTGATGACTTTGCGAGGTGACAAGGCAAAAGGAAGGTAATAAGTATAAAAAGACAAAAAATAATAGTAATAAGTTAAAGTAGATTAAATTGTAAAAAGGGAGGCTGCTATCAGTCTCCCTTTTCTCATCTTTTTATTCCAAAATTTATTTTTCTATAATCATGGTGACTCCCTGTCCGCGGGCTGCACAAATAGAAATAAATCCTTTTCCATTGCCCTTCTCATTCAGGAGCTTAGCCAGTGTAGCAATAATTCGTCCGCCGGTAGCGGCAAACGGATGAGCAGCTGCGAGGCTACCTCCTTTTACATTTAATTTTTCGGGATCAACTTTTCCCAGAGCATCCTGCAGACCAAATTGCAAAGCCAATTCTTTTGTTTCCCAGATTTTCAGTGTTGCCAGAATTTGTGCGGCAAAAGCTTCATGAATTTCATAATAATCAAAGTCCTCCAGCTTCATATTTGCTTTTTTCAGCATCCTGTCAGCTGCAAAAACAGGTGCCAGAAGCAAATTTTGCCTGTTCTGCACATATTCAATTCCGGCAAGTTCAGCATAGGTGATATAAGCCAGAATCGGAAGACCATTTGCTTCAGCCCATTCTTCACTGGCCAGTAATATCGTAGATGCTCCGTCTGTAAAAGGAGTTGAATTACCAGCAGTTAGCGTCCCGTTCTTTTTATCAAAAGCTGGTTTTAGGGATGCGAGTTTTTCCAGACTGGTATCTCTTCGAAGGTTGTTATCTTCTTTTACATTCAGATAAGGAGTAATCATATCTTCATAAAACCCTTCATCGTAGGCTTTGGCCAGTTTTTGGTGGCTCTTTAAAGATAAAGCATCCTGTTCCTCTCTGGAGATGTGGTAATATTTAGCTGTTAACTCAGTATGTTCACCCATGACCAGACCGGTTTCAGGTTCCTGGCCTTTGTATGGGATAGGAAACCAGTCTTTTAGTGAGGGTCTGAGTAATTGTTTTATTTTACCAAAAGTACTTTTCTCTTTATTAGCATTCAGTAAAGCTTTTCTTAACCGAAGACTGCTTTCAAACGGGATATTACTCATTACCTCTACACCACAGGCAATACCACAGTCTATTTGCCCGAGAGCTATTTTGTTAGCAATATAAATAGCGGCCTCAATTCCGGTATCACATGCCTGTTGAAGATCACAACCCGGGGTTGCCGGATCCAGATTGGTTTTCATTACAGTTTCCCGGATCAGATTACTTTCGGAGATGTGCTTAATAACTGCACCTCCGGCAACTTCTCCTAATAATTTTCCCTGAAGGTTATATTTGTTAATAAGTCCCTGAAGAGCCGAAAGAAGAAGATCCTGATTGGTTGTATTGGCAAAGACGGTATTGTACCTTACAAAAGGAGTTCTGTTATAGCCGACTATTGCTACTTTTTTAACATTCATGTTATTATTTTTGAAACGTATTAAAGTTACGAAAAATATACCAATCGGTATTTTAATTGAATGTTATTTTATTCCGTTAATGCTATGGAAGGAATACAGCTTCCGCCAATTACTTTTAGTTCATTTTCAATGTTTTTCCAAAAACGGATATAGCGGTATCGGGTTTCAAAACTATCTCCTCTGAATTTTCCTTTTAATGCTATGGTCAGTGTAATAACTGCTGTATCTTCTATAATATTCAGGCTTTCTGTTTCCGGAATTAGCTCTTCAATTTCTATTATACGGTCTTTATAATTTTTTAAGTCCTGTTCTTTGGTGATAACTTCTCCGGTGGGAATAATAAATAACAGATCATCATGAAGCAGTAAGTCAAGCATATAAATGTCACTTTCTTTCATAGCCTTGTACAATCTGTTTTCATAGGCTAGTACATTTTCCACAGAAACTTCATCGGTAGATGTAGTGTCACCAATAAACGATACAAGGCTAAGCATAAGCAATGGAAGTAGTTAAATTATAAAATCTGGTGGAGCTTAATGTACTGAAGGAGTATAATGGTTTTAGCATCTTTTATTTCTCCTGTTGCTATCATATCCATTGCCTTATCGATTTCGGTTTCCAGTACCTCAATGTTTTCTTCCTCTTCCTCCAGTCCGCCACCTTCGGCAACTTTCATATCTTTAGAATATTCGGCAATAAAGAAATACAGAATTTCTGTAACCGATCCCGGCGACATATAGGCTTCAAAAACTTTGCGTACTTCTTTTACTTTGTAGCCTGTTTCTTCTTCTGTTTCTCTGCGGATGCAGTCTTCAGGATTGTCCTGATCCAAGAGTCCTGCACATGCTTCGATCAGCATTCCTGTTTTATTTCCGTTGAGGTAGGTTGGCAGCCGGAACTGTCTGGTCAGAATAACAGTTCTGGTATCTTTATTATACAGAAGGATGGTGGCACCATTTCCTCTGTCGTAGGCTTCCCTGCTTTGGGTTTGGGTGCTGCCGTCTTCTTTGGTATATTCAAAAGTAACTTTTCTTAATACATACCAGTTATCGGATAAAATTTCGGTGTTCGTAATCTTTACTTCCGGAGTCATTTTTTGTGTTGTTTAGATGGAGCTAACATACAAAGAAATAAAGAATTAGCGGGCTTTTGAGAAGGATATTTTTTTTACAAAATTCATCCAGCTTTCTGTACATTTTATCCTGCCAAAAGTACAATTGGTCAAAAAAATAACCGGGAAAGAAACGGATTATCATTTTTCTCCCGGTTAGTTCTGTTTATTTGTTCTCCCAAAAACGGGTCTGAAAGACGTTTTCTTCCTAATCTATAATTCCGAAATGCTTCAATGCTTTCAGAATACCATCATTATCTATATCATCTGTTACATAATCTGCAATCTCTTTTACTTCAGGATTAGCATTTCCCATAGCAATCCCCAAAGCGACATATTTCAGCATAGTAATATCATTGCCGCCATCCCCAAATGCCATAGTTTGGGAAACATCTATCCCGTAATGTTTACAGAATACTTCAATACCTACCTGCTTACTTTGGCCACTCGGGTTAACATCTGCAAAAAGCGGAGACCATCTTGAAGCGATAGAATCAGGCATTACCTGAGCCATAAATGCAGCTTCTTCTTCAGAAGAAATAAAAATATTACCCTGAAGCACATTCTCAGTATCCGTATTAGACATATCTACCAAAGGAGGAACCGGAAGGTTGAGGTGTGCATACATCCCGGCGATTTCCGGTGTTACATCATGAATGAAATTTCCATGTTCTGACATCAGAGAAAAGCTTAAAGGATTGTTATCTGCATAATCCAGTAATGCTTTTACATCATTGGGATTAATACATTTTTTGAACAATACTTCACCTTCTTTGGTAATACAATAACCACCGTTGTACGTAATGAACCCATCGAAATCCAGGTATCTGATATGCCCGATATCATTATAAGAGCGTCCTGTAGAAACAAAGACATGTATACCTTTTTCTTTTAAAATCCGAATCGCTTCTTCTGTGGAAGCGGGAACTTTGTGTGTTTTAAAGCTTAGCAATGTTCCGTCAATATCGAAGAAAACTGCCTTAATATCATTAGTATTTGGTGAATCGTTTTTTAGTTGATTCATAATTTTAAAATATTATCGTTAATGTTACTTTTTTAGAGCTTATTATAATTAACCGGAAATAAGCAGTACCGTTTTTGAGCGATTAACATTTATAAAGCGTCATACTACGGTTTTACAATATTATTAAAAACGATTCAGGGATTATTCAGAAATAACTGACGGTCCAGTACTTCTAATTCCTGTGGAGTAGGCTGATTTTTAGGATCGATAAATTCTTTGAAATCAGGTGTGTCATCACAGAAAATAATATCGAAAGAAAAACGGTTTCGTCCATACAGGCCCCTGTGGATCATATTTGCAGAAAATACCAGGAGATCCCCACGATCCAGACTTATTACTTTTCCTCTTTCCAGACTGTCACCGGGCTTGCGTCCGTTTAAAGATAATCTGGTTTCCGATTCTTCCGGAAGATCCCAGTTTTTATGAGTTCCAGGAACTAACTCGATACCCAGTTCAGGTTTGAAAGGAATTCTGAAGTGTACAACATTTTGGTTCCGGATAGCTTCTTTTTGATCATCAATATTTAATCCGGTATACTGAATATCACGGTGCCAGTAATTTTGCTGCAACGGATTGAACGGGTCAAAAAATAGCTGGGTGTTCAGAAATACAGCTTTTCCCGGAAAAATGGAGTTAAGAATATTTTTAATTTTTTCCTGTGTGATAAAACGAAAAAGTGCAAGGCGTTCCTGTTCGTTAATAAACTCACCGGATGTTATACTGTGGCTGTTGATAGAACCATTCTTGTAACCTTCGGCATTGACTGCCAGCCAGCTTTTATGGAATTTTTTCAGAATACGCTCTGTCTCTTGCAGTTTGGTTTCTGCAAAAAAGTTTTCAAAATGAATATAACCGGACTCATTGTAATCGTTATGCTGCATTATGGTATTGTGATTTTGAATGAAGTAAAAGCTATGCAAAAATCTAACCTCTTTCAAATATACAACAATTCTTTTCCTTTTACAGGCATAGAATTTTAAGTTCTGTTAATTTAGCAAGTTGTTGGTTATTAACCATTAGTTGTTAGTTATTAGTTTTCGGTTGTCAGTCATTACTCATTACTCATTACTCATTACTCATTACTCATTACTCATTACTCATTACTCATTACTATTATCCCTATTTACTATGGGCATATTTTTCAATAATCATTTCAGTAACAGGTCGCAATGTCGCACCGTTTTTAGGATTAATTCCTTTTCTATTAGTAGTGGTAAAAAAGTCAACCTTGTTCCAACGTTTGGAATACCAGATTTTGCCCAGCGCATTTTCCGAAGTTAAAGTATCGGGTCTTGTAATTTTTTTGAAGTTGTTTAAATCCAGAGAATCAATAGGTATTATATTTCTGTAAAGAGTTTTGTTGTCACAAGCAATTGAAGTGTATGCATTATCATCCCAATACATGCATTTTTTTTCAGGCTCAATCCTTCCTATAAGTCTGATAATACTATCAGTTATAGATTCATTCCTAAGTTGGTTATTCTTCTGTCGAATAAAACCAATACCACCCATAAAGGTTCCAAGTAAAAGGATAATTCCTATAATACCCATATTACTTTTCTTGTGGAAGAAATCAGGGAGGTTTAAAAGAGGCTTATTTACAATGTTAATAACTATTTTAGAGATTGTATGATTTATTGAATATTCAATGGTTTTCCATTCTGAACAATACTCTTTAAAAGTATCATACCCGAGATATTTACTCAGATCATCTAATATATTGGTCTTTATATTATAATCTCCATTTTCTTCTTTTACTATTGCCTTATAATAGTTTTCAAAAGCTTTATAACTCAGTTGAATTTTATAATCATCTTTAAATGTTCTTTCAAGATACTTAGTAATGCCACTAAATGAGATTTCTGTTGTTTCACTAGAAGCCTTTTCGTAGACATCTTCAAGCAATTTTTTTTTTTGGGCTAAAAATTTCGCCATACTTCTAAAATTTACTTGCAAAATAGAATGTCCGTTGCTAAAAAAAATACGGTTTTCCGTACAAAATGGCTGAAAAACTTTCCAAAAACTTTCCAAAAACTTTCTAACCCTTGCCTTGTGCTTTGCTTTTACTTTGCCATAGAAATCAGTGAGAAAACAAGACTTATAAAAACCAAAGTACAAAACTGATTTTTAAAATGGCTGGATAAAACGGAGTGTAAATCTCTGGGTTGGGAAGCAGAATTTGCCCCTCCGTTTTTGAAAGCCCACTTCCCAAAAATTTAAGAAGCGCTTCTTTTTTAAACAACGTGTAACACCGCCTGTGATCTGTTTCGCAGGGAAGAACACTTATGCAAATTTTTAAATTTTTGAAATTATGATTAATTTAATTTTAATGCTACTAGGATTAGCATTTCCAAATAATAATATACCAGCACCAGTAAACCATCCAACTACTATTTCTGCTTATGGAGCAGATGGAGATCAAACAGATTCAGGTGGTGATGCTGGTGGAGATACGGGCGGAGAAAATGGGCAAACCCCCAAGAAATAATAACTAAGAGAACTAGAGAGGCGGCAGAAATGTCGTCTTTTTTACTGTATAAGGATATCTTGATTGAGTATTCATTATTTAATCTTTTTATAAGAATTAGAATTAGTGGGTTTATTGAGGGATAAATTAAATAAAGAATATTTTACACTTTATTTTTTTAACTTAGGCTGAAAATATAATAACCTTGAGAATACTCTATTTTTTGTTATTTGTTTTAATGGTTTCATGTACAAAAACTAAAGAAAGTAATATCAATGAAACTGAAAAAAAGGCAGATAATCCTTATTATGAAAAAGCATGGTTGTATTTAGATCAGAAAAACCCTGTGAACGCTTTTCAGAATTTTAATAAAGCAAAAGAAATCTATCTGAAGAATAATGACAATTTAGGTGTTGGGAAATGTCTGATGAACATGGGGATTATTTTAACCGATCAGGGGGATTATTTTGGTGCACAGGAAACTTCTTTAGAGGCTATAAAATATTTTGATGAAAATAATAAAGGAAATTATAGTTATATAAGTGCTAATTACAATAATTTAGGGATTGCTTCATATAATTTGAAAAGTTATGAAAATGCTCTAGGGTTTTACGATTCTGCCATAAAATTTTCCTTTGGATCAGATGATGTATTTATATACCTGAATAATAAAGGAAATACTTATAGAGAACAGGGGAAATATATAGAAGCAATAAATGCATATAATAAGATATTAAAAAAAACAAATTATATTGGAATTGAGTATGCTAGAGTACTTTCTAATTATGCAAAGATAAAATGGCTTCAAAATTCTAACTATAATCCTGTTTCAGAATTAAAAAAAGCGCTTAATATTCGGTTACAGGAACAAGATTTATGGGGACAAAATGCAAGTTATGCATATTTAGCTGATTATTATATCCAAAAGAAATCTGACTCAGCACAAATCTACGCAACAAAAATGTATGGTGTTGCTAAAACACTGAAAAGCCCGGATGATCAAATCGAGGCTCTCCAGAAATTAATTATCCTTGAAAATCCGGAGAAATCAAAACAGTACTTTTTGACTTATCAGAAACTGAATGACAGTTTACAGGCTGCCAGAAGTAAGGCAAAAAATCAGTTTGCCTTAATCCGTTATGAAACCGAAAAGAATAAAGCCAATTTCCAGAAAGCTCAGGCGGATAATGTGAAGAAACAAAATCAGATACTGAAACAATATGCAGGTTTAGGAATTTTTGGGCTTGTATTAATAGGCGGTGGAGTTTGGTACAGAAGAAGAAAGAAAATTTTGCAACAGGAAAAAGAGCTGGAGGTAAAAAAAACAGAACTTAGGTATTCTAAAAAAGTTCATGATGTTGTTGCCAACGGAATTCATAGGGTAATGACAAAGCTCGAAAATCAGGAACATATTGATAAAGATACCATGCTGGACGACTTGGAAATTGTGTATGAGAAATCACGGGATATTTCTTATGATCATGAAAAAAATAATGACCTTCCGTTTGGAGAAAAGCTGACAGAAATGCTGAAATCTTATTCTTCCGATGACTTGCAGCTGGTTATTATTGGAAATGAGGAAATACATTGGGATAAACTGAATAAAAACACTCAGGCTGAAGTATTTTATGTATTACAGGAGCTTATGACCAATATGAAGAAGCATAGCAAAGCGACACGTGTTGTAATTAGAATGAACCGCATAAATGAAGAAATTACGGTCCGTTATACAGATAATGGTGTAGGATGTGACAAACTCTCTCCTAAAAACGGAATTAAAAATACGGGAAACCGTATGGAATCTATTGGCGGGACTATTAATTTTGACGCAGTAAGTGGAGAAGGCTTTAAAGCCGAGTTAAAATTTTCTGTTCAATAAAAATACCAATTCAAGATGTTTAAAAAAATCCTTGTTGCTGAAGATTATGAAAGTTCTAATATTTCTGTAGAGAAAGCATTGGAAGATCTTAAAATAGAAGAATCTAAATATGTTTATTACTGTGATGATGCGCTGCAGAGAGTGCATATAGGCATACATGAAAAACAGCCTTTCGAGCTGTTAATTACTGATTTGTCTTTTGATGAGGATCATCGGGAACAGAATCTTAAAAGTGGTTCCGAGCTTATTGAGGCTGTAAAAAAGATACAGCCGGATATAAAAATTATTGTTTTCTCAATAGAGAAAAAGCCGAATATAATAGATGATCTTTTCCGTAAATATGAAATCAACGGTTATGTCTCCAAGGGCAGAGAAGATACAAAAGAATTGAAAAAAGCTATAAAAGCGGTTTATAATAACGAGAAACACATCTCGCTGAATCTGAAAAAGTCTATAAAAGATAAAAATTCTTACGAGTTTACTTCCTATGATATTACATTAGTAGACTTACTTTGTCAGGGAATGCGCCAACAAGCGATATCGGACCATCTTAAAGATAGCGGAGTCAGGCCTTCCAGTTTAAGCAGTGTAGAAAAAAGGTTAAATGGTCTGAAAGAATCCTTGAATGTCAATACCACTGAACAAGTGGTTGCTATTTTCAAAGATATGGGATTGATATGAGCCAGAAGTCAGAAGTTAGAAATTAGAAGTGGGAAGTTAGAAAGCTGATGTCACAGATTTGTAACCCGTCATTTTGATCAAAACGAAATTAGAATAGCCTTGCCAAGGCTTATTTGTTATAAACCTTTCAAAGTTAATTTGAGAGGTTTTTTATTTTACGGGTTTCCGTAAGGAATGCTTATGCCGACGATCTACTTTTGGAGTGTTAAATCAATTAAAAATAACACTATGGGAAAATTTGTAATTACCAAAAGAGTAAACGGTGAATATCAGTTCAATCTGAAAGCAGGAAATGGCGAGATTATTTTAACCAGCGAAGGTTATAATCAGAAAGCATCCTGTCAGAAGGGGATAACTTCTGTGAAGAATAATTCTCAGGACGACTCGAAATACGACAGAAGAGTGGCTAAAAATGATAAAGATTATTTTGTCTTGAAAGCAGGCAATGGTGAGATTATTGGGAAAAGCCAGTATTATGCTTCAAAGTCCTCAATGGAAACCGGAATAGCATCGGTAAAGCATAATGCACCGGATGCTGAAGTTGTAGACGAAACAATTTAATGCCAATAATGATGGAACTCAAATTAAAACTTGAACAACTAAGCCAGAGAATTCAGGGACTGAAAGAACAGGTACAAACGGAAGAAGCTACTAAAAATGCTTTTGTTATGCCTTTTATCCAGATGCTGGGTTACGATATATTCAATCCTACAGAAGTAATCCCGGAATATATTGCGGATATCGGAACCAAGAAAGGTGAGAAGGTAGATTACCTGATTAAAAACAATCAGGAACCTATTCTAATTATAGAATGTAAAAACTGGAAGGAAAATGCAGATGCTCATAATTCACAGCTTCACAGATATTATCATGTTTCCAAAGCAAGATTTGGTGTTTTGACCAACGGTATTGTGTATAACTTTTACACAGATTTGGAAAAACCAAATATTATGGACGATAAACCATTTCTGACGATCAATCTGGAAGACTTGAAAGACAGTGCTATAAAGGTATTAGAAAGCTTTAATAAGCAGAGCTATAATTTAGAATCTATTCTGGATTCTGCCGAAGCGTTAAAGTATATAAGAGCTATCCGAAAGGAATTCGAAAAAGAAATAGAAAATCCGTCTGACGAGCTGGTTCGTCTATTGGTCAATAAATTCTTTGAACGTCCCCTTACCGCAAACCGAATGCAGTCTTTCAAGGAGTATACGAAAAGAGCGTTGAGTATTTCTATTACTGAATCGATAAGCTCCCGGTTAAAATCTGCACTGGTAATCAACGAAACACTGGATACCAATACTCCGAAACCGGTAGCTGTAGATGAGCATAGTGAAACCTCTAAAATTGTAACAACGGAAGAAGAGCTGGAAGCCTTTCAAATTGTAAAGGCTATTTTGAGAGAAAAGCTCCCGGCAGAAAGAATTGCCCACAGAGATACCCAGTCTTATTTTGGTGTTTTACTGGATGATAACAACCGAAAACCGGTTTGTCGTTTTCATTTTGGAGCATCCAGGAAACAAATAGAACTTTTCCACAATGGTAAAGATGCCGGAGAAAGAATGCTCTTGGAATCATTGGAAGATATTTACAAACATCGTGATTCATTACATCAGACAATTGAAAATTATACAGTATGATCAAAATGCTACTCTCTCTGTTTACAGGTGCAGGATTATTAATTGCCTCTTATAGCCCGGATTCATTGCATGCCGATAGTCATAACAGAGGCTGTACAGGATCTGCAAATTGTACAGCATGCTCTAATTGTTCGGGTTGTGCCCATTGTACTTCAGGTGGTACTTGTGGTGTATGCAGTAGTGGTTCCTCTAAGAGAAAAATTTACTCTTTCGGGGGTTATTCAAAAAAGAAATCTTCAGGAAGTAGTCGTAATCTAAAGTCAGGCTATTCGAAAAACAATCTGAATGGTACTAAAAGCCCGGTATATTATTACGACAGCAAAATGACACTGGCCGAAGACAATTTTCTGTATACAATAAACAGGAAAGTTGAGGTACGTAAAGCCCCCGGAGATCGGTTTAAAGTTCTGGAAACTTTGCAGCCAAACTCAAAGCTTATTTTTCTGAACAAAGAAGAGAAATGGTATAAAATCCGGGTATACAAAAGTGGTACAGAAGGTTTTGTTCATTCCAAAAATGTGAAGTAAATGAAGTATTTCTTTCTCTTCTGTGCACTATGTTGCTTTATAGCGGTATTGCGGCTGCCCATTGATTATTATACCTTTTTGCGCATTGTAATTTTTATTGGAGCCGGTATAGCATTATATCACCTGTTTAGAAATAAAATCTACTACTGGATAGCGGTGTTCGGATTTATTCTCATTCTTTTTAATCCCGTGTTTCCGATATATCTGCATAAAAAGTCATTATGGCTGCCGCTGGATATTATTACAGGAATTCTTTTTCTGTGTCTGAATTTTATCAAAAAGAAACCGGAAGAAAAAAAAGATACACTTCCGTTACATAAAGAACCTGTTACGCATATGCGTGACAGAATAATGAACCCACAACCTTTAAAACAAAAGAAATAAAAATGAATATTCAGATCTCCGAAAATCTAAAAGCGCATTTTCTCAGGCTTTATCAGATGGCCATATGCGATGATAATTTTAGTAAGCTTGAATTGAAAATGCTATATCGTTTTGCTGAAGAGAGAGGCGTTATAGCTAAGAATCTGGACGAAATTCTGCTAAGTCCTGTAGATACCAAAAATGCGCTTCCCCAAACATTGGAAGATAAAATAGAGTATCTATATGATCTTGTACTCATGATTTGGGCGGATGACCATATAGACGATAACGAAAGATCGGCATTGGAAAAGTATATAAAGCTTTTTGGCTTTGTAGAAGAAAATGTATCTGCAATTGCCAATTATCTTTTAGAAGCCGTAAAAAGCGGAAAAACAAAGAGCGATATATTGTATGAACTTCAAAATTAAAGCATCATGACAACTCAAATCAAAAACCTGTTCCGGTTAAAGCCGTCCGGATTAATTAATGGTAATCATAACAAAGATATAAATCCGGAAGAATCTGCTGAAGATAAAGAAGAAGTAAGAAAAAGAACCTATCATGAAGCCGGACACAGAGAAGGCGGACGAAATATAGGCAGTCCCAGAGCACTGTCTATTTCTCTCAATGCTATTTATGCCAAGTTTCAGAATGAAGAAAAAGAAAAGGTGGAAAAGCAAAGGGCAATAAAAGAGCCTTATTACAATGAACAAAAAAATAAAGAAACTGAGATAAAAGCATTACATGTCAGTCAGGAGAATAAAGAAGAACAAACTTCCAGAGTTGAAGAGCAAATAAAGAAAATAAAAGATGTAGTGGAGGGTATAAAGTTTGAAATTAATGATCTGGCTCGCAATCCTGAAAAATACCACATAAAGGCTACAAAAGGTGCCTCTACAAAATTTTGGATAGGTTTTATTATCCTTATTCCAATTAGTCTGTACCTGTTTACATTTTATATTTCTACTTCTTATTCAGCATTTTTCAAAACATTTGATCCGGAGAGTAATCTTATCATGAATATGCTCGACCCCAAAGCTTTTGAAGTGGCATGGAAAGATGGTACATTGGAGGGGGCTTTTGTTACGCTAATTCCGTTTGTGTTTTTAGGATTAGGTTATTTAATTCATATGTATGGGGAGAATAAAACAAAACTCAACTATTTTAAAGTAGGTGTTTTGTTTCTTACGACTTTTGTATTTGATGTAATCTTAGCCTACCAGATAGAAGAGAAAATCTATAACCTGAATAAAACTTTTGATTCTCCACCATTCGACTTGTCTATAGCATTTACAAAAATCCAGTTCTGGGGGATTATATTTGCTGGTTTTGTTGTTTATATCATTTGGGGGTTGGTGTTTGATTTTATTATGAAAGAACATAAAGAAAAAGATAAGATTAAGCATGAACAGGAAAAACGTGAGCAGGATATCCGGATTCATCAGGAAAGAATTGCAGAACTAGATCAGCAAAAAGAAACGCTTGTAAAAGAGCAACACGATATTCGGGAACGTATTGTAAATGCACAAGGGAGGATTGCAGAACTGCAAAGAATAATAGATGCCGTGATTATTCCGACTAAAGAATATGTGCTTTATGCATCTGAATATACACAAGGCTGGACCACTTTTATTTATGAGAAGCTTTTCCTTCCTAATCATGAAAAGCAGGAATTGGTAGATGAATGTCTTAAAACTTATGATGATCACATGGAAAACGTTGGTGCTAAGCATGAAACTCAAAACTCTGTATATCTACCCGTATTATAAAAATATCTGCTATGAAAATTAAATTTATATTTTTAATACTTATAACCTCTCTATTACAAAATTGTGGTGAAGAAAAGGTTCCTCAAAAGGAAAATAATTCTACGGCAAGTACTGAAAACATAACTAATGTGGCAGATAAAAATCTTAATATTAGTTTTTTGTTGGACTTATCGGACAGAATAGATCCGGTGAAGTACCCGAATGCTTCCATGCCTTACTATCAGCGGGATTTATATTATATAAAAAGTGTAGAGCAAGCCTTTGTCGATCATATCAAACATAAGAAGATACTTCAGTTGAATGACCAGATGCAGGTTTTCTTTGATCCTGAACCTCAGAATCCACAAATGAACAAGCTTAGTCAGCAACTTAGAGTGAAATTCGACAAGAATTCTACAAAAGATCAAATAACGGGAGTAGATAAGGTTTTTACAGAGATTCCACCTCAAATTTATCAATCGGCTATTCGTGGGAAACAATATACAGGCGCAGATATCTGGCGGTTTTTTAAAAATAAAGTAAAGGATTACTGTATAAAAGATAAGCACCGCAATATTCTGGTTATTATTACGGATGGCTATATGTATCATAAAGATAGCAAGTTTACTGAGGGTAATAAAAGCTCTTTTCTTACCCCTGAATTTATACGAAGTAAAAAGCTAACGACTTCAAATTATAAAGAATTGATTGCTAAAAATAAGTTAGGTTTTATCCCTGCTACTGAAGGACTTCAGAATCTTGAAGTGTTGGTAGTAGGTATTAATCCTGCAAAAAACAGCCCATACGAAGAAGATGTTATCCACCAGTATTGGGCAGATTGGTTAAATGCAATGGGTGTAAAGAAATTCGAGATTAAAAATGCAGACCTGCCAAGTAATCTTGATCCTGTAATCCGTAAGATTATCCAGAAATAAATCTTATTTGTTTTGAAGATGAAGCCTTGAATATATTTTATTCAGGGCTTTGTCAGAATAAATATAATGTATTGGGAGCATTATAGTGCTCCTTAATTTCCTTAAATTCTAAATGGTAAAATAAACCATTAAGATATTTAGTTAATTAAGAAAAATGTATGATAATATATTCAGCCTTGCCGGAATAAATGTAAAGAATTGAGTATATTATGGAGTTCCTTAATTCCCTTAAACCCTTAATGGTAAAATTGAATCATTAAGATATTTAGTTAATTAAGAAAAATGTATGATAATATATTCAGAGCCTTGTCAGAATAAATATAATGCATTGGGAGCATTATAGTGTTCCTTAATTTCCCTAAACTCTTAATGGTAAAATGAATAATTAAGATATTTAGTTAATTGAGAAAAATGCAATGATACATCTAATTAAGGAACCCCGGAATTTAAACTTCAAGTTAAAACCTTTGTGTAAAGCATACTAAAAAATAAAAGACCTGCTTTTTCAGGAGTTGACTTTTATCAGGGAGATGTGCCTGTTAGCAATTTTGTAATTGTCTATTAATCAGGTAGAATTTAATTTGGGGTTAACATTGAAGCTTTCTTTTTTTCATAAATTGTAGAGAATTAAAGCAGTCTTCCAAAAAAGACTGTATTCGCTAAATCCCAAACACATTAAATTTTTACCAATGAAAAAAAGATTTCAACCCCCAAGTGTAAGAAAATTATACACAATTGTATTTTTTTCTTTGTTCTTATCATTCGTTCTAAGCTCATGCTCACGAGATGATACAACCGGCAATAAACTTCCGGAAAGTTCTGCAAATAACAGTGGTTATAAAACTTATGGTGATCTTGTTTTACAAAAAAATGTAATCGTCCTGAATGACGAATCTGTACAGGCTATTACAGAGAATGACCAGCAGATAAGTTTTAATTATACTACGAATCAGACGGATAGTATAAAAGAAGGAACTGTTATTGTAGCGACTAAGATAGAAAACGATAAAATCAAAAATATTCTGGCAAAAGTAGTTTCTGTATCCGGAATGGGTAGTCAAACAGTGTTTAGAACAACCAGCGCAAAGCTTGAAGAAGTTATTTACAGCGGAAATATCAGCGGAGTATATGATCCTTCGCAACAGGCTTCGTTGCAGGTAAATGGTCAACAAGCCAATTATGTACCTGTAGAAGGACTGATCTCGCAGGCAGCAAGTGCTAAGATCAGTAATATGGAGGCTAAAGCAATTAATATTCAGAAGAGTGCCAATATTGAGAAGAGTGCAATTAGTAACACGATTAACTTCAAGTATTTTAGTTTTGATAAGACTATTCCTTTACCTGCACAACAGGTAGGACCTGTTACGGCAGCTGCGGATATTAATGTAAAAGGAGGATTTACGCCAAAGATAAAGTATAATATTTCCTTTTCCTTGGGGCATTTGTCCAGTTACTATGTTGACTTTATTATGGACGATATCAGCCTTCAGGCATTGGCAAATATTCAGGGAAAACTGGGTTACACACTAAGCGTAACGGATTATATCAATATTCCTATTGTGCCAATAGTATTAGGACCTACCGGACTTATTATAAGTCCTACTATTGCTGCAGGACCTTATGTAGGGGCAAGTGCTACAGGAAGAGTACAATTGCAGCTCTTTTCTCTTACCGGGAAGGCTAACTTTTTAGTAGGTGTGAAACCAGATCTGAATGTTAATTTACAAACTATTACTGGTCCAAAAATTACAAAAGTTGATGGTGAGCTGGCTGCAGAAGTAGGAGTAGAAGTAAAAGGAGCTGTAGGATTACAGTTTTTAACAGCCTCAATTGCCAATTCAGGTATCAGAGGGAGAGTGGCTGCTGTACCATCTTTAAAATTAGAGTTAGTACCAAACAGAAGTATGCCTTTTGAGCTGAAAGGAAAAATTCAGGCAGATATGTTTTATGGATTTGGAATCCCGCCATTTAGATATGAAGGAACATTCCCGTTATTGAACAAAGAAATTCCTATTTATAAAACAAATCTCTTGTAGGAAACCATTACAATTTAATGAGCCGTGTCGGAATTAAGACTCCGACACGGTTTTTTGTATGCATAATCAAATCTCTTTAAAAAGCTTATCAATCTCTTTCCTTTTATCGGGGCTTACCTTGTAGAATTCGTTCAATAAATCTATACTTCTTGGCTTTTTTGGATATCGGTTGTTTTCAAGGAAATTTTTTAAAGCCATATTGACTTTATTCTCACCAATAAGTTCACTTAGTTTTACCATGACTACAGCCCCCTTGGAATAAGAAATATGTGCATTCTCTGCTGTAACCTTATACAGGGGTTGGTTTTCAGACAGTCCCTTTTCATTATCATAGATTTGTTGATGTATCTTTAGTCTTTCCTTCATTTTTGCTTCTCCGTGCATTTTTTTATACAACATCATTTCCGTATACATAGCAAGCGTTTCTGTAAGCATAACAGAGCCTTCGCGTTCGTCGGGATTAATAAGGCTGTTGCCCCACCAGAGATGTGAAAGCTCGTGTCCGGCAAGTTCATTAATAACATCCTGCTTTTTGTCTGCATGTATGTTCGCATGAAATACCATATCTTCGGGCATGAATACTGCAGAAGGATATGCTGTAGCAGCAAAACCTTTGGTAAATGAGGAGATTTCAGCAAAAGTGATGCTCCCGAAAGGATACTGCCCAAAATTTTGAATACAGTAATCCAGCGTAAGTTTTGCATTGCGGATGAGGTGGTCTACATTTTCGGCATGCTTTCTCAGATATAGTATATTCATTTTAATTCCTTTGTAAATAAGGCTTTTCTGGTCGTATTCTGCTGATGAGACAGCAAACCGGAAAGGAATAGACTTTACTGTATAGCGGAAATAATTTCTGTTGTCTTTGGTCCAGTGCTTTACAAGATCTCCCGTACCTACAGCCGTCTGATTTTTATCTGTAGAAACGGTCATATCCAGATTAATAAAATCGTCTCTGAATACTTCCGGAGCTTCAGCTTTCTTTAATTTATCCAATTTTCCAAGTTTATATTCTTTTCGGATATGCTCATCTTCTGTTTCTCTGTCTTTCTGATAGCCGATAAGTGGATAATAACGGCTAATCCGCATGAAAGAGCCGTTTTCTATAATGGCATTAAAGGATTGATGACCATTTACAGTATACCAATGGTAGGATAATTTGAAATCCAGACTTGCATTTTCATTAGGTTCTAAAGTTTTTTTTAGTACAATTTCTGTTATATCACTGTCTATATTTTTGCGCTCTGTAGTTGTAGTGAAAATAGCAGATTCAATCTTTAAATCAGGACTAAAATTAATTAGAACCCGATCAATCGTTTTACCTGTCTGATTTACCAAAGAATAGTGTCCCTGAATCTGATAGGAATTGGCAGCCGGATAAAGTTGAATGTCTGTCTTAATATCTTTAATAGCAGGCTGAGGGAAACTTTCATATTTCCGGAACTTTAATTCATAACCGGCAGCATCAGCCAAAGCTTTTTCTTCATCTTTGGGAGTATAGCCTTTCATAAAAAGATTGGCACTGAATATTCCTGCTATTAGTAAGATTATCATCAGAACAGAACCTTTCAGATTCCATTTTTTGGCTTTAACAAATTCATTTAACTTCCATAATAAAAATACAAGTGCCAGTCCGAATATTAATCTTTCTGCAAAAGATAAAGCATAAGGTCCGTATCCATTGAAATCGCTGTAGACTCCAACGTAGTCTGAAAATATTCTGAGTACAGGATATGAAATAAGTTTTTTAGACAAAGGACCTGTAAACAGAAAAACAGCCAATACAGAAAGACCTAAGGCCAGAAATCTGTTCCTGATATTGTCATTGATCAGTAATATTAGTCCTGAAAATAATATTAGCGGAAAAGTATTGAAGAGTATTGCACCCCAATAGGCATACCAGTCAATATGGAAATAATGATATGTCCATTGGAATATAAGGCCTTCGGCAATTAGTATTCCGGTGAAAAAGGATAGCAAAATACAGGAAGAAAGAAAATGACCTGTAAGTTTATTTTTGTAAAAAAAAGTGCTTTTTTCGATCAGAGCAAAGCCGGAGACCTGACTTCGCCAGTACAAATCATTGATGAAATAAGTAATGATAAGTAACCCCAGTAAATGAAAGTTCTCTGAAATTGTAACAGCCATTAATCCGGAACTTGCAAATTTCTGTGGAAGCCGTATTCCTTTCTCAATCTCAGCATACATCTCCATTCCGGTAAAGAAGAGTAATAAAATAGAAATCGCCGGAATTGCAATGCTTTTAAACAAATATATAAGATCTATTCTGGCAAAAGACAGAGCAGGAACTATTCCTGCTATATTCCCGAAATTCAGATTTACGGTTTTATATTCTACAAGATCAACAGCTGAGGATTCGGAAGATATGAGAGTTCCTTTTTTTAATTTTTTCGTTGCAGCACCTGAGAAAGAAAACAAGCTGTGGGTAAGAATAAGTAAAGCTAGAGATATTGTAAAGTAAAGGCTCCTGTTTAGAAGTAATATTCCTGAAAATGGTATAACCTGAGTGTTCTTTTGCTGAATATTCAAATCCTTTGCTTCTAAAAAATAGGAAGACAGACCAAAAGGATCTGCAATAGCTGATAAGTGTTGGGCTTCGGCAGACTGTGGCAGGCTGCCAGCCATAAAAGGTGAATTGGAAAACACGAGGACTACCATATAAAAAACATACAATAGCAAACCGCCGACGACTACCAATAGCTTTTTGCGAGTAGTAAATGATATAAAGAACAGAAAGCTGCATACCAGAAAACAGTTAAGAAAACCGAAGTTCAGAAGCGGGTAAATATAGTACCATGCATTGAAGTTAGTCTGTATTTCGCTACCGGATCTCAGATTTTGCCCAATTATGAAACCTAAAACAATAAAGACAAAACTCAGGAAAGTGTACAAAAAATAAGAAGCAAAATGTCCGTTTAGGTATTTTCTTCGGGATAATGGAAATGAGAAAAGTACAATATAAAATTTAGAATCCTGATCTTTGAATAGTTGCTGAATAGCATAAATAATAGCGATAAATATAACAGCCAGACTTAGCATCCCGGTTATAAATCCAATCGTATAAGGAGAGTTGAGATAAATACCATCACCAACCGACATATTAAAATTATTGCCACAAAATATTCCAATTCCCATAAGGGTAATGGCAATAGCATAACTGAACCAATGCTTCCTACGGCGTTGGATCTCAAATAAAAATATGGTGTTCATAACTAAGGTTTTTGAGTAAGTGTTTGGAAGTAAACGTGTTCCAGTAAAGGATTTATTGAAAGAAAATCCTGAGGTTGCTCCGGGGAATAAGTAGTAATGTACAATTCTCTTTCAATCAGTTGCTGACTGATAATATGGTACATATTCCGGTAATTTTCCAGCTCAGATTTATCAATGGACCTGGACCATATTTTATTTCTAAGCTCAGCAATCAGCTCGTTAGGTTTTCCTTTTCTCAGAAGCTGTCCTTTATTCATAATTGCCATTTCGGAGCATAGATTGCGGACATCTTCTACCAAATGTGTAGAAAGAATCACAATAACATCTTTACTAATGTCATTCAGTAAAGAGTTGAAGCGATTACGTTCCTCAGGATCAAGCCCGGCTGTAGGTTCATCTACAATAATAATTTTTGGATTTCCTAACAAAGCCTGCGCTATGCCAAATCTCTGCCGCATACCACCGGAGAAGGTATGCACTTCTTTTTTTCTGAAATCAGAAAGATTAACTTTTTCCAGCAGATTCAGAATTTGTTCTTTGCGTTCCGTACGATTGTTAATGCCTTTCAACAAGGCTATGTGCTCCAAAAGATCATAAGCCGATACTTTAGGATAAACACCAAAATCCTGAGGCAGGAAACCGAGGTTTTGTTTGATGTAATCCGGATCTTCAGATACATTGACCCCGTTGAAAACAATATTCCCGGAAGTTGGTTTTTGTAAGCCTACAATGGTTTTCATCAACGAGGATTTTCCGGCACCGTTGGGTCCCAAAAGCCCAAACATACCGTTTCCTATTTCCAATGAAATGTCTTTAATTGCCTGAAAACCATTTTTATAAGTCAGGCTGAAGTGGTTAATAGATAGTGTGTTCATATAGTTGAGTTTAGATAATAGAATAGCTGGCAACGTTTCCGTTGCTTTATTAAAGTGGTATGTTACAATGTGTTATTCTTCTCTGTATTCCAGAATATCACCAGGCTGGCACTCCAGAATCTTACAGATAGCTTCCAGCGTATCGAAACGAACGCCTTTGGCCTTGCCTGTTTTCAGAATAGATAGGTTTACAGGAGTAATTCCCAGTTTTTCTGCCAATTCTTTACTCTGCATTTTACGCTTGGCAAGCATCACATCTAAGTTTACTACAATTGGCATTTTATATAAATAAGTCTTGTTCGTTTTGCAAATGTAACCCTTGCGAAAAGATATTCGCGAGGAACAGGCAGAATATTCCTAACATAAAGTGGATAAATACTAATCCCCAGACTATACTTTCTACCTCTACAAAGAAGCTGGCTAATATAGCAACAGGCAACGGAAAGAAGATATTATAAATATAAAATCTTCTAAGTTCCAAGATATTCTCTTTCGTAAAAAGCTTTGATTGAATAAATACTCTGAAAACCTTTGCCGATAGCCAGAAAAATATGCCATAACCGATAAGGACGGTCATAAAAGAAAATATAATGTAAGGGTAATTGTTCTCAATATTCAGAAAAGGAGTTTCTGTAAACGGATAATTTATATGCAGATAAAGATTCTGCTTATAAGGAGTAATGGCGAAACCGCTTATAAGACAGAGTATTGAATATACAGCTGTTACCAGATGGCCAGCAGACAGGATACAACATATATAGTAGAGTATTTTTGAAATAATTTTGTTCTGGTTCATGTCACGTTAATTTAGTTTAATAATACAAATGTATAATTAATTATCGTAAAACAATAATTAATTTAAATAAAATTTTATTTTTACGATATCTGGTTATTGTTACAGGTTTGTAGGCGCCATTCTGAGATGGAAAGAACTGATTTGTTTTACTTAATGTATTGTTTCAAAGAGTGTTCCGGTATTTTTTTGTAACTTTTATCAGTAAAATCACTAAACGTATTCTTATGTCAAATATTTTCGCCAATATCCGGCAGGCTATAACATTGTTTAAATCTGTTGACTTTGAAAAGCTGAGTAAGATCTCACAAAGAGTAGATATTCCGAAACTTATGGATAACTTCTCGAAGCTGGATGATAAGCAGTTAAAGGGACTGATGAAGATGATGGATCAGGACAAATCTAAAAAAGAGCTTCCACCTATAGACGGGGATTTTTATGATATCTACCATACATTGACACCAGAGCAAAGAGAAGTTCAGTTGAAAGTACGGGCTTTTATGGAAAAAGAAGTAAAGCCTCTGGTAAATAATTACTGGCTGCACGACGAGTTTCCTTTTGAACTGATTCCGAAATTTAAAGAACTGAATATATGCGGTGTCACCTATGAAGGCTATGGCTGTCCGGGAATGCCATTCCTGATGGAAGGTGTTATTGCTATGGAAATGGCAAGGATAGATGCTTCTATAGCAACTTTCTTTGGCGTACAATCGGGTCTGGCAATGGGTTCCATATACATATGCGGCTCTGGGGAACAAAAGCAGAAATGGCTTCCGCAAATGCAAAAGTTTGATAAAATCGGTGCTTTCGGGCTTACGGAACCGGAAGTAGGTTCCGGGGCTGCAGGCGGATTAACAGCTACCTGCAAAAAGACAGCGGAAGGCTGGGTGCTGAATGGTGAGAAAAAATGGATTGGTAATGCCACATTTGCTGACCTGATTATTATCTGGGCAAGGGATCTGGACGATGGTGAGGTAAAAGGTTTTATTGTGGAAAAAGATAATCCGGGCTTTTCTGTGGAAAAGATTAAAGGTAAAATGGCACTCAGAATAGTGCAAAACGGGCATATTACATTAAAAGACTGTCTGGTAACAGAAGAAAACCGTTTGCAAAATGCCAATTCATTTAAAGATACAGCAAAAGTATTGCGAATGACAAGGGCCGGGGTAGCCTGGATGGCAACAGGCTGTGCAAGGGGAGCTTATGAAAGTGCACTGGATTATACCAGGAAACGTAGGCAATTTGGAAAACCTATTGCTTCTTTCCAGATGATTCAGGGACATCTTGTAGAAATGCTGTCGAACCTTACTGCAATGCAGACACTGGTATTCAGGCTGTCTGAAATGCAGGATGAAGGAATATTGAAGGATGAACATGCATCTCTGGCAAAAGTATTCTGTACAATGAGAACCCGTGATGTTGTTTCGCGTGCCCGTGAAGTAATGGGAGGAAATGGTATTCTGCTGGAATATGATGTTGCCCGCTTTGTTGCAGATGCTGAAGCGATTTATTCTTATGAAGGGACAAAGGAAATTAACTCACTCATTGTCGGCAGGTCGATTACGGGCTTTAGTGCATTTGTATAATATTCTGATTAAAAAATATCATATATAAAAAACACCTCAAAGGTTTTTAAAACCTTTGAGGTGTAAAATAAATTAACAATCAATGGCTTATAACATCGAATTGGCAAATAAGGTTAGGGAGCGGTTAGCTAAAGTTCCTGATATAGAAATTGAAGAAAAGAAAATGTTTAGTGGATTGTCTTTTTTGGTTAATGGTAAAATGTGCATTAATATAAGTGGTGATAACCTTATGTGTCGTTATCATCCGGATATTGAAGATGAGGTTGCAGAAAAGACAGGCTTTCTTCCGATGATAATGAGAGGTAAGCAGCTTAGTGGTTATTGCTATGTTGAACCTGAAGGCTTTCGCAAAGCAGGCGATTTTAATTATTGGATTAATATATGTCTGGATTATAACAGCATTGCAAAAGCATCTAAAAAGAAATAGTTCTGTTAAATAGTCTTTCCTATATAAAAAAGACCTCATAAGTTTTTAAAACTTATGAGGTGTGAAAATTTAAAAGAGAATAGATTAGTTGTAAAGGTTCTTCCGTATTTCTACCAATAAAGATTGTGTTCTTTGTATGTCCGGATAGTCCGGAAGGGTAGAGGTAGTATAATAATGTTCAATAGTCCGTATCAAATCTTCTGCTTTTTGTATTACTGTTTCGTATGCCTGGTTACCGGATTTAATATCCAATAATTCACCGCGGTTATCCACACGTACCCGTAAAGAGCCTGTTCTGAATATTTGTTCGCAGGATTGCAGCAATCGGATTGTATGCATCATATTTTTACTGTCATAATTTTGACCGTGTTTCTGGTTTACATTATAGCGGCCTTCGTTGCGTTCGGAAACCCATTTCCAGTATTCGCGGTAATCTTTGCAATAAACAGAATAAGCATCCAGATTACAGAAAATATAAGTGATACATTTAGCTTCTTTAGGTATAGATGATACCGAAACCTGATTGGCCTCTTCATTCTGTATAATTCCTTTATATCCCATTGTACCGGTTTCATCATAGAAAAGCGCAAACATTCCACGGGTATTGTCTATATTAACCAAACCGCATTTATCCTGTGTTTTTTTCTGTTCCGTTAGCCATTTTTTTAAAGGAACAGAAAGGTGATCCCGAAGAATATAGCAAAAGTCGAGAACGGATTTTCTCTCTTTTTCTACAGGATTCAGTATTTTCTTATTCAGTCCTTTAGCCTTTTTAATCTGGGATATGGCATAGCCGGCAAAAGTATCTTTACATTGCTTGGATAGAAAATCTTTTGGGGCTAGTAAATCCATCAACGGATGTTTATACAAAATGCAATCATCCGGACTGGCCAGAATTTCCAGAATATTTGGATTGTTTTTTTGCAAAAGCTCCATAAACCTGCCTATTTCATAATAGGTAATGTCATTGGTTTCGTTAGATACCTGCGGAATATAATCGAGACCTAGAAAGGAATCTTTTGGCAGATAGTAAACACCCCGTATATCGGTATCCGAATTTTCTGTAGCCAGTCCGAAAGCACGGCTTCCGGAGACTACTTCAAATAAGATAAGTTTATTTGCTTTTAGTTCTTCTATAGTCATTTTATTATTTTTAATTCAGATTAGTTACTTTCCAAAGCCTTAATATAACGGAAAACACGATCGCTCCATCCGTTGATTTCTGCTGTCCAGTTTTCGGTTTTTATTCCGTGGGTATGGGTAGAGATATCAATAATATAAGAAGTCTTATATGGTGCAGTATCTGGTTTTCTTTTAGATCCGTATTGTGCATCGATATCCTGGCTATCTGATATCACAACCAGTCGGTCTGCATCCTTGGCATAACCTTTTTCCTTCAGCCATTCGCATAGCTGATAAGTGAAAATACCACCACCACCTAATTCAGAATATATTTTTTTATAATATTTGAATATCCCCAGGCCTTTAGCGCTATCCCATATCATATGTTTTCCTTTTCGGGAAGAATCGCTACCAGCTGTAAATACTAAAATAAGATCTTCAAAGATATAAGAACCGACTGCTGCCATAGCAAAAGCCAAATCCATTCTGGAAAATTTGGAATTGGATGAGGTTACCTGTCCCATACTTCCGGATACATCGATAGCTAAAATGGTAGTCCCTGTTATTTTCTCCTGAGAGAAACAATTTTCCATAGCATCGTTGATGTAAGCTGTATATTCCGGCGCATTTCTTTGTGCAGCCAGAAAGTTTAAAGGTGTCAGCCAGTTACTTTTTACCTGAGCAATTGCCTCCCGGATTGTTTTTCTGGAAAGTCCTGCCTCAGTCATATTTCTAAGATTTCTTAATATAGCCAGTGAACCCAAACTTTTTTCAGTCAGCATTCTCTCAAAAGTTTCCTTCTTATCGGCACCTTGAGACAAAGCTACTTCCCATGTATTGGCAGGCTTCAATGTATCTTCTACCAAAGCTTTTAATGCCTTTTCGTTTTCCGGAGTTGGCTTTGGATGTACAAGGTTCACCACATCTACCAAAGATACTTCCATATTGCTTTTTCGGTATTTAGCAATCTGGTATTCATCATACTGGTCAAAAGCTTTTGCGAGACCTTTTTTTACAGATTTAGACATTTTATAAGATCCGTTTCTGGCTTTAAGCATCTGAAGTAGATCAATAGTCATATCAGGTCTGTTGGTTACTTTGGCAATAGCATCTTTTACATTTGCATTATGAATGTCATTTGCAAGAATTAACAGCCATAGTGGTGTATGTCTCAGTTTCTGTTCAAAACGGCATTCCAGTGCCAGGTCAATAATCTGTTGCCCTGTTACTTTATAACACAAATTTTCTATCTGCATCATAATTTCATCTGCCGGCTGGTAATAGTCAGATTCAAAAAGAAGATTGGCAAGTGTTACTCTTCTCAACAATTCATAATCGGAATATTTCCCTGCGGTATTCGTTTGCTTTCCGGCTATAATACCGGAAGCAAATCCTGTTTTTTTTGAATTTAACTTTGACATCACTATTTTGTTTTTTTAGTTAAAGAAGTGGTTAAAACTAATAAAGGTGTTTTTTTCCTGAACGAAGTAACCTTATATCTCACACCACTTCAGTTATTGAGAGACTGACTGGATTCGAACCAGCGACCTACGGCGTCGAATGCGAAGTAACTTTATCATCACACCTGCAATGCAGATTAAAATCTGGTAAAGTGTTTTACGTTGCTCTATCCTCTGAGCTACAGTCTCAATTTGATGATGCAAAGTAAAAACTGAAGTGCGCAATATTTTTGCGTAGATTTATTTTTTTTGCATCATCATTAAAAAATTATGATATTATTTCTCTAAAAACTTTCTCCATTTGTGCTTTGTCGGCTTTACTACCGGACAAGCTTTTAGCTTTCTCTTCGTTTTCTGAAATCTGGCGTTCCATAAATTCGAAAAGCTCCCAGTCATTTGGATGAAAATAGCTTTCACCTTTCGTTGCTTTTAATGCGATCAGGTTTTCTATTTTGGTTCTTATTGCGGAATCTGCCAAAACTAACAGATCACCGAACAATACCGGTGGAACAGTTTTCTTCTCTGTTATCCATTTTCCGGATAATGCTGTCCTTAGGCAATAGAAATAACTTTTCAGTTTTACTTCACCATTCCTGCAGGATTCCAGGTATTTTTTACTCATACTCAGATAATGAAAAGAAACGGCTATTGGAGAGAAACATTGATCAACCAGTGGTTCGAACAGCTTTGTAAAGCTTTTGTTTTCTATATACACAATTGGTGAATAAAACCAACTGAGTAATGCTGCATTAGATTTGAGTAGCAGATGAAAGGTTTTATGTAAATCCCAACCAGAACCATCCAAATCATCTTCTGTCATAAAAGTTATTGTTTCATCCTTATCCCACGGTGTCAGATACCAATCTTTGGAATGCCTGTAGATAAAACGTATATCATAATCACTGTCAGGAGATGCAAAGTCCCAGGCTCTGCTTCCGGATTCTACAGCAAGTAATATTTCTATATTATATTTTGCTTCGGTTTCCCTTAACTTTTCTATTATTTTAGTTTTCATCTCTTAATTGATTTTTAATCTCTCTTAATCGGATTTTTAGCCATCTTTTATTCCCGATCCTTTTTAAGAAGGGTCTCAGGTGTTTTGCATATTTCTGAGACCTGAATCTTTCTTTGTTATAGAGATTTTCTACGAGTTCTTCAATTTCTTCTTTTTTTTCCATGGGGCATTTTTCATAACGTCCCCGGCCATAATACAACCATAAGGCATTACTTCATCCAGTACTTCGCAAAGGCCGTATTCTTCAATCTGAGCTCTTACATTCTGTGCATTTTTATAAGCACTCGGAAGCTCAGAGATATCGATTTCGTTGCTAAAGAATCGTACATCCAGCCCTTTTGTTTCCTCAGCGAAAACTTCTTCATTGGTTTTATGTGCCAGCGTTCTTTTATGCTGGCTTCTGCTGAAGTTTCTTCCTGCGCCGTGAGGAGCAAATCCTAAATTTCTGTCGTTGGTTGTTCCCTGAACAATCAGTACAGGCTCTGCCATATTCAGAGGGATGAGTCTGGGACCTGTAATATCCGGCATAAATTTGTCGTCCAGCGGAGTTGCTCCTTTAGCGTGGAAGAATAAATCTCCGTCTCTGAATACGAAATTATGTTCGTTCCAATATCTGTTTTCCTTTTCTGTATTCATTTTTGCCAATACCGCGTCGTGAAGAGAAGTATGATTTTCTTTTGTCCATTGTCTTATCAGTTGTAAAGCTTCCCAGTAGGCCTGTCCTTCTTCTGTATCAAAAGGTATCCACGCATTTTCTTTCAGGGTTTCGGGAGAAATATCCTGTCTGAAACGATTGGCCACTTTCATTCCTTTATCATACAATGCTGCACCCGGAGCTCGTGATCCATGATGTGTTACCAGCATTGTATTTCCGGTATTTTTAGAAATACCTACGAAAAGGAAGTGATTACCATCACCCTGAGTTCCCATATGGTCGCGAGCTAAGCTTATTAATCTTTCATCATTCAGAAATGCATTTCCTCTGAAAGCTTCTATTAATTCTGCTGACATTGGCATTTGCTCACCTCTTGCTCTTCCGCCGTATCCGAAATGCGTTACGGAATGCGCTGTATCAAGTACTTCTTTAGGATCAGCTTTTCCGAAGTCTGTCAACATTACAGAACAGCAGATATCTGCACTATGAAATCCCGGATGAATAGCATTTTTGGCTACCACTACACCGCCTACAGGAATCAGACCTTCCGGTCCGGTAGGGCAGGCATCGGGCATTATGGCGCCACCAACTAATGTTGGCGTTTTCATCAATACCTTCATGGTTTGGATTACTTTTTCCACATTATCCTGTTCACTTTCGTGTTCAGCTCTGATGTTAATGGTGAAGTCTTTTGGTTCTTCATATAAAGGAATTGGCTCCGGTAGTCTGAACTGCTCCAGATAAGCTGTCATCTGTTCTTCATTCAGATTATTTTCGTTGATATATTCTAATGCTTCTGCAAACCATTTTCCTGGTCTGAATCCTAAGCTGATTAATTCGTTTCCTGTAATTTTCATCGTTTTCTTAATTTGATAATGCAAAGTAATTGTATAAGTGCGCAATGTTTTTGCGTAGATAAAATATTTTTATATTTTTGAAAAAAAAATAGGAACATGATATTAGAACAATTAGATAAGTCTCCTGAAACTATAGTATTTAACGATGTTATTGCTTATATCGACGGCAACTATGATTTTACCCCAACTGAATTCAAAAATGGTAATACAGTAAACGAAGCAGGTCAGAATAATGGCTCTTGTAAGGTATTCAGCTTTGCGAAAGTGAATAATCTGTCTAAAGAAGATACATTAAATCTTTTCGGTGCATTCTATAGAGAAGATGTATTGAAAAATCCGGAGGGTACAGACCACCAGAACATCAGAAACTTTATAGAGTTTGGATGGGACGGTATTGCTTTTGAAGGGGAGGCGCTGAAGAAGAAATAACTTAGTAATGTTAAACATCACAAAAGCACAAAAGATAAGTGATAATATACTGCTTCCAGGGCACAAGGATTTTATCTCAAGATAAATATAGAAGTATCAATAGAAAAAATCTTTGATTTTTCTTTGTGCCTTGATTGCGGTTGAAATGCTATATCTAATCGTGTCTTTGTGTTATAATCTGTATGATAATTGGTCCTTAACTTCTAAATTCCAACTTTGAAAGATGTCTTCTAATAAAAATGCATTGATCCGCTATAAAACGCTGGATAAGTGTCTGAAAAATAAATACAGGAAGTATACACTGGAAGATTTAATAGATGAATGTTCAGAAGCCCTGTTTGAATATGAGGGAAAGGAGTCGTATGTAAGTAAACGAACGATACAACTGGATTTGCAGAACATGCGCAGTGAGAAGTTTGGTTATGAAGCTCCGATAGAAGTATACGAACGTAAGTATTACCGTTATAGTGATCCGGAATACAGCATTCATCATATTTCTGTTAATGAAAGTGATCTGAAGGCCATGAACAATGCAATACAGATTCTGAAGCAGTTCAAGGACTTCTCGATGTTCCGGGAAATGAATGGTGTATTGCAGAAGCTTGAAGATTCGGTAAATGCAGTTCAGCAGAAGTCAATTATTCATCTTGATAAAAATGAACAATTAAAAGGTCTTGAACATATTGATATATTATATCAGGCTGTATTGAATAAAAAGGTACTGAAGATTCTCTATAAAAGCTTCACCGCCAGAGATTTTAGTACCTATACTGTTCATCCGCAGCTGCTAAAAGAATTTAACAACCGCTGGTTCCTGATATGTCTATATAAGGGAAGTATGTATAATCTGGCACTGGACAGAATGGAAAATATTGAGACAGATGAACAATCTGCCTATATTGATAAAAACTTGAATGGTGATGAATATTTTAAAGATGTTGTAGGAGTTACTGTTTCGGAGAGTATGCATCCCCGAAATGTTGTTTTCTTTGTGGATAAAAGCAATGCTCCTTATGTAAAAACAAAACCTCTGCATCACAGTCAGCAGATTGTGGAAGAGAAAGATGATGGAACTATCTTTGGGATCAAAGTTCAGCTAAATTATGAACTAGAACGTCTGTTGTTAGGCTTTGGAGAAAGTCTGGTACTATACCAGCCACTGAGATTAAAGAAGCGCATTGAGCAAAAGCTGCAGAAAGCGGTCAGTAATTACAGGGAGTCTGAATCTTTGAATTGAGCGCTTAGTTTTTCTTTTTTAAAGAATTTATCTCAGCATCCATTTTTGTTTCCCAGTCTTTTCCATTTCTTTGGATTAAATAGGCTTCTGTAATCTCAGTATATTTCTTTCGGGCTTCGATGCTTTCATTGCCTATTATACAGCCTGTATTCTGATATACAATTCCGTATTTTTTAGTAATACTATCTGTTTGCTGAGCTAGTTTTTCATTATATGTATCTGTAATTCCGCCCGCATATTCATAAATAATCAGGTTATTTCTTATGTCATTTTTTGCTTTAATAATATATTGTTGCTGCATCCCCTCAATTCTTGTTTTTGTTTCTGTATAGATGGGATATGAAGCTTTTATAATTAATACTATTAAAAGTAAATTCATCACAGGGAATATTCTTAAATATTTTTCCCTGAAGTTTAGCCTTTTCATACGAAGAAAGCTAAAAGGCAAAGAAAAAACAGCAGAAGCAATGATAAACAGGATACCTGGTGTGAAACTAATCTGTTGAAAAAACTTTCCAATATTAAATTTTGTTGGATAGGTCATGAAATATTCTGATGCGAGAAACGCTGCACCTACTAAAATAAGAATGAGAAAATTAATGAGAATCAGTTTTTTCACAATAATGCTAGTATTTTGAACAATTACATTTTCTCCATATAATCCATAATAGTTTTCTGGAAGTCTGTCAGATTCTGATTAGCAGATTTAATAACTTTCCCATTACTGTATATGTTATACTTGCCATTCTGACCACTGGTCTCTGTCCACACAATTCCCTTTTTAATTTTTCCTGTATTGTCTGTATTTAGATAAGCAACAGGTAAAGGTTCAAATTTCTCAGCATAGCGACCATAATATATTTTCAGTAATGCATCTTCTTGTGAAAAGTCATCTGCAAGAGCATTGAAGATAGAATCAATATCTGTAAGATTTGTTTTTTTATCCATTCTCCAGAATAACTTTAACACTTTATCCAACCCACGGGTATCTTCGGGATTGGCTCTGCTGATAATGCTTTCTGCTTTTCCATCTTTGTATTGAGAAGAGATAATGCTGTTTGGCGGTAGATTATTGAGGTCTAAATCAATTGACTCAATATACATCAGTTCTTTATTTTGATACTGGAGATCAGTTGTATATCTTTTGTTTTTTAGATAAATTCTGATCAATGCATCGGGTTTCTGTCCGTCTTTTATGTTAATGATATTATCTTCTTTTGTGAAGAAAAGTGTATTTCCATAATTTACAGCCGCCATATTCACTGTAAAGCTAGTAAGCTTACCATTTGTAAATTGTTTCGTAATTCTTCCACTTTCAATTTCTTTTGTCTCCGATTTCACAGCATTTTGTTTTTGTGCAAAAGATTTTGAATTGAAGCAAAACAGGATAAAAAAGCAATATAAGTATCTCATGTTGTTATTTTGAAGTTAAATATACTGATGATATTTATCATTAAATAAATATTTTTCTAAATTTCTGTAAATCGCTTTAAAGCCCGACTATTCATCGTTTTATCCTAGGGTTATTAGATTATTTTTCTTTTAAATCATAGCTTGTATAGTCTGCAAATGAGACAATTTTATTTTTATTTAGAAAAAATATAAATAACTTTGTCGCTTAATCTGTATGATGTGAATAAATCTTTACTAAGCGCTTCCATGCTTTTGGTGGCTGCCAGTTCTTTGTATGCTCAAAAAGCAAAAGTTGAATATCGTGGTCAGGCCAAGATTATAGACATAGCAACTATAACCCCTACAGGCTGTATCATGAATATGAACGATAAAGAAACATTTTTCGAAGGAAAATGTGTAGTTGAGTTCAAAGCCATTGGCAGACCTACTGAGAGATTTGTATTAAAAGAGAAAGAACGTCTGAATATCACTTTTATTAAAGATGAAAACAAAAAACAAAGGTCAGAAATCCGTATAGAAGAAGTTCAGTTAACTGCTAAAAAGAAACAATTCTCTGAAATTGAAATCAAGCAGGAGGCCCTTCAGAATCTTCAATCTTTTTCTTTGGGAGATGTACTACAACAATTGCCAGGACAGTATGTACAGCCATTTGATAATACTCAGTTTAAAAATATTGTATTTCGTACAGCCAGTGGTGCTTCTATAACAGGAAGCAGCCAGATTCCGGGTGGGGATGGTTATGGGAATAAGGCTTTTGGGGTACAGTTAATGGTAAATGACGTGGCTTTGTCTAATAATGAAAATATGCAGAGTTATGATTCGGCAAATAGTTCCCCTTTTGGGCTGAGTTTTAATACATCAAACAGATCCGGAACCTTGACTCCCGCCCAGGCCAATTATGGGGTCGATCTTCGTGAGATTCCTACAGAAAATATCGAAAGCGTAGAGGTGATACAGGGAATCCCTGATGCTAAATATGGTGACCTTACTTCAGGATTAATTAAGGTAAACACTATTGCAAAAGAATCTCCACTAAGATTGGATGCTTCTCTTCGTGAGGGGACATATCAGTTGGGTTTAACGAAAGGTTTTCGTTTAAGTAAAGAACATGCGCTTAGTCTATCTTTTGATTATATGAATTCAATCTCAGACCCGAGAACTAGTTTGGTGGGCTATGACAGGATTACTACAAATGCATTATGGTCTTATAATAAGAGTAGGTTCCGGAACAAGTTATCATTTAGTTTTTCTCAGAATACAAGTAATGGAAAGAAAGATCCGGATGACTTGGATGGAATGGTAATTAATGTTAATAATAAAAGTTTTTCATTAAGCAATAATATAAGATATAGCTTTGGCGGGGCCAGTAAAAGATCATGGTTTAGAAGTATTAGCGCTGACATTGGAGTGAGTTATGCTTCACAGTTTACAGAACGGAAATACTGGCTTAATCAAGGTGCACGTCCATATGGTACATCTACAGAAAATGATGTGTATTATGCATCTTATACACCTCCTAGTTATGAAAATACAGCCTATGCAGATGGAAAACCTTTTAATATTTACGCTAATATAAGTACAGAGGGGAATTATATATCCAAATCAAAATGGTCACATTCATACTCTCTGGGAATCAATTACAGATATGGGGATAATTTTGGAAAAGGAAGGTATGGAACTGCGGGACAATTTGCTACAATGAGCTCTGTAGGAGATAGCGGTAGCGGAATGAGGGATTATAACTACCGTGATAATGTTTTGGCAACAACTCAATATGCATTTTATATGCAGGATAACATAACCAAGAGGTTTGCAAATAAGCATGTATTAAGGGCTAATGTGGGACTGCGTTATGACATACAAAATTCGGCATCAACATTCTCTCCAAGGGTTAATACATATTATCAGATGGGTAAGTTTACCATAAGAGGAGGGGTAGGACTTACCTCAAAAGCTCCTTCGCTCAATCAGCTCTATACAGGACCCAGGTATTTTGATATGTTATTGGGCGATTATCGGTTACCCGGGTATTATAGTACCGCTATTATGCAGACGGTAGTTACTCCCGGAGATAATTCAGATCTGAGTCCGTCCCGAAGTTGGAAAACAGAAATAGGATTAGATTACCGGTTTTCATTTGCAACCATCAATATAACCGGATATTATAATAAGTTACTTGATGGATTTACAACAATGGCCATTCCCAGAGTAATGGACAAAGCTAAAGTAAATGTAAATATTACAGGTACTGAAATTCCGACTTTTGAAATAACAGGAACAGAAAAGTTTAATTATCTGCAAAACAGGATTGTAAATGGTTATGAGTCCACAGATAAAGGATTGGAATTAATGACCAGTTTTAAAAGAATTGAATCACTAAACCTTGTCATAGGTTTTAATGCATCTTATACAGAAACAGAAAGTATTAAAGATGCGTCCATATTAACCATTGAAAAGCCTAAAATTATAGATAATAATTTTCAATATGGCTTGTACAATGATACTAAAGCTAAAAACACGGTAGCAAGAGCAAGTTTTAGTTTCGATTATCATTTGCCAGCGTCTGGATTAATTGTGGGATTAAGAACAGATCATTTTCTAATTGATAAAAGTTTTACAAGTGAAAATGACATTTATCCAGTGGGATACATAGACTATAATCTGAATAGGGTAATGATTCCTGATGCAAATCGTAAAGATCAATTGTATCAGAATTTATTCAGAAAAAGAACAGAAGAAAAGCTTTCAGGTTTAAAAAATAAAACTTTGCATAATGTTCATTTAAGAGTAACTAAAGACTTTTTAAGTGGTTTCCGGCTATCTGTTTATGTAAGTAATGTATTTAATCTAAAGCCATATAACGAGGATGGGTATGTGTATTCAAACTTTACCACCACTTCTTTTGGAGCAAACATCTCATACAGATTTTAAATAATATAATAATATAAATAAATCGATACTATGAAAAGAATTATAACTTTATTATTACTATCATTATTAGTGGTAGTAGGCTGTAGAAAAGACGATGACTTTGGCAGTGATCAGGGAATCAGGCCAGTTTCATTTACGGTGAGTGTAAAGTACGATCAGTCGAAATTTCCTAATATGGCTAATAAGGGCGCAGCTAAAGTAACAGTGAATTTAGAAAATACAGCTACTGGTGCAAAGATTACAGGTGTAACAGATGATAATGGAGAATTAAAGCTGGATGCTGTAATGCCGGGTGATTATAATATTACTTCTGAACTGAAAATGCCCAAGACAGATTATGAAAAGATGTTTGGAGAGTCTACTAATTATGAAACTGTACATTTTGGAGGATCACAGGAAAAGGTAAAAGTGAATGCCAACATTTCCTCAACCATTATGCAAATATCTAGTGGAAATATCGGAGATCTTGTTATTAAACAATATTATTATGCAGGATCTGATAGTAAGCTGGGAGCTTTATTCAGAGATCAGTTTGTAGAAATTCATAATAATTCAAATGAAACTATTTATGCAGATGGTCTATACATAGCATTAATAGAAGGAAATGTAAATAATAAAGGAGCTAGTTACACATTAGCGAATGGACAATATGACTGGAGCCAGACAGCAGGAGGCGGAGCGGCAGCCAATACTAATTTTGTTTATGCGGGATCCGTTATCAGAGTTCCGGGAAATGGAATTCAATATCCGATTTTACCGGGGAAAAGTATTGTCATAGCACAAACTGCTATAAATCATAAAGCACCTTTTGATGGAAATGACGGTAAATCCGTTTCAATACAGAATCCTGAATTAACAGTGGATCTAAGTAAAGCAGATTTTGAAGTATACCTGGGAGATTATGCAAAAGGACAAGGGAAAAATCCTTACCAATGGGATATTCAGAATGTTATGGTTCCGGATATGGATATTGCTTTCTGGGCAAACCCGGTTACGGATTGGATATTAAATTTAACTCATAGACCTGCATTGGCTATTTTCAGAGCTTCTCCTGAGCAAATTAACTCATGGCAGAAATTTGCTAATCCCAAAACGCCTAAAGGATCTCTGTTTTTACAGATTCCAAAAGGGTTAATTATTGATGGATTAGATATCACTGATAAAGAACAACTAGCACCTAAAGATTTGCCAACAGATATTGATGCCACCAGAAATTTTATTAATCAGGGGGGATTAGGGCTTGCGGATTATACAGGCATGTCATTGATGAGAAAAACTAAAGAAACGATAAATGGTCGTGTTGTATTACAGGATACCAATAATTCAGCAAACGATTTTGTAACAGTTCAGGCAAACCCTAGAGGATATGCGCAATAAATATAAATCAAATTTTAATTTCTTCATATCGGGAATTACAGGGCTGACAACATTAGGTAGTCAGCTCCTGTTCTCCCAATCTACCCAATTGGATAGTATTAATATAAGTACACCAGAGAGGGAAATTAGAGTGGAAAATCCTTATATTAGTTTCTTTCAGCCACTGGATTTTTCTCGAACAAGTTTTAAATATGAAGGTACTAAACAAAATTTCAAAAGAGTACAATCTCCTGATAAAATCCAAAGTTTTATTTTTAACTCTGAGGGCGTTTATCAGCTGAGCAGGAATGTAGTACTTTCCGGGAGGCTTCAGGCAGAAAGGACAACAGAAGATGAGGTCCCTTATATACTGAATGATGAAAGAACTACAAATAGTTCTTTTATTTATAATCCTTCCTATTTTTGGGCACCCCGCGCTGCAAAGTGGTTGAAGCAAAATTATCTGATCAACGGCCAAATAGCCTACAGACCCATAACATCTGTTATTGCCCAGCTGGGTGCTGAAGGTAATTTTGGGAAATCTTATCGCCAGAATGCTGACCCCAGACCAAAGGTTGATAATTTTAAGTATAGCGTTTTTTCTAAAATAGGCTATAATTGGAAGCAGCACAGTTTATTTGCAAAAGGCAGATATATTAATCATTTTAAAAAAAATGATATTATGTTTGTTAGTAGAAATGGTAATGTCCCGGCCAATGACAGTATTTATATAAGATATAATGAAGGGTATGGAAATCCATATAGAGATTCAGAATACAAAGATTCAGAATATAAAAAAAATGGGTATGCCTGGGGTGGGGAATATGCTTTTAATACTTCAAGAATGCATATTAGTGTAGGCTATGATTATATGAATGTTATTGAAAGGTTTTATAAAAAATATGAATATGTAGATGCTAATGACAAAAAGATTAAAGTATTTAATAAATATTCAGGATTGAAAACCGATCTGCATAGTTTTTATATCAATTATCTCGGAAGTTTTTCAGGCTATAAAATGGCCTCAAGATTAGCTTATCAGGATCAATTGGATACTAATTATAATTATGTTTTACAGTATACTTCTTACCGGTTAGAGCAACAGAACCTGAACTGGAAGAATAGTCTTGTATGGTTCAACCACAAGAATGAAGCTTATAAGTTGTTATTGGATTTAGGTTATGGTAAAAACCGTGTGAGAGATGTTTCTGTAGTTATGGACAGGAGGTTATCTTTCTTTGAATATCATGCAGGTATAGAAAAAGAGTTTGCGATAATACCAGGGCATAAACTGGCTGTTGGGGTAGGACAAAGTCTTTATATCCCAGTGCAGAAAGAGTTAAATTATATGCCTTATCAAAGCTCCACGGAGAATATATTTGTACAGAGAATTGTAAAGCCTGATTATGCCTATGATTCTACACCTAAAATTGGACTTAATCTGAATGCTGCTTACCGATGGGACAGTAATAAAATCAGATATGAGTTTACTGGTGGTTTTAACCAGTTATGGCTAACAAACAAAACATATAAAGAAACAGTGACAACTTATAATGGCAGACCTAATACGGTAACGACTATAGGTTTAAATGTTTATTATTAAATAATGAAAGACAGATACTTAGCAATAATTGCAATTGTGGCAGTAGGTTTAATGTTGGGATACCGCCCAAATGATCCTACGGCTTATACGGTGGACGAGTTGCGTGATCTTTATTCGGGCGGGGATAAATCCAAATGGCCAAAACCACATTTATTTGCAGAAGCTGAAGAAGACTTTCAGGATATAGGTCCTTTGGCTGATATGCAATATCCGGCAGATAATCCCTACTCTGAAGACAAAATGGAGTTGGGGAAAACTTTATTCTTTGATCCACGGTTGTCTAAAAGTGGTCAGATTGCCTGTGCTTCCTGTCATAATCCTGAGTTGGGATGGGCAGATGGCAATCGGGTATCTTTCGGACACGACAGGCAAAAGGGAACACGAAATGCTCCTACATTACTGAATATAGGCTTTGCAAAGACTTTCTTCTGGGATGGTCGCTCGGCAACATTAGAAGAACAGGTAAAAGCACCTATTGAAAATCCTGTAGAAATGAATTTGCACATGAGCCTGGCAACAAAAAATATCCGTAAAATAAAAGGTTATAAGTCTTATTTTGAGAAAGCCTTCGGTACAACAGAAATTACGGAAGATAGAATTGCCAAAGCTATAGCCACTTTTGAAAGATCATTGATCAGCCCGCCTTCCCGCTTCGATAAATTTGTTTCCGGAAAAAGGAATGCACTGACAGATGCCGAGGTTAAAGGACTGCACTTATTCCGGACAAAGGCTAATTGTATTAACTGTCATAACACGCCCTATTTTTCTGACCAGAAATTTCATAATTTAGGGCTTACCTATTACGGCAGAAAATATGAAGATCTGGGCAGGTATCTGGTAACTCTTAAAAATGAGGATGTTGGCAAGTTTAAAACGCCTACCCTAAGAGAAGTGTCGGAGAATAAGCCTTATATGCACAATGGGCTTTTTCCGGAATTAGCCAATATTGTGATGATGTACAATGCCGGAATGGGAAGAGAAACACCAAGAGGTGATCAGGTGAATGACCCAAAGTTTCCGCATAAGTCGGGAATGGTAGAAAAGCTTAACATGACAGATGAAGAGGTATTTGATGTAGTTGCTTTTCTGAAAACTCTGAACAGTTACAAATATAAAATGAGAGCACCAGAGCTCCCGAAATAAAACAAACAACAAGATTAATATTATGAAAAAACTACTTTTTTTAAGCTTACTTTTCGTGAGTATAGCACTATTTGCACAACCTCCTGTAGGAAACGCCAATAAAGGAGAGGAATATGGTGCCGGAGTTTCCAAAACCAAGGAAGCTGGAGCTGTAAGTATGGCAGAACTGAACAAAATACTGAATGAAAGAAAAGAAGTGCAGGATATTACAGTAAAAGCAACTGTTACCGATGTTTGCCCTAAAAAAGGATGCTGGGTTACTTTAGATAATCCGGATAAAACAAAGGTATTTGTTAAGATGAAAGATTATGCCTTCTTTCTGCCTACTGCTATAAAAGGAAAAACAATTTTACTGGACGGGAAAGCACAGCTGAAACAGACTTCTGTAGAAGAATTAAGACACTATGCAGAAGATGCTAAAAAGCCTCAAAGCGAGATTGACAAAATAACAACACCTGTAACGGAAATCCGTTTACTGGCGAGCGGGATAAGAGTTGCTCAGTAACTTATACCTGTACTAAAATGAATAAAAATGATCGGATATTTATTCCGATCATTTTTTATTTTACCAATCGCATAAGGCAATAAAATAATATTGTCAAACCTTGACATTCTATGTTAATTAGCAAG
>NZ_LSGQ01000004.1 GCF_001675285.1 Elizabethkingia miricola
TTCGTGGTGCTCTTTTATAATTACGTGTAACTAGAGTACATTTTTTCTATGATCCAAAGAACTGATGCAGATTCACCAGATTAGACTTATCACTGCCAGCAAAAATATTTCTATCAGTAATAAATACAGGTCTTTTCAGAAAACTATAATGATCCAGAATTAATCCTTTAAAGTCATCTTCTTTAAGATTTTTAACATCTATTTCTCTGGCTTTAATCTGAGTAGATTTCTTGCTGAACAATGCTTCGTATGAATTAGTAAGTTTATACATTTCCGCCAATTCAGATTCCGTAACAGGAGCTGATTTTATTTCTCTAAGTTCCCAACCATCCAGATTGAATTCAGCCATAATTTTCTTACACGTACCACATGTTTTCAGGTAGAAGACTTTTTTCATTTGTATATTTCTTATATAATATTCAAAAATACCATCTTTAAGAGAGAAATGAAAGCTGGTTGTGTAAATAATTATTTATTAAAATCCCAGAATCCATTTACTGGCAGCTTCTATATCTGCATCCACACTCGTAGACTGATCTACTAATACATCTGGATTGATAGAACCTATATGATTCTTTTTATCACGATCCGCAGCATTACTAATGGACAACATCAAAGATGAGCCATTTGATAATACATAAGTTCTGTTTCCGGTAGTATATCCAGCTGTAGGCTGTCCAAATAATATGATATTGTCCTGACCTATAAAAGAGACAACAGTAAACTCTCCACTACTTGCAGTTCTCCCTCCTACAAGTAAAGCAATTCTCTCGGGCCTTTTCTTTAGTTTGTATGCATTGGGAACATAAGCATTATTACTCCACATCTTCCCTTCTTTTTCCATAAGCTTCCATGGATTCTTTTTATTATTACTGACAAAATAACCAAGTGTTCCTTTATCTAAAAGCGGTCCCAATCCTGCAATCATTGGATACATATTACCTCCTGTATTTTTTCTGAAGTCAATTATCCAGCCTTTTATATTATTTTTAATATCCAGATCTTTGATCAGATTCTGGATATTTTGTGCATACACAGTCATTGCAGAATCATTTACAGAACCGAATTGCGGAACATTAATATAGCCGATATCACCTGGCAATAACTTACCAGTTGCTCCTTCTAATTTTTTTGTCGGGCTGGAATAATTTGTTGTGGCAGCTACAGACATAAAAAAAGAATGCTTGTCTCCTACTTTTCTAAGTTCAGATATTATATAATCTATTACTGGCTTTGTATCGTTTGTTGTTTTCATTCCAACCGAAAGTGTTTTGATATTTCTATCAATCTCATTCCAGTTGAGCTTTTCTCTAAAAAGAGAGTTTAGTTTTACAATATCTCGGATCTCTTTTATAAAAGGTTCTGCCGGTTTATCAGCAACTGCTTCAATTTTATTTACTGATTCAGTATTTTTAACTTGAGAAAAAGTTATACCTGCATAAAAGATCCCAATCAATGTAAGAAATGTAGATTTCATATGTTATTTAGTCTTTATTTGGCTTGTTATGATTTGTTTTAATATTAATCGAATGCATTTGAACTTTCTATCATCCAACATATACACAGAATAGTAAATATACCTATTTTTATTACTTTATAAATCTTATTAAATCATGCATAATACACCAACAACGTTTCAGTTTATCTCAGAACCCACAGATGTTAATTTCGGCGGCAAAGTACACGGCGGTAGTGTAATGAAATGGATAGACCAGGTTGGCTACGCCTGTGCTAGCAATTGGTGCGGAAGTTATGCTGTAACAGTATATGTCGGGGGAATACGATTTCTGAAACCTATAAAGATTGGTGAACTCATTAAGATTAATGCAAAGGTTATTTATACAGGATCTTCCAGTATGCATATTATGATCGATGTTTTTTCCAAAGCTGTTACTTCAAAAAAGTACGAAAAGAAGACACATTGTATCATTGTTTTTGTTGCTGTAGACGAAAATGGCAACAAAATAAAGGTACCACAATGGAAGCCGGAGACAGAACATGAGCTCCAATTGGAAGATTATGCAAAAAAATTGATGGCGTTACGTACTGGTATTGAGGATGAAATGAAAGCTTTTCTATAAAACATTGATTAATACTTGCCAGTTCGAAAAAAACGTTATATATTTGCAGTACAATATCGCGGGGTGGAGCAGTAGGTAGCTCGTCGGGCTCATAACCCGAAGGTCGCACGTTCGAGTCGTGTCCCCGCTACTAAACAAAAAGAGAATTCAATTGAATTCTCTTTTTTTATGCTTATACTATACCTGTAAAATTAAATTCTTTTTGATTCTTATTTAGTATACTTTATTATTCTATCTTTCTCTACCTGATTATCATTTTTCTTTATGAATTCCTGAATAGAAAGTGTAGCTTCTCTGAAATCTAACTTTTTAACCCCACCACTACCATCATCTTGAACTGCTTTATAACCTCCTGCTTTTACAAACGCATAAGGATCTGCATAGAAATCTCGCTGGATTTTTATAAATATATCCCAATTTATTTCCTTTGCACCCTGAATTGAAAAGCTAGTATCAGAATTAAATTTTCGAATTTTTGCTAACTTAAACATGTATTCGTGATTTGAATCCTCAACATGCACAATTAACCCTGGTAAACCATGAAAAATATAAGGCCCCTCTGAAAGTTGAATTTCTTGCGTAAACCAAGCAATCCAATGTCTTCCTCCATAATGTGTTTCCGCTTTCTGACATTGCAGACTACCCATTTTTTGAGTATCTGATAAAAGCTTCCAATCTAATTTTGCATCAATGTCTATGTAAAATTTATCTAAACTAACTGGAGAAACAATATACTTTGTGATTTCATTTTTCTTTAGATCCTTTTTTATATAGATTTGATCATTATAATTATTGCTATATGCTAATCCATAACTCCCTCTATAGTTTATTATCGAATCCGAATGTCTTCGAAAATCATCTCTAAAAACAGATTTATCACCTATTATATCTAAAAAAAAAGTTTTTGTTTTAGTATAATTAGTGTTTGTTGATGGCTTATATATAAGCTCATATATTATGGATGAGTTTTGTGCCGAAAAAAATGAAGACACAAAAAACATTATTACTAAGTTTGTTCTTATATACATAATACTTCAAATTTACAAACTCCCTCTAGAACTTCCTAAAGGGAGTTAGCATTAATTTAAAAAAATTAAATACATCTCCATGCAGACCAATCTCCATTAGCATTGTCTTTTCCATGGAAAATTCCACATTCTAAGCCATACTGCCCACACGTGTCATTTTTCCCTGGTACACACATACTTTCAGGAGCCTGTCCTCCTTTTAGATTTTTTAAATCAGTTCTAGATAATTGTTTTAGATTTTTCATTTTTATAAATTTAATGATTAAGTATTTCGAATTTAATTAATTTTTATAAAAACTTGTTTAACATAATATATTTTTCATCATAAAGTTTGTTAAAATGAAAAAAGCCCCGATATAATCGGAGCTTTTCTTATATTATTTAATTCTTTAATTAAGGCTTTTCATCTGTCAGATCAAATCCCCAGTCTTTACCTTTCATTGTTGCAGGAATACCTTTTGTCATCCATGCCGGAGCTTTTGCACCTTTCAGGTAATAATCAAAGAACTGCTGTTCTCTAATCTGAATATCTTTTCTGTTCTGACGCTTAATCAGATTATGATCGTCACCATTATAATTAAGCATCCATACCGGCTTACCTAATCTTCTTAATGCTGTAAACATTTCAATTCCCTGATACCATGGCACTGCTCCATCTTTATCATTGGCCATTACCACTACAGGTGTATTTACTTTATCAAAGTGAAATAAAGGGGAGTTTTCAATATATAAATCTCTTGCTTCCCATAGAGACTTCCCTATTCTACTTTGAGATTTCTCATACTGAAACTGTCTGTTCATACCAGATCCCCAACGAATTCCACCATAAGCCGATGTCATATTAGCCACAGGAGCACCAGCCCAAGCAGCAGCATACATATCGGTTTGTGTAATAAGATGAGTTACCTGATAACCACCCCAGCTTTGTCCCTGTATACCGATATGTTTTCCATCTACCCAAGGATTTTTCTTTAGATACTCTACTCCGGAATTGATATACTCTACAGCGAATCTTCCTGGATGACCATCTTCATTATAGGAAATATCCGGTGTGAAAACTAAATACCCGTTGCTTACAAAATAAGAAATATTTAGGCGAGACGGTGTTGGAGCCGGAGCCACATATCTGTTTAAATTCTCAGATAATTTCTCGTAGAAATAAACAATCATAGGATATTTCTTATTCGGATCAAAATTTTCCGGCTTGAACAGAACACCTGTAGACTGATAGCCTTTTGGAGTTGTCCAGTTAACAAGTTCATCTGTTCCCCAGTTATACTGAGCTTGTTGAGGGTTTGTATCAGAAAGCTGAATTTGCTCTTTAAAATCTGAAGTAGCAAACAAGTTAGGAGACTTTACATAAGATTCTTTAGTAAAGATATACTCGTCTGCATCTTTAGCCTTCACTAATGTTTTAAAGCCCCAGACATCCCCCATATATACTTCTTTAGGATCTTTACCAGATAATATTGAAGTTTCGTAAATACCATCTGCTTTTGTAACATTGTTAAAAGCCGAAATATACATTGACTTCTTCCTGTTCAGGCTTTTTATATCCTTATCAAGATTATAAGTATCAAAAGTAATCTTATGTGCTCTTCCATAAGAATTAGTAATATTTCTTGGCGCTTTCTTACCGTTTAAGAAGAATTCCCAAAGGTCATAGCGATCTTTGATAATAACAGATTCATCATTATCTGTCCATGAGGCTATCCCATAAGCATACGGCTTATCCGGCATATCAAATTCTTCATCTGTGAAAGAAACACTCAGGTTCTTATTTAGCTGAGTTGTAACTTTTGTCGCCACACTATAACTGTACCAATTTCCTTTCTCTCTGTCAAAGTAAACAATATATTTTCCCAGAGGAGATGCAACGGCATTACCATTCAACTCTTTTACAACTTCCGTAGTATTTCCGTTGATGTTATCAATAAGATAATAGGTTTTTCTATCCGCTCCCTCCCATTGTGATTGGATTCTGGATCCTTTATTAGAAGAACCTAAAACATAAGAAGCATTACCTTCATTAACCAATCTTATCGTATCTGTGTTATCATCACCTAAACTGCGGAATATCTCTGGCTTGTCTGTTTGGAATACTGCCCCGAAAGATTTTTTCAGATCTTTACCCATATTTTTCAACTGAGTTGTCTGTATATAATCATCTTTATAATTCCATACATCTACCACCGCATGATCATTAGCTATTAATGTCGTATCCTTTGCAACTGGCTTCGGTGCTATCCCGAAATAAAGCTGTTTTCCGTTTTTACTGAATATTGGAGCTCTGTTTTCAGAAACAACCCAGCCTTTAGGTAAATTAGTATGCTTATTATTTACAACTGTATTCTTTGCATTTTGAGAGAAATAGTACAGCTGATAATCTTTTACCAGGTCATTTTTAGCAGATAAGGTTCCGATGAAAGCCAGCTTATTTCCTAACTCATCAAACGTTAGTTGGGAGAAATTACCTTCGCCTTCTGTCAGCTTGTTAACATTCCCTTTTTCAACATCTACCCAATTTACTGTTTGCAAAGCATATTTAACAGGAGCAGACTTATCTTTCTTTTCAGGCTTCTTGTTGTCCTTTTTATCCTTGTCTTTATCTTCAGGCTTCTGAGTTACAAAGATCAACTGTTTTCCATTTTCACTAAACTGATAACGGACTACATTTTCATACGTAGTTTTCTTTCCCGTCAAAAGATTTACAAGAATAAGATCGGATGGCTTTGTATTCGCGTCATCATCTTTCTTGTCATCTGCATCATCGTCTTTAGCATCTGGTGTAGCCGTCTTATCTTTCATGTTCTCCATCAGGTAGGCCATCCAAGCTCCACCCTTTTCCGGAGATTTAAAGGATTGTACATTTGGTATTTTTTCAATCTTCTGAGTAAACAGATTAACAATACCTAATGTATCTTTTGCCAGTTTATCTTTCTTCATCTTTTTGTCCTTTACAGCCTTAATATCTTTAAAAAAAGGCTTGATAGAGAATAAAGCAAATTTAGAATCGCTGGTGAAAGATAGTTTACTGCCTCTTGGGAATTCAAGTGAATTTTTGGATTTTGGAGAAGATAAATACAATTTTGAATTTCCTTCCTGCGGATCAATATTGTACCCGACCCATTTTCCGTCATTAGAAATCTTCCGGCTGCCAACTGACTGCCAGCCATCGTATACTGAATGGTCTAATGGTTTCTTCTGCGCAAATGTACAGACCGATCCCGCCACCAATACAGATGAGAGAATGAATTTTAATTTCATATTATAACACTATTAGTTTTAACAAAGTGCTAAAATTAGGAAATTCCCCATAAAAACAGGTACTATGATTGATTAAAACACAGGAAATAATACATATTCTTAATAAAAGAGCTATCTTTTTGAGAAATAAAAATGCTTAACTTTGTTACATGGCAAAAATTTTAAGAATTTATCCGGAAAATCCACAGGAAAATCTTATTCAGGAAGTTGTAAAAACCCTGGATAATGGTGGCCTTATCATTTATCCTTCGGATACTGTCTATGCTTTGGGCTGCAATATCTTTGATATAAAAGCTATGGAGAAGCTGGCACAGATAAAAGGAGTTAAATTAGAAAAGGCTCATTTTTCCATTATCTGTAATGATCTTAGCCATCTGTCTGAATTTACCAGACCTATAGATACGGCTACATTCAGATTATTAAAGCACTATTTACCTGGTCCTTTCACATTTATTCTGGAAGCCAACAAAACCTTACCTTTAGCCTATAAAGGGCAAAAAACCATAGGAATCCGGGTTCCGGATCATCCTATTCCACAACTTATTGTTTCCAAACTGGGACATCCTATCGCTTCTACTTCTATTAAAGATGACGATGATGTGATAGAATACACCACCGATCCGGAATTAATCGCTGAAAAATATGATCATCTTGTAGACATTGTTATAGATTCAGGATACGGTGACAACAAAGCATCTACAATAGTAGACCTTACACAGGGCATCCCTGAAGTTGTAAGAGAAGGAAAAGGAAATTTTGAAGATTAAAGACAAACATGAAGATACTTATTTCTCCGGCTAAGCTTATGAATATCGATAATAAAACCGATATGCTAAAGGCCAGCACACCCAAGTTTATAGAAGAGGCAGCACACATCCAGAAATATTTAAAAGAAAAAGATCCTAAATTCATTAAGGATCTTATGCATATTTCAGATAAGCTGGCCAACGAAAACTGGGAAAGAAACCAAAACTGGACACCAAAGCCAACCTCCAAAAACTCTACTTCTGCTATGTTTGCATTTGCAGGTGAAGTATATCGCGGTTTAGATGTAAAAACGCTGGATAAAAATGCTGTTGACTTTCTGCAAAAAAATTTAAGGATGCTATCCGGACTTTACGGTTTATTGAAGCCGTCTGATAAAATAATGCTGTACAGGCTGGAAATGGGCTGCGGCTTCAGCTTTGAAAACTATAAAAACCTTTATGACTTCTGGGCAGATAAAGTTACTGATGAAATCAATCACCAGCTTAAAGCAAAAGACTTCGTTCTGAATCTTGCCAGCAATGAATATTCAAAGGTTGTAAACAAAAAGAAATTAAAAGCTCCCGTTATAGAGTTCGATTTCTATGAAGAAAGAGATGGAAAGAATAAAAACATTGTTGTTTATACCAAACACGCACGAGGACTTGTATCCAGATTCTGCGCACTGAACAATATTGAAAAACTGGACGATGTAAAGGCATTCAATCTGGAAGGTTATCTCTTCAATGATAAGCTGTCTACAGAACATCATTTTATTTTTACCCGATAAGCATTGAAGATTCAGGAATTACAACAGCTTTATTCAAAAGAGCTGACACAATCGTATTCGGAAAATGAAATCCAAAAACTGTTCACCTACTTTGTTGAAGAATATCTACAGTATAACAGTATTCAGCTAAAGATGTATGCCGATCAGGAAGTTGAGGAGGCACAGAAGTTACAGTTTACTCAGGCATTGGAAGAGCTAAAATCAGGCAAACCCTATCAGCAAATACTTGGTAAAGCTTATTTTTATGGTGAAGAGTTTTTCGTCAATGAAAATGTTCTGATTCCACGTCCGGAAACAGAAGAACTTATTGAACTTATTTTAGAAAAATTACCCTCCGATAAAGAGTTAAAAATTCTGGATATTGGAACAGGCTCAGGCTGTATTGCTATCACCATTGCCAAGCATCTGAAACACGCAAATGTTTATGCTCTGGATTATTCCGGAAAAGCACTGGAAATAGCTAAGAAAAATGCAGTATTGCACCAGACTGAGATTCAGTTTATTCAACAGGATTATCTTAATAGTCATCTACCTGAGATTTTTGATGTTATCATTAGCAATCCTCCTTATATCGGAACTGAGGAAGAAATCGACATTGAGAATAGTGTAAAAGACTTCGAGCCTATGATGGCATTGTTTGCACCAGAAAATGATGTATTGGCTTTTTACCGAAAGATTGCCAACGATACAGAAACCAGCCTTTCAAACGAAGGTTTTGTTTTTCTGGAAATAAATCAAAAACTGGGGCCAGAAACATTGGAATTATATAAACATAAATTATCTGAAGCACACCTGTTAAAAGATATTTCAGGAAATGACAGGATGATTTGGGGTAGAAAATAAATCTGTAAAATATTTAAAGTATATAAAAGAGGCCGGAAGAATTATCCGGCCTCTTTTATTTTCCAAAGTATTTTCAGATAATTACAATCTGGGCTTTACCTGAATATTCAGATTATACCTTAAACCCGGGATAATTTTAATATTCGGAATTTTTAGATTTGTTTGCGTTACTCCACCTATAGTAATTGAAGCAATCGTAAGCTCCGCAGCTGTAGTGTCAGCACTTAACTTTGATATTCCACCGCTAATTATATTGGTTCCCAGTCCCGAAAACGAAATATTCTTATTTACCTGCGTTCCCGGAGGATATTGTAAGCTGCCATTGGATAATAATATACCTGTATTAGAATAATGAGGAGAGAAGTAAGCAGAAATATCTGATATACTATTTCCAGTTAATGACGAGTCTATTATTAATGTAATCTGACTGGTTTTATGCTTTAAAACAACATTAAGATAATTTGTACCCTCACCAGAAACAGGAGTATCTTTTCTAAAATACATAAAGTCTTCAATATCCATAACCAGCAGAAAAGCTCCCGATAATCTTGAACTGGTCGATATATCCGGGACCCCAGTGGCACTATTCACCGAATAGGCTATAAAAGTATAATTTTGTCCTCCATTAAGATTAAGAGCTGGTGTAACGGAAGTATTATCTTCTTTACCCCGGACAAAATTACGATCTGTTACATATCTGCCACTGGCATCATATACTACAATCTTGTACATTATATTATCTGCCAATTGCTGAGATTTAGGTTCAGTTGCAGCCATTAAACTATTCTTCCCAGAGGAAGCCTGGAAAGAGGCAGCCTGTGTTGCAGATTCTTTTGTGAAAGTTGCCAGCAGACTGTATCTGTCACTGAAGGGTATTTCCTGTACCTGAGTATCCGGCACTACATCTTTATTTTTATGATCAGCAGAAGCATACGGCTTTACTTCAGCATCATTATCGTATATACTACCTTGGAAATTAATCTTTACAGAAGCCGTACCGCCGGTAATATTACTTTCTGTTTCGGTACTTCTACATGACATAAGCCATAGAGCAAGAACAGACATACCAATAACACGTCCCGCTCCAAATAATCGTTGTTTTATCATATTCATTTAATTTGTAATCTTCTAATCTGTAAAAAAGCATTCATATATATTTATATCATTAATATTATAACATAAAATATATTATACATAATAAAAAACGCAAAGTAAATGAAAAATAAGACTAAAACATTTATTATTTTATTGTTTTAATATTAAATTGATATTAAAAACAAAATACATTTAGAGCCTGTTTAAATTTTAATTCAAGAAAGTATTAACTATAAAATTTAAATAGATACTAAGTTAAAATGTCATTTATACCATCTTCTTAAACTGGTTTAAGAAGGTTACGAAATGTAAAACAGAACTTTGCCTTATTATAAAACAAAGAAAATAAGAACTATGAAAAATCAGTTTCAGCAATTATTTCTAAGGATAGCAATTTCAGTAACAATGTTATCCGCTGTGGCAGACAGATTCGGTTTATGGGGAGATAACTCTTCATGGGGGAACTGGAAGAATTTTGAAGTTTACACCCAAAAGCTCACTTACTTCCTCCCAGAAATCCTGAGCATATTTTCTGCATACACAGCTACTTTTCTGGAGATTTTATTTCCTGTAATGTTGATACTTGGTTACAAAACAAGAATTGCGTCTTATGGGACCGGAATCCTTCTACTCATTTTTGCTGTATCTATGACAGTTGCATTAGGGACTAAAGCACCACTGGATTATTCTGTATGGGTAGGAAGTGCCGGAGCATTTCTACTCGCAGCACAACAAGAATATCAGTATAGCATGGATTATATGATTAGAAAAAAATAATCCTGATCTGATCAGAATTTACAAAAAAAGTCTTCCGGTTTCGGAAGACTTTATAATATTTATAAAAAGTATTATTACACTTGTTCAGCTACTCCTTCACCAACTAATACTCTCCATCCGAAAGGATCTTCAAGCAAGTTAGACTGGATTCCTACTAATTCATTTTTAAGGCTTGCAGCATAACTTTCCTCTTCAGAAAGTACAGGCAACATTAGCTTTTCTCCATGGTAACCAATAGCTTCAAACTGGCTGGTTACTACAGCAGTACCTACACCCCATATTTCTTTTAATGTACCTTCTTTGTGAGCGTTGATTACAAAGTCTACAGGTACTTTATCTACAACAACTTCAATTCCTCTTTTTTTAGCTAATTGAATAAAACTGTCACGTGTTACACCATCCAGAATTCTTTCTGATGTAGGTGGCGTATAGATTGTATCTCCTACACGTACAAAAACGTTCATTGTACCACTTTCTTCAAAATAACTGTGTGTAGCATCATCAGTCCAGATAATCTGCTCATATCCTTGCTCATTCGCCAGGTCTGTAGGATAAAAAGCACCGGCATAGTTACCTGCAGCTTTTGCAGATCCTACCCCACCATTAGCAGCTCTTGAATAGAAGTCTGAAATCAATACAGATACCGGAGCTGTATAATAAGCTTTAGCAGGAGTTGCTATAATTGCGAACATATATTTTTCAGACTTACGTGCCTTTAACGCTTCTTCTGTAGCGAAAATAAGCGGTCTGATGTATAATGAAAATCCATCTCCCTGAGGAATCCATTCCCTGTCAATGTCCATAAGAGCTTCAAGCCCTTTAAGGAACATTTCCTCAGTAACCTCTGGCATTGCTAAACGCTTAGCAGATTTGTTAATTCTTTCAAAGTTTTTCTCCGGGCGGAAAAGGAAAACATCTCCGTCTTTGTCCTTGTAGGCTTTCATTCCTTCAAAGCAAGCCTGTCCATAGTTTACTCCCATCATAGCTGGAGTAAAAGGAAACGGACCATAAGGCATAACTCTTACATCTCCCCATTTTCCATCCTCGTATTCACATACAACCATATGGTCTGTGAAAGTTGTTCCGAATGAAAAATTGTCTTTATCGAAAGTATCGATTCTTGATGCTGAAGTTTTCTGAATTATCATTTTTAATTTTTTAAAGATTATTATTACAAATATAACAATTTTTTCAAATAGCCAAAATTTAATTATCTTTGGTAAAAAATATTCATGCTCAGAAGTCTAAAAACCACGCAAGACGGAAGTAAAACACTACATGTAAGCAGCTTAGACGAAACTTACCACTCTCATCACGGCGCATTACAGGAAGCTAAACACGTGTTTATTAAAAACGGAATAAATAGATTAAAAAAATATGAAATTAATATTCTAGAGCTTGGTTTTGGAACAGGACTTAACGTTTTAGTAACATTAGATGAATATTTAAAAACTGACATTTGTCATAAAATTAATTACTACTCTTTAGAAAAATATCCCCTGAAATTAGAAGAGGCTGCCAGCCTGGAGTATGATAAATTCTTTGAAAATGAATTTGTAAAGAATGCTTTTACTAAAATTCACAGCACGGATTGGGGGAAATCAGAAAATATTGAAAAAGATTTCTTTCTTCAGAAAATTGAAGAAGACTTCTATAATATTAAAGACATTGAAATGTCGCCAATAGACTTGGTGTACTTCGATTGCTTCGGTGCACGTGTACAACCCGATCTTTGGGAAGAGCCTTTGGTAAAAATGGTTGCTGAAAAAATGGCACCGGGAGGTTTATTCACCACCTATTCTTCCAAAGGAAGTCTACAACGTATTTTAAAAGGGCTTAACTTTGAAGTTGAAAAATTAGAAGGTCCAAAAGGTAAACGGGAAATGATTAACGCATGGAAAAAATAGAAAAATTCAACATACGTGTTTATGCTTTATGCATAGAAGACCAGAAAATATTAACTCTTTTCGAAAGTTATGCAGGCGAGAAACTGATAAAACTTCCCGGAGGAGGTCTGGAATTTGGAGAAGGCATAATTGATTGCCTTCACCGTGAATTTATGGAAGAATTAAATGTAAAGATAGAGGTTGTAGAACATTTTTATACTCAGGAAGGCTTTATGCAGTCACGATTCAGAGAGAACGAACAGCTTCTTACTGTTTACTACATTGTAAAAATTAAAGATCCTGAAAATTTCCGCATTATAGATACAGAAATAGAAAAAGCCGAATGGTTACCCATTTCGGCTTCTAATCCTTTTCCGCTTCCCATAGACCATTTGGTTTTTGAAAAGCTTCAGACGAAATTTTTAAAATAAGTCGTTCAGTAATTTCGCAAGTCTAAGACCTCCGTTTACCAGCTGCTGTTCTAAAAGCCCATCATATTTATAACCATATCCGTAGCTAAGATTTGATCCGGATGGTGTATTAGCATAGATATTATTGGCCAGTTTGTGTGTTTCATAAATCCAGTCAGCCAAAGTTCCGCTTTGTACTTTCTTTACTTCATCCTTAGATTTAATGTCTATAAGTTTAGCAAATTCAGTATAACTGTATTTTTGTGAATCGATCAAATCACTATCCCATACACTGTGAAGATTGGTCTTTTTACCAAAATATGTAACATCTATTTTGTTACCCCCAAGATCTCCCGCTCTTCCGGTATGCATTGGCTGTGCCATATCACCAACAATATGGATAAGGAACATTAAAGCTATTTTTCTGTCTTTCTCAGATGTATTCTTATTCTTAATCTGCTCAGAAAGCGTCTTAATCTGAGTATACATTGTAGGCCCTGCCTGTGCTTCAAGATTTTCTTTGAATGTTTTAAAGTCTGGCTGAGGATCAATATTTACATAATGCCATGTAGATGTAGATTTCCACACACCTGTAGTATCAGATTTGATAAAATCCGGCCAGTTTGCCCAGTATGCCAGTCTTTCTTTTCCAAAGATATGCTTAAGATGTCTTCTTGCTTTACCATTAAGATGATTCTCGGCAATCTCCGCAATAATACGGTGTCCTGTAAGCCCCCATGCAAAAGCCTGCATTGAACTCAGTGCAAATGCACAAAAAAGCAGCCTTGTTAAAATTCGTTTCATACAATTATCTATTATTATTTATGCTGGCAAAGATATAAAAGAAAAGCCTTTCAAAAATGAAAGGCTTGTATAAGTTTAGTCAACCGACTTCTTTACTTTAAAATCTTTATACCCCGGATAAGGAGTCAGATATCCGTAGTTCCAATTGGACTGCAACAGAGATTCAATAAATTCGTCATCCCTGTTCAAATAAGGATTGTATTCTTTTTTCAGCTCAATATCTGCAGCTTTACCTTTCAGGTTCCACCAGAAAGCACTCCATCCTCCTCTTAAATCCCTGATAATTGTAAATACAGTTTTACCCGTTGCTCTGTTCATTAATTTAGCAAAAACCTGTCCTTCAGTTGTGGTAAGGTCTCTTAACTTTGCTTCATAACGGTCTGCCAATTCATTTTGTCTTTTTCTGGCATAAGACCTTCTGTCATCTTCATTAACTTTTTCAAGATCAGTTTGGAGACTTCTATATTGCTCCAAAGCATTTACAAATAATGGGTAAACTCTGAAAAGTTTTTTATTTAGAAAATCGAAATAATTTCTGTCTAACTGGTTGTTGAAATGAGGCTTGTTAAGCAGCTTAATCTCATCCATTTCGATAAGCTTATCTCCATTATCTTCTGTATATATTTTAGCTTGTAACTTATCGTCCCAATAATATCTGCGGCCATCTTTATCGACCTGCATTTTAACGTTCCTCTCATCCTTTAACTCCCCTATGGTTGCTATAGTGTCAACTTTCTGACTAAATGTCAAAATTGTCATAAAGAGACAAATCAGACTAAAAATTCTATATTTTTTCATAATTTTACGAGTAATGACGTATAACAAAAATCATACCTTAATACATGAAATTCAATAAGACCTCTATTAAATTTTTAGAAAATTATTTAAACACTTCATCCCCAACAGGTTTCGAACACAATGGACAGAAAGCCTGGACTGAATATATCAAGCCATATGTGGACAAAATTGAAGTAGATAACTATGGTACAGCATACGGAATTATCAATCCCGAAGCCGAATTCAAAGTGGTTATAGAAGCCCATGCTGACGAAATCTCTTGGTATGTTAATTATATTACTGATGATGGTTTCATTTATGTAATCCGCAACGGAGGCTCCGATCAGGTAATTGCTCCTTCTAAAGTAGTAGATATCCATGGTGAGAAAGGCGTGGTAAAAGGTGTATTCGGATGGCCGGCTATCCACACCCGTGCAAATCAGAATGAGCCAACACCAAAACTGGACAACATCTTTATCGACTGCGGAGCTACTTCTAAGCAGGAAGTAGAAGACCTTGGAATCTTTGTAGGCTGTATGATCACCTATCCGGATACTTTCTTTGAGCTTAATGACAGATATTTTGTCTGCAGAGCACTGGACAACCGCATCGGTGGATTTATGATCGCTGAAGTGGCAAGACTTCTTCAGGAAAATAAAAAGAAATTACCATTCGGATTATACATTACCAATTCTGTACAGGAAGAAGTAGGCTTATATGGAGCAGAAATGATTGCGGATACTATAAAACCAAATATTGCTATCGTTACAGATGTAACCCATGATACCACAACGCCAATGATAGAAAAGAAAAAAGAAGGCGACCAGAAATGCGGTAATGGGCCTGTAGTTTTCTTTGCTCCTAGTGTTCATCACACCATCCGGGAATTAATTATCGACACGGCTAAAAAGAAAAAAATACCTTTCCAAAGAGCTGCGGCCAGCCGTGCAACAGGCACAGATACAGATGCTTTTGCCCATTCTAACGGAGGTGTTCCTTCTGCATTAATTTCATTACCTTTACGATACATGCATACCACTGTAGAAATGGTAAGTAAAGAAGATGTCGGGAATGTTATTCAGCTTATTTATGAAACATTACTGAAGATAAAACCTGACATGAATCTTAAGTATTACTAAATCAACCCTAAAAATAAATCTAATAATGATTAATAAAACTGTTAAAAATGTACAGGAAGCCTGCGACGGAATTCAGGATGGCATGACGATTATGCTTGGAGGTTTCGGTCTTTGTGGAATTCCTGAAAATTGTATTGCAGAATTGGTAAAAAAAGAAGTGAAAGACCTTACCTGTATTTCTAACAATGCCGGAGTCGATGATTTTGGACTTGGATTACTTCTTCATAAAAGACAAATCAAGAAGATGATATCTTCTTATGTAGGTGAAAATGCAGAATTCGAACGTCAGCTTCTTAGTGGTGAACTTGAAGTGGAACTTATCCCACAAGGGACATTAGCTACACGCTGTATGGCTGCAGGCTACGGAATGCCGGCTGTCTATACCCCTGCAGGTGTAGGTACTGAAGTTGCTGAAGGTAAAGAAGTCCGTAACTTCGATGGTAAAGATTATTTACTGGAATATGCTTTTGATGCTGACTTTGCAATTGTAAAGGCTTGGAAAGGTGATACTGCCGGAAATCTTATTTTCCGCTCTACTTCCAGAAACTTTAATCCGGTAATGGCTATGGCTGGCAAAATAACAATTGCTGAAGTTGAAGAATTGGTTGAAGTTGGTGAGCTTAATCCCGATGAAATTCATACTCCTGGAATCTATGTTCACAGAATATTCCAGGGAGACCATTATGAAAAAAGAATTGAACAGAGAACGGTAAGAAAGAAATAGTAATAATGATTTGAAAATTTGAAAATGGGCTAATGAGAAATGATAAGGAAAATATTATTGTTGCTAAATCATTCAGTTTTGCTTTGAAAATAATTGATTTTTCCAGCAAAATAAAAATAGCAAAGAAATATTCCTTAGCCAGCCAAATATTCAGAAGCGGAACATCAATAGGAGCCAATATAAGAGAGGCTCAAAATGCTGAAAGCAAACCTGACTTCATCCACAAAATGAAGATCGCAGCAAAAGAAGCAGATGAACTTGAATACTGGTTGTTACTTTGTAGAGAGTCTCCACATCTGATTAACCCTTCTCCGGATTTATTTGAAGAATTAACATCAATAATCAGTATCTTAACAAAGATTATTGCGACTTCAAAAAGATCCTGAAAACACATATTTTCAAATTTTCAAATTGCCAAATTTTCAAATTATTAAAGATGCTAACGAAAGAACAAATTGCACAACGTATTGCAAAAGAAATAAAAAATAACAGTTATGTTAATCTGGGTATTGGGATTCCTACATTGGTTGCCAACTATATTCCGGAAGGTGTAAATGTTGTATTACAATCTGAAAATGGATTGCTAGGTATGGGACCTTTCCCTTTTGAAGGTGAGGAAGACCCGGATCTTATCAATGCTGGTAAACAGACTATCACTACCCTTCCAGGATCTGCAGTTTTTGACTCTGCATTAAGTTTCGGAATGATCAGAGCGCAAAAAGTAGATTTGACAATCCTTGGAGCTATGGAAGTTTCTGAGAACGGAGATATAGCCAACTGGAAAATTCCGGGAAAGATGGTAAAAGGTATGGGTGGTGCCATGGATCTTGTCGCTTCGGCAAAGAACATAATTGTCGCTATGCAGCAGGTAAATAAAAGTGGTGAAAGCAAACTATTGCCGGAATGTACTTTACCATTAACCGGAGTAAAGTGTATTAAAAAGATTGTTACCGAACTTGGTGTTTACGAGGTACTTCCTGAAGGTGGATTCAAAGTCCTGGAAAGAGCTCCCGGAGTAAGCCTTGAAGAAATAAAAGCTGCAACAGCCGGAAAGCTTTATGCAGATGAGGATGTCCCGGAAATGGTCTTCTAAATAAAAATTAAAGTCAGCTTTTAGCTGGCTTTTTTCTTTTGCCTAACTTTTCCTGATAAATCAGCGGGAGTTGATTTAAAAATGAATATGAAGTAACCATAAATACTAAAAACCAGTATAATAACAAAAAACAAACAGATGAAGAATCCGCCCCAACTGAGATCTGAATTACCTGCCAGCTTACCCAGTAAGGCTTTTGTCATTAGCAATGCCATAAAAAGCATCATTCCCGGAATGACAAGATATCCGAAAATTATTGTTGTAAATAATACCGCCTTATCTTTCAGGTACTGATTTCGCAGACCATATCCAAGGATAAAAAGTAAACCTGAATAAAAAATGGCCAGAAAAACCAATTCTCCAAAATAAATGATATATCGATTTGGATTAAAGGCATAGGCATAATTCATTCCTTCTTTATAACCTACTTTCACATCGCTTCCTTCAGAAAAACGCTCTTCAGAGGCCATGTTCAAAGGAATATTAATAATGTGATTATTCCTATTCGCAAAACCAACTAGAGGTCTGTATTCAGAAACTCCCAGGTTCTTTTCACGTACACCAACCCTGTAAGATGGATCAATTACTTTAGCAGAGTATTTCGGAAGAGAGAATTCATGACCTATCTGCTTTACTACAGCGCCCGTCAGTATAACAGTAAACAAAATCACAATGTAGCTGACAGCCGATGCATAAGACAGTGAAAAAAAATAATTAAGTCTGGTGACCTCTTTCTGGGATTGTCTTAAAAAATTATGGGCCAGTCCAATAGAAACCAGCCCTGTAATAAGATAAAACCACCAGGAAAGCTCTATGACTTCCAGTTGCATACTAAAGCCCTTAACTGCTTTCTCCTGATAGTAAAAATCCATTTAGTCTACGCTAAAATATCTTTATATTCATCGGAACTATGCAGTACCCTGTTTGCATATGGACACAATGGTATTATTTTAATGTTATTCTCACGTGCGAAATCTACTCCTGCATTCACCAGTTGCTTGCCTATTCCTCGGCCTCCAAAAGCCTCATCTACTTCGGTATGATCAATAATAATTTTATCTTCACCAGCCACGGAATATGTCATTAGCCCTATCACTCTGTCATACTCAATAGCCTCAAATACTCCTTTTGAATCTTCTCTTTTGTGTTTTATTTCCATTCTGTAATTAATTTAAATGTTATTATTTAATTTTAATAAAAGCATCTGCCCTCTCATAAAGGTCGTTCTTCTCTTTTTCTTTTTTATCAGATATCAAAATACCTGAAAGATGGTCTATCTCATGCTGAAAAATAACCGCAGTAAAACCTTCTACTATTTCGGTATGCTTTTTACCTTTCAAATCAGAATACTCCAGTTGTATAACTTTGCTTCTATAAAACTGATCTCTGAAATCCGTGATTGATAAATCCCCTTCAGGTCCAAGGTTTTGCAATTGTGATTTCCATAGAATTACAGGATTCAGAAAATATTCGAATGGCTTCCCTTCTTTATCAAAACGCTGAACCCAAATTATCCTTCGGTTAATTCCTACCTGAGGTGCAGCGATACCAACTCCACTACCTGTTGAAAGCAGTGAAAGCTTCATCCGTTCAACCAGAATAGCTGTATTCGGATCTTTTGGATCAATATCTGCGGACATACCAAGCAATGTTTTACTCTGTTCAGGTTCACTTACGTTATAAACAGGTAATGCAGAATGAATATCTCCCTGTTTTATAATAGAGATTTCATTTGAAGTTAATTTCTGAGCATTCAGCAATCCTGCACATAAAACTAACAAAAGCGTTATTTTTTTCATTTTTTGTGATACCAAATATTAATTGTAACCTTCTAATTATCCGGGAAGAAAGTTTTTCTTTGCCAGTTCTCTACGGACACGGCTAAGACTTTCCGGTGTTATTCCCAAATATGAAGCAATCATCCACTGAGGGACTCTCATCATAAGGTTCGGATAAGTAGTAATAAAGTCCAGATATCGCTCTTCTGCAGTAGCACCTAACAACTGTGATACTCTTTTCTGAAGCTGGCGGATATGACGGTGTAATAAGAACTCAGATTTTTCAATAGCATCTTTGTACTCTTTACTCAGGTTAATAAAAAATTCCGGTTCCAGGATTACAACAACAGTATCTTCAACAGCTTCTATAGTGAAATCTGTAGGAACACTGAAGTAAGAACTGTTCCTGTCCCCCAGCAACCAGTTTTCCGGAGCAAAGTACAATACATGTTCTTTACCATTTTTATCTGTGAAATACTGGCGGAGCAATCCTTGTTCTACAAAATAAAGTTCTTTATTAATCTCTCCTGCTCTTACAAGGACTCTTCCTTTTGGAACTTTTTTAAGTTTGATCAGATTCTCGCACACCGAAACCTGCTGATCCTGAATACCAAAAAGCTGTTGAATATATTTTGAAAAATTTTCTGTTACCATTCTTCTAAGGTAATAATTCAAGGTTTATATTTTCATGTGAAGCCTTATAAGTGGCAACTCCATTTTCCAGTACAATAATCTGCGGACTTTCATGCCTTACTAAAAACTGCTCAGTAATCTGGTTAGAAATCGGTCTGAAACGCAACAGATCCAGATAATAAAACTTATATCCATCTGGAGTGTGTTTATTAAGATCTGCCTCAAAATTTTTAAGAACCATTTTACTGATAAAGCAACTCGTAGAGTGTTTAAAAATAGCTACTTTGGTATGCTTTGATTCCTCAACAGCCTTATTCAGATCTTCCATGGATTCTATCGTTAGCCACGGGCTATTTTCTTTTAACTCTTCTTTACTTTTAAATAAATCAAATATTCCCATTTTATTTTTGCAGTGTTAATTGTATATGTCCTAAATGATGGTTACAATGCCAATCATAGGTAGCGAGTGCTGTATACAGTGAAATTTCATTATTATGCTCAGGGTGCACAAATATTCTGTGATAATCCTCAGAAGTCATACTTTCCAACAAAACCGTCCAACGATGATGTAAACCTTCCAATATGGATAATGATGAATCTATAGCCAGATGTTTTGTATCGTCTAATTCTGCCCACAAATTTTCCATATAAGGTTTTATAACCGGCTTATCTTCGGTAAGTGCCAGCTTGAACCTTGTAAAGGAGTTTATATGAGAATCTGCACAATGGTGCACAACCTGCCTTACTGTCCAGCCATTTTCTCTATATGGAGTATCTAATTGTTCATCGGACATATTTTGAGTTAGTTCTTTTACTTTCTTAGGAAATTCCTTTATAACTGTAATCCAGTCTTTTATTTTACCTTCATCAAATTCCACAGGTTTCTGAAATCTTCCGATGGGATATTTTTTCTGCTCTAAATCCATGCAATTCGTTTATCTATCAAATTTACCATAAATTTGTTAATTAAATCATCAAAATGAAAAAAGCATTAATTATAGTAGATGTACAAAATGATTTCTGTGAAGGAGGATCTTTAGCTGTACCAGGAGCCAGCGAAATTATTCCGTACATCAATGGCCTTATGGACAGCGATCAGTACGATCAAATTGTATTAACACAAGACTTTCATCCAGCCAATCATAAAAGCTTTGCATCTAATAACAGCAGAAATGTAGGCGAAACAATTATATTGAACGGTATTCCTCAGTTTATGTGGCCTGATCACTGTGTACAGGGAACACCCGGCGTGGAATTCCACCCTGCATTAAACCGTGACAAAGCAACACATATTATCCAGAAAGGTAAAAACCCTGAAATTGACAGTTATAGCGCATTCCAGGACAACAATCACTTTATGAAAACAGGCCTTACTGATTTTCTAAAATATCATGATATTGAATTGGTTGAAATAGCTGGACTTGCATTAGATTATTGTGTAAGAGCTACTTGCCTGGATGCTGTAAAAGAAGGTTTCATTACCTGTCTTCATTTCAATGGTACGCGTGCAGTAAATGTGAAGCCAGACAGCGGAAAAGATACGATCTACGAACTAATCGAAAATAAAGTAAGTGTTTTGGCATAACTAGAACCATTTAAAGATTAGAAAAATCTAATGATAAAGGCAGTTTCTTTTAAAATGGAAGCTGCCTTTTTTATATACCTTTGCCTCGTTTAATCAATATAAAAACTATGAAGAAACTTTTATTATTTGTTCCTCTGATTTCTGCATCTTTATTACAGGCACAAAAGATTGAAATTTCAGCAGCATACGGAACGCCTTCTATCTTTGGGGTTAGCAGCTCACTTTACGATTTTGTAGGAAATGCTATTACAGGTAATTCAGGAGAAACATCTAGTAGTAACGGTGTTCTAAACCTTAATATTATGATGCACAATCGTGGTATGAAATGGCGCTATGGCTTGGAATTCAACATGGAATCTTTCGATGAAAAGGGAACTGGTTTTACAAGTCAATCCCTTGTTTCGGTTCAGCCTAGGGTCGACTATTTTTGGTCAGGGGCAGATAGAAAATTAAGGCTCTATTCAGGAGTCTCTGCAGGAGTTTTATTTAAAAATGCTAAATATATCGACAAAACTTCTAAAGCTGAAGAGAAAGACAATCTTACAACTTTCGGTTTTAATATTATGCCTATAGGCCTTAGATATGGAAGAGATTTTGGTGTTTTTATAGAACCTAATATTGGGACAAGAGGTTTTATAAATGCTGGTGTCTCCTATATTTTCTAAAAAGTATTGGTATCTTATCTCTTTTAAAATACAAATCTCTTTTAAAATACAAACATCACAGGTTTCAGAAACCTGTGATGTTCAAGAATAAAAAAGAGGCTGTAACAGAAGATGTGTTATCGAAACATTTACACTCTCAAAACACTTATAATAAATAATCCTTCGACAGGCTCAGGATGACAAATTGTAATAATTTTTGACTTTTGTGACAATCTCTTTTTGTTTATTTGGTTACTAAAATGCTTAATTTACTGTAAGCGGAATTTCCACAGGTGCTGTGTCATTATTAAAAATATCTGTCAGCGTAAGCTTTACAGTATAATTACCTTTTGCTAACATTGTGGCAATAGCTTCTGTACGTTGTTCAGGCTTTATTTTCTGAACAGTTTGTACAACTGCTCCGCTACTGTTTAACACCTGTATATTATAAGATAACTGTGGCGCTTTGGTATCATTAATAGCCCATGAAACTGTAACTTTATTACTTCCATACTGTGCTGTTGCAGAAGTTCTTTCCAGATTCTGAATTACCGGAGCTGCTCCCTGATTAGTCTGAGTCGGCAATTGCAAGGTTCTTCCTGTTCCAAATGCAGTATCAGGTACTGTAGTACCACCATGAACCATAAAATAAGCATCTTCACCTGAATCATATCCCGAATTGAATGCACGGTCGAAATACCCATTTCTGCCCTGATCTCCACTATTGGCACTAAAGTTTCTGCTTGTTGACTTTTGCCATACGTTATTGGCATCTAAGCTCCACGCATCTTTAAGATAAGCTTTACGCACATATCTGCCATCATACTTTGGATTATCTCCTACCCAGTTCTCAAGAAATGTATCGATATAAGTTCCAAGATTTCCTGTTGATGCATCTCTGTAAATAGTTGAAGTCAGAAACCATTTACCGGTTGCCAGGTCCTGTATAAAATTGGCAATATAAATTTTACCATTTTCTTTCCAGGAGCGCAATACTATATTATACCAATTGTTTAGTTTCCATTGATATGGATTAATCGTTTTCTGCCCGTCTCCTTCTCCTCCAAATCTGCTGGCTACAGTTTTGGAGCCAAGATAGCTATAACCGGCATAACTGCCACCGGCAGTGTTTTTATCCCATAAAGAAGCAATCAGAATATTCGGTGTTCCAAAGCTTTTGTCGGGAGTCTGCTGTAATCCTGCATAACCACCACTATAATTAATTACCGAGAAATATTCAGTCAGAGCAGATCTGGTAATCTTAACCTTATTCATTTGCAAAACAGCATCAGCAGGAAAGTAATAAGTTAAATGTTGGGAAGGAGCTGCATTGCTCCCTGTAAGTTGAATGTTGGGTAAATCCTGTTCCGTTGAATTGGCAATAATTCCTTTGCCTGAAACTTCAGCGCTGGTATTCTGAAGTGAATTTTCTGACAGTGAATCTCTGTTGCATGAAGCCAGAAGCATAATCACCGCAAGGGATGATAATGAAATTGATTTTTTCATAATAAATTAGTTTTTAAAATTATACGATTCGGTAATCAGATAAAGTTAAAAATAAATTATCAGAAAATTGATAATGCAAAAAAAAGAGTTTCATAAAGAAACTCTTTTTTTATTTGATTAAAGCATTTTTAGATTATTAACCTCCTGTTCTGTAAGGATTCTCCAATGCCCTCTTTTTACATTCTTCTTAGTAAGACCTGCAAACATTACTCTGTCCAGGCTTTCAACTTCGTAACCCAATCTTTGGAAGATACGACGTACAACTCTGTTCCATCCAATGTGGATCTCGATACCAACTTCTGTTTTAGGTTTTCCTTCAATGAAAGAAATATTATCTACTTCCGCAACACCTTCCTCAAGACGAATACCTTCACGAATTGCCTGAAGATCTTCAATAGAAAGTTTTCTGTCCAATACAACATGATAGATCTTTTTCATCCCGAATGATGGGTGTGTAAGTTTTTTAGTCATGTGCCCGTCATTGGTTAACAAGATAACACCAGTCGTCTGTCTGTCCAAACGTCCCACAGGGAATAGTCTGTATGGAGATGCATTTGCAACAAGATCCATTACTGTCTTACGTGCTTTCTCATCTTTTGTTGTAGAAAGATAACCTTTTGGCTTATTTAGCAATACGTATACTGGTTTTTCCGGAGTAATACCCTGCCCGTCGAAAACAACTCTGTCTGTTTTCTGAACCTGGTATCCCATTTCAGTAACTACTTTACCATTTACTTCTACTAAACCTTGTGTAATAAGATCATCTGCTTCACGACGGCTGCAAATTCCTGAATTTGCAATATATTTATTAAGACGTATGGTTTCTTTTTCAGGCTTATTGGCTAGCTTATCAAACTTTCTCTTCAGGATATAACCTTTAATCTTCTCATCATGCTCTGCTTTTCTGTCAAAAGGTCTTTTGAATGATTTAGGTCCGCCAAATTTGCGGTCACCTTTTTCGTATTTATCTCTGGAGTCGAAAGTTTTACCACCACCTCTCTTTGAGTCGGATGCAGAGCGGGAAGTTTTGTCAAAAGAAGTTTTTCTCTCTCCTTGTTTTCCGTTTTTCTGTCTGTCTGAAAAATTTTTACGTTCTCTGCTCATTTCTATATTCTATATTTTCGGCAAAGTTACGAAAAATAAAAGCTAGTAGTGAAGATAGGTAAGAATTCCGTCAGATAACATGCATAAAATTCCAATAAACACCCACAGACGTAATAGATTCAGGGCTGAAAAACTATGAAATTTGGTTCTGTTGAGCAACAAATACACCACAATTACCTGAACAAACATACCTACGCAGAAATAGTAAGACATCAGATAATGCACAGCATTTCCTTTTATAATAAGTGCAGAAACAATAATATTGAGAATAAGCAATATAACAGCAACAATTTTGGCCGTTTTTATACCAAACTTATTTGCAATGGTATCATATCCAAAAATGCGGTCTGCATTACTGGTTAAAAGGTCTTTAACAATATCTATAGTGAGCAGTATCAGGAACAGAAATGCAGACATCATCATAAGATGTGCCGAATAAGTCTGATAATAGATCAGCATACCAAAGAAGGGATAAAGGCTGAGCCCTACAAATGTGAGATTATTTACAATCAGAATTTTACTTAGTTTATGGCTGTAGAACCACATCAGGAACTGATAAATCAGAAAGAAAATAAATACCCTTTCGGAAATAAGTGCTGCAATCCCTAAAGAGAGTATATTAAGTGTAAGATAAACATACAAATAATACTTCTGCCCGAGGAAGCTTTGCAATTTGCTGCGGAAAGGTTTGGTTATCTTATCTTTTTCGCGGTCATAGAACTGGTTGATAATACCACCAGCCATTATACTGAGGAAACTACAAAATATAATTCCGTGGACTTTATAATCGAAAACAAAACTCTTTAAGCTTTCTTCCTGATTAAATAAAAAGAATGTTGAAACGTATAATGCGAAAATCAGCAGAAATGTGACAAAAGCTCTTGCCCCCAGCAAAAATCCTATAAATACAGATAATCTGGAGAGCAAACGATTCTTCACACTTGTTGAAATTTTAAAATTTAATTATTAGAAACGATAGATAACTTCCTTCTGGAAACCTTCTAACATTTTGTCGGCTTTATCATAATCCTTGGTAAAGCCAAGAATATAACCACCTCCTCCGCTACCGCAAAGTTTCAGGTAGTATGCATTGGTATCCAGACCTCTCTTCCATGCGTTGAAAATATTTTCCGGAATCATTGGTCTGAAATGCTCATATGCCCAGTGCGAGAGTTTTTTAAGGTTTCTGAAAAAAGGATTCATATCTTTTTTCAAAAACGCATCAATACACGCATTATTGTATCGGATAAATTCATCTTTTAATGTTTTGCGGAAACCTTCATTCTTCAGTTTCTCGAAGAAAATCTGAATCATTGGCCCAGTTTCCCCTATCTGTCCGGAATCTATTAAGAAAACAGCTCCCTTACCATGCTCACCTTCTGGTAAAGCAACTCTGTCCAGGTTTTCCTTGTTTTCAATAAGGATTGGCAGGTTCATATAGCAAATTAAGGGATCCATACCGGAACTTTTACCATGGAAGTAACTCTCCATTTCTCCGAAAACAGCTTTAAGGTTTTTCAGATTATCTTTCGATATATTTTCCGGATTATGTTTGTTCACTGAATAGCGTTCGAAAATAGCAGCTACTAAAGCTCCTGAGCTCCCTACTCCATAGCCTTGCGGAATATTAGAGTCAAAGAAAAGACCATTAGAAATATCCTTTTTAAAGCTTTCAATATCCAGCCTGAAATCATCGGAAAGATTTAAGTCTGAAAGAAAGTCTGAATATTTCTGCAAATGTTTGTTGGAGTTGATCTCGAATTCAGAATCTGCGTCAGCTTCTGAAAACTTTAAAGTTCCTTTATAGAAACTATAAGGTACAACGAGCCCCTGAGAATCTTCAATCATTCCGTATTCTCCGAACAAAATTATTTTTGCATAAAATAAAGGATTCGCCATGTGTCTTTTATATGCTACAAAATTACAAAATTTCTATTTTCCGAATGTTATTTTTATTAAAAATATATTCATTAACATTACAGAGAATCTATAAATTCGGGTAGCATTAAGCAAATTTCCGGCCAGAAAATCTTATACGGCTTCCCAATATAGGATTCTTCTCTCATTTCAATTCAGATTAAATCCTCTAAATTATCATATAGAGTGAACAAGGTGCTATAAATTATAAAGTTTATTAAAATTATTCAATGGAAAGTGATTTTTTATAAATTTGGGCTGTAATAATATTGTTACAACAGTCTATCCATACAATAACCATAGAATTTGAAAGCAATTTTCCATCATTTTATTTTCAGAATTAGTCAGTGCTTTCGAATTTTCAGCTTTCAGGGTAGGATTGCTTTACCCTTTTTAATTATAGCTGGTATTTTAATCGCACTTAAACTTCCTGACAACCGACTATATCCTCTACTCTTCTTTTTAATAGTCCTCTCATTTCATTTTAGAAGAAAAGATATTCCCTTTCTAAAAAAAGCTTTTATAAAGAACTGGCGCTTTATCATTTTCCTTGAACCGGCATTTATCTATTTGTTTTTGCTTCTTGGGAATATACACTATAAATCTGATATATTGGGTTTAGCAGGATTACTTCTGATTACAAGCTTTCCATTTTTTTATCCAAAGACAAAAATCAGTGCTAATTCTAAATGGGATTTTATTCCCAATGAACTTTTTGAGTGGAAATGTTTACTGAGAAATAATACAGTTGCCGCTGTTCTGATCTACTTGGTTATTATAGCATCTTCTTATCATATTTCTACATTAACATTCTGCGGATTGTTTGTTCTGGATCTGTTTCCAAGGCTATATTCTGATAATGAAAATAAAGAAATGCTGGAAATGTATTTTAGAAAATACACTCTGGAAGATAAGATCCGTAAGAATATGAAATTATTCAATCTCTTATTCCTTCCTGTCTATATAGGCTTTTTGATTCTGAATAGAGAAGATAGCCTGCTATTACTATGTTATATTCTGTTTATGAATTTATTTCTTATACTGGCATTAACCAGAAAGTATAAAATCTATCACTATAAAGAGAGGGCTAATTATTTTGATATGGGAATATTTTTATCTTATTTTATCTATACTATAACTATTATCCCTGCCATTGTAATTATTATCGATAACATTAAATCTGCAAAAGAAAATATCAGCCAATATGTTGGAAATTAAAAATCTGAATGTAAGTTTTAAAACGCAGAATGTCCTTAACAACCTTAACCTGAATATAGAAGAAGGTATTGTTATTGGTATTCTCGGAAAGAATGGAGCCGGAAAAACAACCTTGTTCGAATCTCTGTATCAAAATGTGAAATACAGCGGAACTATTAAATGGCACAATGAGTCTTTAAAAAGAGAAAGCATATCTTATTTGGAAACCGAGAACTATTTCTACCCATACATTACAGGGAAAGAACACCTTGGTTATTTTTCTAAAGATAAAGAATCCAAATACAATTTTTTAACCGAAAAGTTCGGACTTCCATTAGAAAAATTTGCTCAGGATTATTCCAGCGGAATGAAAAAGAAACTTGCCCTTATAGGGATGTTACTATTGGACAAACCTGTTAATATTCTGGACGAACCATTTAATGGTGTTGACTTTGAAGGTGTACATGTTTTGTACGACATTATCCGGGATCTGAAATCTGAAAACAAAGCTGTTCTGGTAAGTTCTCATATCATAGAAACCCTATTCCATACCTGTGACAAAATCGCCATACTACAAAATGGAAGTATTGACAGGGTTATTGACAAAGCCGATTATCACCAGCTACACAATTTCAAATTCTAAAAGAAAGGATTATTGGTTCTGTTCTTCTGCTTCTTCCATAAGTTTAATGTAAGTAGCATAACGGGACTCCAGAATTTCTTCATGCTCCAATGCATCTAAAACGGCACATTTCGGTTCGTTTATATGCAGGCAATTATTGAACTTACAATTCTCGGAAATACTAAATATCTCCGGGAAATAATGCTGAATTTCTTCTTTCTCAACATCTATCATCGCAAATTCACGAACTCCGGGAGTATCAATTACCTGACCGCCAAAAGGCCAGAAATGCATCTGGGCAAATGTAGTGGTGTGTTTCCCTTTCAGGTGAATATCGGATATATCTCCTGTCTTTAGATTTACTTCAGGGTTTAAAGCATTTACCAAAGTAGACTTCCCGCTTCCTGAGTGTCCGAAGAATACAGATGTTTTATCTTTTAGAATCTCTCTGAGGCTCTCCATATTCAGTTCGGATACAGAAGAAACAAAAAGAGAATCATAACCTATAGACTGGTATACAGTAGCAATATCTTCAGCATATTCCAGTTCTTCCTGGTCCAGCAAATCGGCTTTATTGAAAAGGATTAAAGGCTTTATATCATAAGCCTCACAACATACCAGAAAACGGTCTAAAAAACCTAAAGAAGTTTCCGGCATTTTCAGTGTGAAAAGAATGCAGCCAATATCAATATTGGAAGCTATAATATGAGCTTCTTTAGACAGGTTTACAGCCTTACGGATCAGATAGTTCTTTCGCGGTTCTATCTTTGTAATCCATGCAATATCGTCCTGTTCCAGCGAGAACTCAACAAAATCCCCGACTGCCAAAGGATTGGTCAGTCGGGTTTTTATTAATTTAAATTTGCCTCTGATTCGGGCTTCATAAATTTTTCCGGATTCTTGATCTAAAACCTGATACCAGCTTCCGGTAGATTTTATGATAATACCCCTCATAAGCAATAATTATTTGTTAATCATAATGTTATTCTGAACATCAATAGATTCTTCGTGGATAGCATTGAATACTTTCTCGATAAATTCTCTTGACATTCCAGTTTCATCAGCTTTTTGCGCTGCATATTCAGCAATAACTTTCCATCTGTCCGGTTGGAAGATCGCAATGTTATTTTCTTTTTTCAATGTACCGATTTTCTCAGACACCTTCATTCTTTGGTTAAGAAGGCTGATAAGCTGGAAGTCGATATCACTGATTAATGTTCTGTGTTTACCCATTTCATCTTCGTACCCGGAGATATCCTGATTTCTTGTTTTCAGGTTAGACAGTAGTTCAGCTAAAACTTCCGGAGTAATTTGCTGTGCAGCATCACTCCATGCTTCATCCGGATTCGGGTGAGTTTCGATCATAAGACCTTCATAGCCACAGTTTAGAGCTTCCTGAGAGATCGCAGCTAAACCTGTTCTGTTTCCACAGATGTGAGAAGGATCTACAATCATTGGAATATTTGGGAATTGCTTTTTAAAATCAAGTGCAATTGTCCAGTTTGGAACGTTACGGTATTTAGTTTTCTGGTAATTAGAGAAACCTCTGTGAATTACACCAAGGTTTTTAACATCTTGTCCTAATAATCTCTCCATTGCTCCGATCCACAATGCAAGATCCGGATTAACCGGGTTTTTAACAAGTACAGGTTTGTTTGTACCTCTTAGTGCCTGTGCAATTTCCTGAACTGTAAAAGGGTTTACAGTAGAACGTGCTCCGATCCATAAGATATCTACATCAGCTTCTAATGCTGCAAATACGTGATTTGCATTAGCTACCTCAGTTGCTGTTTTAAAACCGTACTCTTCTTTAACTTTTTTCAGCCAGTTAAGACCAATAACCCCTACTCCTTCAAAACCATTTGGTTTTGTACGAGGTTTCCAGATTCCCGCACGAAATACAGAAACATTGGCATTGCTCTCTTTAATTCTTCTGGCTGCTTCCAGCATTTGTGACTCGCTCTCCGCGCTACATGGTCCCGCAACTACTAGCGGTGATCCTAGTTCTGATATCCAATCAGACTTTACTTCGTTTAGATTCATATTTAATTTGAGAATTTAGGAAAAATCAAACTTCATTAAATCGTCCAGCTCCTTAAGAATTGGATTCTTTTCTGCAAATTTATCAAATAATTTTCGTTTGGTAATGATTTCTTTTTGCAAAGTTTCATCCTCCACGTATTTACTTTTAATATGAAAATTATTGACTTTCCGTTGAAATACAGATAAAAAATCTTTTCTTACGGTCTCAAACTCGGATTTAGCAGCTTCAGATGGTACTTTTATAAGAATTTTATTTTCATCCTTCTTCTGTAATTTACAGACTTTTATGGCTGAAAACTTCACCGGATCATCATCTTGAAGATTATCTAGGAATTGCTTCCATTCATGCAATAAATCTACTTCAGAAAAATGATTTGCAGGTAAATTATCTTTTACTTCTACCTTTTCCGTCTTTACTTCCTCTTTTTTATTCAGCCAACCAGTAATACTAAAAGAAGAAATATCTTCTAATGGTTTTACTTCTTTTGGCTTGTTTGGATTATCTAATAAAGAAGGTTTAGCCGTTGTTTCCGTAGAAACCGGTTTCTGATTCTGGGTAACCTGAGTTTGTTCCTGGTTCGCTTTAGCAGCTGCTTTTAAAAGCGGCGCTAAGATTCTAAACTTTTTTTTTTAGTGGCATCACTTACGGAAAGTGAAGCTAATTGCATAAGAGCGATTTCAACAGTGAGACGTTGATTTTTAGAATTCTTATAGTTAATATCTGCCTGATTGCAGATTTCCAAAGCATCGATAAGTTCCTGTGCGGTCCATTTCTGACTTTGCTCTACATATTTAGCTTTTGTTTTCTCTCCTACTTCTATAAGATTAATTGTATTAGGGTTCTGCGCCATCATCAAATCACGGAAGTGGCTTCCCAGTCCTCCGATAAAAATATGTGGATCAAATCCTTTATTTACGATCTCATTAAGTTTGGAAAGAATTCCAGGAATATCGTTAGACTTTGCGAAATCTGCAATTTGCAGATAGTAATCGTAATCTAATATATTCAGTGTTTCTGCCGCCTTGGCAAGTGTAATATTTCTTTGTGTAAAAGTTGTAAGGCGGTCGAAAATGGAAAGAGCATCTCGTAAAGCACCATCTGCCTTTTGGGCTACCAGAAACAGAGCATCGTCTTCATACTGAATACCTTCTTTCTCTGCTATCTTGCGTAAATGACTCTGGATATCTTCTATCTGAATTCTTTTAAAATCATAAATCTGACATCTTGATAAAATCGTTGGAATTATCTTATGCTTTTCGGTAGTTGCCAAGATAAAAATAGCATGCGCAGGCGGTTCTTCCAATGTTTTAAGAAAAGCATTGAATGCTGCAGTGGACAGCATGTGCACCTCGTCGATAATATATACTTTATATTTCCCAACCTGAGGAGCAAAGCGAACCTGATCAATCAGTTCCCGGATATCGTCTACAGAATTATTTGATGCTGCATCTAATTCATAAATATTAAATGCAAATCCTGTATCATCCGAAGCTCCTGATTTTTCATTAATTTTTCTGGCAAGAATACGTGCACATGTAGTTTTACCTACACCACGCGGTCCGCAGAAAAGAAGTGCCTGTGCTAACTGATTGTTATCTATAGCATGCTCCAGAGTATCTGTAATGTGGGATTGCCCAACAACGGTATCAAATTCTAATGGGCGATATTTACGTGCAGATACTATAAAGTTTTCCATACCTCAAAAATAAAAAAAAGCTAGACGAAATCAAAAGTTTTTCAGGATTCTTTGATTCTAATTTTTCCTTTGTTAATATTATTTTATACTGTTAAACAAAAAAAGCGCCTCTAAGTAAATAGAAGCGCTTTTATCTTTTTTATTATCTTAAGATTATTCTCCGTAATGTTGGTTATAATCTTTTATAGATGCTTCTATAACTTTTTTTGCGTGCTCAGCTCCATATACGTCATCGATTCTTACTACAGCTGGCTCAGTTGGTAAGTTTTTATACGAAAGGAAATAATGCTTCAAACGGTTAACTTCAGCTACCGGAAGATCGGAGATATCTCTCATGTGACCATAAACCTGGTCATCTACTAATACAGCGATGATTTTATCATCAGCCTCTCCTTTATCAATCATTTTAAAACCTCCGATTGGAATAGCTTCTAAAATCATACCTCCACCATTGATGTTATGGCTGCTTAGAACACAAATATCCAATGGATCGTGATCTCCTTCTTTAACGTCTACAGAACCATTCGCAACAGCCAAATCCTTTACAGCATCCTCACAGTAAGTCTGTGGAACGAAACCATATAAAGCAGGAATGATATTAGAAAACTTCTGTGGTCTGTCTACTTTCAGGTAACCAGTTTCTTTATCTACTTCATATTTAATAGTATCAGAAGGTACGATCTCTACGAAAACATTTACAATTTCCGGAGCTTTCTCTCCAACACTGATACCATGCCAAGGATGGGCTTTGAATTTAGGGTTCATATAATTGTTTATATTTTAAGTTTTACAATTGCTCCGTAATATGAAATTAACAATTTCGAATACGAAAACAGGGTGCAAAATTACAAATTATTTGAAATAAATGGTTTTAATTTTTCGATTTTTAAATTAATTTTATTTGCAGCCCCTTTTAAAAGCCTACTTGATAAAGTATACCTTTATAATTTTATGGTTTTTTATTTCATAAACTGCGGTGGCCTCAACTTTTGCATTACTTATCATTCCTGATACACTTTCTCTGTCTATCACTACATTTCCCTGAACAATTCTTCCTTTTAGTTCACAATGCAGGCCTGGCATCTTATTAAACATCTCGGTATAAGATTTTCTCATCCCTTCTTTTCCTTTACTTATTAGAGTATTTGGAAAAGTATAAATCTCAACATCATCAGAATATGGCTCCAGAAAGGCTTCGATATTTCTGGCATTATAAGCATTGAGCTGTTGCTGCACCAATAATTCAGGAGTTATTGGAATCAGACTTCCAGGATCCAATGCATTACCATTTTTGAAAATTTTATTTATAGCAGTAAGGTTTTCAAGAGATTTAGTAGGATCTTCATTCAAAAGGATCATATCCGCAATCTTACCTTTTATAATACTTCCGGACATCATTTCTTTATTCAATATTTTAGCTGAATTGATAGTTGCAGATTGCAGTACCTGCCAAATCGACAGCCCACTTTCCTGCATTGCTTTCAGTTCATTCTGAAAAGATGATGCATGCTGTGTTCCAATATTTCCGGCATCGGTTCCCGCAGCAATAGCAACTCCTCCATCAGCCAGCTTTTTCAGATTAACCTTACGAATCGAATCAGTACGGGATATACGAGTCTTCATCTGCGGCTGATCAAACCTTTGTTTAAGTACGGGTATTACTGCATTTGATAAATGCTTTATATCATATATTGACCCGATTGCCTCAGGGTCTGAACTCTTTAGGTCGTATGTATTATAATTAATATTCTGTCGAAATGTATTATAATAATTGTCCATAACTGTGAGCGTAGGTGACAAAATAACTTTTCCTGACTTCAATAACTGAACAAAACTATCGGAAACAACTTCATCCTCTATATTGTGAACCAGAAAATCACAACCGTTTTCTACAGCTATTTGCGCAGCAATTCTTTCTGTAGCGTGTACAGCAACTTTTAAGTTGTTTTTATGTGCTTCCTGAATAATTTCTTTAATCAACGGTTCATATTTTCTGGCTGCTGCTTCAACTCCTTCTTTTCCCAAAGAAACAATGTACCATATTTTAATAAAATCCGGACGATATGGTAATTGCTCATTGATTGCTTTTTTGGCATCTTCAATTGTTGATACCAATCTGAAAGGCTCATCATTTTTAAGCCCCATAAATACCTGAGGCTCATATGTAGTAAGCAAAGGCCCAGTCATATAAACTGATGGCAATAATCTGTTTTCGGAAAGTGAATCTCTTAATTTCAAAAAATTATATGTTGATCCTACATCTATAACACTCGTTATTCCCGTTTTTAAATATCTATTTAAAAGAGCCTTCATATTTTGATGTCCCTTCTCTATCTCCTTATTGTAAGGGACAAATTTTCTAAGATCTAAAGCATCCGGCCTTGTATAGAGTCCCCCGCTCTGAAAGAAATGTACGTGAGCATCTGTCATACCAGGCATAAGGTATTTTCCTGTGCCATCTATGACTACAGCATTAGAAGGAAATACTTTTTTTCCTGCCGGTTGTATATCAGCAATAACATCTTTGCTAATAGTAACTGTTTGGACAGGTATTAATTTCTTATTGACAACATCAACAATTGTAACATTCTTGATAAACGTTTGAGAATGCATGCTGACAGAACACAATCCGGCAGCAAAAAGTATAAACAGCAGTTTTTTCATAATTCCTGGTTTGGTGCATAAACAAAGTTAATTGAAGTAATTCAATTTCCAGGAATCTTTTTCTAGGTATAAGAAATCATTACTTACGCTTAAAGAATACCTTCGTCGCTGAAACTAAAAAAAGAATTCTGGGAAATAATAAGATGATCCAAAAGCTTTATGTTCAAAATTTCACCGGCATTTTTAATATTTTCTGTGATATGTATATCCTGTCGGCTTGGTTTCAAATTTCCAGACGGATGATTGTGTGCAATGACAATGGCTGTTGCAAGATGATTCAAAGCAATACTAAATAATATTCTGGCATCTACAATGGATTGGTCGATACCGCCATGGGTTAGTTTTTCTTTATGGATAATCATGTTACTCTGGTTGAGAAACAGGCACCAAAATTCTTCATGATGCAGATCTCCTAAATACGGGTGTAATATATTGAAAGCATCTTTACTATTGCTTATTACCGGATTTTTAGAAACTTCCTGTAAGGCTTTTCTCCTTCCTATCTCCAGTGCAGCAGCAATAGTTATTGCCTTTACCTCTCCTATCCCTTTATACTTCATCAGATCTTTTACTGTAAGCAAACTCAGCTGATGCCAATTGTTATTTACAGATCGTAATATTCTTCTTCCAAGTTCTATTACACTTTCTCCTATATTCCCCGATCCTATAATAATAGCCAGTAAATCTGCATCCGAAAGCGCCTCTTTGCCTTTCAGTAAAAATTTTTCACGGGGCCGATCATCTTCAGCAAGGGATTTTACTTTCATACTTAAGATCCTGTTGTTGTTAAAGATAAGAAATTAAATATGACAAATAAAATAAATTAATTTAATTAAAAATATACATTAATAAATATAAAAAAAGTTAATAATATATTGAATAACTTTATTGTTCCAGATAACCTACTGTATACTGTATCCAGTCTTCAACATTTTTATCCAGATAAAGATCCGGCTGAAGCCCAATATTATCTACGGGATAATCCGGTAACCTTAAAGACCTGAAAGTTGGCAGCTGTAACTGATACTCCGGGCATCCAAAATCAAAAAAACGGGCGGCTGCATAATCTAATCCTCCGGAAGTCACTGTACCAATTATTTTCACTTTCTTACTTTGTCTGGTCGCCATTACAAAGTTTTCAGCAGCACTTCCTACCCTTTTATCTACTAAAACAGCTACATGTTCAGGACTTTTATTAGAAATATCAAATTTATTTACGGAAAAAGGCTTACCGCTAAGATTCACAAACTTCCCCATATTACTCTTAAGAAGGGCAATATCCTTATTGAGCATCTCTATCTCGTCCTTTTTATCTTCTCTTCCTTTAACAGATTCTATATATCCGGACAGCCCGTTTATTAAAGTATTTGTAGCTAAATATTCAACTCCTAAACTTCTGGTTGATCCAGTCATAATATAAGGTAGCAAATTATAATAAGCAGTATCCGTTCCGCCAGAATTTCCTCTCAGGTCAACAATAAGATTTTTACTACCCTCAAGTAATGAAAGGTTCTTATCAATAAGATCTTTTATAATTTCAACATAGGGATAATCAAAGGAAGGTAATGTTATGATGGTTGTTTTATCCGTAAGCTGCTTTATCTCAAAACCACGAAGCTCTCCCACTTTAACTTTTACTTGCTCTTCCAATAATTTGGTTTTAGGATTTTCCTTTACAAGGAATACTCTCATTTCTCTGAAATATATAATGCTATTGTCATATACATCATAATTTCCGGTTTTCAAACTTTTATCTAAAGCGTAATACTCATATTTACCGTTAGGAAACAATCTGAATTTAACTTCATTAGGTTTCCAAAACTTAGAGCTTGAGGAGGTAATAAATCCTGTGTACTCAGTGCTATTTTTCTTAGTGATTCCTATGTCGTAAACAAGACCTCCAGTCTCCACAAACTTGCTTTTCCATATTCCTTCGAGACCTTTAGCTGTTGGCTTTATCGATTTCTGAAACTTAGAAATATCAATCTTCACAAAATCTGATCCTCTAATTTGTTGCTCTTTTTTACCAATTGAAGAGTTTATCCAAATATGTCCGTCCCTAAAGAAAGAAGTATATTTTTTTAGAATTTCTATACAGTTTTCTGATGTAGCATTACCTGCATTATCCTCTAGTTGCTTTTTAAAACCATCATAGAGAACTTTATCTTTTGTCTTTTGCTCAAATCCGGGATATTCATTCTCAATCTTGGTGATTAATTTTTCCAGAGCGTCACTGCATCGGCAATTATTTTGAGCGTAAAATAAATTTACAATAAGGGAAATAGTAATTGCAAGAATAATTTTCGTTTTCATTTTCATGGTTATTTCGCACTACAAATAAAATTAAAACCAAGGTTTTAAAATTGTAAAAATCATGCAATTTAGCCTTCTGTATAAATCCAGGCTAATTCTTCCTGCTGAAATTTAGTTTTCTTTTTCAGCTGCCCCGGAGTTTCGCCTGTAATTTCTTTAAAATCTTTTATAAGATGTGATTGATCTGCATAATTATGATTGTATGCAAGCTCTGAAAATTTATTTCTATTATGGTCAATCAGCTTGTCTAATACATTTCTAAATCTAATAGTTCTTAAAAATGCTTTAGGGCTTTGTCCTACCTGATCAATAAATAAACGGTACAAAGTTGATTCGTTTACAGATAACTTCTTCGCAAGATCCCCTATTCTGATTTCTTTATTATTGCTGATATGAAATAAAGTCTCTTTTATCCTGTCTGTTTTAGAATTATCAACTATACTTCTCAGCAACAAACTCTCGAGCATATATTGTCTTGCATAATCATTTTCATTTTCAAACAACTTCTCCAAAAAGCAAGGATCACAACCCTTAAATAGTAAATCAAAAACCTTATTACTACTCAGCAGCTCATTATAAGAGACTTTTGTAAACTTACGGAGTGCTGCCGGATGAAAAATAAGACAGATTTCATCGAGTTTAGCATTAATATCTACATGCAGGCTTGATTCGTAAAATCCGGAAATAAAGCTTACATACGTTTCATTACCCTCTAATGTAGATATATATCTTGTCTTATTCCTTTGCTCAAGGATTACCTTATTCTTTTTGTAGATAGATAAGCAAAGATTTGTATTAGGAAAAGTTGTATAATTAATCCTCTCTTTACCTTCAGATCTAAAGAAAATAAAATACTGTACAATATCTTCCAGTTCAGGACGGCTGGTTTTCAGAATACTTGTCCTCATAGCCTCTCAGTATTAAATTTAAAAAGAATATATTCTTCTAAAAACTTTTATATATGGAGTGAGCTTTTCAGCAGAACGAGCAAAACAACCATAACAAAAATACCTACTAATATGCTGATTTTATCTTTTCTAGAATATTCTGTTTTATTCTGAGTACCAGAAAACAGATTTTTCGCCAAGCTAATAACCCGTTGCTTATTTATATACAGTATAATAAAAATAATAAGCTGGAAAAACATAGCAGTTCCCAATGCTACTATCCCATAGAAATAATCCTGTAGAATAATATTGAAAAGAATAGCCGATAGCAGAATTGCTCCGAAGATTCTAGTCCTGTAAAATAAAAGGCAAGCTGCTCCTATTATTTCAAAAACACCAATGATAACAGGATATGCTATATTATAACCATAAAAGGCCCACATAACCTGATGTCCAGACATTTCTGAAACTTCTCCATTATAATGTTTTATAGTATCAAACTGGATATATTTTGATGCACCATATATCCCCATGTAAAAAGAGACAAATATTACAAGACTCCATTCAAAAGCCTTAAGCAGTATTTTTTTATTCATAGTAACTATACATAGATATACAAAACAATATTCTTCTCCGAAGAATCAATATATTTCTCTAAAGTACTAAAAAATGAATCTGAAACCATTGGACATCCTAAACTAAGTACAATAGGATTTATTGTTTCACTGTCAGGAACTTTTGAATATCTATGCAGTACAATAGCACGACTTAAAGCATTACTATTTGTATTATCCATACCAATAAGCCTGTATGCTTTACCAAAGTCTCCGTTATAACTGTTCTTTATCACATATTTTCCGACCGAGGAACAGTAAGAGCCATCGGTATTACTGAATTTAAGCTTTCCGTTTATTTTACCACTCTCTGATCCCGAGCCATGTGCGACCATACCTTTCTCCAGAGTTTTTCCTGAGTTTAAATCAATAACAAAAAATCTGTATTTATTGGAAGTAAGAGAGAAATCTACAAAAAATGCCAATTTTTCATTGTAGCCATTTTCCGAAGCAAATTTTCTTATTTCTTCTGTTCTGTTGTTAGAGTCACTGCCCCTAACTGTGGATTTATCAAAGCTGGTATTTGATACCAATGCGATGGCAATAACTCCAAAAAGAAAAAGATATATATATTTCTTCATTCTTAGAATCCGTCCACAATCTGGCCATCCTTCATCACCAATTTACGGTCAGTACTTTCAGCAAGCCCCTGGTTATGGGTTACAATAACGAATGTTTGGTTGTATTTATCTCTAAGATCAAAGAATAACTGATGAAGACTGTCTGCATTTTTAGAATCCAGGTTTCCTGTAGGCTCGTCTGCAAAGATAATTTTCGGATCATTAATTAACGCTCTTGCCACAGCAACACGTTGTGCTTCTCCTCCGGAAAGTTCTTTTGGTTTATGATGAATTCTGTGTGCTATTTTCAGTTCATCAAAAAGTTCATGTGCTTTTTCCAAGGCATTCGGATTTGGTTTATCCGAAATTCTTACCGGCAATAGTACATTTTCTAATGCTGTAAATTCAGGCAGAAGCTGATGAAACTGGAATACGAAACCTATATTTCTATTACGGAATCTGGATAGCTCTTTGTCCGACATTTCCAGAAAAGATTTACCATTCAGTAATATTTCAGTATCATTAACAGACGTATTAGATGGTGAATCCAATGTACCCAGAATTTGTAACAAAGTAGATTTACCTGCACCAGATTCTCCTACAATAGAGACAATTTCTGCATCCGGAATCTCGATATTCACTCCTTTTAATACATCTAATGAACCGTAAGATTTATATATATTTTTCGCTTTAATCATCATTCGTCAAAAATACTAATTAGTTGTGAGTTATAAAGTATGAATTTATATAGTTATAGATAAATTTTCAAATGATTTTAAAGATTACAAAGAACTCTTTAATCACTTCTATTTAACAGGCCCTAAAACAGCAGCATTCTGTTTTACAATACAAATGCTTACAGAAATAAAAATGACCGGAAAAATTCCGGTCATTTATTCAGATACTTATCCCTGATATTTTAAAAATTTACTGAATTCAGATCTTTGTCTACAAGGATTCCTTGCTGTGACTTTAGATTAAACTTCAGGTTCTTTTTTGCTTTGAACTTAATGATAAACAAATTATTGCTACCATTAAGGGCTTCCTGCTTTCCAAGATTAACAAAGGTAGGATACAATACCTTCTCTCTGTTGGAATGCAGTCTGTCATTTGTAAGGTTCTCCATCTTCTTGGTATCTAGCGTTTGGATTCCTACAAATTCATAATCCTGAGCATTATAAGGCAATGCAAAACTTAGTGCATTTACAGACTTTAGATTAGTTCCTTTTACAGTCACTTCAACAATCTCGTCTTTGTTATAATTCTGCTTAGGTGTTGTTATTTCCAATTTCCCGGATACCTTTTCAATCTTTGCTTCATCTACACCTCCATCTAATTGTGTCGCAACAACAGATATATCATAAGCATCGATAAGATTATTCTTATTAACATCACCGTTACTTACATAACCTTCAAAATCTGCATCTCCTTTTCTCAGTCCGGTATAATTGGTATATGAAGTAAGATCATTTCGGTCAATTAACTTATCATTGTTAATGTCCCCCGGCAAATAGCTTTCTGTTCCCGGTACTTTGAATACATATAACTCACGGCCTGTTCCATAATCTCCTATAGCTTGTTCCACAGAAATTTTCACATATCTTGCTGTCGGATGAGATGTAAAGGTAAATTCTTTAGGATCAAAATCATCTTTCCATTCAAATGTTCCCGCATCTGTCCAGGTTTGTTTATCCATACTGTAAGAAACTTTACCTTTCTTAATCAGCCCGTTTCGTCCATCGTTACGCGGTAATAACTGGAATTTATCTAACTGATTAATAGATTTAAGATCTACTACAAGATCGAAAGGAACTGCTTTCACTCTATATTTTGTATGCCACATATTGCCTTCTTCCTCATCGAACAATTTATAAACTTCAAAACCTTCCTGTGCATCTACAGATGTTGATCCGGATATTCCTTTAATGGCAAATTCTAAAGGATTTGATTTTGTTTTGGCAGCAAACGAAGTCCAGTCAGAAGCTCCGTCTTTATTTACCGCTCTTACTTTGAATGTATAATCCGTTTCGGCAGTCAGACCCTCAAACAGAAGTTCGATATCTTTTATTGTGGAATATTTCAGTCCGTTGAAGTCTATTTCGTAGTAATCTGCATTCGGAACTTTATCCCAGGTAGGCTTTACGGTGTAAGCTTCCAGGTTTTTGTCTGTAATCTGTACATTTTTCGGAGCTGTAAGTGAGCCAGATGTTATTTTCAGATGATTTTCAGGATCAAATTTGTAACCTTCAAGTTCTAAAGATACTTTTTGATTCGTGATATCTGCTTTAGCCGTTTTTACCCAAACCTGTGGATTTTTTATAATCTGAACTTTTTCAAACTCAGTTCCTTTAGTTGAGAATCTATTGAAGTTAGGCTTTTCGTTGTAATAGTATACATTTTCCTGTGCTTCAAACTCTGCTAATGAAGTAACTTCTTTAAGTTTCACCTTTTTATTTCCAACTTTAGCTATAATATTTTCAGGCTTTGCAGTAACGCTGATTCTAAATTCAGTAGCTTTCTCTTTTGTCTGTCCGTCAAAATTTCCTTTTGCAGGAAATACGGTTACAACAGCTTTATCTTTAACCAGATTAGATTCAATAATTGTTGATGCTCCTTTACCAGCTTTATACTGCTCGGATACTCCATCGTCATCATATTCTGTAAATGAAGTTTTACCCAAAGGATATACTTCATAAATACGAAGATTTCTATTGATTTCTGATACATTATTATTCGGATTAGCCAACGGAATAATTGCTCCACGTTTTACAAATACCGGAAGCTTCCAAATCGGACTATCAATGCTATTAATGATTTGCCCGCCATCATACTGCTCCCCGGTAAGGTAATCTACCCATTGTCCTTTTGGCAGGTATATTCCGTTTCTTATATCGTTGCCTTTATCATCAGTTTTAGTTTCCTGGTAAATAGGAGCAACGAGGAATGCTGGCCCATACATAAACTGGTACTGCGTCATTTTCCCCTGAGTATATGCATTTTGTTCTTCCAGGAACATTGCTCTGATCATAGGCAGACCATTTACGGCTTCTTTTGCAATACTATAAGAATATGGAAGAAGCTCTGACTTTAGTTTCAGATAATTACGGTTAATGGAAGTTGCTGTTTCTCCTAAAGCATGCGGATATTTCTCATTGGAACCCCAGCCATCCATATTCAGCTGCATTGGTGTGAATGCTTTCCACTGGAAATCTCTGGTATTAATAATAGGCTTCTTTCCTCCGAAAATACCATCCATATCGGATGTAATATTCGGCTGTCCGGATAATCCAGATCCAATATAAGTCGGAATATGGAAACGGATATATTCCCAAACACCACCTGTCTGATCCCCGGACCAGATCCCTGCATAACGCTGGGTTCCTGCCCAACCATCTAATGATATAATAAATGGTCTGGCATCATTACCATATTTAGGCATAATATTACCCACGTCTGAAACGCCATTCAGTCCAAATGAATAACCATCTCCTACCCATGCTACATCCGTCTTTAGAACACGTACTCCGGCATCCCTTACTTCTTTAATGATATCCCTTTGTAATAATGCACTTATTCCTTCTTTCGGATGAAGATCGGATTGCGTCCACAAACCTATTTCAACACCATTTTTACGGGCATAATCTCCAAACTCCTTCAGGTTTTTAATGTTACCATCCAGTGTTTCTGTCTGTCCATAGCCTGCACCGTAGCCATCATTAGGTAATACCCATCCTAATGGCATATCATTATTTTTGTAACGGTCTACAACAGCCCGTGCAGAGAACTGATAATTATTTTTTTCACCATTCAAAGATTCTTTGATACCACCGTTTTCTTTCTGGCTTTCTTTATAACGCTTTCCATCTTCGAAAAGAATTCCTTTTTCGTCCTCTTTCCAGTAATCTCTGTTATAAGCATTAAGGTGCCCTTCATAGAAACCAAACTTTGGTAATAAAACCGGATTACCTGTAAGCTGATAGAAATCGTTAAGCAAAGCAACCGGACCATCGTTTACCATAAGGAATAAGTCCAGATAATTATCATCATGAGACAGAGAAACTTTACCTTTCTCCTTTGCCCCGAAATCGTATTTCCCTTTCTTGAAGGTATACCACATCATTCCATAGCCTTTAGAAGACCAATAGAAAGGTGTTGGAGAAGCTACTCCACCATCTGTCCAACTGTTCTGGTTTTCAATAGCAATAGCCTTTCCTTTATGAGAAAAACGTCCGTTCTGAACACCGCCACCATAGAAATATTCCTGTGGATTTTCCTTTAGTGTAAGACTTGTTTTGTTTTTCTCAAAGTTTAATGGCTCTGCTTCTTCAACAACTACGGCTTTTGTCTGCAGATTGATAAGTTTAAAAAGAGAGGTATTCTTATCGAAAACTACCTGTACTTTGTCTGTTGTAATACTCAGTTGGTTATTATCCTGAGCAATATTAAGCTTGGTTACAGCTTTTCTTGGGTTGCTGACTAATATTTTAGCCTCTGGTTTGGCCTCCGGATTACGCATCCCTTTTCCACTGTTGTCCTGGAATAATCGGAAGATATTGTCCCCATAGAAATCCAGTAAAGCTTTTTGTTGGTTCGAGAATGTAATCTCGATGGTTGTAGCATTAATTTTTTTTGCATCTACTATTCTCAGTTGTTGCTGGGTAACATTCTCTACTTTAGCAGCAACAGTCTGTTGTGCCTGTACATAGTTTGTCAGAAATGTTGAGGAAGCAAATGCGAATAATACTCCGGCAGTAGGTTTAATACCCCAGAATTTTCTCTTCATAATATTTAAATTTTCCTGGTTAATAAGAATCTTACAAATTTAACAAGCATAATTGTATTTAAGGCATTATAAGTATAAAAATATTACTAAAGACACAACAATCTTAAATATAACATTATAAATTATCAGAACACTCCTCGAAAACACTCTTTTAATTATATATAATATTAATATTTCTTTACCAAAACATATATTTTTTAAACAATAACTCCTGTATTATTAAATAAGCAGTCTTTTTATTTATTTTTGTATTATTATATTAAAAACTAAAATAAAGATGGCAATTCCAAAAGTTATCTATCAAACTTATAAAGATAAAATTCCTTGGTATACTCATTTTATCATATGGAGATTCAGACGAAAAAATAAAGATTTTCAATATGAATTTTATAACGATGAACAGGTTGATTTTTTTATAAAAAATAACTTTCCTTCTGATATTTATCATGCATATTCCAGGCTTCAGATAGGAGCTGCAAAAGCAGATTTTTTCCGTTATGCAATATTATATAAAAAAGGAGGGGTATATCTGGACATCGACAGTGATATTCTGATTGATCTCAATACGTTTATACAACCCGATGATAAAGCTATTCTTACTTATGAAAAAAATAACAAAGTATATGCACAATGGGCCATGTTTTATGAGAAAGGGCACCCATTTCTGAAAGAAACTATAAGATTTATTGTACACAATATTCAGCATAATAAATACCCACATAACGTACACGCCACTACTGGGCCTTCTATTTATACAGCAGCAGTACGCAGAGTGATTTTAAAAGATCCAGATGTTTCATTTAGAATGACTACAAAAAATTATAAAGGAAAACTGAGATTTAAATATATTATGGCCCGGATATTAATGAACAAACTCATTAATCCGGAATATTGGAAAAGAAAACAATTAACAACTCCCGTAGTCAGGCCTGAGTAGAAATCATAAACACTTTTTATAAACGAAAAAAGCCCTCCTCAATGAAGAAGAAGGCTTTTTTCTATTATTTTGTTGAACTTTTATACCAATAAGCTTAATGGATTTTCAAGGTAAGTTCTTAAAGTTTGTAAGAACTGAGCACCTGTAGCACCATCAACCACTCTGTGGTCACAAGCTAATGAAAGCTTCATCGTATTACCAACTACAATCTGACCATCTTTAACAACAGGCTTCTCGATGATAGCACCTACTGAAAGAATAGCAGCATTTGGCTGATTGATAATACTTGTAAATGTTTCGATACCGAACATTCCAAGGTTAGAAATAGAGAAAGTACTTCCTTCCATTTCGTTAGCTTTAAGACCTTTGTTTTTAGCTCTTGCAGCCATATCTTTTACTGAAGCCGAAATTTCAGAGTAAGACATATGATCTGTATTCTTCAACACAGGAACTACTAACCCGTCTGGAATAGCCACAGCTACACCAATGTTGATGTTTCCACGGTGAATGATCTTATCACCTGCCCATGAGCTGTTTACTTGTGGATGCTTTCTTAAAGCAATTGCAGTAGCCTTAATAATCATATCGTTGAAAGATACTTTAGTATCTGGCAAGCTGTTGATCTCTTTTCTTGCTGCAATAGCTTTATCCATATTAATTTCCACCATCAGGTAGTAATGAGGAGCCGTGAATTTACTTTCAGAAAGTCTTTTCGCGATCACGTTACGAACCTGAGAGTTTGGAGTTTCAGTATCTTCACCAGCTACAAAGTTAACTACAGCTTTAGCAGGAGCTGCCGTTGCAGCTGTAGCAGCCTGTGTAGAAGGTTGATAATTTTCAACGTCTTTCTTCACGATTCTACCACCATCACCTGAACCTTTAACATCTGAAATATCGATTCCTTTATCTGAAGCAATTTTACGTGCTAATGGAGAAATTGCTACTCTGTCACCTGTAGATGAAGCTGCAACAACTTCTTCTTTTGGCTGAGTTGCAACTGGCTTTTCAGATGCCGCCGGAGCCGCATCGGATTTAGCCGCAGGTTTTCCTGAAGTTAATCCAGAAACATCTGTTCCTGCAGGACCAATAATTGCTAAAACAGTGTCAACTAATGCTGCACCAGATTCAGCTACCCCTTGATAAAGTAATGTTCCGTTGAATTCAGATTCGAAATCCTGTACCGCTTTATCGGTTTCAATTTCTGCTAGAATATCTCCTTCTTTTACTGCATCACCAACATTCTTGTGCCATTTAGCAACTTTACCTTCTGTCATTGTATCAGAAAGACGAGGCATTGTGATAATTTCTACACCAGCAGGTACTTCTGCTGAAGCAGTAGATTCAGCTGCTGCAGGTTTTGCTGCTGCCTGTGCAGGAGCTTCTTCTTTTGCAGGTGCGCCACCGATTAATGCTGAAATATCTTCGCCTTCTTTACCAATAATACATAAAACAGTATCTACAGGAGCTTGACCACCTTCAGCAACACCCTGATAAAGTAATGTTCCGTTGATTTCAGATTCAAAGTCCTGTACTGCTTTATCAGTTTCGATTTCAGCAAGAAGATCTCCTTCTTTAACCGTATCACCTACATTTTTATGCCATTTTGAAACCTTACCTTCCGTCATAGTATCCGAAAGACGCGGCATTGTGATTACTTCTGCCATAATTTTCTTTATTTAAAAATTTGAAATTTGAGAATTGAGATTATAAAATACTTTATACTCAAATTCTAAATTAATATCGTTATTAGTTTTCTAGTTTATCAATGAATGGATAGTCTGGCTCTGAGTATACAAAGTCATAAACCTGAGATAAATCTGGATATGCAGAGTTTTCCATGAATTCTACACACTCTTCAACAAATTCTTTAGACTTTTCGTCGATAGCTTCTAATTCAGATTCAGTAGCCCAATTGTTTTCAAGAATTCTGCTCTTCACTAACTCGATAGGGTCTTCATTCTTCATCATCCCTACTTCTTCTTTAGTTCTGTATGGCTCAGCATCAGACATAGAGTGACCTCTGTAACGGTAAGTTCTAGCTTCTAAGAATGTTGGTCCTTCTCCTCTTCTTGCTCTTTCGATAGCTTCGAAAGCAGCTTCAGCAACTTTTTCAGGATCCATAGCATCTACAGGCATACAAGGCATTTCATATCCTAAACCTAATTTGTAAATATCTTCGTGGTTTGAAGTTCTTTTTACAGAAGTACCCATTGCATACTGGTTGTTCTCCACAACAAATACTACCGGAAGTTTCCAGTTCATTGCCATGTTGAAAGTCTCGTGAAGAGATCCTTGACGTGCAGCACCATCTCCGAAGAAACAGATGTTTACACCACCAGTTTTGAAATATTTATCTCCAAAAGCGATACCTGCTCCTAATGGAATCTGGCCACCTACAATACCGTGACCTCCGTAAAAACGGTGCTCTTTGCTAAAAATGTGCATAGAACCACCCATACCATGTGAAGTACCGGTAACTTTACCACATAATTCCGCCATAATTCTTTTAGGATCAACCCCCATTGCCATTGGATGGATATGACATCTGTACGCAGTAATCATACTGTCTTTGGTTAAATCCATTGCATGTGTAAAACCTGCAGGGATTGCCTCCTGACCGTTGTAAAGGTGTAAGAAACCTCTGATTTTCTGCTTCAAATAAAGAGAACGACACTTATCTTCGAAGCGTCTCCACATCGTCATATCCTCGTACCATTTCAGGTAGACTTCTTTAGAAAATTCTTTCATGTGTAACTATTGTTATTTATTTAATAATCACAAATAACCATTAAGGTTTTATGATTATTGAATCGAGAGCACAAAAATACTAAAAAACTTCTTTATTTTCTGCATAAGATTATGAAGTCTGATTATATTTCTGTGAACAGATTCTAAAATTGTTTTATTATTAATCTCTGCTTTCCAAATGTTTTTGCCACTGCCATGTTGTTTTCAGGGCTTCTGTAAGACTTGTATCAGCCTTCCAGCCTAGCTCTGCCTCTGCTTTTGATGCATTTGCATAAGCTATTGTAATATCACCGTCACGACGTGGTTTAAACTCATATTTCACTTCTACATCATTAGCTGTTTCAAAGCTTTTAACAACTTCCAATACAGATGATCCTTTACCTGTTCCAAGGTTATAAATATCTACAACTGTATCAGTATCTGCAGCGATTAGCTTTTTAAGAGAAGCAACGTGTGCTTTTGCCAAGTCCACTACATAGATATAATCACGAACAGCTGTTCCGTCTGGTGTTGGATAATCGTTTCCGAAAATACTTAAATACTCGCGGACACCTGCTGCAGTCTGGCTAACATAAGGAATAAGATTGTTAGGAACACCAAGAGGCAGCTCTCCGATTAAAGCACTTGGATGGGCGCCAATAGGATTAAAATATCTTAGTAAACTTACTTTCTTATGATGGGCAATAGCAAAATCTTTGATAATCTCTTCTCCCATCTGCTTGGTTTTCCCATAAGAAGATTCAGGTAATTTAAGCTCTGTTTCTTCATTAATAGGCATTTCATCTGCTTGTCCGTAAACAGTACATGATGAGCTGAAAATAAAGTTAGAAATATTTTTCTCTTTAAATTCCTGAAGAATATTGATCAGAGAAAAAAGATTATTTTCGTAGTAATCAACTGGCTTTTCCTGACTCTCTCCTACTGCTTTATAAGCTGCAAAATGAATACAGCCTTCAATTTTATGAGCCTCTAAAACCTGAGTTAACAGCTCTCTTCTTTTTAAATCAAAAGGATAGAATGTTGGTCTTACGCCTGTAATTTTCTCAATACCGTCCAGAACTCTTTTCTCGGTATTGGAAAGATCATCGATAATTACAACATCAAAGTTGTTCTGGATAAGCTCTACTACTGTATGCGAACCTATATACCCCAGTCCTCCTGTTACTAATATTGCCATAGTTATAGTTTTGGTTTTTATTTCATGAACTCTAAAACAGCATCGGTAATATACTTCAACTGCTCTTCATCTAACTCAGTATGCATTGGTAAAGAGATTACCTGATCTAATAACTTATCAGTATTTACAAAGTCTGCATCATCGCTTTCCTGGAAGTAAGCCTTCTGCTTTCTTAAAGCTACCGGATAATAGATCATGGCAGGAATTTCTTTAGAAGTTAAAAACTCCTGAAGTTCATTTCTTTTACCGTTTAGGATTCTTAATGTATACTGATGGAAAACGTGTGTAGAGTCTGTTGCTCTCTCTGGGACTAAGATGTCCGGATGATTTGCGAATGCATTATCATAATAAGCTGCAGCTTCGTTTCTTGCTTTTGCATATTCATCAAGAAGTCTTAGTTTTATTCTAAGAACGGCTGCCTGCACACTGTCTAAACGGGAATTAACTCCTACCTCATCATGATAATATCTGCGGTACATTCCATGGTTTACAATACCGCGGATTTTATATTCCAACTCATCATCATTAGTAAATATCGCACCACCATCTCCATAACATCCAAGGTTTTTAGACGGGAAGAAAGATGTAGTACCTAAAGTACCCATCGTTCCGGATTTCTTTTTAGTTCCGTCGGAGAATGTATAATCGGCACCAATAGCCTGAGCATTGTCTTCTATTACATAGAGATTATGCTCTTTAGCTACTTTTAGTATTTCTTCCATATTGGAACATTGTCCGAATAAATGAACAGGAATAATAGCTTTAGTTTTTGGCGTGATTGCAGCTTTCAGCTTTTCAATATCAATTGTAAAGGTATTGTAATCTACATCTACCAAAACAGACTTTAGCTTTAATAAATGAATCACCTCTACCGTAGCGGCAAAGGTGAAATCTGCTGTTATTACTTCGTCTCCTTCCTGAAGGTCTAATGCCATTAATGCAATCTGCAAAGCATCGGTACCGTTGGCACAAGGAATAACGTGTTTTACGTCAAGGTAGTTTTGTAGTTCTGTCGTGAATTCTTTTACTTCTGGTCCGTTGATAAAGGCTGCTGACTCCATTACCTTTAACACTGCTGCATCTGCTTCGTTTTTTATTTTTTGATATTGACCTTGCAGGTCAACCATCTGTATTTTTTTCATGTAAGACTATTATCGTACAAATTTATTATTTTATTTTCAGAACCTGTTATAAAAATGAGTTATATCATTCATTAACCACAACTATTACCAGAAAAGCTTTACAGACATTTACCTCTTCAGTAAATATGTTCAAAAATGGACAACCGGTGTACGAAAATGAACACTGTCAACTTTTTTTTAAAATGCAACTTACTGATTTAAAGTAAATAATAATACCATTTATTTTTTGGTATTCTTTTAACATTAATATAGGTAAGAAAAAATAATTACCAAAAATTAGATTTTACATTTTTAAAAATTTAATTGGAAAATTTGCATAACTAATATTTTAGTGATAAAATTGTATAACTAAAACATTAGGTAAATAACTAATATGAAAAAACTAATAACACTAGCTGCAGCATTAACTGGATTACTGATTACGGCGCAGGAGACGAAAACCACAAAAGACACGTTACAACAGAGCAAGGAAATACAGGAAGTAATCCTTAAATCACAACGCAAAAAACAATTTGTGGACAAAGCAGTATATACATTCAGTGAAGAAGCTTTAAAACGAGCCCGTTATGCAAACGATCTTCTGAAAACCTTACCTGAACTTCAGTTTGATCCGATTTCCAATTCGGTTGCAAGTATAAAAGGTGGGACAATATTATTACTGATTAACGGAGTCGAAGCTACCGAGATGCAAGTGCGTACCGTAAAGCCTGAAGATGTAATTAAAGTAGAATATTATGACAATCCACCAACCCGATGGGCAACACGTGCTGATACAGTTGTCAATATCCTTACAAGAAATCCGGAAACTGGTTATGTATTCGGATTAGAAGCGACTTCAGCTCTTAACACAGGATTTGTGAATGGGTCAGCTTATGCCAATTATACCAAAGGGCGAAATAATCTGGGAATGGATTATACCTTTAACCTAAGAGATTATGATAACCGACAGTTTAGAAATACATATGATTATATGTTAAACGGTAACCATTATAGCTCGGAAGAGAAAAGAAAGGATCATTTTGGTTACACGACCCAAGGAATTACACTACGTTATAACAATATTCTAACCGGGAATTATGCTTTTCAGGCAAAACTAAACCTTGATCTTTCAACAAGCTTCTCAAAAGCTAACGGACTTAATGCCTTTACAAAAGATACATCAACTGAAGAACATGGAACTTTAAGAAATACCTCTTCAGATTATAACAAACCAACAATAGACTTATATTTCTCTAAAAATCTGGGTAAAAAAGATGAGTTAAGTATTAATCTCGTTGGCTCTAAATACACCACTAATTCTGCTGAATTATCAAAAGAATGGGTTATTGCCAATAATCAGAGTGTATTTGATAATGATATGAACCTTAAAGCAAAGCAAACAAGCCTTGTTGGAGAAATAGCACACACACATGATTTTAGTATTGGAAAGCTAAGTTCTGGTTACAGAATTTCCAATAATGCAATATCTAATAATTTACAAAATTTGCAAGGTAACTCTTATTATGAGGTGAATTACCTGGAACAATATTTCTATACGGAATTCTCGGGGAAGAAAAACAAATTAATGTACAGAGTAGGCCTGGGTTTAACTAATATTCATAACCAAAGTGCTGAAATAACGAATAATGAGTGGACCATTACTCCAAAATTAATTTTGGGCTATCAGTTAACTAAAAACCAGAGTTTAAGATTTACAAGCAGCTACGTTCCTAGAAGCCCTTCGAGTTCTGCTTTAAGCAGCAATGTAGTACAGGTAGTCCCAAACATTGTAAGAAGCGGAAATCCTTATCTGAAAACGCAACGTTCATGGGGTAATAATCTTATATATTCTATGAACAATAAGTATTTCGATATCAATGCAAATCTGTTTTTTTGGCACAGAGATCGTGCCATTAACCAGATGTATGTTGCAGATCCAACCTTTGGAGGTTATATGCTAACCTATGAAAATGCACAATATTCTCAGCAATATGGAATGCAGTTAACTGGTTCAGTAAAGCCTTTTGGAAATAATCTACTCGTAGTGAAAGTTGTTTTCTCACCAGCATCAGAACTATTCAAGACCGGTTCCGGAGCCGTTCTTAAAAATAATTACTTAGGAAACTACTTTGTGATTTCTTCAGAATATAAGTCTTTCAATATTCAGTATCAATATACTATTCCATATTACACACTGAACGGTGCGTTTTTGAGTACTAACGAGAATGCCAACCATATTTTTGCTAATTATAAACATAATAACTGGAGCTTCAGTACCGGAATGTACTGGTGGGGAATGCCTTCAGAATACAAATCTAAAACTTTACCGGAGAGCCTTGTAAGCTATACCGGGCACACACAAATTTTCAATAACAAATCTATGTTTATTCTGGGTATTGGTTATGACTTTGCAAAGGGAAGAAAAAATGAAATTCAGAAAAAACTAAATAACGATACAGCACCGCCTGCTACATTCTAAAACTAACTTAAATACATTCTGCTATGAACAAATTAATTTATATTCTCATCAGTATTTTGGCAACAGTACTTGCTTTTAAAATTTATGCTGCCGAAAGAACTGTCCAATACAGAGATATGGAGCTTGCCGGAATTGTTGTTGACTCTCAAAGTTTGTCTCCAATAGAAAAAGTTTCAATTCTGGACAACAACAATAAAAAAATCGGAGAAACCGATTCCAACGGATATTTCAAAGTAAAATTTACAGTAAATAAAACCGGGGAAGTTCTTTTTAAAATAAAACTCGAAAAAAGCGGATATCAAAGCTTTACGCAAAATGACCATTGGAGCAATTTAGCTAATCCTTCAGGGAGTTTTTGCTTTGGAATGAAAAAAAACAATACAGAAGGTGAAGCATTCTCTAAAATCCTGGGTAGAAATTTGACTTATACCTACGCAAAAGCTAGCGTGGAGCAGATAAAAGAAAACAGAAAAGCAGATGGGATTGTTAACTCTGCTAAAAAAGGTAATGACAATCTTATTTTAACCATCAACGGTGAGAAATATCTGGTAACCAATTTCAATTATTTTAAACTGGGATCTAAAGACAAATACATTATGGTCAATGATATTATCCAACCTATCAAAGGTCTGAACAACACCCTTAAACGAAGCAATATTAAAAACCTTAGCCGCCTTGGCGGCAAGGAAGCACAATTCGACCTTACTACATTTTAAACTTACATTCAATTCATACTAATTCTTTAGTAAGATACCCCTCATAATGAGGGGTATCTCCATTTAATAACCTAAAATATAATTTATGAAAAAAATTATCTTCTTCTGCCACCTTCTCCACCACCTCTCTGCATGTGAGGCTGATGCATTCCTCCTCCCATACCGGGTCCTCTGAAGTTGTTTCTGTCAGGTCGTGGCATTTGCATGTTGTGATTTTGCTGATTTCTGAAATCTTTCATCTGATCATTATGTCTGTTGAGCATATCCTGATTAATTGCTCCATTGTTTCTCTCAAAACGCATATCCGGATTATTTCTGGCTGCCTGATTATGGTTTCGTTGATCATCTGTTGGGACAGAACTACTACGTTGCTGTTTCATGTACTGCCGATCGTCATGGTTAGGAGTCATATTCACCCCTCCTCTTCCGTTATAGCTTATCCGGTTAGCGTTATTTACGTAATGGTTGTCTATATATGTATTGTGTATGTTTGTATTTACCCGTGTAACTGCTGTATTATATACATAAGTATTTCCACGCCACATACCACCTGAAAAACCTGTTCCGAAATAACCGAAGCCGTAATTAATTCCGCCATAAAAACCTACACGAGGTCCCCAATAGCCGCGATGCCATGCATACATACCGTTATTAAATCCCCAGTAGCCCGGAGTCCAAAGCATTCCTATAGAAGGTGGCAATGTCCAGTAGCCAGGTACCCAATAATATCCGGAATACTGATCGTATGCCCAATAACCTGGAATCCATATATAACCGTCTGACGGAGGCATTGGCTGTGTGTATACAGGTATTGGCGGAGGAGCAATGTTTATACTAACGGAAAGCTGTGCTTTTGCTTGTGTGCCTAGTGTCAATAATGATACGATTGACAATATATAGGCTAAACGTTTTGCTTTCATGATACTGAATTTTATATCTCATATTTTTCAAATAAAATACCATGATGTTCAATTATGTTAACTTTAAATGCATTTAACACATATTAATGACTTTATTTTTATTTTTAAGTTCTTAAAAATTATGTTAAACCCTTTTGTCAATAGCATTTTACACTTATTTCTTTATCATTAACGACATAAAAAACTTCGCTTTTAATACTGAAATCTGCTTATAAAAAAAATAAGCCTACCGAAGTAAGCTTATTTTTTATTATTTAGATTAACATCTATGCTGAATTACGACTCGCATTAATGTTCCCGAATAATGCCCTTGTGACAATCTTTTCATAGGTTTCTTTATGCGGATTCTCTTCTTTAATCTTTTGTAAAGCATATTGCTGAATGGTTAGCAATGGCAGAACTATATTTTCTCTCATTTTAATAGAACTCTTAGACAATGGTTCTTCCTCCATCAGAGATTTGTAATTGGCTATTTCCAATAGCATTTCATGAGTCAGCAGGTATTCGTTGTGCAGGATCTGCCAAAATTCACCAAACACTTTGTCATTACGCAGATAATAGGTCAGCGGAAAGTAAGTCTTACTCATAGACATCATACTATTCTGAATAAGGGTCTTGAAGAACATAGATTCTCTGTATAGCTTTTTCAGATCTTCCAGCCTTCCCTCTTCTTTTAATCTTTGTAAAGCCGTACCCACACCAAAGTATCCGGGTACATTCTGCTTCAACAGACTCCATGATCCTACAAACGGGATTGCTCTCAGATCTTCGAATACCAGCTGCCCGTCATTTCTCTTACTCGGACGGCTTCCGATATTGGTACGTCCATAATATTTCAGTGTACTAACCTCTTCCAGATAAGGCACAAAAAGAGAATGATCTTTCAGTTCTTTATATTTCTGATAGCTAATGCCGGCAAGCTCATTTAGTAAAGCTCTTTCCCAATCTTTTAGATTTATTTTGTCCTGAGGGAAAATTTCATTTTCTAATCCGGCAGTAAGCAACTGCTCAAAGTTGAAGGTTGCCTGATCTTTCGTTCCAAAGACACTGGTAATTGTTTGCCCCTGAATTGTTAATTCTATCTGGTGGTTGGCAATACTTTTCCCCTGCGCTGCATAAAACTGGTGTGTTTTACCACCACCACGTGCAGGAGGTCCGCCTCTGCCATCAAAGAATATTACCTTGATATCGTTTTCATCCGAAACCCTTGACAATACTTCTTTGGTAGTATAAATATCCCAGTTTGCTTTTATATACCCAGCATCTTTTGTTCCGTCTGAAAATCCAAGCATAATAAATTGTCTGCCATTACGGCGATTCAGATGTTCTTTATACTGAGCAAGGTTATAAAGCCTGTTCATTGTTGCCTCTGCATTTTCAAAGCCTTCTATGGTTTCGAACAGCGGAACAATATCTATTTTTATATCCTTATCGGCATAACCACAATATTTGAATAAGGCATAAACATTCAGAACGTCATAAATAGAAGAACTATCAGAAATAATATAACGGTGAATGCTTTGCTCTCCATTTAGCTTCTGAATATCTTTTACCTGATAGATGTTTTTCAGTGTATCTTTTACTATATCATCACTATAATTTTCAGGATTAACCTGTAAAGAAGTGTTGAGAAGCAGATTCAATTTTTCGTCTTCATTCAATGCATGGTAATCTTTACCAAACTCTTTTTCAAAAATCTGCTCCAGCGCTTTGTAATGGATTTTACTGTTCTGGCGAACATCCAGCGAAGCGAAATAGATCCCAAATAAATCTATACGGCCTATCAGATCGTCAATTTTATCAATAAACAATCCGTTATTATTTTCTTTTACTTCATGTCTTATATCCTGTAAAGCTCTTTTGAATTCTCCGGCAGTAAGATCATATTTATTCTCAAAAATATTCTGATACACCCTTTCACTAATTTGTCTCAACATTTCAGTGACTTTGGGGAAAGTAATTCTTTTACGGAGCTTTTTAAGGTGCTCGTAATAGCATTTAAGGATAGCCAGTCTCAACTCGGATGATACTCTCTGAGTAATTTCTGCAGTTACGAAAGGGTTACCGTCTCTGTCTCCTCCAGGCCAAAAGCCTAACTGGAATAAATGCGGATTTATGTCAGCATCATCAAAAATACGTTTGGTATCCCGGTACAACTCTCCCAGAGTATCATAATAAACATAGCGCAGATAATAGATAATACTCTGAGCCTCGTCATAAGGTGTTGGCTTTTCCTGATTGATAAATGATGTCATCCCCAACTGCTGCAGGAGCATATCGATATTGGTAACTGAATCGGATTTTATAGCCTGATTCAGATCATGGAGAATGGATTGTACGGAATTGGAATAAAATTGTGTCGGGTGTGCTGTAAACACAACTTTAACACCAAATTGTTCCATTTTCTCTTTAATAATTTGCAGTTTTCCCTGTTGGGATGCAACTTCATACAAATTACGGACAGTTCCGGGATCAGTATTGGCATTTAGTGTAGAAAATGCCGAATCCTCGATACTGTCGAATAATACTACCTGTCTTTCTACATACTGAATAATACGGAACAGAAGATCTATTCGTTCCTCTTCTGTTTTCAGGTCTGTATGGCTGTCGAAGAAATGTTTCATTACCTCCATCGGAGATTTTCCATTTTCGTAGCCTTCTTTACTCTCTTCATGGAGAAAAGGTAAGAGCATTCCGATATTGGTCATTTTATCGTATGGAAGGCTCATGAAAAGGCTATTATAGATCTGAAATTTGTTTTTTACAATTTGTCTGAATTTTTCTACTTGTTCATTGGTCTTCATTAACGTTATTAATTTTGGTGAAAAGTTAAGGCTTTTATTGGATTTTATAGTTTAAATATTTGCAAAATCTTCTTATTATAAATTTATTTATTCAAAAAATACAATTATATAAATCCTGACAAAATATTTAAGCCTATCAAATTTAGGCAACATTTAATTCTTTACAAAGAAAATAATTACCTTTGTAGCATGTCTAGCGCTAAGAAGATATCCGCATAATACATAACCTCTGACATTTCTGTCGGGGTTATGGCAATTTCTGTTTATTCAGACTTTTCAGTCTGAAGATTTCTAATTATTATATTTTAACAAACATTTAGCCCGTTAATTTTTAATTGACCAGCAAATGAAAATTTAAAAAATCAAAATGAATATCCTTTTTAGACAAGAAAATAAAGACGATTATACAGCTGTATCTAATGTAATTCAAAGAGCTTTTGAAAATGAAGAAATGAGTGATCACAGCGAGCAATATTTAGTAGAAAGACTAAGAAATTCTGAGGCCTTTATTCCGGAGCTTTCTATAGTTGCTGAGATAAACCAAAAGATCGCAGGACATATTTTGCTCACTAAAATTAAAGTCGTAAATAAAGAAAATAAAGAATTTGATTCCCTGGCATTAGCTCCGGTCTCAGTACTTCCGGAATATCAGGGTAAAGGTATTGGCGGAAAACTAATAGAAACCGCTCATAAAAAAGCTAAGGAATTAGGTTTTGGTTCTGTTATTTTATTAGGTCATGAGAATTACTATCCCCGATTCGGTTATGAAATAGCCAAAAAATATGGAATTAAATTACCTTTTGATGTACCCGATGAAAACTGTATGGCTATAGAGCTTATAAAAGGCTCTTTAAAGGGAGTTGAAGGAACGGTTGTATATCCTAACGCTTTTTTCGAATAATAAAATATATTATTTATTATACTGCCAGTGCTTTTGCACTGGCTTTTTTATGATGTAACTGTAACCAAATAAACCAATAGCTGTCTTACTAAAAAAGCTTGTATGAATATTCACACACCTCACAAAACCAATTTGGAAGACTCGAAGATTGATGTAAAGATTAAACTGGCTGCATTATGGGCTTCTGTTACATTATGCTATTTATATGGAGATTACTTTGAACTCTACATTCCGGGAAAAGTTAAAGGACTTATTGATGGACACAACCTTCTCAATGATCCTCAGAAATTATTTGGTGCAAGTTTACTATTAGCTATTCCTGCTGTTATGGTCGGGTTATCTGTTATTTTGAATCCAAAGCTCAACAGATTATTTAATCTTATTTTCGGAATACTTTTCACCTTGATTATGCTGCTTATTGCCATTACTTCTTTGGATTCATGGAGAATGTTTTATGTATTTCTGGCATTAACAGAAAGCGCTATTACGATTCTGATCGTTTTATATGCATGGAAGTGGCCTAAGCAGAAATTAAGTTAAGCAAGGAAAGGCATTTTTCCTTACTTTAGCTCATAATAGTATTTACAAGTCTATAAAGAAAATGCAACTATACGACACTCTGCAACATAAAAATAAAATTCAGGAATCAGGTTTTACAACTATTGATCAGGTTTATACAGACGAAGAGGTACAGTCTATTCTTGGAAAGATAGAACAAGCCGACAATTCTAAAGATACTTTTAGAAAGTCAAAAGATTTATTTGCAATCAGACAATTTCTGAAGGAAGTTCCGGAAACCTATGATTTAATTTTCAATGAAAAATTAAATCATATAATCCATACCATATTCGATTACGATTATTTTGTTGTAAAAAGTATTTATTTTGATAAGCCTGAGTCTTCAAACTGGTATGTAGCCTATCATCAAGATCTGACTATTTCTGTTGATAAGAAAATAGAAATGGAAAATTTCGGTCCATGGACTACAAAACAAAATCAATATGCAGTACAGCCTCCTCTCGAAATTTTACAAAATATTTTTACAATCAGAATTCATCTTGATGAAACAAATTCTGAAAACGGTGCACTAAAAGTTATTGAAAATTCTCACTCAAAAGGCATTTACAGACCGGAAACCATTGACTGGAAAACGGAAAAGGAATCTACCTGCAGTGTGAGCAAAGGTGGAATTATGATTATGAAACCTCTTTTATTACACAGCTCAGGCAGAACCGTCAATAATAAAAAAAGAAGGGTTATTCATATTGAATTCTCAAATGTAGATCTTCCAGCTCCTCTTAGATGGTCTGAAAAATTAAGCTAATCTTTCATTTTCAATGCTTTTGGCTACCAGTATGGAAAATAACAAAACATTTGATACTAATGATCTTAAAGTTGTTCTCAAGTATAAATATTTAGTAAATGCTGAATATTTAAAGAGTATTTTGTTTGAAAATGAAATCTTGGCAGTGATCAATTATGATGAATCTACGCTTCTGGTAGATGAGATTAATTATAATAAGTCTATATCAATTATCAGTAAAGAAAACATTGATGAAAGCAAAACAATAGATCAGGAAAATTTCATGGAAGAATATGATGAGTGGAACAGATATAATACTAACCCGGGACATTATTTAGGCGGAAACATTCCATTCTTTTATAAAACAAGATCAAATCATTTAAAATTTACGCTTGTTACATTAATTAGCCTTGTGATACAAATATCCATCATGTTTATAGCAACAAATATAAGTTTATGGAATATTCTATTTCTAATAGTCACTATAATTACCGGAATCAACTTTCTGATTTCATGGCTTAATTATAAATCTGAAAAAAGAAACGCGCAATAATTTGAGTTAAGGTCTTTCCTTTTTGCATTATTTGTATAATTTCATAATATAGATTTTATAAGTCTGAATATTCGCAAAATTCAACATAATCCGGCTTAATGCATTAAAATAAAGCCCTACATTTGTTAGGCAAAATCAATCCTATGCTAAATTTTAAATATAAAAATCCAACCAAAATTATTTTTGGAAAGGGTGAAATCGCTTCACTTGGAAAAGAGATTCCTTCAGATGCTAAAATTCTTCTGTTATACGGAGGTGGCAGTATTAAAAAGAATGGCGTATATCAACAGGTAAAAGATACTCTGGCAAATCATCAGGTAGAAGAATTTGGAGGTATTCCTGCTAATCCGGAATACGAAGTACTGATGGAAGCTTTACAAGTTATTAAAGAAAAGAATATTACTTACCTTCTTGCCGTTGGTGGCGGATCTGTTATCGACGGAACCAAATATCTTGCTACTGCTGCAAAATACAATGGAGAGCCCTGGGATATCCTTAGAAATTCGGTAAGAACTATGGAAGGACAGGCTTTACCTTTTGCTACGGTATTAACTTTACCTGCTACAGGTTCGGAAATGAATTCCGGCTATGTTATTTCAAGAAGAGCTACTCAGGAGAAATTATCTTCTGGTGGACCGGGATTATTCCCACAAGTTTCTGTTCTTGACCCTGAGGTTATTCGTTCTATTCCAGAAAATCAGATTGCCAATGGTATTACCGACGCATACACTCACGTAATGGAACAATACATGACCTATCCTATTGGGGCTACATTACAGGACAGATTTGCGGAAAGTATTTTGCAATCTTTACAGGAAATTGCGCCTAAGGTTATGCAGGAAGAATTTGATTATACAGCTGCTGGTGATTTTATGTGGAGCTGTACTATGGCACTTAATGGACTGATTCAACAAGGTGTTCCTTCAGATTGGGCTGTCCACGCTATAGGACACGAACTTACAGCATACTACGGTATAGATCATGCACGCACACTAGCGATTATTGCGCCTAGCCATTACCGTTATAATTTGGAATCTAAAAAAGAAAAGTTAGCTCAATATGGCGAAAGAGTATGGAATATCACGGAAGGAACAACGGAAGAGAAAGCATTAAAAGCCATTGAAAAAATGGAGCAATTCTTCCATTCTTTGGGAATACTAACTAAACTTTCAGAATATACAGAGGCATATAACGGAACTGCAGAAAAAGTTGAAAGTGCCTTTATCAGTAGAAATATGGCAGGTATTGGGGAGCATAAAAAACTAACTCCTTCCGATGCTAAGAAAATTGTTGAAATGAGCTATTAAAACCATGAAGAGATTAAGAATGATATTTGCGTTTGTAGTATTACTTTCAGTAACACTTCAAGCGCAAGAAAAAAGAATATTCTGGCACGATATTCAGGAATTTAAAAAGAGAGACAGTTTAAATGGAATTCCTCAAAATGCTATATTATTTATTGGGAGTTCAACCTTTACCAAGTGGACTGATATTGCTAAATACTTCCCTCAGAAGACCATTATTAACAGAGGTTTTGGCGGTTCAAGACTTTCTGACCTCAATTACTTTGCAGATGATTTATTGAAACCTTATCATCCTAAACAAATTGTAGTTTATTGTGGAGATAATGATTTTGTATCGGAAGACAAGCCATCTGTAGATACTGTGGTTGCAAGATTTAAAACCTTCTATGGTAAAATAAGACAGTATTATCCTAAAATTAATGTATCTTACATTTCAATTAAGCACTCACCTTCCAGAGAAGGCTACTGGCCACAAATGCAGCAGGCTAATAAGAAAATAAAAGCTTTCCTGAAAAGTCAGAAAAACACTTCATACATAGATATTACCAAAGTAATGAATGATAAAAATGGTGTTATTAGAAAGGATATATTTCTGGATGACATGCTCCATATGAAACCATCGGGTTATGCTATATGGGAAAAAGTGATAGCACCTTACTTAAAATAATTACGAAATGCTCCTGACAGGAGCATTTCGTAATTATATTTTTGCGAAAAAATTATATGACAAAAAATCTATTTTATCTTTTTCCAATCGTCATCTTATTATTTTCCTGTCGTAATAATGATAGCGAACCTAGGGAAACTCTTATTAGAGAAGCAAACTTAACTTTTAACCCACCTAAAAACGCTTCTAATTCGGACCTTTTTTATTATTACAATTTTAAATATGATACAAATAATAGATTGGTAGAACGAATAGGTGCTCCTATAATGGATCCATCTGGTAACATAATAACTTTCACCTATAAAATTTCTACAACAATTGAATATGGAAACAAATCTGCATCTATAAAAGGAAGCTCCACAGAGTTAATCGTTTCTAAAGATAAAAAAGAGAACTTGATTTTCAATGAAAGCAACCAAATTATCGAGAGAAATATCATTAATGAAACTTTTCCGAAATTGAATAAAAAAACAAAATATTTTTATAATGGAAAGCTTTTAGTGAAAACGGAAACTACTTTTCCTAACAATATATTTAATCCGGAAAGGCCATATGACTATATTGAAACAATTATTGAGAAATTTGCTTATGACCCAAATGAAAACCTTCAAAATATAATAACAACAAGACTCCTAGCAAATGGTATGGAATCCACAACTCAAGTATATGAAAAACAATTTGGTAATTATGATACAAGTAGAAATCCTTTCAAAAAATTAAATGTTTTAAATGACTACTTAGAAAGAAGTTTATCCAGAAATAATTTCAGATACATGGCAGTCATTTATTATACTTCAAACAGTAAACAACTTATCTCAGAAACAGAATGGAATTTTAATTATGATTCCAATGGTAACATTATTTCGAGTAACTCTATAACTCTGGAATAATATTTTAATGCAATAAACAGAAGCATTATAAAATCAAAGTTATGGAAGTCAACAAAAATATATCTTTAGTCCTTTCCGGTGGTGGCGCCAGAGGCTTAGCTCATATAGGTGTTATCGAAGAACTGGAGAGACAAAACTTTAAAATCAATAGCATTGTTGGAACTTCCATGGGCGCTTTAGTTGGAGGAATATATGCCATGGGCAAACTTCAGGAGTTTAAAGAATGGATAGTAAAGCTTAACCGTTACAGTTTTCTGAGGCTTATAGATTTTTCTTTCAAAAACGGTGGCTTCATTAAAGGTGAAAAAATTCTGAATATCCTAAGTCTGGCCATACCCGGAGAAAATATTGAAGACCTTAAAATTCCGTTTGCATGTCTAGCAACAGACATACAGGCACATCAGCCCGTATACATTAACTCAGGAAATATTTATGACGCTATAAGGGCTTCTATAGCTATACCCTCTGTTTTTACTCCGGTTATAAAAGATAATATGGTTTTGGTAGATGGCGGTGTTCTGAATAACATTCCGATTGATTATGCCATAAAAACGAATCCGGAAGATAAAATACTTGCGGTAAACGTTAATGCCAGAATTCCTTTTGAAGGAAAAGCGCTTCCTACACCTTCATCTAAGCTGGGAATGCTGAGACTGACTAACCGGACTATATCTTTAATGATTGAAACCATTGGTAACTTTAATCTTAAAGAACATGCTCCTGATTTTATGATTAATATTTCCCGTTATTCCTGCGAATTATATGAATTCTATAAGGCTCAGAACCAAATAGAATATGGCAGAAGATGTGCCCGGGAGCAGCTGAAAAATTATTTTACACAGCACTAAAGAAACATCAGAGATTTTTCATTTAATATATTCTTGAAGCTCCAAATATAAAAAACCGTGTAAATTCTTACACGGTTTTTATTTGATCTATTATTATCTCTTATTTCTTTTAGCTTTTTGTTTCTGCTGATTTCTGTTAGCAGGCTTTGTTTTAGGTGGTTTTCTTTTAGTAGGTCCACCAAGGTTAATTTTTTTATTTTTATCCTTCTTCTCATGAAAGGCTCCACCACCCTGCGTAATATCCGGTGCCTTTGTAGGATTCTTCATTTTGACCTCTTCTTTTTCAGATTCGATCTTTTTAGGATTAATGATTACTTCCTCAGGGAAATCAATAAACTGAAGCTCTTTGTTCATTAAAACTTCAATCTCCAACAGTAAAGCTTCTTCTTTTTTAGTAATGAAAGAAATTGCTGTACCATCTTTATCAGCACGACCTGTACGACCGATACGGTGAATATATTGTTCCGGAACCTCTGGGACTTCGAAATTGAATACATGGGTAATATCTGAAATATCTAGACCACGTGCCATTACGTCTGTTGTAATAAGACCTCGCACTTCGGCATCTTCAAATTTACGCATGGCTCTTAATCTGTAGTTTTGAGATTTGTTAGAGTGGATTACATCAAACTGATCCGGATATAACTCGTCTAATGTATTGAAAAGGTAATCTGCATGTTTCTTATTATTAGCAAAAACCAATACTTTAGACATACCTTCATCACTTTCCAAAAGATGCTTTAACAAATTGATTTTAGTATTGAAGTTTTCGACCTTATAGCCTTGCTGTGTAATTTTTTCTAGCGGAGTTCCGGATTTTGCTAAGCTTATTTCTTCAGGACCGTTAAAATACTCATCCAGCATTGTATCTACAGCTTCCGTCATCGTTGCAGAGAATAGTATATTTTGTCTCTTCTGACGCATAACTTCAAAGATATGAGTTAACTGTGGACGGAATCCTAAGTTTAGCATTTCATCAAACTCATCAATAACAAGATGACGTACATCCTTTAGGCTTATTGCATTATCTATTGCTAAGTCCAATACCCGGCCTGGTGTTCCTACCAAAATATCACAGCCATTGTCAAACAATAATTTCTGCGTATTGATATTTTTGCCACCATAGATACCTATAACACGAGCAGCCATGTTTTCAGTTAAGTTTTCAAGTATTTCCGTAACCTGTACAACAAGTTCACGGGTAGGTACTAAAACCAATACTGTAGGGTTATCGGCTTTGGAATATTTCCACATTTTGAGAACCGGTAATAAATAAGCCAGAGTTTTACCTGTACCCGTTTGTGCAATACCCATAACGTCACGTCCGGACAAAATGGGTTTAAAGCTTTTCAGCTGAATAGGAGTTGGTACAGTTATTCCGTTTTGCTCTAATGCCGAAAAAAGATTTTTCGGTAATTCGAAATCCTCAAATGTTATCATCCTGCAAAGATAGGAGATTTTTTATTTATTTTTTCGCAACATGCGTAAGCAAAGCACAATGAATAGAAATAATGAAATCACTAACCCTAATATACCAAGTAATGACACCTGTCCTACTAAAGGTTCAGCCTTACCTACCCACAAAATAGCTGTAACAATCATATTGGCACAAAGGATAAGTGCCAGGACTAGATCATGAAATCCTCTTTGTATAATATTATTGGTTTTGGAAAGATTTTTAATTTCTGTATTCAGGGTAAGTGTTCCTTCATTTGCTTTCAGTAAAACACTACTAATTTCACGGGGCAAAACATCAATATGCTCTGCAATTTCCTCAGCTCTCTTTACCCCTTTATTAAATAGATATCCCGGGCTAATACGCTTCATCATGATCTTCTTCACATATGGCTCGGCACTTTTTACAAGATCCATGTTAGGATTTATTTTTCGGCCTACACTTTCAATAAGACTTATCCCACGTACCAGAAGGTAAAAGTATTCCGGCATGTTCACTTTATTTTCCATCAGAATAGCACGCAGCTTATTCAGAATAAAGCCTGCATCAATATTTTCCAGGGATTCATTATGTACAAAATCTAATACCTCCTGAAGATCGTTTTCCAGTTTACGTTCATCTTTAATATCTATTTCAACCGCCATTTTTTTTATGACTTCAATAAGCTTCCGAGGTCTTTTCGAAATGAAATTAATAATAAAGTTTTCCAGTAATTCTTTGTCCTGAGGAAAAATAGTTCCTGCAGCTCCAAGGTCTATAAATACAACTTTACCGTCCGGTTTTACAAGAATATTTCCGGCATGTGGATCTGCATGAAAGAAGCCATAATCCAGAATCTGAGCTAAAAATAGCTGCAACCCTCTGTCAGCAATAACCTCAGGGTTCAATTCATAGCTTTTTAATCCTTCCAGATCTGTAACTTTAACCCCGTCTATAAATTCCATACAAAGTACCTCGTTGTTACTCAGTTCTTCATAAACTTTAGGAACATAAGTGTTTTTGTTATTTTTAAAATTAAAGGCAAACTTCTGGATATTTTCTTTTTCCTGCACCAGAGAAAGTTCAGTAAGCAACGATTTTTCAAATGTAGCAATAGCCTTATTCAGATCCAGATGTTGTGCAAATTCAAAATAAGTATTGAGAATCTTTGCAAGATCTTTCATGAGTAACAAGTCATCTTCAATAACTTCCTGAATCCCCTGCCTCTTTACTTTTAATACCACAGGACTTCCATCTTTTAGTATACCTTTATAAACCTGTGCAATAGAAGCAGAAGCAATAGGTTTCCTGTCTAAAGACTGAAAGGTATCTGAAATATTGATGCTAAATTGTTCCTCCAATATAGAATCCAGATCAAGATCCTGTACTTCTACCCTGTCTTGTAGGTTTTGTAGTTCAGTAATCATATCTTTAGGAAGCATATCCTCCCTATTACTGAAAGCCTGACCTATCTTAACAAAAGAAGGTCCCAATTCTTCTAATGCCATACGAATACGTTCGTATACTGTATTCTGGGTATCCGTCTCATCAGAGAAATTTGTTTTCTGATCATTCTGTCCTCCAATTCTGGACACAATATCTTTAAAACCATATTTGGCAAGAACCGAAATAAGACGGCTTGTACGCTTTAGCTTTCTCTGTTGTTTGTTTAGCATTACAATAATTTTGTTCTAGTTAATCAAAAACTATTCCTCTTAGTCAATCAAATATATTCAATATAATTTAGTTAAAAGATGTAGAAACCTCTCACAAAAAAAGCAGCCTTTTGGCTGCTTTAATAGTTTTGTTAAGACAAAGCTTGTAATATTAATTACATTTTCTCATCATGTATAATCACTTTCCCGGAGTACTCTCCTGAAATAATTCTATCTGGTCCTGTTTTAAAAGAAAAAGTAACTGTAAATCTATCTCTACCAATTCTTTTAATTGAACATTTTCCTTCGGATGAAATTTGCTCTGATTTCCCTGAGGCACCATCAAAATCCATATACCACGTAGAGGCATATTCCATCTTTCTGGTACTATTCTGATAGTTAAAATCACCATCCAAGATTTCATTATTTGGAAATTCCACCCCCATTTGAACTGTTTTAGTAGCAGTCATTCCATTACTATTAACTCTTCCTATATTGGTAAAGCTAAAAATATAAACATTCTTATTTGTAGAATTGTAATTGAGCATTTCACGTACATTGACATTATCAATATTCAGCCTTTCATTGGTACTGATTTGAAGATAGCCCGAAGAATTCACTTTGTCTTCATCCCTGTTACTACAAGAAAAGGTTATAAAAAATAAAGTAAATAAGATAATGGAAACAGTAAAGATTTTATTCATATAATAATTATTAAAATTTAGATTACAAAGAAAAGGACAGATTCTAAACCTGTCCTTTTCTTTATATTATTCCCACTCGATTGTTGCAGGTGGTTTGCTTGAAATATCATAAGCAACACGGTTAATACCTCTTACCTCATTGATAATTCTGTTGGAAACAGTTTCCAGGAATTCATAAGGAAGTTTGCTCCATGTAGCCGTCATAAAGTCTATTGTATTAGCAGAACGTACAACAGCTGTATATTCATAAGTTCTCTCATCTCCCATTACTCCAACAGATTTTACCGGAAGTAATACCACGAAAGCCTGTGATACTTTTTCGTACAGATCATTTTTGTACAATTCCTCGATGAAGATATCATCTGCTTCCTGTAAGATTCTTACTTTCTCTACATCTACTGCTCCAAGAACACGGATACCTAATCCGGGACCTGGGAACGGGTGTCTGTATACCAAGTGGTGAGGAATACCTAGTTCTTCTCCTACTTTTCTTACTTCGTCTTTGAATAGCTCTCTTAACGGTTCTAGTAATTCGAAATCCATTTCCTCAGGAAGACCACCAACATTATGGTGAGACTTGATTACTGCAGAAGGTCCTTTTACAGATTGAGATTCGATAACATCAGGATAAATAGTTCCCTGTGCTAAGAATTTTGCACCTTCAATTTTATGAGATTCTTCATCGAAAACAGCGATAAACTCGTTTCCGATAATCTTTCTTTTTTGTTCAGGATCATCAACACCAGCCAGCTTGGACAGGAATCTGTCAGCAGCATCTACCAGTTTAATGTTCATATGGAAATGCTGTCCGTAGTTTTCCATTACTTTTTTCGCCTCATCTTTTCTCAGAAGCCCAGTATCTACAAAAATACAAGTCAGCTGATCTCCGATAGCTTTATGGATAAGCACTGCTGCTACAGATGAATCTACACCTCCGGAAAGCCCAAGAATTACTTTCTGGCTCCCTACTTTCTCTTTAATCTCAGCAACTGTTCTTTCAATATAGTTAGTCAGTTTCCAGCTTCTTTCAGATTGGCAGATGTTAAGAACAAAGTTCTCCAACATTTTGCTTCCTTCCTCTGTGTGAGAAACTTCAGGGTGGAACTGAACAGTAAAGATTTTTTTATCTTCATTTGCCATTCCTGCAATAACACCGGATTTAGCAACTATATCGAATCCTTGAGGAGCAGTTTCTACTTCGTCGAAGTGGCTCATCCATGCTATAGATCTTTCTTTTACTCCATCGAATAAAGAACATGCTTTTACGATCTCCAATTCAGCTTTTCCATATTCTCCTTTTACACCTTTAGCAACTTTACCTCCTAAAAGGTGAGCTGTTAACTGCATTCCGTAGCAAATCCCTAAAACAGGAATTCCTAATTCGAAAATTTCTTTTGAAACCAAATGTGCATCTTCTGCATTTACAGAAGAAGGTCCTCCTGAAAGAATAATACCGAAAGGATTTCTTTCTTTAATTTCTTCCAATGGTGTGTAGTAAGGGATGATTTCAGAATATACTCCCATCTCTCTTACTCTTCTTCCGATCAACTGGTTGTATTGTGAACCGAAGTCTAAAATAATAATTCCTTTTTCCATAAAATTAATGTAACAATTTAGCAATGCACATCATGTAACAATAAATTATTGGTAAACTGACACATTGATAAATTCGTTGATATTTATTAAAAGCCCCTGAACTTTCGCTCAGGGGTTATGTTTGTTTTATTTCTTTTGCTCGAACAAGCCTATATCGTGTCTGTAGAAGCCGTAGTCGAAAGAAACCTTTTTAATGTTGTCATAAGCCTGCTTTCTGGCATCATCATAAGTTTCTCCAAATCCTACAACATTTACAACTCTACCGCCTGTTGTATAATAGCTGTTTCCACCTTTTCTGGCACCTGCAAGAAGACAAAGTGTATCTACTTTATCTGTTCCTTTTATTTCAAGACCAGTTTCGATGTTTCTTGGATATCCTCCGGAAACCATCACTACACATACTGCTTTTTTATCAGCAAATTTTAGTTCTACTGGTTTTCCTTCCATACAGTCATTGATAACATCCACAAGGCTGTTTTCCATTAGAGGTAAAATAACCTGAGTTTCAGGATCTCCTAAACGCATATTATATTCCAGAAGGTAGCTGCCTTCTGCAGTAACCATTAATCCAAAGAAAATAAATCCTTTGAAACTAAGGTTCTCCTGCTTAAGACCTTTCAGCGTTGGAAGCATAATATTTCTTTCGAAGTCTGCATAGTGCATCCCATTGAATTCAGGACTTGGTGCTACAGTACCCATACCACCGGTATTCATACCTTCATCACCTTCTCCTACTTTCTTATAATCTTTTACAGGAATACAAGGGAACAACTCTTCACCGTTGGAGAAACAGATAATAGAAGCTTCAAATCCTTGTAAAAACTCCTCAATAACCAGCTTAATCCCGGCATCACCGTGAATTCTTCTGATCATGAAATCATGAATAACAGCATCTGCTTCTTCAAGAGTTTCACAGATTACTACTCCTTTACCACCTGCTAAACCACTAGCCTTGATTACTAACGGGAATTTATGATCTTTAACATAATCTAAAGCATCCTGGTATACTTCAAAAACCTGAGCCTTTGCAGTTTTAATACCGTGATCCTGCATAAATCTCTTAGAGAAAGCTTTAGAACCTTCTAATGAAGCCGCTTTAGCATTTGGCCCAAAAATTTTAAGACCTGCTGCTTTAAACTCATCTACGATTCCATCCACTAAAGGTGCTTCAGGACCAACTATTGTTAAATCAACTTTTTCTCTTGTTGCAAATTCTACCAGTTCAGGGATAGAATCTTCATATATATTCTCACCATATTCTTCGGTTGAAGCATTTCCTCTTGCAAAGAATATTTTTTTAACTTTCGGATCTTGTTTAAGTTTCCATCCAATTGCAGCCTCACGACCTCCGGTACCAACGACTAATACTCGCATATTTTAGCTATATGTTTTTTTATTTAAATCTTAAAAATTTGTGCTTTACTTTGTAGCAAGTGTCAAAGATAGCATAAAAACTATTTTTTTCAAAAAAATAGAAAGTTAATTCCTGTTAATTGAATTAATGGAAAAAGTGACGCATCCCGGTAAATAACATTGGGATTTCATGCTCGTTTGCAGCCTGAATACTTTCTTCATCACGCATAGATCCACCTGGCTGAATGATAGCTTTGATCCCTTCTGCAGCACAGAAATCTACAACGTCTCTAAACGGAAAGAAAGCATCTGATGCCAGCACCAATTCACCACCGAATTTTGCTTTGGCTCTTTCTACTGCATGTTGTGTAGCCCAGATACGGTTAACCTGTCCGCCACCAATTCCTAAAGCCTGCTGGCCATTGGAAACAACTATTGCATTAGATTTTACATATTTCACAACTCTTTGTGAGAAGATCAATGCTTTTCTCTGCTCTTCTGTAGGTTGTTTTTCAGTTACAACACTGATGTCTTCAGAAAACTCATCATCAGCATTTTGTACCAGCATACCACCGTCAATTTTCACCCAAACCTGCTTATCAGAAACCGGATGTTTGATTTTGATTACACGAAGATTTTTCTTTTTGTTAAGGATTTCTAAAGCATCAGCATCAAAATCAGGTGCCATAACAATTTCTAAGAAAGTTTCGTTTAATGCAGTCGCTGTAGCAGCATCTACTTTAAAGTTCATTCCTACAATTCCACCAAAAATGGAAACAGGATCACACTCGAATGTTTTTCTGTATGTTTCTTCCGGCGTTGTACCTACAGCCACTCCACAAGGTGTAGAATGTTTCACAGCGCAACAAGCCATTTCTTCTTTGAATTCATTTACCACTTTCCAGCAAAGATCCATATCTCTCAGGTTATTGAAAGAAAGTTCTTTTCCTCCCAGCTGTTCGAAATCCTTCATCGCTCCTTTCTCTACTGTAGAAACATAGTAAGCCGCAGACTGATGTGGATTTTCACCGTAACGAAGATTCGCAACTTTTTTGAATGAAGCATTCAGATAGTTAGGATATTCTTCATCCAAAAGCATTTTGGAAATTGCAGCATCATAAGCCGCTGTAAGGTTGAATACTTTCCCTGCTAACATCTTACGCGTTTCCAGTTGGGTATTTCCTGAAGTTTCAATTTCTTCCTGAATTTTTGCATAATCACCGGCATCGGTAATTACAGTAACATCAAAGAAACCTTTAGCTGCAGAACGCAACATAGAAGGTCCGCCTATATCGATAAATTCTACTTTTTCTTCTAAAGAAATTTCTTTATCGGCATTCTCAAAGAACGGATATAGGTTAACGATTACCATATCGATTAAGCCAATTCCGTGCTCCTGAACAGTTTTCATGTGCTCTTCGTTTGAACGAATTGCTAAAATACCTCCATGTACTTTTGGGTGCAGCGTTTTTACTCTTCCATCCAGCATCTCCGGAAAGTTTGTTACTTCATCAATCTGAACAGGGCTAAGTCCCGCATCTTTCAGATGCTTAAAGGTTCCTCCTGTTGAGATCAGCTCATAATTGTTTTTTTCCAAAAATCTGGCAAAATCGATTAGACCGCTTTTGTCAGAAACACTAATTAATGCTCTTTTTTTCATTTCTTTCTTTACTTTTTGTGCCAATCTTACTTAAGGATTAGCATTTGGAAAACCTGCAACAATTATTTCCTTTCCCAAATAATTGTTGCAAACGTTCCGTTTTCACTTTTTACTTTTGGCTGCTTTCCCAGCCCGATTTTATTTCAAACTTCTATTAGTCTAAAGGATTAGCCATTCAGTACTTTCTCAATAGCTAAAGGAAAAATATCGTATTCTATCTGGTGTACTTTACCAGCAATATCTTCCGGCGTATCATTTTCTTCAACAGTAATCTTTCCCTGCAGGATAATCTCTCCTTCATCTACTCCTGTGGTTACAAAATGTACAGTGGCTCCGGATTCTTTTTCTCCTGCTTCTTTAACAGCGTTGTGCACATGCATTCCCCACATTCCTTTCCCTCCGAATTTTGGAAGCAAAGATGGATGAACATTAATCATTTTGCCTTCCCACTTTTCACAAAACTCCTGTGTAAGAACGGATAAGAATCCAGCCAGTACAATAAGTGATGTATCTTCAGGAATTACTGTATCCAGTTTCTGGCAAAAATCCTTTCCTCTTTTAATTAATTGAAAAGGGATTCCGGCATCTTCAGCTCTTTTTAGTCCGTAACAATCACGGTCAGCAACTACAAGGCTTATTTCTGCATTCTGGATTTCTTTATCAGTAATAGCTTTTATAATCCTTTGCAAATTAGTTCCTGAGCCTGATACCAGTATTACTATTTTTTTCATTTTCAAATGTAGCAATGTAGTAATGTAACAATGTCTTTATTGGTATATTGTCACATTACTATATTGGTAAATTATTTTTAGATTAATTGGATTTTCTCAGCGTTCTCAGTAATCTCTCCTACAAGGTAAGCATCAGGTAAAAGCGCTAAAGCTTTCTGTGCATCAGCTTCTGTAAGGACAACCACCATACCTACTCCCATGTTGAATGTTCCATACATTTCTTCACGTGCTATGTTTCCTCTTTTTTCAAGTTCCAACATAATAGAAGGAATTCTGATTTCTTTTGTTTCAACAGTTGCACAAAGTCCTTCAGGAATAATTCTTGGAATATTTTCGTACAATCCTCCACCTGTAATGTGAGCAATACCATGAATTTCCATTTCATTCATCAGTTTCTGAATGCTTTGGTAATATAATCTTGTAGGTACCAATAATGTTTCGTGAATTGGCTTTCCTTCGAAATCTTCATTGAAGTCAGGGAAAACTTTTCTTACCAGAGAGAAACCATTAGAGTGGAATCCTGAACTTGGTAAAGCGATAATTTTGTCTCCGGCTTTGATTTTAGAACCGTCAATAACCTGATCTTTTTCTACAATACCTACGCAGAAACCTGCTACATCATAATCTCCAGGATTATACATTCCCGGCATTTCAGCAGTTTCACCACCAATAAGGGCACATTGATTGTCTTTACAAGCTTCCACCATCCCTAGTACGATTTCAGCTGCTACATCGGCATCTAATTTTCCACAAGCTAAGTAGTCTAAGAAGAATAATGGTTTTGCACCGTGGCATACTATATCATTAGCACACATTGCAAAACAATCGATTCCTATAGAACCATATTGTTTGGTATCCAATGCAATTTTCAGTTTGGTACCAACTCCATCTGTACCACTTACCAGTACCGGGTTTTTGTAACCACCAATTTCATAAAAAGCACCAAAGCTTCCAAGATTGTTTAGCACGTTTGGGTTATGTGTTTCACTAACGGCCTTTTTTATCTTGTCCACCGTTTTGTACCCTTCTTCTTTGTCAACTCCTGCGGATTTGTAGGTATTCATTTTTAGTTTTTATTATTTAGTGAATAAAATTACAATTTAAAATTGATCTGAAGTTTTGATTCTCAATTTGTTTTATCAAAAAACGTAAATAAAAAAGCCGACAAACTTTTGGAGTCTGTCGGCCATTATTTATCTCAAATTTAAAGGGCACACCGAGTTGTCTTTTCCTATTGTCCGGGATGACTGATGCTTTTCTTTAAATTGCTTTATGATCTTCACTTCTGAATTTTGATTTGCAAATTTAATAAAATTTACTTTAAAATCCTATTAGAATTTATGCATTTACTTTTGCAGCAAATTCTTCTTTTATTTTAGCAATCTTATGCTCTAATTCTTTAGCTTTTTCAGCATCCAGAATACCTTTCTCAGCATCGAAATTATCTTTGAATTTAGGCAATGAGAAAGTCTCTACAATGTTTGCACCACTATGCGGGAAACGTGCAGTTGCTGCAGCCAATACGTTCGCACCACCTTTAGGTCCAGGTGCTGTAGCCATTAAGAAGACATCTTTATCTCCCCAATGTGGTCTTCCCGGAATACGGGATACCCAGTCGAAAACATTCTTGAAAGCTACTGAATAGCTGCTGTTATGTTCTGCCAAAGACATAATCACTAAATCTGCACTATCAATTTTTTCAGCAAAATTCTTTGCTTCCTGAGGAACTCCGGATTGCTGCTCTCTGTGAACTCCATAGATAGGCATTTCATAATCGTTAAGATCTAAAAGCTCTACATCATTACTATCAAATTGTTTTGTAACGTACTCTACCAATACCTTATTAATTGATGCCGGAGAATTAGTTCCTGCAAAAGCTACTATTTTCATTTATATCTAATATTATTTTTAGTTATTATTGAAAGCGAGCCATAATCATTGCTTTTATAACGATATGATTTCCGGCTCATTTATCTATTATCTTTACTCAGTTTAAATTAATGTGCAAAATTAGGCAAATTCATAGGAACATCTATAATCAAAAGTTCAGAATTTTCTGTTGCTTCTATATTGAATTTATCTGTATCCCAAATTCCAAATGCATCACGGGTGTTCAATACCTGATCTCCAATTTTTACCTGACCGTTTAATACAAACACATAAGCACCATTTCCTTCTCTGTGGATAGGATATTCTTTGCTGAATCCTTTATCAAACTTTGCTAAATTAAACCATGCATCCTGATGAATCCATACACCTTCATCATCTGCGTTGGGTGACAAAATCTGTTGAAAATCATTTTTCTTATAACCTTCGGAAACATCAACCTGATCATAGCGTGGTGTTACATTTTCTTTGTTAGGAAAAATCCATATCTGCAGAAATTTTACCGCTTTATCCGCATTGGCATTCATTTCACTATGCATTACACCAGTACCGGCTGACATTACCTGAATATCTCCTTTTTTAATGATTCCTGCACTTCCCATATTATCTCCATGTTTTAAGTCACCTTCTAACGGAATAGAAATAATCTCCATATTGTTATGTGGGTGCTTTCCAAAGCCCATACCACCTTCTACATAATCATCATTTAAAACTCTCAACGTTCCGAAATTTACTCTTTCAGGGTTAAAGTAACCTGCAAAACTAAAACTGTGTGCACTTTTTAACCAGCCGTGATCTGCGAATCCTCTGCTGTCTGCACTGTGATATACTGTTTTCATATGTTTATGTTTATTTTTTCTTATGCAAATTTACGCTACCACCAAGGTGAATGAATTGATGTAAGATAAGTAAATAAGTGAATCAATATATTTCATATATTCGTGAGAAATTAAGATTATATAACTAAATCGAGTGATAATATGATAAAACCTTTATTAATTACATCTTTTACTGCGAAATCAAAATGCTTAGGCGGATATAAACAAAAAATTCAGTAAAAGATGGAGAGTATTTTAGAAAACTGCAGCAGTTGCGGTACGACTGTTAACGGAAACTATTGTACTGAGTGTGGACAGAAAAAATTCAAAAGAATTGACCATACTTATGTGTTTGATGAAGTTAAAAGTTTTGCCTACTATACAGAAAAAGGATTTTTCTATTCTGTTAAAAACATCATATTAAACCCCGGAAAAACAGCCAGAAAATTTCTGGAGGGCGACAGAATACACCATTACAAGCCTTTCGCACTTACCATGGTACTCAGTGGGATTTCAATATTATTATCCAGCTTCCTTAATATAAAGGACATCATGGAGAACGCAATGAGAGCCTCTAATCAAAATGTATCCGATAAATTCATTGATGCATATTCCACCGGATTCCTCTCCTATTTCTCCTTTATTATGCTGGCTTTAATACCATTCTTTTCTCTCCTAACCAGGATAGCGTTTAGAAAATGGGGACAAAATTACTACGAGCACCTGGTCATGAATGCTTATTTTCAATGTTTTTACACCATTGCACTTATTATTATTTTTGATCCTATTTTTTATTTCTTACAGAATGACCCTGTAACAATTGGTAAAATATCTACTTTATCATATTTAATTGTTCCAATATTACTTTTTTGGTTCTATAAGGGCTTTTATTCAGAGAAAAGTACAAGAAGTATTATTGGCCGTCTATTTATTTTTTACCTGCTACAGATTGCAGCTATAATTATCATCTTTATCGGATTGCTTTTAATAGGTTTCCTTATCGGTAAATTTAACCCCGAATTAATACAAGGAATGATAAAGAAATAGAGTTCTATTACTTCTAAACACCCAATAAAATAAAGACCTATGATATTTCAAACATCATAGGTCTTTTTATTTTAATCTGAGACCGAAATAAAGTAATTTATATATTTCACCTCGTCAGTCTGAGTGATTTTTTGTTTCAAAAATCGTATCGAAAACTCAGGCTAATTTACTTTACAGCTTTCAGAGAAATAGCATATCCGCCGCTTCGTGCCAATTTCACAGGAATCTTGGTAGTGCTGGTAACAGTTTTCTTATAGATATGGTAACTCTGTGGGTTGGTATCGTAATCTGCATCTTTACCATCTTCATAAATTACAGCTTCATACTTTTTACCTTTATCCAGGAATGATAAATCTACTGTAAAATCACGCTTGTTTTCGTCAGTAATACCACCTACATACCATTCATCTTTACCTTTTGCTTTTCTGGCAACATGCAGATAATCCCCAGGCTCAGCATCCAGGATTTTGGTATCATCCCAATCTACAGCCACGTCTTTGATAAACTGGAATGCATCCATGTGTTTCGCATAGTTCTCCGGTAAATCTGCTGCCATTTGTAATGGTGAATACATGGTTACATATAATGCCAACTGTTTTGCCAATGTAGTTTTTACCATACGCTTGTCTCCAGGGAAGTAATAATCTAATTTTGTCTGGAAGATACCCGGAGTGTAATCCATTGGCCCTCCCATCTGTCTTGTAAACGGAAGAATCGTTGTATGATCTGCGTTGTTTCCGCCAAACGCATCGTACTCTGTTCCACGTGCAGCTTCTGCAGCTATCCAGTTTGGATATGTACGGTTAAGTCCTGTAGGGCGTACAGATTCATGAGAGTTTACCATAATCTTATAATCTGCTGCTTTTTTAGCAACATGCAGGTAATGGTTATTAGTCCATTGGCTATAATGATGCTCACCACGAGGAATAATATTTCCTACATAACCGGTTTTTACAGCATCATACCCATACTTATTCATCAGCTTGAAAGCAGGATCCAACCATCTTTCATAATTAACTGTTGAACCAGATGTCTCGTGGTGCATAATCAGTTTAATGCCTTTACTATGTGCATAGTCATTAAGCGCTGCAATATCGAAATCCGGATATGGCGTTACAAAATCAAAAACATCTTCTTTAGAATGTCCGAACCAATCTTCCCAACCTATATTCCAGCCTTCAATAAGAAGTCCGTCGAAACCATTTTTGGCTGCGAAGTCTATATATTCTCTTACCTTGGTATTATTGGCTGCATGTTTTCCGTTAGGTGTAAGCTTGGTGAAATCTGTTTTTCCTAAATGTACATTATCTTCTGTAGAATAAGCCCACTGAGATTTTCCAATAATCATTTCCCACCATACACCCATATATTTGGTTGGCTTTATCCAGGAAGTATCTTTATATTCTGTAGGTTCATTCAGATTGAATATCATTTTAGAATCCAGAATTCCTGCAGCTGTAGGCGATACAATAATTGTTCTCCATGGTGTATTGAAAGGTGTCTGAATATAACCTTTTGCTCCCTGTGCATCTGGGGTAAGGTGTGTTTTGAATTTATAATTCTGACTGTCTACTTCCAGATGTGATGCAGGGTAATTAATCAATGCTGCTTCACCTAAATCTACATATAAAGGTTCTTTGCCTTCTTTCTTAAGGATTAAAGGTGTCTGTACTGTATTTTTAATTGGAAACTGCGATGCATTTTGTTCTACAGCTCCAGCCCATTTTGCAGCAATCTCTGAAATTTTAGAAGTTTGGTACTGATATTCCTGTGTGTCGTAGTCTCCTACAATCCACCAGGCTTTCATATCAGATGGAAGGTCTATTTCTGAATCCTCTTCTTTAATTACAAAATAGTTAAGATTTTTCTGTTGCGGAAACTCGTAACGGAAACCTAAACCATCATTAAACAATCTGAATTTAATTGCTATTGTACGATCCTGTTTGTCCTGATGAAGATTTACGGTAAGCTCATTATAATTGTTAATATAGCTTTTTTTCTCTCCCATTACCGGCTGCCAGTTTTCATTTTTAGAATCTCTTTTTTCAGATACTTTAGTGAATCCCTGATTCAGGTCATTTTCGCTGCCTTCTGTTTTACTAATCTCGGAAGCAAACTGTATATTGTTATCTTTAAATAAACGAAGTCCCAGTTTAGATTCCTCCACCACAACTTTTCCATTGTATTTCAGCTGATAATATGGTGTTCCGTTTTTCAGACTGAAATCCATCTGAAACTTTCCATCCGGAGATTTCAACGTTTGTCCGTACAAACCTCCTAATGTCAAACCAAAAAATGCAACTGCCAAACTTACTTTCTTCAAGTTCATAATTGTTATTTTATTTGTAATATCTAAAGTTATAAAAGTGAGACGATCTCACAATCATTTATTTTGCTAAAAGCATTAAAATATGTGCAGAAGACCAGCTAAAATTAATCGCATTCAAACCTTTTCCTGTTACAGGATGATAGGTTTCATGAATGGGTTTATCTTCTAAAAGACCTTCGGCATTATTCATAAATTTATTAATCAGTTCATCAGCCTCTCGCTGATAACCATATTTTTTTAATCCGGTAATCCCGAAATAGAATTGATCTATCCATACTGGTCCTCTCCAGTAACCTTTTAACGGGTCAAATTTCGGATGGTCAGCTGTAAGCGTAGGTAAAGGTACTTTCGTATTGAACTTGTGAACATTCATCATAATCTTTGTTACAGCACCTGCCTGCTCTTGTGTAGCAATACCTGCCCACAACGGAATCCATCCCTCTGGTCCTTCTACTGCAATAGGTTCTTGTTTACCTAAAAGTTTATCATAATAATAACCTTTAGTATTGTCATAGAACCTCTGATTGATTTTATCTGCTAATCCACTAACAGAGTTATTCCAATCTAAAGCTTCTTTCTTATTTCCTACTACCGAAGCCAGCTCAGATAAATATTTTTTTTCTGCATACAGATAAGCATTCAGGTCTACACTTTCCTGATTAAGCGACCAGGCCTTGTCATTATTTTTCATTAAGACTGCTTCATCAAAACGTACCGCATTATCCATACCGCTTTCCCATGCCGCAGCAATTCTTGTCCCGTCTGTAGAACCATATTCACACAACCTGTTCTTGTCATGGTCTCTGTTTTCATACCACCACTGATGGTATTTCACCAACTTCGGGTACATCTCTTTTACAAATGCTACATCTTTAGTCTGCTCATAAACTTTCCAAACCGCCCAGGCAGCCAACGGTGGCTTGGTATCACGCCAGTTATTCTCTTTTTTATCGGTATATACACAGTCTGCAACCATTCCATACTCGTCCATGTAATCGAACATACTTCGGATATTATCTTTAGCCAGCGAAGTATTAAAGTAGCTTAGTCCCACCGCTTGCTTCCAACTGTCCCAGCTCCAGAAACCATAAAATCCCTGGTAAGAAACCGATGGGAAAACGCCATCATGTAACAGGTCTTTGGCCGCAGTTCTCCAGTTCGTCATTAAGGTAACAATAGCTTTTACAGCAAGCCTCTGTTTCTTTTCATCCAGCCTGGATGTGTGAGAAAAATATTGTTGTAAATAATGATTCCAGCGTTTTTCATTCAGCTTTAACTGAGCTGTAAAATCTGAAATGGGCTTTTTAATTTTATCTTCTTTTGACTGGAGGAAATAATACTGGGACTGTGTAAAATCCGCTTTACCACCCGCTGGTATTTTTATATTCCCCGCTAATGCAGTATAAGAATCAGTATTTACCTCCAGGTTTACAGGCTGTTCGAAAATCAGTCGGAAGGTATTTTCTTTATCCTTTAACCTTACCGTTACCTCATTATTTCCTTTGGCAAGAACAACATCGGATAACAATTTCCCATCAAAAGATACACTAAGATTTCTCAGAACTTTTGAACGATTATAGATACTCGTTTTTATTTTGGCTTCACGCCCTGATACAAAAATTAACTGCTGCTCTATATCCAGACCATCAACAGTAAATATTTGCTTTAATAATCCAGGATAATAGTGTTGAATAACTTTAGATTTTTGCAAATCTATAGCTGTCCCGTTTTCTTTAATACTGATTTTAGAGATTGTATTCGCCAACCACTGTCCATCGAGGTCCATAATAACAGGACCGATAAAAGATCCGTAATCTTCTGTTCTTTCCGGTAAAGCATAGGCGTGCCACGCTCCCATATCGCTAAAAAGATTGGTTGTAATATTTTTAGGATTTGATACCACTGTTTTCAGATCGAGAACGTCAGCATAGTTTTCACGGTGCAGTTGTTGTGCATTGGATGCCGAAAACAGAATTAAGAATAATACTGAAATTGTTTTTTTCATGGTTATAGTTCAATTTATCTTTTATTCTTAAATAAAAAAGTGTTGCTGTAAAACAACACTTTTTTACTAAACTTATCCTAATAAGTTATTGCTTTACCAAAGTATACTTCATATTGTTAGTATCCAGGGTAACATTATAAATTCCAGCAGCTGATATCTGAATATTATCACCTCCTGCTACTGCATTTCCTCCTGAACCTCCATAATTAATATCCCAGACATCATTTGCTCTAAACTTCATTTCTCCGGCAGTTAAGGCTAAGGTAGCTTCCCAAATTCCGGTAGCATTATTTAATGTCATTTTGGTATCTGGTGTTGCCCATCCATTAGGAGTTGCTGAACCAACTATTCCAAACCTAAATGGTGTCATTGCAATGATAGATTTATTCAAATCTACAACCAACTTATAAGAACCAACTCCAGGAGCTTTAATATTTCCGGCACTTGTACTCAGTGTAGATCCGTTATCTGATCCATAAGCACCATCCCAACTACGGTTTGGTGTTATCTTAAATTCCAAGCCATCGGTAGGGAAATTAATATATCCTGTGTAGATTCCATTACTATTCTCGGATACTAATGCTGTTGCTGTTGCTGGATTCCATCCCTGATAAGCACCCGGTGCATATACATATGAAATAAGTGCATATGGTGTTACAGTTAATGATATTACTGAAGAGTAAACTGGTGCTACAGCAGAACTTTCAGTAGTAGATTTCAGTCTTACTTCAACCTGAGACTGACTGCCAATGGGAGCACCTGCACCCAGTAATATTCCATTAAAATCCTGAACTTTGAAACTAACAGAAGTTGTTCCTGCACCTAAAATTACTTCTTTAGGCTTTGCAAAATTAGTTCCCTTTACAGCAAACTGTAATACATTATTAATTACAATATTGTTTCCAAAAGAAGGTGCCTGCCATGAGAACTTTACAGCATCTTTAGCAGCGTCATCTTTTAATAAGACAAAAGTAGTTGCTGAAGCTGTTAAAGCTGACGGAGAAGGATTCCCTAACACAGCTCTATCTTCATCCTTTTCACAGGAGATCAATAAAAAACCAACAATAGCTGCAAATACTATTTTAAATATATTTTTCATAATACAAATTCAAAAATTAGTAACCCGTATTTTGTTTAAGGTTTGGATTGGCAATTAAATCGCTGGAAGGAATCGGATAAAGGGTTCTGAAGTCTTCTACACCTCTCCCATCCTTAACACCACCTTTCCATGGCCACAAATAGTTACTTCCTGTAAACTTACCAAAACGGATAAGGTCTGTCCTTCTCGTTGCTTCCCAGGATAACTCACGTGCTCTTTCATCAAGGATAAAATCTAAGCTTAGAGAATTCACATTACCGGAATTATCACCATAAGCTCTTGTTCTCAGTTGGTTCACATAAGTAAGTGCTTGGGCATTGCTTCCACCACCACCTCTTAGTACTGCTTCAGCATACATCAGATAGGCATCTGCTAAACGGAACATTGGGAAGTCGGTATCCACAAAATCTCCGGAGGCATCCGAACCTTGCTTACCTGCCGATGTAATATTCTTGAACTTTACTAAAGGATATCCGTCTGTAAATGTGGTTACATTATCAATTTCAAGATTTTGGCCATTGGTATAAAACACTCCTCTTTTATCACGGGAGCCATTTGCATCCGGGAATAACTGAACCAAACTTTTGGTTGTTCTAATTCCTCCCCAACCACTATTAATTCCAAAATCTGAAGGTTTCATACTTCCACCCACTGCTGCATGGATCAAATAAGTAGTACCACCGTAAGTTTTGGTATTAAGTCCATCGTAGTTGATAGAGAAAATAACCTCGTTATTGGCAACATTATTATCGGCAAGGAAAAGGTCAGCATATTTAGGTTTAAGGCTGTAACCTCCATTAATTACTTTCTCTGCATATGTTCTGGCCTCAGTATATTTTTTAGCTCCGGTATACACTTCAGCATTCAGGTATAATTTAGCCATTACCATCCATACAGCAGCTTTATCAGCACGTCCGTATTCATTAGTACGTGGATCTTTTAGTAATCCTTCAAGATCTTTCAGCTCACTTTCTACATAAACAAAAAGCTCTTCACGTGTAATTCTCTTTGGAGGCTTTACACCTACTTCATCTTTTTCGGTCACAAACGGTACGTTCCCAAACATATCAATAGCATGATAGTAGCTTAAAGCTCTAAGAAAACGCGCTTCATTTCTGTATAATCTCGCTTCTTCAGCCTGCGCTCCGGTAATATTTCTGGATGCCAGTTTTTCATCTGTCGTTTCACGGATAAACTCATTACATAGTGCTACCTGATAGAAAATACGATAGTACAATGCTGTAATAAAGCTATTTGTAGAGCCCCAGTTCATATTATGAAGATCCGGAAGAAAAGCATCGTTCCATGCTACTACAGCCTCATCTGTCGGAAGCTCCTGTAACTGGAAATATTGTCTCAGATAACTTGAAGTTCCCGTATCTATACCGCCGATATCGGCACCATCGGTACTATCTCCGCTTTTTTGCCCCGTAAGTGCAAGCCCTGCATAACATTTAGCCAGTACACCTTTGTAATTGGAAAAATCTGCATAAACCGATGCGGAACTAATATCTGTTATAGGTAATCTGTCAAGATCTTTTTCACAAGAAGTTACACCGAGTAACATTACTACTCCTGCAACTAAAAGTTTACGATTTATAGAATTAAAAAATTTCATTGCTGTGTTTTTAGAATTGGAAGTTAAAACCTAGAGAATAAATTCTAGGTCGCTGGTAAGCATTGTTATCAATTCCTGATTTTGTTGTTCCGTTAAGTTCTGTCGTTAACGACTCAGGATCCAGTCCGCTGTATTTTGTAATTAAAAATACATTCTGCGCTGATAAGGAAACTCTTAGTTTATACTTATCATTGATAAAATGTGGGAAATTATATCCTATATTAAGATTATCCATTCTTAGGAATGAACCATTCTCTACATAATAGTCGGAAAGATATTGCGCTCTTTTAAAACCTGTATCCAGATAGCTTGTAGAGATATTGGATAAATAATCATTGTTAGAAATATTCTGTAATGATCCGGCTTTAGATGCCATATTGTTGTACACATAGTTTCCGATACTAGCTCTTAAAGAAAAGCCCAGATCCCAGTTCTTATATGTAAACCTTGAAGAGAAACCTAATAAAACATCAGGAATCGGCGATTTGTACTGGTATAAATCCTGCTCGTTAATCACACCATCACCATTACGGTCTACATAAACACCTTCGAGTGGTTTTCCGTCCTGTCCGTATACCTGCTGGTATACATAGAATGAGAATGGCGTGTAGCCTACCTGATGTACCTGAACAGTTGTCCCGGTTCCACCTTCTATTCCTCCGACCAATACTTTCTCATTAGGGTTATTTTGTGCAGATAGTTTTGTAACCTTGGAGGTGTAATGTGTTGCATTAGCACTAAATTCCCAGCTGAAATTTTCTTTCTGAATTGCTTTTACATTGATATTGGCTTCTATACCTTTATTCTGCATATCCCCTACATTTATCAGTAAGAGATTGGTCAGGTTAGCACCTGCCGGTACTGGTACAATACTCAAAAGATCTTTAGTTTTTTTCTCATATACTTCTACGGATCCGGTAATTCTGTCATTCAGAAATCCAAAATCCAAACCTATGTTTTTGGTAATCGTAGTTTCCCATTTCAGGTTCTTATCATATCCCTGTGCCCGAAGTGTATTATAGAATTGGTCACCTATCTGATACTTTGTTCCGTTATCACTAATCACATATCTTGCAAGGAATGGATAATCATTCCCAATGACTCCTTGCTGTCCTGTTTCTCCCCAGCCTGCTCTCAGCTTTAAAGAGGATACTACATTTTGGTTTTTCATGAAGTTTTCTTTATCTATTCTCCATGCTAAACCTACTGCCGGAAAAATACTACTTCTGTTCTCCTTACTAAAACGTGATGAACGGTCATTACGCACTGTGGCTGTCAATAAATATTTATCACCGAAATTATAGTTGAAACGCCCAAAGTAAGAGAGAATAGTAGACTCTGTTTCAAAAGCATTAACAATGTCAGGTTGTAAAGCCGGATCTCCTTTAATGGTCATAGCTAAAGGCTCGCTTCTGTAAAAATCCTGATAAGAATAACCTGCTGTAACATCGAATGTAGAGTTCAGTGATTCTACTTTTTTATTATAGTTTAGATAAACATCAAATAGTTTATTTTTTCTGCTCTGGGCATATCTTTTGTAAGTTCCACTACTATAAAAAGCTGAAGCTGAAGTAGGCAATACTCTGGTATTCCCTTTGGAATCCGTATAATCTATACCAGCATTAACATTTACCCGCAACTCCGGAAGGAAATGGAATTTATAATCTAACTGAATATTCCCCAAACTTCTGGTTACATACGATACATCTATCTTCTGATTCAGCATAGAAAGCGGATTCTTTGTAGCATTCGTATTAGGTAAACCTGTTGTAGCATTCAGCCATTCCCAGTAACCTCCTAAAGCTGTATTTGCAGGATTATAAACAGATTGTGTCGGATCGAAAGCCGCAGCGGCTCCTATAGCACCTACATCTGCAAATCTGTTTTCGGAGTAAATACCTTTGTAGTTAATATCTACAGATAAATGTTTATCAAAAAATTTAGGGCTTAGATTGATTCCGACATTGGAACGCTCAAAATTGCTGGTTTTAAGAATACCATCCTGTTTAAGGTAGCCTAATGATAAACGGTAAGGCAGTCCTTTAATTCCTCCGGAAATAGCCACACTATTATCAAATCCTAAAGCAGTCTGATAAATTTGCTTTTGCCAGTCTGTATTACTATTACCTAAAAGCGCTTTATATTCATCAGTTGCATACTGGCTTACTACAGAGCGGAATTGGTCACCGTTCAATACTCCGATAGTCCCCATCTTGGTGTATATGGAAGTATTACTGTTGTAACTTACTTTTAGTTTACCGGAAGTTCCTTTTTTTGTAGTAATAATTATTACACCATTGGATGCTCTGGAACCGTAAATAGCTGTAGCAGATGCATCTTTAAGGATACTGAAACTTTCAATATCATTCGGGGCAATCAGTGCTAATCCGTTAGAAGCTCCATTAATGGTACTATTATCTACAGGAACCCCGTCTATAACCAATAACGGGTCATTACTTGCATTAAGAGAAGCTCCCCCACGGATTCTGATCGTAGATCCTGATCCTGGTGCTCCGCCCGCGGTTACAATTTGTACTCCGGCTGCTTTACCCTGAATTAACTGCTCAGGTGAACCTATTGCTCCCTGATTGAAATCCTTTGCTGTAAGTGCCGTTACAGATCCTGTAAGGTCTGATTTCTTCTGTTTACCATAACCAATCAGTACGACCTGTTCTATCTCCTTTGTCTTTGTTGAATCTTTCTGTTGTGCATTCAACATTGCTCCTGCTAATAAGAATGCAGGTGCAACCTTCATAAATACAAGATTACTTTTCACAAATTATGTTTTTAAATTTCAACTTTACTTTCGCTTCAATTAAGCCTTTTAAAGTATTATTATTTTTTAATATAAATTTAACATTTGCTTAACACTTACACCACAAATCATATAACACTATGATTTTCAATAATATATTTTACGAAAATCGTGTAGTTTTTTGTATTATTTCACTATATAACACTTAGTTTTATTAATTTTTATGCTCCCGAAAACGTTTGCGAAAAACAGATTTCGCAATATTTCATAAAAAAGCACCTCATTTGAGGTGCTTTAGATTATCTTGATTAAGACTTCTTATTGGTCTACATAATCCTGAAGTCCATCTGTATTCTCTACAGGGTATTTCTCAGTAAAACATCCGAAACAATGATCGGAGCTTCCTAATATATCTTTCAGATTATCCATACTAAGGAATTCTAAAGAATCTACTCCCAGATAATCTCTCAATTCGTCTTTAGACATATTAGCTGAAATAAGATCATCTTTTACAGGTGTATCTATTCCAAGGAAACATGGCGCAACAATTGGCGGAGAAACGCTTCTGAAGTGAATCTCTTTTACTCCGGCATCTTTAAGGATCTTTACCAGGCGCTTGGAAGTTGTTCCTCTTACAATTGAGTCATCTATAATTACAACCCTTTTCCCTTTGATTTCAGAGATAATAGGGTTTAATTTTAGATTTACAATTCTCTCACGCATTTCCTGTGTCGGGATAATAAAGGATCTTCCGATGTAGCGGTTTTTAATCAAAACCGGTCTGAACGGAATACCTGATGCCTTAGAAAATCCGATTGCTGCCGGAACACCAGAGTCTGGTACACCTATTACAAGATCGGCTTCTACAGGTGCCTGCTCCCATATTTTTTCCCCGGATTTCTCACGAATCTCGTGAACATTAATATTTTCCAGAGTTGTATCAGGACGTGCAAAATAAATATATTCGAATGCACAGATTTTGTTTACACAATCATCTTTCACCATGTAAGACTGTAATCCGTCATTTTCTGTAGTGAAGACAACTTCACCAGGCAGAATATCTCTTACATACTGTGCTCCCATTGCATCCAATGCACAGGTTTCTGATGCTGCTACATAAGTCTGCTCATCTATAGCACCCAATACCAATGGTCTGATACCGTTGAAATCTCTGAAAGCAAAGAATTTGTTACGGGTCATTCCTACAACAGAATAAGCACCTTCAATACGCTCCATAGTCGCTTTTATAGCGCCACGAAGCCCAAGATCCAGGTTCTTTTGGATAAGACGAAGAATAACTTCAGAATCGGAGGTTGCTTTGAAAACAACACCTTCTTCTTCCAATTCTTTTTTCAGTATTCTGGCGTTGGTAAGATTACCGTTGTGTGCAATAGACAGAATAATCTGATCATACTCATTCTTTGCAAAGAATGGCTGATAGTTATATTTCTTTTTATCGCCGGCAGTTGTATAACGGGTATGCCCAATAACGGAATTCCCCATATAGGTTTCCGGATTTTCAATACTCTTAAAGACATCCAGTACCAAGCCTTCATCCTTATAAGAATGTATTCTACCATCCTTCAGCACCGAAATACCACAAGCCTCCTGACCTCTGTGCTGCAGTGCAAATAAACCAAACTGAGAAAGAGAAAAAGTATCTATATCATGATAGGAATACATCCCCATAATACCACATTCTTCTGTAGGCTCATCAAGCATAGAATCATCGGACTTTTTCCAGATATTTCTCTGATAAGCTCTCTTTTTAAATTGGCTTAAATAATTTTGTTTTTGAAGTTCTAAATCTTTCATTTTTAGCAGATCATTTACTGATCAATCAGAGATATTTAATTATTTATTCAAAGCTGTTTTCAGACGGTTGTAGATTTCTTCGTAAGCTTCGGTAACTTCACCCAAGTCTCTTCTGAAACGGTCTTTATCCAGTTTTTTCATAGTATCTTTATCCCAAAGTCTGCAAGTATCCGGGCTGATTTCGTCTGCCAAAACAATATTACCATCCATTGTTTTACCTAACTCAATTTTAAAGTCAACAAGGATAATATTCATTTTGTCAAACAATTCTCCAAGAAGTTCGTTAATCTGTCCTGTAAGAGCATACATTTCTTTCAGCTCGTCATAAGTAGCAGCACCTAAGCAAACAGCATGGTGATCATTGATTAACGGATCTCCTAACTCGTCTTTCTTATAACAGATATCGAAGATAGTTACCGGAGATTTCATTCCTTCTTCTAATCCTAAACGCTGTGCCATACTACCAGCAACATAATTTCTTACGATTACTTCTAACGGAATAATATCTACTTTCTTAACCAGCTGCTCACGGTCGTTAAGTTTGCTTATGAAATGGGTTGGAATACCTTTATCATTTAAATATTCGAAGATAAGAGTCGAAATCTCGTTATTCAACTCTCCTTTCTTATCCACCTGACCTTTTTTCTGGTTATTAAAAGCAGTTGCATCGTCTTTGTAACGTACTACAACTTCTGCAGGGTTTTCAGTTGCAAAAACCTGCTTTGCTTTTCCTTCATAAAGCATTTCTTTCTTCTGACTCATAGTTTTTTTCTTTTTTAAGGAATCCGAATAATGCGATTCCCATTTTTAACTTCTTATTAAACTTTATTTTTTAAAAACTCATTTTAACACCAATAGTGTTAATTCCATATGCATTCCCTCCGATAACATCAAGAGAATACTGAGGTTTCCCGTCTTCGCCACTTTTTACTTTCTTAAAGTGTCTGCGGGCAATGGACCTTCCGGAAAAGTATCCGATTAAAAGTGCCAGCGGGTAATCTGAAGCCCAATGTACCTCACTCTGCATCATCTGAAAACAAAGACCTCCTATTAGAGTATACCCTACTGGTTTTAACCATTTAACATCCGGGTAGTTTGTTGTAATTACTGTAAAACCTGCCATAATCGTAGCTAAATGTCCTGAAGGCATTGCATCGTAATGAGGGGTATTCTTTCCATAAGCACTAAAACTAGGGAAAGGATTCCACGCACCTCCGGAATTTCCGTTTTCTCTTGCAATAAACGGGCTTTCTCTACCTGTAGATCTCTTCAGCACCTGAACATAAATTCCGCTTAATGCCAAACTTTCCAATAATCCACTGGCTGTGGCATAAGCACGATAATCATTCTTCATTAATCCATAGGTAAGGAAACCTGCTCCCAGTAATAATACCGTTGTCCCGTTACCAATCATATAAAGCCCTGCTCCTACACTTTTCGGAATAGGCCCAAACTTAGCATACTTATTCTCCGGGCTCATTCCCAGATTATCTGCCAGTTTTCGGCTGCCATCTACAATCTGCTGATCGAAAGGAACCAATAATGCTGTGGCGGCTACTGCACCTCCCAGATACCATGCATTCCCATTCTCAATAAAACTACGATTAGTGGTCATAAAATCCTTCGGAAGATTTGTAATTGGTTCATGCCATTTTGGTCTTGGATATTCTCTAACCTCTCCATTTTTAAGGATTACCTGCTGTACTTTAACTGCCGGCTCCTCTTTCTTTATACTATCCTGCTCTTGTCCATAACACTGAACTCCCAAAGACATCAACGTACAAACCCCAAATAATTTTATTCTCATATAATTCTACAGCAACAATAACTTTTTATAGTTTTAAAAAGCTCCCTGAAATAAAGTTACCATTATTTCAGGGGACTTTTAATATTTAATTTTTAAAATAATCAACTCCGTTTTTAAATACATTGTGGTAATTAGCATCCGGAATATTCTTCATAAGACCGTTTGCAAAACGTTCTGTATGCCCCATTCTGCCATATATTTTTCCGGACTTACTCGTAATACCTTCAATACCGAAAAGCGAAGCATTCGGATTATGTGGCATTCCATAAGCTATATTTCCATCCAGGTCTACGTATTGCGTTGCAATCTGACCATTTTTATAAAGATTCTCTAATTCTGCTTCAGATGCATAGAATCTTCCTTCACCATGTGAAATCGGAACAGTAAAAGTCTGGCCTTTCATGCCTTTTAACCAAGGGCTATCATCATTCAATACTTTTACATTAACCATCTGGGAAATGTGTCTTCCGATGGCATTAAAAGTTAACGTTGGTGATGTTTCGTCCAAATCTCTGATCTCTCCGTAAGGCAGAAGTCCTGATTTTACCAAAGCCTGGAAACCATTACAGATTCCCAATACAAGACCATCTCTTTCCAATAATCTATGTACTGCAGATTTTATCTTTTCATTTTTCAGAACGTTTACAATAAATTTAGCAGAACCGTCTGGCTCATCACCAGCACTAAAGCCTCCGGCAAAAGTTAAGATCTGAGCAGAATCAATTTCTCTTACCCATGCATCAAGACTTTCATTCAGTTTATCATTATTCAGATTAATCAGTGGAATACTGTTTACATCTGCTCCTTCTTTTCTGAAAGCATTTAGTGTTTCATATTCACAGTTTGTTCCCGGGAATAGTGGAATAAACACTTTTGGTTTTGCAATCTTATGAGAAATAATTTCGATTGATGATTTGTTAATTCCATTCAGACTTTCATCGAAAGTAACAACTTCAGCCTTTCTTTCTTCAGTAGGGAAAAGCTTTTTGAAAGTCCCTGTCCATACTTCAAGTAAATTATCAATAGAACACTCTAAACCATTTATATTTAAAGTGTTTAAAGAATTAACCGCTCCAATTTCTTTAATCAATATATTTTCTATATTTCCTGTAGACTCTATAACAAGGCTTGCCAGATTTTTCTCTAAAAGAACTTTATCATCTGCAGAAATTTCAGCACCTAAGTGGTTACCAAAACTCATTTTTGCCAAAGCAATTGCCAGACCTCCATCTTTAATTGTCTTAACAGAAACGATATTTCCTTTCTTAATTTCCGCATAAATGAAGTCGTAAACATTCTTTAATTCTTCATAGTTTGGAAGACCATTTTCTAATGGTTTATGCTCATAGAAATAAAGTTTATTTCCGGCTTTCTTAAATTCAGGAGAAATAATGTCTTTCTTATTTCCGTTTGCACAAGCAAAAGAAATAAGAGTTGGCGGAACATTCAGATCCAGATAAGTTCCGGACATACTGTCTTTACCACCGATCGCAGCTAAACCTAAATTGATCTGGGCATCGTAGGCTCCTAAAAGGGAAGCAAATGGTTTTCCCCATTTATCTGCTTTATCTCCTAGTTTTTCAAAGTATTCCTGGAAGCTTAATCTAATGTTTTTATAATCACCACCCATTGCTACAATCTTCCCTACAGACTCTACAACAGCATAAGCTGCTCCGATAAGGGAGTTCTGTACTGAGGTTTCAGCATCAAAGCCCCATGAAGCTAAAGATACCGTTTCTACATCTCTTGCTTCCTCAATTGGTAATGTCTGTACACTACCTTCCATTGGAGTTAACTGATGCTTACCTCCCAATGGCATAGCTACAGTAGTACCACCTACCGAAGAGTCAAACATCTCCAGTAAGCCTTTTTGTGAAGCTACATTTTTATCTTTTAAAGCTGCTAAGAAGTTTTCTTCATTAAACGCCTGTGTTTTGTTTTCAACTTTTCTCAGGTGGTTAACCACAATGTTCTGAGATTTCGCACAACCATTGGTATCTAAAAACTCTCTGCTAAGGTCTACAATTTTATCTCCTTTCCAGAAAATCTGCATTCTGCCACTATCTGTTACAGTAGCAACGTGTACAGCTTTTATATTCTCCGCTTCACAAAGTCCAATAAATTTATCTTTATCTTCTGGTGAGATAACAACTGCCATTCTCTCCTGAGATTCAGAAATTGCTAATTCAGTACCGTTAAGACCGTCATATTTCAATGGTAAAACATCCAGATTTACTTCTAATGAATCTGCAATCTCTCCAATTGCTACAGAAACACCACCTGCTCCAAAGTCATTTGACTTTTTAATCAGTTTTGTAACTTCTGGTTTTCTGAACAATCTTTGAATTTTACGCTCTTCTACAGCATTACCTTTCTGTACTTCAGTACTTAGGGTATGGATACTGGTTTCGTCCTGTTCTTTAGAAGAACCTGTTGCGCCACCAACACCATCGCGTCCCGTTGCTCCGCCTAAAATAATAACGAAATCTCCATTCTGAGGTTTCTCACGGCGTACCCAATCTGTAGGAACTGCTCCAACCACAAAACCAACTTCCATTCTCTTGGCTTTATAGCCTTCATCGTATATCTCGTTAACCATAGTGGTTGCTAAACCAATCTGATTACCATAAGAAGAATATCCATTTGCTGCCTGTTTAGAAATAGTCTTTTGAGGAAGCTTCCCCGGAAGCGTTTTCTCTACAGGTTCCAAAACATCGGCTGCACCTGAAAGACGCATTGCCTGGTAAACAAATGAACGTCCGGATAAAGGATCACGTATAGCACCACCTAAACAAGTAGATGCACCACCAAATGGTTCGATCTCTGTAGGGTGATTATGTGTTTCGTTTTTGAATAATAAATACCATGGCTCTTTTTTGCCATCAAATTCTGCTTCAATTTCTATTGTACAGGCATTGATCTCATCAGAGATAACCAGGTTTTCAAGTTTCCCTGTCTTCTTGAAGTATTTAGCGCAAACCGTTCCCAGATCCATTAAAGAGATTGGCTTATGTTCGCGGTTTAGTTCCTTTCTTTTCGCTAAATAATCATTAAAGATATTCTCTAATGTCTCTTTAAACTCGTCTTCGAACTTAATATCTGTAAGTGCTGTTTCAAAAGTTGTGTGACGACAGTGATCGCTCCAATAGGTATCCAGAACTTTCAGCTCAGTTTCTGTTGGATCTCTTTGTTCAGTTTTAAAGTAATTCTGAATAAATTCCAGATCATCTAAACCAAAAGCAAATCCATGTTCTTTATAGAAAACGGCTAACTGCTCAGCATCAAAACTGATAAACCCATTGTAAACAGGAACCGCTTTTGGCTCAGCCTGTGCAGGAATTTCCAGTTTAGAAAGATCTTTCTCTCTGGATTCAACTTTATTAATTAAAAGGTCTTTAATCTTAGGCAGGTCTGCTTCAGTAACACCCTCCATCTCAATAATTTTACCACTTCTTACAGTTGCATTTTCAGCATCCGTAAGGATAGAGATACACTGCTCTGCTGAGTCTGCTCTCTGATCATACTGGCCAGGTAAAAATTCGGTTGCCAGAAAAATATTCTGTACCGGATTTTCTAAATGAAGAATATCAGTTACCGGATCTACAAACGTACTGTTGGCAACTTTATTCAGGTCTTTTTCTTCCAGTCCGAAGATGTCATAAACATTGTAGACTTTTACAGATGTTATCTGTGGAAGTATCTCTTTTATTTCGTCAAAGATTTTAGGACTTTCAACATCAAAGATTCCTTTTTTCTCAACAAAAATTCTGTAATTCATAGTTGTTCATTTTTCACGGGTCTTACTCCGTGTTATAATTAAATTGCTCTTTTAGGAGCTTGTCACTTTTTAATATTATATAAACAAAAAATTGCAGCACAGTGCCGCAATTTTATTTAAACTTTAAGTTCAGCTTCTAAACCGATAAGGTCGGAGTATTTATCCAGGATAGGCTGTGCTTCGTTCTGGATGAATTCAGAAGTCTGGATCGGAGCAAATCCGATGAAATTCTTCGGATCTAACACTTCCGCCAGTTTTGACTTATCAAGCCTTAATCTGTCGTCGTTCATTATCCTTTCTATCAGATCATTTTCCTTACCTTCCATCTTCACTTTCTTGGAGGCTTCCATGGAATGCTGACGGATAATCTCGTGGATTTCCTGTCTGTCTCCGCCGGCTTTCACTTCTTCCATAATAATGTATTCAGTAGCCATGAAAGGAAGTTCTTCCATAATATGTTTGTTGATACGGTTTTCATATACCACCATACCATTAAGAATATTATTCCAGATAAGGAGAATAGCATCAACAGCTAAAAACGCCTGTGGAATTGTTAATCTCTTATTTGCTGAGTCATCCAGAGTTCTTTCGAACCACTGAGTTGCTGCAACCATTGCAGAGCTGCTGCTTAATGACATTACATACTTCGCCAATGCTCCGATTCTTTCTGAACGCATTGGGTTTCTCTTGTAAGCCATTGCTGAAGAACCAATCTGATCTTTTTCAAATGGCTCCTCTACCTCTTTAAGGTTCTGCAATAATCTAAGGTCGTTTGTAAATTTATGTGCTGACTGAGCAATGTTAGATAATAAAGAAACTACTTTAGCATCTATTTTTCTGTCATATGTTTGTCCGGAAACTCCGAAAACTTTGTCAAAACCAAAACGCTTGGATAGTTCTTTATCCAGTGTTTTTACTTTTTCATAATCTCCGTTGAAAAGTTCCAGGAAGCTTGCCGCTGTACCTGTTGTTCCTTTTACACCACGGAAACGAAGTGTTTCTAAAAAGAATTCTAATTCTTCAAAATCAAGAATTAAACTCTGAAGCCAAAGTGTCGCTCTCTTCCCTACTGTTGTTAACTGTGCAGGCTGGAAATGTGTAAATCCTAAAGTTGGTACATCTTTGTATTTGATAGCAAAGTCCGAAAGTCCTTTTACTACGTTTACCAATTTCTGACGAAGGATGATTAAACCATCACGCATCTGAATAAGATCGGTATTATCTCCTACAAATGCCGAAGTTGCTCCTAAATGAATAATACCTTTTGCAGAAGGCGCCACATCTCCATATGCATGAACGTGAGCCATTACATCATGACGAAATTTCTTTTCGTATTCTGCTGCTTTGGTGTAATCGATATTGGTTTCATTTGCTTTTAGCTCTGCGATCTGCTCATCGGTAATTTCCAGACCAAGATTTTTTTCAATTTCTGCAAGGGCTATCCAAAGCTTTCTCCAGTTCTGAAATTTGTTATCATGGGAAAAATTAAAGAGCATTTCCGCACTAGAATAACGTTCTTCCAGCGGGTTCTTGTAGGTATTCATTCTTTACTTTTAAATTAGAGCAACAAAAATACGAATATCTTTCGCAATCTAAAAGAGCTACAGGCGTTTATTTTTTGGAAATCCGGAAAACCTTACCAGAGTCGGTTACAGCATAAATTTCGCCATTTAATCCTTGTGCTAAATCTCTGAAACGCTCATTTTTATCTCCCAAAAGTCGCTCCTCGCCAACTACTTTATTATTTTTTATATCTAATCTTACAATATGTTGTCCGCTAAGACACCCAATTAAAAGATTATTTTTCCACTCAGGAATAACATTTCCTGAATAGAAAACCATTCCACTTGGAGAAACTACGGGATCCCAATAATACACAGGTTGCTCCATTCCTTCTTTTTGAGTGATTCCATCTCCTATGGTTTTTCCATCATACTCTATTCCATAGGTAATAACCGGCCAGCCGTAATTTTTAGCAGGCTTGATCAGATTAATCTCATCCCCTCCACGCGGACCAAACTCTCCTTCCCACAGATCTCCTGTTTCAGGATGCAAAGCCAATCCCTGTACATTTCTGTGTCCGTAGGAATATATTTCAGGACGCACATTCTGCTGGCCAATGTATGGATTTCCGGGAGCAGGCTTCCCGTCTTTGGTGATTTTAAGTACTTTTCCTAAAGCTGAATTCAGTTGCTGGGCCTGCGGACGCGTTACCATATCCGAACGTTCTCCGGTACTTACAAATAAATTTCCGTCTTTATCAAATATGATTCTGCCGCCATAATGTAATATACCATCATAAGCTGGTTCCGCCCTGTAAATGACCTGTGCATTTTCAACTGTTTTCTCATCATTGGCGAGTCTTCCCTTAGCTACAACCGTAGCATTTTTACCATCTTTCCTCTCAGAAAACACCCAGTACAGGATTCTGTTCTGGTTAAATTCTGGATCAGCTACAATATCAAGCAAACCTCCCTGCCCATTGGAGTTAACCTCCGGAAGTCCGGTAATAGGCTGACTCAATTTATTATCACGGTCAATAATTCGTAATGTTCCAGTTTTTTCAGTAATTAGTAATCTGCCGTCTTTTAGCACAATTATACCCCAAGGTTTTGATAAGCCTTTTGCAATTTCTTCAACATTAAGAGGTGTAGAAGTTGTTATTCCCTGAATTCTTGTTTGTCCTTCAAAGGCAAGTTTATAGTTTGTATTAGGGGCTTCTGTTTCTACACTTTTGCCAGGAGCTGCCGTGTCGTGCAGCTTTTCCTGACATCCTGCCATAACAGATAACACTGATGCTAGAATTATTGCTTTCATAATAATATATAGGTTTGGATTCCATAAAGATACAAAATAAAAAAACCGCCAAATGGCGGTTCTTAAAAATATCTTTATTGTTAATTATTGTTTGTAAGCAACAACATTTCCTTTTTTCAAACTGTATACTTTCTGGTTTTGAGTCAATTCATAATCTCCTCTTTTCCAAACAGCTTTCTTTCCAACTTTGTTTAGAATAACTCCTGAAGCACTTTCCGGAACAAAAATCTCCGCTTTCTTCATATCTTTACTAAAGATTACAGCAGCATTAGTTGTATAAGACCCTTTAGGATTTTGTTCTTTCAACTGTACTTTCTGTTCGAATGTTCTTACGCAGTCATTTTTAATATAAGAGAAGGTATAACCTGCAGACGCTTTACAGCCATGTGCATCTTTATCACCTCCCAAAACAGGAGTATTATCTGTTTTCTGACCAAATGCCAAACCTCCCATTAACAGGGCGCCACAGAATAAAATTGTTTTTTTCATTTTTTAAAGTTTTAGTATTTCTTGTATAATAATTATCGTGCCAAAATTATATTCAATCAAGTATTATTCTCAAACTTTTTCAAAACATCCAAACTACATCGCCTTAGGCTTCCAGTCTTCAAAGAATTTCTTCACTTTATCCAGGCTATATCCCTTACCTTCTTCCAAAACAGAACTATCCTGAGTATGAATTTGTTTTCCGTCCTTGTCTAAAACAATAAATACCGGATATCCGTATTTATCACCGGGATTACCATATTTAGCAAAAATCTTTTCGTTTTTATTATCCGGAGAATAGTTCAGGTGATAATAGATATAATTATCATCTGCCAGTTTTTTTAATTCAGGTGTTGTCTGTACATAATTGTTAAAACGCAGACACCATATACACCAGTTACCACCGGCCTGTATCATTATATTTTTATTCTCTTTTTTAGCCAGTGCCGTAAGTTCTGCAATTTTAGCTTCCGCATTTTCTTCCGGATGATAAGGTTTTGGCAAAGCATTCTTTTCAGCTATAGCAGCTTTTTTAGCTTCTTCCTTTATCTTCGCACTATCAACAACTGCTGTTTGTGTATTTTTCACTTCAGTAATCTTCGTTTCTTTGCTCTTTTGACCACAGGCTACAATCGAAACCAGTACTAAAGAAACCCCTAATGTTTTTATCATTTTATTCATATTCCTAATTTGTTACTATACAAAATTATACTTTTCCGAAGATTCATAAAAGGAAAAATCGTTCCATAACAAAGGTAATGCTTAAATTTGCTGTTTAATTCTATTTTTTTGAACAAACTCTTATTTCAAATTATCTTATTATTTTCCAGATTACCACTGTGGTTTTTGTATGGACTTTCGGATATATTGTATTACGCTAACCTTTATATTTTCGGTTACAGAAAAAATGTAGTTACTGAAAACCTAAAAAACTCTTTTCCTGAAAAAAGTGATGAAGAAATTGTAATAATCCGGAGACAGTTTTTCCGTAATTTCTTCGATTATATTTTCGAGATGCTGAAAGCCTTCACCATTAGTGAGACAGAATTGAGGGTAAGAATGCAGCATCTTAATCTGGATGTATTTCAGGAGTGTTACGACGAAAAAAAAGATATTATTTTTCTTGCCGGCCATGTATTTAACTGGGAATGGATTAATGCACTGGCTACAGTTATTCCCCAAAAATCATGTCACCCTGTATACAGAAAGGTACAGAGTACATTTTGGGAAGAAAAGATAAAATTTGTAAGAAACCGTTTCGGAAATAAAGCTCTGGAAACCAAAGAAGTTATACGAAGCATCTTACAGGATAAGGATGACGGAAATTCAGCTTATATGTTTGTTGCTGATCAGACTCCTCATGTTAGTGAAATACATTACGGCCTTAAATTCCTGAATCAGGAAACACCTGCCTTCATAGGATATGATAAGCTTTCCACCAAAAAAGATCTTGCTTTTATCTACTGTGATATGAAAAAGGTAAAAAGAGGATTTTATCAGGTTAACTACTACAGAATATATCCGGATGGTGAAAAATTTGTACAATACGAGGTTGTAAACAAGTTTCATAAACTACTTGAAAACACGATAAGAAAAAGACCTGATAACTGGCTTTGGTCACATAGAAGATGGAAATACAAAGATGCACTGAAATGAAGATTGCTATAGCTATACTGAACTGGAACGGAAAATCTTGGTTAGAAAAATTCTTACCCAATGTTCTTGAAAATTCTCAATCTGCAGAAGTATATGTAATAGATAATGCTTCAACAGATGATTCCGTTGCTTATATCTCCACTTGTTTTCCGTCTGTGAAAATTGTTATCAATCAGCAAAACCATGGATTTGCAGGTGGTTACAACGAAGGCTTAAAACAAATACATGCTGATATATACTGTTTATTGAATTCCGATGTAGAAGTTACACCGGGATGGCTGGATCCTGTGGCGGCTCTTTTTGAAAAGAGCCCGGATATAGCAGCTATTCAGCCTAAAGTATTAGATTATAACAGAAAGAACTTCTTTGAATTTGCTGGTGCCGGCGGCGGACTTATTGATAACTTGGGCTACCCATATTGTCGCGGCCGTGTTTTTGAAAACATTGAAGAGGATAAAGGACAATATAATGATGAAACGGAAATTTTCTGGGCGTCCGGCTGCTGTTTGTTTATCCGCTCTGAAGATTTTTGGAAAGAAAATGGTTTTGATGCGCGATTTTTTGCACATCAGGAGGAAATAGATCTTTGCTGGAGACTTAAAAATTCCGGAAGAAAGATTTATTATACCGGAAAATCTGCCATATACCATGTAGGTGGCGGAACTCTTCAAAAACAAAACCCACGAAAGACCTATTTGAATATTAGAAATAACCTGAGCATGATGCTAAAAAATCTGCCTTCGGATAAACTATACCTTATATTTATAAGATTATGTCTGGACGGAATTGCCGGAATTTATTTTATGTTCAAGCATGGCTTTTCCCATACATGGGCTGTTATAAAAGCTCACTTCGGTTTTTATGCTCAGCTTCCGGGAACTCTAAAGCTAAGACAACAAAATCAAATAAAAGACTACTATCAGTCTAAATGGCTTATTTTTAAACATTTCCTAAAAGGAGAATAGCTATTTAATTGTTAATTGTTGATGGTTGACAACTGATAACTAATGACCAGCAACTGATAACCAATACCCTATTTATTTCTAACTTCGTAATTCATATTTTAAAAGATGGACTTTATAGCACTGGACTTTGAAACGGCTACTCATGAACGAAATTCAGCCTGCGAACTGGGTATATGTATTGTAGAAAACAGTAAAATTCAGTCTACAAAAACATGGCTTATCAAGCCGCCAAGCTTCCCGTATTTTAATAAACATAACATTGCTGTCCATGGCATACACCCTGGAGATGTTGCAGACGCTCCTACTTTTGAAGAAATATGGCATGAAGTTGAAGAACTCCTATATCATAATCTGATTATTGCACACAATGCTTCTTTTGATGCCGGTGTGCTCCGTGGCTGCCTTGATTATTACGGAATATTCAAACCTAAAGCCAATTACCTCTGCAGCATACAACTTTCTAAGAAAGCATGGCCAGGTCTGAAGAGTTATGGATTAAAAAATCTGGGAAACCAACATCAACTCCAGTTTAATCACCACCGTGCCGGCGATGATGCCGCAGTTTGTGCACAATTATCCCTTCTTGCATTCGAAAGATTATTCCTTACAGAGAATAAAGAACTTGAACAAGTCTTCGCTAAAAATATAAAAGTTCTGTAAAATAAAATTTTCACCGACTAAAATTCTGATCATTTTACAAATTCAGAATTAACAACATTTAATATTAGACTTACTTGAATTATATTCTGACTATTCGTATATTTGCACGCCGAAAAAATAGTTCATGGAATATAAGCTGGATGAAATAGATTTAAAGATTGTTAGACTCATGCAGGAAAATGCAAGAATCAACAATGCTGAATTAGCACGTATACTGGGTATGGCACCTTCTGCTGTACTGGAAAGAGTTAAAAAGTTAGAACAAAAAGAGGTTCTGATTTCTTATCATGCAAAAGTAAACCCAAGTGCGGTTAATCAGAATCTTTTATCATTCATCTTCATCAAAGCCAATGAGATTATAGGTGATGAGGAGACAGGAAAATTACTGGCTCAGATCCCTGAAGTACTGGAAGTACATGATATTGCCGGAGATGATGGCTATATTATAAAAGTAAGAACTTCTGATACTATAGGACTGATGAATCTTATGAAAAGATCTTTATCATCTATTCCCGGAATTATTTCCACACGAACTATCATTGTATTACAAACGGTTAAAGAAGACAATCAACTTATTATAACATAAAAAAAGAGGCAAAATTATGAAGCAGTCAAAAGCAACGGTTATTGCAGCCTATATTATCGTATACTTTGTATGGGGTTCTACATTCTTTTTTATACATAAAGCATTAAGTGATTTCAGTCCATTTGTTCTGGGATCGCTCAGATTCCTTACAGCCAGCCTTTTATTACTTACTTATTGTAAGATCAAAGGCTATAAATTGTTCAATTTTCAGGTTGTAAAGCAAGCCGCTGTTGTAGGTTTCCTTTTATTATTTCTGGATATGGGAGCTCTGATATGGGCAGAACAGCATGTATCCAGTGGAATTGCAGCGATTATGGCAGCAGCAGCAGCCCTTTGGTTTATTATTTTGGATAAAAAGCAATGGAAGAACAATTTCTCCAACAAAAATATTGTATTGGGATTAATTGCAGGTTTCATCGGCGTAGTTATGTTGTTTGCTGAGCAAATTAATATTGCAGGAGATGCATCTCAGCGACTATTGAACCTTGTCTGTATGATTCTTTTAATCCTTGGTGCTATTGCATGGACAGCAGGTTCATTATATTCTAAATATGCCAACAGCAAAAATATAGAACAGGAAAATGGTGAAGATCTTCATGTAATGGTAAAAACTTCATGGCAGATGATTACAGCAGGTGTAATGTTTACATTGGTTGCAATCTTCAATGGAGAATACAGTGCTTTCCGTCCTCAGGAAATTTCTACATCAGGCTGGATCTCTATCGGATATCTGATCTTCTTCGGGTCCATCATGGCATTCGGAGCTTATATATGGCTTATACAGTCACGTCCTACAACTGAGGTAAGTACTTATGCTTATGTAAATCCTGTTGTAGCTGTAGCTTTAAGTTATTTCTTTACAGATGATATTATTACAAGCTTACAAATAGGAGGTTTAGTTGTTATTCTGGTAAGCGTCCTGTTAATGAACTGGGACCTTTACAAGAACGCTAAATTCTTCAGAGTAGCACAGATTAAGTGGTACTATATGTGGCGCAGAAGACAAATTGCAGCATAACCCAAATAACAAATGATGAGAAAAAGAAAACGGAGGCTAAAATTAGCCTCCGTTTTTATTTAGTTATATACGACTTCTGTAATGAGAGAAAACTTAGGTATTTCTACTTCAAAGGTGTCTTTCGAATCGAGATTCATCAACAAATAGTTCCCCTGCATCGCACCGACTCCGGAACGAAGAGACACATTGGAAAAGTAGTTAAATTCTTCTCCCGGATAGATTTCCGGTGTCATACCGATTACACCATCTCCGGAAACTTCTCTTACCCCAAAACCAACATCATAAATCTGCCATTTCCTTTTTAGGAGTTTTATAGGGACGCTCCCGTTGTTTTTAATAGTGATATGGTACGTGAAGATATAACGTTCCTGTATTGGTGAACTGTTTTTAACATCATAAAATGGTTCAACAATAATCTGAATACTGTGGGTAATTGCTGAGTACATCACTTTTGTTTTTTCTTGTAGTTAATATAACAAAAATCCCGCCTAAATTGATTAAGCGGGAATATTTTTAATAATTATTTAATATTTTAAAGCTCTAAAGCTCTTCTTTCGTCTCCACCCATTAGGAATTCTACCGGGTTGTCGATAGCTTCTTTTACCGCTACTAAGAAACCAACAGACTCTTTACCATCAATAATTCTGTGGTCATAAGACATTGCCACATACATCATTGGTCTGATCTCTACTTGTTTGTTAACTGCTACAGGGCGCTCGATGATATTATGCATACCTAAGATTGCACTTTGCGGCGGGTTAATAATTGGTGTAGAAAGCATAGAACCAAAAGTACCACCATTAGTAATAGTAAAAGTACCTCCGGTCATTTCATCAACAGTAATTTTACCGTCTCTTACTTTAATAGCTAAATCCTTAATTCCAGCTTCAACATTTCTGAAAGACATGTTTTCTGCGTTACGAAGAACTGGTACCATTAGACCTTTTGGCCCTGATACAGCAATAGAGATATCACAGAAATCGTAGCTGATCTTCTGATCACCATCGATAGATGCGTTAACATCCGGATACATCTGAAGTGCTCTTACAACTGCTTTAGTGAAGAAAGACATAAATCCTAAACCGATTCCGTGTTTAGCAGCAAATTCTTCTTTGTATTGCTTACGGATTCTGAAGATTTCTGACATATCTACTTCATTGAAAGTAGTAAGCATTGCTGTTTCATTCTTTACAGAAACTAATCTTGCAGCAATCTTTCTACGAAGCATACTCAATTTAGTAATCTTTACAGCTCTGGATCCGCTTTCGTTAGAACCTCCTAATGCAGGTGTTCCTTTAGCCTGAACAGCGTCTTCTTTTGTAATTCTTCCTCCAACTCCTGTACCGTTTACCTGAGCAGGCTCAATACCTTTCTCATCAAGGATTTTTTTAGCAGCAGGTGAAGGTGTATTTGTAGCATAAGTAGCAGGTGCAGCTTTCGGAGCTTCAGCAACTACTTCTTTTTTAGGTTCTTCTTTTGGAGCCTCAGCTTTAACTTCCTCTTTAGCAGGTGCAGCACCTTCTGGTTTTGCAGCAGCAGTATCGATTAATACAACTACCTGTCCTACTTGTACAGTATCTCCTTCTTCAGCTTTTAATGTGATGATACCACTTGCTTCAGCCGGTAATTCAAGAGTTGCTTTATCTGAATCAACTTCGGCAATAGCCTGATCTTTTTCTACGTAGTCACCATCCTTTACCAACCACGTTGCGATTTCTACTTCGGTTATAGATTCCCCTGGCGAAGGGACTTTCATTTCTAATATTGACATAGGAATAATTTTTTTTGTTGTGCAGTTCTTCTATACTGCTTTTGTAGTTAGTTTATTATTAAGCTGTTACTGGTCTTTTTGCAGGAGTCCCTTCACATTGGAATACCTGATTGATAATTGCATTCTGGTTGATCTCGAATTTCTTATGAGATCCCGGTGCTGGAGCTCCACTTGCTACCGGAGAAATTACCTGAGGATTTCTGTCTCTTAGATTTCTCAGTATATAGCTCCATGCGCCCATGTTTTCAGGCTCTTCCTGTGCCCAGATGAATTCTTTAGCATTAGAATACTTTTCAAATATAGCATCCAACTGATTCATTTGAAGAGGATACAACTGCTCTAGTCTTACTAAAGCAACTTTCTCATCATTCAGTTCTTCTTTTTTAGCTAATAGTTCATAATACAATTTACCTGAACATAATACTAATCTTTCTACTTTATCTGCTTTAGCAGTAGCATCATCAATTATTGGCTGGAATGCTCCGTTTGCCAATTCTTCAACTTTCGAAACAGCTCTTGGATGACGCAATAATGATTTTGGAGTCATTACTACTAAAGGCTTTCTGAAATCGGCTTTCATTTGTCTTCTCAACAAATGGAAGTAGTTAGCTGGTGTTGTAGCATTAGCCACAATAATATTCTGGTTTGCACAAAGTGTAAGGAAACGCTCTAATCTTGCAGAAGAGTGCTCAGCACCCTGTCCTTCAGAACCATGAGGCAATAACATTACCAGTCCGTTTTGCAGTTTCCATTTTTCTTCAGCAGCTACAAGATATTGATCGATAATAATCTGCGCTCCGTTAGCGAAATCACCAAACTGAGCTTCCCAGATTGTAAGAGTATCCGGAGACACCATTGCATATCCGTAATCGAATCCTAAAACTGCATACTCAGAAAGTAATGAGTTATAGATCTGGAACTGATTATCTTTAGTAGTAACAGATTTTAATGGTACATATTCTTCTTCAGTATCCTCAGTCTTTACAACTGCATGACGGTGAGAGAAAGTACCTCTTTCTACATCTTCACCAGAAATTCTGATACCAAATTCTTCACTTAGCAATGTAGCATAAGCTAAAAGTTCTCCCATTGCCCAGTCAAGATTATCATTCTCAACCATATTAAGTCTCTGCTCGAATAATCTTGTGATTTTTTTGATAAATTTCTTGTCTGTAGGCAGTGTAGAAATCTGTCTTGCTAAATCTTTTAGTTTATCTAAAGGGAATTTAGTATCTACTGGATTAAGAACTGATCCTCTGGAGCCGAACGGGAATTTTTTCCAATCGTCTGCCATGAAGATGTCCATTGTATTTTTCTTAATTTCTTTAGATTCGTCGAAGTTTTCATCCAATAATTTTTTGAACTCAACTTCCATTTGCTTCATCACTTCGTCAGAAACAATACCCTCCTTGATCAATTTATCTTTATAAATCTCTCTAGGGTTAGGATGTTTTGCAATGATGTTGTATAATTTAGGCTGTGTAAACTTAGGCTCATCACCTTCGTTGTGGCCATATTTTCTGTACCCTAAAAGGTCAATATATACATCTTTACCAAATCTGTTACGGAAATCTGCAGCAAAATGCATTGCGTGAACAACTGCTTCTACATCGTCTGCATTAATATGCATTACCGGAGAGTCAGTTACTTTCGCTACGTCTGTACAGTAAGTAGATGAACGTGCATCTAAATAATTGGTTGTAAATCCTACCTGGTTATTTGTAACGATGTGGATTGTACCTCCTGTTTTATATCCGTCCAACGTCATCATTTGTGCAATTTCGTATACAATTCCCTGTCCGGCAATTGCAGCATCACCATGAATAACGATTGGTAAAATCTTATTATAATCTCCGTTGTAGCTGTTGTCTACTTTAGCACGGCTGATACCTTCTACTAATGAAGCGACAGTTTCCAGGTGAGACGGGTTCGGTGTAAGATTAATTTTTACAGTTTCTCCGGCAGTTGTCTGAATAACTTTAGATGCTCCTAAGTGATATTTAACGTCACCAGAGAATACATCTTCTTCAAATTCTTTACCTTCGAATTCACTGAAAATCTGCTTATAAGGCTTTTGGAAAATGTTTGTTAGTACATTCAGTCTTCCTCTGTGCGCCATACCCAATACTACTTCATCAACACCTAATTGTGAAGACTTGGTAATAACCTGGTCCAACGCAGGGATTAAAGATTCCAGACCTTCTAATGAAAAACGCTTCTGTCCTACGAATTTTGTATGCAGGTAGTTCTCGAAAGCTACTGCCTGATTAAGCCTTTGTAAAACATGCTTTTTCTCTTCAGGAGAAAGTTTTGCATGGTTTTCATTTGCCTGAAGCCACTGACGAATGAAATCTCTTTCCTCAACATTTTTAATGTACATGTATTCTACTCCGATGGAATCGCAGTAGATGTTCTGAAGATGTCTTATGATTTCACTAAGCGTTGCAGGTCCTGGCATTCCGGTTTCTGTAGCGCTGTTGAATTTTCTATTTAAATCAGCAGAAGTAAGTCCAAAATTTTCAATATCCAAGGTTGGTTCGAAGTGTCTTCTCTCTCTAACCGGATTGGTTTTAGTGAAAAGGTGACCACGAACACGGTATGCCTCGATAAGATTAATTACTTTGAATTCTCTGCGAATGTCTTCTGAAATTTCTGAAATATTGACATTGCTGTTCTCTGCCTGTGATGCAAAAGATTTAATTTCTTGTACTGCTTCTTCATCACTGTAGTTTTCCAAAGCGAAATCAAACCCCTGAAAAAAAGCTTTCCATGATGGTTCGAGACTGTCAGGATATTTCAAATACTGCTGGTACATGTCCTCTATAAACTGAGAATGTACCGCATTTAAGAATGAAAATCTGTCCATTATTACCTTCTATCTATTAAAATTTTATATAATTCAACAAAATTACAAATAATAGCCAATCTGCCCAAGGATTTGATAAAATATAACCGATTGATTTTGTATATCCGTCAATTTAATAAATCTGAAGAGCAATTTTCAGGATTACGTCCTGATTTTCTATAGGAGGCTCCACAAATACCTCAGTGAGCTCACCTACAGACATTTCTCTCCTCTTGGCTTCTGCAACTAAGTTGGCTATTACCCTCTTTCTACCCTCATAATTCCCCTTGTAATAGGCAACGAGAGTCTTTGAAGCTTTAACGTCACGGAAGTTAAAATTATTATCGGTGACATCAAATTTCTTACTAACCGTAGCTCCATAGAAGTACGAAATCTCTTTATCGTTGACATTATTGGAACGCATTACCAGTTGTGGTTCTCCAAATTCGTCGTTTTTCTTCCCAAGATCTTTCGTCATAAAACTATAGAGTTTATTATAATTCATCACCACAGAATTGAAGAAATCTCCCTTTTTGCGGTTAGATGCACTTACATTTAGCCCTAAAAGAACGGCTTCTTCGTGGTTTTCCTCTACAATAGTATCATACTTTATGGTATTCAGTTTGGCTTCACGATCTACTTTATTACCTAAATGATTTGCCAATGCTACAATACTCTTATCTATACCCGAAACGAAATTCTCTTCATAGATTAAATTAAGGGAGCGTTTTAAAAATGGTCTGGCCGGTGTCCGTACATACCAGGTGACTTCGGTTTTTTCTGCACCAAGTTTTTTGAAACTAACATCTATGAGATAAGGATTACTGTCACTGTTTTTGAACAACTGATACTTAATTCCTCTGTTCGGTATAACATAACGGATAAATACATCACCATTTTCAGCAGAGTCTCTTTTATTTACAAAATGCATGGAACTTCCAACTCCGTCATAAGGTGTATAATAAGAGAAACCTAGATGATCATTCTCCTGTATGAATTCATTCCATTGCGAAAAATTGTACAGATTATTAAACTGAGGGAAAATTTTTTCCAACGGAAAATTGATTTCCTTTTTTACAGAAAAACTCTTTGTCTTCTCCACGAAGATCATGGAAACCGCATAAATACCAAATATTAGTACCAGAAAAGTAATAATTAACTTAACCCACTTCATTCACTGAAATTAAGCAACAAAGATAATACTCTTCCTCATACTAGCCTATTGTATTATGGTTCCGTTAGGAATTATAGCTTCTTTTTTTATCACAATAATACCATCGCGTACAGAATAAGATTCATAGTCGGCATCCGGCATATGTTTTCCACCTATAATCCGGACATTATTCCCGATCATACAGTTCTTGTCTATAATGGCATTTTCGATATAACAATTTTCTCCTACACCGAAAAGAGGTACTAAATCATTGATCTCATCATTTTGATAGAAATCAGCTCCCATCATATAGGTATTTTTAATAACACTTCCTCTGCCAATTCTTGCACGGTTACCGATAACACATTTTTCCAGGCGATCCCCCATAATAATAGCACCGTCACCTACTACTACTTTTTCCATATAGCTTCCGTTGATTTTTGTCGGTGGCAGCATTCTGGATCTTGTAAAGATTGGTGAAGAACTGAACATATTGAACTGAGGCAAATCCTGTGTTAGATCCATATTGGCTTCAAAGAAGGATTCTATAGTTCCGATATCTGTCCAATAACCATTGTATTGATAGCTTAATGTATTGTAATTACCGATTGATGCAGGGATTACTTCTTTACCAAAGTCGTCCCCTTTATTTTCATCAAATATCTTGGCTAAAATGCTTTTTGTAAAAATGTATATCCCCATGGAAGCAAGATAATTCTTCCCTTGTGCTTTACTTACCTCATCAACATCCGAGCTCCACTGCGGCAATATGTCTTTTCCTGGCTTTTCTATAAAAGCGGTAATATTATTCTGTTCATCAGATTTCAAAATCCCAAATCCGGGAGCATCTTTTTCATTAACCGGTATCGTTGCAATTGTGATATCACCTTCGTTTTCAATATGGAAATTCAGCATTTCTCTGAAATCCATTTGGTATAACTGATCTCCGGAAAGGATCAGTATGTAATCGTAATCATACTTTCGTAAATGTGGCATAGATTGCCTTACAGCATCAGCTGTCCCCTGAAACCATTTATCATTATCTACACTTTGCTCTGCGGCAATAATATCTACAAAGCCTCGGCTAAAGACATCGAAGTTGTACGTATTCTTTATATGCTGATTAAGAGATGCCGAATTAAACTGAGTTAAAACCATAATCTGATTGAATCCGGAGTTTACACAGTTGGAGATTGGAATATCAACCAGTCTGTATTTTCCTGCAATCGGCACAGCCGGTTTAGACCTTTGATCTGTTAAAGGAAATAATCTGGAGCCTCTTCCCCCTCCTAAAACAATTGAGATTACTTTTTTTCCCATGGTTAATATTTTATTTATTTAGTGTGTTTAAAGTAGGTATATTTTTTATTATACCATATATAAATTTAAATATTTTTCTGCTGATTTTTCCCACGAAAAATCGATCTTCATCATTTTCTTCTGGTAATCCTTCATATCAGAAGGAAGGTTATAGTATAAATATAGTGATCTATTAACCGCGTGAAGCATATCTTCCATATTGAAATTACGGAAAGTTATCCCATAACCGTCATCTCCAATATCTTTTACGGTATCTTTTAATCCGCCTGTTAATCTTACAATAGGCATTGTACCGTAGCGCATGGAATACATCTGATTAAGCCCGCAAGGTTCTACTCTGGAAGGCATTAACAAAAAATCTGCGGAAGAATAAATCTGATGCGACAATTGTTCTTTATACCCCAAATCTACTGCCAGGTTTACGTAAAACACATTTTTCAGATATCTGAATCTATCTTCCAGTCCTTTATCTCCGGAACCTAAAACAATAAAATTAAGTTTTCCTTCATTCTCCCATATACATCTGCTGATTAAATCCGGGAGAACATCTGCACCTTTTTCTTTTGCAAACCTTCCGATAAATGCATAAAGCGGAAGTTCAGGATTCAGCTCATAAGTCTCACACAACTTGGCCTTATTCAACTCCCTTTTCTTTGCAAAAGTTTTTAAGGTATAATTATTATCCATCATCGGATCTGATTTCGGATCCCAGACTTCAGTATCGATACCATTTATAATTCCGTATGCTTTGGCTCTTTCCTGTCGGATTAACTCTTCCAGACCGTTAGCTTCAGCAAGTAATTCTTCCAGATAACCTTCGGAAACAGCATTAAAAGCATGTGCGTTTTTAATCATTACTGCAAGAGGATTGATACATTTATCCCAATCCAGAAGCCCCCACTTCCATTGATCGAACTCCGGAAAGAAACGAGCCATTTCCCAGGACATATGTCCCTGGTATTGTCCGTTGTGTATAGTTCCAATAGTTTTCACTCCTTTAAGGAATGAATATTCATGGCAGTATTCAGTAAAAAAGGGAATTAACCCTGCATGGTAGTCGTGGCAATGCAAAATATCCGGTCTCCGTTGTTCCCAGCATAACCATTGTAATACAGCCCGCTGAAAGGCAATAAACTGCATACTTTCATCTCTATAGCCATACACCTCATCCCGATCCGTAAGCCCATGTATTTTTACAAGATATAGTTCAAATCCTAAAGTATCACTTTCTTCCTGTAGTATTTCAAAATAAAAAGGATTTCCGTCAAGATACACCGTATTCTCAAAAATAACTTCAAATTTATTCTGATGTACAAACGGTTTATTGTACCATGGCATCACAACTTTAGCCTTCGCCCCCATCATATTTTGATACTTAGGCAAAGCACCAACAACATCTGCCAGTCCGCCAACTTTGGCTACCGGATAACACTCCATACTGATGTGATAAATATCTAACTGATCGTACATAATGGTTATTATTTTTTTCTTCTGAATATTAATCCACATAATGGCGGCAGGTCTATATCTGCCGAATAATCCTTACCATAATGCGGTACATTTTTAGTTTTAAAGTTCTTTATGGCACTCCCACTACCCCAGTATTCTTTATCATCCGAGTTAATAACGGGCTCCCAATCTGACATTTCCGGTAAAGCTATCCTGAAATTTTTATAAGGAACTGAGGACAGATTTAAAATGACCAATATCTGATCTTCTTTATTCTTCCCTTTTCTAAGGTAAACATATACTGAGTTTTTACTATCATCTGCATGAAGCCATTCCGTACCAGCACTCTCATAGCTCATTTCGTATAATGCCTTTTCTTCCCGATATGCTTTATTGAGCCTTGCTACAAAATTCTTCATTCTACGATGAGCTTCATAATCTAATAAATGCCAGTCCAGAGATGCACTGAAGTCCCATTCCGAAGTCTGTGCAAATTCATCACCCATAAAAAGCAATTTTGCTCCGGGATGGGTGTACATCCATAAATATAAAGCTCTTAAGTTGGCATGTTTCTGCCATTCATCCCCAAACATCTTATACAGCATAGGAGATTTACCATGTACAACTTCGTCATGTGAAAGTGGAAGTACATATCTTTCATCAAATGCATAAGTAGTACTAAAGGTTATATCATGATGAGACTTATGCCTTACCAAAAAGTCTTGTTTAAAGTATCTTAACGTATCATGCATCCAGCCCATCATCCATTTCATACCAAAACCAACTCCACCATCTTTTACTGGATGTGTAAGTTTTGGATAGGAAGTAGATTCTTCTGCAATAGTTTTTACATTCGGATAATGCTTATTTACAGCTGTATTAAATTCTCTCAGAAATTCCAATGCTTCCAGATTGATATTACCACCATCTTTATTGGCAATCCATTCACCGTCTTTTCTGGCGTAATCCAGGTATAGCATAGAAGTAACTGCATCTACACGCAAAGCGTCTATATGAAAACGCTCCAGCCAGAAGAATGCATTACTGATCAGGAAAGACTTTACTTCGTTTCTGCCATAATTAAAAATCCGGGTATTCCATTCCGGATGATATCCCTGTCTTTCATCTTCATGTTCGTATAAAAAACTCCCGTCAAAACGATATAATCCATGAGCATCTGAAGGAAAATGAGCCGGAACCCAATCCATAATAACACCTATATCATTGCGATGGAGTTCCTCAATAAGAAACATCAGATCCTGTGGACTTCCCAGCCTGCTGTCTACAGCATAATACCCTGTAACCTGATATCCCCATGAAGGTTCATAAGGGTATGATGTAACCGGCATAAATTCAACATGGGTGAATCCCATTTCCTTTACATACGCAGCCAAATCAGAAGCTATGTCTCTGAAGTTTACATTTCCGTTTTTATCCTTCCGCCACGATGGCAGATGAACTTCATAAATGGACATGGGAACCTGAAATGAATTTTTGTGGTGCTGATCATGCATCCACGTTTTGTCTTGCCACTCGTACCAGGTTGTAGAAACTACAGACGCAGTCTGTGGTGGTATTTCTGCAATATTACCAAAAGGATCAGCTTTAAAAAAAACATCATCATTATGGGTTTTTATTTCATATTTATAAACATTGCCTAAAGTGACATTGGGAATAAAACCCTCCCATATTCCGGAGTTATCCCACCTGTATTTTAACTGATGAATAACCCCTTTCCAGTTATTAAAATCACCAACAACCGATACCTGTTCTGCATTTGGTGCCCATACAGCAAAATAAACACCTTTGTAGCCGTTAATTTCAACCACATGCGCACCCATCTTTTCATAAAGACGGTAGTGTTTTCCTTTTCTAAACAGATCAATATCATAATCTGTAAATAAAGAAAACGACAATGTAGGTGGTGTAGACATCATACGGTGTTTTATTCTTCCAATTTACAATCTTTCTTTGATACAAAATACAATTTTAATAAATAATAACGAAGAATTTTCTTTATTTAACACTCCTGATAAAATGTAAACCTATAAATCTATAATCTTTATACAGCTCCCTTTATGTGGGAGTTTTCTTTTTATACTGCTATTAGTACAACTGCATTATATTAAAAGAGAATTATTCTTAATAAAATCAGTATATTTGAAGTTATTCAGAATAAAAAAAACTATATACTAAATGGATAGAAGAGATTTTATTAAAAATGCATCATTGGCTGGTATCGGTTTATTAACCCCTAAAACAGTACTTGCAGCTGACTTTTTTTACGATTTTCCTGTAGTGAGAACTCCACAAGCCAGCAGAAAGTTTACAAGCCCTGCAATTGAGAAGGCGATTGATGCTTTTGGTAAAAAGGTGAAGAATAAAGAACTCGCATGGATGTTCAACAATTGTTTCCCTAATACATTAGACACAACAGTATTCCCTTATCAGGAAAACGGACAAAACCTTACTTATGTTATTACCGGAGATATCGACGCTATGTGGCTTCGTGATAGCAGCGCACAGGTATGGCCATATCTGAAGCTGATGAAAGGTGATAAAAAGCTTCAGGAACTTATCCAGGGACTTATCCGTAAACAAAGTAAATGTATTAATATAGATCCATATGCTAATGCCTTCTATAATGATCCAACTAAAAAAGGAGAATGGTTTAGTGATCATACTGATATGAAGCCCGGTATCCACGAGCGTAAATGGGAGATAGATTCTCTTTGTTATCCAATACGACTTTCTTATCACTACTGGAAAATATCCGGTGACACTACTCCATTTAATGATGAATGGGTACAGGCACAAAAAAATATTTATAAAACGTTTACAGAGCAACAACGTAAAAATGATCTTGGGCCATATAAATTTATGAGAACCACACCGAGAGGATCCGATACTTTACAGGTAGACGGTTATGGTTATCCTGTAAAGCCAGTAGGACTTATCTGCTCAAGCTTCCGTCCTTCTGATGATTCTACTATTTTCTCATTCCTTATCCCTGCAAACCTTTTTGCTGTAGTAAGTCTTAGACACTCTGCAGAAATCCTGAGAGAGGTAAAAAAAGAAAATGATCTGGCTCAGAAATTTTTAGCTTTAGCTGATGAAGTAGAGCAAGCTGTTAAAGAACACGGAATTGTAAATCACCCTAAGTTTGGTAAAGTATATGCTTATGAAGTAGACGGTTTCGGAAGTTATCTGATGATGGATGATGCTAATGTACCAAGCTTACTCGCTCTTCCATATCTTGAAGCTGTAGATGTAAATGATGAAGTCTACCAAAGAACCAGAAAATATATACTTTCTGCAGACAATCCATTCTTCTTCAAAGGTAAAGCCGGAGAAGGCATTGGCGGTCCACACATCGGACGCGACTATATCTGGCCAATTGCTATTACTATGAGAGGATTAACTTCCAATAACGATGCTGAGATCAGAGAATGCGTTCAGATGCTTGTAAAAACACATGGAGGAACGGGATTCATGCATGAATCTTTCCATAAAGATGATCCTACTAACTTCACACGTAAATGGTTTGCCTGGGCAAATACATTATTTGGTGAGTTCATCTGGAAAACATATAATGAGAAACCTCATTTGTTAAGCTAAAATCAGATTAATATAATAAAAGGAGGTTTTTACACCTCCTTTTTAAATTTGTATTATGCAATTTCTTCCGGATCAATATCTGCGACCTTTTATCCGACACTATCTATTTTTGGAGAGTACGCAACAGTTAACGGGAATACTGCGTCTGTTTACCGACGGCAGTACAGGAGTTGTATTTTCACTTCGGGGAAGTCTGGCGACTGATCTCAGTCATAAAACTCAGCTTCCAAACTCTTTTTTATACGGTCAGATTAGTGATTTCCAGGATCTGTATACTAACTCCGGATTTTCTTTTATTATCGTTGTATTTAGCCCTTTAGGCATGAAACAGCTGACAGGTATTCCGGCATATGAAATGAAAAATCAAATTACTGATGCAAATCATCTGTTTCCGAATATTAGCTTTCTTACCGAAGAGCTATTTGAATCTAATAATTACGAGAAGCAAATACAACTTCTGAATTTATTTTTCCTAAAAACTTATACTATTGGTATAACAAAGGATATTAGTGTCCCCATAAGTCTTATGGACATTCTGTACAAAGACAAGGACTCCGGAACTATTGGCAATCTTGTAAAGCGCTCCGGTTATTCGGAGCGACATATTGAAAGAATATTTAAAGAACATATTGGCATTTCCCCAAAGGCTTTTTCTAATATTATAAGATTACACCGCTTTTTAAGACTTCTAAGCCATGCAAATGAGTCAGATTTATCCATGACCTCCCTGGGATATGCTGCCAATTATTTCGATCAGTCGCATCTGATTCGTGAATTTAAAAAATACACTGGAATAACTCCTAAACAATATATGGATAAAACGCAGAAACTAGCAACCAATTTTCTGAATATCAATAAACCCTAATGTCGGTTTTATACAATTTCTGAATTTCAGAGGCTTATAATTTTGTTCCCGTTAAATCAAAATAAAATGGACAAAATAAAAGTATCTACAGCTCAGTTTGAGCATAAAAGTGGTGATAAAGAGTATAACCTCTCGGTTATTGAAAAACTAGCCAAAGAAGCAGCTAAAGAAGGATCGGATGTCATTGCATTTCACGAATGCTCTATTACGGGTTATACCTTTGCCCGAAAGCTCACTAAAGAACAAATGCTGGAACTTGCAGAAAAAATTCCTCAGGGAGAAAGCATACATAGATTACAACAGATAGCAGCAGAAAATAATATTGTAATCCTGGCAGGTCTTTTTGAAAAAGATGAGCATGACAATCTTCACAAAGCTTATGTATGCGTAGACAACAACGGCCTCGTAGCGAAGTACAGAAAACTGCATCCGTTTATTAATCCTTATCTGACTCCAGGAAATGAATATTGTATTTTTGAAATAAAAGGATGGAAATGCGGTATACTGATTTGTTATGATAATAATATTATTGAGAATGTAAGGGCTACTGCCCTGCTGGGTGCTGAAATTATCTTTATGCCACATGTAACCATGTGTACACCTTCATCCCGACCAGGCGCCGGGTTTGTTGATTCTGAACTATGGAAAAACAGGGAGAGCGATCCAACATCACTCCGACTAGAATTTAACGGGATGAAAGGAAGAGACTGGTTAATGAAATGGCTTCCGGCGCGTGCTTATGATAATGGAATTTATGTCGTTTTTTCTAATCCTATCGGCATGGACGATGACCAACTTAAAAATGGCTGCTCCATGATTATTGACCCTTTTGGCGATATTTTGAATGAATGTCAAAATTTTGAAGACAGCTTTGTCTCTTCTGTGCTCACAAAAGAAAAGCTGCAATTGGCAGGCGGTTATCGTTACCGGAAAGCGAGGAGACCGGATCTGTACCGCGATATTATCGGGCAGATACACCAGCCGGAGCAGAAAGTTATCTGGCTTCATAAAGATTCTGAGTAACAAATTTTTATTTTTGTTTTTTGCGTGGTAATTTTGCAAAAAAAGATTTGTACAAACTTATACCCCGTATTTTACTATTCCTTTTCATTCTGGCGCAATTATATTTTGTCATTGCTATTGTAAAAGAAAAGAATATTAATACCTGGTTTGTAGTGGTATTTATCCTGATGGCTGTGATTTTGTTTTTCGCATACCGAAAGCCACAGCGACTACATATAGAACATGAGAAAGAGCTCCATTATGAGCTTTTTCTCTTCTTTTTAGCTGGCAGCTTTACCACTTACTTTCTGCAACATAATATCGGATTCAATACAGTATTTTCTGCCGGACTTGTGGGTTTTACCGGAAGCTTGCTTCCTAAAATCAAGAAATTCAGATCTTCTAAAAACTGGCCTATAGCTATTTATTGCGGTGCATTCGTCGGAATGAGTAAACTGGAATTTGGTTATTATTACTTGTTTACCGCTACTTTCTTCACGGCTGTTTTTTATGCATTCACACAGCACCTCTTTCACGGAATTGGCGGAAAGTTAGGCACTCTGGCTTTTATGGGTGTAATGTACTCTTATATTATTTTTAAATTTTTCATGTAATGCTGCTTATTCTTCATATCCTTATCGTTATATCAGGCAGCTGGCTTACCTTTTATCTGAACCGCTATCTGAAACTCGGGGCTGTAAAATCTTCCAGTCTTTTAGCTCTTATTATTGGCGGAATATATCAGATTAATGAAAGTTTCTTACATTATGACTTACCACGGGATATTCCTTTTCTGGTAATAGGATCTACCTTCATTGGAATGATTACTTCCAGAAAACACTATAAAAATTTCAATCTGTTTATTGCTCCAATCGTCTTCACTATTATTTATTACAACATCAGTAAAGAGTTCAACGGCTTTGGTGGAGCGCTAGGTACAGCAGCATGTATTTCATTATTAATAAGTATATACCTTCGCTCATTAAAAGCAACAAAGAAAGTCATCAAACCTTTTCGGCATGTAAAAGTGGAAACAATGAAAAGAAACAGACATAGAAAACTAAAAGAGGCATTCAAATAACAAATTTTACTGGTAAACCTCCATAGATAAACAAATCCCTCACTTTTCAGTGAGGGATTTATTCTTTTAGTTACTTTTACGTTTAAACGGTCCCTGAGGAGCAATAATCTCTAAATTTGTTCCGTCCGGATCGCGAAAATAAGCTACAGCAGTACCAAATCCGGATTTCAATCCATCTTCTTCCTGAAATACAATAGGTTCACCTTCCGGTTCTATACCAATCTCTTTCAAACGTTCCATAGCAGCATCAATATCATCTACTTCAAAACATAAGTGCATTGCACTAATCTGATTGTTCTGATAAGATGTTTTTTCAGGAGCGGGCAACACATACTCCAAAATATCAATGTTCAGGTTATCCAGATGCAGATTGGCATATTTAATCCGGGTATCTTCCAACCCTTGAGTTTTAGCCATTCTTTCACCCCCAATTTCATCGATATTGGAGACTTTGACTCCTGTTAATGCTTCATAAAAAGCAATAGATTTTTCCAGGTTACTTACTGTGATTCCAACGTGATTAGCGCGTGAAAATCCTGTTAGTTTGTTTGACATTTGTTTTTGTTTTTAGTGATTCTGTAATTTGTTTGATTATATTCCTAATTTAAGAAAGTTTTCATTAGTAAATAGCAACCGGATTAACATTTACCTGGGTAGACCCCACATATAAAGGCTGTCCTAATACAAACAAAAATTCCCATACTTTTTCCTTAATCAAAGGTCTTGTATCTATTAGTTCAAGATTATAAATTCCTCTTTTAGCCAGCATAAACTGGTTAATAGGAAACTCTTCTTTACTCTTGGGATTCGGATAAATTTCGGATGCCCATGTATCACCTCCAAAAGCAATAATTCCTTGGTCAGCCAGCCATTGTGCAGCCTCCATTCCTATCCCGGGTTCTGTCTCCAGAAATTGATTGTTATCTTTTCCGATCAGTTCCAACCATCCGGTGTTAAATAACACAACATCTCCTTTTCTAAGGCTTAATCCTTCTTTTTTAAGAACATTCTGAATATCGGTTACCGTAAATTCAGTCCCTCCCGGAACAATTTCTTTTCCATAATATGCCGTCATATCCAGTACTACAGCGCGGGTAACCATTGGTGGGACTTTTTCTACTCCCAATTTTCTAACACCTTCTACAGTTACAAAGTCTGTCGCTTTGTTTCCGTTGTAATAGACGTTATCAATACCAATATGGCCAATACCATTTAGCTGTGTCCCAACACCGGTCCAGGCATTTACAAGTTCATCATTAAAGCTGAACTTATTTGTACCCAATGTCTTCCCTCCCTGTTCTCCGGGCTGAATATTATAAAGGTTAAAACTACGGTGGCGGAAAGCTGGTAAATGTTTGTCAACCGGAACAGCTAAAGGAAGTGTTTTACCTTTCTTCACCAGCTTTACTGATTGTAAAACCAATTCTGGCGTCATCAGATTAGCGGCTCCTATTTCATCTCCTTTTCCATAAGGCGAAGTATACCAACTGGTATCTTTAGGATCTATTAATGTTTTGTTCTGGGCATATATACCGGAAAATCCTGATATGAGCATTCCGGATAGCAATAATTTGCTAATTATATTTTTTTTCATTTGTATATTTTATGTTTCTAATAAAAGGAACTTAGCATATACTCCTCTTTATCGGAGTTCTAGCGTATATGCTATGTCCATCTTTTTTAGATTTTAGAAAGTTCAGTATTGATAAATGCTAATTCTTCAGCAGTAAGATCGATATCCATTGCTTTAGCATTTGCAGCAGCTTGTTCAGCATTTCTCGCTCCTGCCAGAACTACTGTAATTGCAGGTTGCAGACTTGTCCAACGCAATACCAGCTGAGAAAGTGTTGCATTTTTATCTTCAGCAATCGGGGTAATAGTTTCCAGGAATGTTTTCACTTTTTCAAGATCAAACTGTTGGAAGTAACCGTTTCTGTGGTCATTATCTTTTAGCTTACCATCTTTAAAATACTTCCCTGTCAACAATCCTCTTTCCATTGGACTGTAAACAATAATTCCAAGATCATTTTCCAATGCATATGGTACCAGGTCATTTTCAACACCACGATTCAGCATGCTGTAACCAATCTGGTTGCTGGCAATATTCAGACTTTGACGAGCCTCTGCAACCTGTTCTACACTATAGTTACTGACTCCGGCAGCACGTATTTTACCTTGTTGTAATAAGATTTCCAAAGCTTCCATTGTTTCTGAGATCGGAGTTGTAGCATCTGGCCAGTGAATCTGTAACAAATCGATATAATCGGTCTGCAGACGTTTTAAACTATCTTCTACTTCTTTAATTACACTAGCTTTAGAAGCATATTTGTATACAGGAATTGTTTTTCCCGCTTCTTCAGCATCGAAGAAGAACTCTCCTTTTCCCTGGTTGCTTCCATCCCATACCAATCCGAATTTAGTCAATAACTGAATTTTGCTTCTGTCGTAACCTTTAATAGCTTCACCTATCATTTCTTCACTAAGTCCGAAACCATAAAAAGGAGCTGTATCTAATGTTGTTACACCATTATCAATTGATGCTCTTACAGATTCTATTGAGTCTTTTTTTTCATTACCTCCCCACATATTACCGCCAATAGCGAATGCTCCATAAGTAATTGCTGATAACTCTAAATCTGTATTTCCTAATTTTCTGAATTCCATTTTTTATATTTTAATTATTTTGATTAATTTTTGTTGTATACTTCCCAATCGAGGTAGCCTTCCATAGTAAGACCATAATGCAGCTCTCTTTTAGGGGGTGTTATCGGCCAGTTATTTTTTAAACGTTCCACTAGATCAGGATTGGCAATAAAGTCTTCTCCAAATGCAGCAATATCAATAATTCCGGCATCCAAAAGCTCCTGAGATTTTTCTTTAGTCATTCCACCCGCAAGAATAATAACACCATCGTACCAATTACGGAAACGTTCCATAAAGCCTTCAGGTAAAGCAAAACTTCCTCTTGATTTCTGATCCATAATGTGGATATATGATATATTTCTTTTGGAAAGCTCCACTGCAAGATATTGGTAAGTCTCTTCTATTTCCTCATAATGCGGAAGTTCGTGCAGTCCTCCATATGGCGTTAATCGAATTGCAACTTTATCTGCACCTATAGCCTCAATACTGGCATCTATAGCTTCAAGTAAAAAGCGGGATCTGTTTTCAATACTTCCGCCATACTCATCTGTACGGTTATTGATAAACGGATTCAGGAACTGCTCGATAAGGTAACCATTCGCTCCGTGAAGCTCAACACCATCGAAACCCGCCTTTACAGCATTTTTAGCCGCTGCAGCAAAATCCTGAACTATTTTTTTTACTTCATTTGTTTCCAAAGCCCGTGGTTTAGAACTAATCACAAAACCTTCTTTTCCATTTTCATCATAACCCCAGGCGTTAGAATTTGCTGCCTGAATATCCGATGGTGCTACCGGAGCCTGTCTATCCGGCTGATTAGAAACGTGTGAAACTCTTCCTACATGCCATAACTGTGTATATATTTTACTTCCATTTCCATGGACAGCATGGGTTACCTGCTTCCATCCTTCTGTTTGTTCAGCAGTATATAATCCCGGAATATGAAGTACTCCTTTCGAAGTTGATGAAATTGCAGTTCCTTCAGTAATAATAAGACCTGCACCTGTTCTTTGCGCATAATATTCTGTATTAAAACTCTTTGGAATACCGTCTTCATTTCTGGCTCTGGTCATAGGAGCCATTGCAATTCTGTTTTTTAGTTGTAATGAACCTTTAGTTACTTCTTCAAAGATGTTAGTGTTCATGATAATAATATTTTATGAATGAATAATCTTATAATTAACATGCTTCAACAGCATATTTTTGTTTTTTGTTTCTCCGTAGATATAGTAGGGATATTACAATCCCGGCTGCTGCCATTGCTGCTCCTATCAACACTGGAGAAGTGTAGCCATAACCTTTTTCAATAGGAACACCACCAAGAAAGGCCCCTAAAGCATTTGCTATATTGAAACAGGCTGGTCCCAGGGATGCTACCAGCATTTCTGCATCGCTTTTTACTGAATTCAGTAATAATAATGTAAGTGAAGGTACAAGTGCAAAAGTGGTAACTCCGGTAAGGAAGGTCATTACAAGTGATGCCCAGGCGTTGGCGGCTGTGTAATAAATAGTCATCATACACACAATCTGAAATACAAGCACTGCAATAACAATAACTGAAGGTGAAAAGGCATCTGTCAGTTTTCCGCCTATAAGGTTGCCTACAAACATTCCAAGTCCGGCTAAGACCATAATATAAGGGAGATGTTTCTCTGCAATTCCGGACACGTCACTCATTAATGGAGCTATATAACTTATCCAGGCAAAAAGTGCCCCCGGAGCAACTGAAAAGATCAGTACCATAAACCATACATTACTGCTGCGGAAAATGGAGAAGTTTTTCCATGGACTTTGTTTGCTTTCTCTTGCTTCTGTCTTTGGCATCCATAACTTTAGAGCCAGTATTGTGAGTAATCCTATAATTGCAATAAGCAGGAAAGTATAACGCCATGAAAAATGATGTCCTATATAAGTTCCCAGTGGAACTCCCAAAAGATTAGCCACTGTTAGTCCGGAAAACATTGTAGCTACGGCCTGTGCTTCTTTTCCTTTATCAGCCAAACGGCTGGCAACAACAGACCCTACTCCGAAAAATGCGCCATGTGGTAATCCTGAAATAAATCTTGATACCATTAAAAGTTCATAGTCCGGAGCTATAATAGATAAACCATTAAATACCGTAAATAAAATCATTAACAGAATCAAAGTTTTGGTAGGTGAAAACTTATTCAGACCCACCACTAAAAGCGGAGCTCCTACAACTACTCCAAGTGCATAGGCTGTTATAAGATAACCTGCCTGTGGTATAGAAATACTAAGGTCTCTTGCTACGTCGGGCAGCATTCCCATAATGGTAAATTCTGTAATCCCGATTCCTAATCCTCCTAATGCGAGAGATAGCAGACTCTTTTTCATTTGTATAATTTTAATAATTGATAGTGCAAATTTCTATCAGAATATTTTATAATACAAATAATTTAAATTGTATATTTGTATCATAAAAATTATAGTTATGCGTTGGAATCTGGAATGGCTTCGTACTTTCAAAGCTATATACGAAACAGGAACCCTGTCTGCAGCTGCACAGGAGCTATTTATATCACAACCGGGAGTTAGCCTGCACCTCAACTCTCTGGAAGCATTTACCGGAAACAAATTATTTGACCGGCTTGCACGAAAGATGGTCCCTACAGAAAAAGGAAAGATCCTCTATAATTATATATTGGATTCCATGAAAAAGCTGGAGGAAGGAGAGCAACATTTTCATAAACGCACACAAAATGAACGCCCTACAATTAGTGTAGGAATGTGTTTTGAAACCTTTCAATATACACTGGAAGAACATATCTCCGAACTTCCTTTTAATCTGATTATTAAATTTGGGGAGTATCCACAAATGCAGCATGATCTGGATAGTGGTATGCTGGACCTGATCATTACTCCACAAAAAGGATCTCAGCAAAATCTTCAGTATCAACCTTTTTCCAAGGAAAGAATTGTTTTGATTGCCGGAAATGAAACGGATACAGCTGATTTGGAAGAACTACTGCATGAGGGAAAGATCAAAGACGCAGCCAATTTACTAAAGCAACAATTATGGTATAGTACCGCTGCTGATATGGAACATCTTAAAAACTTCTGGTTAAAACATTTCGGCGAACATCCTGACTTTAGTCCTAATTATATTGTTCCGAATATAAGCTCAATTATCCGCTGTCTTAGCGATAGTAAAGGTTTTTCAGTAGTTCCGGATTTTCTTTGTGCCGATGTTCTTAATTCCGGAAAAATAAAAATGGTCTGGGAAGGAACACATCCTGTAGAAAATACGCTGTACTTCGGTACCAGAAAAAAAACAATGTATCAGGAGGAAATTAATCAGCTTGAAAAGCTACTAAAGGAAAAATGGGAAATGATTGAAGAGATTCTGTAAAATCAATTTCTGTCCATTATAAATAAAGAATGCAGCTTTTTGGGGCTGCATTCTTTATTATGTAAATTCTTGTCTTCTAGTTTTCCATAGACTTCGGCCAGCTCTTAGGATCCTTTCCAAAGTTCTTATTAGGTGTTGCTCCCATATTAAAGATTAGATTACCACCTTTCAGCATTTCGTCATGGGTAATATATACTTTATCGTATGGTTTACCATTTAAGGTTACCGACTGGATATAGATATTCGTCTGCGAGTTATTTTTAGCTTCAATTGTAAAGGCTTTACCGTTAGGCATTTTGATTTCAGCTTTATCTAGCGAAGGACTTCCAAAAACATATTCCCCGGTTACCGGATTTGCAGGATATAATCCCATAATAGACCATACTGCCCAGGCACTCATTTGTCCTGCATCTTCGTTACCCGCATATCCATCCGGTTTATCACTGTACATGGTATCTATAATCTGTCGGATGCGTTCCTGTGTTTTCCATGCCTCACCAATATAGCTGTACATGTAAGCTATGTGATGGCTTGGTTCGTTACCATGAGCATACTGTCCAATAAATCCGCTAGCATCCGGAGAGGTAAAATCTCCATGCATTACAGAAGGTGCTACAAAAAGAGCATCCAGCATTTTACTCAGTCCGTTTTTAGCCGGGAATAGTTTTGCAAGCCCTCTTACATCATGAGGCACAAAGAAGGAATGCTGCCATGCAGTACCTTCAATATATTGGCTCTTATCGAATTCGTGTTCGGAATAAAAAGGATCAAAAGGCTCTACAAACTTACCATCTTTGTATCTGGCTCTCATAAATCCGGTTTTAGGATCGAAAAGCTTCTGGTAATTTTTTGCTCTTTTACTAAAAGTTTCAAAGTCTTTTGTTTTACCTAATTTCTTAGCGACTAAAGAAATTGCATAATCATCGAAGGTATATTCCAATGTTTTGGTTACGCTACCTCCTCCTATATCCTGAGGAACATAACCATATTCATTATATGCTGGTACTTCTCTTACTTTCTGGAAAGCGCTCGCCAGCATTGCTTTGTATGCTTTTTCTTTATCAATTCCCGGAATGTCTTTCAGTATCGCGTCTGCCAATACAGGAATAGCATGATATCCCGTCATTGTATTGGTTTCGTTTGTACTTAAATCCCATACCGGAAGCAGACCATATTCATCATAGAAAGCAAGCATACTATTGATAAGAGAGGTATATTTTTCCGGTTGTGTAATTGTTAACAAAGGATGTTCAGCACGGAAAGTATCCCATAAAGAATACAATGTATAGCGTTGTTCACCGTTCGACATTTTCTTTATTTCATTTTTATAATTGCCATATTCTCCGTCTTTATCCGAATACAAAGTCGGCGTCAGGGCTGTATGATACAAAGCAGAATAGAAAATACGTTTCAGAGATTTGCTTTTAGCTTCGATTTTAATTTTGGAAACTTCATTTTCCCATACTTTATCTGCGTTAGCTGCTACCTGATCAAAATTCCAGTTCGGAATTTCATTTAGTGCTGCCAAAGCTTTATCAGCACTGGTTGTAGAAAGTGCTACTTTTATTTCTACTGCATCCGAAGGATTAAAAACTAACTGTGCATTTACACCTGTTTCCTTAGATGAAATTTCTTTGTCTTTAGATTTCTTACCGTTCAGCAAAATTTCTTTGATCGGTTTAGATGTTTTTAAAGCAAAAAAAACTCTCTGGTTTTGCGCCCAGCCTTTAGAGAATCGTTGTCCAATAATGGTATTATTATCTACAATAGTTAACTTGGTATCTGTTGGCTTATCCCAGTTAAAAGCATGATGCAGATCCAGACGGATAGTTGGTTCAGTTGTTCCTGCCGGGAATGTATACTGGTGATATCCTACTCTTTCTGTAGATGTCAGTTTTGCTGTTATTCCGTTATCCAACTTTACCTGATATAATCCGGCGGCAGCTTTTTCATTTTTATGTGAATAGAATGTACGTGTATCTACTACAGACTGTTCTACAGGTTTTAATAAGGGCATTACAGCTATATCCAGCCAGTCACCAATTCCGGTTCCGGAAAGGTGCATATGGCTAAACCCCGCTATATAATCGGATGTATAATGATAACCACTCACCCAATCCCAATCGCCACGCCCGTTATCCGGACTTAGCTGGACCATGGAAAAAGGAAGTGATGCCCCCGGATACGTATGGCCGTGTCCTCCTGTTCCGATCAGTGGATCAATATATTGGGTTAATTTTTCCTGTGCAGAAAAGTTAGCAATGGCTAACGACGTTAATAAAATGAGTATCGGTTTCTTAGTTTTACTTTTCATTCTCAGATTTTAAACGACTAAAATACTGGATTTTTAACTGAAAAAAAACTATGTCTCTAAAAATGATAAGCTTTTTAAGCTTTTCGATGTTAATTAGTTTTATTAAGCAGAAAGTTTTTGTCAGCTTCAACATAAGGAGGCAGATTCTTTCGGATCATCGCCTGAAAATCTTTGGTCATTTTGGTAAAATCCTGTACTTTCATTTCTTTATCTTCATAAACAATTTCATTACCTTTCTGAGCAGATTCCCTTTCTTTTTGGTAAGGATTTTCATAAAAGTCAGATAATAACTTATTATATTTTTCCCAGGTAATATTAACTGCATTTTTAACATTTAATGTTGGCTGTACCGAGGATTTGGACAGATTTTCAATTTTCATCAATGAATATTTAAATACCCCATCTGTATCTTCTGCTTCAAAGACCAACCCTGGTAATCCGTTAAATTTATAAGGCCCTTCTGCAAGCGGAATTTCATTACAAAACCAAACATTCCAATTTCTCCCTCCGAATGATGCCGTTGCTTTCTGTAATTTGTATTTCTCTACAGTTTTATAATCATTCGTGAGCTTCCAATCCAAAATATCGGTTGTTTTGATTCTGAAACTATTGAGTTTAAAATCCTGTACCAGAATTGTATTTTCAGATGTACCACTTTTTCTTTCTATAGCCTGTACCAGACCAGAAGGCTTTTGTCCCGGTGTTATAAACCTGGCCTCATAAAAATCAGCTTTATCATTATTAATGTCCAGATATACGGTGGAATTCTTTTTTAAGCCATCAGGATAAGTTACCTGAATATTGTATAATATTCTTTTCTGAGCTTGCAGGCTTAATCCCGATAAAGTTAGAATGAAAAGAAAAAAGTGAATAATAGTTTTAGTCATATGTTATTAGTTGATAAAACGAAAATAGCAGATTTTCAGAATATAAAAAAACTCTGCCATTTTTAATGGCAGAGTCCTTATATATTTTATACTTTCTGTAAGCTTAGTATTCGAATAAAACACTACCCCATGTAAATCCACTACCAAAAGCGGAAAGACATACAAGGTCACCTCTTTTCATTCTTCCTTCTTCAATGGCTTCACTTAGTGCGATAGGAATAGAAGCTGCAGTTGTATTTCCGTATTTCTCAATATTCACCATTACTTTCTCGTCCGGAAGTCCGAGTTGCTGCTGTACATATTGTGCAATACGCTTATTCGCCTGGTGTGGGATAAGAAGATCGAGGTCTTCTACTTTTTTACCAGCTTTCTCCAGTGCTTCATGAATAGTTTCCGGGAAACGTGTAACAGCATGCTTAAATACAAAATTACCATTCATGTGCGGGTAAATTTCTTCATCCGGAATAGCATCAGGTTCGTTTTTCAAACGTACACTCCATCCGTATTTTGTTCCCGGGAATTTTGTACAAAGTTCATCAGCATACTTTCCTTCAGAGTGCATATTCGTTGCAAGAATTCCCTGTACGCTGTCATCTTCTGATGCAGATAGTACAATAGCACCGGCCCCATCACCAAAGATTACAGATACACCTCTTCCGCGATCGGTGAAGTCTAATCCAAAGGAATGAATCTCTGCACCAACCACTAAAATATTTTTATACTGCCCCACTTTAATAAAAGCATCGGCAACACTCATTGCATAGACAAAACCGGAACATTGATTCCTTACATCTAATGCACCAATAGTATCGCATCCCAGCATTTCCTGTAACAATACTCCGCACCCCGGAAAATAATAATCCGGAGAAAGTGTTGCAAATACGATGTAATCAATATCTTTGGCGGTAAGCCCTGCGCTTTCGATAGCTTTCTTTGATGCCTGCAAACCTAAATAAGCAGTCGTCTCTTCAGCATCATTTATATTTTTACGGTAATGACGTTGTTTTATACCCGTTCTTTCGGTAATCCACTCGTCGTTTGTGCTCATTAATTTAGCCAGATCGTCGTTTGTCACAACTTTTTCCGGCACATAATAACCAAAGCCTTTTATGACACTTTTCTTCATGTTTCTTTTTTTATTTATAGGGTCTTATACAATTTTGGAACAAACATTATGGCCCTAAAAATTGCATTCATTTAAAAAGTTCGGCAAAAATAGCACTTTATTCTTTACATAGTAATATTTAGTTTTAAATATCTGTGGACATGTTGGTTATGAAGGTAAATTTGACTCACAAAATAGCTGATAGTAATACATCGAAAGAAATTTTATATTACATTTGTCTCATGCCTATCAAAACTTTATTTCACAATCATAACTGCGAATGGATAGATGTAGAATCGCCTACAGAGGAAGATTTAAACTTTCTGCAAAACAGATATGAAATTAATAAACTCTTACTTCAGGATACAGTAGATCCGAATCACCTTCCAAAATATGAGGAGGCAGATCATGTTAAATTCTTTCTGACAAGGGAGAATACAGAACTGGAGCGGATAAATCTAAATTCCATTAGTGATGTAAGCACCAAACTGGGCATATTTATTATAGGCCAGACCATTATTACTGTTCACAGACTTAGTACCAGCAGTGTAATAAAAACTAAAAATGAACTGGACAGCAGTAAAACTCCGGATTTGATTACTGTGGAAAGAATTGCACTAAGATTGGCACACAAGGTTATTAAAACTTTTGATGCAGAAAGTGAAAACCTTCTGGAGCTTCTTGATAAAATTGAGTCTGAAATATTTTTGAAGAAAACATCTCATACCAATCAGATTAAGCGTCTGTATAAACTAAAACGTAAAACAGGACTGAATCTCCGTATTCTGAATATTTCGTCTGACTGGGTTCAGAATTTCAATAAACTTCCGCTGGAACATGTAGAAGTAATGGACCTTGTAGACAAACAGAAAGATGCTATTGCCGATTTTGAACATCTGAACCAGCAGGTAACTAACCTTATCGGTATGTTCCTGGCGATCAGTGATCAGAAAAACAATGAAGCGATGAAGATCCTTTCCATGTACTCTATCTACTTTCTACCCATTACTTTTATTGCCGGAGTATACGGAATGAACTTCGATGTTATGCCGGAACTTCACCATAAAAGTGGTTACTACGTAACTTTAGGTGTTATGGCACTGGTTGTTATTATTACCTTTATTTATATGAGAAGAAAAAGGATGTAATACATTTGTATTTCTTAGAGCCTGTTTAAATTTTAATTCAAAATAATATTAGACTTCGTCAGGCTTACTATAAATTCAGCTCGGTAAGACATTATAATAGTTCACCTCAGGTACTTTAGATTAATAATCTCAAGTACCTGAGGTATTTTCTATTTAAAACTTGAACAGGTTAATCAGCTTCATATAGCAGTTAACTTGCCGACCTATGGATATAACGGGTTAATTTGATTCCCATATCTGTCCATATAATCTTAGCATTTCCGTTTCGGTGCAGGTGAAGATTTGCTTCTGATAATTCTTCCAGAATAGATTCAATGTTAGCACCATGGATAAAGCGGGAAAAACCTTCCCATTTAAATCCATTTTTATTTAATGATTTGTATACCAGATCGTCTGCAGCATAATTGTGTAATAATGCCAAGCGGAATATTTCTGCACAATAGTCCAGGAATTTTTTCTGTTTCTCTCTGCTCCATGAAGAAATTTCACGAGCCCATAAGATAAGATCTTTTATAACGCCTGGTTTTGTTTTAGCCTGAAATGCATTTCGAACCCACTGGATAAAAAGGGCCTCAAATTCTTCATTTGCAGCATTATCAGACATTAATTTCATGGCGAGATTCCAATCTCCCTGTGCCTGAAAAGCCAAAGCTCTGGCATTATCCTCAGAAATATTAAATTGCTCTGTCAAAGCATTTTCTAAGTCGGCAGGCGGTAGTTTGGGAACATTGACCAGCTGGCAACGCGATAAGATTGTAGGTAAGACGAAATCTATACTTTCTGCCAGAAGCAAAATAATAGTTTTTTCAGGTGGTTCTTCCAGAAATTTCAGAAACTTATTGGCCGCCTGATCATTCATCTTTTCAATCTTGGTCATTACTAAGACTTTATAGCCACCTTCAAAACTTTTAAGCTTAAACTTGTCAATAATTTCTTCCACTTCATGAACTGAAATGATCATTTGCTTTTTTTCAGAATCCAGACGCATAATCCAGTCATCGTCACTGGAATAAGGATTTTCCAAAATCATGTTTCTCCATTCCTGCAGAAAATTCTTGCTTAGAGCTTTTCCTCCTTCTGTATAACTTGGGAAACTAAAATGAAGATCGATATGGTTAAGGTTTTCTACCTTGTGTCCGGCAGATGAATTTTCTTTGCCAAGAATCTCTTTTACATAAGCTAAAACCAGTGGTAATCCTCCGTATCCTTCTTTCCCGACAAATAATTGGGCGTGACTGATACGGCCTTCTGTTACCGAATCCTGAAGCATTTTCTTTATGGCATTCTGCCCGACAATTTCATTCCAGTGCATAGCACAAAGATAAGCACCGTAATAACAAAACACAAACCTAAATGAAAGGCAAAAGCAACAAATGAAGTATCAAATTATACTGCTAAAGCAATAAATTGTAGTAGAAACTGGCATAAGCCTTTAGCTTTTTCACATTATTTAACTTATTTTAAGGGGTAAATAATTTTTAGCTTTCATTATTTATTATGATATTTGCGCTTTGTTAAGCAAATCGTACATGAACAAAATCTTTGTTTTCGCTTTAGTCGCATTAGGAACAACTCTTAGTGCTCAGTCTATCGGAAATTCTCCGTATGCAGTATTTGGGCTTGGAGATGTTAAATATAATAATGACCTCAATATATCTGCTATGGGTGGTATTTCTGCAGCATATATCTCAGATTTCACCAACTCATTTAACTTCGGCAACCCGGCAGCCAATTTCAATTTAGAGCTTACTTCTTTAAGAGGTCAGGTTACTAATGAGAACAGCTTCTATAAATCCGATTATAATAATTATAGTAAGACTAAACACTCTAACTATCTTTCTAATATATCGATAGCAGTTCCATTATCTTCTAAAGTTAAATTTGGTCTGGGCTACCAGCCATACAGCTCCAAAACCTACAATATCTTAACAACTAAAGATATAGGAAATGAAGGTAATCAGCAGGCTAATTTCTTTAAAGGTGAAGGAACAATCAGTACAGTAGAGGCGGCTTTATCTTATCAGGTTATACCTGGTTTAGGTTTAGGTTTAAGAACTAACTTCTATTTCGGTAAGGTATCCGATATCGAAGAAGTTACTTTTAAAAATGCCGAACTTATTAATGGTTATCAGACTACCAATAAAGTAAAAAGTTTCAACTTCACTTTAGGTGCCGCTTATCAGCATAAAACAAGTACTGATCATAAAATTACAGCCGGTGCGACTTATCAGTTCGGAAACGGAGGTACAATGGAATCTACATATACCAATAGTACATATTTCTACACTGGTGAAAACAGACAGAATGTAAATATTATAGACCAAAACGTAAGTAAGTCTAAAAACCTAATTCCTCAGATATTTACAGCTGGTATTGGTTATGGTAGAGACGCGAGATGGTTTGCTTCTGCTCAGGTAGATTACACAAAAGGAAGAACCATTAATTTCCTTGGAAATCCTTTCGAGTACAAAGATGGTTATAAAGTATCTGCCGGTGGATGGTTTATCCCGAACGCAAATGACTTCAGAAGTTATTTTTCTCGTGTGATTTACAGATATGGAGCGTTCTATGAAAAAGGAGGACTTAACATTAATGGTAAAGACATCAATGGTTACGGATTAAGTCTTGGTGCTAATTTCCCTATCAAACCTTCTATTAATTCATTCAGCAGTATAGATTTTGCTGTAGAATTAGGTAAGAGAGGAACTGTTCAAAATAATCTTGTACAGCAAGGATTTATCAACTTCAAAATTGGATTTAATTTTGCAGACCGTTGGTTCATTAAAAACTTATACAACTAAGATGAACATCTTACATAAGATATTTTTTAAAAATTTAGCCGGAGTATTTCCTTTGGCTATTTTTTTTCTGCTTGTATCTTGTGAGGAAGACCAGAGTAAAGCTGGTGGAAAAAAGAAAACAAATTTCCCGGCACAGGTCTTTTACAATGCCAAAATCATTCAACGTGATTCCGGGCGTATTTCTATGAGATTCAATGCGCCACTAATCGAAAAGTATGAATTTCTTGATACCCCTTATGTAGAAACCAGAAAAGGTCTTTACATAGAGTTTATAGATCATAAGAAACCAAAAACTCCTGGCAAACTATGGGCAAACTATGCCAAAATGATAGAAAAAAAGGATTTTTATTTTGCAAAAGGTGATGTGAAAATCATCAATCCGGAGGGACAGACTTTCAAAATGCAGAGTATCTATTGGGATAAGAAAAATAAAAAAATGTATACTAAAGATACAGTATTCATTACCGATAAAGACGGAAACATACTGATTGGTTCTCACGGTATGAAAGCTAAAGACGATTTTAGTCAATACAGCTTATACAGCAGCTTCGGAGAAGCAAACTCCGAAACGATGCCGGATATGAAAAAATAAATGAAGGATTACCACTGCATAGGTCTTATGTCCGGTACCAGTCTGGATGGACTGGACATCTGCTATGTTCGGTTTACTAAAAATCCGCAATGGGACTTCAAAATACTTAAAAGCTCTACATTACCCTACTCTTCTGTATGGAAAGAAAAGCTAAGGTCTGCTGTAAATTTATCATCAGAAGATCTTCTGGCACTGCATTCTGAATATGGCTTTTATTTAGCAGAATGTACACAAAACTTCGTTCAGGAAAATAAAATAGAGAAGCTTGATGTAATTGCTTCCCATGGGCATACTATTTTTCATCAACCACAAAGACATTTTACCCTTCAGATTGGCGATGCAAGGGCTATAAAACATATCACCAGTAAAACTACGGTATACGATTTTCGTTCTCAGGATGTTCTGATGGGCGGAAATGGCGCTCCATTAGTGCCGATTGGTGATCATTTATTATTTTCAGAGTATTCAGCCTGTCTAAATTTAGGTGGGTTCACCAATATCTCTTACGATGAAGCAGGTAAGAGAATAGCATTTGATATTTCTCCGCTTAATGCCGTTTTAAATACTTTGTGCAATAAACTGGGACAGGAATATGACCGAAACGGAGATATTGCCAGAAACACAGCTATTGATGAGGTTCTTCTCCAAAAGCTTAATGCCTTATCATTTTATAAACAGCCTGCACCAAAATCACTAGGCATAGAATGGGTAAATGCTGAAATTACACCTTTGCTGCAAAATGTCTCTGTTGAAACTGCTCTGGCTACATTAACCCATCATTCTGCGGAACAAGTAGCAGCTGTATTAAATCAGAAACAACTCAAAAATATTCTGGTTACCGGTGGTGGTGTTTACAATCGTTTCTTTATAGAGTCTTTACAAGCTTTAACTTCAACTCAATTAATCATTCCGAACCAACAGACCATAGAATTCAAAGAAGCGCTGATATTCGCTTTTATGGGGCTTTTAAGGATATTGGGTGAAAACAATGTCCTGGCATCTGCGACAGGAGCAGCAAAAGATCACAGCAGCGGAATTATTGCTTAGTACTTTCTTTTATTTTCAAATCAAGACATTGGGCTACAAATCCGAAACATCCTTCTTTTTTGGATTAAATAGCCTTGCCAAGGTATTAAATAAAAAAACCGAAAGAAACTTCTTCCGGTTTATACTTTCTGATAGAAAATTTATATTTATAAGCTTTCGATCTTGTCGGTTAATGAGTTGATGAAGTTTTGAAGTGGTTTTTCAACCATCATTTTAAGAAACGGATTGAATTTTCCTTCGAATAATAATTGTACCTCAGTCTGGGTATCATTTACCGGATTCATCACCCCTCTTAATGCAAAATCCAAAGAAGAACTTGCTGAAGCCAATACTACACCTTGGTCTGTAACCTCCTGAATCTTAAGACCAATCTTAGGAAGACCACTTAACTCAAAGTTAAAGCCACCTTCTTTTACTTCAAAAGTTTTAAGACTGTCTGGCATTAGCGCTTTATAGTCCTCCGGCTTTTGCAGCATTTCTTTTAATTCAGCAACCGATTTATTTACGACAACTTTTCTACCTTCTAAATTCATTATTTTTATATTTTTGTACTTAATTATAAACCCTAACAAATGTATAAAGTTTTTATCAATGAACGAAAATTATCCTTCACAAATGCTATTCAGCAAATTGATAAAAATTTAGAATTTGTGGATGTCAATACTTTTAGTATTGCTATAGACCTGTTAGAGAACACTTCAACTCCTTCTGTCAATATTTATGCTGAAAATGTAGAAGAGGTTTGGAATACTTTTTCTGCCACATTCAGAAACATCGAAGCTGCCGGTGGTGTTGTACTGAACACAAAAGATGAAGTTCTTTTTATCTACCGCATGTCCAGATGGGATCTTCCGAAAGGAAAAATGGAAAAAGGAGAATCTAAAGATTTAACAGCTTTGAGAGAGGTTGAAGAGGAATGTTCTATTACAGATCTTTCTCTGGAAAAATTCCTGAGTTCTACCTATCACATGTATACAGAAAGAGATGGCAGCAAGATTTTAAAGATCACACATTGGTACAAAATGCGTCACCAAGGCAATCAGCAGCCATTACCACAGGAAATAGAAGGCATTACCAAAGCGGAATGGAAACCACAAAGTGATATTAAAACAGAAGTTTTCCCAAATACATTTCAGAATATCCGTCTGATATTGGATGAAGCACTGGATTGGGAATAACAATAAGTAATAAATAAAGGGCAATGAATATTCATTGCCCTTTATTTATTATCTGTAATTTCTTTTATAAAAGCTCAATTAGTCTTTCCAAAGCTATCCCACGGGAACCTTTAAGCAATATGTTCTGAGTAAGAACAGGGTTTTGTTTCAGATAATCTCCGGTAAGAGCTGTAGTTTCAAAAGCCAGCTCGGAAGCATTAACTTCTTTAAACTTGGGACCTACAGTGATAATACTGTCAAAATTTAAGCTTTCCGCCAGGGCAAGAATTCTTTCGTGTTCTCCCCTGCTTTCATCGCCAAGCTCCAACATATCCCCTATAATAATAGTTTTGGTACCTTTATACTGACTGAAATTTCTGAGTGAAACTTCCATGCTGCTTGGATTAGCATTGTAAGTATCTAATACCAATGTTTTTCCTTCTCTTTCTACGATCTGGGAGCGCATATTCGTTGGTGCATAAGTCTCTATAGCTGTTTTCACTGCTGTGTCTTCTACTCCGAAATATTTGCCCAAAGAAATTGCCGCACAGATATTATTGAAATTATACTCTCCTGTTAATTGAGAAAGTGCTTTCTGGTTATTAAATAAAATACCAATCCTGTTGTTTTCTGTAAACATCTGAAACTGGTAATCGGAAACATCAATGCCAAAAGTTATTTTTTTACTGTAAGCAGCTGTCTTTTCTTCCTGTATAGCATCTGCCTGATTAACCAGAATAGTTTTATCATTGGCTTTTAGGTAATCGTATAACTCCGATTTACCTTTAATTACGCCTTCAAAACCTCCGAAACCTTCTAAATGTGCTTTACCAAAGTTGGTGATATAGCCATAATCCGGTTGAGCAATACTGCAAAGTAGCTCAATTTCTTTTTGATGGTTGGCTCCCATTTCCACTACAGCCATTTCATGTACTGGCTGAATAGATAAAAGTGTTAAAGGAACTCCAATATGATTATTCAGGTTTCCCTGTGTATACTGAACATTATATTTCTGAACTAAAACAGCATGAATAAGCTCTTTAGTTGTTGTTTTACCATTACTTCCCGTTAAACCTATAATTGGAATATTTAGATTTTTACGGTGTTCTTTTGCCAGATCCTGTAAGGTCTGAAGTGTAGACGGAAAGCTGAAAATATTATTTTCCGGATTATTAAAATCAGGATTTTCAATTACTACAGCTATAGCGCCTTTATTTATAGCCTTTTCAGCTTGTGTTGCCGCATCAAAACTTTCACCCGAAAAAGCAAAAAACAAATCTCCTTTTTCAATTTTTCTGGAATCTATTACAACCTTATTACAAGTTTTGTAAATAGCGTATAACTGTTCAGTATTCATGGGCTCAAAATTATAAAAAAGAAATAAAATATTGGGCAATCAAAGCAAAAGTATTGTTTGTATAAGCCTACATTTTTTCTAAAAATTCAATATAAGTCGGAATGCTTTTTTCAATCCATTCCGGTGATGCATTCCGCTCAATCCCATAATATGCATATAATGGTTTATAATCAGCTTTAATATATTTAAAAGTAAGTTCAAATGGTGTTGTCAGTTCTTTAAGTGTATAACTGTAAATACCCGCTTTAGAATATTCTTCTTCATCAATTCCTACGCTGATTGCCAAGGCAACCTTCTTCTCTGCAAATTTATACCCGCTTTTACTGCCATAAGCCCAACCGTATACCAATACATCGTCTAACCATTTCTTCAATAAAGGCGGAGCACTAAACCAATAAAACGGAAATTGAAAAACAATTTTATCATAGTCTTCTATAAGCATCTGTTCCCTTTCAATGTTTAACTTCTCATCCGGATAAGCTTTATATAAATCATGAATATCGTATTGATCAGGGTATTTTTGCAGCTCTTCTATCCATCGTTTATTAATTACTGATTTTTCGATATCAGGATGAACCAGAATCACTAATGTCTTTTCTTCTTTTTTCATATTAAAACTAGAATTATATTGAACAAAAGTATTTACAAAACCCTTAATTCACTATATTGTACACCCATTGTAAGGTCCTATAAAAAATGTAAGTGATGACAAAAATTAAAGACACTTCAACAAATTTTGCCAATAAAAAAGCCCTGGCTGAAGAATGTCAGGAAGTATATGCAGTTAATATTATTGGCGGACAGTGGACACTCGCCATTTGCTGTTACCTCATAAACGGAAAACTACGTTTTAGTGAGCTAAAACAATGCCTTCCCAATATTACAGAAAGAATGCTAGCACTGGAATTGAAAAAGCTGGTTAAGCATAAAATAATTCAAAAGTTTGTATATGCTGAAGTGCCTGCACGGGTAGAATATGAAATGACTCCTATAGGCTATAAGCTTCATAATATTATAAAAGAATTAGGCACATGGGGTAATGAACATCAAGAATTAACAGGAAGCAATAAATTTAATTGAAGATGATTTAACAAAAAAATCATATTACCCCGTCATAATCGCTTTCATTCTTATACCAGCTTTGCTAAATTTGCAAAATGAACCGAATCGCCGAATTGAAAAAATTCATGACCAGCCAGTATATCTATTATGGCATCAGAATGACCTTTGCAGTAGTAGTTCCCTGCATTATTATGGCCTACTATGGTATTCTGGCTGAATACTTTGCTTTCCCGCTTGGTACCATGCTGATGACAAATATGGATCAACCCGGCCCTTTTGTAAGACGCCGGAATACTTTTATTATCGGGATTGTATGTTTTTTCATCGTATCACTGGCTATTGGGCTTACCTACCAATACCCCGTTATTGTTGCCGGAGAAATTATCCTCTTTGGGATGTTCTTCTCCCTTATCGGTATTTATGGTACCCGGCTTTCCGCAATGGGATCATTAACCCTTGTGGTATTTGCAATTCTTATCGATGGGCATTTTGGCGGTGGAAAAGTTATTCAGACATCGGTTACACTAACTTTGGGAGGCTTATGGGCTTTTCTTCTGTTTTTTATACTATCTAAGATTCAGCCTTATATACTTGTAAAGCAAATCCTGGGAGAAAACTTTATAGAACTGGGGAATTTTATCCGGATAAAATCTAAATTTTACCGAACAAAGCCTGATTTTGATGCACTTTTTCATGAAATGATGTCTTCACAGATCAAATTGAAAGAACATCATGAGGATCTGCGTGAAATACTGTTTACTACCCGGACATATGTTAACGAATCCACGACTACCAGCCGTATCATCATGCTGATGTTTCTGGAGAGTATAGATCTTTTTGAGCAGATACTTACTTCTCAGCAGGATTATAAAACCATGCATGAAAAGTTTGACGATAAAAATATTCTCCCTTCTATTCATCGCTATATTGAAATTATTTCATCTGAACTTATCAATATTGGTATAGCAGTACAGGCTAATCAGAAAGCTTTTCCTATTGCCAATCTCGACAAGGAGCTTATGAAATGTTATCAGCTGTATTATGATCTTCGTAATACAGAAATGAATCATGAGAACTTTCAGGACTTTATGATGCTTCGTCAGATTCTGATGAACCTTAGTGAAATTACCAAAAAGGTGAAAACTGTATACCGTGCATCGGGCTATGACGAGAAGCTGGCAAAGAGTTTATCTTTTGGTCTGGACTTTGAAAAATTTGCACCTAAGACTGAAAAGATCAATCTGAAGCTGCTGAAATTTAACTTGTCTTTAAAATCAGCCCACTTCAGACACGCCTTGCGTATAACCATTGCATTGCTCATCGGTTATATTGTTTCGTTGGTAACATTCGTACAAATCGGGCATTCCTATTGGATTCTAATCACAATACTGGCAATACAAAAACCTGCATTCAGCATTACTAAATCCCGAAATTTGCTAAGGCTTGGCGGAACACTGGCTGGTGCTACGCTCAGTTTTGCTATTTTATACTATATCAGTAATACAACTGTACTCTTTATTATCCTTTTGGTTAGTATGGTATTGTGCTATACTTTCCTTAAGCATAAATACATGACTGCTATTTTCTTTATGACAATCTATGTATTTATGTCCTTTAATTTCCTTTCACCAGGAAACTTTCAGATAATCTTTGCAGACCGTATTATCGATACGCTTATTGGTGGGGCTATCAGCTTTTTGGTTTCTTATTTTGTATTTCCGGTATGGGAAAGAACACAGAATAAATCCTATGTTATCGACGCTATTAATGGCAACAAAGCTTACTTTAAAATTGTCTGTGAAATGATTACTGAGAAAAATGTTAATATTACTCAGGATTTCAAGGAAACCAGAAAAGATGCAATCATTGCATTGGCCAATCTTTCAGATAACTTCCAGAGAATGCTGTCTGATCCTAAATTCCAGCAGCATTTAAGAATAAAACGCATTCACCAGTTTGTCAATACCAGCCATCTTCTCACAGCATATATTGCTTCGCTTTCTATGTATGCTCAGAAAAACGATACTTTCTCTGAAGTGGATCTGAAAAACTGGAGGAAGAAGATTATGCTGGAATTCACCAAAATGCAGCTTCTGTTAAATGTAGAAGGTATTACTGAAGATAGTCTGAAAGAATTCGAAGATTATCAGGAGCCTTCCGACAAAATAGAAACCTTACTGGAAAAACGCCGTCGTGAGATTATGGAAAAAGAAGTTCCTTTTATTTCCAATCCGGAAAAAATAAGCAGATTAACAGAGCTAAAAAGCATGAACGAGCTTCTAGCTCTTATCAATAACGTAACGGAAGAACAGGTAAAAGTGATTGAAAGATTCCTTCGGAATCAGGATTCCACAACTATGGAGAAAAAGAAATCATCAAATCTCTTCAGTTGGGCCCAAAAGTAATCGGAGAAAGTATCATCATACACCTTACACTTTACATTATCCAGATAGTGTAACTGAAAAGCTTCAACTTCATAATTCTTTTTCAGGGACCAGAATTTGGAGTGATGCAACTTGTAAAGAGATTCTTTTACACACCAAATGGCAGTGAGATATTCTTTTTCCTCTTCAGGTACTATAAAAGAAGATTCGTTAAGGGTAAATTTGTGCTTTATTTTCACAATTTTATCCTTTACCATTTCCAGATCTATTCCTACTTTTTTATCTGAAATAGCAATAGCTGCTAGAGGGAAAGAATGACTTATTGATATTTCTTTATCAGCAGGCATCAGATAAGGTTCTCCATTCTCTTTATACAGTATTTTATGCTCTGGTAAAAGCTGCTTCAGCATTTTGCGGACCATCAGCACTTCTGCTATTTTTTTAGGATGATAATGGGTAACTTTCTCATAATTTTCGGGCTCCAGAAGTTCCTGTGGGTTCAGTTCTTCACTCTCATCATACTTCCATACCCATACAACGGCTTTATTATCGGAGAAATTCTGGTACAACGGCATATTTTGCTAATAGGATTATAGATTGTAAATTTGCAAAAATATATTAATTCAAATTAATGGAAACTAAAACACAATACGTTCCTTACAAAGTTAAGGATATTTCTCTTGCTGAATGGGGAAGAAAAGAGATAGAACTAGCTGAGGCAGAGATGCCAGGTCTTATGGCTATCCGTGAAGAATATGGTCCACAGCAGCCTTTAAAAGGTGCTCGTATCGCAGGATGTCTTCACATGACGATCCAGACAGCTGTTCTTATCGAGACTTTAGTTGCTCTTGGAGCTGACGTTACATGGTCTTCTTGTAATATCTTCTCTACTCAGGATCATGCTGCTGCTGCTATTGCTGCTGCCGGTATCCCTGTATATGCATGGAAAGGTATGAACGAAGAGGAATTCGACTGGTGTATCGAACAGACTCTTTTCTTCGGAGAAGACAGACAGCCACTAAACATGATCCTTGATGATGGTGGTGACCTTACCAATATGGTTTTCGACAAATACCCTGAATTAACAAAAGACATCAAAGGACTTTCTGAAGAAACAACTACAGGAGTTCACAGATTATACGAAAGAATGCAGAATGGTACATTAGTAATGCCTGCAATCAACGTAAATGATTCAGTTACCAAATCTAAATTCGATAACAAATACGGATGTCGTGAATCTGCAGTAGATGCTATCAGAAGAGCAACAGACGTTATGCTTGCTGGTAAGCGTGTTGTAGTTTGTGGTTTTGGAGATGTAGGTAAAGGTACTGCAGCTTCTTTCAGAGGTGCAGGTTCTATCGTTACTGTAACTGAAATTGATCCAATCTGTGCATTACAGGCTGCAATGGAAGGTTACGAAGTAAAACAACTGGATACAGTTGTAGACAATGCTGATATCATTATTACAACTACTGGTAACTTCGGTATTGTAAGAGGTGAGCATTTCGAAAAAATGAAAGATAAAACTATCGTATGTAACATCGGTCACTTCGATAACGAAATCGATATGGCATGGTTAAACAAAAACCACGGTGCTACTAAAGTAGAGATCAAACCTCAGGTTGATAAATACAACGTTAATGGCAATGATATCATTATCCTTGCTGAAGGACGTTTGGTAAACCTTGGTTGTGCTACTGGCCACCCTTCATTTGTAATGTCTAACTCTTTCTCTAACCAGACATTAGCTCAGATTGAACTTTGGGTACATTCTGACAAATATGAAAACAAAGTATATACTTTACCTAAGCACTTAGATGAAAAGGTAGCTGCACTTCACCTTAAAAAATTAGGTGTAGAGCTTGAAACACTTTCTGAAGAGCAGGCTAAATATATCGGTGTAACTGTAGATGGACCTTTCAAACCAGATTACTACAGATACTAAGATATAGTATACTAAAACTTATAAAAAAACTCCCGGAATATTCCGGGAGTTTTTTATTTTTATTATCCTGTTCAGAAGGAATGCTGTAATACAATTATAAATATATAAAACTATAATCAGGATTATGAAAACATCGCGTTTAGAAGCGTTTAGTGACGGCGTTATTGCCATTATTATAACGATTATGGTTCTGGAGCTAAAAGTTCCTGACACCACTAGCTGGTCTGCTTTATACAGTTTACTGCCTAAATTTATCTGTTATATCCTCAGCTTTATCTATGTTGGTATCTACTGGAACAATCACCACCATATGTTGCATTATTGTACCTGTACTAATGGCAGAATTATGTGGAGTAATCTGTTTTTTCTATTTTGGCTATCCCTTATGCCATTTGCTACTGCCTGGATGGGAGAACACCACTTTGATAAAAACACAACCATTACCTACGGCATCCTCCTGATACTTGTCGCTATAGGCTATACGATACTTTCCTATCAAATACTGAAACAGGAAGGAAAAGACTCTCCATATGCAAAAGCTATTGGCAGCAGTTATAAAGAAAAAGCATCCATAATACTATATATTTTAGGAATTGCCAGTTCATTTTATCAGTCATATCTGGCACTTTTCTTTTATTATGTCGTTGCCATTATATGGATTATACCAGACCGCAGATTAGAGAAAAATGTAAATCATAAAGATTAGTCGGATAGCAGGAAAATGTTTTGTGTAAGCAAAGCATTTTTTTATTAACTTCACATAACATGAAACGCTTTGTTATTATTTTACTAATCTTTATAACTGCTTTTTCTAAAGGCCAGAATAAAATGGAATTTGGAAAAGCTACAAAAGCTGTTATACCGTTTCAGTTAATCAATAGTCTCATCTTTATCCCAGTACAGCTTAATGGTGTAAACCTAACTTTCCTGCTCGATTCGGGTGTCAGCAATACTATTATATTCAGTACTCAGGACAAGGATCTTAGTCTCAATGACGTTTCAAAAATGAAATTCACGGGATTAGGCGGTTCTGCAGAAATAGAAGGTGTTCTTTCCCAGAAAAACATTCTTAGCTTCGGAAAGGATCTCACAGACAAGGAGCATACAATATACCTGATACTGAACGAAGAATTCAACTTTTCTTCTCATATCGGTATTCCTGTCAATGGTATTATCGGATCAGAATTTTTTAAAGACTATCCTGTTAAAATTGATTATCTCAAAAAGAAAATTACTGTATTTTCCAATCAGAAGGATTTTGAAAAAGCAGCCAGGAAAGCATCTCCTTTCAATATCACTTTAGAAGGAGAAAAACCATATATTATGGCAGATATCCAGATGACTACAATACCCAAACCTTCTAAGCTTCTCATAGACCTGGGAAATGGCGATCCTGTATGGATATTCCCGAGCCTGATTAAAAATTTCGTTTACAACAGACCCAATATTGATGACTATCTGGGCAGAGGCTTTAATGGTGATATTTTTGGAAAAAGAAGCCGGATCAGAAAATTTTCCATAGGTGAATTCAGTTTTGATAAACCTTTAACTGCTATGCCCGATGAATTTTCAATTCAGCATCTGAAGCTTGTTCCGGACAGAAAAGGTTCAATAGGTGGGGAAATACTAAGACGGTTTACTGTTTTTTTCGATTATCCGAATTCTAAAATATACCTGAAGAAAAACAGAAATTATAACGACCCTTTTCATTTTAACATGAGTGGCCTGGATCTTCGTCATGATGGTATGATATGGGATAAAGATCTGGTTTCTATACCTACCACCAAAAGTAAAGACTCACCCAGAGAAGGAACGGAAATTAATCTAGGTGATAGTTTTCAGTATAGATTTGTACTCAAACCTTCTTATTCTATTGCGGGATGCAGAGAAGATTCCCCTGCTTATAAAGCCGGATTAAGAAAAAATGATAAATTAGTAACGGTAAATGGTAAACCTGCTGGCAGCTATACACTGGAACAGCTCAATGAATTATTCAAATCCGAAGAGTTTAAGGTTATTAAAATAACAGTTACCAGAAATAGTGAGACACTTAGTTTCAGTTTCGCACTGGAAGACCCTATACCATACCAGGAAAATTAAAATTATGGAAGAAGCCACACTCAATAGTATACGAAACAGACCCCGGTTCAAATTCAGTACAAAACTCTCTCCGGTTGAATACGAGCAGCACCTACTGGACATGATACGGGCAAATCCTCTTATTCACGGAAAAATAAACAGAGAGGTTGCCAGTATATGGGTGAATAATAACATCGATAACTACTGGAAGCCTTACCTAGCCATAAGAATAGAAAAAAGCAGTGAACAGGAAGACCATACCGAGATAAGAGGTATATTCGGTCCAAGTTCTGCTGTATGGACATTCTTTATGTTTTTATATTTTCTTTTCGGAATATTTTTCATGGTTTTCATTTCGTTATACTATGTTGAAATTCAGATTAAAACCGAAAATTATCCATGGGCTATTCATGCCAGTATAGCCTGTATTATATTGATTCTGTTGACCTGGCTGGCCTCACAGTTTGGTCAAAAACTAGCAAAAAAAGAAATGGAAATTCTGAGAAAGTTTGCTGAAGAAACTTCCGACAGTATAGAAGTTAAAAAAGAAGAATCTTTATAAAGTTAGAAGTACGAAGTTAGAAGTATGAAGCTGGAAACTCAGATACAATTATCTACTTTGATTGAACCACAAAAGAAACAAAAGCTTTACAAATGGTGATACCATATACCATCTTCCAAAATATTAAGGGCCAGTTTAAATTTTGATTAAAAAATATTAGACTTCGACAGGCTCAGCCTGACACTCCTAAAAGGAAGATATATTGGACGAATAATGTCACTCTGAGCCTGTCGAAGAGTATTAACAATAAAATTTAAACAGACCCTAACTATTCTATTGGACATAAAAAAACCGGAGATTACTCCGGTTTTTTCAATTATATTGTAGTTTTAGGCTTTGCAGTATCCTGCTGTTGCTTCGCCTGTTCTTTTTCTTTTTTAACTTCATCAAGAACTTTTACCCTGTTGTCCTGCTGTTTTTTAATTTCCGCAAGAAACGGTGTTACAATTTCGGTTAGCTGTTCTTCAGAAATATCATTCGCTTTAGGATCATCCATTAGCTTTTTCCAGGGCCTTCTTTGTCCCCATGGATAATCACCGTATACAATAACCGGATTTCCTTTTGCACGTACTGTTGCTCCGCCTTTATTCAGTACCCATTGATCGCCCCAGTCATACATCCATTTAGCATCTTCTTCCAAAAGTCTCAGACATGAATGCGATGCCGGATAGCCAGGCATTGAATACTGATGCCAGCCTATACCTTCCTGATTAGCTATATTAAAGTTCCATTTCAGCTTCCATTCATCACTTACAGTACTGATAACCTCTTTGCCTTTCCAGTTAGTAAAATGCAGTCCTCTTGTTGTTTGGTGAGCTTTGGATCCCATACTTGTAGGTCCCCACTTTACCAGTTTTCCGTTTTCATATAAAGCATAAGCCTGGATAGGATAAGAGAAAAAAGCAATTTTTGGTATTGAAGTCATGGCTTCAACATATTCCGGGAATGGTGAATAAGCTAGGAAATTAGACTCCAGCTTATTAGGTACAATCAATGTATCTGCCTGTCCCATATTCTTTCTGTCCAGACGGTTTAGCGCCAGGATATTGTGAAGTTCTTCTCCTTTATAAGTATTCAGAAAGACTTTTCTCAGCGAGTCATTTCCTTTCATAGGCCATGCGCTATAATCAGAATTACTTTTAATGCTAACTGTAGGTCTTTCAACTTTTACAATTGTGTCTTTTTTCGGAACCTCAACAGAATCTTTTTCCTGTTTAGGATCATCTACTACAGTAGATGTAGTGTCGGTGTGATCGGGTGTAGATGATACTGTTTCATTTTGCTTTTTACACTGCAATACGATAGCACTTATCATCACTAAACCAGCAAGTTTAAAACTTTTTTTCATAAACTGATAGTTGTTAAAGTTTTGTTAAAACAATAATGATACCAAGATTTAAAAATTACGAAAAAATAAAATATTAATTCCCGATAAAGTGATAAAAAAATATAAAATTTATATTATAACCCGACAAAAATCATTTAACAATCAAATTCAGATATCCTTGCTTTTTAGTATCTTAGTTTCATTAATAAGAATTTTCATTTATAATATATCCGGAAAATGTTTCAAATCTTCAGAGCCCATGTGGACAAATTTATTGAAATAGATGATCAGGAATTTAAAAAAATTTCTTCCTTTTTCCGGGTTAAAAGATTCCGAAAAAAGGAAGACCTGATGACTGCAGGTGAAATTTGCAGGTATCATTTTTTTGTTCTGAAAGGATGTCTCAGAAAATTTTATATTACCTCGAAAGGTTCTGAACAGACTACAGAATTTGCTATTGAAAACTGGTGGCTTACCGATAATATGGTTTATGAACACCAACTAAGAACGGACTTCAGCATTCAGGCTGTTGAAAATTCAGAGGTTTTGGTCATAGAACATCAGGATCAGGAACGTCTGTTGAAAGAGTATCCTGTAATGGAGCGTTATTTCAGATATGTTTATCAGCGTTCCTATGCAGCAGCACAAATGCGGGTAAGATACATCTACACATTTTCCAAAGAGGAAATGTATCTTCACTTTCTGGAACAACAACCTCAGTTTGTACAGCGGATACCACAATATCTGATTGCTTCTTTTCTGGGGCTTACACCTGAATACTTAAGCGAAATAAGGGCTAAAAAGATTTCTTAAACCAGCTTAAGATTTTTCAGATGCAGATTTTTCAACTTTGTAACATCAATATCAAAATACTTGGAAACAATGGAAAAACGCATCAACATTGCTCAGACAGAGCCACAATTGTACAAAGCGATGTACGGTCTGGAAGCAGCGACTGCCAAAACGGAATTATCAAAAACGTTAAAAGAGTTAATAAAAATCCGCGCCTCACAAATTAATAATTGTGCGTATTGCCTGGATATGCACACTAAAGATGCTATCAAAAATGGTGAAACCCAACAACGTATATTTGTACTAAGTGCATGGCGGGAAGCGACATACCTGTTTACTGAAGAAGAACAGGCAGTACTGGCTATGACTGAAGAAGTTACATTAATAAGTAATAACGGAGTATCCGAAGAGACTTATCAAAAAGCATTAAAACATTTTACTAAAAATGAAGTAGCTCAGATTATTATGGCAATTATTACCATCAACGCATGGAACAGAATAGCTGTCAGCACTCATTTACATATTGGTGAATAACCAATACTCAGTAAAACTTAGAAATCACGAAGGCACAGGTATAATACCCGTGCCTTCGTGATTATATTTATAAAGATTTCGGCTACATAATCTCCTGCCACCATTTATCCCATTTTTTATTAAGCTCATTCAGGTTCAGCTTCTCTCCTATTCTGGGAGTTGCTACCGGAATACTTTCCGTTTCTGCAGCAGCGGTTACCTTTTCCAATGGTTCATACCATGGGTGCTGTGCCAGTTTAAACTTGGAATTGTGTACCGGAATAAAGCTTTTTGCTTTCAGTTCTTTTACTTCGGTCATCATTTCATCCATAAGCGTATGGATATATGGCCATTTATCACCGTATTGTCCACATTCCAGTATAGCAAGATCAAAAGGTCCGAATTTCTCTCCAATATCTTTAAAATGCGGCCCGTAACCACTGTCTCCTCCTAAAAATAATTTCATTGCAGGAGTCTGTAATACAAAAGAAGTCCACAAAGAAATATTACGTTTAGTCAGTCTTCCGGAGAAGTGTCTTGCTGGTGTTAGGGTTACATTGAAACCATCTCCAAGATCAATACTGTCATACCAGTTTTTTTCAATAATTCTGTTTCTGTCCCAGCCCCAGTATTCAAAATGCTGAGCTACTCCAAGTCCGCAGATTACCGTTTTAACTTTAGATTTTAAAGCCTGTACTGTTTTATAATCTAAATGATCCCAATGGTCATGGGAGATAAATAGAACATCTATCACCGGCATATCTTCTGCCTGATAATGATTGGATCCTTCAAATGCTTTTACAGAGCCTGGTACAGGCGAAGCATTGCCACTGAAAACAGGATCCACCAGGAACCTTTTCCCATCCAGTTGAATAAAGTAAGAACTATGGCCAAACCATATCATAACATTTTCTTCCGGCGCAAGATTCTTCAGATCAGTATTCACAAAGGGAATCGCCTTTTTAGGTCTTGTATCCGGGTATTTTGTTTTCAGAAAAGTCCACAATACTTTACCCATTTTCTCTCCTTCTGCCAATGCAGGAGTAGGAATAAGATTATGAAACTGCCCATTTTTATAGTTAGGTAATGTCTCGAAGAACATTCTCCGTTCGTTATCGGGGAATTGCCCCATCTGTTTTATCAAACTCATTTTGTCGTTTTCAGCCGCTTATAATGCAGCCTTTGAAATTTATATTCTATATCTTAATACAGACTGTGAATAGCCCAATATTATAGTAAGACGATTAAACTTATAAAATACTTTAACCAATCTTTAATCTTTCTTCTTCAAGATCCAGTTTTACCAGATAATGCCTTACATACTCTTCGTCAATTTTCGGATTATTACGGTTTTCTTCTCTTAGCCATATCCTTTGCTCTTCTAAAGCATTGAGATACATTTCTCTTGTTTCATCCGAAATTTTACGGGAAGATTCTTCCTTGTCTTCTTTTTCCCATTGATCCATCATCTTCCGAAAATATTCATTATCACTTTTCTTATGCTGGTAGTTTTCATTCAGGTAGGTAAAAGCGGCATGCCGCATTCCTTTTCTTAAGAATTCTTCTGTCTCATCTTTTGATAAATAATCACCTTCCCTTTCTGTAATGTTTAAAACATTAATAAGTCCCGGCAAGGTTAATCCCTGCAAAATAAGTGTCACCAGAATTACAATAAACGTAATAAAAAGTATCAGATTCCTGTGCGGAAACAATTCACCATTATCCATTTGCACAGGAATAGATAATGCCGCCGCCAGCGAAACCACTCCGCGCATTCCTGTCCAGCCAAAAAGTATTGGCGCTTTAAATCCCGGATTCCTGTCCGCTACATTAATAAAATTACGGGCTATAAGGGTTACAATAACTGCACCAAAGGCTGCAATGAATCTTACAATAATCAAGGTAAGGGTTATTATTAATCCATATCCTACAGCTTCAGAAAGCTCCACTCCTTCATTTTGTAATCCTTCCTGAATTTCAGGCAAATCCAGACCTATAATAAGGAAAACAATACCATTGATAAGAAAAGCAAAACTTTCCCATACATTCAGCCCCCTAAGGCGTGATTCGGAGGTACGTAAAAATTCATGTCTTCTTACGGAAAGAAATAAACCTCCACTAACTACAGCCAGTACACCGGAAGCATGAACTTCTTCTGCCGCGATGTACATAATATATGGTGTTACAAGGCTTAGGATAGTATCCATATTGACATCGGAAGGGAATATCTTGTGAACTTTTAAAAAGATAAAAGCAAGTAAGACCCCTATTCCAATTCCACCAATAATCATCCAGCCAAAGCTTGTAGCGGCATCCTGCCAGATCAATTGTCCTGTAGCTACTGCTACCATTGCAAAACGGAAGATAATAAGTGAGGAAGCATCATTAAATAAACTTTCACCTTCCAGTACTGTAGAGAAGTTTTTGGGTACTTTCACAAATTTTAGAATAGCTCCGGCACTTACTGCATCGGGTGGTGAAACAATCCCGCCCAATACAAATCCTAAAGCCAATGAAAATCCGGGGATATAAGAATTGGCTACAAAAGCTACGGACAAAGCGGTAAGAAAAACCACGATGAAAGCAAAGCTGGTAATAATACGCCTCATGCGCCATATCTCTTTCCACGAAACGGAAAAGGCAGCTTCATAAAGCAACGGTGGCAGGAAAATTATAAAGATTAATTCAGGATCTATTTTTATTTTAGGAATACCAGGAACGAAACTAATCGCCAAACCGGCTACTACCAGTAATATGGGATAAGCAATTCGCAGCTTATTTGCCAACATTATAGCGAGTACAATTACGATAACCAGTCCAAGGTAAAAGACAAAATTTTCAATCATACGAATATTTATAAAGTATTAAATGATTTGGTTTATAGTACAATATTATTTTTTGGAGTAATAGGTTGTGGAAGGTCTTTTTCATCCAGCATATCCCGCATATCGATTTCTATGGTCCGGCTAATCTGAGTAATCGGAACATCATTCGCACTTCCTTCAAAAGGATTAACCGAACTCTCCCCCACCGTATCCAGTGTATGAAAAGCCCAGGCAATAATTGCGGAAAACGGAATATTAAACCATACTGTATAGCCTTGCAAAAAGGTTCCTTCACCCAATTTATCCATTTCTTTTACCAGTCCAAAAGGTGCCAGTATTACAAAAATAAAAAGCAGATAGGTAGCAATAGAAGCAAAATTTCGGGGATATGGAAAATTCTTGATACGCTCTGCTTTTCCCTGATCATCTGTAAATTTTATAATAGATTGCTGTAGCAATGTCCACTGAAAGTCATTGATCTCACCTGCTTTTTTTAGTTCTCCAAACTCTTCAGATTGTAATGCGGTAAGCTGTGTTGCCTTATTTTTTTTAGAAAGAATATACTCCAGTTCTTCTCCGGATAGGTATTGCTTTAGCTCTTCTTCCAGATTAGAGTTGAGTTCAGGAATTTCATACCTGCTGTTGCGATAAACAGAATTACTTTTTTGGCTCATATTCTCCCATGTACGAGGCTCCCGCAGTTGAAATCTAAGTGCCGTAAGCCAAGCAAAATGCCGGTAGAAAATTCTTTTCACAACAGAAGATTCTTTTCCCCCCAGTGTATCCCGGACTGAATAAGCAAAACTTCGGCTATCATTAATTATTGCGCCATAAATTTGCCTCGCTTCCCAAATCCTGTTGTAACTGGCATTGTTTTTAAATCCGACAATGAAGGCTACTGCAGTACCCAAAATAGCAACAGGCTGCCAGGGCAATCCTATAAATTTCCATCCTATAACATATAGAACCGTCGGAACTGTAGCAATAATCAACATTAAAAAGGTATCTCTTTTAGTCCATTTTGCGAACTCAAAAGGGGTGTAACGTTTTCCGGTGTGCATCGTGTGTTTTTTGTTAGTGTTTTTATTCTGTTTCTATTAATTATTTCTCATCATATTTAATCTGAAAATACAGGTGACAGTTCTTCCTGATACTTTTGAGGAAGAATTATTTTTTTGTTCTCCATATCTACCCGAAATTTATATAGTTTCGTTCTGTCTTGATTTCTAAGATCGATCCACTGATTATTATACTTTATATCCCAAATGCCATAATCACCATTTACTACAAAGCTTTTACTAAGGTTTTTCCGGTTCCAAATCTTTGTTTTTCCACCTGTGGATTTTCCTTTCCACCAAAAATCGCCCGCAAAAACATTGCTGACACTTGGAGGCCGCAATACCTGTTTGTAATCCTTTTCCATTATGTCGTTAAGATCTCCCAATCCGGAAGCATTTCCTTTGTAGCTTTTAATCAGTTTTAGATGATCGTTATATACATTTACTATTCCTTCACCGTAAAATATATGCAGTTGCTTTACCTCCGAAGTTCCGGTTTTTGTATAAAAGTCTGTAAAATATTCAGATGCTTTCACATCTTTTATCAAAGGTTTTGTTATATCAGAACTCTTATAAATATCCAGTTTATGGTCGTGTACGCCGACAAAATATTTTCGCCCTTCTTTAAAAAACTGATTGCCCACAGCCGAATATTTACGGGGCAAAACTATTTTTTCTTTAAATCGGTCAGCAATAAGGTAACTATTATTGGCATCCTGAAAATGTTCATATTTCTTATCATTCAAATAAACATTCTGCCATTTTACTCTGTCCAATACTGTTTTTTCTCCGGTTTCTCTGGAATAAAAACTTACCTGATTCCCATTTTGGAGTGACAGATAATCTGTAACCAATAAGTTAATATCGCTGTAATCAGGCGTCACATATTCTTTTTGATTCTGTATATCTACAATACCATATTTATTATTAACACCAAAAGCTTCATAGCGCTCCTGTGCTCCGACAAAAGCGGTAAACAAGCTTATACTCCATAAATATATTTTCCTCATACTTATTTGGTAAACTATACTTTAAAATTATCCAATTGAGAGTTTCTTGATATCACCCACTTCCAGTACATGTTTTGGGTAGCCGCGCAATGTAGCATTAATCATTGCCTTTCCTACTTCTTCCAGTGTAAGGAAATAGGTGGAACTAATAGCTCTTAAAAGCGGATAAACAGCATTAATAAATTTAAAGAAGCCTTTTATATTTTTAGCACCTTTCGTAGGTTTCATAAAGCCTGGACGGAAATTGTAAACAGCTTTATACGGAAGTTTCATCAGGTCATTTTCTGTTTTTCCTTTTACCCGTGCCCACATTTGTTTTCCTTTCTCGGTGCTGTCGGTACTGGCTCCTGAAACATAACAGAAAGTCATTTGTGGATTTACTTCTGCCAGTGTCTTAGCAAATCCCAGTGTAAGATCATAAGTAACTTTGGTATACTGCTCTTCATTCATTCCTATAGAAGAAACCCCAAGACAGAAAAAGCAAGCATCATATCCTGTAACCTGACTGGCAAGCACCGATATATTACTGAAATCGCTATGCAGTATTTCTTCGATTTTAGAATGGGTATAGCCGCTCGGCTTTCGGTTAATTAAAAGAATTTTCTCTATATTCGGATTACTGATGCTTTCCTGCAGCACGCCCTCTCCTACCATTCCTGTTGCTCCGGTTATAATCACCTTTAGTTTCATATCGTATTTTTGTTATTTAATCAAATTTAATTATTCTCATTTAATTTTTCACATCCACATTTTCATTACTTTATGCTTTATCGATGTAAAGCAAAAGTAAAATAACCACAGCATAAATCATTTAAACAAATCACGGTAATTATGAAACTTATTACTGGTAAATAAACTCCTTACCAGTGATGCTTTACAAAGTATATACAGAATATCAATTGGGTAAATAATATTAATTTATCAAAATTAAATTGTGTACAATTTAATTTTGATAAATTTGTATAAGAAATTAAGAAATGAAAAACCTACAGCAGCTAAAACTAGACAATCAGATATGCTTTCCAGTGTATGCTTTATCCAGAGAGATTGTAGGGCGCTATCGTCCACTTCTGGACCAACTGGATATTACCTATCCCCAATATCTCGTTTTGCTTGTTCTTTGGGAATATCAGGAACAGTCTGTTTCTCAGCTTGGAGAAAAATTATATTTAGACAGCGGTACCCTTACCCCACTACTAAAGCGTCTGGAACAAAAAAATTTGATTACCCGATCCAGGAGTAAAGAAGATGAGCGAATCGTGAAAATAAAGCTAACGTCTGAAGGCCAAAACCTGCAGAAAAAAGCAGCTAGTATTCCAAAACAGCTTTTTGAAGATATGAAAGTACCTGAAGAAGAGCTTAAACAACTGAAAACAACAATAGAAAAAATATTAACAACTTTAAATCAGTAAAAAATGAAAACATTGTATACCATAGGTGCTACAGCTACCGGCGGAAGAAACGGACATGTAAAAAGTGATAATGGCGTTTTGGAACTTGAAGTACGCTATCCAAAAGGATTAGGCGGCGCTAATGATGACTATGCAAATCCTGAGATGTTATTTGCGGCTGGTTATTCTGCATGTTTTGACAGTGCTTTGAATTTAGTTATTAAATCTGCTAAAATTCAAACCGGTGAAACAACAGTAACGGCTAAAGTCGGAATTGGACAGATTGAAAACGGTGGATTCGGTTTAGAAGTTGAACTTCATGCCAATATTCCCGGAGTTACAATAGAAGAGGCTCAGGATCTGATTGAGAAAGCACATCAGGTATGTCCTTACTCAAATGCCACAAGAGGAAATATTGAAGTAAAGCTTACCGTATCTAATAACTAAGGCCTGAAAAATGCAGATCATCGCTATTATCCTGACAGCTATTGTAGCAATAGAGCATTTATACATTCTCTGGATGGAAATGTTTGCATGGGAGACTGCTGGTAAAAAGGCATTTGGACGGGCTTTGCCTCATGACTTATTTAAGCCTACCAAAGGATTGGCAGCCAATCAGGGGCTTTACAACGGTTTTTTGGCCGCGGGTCTGGTCTGGTCATTTTTAATTGAGAACCCGGAGTGGAGCATCAACGTACGTATATTCTTTCTTGGATGTGTTGCTATTGCCGGAATCTTTGGAGCAATAACAGCCAGTAAAAAGATCTTTTTTGTACAGGCATTGCCAGCATTATTAGCGCTTGCATTTGTTCTGCTTTCGAGATAAAATTATTCATTATACTATTTAGCCTTGTCAAAGTTTGAAACTTTGACAAGGCTTTTCTTATGATATTTTCAATTATTAAATAACCCTTTATGTTGTTTACTTAATGCTCTAAATAACTAAATGGTAAAATAATTTTGTTCTTTTTTGGTTTGATCCAAAAGTCACAAAAGGAATTATTCAGGGTAAGGTGGAAAATAGTTATGCATCAAAAACTTCCGGTACTAGAAGTCCCTACTCTCTATTTTATAAATCACTCCTTTATGCCCATCAAAGTCAAAATCTCTTAAATACTTCATTCCCAATTTTTCCAAAACCTTTACAGAAGCAGTATTATCCTGCATTGCTCTTCCTATAATAGTATTCAGGTTAAGTTTTTTAAATCCGTAATCTATACATGCTCTGGCACTTTCAGTTGCAAAGCCTTTATTCCAGTAATGTTCAAAAAAGCGAAATCCAACATCTGTTTCATCTGTACTGCTGTTATATTTTAATCCGCACCACCCCAGAAATTCATTATTTACTTTACTTATTACAGCCCAACGTCCATATCCATTGAGTCTATAATCTTGGTAATTTTCCAGAAATTCTCTGGCTTCATCAATATTCTGAAACGCTTTATCTCCGGTATATTTTATAACATTTGGATTTTCATTCAGATTAAAGAAACCTCCAGCATCATCAGGATTGAGTTCTCTGAGCAATAATCTTTCTGTTTCTAATATTGGTTTCATAACTACTTTTCTTTCTTCCATTTTCTGATTCTTCCTCGAGCGTTGTTATAAGGTGAAGCTGTGTTAAACTGTATCATTCTGCCCAAAGTCCATTTCTCGTACCATCCGACTCCATATAATTCATCATTGGTTTTACTTTGAATAAGAGCTGTAATTTTCTTTACCGTATCATCAAGCTTTTGAATCAGCGTATTAAAATCATCGTTCTGATAATCTGCATAAAACTTTTGTGCCAGTTTACCCAGCTCATTCCATTTATAACCTGTTTCCGGAAAATCTACAGGTCTATTTTCAGCCCTGCTTTTATTCCATTTTAGCACTAGTTCACCCCATCCGATAAGGTAAGCTAAAAGATTATCAATGCTCATCAATGTACCTTTTGCATGGCCATCTAATTCTTTTACTGCCGTCTCCTCAACAGAAATAGTTTCCAGCTCTTTTTTTAGTTTGCTGTAATTTGTTTCTATAGCTTTTAATAGTTCTTCTTTATTTGTAGGAACAGGCATTATATTTGACTTTATTTTAATAAAAATTATGGAAATAAAATTAATCTTTTCATAATAAAAATGAATCAGCTTAATCTTTGTCGCAAAAATTTAAAAAAATTGAATTTTATTTTTTTATTATTTCCATTTCGAAGATTGCAAATTGTTTCTGTTTCAATTTTATTTCCCCTATTTTTAATGACTGTACCCGAGTGGTGGTCAAAATCTGAATTGATTTTTTCAAACTTTCCGAGGTCAGTCATAGTTTGATTTATTCTCACTCCGTCATGATAATCTTCATAAATTCCAATGGGTAGAGGATAATATTTAGAAGATGATTTTATATATTGAGTAAAAAAATAAGGATCAAGATCACCAAACTCTAATCCAAAAACAATAGAAACTTCAACATACTGCTTTGTTTCTGTATTAGTAAAGCAACAATGAAATCCATGAAAATAAAAATCCCATTCACCTAATCTGCCTTTTTGCTTATATTTTTGCCAATATCGAAGAAAAGCAAAATATGGAATTTCATTATGAATATCTACCTTTAAATAACCAGCTAAATCAAAAATTAATTGTGTTGCCAATTCTCTATAATCATAAGCGCACTTTTCAAAAAAATCCTGATTTGATATAATTTCTTCTTTTGTAATGAGTTTCCTTATTATTATTTCCGGTTTTATTGTATGTATACCGATTATATGATTAGGGAAAAATTCTTTAAACCTTTCTCCAATTTCATTTCGTTTATGTTCATTTTTTTCAGAAAACTTCAAGACTACCTTTTTATTTCTAGGTAGATTTAAAAAATATTCATCTGATGGAATATCATCAAATATTTTTATTTCTATGGTTTCTGTTATTGGCTCTAATGACATCTTCTTTGATAATTAAATTTTTTCAATAGTATGATTAAAAACTATTCCTCAATATTTAAATCAAGTAGGGGAAACACTGTCTGTTTTACATATCTCGCCAAATTCTTCTCTACAGAATAAACTACTGATTTACGTCTTCTTAATTCCCTAAGCAAACTCTTGACAATAGTTTTTCTTCGCTTATTTTCCTCAATTGTATAATCTTTCTCATTTCCAATATTATCATATAGAAGAATACATAATGAACAAATTAGTATCGTCATTTTTTTATCACTAAACTTCTTTTCGTCGATAAATCTCAGAATGATTTTATAATTATCATTTCCTGCTATTAAAATCTCTTCGTCCTGTCTATCAAATACATAATCTGGATTCCGCCCCCATAATTCAATCAATGATTTATCTATTTCAGGACCAATTAATGAAGTAAATTTTGCTTCTGATGAGCCACACTCAGAACAAGATGTTTCCCAGATTTGTTTAGCGTTATATAATCCAAATGCTGCTTCCTCTTTACTTAATGGGAATATATCTATGTAATTACAATTTCTACAGACACGTTCTATTCTATAATCTTTTATATTGATAATATTAAACATTTCCTCTTCAATCTCTTCTCTGTCAATTATTTTTTCAATAAAAGTAACTTCTATGGTTGGCTTTTTCCAGAAAGGATATAATAGTGGTCGTGAGCTACTCAGTGGATTAAAAGTACCATCAGGGAGTTCCATATCTACAGTTATTTTCGTCATATAACTTCCTCTGATTTCTCTGGTAATCCGTATTTTGCAAGTGAGCAAATTAAAAACTTCCTCAATACCCGAATCCAGATTATCATAATCCTCACTATAATGGCTATGATTTATTCCATAGCCAACAATCAGTTCCGTTTTGTTTGCTGTAAGCCAAAACTCTGAATCTTCTATTTCCAGAGTTTTATTATCATATTCTTCAGAAAAATTTACCCGCTCTCCAAGCTTTGAGATCAGAAGGTCCTTGATTAAATTAAATTTCTTTTGGTGCGATTCCATTATCCTCAAAGATATTCATAATATTAACAAACAAAAAACAAGTCCCTGTAGAGAGACTTGTTCAGAAGATATTTAAGGTTAAAATGGTTTACATAAAAGCAGGCTTATCACCTTCAGAGCCAGGTTTTTGAACACCTACACTGGCTTTCAGATCCTTATCGGGATTCAGAATAATGTTTGCAATGTAGCTGGCTACAGCTTTTCTGGAAACTTCAGTTCCGGTGAAGTCCTCACCCTTTTGTGTTGTTTCATAGTCCGTTTCTTCTTTATCCGTTAGCCACGATGGACGCACTATCGTATAATCGAGATCCGAGTTTTCTATAATGTCTGCTGCCTGACGGTAACGGACAAGATCGGCTCCGATAATGGCTTCATTCCATTCTCCGAATTTCCCGGGTACTTCTTTATAGATTCCCAGAGAGGTTACAAAGATGAGACGCTTTACAGCTTCATCATCCATTGTTTTTACAATTGCCTGAGCAAAGTGATTCATGGGTCCGGAAAGATTGGCGTATACAATATCCTGACCTTTTATGGCTTCCTCCAGATCAGCGGGATTTAATACATCACCTTTTATTATTTGTGCATCTTCATTTAATCCGTTAGTATTTCTGGCAAATAATGTTAATTCTATATTGCTGTTGTCCTTAAGAAAACTGACAACATGTTGTGCGATGGCGCCATTGGCACCCAATATTAATACTTTAGTCTTCATAATGTTTGGTTTTGAGTAAATATTCTCAATCATTTACAGACGGAATTATATTCCTTAATCTCTCAATCTAACCGGCACTGTTATAAGCCTCGTCGGCTACAGGCTCCTCCCAATTAACCAGCCCTTTTTCTGCATTGATACCAATAGCAGTATGAATCATAACGCCGTCGGGAGAAGCACCATGCCAATGTCTGATACCAGGCATGATATTCACATAACCTCCGGCTGAAATTTTCTGTACAGGCTGACCTTCTTCCTGATAGAAACACACTCCTTCACGGATCAGTAAAATCTGATTGCTGCCATGTGTATGCCAGTTATTTCTGGTACCCGGCTCAAATAGCACTTCACCAACATAAGCATCTGTTGTATCATCAGGAAAAACATATGTTTTTAACCATGCCTTTCCGGTAAAGTATTCCTGCTGTGCCGGAACAAAGCCCATATCTTTTATTTCCTGTTCTGTATACTTTTTCATTTTACAAATTTTCTTTAAAGAAAGGTATTGCTCTTTCCAACGCCTGCCTTACTGGTTCAGGCTGATCATAAAGATCATAATGGGAATATCCCTTCACAATTAAAAGTTCTTTCTTCTCAGACGCTGCACGGCGAACAACTTCAAAGCCGTCTCTGTATGCTCCAAAACCACCCGGCTTATCTCCGACAACAACCAATATAGGCTGTGTCAGCAAGGTTTCACACAGGTGGAAAGCATCCCAGCCCATTCCAATACCCATTCTGGAATACACGGCACTGGTTGCTCCTCCTGGAGTCTGTCCTCTGGATGTTTTATAATAATCTGTAGCCTCCAATACATCGATATCCTCAATTCCGGATTGTTTTCCTGCTTCAACAGAATCCGGTAACATATTGATCGTTAATAGATCTCCGCCTTTAGCTTCACTTGACCGCTGCTGTGCTACATTGTCAAGCACCTCCATAGGGCTTTCTCCTGCAAAACCATCACGTAATAGGCGTCCAAAATTAACTCCTGTAATAGATACTACAGCTTTAATACGTCTCTCGGTCATGGCAATGTTCAGTGCATAAGCTCCGCCTCCACAAACACCTAAGATCCCTATTCTCTCTTCATCGACATAAGGGAGGTTAATCAAATAATCGACAGCATAACGGACATCATCTGTACGCTGATATGGATTTTCAATATACCTTGGCACACCACCGCTTTCTCCCTGAAAAGAAGCATCGAATGCAAGTACTACAAATCCTGCTTCTGCTAAAGCTTTTCCGTATACATTTCCCGCTGTTTGCTCTTTGCAGCTGCCAATTGGGTGCATTGTAACAATTGTTGGGTATTTTTTGTTCTGGTCAAAATTTTCAGAAAAATAAAGAATTCCTGCATTTTCCCATGCTATATTACTGAATGTTATTGCTTGTGTATTCATTACATCTATTCTTAAGAATATTATTTTATATAAAGCCATGCCGAAGCCTGAAACTCTGACATGGCTTTACCGGATTAAAGTTTTTCTGCAAAGAATGGTGCCAATTGTCCAACCGCTTCATTTACATAGTTTTCTCTGTCATATAATGACATATGATTGGCTCCCTCTACAATATATTTTCTTTTATCAGTGGATGCTGCAATATTCAGCAAGTCATCACTCATCCATGCACTTCCGGCTACACTACCTACTACAGCTAATAATGGCTGGGTAAAGAAAGCTTCAGCTTTGTTATATGCATCGTAAGAAATAATTTGAGTTAAGCTCCTTGCCGTGGCAAAACCTGGCGCTGTTGGATACTGGCAACGATCGGTATGGTAATATTCCCATGCTTCTCTTAATTCTTCATTTGGCGCATCTTCTTCACGCATTGGTGCTAAAGGAATTGTCTGAATTCCTTCTTTTGCATCTGCAGTTCTTGCATTGGATCCTACGATTAAATAAGGAAGTGCATCGGCATCTTTTACATTATTTTCCCATCCGTTGCGGAACATAGAACCAATATTTACAGCACTTACCATTCCTACAGCTTTAATGCGATGATCATTAATCGCGGCATTAGCTGTATAACCTGCTCCGGCACAGATTCCCATAGCACCGATTTTTTCTGTATCTATATAAGGGAGTGTTGTTAAATAATCAATCACTGCACTTACATCTTCTGTCCGGATATATGGATTTTCGAGCTGACGTGGTTCTCCGGTACTTTCACCCTGATAAGAAGCATCATAGGCTATAGTAACAAATCCGTTTTCGGCTAATTTACGGGCATACAAACCAGCTGTTTGTTCCTTGACTCCACCACCGGGATGAGAGACAACTACTGCAGGATATTTTTTATTCTTGTCGAATCCTTCAGGGAAATTGATAATTGCTGATAAGGTAATTCCCTGTCCATTTTTGTTTTCAATGTTGATTTTTTCTTGTGACATGACTTCTGTTTTTTAATATTAAACTTTTAATGAATTATCTGTTTCTGATTTCTGAAGCAAAGTTATATCAGCTATGGAAGGAATAATGAAAACAAATTACGGGAATGATGAAACAAATTACTGTGACTGTTTAAAATTCCTTTCAATAAAGTCTTATAGCAAAATGAAAGAGCCAAGTTTCTTTTGTAGAGCCTGATTATCGCTATAAATATTCACAAATAAAAAATCACATCAAAGAGAATTAAGATATAAACTCTATATTTGTAATTCTAATAACATTAAATGAAAATCTGGATTTTAATTATTTCATTCCTTTTTACCAGCCTTATTTATGGCCAAAATTCAAAACAATTAATAGATCAATCAATTGTTTATCTAAAGAATAAAGATAATATAAAATTTGATCAGACCAGAGACAAAGTATGGTTTGCCTTTCTGAAAGAAAATATATCATATTACAACAACGCTATTGAAAATATAAAGAAAAAGCAGTATCCGGATGCATTTAAAAATCTTGACAGTATAATTTCCGAAGACTATTTTATCGATACAATTCTGGCTGATAAAAATTTCTCAGCATTACATCATATGGAAGGCTGGAAAAAATTCACCAATCAGATTAAAGCTAAAAAATCAAAATACAATAACGATGTCCGTTTAAAATTACTTGATGTACAGAGCAAAGATCAAAGTATCAGATTGATTTATCAGGAATTGAAAAAAACTTATACAGACGATAGTGATCTGGTAAAATCTGCAAGTGAAAAAATGAAAAAAATTGATCTTGAAAGTGTGGATATTGTTGCAAAAATAATTGACAAATATGGTTGGCTTGGAAAAGATAAGATCGGAAAAGAAGCTAATGAAACTCTGTTTCTGGGAATACAACATATAGACGATTTGGTTGTACAATCCAAATATCTGCCGGCTATTAAAGATGCTGTAAAAAAAGGAAATGCTGAGCCATGGCATCTGGCATTTTTAACAGACAGAATTTTAATGAATCAGGGTAAAAAGCAGATTTACGGAACACAGAAAATTATCACGAAAAAACCTGAAACTTCCTATATCATTCCTTTGGAAAACCCTGAAAAAGTGGATGAACTAAGAAAAGAAATTGGTCTGGATCCATTAAATGATGATCTGCAGGAAGATGGACTTTCCTGGAATCTTGAAGATTATAAAAAAGATTTACCCAGAATAGAAAAGCTCTATAAAGAAAGGGTTGAAAAACTCCTGATTAATAAAGGCTAATTGTTTATTTCTTAAGATCTTCCAATTGTTTTAGAGCCCTGTTCAGACTTCTTATAGTAATTCCTAAATAGGCAGCCATGTCTTCTTTGCTCATTGGTGTCCCCAATTGATCTTGCAGCGTAAGCAAACGGGACAGACTGTGTTCTGTTGTGTATAACTGCTGATAAGAAGCTCTGCTGGAAGTATTGACAATACGTTTTGAAAAGACTTCGAGTAACAGATTATTGAATCCAAGGTCTTTGGTGAGTAAGCTTCTGAAATATGGAACTGAAAGTGCATAAACAGTAACGTCCGTCATTGCCTCGATATTACACAAACACGGAATATGCTGCAACAGCTCTATCTCTCCAATAATTTCTCCTTTCCCAAGGAATTCCAGAATAAAATCTTTGTCATTTTCTTCCTTTACAAAACATTTGGTAATCCCTTCTTTTATCAGCATTACTTTGGTAATACTACTTCCCTGTTCCAGTAGTTTACTTCCTTTTTTAAATGTTTTTACAATAATGTCTTCTTTACGCTGCTGTTCTTCGTAAAGCTGTGCCATATAAGCTAAAAATGACTGATGGGTACGTAACATATTTTTGTCAGGACAAATGTCCTTTTCTGTATGGATTTTGTTTCCGAATTTTGAACCTGAAAATTACGAATTAAAATGAAAAATAAGATAAAAACCATTGCCTTTGATGCCGATGATACACTTTGGATAAACGAACCTTACTTTCAGGAAGCTGAAAAACAGTTTTGCAATATGCTTCAGGATTATTTGCCACATCATACTGTATCCCAGGAATTATTCAAAACGGAAATGAAAAACCTCCACTTATATGGTTATGGTGTAAAGGGATTTATGTTGTGTATGATAGAAACCATCGGCAGAATATCCGGAAATACAGCTCCAATAAACCTTGTAAATAAAACCATTGAACTGGGACAGGAATTATTACAAAAGCCTATTCAGTTACTGGAGGGTGTACAGCATACTCTGGAAAGCCTTAATGGTAAATACAGATTGGTAGTGGCAACAAAGGGAGATCTTCTGGATCAGGAACGCAAGCTTAAAAATTCGGGATTGCAGGATTATTTTCACCATATAGAAATTATGAGTGATAAGCAGATCAGTGATTATACAAAACTACTGAAACACCTGGACTGTCAGCCGGAAAATTTTCTGATGCTGGGGAATTCCATAAAATCGGATATACTACCTGTACTGGATTTGGGCGGCTATGCTGCACATATTCCATATCATATCACATGGGCACATGAACAGCACGAATCTACTCTGCAGCACAAAAATTTCATGGAATTGAAAAGAATAGATCAGGTATTGGAGTATTTGGATTAGCATTTAAAGAACATAGCTTTTCCCAACTATACAGCAATGTAAAACATTAAGAAATTAAGATTATTAAGGTCTCTCTTGTATAATTATCTTAATACCTAAATGATAAAATCTTGTGCATGAATACTAAAAAGCCCTGTAGAGGATTCTGACAGGGCTATATTTTTTAAGATTCTTCTGATTCTTCATCACTTACAAGGCTTAATTCTCCACGGAGATAAGCTTCATTCAGACTGTCAATATTCCGTTCCAGTCTGTTCCAGTAGCGGATTGCATTCTTATACTTATCTACAGCTGTAACAGATACCTCATAAAGCCTGGATTCGTAATCGTTGCCTTCCTGACTAAATAATACCGGAGCTATTCTTCCATCTACAGTTTCAACAAGATCAAAATGCCAGAAATCAAAAATCTCTTCATCACCTTCACTATATTCCTGACGGATTACACTTATACGGCTGCAATAATCTTCTTCAGAATTCCTTTGTCGGAATTGTAAATGCAGAGAGCCTAAATCCAGTGAAGCATCATCGGTATAATATTGCTTACTCTTTTCCTGTACCAATGGCAGGTTGAGTATTCTTTCTATTTTTTCGCGGGTAACAGTCTCCCGGAACAAATTTTTCAGATGTACCATTTCTGAATACTGCCATAAAAATACATTCCACTGGGTGTTCATAAAATCCTGAAGCTCCTGGGGTGCATTTTTATCCAGAACCAGCCATTTGTCTTCAGGGAAAATCTTATAAGCCTGTTCCACACGGTATTCTTTTCTTCCGGTTAATTTGCCCAGCATGTTCTGGTGTTCTGTAAAATAAACCATACAGGCAAACTTTTCTTCATACTGAAAGTATACAGCGGTTGTTTCGGGGCTACCAATAATTGTATAAACCCTGCGGAATACAGGTCCATCCCAATATTCCAAAGCAAAGCTATTCCCCTCTACAGGTGCTTTCCCTACAAGGATATCACTATCCAGAAAACGTTTCAGATTTTGTTCACTGGGGATATTATCTGCAAAAAAGAAAGTAAAATCTTCTTCCGGTCTTTTATAAGGTTTTATATTGTCCTGCAAAACAGGAAGATTTTGTTCCATAGCCTTCATTAACCCAGAAACAAACAACCAGTCTTTCCATGAATAAATTTCTTCTTCTATTAAGTCTTCTACAGGCAGCATATACTCGGGACGTAATAACTGGCGGATATGTTCGTCGTCTTCATAATCATCTTCAACATCATCCCATAGTAAGTGATCTATAAAAATATTTCTACGTTCTTCAAAACGTTTATAGTCTACTCCATAATCTGTATTAATAAAAACTTTTGCCTGTATAGAACCTTTTACCTGTAGATCACCGTGATTATAGTCACCCCAGAAAAGTTCATTTACAGTCAGATTGCCACCAACAAAAATTTCCTGACCACCGACAACTATATTATCAGCCGTAAGATTTCCCATCACCACAAGTCCTGTAGATCCGTCGGTTTCGTTGTTATAAATATTACCTGCTTTCACATTTCCTTCTACGAAAATAAAATAACCGGTATCTTCAGGTTCTTCTCCATCGAAAAAATAAGAATGAGGATTATCGAGATCCAATGGTCTGTCCAATACCAGATCTCCCTGATAATGTAAAACGTATGCTTCCTGAGAGTCGTAATACCTCTCATTTTTATAATGGGTATCCTCCGGAAGAAGATGTCTGATATCCTGATATTTTACTAGCTTCATCATAGCCTGACTTATAATTATTTATTGGTGTTTCAATTATTTTGCAAAGACATTGTCCATTGTTCTATTTCCTGCATCAAAGGAGCTAAACTACGCCCTTTATCTGTAAGTCCATAATAAACTTCCGGTGGAAATATGTTTACCTGCTTTCTATGGACAATACCATCCTCTTCAAGTTCTTTAAGCTGCTCCAGCAATACTTTTTTAGAAACAACAGGCATAATACGCCATAAATCGGTAAATCGTATATCACCGGATTCAAAAAAATGAAATAGAATAAGAGGTTTCCATTTTCCGGAAAATAATTTCATAAACCTGTTAAAAGCACAGTTTTCAAATTCCTTATAATTCATAGTGGTTACAAAATTGTGAACAGTTTACCTGAAAGTTCATTTCTTGAAAAGCCGAAACAATCGGATGATCTTTGCCCTATACAAACTTAAAGAAAATATTATGAAAGCAAGACTTATCAGAAACGCCACATTATGGATAGAAATTGAAGGGATTAAGATACTCGTTGATCCTATGCTTGGGCAAAAAGGCAGCCTTGGGTCATTTCCATGGACAGAGGATAATCGTACCAATCCTCTAAGCGATCTCCCATTTGATTCTGAAGAATTGTCGAAGATCATTCAGAATACAGATTTCGTACTACTCACACACCTGCATCCGGATCATTGGGATGAGGCTGCCCAACAACTACTGCCTAAGGATATGCTTATCTATTGTCAGCCTATGGATGAGGAACTGGTCAGAACTTCCGGATTTACCCGTGTGATTCCGGTTACAAACGAAATCACTTATAAAGATGTCTCGATTATAAGAACCGGAGGAAAACATGGCTTGGGTAAGATCGGTGAACTTATGGGTAAAGTATCCGGTTATATCCTGAAAACAAAAAATGAAAGCCTCTATATTACTGGCGATACAATCTGGTGCAAAGATGTTTCTAATGCTCTGGATATACACAATCCGGAATATATTATTGCAAATGGCGGCGGTGCCCGGTTTAATATTGGGGAGCATGTTACTATGAATGGTGAGGATATAAAAACTATGGCTGCATATACGAGTTCAGCTTATATAGCAATTGTGCATCTGGATGCTGTAAGCCCGGTAAGAGAAGATAGAGAACTCTTGAAGAAGTTCCTCAGCCTGCATGAGATTACTCAAAATATTATTATACCTGATGACGGAGCGGTAATATTTGATTAATGATAAAAGCCGGCTAATATTAGCCGGCTTTTATACTGAAGTAATATATTTTCACTGAAAATTAAATAGATGATTAGACCAGTCTTTACTTATTAAATCCTACTTTTGCATAAGTCATGCATACTCAGCTTATCCATCTCATTACACAACGGGTAAACCTTTCCATACAGGAAAGAGAATGGTGTGCTGCCAGTTTCGAGCCCGTGAGTATTGCAAAAAACACAATAATAGAAAAAGAAGGAAAAGTTCCCGAATACCTCTATTTTATTGTTTCCGGCTATATCCGTATTTTTCATCTCAATGAAAAAGGTGAAGAAATAACAACACATATCAATTGCCCACCGGGCTTTATCACTTCTTATTTCAATTATATCAATCAGGTTCCTTCAGATGAAAATCTGGAATCTATAACAGATTGTCAACTGCTAAGAATTACCAAAACTAATCTTGAATCACTAATTGGTAAAAGTACTGCCTTCAAAGATTTCAGTATTTCGGTATTTCAGGAATCAATTTCATACAATGAAAGTCGTTCCAGAGAACTCGCAACACTTACTGCAGAACAACGTTATCTGAAACTGATAAAAGAATATCCGGATATCCTCCAGAATGTCCCGTTACAATATATAGCCTCATTTCTGGGGATGAATCCAAAGAGCTTAAGCCGAATCCGCAAGCAAGTGATTAGGTAACATTTGTGAAGTGATTTTGAATCTGCAACGCTGAACTTTGCAGTATCAATTAAAATCAGCTACACATGAGTAATCATAATCTGGCACTGGTTTCCGGTGCCAACGGACATTTGGGAAATAATCTGGTGCGTTTATTACTAAAGAAAGGTATTCCGGTACGTGCCTCAGTCCGAAATACTAAAAATAAGGAGCCTTTTAAAGGGCTGAACTGTGAAGTCGTTCAGGCCGATATTACAGATAAAGCATCTTTTGTAAAAGCCTTACAGGGCGTTGAAACTTTCTATGCTGTTGGAGCATCTTTCAAATTATGGGCTAAAAATCCCGAAAAAGAAATCTATGATGTAAATATAGAAGGAACCCGTAATACTATAGAAGCAGCTGTAGAGGCTGGTGTAAAGCGTATTGTATACGTAAGTTCTATTGCTGCATTGGATTATACAAAACTCCCGACTAAAGAAAGCAATGGCTATAACCCTGACAGACGGGACATGTATTACAATTCTAAAAACGATGGTGAAAAACTGGCTTTTAAGATGGCCAAAGAGCTGGGAATAGAATTAGTCTCGGTAATGCCAGGAGCCATGATTGGCAGTGAAGCATTTTTTCCGTTAAATGTTTCATATGGCATTCTGAAGCTTATACTGAATAAAGAAATCCCGATGGATACAAGGATTACATTAAACTGGGTAGACGTAAAAGATGTAGCCGAAGGCTGTTTTCTGGCTGCCGAAAAGGGTCGCTCGGGGGAGCGCTATATCCTGGCAAATGAACAGTGCATGACCATTACGGATACCACTGTACTGGCGGGTAAACTATATCCGGAACTTCAGTTAAAGAAGCCTGCTGCCGTTCCAAAATTTATGCTGTATACCCTTGCGGGGATTATGCAATTCTCCGCAAAACTTAATGGCAAACCTCCTGTCCTTACTATAAAAGATATTGCAATGTTCTCGGGTTTGCAGCAAAATTTTGATATTTCCAAAGCCAGAAACGAATTGGGCTTTAATCCTAAAAAACCAGAACAAATTCTGAAAGAGTCATTTGCTTACCTAATGGAGCATAAAGAGCTTTTATAAACACAATCCTTATATATTACAGCTCGGTCCGATCGGGCTGAGCTGTTTCTAAACTAGTCTTTCAATATACTATTGATAAATGATTCTGTGGCCTTCAAAGTAAGTTCCGGTGATTCTTTATGAGGGGTATGCCCTGTTTCCGGTATTATATATTTTTCAGACCGTCCGCTTACCTGACTAATCGTTCTGTTTACCTGATCCATTGTCCCGTATTCATCTTTTTCTCCTTGTATGAATAACAGCGGACAACTGATCTTTGGCAGAAAATGCTCAATATTCCAGTTTCTGTAGTCACTTCCCGTCCAGGTTTCTGTCCATGCGCGAAATAAGGTTTCTGTTTTTTCTCCGTGATACTTTTTCAGACGTTCCGGCAGTGTTGTATTTTTATAAGCATCCATTGCCTCATAAATTCCTTTCAGAGTAACATCTTCCACAAATATGTGGCCGGCTTCACAGATTACCCCTGCTATATTTCCGGGATATTTAGCCGCAGCCAGCAGTGCTATAGTACCACCATCACTGTGTCCGAATAAAATAGCATTGGTGATCTTTAATTTTGTCAATATTTCTTGTAATACATCAGCTTCCAATTCCATATAATTCACTGCCCGTTCGTGTGTCGGCATCGGATCTGATTTTCCGTATCCCAAGCGGTCATATATCAGTACATTACACTGCGTGGCAGCTGCCAGCTGATGCGGGAAATTCCGCCATAGCTGTGTACATCCCAGACTATCATGCAAAAAAACTAAAACCGGACGATTCTCATATTCATTAACAAACTCAGTATATAATTGTTTGGCATTAACAGTCATAAAAGTTTCTGCATCATGTATCATAAATTCCATTTGTATGAAGCTGCAAAGATAATCATAATGCATTATAACAATCTAATTACAGAGCTTTGATCAACCCATATGTATATTAGTTTACAAACAAATAATACCAGTTTATAAGGCTTCGACAAGCTCAGCCTGACAATTTCAAATAATCAGTCTTTTGGTATTATAAACTCATTATTTCAGTTGATTTAAATTTTAATATATTATGTTTTATCTTCGTTCCAATAATAGCTGTCGGGATAAATCCGTTGACCAAATATGGCTGTTCCGACTCTCACTATAGTTGCTCCCTCTTCTACTGCGGTTTCCAAATCTCCGCTCATCCCCATAGACAGCTCTTTCATTTCTACTCCCGGAATATTATGAGATATAATCTGTTGTTGCAGCTCTTTTAACAAACGAAAACATGTTCTCACTTTCTCTGTCTCTGCACTAAACAAGCCTATAGTCATCAATCCTTTTATTTTCAGAGCATTTAATTCTGAAACTCGCTCAACCAACTGCAGCGTCTCTTCCGGAGAAATACCAAATTTACTTTCCTCACCGGAAGTATTTACCTGGATTAATACTTCTATTGTCCGGCCTTCAGCCTCTAATCGCTGCTGCAGCTTTTTTGCCAGATCAATGCGGTCAAGTGACTGTATACAGCTTACATCGTACTTCAGGATGTCTTTTATTTTGTTGGTTTGCAAGTGTCCTATAAAATGATTGATATGGGGTATTTCTTTTAAATCATCATATTTCTCTTTTAGTTCCTGAACTTTATTTTCAGCAATAAGTGTACTGCCTGCTACAAGTGCCTGCTTGATCCTACCTGCAGGAACTGTTTTTGTTGCCAGTAATAACCGGACTTCATCCGGACTCCTGTTACTACAGATACAGGCTGTTTCTATCCGCTGAAGAATATTTTGTAAATTATTAATGATCTGATCCTGCATTTTACATGAAGTATTTTAGTTTAAACAAAATATGGCGGACTTTAAAAATCCGCCATTTACTTTTTATTTCCACCAGTGATAATAGTTATGTAATCCGTCGTATTCAAAACCGCACCGTGGATATAGTGTATTGCCTATATCATTTGTTTTCTCTGTTTCCAGCATCAGCCCGCAAGCTCCGGTTTCTTCACACCATTGTTTACTTCGGTCAATTAACGCAACCGAAAGTCCTTTCCCTCTGTAATCCGGGTGCACAAACAAATCGCTTAACAGCCATTGTTTTTGCAGTTTTGTATAGTGGAAAAGCTTGTAAAGCTGAACAAATCCAACAGCCTTACCATCTACTACCGCTAAAAAGATATCGGATTCACTATTCAGAAATCTTTCTTTCAGAAAAGCTTTTCCTTTTTCCACATCAGATTCCTGTCTGTAGAAAACACGGTAAAGGTTAAATAGTTCAGCTGTTTCATTTAAGTCCTCAAGACTTGCTTTTGTAATTTTGTAATCCATAGTTAAATATTTTATTCTGATGCAAAAGTATCAGTTAACAGGACTACCAAACTGGTCCAGAATTAATATAATATCTGATCCAGCAAATTCACAAATTGTTTATCTAGTGAAAATTACACTTTTAATACCCCGCGAAATCCTCGCGCAGCATAATAAGAATCGGCTCCGTTATGGTAAAGAAATACTGTATTGTAGCGGCGATCACAAAAAACAGCTCCACCAAGTTCACGAATACCGGCAGGTGTTTTTACCCAGCTTGAAGTCTTCAGATCAAACTTTCCCAATTCCTGCAATAATCTGTACTCTTCTTCAGTTAATAATTCAACACCCATTTCCTGAGCGATATCTATGGCTGTATTCTCTGGTTTGTATTGTTTTCTGGCTTCCCAGGCTTCCCGGTCATAGCAAAGACTTCTTCGGCCTTTAGGGCTTTCTGCCGAACAATCGTAAAAGATATATTCGCCTGTCTTAGCATCATATCCTACAACATCAGGTTCTCCTTCTGTTCTTTCCATTTCATTCAGCGACCATAATTTAGCGGGATTAGCTTCCAATTTTTCCTGAATTTTATTCCAATCCAGCCCCTTATGGCGCGGAGTATTTTTATCGAAACGGGTTTTAAGGTTTTTTAATAATACTTCCTGTTGTTCCGGAGATAATACATTTTTACGGGTACTCATATAAGTTTTATTTTGTGATGGTTACAATGATACAAATATAATTATTTGGAAAATTTATAACCATAAAAGTTATAGGAGTATTCTACTGTTTTTCGGAGCATAAAGATTTAGAGCCTGTTTAAATTTTGATTAAAAAAAATATTTAGACTTCGATAGTTCGTCATGCTCACTATAAACTCAACCCAGCCTGACATTCCTAAAAGGAAACTATTTTGGACAGGCAATGTCACTCTAAGCCTGTCGAAGAGTATTAACAATATTATTATTTCCAACATTTAGGTATTAAGAATTTTTAGCCGCCTTCCGAAGTTTCATTAAATTTTCAAACCTTTACAAGACTATACTCTATTTTACAATCCTGTATCTAATAATCAAAACAAACCTCATAGGTCTTAGAGACCTATGAGGTTTAAATACAAAATTATTTTAAACATTTACATTAACTACTTTTGATACAAAAAACCCCGCCATAGCTTTATACTCTGACAGGGCCCTAAAAAAACTGATTTTTTCAATGTGAAATATTGTTATAAATACTTCACACTATATATTTTGATCGAACTTATGGGTGGCTTTCAATCTAAAGCCAGATATCGTATTGTTTATTTTGAATTTTTAAGCTGCAATGCCCGCTGATAGAAAGACTGGTTTGCGATTTTCTCTTCAGCTTCGTCAATGGCTTTCAGCAGGTTATTTTCATTATCTGCAATATCTCCCAGAATTTTTGACATAAGCTCCCATACCGGCTGCATTTTCTCAATAAGCTCTTTACCTTCAGAGGTAAGCATAAATAATCTTTTGCGTTCATCCTGCTTATCTTTTTCCCATTGTATCAGCTTTTTCTTTTCCAGCTCTTTTAGCAGGTTTATTGTAGAAGGATGGGTATAACCTATTTCGTTTGCAATCTCTACAACACCGGCTACTTCCTTTTTATAAATAGTGAAAATAACAGGGAACCATTTGAGTTCGAAGTCTATTCCGAAAGTCTGATAAATCATAGCACCATCTTTTCTGAGCTGTTCACTCAGGCGGTGAAGTCTCGTGGATATGGCAAGAATTCCTGCTTCATTGATTACATTCATACCTTAGTTAATATTTAAATGATAGAAAACATCATCCGCACTCATTAACGGAAAATGTACCGGAAGTTTCTCTTTCAGGGTTTTCACAAAATGATTTCGCTCATAGAAGCGCTGTGCTGCTTTTAGTACCGATACTGTCCCCAAATATATATTATCGATTTCATTCGCTTTACAATAAGAGATCAGAGTTTCCAGCAAATTCTGAGCAATATTATACTCTCTGCCTCTGAATTCTTTTTTTACAAACATCTTCCGTACCGCTCCTGCCCTTTCGTCAAATTTCACTACAGCAATAGATCCCACCAATTCTCCATCAATAAATGCTCCCCAGAAATTTCCTCCGGAAGCCTGATAAAAGTTTTCTATTTCAATAAGATCCGGTTGATCTTCTATGCTGACAGGTATATTAAACTCTTTCTGCTGAATGGTCAGAATAAGGTCAATAAGCGGTTCAGAATAAGAATTTCCTATAGAACGGATATCTGATTTCATCGTAATTTATTTTAAAGTACAAAACTACGTAGTTAAATACATATATCCAAATAAAATTTAATATTGGGTACATTACAGTTCCCTAAAGATCTTTGGAGCCATCCCTGTTCTCTTTCTGAAAAATCTGGTAAAATATGTAGGATAATCAAAGCCTAATTGATAAGAAATCTCGTTGACAGTCATTTCTGAGGTTTTCAGCATTTGTTTTGCTCTTTCAGTAATGTAATAATGAATATGATCTAATGGTGATTTTCCGGTAAAATGCTTGATAAGATCACCAAAATAATTCGCCGATAAATTTGCTTTTTGAGCAAAGTATGCTACAGAAGGCAACCCCGATACTTCTTCTCTGTTATTGAAATAGATTTCCAGTTCTTTTTGAAAGCTGTTGACTACTTTGTGATAAATACGGCTTCTGGAATCAAATTGCCGGTTATAAAAATGCTGAGTATAAGTAAGAATAAGAACGATATAAGAGATAAGGATATTCCTTTGAAAATCTTCTTTACAGAATTCGTAGTAAGCCTTATCAAATAAATCCCACAAGAGCACTTCTTCTTCCCTAGTCAGAAAAAGAGCTTCATGGCTATTATAATGCATAAAATTATAATCTTTCACATGTTTGCTCAAATAATCTGCACTGACCATAATACTGTATCCCGAAACTGGCGGTGTAAGATCCCATTCCATTGTATTATACGGGCAATCCAGATAAAGATATGAATCTGAAGTAAATTCTTCCTTTACAGGATTCTCTATGATGATATCTTTTGTGGATTTTATGGAAAGAAAATAAAAATCTATTCCTACCGGAGGCGACTGGTTACGCAGCTTACTTTCTTCATTGTATTTACAAATATGAAGTGTATCATTTTTCAGCCCGTGTATATTGACATATCGGGCAAATTCCGGAATATTAAAAAGATTTTTCAATTTCGTATATTATTACATATACAAAATTAGATTAATGCCTTACCACGGTGATGAAACAAACTCCCGAAATACTGAAACTATTTACAGATAAAATATTAATGTTTAAACTTTATAATTCTTCTTTCTTAATCCATTTGCTTACTTCCGGTGCTTTGTAACTTCTCATTTTATTGATCAGCCCCGCTATAGAGTCATCTACTAATAGCATGTCCTGATTGACAGATTTCAGAAAACCTTTATTTACCATTGTCTGAACAAATGCCAGCAGCTCATCATAAAATCCATTGATATTTAGTATTCCTATCGGCTTCTGGTGTAATCCCAGTTGTGCCCATGTAAGCATCTCGAAGAACTCTTCTAATGTTCCATAGCCTCCGGGAAGAGTGATTACTCCATCGGATAATTCATTCATTTTAGTTTTACGCTCATGCATTGTATCAACCAAAATCAGATCAGTAAGGTTTTCATGGGCGATTTCTTTTCCCTTCAAAAAATGCGGAAGAACTCCTATTGCTTCCCCTCCATTTTCGATAACACCATCGGCTACCGCTCCCATCAATCCCACATTAGCGCCACCATACACTAAGCCTATAGTATTCTGTACCAATATTTTTCCAAGCTCATAAGCCTGCTCTTCATATATCGATTCTGTTCCGAAGCTTGAACCACAAAACACTGTTATTCTTTTTATTTCATTATTCATTATATCGTTTGTGTAATTATTGGTTTCTGTATACTGAAGGGGTAAACCCTGTTTCCTTTCTGAAAAAACGGGTAAAATAAGTCGGATAATCAAAACCCAGACTATAGGCAATTTCACTTACCGAAAGGCTGGTCTGGCTTAATTTATTTTTTGCTGTCTGTATAATATTGTCCCGGATATGATCCTGAGGAGAAATTCCGGTAAAATGCTTGATGACATCTCCGAAATAATTAGCCGATAAATTCGCTTTTTCAGCAAAATAGGTAACAGACGGTAATGTAATTGTATCCTGATTCTCATTAAAGTAGGCATTCAGACGTAAATAAAAATCATCAACTACTTTATTATAAGCTGTTTTGCGGGATTCAAATTGCCTTTTATAAAAGCTTTCCACATAAGAAAGTATCAGTGAAGCATAAGAAACAATGATTCCCTGAGCATAATTTTCCTTTTCATATTCCTGATATGCTTTTTCAAATAGATCCATAAGAATCTGTTTCTCTTCCCATGTCAGAAATAAAGCCTCATGATTATTATAATTCATAAAGTTATATTCCTTCGCATATTTGTCCAAAAGCTCTTTGCATACAAAGATTCCATATCCTGTAAAAGAAATTTCGAAGTCCCATTCCAGAGCATTATCAGGGCGGTCAAAATAAGCAAACGCATCCGACATTTCTTCCGGCTGAACATCATTTGGATTTATCTTAATTGCCAGCATATAAAAATCTACCTCTATCGGATCGGACTTGCGCAAGACTTGATTTCCATGTACATAACTGGCAACATGAACCTTATCATTTTTAGGTTTCTCCAGATTGATGTATTGTAAGAATGCAGGAATATTATACTTGATGCTCATTTATAAATATCTTCTTTGCAATTTACAAAAAAGCCGGGAGAAATTTCTCCCGGCCAGAACTGTATTAAGTGGTTTTAATATGGCATTTAATTCTGAAAAAACGATCAATTATTTAACAACAGCAACGGGCTTTTTCTTATTCCGTCTCCCCCACCATATAAGAACACCTGTAATAGGTAGGCTGGAACAGATAATTCCTACAATAAAAGTTATTGTCTTCCCGATATAACCACCCCAATAACCTACATGCAGGTCGAAATTGGTATGTTCTATTTTTTCATGGTTTTCTAATATTTCAGGCATTTCTATTTCATTTCCGGTATACCTGTTCAGATTAATATCATGTCCGTCAACTGCACTTTTCAGCCCTATAAACTTTCCGACCAAAATAGAATAAGTTGTCGAATCATCACCACCGAAGAAACTCACACGTACCTGGTTATTTTCCGGATGTCTTACCCTTGTAATATCTATAGCGTCCTGCATTGTTATAAAGTCTTTGCCTTCCACAAAGGCAGGTTCATATTTTTTAGACAGCTTTCGGGCTTCAACAGCAGGCACGCCACCGAAAGTTTTCTGTGTAAAGCTTTCCAATACCTCATAAGCCATAATAAGTCCTGTAACAGTAACAAATATAGCCGGAATAACGACGTAAAATCCCAGCACATTATGTAAATCATAGTTGCGTCGTTTCCACTTTACCCCTCTTTTAAATTTGAATGATGAAGTTCTCGTTGCTTTAGTCCATTTCTGCGGCCACCAAAGAATAAGACCGCCCACAAGCTGAATAAAAAATATAATTGAAGCTATCCCTACCACTGTTTTCCCGAATCCTCCCAACAGCAATTGGCTATGGATATGAGCAACAACATAAAAGAAACGGTAGGCCATAGTACTTCCTATTTCGTTTCCGTTATAGGGGTTAATATAAGTATAGGAAAATCCACCTCTTTTAATCCCGGAAGCTATCCGGAAACTTCTTTCAGGATCCTTATACTCATCAATGTAGAAAGCTTTTCTTCCTTCTTCTTTATGTCTTGCATTAAACTGTGCGATTAATACATCGGCATCTATTTTCTGCTGTCCTTCTCTGTACTCTACATATTTATCGCTGCCGGCAACAAAATCGATAATCTCGTCGCAGAAAACAAATAAAGTACCTGAGAGCACAACAACAAAAACAATTAAACCGGATATCAGCCCCAACCATAAATGCAGCCAGCCTGTAATTTTTTTTACTAATGTTTTTCCTCTTTTTTTGTGATGTTTCTTTTGTAGTATATGTAAGTCTTTGTCCATACTGAAATAAAAACCGAAACCTATTGTTATTCAACAGGCTTCGGAAAAGTAAAATTTAAAATTTAAAAGAAAAGTTAGCCAATATCTCCCTCGGCTTCTGAGGTTGTCCGTAGAAGTTCCAATACGTGGTATTGCTCGCATTATTAAGCTTCAAACCGACTCTGTATCTGGATCTGTCATAGAATATCGTAGCTCCTAGATTAACATAAGAAGGAACTAAATATCCCGATACATAATCCAATTTGGTTTTATCTACAAAATTGGCTCCTATCCCCAATCCTAAACCTTCTACAGCACCACTCTGGAACTTATAACTTGCCCAAAGATTTCCGACATGCTTGGGAGTCCATATCAATCTTTTTCCATCATTTGCACTTCTGTCCTGTAACTTATTATCGTTGTAACCATATCCGGCAATAATATTAAAACCAGCTACAGGGTTTACAATAACCTCTGCATCTATACCGCGGCTCATGGTTTTTCCGTCCTGATAACTTCCGATACCATCCGGAGTAGCAATAAGCCTGTTCGTTACTCTAAGATCATAATAACTGATTGTTGCCAAAAGTTTCTTATTTAACACATCGAATTTAGCCCCGAATTCAAACTGATTTCCCTTCTCAGGAGCCCATTTTTCCATCACACCGTTTTGGTTTAAAGAAGGTGCGTTGTAGGTAAATCCATTTACATAATTGGCAAATGCTGAAATTTTATCTTTAACTACCTCGTACACTACACCAAATTTTGGAGAAAATGCTGATTTAGAAAATTCGGTTTTGGTATTCTTCACCCCATTCTCCAGGCTCGGATCACTGTTATAATGATCCCATCTCAAACTTCCCATTACATGTAAGTTTGGAGTAACATCCAGTACATCGGATACATACCCACTAATCGTACTAAAAGTATCGGTTTGGTTATTGGTAGCTGTTCTCTCTAGTTTATTGACTCCACTTCTGGAAATTCCCTGCCATGCAGTTGTATCGTCTAATTTTACCTGATCATAAACCGCGAATACGTTATTCTTGAACATCGGGTATTGATTTTTGGAATCCTGCAGAAAATAGTCAATTCCGACAACCATTCTGTTTCTCAGCTTTCCGATTTTAAAATCACCAACAAAGTTCTGTTGTATATTATTGGTCGTAATTTTATACATATCGAAGGGTCTGATCCCTCTTCTTACGGTATTATTATCCAGGTAAGTCAATACCAGGAAAATAGATTCATTTTCTACAGATTCTCCCCTTTGAAATGAAGTTCTGGAAGTCCATTGGTCATTGATCTTATATTCGACCTCTGCCATAGTATTGAATACATTTCTTCGGGATCCGATATCATTACTTGTAAACGAACGGTCATGTACACTGGTAAGATCTTTAAGCGATTTTATAGTAAGAACGCTTGAGTTTCTTACAAATGCATTCATTGTTTTATAAGGAGCATAGTAATCTGCATCAAAGCTAATTTTCAGGCGGTCTGATACTTTATATACTACACTTCCTGCGAAGAAGGTTCCTTTGCTAAATCCTGAATCCTGAAAAGAATCCTGGGAGAAGGTTGCAAAATTAAATCTGGCCAAGGCTGTTTTCTCTTTGTTTAGAGGTGTATTTACATCAGCTGTTACTCTGTTCATTCCCCAGCTACCCGTAGTATAAGTAATCAGGCCTCCAAATTTCTCCTGAGGCTTTTTGGTAATGATATTTACGACCCCGCCATATTTGGCCATAGTACCGCCAAATAAAGTTCCTGAAGGTCCTTTTACTACTTCTATTCTTTCAATATTGCTAATTTCGGTTTGTGTTCTCGGGTTTATGGCAAGACCATTTCTAAAACTGGCATTACTTGTAAATCCTCTTAGGAAAATATCGTTTCCGCTGTCATTAAGTCCATTATTAACTACCACTCCCGGAACTGTTGCTACAGCCGTATTAAAGTCTATTGCAGTAGTTTCACTAATCAGTTCTTTTGGTACCACACTATAAACCGTTGGATTCTCCAAGTTCTCCAAAGGAAGTCTTGCTACGGTTTCGGATTTTTTTGTTCTGAAGCTTTTTGTTCCCTGAAGACTCACTTCCTGAATCGTTCCTACACTTGCCGTATCGGTTTTCGTATGCTGGGCATAGAAGAACAATGGCGCTACCAACACCGACAAATGGGTAATTCTCTTAATCATAATATATCTGTTTCTGTAAAAAATAATAGTTGTAGTGTTATAGAGCCTGCAGTCAGGCTGCTCTTAAATTCATTTTCAATCTTTTTGAACTTTTATAAACAGCAAAAAGAATCATAAAAAATACCAGCCAGTCGATTCCTGCACAAGCGACATAGATGCTTCGAACCCCGAAGAAACGCGGAACAATAAGTAAAACCGGGATATAAAAGACAACCTGACGCAATAGACTGATCTGCGTGGCTGGTTTTGCATTTTCTATTGAAGGAAACCATACAAGTGCCATAAAAGTAAACGGCAATGCCAAAAGAACACTCATATAAATTCTGAAGTCTGTAAGCTGTACAGCAGTAAGTTTTACGGATGGAAGCATTACAGATAATACATCTGCCGGGAAGAACATGATAAAAATCCAGAACGGAATAAGAATACACAATCCTGTAAGTGAAAATAAGCGATAGGATGAAATTGTACGTTTGTATTTACCAGCTCCGTAATTCATTCCGGCAACAGGCTGCAATGCCCGCATAAGTCCCCATAAAGGAGTATTTAGCAATATATAGAATCTGTTGACTGCTGTAAAGAAAGTAATGTCTTCGTCTGTACCATATTTTGCAAATACATTGAATATGACAATATTCTGAACCACAATCATCACCATCATAATAAAACCAGGCATTCCCAGTGACATTGTTTCTTTAATGATTGCTTTATCCGGTGTCCACGACCAGAACTTAGAACTAAAAGAGGCTCTTTTACCAGCATAATACCAGATTCCGAGAACGGAATAGATAACCATGGATATATTAGTTGCCCATGCCGCTCCGGCTACACCCCACCCGAATGTATCTATAAAAACAGGTTTAAGTATAACATCTACTACCAGACCAACAGCAATCATCCATGCAGCGGTTTTCATGCGTCCTTCGGCACGGATAATCATATTAAGGGCCAATCCGTAGATCCAAAAAAACGTGCCTAAAATAGTAGCTTTAAAGTATTCAGCTGCCAGGATTCCTATTTCGCCTCTGCCCCCCATCATATACACCAGATCTTTGGCGAAAATGTAACAGGGAATTGTTACCAAAACAGAGAATAAAATAGCCAGAAAATTGACCGTTCCCAGAGATTTATTCAATCTATCCTGATCTCCTGATCCTATCCAGATACTAATCGCTGATCCTATTCCGGTACCGATAAGGGTACCAAATCCCTGAGCAAACTGTGAAAGTGGATAGGCTATTCCTACAGCGGCTAATGCCGTATTGCTGATAAGATGTCCTACAAAAATACCGTCGAGGAAATTATTGAGTCCATACAATACCATGGCTATTACTGCAGGCCAGGACATCTGCCACATTACAGAAGGCAGCTTGGAATGCAGTATAATAGATTTTTGCTGATTCATAACCTTACTGAATTGAATCCTTTTCCTGATGTCTTTCTATTGCACTCTTATCTTCAGCAACCCCGGATTTCCAGTAAGAATAAGCATAAAGCTGCTGTTGTTTCCACTGTCGCTCTTTCCGCAGATATGTCCTTATTTCTTTTACTGAACTAAATTCAGCAGCTACATAGCCAAAATGTTTTCCCTCCTGAAAGTCCTGTTGTTTTACAATCTCCGGTAATAAACTTCCTTTCTGTGGATTATTGTTGTAAACCCAGATAAACTCTATATCTGCACGGGTATCTATATTGTGTTCATCTTCTTTTCCGTGGACTTCTATAATACAGACTCCTTTGGCATTTTCAGGCAGATCTTCAAGAATTGTACTCAGTACCGGTATTGCTGTTGCATCTCCAGCAAGCAGATACCAGTCGGCTTCAGCATATAATTCTGTTTTACCATCGTGCATTAAAACTCCCAATACATCTCCTTCCTCTGCTTTTGCTGCCCAGGCAGATGCCGGACCTTCATCACCATGTGCTACAAAGTCTATCCAGATTTCTTTTCTTCCAATATCAATACCTCTATGCGTATAAGTACGGATGTAAGGGCGGATATTATCTGGTTGAGGCTTCCATTTCATAGCTTCGTAATCGTATTCCGGAAAGTGAATTTCCTGAAGCCCTGCGGGTGGAATCAGTATTTTATTGTTTACACCAATTGTGGTATTTGTAAATACCTCCATGTTATCACCTGTAAGATATACTCTTATGTAATGGGGTGTGATATACTCCTTTCTGCTTACTCTTAATTGTTCTTTGATTGTTTTGAACTCTTGTTTCTTCATTGTACATTTTTTTATTGTGTTAAAAAAATCGGAGCTATATGTTCTGTTTTTTATTGACTTTGTTACAGAAAACACAGGTTTTCTTTTTCGGCTATTCCTAAGTTTTGAATAATAAAATTGATGTCATGCTGAGCTTTTCTGAAAGAAAAAAATCGAAACATTGTCAATTTTATGTCTTAGCTTAGTCTTCGATACGAGTTTGTCCCCAAAATCACTCAGACTGCGATCTGATATGAAGAACCTGTCTATACCGAATTGCTTTTATGATAATAATCTTTTCGTTTTTGTTTTTATTTAGATTAATTATAAATAACTTTGCAAAACTAAAGCTTTTCTGTTTTCAGAAGGTTTCAATTACGGAGTAAAAACTCCGCAAAAAGGAATTTTAACACCTGATTTACGAATAAAATGAAAATACAGCTTCATCACCATGATCTGCCGGATCTATCTATAAAAAAGGAGTTCAGCCCAGCTGAAACAGGGCTAAAAGAAAATATCAGTTTTCTTACACATCCTTATATTCAGGGTTCATACAGAGAAATATCCTTCGAGGGCATACATATCGGTTATGGAGATATTCAGCTTCAACGAGAAGCACTGATTCATTTTGAAACTGATATGGAAAGTGTAGAATTGCATTTTGCCTTGAAAGGAAACAGTACTGCCGCTATAAAAGGAGATCAGCATGAAATCTCTTTTACACCTTATCAGCACAATATTATGTATGCTAATCAGATGAAGGGGCATTTCTTGTGGGAGAAGGGAAATATTCAGGTATTCGAGATTAATTTCATGCCCTCATTTTTCAAAAGATATCTGCCGGATGACTCATCACTGTTTGAACGCTTTAAGAAAACAATGGAGCAAGGTAATATGCAGCTTATGCTTCCACAGCATTTTATGATTACTCAGGAAATGTATTATACCATTCATGAAATTCTGAATTGTAAACGTACCGGAATTTATAAGAAAATGTTTCTGGAAGCCCGGAGCATAGAATTATTGCTTTTACAACTCGAGCAAATAAGCACTCCGGAGGATCAAACCAGTCTTTCTAAATCTGATTGTGAAAAGATGCATGCAGTTCGCGATTTTATCGAGCAGCATATTGCAGAAAGTTATTCGCTTATCGATCTTGCCCACAGGTTTGGTACAAACGAATATGCACTAAAAAAAGGATTTAAAGAGATCTTCAATACCACTGTTTTCGGTTACTGGAGTAATCTGAAAATGCAAAATGCAAGGAAACTGATTCTGGAAGAATCGCTTCACATAAATGAAATAGCACTGACTGTTGGCTATAAAAATCCAAGACATTTTTCTACAGCCTTCAAAAAACACTTTGGCCAGACCCCCACCGAACTGAAAAACAGAAGAAGATCATAATTTATTAGATTATTCTTCCGTAATAGCTTTACAACAGATTATATACAATGAAAGAAGGAAGACTTACAAGTCTTCCTTCCCTATTCTATTCTCAATTAATTCAGTACTATCCTGTTAATTATTTTTGCAATTCAAATTTAAATTTCTGACTATTTCCGGTACCTTTGGTCCATAGCTGTATTTTGGTACCGTTGGCTGTAAATCCGCCATTAACATCCAAATTCTTATCCGCAGCTATCTTGGGTATAACATTGTAATATCCATTACCCACAGAACTAATATTCCATTTCTGGTTATCTCCACCTGTATTTTCATAAACGATTATAGAAGCACCATTACTGGTATTGTTATCTTTTACGTCTAAAACCTTAGTATTATTAGCCATTGATTTAAATGTATAGCTGCCATCACTATTTTTTGATGCTATCCACTTTTGATTATTTGTAACCGGAGTGTTGCCAGACCAAAGTGAAACAGCTGTTCCGTTTGTTGGAGTATAACTGTTTACATCCAATACACTGGAATTATTGACAGCTGAAACAATTTTATATATTCCACCATCAATAATGGACTGAGGCTGCTTTGTAATTGCCTGATCAACACGTTTTTTCAATTCTTCTAAATTAACAGCCGGAGGTGTTGTCGATAATGGTATAGCAGCCGACTGTACTTTAATTGTAGGAGTATATCCTCCTGAGGACATATAAAACCGATTGGCATTATTCGGAGATATTCCTTGTTCATAATCTACACGCTGCCCAACGGCTCCATCTGTATTTGTAAAACCTGCCTTATTTAGGGAAATCCAGTTTCCAGAACTATTTTCTTTGGCCCAGGAATTAAAGTACTCTGCCTCTCGCCTCAGCTGTCCGTTTGAATATCCGAAATTTTCAAGAAAAGAGTAAAACCCATCAAAATATCTTTGTTCTTTTGGAGCTCTCCATGTAGCAATATAATTCCACCCTGTCTGATCCTCCAGCTTGTACCATGCTGATAATAATACAGAATTTGAAGTTTTTTCCTGCAAAACATTCATAATAAATGAAACAGTTTTTCCGGTTTTCCATTGTGCATTTATATAAGTCTGGCCACCTGTTCCTTCATTACCAAAACTATTATCTGTAACTCCATCCCCTTTATCTACTAATTTTACATAGTCGTCACCGGATATAGTCGGGTCATTATCTGCATCTTTACTATCCCATACAGAAAACAAAACTCTACGCTCTGTAGTAGAATTAGTTTGGATACCCAAATAACCTCTGTAAAAACCAATAGCCATATAAAATGTATATAATGGATCCATCCCTTCAGGAACTTTCACCTCCTGATACAGCCAGTCATAAGATTTTGAGGTTGAGCTGGCAGAACTATAGCTTGCATGTACAGAAGGTGAAGACTGATAGTTGGTTTGGTTTACCTGAGACTCATTTTGCAGTGCATTAAAAACAAGGTTATGTATAATAATTGAATTATTAGGTTCTGAAACAGGCTTCAGTTCGTATCTGTAATAGCCTGTTGTTCCTATTGTTACCTTTATATCCGATGTTGTACTCTTGGTTCCGGTCCCGGAAAAGGTAATTTGCTGCTGGTTTGGAGTAGCACTAAGCCCTGAATAACAACCTGAAATATTGATTTGATAATTTAAATTTTTCCCTTTGTTTACTGTATTTTCAATAGACAAATTATATTCACCCTTAGTCTGATAAAGGTAGTAAACAACAGATCTGCTTTTATTAGTCCAGTTAGAAACAACACCTTTGTCTTCAGGATATCCTATAGGGATAGATACACCTACCTGATCTGGTGCAAAAGGTTCTGCATAAGCCTTATTAGCAGGGATTATAAATGTATTTGTCAGGGTTACTGCCCGCGCATTGGCTGCTGAGGCCTGTGACTCCTGAAGCAAAGTATCATTTGTTCCTCTGCAACTCATAAAAAAAGTTGCAACTGTTGCCAGAGCGGCAATTCTCTTTGTTTTGAATAGTTTTTTCATAATTATTTTTTGTTTAAATAGTTTTGGTGCCGTTATCTGTATGCAATCATCCAGTCTATGTTTTAAAAATTTAAAACAGAGTTTTGAGACCTCATGTAAAACAGTATAAATAATGTTTTTAAAATTGGTTGTCTACAGCTAATACAATTAGCCGTCTGATAGCAAACACTTTTTGGATTGTTTTGTCAGGTAATGATAAAAGATTTCCTAACATAGGAAATGGAATGATCTCTGTTCATGAATAAATAATGTGTTTGGTTATATTTATTCAAAAATAATATAATCTGTTAGATAAAACACTTAATATAAGTCAATAAAACTAATTAATTATTAGATTTTTTAAATACGTCTGTCAGCGGATGAGCATCAATTTCTACGATAGTAACTCGGACCCGTGCCTACTTCATTTTTAAAAGCGACACTAAAAGAAGATGGCGATGAATAGCCCAGGTGATAAGCAATTTCTTTTATGGACATTTCTGAATTTTTAAGTAAATAAAGGGCTTCTTTCATCCTGAGTTTGGATGCATAGTGAAATACCCCATCCCCAAATAATTCTTTAAAACCATTCTTCAGTTTAAACTCATTAATCCCAAACTTTAGAGAGAGTTGTTCGATGGTGTAAAATGACTTTAGATTATTTTCTATAAACTCTTTTATTTCCAGCAGCTTCTGAGTTTCACTTTGGTTAATGTAATGTTTATTATTTACGATATCTTCTTCTGTCTGATTTTTAGCAAACTCAAAAATCAGCAGCAGCAGACTGAGTATTCTGCTTTTTATATAATAATCTCTGTAAAAGCCCTCCAAATCGCATTTTTTTATTTCTAATAAAATACTCATCATCTGTGGTGTAATTGGAAGTCCGTTTGGAAAAAGACTTGCAGATACTTCCATATCTACTTTATCTATGAACTTTTGGAGAGCAATGTTATTCTCTGCCAGTTTATGAAAATAGTCCCGTGATACATAGATGTCCAGATGTTTGTAACAGATATCTTTTTTAAAATAAATCTCGATATCGGCATATCCTGGTGTAAAGTAAATGTAATGATGCAATAATTTATAAGTTCCGGGATTTCCGTTTACTTTATCTTTTATCATCTCTGCACCCTCTAAGAAAAAAGCCAGTTCTATGTACTTCGCTTTTTCTATACGGAACTTCATTGTATAATCATTACTGTAGGAAGAAACATACTCTTTTACCAGGAATTCTTCTTCATTGTATAGGGTAAGTGATTCAAAATGTCCGATATCATTTGTAAAAACTTCATGTCTGTGGTCTGCATTATCTTCTGCGAAGAAATCCAAAATCTGCCTTGCTATTATATCTTCTTGCTCTGTTTCTCCCAAAATGAAAAGTATTTATCCTATACTCAAAAGTTTTTCAGAGTATCAACAACTAATTTTGCCGCTGTAAATTTAATTAAACTAATTCTAAATAACAACTTATGCATAAGAAGAAGATCCTTTTTTCCGCATTGTTTTTCCCGGCCGTTATATGGGCGCAAAGCACTGCACAGATAACAGGAAAAGTTGTCAACTCCGATAAAAAACCTGTTCCTGCATTAAAAGTAACATTGAATGATGGAGCTGCAGAAGCCATAACTGATGAAAATGGTGTATACCACTTCAATAATATCCCTGCTGGTCATTATATACTAAAAGTAGATGATCCGGAAGTAACAAAAACGTATTCATTTATATTAAAAGAAAACGATCAGTTAACTTATAACTTTGTACAAACCAGCAGTGCATATCAAATTCAAACCGTAAACGTTGTAGCCAACCGCAAAACAATGCCTTCATCTACATTAAGACTGGGAGAAAACCTTTTGGTAACACCACAAAATATACAGGTTATCGATCAGCGTTTATTAAATGATCAGCAAATACTAACTACCGCCGAAGGACTAAGCCGGAATGTAAGTGGTGTACGTACCATCACCCACCAGGAAGAAGGCAGTGTAGGTATTGCTGTTCGGGGATTTTCCGCCTCTAACCTGCGAAACGGGATGGATGTAAGCGGAAGCTTTGGGCCACTGCGGGAAGATATGTCTTTTGTAGACCAAGTAGAATTTGTAAAGGGTCCTGCCGGATTTATGATGGGTAATACACAGCCTGGCGGCTTTTACAATATTGTAACCAAAAAACCTGTTGGCCGGGAAAAAGGAAATGTCCAGCTGACCCTGGGAAGCTTTAACCTTTACAGAGCAGCAGCAGATATAGAGAAAAAACTAAGCAAAGATGGAAGATTCTGGGGAAGACTAAACCTGATGGGATCTAAGAACGGATCGTTCCAGCAATATGTGGAACACGAACAATATGTAATCAATCCGTCCTTTAAGTATCTTATTTCGGACAACACCAACGTCACATTTGAATATATTCTTTCCCAGAATAACTTCCAGGGTGGTTTTGCAAAATATGCATACGGCATAGATGGCTTCAAAGATGTGAAGAGGTCTTTCACTTTCTCGGATCCGATTATTGACCCTACCCGCTCATGGGAACATAATATTTACGGAACCATTAATCACAACTTTAATGACAACTGGTTAATTACCGGTCAGTTTGGTTATATCCGTTCTCAGATGCAGGGTGAGTCTTTATACGCTAATTACAATGACATCACGCTGGCAGATGATCCTAAAACCGGAAGAAAAAAAGGTGACACCAACCGTGGTATCAGTATCAATGATGCACTGAATACTTCTACTATAGGCCAGGTATTTACAAGAGGGAAATTTGATACAGGAAATATCAATCACAACATACTGGCAGGAATTGATATGGGTAAAAAGTTCTATGTAGCCGATTGGTCTGTACTACCGCAAAACGTGGGTCCTGTTTTCAACATATACAATCCGGTATACGGAAATCTGAAGAAATCTGATCTTCCGGTTTACGACCGCTCCAAATCACTTCGTGAACGTGGTGCCAATTACCTGAACGATTACTCTTACACATCATTCCACCTTCAGGACGAAGCCCGCTTTTTAGAAAACAAACTCCGGGTAGCTGCAGGTTTCCGCTACACTTCTACTGTAAAAACTAGTGCCGCTGAAAAAGGTGCTGAGGTAAAGAATTCAGCAGTAACACCTCGTTTTAGTGTAACAGGCCTCTTATCCCCTACTTTCACTGTATATGCTTTGTATGATGAGAATTTCCAGGAACAAACCGGAAAACTTGTAAACGGAGGTTCTGCAGATCCTTCTTATGGAAAAAACAAAGAAATCGGGTTTAAAAAAACATGGTTTGGCGGACAACTGATGACCAACCTTACCTTCTATCATCTGACAAAAACCAATATATTAACTGCTGCAGGTATACAGTTCCCGGGACTTTCCGAACAAACCGGAAAAGCCACATCGAAAGGTATTGAGTTTGATTTAAACGGAAATATTGGAAAAAACTGGAGTATCTTATTCAACTATGCTTATACAGACGCTAAGATAACAGAAGATAATGATGCCAAAAAAATTGGCAGCATGTTATACGGAACAGCAAAACATATTACCAATGCATGGATAAAATATACTATTGCTGAAGGCGACTTGCAGGGATTAGGTTTCTCATTTGGATATGAATATCAGGCTAAAAGAGCTGCATGGCCGGTTGTATTAGGCAAACCTTACCTTCCGGATGATTATTTTACACTGGATCTGGGAGTATCATATAAAAGAGATAACTACCAGCTTTCTTTCCTTATAAATAATCTTACGGACCGTTATAATTACGTTGGCTTCTTTCCTGGCGCATGGGGTTACACCCATTACGGATGGAGAGCAACTAATCCTATAAATTTCAGACTGAATCTTTCTTATAATTTCTAATCTGAATGAATACAGGAAAGGCTAAGCCTAAAAAGAAACATAACAGAAGCTTATTCTACAGAATTTCGGCCTGGCTACATTTGTGGCTGGGCCTGGCTTCTGGAATTGTTATTGTCATTATCTGTCTGACCGGAATTACCTGGTCTTTCAAGGATGAAATAACAGACTGGTTGCATCCCGAATTGCAGTCGGATTATATTCCGGATAAACCTATGCTTAATCCTTCGGCATTATACCAAAAAGCAAAAAACCTCTATCCGGATCAGGAACCATCCTACATCTGGCGTCCAACAGGAAAAGCTGTGATGATAGGTTACGGGAAAAGAAATCCGGGCTATGTACTTTATCTGGATCCTTATACGGGAGCCATGCTTCAGAAACCCAGTTTTAAAGAGGAGTTCGATTTTTTTGAATGGACTTTAAATGGGCATCGCTATTTATGGTTACCATCGGAGATCGGCCGGCCGATTATCAACTACTCTACTTTTATATTTTTCATTACACTGTTTACCGGATTGGTACTCTGGTGGCCAAGAAAATGGACAAAGGCTATGCGCAAGCAAAGTTTTCTGGTAAAATGGGATGCCAAAACCAAGCGACTGAATTACGATCTGCATAATGTATTTGGGTTTTATGCTATGGTTATTTTACTGGTTGTTGCGATGACGGGAATGTATTATGGACTTCCATGGTTCAACAAATTCCTGTATTTTACAACTTCACTGGGGAAAACACAGAAAAAAGAGATAAGAGAACTAAAAAATACAGCTCCCTATCAACCTGAGAAATTATCTGAATCTGTACATACAGCCTGGGAAGATGCAGCTAAGAAAACTAAAGCTAAAGGCTATTACCTTTCGATACCACAGGACTCTACTGAAACTATAAGTTTGTTTTTGTATCCTTCTCACCGGCAGTTTTACAATCTTCAGAATTTCAGTTATGATCGAAATTCAGGAACTGCATTGTCGGGAAGTTCAACTCATGCACAGTCATTTGAAAAGGCTGACTTTGCAACCAAGGTAAGAAAGCTTAACTATGATCTGCATGTAGGATCCGCATTGGGCGGAATATGGGGTCGGATATTGTATTTTTTCATTACCATTATCGGAGCATCACTTCCTATTACAGGGTTTCTGGTCTGGTGGTTCAAGAAAAAGAAAAAAACTGCCTAATTTAACTATTCTGTTAGGAAAATAAACCTCATAGGTTTTCGAAACCTATGAGGTTTACGTAATAAAATATTAAATGCCAAAAAGTTAAAGAAGAAAATCATTTTACCATTTAGGAATTAAGAGATTTAAGTTGGATTCCCAATACGGAGTTATCTTCATTTCATTCCAGATAATTCCAATGATATAATAAAACCCCAAAGGTTTTAAAAGCCTGTGGGGTTTATATAAATACCTAATTCAGATTTAATCCGAAGTAGTGTTTTATTGAAATATTACTTCAAGTCGAAACGGTCAAGATTCATTACTTTACTCCAAGCAGAGACAAAATCTTTCAGGAATTTCTCATGAGCATCCTGGCTGGCATAAACTTCAGCAATAGCTCTTAGTTCTGAATGAGATCCAAAAACAAGATCGGCACGTGTAGCACTCCATTTTGCATTGCCGGTCTTGCGGTCTCTGCCCTCATATACTTCCTGAGCATCGCCTGTTGCATTCCATACGGTATCCATATCCAAAAGGTTGATAAAGAAATCATTGGTTAATGCACCTTCTTTATCTGTAAATACTCCATAATTCGAACCATTATAGTTGGTATTTAGGACGCGCAATCCTCCGACAAGCACTGTAAGTTCTGGCGCTGTAAGTGTAAGCAGCTGTGCTCTGTCTACCAGAAACTCTTCTGTTGAAGTCGTGGACTTCCCTCTTCTGTAGTTACGGAAACCATCTGCATAAGGCTCTAAATAGGAGAAAGATTCTACATCAGTCTGCTCTTGTGATGCATCCATACGTCCTGCAGTAAACGGAACATTTACCGTCACACCTGCATTTTGTGCTGCTCTTTCTACACCTGCATTTCCTGCCAGAACAATAAGGTCTGCTAATGAAACTTTTTTGCCTCCAGTTTGTGCTGCATTGAACTCTTTCTGAATACCTTCCAATACATTCAATACTTTGGACAACTGTTCCGGATTGTTTACCGCCCAGCTTCTTTGTGGCTCCAAACGAATACGTGCACCATTTGCACCTCCTCTTTTATCCGATCCTCGGAATGTAGAAGCAGAAGCCCATGCTGTAGATACCAGTTCAGAAACTGATAATCCCGATTCCAATACTTTATTTTTTAGCTGTGCCTCATCCTGAGCATCGATCAGCTGATGATCTACTGCCGGAATAGGATCCTGCCAGATAAGGTCTTCTGCCGGAACTTCTGGTCCAAGGTATCTTGATTTTGGCCCCATATCACGGTGAACCAGTTTGAACCATGCTTTAGCAAAAGCTTCTGCCAGTTCTTCCGGATTTTCATAGAAACGTCTGGATATTTTCTCATAAATAGGATCAAATCTTAACGAAAGGTCAGTTGTAAGCATATAAGCCGGACCTTTTTTCTCTACATCAAAAGCGTTCGGAATAATATCTCCGGCATCTTTTGCAATCCACTGATGAGCACCTGCAGGGCTTTTCGTTAGCTCCCATTCATAGCTGAATAAGTGCTCGAAGAAGTCGTTGCTCCATTTCGTTGGTGTTTTGGTCCAGGTAACTTCCAGACCACTGGTAATAGCATCTGCTCCGGAGCCTGTTCCAAATTTACTTGCCCAACCTAATCCCTGAGCTTCAATTCCGGATCCTTCAGGCTCAGCTCCTACTAGCGCTGCATCTCCGGCACCATGAGTTTTACCAAATGTATGTCCACCAGCAATTAGCGCTACAGTTTCTTCATCATTCATTCCCATACGGCCAAATGTATCACGGATATCTTTAGCAGCTGCCAGCGGATCCGGTTTTCCTTCCGGTCCTTCAGGATTTACATAGATAAGCCCCATTGTTGTTGCTGCCAGCGGATCTTCCAGATCACGATCCCCTGTATATCTTTTATCTGTTCCCAGCCAGGTTTTCTCATCTCCCCAGTATACATCTTTATCGGCTTCCCATACATCTGTACGGCCACCGCCAAATCCTTTGGTTTGTAATCCCATAGATTCCAAAGCAACGTTACCGGTAAGGATCAGTAAATCCGCCCATGAGATTTTCTTTCCATATTTCTGTTTAATAGGCCATAGTAAACGGCGCGCTTTATCTAAACTTACATTGTCCGGCCAGCTGTTAAGCGGAGCAAAACGTTGTTGTCCTCTACCACCGCCGCCACGGCCATCCTGAACTCTGTAAGTTCCGGCACTATGCCACGCCATACGGATAAATAAAGGTCCGTAATGACCAAAGTCTGCTGGCCACCAATCCTGTGAATCAGTCATCAGATCAGTAAGATCTTTTTTTACTGCAGCCAGATCCAGTTTTTTAAATTCTTCTGCATAATTGAATCCCTCATCCATCGGATCTGTCAATGAAGAATGCTGACGCAGGATGTCCAGTGTTAATTGCTTAGGCCACCAGTCTTTGTTCTGGGTACCATTGCTGCTTACATTTTGTTTCTCTAGTGTCCCATTGTGAAAAGGGCATTTGCTGATGTCGTTGGATTGGTTTTCCATAATTCTTTAAGTTATTCGTTACTGATTTCTATAAAGTTACCAAAATATTTTGAACTCCTGAATACACAAGAGCGAGAATTCTTGTTACAAATCTAATCAGATCATTTGCACCAAGAGCATAAAAACGAATAATCAATTTTTATAGTTTTAATAGAATAAAACTATTGACAATAAAATTATCAATCGTTAAAAACTATAAACAATAAAGTTATGATTTATTTTAATAATGCATAATTATGGAAAACATCAATCTGTAAAAGGAAATTTGGAGTATATTGCACATACACTAAAGATATAATAGTAAAATAAATTATCTAAACAGTATATTCATCAAATTATGTATAAATTATCATCAAATCTAAGTGACTTCAATAAAGAGCAATCTTTTGAAAGTACCAACCAGAAATGTATAAAGGATATTATAGAAAGTTGTCTAAATAACAACTATGATGGTGTACAAATAGATAAAATACTCGCTTTTTACAATATTAAAAGTATTGAACAGCTAAAGCTTTATGCAATGGACTATTTGCTATCTTATGCCAATAATATTCTTGATGACAATATCATTACAGATAGTGAATATTATGATTTTAGTTTTTTAAAAAAGATTTTTAGAATCCATGAGGGGGAATTTATGCAACATAAAAATTTCGCAATACGGGAAATCCTACAGCAGCAGTTCTTAAGACTTTATTCTGATAATTATATTAGTCATGATGAAGCTATACAAAGTGTACAATTACAGGGACTTTTTGATTTAAGTTATGATGAATTTGAAACTTTAAAAAAAGATGAAATTATTACGGCTTTATTAGAAGGGGCAAACCCCGAAGACTTGGATATATCTTCATTACCAAAAGGGTTTAAATTATAAATATATAATATAAGTTAAATTATTATTTAAATTCTGATGAAACTGGTCAATAGAATTACACTTACATTAATCTTAAGTCTTCTTTATAATTGCTCAAAAAAAGATACTATCCAAGATGTTAAAAAAATCAATGAAGTAATTACATTTACTCCTGCTGAAAGTATAAGTACATACATTAAACATCCTAATAAAGAGGACAGTTTATGTAATAGAGATATTGCAAGAGCAAAAAGAGATTTGAATAAGTATCCTAAAATATATGTGCAAATTTTTGGTGAAATATCTTGTTGTAAAATATATAATGAAGAATTAGAAAAGCTTGCAATAAAGAAAGGCTATACCTTAATACATGAAGAAATTAGCGATGTTTTACACCCCAAACAAAGACAAGGCTGCTATAGTGCATATGTAAAGAGTATAATGCAACAACGGTTAGGAGAAAATTATTTAAAGAAACTAGAATCTGAAGCAGATTCGTTATTAATTGAAAACATTAAAAACAAAGACAGAATTGTAAGCATCTACAAACTAGAAGATAATCAAAAACCATATCTTATAAAAAAAGATGAAGTAATAAGAGAAGAATATATTCCAGAAATAAAAACAGGATTAAAACTAAAGCAGAATATAGGAAATTATCTCTTTTTAGATCTGCAATTCATTATAAATAAGAAGGGAAAAATTCATGATTTAGAAGTTACGAATTGGGTGAATGAATATCCTGAAAATGAAAAATATAGGAAACAGCTTGAAAAAATTGCTAAAGAAACCATGTTAAAAAATTACAACAATTGGCATCCAGGAAATTATAACGGAAATTTAGTATCTGTAGAAAATAGTTTTAGAATTATATTTGAATGATCATAATATACCCAACTGGCAGCAAAATTGCAGAGGACACTATACATCATTTAAAATATTGGTATGAAATTATTATCTAAGATTGCTTTATCATTATTAGTTATGACCTCTGTCATGGCCTGCATCCGTTCAAAGCAGACACAACAGGAAACTCTGACAAGTATAAAGGGTAATGAGCAATATTATAAAGGCAAAGACCTATCTGAACTCTTGAAACAAGTTCCCGATATGATGTCTGTAAGTATCTTCAAAGACTTTCCGCAAAAAGGAATAACAAGTCTCAGAATTGCTTTTTTAAAAGATAAAGACTTTAATCAGGAGGCTAATCTTAACAAAAACCCTTCCCATATTGTTGTTTACACAGAGCAGAACCCCAATAAACCAGTTGAGATATCTGATGATAAAGGAAGTGAAGATTTGAATATGAAAGAAACAGCCTCCAAATATGGTAATTTAAAAATCACAGCTGTACATACTGTAATTTCTCAATAATACTTATAATCCCAAACCCAAATTTGTAATAGAGACTGTCTCAAAAACCAAAAGTACTATTTTTTGTCGTCCTGAGCCTGTCGAAGGATCTTTGACTATTAGTATTTTGTGAATGAAATGTTTCGACCAAGCTCAACATGACATCTTTTGAGCTGTTTTATTTTATAAATATTTTAATTGCAACTTAGTTGCATTAAAATAAAATATGCTATATTTGCGACTTAATTGCAATAGTCAATTTAATAATCAGCATCAATCTTTATAGCAAAATCTTATGCAGACATTAGTGAACAAATTACCGGTTACAGTTCTTAGCGGCTTTCTTGGAGCCGGAAAAACGACATTACTCAACCATATCCTCCACAACAAAGAGGGATTGAAAGTAGCTGTTATCGTAAATGACATGAGCGAGATCAATGTAGATGCCCGTTTGGTAGAAAATGAAAACACGCTTTCCCGTACCGAGGAAAAGCTTGTAGAGATGAGCAATGGCTGTATTTGCTGTACCCTTCGGGAAGATCTGATGATTGAAGTAGAAAAACTGGCAAAGGAAAAACGTTTCGATTATCTAATTATAGAAAGTACCGGTATCAGTGAGCCAGTTCCTGTAGCTCAGACATTCTCTTTTACTGATGAAGAAACCGGAACCGATCTTTCACGCTTTAGTTATATCGACACTATGGTTACGGTAGTAGATTGTTTTAATTTTTTCAGAGATTTTGGTACCCATGAATTGCTAGCTGACAGAGAGCTAACTGATATGGAAGGTGACTACCGAACCATTGTCAACCTTTTAACGGATCAGATAGAATTTGCCAATGTTATTATTCTGAATAAAACCGATATGGTAGACGCAGACACGGTTGGTCTGTTAAAAGCTACGATTCATAAACTGAATCCTGATGCCAGAATTATTACTTCAGAATTTGGGCGTGTAAAATCAGATGAGATTCTGAATACAGGACTATTTGACTTTGAAGAGGCACAAAACTCTGCAGGCTGGCAAAAAGAACTGGAATCAGACGGCCATACTCCGGAAACAGAAGAATATGGCATCGGATCTTTTGTTTTCCGTAACCAGAAACCATTCCACCCAGAACGTTTCTGGAATTACCTGAACACGGATTACCCTCAGAATATAATCAGAGCCAAAGGGCTATTCTGGCTGGCCTCTCGCAGGAATGATGCTCTGAATTTCTCTCAGGCTGGCGGCTCTTCCCGTCTGGAAAAAGCAGGTGTATGGTGGTGCAGTATGCCTTATGCAGACAGAATACGTTATGCTTCTTTTGTACATAGCAAAGATATCATTGAAGCCCGCTGGAGCAAACAATGGGGTGACCGACAGAATGAACTCGTCTTTATCGGCCAGGACATTGATACAGAAAAAATAACGGCAGAGCTTAATGCTTGTCTTCTGCAGGATAATGAAATCGAATTTTATGATCATGGCAGATTTGCAGATCCATTTCCAAGAAATATTTAGAGCCTGTTTAAATTTTATTGCTCATACTCTTCGACAGGCTCAGAGTGACATTGTTCGTCCAAGATATCTTACTTTTAGGATTGTCAGACTGAGCCTGTCGAAGTCTAATATTTTTTTTAATTGAAATTTAAACAGGCTCTTAGTTTTTCACATCAATAACAGGCCTCCGTCCACAGAATAAGAGCTTCCGGTTATATAACCTGCATCATCCGATAGTAAGAAAGCGGCGACGGAGGCCGCCTCATCCGGGCGTCCAATACGCCTGAGTAAAACTGTTTTTGCGAGCTCTTCTTCAAATTGTTTACGAAGATCAGCAGGAAGTTTAGCTCTGAGATTTGTTTCAAAAGGTCCTGGTACCAATGTATTTACTCTTATATTCCGGGGAGCCAATTCACTAGCCCAACAGCGGGCAGCAGAAAGCATTGCCGCCTTGCTGGCAGAATATAATGATACCCCCGGCTGCCCTTCATAAACCGAGCTTGAAGAAGTTACCAAAACGGATCCTCCATCTCTTATGTATGGTGCCAGCAAAGCCATTTGTAATATGGGTGTAAAAACATTGATCTGAAAAATTTCTTTCATAGTTTCTGTACTCACCTCTGTCAATTCTCCCCCTAAAGCGATAGCCGAATTAAGCCATAAACCATCTATATCCCCTGTCTCTTTTATCAATTCTGCTAGTTTTTCAGATGATTTTTCATCTTCAGCATTGTTGTAAAAAACAGTTGCTTTCTCTCCAAGTATTCTGGCTGCGTTTTTTAAATGACTTTCAGTTTTCCCTGTGATAATAACATCCGCTCCTTCTTCTGTCAATCTTTTTGCGCCCGCTAAACCAATACCACTGCTTCCGCCTGTAATCAGTATTCTCTTATTTTTAAATCTTTTCATTTATATATTTTGTGAGTCAAAACTACTGAAGCAAGGCTCCTCAGGATATATAAAATCACTTAAAGAATATCGAAAATCAATCAAATAGTGATCTTTCTAAAACAGATGTTGTAAATTTCCTTAATGAAACTACCAGACAGCATAGAAGATTTTTACAAAGAAAAGAATCTTGACATTCCGTCAGATATAAAATGGCAGTCTGGCTATTTTGATGTTATAAAAGTAACTTCTTCTTTGCAAAGGGAAACTTTGATCTCACAATTTAGTTTCTATAGAAAAAATCTGTATAAAATAAAACTGATAAAAGGGGAATGCAAATGTCATTATGCAAGCAGAACTGTCGATATTAAAGGATTTGCTTTAATATTCGTTGCCCCCAATAATCCATTTATACTGGAAGAAAAGAATGGTTCTATTGAAGAATATTTCATTGTCTTTAACAGCGATTTCTTCAATAACTTCGGCTCCATAACTTCTTATCCGGTTTTTCAGAACCCGGAGAACAGTATTTTTAGTTTATCCGAAAATGGATATTCTGAATTTCAGCTTTTATTAGATAATATACAAAAGGAATCTTTATCCGAATATGAGTACCGTACAGATCTTATACGAAACATGGTGTATCAGTTAATACATAAAGTCCTGAAGCAAAATGATTTTCAAATATTAAAAAGTATTGTTAATACAGCAGATCACAGAATTGCTGTATTATTTGAAGAATTATTGTCTCAGCAGTTTCCATTACATTCTTCGGCAGATCTTATACGATTAAAAAAACCTGTGGATTTTGCTGATAAGCTGGCAATATCTATAAATCACCTGAATAAGGCTGTGAAAAGCATATATAAAAAAACAACAACAGAAGTTATAACAGAAAGAATTATGCAGGAGGCTATGATCTTGCTAAAAGTGACCAATTGGTCGGTTTCTGAAATAGCTTATGTTCTGGGTTATGAAACCCCATCCAGATTTACTTACACCTTTCACAGATACTCGCAATATACTCCTTCTGTATACAGAAAAGAATTTTATAATAAATAAGTAAATTCTACGTTCACTCTATAGTGATTTATTGTACTTTTGCGCTCATATTCTAATTAATAAACCTTATATGAAAAAATTTATTCTTGGTACAGCCCTGCTAACCTCAGCTTTTACTACTATGCTTATGGCTCAGTCGAAACTATTAGCCAAAACAACCTGGAAAATAGAAAACATTGCTGCTAATGGCAACATCGTGCTGAAAAAAACAAAGCATATCAATCTCCTTGCGGAGGAGCCAAAATTTAATTACTTGCAGTTTACAGATAGCAAAAAATATAAAACCGGCAATTCGTGTTTCCAAACGGATGCAAGCTATAATTTGTACGAAGAAAGTAATAAAGTTGAACTTTACTCGGGTATTTCGGGTTCTTCATCTGATTGTAAAGAGCCAAAAAATATTGAAGGTACATATGTTTACAAGATAACTGGTGATCGTATGGATTTAGAGCGTATACAGTCGGAAAACATGAACAATGAAGATGCTCAGGCTGCTGAAGGAGCTGAAATAGCAGGTCCCGGAGAAGCGATAGATGCGGCATCGGAAACGGCGGTTGCAGCAGCAGAAGCTGCAGCTAAAGAATCCAATAAGCCTAAGAGTAAAAAAACAACAAAGAAAGCACGCAAATAAAAGAGTGTTCCATTAATCTTGTATCAGATAATAACAAAAGGCCGGGAAATAAATTCCCGGCCTTTCTGTTTGATATGAAGAATGTTTAAGTTAGTTTACTTTTGTAAGCGTAAAGCGCTGTTTCGTGTAAGGCTGTAGTGTCTGATCTGTACTGCCAATAACTATCGGAGTAAGATTAGTTGTCAGACCGTCTTTTACCTCTAGTCTTAAAGATGGAGCATTTTTAGGAGCAAAACCAAAACCTTCATTTCCTAAATTAAATAACAACCATTTCTGACTATCCATATCCGCATTGGTTCTTAGCTCTACAGCCGTTCCGTTTGCTGTTCCATTATTTCTTACCGTTAATACTTTTGTAGAATCCAGTATCGACTTAATGGTAAAATAACCATGCTCTGATTTGCGGAAGATAAATTTCTGATTATTTCCTGTAGAAGCCGAATATAAAATTACATTGGTGCCATCAGCTGTTGAACTTCCGGTAATATCAACATTTTTATCACCTGCTAAAGAAGTTGTAAGTGTATACGTACCGTTAGTAGCAGATGTGGAGTTTACTGGTCCATACAAATGATTGATACCTGCATAATCACCTGCAGACAGGCCATCTCTTTGCTTGCCGAATGTAGAACCATCCAGTTTTGTCATTACAGGCAGATTAGGATCTATAGCAAAATCTGTAGATTTATACATCATCACCGAACCAAAGTCGAATTCTCCGTGTCCTGCATAATCGTTATAAAGATTGAAATTGTGACGGGTACCGTCCTGTGCTCTATTGGTATCTACTATAATATACTGATCCCTGTCCGGACGGCACTGTTCATGCATAATCCCCATCGAGTGCATAATCTCGTGTGCAATAATTGCCGGATAAGTTGTATTGTATATTTTAATACCATTTACTCTGTTTTTTACCCAACCCAGTGGGGAACTGTTTCCTGTGGAATAAGTAAATGTAATGTATTCAGTTTGATTGGTACGTTGAATGAACTTAACACTGGTTTTTGAAGAGATCATATCAAACGCTTTGTTAATATTCGTAAGGAATGTATTATAGGCCTGAGTACTTAAGCTTCCCTGACTGGGTAAAGTATAGTAAACTGTTGCATTTGGCCAGGTTTTAATAAAAGAACTTACAATTGTACTACGCTCAACTGTAGATATATCCGGATTGGCCATTCTCTTCAACTGGTTAAACTGCTCTGCAGTGATTGTAATATCATCAGCGTAAAAGTACTCACCATTAACTTCATTTACATAAGTGTAAGCTCCATTAATTAGCAATTTATGAATGGTTGTTCCGTTCAGCTGGGTTGTTGTATGATCAACCGGACTTGCGGGAGTAGTTTCCATATCCGACTTACAAGAATTGAGAGCCAGAACCAGGCAGCCTGATAAGATTAATAGTTTACGTGTCATAATAAAAAATTTAGTGTTTAGTGTTATTTAGTTTTTTAAAAGTTGTTGTAAATACCCGGGCTATCGGAGCGAATACAAAATACTACTCAGTAATAATGATGCAGACATTCTGAAAGCCGGGTATTTTCTGTAAATGTTTTGTATACAAGGATATTATTACATAACCAATCAATATAGTCGGAGTTTAAACTGAAAATAAAAACACCTCCCGAATAAAATTGACTATTATGTTCAGCTAAATATTAGCAGAATATCTGGTGTACTAAAAACAGATTACAGTGGCCTCCGAATTACCGGTGCCATACTAGTTATTAAGTAAAAGTGATAGAGAAATTTTATTGTCAATACAGGGAACCTGCAACTGTGCTGTTGGAAAGAATTCCAACAATCGTGATTTAATTGCTTTTTTCATAATCATTATTGTAATTTGGTTGTGTTCTGCTAATATACAAATAATAATCATATTTCAATTTAACATAATAAAATAAATATTTTATTACAATAAATAGATTAAAACAGATATTTTACATACTATATAACAATCAATAAAACTCATTTACATCATAAAAACACAACACTAAATATTTGAAAAAAAATTATAATATGAAGAATTTAAATTATTATTTACATCTGGAACGATTGCCTACAACTAACATGCAATGAAATTTGTATTCTTATTTTTCTTAATTTGGCAAAACTGAAACAATAGATATGATACAATGATGAAACAAATTTTTATTTTTTCTCTCTTATGCATAAGTTCTTTAGCTTTTGCACAGGAAAAAGAATATGATCTTAAAGTAATGGGTTGCTATAAAGGTTCCGAAAGCAATCAACAAGTTGATGGTATTTCAAAATATTGGGTTTCTTGCCGACTGGACAAAGGAAAAAGTATACTTCTATTTGTCGCTATCGATCAAAACGGTAATGTCCAACAAACTACAGAAAATGGAAACTGGTGGACTAGTAATGGAAAGTATTATGAATTACACAAAACAGATAATGTAACAGATGTATATAGTTATTCAGTATTACCAAACGGGGATGTAAAATTTAAATCTATAGAACTTTTGGGGAAATTAGATACTACATATGAATTTATCGATTCTAAAATAGAAGATGATTAAATTATAGTATCCTTATATAAAACAAAAACTACAAAATGGGGTTAAAAAATTTTTTGCTGAGAAGCATTATCTCTATACTTATATTTGTTACAGGTACTACACTCTCCTATCGTAATGATATGCCAAAGGATGGTTTCGAAACGATGGGTTTCCCTCTTAGCTTTTATCGTAATAATCCCGACCCTGTAGATATGGCTGCTAAAGCAGATAACTTATATCCTTGGTATATGGTTTTCGATTTTCTATTCGCTATCGGATTAGCCATTGGAATAGAGAAAATGTTCCGTTTTATTTTTAGAAAGAAATAAAGTATTAAAATGAAGATCAGAACTATAAAAGAGAGCGATCATGGTGTTATATCAGATTTGCTAAGTCAGTTAGGTTATCCTGACACAGAACGGTTTATAAAAGAGAAAATCAGAACACTTCTGGAAAATCCAAATGAATATCTGGTCGTTATTGAGAATGAAAATGAACATGTATTTGGTTTTATCTCCGTTCATATTATTCCGCAAATTGCACTGGAAGGAGATTTTGCCAGAATAAGTTATTTTGCCGTAGACGAAAATTACAGGAGCCTGGGCGCCGGAAAAATCCTTGAAGAATACTGTACCAAAATCGCGAAAGAAAGAAACTGTGACCGTATAGAAGTTCATTGTCATACAAGAAGAGAGAAAGCCCACCTGTTTTACTACAGACAGGGGTATGAAGAGTCTCCGAAATACCTGATGAAAAAACTATAATTATTATTAATACTCCAATGAAACTAAAAATATTTCTGCTAAGGTGTATTTTAATTCTAATTGTATTTGTAATCTGTAATGCACTCTCCTACCACAATGGGATGGCATATGACGGGGACGATACAATAGGTTTTCCATTTAGTTTTTATGAAAAATCTGTTGGGTTCAGCCTGATTACTAAAACTATGCAGGAATCTGAGAATTTCTATCCCTGGTATCTGTTTTTTAATTTTTTATTCGCAGTAGTATTAGCCATAATATTAGAAAAACTATATTATCTTATCATCAAAAAGACATCCGCCAAAACAAACAAATAGCTTATTCTCTTAATATCCGAATTCTAACTTTGTACTTCTGATTTCTAACGTCGCATTTTACATCATTCTTCATCTTCATACTCTTCATCTGTATTTTTAGTCGTTGCTGCTTTTGCTTTTTGTTTTACAGTATTCCCTGCAGGCTGTTGCTGAGTTACACAATGTACCATACCGCCATTTTCATATAAGTTTCTTACATCTATCCCGATAACTTTACGATCCGGATACTGTTTCTGAATAATTTTATTGGCCACCTCATCATTAACGTCTCCGTAATTGGGAACCAGTACAACACCATTAGCAACATAATAATTGACATATGATCCTTTATAATCCAGTTGTTTCCCATATGCTGTTTTTACATTATTTTTGGTAGCAGGCACATAAACTTTTTTGTACTGCTCCCCTTTTGTATTGCTGGCAGCATAAAGTGTATTTATATCCTTTTCAGATAATCCCATATCCAAAAGATCATCCTTTTCCATTGTAAGCATTGTTGAGGAATTGATGAATTTCATAAATCCATCTATATGCATATCGGTAATATCCAAGCCTGTTACCCCCTCAAGCCATATCACTTTAGAAACACCATAATACTTCTTAAAATAATCTTCGGCTTCCTGCTGGGTAATATCTTTATTTCTTATCGATCCTTTTTTCTGACTGATTACCGAACTTTTGCAGGCCATAAGAACACCTTTCCCATCAGTTTCAACAGAACCGCCTTCATTCACCATTTCATCATTCAGGTTAATTACTTTTATTCCCAGGTCTCTTCCAATTTGAGAAGGAACAGCATCGCAGCTTTCAAAATCAAACTTCTCCCCCCAGCCGTTGAATCCCCAATCTTCTATCAGAATATTATTATTTTTATCCTTTACGAATAGCGGACCATTGTCCCGTACCCATACATCATCTGTAGGATAGATTTTGAAATCGACATTCTTCAGACTTACGCCTGCTTTCTGTAACACTCCTATGATACGCTCTTTTTCCGATTCGTCATAAGCTATAATATGTACTTTTTCATTTACCTGCAATGCTTTTGTCATATCTATCCAGGTTTTTTCGACCCGGTTTCGGTAGGTTATACCGTGTTGATGATGATGAGGCCACTGCAGCCATGTTCCTTCATGCGGTGCAGATTCTTCCGGGAAGTGATAAGTTTGTGTCATACAGAACTGAAAGCTTAAAAAAACGAATATTGTCAATAATTTTCTCATTTGGATAATCTTGTGTTTCCTGATGCAAAATTAGATCTTCACAACCGATAAATGTTGTCCTAAAAAGACAATCTGCATATTTTCAGCCGGATTATACTATAGAAGCAAAAGAAATGGCTATTTTATATATGTAAAGGAAAATAAATATAAGTTGTATACTCTCCGGATTCAGAAAGCAGATATTCTTCAATTACAGGAGAATTATCTAATGGAAAGGGATGATCTGCGAGCCAAAAACGGTAAAACATACCATAAGCATCCAACAAATTGTCAAAATTTCCTTTATGGGCGAATCGCACATACTTTCTTCCGAAAATTGTTTTCTTTTGGTATCCTTCCGCCTGAGGCTGTTCTTCTATAGCTGCATCATAACGGCAGTATTCTTCACTGGTTATAAGGGGCTGATCTGTTACTATACCATAAGCTGATTCAAAATCCGTTTCTTTTTCAATCTCTTCCCACAGTATATTAATTTCTTCTGTATTGTAATTTCGGGACTTTATTCCTTTAACAAATACTTCGATACTTTTCTTATAGACAATCTCATAATCAAGAGACAGATCATCTTTTTCGAAAAAAGAACTGAATATTTCAGTCTTATTCTTTCGTGCTTCAGCCGGAGAAATACCATACTCTTTATGGAAAGCTTTTGAAAAAGACTGAAGATTATAATAGCCTACCTCCAAAGCAATAGACGAGATTTTTTCAGTGGTGTAAAGAAGTTTTTTATAGGCATTTTCCAGGCGAAGGCGCTTCTGAAATCCTGAAAGAGTCTCTCCGAATAACTTCATGAATACCCGTTGAAAATTCCGGTAAGAATAACAAGCAATATCTTCTATCTCTCCAGAAGTAATCTCCCTGGCGAAGTTTTCTTCGATATAGGCAATGGTTTTTTGTATTCTGCTAAGTTCAGTTGACACGACACAAAAATATAAACTAATATAATAAAGATATGACCTTTAAATAATATCTGCCATATTAAAATTCCAGTTATAGCGATCAGTCTGTTTTCTTTATCATAGAGAAAATCAATATTTATAATAGTTTATGCAATAAATCATAGTAATAGCCTACAGATTGGCATTAAAATTTCATATGCAGAGTTAGTTATACATGCTATAACTACTATTAGTTTTCAAATTAGAGTCTTGTTTTTCAAGACTCTTTTTCTTTATCATAAAAGCCGTTTCTTACAACTAATCATCTTATTATTCATTCGTATTATATTATCGGTATTTTCAACACTTCCACATACATACTACACTATGATTTGTTTAATATATTTTTATATTTCTTTCGGACAGATGACACCGGTAAAACAGCTTCTATAAAAGAAAATATAAAGATGTAGTACTTGTGTAGAATACTTTTTTTTTGCATACTCACATCTGATTTACTGACTTTTACGATATCTGAAAACACAAAAAAAAACTTTACTGCAAAATTTATTTTAGGATTTAGAAAACAATATCCTGAAAATAACTCAGTAAAAAAACACTAAAAAACACGTACAAATGATGAAAGAAAAAGAATCTGATAAAACAGATTGCAGGAAAAATTATGTTCCTCCTACCCTCAGCCTTAGCCTTATTGAAATGGAAAACGGAATTGCCGCCGGTTCTGCCAAAGTTATTCCACCTGATTCGGGCGGAAAAGTGCAGGAAGAATGGCAAAACGGTACCGATGATAACCGTACCATAGACTGGTAAACCTGTATTAAAAAAGCACAAACATAAATGATATGAAATTTAAAACGCAAACAGCCAGCTTTCTGGGGTTGATACTACTTCTTGCCAACACAGCATGCCGCAGTACCGATAACACACTAGACACTAACACTACTAACAATAGGCAGGTAAGTGTAAAAATGAATCTTTCAGGTAGTGAAGATGACATTGAAACATCTGAAAAGCTGGCTTCTGTTAAGAATAATCTGGTTTTTACAGGAATACAAACGCAGACAATTCCGTATGATAATAATTATTCCATTACCGCTACCCTTGTTCCGGTTAAAGCAGCTATTTCTGGCACAGCTGCTCTAAATCCCATGGCAGCAGTTACAGAGCTAAAATCCGGAATAAGATATAAAGTATTGGTATATGACAGTAATAATAAACTTGTAGATCAAAAAGAATTTGTATATAAACAGAATGAGACAGATGGCTTTCTGTTGGATGGCGGCAAGACCTATACTTTCGTTGCCTTTTCTGTAAACAGTACCAATGCTGCCGATACTCCGGCTGTAACCAACCCAAACGATTTCTCTACTGCAATGCTATCCAATATCAATAAGGATCTGATGTATTTTAAAACAGTGAAAACAGTAACCGGAAACACTCCTAATACTCTCGATGTAGTTTTAAAACATCAGTTTACCAGAATTACAACCAATATAGATGCCAGTCAGGTAGAGAGTACCGGAATTATTACAAGGGTAAATAATCCTGTGTTTTCAGGAGGTAACGCCTCCGCACAACTTGCTTTGAGCAATGATACTCAGCTTTCTTATACCGGAAGCAATACGACCTCTTTTAATTTTCCCAATATTAACCAGTCCAAAATTACAAGCGACCCTGCCATCATAATAGGCAATACACCAAATGGTGCTTCACTAAATATTGGAAACCTTATTATTGACGGGACTTCTAAAAACAATGTTCTATTCAGTAATCTTAAAATTACACCAAGGTCACAGTATAATCTGAATCTGAAGCTTACTCCCTGTACCCAATTCAATATGAACCCCACTCCTTTTGATCAGGATGCATCGCTACCTAATAATAGTAAATACTTTGGCTTTAATGGTATTCCGGACCGGTTTATTGTAGATTTTACTTATGTAGACAATTCATTCAGTTTTATTGTAAACAATACCAGAATCACCGCTGATGAAATTCAGTTTGACAACCAATCAGGAACAATTAATATTCAGTTTCCCGATGGAGCTAAATGGGGACAATCCGGAGGTATCCCTGCTATTTATAATATAGCAGCAAATTCTCCCACAGCTCCGGTTATCAGAGTTGTAATTGACCGAAACGGAAACACTGCATTCTACGGTAAAAGGCAATCCGGTGATTTGGTTCTACAGCCCCTAACCTATACCGGAAGTGGTGGAATAAAAAAAATAAACTGGACATCGGGATATAATGAGGTATATATTACTCAGGTAGCTTCCGGCCCAACCCGAATTAAAGGTACCGGCTATGGAAAACAAAATACAACATGTCCATAATTTAAACAGTCCCAAAACGCATAAAGTTCATTTGTTTGTAAAAACTGCTGACAGTTTTCCGGAGGATTTTAATAAATCCTCCGTTTTATAATTTAGAATAGTATAAAAATTCATAAATTACACCAGTTATACATGCTATAACTACTATTAGTTTTCAAATCGAAGCCCTGTAAATTACAGGGCTTCTTTTATTATAAAACAAAATTTAGATTCAGGGCTATCCTAAAAAATATCTTTTATATCAATATATGCTTATTTCCTACTTCGCTCCGTATTTTTCTCCTGCTTCAGGCAATTAATAAACTGAGATGGTGACATACCCGTTTCGGTCTTAAAAACACTTCCGAATTGACTATGGGTAGGAAAACCACACTCTTCTGCCAGATATCCTATTTTATAATTCAGATATTCGGGATGGTTTTTCAGTTTTCCTACAATATAATTAATCCGGTTTCTGTTGATATACTGACTAAAGTCTGAATCTCTATGCGTTTTAATAATATAGCTAAGGTAAGTTGTATTGGTTTTTAACAAAACCGCCATTTTAGGCAGCGTAATTCCCTTGGTGATATATTGTTCAGTTTTCTCGAATTTATCCAGTCTTCTGAGTAAAACAGCTTCCGTATTGGGGTCTTTTATTACCATAGCCCCTTCGGTTACTTTCTTCCTCTTTTCCGTATGTGCAACTGTTACAGGTTCTTTGGACTGCTTTAGTCGGGAAAGTGTATTGAGCAGCTTTGATCTTAATCTTATCTTACGTTTGTATAGATATAAAAAGCTCAGGGCCAGAACTGTTACAATGACGAGGAGAATATTAATTTTCTTATTCTGATTAACTACTTTAGTCTCTTTTTTATCAATTTCATTCTTTGCCGCCCTTCTCGCCTGTTTAATCTTGTCTTTATAAAATTTGGTATAATAATCTATGTTCTGGTGCTGAAGTTCCTTATTCGTATCTATATTGCTCAATAGTCGTTCCCTCACAATAAGTTCTTCATCATTTGTCAGTTTTTTTTTAACCGCAGTCTCAAAAGCCATATCAAACCAATGTTTACCTTCAGCCTTACTTCCTTCTTTTACAGCTATAATCGCCTTACTCAGATAATAACGGGGCAGTGATAGCAAGTGTTCGGCATCATAATAGTTTTCATAGATGTATTTAGCGTCCAACAAAGCCTGTTTCGCTTTCATAATGTCGCCACATTTTATATAATCGTAGGCCAAGCCACTATAATTTGCAGCATTATTAATCCTCTGAGCGCTGATGCCTATATCTGCCTTACTGATGTGCTCTATTAGTTTTAATCTTTGCTGTATAGCTTTACAATAGTCTTCATCTTCTTCCAGATTAGTTATACAACGCTGATCAATCATAAAGCCGGCAGGCATATACTTCTTTAGCTTTCCGGCCTCTCGCTTTGCCGTTAGCCAGCTCCTTTCCGCTTTTCCTGAAAATCCTACCTGAGCATACGCATCTGATAAATAAAAGTTAATAAAAAAACGTTCGTAGGTACTACCGCTTATCTGTGCATAATGGTCTCCTTTTTCCAATAGCTGAATAGCCTCTGCATAACTATTTTTATCATACATAGCCTTTCCCATTTTTGCATAAGCTTTTGCCCGCTCTTCATCTGTTATAGCCAGGCGCAATATATTCTCTCCTACAGCGTAGGATTCGTTTTCATCAGTGTTTTTTGTCATGTAAAGATCCATAATTTCTTTACGTATGGGTTCTTCACCGGTGTACTGGGTGTAGGAAAAAAATGATATACAGAAACATGTACTGGTAAAAAGCCGCCTGAATCTGCAGGGAATAAGTAAAGGATTTAACTCAAATACCATTTTACGTAAAATGTAGAGTATAAATCCGGTTTTAAATACAATCACAAAAAGAAATCAATTGATATTAATTTATAAATACTAAATAAATAAAATATTCATCTCTTTATATCTTAGATCACCAAATTGAATAATCGGATTAAATCAGATATTTTTACTTTCAAGAATGAACGGGCAAATATATTGCCCGTTCTTTTACAAATACAAACAAATAACAAATTTCACAAATGAATAAATAATGAGAAATTGTTTTTTTCCTTTACACGACAGAGATACACAGATCTGTCTGTTTATATTTCTGATTTGTTCAATCCTGATATACTGGAGGCAAGACAACATGGCAGTCGTCCTGATAAAATGAATAAAAATGTACTATACAGAATAGCCTTGTTAATTACTAATACACTATAACTATTGCAGATTGTCCCGCCTGCGGTCTGATCATAAAAATCTAAATAAGTATATTTTATTTAAGTTTCCGGTTTATGATACGTTCTTCATATTCTTTTGATAAGATCCGTTTGTATCATTAACAATACGTACCGGACCAGAAGTTATACCATGCCCCATTCTTATTATAGTAACTTCTAATCTGGGGGGAATATATTCTTTCTTATTTTGAAAAGATTTTTTAATTTCATTTTCTTCTTTCATAGTAATTTAGTTTTAGTTAAAAAATAACTGAGTATCATCAAGTTTATGTGTAGGGGGCAAGTTTGCCCAATCAATACAGATTATAGCAAAGCTTTGGGATCGTCTCAAATCAGGCATTGAATCTCTGGTTTAAAATTAGGCCTCTGACGACTGAAAAAAAAGTGTTTGGGTATTGAGATTTTAAATCCGAATAAAAAAACACGTCAACAAACATTTAAATATCAACAACATATATAGTTTTATTTTATAATTAAAGTATGATGGAAGACAGGCCTGTTTAAACTTTATAACGCCACAACCAGCATTAAACCCTCTCCCGTATTCTACCCATTGAGGAAACATCCACATCATATAACGAAAGAAATATCTTAAAATTGTATATATCTGAATTTAAAATACAGATATCTGAATTACAAATCAAAAGTATCCGAAAACAGAAATAAAAGCATTTTTTCACACATTCATTTTCACTATCCATTTTGCTTAACTGGATAACAATTTGCTATCTTTTTTAGACTCCAGAAAAGTCTATAACCGAATGTTAAATAAAAATTCATATTACATTCATTGATATTCTTTCAAAAAAACTGAATTTTACAAAAGTACTTTTTAAATAAGATACAATTGGTTAATGTCTTCTGTATATCAGCCTTAATTGGATATAACATAATTCAATAAATTAAATAGATATGAAAAAAAAGATCTTTACAACTGTTCTGCTGTTTTGCTGCGTTATCGTGTGTATGGCAGCAGTAATAATGGCTAACCTGAACGGTAAATGGAGCGGTGTAATCCATACTCCGGATGGCAATTCTTTGGATGCTGTGTACAATTTTAACGTAGATGGTGAAAAACTTACAGGTGTTGTCAGCTCACCTATGGGCGAAATAACTTTGGAAAATGGTAAAGTTAAAGACAACAACTTTTCATTTAGTGTAAATGTATCCGGCACTGATTACCCCCATACCGGTAAAGCTTATGCAGATTCATGTGCAGTAGATATAGACTTTGGTAGCGGTCAGAGTTCTCATGTTGTCCTGAAACGTGTAAAATAAGGAACAATTCACATACAGAATTTTTTTTTGGTTATTATACATAATAATCGGCTTGATTATTAAACTAAACCTCCTGTAACAGGAGGTTTAGCCTTAGTATAGATATAGTTTAATTTAATATCTCGATAGTTATTACCGCATTACTTTCTTGGTATTTCCGGGCGTGGCATCTTGTAATAGCTACCCGAAATGCTTTCCAGAAAAGCAACCAATGCATCTATTTCTTTTTCATTAAGCTTTAAAGGTTTTATCAGATGATCTGTTACCGGGAATTTAGGATCTGCCTTTTTCTCCTCCGGTGTAGGATTAATCATCTGCATTCCACTATTATATAAATTTACAATTCCATGAAGGTCATCCATAAGGCCATTGTGCATCCATGGCGCTGTATAAGCCAGATCTCTTAAAGAAGGTGTTTTAAACTTTCCGGTATCATTCGGATCTTTGGTTATATTATACCTGCCCAGATCTTCATACTCCCTTTTATAATATGTTAATCCTATATTATGAAAGGATTCATCAGTCATATATTTTCCATAATGACAATTCATACATCCCGCTTTGGTTCGAAACACATGCATTCCGTAAATCTCTTTATCCGATAATGCTTTATAATCTCCCTTTATAAACTTATCCATTTTACTTGGCTGGCTTCTTATTGTACGCTGAAAAGTAGCCAATGCTTTAGCTATTTTATCAAATGTAATATGATCGCTCTGATATACCTCTCTGAAAAGTTTTCTGTATTCAGTATACTTAGCCAGTTTGGACGCCAGTCTTTCAGGTTCCATATTCATTTCATTATGTGCCGAAATTGGCCCTACAAGTTGCTCCTCTAATGTCTTCGCACGTCCGTCCCAAAAGAATGATTCCCGTTCCGCTATATTAAACAATGACTGTGTATTCCTTTTCCCTTGCAAATGATCATTTCCTAAAGCTACTTCCTGACGATCTGCCCATCCCAGTTCAGGATTATGGCAGCTGCTGCATGATATCTGGCTGGAGGCTGATAATTTAGGATCGAAAAAAAGCTTCTTACCAAGTACAACTTCCGGAAGCTCCTGTGTTTCGTAATAATTGGAGTCCTGCTCTATTGCTTCAAATTCCTTCCACTGTACACCAGGATCCACTACCGGTTTGGGCCAGTATTTTGAAGGCTGCTTATACTGCTCCACAACCTCTCCATAATCTACACTATACCGCTGTATAGTATACTGCATAAAGAAGAAAGACAACCCTCCTATCAGCAATATTAATTTGAGATCTGAAAATTTTCTCATTCTTTTAAATTTAAAACACACTTCCTATAGTGGCTGCAAACAGCATATTATTGCCATTTTTAAAACCATTGTATATCATTTTTCCGCCTACAAAAGCATTTTGGATAACAGGTAAGCTGAAATGAAAATTAATATCCAGTTTTGCCTGCCAGAAATTGGCCGACTGAAAGCTATAATTATCCTGCAGCATCTGATAGATCGCAGGTTTTGCAACATTACTAAAGAGCGCGTCTTTTTTATAGACCTCCGTAACAGAAAAACCAAGATTGGCAGAAAGTGCCAGTTGACTATTAAAAGTCTTCCACCACTGATAATCGGCACCAAAAACCATTTTATTCATGTTGACTGCTGATAACGGATTGTTGTATTTTTCCTTTTCCTGGATTATTCCAAAAAATGGAATTAGTGAAGATCTTTTATTCCGATGTTCTGTTTGCAAAAAGCCTTTAAATAATAAATTATTAATTCTGTGATTGTATCTTTCCGCAGATCCAATCTGTATATAGTTCCTGGAGTTATCATTTAGAAACAGATTCTCGGTCCCTTTCCTTTCTTTTGTATTTCCTTCAGCCATAAATCCCCAGAAGAACTTTCCGGCCGTAAAAAACTTCCCAATAGAAAAGCCAAGTTGCTGCTCGTCTATTTTCGAAGCATTAAGATCTGTATACTCAGTAAGGTATTTGTCCAATTGGAATTTCCTGATACTCAGATTCAGATACCAATTTCGGCTGTTGGCATCATATATTTGTATTCCTCCGCCATAAGACCAGCCTTCATAATAAGCCTGACGAAGTTTTCCGGAAAGCAACTCATTGTAGTTTCCCAGCCCGCTCATATTATAGATCATTGGGAATCCCTGGCTATTCACAAAGCTCAGGTAATGCTTCTGTGTATACTTTTCTCCTTCCAGATATGCCCCTAGCCTAAATTTGTCCATTATAAGCTTATTACCACCTATTGCCAAGGCAATGTTCGCCGTAGTATTTTTCGGTCTGGGATCTATAGCTCTATAGCTCATACTGGCTCTGTAGCTCCCGGTTACACCGATAGTATAGGCACCAAGCATTTTTGCATATCCCCCTGAAAAAGCATAGTTTTCAAACTTCATATCACCACCCACACTATCTGCTGCTACATAAGGATAGATTACATCATAATCTGCATTTTCATTCCACAGCATCTTTTTATGTTTCCCGTTATTATAGGAAGCAGTACCCCATACCAGTGTTTTGTGATCTAGTAGTTGTGTTGTATGGGTTTCTGCTCCCCAAATACTCTTCCCCTTACCTTTTTGTTGAAGTTCGTAAGGTGTATTGGCATTCTCTGTGGACAGACTGAAAGTGGTGATACTGTATTTCCGCGCTCCCATATAGTTCGCAGGGTTTACATTCACCGTATTTTTCAGTAACCTTTCCGGGCTATATTCCTCATACACCTTTTGGACAATGGTATCATTACTCTGAGCACTGAGCTTTGTTCCCACCAGAAAAACAGACAATAAAAGCAGAGAAAGAGAATATTTCATTTTAATTGAATAATGATGGTTTTACACCGTGGTCAAAGTCCACAGTAGAATTGTTGGTGTCTTTATAAATATTCTTACCATTTGCAGACTTCCCGATAATCTTTCTGCGAACAGACTTTCCAAAACGATTCTGGTCTCCATCAAATGCTGCTACTGAAGTCCATCCCATGTCCAAAGCCGGAGATGTTACAATCCATTGGAAGGAATCTTTCACACTAAGGTTTACCGCATCCGTTATCCATTCATTTGGAATTTTTATCCCGGTGCCATCCATAGGATAAGTATCTCCGCCAACCACAAGATTATAGGTATAAGAATAAGTATTTTGGCTAACCAGAGCGTCATCAGTCATCCCTTTAGGCATACGGGCTAAAGCATAAGCATAATACCCCTGCGTATGGATAACCATTTTATTTCCATTATCCATATCATTATCAGTATACTTATAGTTTACATTAATCATTTTCGGCACCTGTGGATTATCAATATCATCTCCGCCTTTAAATATTTGGAAGTTCGCCTTAGTAAGATCTATAGATAATGGGTTGAACTCTTTATGGTTAATTGCATCTTCTGCGATAATAATAGATTCCCCCGGCTGTACAGGATAAGTATTACCCGTTCCCGGGATTTTAATGATTGCTCCGGCAGTTAAGAAACTACCCACAAGATTCGGTTTATAATCCTGCTTTTCATTTGTCATAAAGCTGGATTGTATCAAAAGCATACCGTCTGCATACAATACCTGATCGGTATTATTGGTAATCTTAAAATATTGATCTCCAAAATAGAATTGCCCTTCTGGTGTTTTGCTTCCGGTAAAGAATATCTCCTCTAAAATAAGATCATTACTCGTAGATTTCGGAGCAATAGTAATAGATTTACTCAGTTCATTTCCGTTTACCACAAGACCGGATTGCACTCCGCCTATCTTTGTTTCAGCCACTCCGGAATCATCTGTATAGGATATCGTTCCTTCCACCGTTACATTATAAGTTCCCGCAGGAAGCACAACCTGCAGAGTGTTGGTATTCTTTAATTCCTTGCTGGTAGAGAATCCTGTATTCAGTTCTTTGAAACTAACTGTAAGCTGTTTATATTCTTTAACTTTAATATTTTCAGGTGCTTTTAATTCAAGTTTCAGAGTAGTCTGCTGCTCCGAAAAATCACGATCGGAAGAACAGGCTGTAAAACCTGCTACAGCACACAATAGCAATAGTGTTCTTAGTAAATGTTTTAGCATAATTTTATGTTTAATTATATTGGTTTATAAATTGAAATTGACTTCCATACCGAAGTACGGATCGTTTGCTCCTTTCCTGTTGATACGGATTCCATTTTTCCAATAAGGCGCATAGTAACTGAAAAGCCGGCTGGCAAACATGGAGACTACAATACTTTTGTTTCTGAAGCTTTTAGTAACCTTCAGATTAAGATTCATCTCCATAGGTCTTCTCGAAGCATTGTATAAATCATTATTCTGAACAATGATTAATTTATCCAAAGGAGTTCCTTTCACTGTTTGCGGATCAAAAGGAAATATATTCCCTGCTCCGTCTACATAATGGCTTGGTACGCCATTCATGGGTAGTACTCTTCCGGCTGAATACCATGAAAACTGGAATGAGGAAGAAAAAATAAGATCCAAACGCGGAATATAAGTATCCATCATCAGATTTGTATTCAGCACTTCGTTTACAGATCGGGTCTCCATCCCGTCGTACAAACCTATATATGGATACAGACTTTCTCCTGTTGCATAATCGCTCCTTCTGTATAGCGGAAGACTGTTTTCATATTTCGTGCGGAACCAGGCACCACTTAGTGTAAACCGGGTATTGATTACCGGAACTCTATTGGATGAATACTGAAACTCCACACCCTCTTTATCCATTCTGCTGCCATTTTGCTGAGTTGCATAGATCAGATTTTCATTAACCGTCTGATAAGGCAATGCATTAATATCCGGAGGTGCCGTAACAGCATTGTGATTCAGTACCGATGTATCATATTTTTTATACTGGTAAACGGCATACTGATTCATAGAGCGGAATCCATTGTTCATTTTTTCCTTAAATACCGTAACCGATAGCTGATGCAGCCCGAAAGCTAAATCGGCTCTTGCTTCAAATTTTTCATTGACGGCTGGTTCTATTTCCGGATTCTGAGGATTATAAATTATTGTTTTATAATTGACCCTTCTGTAGGCCGGATTATTATGAAAATAGTTGAGTTGCTGAACATCTCTGTAATACAGTTCCGGATATAAGAGATTTAAATCCGGAAACAGGCTTTGTTTACCATACCCCAGCGTAAAATCTATTTTTGTCTTTTTGTTCAGTAATTCGAATGCAGGTAGCTCCCATTGAAAATTTGCCCTGGGATCTGCATATATTTTTCCGTGCATTTTGAAATGAGAGGGAAGATTCATCATTGTATTTCCTCTGATTCCCAAAGACAGTATTAGTTTGTGCCTTCCAACATCTACTGAGTTTATAGATTCCAGAAACAATGCTGAAGTTACATACGCAGGTACATCGCGATATGCGCGTGGTCTGAAAGTAGATTTAGGGTCTATAGGTCTGAAAATATCATACTCCTGCCCTCTGCCCCAGTTCTTACTCAACTGCCAGTCAAAACCTGCATTCAGTTCATTTTTATAAGCTTTATAGTTAAACTGAAAATTGTTGACCATTTTTACAAAAACATCCAATGGCTTACCGTCTACAGTATAGTCAGCAATATATTTAGCCTCAGGATAATAACCGTCATATTCTCCTTCAACTCTTGACAAGGGAAAAGCCATTGCATTCTCCAGTTGGACAAATTTGGTCTGTTTTATCTTATCAAATCTCTGATTAGCGGTTATCTGGATATCTGTTTCTTTGTAAAATGACGGCTGATTTCTGGTATAAGTAAACTGATTAGAAAAACTTACTAAGTGATTATTGACTTCATAAGAGTTAAGATTGGATAAATCTGTATCCGGATCTGTTTTGGATCCGTCCAGAGAGCCGGTATAGCTTATATTTGTCTGCCATCTTGTTGTTGCTTTTTCCGATGTATGTTCTTTTGCAACAGCCAGATTAGCGGTGATTCTTTTATAACTTTCCAGCCGGTCTCTGGGATCGGATTTAGCATCGAGGTAATTAATTCCTGTATTAATCTTCAGCTCGTTATCCTTATCCTCAAAACCTTTACTCAAAGCAAAAAGCTTACTGTAACCATCTGCTTTAAATCTGGATTTCCATCTTGTATAACCAGATTTATTAGTAATCTTCACAATTCCTGATGTCAGGTTGCCATAGATAACCGAAGGAATACCGCGCAGCACTTCAACTTTCTCAATCTGGTCTGTGGCAATGCTGCGCATGTCCACACCACTCGTTAGATTAAGTCTGCTCTTTAATCCGTTTCTTGTTTTATCTAAAAAGTCATAGGTATATTGCAAGTTGGCATTAGAATTCAATGGTGCTCCGTTTACCAAAAACGTGGTTCCCATGGATGAGGTATTGTAGTCATTACCTGCAGAACCTGCCTCACGAAGTCGTATTCGGTTCATCTGGTTAAGGGCCGGATCACTAGAACGACCACCAGGGAGCAGCTCCAGCAAATCTGTAAAACTAGAGGGTTGCAGATGTTGCATGGCCCGTTGATCGATAATAGTGGATGAAGTTAAGCCCTTTCCTTCCTTAGCCGTGATAACGACTTCTTCAATATTGCTGATCTTTTCAGCCATCCGAATATTAAGTCGGGCATCATTTGAAAATGAAATTATGTTAGAATAATCCTGATAAGAGAGTTTTTTAACATGAATCTTATACTTTCCCGGAATAACATCCAGTACCACGAGGCCTTTATCATCAGTATGGACTTCATACCGATTAGCATCAGATGACAGTACAAGCTTTGCACCACCAATAGCTACAGATCCGGCATCAGTTATTTCAAACCTGATATGAGCAGATCTGTCCTGAGACTTTACTGCTACAATACCAACAACAAAAAAGAGGAGATTAAAAAAAAGAGTTCTTAGAGTAAATTTCCTGTCATTCCCTACCATCTAGCATTATTCTTTCGGCAAAAATAAAAAGTTGAATAAAGCTATACTAATTTTATTTAGACTAATTTAAAATAATTGATAAATATCATTTTATCTAAATTTAAAACAGGCTTTATAAACTTGGAAGAATGTAAAAAAAAGGGAACTAAGCAGATGATTATCAACACAATCACTTAGTTCCCCAGTAAACAGCAGCTTCTGATCCGGCTGCCGAATCAATTTGCCATGGATTCGTTTTATAGGTGCATAGCCTATTTCGAATCAGGGTAATACTGCTTTTGCAAAGCTTCAAATTCCTTTACAACGGCAGGAGTTGCTCTTTCCTTAGCGATATCAATAATCTTTCTGAAAAATGTTTCTGTAGGCTTAAAAGTATACCCCATCTCTTCGGATACCTTTCGGTAATGCTCACTGATAAGCGCTGGATTTTTCAGCGCATCTCTGAAATTCCACTTATAAGATTTGAATATAAAACGCAGACCATCATTATTTCCAGGTAACGGTACTGTTCCATGATCGTCTTTCTCGTAGAAACCATATTTCCATTGAAGGTTCTTTAGCTTTCCCTGCTCCAACAGGTTTTTAAACTTTCCGATTGCAGTTTCATGCTCATCTTCTTTTCCATTTCTTGCCTCAGCATTATTCACCTGCGCTAAAAAGAACTTGATATTCTTAAAATCTCTTGTAGAAGCCTCAGCTTTCTTTACCATGAGTTCGTTATCCCACCAAAAACTCGGGTCATTCGCAATATAAGCATTGAACAAAGGTTCCGTAAGCAGATTATTGACAGCCGTAAGCCCGCCAAAAGAATGACCTACAAATACTTTGTAACCATTGGTCCGGTAGTTCTTTTCAATGAACGGAAACAATTCCCCTTTAATGAATTCCATAAATGCAGCATTTCCTCCACTCTCCGTAAACATCGACTGCTTTTTACCGCCTAAATCCATTTCCTTAGAAGATTTTGTTGGTGTAAGATCACGGGTTCTGTTCGTATTGGCTACAGCTACAAGAATTCCTTGTGGTAATATTCCGAATGGTTCTTTGCTAAGATAATGGTAAACGGATGACAAATAATTGAAGTTATTTTCTGCATCCAGTACATAGATTACAGGATAAGCTGTTTTTTGGTCTTTTTGATAGCCTTCCGGCAACGATACCCATACAGAGCGACCTTCCTTTAGTACTTCTGATTTCAATGGGATTTTGACGCCTATATTAATGTTTTCTGTTTGGGCATAATTCAGCACCGAAAAAAAAGATAATGTTACTGCATACAACAATCGGGATTTCATGAATCAATATAATTTTTGGTTAGGAAAAACTATCAGATCTGCATACTTCAAATTTGTCAGGTTTGCTTTTTTACAGCAACAATTTCTGATCCACACAGACCAACTGATAGCGTGAGTTATTTTCCGGCAAATATATTGTTTTTATTTATTCTAAATAATACAAAAGATATCAAACACCTATATATCCTAAAAAATTGAGCCGAAAAATTCAGTTTCAAAGAAGAAACCAAATCGTAAAAAACAATACTAAACTAAATTATAAATAAAATATTCTAAAACACTCATTAATAATTATTTAAATATATTTAAATAAAGTCAATTTTATTATTGCAAAAAAATTGAAAAGCCCAAAAACACTTGTTTTAACCTCAAATATAAGCCCTAACAAAATCATAAAAAAAATATAGATTTCACTAAAACAATTGTCCTGAAAAATAGCAAACCCTAACAAAACCAACCTCTACTCTCTTATAAAACACACAAAATTTATAACAAAAAAAAGCATGTCAAGGCATAAAATCTTAACATGCTTAGCTATAAATCGGACGTAAAAATCGGTCTGATTAACGGGTATATTTCTTCTTTAGAATTGCAATTTCATTAGGACCTATTCCCATCTCAATCTGAAAGAAATTCTCTATACTTCCATACTTCTTATCAATACTATTAAAGAAGTTTCTGATAAGCTCAGGACGCAATTCCATCTGCTGTTTTATTTCAGCATCGCTTAATCCGGACATCTTCGAAAGGCCTGTATACATATTCTTCATTGTAGGATTCTTTGCAAGATAGAAGTTAGAGGCAACATAATCATTCTCAATAACATCCTGCGGAACTCCCAGTATTTTCAGAAATAAGGCGGAAGCCATTCCTGTTCTGTCCCGCCCTCCTGTACAATGGTACAAAAGAGCCTCATCAGGTTGCAAGGTCAGCAACTTCACAAACAATGACCTGTACCTTTCTCCAAAGAAAGGTAATCCACCTTCTCCATACATATCGAACAGAAAGTTCTTGTTCTTCAGCATGTTTGCAATGCTTTGTGCATTAGGAAGATCATTACTTCCTGCAGGGCAAAGCAGATAGCTTGTATGATCCGGAAGCCTGTCCGGAGCTTTTTTAGCTTCTTCAACTCCTCTAAAATCTACAACAGTACTTATCTTCTTATTTTTAAAGGTCTTCAGATCACGATCCGACAATTTATCAATTGCATCACTACGGTAAATCTTCCTCAGAACGACTTCTTTTCCATCTGTGGTTTTATAACCTCCTGCATCCCGGAAGTTAAATGCTCCTTCCATTTTCACAACACGACGAAGACTGTCATTGATCTGTCCATACACACTCATACTACATACTGATAATGAAGTTATTAAAATTAGTTTTTTCATATATTATAAATTTTAAAATATTTGCCAACGGATTCCTAATTGCCCTCTGCTTCCATACCACTCATGTGAGGTAATTCTCTTTTTATTATCCCCCATATACTGCCTAAGACTTTCATTACCTAAATTATTGAGCTCAACAAACAGTTTGACGCTTTTGCTAATATCATAACTGGCTGAAAAATCGATTGTAAAATTCTTATCCGACCAGATATAGTACTGTGGCCCAAGGTTCTGATTAATTGTCTCAACCGATTTCCCTCTGTAATTCCCAGCCAGACGAAGCATTAGTTTTTTGTTTTCGTAATACAGAATAGCATTAAAGAGGTTTTTAGACTGATTAGGAAGTGATGTTTTATCAAAATACTGTACACCATTTTTGTCTGTTCTCGGCACTTCTACATTCGAATTGATAAAAGTGTAGTTAAATTCAACCCCGAATCCATTCCAGAACCCCGGCAAGAAGTCAAAACGTTTATTAATTCCGGCTTCAAAGCCTATCAAATTTGAATCTTGTAAATTCTTAGACTGAGTTACCCTGTAGTCTGTACCTCCGATATTCATTACAGAAGTATCTGAAAAAACAATATCCGAGATCTTTTTATAGAACACGCCACCAGAAAGGATGCCTATATTTTTGAAATAATATTCTCCCATAAGATCCAAATTATGACTGAAAGTAGGTCTTAGATCCGGGTTTCCTCTTGTAATAGTAAAAGGATTTGTCGTATTATCTATACTGGATCCGGGCGACATATCTCCAAAATTAGGACGGATAAAAGATCTGGTATAGGCAAACCTCAGATTAGCCTGAGAAGACAGATTATACCGCAAATGAAGCATCGGGAGGAACGCATTATAATTACCCTCTACAACCGACGGACTGATGACAGTTGAATTTCCTTCTTTTGTAGATTTTGCGCCGTTTAAAGTCAGCCTTGTTGTTTCATTTCTGAATCCACCGATAATTTTAAGTTTGTCTCCTGCTTTGATTTCTGCCATTGCATAGGTTGCAAAAACAGATTCTTCACCAGTATAAACACTTGTTGCATTACTTGCCACATTCGAAAAATCTCTGAAACCATTCTTTTGCAAAAACTCTGATGAATACATCTGAAACAACTGATCTTTGGAAGGCGGATTCATCACATATGAGCTGTAATCACCGTTCATCCCATTTAAGAAACGAACCCCTTTAGCCGGTTCTGTTGTAGACAACTGAGAAAGCGCCAGCAAAGCCGGTGCATTTGGAATACCCACTGAGGCTCCAGGCAGATAGACAGCACTGTAACCATAGGTACTATTTCTATCTTTTTCTCTGTATTTAGCCCCGATTCTCAATGTAACATCAGGGCTGATATCATATTTTAAATTCAGCCTTGCAATCTTATCCAGCTCACTATTATCCAGCTTTGCAATAACCAGCTGAGAAAGCAAAAGCTTATCAGGGCTCATTTTTTCATTCTGATCTTTCACATCAAAACCGTAATCCAAATACTCTCCACCAATCCCCTGTGGAGAATCAAATCCCCAATAACGTTTACCATTTGTGAGATTGTTAAAACCACTGGTAATTTTCTGTCTGAATGTTGCTATTGGAAGCCCTTTTGTTTCGTTTGTCGGCGGTGTATTCAGAAAATAGTCTGCTTTATAATTACTGAGCATCCAGTCTAGACTTATTTTTGAAGACAGACTATGTTCACCACCAAGCTCCATTCCGTACAATTCGGTCTGATAGTGGGAATATCTAAAGTTATACTGATACCTGCTATTGGTATAATCTACATAGGATTCATAAACCGGGCGGATATCATCAAACTTATTGAACATTCCCCGGAAGTAGATTTTATTATTTGCATTCAGTTTATACTCAAGCCCGCCATTCAGACCAATAGTTCTTCTTGTTCCCATATACCTCTTCATCATTACAGTACTAATGGATTTTCTTTCAACTTCATTAGTTGCCCCCGTATTGTAAGAAGCATCGAAAGAATCGGCACCCCATTGCCTGTCCCATATAGCACCGGATAGGATTACGCCTAATTTATTCTTGAAAAACCTGTCCCCGTATACTATAGACCCGTTATAGGTTCCGTTGCGCGAAAATGTATTGTAACCACCTGCCCCGCTTACACTTAGCATCTTTTTAGCAGGAGCAGTCCTTGTAATAAAATTAATACTGCCTCCTATAGCATCACCGTCCATATCCGGCGTAACGGCTTTAGAGACCTGCACATACTGTATCAGCTCCGAAGGAACAACATCCAGCACAAAAGATCTGTTCCCTAAAACATTGGCGCTCGGAAGACGATTTCCGTTGAACAATGTCGATGTCCACGCAAAAGGAGTCCCCCTTACTGTAGCCTGATCTGCTTCACCATGATACCTGGCAACAGCTACTCCCTGAACCCTTTGTACTGCTTCTGCTGCATTTCTGTCCGGAAGTTTACCGATAGCATCTGCTGCGATAGCTTCCATAATAGCATTCGAATTTTTCTTTATTTCATAAGCTTTTGCCTGCGTAAGAGCATTAGCCCTTGTAGAGATAACAACTCCTTCAATACTGCTTATTTTATCTTTGCTTTTCTTATCTTCAGGTTCTATACTCACATAGCCTATATCGTTTGTTCCTTCCTTCAATACAACAGATAATGTTTGGGTCTGATAACCAATATATTCTACTTTCAACTTAACCTCACCAAGTCTTGGCGAAAGCAAATTAAAATCACCATCCAAAGACGAAACAGCCTTAGCATCAGCATCTATAATAGATATATTAGCACCCGGAAGCGCTCCGTTTACTTTGCTAACCACAGTTCCTTTAATCGTCTGTGCATGAATACTTCCAAAAGATGCAAGCAAGAAGAACACCGATACTTTAATCGCTCCTCTTTCCCATTTGTGAAAACCAGTAGAATCTTTCATATTTTTTATTTTGAAGCAAAATTGAAGTTCCTGTCTCTTCATTTCGTCCCTCAGAAAAAATCACGATTCCAGAAGTATCACTCGTTGGAAAAACACTAGTACAATACTAACAATCAATAAGTTAAATGGTTTTAATTATTTGTTATTTAATTATGAACTCAATATTAACACCAGCGCAGCATTTTTAATAGATAAATAATAATCAAATAATGATAGTGTAATATTTATGTCCTTCCTTTGTAACAGAGCAAGGAGAATATGCAATATATAGTTATTATCGGCGCTTTTCAGGCATTAATATCACTTTGGTTTTTAAGAGCCAGAGAAAAGAAAGCTATCTCCAACAGCCTTTTTATTATTCTTCTTTCTGCTATTGCTGTCCATCTGATTATTAAGTTTGTCATCTTCAAATTCATACCAGACGAGAGTATCAAACAACAAATGAATACTTTTATTTCTGCATGCTATGGACCTTTGGTGTACCTCTATACGCTGACTAAATCTACAAAAGACTTTAATATTGCGGCCAAATGGTATATTTTCATCCCATTTTTTGTTCTGATGATTGGTTATTTTACGATTTCAGGTGTTTTCATCATTATTGACAGGGTGGATCAAAAACTACTTGATACATACAACAATATCAGTATGATTGTATTATTTGCCATCAATTTATATTATCCCCTGAAAAGTATATTTATTGCAAATAAGACACACAACAGAACCCTTAGTAACAGTGACTATTCCATTATTATCAGAATCTCCGGCTGCCTGCTACTAATGGATTGTATCGTTATTATTTCCAAAGTCTTACTCCATATTCTGCCTCAGGACACACAGATTATTAATGATATTGTAAGAAGTGCAGCTTACATACTTCTCTTAATTATATGCCTTCTTATTCTGAGAAAAAATCTTGTACAGGAAAACGTTTCGCATACTTCTACCAATACATTCGAAAGCCTGCTTTTACCAGCTAACAATCAGACAGAAACAGTTACAGAAAATAAAACCATAGATTATGAATCCCGATTTCGGGAGCTATGGGAAAAACTGGATAATTTGGTCGTTAAACAGCAGCTGTTCAGAAATTATGACCTTACGCTGGATCTGCTCTCTGCACAGACCAGCATCAACAAATATCAGATCAGCGAAATGCTTAATGGATACAAGCACAAATCTTTCTATTCTTACATCAATGAATACAGAATAGAATACTTTAAACACATCGTTAATAAGGCCATAGAAAAGGATGAGGACATCAATTTCCTTTCCCTGGCTTATGAAGCCGGATTTAAATCCAAGTCCTCATTTAACCGCTATTTTAAAGAGATCAACGGCGAGACACCTTCCGAATATTATAAAAATATAGTCCAGCAGAAAACCGAGGATCCTGCTGTTTTTTAGAAACTACTCCCACAATTCACGTATAAAGCGCAGTGCATTCTGATGACTGATTTTACCTATAATTTCTGGCTCATATACTTTCATTAGCCCCTCATTGATTGTATTATAAGCAGTAGCATCATCTATTCCTTCAAAGAAAAAAGGATATCTCGACTTATCCGGATGATCCTTATCATAGAAGAAATCACCACCATACGCCAGATTATTTTCAGCTCCCAACTCTATTCCATAGGCAATATGATCATAGATAACCTCCGGATTGGTTTTATGGATATAATCTTTAATGAAATTGATCCCGATCAGCCCCTTTCTGGCAATCAGTTCTTTAACCAATTCATCAGGGAGATTCCTGTTATTAGGGTATACAGAACGGAAATTAGAATGACTTGCCAGAATAGGAATTTTATAATTCCGTTGTGCAGTATAATTGAAAATATCATGTGCCAGCTGGTCGCTTGTATGTGCCAGATCTATAGCTATTTTTTTATCCGACAGATAATCTATCAGTACCTTACCATCGCCCTTCAGACCCGCCTGAGAAAAGTTACCGCCACCAAAGCGGTTTTCATGGTGATGTGTGATTCCTATATAGAAAATACCCTTTGTATTCTCAATAATCTTTTCAAGGTTTTCGAATCCTTCATCCAGATTCATATCTTCTTCACAGAAGTTAGAGGCATTTTCCAGTGACGCTATAACGCCCACACCTTTTTGATTCTCCGGATTGCTTAAAGCCTCTTTATCAAACAGATAAAAACCTTCTTGTCGGGTAAGTTCAGCAAAAATTTCACTCTGCTTCAATCCCTCTCCCCTACTCCCTTTCGCCGTTGCAGTATACAAAGCCATTACCTGCAGCAGCACATTTCCTTCTTTCAGAAAAGGCAACGAACAGCCAATTTCCCCGTCATCAATTCTGGTTTCAGGTCTTAGCAGATAATACAACAGATCACAGTGAAGGTCTATATTATAGTTTTTCATAATTATAAGTCTTAGGGAGAATAAAATTCATATATAAAATCCAAATATACAAGATACAGTATAGATACAGTCTATATATTTAGTCCAAGCACAACTATATAATTTGAAGTGATACCCCCCTGATTTAAAAGAATTTTATTTAACTTTACGACATTAATAATACATCAATCCAAAGTCTAATGATAAAGCTCGGATATACTATTTTCTATGTTAAAAATGTTTCAAAATCAATTGAATTCTACGAAAAATCATTTGGATTTGAAAGAAAATTTATAACACCGGAAAATGATTATGGCGAGCTCAATACAGGTGAAACAAGCATTGCCTTCGCCTCTTTAGAACTGGCAAATACTAACCTTGCTGATGGCTTTACACCAGCAAACCTCAATAACAAACCATTTGCAACAGAGATCGGGTTAATTACCGATAATCCCGAAAATACAGTTCAGCAATCCTTACAATACGGAGCAACACTTGTTCAGGAACCTCTACAAAAACCCTGGGGACAGACTGTTGCTTACATCAGAGATATAGACGGATTCCTTATAGAAATTTGCAGCCCAATGCTGTAGCACTTTTAACACCAAAATTACCTTATGAAAACAGCATTACTTATTTGTCTTACATTCTCCGGAATCATTTTCTCCCAGACGCAGAAAGCTCAAAAAATACAAGCTGTATTTGAAAAAGCAGCAGCAAACGGACTTTTTAATGGTAACGTTTTGGTTGTAGATCATCATCAGGTGGTTTACAAAAAAGCAATTGGCTACACCGATGCTCATAAAAACACTCCACTGACTACCGACTACAGGTTTCACATAGGCTCTATTTCCAAAGAATTCAATGCCGTAGGTATTATGCTGTTACAGGACAGAGGCAAGCTGAAACTGACTGATAACGTATCTCAGTACTTGCCTGAGCTTCCGGCCTGGAGCAAAAGCATCACCATAAGGGATTTACTAGGCTATACCAGTGGTATTCCCGATGTTCAGTGGAAAAGTGTAAAATCCGATCAGGAAAACATGGACAATCTGATAAAAACAGAAAAATTAGATTTTGAACCAGGTACGCAATACGCCTACAACAACAATAATGTATTCTTACAACGCAGGATTATCGAACGCATTACCGGACTTTCATTTAATGATTTTGTATATAAAGAATTACTTATTCCCAACAAAATCACCCATGCTATAATTGACCCTACAGAAAAAGAACCATTAGTAGCACGTGCTTTTGATGATAAAGGGCAGCAAGATCCTATGGATCTTCCCATTTCCGGATGGACAGCGGTTAATCTCGACGACTTCTATCAATGGTCTCAAAGCATAGTTAACTTCAAAATTATATCTCCGGAATCTACCCGCTTCCTCCTGATACCTTATTCACCAAGCAAACAATCCGGACTGGGCTCTAAAGGCCAAATGGCAGGCAATAAGATTATTCATTACGAACACGATGGTACTGCACGAAACTATCAGGCATTACTTGTATGCAGCCCGGAAGAAGGCAGAGCTATTATTCTGATGACCAATAACAAGCAAAATAATCTGTTTAATTTCAACCTGGCTATTCAGAATATCCTTGACGGAAAACCTTACAAACAAATCAAAAAGCAGGTAATGCCATTGCTGCAAAACGATATAGACCAGTTACACGGTAAAGAGATCATTACCCGCTATCTGCAGCTAAAAAAACAATATCAGGACAGCTATGCTTTTGACAGCGAAGATAGTCTGAATACTCTTGGCTATTACCTGCTCAATAAAAAGCGTACAGATGATGCTATCGAGGTTCTTCAATACAACACCCTGCTTTTCCCAAAATCAGGCAATGTATTCGATAGTCTGGGTGAAGCTTATCTCACCAAAGGAGACCATCCCAATGCACTAAAGAACTACAAACGAGCTGTAGCACTGGACCCTGCAAATGAGAATGCTAAAAATATTATCAATAAGATTGAAAACAAATAAGTTTAACTGATTTATAACAGTATTAACATATACACTTTACAAAATTTCAAAAAAAGTATGTAAGTTTGTAACGTGAAGCATTTAGGACTTATACTTGCTGTATTTTTTACATTCCTGCTCACTGTATCCTGCAGTGACGCATCGGTCTATACAGGCAGTACACAAACCACAGTCCAGAAAGATTCACATTCTCAGGACGATTACCATAGCGATTTATGTTCACCGTTTTGTACATGTTCATGCTGCGGTATGCACATTACAGCAACCAATTTTGCTGCTCTCAGCATCAGTACCGTTTCACCGGTGTATTATGATAAAATCGTTAGTTCGCCTGTTATGTCAGCATTCGATATCACTTACGGAATCTGGCAGCCTCCCAAAATTTAATTTTTAATCATTTAATGGCCATTTTGTGGCCATCAGGAATTGCTACAGAAACTTTGCAATAGTGTTGCACGGTCATTCTGTTGAATCTTTGCAGTACCATCAGTTAACTTTCATACTCAGGTTTGAAACTGATACTGTGGACGTTAAATCATTAAAAATTAAATTATAATCCGTGTTAGATAAAATCATCAAATTTAGTATCAATAACAAAATTGTTATTGGTATTATGACACTCTTACTGGTGATCTGGGGGGTATGGAGCGCTACAAAGCTTCCGATAGATGCCGTACCGGATATTACCAATAATCAGGTACAGATTATTACTGTAAGTCCTACTCTTGCAGGCCAGGAAGTAGAACAACTTGTAACCTTCCCAATAGAACAAAGTATTGCCAATGTACCGGGCATACACGAAACAAGAAGTATTTCACGCTTTGGACTGTCTGTTATTACTGTTGTATTTAACGAAAATGTAGACATTTATTTTGCCCGACAGCTTATAGGTGAAAGGCTAAAAACAGCTTCCGAAGAAATTCCGAAAGGTGTGGGAACTCCCGAGCTGGCACCCGTAAGTACAGGACTGGGGGAAATATACCAGTACATTCTGCACCCTAAAAAAGGAAGTGAGAAAAAATACAGCGCCAAGGATCTTCGTACTATGCAGGACTGGATTGTCCGCAGACAGCTAAACGGAACACCCGGCGTAGCAGAAATCAACAGCTTTGGCGGCGAGCTAAAGCAATATGAAGTAGCCATAGACCCTAACCGTTTGCGGGCGATGGGCATTAGTGTTACCGACATCTTCAATGCACTGGAAAAGAATAACCAGAATACCGGAGGTGCTTATATAGACAAAAAACCCAACGCCTATTTTATACGTGGTATTGGCCTTGTTACATCATTGGATGATGTTAAAAATATAGCCGTAAAAGACGAAACCGGCAGTGTCCCAATTTTTATAAAAGACGTTGCCGATGTACGTTTTGGCAGCGCTGTACGTTATGGTGCTTTAACCTACAACGGAAAAGTTGATGCTGTAGGTGGTATTGTTATGATGCTGAAAGGTGCTAACAGTAACGAAGTCGTAAACAATGTAAAAGCTAAAATCCCGACCATTCAGAAGTCTCTTCCGGATGACGTTGTTATAGAACCATTCCTGGATCGTACAGATCTGGTAGAAAGAGCAATAGGTACTGTAGAAAAGAATCTTATTGAAGGAGCTCTTATTGTAATTTTCGTACTGGTTGTATTCCTTGGGAACCTCAGAGCCGGCCTTATCGTAGCTTCTGCTATTCCGTTGTCTCTGTTGTTTGCCTTAGGAATGATGAATGTTTTTGGCGTTAGTGCCAACCTGATGAGCCTTGGAGCGATAGACTTCGGTCTTATTGTAGATGGTGCTGTTATTATTGTAGAGGCTACACTCCACCACCTCGGCCTCAGAAAGTCCGTCAACAGGCTTACCCAAAAAGAAATGGATGAAGAGGTATTCCTTTCAGCTTCCAAAATCAGAAGCAGCGCCGCCTTTGGTGAGATTATTATCCTTATCGTATATATTCCGATCCTTACCCTTGCAGGTGTGGAAGGTAAAATGTTTACACCAATGGCTAAAACAGTAGGTTTTGCTATTCTGGGTGCCTTAATCCTCTCTTTGACATATATCCCTATGATGAGTGCTTTGTTCCTTTCTAAGAAAATCTCTCACAAAGAAACTTTCTCGGATAAGATGATGAATAAACTACAAAGTATTTATCAGCCTTTACTATTGAAAGCAATTAAAATAAAATACTGGCTGGTAGCAGGTACTGCTTTTATATTCTTTGGTACGCTTATCATCTTTAAAAATATGGGTGGCGAGTTTATACCTCAGCTGCAGGAGGGTGACTTTGCTTATCACTGCATTCTTCCACAGGGAAGCTCACTTAGCCAGAGTATCGAAACCTCTATGCAGGCATCGCGAATCATCAAAAGCTTCGATGAAGTAAAAATGGTAGTCGGAAAAACCGGTGCTGCCGAAGTACCTACTGACCCCATGCCGCCTGAGGCCACAGATATGATTGTCGTCCTGAAACCACAAAGCGAATGGAAAACCAAAAAGTCTTATGATGAACTGGCTGATGAGATCAGTGAGAAACTGGAAACTATTCCGGGTGTATTCTTTGAAAAAAACCAACCTATCCAGATGCGTTTCAACGAATTAATGACGGGTATCCGCCAGGATGTAGCGGTAAAGATATTTGGTGAAAACCTGGATTCCCTTGCTGTATATGCCGATAAGGTAGGTAAAGTGATTCAGACCGTTCCCGGAGCTACTGCGCCGCAAATTGAAAGAGTAAGCGGTCTCCCACAGATCAATGTACAATACGACCGTACCCGCATGGCCAACTACGGACTCAGCATTCAGGATGTCAACGATGTCCTCAGTACTGCCTTTGCCGGTAAAGCAGCAGGACAGGTTTATGAAAACGAGAGAAGATTCGATCTTGTTGTACGTTTGGATAGCCTTCGCCGTACCAATATAGACGATGTAAACAACCTGATGATCTCCACAAAATCTGGTTTACAAATTCCACTTTCACAGGTGGCCAACATCGATTACAAATTAGGTGCAGCGCAGATAAGCCGTGAGGACGGAAAACGAAGAATTGTAATCGGATTCAATGTAAGCGGTCGAGACGTTGCCAGCGTTGTAAAAGATATTCAGCAAAAACTGGATAAAGAAATAAAACTCCCTTCCGGTTATTACTTTACCTACGGAGGTCAGTTCGAAAACCTTAAAGAAGCCAGTGACCGGCTTATGATTGCTGTACCCATCTCATTACTTTTAATTTTTATGCTGTTATATTTCACCTTTCACTCCTTCAAACAGGCCGCTTTAATCTTTACAGCGATCCCGATGAGTGCTATTGGTGGTGTATTTGCCCTTCTGATTCGGGGAATGCCTTTCAGCATCAGTGCCGGAATCGGATTTATTGCCCTGTTTGGTGTTGCGGTTCTTAATGGTATTGTTCTCATAGGCACCTTTAACCAGCTGAAAAAAGAAGGTGAAACCGATGTTCTGAAAAGAGTTATTGAAGGAACCAAAACCAGACTTCGTCCGGTTCTGATGACCGCTACCGTGGCTTCTATAGGTTTCCTGCCAATGGCTATATCTACAGGAGCAGGTGCCGAAGTCCAAAAACCTCTGGCCACCGTAGTTATCGGCGGACTGATTACAGCAACTTTCCTTACCCTATTTGTACTCCCTATGTTATATATTATTTTCAGTGAAAAAGTAAAGGGTCGTATTCTAAAGATGAAACCTAAGGCTACTGTAATCATACTATTCATTATGTTATCAGGATTGGCAGGACAAGGTATGAAAGCTCAGACCAGAACTATCGATATTCAGCAGGCCACACAGATAGCTGTAGAAAACAATCTGTTGATGAAGTCTAAGGATCTGAATATTATGACTTCCAAAGCACTAAGGCCTACGGCCAAAGAGCTTCCACAGCTAAGCGTATCTACACAGCTGGGGCAATACAACAGTCCGAAGTTCGACAATTCATTTGCGATCTCTCAGACAGTACCCTTCCCTACGATCTTCAAGGCGAGAAAGGAGCTGATAGAGTCCAACATCAAAAGCAGACAGATTGAGAAAGAAGTCTCCATAAATGAATTGTTGAGACAGGTAAGATCTTATTATTACCAGATTGAATACCTTCAGTTTAATAAAACCAAACTGGAGAGCCTGGACAATCTCTATCAGGATTTCATTCGTATCGCTACTGTAAGGTATAATGCCGGCGATATCAAGAAGATTGAAATCAGCACTGCAGAAACCCAAAAAGGTGAAATCAACTTATTGCTTAAACAGAACCAGGTCTATCTGGACAATGCTTACAAGAATCTGAAAACCTTACTGAACACTTCAGAATCTATAGAAGTAGCTCCTAAAGAGGCGTATCTCCCTTTAAAAATAGATTATGTTCTGGACAGTAGTGTAATTGCCAATAATCCATCGGTAAAAGCTTTTTATCAGGAAATGGAAATTGCTGAGAAAAACAAAAAAATAGAAAAAGCTCAGGGCTTACCGGAATTTACATTAGGTGTTACCAGTCAGTCGCTTACGGGTATGCACCCAACCAATAATGGCGGTGAAAAATACTACAATGGCTGGAACCGTTTTAACTCGGTAAATGTTGGTGTAAGTATTCCTCTTACTTTTGGTGCTACCAAAGCCAGAATACAATCACTGGAATACCAAAGACAGGCTGCGGAAAACAACGCCAGGCTGCAGCAGCAACAACTTACTACACAGTTTGATACTGCTATGCGCCAATACCAACAGGATGTGGATCAGTACAATTATTATGTGCAACAAGCCATTCCTAATGCCGAAAAAATTGCTAAAGCAGCACAACTCGGTTACCGCACCGGAGATATTTCTTATGTAGAATATCTTTTCGCCCTGCAGACAACAACCAATATCCAGCTGAAATATCTGGAATCCATACAGCAAGTAAACCAATCTGTGGTTATTATTAATTCTATAATTAATCAATAAAATGAAACTGAAACAAACCATAATTTACCTGATAACCGCTTCTTTAATTTTCACCAGCTGTGGTAAAAAAGAAGCTGCTCCCGAGGCTAAGACTGAACAGCCGGCAAAAGCTAAGGATCATGAAGAGGCAGCACCTACTATTGCCAGCCTTACTGAAGATCAGATCCAGTCAGTAGGTGTTACTACAGGTCCAATAGAAATGAAGGAACTAACGGCTACTGTAAAAGCCAATGGTCTGCTTCGTGTTCCCAATAACAATAAAGCTACTGTAGCAGCTCTTTTCAGCGGGGTTGTAAAAACACTTAATATTCTGGAAGGTGACTATGTTCGCAAAGGCCAGGTTATTGCCACCATTGCCAACCCGGAATACATCCGTGTACAGGAACAATATCTTACTACTATCAGCAGAATTGCTTTTGCCGAACAGGAATACAGAAGACAAAATGAATTGTATACTAACGATGCGGGAACCAAAAAGAATTTGCAGAGTTCTTCTTCCGAACTCAGAACATTGTCTACCCAAAAGGCTTCTTTAGCGCGACAACTGCAAATGATGGGTATCAATCCGGCTTCTGTCACCAATGCAAGTATGAGAACAGGTTTGGCTATTACTGCTCCTATCAGTGGGACAATTAGTAATATCAGAGCGCAGATTGGCAGCTATGTAGATGTATCTGCCCCTGTTGCCGAAATTATAGACAACACTTCGCTTCACCTGGATTTACAGGTTTTTGAAAAAGACCTGCCAAGAATGCGTATTGGTCAGATTGTACACTTCAAACTCACTAATAATCCTGAAACAGAATACGATGCTAAGGTATACAGCATTGGATCTTCCTTTGAGAACGAAAGCAAAACAATTGCAGTACACTGTACTGTAATCGGTAACAAAACCGGACTTATCGACGGGATGAACATTACCGGAGTGGTGAGCCTGGATCACAGTACAACACCTGCTATTCCAACCGAAGCTATTGTAGAGGCTGATGGTAAATTCTATGTCTTTATACAGACGAATAAAAAAGCAGAAGCACATGAGGAAGCAGCATCAGAGGATAAAAAAGAAGCTGCTCCTGCGGAGAAATCACATGCCAAAACCACCAACTTCGAAAAAGTAGAGATTATAAAAGGAACATCCGATATGGGATATACGGCAATAACGCCTGTAGGCCAACTTCCGCCTGATGCTAAAGTTGTCGTAAAAGGAGCCTTCTTTGTCAATGCTAAGCTTACCAATGTTGGTGAGCACGAACATTAAAATAAATTTACATTAACCCAAAAACACACATTTAATTAATGTAAACATGTCAGTCCGGGTAAATCAGGTGTAATATTTTGAAGCATTTTTATAATTGAATATGGTTTCAAAAGTTTAATTTTATATTGTTTAGTATTATTAATTATTACGCTATAATTATCATTTATCGTCATTTCCATTAAACACCCGGACTGACATTTTTTTTAATAAAAAAACGCCTTTTATTTTATACATCACAAACAATAACAAAACACACTATGCTGCTAAAAAAGAAAATATCCATCTGGTATTTCATTAATTTAATCAAATCCCAGTTATTACTGATCTCCATGTTTGCAATCGCTATTGGTATTTTAGATCAGCTGCCGGCCTTTCAGAAAATATCACTTCCCCTTGCTATTCCGGCATTGGTAGGTACAGCTGTATCTCTCCTGCTGGCTTTCAGGATTTCACAGTCCTATGAAAGATGGTGGGAAGCCCGTATGATATGGGGAGCCATTGTAAATGATTCCCGCACATTTATCCGTCAGATTACCCAGGCACTTCCTTTGGGAAGTGAAACTATTATTCAGGAATTTGCACAGCGTCAGATTATCTGGAACTATGCTCTTGGAGAATCCCTCAGAAAGCTCCCTTTCTCGGATCGTGTTCAGGATTATCTTATCGATCACAGAATAGAAGCGACTAATATTCCCAATGCTTTACTGGATGAACATTCTTTACAGCTAAAGAAATTGGCAGACAAAGGGCTGATCAGTGAGTTCAGACTCATACAGTTGAATGAAACATTAGCACGTTTATGCGACAGCATGGGAAAATGTGAAAGAATCAAAAACACGGTATTTCCACGTTCTTACAGCATTTTGGTACATAGCCTTATCTATGTATTCGCTGCCATTTTGCCATTTGGATTCGACGATTCTCAGCTTTCTTTGTTAATCATAGAAATTGGAATCACCATCCTGATCCCTACCCTCTTTATTGCTATTGAAAAAACAGCTATTATCATGCAGGATCCGTTTGAGAATACGCCTGTAGATACACCGATGACTTCTCTGGCACAGACCATAGAAATCAACCTGAGAGAAATGATTGGAGAGCAAAATGTACCGCAGAAAAAGAGAAATCCTTTATACTACGAAATGTAATACCAAACACCATGAGTGAAACGAATATACAAACAGCCTCAGCCTCCAGTAGGCACAAAAAAAACTTACTGATTGTACTTTCCTTCAGTGGTCTTTACCTTATCGCTGAAGTCATTGGTGGAATTATCACCAATAGTTTGGCCCTGTTAGCCGATGCAGCTCATATGCTTACCGATGTTGTAGGCCTCTTACTGGCTTATATTGCCATCCGGATTGGTGAACGAAAAGCGACATCTTCCAAAACTTTTGGCTATTACCGTACAGAGATATTAGCCGCAGTAATCAACGCTGTAGTCCTTTTAGGAATTTCCATTTATGTGCTTTACGAAGCTTATCAGCGCTTCCTGAACCCGCCGGAGGTACAGAGCAAAGCCATGCTTATCGTAGCCGGAATTGGCCTTTTAGTAAATATTGCCGGGATGATGATCCTTAGAAAAAGCTCTGGCGACAGTCTGAATATGAAAGGTGCCTACTTTGAAGTATTATCAGACATGCTGACCTCTGTCGGGGTAATGATTGCCGGTGTGGTTATGCTGACAACAGGTTGGTACTATGCCGATCCGCTGATCTCTGCGGGTATTGGCCTACTAATCTTCCCGAGAACATGGCGACTTCTGATGGAAGCTATTCATATATTATTGGAAGGTACTCCTAAAGATGTAGACATTAATGAACTGCGCAGTACCATGGAAAAAGTTCCGGGTGTTAAAAGCCTGCACGATTTGCATGTATGGTCGCTAACTTCTGGTATCAACGCTATGAGTGCCCATGTTGTCTCTGACCAAAGCATTCCGCATAATCAAATGCTTCGGATACTCACCGATCAGGCCACCAGCAATTTCAAAATTAGCCATACTACCTTCCAGATCGAAGATGAAGGCTATGTCGAAAGTGAAATGCACGATTAAAATCCAAAAATTCAGATATACAAAAAACCTTTCAGTACTCCTGAAAGGTTTTGTTTTTATAATATACTAGATTTGTAAATATGCGAATTTATGTAACCGTTGATTTACTTGTACAGTTTTACAATTATAATATGTCAATGAGTTAATTTGTGAATTCGTGTAATCGTTAATTCGTATATACAGTTTTACAGTTGCACAATTACACGGTTTTACAATTATAATATGTGAATGAGGTAATACAATTAAACGGTTACACAGTTTAACAACTAACAACTAACAACTAACAACTAACAACTAACAACTAACAACTAACAACTGACAACTGACAACCAGCAACCAATCCTATCTCCACTTCCAGTTGAGTTCCTGTTGTAACTGAATATTATAATCTTTAGACAATCTGCTGATTACCTGATTAAATTCCTGAAAGTTCTGAATAGCACTTTTAGGCACAATGAATCTTTCACCGGTTTTCATTTTAAAGAAATAATAGGTATTAATTTCCTCTACAAGTTCTATATTGGGATATTTAAACTTTGCTTCAGCATTAGGCTCTGTCAGAATAACATCGTGAGAGCCAAATACAGTCTTATAGTTAACCCCTATCCTGTTTTTAAGATTAGTTCTTATATTCTTTAAGTAAAATTTTTCATAACGCTTACGTTCATAGTAATATATATAAATAAGTGTAACAGTAATAGCTGCTGCTATAAAAACAAACAAAGAAATGATGCTCATACTAAACATAAGCAACGAACAAATTATGTAGATTATAATCAGAAGCCATAATACCCTTTGTCGCTGCTGCTTTATAACCTGATTTTTAGATGCAGCATACATATACAATTGTAAATAATCCTGTTCCTCTAGCTTATAATTTAATTCCATGAATCCTCGTATTAGTGAATATTCGGGCAAAAATAAGATAAAATTATTTCAAATTGAAGAAGCAGCCATTTGAAAATTTACAAATATGAAGATTAGAAATAAAAATCACATTCATAAAGCATTATCATCAAAATAAAAAAAATACAATTAACTATAAATCAGCATATTGCAAATGTTAAACTATGTTAATGTTTTTTTTGTACAAATAAATATCATCAAATTTAAAATGTCAATAATGACACATAATTTTAAATATTTTATTTATGAAAAAAGACAAATCAATTGAAAACCTTCGGGAAAAATTACAACTGGGAGGATTCACCAAAACATTTGGTTCTAAAATCGTTGGTGGAAACAGGTCCTTAACGATTAAAGAGGTTGTAATCACAGTTCCAAGACCTGCTGCATTAGAAAGTGAATATGACGACGATGGTAGTGAAGATGGAGATAGACCTACAGATCCATCAGGTCCAGGAAAGAACACTGGCCCATGGTATTAGGTTTTCTTATGACAAAAGGGATGTTAAGGATATACACATATATGTCCTTAACATTCTTCTTACTATTTGCTGTTAGCTGTACTTCATATAGTAAATATGCTTCCTACAACTCGATCCCGGAAAAATCTGAATTTTATTCAAATGGTAATTACTATCGGTATACCAATGAATATTATAAAATTACGATGCTTATGTTTGGAGATTTTGTTTATGCACAAAATATGCAGCAATACAAGAAGATGATGGCTGATAAATCGATAACCAATAAAATACCTTTTAAAAGCCGGAACAAATTATTATATGCCTTTACAACTTATCATAATAACGCTACTGTATTCGAACACTTCTTTGATATTTCCGCAGGCCAAAAAAAATACCCTGACAGTGATTTTATAAAAACCATAAAATGCAATAATAAGAACAAGATAACACTTGTTATTTCTGAAAATGCTTCAAGAAGCGATGCTAAATTTTTAATGGATAATTTTAAATGCATTGAATGATTTTTAAAAATGTCAACGTATGAAGAAAAATATTATAAGAAATATGTTAAAGACGTATAAACAAATGTCCTTAGTATTCTTTTTACTATTTGTATATAGCTGTACCTCATACAGCAAATATGCATTATACAATTCTATTCCAAAAGAAACAGTCCTGTATCAGGGTGATCAGTATTTTAAATATGAAGGAAGTAATTTTAACGGCAATTATTATAAATACACCAATGAATCCCTTCGTATGACAATGCTAATTTTTGGAGCTTATGTACATGCACACGACAAGAAGAAATACAACAAAATACTGCAAAGTAAAGAAGTAACAGGTGTGGTGAGTTTCCATACATCTAAAAAATTATTATACGCTTTTACAACTTATCATGATAATCCAATGCAATTCATGGCATTCATAGATCTTTCAGTAGGCAGAAAAAAAACGTACCCAAAAGGATATTATACAAAAACATTGCAGTGTGATAGAAAAAACGATGTTACATTAACAATTTCAGATAAAATGAATAAAAATGGAGCTCAGTTTTTAATGGATAATTTCAAATGCATTGAATGATTTTAATTATCTCAAGAGATTCTGAGCCAACTACAGACCTTGTTATCGACTGGCTAATAAAATGGAATACTCCTTTTATTCGTATTAATGATGAGCAATATAATGATATAAAAATAGATTTTCAAACTAATCTATTCAAAATAAAAGGAATTGATATTAATGAAATTAAAGTTGTATGGTTTAGAAAATACTCGCCCAACATAGATGAGATTACAAGAAATTATTTGACAAAGCAAATCTCAAAGTCTTTTAATCAGTTTTACAGTTATGAAGCATCAGCTTTTTGTCAATTCTTTTTTAACGAATTACGAAAGATAAAAAAAATCAACTGGCTGACAAGTCCTTTCTTTTCGACAGAAAACAAGTTACTACAGATGAAAATAGCCAAAGAATTCGGACTACTCATACCCGATTCTTATGTCATTACTTCAAAGTCCGATCTTATTGAAATAATAAAACTTCATAATGGAAAAGATTTAATAACAAAACCTTTTGAAAATTGTAGGCATTTAAAGGTAAATGGAGAATCTATACAAATGAGGACTAAGGTAATAAATGAGCATATAGATAATATCCCTGATTTTTTTCCGCCAGCACTAATACAGAAAAGAGTTGAGAAAAAATTTGAGCTTAGAATCTTTTATTTGACAGGCAGATTTTTTACCACTAGAATTATAGACGAAAATAAAAATGAAGTTGATCACAGAGTAAATGCCCTCCATTTTGATTGTAGATATGAAGTGTATTCTCTGCCAACATCGGTAGAAATTAAGTTGCAAAAAATGTTACAGCATCTGGATCTAAACTGCGCCTCGATTGATATGATTATAGATACTAATGACAATTATGTTTTCCTTGAAATTAATGCTACAGGGCAGTTCACATACCACTCCGTTTTTAACAATACTTATTTGGATAAAGAAATCGCTTTATCACTTAAAACACTTTATGAAACTTATGAAAAACAGAATTAACTTAATATATTTTACTTTAACTCCTAAGCTCACAGAACATTTAAAAAAGATATCGTTAAATGTACCTAACAGCAAGAAGCATCACATCTTTTCAAAAAGGTACAATACAAATAGTCTGAAAGTGAAGCTTTATGATAAGGTAAGCACTCCGTTTATAGACACAAAATTATTTGATGATGAATAAATTCTTTATTTTATATCAGGATTGCCAGATTGTAAAAGGAGCAAAGAATATATTACTCTGTGATTTGTATACTAAGAACTCAATAAATATAAATGAAGTATATTCTTATTTTGAAGATGATCTTTCTATTTTATATGAAGATAAGATTAAAGTAATTATTGACTTCCTTATAGAGGAAAAATTTGGATATATATCTGTTGAAAAAAATAGACACCATAAAAGTCTTCAGTGGGAATCTTCTAAACTGATCAATGAGGTTATTATTGAACACTCAAGAAATGAAGGATTCTCTATAGAAAATGTATATAAGAAACTAGAATCCATTGGTGCTGAATTTATACAAATCCGTTTTATAGATTATAGCTTCAGAAAATTGAAAAAAGTACTTTCATTATTATCATCATCAAATATCAGAACAATTGAAATTCTGGTACCCTATATGGATGAAGATAAAAATTCTGCGCTAATCAGTTATATTGAGAAAAATCCCAGAGTTCAGATATTATACTTTTATAATTCACCATTTAATAAAAGCCTTAACAAGCCTTTTTATTTTAATGTTATTTATTATGAGAGGAATCTGACTGACGAAAAACTATGTGGCATTATTAATACCGATTACTTTTTAATCGATATAAAAAACTTCTCGAAATCAAAAAATGTAAATAATTGTTTAAAGGACAAATTGTTTATTTCCAGAAACGGAACAATAAAAAACTGCCCTTCGCTTAATCTTGAAATTGGCCATATAAATGATATTTTAATTGAAGATCTTTATACAGTAATAGAAGCAGACCCTGTTAGAAATATTACAAAGGATAGTATTGAAATCTGTAAAGATTGTGAATACCGATATATATGCACAGATTGTCGAGCTTATCTAGAAACACCTTCAAATCCCTTATCAAAACCTTTAAAATGTGGATATAACCCATATAAAGGTATTTGGAATGATTGGACGAAAAATCCATTAAAACAAACCACAATAAAATATTATGAAATTGAAATTAATTAAAACTTGTCTGACTTTTATTACAATTGGTTTTTTACCTGCCCAAAGTTTCCGGGCTTTTTATGATACGAAATATAAAACAGATTCTACTAGTGCTGAATTTGTAACTAAGAATATGATATTGGATTACAATATTGATAACTCTGTATTTTATTCATACAAATTATATAAAAGTGATTCTACAATTGTTTCAAACGAAGCTCTGAATAAGATAACAAAGACTGTATCGAGAGATTATGTTTTCTTTGTTAAAAAAGATTTAAAGAATGGAAGTGTAAAAAAATATTACAATATTTTATTAGATCTTTTTGAGATTTCTGAAAAGCTTCCGAAATTTAATTGGAAGCTATCCAAGGATTCAAAAGTTATCGGACAAATGAAATGTCAAAAAGCAACAACATCATACAAAGGCAGAGACTGGATTGCCTGGTTTACAACTGACATCCCTGTACATGAAGGTCCTTATATTTTCAATGGACTTCCCGGACTTATTGTTGCTCTGAATGACACTAAAAATAATTACGAATTCAGTTTAGTAAAAATACTAAAAGGATCTGAAGACTTATATGTAAAAAATCCAAAACTAATTAAGAGTATTCCTGTAACAATTCATCAGCTAAATAAAGTATATACGGACTATTATAATGACCCTTATAAAGAAGCCAAAACCGGTAAAGTAAAAATGAAATTTGTTGATGAATCAGGTAAGCCTGTTACACCAAATTTTAATGAACTAACTAAACAAAAACAGTTTACAATAAGAAAAAATAACAATCCTATAGAACTTTTGGAAGCAATAAAATATCCGGGTGATTAATTACAAAAACTCCCGATATAGTCGGGAGTTTTTGACTGATCATATGAAATCACTTAGTGCATGTAGCCAATTTCCTTTTTTCCAATTTCTAACTTCTAAATTCGTACTTACTTTCACCATGGCAGCGGAGCCTTATCACCATCCTGATTTTCGGCATAATAAACAGAAGCCAGAAAACGGGACAGGTAAGTAAATTCTGAATAGCAATGCTGCATAAGTCCCAATCCAATTTCCTCAGGTAAAGGATTGGGTGTATCGGCTACCGTAGCACCCAAATAAAACTGACTTCTGAGCACACAGCCAAATGGAGTATCGCGGGCTACATGAAACATATAACCATCTGCTGGATCACCATTATGGTCTACAGGTGCATTCGTTCCAAAGCCAATTCGGGCATATACTACAGCGCCTACATCTTCGTTATCATAGGCCTGGTCTAATAATACCGGATTAAATACTTCTGCAGGATCGTGAAATTTGATAACCGCCGGTAATGGCGGAATATCACCCAAAGACTCTGTAGCCCGTATTGTAGCTCCGATATAATTTTTATTCTTTATCCAAAAGCTGTCCCAGCCGCCATGCGAAACATGATCATGCGGATGCCACCATTTCAGATGCACCGTTGTTTCAAAATATTTGAACCACCAGTCCAGCATACGACTTTTGCAGCCATGCAAATCTGTACGTACTGAGACCTGAAGCATCCCGTTATCCAGTCTTTTCACTCCGGTTTCCAACATCATGGGCTTTGGTGAAAGCAATTGATCAATCGTTGAAAACAAGGTTTCAGTTTCTTTTTCTTCCGCTATCATAATTTTATTTTTTGGGGTTATCTATACCTCAAATGTAGTAGCGAAAGCAAATAGAAAAACTTAACCATGGTTAAGACTTTGGCAGAATACGACTATGCCCTTTCTTTAGAATACGGCTGTAGGCTTCTGGAGTAATACCCAGAAATAAGGCAACATATTTATACGGAACATCACGGACAACTTCGGGATAATGCTGTTGCATAAAAGCAATCATCTCTGGTTTCTGGTACATCAGCTTTATATTGGTCATCCAGATATCTTCGGTAATAATCTCCAGCACGATTTTACGGAGTACCTTCCCTACACTACTGCCATTATAGTAATATTCCATAAACTGTGCAGCTGAAATAGCAATTACCCTGCAGCTTGTCATGCTCACCACCTGATACTGAGAAACAGTTTGATTAAGAAGGCTGTCGAAATTAGTACAAAGATTTCCGGGCGTAAAAAACCTTCCGATAACCGTCTTATCCCTCATCGTAAATTCCGAAGCCAGTATACCTTCCGCAACAAACAGTACATCGGTGAATCTCAGATGCTGCTTCAGAATAACCTCATTCTTCTTATAAGTTCTCACCTCTGCATTTTCCAGCAATCCCCGCCATTCTTTATCCTGAAGAACTTCTTTTAGTTTAAATATATCAATCAGGTATTCTTCCGTACTCTTTTCCGTCATAACCATCCATTCAATTTCAATATAAAAATAAAAAATTAATGTAACAATTTAATAGTGTAGCAATATGTGAATGGGTGAATGGGTGAATAGGTAAATTCGTGTAACCGTTAAACCGTTAATTTGCTTATACGATTAAATAGTTGCACGATTCTGCGATTAAACAATTTTACAGTTACACGATTACACAGTTTTACAATTATAATAAGTTAATCTGTGAATTTGTGTAATCGTTAATTTGCTTATACGATTAATAGTTGCACGATTCTGCGGTTAAACAATTTTACAGTTACACGATTAAACGATTTTACAATTATAATATGTGAATTTGTTAATTCGTAAAATCGTTAATTTGTTTGTACGATTAACTAATTTCACGGTTTCACGGTTCCACGATTAAACGATTATACAAATTAGCAACCAGCAACCAATTCCCCATTATCCCTTATATTTGTTCATATTAATACTATATCATGATATTTTCTCCTGTAAAATCTGCGCTACTATTGTTATTTTCTCTCAGCATATGTACTGTTCAAGGACAAGAAAAAAGAGCTGTTAATTCGTCCGATGGTCCATATGTAAGCTATAAAGGCGACAGTATCCTTGTGCAGCAAATTGAGGCTGGCAGCCAGAAAAAAGAACATTACCTTCAGAAAAATAAGAAAGCTATAAAGCTGCGTATCAGTTTTTCAGATGCACCGGAGAAAAATTTTGAAGTAAAACTAAAACAAAATATTTCGAATGAACCTTCTGTAACGGCACAGCCTAAGAAAATGCTGGTACTCTCGGATATTGAAGGCGAATTCGATGCACTGAGAGATCTCTTACTGGCCAACAAAGTCATTAATAAAAAATACGAATGGATCTTTGGAGACGGACATCTGGTGATTTGCGGAGATCTGTTTGACAGAGGAACCGAAGTACCTGCAACAATGTGGCTGCTTTATAAACTGGAAGAGGAAGCTAAACTGAAAGGTGGCTACGTTCATACTATTTTGGGCAATCATGATATTATGAATCTGGCAGGTAACTTTAAATATGTAGATCAGAAATATTTTCTGAATGCGGAAAAGCTAAATCTTTCCTATGCAGATTTATACAGTGAAAAAACAGAACTGGGGCAATGGCTGAGAAGTAAGAACCTGATTGAAAAAATCGGCGATAACCTGTGTATGCATGGTGGCATTTCTCCGGATGTTAACAATCTTGGGCTGACCATAGAAAAACTAAATGAAATAGCCAGGCCTTACATTGGCTGGAAAAACCTTAAAAATACTGTTACCGACAGTACTATTCTGAAAATATTCAACAGCACAGATGGCATTTTCTGGTACCGCGGATACTTTAAAGAGCCTGTAGTAGATGAGAAAGTTGTAGACCAAACGTTATCCTTATTTCAGGTAAAAAGAATTATTGTGGGTCATACGATTGTAAAAACCAATGTTGGATTTTACTATAATAAAAAAGTACTGGGTGTAGATGTAAATCAGCACAAAGGAGATCATCAGGCAGCTTTATACGAAAATAACAAATGGTACAAAGTAGGTATTACCGGAGATAAAATACCACTGTAACAATAACGCTTATTTTTTCAGATTCAGAGGTACTTATACAGAGGTAAAGCTTCACTAAAATCCTTACTTTTGTTTTTCACTAATTCAGCGCATGGAACTGCCTAAGGAATATATCTTACCGGACTTTAATATAAGAACACTGCATATATACGATCTGCTAAAGCATACAGCAAATGCAGATTTTATAGCTGTGAAGGAGTTTCAGGATATTTATCCTGTTGCACTGGAACTAAATGCCGGTGTGTTTACGAAAAGTTCTTCTTTGTCAGATTTCCCCAGAGTAGCTGTTAGTCAGGTAGGTTCCAATCTGGTAACATCGTGCTCCTGTAATTCTGCTGAAGATAAGCTGTGTATACACCAGGCCGAGATTATTCACTGTCTCCTTGAAGAAAAAGATTACCGCATTTTCTTTGATGCATATCTGCGGCATAAAACCCTGCTCCCTTACGCTAAAAGCTATGGACTGGAAGAAGAAGGCAATCTGGATATATATTTCCGGTTGGATTATCTTAACGGCCGGCTTCAGGTAAGTCCTAAAATAAAAGAATTACTGCAGGTAGACGAGCATATTCTGAAAAGAGATCTGCTCCCCCGCCGTACATCCATAATAAAGGATCTGGCCACACAGGACACCAACAAAAAGCAGATACTGGTTATTGGTAAACACCGCTATTACAATCAGCTGAATTTCCAACTGATGGAAGCTGATACGACCCAGACCGGAAAGCTTAAAAACCCGGTAAACAGTATCGATGTAATGAAGCAGCTGTGGAAAGCAGAACAGGCTTCAGAGATTAAATTCTATACTGCTATTACAAGCTTCAACAATCAGTACGGAGAAACCGATCCTGCAGAAGCTGAAGCCCTGAGACATATTGTGCAAAATCCATTGAATCTGGAGGTTTATCTCCACGACAGAGCTATAGCAGAAAGCATATCGGCAAAGTCATTAATTCCTGTGAATTTGAATACACTGCAGGCTGAAATCCAGCTCCATGTCTTCCGGAAAGAGCCTTTTTATGAAATAACCGGAGAATTGCTATTCAGAGATACAACACTTCCCTTCAGTCAGGTAGTTATCCGAAACGAATATTTTGTTTACTACCGGAATACCTATTATCTGATTACAGATCCTGATATGCTGCGGGTGATACAGTTCTTTAAATCCAACAACGAAATATTACTCGTCCACAGCTCCAGATACGAAGTCTTCATGCAGAGTATACTGACCCAACTGGAACAACGGGTACAGATTAATTATAGCTATATCCGTCAGGCAACACCTACGGAAATTGCCCATAAAGATTACACAATCGAAAAACTTATTTATCTGCATCAGGAAGGCAATTATATATCCATTACACCGGTAATAAAATACGGCAATGTGGAAATTCCGGTGTACTCCCGCAAGCAATTGCTGGATACCGACCAGAACGGAAATGAATTTAAAATTGAACGTGACCACAATGCTGAAATCCGGTTAACCAGAGTAATAATGGAACAGCACTCGGATTTCCGAGAACAAATAGAAGAACAGGAATACTTTTACCTGCACAAAGATAAGTTCCTGGATGATGAATGGTTTTTAAACGCCTTTGAGACATGGCGAAACGAGGACATAAACATACTGGGATTCAACAATATTAAAAATAACAAACTCAATGCGCACCGTGCCAAAATCACTATAGAAGTTACAAGCGGAATAGACTGGTTCAATGCACAGCTGAAAGTAGGTTTTGGGCATAAAAAAGCTACTCTGAAACAGGTACACAAAGCCATTCGGAACAAGAGTAAATTTGTACAGCTGGATGACGGTACTCTTGGAATACTGCCGGAAGAATGGATACATAAAATTGCCCGTTATTTTCAGGCTGGCGATATTGATGAAGAATTGCTGAAAATCCCTAAAGTAAGCTATACCGAAATACAGGATTTATTTGAAAAAGAAGTTCTGAGTAAAGAAGTACAGGCAGAAATAGCTTCCTATACTCACAGTTTTTCTGCAAATGCAGAAATTCCAGAAGTTGCAGTACCTGAAACTTTGAATGCAGAACTAAGGACTTACCAGCGGGAAGGACTGGACTGGCTAAACTTCCTGGACATCCATAATTTCGGAGGTTGCCTTGCAGACGATATGGGACTGGGTAAGACGGTACAGATTATTGCTTTCATCCTCTCGCAAAGAGAAAAGCATGGCCATACAACCAGCCTTGTGGTACTTCCTACTTCCCTACTTTTCAACTGGCAGGAGGAATTGGCTAAATTTGCACCTTCTGTAAAAGTATTAACCCATTATGGCACAGACAGACAGAAAAGTACAGCAGATTTTCAAAAATACGAAGTCGTACTAACCACTTATGGCATGTTGCTTTCTGATATTACATTCCTGAAGAAATTCAGATTCAACTATATATTTCTGGACGAATCACAAACCATTAAAAATCCAAACTCGGAAAGGTATAAAGCAGCACGTTTGCTGCAATCCCGTAACAGGATTGCACTAACCGGAACCCCTGTGGAAAATAATACTTTCGATTTGTACGGACAGCTATCTTTTGCCTGCCCCGGACTATTGGGAAGCAAACAATACTTCAAAGATATATATGCCATCCCTATCGACAAGTTTGAATACAGCAAACGGGCTATAGAGCTTCAAAAGAAAATAAAACCTTTTATCCTGAGAAGGACAAAAAAGCAGGTTGCTACAGAATTGCCGGAGAAAACGGAGATGCTGATTTATTGTGAAATGAATACGGAGCAGCGCAGGATTTACGACCTCTATGAAAAGGAAGTCCGGGACTTTATATCAGCTACTGATGAAGATGAAATCCATAATAAAAGCATGCATGTATTAACCGGACTTACGAGACTTAGACAGATATGCAACTCCCCTGTTCTGCTAAAAGATGGTCATTCCGGAGATCATGCCGTAAAGATTGAGATTCTGACAGAACAGATAGAAAACAAATCCAAAGAACACAAAATACTGGTATTCTCACAATTTGTCGAAATGCTGGATCTGATTAAAGCTAAGCTGGATGAAAAAAGCATCCGCTATGAATACCTTACCGGACAAACCCAGAATCGTGGTGCTAAAGTCCAGCACTTTCAGAATAATGAAGAAGTACGGGTTTTCCTGATCAGCCTGAAAGCTGGCGGTACAGGTCTGAACCTTACCGAAGCCGACTATGTATATCTTGTAGATCCTTGGTGGAATCCTGCAGTAGAAAATCAGGCTATAGACCGCAGCTACCGCATTGGCCAGACCAAAAATGTAGTAGCCGTACGAATGATATGCTCTGGTACCATCGAAGAAAAAATGATGAACCTCCAGAAGAAAAAGAAAAAACTGGCTCAGGATCTTATTACCACCGAGACTTCATTCTTCAGCAGTCTTTCTAAAGACGATCTGCTGAGTATTTTATAGATTGTTAATTTGTGGAATTGTTTAATCATAGAATCGTAAAATTAGCTAATCGCACAAACGATTTTACGATTTTACGAATTCACTCATTCACATATTCACCCATTGACTATTTGTCCAATCGTATAACTGTATAAGCAGATTAATGATTTAACGGTTACACGAATTTACATATTCACCTATTCACACAATTTGGGTTTTTATAGCTATTTTAGGCTCCGAAAAACTAAATTAACATAACACACTTTTATGGCTAAAAAAGCTATTTTGAGCATTATTGCATTATTGATGTCACTGCCTTTTTTCTCTCAGATTCATGAGAATACAGTACTTAAGAAAACTTTAGAATCTATTATTTCTGGTAAGAAAGCTACTGTTGGAGTATCTATTATGGATCCCGACACAAAAGAAGTTACCTGGATAAATGGAGATCAGATGTTACCCATGCTGAGTACCGTGAAATTCCCCTTAGCTCTTACTGTTCTTCATGAAGTAGAAAAAGGGAAGCTTTCCATGGATCAGAAACTATTCATCAAAAAAGAAGAACTATTAGAAGATACCTGGAGTCCATTTAAAGAGAAATACCCACAAGGCAATATTACAATAACTTTGGAAGAAGCGTTGAAATGGACAGTTTCTTATAGTGACAATAATCTTACAGATATTCTTTTAAGGTTAATCGGCGGCCCTGAAACTGTTCAGGAATTCATAGACAGCAGCAGCTTTATCATCAAGAATGATGAAGAAGGCATGCATAAAGATTGGGATTCCCAATTTATTAATAAAATCACACCCAATTATGCTACTCTGTTACTGCAGGAATTCAGTAATGGTAAAATACTAAACAAGGCACATACACAATGGTTATACAATGCCATGCTGAACAATGCAAGCGGCAAAAAACGCCTGAAAGGCAATCTTCCGGCAGGAGTGAAAATTGCCCACAGAACCGGAACTTCATTCACCAATAAAGAAGGAATGACCGGAGCAATTAATGATTACGGAATAATAGAATTGCCGGGCAAGAAAAAGATTTATATTGCTGTCTTTGTACACAATACCTATGAGAGCTTCGATGATTCTGAAAAGATTATTTCTGATATTGGCAGAGCAACTTATGATTATTACACTAAAAAATAAGCAATTAGTTGTTGGTTGTCAGCTAATTGCGAAACCGCGGAATTGTTTAATCGTGGAACCGTAAAATTGTATAAACAGATTAACAAATTTACGATTACACGAATTTACAAATTCACACATTCACCTTTTACTACATTAACTTTCATACTTTAAACATATGACTTATAAAGATTTTTTTCGGGTATTAATAAAAATTGTTGGTTTGTATTTCTTTATACAGACCTTGTTTTCTTTTCTTCCTTCTCAGATATCAATAGCTTTCCTTAATTCAGATTCTTTAGAAGCAGTGGGCGCAATAGTCTATACAACACTTATTATTATCATATGCTTTGGCATCTTATATTTTCTCATTAAGAATCCGGATAAAGTAATTGATCTTTTTAAACTGGATAAAAACTTCGATAACAACAGTATAAATATTCAGAATCTAAGTTCCAAAAGCCTTATAACAACCGGACTTTTTATAATTGGCGGCTATCTGGTTATTAGTAATATTACCAGCTTCATTGCATCTGCCTATTATAAAATAAAATTAGACCACTCTTCTATTCCTTTACCCGATATGAATAACAGTTTTACTATACTAAACAGCGCCCTGAATGTTATTCTGGGGTTTATACTTATTGTATACAGGAAAAACATTACAGCTTATTTTGAGAAATAGCTAAATGGTTGTTAGTTGTCAGCTAATTGTGAAACCGCGGAATTGTTTAATCGTGAAACCGCATAACCGTGTAACTGTAAAACTGTTTATGCAAATTAACGATTTAA
>NZ_LSGQ01000005.1 GCF_001675285.1 Elizabethkingia miricola
TACGGATGTGATAAAGTTATAATGGCTACAGAGGTTATAAGACTGTAATATAGTTAGATAACTATTAAAGTCATAATAATTATAAGACCCATAACTCTTATAAACTTATAACTCATGATTCTTAACTTTTGACTACTTTTATAGTATGATTACACTAAGATATGCTACAGAAGAGGACTTACCTGTTCTTTTAGAATTTGAACAGGGAGTCGTAACGGCTGAAAGACCATATAATCCTACTTTAATAGAAGGAGAAATTCATTATTATGACCTGAATTCATTATTAACTTCAGAAAATGCAGCGCTTATTGTTGCAGAAACTAATAATGAAGTTATAGCCTCGGGTTATACTCTTATCAAAGATGCCGAAAAAAAATATTATGATTTTTCCAGATATGCCTATTTAGGATTTATGTATGTAAAGCCTGAGTACAGAGGAAAAGGAATTAATAAACTTATTTTGGAAGAACTTATAAACTGGTCAAAAGACAGAGGTATTTCGGAAATCCGATTAGAAGTTTATTATGATAATGAACCAGCAGTAAAAGCTTATGAAAAGGCAGGTTTTGAATCCCATATTCTATTAATGAGAAAGAAGATATAAATTGTTTTGATCTTCCTGAAAATAAACTAATCCATATCTTTGCGGTATGTATTTCCCTTTTCCGCTTCGTAAGATTATTCATGTAGATATGGATGCATTTTATGCTTCCGTGGAGCAGCATGATAACCCTGAATTAAAAGGAAAACCTATTGCTGTAGGTGGAATTCATAGGGGAGTAGTTGCTGCTGCAAGTTATGAAGCCCGACAATATGGTGTACGCTCCGCTATGCCTAGTAAGACTGCACAACAAAAATGTCCCAACTTAATTTTTGTACGACCAAGATTTCCCAGATATAAGGAAATTTCCCAGCAAATCCGTGAGATATTTTACGAATATACAGATCTGGTGGAACCTTTGTCGCTGGATGAAGCATATCTGGATGTTACTGAAAATAAGAAAAGTATTGAGTCTGCAAATCAGATTGCACTGGAAATTCGTAAGAAGATATTTGAGAAAACGGGTTTGACGGCTTCTGCAGGAATATCTGTTAATAAGTTTCTTGCAAAAGTAGCATCAGATATCAATAAGCCTAATGGACAAAAAACGATTCATCCACAGAATGTTCTCAGCTTTTTAGAAGAGCTGCCTATAGAGAAATTTTATGGTATAGGTAAGGTTACTGCTAATAAAATGAACACCCTTAGTATTTATAAGGGAAAAGATCTTAAGAATAAAAGTCTTGAAGAGTTGGTTTTGCTTTTTGGAAAATCCGGAAAACACTATTATAATGTAGTAAGAGGTATTCAATATTCAGAAGTGAAGCCTCACCGAATAGCAAAAAGTGTAGCTGTTGAAGAAACTTTTTGGGAAGACTTGCTGGATGAAGATACCGTTTTTGAAAAAATAGATGAAATTACTGATGAATTGTCACGTCGTCTTGAAAGATCGGGAATTAAAGGGAAGACGCTGACATTAAAAATAAAATACAAAGATTTTACATTATTTACCCGTAGTAAAACTGAAGGTCAGTATCTCGAGAATAAATTTTCATTATCTACACTTGCTAAACAACTTTGGCAGAGCCGGCCGTTTGATAAACCGATACGTCTTCTGGGATTATCCCTGTCCAACCTTAATACTGAAGAAAAGAAGCAGGTTTCTGTCCAGCTTAAAATTCCTTTTCCGGAATTTTTATAACTGTGTTTACATTTTAATTTTTTGTAATTGTAAGATAATCAGTTCTTTTTAATGTACTTTTATTATCCTAAAGGCGCATATTATGAATGGAACGATGCTTCAGTATTTTCACTGGTATACGGACGGAGACTCTTTTCTGTGGATAAATCTTAAAGAAACAACCGATTATTTAAAGCATATAGGGATAACAGCGGTATGGCTTCCTCCTGCATATAAATGTGCAAGTGGGGCCTATTCTGTAGGTTATGATCCATACGATTTATTCGATTTAGGAGAGTTTAATCAGAAAGGAAGTATTGCAACTAAATATGGTACTAAGGAGGATTATTTGGCCGCTATAAACAGCCTTAAAAGTAAAGGTATTCAGATTATTGCAGATATTGTACTGAACCATAAAGCTGGCGGTGACGAGCTGCAAGAATTTCAGGTTGTGGAAGTAAATACCGAAAACCGAAATGAGGTGACATCGGAACCTTTTAATATTAAGTCTTACACGAAGTTTAATTTTCCTGAGAGAAATAAGCAGTATTCGGAATTTATCTGGGATTTTACCTGTTTTTCAGGTGTTGAATATGCTGAAGGAATTGATGGTATGCATGTATATCGGGTGATCAATGATTATGGAGATGGTTGGGATGAATTGCTAAGTGATGAAAAGGGTAACTACGATTATCTGATGAATAATGATATTAATTTCCGAAATCCAAATGTTGTTGGAGAATTAGATTACTGGGGGAAGTGGTATTATGAACAGATTGGATATAATGGTGTTAGACTGGATGCTATAAAACATATTACACCGGCATTTTTTAAAGACTGGCTGTATAAACTTCGTGAAGCCACAGAAGAGAATATATTTGCTGTAGGTGAATACTGGGCTCCGAACGATTTGCCTCTCCTTGAAAAATATATAGAAGTAACGGAGGGCTGTATGAATCTTTTTGATGCTCCATTGCAGCATCAATTTTACCTAGCTTCTAACCAAGGAGCAGATTATGATCTGAGTAAAATTTTTGATGGAACACTGGTTCAGAATCAACCCGATAAAGCTGTTACCCTAGTCGATAATCACGATACCCAGCCGTTACAACAATTGGAAGCTCCGGTTGAACATTGGTTTAAACCCATAGCTTATGCATTAATCTTATTACGAGCAGAAGGATATCCCTGTATATTCTATCCGGACTTATTTGGAGCACATTATGTGGATAAAGATAAAGAAGGTAATGAATGTGAAATTTTTCTTGAGAAAGTAGAAGAGCTGGAAATTTTACTGAGTATTCGCCAGAATAATGTCTACGGTGTGCAACATGACTATTTTGATCATCCGGATTATATAGGCTGGACCTTTGAGGGAAACGAGGACTTACCAGGCTGTGCTGTTGTTATCAGTAATAATGGTCCAGGAGAGAAAATAATGGAAGTTGGTACAAAATATAGTGGAAAATTCTTTTATGATGCCCTGGGAATAGTAAATGATCATATTGAAATTGATAAAAATGGCTGCGGAAAATTTTCAGTATCGAAAAATGGTATTAGCGTATGGATTGTGCTGTAAAAAATGTTATGTACTAAATATATAGCGGGTTTGTATACTTCTGTATACACTAGTTTTTAGTATATTTTCTTCTAAAAAAAATAAATAATCTTCAAAAATTGTTAAAAATTAATCATATATATGTAATTATTATATGAAATAAATAAATACGGTTATATTTGCATCTGTATTTGGCTTTTATGAATAGGGAAATGCAAAAGGACTGGGGGATTTATCGACTAAAAGATGCTGATGACCTGGATGTTAGTATTCATCCATTGGCATACTCCATTCTGTATACTGCAACAGACCATTTAAACATAATTATTAAGGATAAAAGCATAAGCATAGACCCGGAAACTTTCTATTTCCTTCCTCCTAAAAGTTCTTTTTCCGTTATAGAGAAATATAAGAAAGCTGTACTTATCTGGTTTAAGCCGGAAGTCTTTATGGACCGGCTGAAATTTCTGTATTACATTACAAATTGTTTTTTCTTTCAGAATCCTTTAGGTGTTGCGGCTAAAAATAGTTTTATACCATACAAGTTCATTGTTAAAAACTACGCAAGACCACTTCAGACGCCTGGAGCTAATCCTTTGATTAAAAGAAATTTGCTGGCTAATTTTATAGAATTTATTCTCATAAGAGCACAACTGGACTTTGACCCGGGCTTTGAAAGAGGTACTAAAAATGTCTATGATCAGGAAATAGCGAATAAGTTTAGTAAACTTCTTGATGAGCAGGTAACTTTCAATCTTGTGGTAAGCTACTATGCCGATAAACTTAATATTACAAAACGAAGGTTAGACAAGGCAACCCAAATTATTTATGGTTGTTCTGCAAAGAGTCTTGTTACGGGAAGAGCCTTGGATAAGGCGAAAGCAATGTTAAGGTCGACTTCAATACCTGTTAAAAATATCAGCCTGGAATTAGGATTTTCACAAGAGTCAAATTTCAATAATTTCTTTAAACTTCATATCGGAATGACACCTATGCAATACAGAATAAATGCTAATGCAATTATTTTTGGAGAAAATACGGCCCTGAGCTAAGTGTTATATTTTCAGTACATACACTTTTATTAATGCCTCATAAAACTAGAAAATATACTATAACTGCCTAGTAAGTAGGGTTATAGGCAGTGTTAATAAAAATTAATTTTTGTCGTTTTACATAGTTTTTTTGTTGTTTTTCATAACTAATAGATAGGATTTCCACTCTAATTTTGCACCCGCTATCAAAGGTAGCATGAATGCGTTTGCATAAAATGCATTTTTTTTAAAAAGAAGAAGATTTTATTAAAAGTATGAGAAAATTTTATTACCTGTTAGGCCTTACTTTCGGCCTTACATCAATTAACGTGGCTGCGCAGAAAACAGGCGATGCAACGGTTAATGTTAGACTTTATCCAATCCAGACGATTGTGGTAAATGGTTCACAAAAAAATGTAAACCTTGACTACAGAACATCAGACGATTACAAGAAAGGTGTAGCTTTAGATGAAGCAGATCACCTTACGGTATACAGTACCGGTGCATTCGCTGTAAATGTACAGTCAAAAGATGCTCAGTTATCCAGTGTAAACACAAGCATCACAGAAAAAATTAACGCAGCGGATATTAAACTTACGCCGACTGCAGGTACTACTAACCCATTATCAGGTTCAAAACTTAGTACCGTAACATTATCTACAACCCCAACTGAATTAATTTCCAGTAACATTGGTGGTGTTGACAAGACCTTTAACGTAAAATACTCTGCTGCTGGTGCTGACAGCTACCTGAACAAGTATTTTAACGTGGAAAATCCTACGACTTATACGACTGTTGTAACCTACACTATTGTAGCTAAATAACATTATTTTTTTTATAACAATATTTAAGGCACTTAGGATATTAATCCTAGGTTGCCTTTTTACACGATATGAAAAGAATTCTGGCAAGTTTAAGCTTTTTGTTATTTTTCCTGACTGGTATTATTGCAAAAGGACAAGCAGGAATTACTGTAAGTCCTCCGCGCAATTATTTTACCTCTAATGCAGGAGAGAGTAGTACGAAAAAAGTTTTGGTAACCAATCCGAGCAAAACAACCACACTGGAGTTAACAGTCTCTCTGAATGACTGGACATACGACGAGAAAGGGAACAATGTTATATCGGAACCCGGAACTTTAGAAAATTCGGCTGTAAATTGGGTAAGCATAAAACCACAGTCGTACTTTAGTCTGAATCCCGGAGAAACAAAAGAACTGGAAATTACCGTTACACCTCCGGCAGTACGGAAAGATGCATTAGCGGTTCATACCTGTCTTATGTACATTACCCAAACCAATCCCGTTGATGCTATTAATGAAAAAGGAGCCTTGGTAAAAGTAAGTGTAAGAACAGGAATCAAGATCTATCATCGTTATTCTTCTCAGCGTGAACCTAATATGGACTTCACGGATTACAAATATGAAAAGGATAGTAAAAGTCTGGTTTTAGAAATTATAAACCAGGGAAATGTATGGACAGATGGTACCATTCACACAGAGATGATTAATCAGCAAAACGGAGCAAAATATAATCTGGAAGATGAGATTATTTACACACTTCCTTCAGACAAACGTATTGTAACTATCCCGTTGCCGAAAGGGCTGGAGAAAGGAAAGTATATTGTAACCTCTACATTTACTTATGGCGATGATAATGTTATTAAAATGGCGGAGTTAACCTTTATTAATGAATAGACTCTTTATCTGTATATTTTTTCTGCTCAGCTTTACGCAGGTCTCAGCTCAGAGATTGTGGATAACTCCGTTTAATACCGGATATGCTCCGGTAAGAAGCTATAACGGAGCTACAATTAGTAATCTTGTTCAGATTCAGGTTCATGCCAATGGTAGTCAGGGACTTCAGATGCAGAACTGGTCTATGAGTTACAGAGTTGTAGGCGCTATTAGTAATGGAGGTGCAAAATATTTTCCTGTAGAACGACTGAAGTTTCGCTTCAATAGTGTGTCTAGCAATGGTGTGAATGACCAGGGAACTAGTCCTAATGCCGGGAACCTGGGGGTGAATACCAATCCCATTCCTTTCCAGTATACCAACTCGTATTTTGTCAACAATTCACCTTATAACCTTCAGATTGTTAACAGGTATTTTATGATGACGCTTGGATATGATGTTATGATAGACGGGGGAGCGTATTTGGAGGAATATTCTTCATGGAACAATTATACAGTAAACATTATCATAGAGATAAGGAATAGCAAAGGAGAGATTATAGATTCGGAGCCAGTGTCTTTCCAGATGCAGGTACATCCGGACGACTCACCTCCAAAGCCTGCAGAAGAATATGCAATTTTGCTGGATCCTTCTGCTAAAAATGTTCTTTTGGAATTTAAAACTCCCGGCGATTATGCCAACGGAGTATCCAGAACATACAGCAGAGCATTGTCAGTAATCTCTACTACAGGTTATGCAGTACAGGTGAACAGTCTGAATAACGACCTTACAAGTACATCTAACCAGAATCTTCCGGTAAATGCTATAAATCTCAATGTGAAGGACAGCCAGTCGCAGACTGTAATGGGTAGTGTGAAATTATCCAGCAGTAAGCAGAATATTATTACAAGTATGATTCCTGCAAAGACAGAAAAGTATTTTGATCTCACCTATTCTACACAGGCGGGAGACATGAGATTTTTTAATCAAGCTCAGGAACAGTATTCGGGAACCCTTATTTTCAGCCTTATTCCACAGTAAAAATTTTGAACCTTTTCAAAAAATTTATATTAACCATATTTGTGGCGGGGATAACCATGTGTTATGCCCAGAAAAGTGCTGTCAGTATAGAAACGGATCAGAAACTTAGTGTCTTCAATGAAGACATGGTAAGTGTACTGCTTAAAATCAGTAATAATACAGAAATCGAAAGAAATCTGGATGTAGATATACAGACGGTAAAGGGACTAAGAGTTATTAACAATATCTCTTCCATACATTTAAAGGCTAATGAAAAAGCTTTTTTACCTGTAAAAATATTTGTAGAAAAGAACCAACCTGCTGGAACAGCAACTATAAAATATGCTATAACAGAGAGTAGTCTAACTTTAGCAACTGCCGAAACCAGTATGACAGTACAGTCTAAACGCGGATTGAAAATTGTAGCCAACGAGCCTCAGGTACTGATGTATAAAGTGGGAGATTCTATAAAGATTTCCACACAGGTATATAATAGCGGAAACAGAGAGGAAAATGTAGAAGTAATTGCCAGTTTTCCACAAGCTGACGGGCGTGACCTTAGTTTTAGCAAGAAAATAAAACTGGAACCGTTTGTTAATAAAGAAGTCAGTTTCTCTAAAATTGTGGATAAAGATCTCTTGAAAATGGAACTTTTTACTGTAAATGTAGCAGGACTGAATGCGGATAAAGAATTCTTTGGCAATGCTATTATTATCGTACAAAATGCCTTAGGGAACAGGAAATACGTAGACCCAGCTTTTATCAATTTTTACAGACCTGCATATCAGGTCAATCATATCAGTCTTAGCAGCCGGAATGCTTTTCTTAATTATGATTCCTCCTATAATCTAGATCTGCATACCGAATTTTATGCCGGTGGTATAAAAGGTATTGTTAATGTAAACGGAACCTATTGGAGTAATAACAGCACAAAGCCTTTGTTTACCAATACCTGGGTAAGATTGGAAGGGAAAGGTGTAGGTGTGCAATTGGGTAATCTTAATGCAAGCGATCTGGAAATAAACCTTGTAGGGCGTGGGGCTGAAGTTTCTGTTAATCCATTTACCAACAAAAGATCCGTGATCCGTGTTGGAACTGTTGAAAAAAGCTATAACCTGATTGATCCATTGGATCTTAATAATTCTTCGAGAGGATATTCTACTTATGCAAAATCATCCATTAGCCTCAATGAAAAAGAGTCTCTGGATAATTCGGTTATTCTGGATAATGACCCATACCAGCGAAGTTTTATCCTGATGAATGAATACCATTACAATAATAACAAACAGACATATTATGATCTGAGATTGGGATATGGTTACACATCTACAAAAGGTGAAGTGTCTCATACGGCATCTTCTGTAGCTGCGGGACTAAATCTGAATACATCATTTAATAAATATACTTTTAGTTCTAACAATTATTATAGTAGTAGTTACTATCCGGGAATTAGAAAAGGAAATACTGTTTTTGAGGAGCGTTTGTTCAGAAATTTTGATAAATTCAATATCTGGGTAGGGTATAGCCTGAATAATTATAATCCTAAAAGTATTGATCCTCAATACCAATATAATACGGTTGCTAACCGTAGCAAGGTTGAAATGGGAACCAGCTTTACGATTGCCAGAAACACAAAACTTAGTATTATTCCGCAATGGAGCACAGAACGATCCAATGTGTTTGTTAATAGTAGCTTTCAGAGCATAAATGTAGACTTTAATACCGCTTTTATCAATACAGCCCTTAACTATACCAGTCCGGATTATAAAAGCAGCATTAACCTGGTTCTTTCGAATGGCTATTCCAGATATGTTGGATTTACCTCTAATAGTTTTATTTACAGGTTACAGGCTAACTGGTATTATAAAAATTTCATGCTGAGTGCCAATTACCAGAAAGGTAACTTTATGTTATATGAAGGTAATTATAACAATAGCCTTAGCGACAATACGGAGAGGATTTCTGCTATTGCCAATTATAAAATAAGCCTGCTTAACAAACGTCTCAATGTGTTATTTGGTTCCATTTTTAACTCCGATAAATTTATTGGAAAAAGTTTTTCTTTTAATACCAACCTCGATTACCGGATTTTATCCGGAACTAAACTTTTTGCCAGCTATAATCTGAATAAATACCTGAACGGAGTATACAGATCTGCTAATAATTATTATCAGGTAGGTATTATCCAGGATTTGCCGAGTTTTGGAGAAGAAAAAAGTAGTGGTAAAACAGGAAATATAGAATTGTTTTTCTATTATGACCTTAATAATAACGGACAGTATGATCCTTCTGTAGATCTGCCGGCGCAGGATTTGAAAACTAAAATTAACAATACCCTGTTTATTACACCAAAGAACGGAAATATAAAGTACAAGAAAGTACCTTATGGAACCTACATGATAAAAGCAATGGAAGATAAATGGTATGCCGACGATATGAGGGTTACCGTGGACAGGAAAGATGTATTCCTTACAATTCCGCTGCAGAAAACAAGCATGGTAAAAGGAAAAGTGCAGTATCAGGAAACTACTAAAACACAATATGAAGTAATAGAAGTCTTATCAGGACTTCCTGTAGTATTCCAGAATAATCAGTTTAAAAATTTTGTTTTCTACACCAATGAAAGAGGAGAATATTCAGCTTATTTGCCGGTAGGACATTATAAAGTATTTATAGATGGTAATGCACTGCAGAAGAATGTATATGTAGAAGCCAATCAGACGGCAGATATCGCTGAAGGAAATACATCGGAGCTGAAACCTTTTATTCTGAAAGTTAAAGAAAGAAAGGTAGAAGTTAAGCGATTCGGAATTAAGTAATAATTTGCTTTATAGATGAACTAATTTTTGCGAGTGTTTTAGTATACTAATACTGATGTAAGAATCTTGATCATGACATATATTATTATTTTAATACTTACCAACATCAAAATATTTATAGTTGAGATCCGAGCGAGACGCTCGAACCAACGAGAGAATTTACTTTTTACAAATTTTTAGGTTTTGAAACGTATGAGCTGTCAGGCTGAGCGAAGTCGAAGCCTAATTATTCAGGCGTTGCTTCTTAATGCTGGCGCGAGGATCTTGCTCGTGCTATATATGGTAAATTATCAATACAATTATTATTACAAAAACTTGAACTCCGTTTAGTCTAATAAGATATATAAACAAAAAACCGGCTTATGCCGGTTTTGTTACTTTTTATTGAGTGTTTTTCCCAGTACTTTGATGTTTCCATCTATAGGAGCTGTAATTTTCAGGTTCAGAATCTCAGCGATAGCAGGATAGATATTTACATTTACAAATGGTCTTATCTGCTGGTGTTGTTTAAATGCAGGACCCCATGCAAAGTAAGTTGCTTTCATTTCGGGTACTTTATACGGATTATAACCGTGTTTTCCTACCGGAGGATTTTTACCCGGATCTACCATAGCTTTTGTTCCGTTAGGTACCAGTATAATATCACCGATTCTTCTGTTTTTATCATCCGATTTGCTGTAGTGTAATCTTCCCGGGAAGTTCTTTGCCAGATATATTTTATAGCCTTCGTGCTTTTCTTTTCTTAACGCTTTATAAAGAGGCAAGATATCTGCTTCATCTTTTGCAGTAATCCTTACAAAAGTATTGCTGTTCACTACTACAAATTTATTTCTGTCGATAATGGATGGAACTGTAATGTAATCTTTAGGATCTACTTTTATCATTCCATGGTCGGAAACAAATACAAAGTTGATAGGAAGGTTAAGTGGTTTTAATCCATCTACCAACTTCTGAACAGCACCATCTACATAATGTACAGCATCTTCAGTTTGTTTTGCATCGGGGCCGTAATGGTGGCCTTCATGATCTACTTCCGGGAAATATAGAGTAATGAAGTGTGGTCTTTTCTCTTCAGGAAGCTGTAACCAGTTTTTGATAATTTTTACCTTATCATCATCCGAAAATTTCTCGTGATATGGATAGTAATAAGAAGGTCTTGTTCCTCCGGCATCGCTCTCGGAACCTACCCAGAATAAACTGGCTGCGATCATTCCTTGCTTTTCGGCCAATCCCCATAATGGTAATCCTCCATACCAGCTGCCATCTGTAACTGTTTTACTGCCTATTTTATACATTTCCTTTCTGTTAGGATCGTAGAAAATGTTATCCACAAGGCCATGGTGAGAAGGATACAATCCTGTTACAATGCTGTAGTGGTTTGGGAAGGTAATAGAAGGGTAGGACGGATACATTCCGTTTTTTGCCCATATACCGTTTTCTGCCAGGTTTAATAAATTCTTAGTATTATACTTCTGCATATAATCGTATCTGAATCCGTCTGCAGAAATAAGAATTACATAAGGTTTTTGCAGGGTTTCAGGAGCGTTTGTTCTTCCGGATATTACAACCTGTGTTGTATCCACTGCAGGCTTTTGCGAGTAGCCAAAAACAGCTAACATTAAAGAGCCTATAACAAGAAACTTCTTCATTAACATAAAATTTTATCAAAGGTAAAACATATAAAAGCTTTGCCAAAGGCTTGGGGATTAAATTTTCATCAAATAAAAATCCCCGTCGAAATGACGGGGACCTATATATTAAAGTAGTTACTTTAATTAAGCTTGAGGAGTGTTTTGTCCTAATACGAAAGGCTCAACTTCTTTAATTTCTCCGAATTGTTGTTCGTAAGAAGCGATGTTTTGCTGAAGCGCATTAAGAACTCTCTTAGCGTGTAATGGAGCTAAGATAACTCTTGATCTAACTTTAGCTTGCTGTACACCTGGCATTAGTTGGATGAAATCCAAGATAAATTCAGATGGAGAGTGATTAACTAAAGCAAGATTTGCGTAAACACCAGCTGCTACCATTTCATTCAGTTCAATGTTGATGTTTCCGTCTTGTGGATTTTGGTTGTTGTCCATTTTTGTTAATTATTTTTGTTTAAAATTTAAAATTTGAGATTGTGAAAGTATAAAAATAAATTCAAATCTCAAATTTCAAATTATTAATTTTAATTTATATCCTCAAATTCCTTTGTAGAACCTACAATGATATTCTGATATTGCTTAAGACCTGTACCTGCAGGGATTCTGTGACCTACAATTACATTTTCTTTAAGACCATTCAGATCATCTACTTTACCAGACACTGCTGCCTCGTTAAGTACTTTAGTAGTTTCCTGGAAGGAAGCTGCAGACATGAAGGATTTAGTTTGAAGAGCTGCTCTTGTAATACCTTGTAATACAGGCTGTGCTGTAGCTGGTAAAGCTTCTCTTACTTCAACTAATTCCTGATCTTCACGCTTCAACTTAGAGTTCTCGTCTCTTAGTTCTCTTGCAGTAATCATCTGACCAGATTTGAATTCTTTAGAATCTCCTGGGTTAATAACTACTTTAAGACCGAATACTCTTTCGTTTTCTTCGATGAAGTCATTCTTGTGCTCAAGGCTGCCTTCAAGGAATTGAGTATCACCACCATCAACGATTTCTACTTTAGTCATCATCTGACGAACGATGATCTCGAAGTGCTTATCATCAATTTTTACCCCCTGTAGACGGTAAACTTCCTGAATCTCATTTACTAAATATTCCTGTACCGCAGTTGGTCCTTTAATGCTTAGGATGTCATCCGGAGTAACGGATCCATCAGAAAGTGGAGAACCTGCACGTACGAAGTCATTTTCCTGTACAAGGATCTGGTTAGATAATTTTACAAGATATTTCTTGATCTCACCAGTTTTAGCTTCAACAACAAGTTCACGGTTACCTCTCTTGATTTTACCGTAAGATACTACACCGTCGATTTCAGTAACAACCGCTGGGTTAGATGGGTTACGAGCTTCGAATAATTCGGTAACTCTTGGAAGACCCCCGGTGATATCCCCTGCTTTAGCAGATTTTCTTGGGATTTTGATTAAGACTTTACCAGCCTTAATTTTCTCACCATCGTTAACCATTAAGTGGGCACCAACCGGAAGGTTGTAAGATTTCTGCTCAATACCTTTAGCATCTACCACTCTAAGAGTAGGTACTGCTTTTTTGTTTCTGGAATCAGAGATTACTTTTTCCTCGAAACCGGTTTGTTCGTCAATTTCCAATTGGAAAGAAACCCCTTGAATAATATCTTCGTATTCAACCTTACCTGATGTTTCAGCAATGATTACCGCGTTATACGGATCCCACTTACAGATAAGATCTCCTTTACTTACTTTGTCACCAGGTTTTACAGCAAGCTCAGCACCATAAGGTACGTTCGCCGTCATAATTACTGTTCTGGTTTCGTTATCCATTACCAAACGGAATTCAGTAGAACGGGAAACAACGATATCTGTTGTGTTACCATCTTCACCTTCACTCTTAATGGTTCTTACTTCGTCCATTTCTACGATACCATCACGTTTTGCAACGATAGATGGGTTTTCAGAAATGTTACCCGCAGTACCCCCTTGGTGGAAGGTTCTCAATGTTAACTGTGTACCAGGCTCACCAATGGATTGTGCAGCGATAACACCTACAGCTTCACCCATGTGGATCATTTTACCTGTTGCCAGGTTTCTACCATAACACTTCGCACAAATACCTCTCTTAGTTTCACAAGTTAACGGAGAACGAGCTTCTACAGATTCGATACCTGCAGCTTCAATTTTCTTCGCTAATTTCTCATCAATAAGTTGATCAGCTTCTACCAATAATTCATCGGTTTCAGGATCATAGATATTGTGAAGAGAAACTCTACCTAATACTCTTTCAGAGATTTTCTCAACGATTTCGTCATTTTTCTTCAATGGCGTAATCTCCACACCTCTTAATGTACCACAGTCGTCAACAGTAACGATAACGTCCTGAGCAACGTCTACCAAACGACGAGTCAGGTAACCCGCATCGGCAGTTTTAAGAGCGGTATCCGCAAGACCCTTACGTGCACCGTGGGTAGAGATAAAGTACTCCAAGATGGAAAGACCTTCCTTAAAGTTAGCCACAATCGGGTTTTCGATAATCTCCGCCCCAACTGAACCAGCTTTTTGTGGTTTTGCCATTAGACCTCTCATACCGGATAACTGACGAATCTGTTCCTTAGAACCCCTCGCCCCAGAGTCAAGCATCATAAATACTGAGTTGAAACCACCTTGATCAGACTTCATTCTGTCCATAATCATTTCAGTAAGCTTCGCGTTGGTATTTGTCCAAACGTCGATTACCTGGTTGTAACGTTCAGTATCGGTGATAAGACCCATGTTATAGTTAGCCTTAATCTCATCTACATTTTCAACAGCACTAGCAATCATGGTTTTCTTTTCAGCAGGAACCACGATATCTCCAAGGCTAAATGAAAGACCTCCTTTGAATGCGTTGGTGTAACCAAGATCTTTCATATCATCAAGGAACTTTACAGTAGTAGGGAAATCAGTTTCATCCAAAATTCTACCGATAACGTTTCTTAATGACTTCTTAGTCAATAACTCATCAATATAACCTACTTGTTTTGGTACAATCTGGTTGAATAGAATTCTACCAACAGTTGTAGGAGTCAGTCTTGTTACTAATTCACCGTTTTCTTTAACTGGTAAACGGCATTTTACTTTAGCGTTCAACGATACTTGTCCTTCTGCATAAGCAATCTCTACCTCTTCAGGTGAGTAGAATGCTAAGCCTTCTCCTTTTACTTTGTTTGTATCTGTTGAATGCGCTTCTTTGGTCATGAAGTAAAGACCCAATACCATGTCCTGAGAAGGTACCGTAATTGGAGAACCATTCGCAGGGTTTAGGATATTTTGGGAACCTAACATCAATAACTGAGCTTCCAGGATAGCTTCAGGACCTAGTGGTAAGTGTACTGCCATCTGGTCACCATCGAAGTCGGCGTTGAATGCCGTTGTTACTAGCGGGTGAAGTTGGATAGCCTTACCTTCGATCATCTTAGGCTGGAATGCCTGGATACCTAAACGGTGAAGGGTAGGTGCCCTGTTCAGAAGAACCGGGTGTCCTTTCATTACGTTTTCTAAGATATCATAAACAACAGGTTCTTTTCTGTCGATGATTCTCTTAGCAGATTTTACAGTTTTTACAATACCTCTCTCGATTAGTTTTCTAATGATAAATGGTTTGTAAAGTTCAGCTGCCATATCTTTTGGAAGACCACACTCGTGTAGTTGCAAGCTTGGACCTACAACAATTACCGAACGAGCAGAGTAGTCAACCCTTTTACCTAATAAGTTCTGACGGAAACGACCTTGCTTACCTTTCAATGAATCAGAAAGAGATTTCAATGGTCTGTTAGATTCAGACTTAACAGCAGAAGATTTTCTGGTGTTATCGAATAATGAATCTACTGCTTCCTGAAGCATACGCTTCTCGTTTCTTAAGATTACTTCCGGAGCTTTGATCTCTAAAAGTCTCTTCAGACGGTTATTTCTGATGATAACTCTTCTGTAAAGGTCATTTAAGTCGGAAGTAGCGAAACGTCCACCATCCAATGGAACTAGTGGTCTTAATTCTGGTGGTATAACCGGAAGAACACGCATTACCATCCACTCAGGGCGGTTGATCATTCTTGTATTAGCACCTCTCAATGCTTCTACAACAGAAAGTCTCTTTAATGCTTCAGTTCTTCTTTGTTTTGAAGATTCGTTGTGTGCTCTGTGTCTTAGGTCATAAGAAAGCGCATCAAGATCGATTCTTCTCAACATTTCCTCGATAGCTTCAGCCCCCATCTTCGCAACGAATTTGTTAGGATCTGAATCATCCAGGTATTGGTTTTCTTGTGGAAGCGTATCTAAAGTATCAAGATATTCTTCTTCAGTTAAGAATTCCATTTCGTCGAAATCGGAACCATCAGCTTTTCTAGCGATACCTTGTTGGATTACTACATATCTTTCGTAGTAGATAATCATATCCAATTTCTTGGAAGGTAAACCTAGTAAGTAACCAATTTTGTTAGGTAAAGAACGGAAATACCAGATGTGTGCAACAGGAACAACCAAACTGATGTGCCCGATACGCTCACGTCTTACTTTTTTCTCAGTTACTTCAACCCCACAACGGTCGCAAACGATACCCTTGTAACGGATTCTTTTATATTTACCACAAGCACATTCGTAATCCTTTACAGGACCGAATATTTTTTCGCAGAACAAACCATCTCTTTCAGGTTTGTGTGTACGATAGTTAATCGTTTCTGGCTTTAGAACCTCTCCTCTTGATTCCTGAAGAATAGACTCTGGAGAAGCTAAACCAATCGTGATTTTACTAAATCTACTTGTTTTATTTTTTGACATTGTTTTTTTTGATTTAAAGATTAAAAGATTGAAAGATTCAAAAATTAGTTTTGAAATAGCTTTCGCTCTCAAATTTGGAGTTACTTAATTTTTTAAATAATTAAATCTTTTAATTTACTCCTCCAATCTTACATCTAGTCCTAGACCTTGTAACTCGTGAAGTAATACGTTGAAAGATTCAGGGATACCTGGTTCAGGCATCGCTTCTCCTTTCGCGATAGCTTCATAAGTTTTTGCTCTACCGATTACGTCATCAGACTTCACAGTTAAGATTTCTCTCAAGATGTTAGATGCACCAAATGCTTCTAGTGCCCAAACCTCCATCTCTCCGAAACGCTGACCACCGAACTGAGCTTTACCTCCTAACGGCTGCTGCGTAATCAATGAGTATGGTCCGATTGAACGTGCGTGCATTTTATCATCAACCATGTGTCCTAGTTTCAACATGTAGATTACCCCAACTGTCGCAGGCTGTGTAAATCTCTCACCTGTACCACCGTCATATAAGTAGGTATTTCCGTAAGCCGGAAGTTCTGCTTTTTCAGTGTACTCAGTGATCTGATCTAACTCAGCACCATCGAAGATTGGTGTAGCAAACTTCAATCCTAGTTTCTTACCAGCCCATCCTAATACGGTCTCATAAATCTGACCGATGTTCATACGGGAAGGTACCCCTAGTGGGTTAAGAACGATGTCTACAGCTGTACCATCTTCAAGGAAAGGCATGTCTTCTTCACGAACGATTCTGGAAACAATACCCTTGTTACCGTGACGTCCTGCCATTTTATCCCCTACATTCAGTTTACGTTTCTTAGCGATGTAAACTTTTGCTAACTTCATGATACCTGCTGGTAATTCGTCACCGATAGAAATTGCAAATTTCTCACGGTTCTTAACACCCTGAAGGTCGTTGTACTTAATCTTGTAGTTGTGGATTAACTGTTTGATTAATTCATTTTTATCTGCATCAACCGTCCAGTCAGATCCGCTTACGTTTACATAATCTTCAACACTAGAAAGTAACTTTTGAGTAAACTTCACACCTTTACCGATAAGCTCTTCATCAAGGTCATTTTTCACACCCTGAGAAGTTTTACCGCTAACAAGAATGTTAAGTTTTTCAAGAAGTGTATTTCTCAGATCATCGAATTTCTCTTTGTATCTGTTTTCAACTTCTTCAAGCTTAAGCTTCTCTTCAGTTCTTTTCTTTTTGTCTTTAATATTTCTGGAGAATAACTTCTTGTTGATAACTACACCTCTTAATGAAGAGTCAGCTTTCAATGAAGCATCTTTTACATCACCAGCTTTGTCACCAAAGATTGCACGTAAAAGTTTTTCTTCCGGAGTTGGATCAGATTCACCTTTTGGAGTGATTTTTCCGATAAGGATATCACCAGGCTTCACCTCAGCACCGATACGGATCATACCGTTCTCATCAAGATCTTTAGTAGCTTCTTCAGATACGTTTGGAATATCAGCTGTTAATTCTTCCATACCTAATTTGGTATCACGAACTTCTAGTGAATATTCATCTACGTGGATAGAAGTAAACCAGTCTTCACGAACAACTTTCTCGTTGATTACAATTGCATCCTCGAAGTTGTACCCTTTCCAAGGCATGAAGGCTACTACTAAGTTTCTACCTAGTGCTAGTTCTCCTTTTTCAGTTGCATAACCTTCGCAAAGTACTTGTCCTTTTGCTACAGTGTCACCTACTCTTACGATAGGCTTCAATGTAATAGTTGTACTCTGGTTGGTTTTTCTGAACTTAGTTAATTTATAAGACTTAGTCGCAGATTCGAAGTTTACTAAATCTTCATCCTCGCTTCTTTCGTACTTAATTGTAATTTTATCAGCATCTACATACTCTACAACACCAGTTCCTTCAGCATTAATCAAAATTCTGGAGTCAGTAGCTACTTGTTTTTCCAAACCTGTACCTACAATTGGAGCTTGTGGTCTTAATAATGGAACAGCCTGACGCATCATGTTAGATCCCATCAACGCACGGTTCGCATCATCATGCTCCAAGAACGGAATTAATGATGCAGAAATACCAGAAATCTGGTTTGGTGCAACGTCGATAAGGTCTACCTGACCTGGCTCTACTACAGGGTAGTCACCATCCAGACGAGCAATAATTCTGTCTGTTTCGAAGTCTCCACTGTCGCTTAGTTCCACGTTCGCCTGAGCAATTACTTTAGCTTCTTCATCCTCTGCATTTAGGTAGATTGGGTCAGCATTTAAGTCTACTTTACCATTTTCTACTTTTCTATATGGAGTTTCGATGAAACCAAGGTTATTGATCTTAGCATAGATACCTAGAGAAGAAATCAAACCAATGTTTGGTCCTTCCGGAGTTTCGATAGGACAAATTCTACCATAGTGAGTATGGTGAACATCTCGAACCTCGAAACCTGCTCTTTCTCTTGATAAACCACCAGGCCCTAGTGCAGATAATCTTCTCTTGTGAGTGATCTCTGATAATGGGTTGGTTTGGTCCATGAACTGAGAAAGCTGGTTGGTACCAAAGAATGAGTTAATTACTGATGTTAATGTTTTAGCATTAACAAGGTCTATTGGTGTAAAGATTTCGTTATCTCTAACGTTCATTCTTTCCTTAATTGTTCTTGCAATTCTGGAAAGACCTACACCAAACTGTCCTGATAGCTGTTCTCCAACAGTTTTAATTCTTCTGTTAGAAAGGTGGTCGATATCATCAACCTCAGCTTTAGAGTTTACCAATTCGATAAGGTGTCTAACAATAGCGATAATATCTTCTTTTGTTAGAACTTCAGTATCGATTGGGATGTTTAATCCTAATTTTTTGTTCAGACGGTAACGACCTACTTCACCAAGAGAATAACGCTGCTCAGAGAAGAATAATTTCTCGATAATTCCTCTTGCAGTTTCCTCATCTGGTGGATCTGCGTTACGTAACTGTCTGTAGATATATTCTACCGCTTCTTTTTCGGAGTTGGTAGGGTCTTTTTGTAAAGTATTCTGGATAATAGAGAATTCATTTCCATTTTCTTTGTGGATAAGAATTGTTTTTACACCAGATTCAAGGATAAGATCCAAGTGTTCTTTTTCAAGAACAGTCTCTCTGTCCAAGATGATTTCGTTTCTTTCGATAGAAACTACTTCACCTGTATCCTCATCTACGAAGTCTTCGAACCAAGTGTTCAAAACTCTCGCAGCTAATGTTCTTCCTTCTACTTTTTTAAGTGCAGCTTTAGAAACTTTTACTTCTTCAGCAAGGTCGAAAATCTGAAGGATATCCTTGTCAGACTCATAACCGATAGCTCTTAAAAGTGTAGTTAAAGGTAATTTTTTCTTACGATCGATGTAAGCGTACATTACGCTGTTGATATCCGTTGTAAATTCCATCCAAGAACCTTTGAAAGGAATAATTCTGGAATAGTACAACTTGGTACCGTTTGCGTGGTAAGTTTGTCCGAAGAAAACCCCCGGTGAACGGTGTAACTGAGTTACGATAACACGCTCTGCTCCGTTGATGATAAATGAACCACTTGGAGTCATGTATGGTACCGGACCTAAATATACATCTTGTACTACTGTTTGGAAATCTTCATGTTCCGGGTCAGTACAATACAATTTAAGTCTTGCTTTTAATGGTACACTGTAGGTTAGACCTCTTTCTACACACTCGTCGATAGAATAACGAGGTGCATCTACTAAATAGTCAAGGAATTCTAATACAAACTGGTTTCTTGAGTCTGTAATAGGAAAGTTTTCCTGGAAAGTTTTGTAAAGAGTTTCATCCAATCTAGCTTCCGGCAGTGTATCAAGCTGGAAAAACTCCTTGAAAGACTGGATCTGAATGTCCAGAAAATCAGGAGTTATAACTTTCCCTTTGGAAGAGGAGAAGTTAATTCTTTGGTTTTCCCGAGTTTTTGGCGTCTGTGTCTTGCTCATAAAACGTTTTAGAAAAGGGTTAAAAAATATTTTGATTTGTAAAAAATATCAGAAAGAAAGACAAATGGGAAAGATTGAAGATGAAAGACTTTGATTTTTGGGCTCATCAGAATAGCCTGTCGATCTTTTTTCTTGTTCCGGATGTCTATTTTTCTAACTGCAACGCTGGTATATCTTTTCACAGCGTAATGCAAAATACTTTTTTAAGTTTTGAGAAATTAGGATATTGTATATAAACGCAGAAATCCCTCACGCGAAAGCGCAAGAGTTATCAAAAATCTGATTTATAAAAAATAAAATAAGCCCAAAACGAAATGCAAATATACGATATTATTTTAAATAAATAAAAATTTAAATGTCTTTTTTCTGGATTTTATGATTGGAAATTAATACTTTAGCCCTTCAAATAACCATGTAATGAGACATTATTTTTTTTCTAGGGAACTCCTGGCTGGAGTCCTCACATTAGTTACGGTCGTTATTCAGGCTCAGGAACTGCCTTACTGGAAGAATGCCAGTATTGTAAAGGTTAATAAAGAATATCCACGGACACTCTTTATGACTTATGATTCCAAAAGTGAGGCTCTAAATACTAAATTCGAAAATAGTAAATATTATAAATCGCTTAATGGTACCTGGAAGTTCCATTTTGCCGATGCTTATAAGCAATTACCTGAAAATGTTACAGATTCTGCTACCAGCACTTCCGGATGGAAGGATATAAAAGTACCGGGAAACTGGGAGGTTCAGGGATTTGGAACGGCTATTTATGTTAATCATCCTTATGAATTTGTAGAAAGAGATCCTAAGACAAGGTTGCCTAAACAGGCTCCACCTTACATGCCGGAAGAAAACCCTGTAGGAGTTTACCGCAGAGATATTGATATTCCTGCAGAATGGCTGAAAGACAGAACTATTTTTCTGAATATTGGTGGTGCAAAGTCTGGTACTTATGTTTATATCAATGGTAAAGAGGTAGGCTATAGTGAGGATTCTAAAAACCCGGCAGAGTTCAGGATTAATGAATATGTGAAGCCTGGTATTAATAAACTTGCAGTTAAAATATTCAGGTGGAGTACAGGTTCTTATCTGGAAGCGCAGGATTTTTGGCGCATGAGTGGTATAGAAAGAGATGTTTACCTTTGGTCACAGCCTAATGTATCTTTGCGTGATTTCAGAGTGAAATCTACTTTAGATGATTCTTATAAGAATGGGGTCTTTCAGTTGGAAATGTCTGTCGCGAATTACGGAAATGGAGATCTTGTAGAGAAAGCAAACTATACACCGATTAAGCCGGCTAGCCCTGTACTGGGTTATGAGCTGCTTGACGCTAGGGACAAGGTTGTAGCTTCAGCTTCGGCAACAGTAAGTGTAAAAGGAAGAGGGGAGAATGATTATAAATTTCCTGAAATCAAAATACCGGGAGTTTCAACATGGACTTCAGAATCTCCGAATTTGTATAAACTGATAATGACAGTACAGAACCAAGGGAGTACACAAACCGAAGCGATTCCATTTACAGTAGGATTCAGAAAATTTGAAATAAAGGAAGTAGAAAGTAACGGAAGAAAAGATCGCTTGTTTCTGGTGAATGGACAACCTATAAAATTTAAAGGTGTTAATATCCACGAGCATAATACGGCAACCGGACATTATGTGACTGAAGATATTATGCTGAAGGATTTTACATTGATGAAGCAAAATAACCTCAATTCTGTCCGCTTAGCCCATTATCCACAATCCCGAAAGTTTTATGAATTGTGTGATGAATTAGGTCTTTACGTATATGATGAAGCAAATATTGAAAGCCACGGAATGTACTATGGGAAAGAATCACTGGCTAAGCACCCGGAATGGCAGAATGCCCATCTGGACAGAACTATCAATATGTTCGAACGCAATAAAAATCACCCTTCAGTAAGCTTTTGGTCATTAGGAAATGAGGCCGGAAACGGAGTCAACTTCGACGTAACCTACAGATGGCTGAAAGAGCGGGAGAAAGATTTTATGAACCGTCCGGTAAATTATGAAAGAGCAATCTGGGGTTATAACTCGGATATGTATGTGCCACAGTATCCAAGTGCAGCCTGGTTAGAGAAAACCGGGAAAGAAGGATCTGACCGTCCGGTAATTCCTTCAGAATATTCGCATGCAATGGGGAATTCCAGTGGTAATCTGGATCTGCAGTGGCAGGTAATTTATAAATATCCGAATCTTCAGGGTGGTTACATATGGGACTGGGTAGATCAGGGCATTGCACAGAAAGATAAAAACGGGAAAATGTTCTGGGCTTATGGTGGTGATTTCGGAAAGGATATGGCCAGCGATGGAAACTTCCTGATTAATGGTATTGTCAATCCGGACAGAACTCCTCATCCGGCAATGCAGGAAGTGAAGTATGTTCACCAGGACTTTGGTTTTGAAGCAAAGGATCTTTCCAAAGGATTGTTCAGTGTGAAAAACCGTTTCTATTTTACAAATACTCAGGATTATGTCCTGAAATATAATGTTATTGAAAATGGTAAAATTGTAGCTGAAAAAGTGGTTCCGATGAATCTTGGTGCGCAGCAAAGTATGGATATACAGATTCCGGTAAACTTACTGAAACAAGGGAAGGAATATTTTGTAAATTTTGATGTATATACAACAAAAGCAACAACGCTAGTTCCTAATAACTTTAATATTGCGCATGGGCAATTCAGACTGCCTTCTGAAATTGTAAAAGAATCTTATAAGCCGGCGACTGTATCGCAGAATATAAAAACGGATCAAAAAGGAAATATAACGATTGTAACCGCTGGGAAAGCTGTGTTGACTTTTGATAAAGCAAAAGGTATCGTAAGCTCATATAAGGTTAATGGTAAGGAATATTTTCAAGATGGATTCGGAATTCAGCCAAACTTTTGGAGAGGCCCGAATGATAATGATTATGGAAGTTCGATGCCGAAACGTCTTCAAATCTGGAAACAGTCGAGTAAAGATTTTAAAGTAACGGAAGTTAATGCTGTAAAGGAAAATGATCATGCACTGCTAAATGCAACTTATCTGCTGCCTGCCGGTAATCTGTATAAGGTACAGTATAAGATCTATCCGGACGGTGTGATGAATGTAAATGCGGAATTTACCTCAACTTCTATGGAGGCTAATAATGTAGAAGCTTCGGAAGCTACACAGATGGCAACCTTTACTCCGGAAATGAAAAAGGCCAGGGAGATTTCATCTAAACTGGAAGTACCAAGAATTGGAGTGCGTTTCAGATTGCCACTGTCCATGAATAAAGTTCAGTACTATGGAAATGGTCCTGTGGAAAACTATGCAGACCGTCAGTCCGGAGCCAGAATAGGTATTTATAATACAACAGCAGAGGATATGTATTTCCCTTATGTGCGTCCGCAGGAAAACGGTCACAGGACATTTAACCGTTGGTTTTCTCTTACAGATGGCAAGAATACTGGATTGTTGATTATTGCTGATGATACAGTAGGCTTTAATGCTTTAAGAAATTCTGTAGAAGATTTTGATTCCGAAGAAGCAGAAAACAGACCTTACCAATTCAATAACTTTAGTTCGGAAGAGCGTGCCGCTAATTCTGATGAAAAAGCGAAAGATTTGCGTCCGCGTCAGACCCATATAAACGATATTGCACCAAGAAATTTCGTAGAAGTATGTGTGGATATGAAACAGATGGGGGTTGCCGGTTATAATAGCTGGGGTGCTAAACCTCTTCCGGAATACAGTATTCCGTCTGACAAAAATTATAAATGGGGCTTTACAATAGTTCCTGTTAAAAACACTCAGGAGATTGCTGAAAAGGCAAACCTGAAATATTAATTTAAGGTTTTTGAAAGCAGGATAAGTAATTCATTCTGCTGCCTGATAAGTCCGATTAGTTCATTCTGATTTTGGATAATTGCCGAAATAGCCCCTTCTGTTATTCTGATTTCTTTTTCTGAAGTATCAGCTGTACGGAGGGGGCTTTCGTCTATAAGTTCTTCAATATAGATGTTATAAAATTGTGACAGTTTCAGAATATTATCCAAAGAGGGTTTTGTTGCGCCGGACTCCCATTTGTTATAAGCTGTCTGTGATATTTGTAAAGCCTCGGCCAATTCAGCCTGACTTAGCTTTATAGAATTTCTTAATTTTCGCAATTTGGTGTTTAGTTTCATCTTATTTATTTGTTATAAGGCTTGTGTTAATCATATGTTTAAAGAGTTATGTAAAACATTAGTTAATTAAAAATAAAACTAATGTACATTTTTTATTCCAAGAATAATTCACATATTTGGGAAAATGTTATATCTTGATTTAAAGCTATAATAGTATTTGTGTGTATAAATGGAAAAAATAGTACCCTTTTTCTTATTATTTGTTGCCAACTTTTGTTTTGCTCAGAATGCTAAAAAGCAGAGTGAAATGAATGTAAAAAATAAAATGGAAGCAAGACAGCCACAGGACCTTTCTGTTCCGCCGCCTCCGGTAAATAGTTTTCCGGCTCAGTATCCCAAAGGAAACAGAGCTTTTCTTCAGCTTGTGGAAAAAAATATAAATAAAGAATCTCTGAAGGAGCAACCTAAAAAGCTTGAGACTAAAATTATCATTAAAGTTGATGACGAAGGGACGGTACTCAATATCTCCACATACGGCATAAATGAAATATTTAATAAAGAAGTTGAGATAGCCGCAAAGAAGGTATCTACAACAAAATGGACAGCTGCAAAGAACCGTCAGGGTGAAAACGTTATCGATCTTGTTAAACTGCCATTTACAATTGTTAATCAATAAAATACCAAATAAAACATTATGAAAAACCTTAAAAAAATCAAAAGAACAGAGCTTAAAGCTATTATAGGAGGAGGGGAGTATTTACCAGAGGGTTGGGGAGTTTGCTTTGTAGATGGAGAACCTGTTTCTACTCCGTGCAATCAATTATGTCCGGACAGAACACAGCCTTTTTGTGCATGGTAAACCCGGGAGCAAATAATTAATAAAACACCAAATAAAATAAAACATTATGAACAATCTTAAAAAAATTAAAAGAACAGAGCTAAAAGCTATTATCGGAGGAGGAGAGCCTTTACCAGATGGATGGGGAGTTTGTTATATAAAAGGAGAGCAAGTTCCTACTCCTTGCGATCAATTATGTCCGAACAAAATGCAGCCTACTTGTGCATGGATGGATCCGGGAACAAATAATCAATAAAACACCAAATAAAATAAAACATTATGAAAAATCTAAAAAAACTTTCAAGAACAAACCTTAAAGAAATTCATGGCGGAGTCATTATTGGCGGTGGCGGAAGTGGTATAGGTGGTTGCGAAGCTCACTGGGTTCCCGGAGATCAGCAACCAGAGCCTGGTATGCCATATGATTGTGGATGCAGAGGACTGAGATGGTGTCCAGGAATTGGAGCTTGTGTTCACTCAGGTCAGATTCCTAAGTCAAAATGCGAAACTGGTCTGTAGAAAAAAAACCGACTCAATACTCTTGAGTTGGTTTTTATTTTTAGAAGCCAGTTAAATCAAGCTTATCCAATTTAAAGAGAAAAACAATCGATTCACAGAATAAAATAACACCAAATTAAAACATTATGAAAAATCTTAGAAAACTTTCAAGAAACAATCTTAAAGAAATTCATGGCGGAGCTTTTACAGGTCTTTGCCATGGAGAAATTATAACAGTGGATAACGCACCAGGAGAGGGAATGCCTTATGACTGCGGATGCAGTACACTGATCTGGTGTGAAAGTTTGAGCGCTTGCATTCAACGTGGGCAGTTCTCTTCATCGAGCTGTAAGACTAAAGAATTGTAATAAAAATAATGGCCGAAAGAAATATCCGGCCATTTTATTTTTCAAGTTAGGGAGTACTTCCTCACTTCAATAACAGATTGACTTGTAGTGTTTGCTGATTGCGCATTGCCTCAACTTTTACCTGTCCTTTCCATTTAGAAGCCTGATAAACGTTCAACAAATCATTTGCTTTTTTTATTTCGGTACCATCCATCATTCTTATGACATCTTTTTCCTGTAACCCTGCTTTTCTTAGCGGACTATTAGTGTCCAGTTTTATAATGATTCCACCGTCTTCGTCAGGCAGACCATAAGCAGATCTTTCACCAAGTCCTTCTACCGATTTTATCGTGGCATTTAGAAAATCAATGCTTGCTATACTTTTATTATTTTCAATACTGCTTATCAGTTTTGGCAATTCTGGTTTGGCAGCAATTTGCTTTAATCGTGGAATCTGTACACCAAATTGATCCATTGGGAAATTTTTAAAACCCATGCGCAAAGCAGGGGAATTGTTCTGTACTCTGTAATCTCCAATTTGTGGATTGATAAAATCAGGATTTCCTGAGATACTATGTTGGTCAGTATTTCTTTTTTGTGCAGCCTGTAAAGCTTTTGTATCCGGAAAGAGGTTATAGTCTATATTTCTGCCCCAGTCATTCATTCCAATTGGAGCGTAAGGTGTCATTACTATATTACGAGTAAAGTAATCATCGCTGTTTTTAAACCATACATGCGGATGAAAACTATTGTTAATCATAATGTTGTTCTTGGCTTTACGTTTAAAACCTTCGCGGAATTTGAGTCCACCATTCAACATCACATTGTTGTAAATATGGTAATTGGAAGATCCGTCATCCAAATCGACATCCCAACCATGATCACAGCGGAATCTGTTGTTCCGGATAATGGTCGTTTGTTGTGCGTCCAGTAAAATCAATTCAGGGTGGGCATTGGTAATGCTGTCCATATATTTTCTGTCAGGACTCCAGAAGCGATCTCTTCCCCAGGAATTAAAAGCACCATGATCTCCGGTTTCCAATACTGTATTGAAGACATCGTTGAATTCCAGAATATGTCCGCCAAAAGCGCCATCACCAATATTAATACCGGCTCTAGGTGTATTGTATATGCTGTTATGTCTCACTGTAATATTAGCTGCAATGTCAATTTGTATACCTGTAGCCTGTTTTTCAATCTTACCTATATCATGAATAAGGTTATTTTCTGCAATACATTGCTGAGGGTAATGATTGGACTTAGGACCGGGTGTTTTATCCAATTGTCCGTAAGGTACATAATCCTCGTATCGGAAAGAAGGAGAACGTACAGCATCTGTTTCTCCTACAAAGGCAATTCCGCTGGCGCCGGCTCCGCTAATATGGTTACCACTGATGGTGTTGTTTTTATTATAGCCACTTAGCATAATAGCATTACCGCCTACATCTGTGAACTTACAATCGGTTACTTTTATATTCCGGGTATTCTCCATCAATATAACTCCGCCTCTGTAGATGGTCCAGTCGCTTCGCAAAAGAGGCTCTTTGGTATCCATAAAGCTTCGTTCATTATGCAGGAAAACTATGTTCTTTATTTCTATACCCGATAATGGTAAACTTTCCGTGCCTTTTATTTCGATGCTGTTTTTTAATTGGGAAACTGTTATGTTGGTTTGGGAAAGATTTGTTCCTTTAGGCGGGTAATAATAGAGTAATCCTTTTTCTTTATCAGCAAACCATTCACCGGGAGCATTTAGCTCTTCGAAGATATTTTCCACAAAACGGAATTGTTTGTGCAAAGGTGAAGGTCGGTTATTTTGCCAACCACCTTCCAGTTTTAGATTACCTTTTCCATCAACACCGGTTATGCGATAATGAAATCCTCCCCATTCTCCGGAATGTAGCCCGTGCACATAACCTCCTGCAGGATTTTTCCATTGCTGTACACGTTCTGGTGCTATAGCATCTGCTGAGGTTCCATTGAATATCTTGGCATTGGGGTCAAAGTCAGGATAGCGAGCCAGTATTTGTAGTTTTTCATCAGCATAAAGTCTTTCAAAGTTTATGTCTTGTGGAATAGTGGTAACATAAATACCATTTTTATAAGGTTTCCAGTCAGTCTTTAATAATTGTCCGGCACTTATAAAAGCTTGTTCTCCGGGATAAGAACTTATTAAAAGAGACTTTGTTTTTAGTATTTTATTATCCAGTACAATGGACTTCTGAAGATAATAAATACCTTTTCTGAGATAAATGATAAGCGCTTTTCCGTTCGTTTTTTCAACTTCCAGTATAGCGCGTTCCGGAGTTTTGAAAGGCTTGGCTAAAGTTCCGGGGTTATGATCACTTCCGTCGGAAGAAACATACACTTTGGTCTGAGCATGGGGGAATAAAATTCCCAGCAGACAAAATAATAATAAGGTTAGTGTGTTTTTCATGGTTGGTTATATTGTTTTTTTGTAAATATAATTTAAAAAATTAATTTACAGGACTTTATGTTTTTCATTTGGTGTTTTAATACCGATTCGCTAAAAATAATTTCATAGTTTAGTAAAAACTTTTATACCATTATTAACCATGCGAAAATCACCCTCCGATTCCGGTGGCAGAGTATTGCTTTCTGTAACCGCAGAAAAAAGCCTTTTTCTGTTTAGTACCCTCATTTTTATTTTTTTTATAGTCCCGAGTATCAGAGCTCAGTCTCTACCTCAGCATCGGCTTGAGTTTTCAAAACTGGCGAGCCGCTGGGATGAAGGTATTCCTTTAGGTAATGGAATGTTGGGATCTCTGGCCTGGGAGAAAAATGGGAAACTAAGGCTTTCTCTGGACAGAGCAGATTTATGGGATGAGCGAAAGGCATTGGATATTTCCAAGCTAAATTTTAAATGGGTTGAACAGCAGGTTCTGAAGAATGACTATAAACCTGTTCAGAAGATAGGAGACTGGCCTTATGATAATACGCCATATCCCACAAAATTACCTGCTGCAGCTCTACAATTTGACATAAAAACTTTAGGAACAGTAATCTCAAATCAGTTAGAGATCGCAACGGCATTGCATAGCGTGAAATTTAGTTCCGGAGTAGTTTTTCAGAGTTATATACACGCAACGCAGCAAGCAGGATATTTTAGCTTTGATCATATTCCTGACGAAACCTTAATTAAAGACCTGCTGCCAAAACTGGATGTGCATAATTATAATTCAGGTGCTGCAGCCGAGAGTGACAACAGCCATGCGGGTGAAGGTCTTGGGAAGTTAGGCTATTCTAAAGGAAATTTTAAGGAAGAAGAGCATATAATACGCTATCACCAGCCTACTTATAACGGTAGGTTTTTCGAAGTTTTGGTAAAATGGAAAAAAATAGGAAAAGATAAACTGGCAGGGAGTTGGACAATTTCCGATAACCAGCCTGCTATACTTTCTTTACCTCAGCAATCAATAACGAATTCCGGTGAATGGAAAAGCCATGTGAAATGGTGGAAGGATTTCTGGAGTAAATCTTCGGTAAAACTTCCGGATGAATTGATAGAAAAACAATATTATCTGGAATTATATAAACTGGGAAGTGTAAGTCGTAAGGGGGCGCCGGCGATTACATTACAGGCGGTATGGACAGCGGATAACGGAAGTTTGCCACCATGGAAAGGAGATTTTCATAATGACCTGAATACTCAGCTTAGCTATTGGCCTGCTTATACAGGAAATCATTTGCAGGAAGCGGTATCTTTTACAGACTGGTTATGGAAGATACGACCTGCAAATCTACAGTATACCAAACAGTATTTCGGCGTAGACGGGCTGAATGTTCCGGGAGTTGTTACACTAAACGGAGACCCTATGGGTGGATGGATTCAATATTCGCTTTCCCCTACAGTAAGTGCATGGTGCGCCCAGTATTTTTACTGGCAGTGGAAATATTCTATGAACGATCGTTTTCTTCAGCAAAAAGCTTATCCCTATGTTCATGATGCAGCAGTTTATATGGAGAATATTACCCGCCTGAAAGATGGTGTGAGAAAATTACCGCTAAGCTCGAGTCCGGAGTACAATGATAATTCTGTTAATGCATGGTTTAAAGACTGGACCAATTATGATCTTTCACTAGCTCGATTCCTGTTTTCTGCAGCTTCGGAAATTGCGAAAGCTTCCGGTAAAGAGGATGAAGCCTTGCATTGGAAAAAAATATTAGGAGAACTGCCTGATTATAATGTAAATGAAACTGGACTTACAGTAGCTCCCGGACAGAGTATGGAATCTTCTCACAGACATTTCTCTCCTTATATGGCGGTCTATCCTCTAGCATTGCTGGACGTAAATCAACCTAAGGACAAAGAAATTGTGGATAAGTCTATTCAGCATATTGAAAAGCTGGGGACTCGTGCTTGGGTAGGTTATTCTTTTACATGGATGTCTACATTGTATGCACGAGCTTATCAGGCAGAAAAAGCAGTAAAGCAGTTACAGATATTTGCCTCTAACTTTTGCTCACCAAATAGTTTTCACCTGAATGGAGATCAGAAAGGAGGACAATATTCCGGATTTACGTACCGTCCGTTTACATTGGAAGGGAATTTTGCATTTGCCCAGGGAGTACACGAACTATTATTACAGAGCAAGCAGGGATATATAGAAGTTTTCCCGGCAATCCCTAAAGGCTGGAAGAATGTGAGTTTTACTAATCTGCGTGCGGAAGGAGCAGTATTAGTAAGTGGAAAAATAGATAATGAAAAGTTGATTTCTGTGAAGCTATTTTCTGAAAAGGGCGGGGTAGTGAATGTTAAGCTGCCTAAAGGAAATATACAGCTTGCGGAAAGCAAAAATGCAAAAGCAGATATACTGAATACAGACAAAGTGGTTATCAACTTTAAGCCTGGTGGTTGGGTTAATTTGCAGGTCTACAGATAATATTTATAAAAAAAATAAGTCCCGGAATATCCGGGACTTATCATTAATTAAACTGTTCTTACTTCTTTACGGGAGCTTTTTCCTGTTTAGCAGGAGTAGTTGTTTTCTCAGCCTTTTTTTCTTCCTTTTTAGCATGATCATGTCCTTTCGCCTCTTTTTTAGCAGGTTCAGACTTCTTCTGTGCTGGAGTTGTTTGTTGTGCAGTTGCATAACCTAGTCCAAGAACTAGTGATAATGCCATTAACGTGTTTTTCATTGTACTATTGTTTTAATGTTAGTACTGCGAACCTACAAAGAATTTTCATTACCTGTATGCGCTTAACCCGCTGTTTAACTGTAAATTAACACTTTTAAGAATAGTTTAGCGCTTCTTAAAAAATGATAAAGGGCAAAAAATGCTTTCTATAAGGCTTTTTCAGCGGTTGTAACAGGAGTATGAATCCGGGAAAGAATAAGTCTTAGTTCTTCTGTATCTGCTTCTGTTAAAGGTTTTAGCGGACTTCTCAAGGTTCCGCCATCCTCACCTAAAATATGAAGCCCGGCTTTAATAGCTCTTGGTAGACCTTTGGCTACGATAAACTTTAGCAGATCCAATTGCTGATAGAAGAGCTGCTGTGCACTTTTCAGATCATTATTTTGTATTGCATTATACAATTCCACATTCAGTTCAGGGATAAGATTTGGGGCAGCTGTACACCAGCCATTAGCGCCTGCAGAAAATGCAGCCAGAGCCAGAGGATTGGAACCATTGTAAAAAGCAACATTCTCACCCAGTTCTTTTCTTAAATAATGCATACGTTGTACGTCTCCCGTACTTTCTTTGATCATGGTAACGTTTGGAATTTCCAGTAATCGCTTTAATAAGGCAGGAGACATGTCTACACCACTTGTCGCCGGATTATTATAGGCCATAATCGGAATAGATATCTTAGAGGCCACAGCATCGTAATGTTCTACAATTTCGTCATCAGTGAGTTTCCAATAGCTCATAGGGATAATCATTACTGCTGTAGCTCCGGATTTTTCTGCAAACTGCGCATGATATACAGTTTTCTCTGTTGTCAGATTAGATACACCAACCAATGTAGGAACACGTCCGGCAACCTGCTGAATAGTAGCTTCTGTTACGGCTTCTTTCTCTTCATCGGACAGATAAGGTAATACCCCTGTACTTCCTAATGGTGCAATGGCGTGGGATCCTGATGTTACAAGGCGTTCGGTTAATTTTCTGAATAAGGGAATATTTACCTTTTCATTTTCGTCAAACGGAGTTATAGGGTATGCTATAACCCCTTCGAATAAAGTATTTTTCATTTCGTTTTTTTTATGCGGATTATAAATCTCTTCCTTCTTCCTCACGAAGCGCTACGCCAAGATTTTGCAATTGCGGAGCATTTTCACAAGCAATATATTTTGCAGATTCTGTATCACTCGTATTTTGGTGTCTGTGCCAAGCCCATGATGGGATATAAACCGCGTCTCCGGCTTCCCATTCCACACGCTCGTCTTCTATTTCTGTCCATCCTTTTCCTTCTATTACATAAAGCACAGTTTCATAAGTATGACGGTGACGATTGGTCAACTGTCCTGGTAGTAAACCACCAATAGTCATACTAACGTTTTTACTGGGAAGGTCTACAAAAAATACAGGGTGTTTTCTTTCTGTGGAAAACTGATTGTGAACACCTTCATTTTCTACATTCTTGTGGATAACATGCGTTGGCTTTACATAGACTGGTCTTGCAAAGGTCTGGTGAAAGTCTTTGGAGCTGAATTGTTTTGTTTCTTCTGATTTTAACATGATTGATAATATTAATTGTGTTTTTGCATTATTGCTTAACAAAAGTATTGTAGATTTGGACTATTGAAATGATACAGTTTTTATAAAATAAGATAGTCCAGATGTTGAGACCGTGGAAATTAGAAATACAATTAGACCATCAGTCTGATAAGGCGATATATCTTCAGATTGCCGATGCAATAATAGAAGATATACAATCCGGAAGGCTGAAACAGGGAACGGCTTTGCCGGGCAGCCGTAAGCTGGCGCAGGATCTGAAGGTAAATCGGAATACAGTAGTAGAAGCCTTGAATGTTCTGCTGAATGAAGAATGGCTGGTTTCTAAAGAGCGGCGGGGAACCTTTGTGTCGGATATTCTCCCGGTTTTATCTAAGACAGCGAAGCCAAAGCATGATCCTGTAATTAAAAAAAATGAAAAAAGTATATTCAGGATTCATTTTGATGACGGACACCCGGATAGTAAAATTGCTCCCGTTGCAGAATTAGCAAGGGCTTACAGGCAAATTTTTAGCAGAAAGGGAAGGTGGCAGATGATGGGTTACGGAGATGAATTCGGGGATGCCGAATTCCGGAAGGCAATTGTGCAGATGGCTAATCACCAGCGCGGCATGCAGGCTAGTGCGGATGAAGTATGTATTACACGGGGAAGTCAGATGGCGATGTACCTCACTGCACATTCATTATTTGAAAAAGGAGACTATGTAATTGTTGAGGAGCCCGGATATAAGCCGGCATGGAAAGCTTTTGAGAGTGCGGGAGCCAGAATATTGCCTGTTAATGTGGATAAAGATGGACTTATTACCGATGAGGTATCAATGCACCTGCGGTCGGGTAAAAAGATTAGGGCACTTTATACAACTCCACATCACCAATATCCTACAACAGTAACCCTAAGCTTACAAAGAAGACTGGAATTAATACGTCTTTCAAATAAATTTGGATTTAGTATTATCGAGGACGATTACGATAATGAATTCCATTTTGGTTACCGTCCTGTATTACCTTTATCCAGTTATACAGAGCTTAAAAACTATGTGTACATAGGAACAATGAGTAAGGTTGTAGCACCGGCACTAAGAATAGGTTATTTGATCAGTAACAATAAAGTACTCTTGGAGCGGGTGGGAACTCTGAGAAAAATTATAGATGTACAGGGAGATACGATTATGGAGCAAGCTGTATTGCAATTGATTAATGATGGTACAATTAAGCGCCATCTGAAAAAGGCAACCCATTTTTACAAAGCTAAAAGAGATTTCGCAGCCGAATTACTTGGAAAGTATTTGAAGAGTAAAGCAAGCTATCATATTCCGGAAGGCGGGCTTGCATTTTGGATAATACCTAAAAAACAAGTCGACTGGGATACGGTTTCGGAAGTACTGAAAAAGAAAGGCATTCGTATTGTAGCAATGGACCATTATCAGCAGGAACCGCGTGACAGAGGTATACGCCTAAGCTACGGGGCCGTTTCGGAAGAGCAGCTGGAAGAAGGCATTAAAGAGCTGGAAAAGTTCCTCTGAGATATTCCTAAAAGTATTTTATTCAAACTATTTTTATTTATTTGAAATTTATGAGTAAATCGGTTATCAATGATTATTTCCATTCATTGTTCACTATAAAAAAAGAGGTTGTCGAGAAGATAACCGAAACCTTTAATCATTTCGAGCTGGACAAAAATCTAATTTTGCTGGACAAAGACAGCATCAGCACCAAGACTTATTTCCTGGAGAAAGGCTATGTACGCTCTTATATTCTGAATGAGGATAATGAAGAAGTTACCACAAATATATATGAGGCTCCTTGTTTTGTCAACGACTTTTTGTCTTTTTTCAGACAGCAGCCTACAAAAGAAATATACCAGACGGTAACACCATGTACCTTCTGGGAAACGGGATTGGAGAATGTACAGTCTAATTTTCATAATATCCCGGAATTCAGAGAGTTTAGCAGGCTTTTGTTTGTGATTAATTATTATGCTATTAATGACAGGCTTATAGCAATGTCCAGTCAGAAAGCGAAAACCAGGTATATAAATTTATTACAGCAGAAACCTAATATATTTCAGCATGTTCCGTTAAAGATTATTGCTTCTTATCTGGGGATTAAGGATAGTTCGTTAAGCCGGATTCGGCGGGAAAGTTTATAACAAGTAATTTCTTTGCATTTGTCAAGCAATGGAATGGGACTTAATACAGATATTTATCAAAAAAATATGAGTAAGAAAAATATTGTTGTAATAGGCCTGGGAGGTGTTGGAGGCTACTTTGGTTTTAAAATGAACCAGGTAAATGAATCAACGGCAAAACATGAAATAACATTTGTTGCCAGAGGGGCAACTTATGAAATTGTAAAAGAGAAAGGGCTTACATTACTTTCCCCGGAGCATAAAAACGCAATTACAAGGCCAGATGATATAGTGAAGAATATCGCTGATATCAAAAATCCAGATCTGATTTTTATTTGTGTGAAAGAGTATGATCTGGAAAATGTCTGTCAGCAGCTGGTTAAAGTTATAACTCCGGATACTATCTTGTTTCCTATGATGAATGGTGCAGATATATACGACAGGATACGAAAAATTATTCCGGATCACGTTATTTTGCCATCCTGTGTTTACGTAGCCTCGCACATTAAGGAAAAAGGAATTGTAGAACATAAAGGTAAATCCGGGACTCTTATTTTTGGATGTGATCCTCAACATACATCTGCAGATATTGACTGGGTAATCCGGTTATTGGAGGAAAGTAATATTAAATACAGCTTTAAAGATAATCCACTGACAGACATTTGGGAGAAATTTATTTTTATTGCCAGTTTTGGGCTTGTCACAGCTAAACATAATTCCTCAATAAGCTCAGTCTGTACGGATGAAGAACAATATCAGGAAGCTGTAAGGATTATGGAAGAAATAAAACTGATTGCCAAAGCTAAAAATATTTATCTGCCGGAAGATATTATTGCTAAGACAATGGAAAAAGCAGCTGGTTTTCCTCTGGGAACACCAACTTCTCTCCAACTCGATATTCATTCTGATAAAGGGAGCAATGAGCTGGAATTATTTGGCGGAGCAGTTATTAAATATGGTGAAGAACTGGGAATCAATACGCCTGTAACACTAAGAGTATACGAGGAAATAAAAGAAAGAATGATTAAATAGGTTTAACACCTTGCTCTTGCTATATGATAATAAAACAAACCTGCATACCCATATGCAGGTTTGTTTTTGTAATTAATTGAAGAATATGAAAAATTTGACAGAACAAATGCCAGATATTTATAAGTCCCGAAAGCTGCAATATTTACTTAAATTTACCTTTTTAATTTTGTGAGCTTTCTGAATGGATAAGTATACTGCACAGCTAATAGCGCATTTTAAAGAAATTGTTGCTTTGGACGAACACGATATTAAGGCTATTATTCCCAAGCTGGAAATAAAAGAACTGGATAAAAAAGATTACTTGCTTCAGCCCGGACAGGTTTCCAGACATATGCGTTTTATAGCACAGGGAAGCCTGCATTCTTACTATACAGATGATGCGGGTCGTGAGCATACCATGCAACTCGGAATTGAGAATTGGTGGATCAATGACTTGTACAGTTATCTGAGTGAAAGTGCTTCCCGGATGTACATTCAGGCGGTTGAAAATACCACGCTTGTTCAGATTCATAAGAATAATCTGGAGTTATTGTATAAAGAAGTGCCTAAAATATCGGATTTCTGGCGACTGAAAATGCAGGGAGCCTATCTTATTCTGCAGGAAAGAACATTTGAAAACATGCGGTTTGATGCTTATACACGGTATAAGACATTTATAAATAATTATCCGGATATAGAGCAGCGTTTTCCACAATATATGATTGCGTCTTACCTGGGGATTACGATAGAATATTTAAGTGCACTACGTAAAAAACATATTGCAGACCGTTCTTAAGATATCTTAATTTTTATCGTTTTTGTTCAGTCTAGTTTTGCTCCTGTAAATAAAGAGAGCAAAATAATGAAGATTAAAAACATGGCAATAGCACTACTTGCATTGCCTTTATTTCAGACTAAAGCACAACAGTTAGCATATACGCCCGACATTGTTTTGGGGCACCGCTCATATACTTATCTACATAATGTAAGTTATCAGTTCAAGAATAAGTTAAAAATTAATAACCTTACTTTATTCGATACGGAATATACCAAGGATAAGGAAAATATATTCTTTATCAGAAATACAATATCGTATAGCCTGACGAATAAAATTTCATTTCATGCAGGATTCGGGATGAAAAATCCGGGAGCTTTTTTTACAGCCTTTGCTCAGTACCGGATTGCAAAGCCAACTTATTCATTCTCCTATTCTGTGGGAGCTACTTATCAAAAAGGCTTCACCTTGGAACAATCGATATCCGCAGAATATACACCATACCTGAATGATGATTTGCAGGCCTATTTTAATGTTTTAGCTATTGCCAATCTTAACTTTGACGGCTATCAGAGAGGGCTGCAGTTTTTTCGAGTAGGACTGAAGCAAAAAAAGCTGAGTTACGGCGTTGCTATTAACCTGGATCAATGGAATAATACTAAAAAAACGTTGGAGAATATAGGTGTTTTCACAAAATATAATTTTTAGAGAACATGCTTATTAAGTTAAGATTATTAGTTGGAACTTTGTAATTTATTCCTGTTATTCTTGTGTGATTTTATTATATAGTTTTCCCTGTAAGAGCTGGCAGTAATACCGGTACAACGCCTGAAATAGCGACAAAAAAGAGAAGAATCCACAAATTTTAACTGGTTGCTTACCTCTTTAATAGACAGGGGTGTTGTCTTCAGCAATTCTTTAGCATGTTTTATAACCATATAACTTATCCATTGCTTTATAGGTTTTCCGGTTTCTTTTTTTATAATGTTGCTTAGGTATTGGGCAGAAAGATGCAGCTGATCAGAATAAAATAATGCACTTCTCTCCAGATGTCCATGTTTCTCAAGCAAATGGAAAAAGTTTTTTATAATATCCTGACTTCTGGTTTGTAGAAGGCTTTTACTTTTTATTACGGGCAGGTATAGTTTGGAAACCAGCTCGAGTAAAGCATATAGCAGATATTGCACAGATTCTGGTGTGCAAATTTCTTTTGTTTGTGAGTGATAGTTTCTGATAAGTTTTACCGTAGACCAGATCATATTTTTGGATGGTATTTCTGTTTTTATGACAGGATTGAACTTTATTTCTTCACTGGTTAACAAAACTTCCAAGAAACTATAAGTACTGATAAAATCAAGTGATATGAAAAATACAGAGAGGCTTATATCTTCACTTTCCGAAATATGAGCAAGATCTGTATCCGGAGGTATCATTATAATTGAATTTTTTTCTATCAGATATGGTTTTGAGCTGATGTAGAGATTCAGTTCACCTTCCAGAACAAAACAAAGCAGTAATTTGTTGATTTTAGTGGCCTTTTTACTGAGGTCGGCAATATTGCCGGCTTTGTAATTTTCAATATGTAAACCCTCAAATTTTGGTTTAATATCCATTTTGTTTATTGGTGAATCCACTGATTAGATTTGTTTATAGAAATTATGCTTATGTCGTTCGGGTCTGTTGCAGACAAATTTAAGTAGTAAATTTTTCTTTTTAGGGGCATAGCTTAAAATGGAATATAGAATACCAAAAATGGAATATATTTTATCTAAGAGGAGTAGCTAATTTCGCTGGCAGAAGAGTTTTATAAAATATAATATTACTTTAATCATGAATGTTATTGAATCATCCCGGGTAAAAATGCCTGCTTCGTGCTTGCTTTTATTCTTTGCTCATGGTCTTGTTTTTTCTTCCTGGGCCAGCAGAATACCTATTGTAAAAAAAATGCTTGATATAGGAGAAGCAGAGCTGGGGACACTTCTTCTGTTAATGCCCATAGGGCAAATCTCTACGATGATTCTTGTAGGAAAACTTACAAGCCGATATGGCAGCAGCCGGATGATTAAAAATTGTTTCATGCTTTATCCTTTTATTCTGCTGCTAATAAGTTTTGCCGATTCTTATTGGCAATTGATGATTGTTTTGTTTTTCTTCGGTGTCTCCGGAAACCTGTGTAATATAGCAATGAATACACAGGCGATCGAGGTGGAAAAATTAACAGGCAGAATACTGATGGCTTCTTATCATGGTGCATGGTGTTTTGCAGGGCTTGTCGGAGCACTTATGGGGTTACTAATGGTTAATATTGGTGTGAGTACTTTTTATCATTTTACTCTGGTATTTGTTATTGTAGGTGGGTTATGGTGGTATTGTAAAAGACATTTGTCAAATATTCCGACGGCAGTTAGCCAATCTAAACAATCTGTTTATAAGCAGGCAAATCCGACGCTTATCGGATTAGGAATAATTGGCTTTCTGAGTATGGCTATTGAGGGTGCTATGATAGACTGGAGCGGAGTCTATCTTCAGACTATTGTAAAAGCTCCCGAGCACCAGATTATGCTGGGGTATGCAAGCTTTGTTTTTATGATGACACTGGGGCGCTTTACAGGAAATTATGTGCTGGAAAAATATGGAAAAAGAAGAATACTGAGGCTTAGTGGTTTATTGATGAGCGGAGGGCTGCTTCTGAGCATTATTTTTCCTGAATTGTGGATATGTATTATTGCATTTATGATTATTGGTCTGGGAAGTTCCCTCAGTGTTCCTTCTGTTTATAGCACTGTCGGAGCATTGAATTTAAAGAGTCCAGGTATTGCTTTGTCATTTGTTTCCAGTATTGCTTTTTTAGGATTTTTAGCAGGACCTCCGCTTATAGGTTTTATAGCAGAAGCATTTGATCTCAGGTATTCTTATGGACTTTTTGCCTGTTTCGGGATTTTACTCACATTTTTAGCAGGACAAATGAAAGTTTTTGGAACGGTTCGGTCTTAGCTGGAATCTGATGAAATTGAATCATAAGTCTTCAGTTTTTTAGTCTGTTTATGGCTTAATGTGTTTATTGGCAGTTTTTTATATATGTCTGTTTAATTGTATTGCTGTGCATTTATTGATATTATGAATTGTAACTGCACCAGAATTATGTTTTCAGACTGGTCCCGTACGTTTGTGGATAACTATCTAAAGCCAACTGTGAAAAGTTCCTTTTTAGCCAGTATTAATTTTCTGAATTTTGTGAAACTAAATGACACAGAGGCTGGATTACAAATGTATTTGTTCTGTTAATGCAGTTGTAACAGCCCTTATTACCAAAGCATAATTTATTCATCTTTTAAATATTTTTATATGGGAATTTTTGACAAAAAAGTAAGTTATAAGCCTTTTGATTATCCTGAAGTACTTCAGTTTATTGAAGCCATTAATAAATCGTACTGGGTACATTCCGAAGTGGATTTTACGGCAGATATTCAGGATTTTCATTCTCAACTAGAGCCACATGAAAAAAATGCTGTAAAAAATGCACTTTTGGCAATTGCCCAAATCGAAGTTTCGGTGAAGACTTTTTGGGGAAATCTCTACAATCATCTTCCAAAGCCTGAACTAAACGGACTGGGAGCTACTTTTGCAGAATGTGAATTTCGCCATTCCGAAGCTTATTCCCGATTATTGGAAGTGCTGGGGTATAATGATAATTTTTTGGATCTGGTAAGAGTACCGGTAATAAAAAAACGGATAGATTTCTTATCAAGTGTCCTGAAACATGCGAACTCTACTACTCCTAAAGAGTATGTTTCTTCGCTTCTTTTGTTTAGTATCCTTATTGAAAACGTATCGCTCTTCTCACAATTTGCTATTATTTTATCTTTCACTAGATTTAGAGGACACCTGAAAAATGTTTCTAATATTATTGCATGGACATCTGTAGATGAGCAGGTACATGCAAATGCAGGAATATTCCTAATCAATAAAATACGGGAAGAACAGCCAGATTTATTAACAGATTCTGATATTGAGGATATATATTCGCTTGTGGATCATTCTGTAATGTTGGAAGGAGAGATCCTTGACTGGATTTTTGAAGAGGGAGAACTACAGGTATTTACAAAGAAAGATTTATTAAACTTTATGAAATACAGAGTTGATGATAGTCTGAAAAAGATTAATATGGCGCCAAAGTACAATATTACACCAGAGCAATACAAACCAATGATGTGGTTTGAAGAAGAAGTATTTGCGAATGCTATGGACGATTTCTTTGCTAAAAGGCCTGTTGATTATACCAAACATGATAAAAGTATTACTGCAGGGGATTTATTCTGATTTTTTGTAATATAATCAGCATATAAGACAAACCCGGATCTTAAGTCCGGGTCTGTTTATTATTTAATTATCCTAATTTATATACAATAGTAATGCATTTAAAAATAATCTGGATAAAGAATATTATAATAGGTAATTTGCGGCTGGCTTTATGAGTTTTGTGCTACTGAAGATTTTGATGTTCATTCTAGTTTTTCGATCCAGTTATTCAGATCTACATCGGAAGAGATATTATATTTTTTTCGAAATCTGTTTTTTCTGACCTCAACCGCATGAACCGTTACACAGGTATATGTTGCAATATCTTTAGTAGAAAACCCAAAATATAAATAAGCAAAAAATGTTAATTCAGAAGTCTTAATCTTTGGGTTGACCTTTAATATCTTTTCATATACTATTGGGTATACCTCTTTAAAACGACTGATAAATTCAGGAGAGTTTTCTTTAGCCAGATTAATTACTTCAGTAAAAGATTCATTCATTTGGTTCTGAAGTTTTTCTATTTCCTCTTCTTTTTCTTTTATTTTCATTCTTTTATAATGCAGTAATTTGGTCTTTTCATGAAGAGCCTTTACTTCTTTTTTCTTTTGGAATGTATGAATGTAGCCTGTCAATAATAATGTTGTTACTATAATGGTCGCTATTTTAAGATTATTGTTATTCTGAACTTTTTTATTTTCCCTATTCTGCTCTTTTACTATTGCGTTTAATGCTTCCTGAACATTGATCCTGCTTTTGTTTTCATCAATAATTCGTTGTTCTGAAGATATTTTCAGATATAGTTTTTCCTTGCTATGATCGCCAAGAATTCCATATAGTTTAGATATTTTCATATTTATATCTGCTGCATGGTGGCCAAATTTTTTTTTGTTTTCGATAGCTTTCAGATAGAAACTAATGGCTTTTTCATAATTTTTGGTCTCATAATAATAATTACCATACGCTTCCAAAAAAGGGGATATATAACCCAAATTATCAATAATTGATTGGTTATATGCTTTTTGTATATAGTATAATGCTGGCTCGGGATTATTTTGCTTTAGATAAATCCATGATTTATAGAAATAGGCATAAGCTTTATATTTATAAATTCTTTTAGCTTTTGAATATTCTGATATTGGAATATTTTCATAAAGTTCTATTGAGTTTTGTGAAAAAATATGTGCAAGTTTATAATTTGCAGTTTCGGTGTAATAATCTCCAATATACATTTCATTTATTGCATTAAGAATCCTTAGTTCCATACCTCTTTCGGTAGAAATTAATTTTTTTATTTCTATGTTTTCCTTCAATTCCTCATGCAAAATATACATTTTGGAATAGTACACTGACTTTAACTGTTTAAACAGTATTGTTAGCAGTGTACTTTTTTTTACGGATTTTTCATCCATTCCTTTATCTAAAAAGACTTTGCTCTCTTTGTATTTACCGATAAAAATCAGGCATCTGGCAATATAATAATAAGCTTCAGCTTTTTTTTCAGAATTATTAATTTCTTCAGCAATAGCACAAGCTTTTTCTGCATATATTAATGATGCTGGATAATCTGTATGGATATAATCATCAGCTTTTTTTAATAGGTCATTTATTTCTGCTAATTCAATATTATTAGAAGTAAAGAATTGCTCATGAATAGTGAAGAAGTTATAAGATATAGATTGATGAAGAAATTTTTTATATTCGATGTGGAGAGATAATGTATTATCATTTTTTTTGATGACAGGACAAAATAAAAAGTTTATAATAAGGAAATAAAGATATTTCATATAATACTATTTTGTTCAGAAGGTGCAACAATTGCTTTTGCATTTTGAAACATAATTGCTTGTAGTATACAGGTTTAAAGAAGCTAATTTATTATATTTTTGATACGGGTTATAATGATAAAATAACATGTGTTTTTATTGTTATTTATGAATATGACACAATATTTGTTAATAATATTGCAAAAATATTTTCTTTAAAATAAAGTGCTTGTATCAGACTGTAAACCTGTACTTGTGTTTTCAATGCGTGAACAATAAGAAATGTTGATGTTTCTTAGGAACCTTTTTTCTGTTATTGATTTTTGGAATGTAGTTATGTCTATATGATTTTATAGACTCAATGCTGAAGAATACATTGGAGCTGTATAGGCTTTTATATCAGATAGCATTATCTGAACTGAGTTTGCCATTATGCCGGACTTTGTTTCGGAAGTTATAAACCTTATGCCAAGGGAGAAGAAGTCCTGTTTAATAACAGAACGGAATTCTGTTTCTTTTTTCATCGTATAATTATTTGTTTGTCATTCTTTCATAGATCAGCAATAGCTATCCGTTTAGAACTATTATGTAGTTCTAAAAAAATCGATAAATAATTTTTATAGCAGAATGTGTTTTGGAGTAGTTTATGCTTGTCAGTATCGGCATCAATTTAATACCCAGACTTCTATGGTGCAAATATTTATAAATTAGTGGGGAAATAACAAGTTTTACTCCCCTCACAAAACTACCACATAATTGTATTGTATTGGTATTTAATATATTGCTATGTGATAATATAGCAAGAAATGTTTATTAGCAGCTGATTTGAATCCTTCTTTAAATATAAGTTATAATAAAAAACAGACCTACAGGTCTGTTTTTTATTATACCATTATGTTAGTTTCTTACACATCTTATATTGAGAGAATGTTTTTTGTTCATATCGGTTATAAGTCCTTTATTAGGTACGCTTACAGTAACACCCTGTCCTGACTGAGCTGTGAAATTGGCATAACGAACGAAAGCTTTTGCAGTAGCTCCTGTATTGTCTTTTGTCCAGAATCTTGTACTTACAGCATTGTTTTCAATAACATTATCACCAGAATTAATGGTGGCTTTATTCTCCTGAATCCCGGTATTGTTATCTATATACCCCATGAACTGAAATCTGAGTCCATAAAAATATTGTAAGCCTCCAGTATCCGGAGTAAAGCTCATATTAAAATATGATGCAGAAGTATTGCCAGGATCTGGCTGCAACCATCCCTGGGTGGAGATTGGGTCTGCATTGGCAATTTCCTGTGCTTCTGCAACTGTTGGCATGCGCCATAAACCAGAAGGGTATAGCTGCATACAGGGGTCTTTGTCTTCTGTATAACTGGCTGGAGCAGGACCTGTAGAACCATTGCCATCCGGAGCTAATTCATTCCATCTCCAGAAAAGACTGGAATGATTGTTTAAAGTATTATAGGGTGTTATTCTGTAAGCCAGTATATTGTTTGCACCAATTGAAGGAGCGTTGGTCAGAGGGCCTTTTGCCCATATTGTATTACCAAATTTAACACCGCTTTGGAGTAACTTTGCTGTTATTTCATAAGTTGCTCCTCTGGATATATTGAAACTATTATTATTGATACCAAAGTATAAAGGTATTGTATAACCCCAAAGTCCATCATGGGTGTTTATACCAGGCATATGGTCCGGTTTGAAAAGGATGTTACTGATTTTTATAACAAGGCTATTAGCCGGTATGTTTACAACCTCGTCCGAACTATACATATAGACATCTTTCAATGCGTTAGTGAAGTTTGTATCTGCCAGTGGTACTTCATTTACAAGTTGTGCAGTATTAATATATTCACCTTGTAATACATCAAAAGAGCGGGTTGTCAACAAACTTTTAAATGCAGCTCCTGTTCCGTTTCCTACAGATATTTTTCCTGTTCCTTTTGTCATTGACATGGGCATAAACATGCCCTGGCTATTCATTAAAACATGAAAACGAGAAGCCTTATGTTTAAAAATAATTTCCAGATAATTATTACCTGTTTGAGTATTGGCTAATATTCCGGAATCATACAGAATATCTTTATTGATCATATCATTAGCAGAAATTACATTTCCGGCGATGGCAGGTAATGTATTTTCGTTTGTAGAATATGCAATCCAGTGATAATTTTTTCCTGAGTCTACCCGGATAGGAGTAGCCTGGCCAGCTGTGAGAGTATATTCACCATATAATGTACCACGATTACCATTGTTATCATTAAAAAGGCGTACAACAAACTGTTTACCAGAAAGCATAGCCGTGGTTGTTTGGGCAATAGCTCCTGATTTTGATGTCGAGGCACTTGTATTTATTTTATACGATTGCTCAGATTTTTGTTTTTCCATGCTTATCAAGGCATCCATTACATCTCCATACACCATTCTTTCCTTTGCAATAATTTCTGATGATGAACTATTTCTAATTGTCTTCCCTGTTGATGCAATTGATGTATTAATAATGTTTTCATTATCAAATACAGAAGTATTGATGTAAACTGAAACTTTATTCGTATCTTCAGGTACTATCTCACTATTTTCACGAGATGAACATGAAGTAGCTATAAGAAAGATACCTGTATTAAATAATACTAAAGCACTTTTTATAGTAAAAAAAAGTATTTTTCTTTTCATTTTGCTTTTTTTGGTCATTAAATTTCTGTTGTTCCTTCACCTCCGTTTACTATATTCCAATCCTCAATATCCGGTGTATTAGGATTTTGTATATCTCCCGGATTTACGGTTGCAGAACCAGAGGCTATTCCTTCCTCCATTTCGATATACATTACTTCCATTTGCGGCGGGCTGTACTTTTTCCTTTTTTCTTTTTTTTTCATTTTTACATTCATATTTATGTTATTTAATAGGGCTGTGTTAAGGACATTACACGATGCTTCATACTGGAATCCCTCATGGAGATTGCCAAACAGGCAAAGATTGGTTACGAGCTATAAATTTGTGTTTTGAATTTATTTATCTGGATAGATGCGGGTAATCATCAGATTACCCGCAAGAACTGTTAATTTCTAAAACAGAATGACAGAGTATTAAGTACCAACTCCACACTCGTATACTTCATTAACAGCTTTATAATACAAAATGATTTAAATGTTTTTTTAAGTAATAAGCAGGTCAATTATTTTGCATTTTTATTCATGTTATATAAAGGTGTAAGTCTCCTATTAGATGGCTATAGCTGATTTGTTTGTTAAAAAGCGGACAATAATATTATCCGCTTAAACCATGAACAGGTTTTTTAAACAAACAAATGATGATAGTGATTAAAAACGCTTTTTAGCACATTATTATATTCCGGCGGAATATTATTTTCAAGCTTTATCCTGCAATACAGCGTATGCTCCGCCCAATAACTTTCTGGGCTGTACCAGATCCCTGACCAGATCCCCCTCCAAAATAACTGATGGCGTTGTATTGTAAGATTGATATTTTTGAGGTTGCAGAATTAAAAGTGCTGCTTCCCAGGTGCATTGAATTTGCGCGTCCTCTTATGTCGCCTGGTTGAAAAGGAGCAGAGTTACTTCCAACAGTGAGATCAGCATAACCACTTATGGGAATAGTAAGTTTTACATTCTGATTTTTTTTGCTGGTGTAAACTCCGGCAGCAGAATAATTGTTCATTTGTCCAAATGTATTGGAAGTGGTATTTCCTATAATTTTTTGAGAAGTATTATTTAAAAGTATTTTTAACTCTGCTTCAGTAGGAACTTTGTAACCTGGAGAGCATGGATTATTTGGTGAGTTAGCATCCCACGAATTATTAGGTGCAGGGTTGCCATTCCAATTAATATTTTTATAATTGGTTGTTGAAGCTGCATCTGCTATAGATTCTTTGTTTCCAAACTGATAATAACCACCATGAAGACCTTGAATAGAAGGAATTTGATCAGGATTATTTAAGGCTGGATTTCGGTTTATTACGCCAAGATTATAACGTTCCCATTTGTAGCCACCAATTACGGCGTATAAGGCATCAGATTCTCCTTCCGTTTTTGTTACACCGGATGCATTAACATAGCGGTCACTATTAAATTTTAGTTTAAGCGTGTATGCATATCCTGGCATTAAACCAGTCCCTGATCCGTTGACGTTAATAACAACTGGTTGAGCATTGGAATCTTTGCCTATTGTAATACTATTTGCCGGAAGAGTAATTGTCCCTGTATAATTAGACACTGCCCCTGTATTGATGATGAAGGATTGTCCGGTTGTTTTAATTCCCTTCACCGTACTAGTGTCGAGAGAAGAGGTTCCGGTGACAGCACCTATTTTCGTACCATCTTTAAATCTTATACTGCAATCTGTATAAAAATCACTTATGATACCTGTTGCGCCAGTACTACTTTCACTGGCCAATGGATAGCCTCCTTTTACAGTTCCTGTAGCATCACTATTATCAATACTAATCGTGATTTTAGTAAACTTATGCTTTAAATGCACATCCAAAGGGGTATTGCCTTCTGAAAGGAGAACATTTTCATTAATAGCAAACATGAGATCAGAATTTGTTTCACTCCCTGTAAGTCCATTTATGTTAAGTTCTGCCATATTAAGATTTGTTGTGGGGGCGGGTGGGGGCGGCGTTGTTGCTCCCAGAGAATAGGTGACAAAAGTATAGGTCTGATTACCTGTTAAATTAAGATTGCCAAATAATTTCTGATTTGGAGTGGATGCATCGCCGACTTCCTGTCCAAGATAAGTTCCATCTGGTTTATATGCAACCACAACGTACTTGATTGCATTTGTATTAGTTGGTCCTCCCAGTTTTTCGGCGGCAGTATTAAGTTTTGCGCTTGCCTGTGCCAATGGACTGATGGCTAGTGCTTCCAAAGATAGTTCTGCACTGATATCAAAAGGTCCAGAAACGAAATTCTGGTTGATGATATCTGTTTTATTCCCTTGCTTTCCCTTGGTTGAAGCTATTGATTTTATCTCATTTCCTACATTATTGAAATCATCGTTGATGAGGTTGAAATGGATACCATTCGCCGAGGTCTCTTTGTTAGGATTATTATCAGTATCATGGCTTCGGCAAGAACTTGCTATAAACAAAAAGGCGGTTACTGGTAATATATTTAATGCTTTAAAATTTAGAATTCTATTTCTCATCTTTCTTTTGTTTTTAGTTTTGTGGATGTATTAATTCCACCATTCATTACCTGGTTCACCATTGCCGGCACTTCCGCCATCTTCCCATGGATCTGCCTCAATACCGTTGCCTACACCTGGTTGTACTGTGGAACCTGCGGCAATTCCGTATTCCATCTCAATTATCTTTACCTCTAATTCCGGAGAGATGTATTTCCGTTTAGATTCATCATTGTTTTCCATAGATTCATTTGTATTTTTAATTGTTTCATTTGCCTCGGCAAAAGTGATATTTTAAAATACATTTGGACAAAAACCAATCCCCCACAAAACTACCACGATTGTGTATGTTATTGTTTTTCAGGTTGTTGTTTTTGGTTTCGGGAAGATGATAAGAACCCTAAGCGAGTGATTGGTCCTAAATGGTAGTCAGATAATTTATAAAAGTATCAGGCCCGGGCTTTATGTCCGGGCCTGATATTATAGTAAGATGATTGTTACAGGGTAAAGATTAAGTGAAATTTAGATTTTAGATGATTTAATCAACCTGATACTCTAATTTGATGGTGATGCTGGCTTCCTTTTCTTTGGAAGATGTATTGAATGCTCCTCCCCAGGAATAATCTTCTCCAGAATTAGGGGCAGTAATCTGTATAACTCCCATGCTGGCTTTTTTCAGACTGCCGAGGCTGGAACCTGCATTTTCTGCAATCTTCTTAGCCCGCTCTCTGGCATCTTTTGTTGCATCTGCAATCATTTGCTGTTTTACATCTGCAAGTTTTGTATAAAAATACATAGGCTGAGAAGAAGTAAGTTCTATCCCCTTGTTGATAATTTCGGTAACGGTTCTGGAAAGGTTTTCAATCTTGCTCACTTCTTTGGACTCTATAGAAACCGACTGAGTAAGGTTGTAGCCAGCAAATTCTCCCTGTCTGTAGCTCCCGTTGGCGTCTGTAACCTGTGCATATTGTTTTTGGATATCTACAGCAGAGAATACAATTTCTTCAGATTTAACACCCTTCGACTTCAGATAATCCAAAATCATTTGCCGGTCTGTCGCCAGATTATTATAGGCTTCCTGTAGCTGATAGCCGCTTTTGGAAAAAGAAGCACTCCAGGTAATAAGATCGGAAGTAAATTTCTTCGCTCCTAATCCTGTTACAGATATGGTGTTTTGAGATTTATTTCTGTTCTTAATTGCATTTCCCAGAAATGCTGCAGCAATAATAAGACCTAATGCTGCAATGCCTACGGTGATGTAATTTTTCATTAGTTTGGTGTTATATCTGTCTAATTTACAGATTTTTGTTGTAACCCGTTTAAAAAAGTTGCAGCATTATCACTCATGGTATTGCGGATAATACTGTAATTGTTTTCTTTAAGCTCTTTTTCCAGATTGTTCTTTTTCAGTACAAAAACAATAAAGTCAGTTATCTTATCTTTAGGAATACCAATACCTTCAAAGAACTGTGTGCCTATAGTGCTGTAGATAGTTCCAACATTATTTATCATGCGCAGTGCAGGATCATTTTTTATTTTTCTGGGTTTGTTTCTTTTGCCAAAGAGATCAATGACTATACTGGCTCCACTAAGGGGAATTTGATTGTTAAAAGCGGAAGGAATACGAAGGGTGGGGCGGATTTCGTTAGGATCAGGAGCCATATTGAGGGCCATTGTCAGCTTTTTTTTGAGCTCTTCCAGCTCTTTGTCTCTGTACAGTTTTCCTAAATCAGTTTCCAAATGCCCTGTTGGCCTGTACCCAATTTTCACTTCTTCTATAGTTTGAATACGGGGTAGTAAGCTGATGATGAATTTTCCTTTGAAGTCATCAGCTGTCAGTATTTTGCTTTGTCTTTCAAATCTGTTTGCAAGTACCCTTATTTCATCTCCCTGCTTAGCATTGATACTAAAGACACCATAATCATCGGCCAACAGGTTTTGATTGGTTTTCATATTAATAATAAAGGCATTGGGAATTGCATTTCCGTTTTCATCCACAACCTTACCTATCAGAAGATTTTGTGCATGGATACCCCATGGAATAATAAGTATAAAAAAGAGAATTGCTTTCATATTATGGATTGGATTTTGGTTTTCTGAATTCTTCTGTAAAAGGTAAAGCTGCCAATTCCAATTGTTCTTTGGAAGGCTTTCCGCTGATGATTTTTTTGCCTATAAGATATTGAATAAACTCTGTGCGTTTTTCCAAAGGAATTCCGCTTTGTTCCCAGAAGTCATCTCCTGGCAGCATTGCCAGTTTCGTCAGGTATTCCTGCTGATCTTCATATTTATATAAGGCTTTCATTCTCCGGGCGTCTCCGGATACTATTTTGTAAACATTATCCACATTAATAGTACCTCCTAGTAGTGGTAATACTAAATTCCGAAAAACCTCAGGAACTTTTTCTCTTGGCTTTTCAGGTGGCCCGGGAACGCCAATTTTACTTTTCATATTCTCTATCTGTGATTTAGAGAGAATATTTACCCCGGCAATTTCCCGTACAGAGGGATTCATTTTTATGTTTTGCTCCTGTTTCAGAGTAGATTCGGATACAATTATTTCTCTTCGGTTGTATTGATTTGTCAGTATTCTTATTTCATCTCCCGTAGAAGCTTCAATCCTGAACCGGCCTTCTGCATTTGTGTAAACTACTTTTTTGTTCTGTATGTTGAAGATCTGAACACCCGCCAACGGAGACTCTTCTTCATTCAGTATTTTTCCTGAAACAAAGGTTTGTGCTGTAATACAGCTGTAACTGATAAAAAAGAGTATAAAAAGTAGTTTTTGTTTCACGGGCCTTTTTGATCAATAAGTTTTATGAAATCTGGTGCATATCGGGAGAGTGCAAATTCTACAGCTGTAATATTTCGTGCTTTAATAGGAGTAATGAGGTTTTCTTTTCCCATAACGAACTGGACAAATTCTTTTTGTCTGTCTTTAGGTATTTTATTTTCTTCAAAATAATCGTTACCCAGGCTTTCTGTTACCCATGTGAGATTTTCTTCGGCATCTTCGTAGCGATAGAGAGATCGCATACGACGGGCATCTCCCGACAAGTTTTTGTAGAGGTTATTCAGGTTAAGGTTACTCAGAGCATATCTTAAAGACCCTACCTGTTTTGCAGTAGGAGGAGGTACCTCCCTGGGTTTTTTAGGTGGCGGAGGCAGGCCTATATTATTCTGCATTATTGCAACACGCTCCTTCATGGATACTTTGTCAAGCTGTACTCCCGCAATTTCTTTTACAAACGGAGCCAATTGTATGATTTGCTTATTTTTGAAGCTTTCCTCAGTCAGTATCATATTTGTGCGTACAAAATGTGTGGAAACCATGCGTACTTCATCTCCCGGACGGGCGTCGATACTAAAATCTCCGTCGGAATTCGTGACAACAGAAATTCCGGTTCTCATATTGTATACCTGTATTCCACCCTGATTCTGCCCTTCATCATTTATGGTTTTACCAGAAAAGTTCATCTGGCTCTTTCCCCAGATGAATAAGAAAACGGATAGAAACAATAATAACTTTTTCATTTGTTTTTCAATAGCTTTATTTTGTTTCATTTGTTTTTTTAATTGCCTTTATAAAATCATCCTTTTTTTTCTCCATCTGCACTTTTATATTTGTTAAATCCTGATCAGTATATATTCCGTACTTTAATAATTTTGAGATATCAAACCCTACTAATGAGTAAGAAATAAATCTGTCGACTCTGGACCGCGGAATTTCCATGGAGGTAAAATAATCTTCTCCTAAGCTTTCTCTTATCCAGTTCATCAGGTGGTATTTATCTCTTCTGTCCCTTATGTTTCCAACCGGAAAACCTCCTTTTACTATTCCTGTATAGTCGAATGATTCAGGTATTTTTGCTACAGGTTTTGTTATCATCTTATTTTCGCCCAAAGCTATGGATTCTTTTATATGTTCGTCCATCCTTTCTTTTTTCTTATTTCGGGGCAGCCTGTTTATATCTTTCAAAAAATCTCCTGTAGGTTTAAATCCTAATTCTACTTTCTCTATTTCCCGTACTACAGATGTAAGCTTTATTGTTAAGCTTTTGCCAAAATCTTCATGTGAAATAACCCTGAAAGCTCTTTCAAAATGAACAGAAATAAACCTCAACTGATCTCCGGAGCTGGCAATAATACTAAAATTGCCCTGCTCTCCCGATATTATTTCATTTCCTGTAGTTATATTATAAACCCTGATCCCTGAAAGAGTCTTCCCTGTCTCATCATAAATATACCCGCTAATGCGTTGCTGAGCGTGTACAATATTAAAAAATGACAAAAAAATAAAAATAGAGAATAAAGTTAGCCTCACCCGCAATAAGTTTTATCCAAAACTATTCTAAAAAAGGAATTCTAAAAGTATTTTAACCCGAATTAACAGAGTTTGACAGAAATTAAGAAAGCTACAATCATAACAGGAAAAGAATATAGGACATCTGACTGGCAAAATTTAGAGTTGATAAACTAGAGAACAGAACAGTATAATGTGGGTAAACTCTATATTATGGAGTATTTTTCTTATCTTTGCAATCCTTATCACGGGGCTGACTGGTTTCGACAGCAGGACCAATGGGTAAGTAAGCATGCAGAGAACCGTAGCGCGATCTCTTTAATCCCTTGCTACAGAATTTTAACTGGCAACGAAGAGTTCGCTCTTGCAGCTTAATAATCGAAGTTTAGTAGATTCAAGCGTTTCCCGAAGATAGTAAGGAAGCAAGATGTTCCACCATCGCTCTGTTCTGCGGCGTTGGATTCCGGAATATAGTAATGCGGAAATAAGGTACAGGAAGCTTTGGCTTGTACACGAAAATCTCAGAAGATAAGGTAAAAGTTGTGCGTTTTCTCACTGCTTTTTCCCGACAATTAATAGAAAACTAAGCATGTAGAAGGCTTATGTATTGCCTGTTTGGACGAGGGTTCGAATCCCTCCAGCTCCACTTTTTAACAAAAGAGAATATTGTAAAATTCTAAAAATGAATCACTTGCAAATTCTCTTTTTCTTTTTTTATCATATAAATAATACTTGTTGTTAGCTTTACTATTCAACATATTTATAAACATAACATTTATTCACTTCTTGAATATATATATTTTCACTAATTATTTTTAATTTCTCTCGATAACTTCCGTAACCTCCATACATTTTATATAATTGAGTCCTTTCAATTATCATTTTATTATTTTTTATATACATAACTCCATTGAATGAATATTGTTTTCTACCAATGGAATCTTGTTTATTGTAATTGGAAAGCTTATTTGTTAAATACCCTTCAGGCAAAGTAAAAAAGCTCAGTTCTCCATTACCATGAACATACAAATATTGTAAATACTTTCCATTTGTATGAACTTCCAATTTTGGATAAATTAATTCAAAATCTTTTTTTGTTTCATAAGTACCCTCAAGAATATATAGCTTATCAAATCTAATTCCTGGAAAATTACTTTTATCAAATTTAGTGAGATTTTTAGCCATTCTTTTCTGAATATCTATTTCAGAATAACATGAATTCAACAATATTACGAAAGGCAAAAATCTGGTGTACTTAATTAATTTTACCATAATGTGAATTTATCTAATGTTTAATATTGCTAATTTATGCAAGAATTAGATTGAATATATAGCTTCTTTTAATGTGATAAATTTTGCTTTATAGATTGCTATTGAACAATTCTTAACAAATTATATTTCCATTGTCACCTTGTATTATAATGCTAATCAGAAATAATTTTTTTTATTTGTTTAGCCCATTTATTCGAAAAACAAAATCATTTAAATGTTTTTTCAAAATTTTTAACAAATATCTTAATGCTAAGACTAGATTTTTTTTGAAACAACTATGTTTTTGCAAAAAATAAGATAAAGCGGTAAGTTATCCTATTTATAGATATTTTAAAAATGGTGCAAAGTCACATTTTATACTAAAGATTTTAATGAGTTAGGTAATGGTAGCTTAGCTTAAAAAAACAACTGTACAAAAACCAGTTTGACAGTTGGCGGGGTATAGGAAAAAACTAGATGCTCAGACAGGGCAAGTGCCTATAGTGGGTTATGTGTCCGCACGCTAAATTTAGTACTGATTACATACCAATACTATATAATAATTTCTGGAAGTATGTTGGTGGGGGGATATTAGAAAAGGATACTTATATACACACCCAATTTGGCGCAGATTTGTAACAAATATTATATAATAGTAGTTATGAGTTTTTGAAAGTGAGTTGGGTGGGGTAAAATAGACGAGTACATATACTACTGTTGTTCCACGCAGAGATATAAAAAAGGCTCAGATTCTAAATCCAAGCCTTTATATTGTTATTTAAGTTCTTCAGCAATCATTATTTTTTCATTAATAATATTATCCCATTCTTTTTCAGAAGAAATAGGAGGGTTTTCTCTCGGCACAAAGGTAAAATAGAAGTCATAAGAACCTCCCACTATACCTTTGTCAGGTATATATATAAAGCGATCAATACCTCGATAAACACTATAATAATCAACTACTCTCCAATTGTCTAAAGTCCAGAATTGGTAAGCTTTTTGTCCTTTAATATTGAGTTTTTTTGATAAATAATTTCTTGCATATATAGGAAAGGCAAAAGTAATATCCCCATATTTTGGATTTATTGGAATCTCCCAGTCAGGCACTTGTTCTTTATAACTCTTTTCCATCTCCTTTATCGTTACTGTAGGTGAGTTAATATCGATTGTACCATAAGAAGGAATAAAGGGAAATTTATAACTTTTAATATAAAAATATTCTACTAAAGTCATTTTAGGGACATAGTATTCTCCGTTAATTTTTTTTACTAATCCATACATTAACGTTTTCTTCTCCGAAGTGTTATTAATATACCTCTCCATTATGAATTTCTTTAATTGAGATCTTGATAAAATATCTTTTTTAATGGTATTTATATCAATTTTAATCCAGTTATCATTTCCTTTAATATCTGGTAAAGCTGAAATTAATAATATAGCATCGTTGTATACAATATTATAAACTTCTACAGTTTTATCAAGCCCATAAAGTTCTTTTGTATTTAGGGTATACTTATTAATAACATTATTTCCCCAAACATTTTTAAGACTGTCTAGTACAATATAATTTGTGTAATATGTTTTCCTATTATTTTTTTGAGCAAAAATATTATTTGATAAGATCAATAATAAAGCAATTATAAGTTTCATATTATTTCTCATGATTTTGTTCTTTCTACTTATTACATTTTTTTCCTAAAGCAGCTGTAGAGGATTCTCTTTCATGTGCGTTGTAACTTGCATATCCCTTTGGGATAGATTCTTCTGTTATTATCCCCCACATTGCTAGTGCTTCAGCTCTTTCTGGTGGATAATTTGGGTTAAATTTAAGAATTGAGTTCTTTAATCCATTAATAAATGGCCCCATTCTATTATGATTTTGAGCTTGTATAAATTCAAATTTTCTACTAGTTGTTCCATCTTTCATTGTGACGTCATAACTTCTTACTCCAGGATATGATTCATTAAATGCAGAAACCCCTAATCGAGTTTGTTCAAATAATAAATATGCATGAACAACCTCATGATACATGGTAGCTAACATATATTCTTGTGTAGCTTGGGCAAGCATTCCTTTGTCTAGACGTATAGTTGCTTCAAATTTATTTTTATCTCCTATCATATTTGTTCCACCATCAGCATTTACTAAATCTGCTGCAACAAAAGTAACATTAATACCATTGTCTTTTCCAAAAGTATCACTCAATAACTGAGCTATATTATTATCCATATATGGGAGTTCTTGAGCTATTGCAAATGCACAAGGGTATTCTTTTAGTTCCGTAATATCAATTTTATCAACAATTTCTGGAGAAGGCATATCATTTCCACCTCCACCTCCAGGATTATATGCAATACAATTTGCAAATTCTGGACAGCTTCCTCCTTCTTCAGGAGGCCTAACTGTACCTATATCCTCTTTTTTCTTTCTTTTTACCGTAATTACAACCCCTTCAATTTCAGTGTCTGCCATTGGCTTTATTGAAGCACTAAGCTTTATCTGTCTTCTACTCTGATATCGATCCAATGCATCCTGAAAATCATCTTTATAGTCTTTATACAAGCTACTTTCTGAATTATATGTATAATAACTCATATGAGTTTCCTGTTTGGTGAGAACAGCCTCTACTAACCCTATTACTTTATTTCCTCTAACCTTTGGAAAGATTATTGACTTATCTCCATTTTCTTCTGTAATCATTTCTGTGCGAATATTAAATTCCACATAAGTGTCTCCTTTCTCAAGAGTAAGAGCTAAAGGTCTTTTGTTAACGCTAGCAGTTAGATTATTTATTACAATAGTGTTGTTAAGACCTGATATATTGGTATTTTGCACTTTGTCATATCTTTTCATAAGATAAGCAAAACCATCGGTGTAATTAATGGCTTTTCCATCCTTTGGAACAAAGACTGCAAAACGTTTGTCTTCTATTTGTTTTTGTGTAACCGCACCATCTTCAGTACGACAAGATGAAAGTAAGGATAAAGTGAAGATTCCCCATAATGGAGCAAAGAGTATTTTTTTTTCTCATACTTTTTGTGATTTTATGTTTTTAATTGACTAAATATATAATAAAAATTCATATTTATATTACGGTTTGCCATAAATTGATATAAAATCAGTATTATATTCTTATCCTGTTTAGCAAAAAACCTATTATTAACGGTTTAATATTATAGATGTAATAATTTTGTTAAAGGTTGGAATTACAAATGAAAAAAGTATTAACTTTCAGAAATTAGCAAGTCTTAATTATGGAGTTTTCAAATAAAGAACTTATTTATCTAGGGGCATTGCCTGTATTTTTAATACTAGGCCTGGTTTTGTTTTTATACTCATGCTGGCTTATTTTACGAGAAAAGAATGAGAACAATAAACTTATGTTGTTTATTATTTCAATTCTAATTCCTATTGCTGGTCCGATATTTACTATTTATACCCTTAAAAAGGTTAAGCACCTTCAGTAACTACCCTAAATCATACTTAAAATTGGCTTAGGGAGCATAATAACAGTACAGTTTCAGTCAGAATTGTTTATGTGGGAGCGATTTTAAGCCTATAACACACCGCATTACATAAAAGAACTGTAAGAAGAATCAGGGTAAGAAGGTAAGTGAAATCAGTAAACTTTAAATATTTATTGATACTATAATAATTTTTAAAACTTTTAATATTAAACTAATACTATCTTACCTCTCCAACAACTAAAACTGTATTAATCACTAGTTAATGGTTTGCCGAGCTTGTTTCTAATGTCAATATATAGTAAAGTACCTTCGTTTTCACCTACTTTTGTCTGAGATTCCTCTTTACTTATAACTTTCCAGACCCCATTATGTTTTGATAGCTTATATTCATTAAAAGCTCCATTTTTAACCCTTAATATTTCTACATAAGCTTCATTATCTTTATAAGTGATACTGTATAGAAACCAGAAATTATCTTTTTCAGTTTTTAATAACTCGTCCCTTGTAAAATAGTTTTTCTCTTTGAAAACATGCTTTTTATTGAAGAAACTGCTATAATAAAATGGTTCAGGAAGTACATCTTTGGAAACTGTCTGGAGAATATTATCTAAATCATTGTTTTTTGATGAATGATAACTAATAAATACAGTAGATACAAGGCAAACAAACAGTAAAATATACTTTTTCATATAGCTATTGCTTTGATGATGTATTACATAACAAGTTTATCTTCTTTAATATAGTATGTTATTAAATTTTCTTTATTATCTATGTTTTTACTTACTGAAGATACTTTTTTGACCTTAAAATTTTTACTATTTAGAATTTCGATCTTTTGATTTTTCACATCATAAATCACCTGATCAGCTCCATTAAAACTGATAAAGGGACTATCCAATGATACGTCTTTAGTAAATGTTGTTATTTGTGAAATTTTATTAGTCACTATATTCTCACTTTTGAATTTTAGAAGATCATCAGTCTTTTGATTGCTACTTATCTGAGCGAGTAAAATGTGGGAGAATAAAGAAAATCCCAATATTATAGGGAATTTAAGTAGTTTTTTCATATTTATGCTTTTGATAAGATAAATATACAATAAAATTCAATGTCAAAATATACCCATTATAATCATACTCTATGAATATATATACTAGAGAATGCTGAAAAATTGACCACTTGAACCTTGATTAAAGTGAATAATAATACATGTGTAATGGGCTATATCCTTTTATTCAACTTGCTTGAATTCATTAATCTTTTATGCAACGAACACTTGCTCCATCGGTACGAGTATTAGCGGATGCATATGCAGCAGAGTTATTGAAAGACAAGGAATGAGCGTAATCATTACCACCAGGTATACTACTCCAATAATAGCCAGCATAACTACGATTATAAGGAGCTCCAATGTTACTAGACCGTTTGCCTCCAGCGGGAAGAAATAAGGATTTACCAAACCACTTACCTGCTCCATAATTATTGAAATCTTCAGCTTTAAATGAAAAAGTTCCTCCATTGTATTGAGGGTTAAGGTCCTTATTAGCAACTCCAGCCCATTCATTAGGAGTTGGAACTCTCCAATTTACCCCAAGTTCTAATTTGCATGGATCAGAAGAAGTCCAAGATCCATCTGGTTTAACATTATAGTGAGGAGGATTATTCATTTCAAAAAGAGCCCACCCTACAAAAGAATTAGAATAGAATTGGTCATTAACTTGATTTATATAACGTATATTAGGTGATGTTATTTCTGTATTAAATGCTCCCCATTGGTATTTTGCGCCATGTATTCCTGCATCAGGAGTGAAAGGATCTTTATTTGTGTCTGCTCCAAGATTATGACAAGCAAATTCTTTCCATACTCCAGCTGCTATATAAGCCCCACATTTCTCAATAACGTTGGGTCCCTTGATAGTACATGATTGTTTACTTATATTAATAACCATTGAAATTTCTGCACCAGAGGGTTTACCTGTTACATTATATACTATTTCTCCATTATCAATATCTAATACTCCTTCATTTCTACTAAAAGTTAGTCCTCCATTATTAAATATTTCAGCTGGATATTTTTTACCATTACCACCCGTATACGGTATTATCAAGACGCCATTATATACTGACCCATGCATTACACTTAAAGGAGAAAACATGGCATTATTGCAATTAAGTTTTAAAGTATTTATAGATTCTTGGTTTATTGAATCATTACTATTACATGATAATAATAATGAAATTGTTATTACATCTATTATTTTAGTTCTCATCATTAAAATTATTTCCTATTCTAACTCTCAACAAGCTTAGCAAAGCTATATACACCAGTCTTCTGAAAGGTCTAACATCTCCCGTATGATAAAATAATAGGCTTTGTTGTATGTTTCACTTGATAAAGCTTGCATTAACAGATCTCATTTCTTGATTTTTTATAAATACGACGTTTTTTGATGTTACTTTAGCTAATATACAGTCATTTTATGAATCCTACAATAAGGAGATTTCCAAGTTATAAATCATAAGCTCAAGTTACTAGTGCAATACTTTTATATGGTCACTTTTAACAAGATTATACAGTACACTTTAATTAATTAAATAGTAATAGAGTAGCTATTTTTTCCGTTATACTGTATACCTAGTGTAGTGTTAATATAATATATACTATCACAGAAATATTATATACAAAGCTAATTGGTTCTAAGATTTGTTTTCAGTTCGATTAAACTTTTCTTATAAGTTACTAAAAATCCCCAATAAAGAGACCAGAAGAAATAAGATAGAAAGAAGTTCCTCCAGCTCCACAAGAAAAGAGAATCACAATGATTCTCTTTTTTTCTTTTGTACCTGAGGTTGTACTGTGTTTTTCAGATACATTTTTGTTAATTTCTAATTCTGAGCAAATTTTAATAATCATCCGAATCTTAGAACTTATAAGCTACCATTATCCCGCCACGATAAGGTATCCATTCACCGCTTTTATTCCAGTTGTCAGCATCGTCATATCGTTCACGTGGAGATTTGGAACCATCCCAGCCATGATAAAAGCCTTGTGAATTTCCACCGCCCAGATACATATCAAGATTCCAATGGTCATTTATCTTTAACTGATATCCGACACTGGCACCAAGCATAACATTAAATCCTTTTTGATACAGACTGGTATTCCAGTAATTCCACTTCTGCATATCATAGACAGCCATACCCATATTAGCTCCGACATACCATTTTTCCATTGCTTTCGAGAAATAATAGCGGGTTTCCAGGTGCCCCATATAAATTTGTAAATGCCTTCCTGCAAAAGATTTCCATGGAGAAACGAACAAATCTGCTTGTCCTGTCCAATGCTGACTAAAAGCGTGCTCATAACCTATATTAATCATTCCTATAGGAGCAAAAAGTGCATTTCCCTTGATCTGATTTTTATATTCCTGGGCATATGCTGTATTGGCTATAGCTGCTAATATAAAAATGCTAAGTATTTTTTTCAATTTTAAATTTTTATGCAAAGGAGTGAAATTCCAATCTTTCTGACAATGGTGCAGGCTATTTCTAATGTAATTCTAATATGGTGCTTTATAAAAGAAAAGACTCAGGTTCCGAACCCGAGTCTTAATATTAAAATATAATCTGATTTTGTTCAAAAGATTCTATAAACCAAAATTTATAAAAATGCTGAAACGTGATTTTGCTTCAATATCTCCACCGGCAAGGCGGGTATAAGCAGGTAACATAAGCTCTGAACCCAGGCTCCATTTCTGATAAGAAACCTCAAAGCCGAGTTTCCCATATAATGCACTTCCGGCAGTATTGGGCATGTTTTCCCCAAATTGTTTGTTCCGGTCATAAACCTCACCCTGTAATCCTAGTTTACCTGATAGAATACTATTTTCATTGCGCCATAATCTGTAAAATCCGGTTACCGCATAATTCCACTGATTGCCAAACTGATAATGTTTTTTATTTTCAGTTTTAATGGTATAGTCCGTATTGATAAGCAGGGCAAACAGGCTTTTTTGATATTTGTAACTCAGTGCCATCTGATAATCCCAACTTCCGGTACCTAGCTGGAAACTAGGATTGACTCCGGTAATTCCCTTTTCATCGAATTTACCCAGAGGAATCTTTATTCCGATTCCCCCGTTCAGCTGGTGGTAAGAATCTTTTGACATCAGTATCTGGTATATTCCCATTACATTCGCATCACCTATTCCGCTGATTCTGACATCTCCCTGCATTGTTTTTTTGTTGTGGAAATGATAGGGAACACTTCCGTAAATACTGAGTTTTTGCGTTACAGGTATTTTTCCCCATAACTGAATTGTATTGAAATACTGATCCTGTGTTAGCTTATCTGTAAACAGGTTTTCTTTTGCGAGGTAATGCTGAGAAAAATATTTTATACCAACAAACTGAGGATTCAGTAGGGATTCAAAACCTGAAGAGCCATTTCCTGCAGCACATCCACAGGCATCACAATCATCATCCATCAATACAAAATGTTCATATCGGGGATTGGCAACCATAGCAATGCTGTCTTTGCCTGATTCAGCATAGACATTGGTAATACTTACCAACCCGATAAATATTAAAATTATCTTATTCATTTTGAGAGTTTATTTTATTCCGAAAACTTCGGATTTGTTATAAAGTTTTTATCGCTTAAAGTCTTTAAAAATGCAATAATGTATTGCTTTTCATCATTTGCCATAGGAATCCCGATGTGCCCGTTCTGTTTCAGAAGCGGGTCCAGATTAGGTTGATCTTCTACGTTATCCGAGTAAAAGTTCAATACTGCTTCCAGTGAATAAAACCTACCGTCGTGCATATAAGGTGCTGTGTATTCTATATTCCTGAGACTGGGAACCCGAAACTTCATATAATCGGCAATGTTAAGTGTTACTCTGTATCTTCCTTTATCATCGAACTGAGCATTGTAGTACATTCCTGTATTTCTGTAGCTTTCATCCGTAAACAATTCTCCTGAGTGACAAGAAGCACATTTCTGCTGAAATAATGAGAAGCCTTTTGATTCTTGCTGCGTAAAAGACACTTGCCCTTTTCGATACTGATCGTATTTGGAATCAGCAGAAATCATTGTTGCCATAAATTGGGACAAGGCTTTCAATACTCTTTCCCCTGTGATATTATCATCTCCGAATGCAGCTCTGAACATTTTTTTGTAATTAGAATCCGCACTTAGTTTTCCTGTTACTTCAGGCATAGAACTGTCCATCTCGAAATCTGTTGTTATAGGGACTAATGATCTTTCGTCCAGATTATGGCTTACACCATCCCAGGTATAATTCCTGAGAAAAGCCATATTCTGAATAGGTGGTGCATTTCTTATTCCCAATCTGTCGTCGATACCGTGACTAACGGTATGCCCGTGATGGGTAAAGGCATATTCCTGTATATGACAGAATCCGCAGGAGATTGTATTATTCCGGGAGAGTTTTCCTTCGTAGAAAAGCTTTTTGCCCAGTGCGACTCCGTTTACTGTAATAGGGTTTCCAAGAACATCAAAGGTCATTTTGGGAAATCCTTCCGGAACATTCAGTTGATATGCTTCGTCCTTATTGACAGAGAAGCCTTCATACTCATTTTTACAGGACATAAATGTCCATAAAACAAGAAACAAAAGAATCCGGAGAGGGGGAAATGACCCTCTTCCGAATTGTTGTAAAAGATTAATCATTATGAACATGGTCTACCCTGAACATTTTGGTTAGATTATTGGTAACGTTTACCAGATGCTGGTTAGATCCCATAGCCATCTCATTATCTTTATTCAGGTTTAAGCTGGCTTGTCCGCTCAGATACTGATTAAGATCTGCCAGAATATGTATGGAAGGTTTGATGTTTTTGGTAACCCTTGCTGTCATAGGCAGGTCCAAAGTAATTTCTCGATATAAATCAGCAGTGTTATTGGCAGAAGTATTTCCCATATTTCCGCAATGGTTCATAAACTTGGTATCCGGAGTTGCTGATCCGTAATTGCCTTCAAGTTTCGTGAAAATATATCCGGCAGCCCATGACCATGCCATTCCTGCGGTTTTTGCTTTTTGCCAGAAAATACCTTGCCCGTCCTGTCCCAGAAGGTAAGCCGACTGACTGATACCAAGTCCGAATCTGATTTTTTTATAGTTATTCCGTGGAATATCTGCCAGATCAATATAGACAATTCCTGCCTTGGCTTCAGCCTGATCTACGATAAAAGCGCCTTTATCGGGATTATTGTAATTGTATTTAAATTCTTTTCCACTTTCATCTATCAGCACAATATTGCTCACAATGTATTTCAGGGTAGTGAAATTATGCTTCTGTCCGCCAGATGAAGTCTGGGCTGTTTGGCCCAATACAATGTCTCCCAGATTATTAAAGCCGTTTTCAAATTTTATCTGCAGATTTCCGGGAGCGGTATCTTCCGTTTCTGTGCTGTCACTGTTTCTGCAGGAGGAGAGGATGAATAAGGTGATACCAATAAATAATAGTGATAAAAGTTTATAAATTTTCATTTGTTTTCGATTTTTAAAGTTTTCAGTTAATGCTATATAAAGCCATATGAGATGTATTCCGGCCTTTTATCCGGAATATATTGGAGAACCTTCGGGTGAAATTTCTCTTTAATATTTAAAAGCAAACATTAAAAAACGGGAGGTCTGAAAATGTGTTTCAGGAAGAGATAATGGTAATTCTCTTTGTAAATGTTTTTATCTCTAATCGTAAGTATATAATATCCTGTCTGAATTTCTGAGATTTCAACAGGAAGGCAGAGATCGGTTATTTTCTGACCCTGACTTTTTGTTTTTGAAGACTGAGCGTCATCCTGTGCATTTTTTGCCAGTTCTTTTTCCAAGTAACATTTACCATTGCAATGCAATTTTGGATTGTCTTTGTTTATACAAAGCTCTTCCGAAATATAATTATAGTTCACAGCATAGTCCAGTACCGGCATTAAGGGCTTAAAGACGAGATAAAAAATGAAAAATATGTTGAGAATAAGCTTCATCTATTCTATAATACGATTTTCTGTTCCGTTCAGGCAGAACAGTTTTTTTAGAAGATTTGAATAATAGATTCTAAGATTGTATATAACTATCCAGCAGAGAACGGTGTCCCTGAGGTTTCCATATCTGTTGTGTTATAAATACAAAGTGAGATACACTCTCTTCTTAAGAGAAAGAATAAAAATATGGGTGAATCAGATTAAAGGAGGATGAAAGACATCCGAGCAGGCTAAAAAATGATAAAATGAGCTATAGAATGAGCTAGGCTCAACTTGTTCTGTGAAGTATTTTGTGGGAAAGTTAAATGTAAAGATCTGATCTGTTAGAAAAACATCTGTAAAGCCAGAACTAATCTTTAGATTATTTTGTTTAGGTGCACTTTCAGAAGTCTTAGCCAATTCTTTTACCAGATAACATTTCCCGTTACAAAGCAGTTGAGGTTTGTTCTTGTTTTCACAAAGCTTTTCCGAAATATAGTCATAGTTTACTGCATAGTCTATCAATGGCAATACCGGACGTATTGTAAGCATCAATATTATAAATGTAGGCAGTATAAACTTCAATGAAACTATTTTGCTGCAAAAATAGGCAAATAACATTTATCAATACACAAACTGTGAAATGTCATATTTTTTAGGAAAGCTGAAGTTTACCCCTGTAGGAGGTGTTTGTATAAAAAATCAAAAATTATTTTCAGATAAATTTTAATGCGTCAAGTTTTGACGCCACGCCCATTTACATTTGCCTCATCAACATAACACAAGGGTTGATAAAATAAAAACACAAAAAAAATTAAATGAAAATATAATGCGACGAGTTTTGGCGCCACGGGCGCTGATCTTTGTCGGAGAATAGAAAACCACCAATTACAAATTATGAAACCAGAACCATTAACTACAAAAGAAGAGTTATCTCAGAATATTTCTCAGATACTCAATGAGCAGGAAAAAGCCGAACTGGATTTCGAATTTTACCTGAACGAATTGGAAGAATTCTTTATGAATGATTTCAAAGAAACAGAGATTCCCGAAGATGATCATCCAATATATTAAAACATGTATAACCCCTAAAAACACAAATTATGAAAGACCCGCCAATGATGATGTACTACCAAAAAAAATACAGTACAGAAATACAAAAAAAACAAAAGAACATTAACAATCCAATTTAAAAATTCACAATTATGACATCAAAAACAGAATTAAAAAGTTATTTCGAAAACGGGGATATCCCTAATCAGGAACAGTTTTGGGCATGGATGGACAGTTACTGGCATAAAGACGAAGCCATAGATCCAAATGCTGTGCAGTATACCAATTCACAACCCACAGTATATAAAGTAGGCGGAGTTCCAACAGGTACAACCTTTGAGAACATGCCAATTAAGCAAGTCTTAGACTATATTTTCTATGGTAAAGTAGATTTAACAAGTACCGAGATTAAATTTAAAATCAGAACAACTCAGGCTAATGAGAGAGTACCGGTTGCTATGCTAAGAACTGCTGCAGAGGTTGCACAGGCAAAAGTGAACTATGGCGACGGAAAAGAAGAAATGGTAGTAGTTCCAACTTATAATGGCTCAGAATCCTGGACAGATGGAGACGGAAATACCCATTATGTTGACACCGGAAATACATTCTATCATGTATATGAAACCGCGGGTGATTATGAAATTACGATCAACGCAGAGGCCAATGTAAGTTATGCAAGATTCTGTGAAGGACTTACCAGAAATTCTCAGGGTTATTTTGAACCCACAACCAATAATTATATTGTTGAACTATCCAAGTTCAAATCGAACTCTTTAACCAATCTGGATTATACCTTTGCAGGTCTATCGCAAGCTAATGTAACGGCAGACTTTAAGGTGGAAACCCCGGAAGTAACTACTATGTATTCTTCGTTCTATGGCTTTGGAGAAGGCCGAGAGTTTGAATCTTTCCCAGCGGATATGCTATCACAGATTACCAAACCAACAGGATTAGTAGGAACATTCTTTAGAGCAGGTCTTAAAAAGCTATTACCGGGATTCTTAGACAGTTTCTTCAATCTGGAAACAGTATTCGAATGTTTTAAAAATTCTAAACTGGGGAAAGGATATTATCAGGATGTTTATCCTTGGGATTACAGAGACAAGCATTCCATAGATCCTGCATATGACTTTATTCCGGTATCATTATTCTGGAAAAATCCTAAGCTGAAAGATGTATCTCACTGCTTCAACTATATTGGTGAAGGCTGGTTTGGAAACCTTACTTCAGGATACTTAGCTTATAATGTGGTAAGAAGAGAATTATTCTGGAATGGAAAATCCTTAGGCAATACCAAAGGAACTATTGAGAATGCATTCTATATGTTTGCGAAAAATAACAGAATCCTTTGTGAAGCCAATATCCTGAAATATGCTCCTGAGATGAAACATATCGGTGGTATGCTTACGCAGACCAACCAGGTTTCTCATGCAATCAGCTGGGGCGGAATGATCCCTATTGCGAAGAATGAAACGATTTCTATTCGCTCTTATGATGGTGGACAGCCTGTTGAAGTAGAAGGAAATGGCTTAACATACGATCTGAATGTGATGTTCCCGGAAGCAAGTTATCCGAAGATTCTTACGCTGAATGGTGCATTTACAGTAGCAGCAACTGCTGACACTTACGGCTTTAACCATCAGATAGATTATAATGGAAGTGCCAATCCCGTAGTCATAGATCAGAGTTTCAACGCAGCTGCATTCTTAGCCAAATTCCCAAATGCTACAGCCGGAAGTGTGGATAATTATGCTAAAACAATGCTTGGGCAGTCTGGTGGTTCGGAAGCTGATAAGTCCGATGGTCGAAATGGTGTATTCTTTATGCTGGATCAGGATACCAGAATCACAGATAAAGCTACGGTTCCTGCATTAGTCTTCAATAATGCGATTCCATACTAGTGAATCAATAAGTCAATGAGTCAATAGGTGAATTATCTATTACTTATTCCACATTGCTCATTGCTTATCGAATAGCATTAATTAATAAAAATTTAAAGATCCCTTAAAAATTGATCTGAAAAAGGTCAACAGGGAGAACTATGTCTAAAAATCAATAAATATTAATATTATGAACAACAATCAATCATCACAAACATTATTCAGATTTGTGAGCCAGAGAAATGCACAACTTATAGAATCAGAAGAGAAGATTACGTTTATTAATCGTTCAAAAGCTATAAAGAGTGTTTTCGATCAGGCAATTATCCAGTGGGCCAATCAGAAATCCCCGGGTGTTACAAAGCTCGATGCATTAACAGCTAAGGCAAAAGAACTAAAACAAACACAGCAAATTCAATTATTTACAAAAGCCGATGAGGTTGCAGTTGCAGCAGGTAGCTTTTATAAAGCAGGAAAGCAACTGGCTGTTGAAAGTAAAATCTCACCAGAATTAGAAGCTGAGCTGAAAGCCTACTTTAGTATAAACACTAATGGAGAAACAGAATTGATATCAACGGCTCCTCTTAACTTAGTCAATATCTGGGACAATTTTATTTATCAGGTTGTAACTCAGGAAAGTTTCTATGTTAAAGAAGCATTGTCACAGGTACTTAAAGCCTATAATTATATTAAAAATATTGTTCCAGAGGGAGTCAATAAAGAAGAGGTATTAAAGCAGGCTCTAGATGCAAAAGTAGTACTGTCGCCAGTACTTTTCCTGGATGAATATCCTGTGGAGCAGGATCATGCATTTCAGGTTAATGTAAGTAATATAGGGACAAGCTATATCTCTGCAAAAAATACGGTTAAAGCTGTTCCCGTTTCTTCAGAGAATATAGATCTTGTTAATGCCGATACAGCTCGAAAAGCAAATGCTTTAGCAGCTAATTACTACAAAGAGAATCTAAGAAGCCTTAAAAAAGATCTGGAGAAAGCGAAAAAAAGTTATGATGCGGGTTATCATAAAGCATATAAAGCTGCTTTAAAAGAACATCAGGCGACTTTGCAGAACTCTGACCGTTCATTACAGGCTTCGGTGCCTGAAAATTTCAGCTTTGAGTATGAGGCATCATCAACGGATGCATCTTTCCTTTCTACTAAGCTATCCGAGAGTTCCCTACAGGCATTGGCAATGCTTATAGATAATGGCGACTCTGTGGAAATATCTGCGATGGGTTTAAGGGAGTCTGATACTATCAATTCAGACTTAGGACTGGTATCAGAAGAGTATGAGAATTTGGACGGAATTATAGCTGTTGTAGATGAACAAATCCACAGTTATAATAAGCAAATTAATGATAATACAGTAGTTATACGAGAAGAATACACCAGCATTGGAGGGGTATTGGTTCCGGTTGCTGGTAATTTAGTTGCTAGTACTGGAGATACAAAAAGCTTTACGGCGACAACCGTAGCCAAAAGTAATACAGAGTGGTCCGTTTTATTAGAGCTTAGCGATAAAACATTATCTGTTATAAGTGCTAATTATCAGGCTTCTGTGGGAACTGTTCCTGTGTCAGATTCTTCGGCTGTGTTTGTACAGGATGGAATTTATAAACTATTTAGTAATAATTCTATTCCTGTCAATAATTCAGGAAGTAATGGATTTACTATTCAAGGTGAAGTAGTATTGTCAGATAATAAGGTGTATCAGCTGAATTTTACGATGATCATTAGTTCATATGGAGATAGAGATTATATAACAAATGCTTTCCCTTACACTGGTAGTGGAGGTCTGTACATTGTTGAAGAAACTCCGGAACAAAAAGTATATGAAGGAGAGGTTTGCGCATCTAATCATCCATCGGGACAAAATATCGTAGCAGTAAGTGCTTATTTAAAAATACCATCTACGACACTTGTTAACCTTGGTGAATATAGATTGATGAATGGAGGTAAGGTTGTGAAGTCAGGTCATGTTCAGGATTGGTATGTAACAGTCAATAATGTAATACAGCTGCATGATTTATTTGACAATACACTTACTCTAAATGAATTGCAACAATCAACCAAATTTGTTTTTGATACCTCTATTAGCGGAAAATTTCAGCAATTGGTTTTAGAAAATTTTAATACCCTGAAATGTGCTACAGGTATATTTAAAGATGCTCAGAAATCAAATGAAGATTCTGATGGACAAGTCTTTATTCCAAAAGGATTTGGAATCAGAAGACTGGGAATTGCAGATTACCTGAAAGTAGAACAGTCTACTCATGCCTATATTGAGGGAGAAGTAGCCAATATCGAAAATATTATGGCTCGGGAATATCGCGATAAATCTACCAGAAGGTTACGCAGAAGTGAAAATACAACAACGACTTCTAAAGAAACCGAACAGGAAAAGCTAACGGATACAACTACAGCGACCCGTTTTGAAATGCAAACGGAAATTGCCAGAATGTTACAGGAGTCCAATGATTCTTCAGTAAGTACATCTTCCGGATTTTCAAAATGGGGGGCGAATTTTAATATCGCATCGGCCTATGCCAATCACCGTTCCAAAGAAGAGAGTACCCGACAGGCAACTACCCAGGCACAGGATATTACACAACGAGCAATGGACAGGGTCGTGAGCAAGGTACGTGAAGAGCGTATTGAAAAAATTGTTGAAGAGTTTGAAGAAAACAATTCCCATGGTTTTGATAACCGTAAAGGCGATAAACATGTGGTAGGGGTTTACAGATGGGTAGATAAACTGATGAAAAATCAGATTTTTAACTACGGGAAACGGATGATGTTTGAATTTATGGTGCCACAACCATCCAATATTCATAATCTTGCCTCATCCTCTATCAAAACAGCCAGAGTGATCTCAAAACCTATAGATCCGAGAACCTATGAAGCCGATTTGGGTAAAAAGTTGGACAGCTACGAGAAAATCAATGCGACAACTATAAGTTTCTGGGGCTCTATGTATAGCGTAGATCTGATGAATTTATCGGAAGAAATCAGTATAGGTAAAGCCTTCTCTTTTGAAGTCATTGGAGACTCCAATGAAGATGCTGAATGGGATGAAATAAAATCTGAGAATGTCATGTTGCCAATTCCGGAAGGCTTTGAAGCCTATATGGCAAAAGTATATGCCTTCGGTCCAACGTATAAAGGAGAACAGGTAGTGGGTATCCACACTATTGTAGGGAATTATAAATTTGATACCTCTTCTAACTCTCAATATCAGAATATTGGAAGCTTTGTAGATGCCGTTCCTGTTTCTTATTCACAAATGGGCTATCATACGGGGAGTATTAATATCGATGTGAAATGTCGAATCACCAATTTAGGGAAAATAAAAGCTTACAATGCAATTATCGGAGCCTATGAAGAAGCTATGGTTATCTATAATCAGGCAATTGCTGAAGAAGAAGCCAGAGCTATAAATATTAAAGAAACGAATGCCAATTTCTACCGTCAGATTGAACAGGATGTATTGAAGCATAACTGCATAGCTTATATGGTAGATCCAAACTTACTGGGAACCAAACTTTTTGATGTGAACGAAAAAAGTTTAGAGACGTATGAAGTGATCAAGAAGAAGATATTGGACGATTATGCTGCTTTGGTTAAGTTTATGGAACAAGCTTTTGAGTGGGATATTATGTCATATAATTTCTACCCATACTTCTGGGGAAATAAGGCCGATTGGAAAACCCTTTATCAGTCCGAAAGTATAGATCCGTTATTCCGTTCTTTTTTACAAAGTGGTATGGCAAGAGTAGTTGCAACAGTACGTCCTGGCTTTGAAGATGCTGTACAGTTCTATATGTCTACAGGTAAGATATGGAGTGGCGGCGAAGTTCCAGTAATTGGAGACCCTTTATATCTGTCTATTGTAGATGAGATGCGTGAGCCAATGGGTGAGAAATATGGAAAAGCGTGGATTACCCGTATACCTACACCACTTACCATTCTTCAGGCGGAAAGCATAGGACTGAAAGTAGAACACGCTCTTCCGTTTACACAGGAAGATCCAAAAGATTTTGAAGATCCAAAAGCACTGATTACAGAAAGTAATTTCGAAAAGAATGATGCTACAATGCAGGCTCCTGAAAGTAAAATGGTAGGTAGTATGGAAATCAATAATGATTATCTCCAGCTGACCACCAAGGACGATCCTAAGCAGGTTGTTGCTCAACTATCACTGGATGATCTGAAAGAAGCTCTTCAATAAGCTTTATAATAACTATCAGAGAGGGCGGTGTACTGCCGCCCTTTTTTATTAACATCAAAAAACTGAAAAATGAATTATAAAGAATATTTAGAGGACTTTGACGAGAATAGTAAAAAAATACTACTGTCTTCTTTAGATGAAATTATTCCTGTTCAAAAATTACAGCAAAGGGATTATGGAAATCTTCGGGATGTTATGGTTGACAAGGTGAGACTTGGGGAAACGATCCGCGGCATGCAAAACGTAAGCCCGTTGGCAGAAATGAAGTTTTTCAATCAAACCGCAGACCAAATTTTCAGTAAGTATTTTCCAGATGGGAATGATGAAAGGAAAGGGAATACCAATATAATAGAAGATATTGGCATTACCATAAAAAATGGATACAAATTCAGCTCGTATAACTATTACTTTGACAATAATCATAACGGAATATATGGTGATCAGGGAGATACGATGGCTTTTCGTTTGCTGCTTTTCGTCTCGGATGATGGTAATAAAGTGAAAGAATGCTACGAAGTGGTAAAGCCTGCCGATGATGAAGTGATCCTGTTTTTGGAAAGTGATAAGGATACCTTTAGCCGGGATGCCCTCTATGGAAGAATGTCGGATAAGATCCGGAAACAGTTTACCGATAAAAACGGAAACCTGAAAAGTAACCTGTTTGACAATGAGATTATGAAGAGCGTACGAATGCATGCCGACATCAACCAGGAGGTTATAGCAGAGCTGATGAAAAACGGGTATATTGAGGATGAAATCATTACCAAAGGTTTTTTCATATTTCTGAGATATGTAATGATGGGCGTTTCAGCACCTGCAAAAGCATTAGGTTGGGTAATGAACAAAATTGGCGATGGGATAGATTTCTTAAAAATACCGGATAAGTTCTGGGATACAGAAAGCGAAGGTTATTATTTCCAGAAAGATACGCTAATTGAGAATCTCAGCATTCCTACAAATAAGCTCAATACACTCAAGAACCTGTTTACAGACAAGAAAGGCTTTAACCTTGCCGATATAACGCCACAATTGGTGGATGATATTATCCTTAAACAAATAGGGATAATAGAAGCATTCATTGGGAATTATAACAGCTATGTGAAAACGAAGATAGAAGGTGTTTTCAAAGACATAGAAAATCCGCATACCCAGCAGCAAACCGGGGACCTTGCAGAAAGAATTGCATTTGTCTGTGGCCTTTGGAACGGATTGGTAGATTTTGTATCCTCTATTTTTAAATTCCTGAGCAGTTTACTGGAAGCGCCTTTTGATGTCAGTAAAGATTTCCAGTATACATTAGAGCTGGTCGATAACTTTTTAGCATTACTAAACGATAAAAACTTATGGGAAAATATAGAAAACGCCGCTTCCGAAGCTGTGAAGAACATAATAGCCTATCTTAAAGAAAAAAATGCAGAGGATGTCAATTGGGTAAGGGTTTATTATATTACAGGATTTACCATATCCTTTATCGGCACCTTCTTTATTCCGATAGCCGATGTTGCGAAAATTTCAGAAGTGGGAAAAGTCGGTGAGATTTTAGTAAAAATAAATGAAGAGATTGGTAAAACTATTTCCCAATCTGCTAAATTTGTCAAGATTCAAACTGCTGAAGCTTACCAAAAAGCAGGTAAGGCTTTACAGGAGTTGCTGGAAATGTTTGCCAAGGGTGGCAGGAAACTACAGGATTTTGTAGAGAAACTTTGGAAAGAGATTGCAGAATGGTTATTGAAGAATAAGGAATTATTAAAATCAGCATATGATATTGCTGTTTTAGAAGGGTGGAAATTGTTATCCAATTTTTTTAAAACAGAAAAAATAATTAATGCTACAAATGGCGTAGAAATCATTTGCTTTAGTTTTAACAAGGCTTTAGTTCCAATAGATAAGATACTGATGTATGCCCGTGGAAGAGTACGAGGCTATGAAAATCTATCTAAGCTAGAAAAAGATTTTGTCGAACTCAAAAAATTAAAACAAACTCAAAGAAAAGTATTTGATAGTAATCCTGAGAATAATTTGAAATTAAAAAACATTCAGAAAGATATCGAAAATATTAACAAGTCGATAAATAATAAGAAAGGTCTTGAAAAAGCAGGATACTTTGATGATATTAATGGAAATAAAAAAGTCTTTGACTATGTTTTGGCAATAGCAAATAAAAATGCATCAAATATAAAACAGGGAGAATGGCTTATAGTTCCAATGAGAGGGCCAAAGGGTAATGTCACCACAATGACTCAATGGCAAAAATTAAGTAATGGAAAGTTATACTTAAAAACAATTAAAATATTTTAATATGGAAAATAAATATAGTAAATATACTGATGACATTTTAATTCAAATGATGGAGAACGGTCTTGATTTAGATGAAAATATGTTTGAAGTCTTAACAGAATTGGGAATTAGAAAGCATCCTAAAACAAAAGATTATTGTATAAGGTCATTATATCGTGATTTGGGATATGATGAATATTTTGTTTCCTCTGCTTTTTCAACACTTTATTCAATTGATGAAAACGAAGCTATTCTTTTTGCTAAAAATAATTATGAAAAATTTCATGGAAATGCATTAAAAACACTATTGTCAGAATTGTGGATAGATTCAAAAATATATAAAGAAAATCCAAAGAAAGTAGAGCTTGTCAAGTTGCTTAAACAATATTTAGTTACACTTCCAAAAGAGCAAATTATAGGTATTCAAGACGATTATAGTGAATTTATGAATGCGTATAAAAATATTTAAATCTAAAGCAGTCAAAGAGACTGCTTTTTTATTATCTACAAATCAAAAACACTAGGTCTTCGGGTAATAAACATATCTTTTATCCACAAAGTAAATGCAAGACCTAAATAGATAAGGAAGAATACACCCGATAGCGCGGATTTGTAATCCGTGCTTTATATATATCTGATGCTGTCGGATCTGGAAGGTCTGGAAGGAATATTAGACAAAATGAAAGAATACTTTGGAAATATTTCCCGTTATACTGTAGCTTTTTATGTGGGAGTAGTTGTCTTTGAAGTATTGATTAATATTCTTCTTCTCGTCTTCACAGAAGGGTCGGGAAATGTAGTAAAGGGAGCGACCTATATACAAAAAATAGGAAGCATGCTTAAAATTTTGGCAAGAGAAACTGTATCTGTGGTTACAATGGGAGTAACAGATTTACTGGCCTTTCTTACCAAATTTATTATTAGATTTGGAAAAGCATGCGCTAAAGGATTTAGGGGATTTTTGAAGTGGATAGAAGAACTCCTTACAGGGACCAAAAATGGAGCTAAAGTTGATGATTTAATAGGGGAAGTGTTTGAAATTGAAGGAGTTGTTGTTAAAGTAAAGAAAATAAATGCTTATTCTATTAGTGAATTAATAAAAATTCTTGAAAAATCGAATATACATAAATTTTATAATTATTCGGATTTTAGACTAATAACAGGAAAAGGACAAAGACTAGATATGACCTTACAGGATTTAGCAGGTTTCATAAAAACAGGAAATATTAAAGAAATAAGAACTGGGGAACTTCTAAATCAAATGGACAATTATATAAAAATTGTCCTTAAAAGAGGTTACCCTTTTGGTTTTAAAAGTTTGAAAGATTTTGAGAAATTTTATGAAGAAATTAGAAAAATAGTAATTTCAAAATTAGAAATTGAAAATTTTGAAATAATTATTCAGGGATCTTTAGTAAGAAAAATAAATCCAAAGGATATAGATGTGGGAATTTTAGTATCAGAAGATGTTTTTAATAAATTGATTAAAAGAGCATTTGGTAATCCATTGGAGGGAACTGCTAAGCATAGAGGAATGTTACATGCTTTAGAAGTTGGAAAAATAACGTCAAGTTATGCAAAGCTAAGTAAAGATAGAAGATTACTTGAAAAGATTTTTGGTGAAATAGATCTTTCTGTAATCTTAGAAAAAGGGATTTTTGACATAAAACCAAATTTAAAAAAATAAAAATATGAAAGATTGTTTAATTTATACAAATATAGAAGAAAATTCAAAATTATTTTCCCATGAAATACAAGATATAGTTAGTGAAAATGGGGAAACATTTTTGGAAAAAAACAGCGACTTTGATTTAAAAAAATCTAAAAATTTCCCTGATGGTTTCTTATATTTTAGAAGTATTTTGGAAATAAGTATTAAAGACGATTCAGATGAAATACTTATTATTAATAGTATTTTAAATCTTTTATGGAACAATAATATTTCAGCAATAGCATCTTGTGACTTTGAAGATAAACTAATACATAAAGGAGGATATAAAAATCAATCTATCCCCTTTTAATTATAAAATACAGTTATAATACCACTTTTGAAGAATAGTAAAAAGTGGTTTTTCTTTATTTAATCCATTAATTTTACCAAAGATGTGTTGGCAAAAGCCGTTGAGTTTTTTTCATTACTTACCCAATAACGTGGATTTGTAATCCGTGTTTTTTCATACCGTAAAATTATTATTTTAGCTCTGCCTGAAACTACTCGGGATTGGATAGAACGCTAGACATTGAAATTGTTTTATTGGATAATAGGATGAAGTCACAAATTAAAAATCCGTAAAATGGAGAGATTGAACAATATAATATAAGTAATGAAAAGAATTATCATTAGTTTAATAGTGTTTATGAGTATTGGCTGCTCGGAGTACAAAGAAAAAAAAGATACTCAGAGCACTATTGCAGATAACCAAAGTAAGAATATACAGAATGACGTTTCATGTCAAGTGAAAATTATTAGTGAAGGTCTCATTGAGATTATACTCGTAAACATATCGCAAAAAGAGACTTCTTTTAAATTTCCTGCTCTTTTTTTGCAAACTGGAAACGATGCTTCAGATACTAAAGATCAATTTGTTGACGAGTTTGTAATTAGTTGCAATAAAATAAAAGGTGCATCTATTAATGGAAATAAAATTATGATGGATAAAAACTGTACAGTATTTTTAAAAGAAAAGGAACAGTTAGAATGTTATTATAAAAATTCCGGTGCAAAAACGTGGGAAATATTATTTAACTCTTGAAAATAGTCCAAAGATTGAAAATAGAATATTTTACAGGTCAAATCCTTGTAGAAAAAGAGTTTGAAACAATTGAAGAACTCTTAAAATTTGTAAGGCAAGTTTTCCCGATAGAGGATTAATCCAATATTTCTAATAAAACCACTTTTATGTTCTTAAAAGTGGTTTTCCTTTTGGAAGGGCTTGAGCAAAGGATTTAAAGGTTTTATCAAATGGATAAAAGATCTTCTTACAGAGGTTAAAATGGTTCTAAAGCTGATTGAGGACGCTTCACTTTTACCATATGAAGCGGAGGTTTTGTTTAAATCGAATGTTACTTTTGTAGTGGAAAGTGTAAATAAGGGAGTAAGACATCTTTTGGATAAAAATAGAAGAGTAACAGAAATAATAATAAAAGAAAAATAATAATGACTAAGAAAGAAGAATTGCAAAAATTGCAAAAAAGAATGGCAGAAGTAAAGCCAATTGTATCCAAAAGTTTTTCAACAGATAAAGAATTGGACGATTACAAGAAAAAAAATCAAAAGATTTTTAATGAATATTATGAATTATTTGAACAAATCCCACGGTTAGAATATGAATTAAAGACTCCGGAAGAAAAAAAGGAGTATGATGAATATTTAAGAAAACTAAAATTAAAATCAGAGGGCAAACCTTTAATCTAAAAATAACGAGGCCACAGAAATGTGGTCTTTTTTGTTTCTCAAAAGGTTGTCTTCATTAAGGATTAAAAACTGCTGAAGCTTACCAAAAAGCCGGCAAGGCTTTACAGGAATTGCTGGAAATGTTTGCCAAGGGTGGCAAGAAACTACAGGATTTTGTAGAGAAACTCTGGAAAGAGATTGCAGAATGGTTATTGAAGAATAAGTATAAGGAGCTAGAAAAATATGGTAGAGCGCTTTTAGAAAGAACTGCAAAAACCTATGCGAAAAAATATCCTGATGGAAAACTTTATAAAATTCTGCAAGCAAAAGAAGCTTATAAACTGTATGGAAACCTTGGCAAAAAACTGGTACAGGAAGTAGATATTGCTTTTGAAAATATCGTAAAATTAAAAGGCTATAAACAGCAAAAGATGGTAAGTGGTATGCTTTATAAAGGAGATAAAACTCAAAAAGTATTTACTGCGGTCAATTTTACAAAAAATGAAATAAAATCAGGAAAATTAACTGAGTTTATTGAAAGTATGCATCCTGTTTTAAAGAAAAGGTATGAATTGCATTTGAATGAAATAACAAAAGGATTAAAGGCAACTTCTGAAATGATAGAAAGAGCGGGTATAGCTGCTTCGCATGGTGAAATAAGAGCAGTGAATGAGTTATTGTATTATTTGGAAAATACTGGTTTGAAAGTAACGGATGATATTTTCAAGGATATAATGGGATATAACCGATATTTAGTAAAAGAAGGTTCACAGCCACCTTGTGTACATTGTTTTTATTTGACAGATGGTGTGCAATATTTAAAACTATTAAAATAAAAAATATGAAAACATTAAGAGTGAAAGAAGAAGAGTTGGAATTTATCGACATAGACGGAGGAGGGACTCCAATTTATCATTATCAAGGGAAACCATTCACGGGAATGTTGTTAGAATATTACGATAATATTCTTTACAGAGAAATTGAATATATTAATGGTTACGAAGATGGTGTAGAAAGAGTCTTTTATGAAAATGGTAAAGTAAAAAATGAGTTTCAGTCAAAAGACAATAAACTTAATGGTATTTGTAAGGATTGGGATGAAGAAGGCAATCTTATCTCTACAACAGAATGGAAAGATGGAGTAAAAATCAAATAATTATTAAGCAGTCAGAGATGGCTGCTTTTTTCTTTTATTTTTGTCATACTACAAAATTCAACATCTTACTAAGAGAATAAAAATATGCCGGAACGTCTGGATACTTACACGAAAAAGATGAAAAAAACTAAAGAAGTGGAGATAATTATGAATTTATTAAAAGAAAAAATATTAGCTATAGATGTTCATTATAAAGAGAACTATGCTAAAACTGTTGGTGTATTATTTCGTTGGGATAGTGAATCCCCAATAGACATAAAATCGGTTAATATACCTGAAGTTGAAGAATATATTCCAGGACAGTTCTACAAAAGGGAATTGCCCTGTATTTTAAAATTATTAGAACAGATAGACGTAAAAACGTTAGATATAATAATAGTTGATGGCCATGTATATATAAATAATGAGCGGGAATTTGGTTTGGGCGGACATTTATATGAATCACTAAGAGAGACAATTCCTATAATAGGTGTTGCAAAAAAATCATTTTATAATACAGAAGAAGTTACACTACCTCTATATAGAGGAAAAAGTAAGAATCCTTTATTCATATCTTCTATTGGAATTAATACAGCTATTGCGATGAAAAAAGTAGAACAGATGAAAGGAAAATATAGAATACCAGATATTTTGAAAATCTTGGATACAAAAACGAAAGAGAACTAATTATGAAAAATAATGCAGCAATTAAAAATGAAATAAACTTTAAAAATTATGGATATAAAATATATGGAGCAGGTAGAAGACAATCCTGTATTAAAAGGGTTTAGGAACGAACCTATGACAATAACAGAAATTAGCAAATTAGAGTCTAAATTCAATCAGGGGAAAGAGTTTCCCAAGGCATTTAGGGAGTTCTTATTTTTGGCAGGGAATTTTAATTGCTACCATTTTGACGATTTGGGGGAAGGATTAGATCAACTGCAACAATATGCTAAGGAAGAATTAGAAATGGCGGGACAAAAAATCGATAGACCATTCTTTGTATTTACTCAATTGACTGGGTGTGAATATTTTGTATTTATTTATTTAGATGAAAACGAAGAGAATCCTAAAACTTATGTTTGCTCTCCCTATTATAAATCATCAAATGAAGAATTTATTAAATATAATGGATATAAATTTTCGGAGCTAGTTAACGAAAGTATAAGGAGAATTAAGAATAATATTTCTGCTTAGATTTAACCGCTTCGTATGAAGCGGTTTTTCTTTATTTTGAATCTTTAATTTTACAAAAATCTTTTAACAAGAGCCGTTGATTTTTTTTCATTACTTACCCAATAGTGCGGATTTGTAGTCCGTATTTTTTCATACCGTAAAATTATTATTTTAGCTCTGCATGAAACGATTCGGGATTAGAGAGTATGTTGGACATTGAAGTTGTTTTCGTAGAATAGGATGAAACCAAGGATTGCAAATCCGTAACATTGAGGCAGTGGTAAAGGAAAATGAAAAAATAGAAAATGAAAAAGTTCTTATTAATATTTTTAGGCGCTATTATTTTATTCTTAGCTTTTGGCTTTGTTGTATTTGATGCTTACAAGTCATCTATTTTAGTGAAGTTAAAACTACAAGATAGTCAGATTGAAAAAATATGGAATTCATTGTACCAGAAAAGTTCATCTCGTATTTTGACAATAGAAAACCTCGCAAATAACTCAAATTGTGATAAAGTTATCATTGATGGCATTATTGACAAAAATAAAACTAGTAGGAGTCTAAACCAGGTAGATGAATTATGGAATTTGGAATACGAAGTCAATAAGGCTTATTTAAATTTAGAGAAGTGTATTGAAGATCAACCCGATAGTAAAATTAAATTAAACCCTTTAAAGCTAAATGCAGAAGAATTAAATAAAATTGTTGATGAGTACAATTCTAATGTTTTAGATTTTAATAAATATTATTCAACCTTTCCAAACTTTGTGTTTGGTAGCAAAGAAGGAATTAGAAGGAAAAAGTTTTTTTATCTGAGATACGGAGAAAATAATGAAGATTATTATAATCAAAAAAAGAAAACAGATAAATGGATTGAAACGGGGGAATGAAACTTGATTATCTACAAATCAAAAACACTAGGTCTTCGGGTAATAAACATATCTTTTATCCACAAGGTAAATGCAAGGCCTAAATAGATAAGGAAGAATACGCCAGCTGTTGCAAAAGTAGAGTAGATAAAGAATACGCGGAGTTTGGACACAGGAATTCCCAGTTTGGCTCCCATACGGGTTAATACTCCAAACCATTGTCTTTCCATTTTATGTCTTATGTTGCTCAGCATTTTTCAGAATTTGAAATCCGATAGCGCAATTTAAGCATTTTTTTGCTTTACAGAAAGTTTTGTACTGATAGAGGAATGCCTGAGTCTGCAGGCTGTTCTGAAATTCTACACCCAATTTCTCCCATTGTTTTATAATATGGTTCTTCTCCGGAGGAATATTTCGGTAAGAATCTATAATATGTCTGACTTTAGATTCCGAGTTTAACTGTTGGAAAAAGTATTGAAGAGGCAGAATACAATTGATAAACAGTAAGTTGATAAATTCAGGGCTTAGTTTCTTTACAAAACTGATCTGAGCACTTTTCCCAAAACCAAAATGGTCCGTCCAGTATTCAGATGCAGAAAGAGAAGAAAGCAGAGTCCGGATATTCTGATAATCGGGAGTCTGTATTAGTATTGAAAATAAATTTTGCTGTTCCGCATATAGATTGGCCAGTTGCGAAAGTCTTATTGTAGGAAAATTAGCTGGCCGAAGGCGCGAAAACTTTGGAGAAAAACGAACGTTTAATAATGTAAACTTGGATTGTAGAAATCTGAATTCACGATTCCACAATTCCATTGTGCTATCTACAGGTTCTTCCAGCCAGCCGCACATTCCGTATAATAAGGCCTCCAATTGGGTTTTGTTCTGTCGAATCTTATTAATAATACCGAAATCTATAGCATAAGCCATCTGATGAAAGATACCGGCATTTACCTTTAACCCGAAAACATAAGCCAGTTGTTGAAAAAGCAAAGCTTCGAAATTGTTTTTATTTTGCTCCAGTATTCTGTTGTAGATAATAGTTTTAGCTTCCAGCTTTTGCAGGAGAACTTTTTCCTCATGTTTTGCAGGAATTTTCGAAGGTGTAAAAAGATGCTCACAGGGAATAAAGCTTTTCTCGGAGTAATTATCGAGAGGGGATTCATCAATGTAATCCTTTAGTATAAGCGTTGGTACATTTTTGTCCCGAAGTTCACTAATATCCATGTCATCTGTATAAACGACATGGAGAATTACATTGTTGTAAGCAATATCTCCGGAATGCCGGTGAAAATGCCAGTCTGAAGATTTTACATGGATCTCTATGCTGCCTGCGAGAGTTGTCCTGCCAATTTTAATTTTCGCAAATAGAAAATCCGGACCGGCATTCATGTTCCATTCACCAAAATCAAGGATTTCAATGCTTTCGCCGTCGGATGTATGGAAATTGGTATTACTGAATTTTTTGTAATACCAAATATGCTGTAAATATTTTTCATTCATTTTCAGTGTTTTATGAAAATGAATATACGTAAAATAAAATGAGTAAGTTTAATTTAATTAAAAGAGAGATTTTTGGGCGGAATATATTGTCTCTTTTTAATACTGCCTGCCTTCTTCAGCAATATTAAATCCTTTATCTCTTACTTTTCCCTGAATAGCTTTATCCCATAATATTCGGTTAGAATGATTAAAGTGGATAAAATGAATTTTCTTCTTTACTGCTGCAGGTTCTTTCTGAAATAAATCTTCTGTTTCTGTTATAAGCGGGTGTGGAACTTCCGAAACTGGTCTGTTGCCCATTTCATTCTGATCATAGAAAGTGGCATCCAAAAATGCAAAATCAACATTCTTTACTTCCTCAATAATGCTTTTATTCCACTTACTCCATTTATCGATATCTGGAATAAACAGGAAACGCTTTTTAGGTGTTAGCATCCTAAAACCTGCTGTTTCAGAATATTCATCCCGATGAGGTACGGTAAAAGCCTTTACTGTCAAAGAGTTGCCAATGCTTACTTCCTGATCGGCAGTTAAAGGAATAATCTCTATATTTTTCAGACTGACCAGCTGGCTCCATGGACCATTGTTTTCCAGAAAGCTTTTTAGTTTAGGCAATACATATACCTTGAGCTGCTTCGTATTTATGACCTCTTTGCCGAATTCCATCAATCCGGTATAGTGTCCGATATGCGCATGCGTAATAAATACACCCTCAGGCAAATAAGGGTATTCTTTATGTCTTTGCGAGAAGTCGTGTAATTGCTGCCTGATATCTGGTGTAGCATCGAAGAGCCACCATTTTTTCTGAACAGGATCTACCAAAGCCAGAGAAGACACATTCCTTCTTAATTCAGGATGCTCCCATGCCAGGTTACATCCCTCTTTATTACATCCCATATGCGGAAAGCCTCCGTCCTGTGCAACGCCCAATACTTCTATATATGCATCTGTATTTTGTGCATTGTATAACTGCGACCAGAAGCTGGCAGTTAACAGGCAAAGGGCAGAAAGAATATGCTTCATTGTGCTTCGTGTTTTTTTTAAGTTACTTTTATTAAAGCTTCTTTATATAATTCTTCATACAATGGAAGAATGTTAGCAATATCAAATTTTAAAGCATTATCCTTGGCATTAATTTTCATTTTTGCCAGAAGGGTTTCATCGGAAAATAATTTTTTAGTGTATTCCACCATGGCATCTACATCGCCAACGTCTGCAATAAATCCGGTTACTCCGTGTTTGTTTACTTCCGGTATTCCACCCGCATTACTACTGATTACCGGAGTTCCGGCTGCCATTGCTTCCAGAGCGGCAAGACCGAAGCTTTCCTGTTGTGACGGAAGCATAAATACATCCGCATAAGCCAGAATCTGATAAAGATCATTTACTTTACCCATTAATCTGATTTTGGAAATCAGCTCCGGATTGTTTTCAAGGAAGGTATTGATACGCTCCATTTCCGGACCTTCCCCGATAATAATAAGACGTGTAGGGATTTCTTCCTGTACTCTTTTAAAGGTTTCCAGGACATCCTGAATACGCTTAACCTCACGAAGGTTAGAAACGTGAATCATAATACGCTCATTGTCCTCTGCAAACTGAGATCTGCAACAGTTATTGAACGTTGTAAAAATCTCGTTGTCTATAAAGTTAGGAATTACCTGAATCTCCTTCTTGATATCGAAGTTGATGTAAGTATCCTTCATCAGGCTTTCTGATACAGAAGTTACAACGTCCGATTTGTTGATGGAAAATTCAACTGCCTTTTTATAGCTTGGATGCTGACCCACTAATGTAATATCGGTTCCGTGAAGTGTTGTGATAAGTGGTGTTTCTATACCGTCGTCCTTTAGCATTTGCTTGGCCATATAAGCTGCATAAGCATAAGGAATGGCATAATGGGCGTGAATAAGATCCAGTTTATATATTTTCACTACATGGTAAATGGTAGAAGAAAGAGCAATATCATAAGGCTGATATTTGAATAAAGGATAAATTTCTACATTTACTTTATGGAAATATATATTAGGCTTGGTCATATCCAGCCGCGCCGGCATACTGGAACTCATGAAGTGTACCTCATAACCTTTGTCGGCCAATAACATGCCGAGCTCTGTTGCAACAATCCCGCTTCCTCCGTAAGTGGGATAGCAAAGAATACCTATTTTCATTTTTCTATTCTCGTTTTTTTAAAGATCCTGTCCGTCTCCGTATTTCAGTTGATTGTTAATCAATACAGGAAGGCGTCCGTTTATTTTGGTTTGTCCTGTTAAAGCCTTAGCTGCGGCTTTTTGGGAATATTCATTGTTCTCGTATGAAACCAGTACTGTAGGAATATTTTGTATATCTACATCCATTAATGCATATGGACTTCCAAAGACATCTAATATTACTTTTGTATTTCCGGACAGCTTGTTTAAAACTGCTTTGCTGGCTGCAGAAATTTTGTAAGGTTTATAAGCTGTGGAATTGTCTTTGTGGAAACCTACTATAACCTTTGCACCGGAAGGAATACTGCTGATTTCGCTTGCCTTCTTTACAATAAAATTGATATTATTCCCCAATTCGCTGGCAAAAGTATTGTAAGACGCTTCTTCCAGAGGTACATAGTAGACTGTTTCATTCTTTTGCAGAGGCAAAAGCTTCTGATCGTTTTTCAGTAAAGTCAGCGCATTGGCATATAGCTTTTCTGAAAGCTGGGCATGACTCTCGTTGTTGAGGTCACTGTTAATATTATTAGTGCTTATTTTCTTGAAATTTGGAAGGCCTAAATAGTATTTGGTCAGTAGTATTTTCTTTACACTCTCTTCTATGCGGGATTGCGGTATTTCACCGTTATCGATAGCCTGCTGAATTAGTTTTTTTCCTTCGGATACGCCCTGCGAAAAAAGCATAATGTCATTTCCGGCAGCAAAAGCTTTTTTATCCAGTTCTCCGGCTTTATACCTGCTTGCTACAGCACCCATATTCAGAGCATCTGTAATAATAAGTCCTTTGTAACCGAATTTTTTCTTTAAAAGATCCGTAATAATAGAGTAGGAGACAGATGCCGGAACCCCAGATTTAGATTCCAGAGCAGGTACATATAAATGTGCGACCATGACACCACCCACATTTTTATCCATTAAGGCTTTAAAAGGAGCCAATTCGGTATTGTTTAATCTGTTGATATTGTGTTTTACAACCGGAAGATCCAGGTGGGAATCTTTGTCGGTATCTCCGTGTCCCGGAAAATGCTTAATCGCTGCTAAAACTCCGTTGTCCTGAAGCCCGTTGCTGTAGGCTAGTCCTTTGCGGATAACATTTTGTACATCCGAACCGAAAGAACGATTGCCTATAATAGGGTTAGAAGGGTTGGTATTAACATCTACAACCGGAGCAAAATCCCAGTTTACACCCATTCTTTTAGCATCGCTGGCAATTTTAGAAGCCATTTCATATACCAGTTTGTCATCCTGAATAGCACCTAATGTAATCGCCCAAGGAAATTTGTGTGCTGCAGCAATCCTTTGGTATAATCCCCATTCCGCATCCATTCCTATAAGAAGCGGAACTCGTGAGGATTCCTGAAACTCATTAACAAGATCTATTTCCTGAGCCGCATTATCCTGCATCAGGATAATACCCCCAATCTTTTCTTTATTAACCAGCTGGCGGACAAAATTGATGTGATTCTGGTCCTTGTTAGTATATAAAGCAGTTATAAATAGCTGTCCCAGTTTTTCATCCTGACTTAGAGAATTGTATGTTTTGTCAACCCACTGACGGGCTTTTTCCAGTTCCTGCTTATTGATATTTTTAGGCTGATATTGTGCAGAATATTCCGGAGATAGAAAAACGGATATCGTAAGTAAGGTATAAAAAAAGAATTTGTTCATATAACGTGAGTATATGAACAAATTTACAATATTTTATGCTAAAAAAAACGGATTACTTTTGCTCGTCCAGATAATGGCCAAAGTAAGTTTTCTTCACGTTGAGGTAGTCTTTGCTTTCTTGTGTAGCCTCCATTTGTAAAGGGATTCTGTCTACAAGTTTTATATCGCTTTCCTCCACCGCTTTTATCTTAAGAGGATTGTTGGTAATCAGATTGATAGATTTTATACCCAGAAGATCCAAGATCTCGATAGCAACACTAAAATCTCTGTCATCAGCCGGAAGTCCAAGCTGCAGATTGGCCTGTACTGTATCCAGACCTTTCTCCTGAAGAGCATAAGCTTTTAGCTTGTTGATAATACCTATATTACGACCTTCCTGACGAAGATAGATAATTACGCCACCGTGCTCATTCGTGTATCGCATTGCAGCATCTAACTGCTGCCCGCATTCACACTTCCTGGAGTGGAAAACTTCTCCCGTAATACACTCAGAATGGAATCTTACGTTTACGGTTTGGCTAAGGTCTGTATTGTTGGCTACGATTGCCATGTGAGGCATCCAGTCATTTTCGTTTTCAGCAAAAGCAATCATCCGGAATTGTCCGTATTCTGTAGGGACATTAGATTCCGCCTGTATTTTGATCATCTTGAATTACTTAAGGTATTCTAAAGAATTGATATTGGCTTTTATTCTCGTCAGATAACGGTCGATAAGCTCAATATCATCACGATTCATATATTTTTTTAGCGTCTGAAGGGTCTTATAAGAAGTAGCATAATCACGATAGGCCAATCTTTTCTGTTTAGAATTTCCTTCCGTGGTACCATAGATATAAGACTGAACAGCAGCCTTTAGTTTTTTAACTTCAGCATTTACTGCTGAGTTTTTAAATTTAGGAAATACCGTGATAAGATTAGATAAATCCGACACGTACTTTACCTTTTCAATACTGATTTCAGTTGAAGCTGCTTTGCTTTCGACATAGTGATTGTCGAAATTAGAAACTAAAGAACTGGGCATTTGGTCCTTATTCGAACGGGATACGTAGTTAAGTGTCTCAACAGAACATGAAACACTTAGTAAACCGATAAGTATAAAAAGACCAATGTTTTTTTTAGCCATTTTGCTGTTTTTTCTGATATAAGATCGGGTTCAAACTCTCATCATTATACATTTTCATCTGTTTGTAAGTTTTCATTTTAACCGATCCGCTACTTATATCAGTAAGCAACTGTTCTATGGCTGAAGATAAATCTATATGCTGTTCTTGTAGTACAGCTAGTTTTGCAGCGCATTTTTCGCGATGCTCCACGCTTGCAGTTTCTCTGTTAGCCTCCTGGTCCATGTGATAGATTTTCAATGCTAAAATTGATAACCTGTCAACGGCCCATGCTGGAGTTTCTGTATTCAGTTTTGCATCTGCTTTTGCCGGAACATCTTTATATTTTTCAAAAAAATAACTGTCTATGTATTCCACAAGATCAGTTCTTTTCTGATTAGAGGCATCTATTCTTCTTTTTATAAGAAGAGCTTCATCTGGAGAAATATTTTCATCGCGGATAATGTCTTCAAGATGCCACTGAACGGTATCGATCCAATTCTTTGAATACAAAAGCCGTTCCAAACTTCCTTCTGAGAATGGATTTTGCTCGGGTGCATCTACGTGATCCTGAATATGATACTGGATAATAGACTGATTGAAAATATCCCAGGCTGTTTTTGTCAGGGACATATCTTATGCTTGTTTGTTATCCTGGTTTTCAGGTTTTTTATCCTCTTCTTTTACCGCGTCTTTAAATTCTTTAATACCAGATCCCATACCACGCATTAATTCAGGGATTTTTTTACCTCCGAATAACAATAGAAGGATTACCAGTACAATAAGAACATGGGTAATAGATAGCTGTAATATGATTGCTAAATTGTTCATTTTTGGATTATTTATTTCTGCAAAGATACAATATAATTTAGTTCGAAATCCATCCAAGTGGATCAACCGGAGAGTTTCCGTTCCAGATCTGGAATTCAAGGGTATAAGTGCCATCCAGATCCAGTCCTACCTGTCCGATTGGAGTACCTGTAGAAACCTGTTGGTTCTGAGATACAGATACTGAACTTAGGTTGGAGTAGATCGTAAAGTAAGAACCGTGTCTTACCATTACGGTTTTGGAACCTCCGACATATAATATTTTGGTTACAACTCCAGGGAATACAGATTTTGCAACTGAACCTGCAGGTACAGATATCTTAATTCCGGAGTTTTCTTCCTGAATATTTTTGAATACAGGGTGAGGCTGGCGTCCGAATCGGTGTGTGATCTGTCCTCTTACAGGGAATGGCATATTACCTCTGTTATCTGCAAAATTAGATCCTGAGGTAGTAGTTGCACCATAATCTTTCATCACTTTATCTTCTGCTGCTTTCTTAGCATCATTATTTGATTTTGCCAGTCTTGCTTCTGCATCTCTTGCTGCTGCAGCTCTGTCCTCAGCAGCCTTAGCTCTTGCTGCTGCCTCGCGGGATTCTTTCTCAGCTGCTAATTTTTTAGCTGTTGCTCTTTCATTAGCCTCAGTTTTTGCCGCTTCATCAGCACGTCTTTTCTCGTCCGCTGCCTTTTTCGCTGCTAATTCAGCCGCTCTTCTTGCCTCAGCTTCAGCTGCCTTTCTTTCTCTTTCCAAAGCTTCAGCTTTAGCACGGTTTTCAGCTTCAATACGAGCTTTTTCTTTTTCGGCTGCAATTCGGGCTAAACGGCGTCTCTCTTCTTCCGCTTTTCTTTCAGCTTCGGCTTTAGCCTTAGCAATACGGATTTCTTCATTGATAATTCTTCTGATCTCACCTTCAAGCTTCTTAGATTCTACCTGTTTCTGGCGGATTTCAGCTGCAATTTTAGACTCATTTTGTTTAAACTCGGCTAAAAGAACTTCTTTTTGCTCTCTCTCAACATTAATCGTTTTAAGCTCCTTCTGCTGATTCAGCATCAGAATCTCTTTATCTTTTTTAGATTTTTCACGTAATGAGACAGTTGATTTTACCTGATTGGTTTTATCTGTAATTTCAGCTGCTTTTTTATCCTGAAAATCTGAATATTGTTTTAAATACTGAATTCTTCTAAGGGCTTCTCCTAAGTTTTTAGAAGAAAGAATAAAGGTTACCTTATTTTGGACACCCTTGTTTTTATAGGCTTTTACCAGGATGTCAGCATAGTTTTTTCTAAGAACACCTAATTCCCGGTTGTATTTGTTTATTTCCAGCTGACGTCTGTAAATGTCATCTTCTATGAAGCGCTTCTCCTTTTGGGTATTGGTGTACAGTTTTTCTCGTAAACCAATTTTCTGGTTCAGGTTCTGCAAATAAGCAACGGAAAGGCGGGATTCTTTTTGCGACTTTGCCAGATCAGCATTTAGAGTGGCAATTTGCTTTTTAAGATCAGCATTCTGTTGTTGGAGTTTTTCTTTTTGCTGCCCGAAAGCACCTAAGCTTATGATGGAAAATAGGAGAAAGTATAGCTTCTTTTGTGTCATTTAATCTCTTTCTTTGTATAGTTAGACGGCACAGAATACGGTGTATCCATCCTGGAAAAATCAAAGGTCGTATTTTCGATCAAAATTTGATCGGTTTTTTTATTTTTTATAATTATTTTAACATTCTTAGGGAAGTTTTCATTGTTGGCACTTACCCAGTCAGAATAATTAATCTCCAGCTGATTATCAGATTTGGCATCATTGATCTGTACCTTGTTTAGTCTGAATCCGGAATCATAATCTATACTTACATTATAAGAAGAAATTTTCCCGTCTACGGTAACCTCCTGCGGTTTTACTGACTTCAGATTATAACCCTGTGCGTTTGGAGTAAGGGTGAAATCTTTATTGTTTATAGGAACAAAAGTTCTCCCTGTTAGTAAGTTTTGGAGAGCCTGGTAATTGATAAAGTTTACACCCAAAAGATTGTTCAGATAGGTGAAGTCGGAATCAATATAGGTTCTGTTTATTTTTTCATAACCTTTAATACCTTCCGGAGTTGCTACTCCACGGGCACCTGTTAATCCTAAAAGAGCTGTAATGTTCGCCCATACTTTCTTGTTGTTTTCAATATAAAAAACAGCATTAAGCTGTGGAATGAATTTTCCATTTTCTATATTGATTTTACTGGAGATTTTTACAGCATCAAAAGCCGATGGCTGCTGGATGTGTGAAAAGAAAGAAGCATTGTCTTTTACAGACTCATGCGTGTTTTTAGGTGCAGTTTCTTTTGCGATATTTCTGGATGCACAAGAGGCCAGGGATGCTGCTACAAGAATATACAGAATTGGATTTTTCATGTTGAAGGTTTTAAAATTACCGGCGAAAATCAGACCAAAAAAATTAAGAATGTTAAAATATGCTAAACCAGAAAACTAGTTTTTAGCAACACCAGAACTTCCGAATCCTCCGACTCCACGCTCCGTCTCTTCAAGGCTTTCTACAGGGATCCATTCTGCTGTTTCATGCTTAGCAATTACCAACTGGGCAATACGGTCTCCGTCATTGATTGTAAATTCATCTTTAGATAAATTAGCCAGAATAACGCCAACTTCTCCACGGTAATCAGCATCAATTGTTCCCGGAGAGTTCAGGCAAGTAACCCCGTTTTTAAAAGCCAGTCCGCTTCTCGGTCTTACTTGAGCTTCATAACCTACCGGAAGTTCAATGAACAATCCTGTTGGGATAATTCTTCTTTCCAATGACTGTAGAGTAATAGGAGCTTCGATATTGGCATAAAGGTCCATTCCTGCTGATTGTGCGGTTTGATATTTTGGTAAATCGTGTTTAGATTTATTAATTACTTTTATTTTCATGTCTATGACTTTTTTATTTTTGAAAGGATCATTTTTTTCTCACTATAGAGTAAAATTCCGGCGAAAATTATAAATAAAAGGTTGCTTAACCAAAAATTATAATTGAAAACTTTTACTATTATAATACTGAACGCTCCCAGTAGAAACAGGAAGAAGCTCATTTTTTTTATTCTGTAAGGAATTGGGTAATACTTCTGACCTAAGAAATAAGAGAGAAGCATCATGACAAAATAAGCGGCAAATGTAACCCAGGCAGAGCCTATCATACTTCCCATATATTTTAGCACTACAATGTTGAATACAATATTGATAATAGCTCCTGTCCATGAGATAATAGTTCCCATCTGTGTGCGGTCTGTAACTTTGTACCATGTGGAAAAGTTATAGTAAATACCGAAGCAAAGATTGGCGATAACAATAATCGGAATAATGTCTATAGCAATCCAGTAGGTTTTGCTTGGGATAAAAATACTTTTCAGCCACGATATGTTAGCGATGATTCCCATAGCCACAGTAGCCGCAAAGAATGTGAAATATTCGGTAACATTTGCATAGGTTTTTTTAGCATCGCCTTTATCCATTTGTTTGAAGAAGAAAGGCTCAATCCCCATTCTGTATGCTGTAACGAAAAGTGTCATCAGTACGGCCAGTTTATAGCATCCTCCATAGGCACCGGCTTCATCTTTTGAAATGAATCTGATTTGAATGGATTTATCAAAATTTTCATTAACCATAAATGCCAGTCCTGCCAACATTAAAGGCCATGAATATTTTATCATTCTGTAAAACAGACTAGTAACGAATTGGAGACGTACTTTTGTTACAATAGGGAGTAATAATGCAAATCCTAAAATACTTGCTGCAAGATTACTGAAGAATGGATAATCCACAGGTTGATCCAATCCTATATTTCTTGAAAATGCTTCCGGAATCCAGAAGAATAAAGCTGCTGTAAAAATAGCCTGAAAGACAGACTGGACGATTCTGACAGCTGAATATTTTATAGGCATGTTATTGTAGCGGAGCCATGCAAATGGAATAACACAAAGGTTGTCGAAAAATGCAATTAAAGCAAACCATTTGATGTATTCCGGATTGTTATGATATCCCAGAGCATCGGCAATGGGTTGATTGAAAAGATAACAAAGTCCAAGAAATACGGTGGAGGTGAGGAATAAAAACCAGAACGAAGTATTGAAGGTTTTTTTCTCATTGTCCTTTTCTGCTGAAAATCTGAAATATGCCGTTTCAAACCCAAAAGAGAGTATGATATTCACAAAAGATATTAAAGCATAAAGGTTTGTGAATATAGCAAAGTCATCATTCTGAATTTTGTAGATCAGAATCGGATTTAGGATAAATAGTATAATTCTTGGTGCTATAGCACCTATTCCATAAATGACAGTTTGCCCTAAAAGTTTCTTGTACAAAGCTCAAAAATTTCCGCAAAGATAAAAATAGATTTTGATTTCTTATTTTTAGGATGAAGCCTTACATTTGTTGTGATCTAAAAAAAGTAAAAATGAAACAAACCTCCGCTGCGGTTTTCCTGTAGAAAGACTAAAGTGTTGGTAAGTTTTATCTGATAATTAAATAAATTACAACCAGATGAAAGTCCTGATAAAAAATGCCAGAATCGTCAATGAAAATCAAATTATTGAAAGCGACCTGCTAATTGAAAATGATATTATTTCCAAAATCTCAGTGAATATTCCGGAAGCAGAAGCGGAACGAGTAATAGATGCTGAAGGAAAATATTTGCTGCCAGGTATTATTGATGATCAGGTGCATTTCAGAGAACCGGGACTAACGCATAAAGGAAATATTGAGTCCGAAAGCCGCGCAGCTGTTGCCGGAGGGATTACCAGTTTCATAGATCAGCCGAATACGGTACCGAATGCCATTACGCAGGAATTACTGGAAGATAAATATAAAATTGCTGCAGAGAAAGCCTATGCCAACTATGGCTTTATGATGGGAGGAACTAATGATAATCTGGAGGAGCTTCTGAAAACGAATCCTAGAAATGTTCCGGGAATAAAATTATTTTTAGGCTCTTCTACAGGGAATATGCTGGTTGATAATCCTGAAACACTGGAGAATATTTTCAGCAATACTCAAATGCTAATTGCTGTACATTGCGAGGATGAAGCTACAATTAGAGCAAATACCCAAAAATATGTAGATGAGTATGGTGATGATATCCCGATGAAATTCCATCACCTGATTCGTAGTGAGGAGGCGTGTTATAAATCCTCATCCAAGGCTATTGAGTTGGCGAAAAAGACCGGAGCGAGACTGCATATTTTCCATTTATCAACAGCGAAAGAGACAGAATTATTCAGAAATGATATTCCGTTGAAAGATAAAAAAATTACAGCAGAAGTATGTGTACATCATCTTACTTTTACCAATGATGATTATGAAACAAAAGGCTCTCTGATCAAATGGAATCCGGCTGTAAAAACGCAGAAGGATAAAGATGGATTATGGGAAGCTTTGCTGGATGACCGTATAGATGTAATTGCTACGGACCATGCACCGCATACATTCGAAGAAAAGCAGAATGTGTATACAAAATGTCCGTCTGGCGGACCTTTAGTACAGCACTCATTAGTAGTAATGCTGGAGAATTATCATAACGGAAAAATCTCTTTGGAAAAAATTGTAGAAAAGATGTGTCATAATCCTGCCATACTCTTTAAAGTAGAAAAACGTGGTTATGTGAAAGAGGGTTACAAAGCCGACTTGGTATTGGTGGATTTGGAAGAAAGTTGGACAGTAGCTAAAGACAATCTTTTGTATCAATGTGGATGGAGCCCTTTGGAGGGCGCGAACTTCCACTCGAAAGTTACCCACACTTTTGTAAACGGGCAATTAGCTTTTGAAAACGGGAAAGTTACAGAAGGTAAGTTTGGTGAAAGATTGCTTTTTGAAGCATAAAAAAATATTGATTAGTAAATAAGCATGGCCGGAAATTTTTTCCGGCCATTTTTTTGTTTTCCTAACTACAAAAGTGAAAAAGCTTTTAGGACTAAACTAAGAACCTGCTTGAGCTTTATTAAATCTTTTATAGTTAGCTCATAAGTGTCAGGATGAGCTGAGTTTATCGTTAGCTTAGTCTATGGTGAGCCTGACGAACCCTTTTTTTCTGCTGAAAGCTATTTCTTTGGTTTATTGCTCATGTAGAAAACGATCTTTCCGCCATTCATAATATCTGAATGTTTTAGGGTGAAGCTTTTAATCTCTTTCCCGTTGAGAAGGATTTTTTGTACATAGACATTTTCGGGACTCTGATTAATGGCTTCAATTTCAAAATTCTTTCCGTTTTCCAATGTAAGAACGGCATTGTTTATAGCCGGACTTCCGATAGCATAATCTTCTGATCCGGGTGCTACAGGATAAAAACCTAGAGAACTTAGTATATACCAGGCGCTCATTTGACCGGTATCATCATTTCCACCTAATCCGTCGGGAGTGGACTTGTACTGCATTTCTAAGATATGACGTACCTGCTTTTGAGTTTTCCACGGCTGTCCGGTCCAATTATAGAAATAGGCAACATGATGTGCCGGTTCATTACCATGAACATAGCCGCCTATAATCCCTTCACGTGTTATATCTTCGGTATCTGCAAAAAACTCATCCGGAAGATGCATGGAAAATAGCTTGTCCAATTTGGAGGCAAATTTTTGTTTTCCACCCATTTGCTGGATTAATCCTTCCGGGTTATGAGGAACAAAAAAGCTATAGTTCCAGGAATTGCCTTCTATAAAGCCTTGTCCGTGCGTACTCAGCAGGTCAAATTCTTTTTTAAAGCTGCCGTCTGCCAAACGGGGGCGCATAAAGCCTGTAGTCTTATCAAAGTTATTTCTCCAGTTTTCAGAACGCTTTATAAACTGATTGTAGATTTCAGTCTCACCCAGGTGTTTTGCCAGTTGAGCAATTGCCCAGTCATCATAAGCATATTCTAATGTATTGGAAACTGAAGTTCCGTTTTTTTCTGCCGGGATATAGCCTTTGTCTATATAATCTCCAATTCCTTCGTAATTACGTTTGTTTGCAGTTGCTACACATGCCATAAGGGCTGCTTTTGCATCACCGGTATAATTTCCTTTTATAATGGCATCGGCCACAACACTTACACTGTGATAACCACTCATGCACCAATTTTCATTGGCATAATGCGACCATATTGGGAGCATTTTTAGAGATGACTGCTCATAATGTGCCATCATCGATTTTACCATATCAGCATTTCTCTTAGGCTGAATAATATTGAAATATGGATGCAGTGCTCTGTAGGTATCCCATAGAGAGAAAGTAGTGTAATTAGTAAAACCTTCTGCTTTATGGATATTCTGATCAAGACCTTTGTATTCCCCGTTAATATCCATATAAATAGTCGGATTGATAAAAGTGTGATACATGGCTGTATAGAAATTGACTTTTTGGTCTTCCGTACCTTTTATTACGATTTTATTCAATTCTTTATTCCAGTCTTCCTGAGCTTTGGCTTTAACCTGTTCAAAAGATAAACTGCCTGTCTCTTTTTCCAGATTTTCCATTGCATTTGCCTGACTTACTGGCGATATAGCAAATTGTACTTCTATAGCCTCATTTTCCTGAGTGTCGAAATCAAAATACATGCGTATTTGCTTACCTGCAATTTCCGGAAAGTTTTTATTCTGATCGAATTTTCTCCAAAAGCCGTTATATACTCTTTTGCCATCATAATTTTTTTGTCCATAAGACTTGAAAGGCTTAGAGAATTTCATAGCAAAATAAACTGTTCGGGTGCGTGCCCAGCCATTGGTTTGGCGATAACCTGTAATTGTCTTATCGTCGCTTACACGAACATAGGTCCATACATTTTTATCATTATAGTTATAAATTCCGGCCATAAGATCCAGAATAATATGTGCCTGATCGGATTTTGGAAAAGTATAACGATGTACACCTACTCTTGTCGTTGCAGTTAGTTCAGCCAGAATATTATAATCCTGAAGCTTTACTTTATAGTAACCCGCTTCAGATATCTCATCGTTATGAGAGAAGCGCGAACGATAACCACTTTCAGGGTTTGATGCCGTTCCGGGGTTTAGTTTTAGTTGTCCGGTTGTTGGCATAATGAGGAAATCTCCTAAATCAGAATGTCCTGTCCCGCTGAAGTGCGTGTGACTGAATCCCGTAATCGTTTTATCTTCATACCGGTAACCTGCACAGTATTTATAAACATCACCATTGTATTTTCCATTAAGTTCATAGGATATAGTATCTGTTTCCGGGCTTAGTTGTACTGCTCCAAACGGAACCGTAGCGCCGGGAAAAGTATGCCCCATTTTTTCGGTGCCAATTAATGGATGGACATAAGGAGTAAGTTTTTGTAATTGTTGTGCACTGATGCAGAAATAAGTCAGAAAAGACAGAAGGAATGTAAATTTAGTTTTTCGCACTGGTTAATGATTTTCAATACATAAAAGTAAATAAAACTCCCGAAGTATTATTTATAACATGGTGTTAAAATAATCCGGGTATATTTTCCCTTTGAATAATTTAGTATTTTTAACCAAAAAGAAAAGAACATGAGTACATATACACAGTCAATGCTGAAAGATGATGCATTGAAAGATAAGGTTATTATAGTAACAGGAGGCGGAAGTGGTTTGGGAAAGGCTATGACAAAATATTTTCTTCAACTGGGAGCAAAGGTTGTCATAACATCCAGAAATCTGGAAAAACTTCAGAGTACCGCTAAAGAATTAGAAGCAGAAACCGGCGGAACAGTATTTTGCGTTTCCTGCGATGTCCGGAACTGGGATGAGGTAGAAGCAATGAAAGAAGCTACACTGAAAGAATTCGGAAAGATTGATGTCTTATTGAATAATGCGGCGGGGAATTTTATTTCTCCAACCGAAAGGTTAACGCATTCTGCATTTGATTCTGTTCTGGATATTGTACTGAAAGGAACTAAAAACTGTACGCTTTCTGTCGGAAAACATTGGATAGATTCAAAAACACCGGGTACTGTTCTGAATATTGTAACAACATATTCGTGGACAGGATCTGCTTATGTGGTACCATCTGCATGTGCAAAAGCAGGTGTTTTGGCTATGACGAGAAGTCTTGCTGTAGAATGGGCAAAATATGGAATTCGTTTCAATGCAATTGCTCCGGGGCCATTCCCTACAAAGGGAGCATGGGAAAGATTATTGCCGGGAGATCTTGTAGAGAAATTTGATATGACCAAAAAAGTTCCGCTAAGAAGAGTAGGAGACCATCAGGAATTAGCAAATCTTGCAGCTTATCTGGTTTCCGATTTCTCAGCATATATTAACGGGGAAGTTGTTACAATAGATGGAGGTGAGTGGTTGCAGGGAGCTGGTGAGTTCAATATGCTCGAAGCTATTCCACAGGAAATGTGGGATCAGCTGGAAGCAATGATAAAAGCAAAAAAATCGAGCTAACCTTTTCGGGTTAGAAAAAATAAAATCGGGATTGTAAAATCCCGATTTTTTTATGAAGCCGTGTTATATTTTTTTAAGATCTTAAACCTGCTCTAGGCCCGTTAGATGCTGTAGTTGCCTGCATACGTGCTTTTTGGTTTGCAGAGAACATGTAAAGTGAAGCATCGTTAGAGTAGTCCATATAGTTCATAAACATTAATGAACGTTTTACACCACCACATGTTCCGTATTTTGGATATACAGGATCTCCAGTGCTTGCACTTGGTTGTACCGGAGTATCATCACAGTAGTCAGTAGCACATCCGGAACCGTCACCCCAGATATGTCTTAGGTTAAGATAATGTCCGATTTCGTGTGTCGCAGTTCTTCCAAGGTTGAATGGAGCGCTGGCACCAGTTTTACCTACGTATCTGCGGCCTAGTACAACACCGTCATTCCATAAACCAGCAGATTCCGGGAATGTAGCGTAACCCAAGATTTCTCCACCTGAAGAAGGCATTGTGTTTACAACCCAAAAATTAAGATTTTTAGAAGGATCGGTTGCGTCAATACCACCTGTAGATGCTTTTTTCATTGCATCATTGGTATAGCTCCAACTTGTTTTAGAGTTTTGTTTTCTGTTAACAGCAGCTAATTTGAATTTTACTTTTACATCACCTGCTTTCACGGGAACGAATTCTGTTGGAACTTTGCTAATATCCGAATTTGTACCTGAATAGTCTTTATTCAGAATATCAATTTGCTCCTGTAAAATAGCGTCAGAAAGATTATCTGCCGCAGTATTATAAATAACATTGAAAACTACAGGTATTTCAACTGTTCCATCCGGAAGGACAGCCATGCCTCCAAGCTGTCTGCTTGTGCTGGCCTGTTTTTCGAAATTTGCTGACATAGCTTCGATGCTGTTATAACGACGAAGTGCACTAGCATCTGTTTGTAGCAAGTTTTGTCTGATTTCTTCTGACGGACAAAGTCTTGCGGTTGCATCTGTAGATGCGTTAAGAGTTGTTTGGTTCTGAGAGTTTGCCGGCATCTCAGTTTCAGGGTCATTTTTACAGGAAGCAAGCATAACTAGTGCTGTCATTCCTAAGAATAATTTCTTCATAATAAAATTTGATTGATTTAGTCTAGCGAATATATAGAAATTTCAATACAATGTCATAAAAAATGTTATTTACTGTATAATTGTTTTAAAATATCAATGTATGTGTGTAGATTATTTATACTATTCTTTGTTTTTATGGTATTATTGTATTTCTTGATAAAAATAAATTTGAACATAAATTATCTGAAATTTAACAGAAAAAAAGTAGATAAATTATCTGATATTTTTTTTCAATCGCTTTTACATTTCTAAATAGCTAAAAAATATCGGTTATGAATAAATAGCGATACACAGACATTTTACATGTAGTTAAGGGTCTGATTAAATTTCTTATAGTTGATACTCTTCGACAGGCTCAGAGTGACATTGCTCATTCGAAATATCTTTTTTTTCTAGAGATGTCAGGCTGAGCTAAGTTTATAGAGAGCCTGATGAACTATCGAAGCCTAACTTTTTGATAAAAATTTAAATAAGCTCTAAAAATGTTAGTAAGTTTATTTTGAACAAGTTTGTTTATTTTTGATAACCATAAAAACTTAATAACCAATATGAAATATCTTTTAACTGTACTCGTTTTCGTGCTGAATATTTGCCAGCTGTGTTTGGCTCAGGATTTTAAATCTGTGAATAATCTTGCACAAAGGCAATTTCCCTGGCTTGCTGGTAGGTTAGTTCTAAAGTCTATTCCAAAAGAAAAGGATGCAGATGTTTTTACCTTAATAACCCGAAATAATCAATTATATATTTCTGCATCGTCAGCCAGCGCAGCATCCAGAGGACTGGATTGGTATGTGAAGCATTATGCGCATCAGGGTATTTCTCACTTTGGAAATAATATCCGGAATATAAATAAGCTTCCGGTAGTTAGTCCTTTACTGAAAAAGACTTCTTTGGTTCCGTATCGTTATGCCCTGAATTATTGTACCATTAACTATTCTTTCAGCTTTTATACCTGGGAGGATTGGGAAAAGGAATTGGACTGGATGGCTCTGAATGGAGTCAATATAATGCTGGCACCTGTGGGGACAGAGTTGGTTTGGTATAATACCTTACTAAAGCTAGGCTATACAGATGCCGAAGCAAAAGTTTTTATTCCGGGTCCGGCCTTCACGGCATGGTGGCTTATGGGGAATCTTGAAGGTTGGGGCGGTCCTGTAAGTATGGGTATGATGAAGCAGCAAGCCGAACTTCAGAGAAAGATACTGAAAAGAATGAAAGAATTGGGAATCGAACCTGTATTACAAGGATTCTATGGTATGGTTCCACACGATCTGAAGAATAAAATAAACGAGGCGAAAGTAATAGAGCAGGGGAAGTGGGCTGGAGGATTTCAGCGTCCCGGGATTTTAGACCCTACAACCAAACTGTTTTCTAAAATTGCAGATACCTATTATACTGAAATGAAAAACCTGTATGGAGAAGATATTCATTATTTCGGAGGGGAGCCATTTCATGAAGGAGGAAAAACCAATGGACTGGATCTGAGAAATGTAGCGGAAAGTATTCAGTCCTCTATGCAGAAAAACTACCCTAACAGTACTTGGGTTCTGCAAGGTTGGCAGCAAAATCCATCAGATGGTTTGTTAGCGGGACTGAAAAAAGAAAATATACTTATTATTGAGCTCTTTGGAGAAAATACAGCTAATTGGGAAAAGAGAAAAGGATATGGCGGAGCCAGTTTTATCTGGTCTAATGTGAGTAATTTCGGAGAGAAAAACGGATTGTATGGCAAATTACAGCGTTTTCTGGATGAGGTTTTCAGAGCTAAAGAAAGTGTCTATGGTGCAAATTTGAAAGGAATCGGAATTATCCCTGAAGGTATTTTTAATAATCCTGTAGCATACGATCTTATGCTGGATATAGCATGGTATAATGAGAAGCCTGCCCTCGACCAATGGCTTACTGAATATACCAAATATAGATATGGGAAAGAAAATAAGGATGTAATACAGGCGTGGAAAGAATTTGCACAGACCATCTATAGCAGTCCCGATGTTTATCAGGAAGGTCCTTCGGAAAGTATTTACTGTGCAAGGCCTTCTCTGAATGTTAATCCGGTATCTTCATGGGGTACACGCAAGCGGAATTATGACCAAAGCCGATTTAAAGAAGCTGTGAAGGTCTTTGTAAAGGCCGACGCTGATTTTAAAGATTCGGAAACTTACCAGACAGATAAAACAGATTTTTTGCGACAGGTATGGGCTAATAAAGGAGATACTGTTTATGATGAGCTGATAAAAGCGATTAATGAAAAAAGGACCACAGAAATTCAGAAATCAGGAAATCAGTTTCTGGAGATGATTTCTACTCAGGATATACTTTTGGGAAATAATGTGCATTTTACTTTAAACAGGTGGCTGAAAGAGGCGGAAAGCTTCGGGAAAAAGCTTCCGGATGCTCAAAATGTAATGTTTAATGCCAAGTCCCAGCTTACTTATTGGGGACCGGATAATAATCCTAAAACAGATCTGAGAGATTATGCTCATAAAGAATGGAATGGCCTATTGAGTTCCTTATACTACAATAGGTGGAAAGTATTTATAGAACAGGCTCAATCAGGTATAATTACAGATCCTGCAGTTTTTTATAATATGGAGGTTGAATGGTCTAAAGGAAAAAACATATATACTCCGGATAAAATAAGTACATCCCAGATGAAATTATTACAGGAGAAAATTCTGAAATAAGGAATTAATGGTTTTTATATTTTATTTAATTCTTTTTAAAATTTGTTGTAACAGAATAACTTCCATAATTTTAGAGGAAAATTAATATATGAAAATAAATATTGTTAAGATCTTTACAATTTCAGCGTATTTCTTAGCTGTATCAAACCTGAGTGCTCAACAAGCTTCTAATTATGATTATAAAGAGGCTTTTAAAGAGCCTTTCTATACCTATAATGGTAATGAGTTTCGTTCAGCAAGTGGCCAGCCGGGCACAAGATATTGGCAAAACCACGCTAACTATGTTTTAAATATAACTTTAGATGATGCTCAGAATCTTTTTACAGGAAGTGCTGAGGTTCAGTATACCAATAACAGTCCGGATGAATTGAAATTTATTTGGTTTCAGCTCGATCAGAATTTATTCAAAAAAGAATCCCGCGGAAGTGCAATGATTCCGCTTAACAATTCAAGATATGGTTCAAGTAACTCAGATTTTGAAGGCGGTTATACTATAAAGTCTGTAAAAGTAGATGGTAAAGAAGTAAAATATACCATTACAGATACCAGAATGCAGGTAGACTTACCTAAAGAACTTAAATCTAACGGAGGTTCTGTAAAGGTTAAGATCGATTATTCTTTTGTTTCTCCGGAAGATGGGGCAGACAGAATGGGCTATCTGAAAACAAAGAATGGCAAGATTTATACAATGGCACAATGGTATCCGCGTGTTGAGGTATATGATGATATTAAAGGCTGGAATACAGTTCCATATTTAGGACCTTCAGAGTTTTATCTGGAATATGGGGATTTTGATGTTAGCATCACGGCACCAAATAATTTTTATGTTGTTGCTTCCGGAGAACTGCAGAATCCCAAAGATGTATATTCCTCCCAGCAGCTGAAAAAATGGGACGATGCCAAAAACAGTGAAAAAGCTGTAGTAATTCGTTCGGCTTCAGAGGTAGGAGAAAATGCGGCTAAGAGCGGAAATAAAACCTGGAAATTTAAGATGAAACAAAGCCGTGACTTTGCTTTTGCAGCATCCCCGGCATTTATTTTAGATGCGGCAAGAATTAATCTTCCTTCTGGTAAAAAGTCACTGGCTATTTCTGCGTATCCGGTGGAAAGCGACGGACAGGGAGCATGGAGCAGGTCTACAGAATACACAAAAGCTTCTATCGAACATTATTCTAAGCAATGGTTCGAATATCCTTATCCAAATGCAGTGAATGTTGCTGGTATAACAAACGGTATGGAATATCCGGGGATTGTGTTCTGTAAATACACATCTAAGGGTGCCGGACTATGGGGTGTAACTGACCATGAATTTGGACATACATGGTTCCCGATGATTGTAGGATCTAATGAAAGAAAGCATGCTTGGATGGATGAGGGGTTCAATACATTTATCAATGGTATTTCTACAGAGGCTTTCAATAATGGAGAATACTATAGAAAAGGTTCTTCACGCGGTATGACGGGATATCTGTTCAGTGATAAACTGGAGCCTGTAGATACACCACCGGATGCTATGAGAGAATCCAGTATTGGTGCTTTAGCTTATTATAAGCCAGGGACAGCACTCAAGATTTTACGTAATAATGTTATTGGCAAAGAGAGATTTGATAAAGCTTTCAGGGAATATATTAACCGTTGGGCTTACAAACACCCGGTTCCGGACGATTTCTTCCGTACTATAGAGAATGTAGCGGGAGAAGACTTAGGTTGGTTCTGGAGAAGCTGGATTCAAAATAACTGGAAACTGGATCAGGCGATCTCAAGTGTTAAATATGTTGATAATAGCTATACTAAAGGTGCTGTAATAACTATCCAGAATCTGGAGAAAATACCAATGCCTGTAGATTTGAGAATTCAGTTTAAAGACGGAAGCCAGCAGGATATGTCTTTACCTGTAGAGATCTGGAGAAGAAATTCAGAATGGACATTTAAAGTTCCGACGACAAAAGAAATACAGACTGTGATTATTGATCCGGATGGAAACTTCCCGGACATCAATCCTTCTAATAATGTTTGGAAGGGGTAAGTCAGTAAAGAATCAACAGAATTAAAGATTTACGAAAGAGAGATAAATGAAGAATATTTTTTTAGGTTTAGCGCTTGGATTCTCCTTGTCAGTTTTTGGGCAGGAGCTAAAAGTAATGAGTTTCAATATACGGATGTCTACAGATTCGGATAAAGATAATTCGTGGAAGAATCGTAAAGATGAAGCCTTGCAACTTATGGATTATTATCATCCTGCAATTTTAGGGGTTCAGGAAGCCTTACCGGAACAGATGAAGGATATTAAAAATGGATTGGCTGGCTATGATTATATAGGTGTTGGCCGTGATGATGGTAAAGATAAAGGCGAGTTTTCTGCAATTTTTTATGATACTCAAAAACTTAAAAAACTTCAGGGAAGTACTTTCTGGTTATCGGAAACTCCGGACAAGCCTTCTAAAGGTTGGGATGCTGCACTAAACAGAATATGTACCTATGCACTGTTTCAGGATCTGAAAACCCAAAAGAAATTCTGGGCTTTCAATCTGCATTTTGATCATATCGGAAACGAGGCCAGAAAACAGTCTTCAAGATTGATTCTGAAGAAAATGAAAGAGCTGAATAAGGAAAATTATCCTGTGGTACTTTCCGGAGACTTTAACCTTACAGAAGAAACAGAACCACTGAAGATTATTGCTGGTGAAATGAAAGACTCTTTTTACAATAGCGAAAAAAAGCAATATGGCCCGAAAGGAACATTTCAGGACTTTAATATAAATGTTCCGGCCAAAGACCGGATCGATTATATTTTTGTAAAGGGCTTCAGAGTTTTATCACAAAGGCATATCAATGACAGAAGAGAAAATCTGCTTTATCCCTCAGATCACTTTCCGGTACTTGCGGAATTAAAGTTTGAAAAATAAAAGAAACGCTGCCATTGGCAGCGTTTTTTATAAAATAGAATTTGTGTTTAACATTGATTTAAGCGTAAAGGAACACATTCATTGTTTGAATTGCAGCAGGTTCTGGCCGGGCAAACTTTATCATCGATAATGTGTCCGTCATCATCTGCTATAATCATGCAAACCTGATAGCCTGGTGTTGGACCAGATCCTCCAATAATTTCCTTTAATACACTCCTTTTTAATGGATTTAATAATTTTTCTTTCATATCCGAAATATTAAATACACATATACTTTCTTGGGTCTCTGCAAATATTGCCGGTACTGCAGCATAGTCCCCTAGGACAAGACATATCTTCCTGGCATTCTGTAATGGCAGCTCCACCGCTAATTTGCTTTAAACTTTTTCTTACTAATTTTTTCATGATGGGTTTATTTTAGATTATTCAATGGGTGTTGGCCAGCATTCTGATTGTGCACATCCAAGGCTAAATTCGGTGCATGTGGTTCCTGGAACGCAATTGGTCTGTACATTGCCGAACATATCTGTAATCGTTGTACATCTGCAGTCTTTTTTACCTCCTAAAATTGTTTTTAAAGAGCTTCTTATTAACTTTTTCATAATAGGTTGTTTTTAGATTATTCGATTGGAGCTGGTTGACATTCTTGTTGAAAACATGCAATACTTATTTGTGTACAAGTGTCGGTAACACAATCTCCACTTGTTGATCCGTCAGGGTAAGTAAATCTGATGCATCTGCAATCTAGCTTACCTCCTAAAATTGTTTTTAAGGAATTTCTTACTAACTTTTTCATGATAGGTTAATTTTAGATTATTCGATTGGTGTTGGCCAGCAGTCTCTTTGTCCACAATGAAAACTTATTTGTGTACAGAATTCGGTTGCACAGTTATCACCACTTGTTGAACCGTCTTGATAAATAACTCTTTGGCAATAGCAGTCTAATTTTCCTCCTGAAATAGCTTTCAGTGAATTTCTTTTTAATTTTTTCATAATTAAATATTTGGTTGTTATTTGATGAAATGCTAATATAGTAAAAATATGATATTTATCATGTTTATGTGTTTAAAGTTTTTATTGTTAAGTGTTTAATAGATAAAAGATTACGCCGCAAGCAATGCCTGCGGCGTAATCCGATAAATAAAATATGATATATGAAAAAATGTTTTTTTACTGGTCGGTTGGTCTGAATACCAATCCGCTTTCTTCGAAGTAGTCTAATGTAATTCTGTCGCCGTCATTAACATTTCCTGCAAGGATCTCTTTGGAAAGTTTATTCAATACCTCCTGCTGGATTACTCTTTTTAAAGGTCTTGCACCGAATGCAGGATCATAGCCTTTGTTCATTAAGTAATCAACCGCATCCTGAGTTGCTGTCATAATGATATTGCGTTTTGCTAACATTTCATTGAATCCTCTTAACTGATATTGTACAATTTTTCCGATCTCTTTTTTGCTTAAAGGCTGGAATAATACTACTTCATCAATTCTGTTCAGGAATTCCGGACGAAGACTTTGTTTTAGAAGATCAAAAACTTCATCTTTTGTTTTCTCAATGACCTCTTCGTGATTTTCATCAGTAAGGTTTTCAAAATTCTCCTGAATCAGATGAGATCCAAGGTTGGAAGTCATAATGATAATTGAGTTTTTGAAGTTTACCACACGTCCTTTATTATCTGTTAAACGCCCGTCATCTAGCACCTGTAATAAGGTGTTGAAAACATCCGGATGCGCTTTTTCAATTTCATCCAAAAGAACAACAGAATAAGGTCTTCTTCTTACAGCTTCCGTTAATTGTCCGCCTTCATCATAACCTACATACCCCGGAGGCGCTCCTACTAATCTGGAAACACTATGACGTTCCTGATATTCACTCATATCGATTCTGGTCATATTGTTTTCATCATCGAAAAGGAATTCAGCTAAAGCTTTTGCAAGTTCCGTTTTACCAACACCAGTCGTTCCCAGGAATAAGAATGAGCCAATAGGTTTTTTCTCATCACTCAGCCCGGCACGATTTCTTCTGATAGCGTCTGCAACAGCCTGAATAGCTTCTTCCTGTCCAACAACTCTTTTATGGAGTTCATCTTCCAGATGAAGTAACTTTTCTCTTTCGGATTGGATTAGCTTGGTTACAGGTATACCTGTCCATTTAGCAATAACTTCCGAAATATTTTCTGCAGTAACTTCTTCTTTTATCAGTTCGTTCTGATGGTTTTGCATTTCAAGCTCTACTTTGCTTAGCTCTTCTTCTTTTTCACGAAGTTTTCCGTATTGGATCTCAGCTACTTTTGCATAATCACCTGTTCTGGAAGCTCTTTCAGCTTCTAATTTCAGTGATTCAATATCTTTTTTGATCTGAGTTAAGTCCTCAGATTTCTGTTTTTCTTTTAGCCATTTAGCATTTATTGTATTACGCTCTTCATTTATTCTGGACAAATCTTCTTTCAGATGATCTATTTTTACCTGATTTCCTTCTCTGGAAATAGCCGCCAGTTCAATTTCCATCTGCATTATTTTCCGATCCAGAACGTCTAATTCTTCCGGCTTGGAATTGATTTCCATTCTTAGTTTGGCAGAAGCTTCATCAATAAGGTCAATAGCCTTATCCGGTAAGAAACGGTCGGAGATATATCTTTGCGACATTTCTACTGCAGCAATAATAGCTTCATCTTTTATTCTCACCTTGTGGTGGGCTTCATACTTGTCTTTGATACCACGAAGAATAGAAATTGCAGATTCAGTATCCGGTTCTTCCACCATTACCTTCTGGAAACGGCGCTCCAAAGCTTTATCTTTTTCGAAGTATTTCTGATATTCACTCAGTGTAGTTGCGCCTATAGCTCTAAGCTCTCCTCTTGCCAATGCAGGCTTTAAGATATTAGCCGCATCCATTGCGCCTTCTCCGCCACCTGCTCCTACAAGGGTATGGATCTCGTCAATGAAAAGGATAATTTGTCCGTCAGATTTTATAACTTCATTTACAACAGACTTTAAACGTTCTTCAAATTCACCTTTGTATTTTGCTCCGGCAATTAACGCCCCCATATCCAATGAATATAAAGTTTTATCCATCAGATTTTCCGGTACATCTCCAGAGATTATTCTGTGTGCTATACCTTCAGCAATTGCTGTTTTACCTACACCAGGTTCTCCAATCAGGATCGGGTTGTTTTTGGTTCTTCTTGATAAGATCTGAAGAACCCTTCTTATTTCTTCATCACGTCCGATAACCGGATCTAATTTGCCTTCAGCAGCTAATTCATTAAAATTCTTAGCGTATTTGTTTAATGATTGATAGGTTTCTTCTGAACTTGCAGAAGTCGCTTTACTGCCTTTTCTAAGTTCATTAATTGCTCCTTCCAATAGTTTGCGGGTAACCCCCATATCTTTTAGCATTTGAGAAACCGGTGAATTGGTTTCAATTAATGCTAACCATAGATGTTCGATGGTTACGAACTCATCGCCCATTTTCTTTGCAATATTAGGAGCATCCAACAAAACTTTGTTAGCTGTTTGGGAAAGATAAATATTTCCGCCCTGTACTTTTGGAAGGCTTTCTATGCTTTCACGGTTTCTTTCCCTTACTAAAGCAGCGTCTGCTTCAGATTTTTTTAAAAGGAAAGGTGATATATTTTCATCTACCTGAAAAATGCCTTCAAGTAAATGTTGAGGTTCAATACTTTGGTTGCCAAATTCCATAGCTGTCTGTTGCGCAGCCTGAATGGCTTCTTGTGATTTTACAGTATATTGGTTTAAATTCATATTTGATATTTTTTGTAATTTTTTAAGCTTTCTAAGTTTTGAAATTTGAGATTTGGCTCTCCCGAATCATTTCAGCTAGGTCTGAAGTTTTAATCCGTATTATACCAAATCTCAGATTTCGGTTTAATCATTTAATTCTGGTGTTTTGTACTCAAAATGTGTTCTATTTTGATTTATTCCTAAAATTAGGACAAATTTTCCGGTTGTAAATTTCGAAAATGTTAATTTTGAGCCAAATTTTCCGAATTTGTGATGGAATTAATTTTATTATATGCCATAAAATTTGTTATTTACAAACCAGAAATAAAATGATGAAAACACAAAACTTAGTTTTTGAAGAAATACGAGAATTAATTCTTTTTAAAGATCTGGATAGGGCTGTAAAAAGAATTATAGATCTTACCCTGGATACCGAAAATCTCCGATTTTATAATGATACAAACAGTTTTTTGGACTGGTTGGATTCAAAACCTTCTGAAGAAGTAATTATAGAAAAGCTAAATGTTTTACTGCAAAAGCTTCATGAAGAATTATCCGGAAAACCTGTTACAGAACCTCAAACCGTAATCTCCGTAAAGGGACTTACTAAGAAATACGGGGCAGGATTTACGCTGGGACCTATTGATCTGGAGGTAAAATCCGGGGAGATTATAGGACTGGTAGGAGAAAATGGAAATGGTAAAACAACATTACTGCGAAGCCTATGCGGAGATCTGAAGCCGACTTCTGGTAGTATTAAATATAACTTTCTGTGTAAGGACGATTATGATCTGAGAACAAAACTGGTTTATATTCCGCAGAGAACAGATACCTGGAGAGGAAGTATGTATGAGAATCTTGTTTTTACAGCAGCTAATTATGGTTATAAACCTGAAGAAAACAAGGTTGTAGTAGATTTGATTATTACAAGGCTGGGGTTACGGCCTTTCCGGAAGCACTCATGGAACAGCCTTTCTTCCGGCTATAAAATGAGATTTGAATTGGCAAGAATGCTGTTGAGAAAGCCTAAAATTCTTTTGATTGATGAGCCTTTGGCTAACCTTGATATTCTTGCACAGCAAACCATTCTGGATGACTTCCGGAATATTGCAGGCTCACCTTATCGCCCTATTGCAATAGTACTGAGCTCCCAGCAATTATATGAAGTTGAAAAAACTTCTCAACAGGTTGTGTTCCTTAAAAATGGATCTCAAAGAAATCTGAAGTCTCAGGAGGCTGAAGAAGTACAGTTTATTGTTGAATTTGAAACTGACGATACATTGAGTAATCTGAAAGAAAAGTTATCTTCCATCTCTTTAGTTTCATTAGAGCAAAACGGAGGAACATTTGTAGCACATTTTCCGATGCATACTACAGTAGAAATCTTCCTTGAAACTGTATTGAAAGAAAATATTCAACTGGTATACTTCCGTAATATTACCCATTCAACCCGTCGTTTCTTCATTAAATAAAAGCCATGTTAGATAAAATACAAACTAAACTACTGTTAAAATATCCACTATTGTGGAATACGAAATTGATTCCGATGCTTATATTGGGCGTTGTAATCAATGCTATTTATTTTTTAATAGGCTATATGACAGGAACCGTAGATTTTACGGAAATCTATCAGTATAGTGATGATGTAACATTTTTTACTTTTTCTATAATTATTTCCATTCTGGCACTTATTGTATGGCTGGTATTCTATTTTAGAAATAATAGTTTTAAAGCTTTTTATCCAAAAAGTAATAATGCCTTATTCTACGAATGGATTCACACTTTCATTATAGTCTTATCACTCTCTTCTTTTTATTTCTTTTTCCAATGGGGAAAAGTAAGTCATCAGAGATCTTATTATAGCTATCAGGATATTGTTACGAAAGGAAATCTGATTACTCAGATGGATTATTTTATCGATGCTCCGTTTGCTGAAGGAGAACTGGATTCATTACAAATGGGTTTGCAAAAAGATGGTACCCGTATTAAAGAAAATGGTTACTTCTATAAAGATTCAGTTACAATCCTGGGGAAGAAATATCACAAAAATGCATTAATCAACAGAGAAGTTCAGGATAGGTATTATGATAAATTTACATCCATAAATCCGGAACCAAATGATGCCATTATGAAAAAAAATCTGGCAGACAGAAATGAAGCGGAGATCAAAAAGAAGTTTCAGAATTATTTTGCGCTGGTAAAATCGGTGAAGTTAAAAACCAATCTTACACCGGAACGCTTACTTGCTCTCAACTATCATCCGGAAAGTGGCTATATGGATTATCAGCTTATCAATCCCATGTATCCGAGAGATATGGAGTCTGCTGTAAGAAATGCCACCGGTGAGAAAAGCTATTCTAATTTTTATGTTGAGCAGGCTTTACTGAAAAGTAACTTTGCAACTTTAAAAGAGGCACACAGCAGGCCTATTATAGAAAAAGAGTTGGTTATTTTTATTTTCTATTTTTCACTCGTACTATCATTTCTGATTTTTGCTTTCAGAACTACATCAGGAAGAAGTTGGCTTATAGCATTAGTCTCTTTGGGAATATTGAATATTGTTTACGGACTGTTTAATGCCATTACAGGAGGAGAAACTTATATGATCATGATGCTGCTCACTTTTGGAGTTATTGTAGCCTATCTGTGTTCAGTATTTATTAATAGTAAAGTGAAAGCACATTCAGGGATATTTGTTTGCATGTTCTTATTTACTTTTATGTGGTTTGTTCCGGCTTTTTGCTTTTTAGCAGATCAGAAAGATTGGTTTGAAATAGATAAAACAGCAATGTTTGGTTATAATTTTATATTGGTAGTAATCTCCTTTTTCTTCCTTTCGAAATACATAAAAAGGTGGAGAGCATTGCCCGAACAATAGTTAGTTAGTATTTTTGCAAAAAAACTAATCAATGCAGCTGAAAAAAAAGCAAATTGAAATACTAGAAGTAGCCATAGAACTTTTCAAAGAAAAAGGTTATGTTGGCGCATCTATGCGTGATCTGGCTGCCAGTCTTAATATAAAGGCAGCCTCACTTTACGCACATATTCGTTCAAAAGATGAATTACTGGAATGGATATGCTTTAGCATTGCAGGAAGATTTTTCGAAGGACTAAATGAAGTAAAGAATGCAAAACTTCCGGCTAAAGAACGTTTGAATCTATTTATTGAAAAACATATTTCTATTGTCCTGGAAAATCCGGATGTTACCCACATTTATTCTAACGAGTGGAAGCATTTGGAAGAGAGGCTTTCTGAGTTTGTAGAACTCCGGAAGCAATATCAAAGAGAAGTGGAAAAACTTATAACGGAAATTTATCAGGAAGAAAACTGGGAGCTTAAATCTCCGACATTTACCACTAAATTTATTCTTCATACACTAAATAATTCCTATTTCTGGTTCAAAAGAAATATAGAATCTACATCCGAAATTACCGATGAAATCAGGGATAAAATACTTTATGGTCTTCTGGGGAATTTAAAAACATGATGGAAGTCATAAAAAATTTGTCAGAACGAAAATTCTTTTTATTTTTACAACTAACGAATGTTAGTTAGATTATGTATTTTTCAGTTGAACATTTAGAATTAGACCAATTGCGGAAACTTCAGTCAGACAGATTGAAGAACCTTGTTAGTTACCTTGGGGAGAGATCTGAATTTTATAAACGAAAATTTAGTGAATCCGGATTATTCCCTCAGGATATAAAGTCAATTGAAGATATTTCAAAACTTCCTATAACTTATAAACAAGATTTAAGAGATAGTTATCCATTCGGATTATTTACTGTTCCCAAAAGCCAATTACAGAGGATTCATTGCTCAAGCGGAACAACAGGCAAACCAACTGTTGTAGGCTACACAAAAGAAGATGTGGATCTTTTTAGTGAGGTAGTTGCCAGGTCACTGAATGCTGCGGGAGCAAAACGGGGAATGCTGCTGCATAATGCCTACGGTTACGGAATTTTTACTGGAGGTTTAGGGCTGCATTATGGTGCCGAAAAACTGGGGATGAGTGTTCTTCCTATTTCAGGCGGAATGACAGTAAGACAGGTGGATCTGATTATGGATTTTAAACCTGAAGTCATTTGCTGTTCACCATCTTATGCGCTTACAATTGCAGATGAATTAGCTAACAGAGGAATTCCTGCAGAAGATATAAGCTTGAAGTATGCTGTACTAGGTTCTGAACCCTGGACAGAAATTATCAGAGGTCATATTGAAAAAAGACTGGGTCTCCACGCAACTAATATTTATGGGTTAAGCGAAATTATAGGTCCCGGAGTTTCTATGGAAGATTGGGAGGAAAAAGGAGGCTCTTATATCTGGGAAGATCATTTTTATCCTGAAATATTGGATCCTGTAACGAAGCTGCCTGTTCCGTACGGTGAAGAGGGAGTTTTGGTCATTACGACTTTAACCAAAAAAGCAATGCCGCTTTTGCGCTACTGGACCAATGATATTACAAGTCTCTATTACGATACCAGTGCAAAACGGACAATGGTGAAGATGAAACCTATAGTAGGAAGGGCCGACGATATGCTGATTGTAAGAGGTGTGAATGTATACCCAAGCCAGATAGAAGATGCATTTTCTGGTATCAAGGGAGTTGTTCCCAATTATTATCTTACACCCATTGAAAAAGAACATATGTGTGTAGCCCTTGAAGTAGATGTAGAAATAAATGATGAACTAATCAGGGCACAACAATTTGAAATAAACAGTAACGACTATACCAACTTTATCCACAATTTTGCTGAAAGTGTGGAAGGGGAAATAAAAAGAAGGGTAGGAATAACAACAAAAGTAAAAATCCATGCACAGGATTCACTCCCAAAATGTGAAGGTGGAAAAATAAACAGAATACTTAAGAGAAAATGAACTCATTTTATAAATTAAAAACCGTAAAGGTTCAGAAGGATACACAGGATGCGGTGAATGTAGCGGTTGAAATTCCGGAGGAACTGAAAGATAAATTCAGGTTCAGGCAGGGACAATATCTTAACTTCAGGATGATGATCGATGGTAATGAGGAGCGCCGTTCTTATTCCATTTGTAACGCTCCTAGCGAGAAAGGGAATATATTGGAAGTGTTGGTAAAGCTTTTAGAAGGCGGTAAAGTTTCAGGATATTTCAACGAGCATCTTCATATGGATGAAATGCTGGAAGTGATGCCACCAATGGGCGGGTTTAATACAACCTATCACCCCAGCAATACCAAAACCTATATTGGTCTGGCAGCAGGAAGCGGAATAAGTCCTGTATTGTCCAATCTTAAGGAAAGTCTTTATCAGGAACCTAATAGTAATGCTTATTTGTTTTACAGCAACAGAAGCATGGCTCATGTGATGAAGAAAGCTGAACTGGATAAATTAGAAAAAGACTTTGGCGGAAGATTGAAAGTAATCTATTTGGTAAGCAGAGAGAAACATGAAGATCCGGTTTTTGAAGGAAGAATATCGGCTGAAAAACTAGAGCAGCTTTTTGAAAGATATTCTGATATTAATGTTCCGGAGGCTACATATTTTATTTGTGGTCCTGCTGATATGATTAAAGGTATTTCTGACTATCTGAAAAAGGAAAAGAAAGTTCCTGCAATTCAGGTTTTGTATGAATACTTCACCGCACCGGATGAAGAGAATTCGGAGGAAATGAGTGAAGAGTTTAAAGCTATTGCTAATCTGGAAAGCATGGTAACGGTAATTATTGATGATGATGAATATTCTTTCCACCTTAACTCGAAAAAAGAAAGCATTCTGGATAAGGCTTTGAAAGAGCAACTGCCAGTACCGTTTGCCTGTAAAGGAGGTGTATGCTGTACCTGCAAGGCCCAGGTATTGGAAGGTGAAGTTTTTATGGAAAAGAACTTTGCATTGACAGAAGATGAGGTAGAAAGAGGATTTGTACTGACATGCCAGTGTCATCCCACTACCAACGTATTGATGCTGAATTACGACGTTTAAATTTATATTGATTATAAATAATGATTTTTGGCGGTTAAAAACTGTTAATTGTACTTGAAAACCAGTGGTTTATTGTTAAATTGGTAAAGAAGTATAATCGCTAAATTTAAAAGTCATGACTAACTGGAAATTCGCAAAAGCATTAGATGAAAATGAAGAATATAAAATTAATGGACTGAACATCTGGAGCTTTTACTGGAACTGTGTTAATAAAAAAGTGGAAGTAAAAGGACCTTATGAAGGACATGTTTACTATTTCAAGGAATATGTGATTGAGGATAAAGGTAAAAAAGTAAATTTTGTGGCCGGAGAATTTTCCAACTCTAAGGTAGGAATCTACCTGAAAGATGATTTAAGTGATGGCCATTTATAACTAATTGCCAACATAATACTAATTAGTGCCATTGTGTTAAAAATATAGATACAGAAGGGTAATTTTTATAAACACAAAGACACAAATTATATTTTAAATAAATACGCTTTTTAAGACACAAGAAAATCAAAGATTTTCAAAATTCAAAATATATGACAGAGAATGAATTGTCGAGAATTGTATTTGATTTAGGCCTGAAAATCCATAAAAAATTAGGAGCAGGTTTATTCGAAAGTGTCTATGAAGAATGTATGTATTATGAACTTAAAAATTTTGGGTTAGAAGTTGAAAAGCAAAAGTATCTGCCAATTGTTTATGAAACTCTCATTATAGAAAATGCTTTCAGGGTTGATTTAATAGTTGAGAATAAATTGATTCTGGAGATAAAAACTGTAGATTTTATAAATGATATTCATAAGGCTCAGATTTTAACCTACTTAAAAATGACAGGATTAAAATTAGGATTACTGCTGAATTTTAGGACAGATGTTTTTAAAGATGGTGTTAAGAGAGTTATAAACGGGAAGATATCTTAGTATAAATATATTGCGAAGCAATCAGTGCCTTAAAAACATTAGTAAGGATAAAAGATTAATTAGTGCCATTGTGTTAAAAAATATAAATAATGGATTTAGAAAAGTTTGTACAATACGTACATGAAGAAAATAAAGTAGAACCAAAAGATATAATGCCTGATGATTACAGGAAGTTACTGGTTCGTCAGATTTCTCAGCATGCACATTCCGAGATTGTGGGAATGCTTCCGGAAGCCAACTGGATCTCCAGAGCACCATCATTGAGAAGGAAAATGGCATTACTGGCAAAAGTTCAGGATGAGGCAGGGCATGGCTTATATCTTTATGCAGCTACGGAAACATTGGGGAACGGAACTATAAGATCCGACAGGGATGCTACATATGATGATATGTTGTCCGGGAAGGCAAAGTATTCCAGTATCTTTAATTATCCTACACTAAGCTGGGCAGATATAGGTGCGATAGGCTGGCTTGTAGACGGAGCAGCGATTATGAACCAGGTAATGCTGATGGGTAATTCTTATGGGCCGTATTCCAGAGCAATGGTAAGAATCTGCAAAGAAGAATCTTTTCACCAAAGACAAGGTTATGAAATCCTAATGGCACTTTGTCGTGGAACAAAGCAGCAGAAAGAAATGGCTCAGGCAGCATTAAACCGTTTCTGGTGGCCTGCATTAATGATGTTTGGTCCAAATGATGAACATTCTCCAAACTCTAAATTATCAATGAATTACAGAGTAAAACGTGAGAGTAATGACAGTCTTCGTCAGAGATTTATAGATGTTACCGTTCCGCAGGCCGAATTTTTAGGGCTAACCATTCCGGATAAAGATTTAAAATGGAATGAAGAAAAAGGGCACTACGACTTTGGAGAGCTTCCATGGAACGAATTTATGGAAGTATTAAAAGGTAATGGACCTTGTAATAAAAAGAGATTACAGACTAAAGTAAAAGCTCAACAGGAAAACCTTTGGGTAAAAGAAGCAGCTGCAGCTTTTGCCGAAAAACAACAAGAAGAAGTAATAAAATAATGTAACAATATACCAATGTAAAAATGTAACAATCAATTGTCATTCTGAGCATAAACTGAAGGTTTACGAACGTAGTTCATGAAGAATATCATTGGTAAATTGGTACATTGATACATTGTTAAATTAATTTGACTATGGCAAATTTAGATATGTGGGAAGTTTTTATTCAGACAAAACCGGGCTTATCCCACAAGCATGCAGGAACAGTACAGGCACCCACAGCAGAGATGGCATTACAAAATGCCAGAGATGTTTATACAAGAAGAAAAGAAGGAACCTGTGTATGGGTAGTGCCGAGTAAATATATAGTAAGCTCCGAAGGAGTAGATCAGGAAGCATTCTTTGATCCTGCGGATGATAAGCTATACCGCCATCCGACTTTCTATGAAATCCCTAATGATGTAAAAAATATGTAAATTATAGAAGTGAGAAGTTAGATTATAGAATTTAGTCTGATTTCTAACCTCTAGTTTCTAAATTCTATACAATGAATCCATTATATAACTACTTATTAAAACTGGCAGATGATAGCTTTATCATGGGGCAGAGGCTTGCAGAATGGTGTGGTGAAGGACCATACTTGGAAGAAGATATTGCTTTAACCAATATTGCTTTGGATGAATTAGGGCAGGCCAATAATTTTTACCAGTATGCATCACGTCTGAGTGATGATGGAAAAAGTGAAGATGATATAGCTTTCCTGAGATATGAACATGAATATGTAAATGCACATTGGACGGAGCTACCTAACGAGGACTATGCACAAACTATTCTTAAAGTATATGTTTTTTCTATCTATCAGAAATTGATGTACGAGGCTTTATCCACATCAGCAGATGAAGAACTGTCTGCGGTTGCACAGAAATCTCTGAAGGAGGTTAGATATCACTATACCCATACTTCTTCATGGATGCGGATTTTTGCTCAGGGAACAGAAGAAAGCCGCAAGCGCCTTATAAATGCTATTGAGAATATTTGGGAATATACCAAAGGCTTATTTGCACATGTAGAAGGGGAAGAAGATTTGATCGCTTTAAATATAGCTCCAAATACAGATGAACTTTACCAACAATTTATAGCAATTACAAAAAAGGACTTCCAGGATTTCGGGTTAGAATATCCGGAGAATCCTTTTATGCAGCTTAAATCCAGAACAGGATACCATACAGAATACTTTGGCTATATCCTTTGTGAATTACAATATATGCAAAGAGCCTATCCTAGTTGTACATGGTAAAGGACAATGAAGGTATTTCTGAAAATAATTATATTTTTTCTGATAGTATATTTAGTGCTATGTGCAGCAGCGTACTATTATCAGGAGAAAATAATATTTCATCCGGAAAAACTGCCAGAGAACTATACTTATAATTTCGAAGGCAATGCAGAAGAAATACCGATTGTAACAAAAGACAATAAAAAGCTAAGCTCTGTATTATTCAGAGTTCCGGACTCCAAAGGTGTTATTTTTTACCTTCATGGCAATGGTGGCTCAATAAAAGGCTGGGGCGAAGTAGCTAAACTTTATAACAGTATGAATTATGATGTTTTCATATTGGATTACAGAGGCTATGGGAAAAGTGAAGGAAGCATAGAAAGTAAAGATCAGCTATTTTCGGATGTAGAAGTAGCATATAAAGAAATAGAAAAAAGGTATCCTGAAAATAAAATTATTATCCTGGGATATTCTGTAGGAACCGGATTAGCAGCAAAACTAGCTTCGGTTAGTAATGCTCGTTTATTAATCTTGCAGGCACCCTACTATAGTCTGAGGGATGAGATGAAACAACAGTTTTCGTTCCTTCCCGGATTTTTACTAAAATATAATTTTGAAACCTATCAATATCTGAAAACTGTGAAATCTCCGGTTATTATATTTCATGGTAATGCAGATGAGGTAATTAATTATAATGCTTCTTTGAGGCTGAAAAATAATTTCAAAAAAGGAGATAGCCTGATTGTATTGAATAATCAGGGACATAATGGAATGACAGATAATGGGGATTATCAAAAAGCAATGGCAAAAGTCCTTGACTTTGATAAAAAATAAGAAAATGAATGAACTTTTAGACATATTAAAAACAATTCCAGATCCTGAAATTCCGGTAATCGATATTGTGGAACTGGGTATTGTAAGAGAAGCAAAGATGCTTGGTGTAAGTACTTGTGAAGTAACTATTACACCTACTTATTCTGCCTGTCCGGCTATGTTCACTATTGAAGAAGATATTACCAAGGTAATGAAGGAGAACGGCTGGGATGCAAAAGTGGTAACCAAAATGTTCCCAATCTGGACGACTGATTGGTTAACTGATGAAGCCAGAGAGAAATTAAGAGCCTACGGAATTACACCTCCTGAAAGAGGAGCAGACGAACATCATATCGGAAAACCTAAGAAATGTCCACGTTGTGGATCTATGCATACCAAACAGATCAGCAGATTTGGATCTACTTTGTGTAAAGCATCTTATCAATGTTTAGATTGTCTGGAACCCTTTGATTATTTTAAATGCCATTGATACAAATTAATGTAACAATGTGGCAATGTAACAGTTTATCAATATAGAAACGTAACAATGAATCAGTTTACTAATAGAATTTACGGATATGCGGAGCATAGCAATGTTATTGTCAGATTGCTGTAGTATTAGATTGTTACATTAATTTAGATTGTTATATTGGTACACTAAAAAAATATTTTATGGAATATACTCAAATTGATATTGAATCAAAATTAGAAGGAAAACTAAAAATAGCTTATCTCAACCAACCTGAAAGTTATAATTCACTTAACAAAAAAATGTTGAGTGAAATTCGCCATTTTATGGAAGAATGTGATAAAGACGAAAAGGTGCGATGTATTGCTGTTTCCGGAAGAGGAAAAGCTTTTTGTTCCGGTCAGAATCTTAAGGAAGCTTTGGCTTTGGGCAAAGATGCTGAGGAAGAGAGAATCATACAGCGTATGGTTATCGACTACTATAATCCAATGGTGAAATCTATTGTAAAAAATTCAAAGCCTGTTATTGCATTGGTTAATGGCCCTGCGGTAGGAGCAGGTGCTATGCTGGGGCTTATCTGTGATTTTACACTGGCTACAGAAAGTTCTTATTTTTCACAGGCATTTGTGAATATCGGACTGATTCCGGATACTGCAGGAACTTATTATTTGCCAAAACTATTGGGCAGACAGTTGGCCAGCTATTTAGCATTTACCGGAAAGAAACTTTCATCGGCCGAAGCGAAACAGTTGGGATTAATAGCTGATGTCTTCAAAGATGAAGAGTTTGAGGCAAAAGCGGGTGAAGTTTTAGCTCAGATATCTAATCTGCCGACAAAAGCAATTGGTTTAACCAAAAAAGCTTTTAATAATTCTTATACCAATACATTGAGTGAGCAGTTGGATTTGGAAGGCATTTACCAACAAGATGCTGCTGAAACTGAAGACTTCAAAGAAGGTGTAAGAGCATTTTTAGAGAAAAGACAACCGGATTATAAAGGAAAATAAAATATACAGAACTATGTAAAATGTACAGCGCATAAAAGTACATTTTACATAGTACATTTTACATGATATAAAATGAAAAATATAGGAGTAATCGGCTCAGGAACAATGGGGATTGGGATAGCTCAGGTAGCGTCGGCCAACGGATGTAACGTGTTTTTGTTTGATGCAAATTCTTTGCAAACCGAAAAAGCATTACAAAACCTGAAACAAACATTGACGAAGCTTGCTGAGAAACAAAAGATATCAGTTGAAGAATCTGAACAAATTTTCAGCAGAATCAAATTTTGTACAAGGCTGCAAGAGCTAAAAGATGCCGATTTAGTTATTGAAGCCATTATTGAAAACAAAGAGATTAAAACCAAAGTGTTTTCAGAGCTGGAGGATTATGTATCCGATACTTGTATAATTGGCTCCAATACATCTTCTATTTCAATTACTTCATTATCGTCCGAGCTGAAAAGACCAGAGCGTTTTATTGGTATTCATTTTTTCAACCCTGCACCTTTGATGCCTTTGGTAGAGATTATCCCTGGATTACTCACGGATGAACAATTACCACAGAAAGTTTACGATTTAATGAAATCCTGGAACAAAGTTCCGGTAATTGCGAAGGATATTCCCGGCTTTATTGTCAACAGAATTGCGCGCCCTTACTATGGTGAGGCATTAAGGATTGTTGAAGAAAATATAGCAACACCACAACAGGTAGATGATGCTATGACCAGTCTGGGTAATTTTAGAATGGGACCTTTTGAACTGATGGATCTTATCGGAATCGATGTAAACTTTGCCGTGACAACAACCGTTTATAAGGATTATTTCTACGATCCTAAATATAAACCTTCCTTACTACAACAACGTATGGCAGAAGCCAAGCTTTTGGGGAGAAAAACAAATCGGGGATTTTATGACTATCGGGAAGGAGCTGTAAAGTCTGTCGCTCATAGGGATGATGCATTATATCAAAAGATTTTTATAAGAATTATTTCTATGCTGGTTAATGAGGCTGTGGAGGCCAAAAGACTAGGTATTGCCAATGACGAAGATATAGAACTGGCAATGCAGAAAGGTGTAAATTACCCTAAAGGCTTACTAAGCTGGGGACAGGAAATTGGTTATAAAACCATTTCCGAAACACTTCAAAACCTCCATGACGAATACCAGGAGGAACGCTACAGACAAAGCCCTTTACTTAATAAAATATAAAAGTAATTAAGAGTATAATAAACATATGTCATGCTGAGCGTAGTCGAAGCATCTATTGTTAAATTAAATAAATAATGAAGCCAGAACAAATTGCAGATTATATGCTCAGTCAGGATGAATTCTCCAAATGGATGGGAATAAAACTGATAGAGGTTAAAGAAAATTATTGTTTAATAGAAATGCCAGTCAGAAAAGAAATGCTGAATGGATTAAAAACTGTTCATGGTGGAGTAACTTTTGCTTTTGCTGATTCAGCTTTAGCTTTTTCTTCCAACAATTCCGGAGATGCAGCAGTAGCACTGAATTGTGTGATAAATTTTACAACTGCCGGAAGAGAAGGTGATATTTTTCGTGCGGAAAGCAAGTTGGTGAATGAAACCAGAAAGACTGCAGTTTATGATATCAATATCACAAATCAGGAACAAAAATTAGTAGCAAAATTCACAGGAACAGTTTATAAAATTGGAAAAAAAGTAACTGAATTATAAAGATGTTGAGTGGCATGAATTTGAAAATGTGATACTTTAATTTTCAAATTAGCCTATTCTCAAATTTTCAAATTAGTATTATGAACAACGTATACATCATAGATTATATAAGAACTCCTGTTTCAAAGCTGCAAGGAGGTTTATCTGAAGTAAGGGCAGATGATTTAGCCGCAATAGTTATTAAGGAAATAATGGAGAGAAACCCGGAAGTTCCCGTAGATGAAATTGAAGATGTTATTTTCGGATGTGCTAATCAGGCCGGAGAAGATAACCGTAATGTAGCAAGGATGGCTCTTTTATTAGCTGGCCTTCCATACAAAATAGGAGGAGAGACAGTGAACAGGCTTTGTGCCTCAGGAATGTCCGCTGTTGCCAATGCTTTCCGGGCTATTGCTGCAGGTGAGGGAGAAATTTATATTGCAGGCGGTGTAGAGCACATGACGCGCTCTCCTTATGTAATGTCTAAACCAAGTGCTGCATATGGACGGGATAGCCAGATGTATGATACAACTTTCGGATGGCGGTTTGTAAATCCTAAAATGAAAGAAATGTATGGTGTAGACGGAATGGGGGAAACTGCAGAAAATCTGGCTGATCTGCATAATATCAGCAGAGAAGACCAGGATCAATTTGCATTGTGGTCACAACAAAAAGCTACTAAAGCACAAGATAGCGGAAGGCTGGCTGAAGAAATGGTAAGAGTAGAAATTCCACAAAGAAAAGGAGATCCTGTAGTATTTGATAAAGACGAATTTATTAAGCCTACAACAACTATAGAAGTATTGGCAAAGCTTCGTCCTGCTTTCAGAAAAGAAGGTAGTGTAACAGCCGGAAATGCTTCCGGAATGAATGACGGTGCTGCTGCTCTTATCTTGGCAAGCGAAGAAGCTGTAAAAAAATATGGTTTAAAACCAAAAGCAAAAATACTAGGATCTGCTGTAGCCGGAGTAGAGCCCCGAATTATGGGAATAGGTCCGGTAGAAGCAACCCAGAAGCTGTTAAAAAGACTAAACCTTTCTTTGGAGGATATCGATATTATTGAATTAAATGAAGCATTTGCCGCACAAGCACTTGCCGTAACCAGAAGCTTAGGTTTAGAGGACAATGATCAGAGAGTTAATCCAAACGGGGGAGCCATTGCAATAGGACATCCGCTTGGAGTATCAGGAGCCAGAATTATTGGATCTGCAGCTCTGGAATTACAGAAACAAAATAAAAAATATGCGTTGTGTACACTTTGTATCGGTGTTGGACAAGGCTATGCAATGGTAATTGAAAAAGTATAATATTTTCAATAATGTAACAATATAACAATGTAACAGTTTCCAATAGAATATATACTCTTTCAATAAGGCAGGATATTTATTGTTACATTGATAAACTGATACATTGCTAAATTAAATTTTTAATAAAAATTTTATGAACATTTACTCCTATCATGGTATTCGTCCCATTATAAAACCTTCTGCCTATGTCCATCCTCAGGCAGTAATTATTGGGAATGTAGAGATTGGTGAAGAAGTGTATATCGGTCCCAATGCTGTTATCCGCGGTGATTGGGGAAAGATTATTATAAAAGACGGAGCCAATGTTCAGGAAAACTGTACGCTTCATGTATTCCCAAATATTGAAACCATTTTGGAAGAATCAGCACATATAGGACATGGCGCGATTATCCATTCCGGACATATCGGTAGGAATTGTCTTGTAGGAATGAATGCGGTAGTAATGGATAAGGCTGTAATTGGCGATGAATGTATTATTGGAGCGCTAGCTTTTGTTCCGGCTAATTTTAAATGTGAGCCCAGAAAGCTGATCGTAGGGAGTCCCGCAAAAATTATACGTGATGTTTCTGACGAAATGATTCACTGGAAAACCGAAGGGACAAAACTCTATCAGGAATTGGCAAGAGAAGGAAAAGATGCTATTGTTCCTTGTGAACCTTTTACAGAATTTACAGAGCAAGTCCCTACAAAAGTAGTAGACTACAGCATCTGGGCTGATTTGAAATAAAGTAGTAAATTTAAACCTTATAGGTTTTCAAAACCTATGAGGTTTGGAATAATATTTAAGATTAAGAGAATGAAAAATCTGGAAAGTTTTGATTTTGGTCATATCTATCATGTATATAGTCATGCTAATGGTAAAGATTTGATATTTAAAGAAGAATCCAATTATCATTATTTTCTGGAAAAGCTTTCTAAATATATTACTCCGATTGCTGATATTTATGTATACTGCCTTCTCCCTAATCATTTTCATTTGCTTTTAAGATTTAAAGATAAGAATGGAAGTAGTAAAGATGCTCATCAAACATTAATGAAACCGTTTAGTAATATGCTTAATGCCTATGCAAAAGCATTTAATAAAAAATATAATAGAAGAGGCTCTTTATTCCTAGACTTTCTTAAACGTAAGAGAGTTGATAATGAGAATTATTTGCTAAAGCTTGTGCATTATATTCATAATAACCCTATAAATCATGGGTTGGTTAACTTAATAGAGAACTGGAATTATTCTTCTTACAGATCTTATTTAGATTTATCAAAAAGTAGTAAGTTGAAACGAAATGATATTTTACAATACTTTGACTCGACTGATGATTTTGTTGTTTTTCATAAAAGTATTGTAGAATATGACTTCTTAGAAATGTAAAAATAAAGATTTAATAAGTATGAATTTAAACCTCATAGGTTTTCAAAACCTATGAGGTTTGATAAAGTTTAAAACATAAAATAATTATAGCCTAAAATGCAGAATTTCCTGAAAAAATATTGGTATGTCGTTCTGATTGTATTGAGTGCACTCCACTTTTTAGGATATTTCATAATAAAAGCTATGATTGGTATCTCAGATGCATTAGAGCATGTGGATTCCGATACAATAGAAAGACGCCTCAAATCAAAAGATTTTTTTTATACAATTCTTCTTGATTCAATCTTTATTCTGGATTTTGCACTAATACTCTTTCTTGTATATCTGGGGGGTAAAAAAGTCTTACAATTGATCTTAAAAAAATAAACATCAAATAGTAAAGTATTCTTTAATATGGAAAAACTTAAAAATTATATATGCGGACAATGGACAGAGGGAACAGGTAACGGAATTCCGCTTTACAATGCTGTTACAGGAGAGCAGGTTGCTATTTCAGATACAGAAGGACTAAACTTCGAACAAGCTCTCGACTATGGAAGAACAATAGGTTATAAAAACCTGTCTTCTATGACATTTTATGATCGTGGGGAAATGCTGAAAAAAGTAGCATTATATCTTCTGGAGCGTAAGAAAAAATACTACGAATTATCATATAAAACCGGAGCTACTCATGTAGACTCCTGGGTAGATATAGAAGGTGGATTTGGAACATTCTTTACCTACTCCGGATTAGCAAAAAGAATGCTGCCTAATACTCCGTTTTGGGTAGATGGTGATACGCAGAAGATTTCAGCTAACGGAACACACTTGGGAACACATATTCTAACTTCAAGCGAAGGTGTTTCTGTACAGATTAATGCCTATAATTTCCCGGTATGGGGAATGTTGGAAAAGTTATCCACATCTTTACTGGCAGGTGTACCAAGTATTGTAAAACCAGCAACTCCCGGCTCTTATCTTACAAATGTTGTTTTTCAGGATATGATAGAAAGTGGTTTGCTTCCCGAAGGAGCTGTCCAGTTGGTTTGTGGAGAACCCGGAAATATTCTGGATTATGTACAGGATGGAGATTCTGTTTTATTCACCGGATCTGCTAATACCGGAAGAAAACTAAAATCTTTACCTTCAGTTGCCGGAAATGCTGTCCGTTTTAATATGGAAGCAGATTCTCTGAACTGTTCAATTTTGGGGTTGGATGCCAGGCCGGGAACTCCTGAATTCGATTTGTTTATTAAAGAGGTCCGTAATGAAATGACAACCAAGGCAGGGCAGAAATGTACTGCTATCCGCAGGATTATCGTACCTGAACATTTAATTGGTGATGTTCAGAGTGCTCTTTCCAAAGCATTGGATCAGACAAAAATAGGAAATCCTCTAAACAGAGAAACCCGAATGGGATCTCTGGTAGGAAAACAACAATATGAAGAGGTTCTGAGAAAAGTAAATCTGCTGAAAGCCGAAACAGAACTTGTATATGATGGGAAACATGAGCTGGTAGATGCCGATTATGAACATGGTGCATTTATGAGTCCTAAATTATTCCTGAATGATAAACCTTTTGAAAAAAATATATCTCATGATATAGAAGCTTTTGGCCCTGTTTCTACTTTAATGCCATATAAAGATGCAGAAGAGGCTGCCGCTTTAGCAAAAAGAGGAAAAGGAAGTTTAGTTGGTTCTATTGTTTCTTACGATGATAAATTCGTTGCTGAAACTTCCTGGAAGATGGCTTCCCAACATGGACGTATATATGTATTGAACAGAGATAATGCTAAAGAGAGTACGGGACATGGCTCACCCCTTCCGACACTGATGCATGGAGGCCCGGGAAGAGCTGGTGGTGGAGAAGAAATGGGTGGACTAAGCGGACTTCACTTCTTCCTGCAAAAAACGGCTATTCAGGGGTCACCGGATATTCTGACAGCTATCACAAAAATTTATCAACAAGGAGCAGAGAAAAAATACTCAGATAAACATCCTTTCCGTAAATATTTCGAGGAGGTAGAAATTGGAGACTCATTGGAAACAGCTGGAAGAACAGTAACTGAAGCAGATATTGTAAACTTCTCTAACGTTTCATGGGATCACTTCTATGCGCATACTGATGCTACCAGCCTTAACGGAACAATTTTCGACAAGACTGTAGCTCATGGCTATTTTATCCTTTCAGCAGCAGCCGGGTTATTTGTTTCCGGTAAAAAAGGACCTGTAATTGCAAATTACGGATTAGAGAATTGTGCTTTCTTTAAGCCTGTATATGCAGGAGATACCATCACGGTATACCTGACTGCAAAAGAGAGAATCAACAGAGGTGTAAAAGGTCGAAACATACCTAGTGGTGTGGTAAAGTGGCTGGTTGAGGTGGTAAACCAAAGAGAAGAAGTAGTTTGCGTGGCAACAATTCTGACATTGGTAGCTAAAAGATCTCCTTTTATTGATCTGAACGTAAGAGATATCAAAAAAATATTAAATGGTTTAACGGAAAGCTCAAAACCTGAATGGGGTAAAATGTCTCCACAGGAAATGCTGGAGCATCTGGAAACTACCGTTAACTATGGTATGGGAAGACCTGAAGCAGAAAAGTATTATACACCTGATGAACACCTTGAAAAGTATCAGGATTCCTTATACAATCACAGAAAAATGCCAAAAGAATTTCCGGCGCCATTCCTTCCACAGGACGGAAGCTTACCGGAATTGAAACATAAAAACCTGGAGGCTGCAAAAGAAGCTTTCCTTAATGCAATTCAGGAATTCTTGATCTATTACAGAGAGAATCCACAGGCAGAGCATATCCATTTTGTATTTGGTAAAATCAATAAAGAAATGTGGGAGCTAATGCACAGAAAGCATTTCACTCATCACTTCGAACAGTTCGGATTAATATAGTACAGAGATCATGCTGAGCATGGTCAAAGTATTGGTAAATTAATATATTTGGAGAGTGAAGAATACTTTTGCAGATAAAGTCATAGATTTTAATAAGACCCTTCGATATTCGGGAAAACTACCGGAAGGATTTAATGTACTGAATCCTTATCTGGACAATCCTGAAACGATGGTTGTGATGCAAAAGTTTTATCATAAATATTATAATGATTCAAACCAGCGCAGATTTATAATTGGGATCAATCCCAGTAGACATGGTGCAGGGGTAACAGGAGTTCCTTTTACTGATACCAAACGGTTGAATAGTGAATGTGGTATTGAAATGAAATCAGTGCATACCCATGAGGTTTCATCTGTCTTTATGTATGATATGATCAATGCTTTTGGTGGAGTTGAGAAATTCTATAAAGAATTTTATATCAACTCTCCTTTTCCTTTGGCTATTGTAAGAAATACAAAAAACGGTTGGCTGAATGCTAATTATTATGATGATAAACAGCTTTTTGAGGATGTAAAAAGCTTTATGATAGCTTCTCTGAAACAGCATATAAGTCTGGGACTGGATACTTCTGAAGTTTTTGTATTAGGGAAAAAGAATGCAGACTTTATCCACAAGCTAAACAAAGAAGAAAAGTTATTTGATAAAATCAATGTTCTGGAACATCCTCGTTATATCCAGCAATACAAATCAAAAGAGAAAGAAATATATATAGATAAGTATATTGTAGCCTTTTCTGAAAAATAATCTGATGAATGGTAGATATGAAAGAATTTCCGGAAGGAATATTATTCAGATATAGTTGGCGTAAGTATCAAAAACAATTTTTAGATAATCTTCAGGATTATCTTTCGGACAATCACCTTCATATTGTTGCTCCACCTGGTTCTGGAAAAACAGTTCTTGGATTAGAGATTATGCTCCGTATTAATAATCCTACTTTGATTGTAGCTCCTACTTTAGCTATAAGAAACCAATGGGCACAGCGCTTCGGAGAGCTTTTCCTTCAGAGTGACACACTTCCGGAGTGGATTTCTTTTGATTTGAATAAACCTGCTTTTGTAACCCTGGCTACTTATCAGGGAATTCATTCAGTAATAAAAAGAGATGCCGAAAGTAAAACCGTTGAGAAGAAATTAAACAATGATTCTTTTTTGAAGTTAATTAAAAAGTTGAAAATTGGAACTCTTATTCTGGATGAGGCACACCATCTGAAAAATGCATGGTGGCAAAGTATTATTACGATAAAAGATCAACTGAATCCTATAGTAGTTGCACTCACTGCTACCCAGCCTTTTGATGTTTCAGAAAGTGAATGGCAGAATTACATAGAATTAAATGGTTCTGTAGATGCAGAAATTTCTGTTCCGGAGCTTATGTTGGAAGGTGACCTTTGCCCTCATCAGGATCTTATATATTTTACACTCCCGACTTTAGAAGAAAAGCTGTCCATAGATCAGATTTATCAATATGCAGACAACCTGTATAAAGAAATAAAGCAAGATGGTGTAATTATCGAGGCTATTGTTAATCATTATATTTATAAAGATCCGGAAAAACACCTGGAATGGATTTATGATAATGTATCTTCATATACTTCGGGGCTCATCTTTATGAATGCAATAGGGATTAAAATAGCTGATATTCATTTTCAAATTATTGGTGATGAGCAAAAATATATTCCCGAGTTTGATTTCTTCTGGTTGGAAGAGTTACTGGAGTTTTACTTATTTACAGATGATATACATTTTAAAAAGTATGAGGATTCCAGGCAAGCTATAGAAAACAGATTAAAAAGAAATAGCATTTTAAAAAATAAGACTATTAGTTTCTTTCAGAACGAAAAATTAGAACATATTCTAAATGCAGGTTCTGGAAAATTAGAAGCTATTAGAAATATTACAATTAGTGAGAGTGAGAATTTTGGAAATGATTTACGCATGGTAATTCTCACTGATTTTATAAGAAAAGAATTTATTGCTAATGATATTGAACCAACTCCTAGTCCTGATAAAATGGGGGTGGTTCCTATTTTTGAAATATTAAAAAATGACCCTTTAGTTGGAAAAGATATTGGTGTTCTTACCGGTTCTCTTGTTATTCTACCTAGAGAATTGGCTAATCAGCTTGTAAAAGATTTCCCCGACAAAGATGTTTCCTTATCAGAAATGAAATCTGATGGCAATTTCGTGCAGATTTATCCAAAAGATAATAATCAAAGTTTTCTTGTGGAAATAGTAACACACTTTTTTCAGGAAGGGAGAATAAATATTCTAATCGGAACAAAATCATTACTGGGAGAAGGTTGGGATGCTCCCAAAATTAATAGTCTTATTGTTGCAAGTTTTGTTAGTAGCTATGTATTAAGCAATCAGATACGAGGGCGGGCGATAAGAACAGATAAAGATAATCCTGAAAAAGTAAGTAATATCTGGCACCTGATCTGTTTTAACGAGAGAGATCCTGAAGGCGGAATGGATTATCAGAAAATGGTAAAACGCTTCAAAACCTTTGTAGGTGTTTCTAATAGAGAAAATGAGCAAATTGAAAATAATATTGAACGTCTCAATATTAAGACAATTGAGAAGATATCAGAAATAAAGGAGATTAATAAAGAAATGATTTCTTTAGCACGCAGAAAGAATGAACTTAAAGATAAATGGAACAGAGCATTAAAAAAAGGCGATCATCTTGTAGAAGAAATACAAATTGAATCTCAAGATCCGGATAAATGGCAGGAAAAGAAATTTAAAAGCCTTAGTAAAAGTATTGGCCACTTTATGGGAATGTTAATATCTTCTGTACTTATGTTCTGGGCGGAATTTCTAGGAGGTATTATAAAATCTTTAAAGTCCTTTCAGACATTAGAAGGTGCATATTTATTTATATTTTTATTCGGAATTGCAGGCTTTCTAACTTATGGAGGAATGTTCTATCGGTCATTAATGCAGTATCTCAGGTATAAGAATATTTCTAAAAATCTGGAAAAAATAGCCAGAGCTATATTGTCTTCATTAATCAGTGAAAGAGCTATAAGAACATCAAATGAAAAACTTAAAATTGTTGTTTCTTCAGATGAAAGGGGAAATAGTATTTGCCACTTAGAAGGAGGAAGCTATAGTGAAGCCTCAATATTTATATTAACTTTACAAGAGCTTCTGTCAAAGATTGATAATCCCAGGTATTTATTAAAGACCAAAGGAATTCTTTTTTTGAAAAATAGTATTAACTATTATCCGGTTCCTGATATTTTTGGAAGAAATAAAAAAAGTGCAGAACTATTTGCCAGAAATTGGATTGAAGAATCAGGAGCAGCCAGCTTGGTGTTTACAAGAACAATAGAAGGCAGGAAGCTGTTATTAACTTTGCGATTTAAAGCATTAGTCAGAAAAAATAAACATATAGAGCATATCCATAAATGGATAAGATAATCCAATAACAAAAATTATGAACGAATTCGTAATATCAGAAATTAAAAACAATATCGCAGAAATTACTTTTGGAACACCAAAAAGCAATTCATTACCTGGTGCTATTTTGGAAAAACTAGCTCAGACTATTTTAGAAGAAGGTGTAAAGAAGGAAGTAAAAGCAATCCTTATAAAAAGTGCCGGAGAAAAAGCTTTTTGTGCAGGAGCTAGTTTCGACGAGCTTCTAGCCATTGATGAACTTGATACTTCTAAGAAGTTCTTTGGAGGTTTCGCTAAAGTATTGAATGCCATGAGAAATTGTGGGAAAATAATTGCTGTAAGAGTACAGGGAAAAACAACCGGCGGTGGAGTAGGAATTGCCTGTGGAGCAGATTATTGCTTTGCAACCAAAGATGCAGCCCTTGCTCTTACTGAAATCAACCTGGGAATAGGACCTTTTGTAATAGGACCTTATGTAGAAAGAAAAATCGGAAAATCACAATTTTCGGCAATGGCAATAGATGCAGAGTTTAGATCTGCAGAATGGGCAGAGCAGCATAATATTTACCATTCAGTATCTGAAAATATTGCTGAAATGGATGCAAAGCTCGATGATTTTCTTCAGAAGCTTTCCACCAGAAGTGATGAAGCATTAGCATTGATTAAGAAAGTTTCCTGGGAAGGAACAGACTATTTTAATATGCTGATGCCAGACAGAATTCACATGAGTGCTAGCCTCATTTTAGAGGATTCAGCTAAAAAGAATATTGAGGCAATTAAAGAACACCTGAGAGCAAAATAAATAAAAGAGCGATTATAAAACATAATCGCTCTTTTATATTACTAAGCTTTTAAAAGATTTATAGAAACTGTTGCCAGATCCGAGTCAGGAAACTTTCTCGAAAATTCCGGGCTAATACTTAATCCTGTTTCTGTACATACTTTTCTGAAAACATCAACTTCAAGAATGTACTGATCCGAGAATCCATGAGTAGTTTCGTAAGCTGTTGCAGCAGTCTTGCCCAGATTATTTTGGGTAAGTTCTGGATTCAGGGAATGGAGTTCGATTATGAGTAATCCATTTTTCTTAATATAAGGAAGCCAGAGCTCCAGATGTTCCTTCAGACTTTCCTCTACAATATTGTTAGTGAGTCTTTCTCCGCGAAAGGCAAATGCTCCGGTTGAAGTACTTATTCTTTCCGGGTTTTTATTTTCCGGAGTTTTCCATACACGGTTATGGTCCAGGAAGGTTCTAATGTTCAATAAATCTGAAAGTTCAATTTCATAACTTTCTCTAAGGTCCTCCGCCAGCTTTTCGGGGTTTCCGATATCACCCCAGATAACCTTCGCCCAAATATCATTGTTGATGAGGTTAGCACGGGTCGCTTTCAGTGCTGCCGGATTATAATCTGCGCCTACTAAAAAAAGAGGATGTTCTTCCAACATTTTTCCACGCAAGGTTTGTCTCTCTATTGTTTCGAAAATATGCTGAATAAAGGCACCATTACCACAGCCCATATCTAATATACCTTTGGGCTGTAAATGAATAGGCTGATTGAAAACCTGAATAATAAAATCATTGGCTACCTTAAAATAGTTAGAATGTGCACCACCGCTTCCCCATACATTCATAGCACGATCAACATGTATCTCATCATCACCTTCTGCTATTTCCCGTATTTTGTGTGCATCCCCAAATAATAACTCATCCAACTTGTTCAGCATCGGCAGATAAGAGACAGTTACTCCATATGAGGCAGCCCGTTTGGCATAATAAACACCCATTTCTGTAAATTTATAATTGCTTCCGTTTTTTCTGAACCATCCCAAATGAGTAAGGAAGTCCAGAATAACCTCAAAGTTTTCTGCTTTTTTATGAAATTCGGCTGCCTGAAAGGACGTTTCCATAAAATACTTATGAAACATACCAGTCATACCAAGATATACAATTACAGGGCCTATAATACAGCCTTCAATATGTTTTAATATTTGCTCCTGAATAGCTTTCTCCTCAGGATTATCAGAAATTTCAAGATCAAAGTTACTCTTCATAGCTGCTGCAAGAAGACTAAATTCTTCTATAAATGAAGTTTCCAAAATCTGATTTCTAATATCTGTAGACTTTTTCAGAAAGGGAATAATTTTGTTATACAAAAAGGAGAATTTCTTTAATAGCAAGGTACTGCTGTTTGCTGTAACAGAAACTGTATTTTTGTTATTATCTATATTATAAATGATAAATCCTTGTGAGCCCAAGGTATGTAAAGCAACATTCAGATAACCTTCATTAGCTTTAAATTGTTCTGTAAGATCGGAAAGATTAATTGTTTCTTTTTCTAATATATGGTCGATGATACCTTTCTTGTTTAGTGATACGGCTACAGGAGCAGTAACAATACCATCTAAATGTCTGAAGATGGATGATCTTAGAATTTCCTTATTCATTCTGTGTTGTTTAGCTTCCTAAAGTTAATAATTTGAGAAATTGTTTTGACAGAATGAAAGAAAATTTAAAAATTATTTTGATGGTTAAAAATAAATTATAACTTTGTATTTCAAAGTTCTTTATATGGATCAAAATTATCATAAAGATTTGTCTCATATCCGGCATATGATGGAACGTTCTACACGTTTTCTGTCACTTAGTGGTATGTCCGGGATAGTAGCCGGAGTTATTGCTTTATTGGGAGCGGCTTATGCCTATAATTATTTAGGTGCTACCAGATTCGATTATGAAGGAAGAAGCCTGCATACAGTAGAAGATAAGGTTACCCATCTTATTATTGTTGCATTGATTGTATTAGTGTCTGCAATAGTTTTCGGAGGATTATTTACCTGGAGAAATATTAAAAAGTCCAATCAGCCTTTCTGGACTGCAGCGACTAAAAAGCTATTGTTCAATTTTTGTGTCCCTTTAGCCTTGGGCGGGATATTCTGTATAGGCCTTGTTGCTCAGCAGTATTATATATTAATCGCGCCAATGATGTTGTTTGTATATGGAGCAGCTTTATTCTGTGCTGAAAAATATACTTTGGATGTTGTTAGGTTTTTAGGAATTTCCGAAATGATATTAGGAATTATAGCAATATTTTTCCCGGGACATGGATTACTTTTTTGGGCCTTGGGATTTGGAGTTTTGCACATTGTATATGGTATACTCATGTATAAGAAATAAGATTTTCTTCAATAAAAAGTAAAATGTAAAAGAGCGGAATTTTTTTTATCCTTATTTTTGCGGCCATTCTCTGTAGAAGCAGTTTGCCAATGGTTTTTCAGATATAGGGGTAACTAATGAAAATACAATACTAAAAGGCTAATCAAAAAATAGGATCTTGTACGACTATTTTGGAATTAATGGAATAAAATTAAAATGATTAAAGTAAATCAGCTCAATAAAGAATTTGAAAGTCGGGTGAGATTGGGGATAATGTCTGTTCTCATGGTAAACGACTGGGTTGACTTTACAGAAATGAAGGGGCTACTGGAAGTTACAGACGGTAACCTGGCAAGCCATAGTACAGCACTTGAGAAAGCCGGATATATTGAAATAAAGAAAGAATTTGTCGGAAAGAAGCCAAAGACATCTTATAGAGTTACAAATTCCGGAAGACATGCTTTTTCAGAACATCTTAATGCGTTGGAAAAATTACTGGGCAGATAAAGCTATATTTTTTTGAAAATTAACTTTGAATTACAAAGTACTTTATAAAAAATACAAATGAATAGAAAAACATTTATTAAACGTTTACTTCAGGTATCTGCTATTGGTGCATTGCCTGTATTGTATTCCTGGCAGATAGAGCCTTTTTGGGTAGAGTTTGTCCGGAGAGATTTGCCAATAAAGAATCTGCCAGATTATCTGAAAGGAAAAATACTGATGCAAATATCGGATATGCATGTCGGAAACCGTTTTGACTGGAATTTTCTGATTGAGGTTTTTCAGGAGGCTAGAGCTTTCAATCCTGATTTTGTAGTATACACAGGCGATTATGTAAGTTGGGAAAACGAAATACAGTATACACAACTTCATGAAGTGATGAAACATGCTGTATTAGGGAATATTGCAACTTTAGGAATACTGGGGAACCATGATTACGGATTCAACTGGAGTGAGCCTGATGTAGCTATGAACATTTGTGATATTATGAAAAATTCAGGAATCCGAATGTTGAACAATGCACAAGCAGAAGTTTCAGGTCTGAATTTTATAGGTTTTGAAGATTTATGGTCTCCAAATTTTAATCCTCTTCATGTAATGAAAGATTATGATAAGACAAAAGCGAATCTGGTTTTGTGCCATAACCCTGATGTATGTGACCTCGATGTATGGAATGGCTATAAAGGATGGATTCTCAGTGGACATACACATGGTGGTCAATGTCGGATACCGGGAGTTATTACACCAGTTCTGCCGGTCAGAAATAAAAAATACATTTCCGGAGAAATCGATTTGCAGGATGGCAGGATGTTATACATCAACCGGGCAATAGGACATTCCCGTCAGGTTCGTTTTATGGTACGTCCAGAGATTACTGTTTTTACACTTACTCAGGCTTAAACTAAAGTATTATGGAAAATCGAAATATCATAGTTATTGGAAGGCTTGTCTTTGGAGTGTCATTCCTGTCAGGGAATATCTGCCTCTTCGGATACCTGTTTACAAAAAACTATGTGTTTGCTTCAAGCGGATATTTACTCTTGATTTATGCTTCAATATTCAATTTATTAATAGTTCTTGGCTTACTTATTTACGGACTTCTTAGTGAAACGAAACGCAAAGCTTGCTTAAAATCGATTCTAATTCTTTCAATCAATATTCCTATTGCTGCTTTTTATGCATTAATAGGCATCAATCTTATGTAATCAAAACTATAAATTATGAAAAAAATACGTGTTCAATTTTTACTGTTCGTGTACCAACATACCCAAAAGCTTTACAGAAAATATTTTAAAAAGAAAAAAAGGCAGTGGCAGTTTACAGAAGAGCAATTACTGCTCTTTGAAAAAGATTCTCTGGGGCGAAAACTGGGAGAATTCTATCAACAATATGGTTTCACCATGATTTCTAAAATGGAGAATCACGATGTACACCATCTTATTACCGGTTGCGGAACCAACTTTGAAGATGAAATTGCCATGCAGTATCTTCTTTTAGGCAATGGAAAACTCAATGCACATCTTCTTGCAGCTATATTTCTGGGAACACTTTTCCTGCCGGAATATTTAAAAATGTATCTCCATGCATATCAAAAAGGAAAAAGAATGAAAGCCTTTTTCAACTGGGATTTCGAGAGTCTGTTATGGCAGAATTTTGAACATTTAAAAGACTTTATCTACCAAAAACAAACACCTGTATTTTATTAAACTACCTGATTATGAAAACACATCATCTTATATTACTTACCACTTTTCTTTTTGTCACTTTATTTTATAATGAAAATATGGGGCTAAACCTGGGTGTTTTGGGAATTATTTGTGCAGTACTTACACTTATCAATACCCCGCAACGCAACAAAACCCGTCTGTTTTTTATACTTTTTAGTACAACCATACTCTCATCTGTTGCATTTACATGGTATGGAGATTTTCCTTCCTTTCTGGCATTGACAAGCTCGTTGATTCTTCTTTCATTCCGGAGTAAAAGCAGAAAACTGAAAACACTTTTTATATTACCTGTTTTTATTGCTAATTTTTTTACATTTCTGTGTCGTTTTTTCAACTTTGATAAATGGCTTCCTGAAAGAAATTCTTCTGGTACATGGCAGAAGTTATTAGCTATTATTCTAATCCCTGCATTTTTTGTTTTTATATTTTTTGTGGTGTATACCTATGGAAGTGATCAGTTTGCAAATCTTTTTACCAATATCAATTGGGATATTAATTTCTGGCAATTATTCTGCCTGAGTGTATTAGGGTTCTTTCTGGCCTTTAATTACTGGAATTTCGTAGTAGAAAGACTGATTTACAAGCAACATACTATTCTGGATAATGATTTTAATGATGTGGAAAAGATTTTGAAACCTACCTATTCAGACCTGGGTCTGGATGCTGAGCGAATGAGTGGAGTTGTGACATTTCTTTTACTCAATATCCTGCTTGTTTTCTTTATTGTGAGCTATAATTACGAGCAGTTTTATGAGACTCCTAAAACACCAGGACAGCTTTCCGAAGAAACCCATGAAAGGGTAGGAGCTGTAATTCTCTCCATTATCATGGTGATACTTGTGATTATGTTTTACTTTAAATCAGCCTTCAATTTTGATCCAAAAGCCAAATTGATGCAGCTGTTGGCAAAAGTTTGGATTGCCCTGAACACTGTTTTATTGTTTTCGGCTATGATGAAGAATACCGAATATATTGTCAATTACGGACTCACGTACAAACGTCTTGGAGTTTATGCCTTTCTTATATTGGCTACGATAGGTTTGGTAGTAACATTCGTTAAGATACACAAGAAGAAAACCAATGCATTCCTTTTCAATACAATGTTCTGGTTTTTTTATGCTGCAGTTTTGGTAATCAGCTTTGTTAATTGGGGTGGTATTGTTACCAGAGAAAATATAAAGCGTAAAGACTTTTCTGCTGATTATCACCAGAATTCTGTTAACTTTAATGAATCTTATTTATTAAAATATGCAGAGATTTCTCATAATAACCTGCTAAGATCTGACGTTTTAGATAAAGTAAATAAAGAACAGAAGAAAACCTTCCTTTCCAGATTACTTTATTATGAAACCATTAATACCAAATAATATGAAAAAGATAGTCGTTTCCTTCTTGCCTCTTGTATTAATAATGGCGGCTTGTTCGAAGAATCCTAATAAAATAACTACTCAGAAACAAGATTCTTCTGCTGTGAGTATAAGTAAAACTGATACTATAAAACAGAATCATAATCAGGATCGACAGGTTACCGGAAATACCATTATCCGTGAAGTAGATGCGCAAACATTTCCAGTAAAATTTGAAGATGAGTTTACGAATGAAGATCAGAAACTGATCATTCATTTGAAAAATGCGGGAAATATGAAGATTACCGGGAAGATTATTTCCGAATCAGGAAATCAGAATATCCGGTTCAATAATGTTGAACTTAATGATCAGAGCATTGACGGACCTTTTGGACAGGACATTGAATACAATCTAAACCAGAAAGGGGACTACAGTCTTATCATAGGAAAAAGTCTGATGGCAGATGGCAGTCAGAAAGGAAAGTTCAGTGTACAACTAAAATAAAAAATGACCAGAGAAACCTGGTCATTTTTTATGCGTTATATCTTTTTTAAAACTTGAACTAATAAGGCTTTGGGTTCTTTTGTGGTTAAAAAAAACTGAATTTATAGTTTTGTTTTCGAATCCATAACAATAGTAACCGGTCCATCGTTGGTTAAAGAAATCTTCATATCAGCACCAAAGATTCCACTCTCCGTTTTTAATCCGCTTTTTGCTATTTCTTCTTTAAAATATTCAAAAAGGGGAATTGCTTTATCTGGTTTAGCAGCTTTGATAAAAGAAGGGCGATTCCCCTTTTTGTAATCAGCAATAAGAGTGAATTGGCTAATACATAAAAGTTCTCCTTTTATATCCAGAATAGAAAGGTTTAGCTTGCCTTCTTCATCTCCGAAAACCCGAAGATTTAGTATCTTTTGTACAAGCCAGTCTGCATCTTGTTTCTCATCACTTTCATCAATTCCGATTAAAAGCATAAAACCTTTTCCTATTTTGCCAACAGATTGGTTTTCTACCACCACTTCAGACTCAGAAACTCTTTGAATAACTACTTTCATGGCATAAATATAGAAAATATTAGTCTTTTTTTAGGTTTCGTTGAGAGGAGTTTAATTTTTTAAGGAAAAAAATTAAATGAACGTTTTTAATTAATTGATAATTAGTATTTTGCAATTAAATGCTATATATTTCTTTTTATTGAAAATAAATTATATATTTGCTAAAATTAATCAAGACATGTGTATCCGGCAAAGGTCGGATATTTTATTTATACTAACCTAAAATATTGTATTATGAGTTATGTAACCAAAGAAGGTTTAGAAAAAATGAAGACTGAACTAGAGCAGTTGGAGACCATTGAAAGACCAAAAATTACACAACAGATTGCAGAAGCTCGCGATAAAGGTGATTTATCTGAAAACGCAGAATACGATGCAGCTAAAGAAGCCCAAGGAATGCTGGAAATGAGAATTTCCAAGCTAAAAGATACTATTGCTACTTCAAAAGTAATTGATGAAAGTCAGTTAGATACTTCTAAAGTATCCATCTTATGTACAGTGAAGCTTAAAAATAATGGAACTAAACAAATGCAGACTTTTACTTTAGTACCAGACAATGAGAGTGACCTGAAGTCAGGTAAAATTTCAGTAAATACACCTATTGCTAAAGGACTGTTAGGTAAAGTTGTTGGTGAAACAGCAGAAATTACTTTACCAAACGGAAACAAATTATCGTTTGAAGTATTAGAAATTAGCTTAAACTAAATAGTAGAATTATGAGCAGCATTTTCACCAAAATAGTTAACGGAGAAATCCCTGCATACAAAATAATGGAGGACGAAAAGCATTTAGCTTTTCTGGATGTAATGCCTTTAGTGGAAGGACATACGTTAGTAATCCCTAAAAAAGAGGTTGATCTTATTTTCGATCTGGATTCAGAAGAATTTAAAGAGCTTTTCAGTTTTGCACAAAAAGTAGCCAAAAAAGTAGGTGCTGCAATTCCGTGTAAAAGAGTAGGAGTGGCTGTTATAGGTTTGGAAGTACCACATGCTCATATTCATTTAGTGCCGCTTCAGCATTTACATGATATCGATTTCTCCAGAGAGCGATTGAAATTATCACCTGAAGAATATCAAAAAATTCAAGAAAAAATTGCAAATGCTTAGATTTTTCTAAGCATTTTTGCATCATAAAATCAAAATAAATTTAGATGAATCCTAACCAATGTTCTTTTTGCGGAAGAAAAAGAGAGGAAGTTGAAATATTAGTGTCAGGTAATAGTGGTTATATCTGTAATAACTGTATAGAACAGGCTCATGCAATGATTGCTGGTTCTGGGAAAAACTCACTTAGCCCTGCAGATTACGATATAGATGATCTGAAAAAGCCAAGAGAAATCAAAGAATTTCTGGATGACTATGTTATAGGTCAGGATCAGGCAAAGAAACAATTATCCATTGCGGTATACAATCATTATAAAAGATTGATGCATGCCGGAAATGCTGACAGAGAAGTAGAATTGGAAAAATCTAATATACTGATGGTTGGTGAAACCGGAACAGGTAAAACATTATTGGCAAAGACGATTGCAAAAGAACTTAATGTACCTTTTTGTATTGTAGATGCTACAATTCTTACCGAAGCAGGTTATGTTGGGGAAGATGTGGAGAGTATTCTTTCCAGACTTTTAATGGTAGCTGATTATGACGTGGAAAGAGCCGAGAGAGGAATTGTTTTTGTAGACGAAATAGACAAAATTGCAAGAAAGTCTGATAATCCTAGTATTACCAGAGACGTTTCCGGAGAAGGTGTTCAGCAGGGATTGTTGAAACTTCTGGAAGGAAGTATTGTAAATGTACCACCACAAGGAGGAAGAAAACACCCGGATCAGAAATACATTCAGGTAAATACTCAAAATATACTGTTTATCGCAGGTGGTGCTTTTGATGGTATTAAAGAAATCATTGAAAGAAGGCTAAATAAGCAGGCAATAGGTTTTAGCAGCGAGAAAATCAATAAAAAGGATGATGAGGAATATATCCTGGAAAATATTAATGCTATTGACCTTAGAAGCTTTGGACTAATTCCTGAACTTTTAGGACGTTTCCCTATCATTACTCACCTTGATAAGCTGACAAAAGATACGATGATCCGTATTATGAAAGAACCTAAAAATTCGATTGTTAATCAGTTTATAGAGTTATTCAGAATGGATAATGTTAAGCTTGAATTTACAGACGAAGCTATCGAGGCTATCGTTGAAGCTACAATGGAAAAAGGATTAGGTGCCAGAGGTTTGAGAGGAACCACAGAAAAGGTTCTGGAAGATTATATGTACAATATCGATCAGACTTCCGAAGTTATCCTTACAAAAGAAGATATAGAAGGTAAACTGAAATAAGTATATCTGAAAAAAAACTTAATACGTTGTAAAACCTACAGAAATGTAGGTTTTTTTTATAACTTTAGGTCATGAAAAAGAATTTCTTAACGATAGCACTATTAGGGCTTTTTTCGATGACATCGGCTCAGTTTACTGTTCAGGTGGGAGTCCCTTCAGATTTTAAAACGGATAACGCGTTTCTATACTCCTATAATGGTTCCAAAGAGGTTATAGCAGCTAGTGGAACAAAATCTGCTAACGGATGGGATTTTAAGGTAGATACGCCTTATTCCGGTCTGATGAAGGTGTACTTTCCGGATGCTAATACGGCCTTCATGCTAATTTCTGAGAACGGAAATGTTTCAGTGAAGACAGCACTGACAAATAATAAAATTTCGAATGTAGAATTTTCCGATAATGCCAATAAGCTATTCGCAGATTATCAGGGAATAGCAAAAAAGAAAGAGCAGATCCTTCCGGTACTGCTTCAGATGCAAAATTTCTACGAGCCAAATTCAGAATTTGGAATGGCTATGAAAAAGGAGATATCCAAACTTTCCGCATACAAAGACGGAGATATGGGACAGTATCCTTTTTTAAAGTACTATACTCAAAATCTTCAGAAATATGTAGACGGAAATCAGGCATTGAAACAGGAAGATTATATAAAGTTTATCAATAATTCTCCGGAATATCTTGAATCTTCAGCACAAATCAGACAAGTGCTTTACAATTACCTTTCATATTCCAAGAAAGAAACCATTAATAATGATGTTGCAAAGCTGCTAAAAACTGTAGATGTAGAATCTCCAAGAGGGCAGATGGTATTATCTGAACTTATAGATTTCTTCGACGTCTATGGAATGGAGGAACTAAAGAATAAATATCTTACAGAGGCTAAAGCACTAAAATGTACGATTTCAGATCGTTTAACAGCTACTATTAAGTCCAATGAGAATGTAATGCTGGGCAAAGTAATGCCGGATTACAAATTCACTAATCCATTAAATACTACAGCGAAGTCTTTACACGATGTAAAAGCAAAGAAAAAGCTTATTATGTTCTGGTCTTCTACGTGTTCTCACTGCGAAGCAGAATTACCTAAAATTATCGAAAATTATAAGGCATTGCAGGCAAACGGAGTTCAGGTTATCGGATTATCTTTAGATTCTGATCCAACTTCTTATAATAACAGGGTAAAATCTCTTCCCTGGATTAATGATAGTGAGCTGAAAGGCTGGAGCAGCAGTGTTTCAGAGCTTTACAACGTTCACGCAACGCCAACATATTTCCTTTTGGACGCAGGAAATAAAATTATCGCTAAACCAAATAACTTTTCTGAAGCTTTATCTTTAATAAAAGTGAAATAAATTTTGGTGAGTTGTAAATATTTTCTATATTTGCACCACCAAAACGGCGAGGTAGCTCAGGTGGTTAGAGCGTTGGATTCATAACCCAAAGGTCACGGGTTCAAGTCCCGTCTTCGCTACAAAGTCTTCGGAAGACAAAAGATACATCGCGGGGTGGAGCAGTAGGTAGCTCGTCGGGCTCATAACCCGAAGGTCGCACGTTCGAGTCGTGTCCCCGCTACTAAAAGGAGAATCAGAATTATCTGATTCTCTTTTTTTATGTCCAAAAAGTGGATCTATTTACTATTATGGGTAGTTTATAGATATAAACTTACCCATATAGCCGTCTAATCGATTTTATTTATAGCTTTTATAGGAATAAAAATGTTTTTTTATTTTAAAATACTTGTTTATATCTGAAATTTTTGTACTTTTACATCGCTTTAATCGGGTATCCTATTGCCCACGAAGCAATAAATTTTTTTTCATCATTTGTGTTTTTGGGATTGCATCTATTGGTGCAATCCTTTTTCTTTATGATGATCTAATAATAAGTAAATGAAATAGTTATAAGTAACGCTTCCATCTTGTCTGTTGCTTTTTAGAAAAAGGTTGTTGGTAAAAGAGAAAAAATCCTGAGTCTTTCCTTCATGATCTTTATAGAATTTTTTTTCAGTCTTATAATCACTCATTAACTCTTTTGGGAGATTTTCCAGAAAGGTTTTACTGTATTTCAGGTCTTTTTTAGATATATTGAATAATATTGTCTTTAAAGCATACCAATAGGCACTGTATTTTAGCTCATAACTGGAAGAATTTTCTCCTATAATAAAAGCTATAAAGTTAGCTTCCTCCTCTCTGGCAAAGCCTATCTGATGTGCTGTTTCATGAGAGAGTGTAAACGGAGTATAAGTAGGTGGTAGTTCCGGATTGTACTGCGACTCGGAGCTGAAAGGATTGTAATAGCCCAGAATACCTGTATAGCTCATAACGCTTTTATAAAGGCTTGGCTTCAGCGAAATATCAATGCTGCTGCCTTTTCCGTATGTATGAGCAATTATTTGCTGCTGTGCCTTTATTTCTGCTTCCAAAGCTGTCTGAGATTTTATCTGAAAAGATTCTGAAAGATTAGCTTTACGAAGTATAATGCATTGCTGAAGGTAATATTCTGCAAGAGGTTTTAGTTTTTCGGTGTCAATTGCCTGTATTTTGTCTCTGCTTAATAATGGCTTCTGAAAATATAACATTCCCCATAAACACTGGTATACGAAGTATAAAATATTGATACTAACCAGTAAGGTTAATAGGGTTCTTTTTCTGCTTTTTTTTCTGATGGATAAGATAACTAAGGCAATCAAAAAGATGCTTAGAAACAGATAAAACACATCCCCTGCAGAAAACGGAATATGCTTAATAATTCCTACCCGGATTTTTTGAGTTGCAGAAAATAATTTTTCAAAAAACAGTACACCCTTCTCCGTCTTCGACAGCAGAAAGAATATAAAAAATTGGGCAAGCCAAAGGCCTGCCCAAAATCTTTTCTTATATATCAGCTTATTCTTAGTGTCCACCACCTGCAGCTGTTTTTTCAAGATCAATACCCTGACTCTTCAGGATTCCTTTTACCTTAATTGCATAGAAGATTAGGTATAGGAAACATACTACATCTACGATATAGCTTAAATGTATACCTATTGAATCTGCAAGGTAACCTTGTAGTGGAGCAATTAGCCCTCCACCCATAATCATCATGATAAGGAAGTTAGATCCTTCATTAGTATGCTTACCAAGTCCTGCGATTGCCAAGGCAAAAATACAAGGCCAAAGCGTACTACAAAATAATCCTACACTTGTATAAGCATATACAGATACCATTCCAGAAGAAAGCATACCGATAACTAATGCTGTGATTCCCATGAAAGAGAAGATCATTAGCATCCTTGCCGGATTACCTTTAGAAAGGATATCTGCAATAATCATAACAAGGATAATAGCAGGATAAACTTTGAAAGGAGTCAGATCATGCTGGGCAATAGCATTTACGGTAAGGAAAACACCAAAAGCTAAATAAGGTGCAATGAATTTTGCAATTTTCAGTGTCATTCCCTGTAGGTTAAATGCTCCTACAGCACCACTCCAACGCCCGATCATCATACTTGCCCAGTATAGAGATATAAACGGGGCAACATCTTTTGTATGGAAACCTAGCTCTTTTTCCATGTATGCAGGAAGATTACTTGCTGTTGCAACTTCTACACCTACATATAGGAATATAGCAACCATCCCCAATACTAATTGTGGGTATTTTAGTACAGAAGAACGAGGTTGTTGTATTTCATTAGCTTCTTCTACCTCATGTGTTTCAGTAACACTTGGAAGAGAAGAGAATTTCAGGAATATAGCAGCTAAAACAAAGGCTGCACCCAATACAAGATAAGGGATTTTAACACTTTCAATATCCGCATTTTCATTTGCAGCGGCTGCAGATCCGAAGATGGCAAAAGCAACAACTAAAGGTCCGATAGTAGTACCAAAGTTATTGATACCTCCGGCCATTGTCAGACGCTGAGAACCTGTCTGTGCAGGCCCTATGGCAATTGCTAACGGGTTGGCTACCGTTTGCTGTAAAGAGAACCCTAATCCTACTACGAAAAGTGCTGTAATCATCAATGGGAATGAATGTGCATTTGCTGCAGGGATAAAGATTAAAGATCCCGCTGCAGATATTAAAAGGCCCAAGATAAGACCATTTTTATATCCCATTTTGTTTAATACATCGTATTTTAAAATTTTCGAAACAGCTAAGTATAATAATGTTCCGACCGTATAAGCTATATAGTAGGCAGATGCTACAAGTTGGCTTTGGAAATTAGTGAGGTCAAATGCCTTTTTGAAAACGGGGATCAGAATATCATTACTGGCTGCGACAAAGCCCCAAAAGAAAAAAACCACGATGAGCGACGCAAATTGTCCCCAATTGGTTTTATTACGGTAATCGAACATATTTATTAGTTTTTATTAAAATTTAGTTAACACAAATATAGATTATTTATTTATACAAATGCTTTTGTACATTAATTCAAACGCATTTTTTTTCATTTCTTCCTTACTTTCATTGGGTTGTAATATATCATTTAAGATTACTTTTACTTTTCCGGGATAACCTTTTCCGCTATCAAACGGAAACATTTCCTTCAGTCCTATAAAAGTATATACAGCAATTGGAAAGTGATGTTTGGATGATAAGGTAAATGCTCCGTCTTTAAATTCATTCAATACAATAGATGTATCATCCGGAACTCCGCCTTCAGGGTAGATTACAATATTTTGTCCATCATTCATTCTTTGGGCACATCTGCGGTATACATCCGTTCGGCTTTTCATGCTTTTGCGGTCTACCATTACACATACCCTTTTATATATAGTACCGAATATGGGAATCTTCACCAACTCCTTTTTTCCAACGAAACATATAGGATGCTTAGGATGTAAGATGCACATTAGCATAATATCCATAATAGAAGTATGGTTGGATACAAATACATATTTTTTTTCCGGATCTATAACTTTTCCTGTTGGCGAAGTCAATTCATACCGGAATCCCATACCGTAAAAAAGAATAATACACCAGATGCGCATGAAAAAATAGCACGCTCTGAAAGTTTTTGGGCTAAAAGAAAGTGGATATACTAAAAGCCCGCAAAGTATAGTGGCAATAATAACAATAATAAGAAACCAGATTCGCCAGAGATAATTAAGAAACTTTGTCATTACTATTATTTTCAGCCGTTAAAGATAACCCTCTTTTTAATACTAAAATTAAGTACAGAAATAATGACAATTGCCAAAGCCTTGCTGAAGATAATCGGACTTAGTACATAAACGCCCAGATCGATAGGATCGTGGAAAAGATTGTTAAAAAGAAGGTTGAATACAATAAGGCTTAGTATTGTTGAAATAAACGAAACCACCATAAAGTATGTAAACTCTTTTTTCTTGGAGTGCTTGCCTCTTTCGAACACAAACCAAATGCTCAGAAAATAATTGAAAATAATAGCACAGGTTGTGGAAAGAATATTACTAAGCGGATAAGAAATTCCGTGCCATTTAGTTTCAGCCGGAATATATTCAGGAATATAATAACTGAAGACTTTCATAAGCCCAATCTCTACGATAGCGCTCAGTCCACCCGCAATAATGAAAAATAGTATTTGCTTTTGTTTAATTATAAATGCAACCATTAAAAAATGAAATTGTGCAAATGTAAGGCTTAATGTTAAAATGTAATAAGTGTATGTTAAAATTGATTGACGAATGAAAAATATTTCTACATTTAACTATACGCAACCCAAAATAGCAAACAGATGAAAACTTCCGTTAATTCAGATAAATTCATGAAATACCAGGATAAAATCCGGGAATTGGAGGATCAAAGCCCCCGATTTAAACAGGTTTTTGCAGAATATGAAATTTTTTCAAGAGAATTATGGAATTTGGAAACCAGTGATGACGGCGAACCAGTTCCCGATGATTTTCTGGACGCTCTACATTTACAAATGTCTTATTTGGAGGACGAAATAAAGGACTGGTTACAATACAGAGAAGATTCTGATACAGAAGTCGTATAATTTTTTTAATTTAGCGTCTTAAAAATTTTATACATGATAGCAATTGTAGACGGTGGCTCTACTAAATGCGACTGGGTGATTCTTAAAGCTTCGGGAGAAGAAGTCCTGAGAACAACAACTAAAGGATTCAATCCCAATAATACAGCAGCGCATTTAATTCCTGTAGAAATCAACAAAAATGAAGACCTTGAAAAGATAAAAGATGACATTAAATATGTGTTTTTTTATGGTTCAGGTTGTGGTGTAGAAGAGAATTGTATCATTGTACAGGAACAACTTCAGGTAGTTTTTACAAAAGCAGATATTCTTGTTAAAGAAGACCTTTTAGGAGCAGCCTATGCTGTTTACAGAGGAAAGCCTACAATGGTTTGTATTCTAGGAACTGGTTCCAACTCATGTTACTTCAACGGAAAAGATATTAAAGTAGAATTACCTTCATTAGGATTCCTTCTTGGGGATGATGGTGCGGGAAGCTCTATGGGAAAACGTATTGTGAAGAACTTCTTCATGAAAAAATTACCACCATCGCTAGAACGCGAGTTTATAAAAGAATATCCTGAACTAAACATAGAGTTGCTTCTGCAGAAAATGTATCATGAAAATACTATGGTAAATGCATACTTTGCAGAGTTTAATAAGTTTGTAGCTAAATGGAAAGAACATCCGTTTATCCAGAATCTTATTTATGAAGAATTCAAAAACTATGTAGAGTTCCAGCTTTTGCCTTATGGTGAAGTAAAAGATGCTGAAATTAGTTTTATCGGTTCCATTGCTTATGTATATGGAGATATCCTGAAAACTGTTACAGCTCAATATAATCTGAATTTTGGAATAATTGTGCAACGTCCGATCGTTAACCTGGTACAATACCATGTGGATCACATCTTTCCAACTTTAAAATAATAAAAAAAGAATTAATGAATCAACGAGATCAAGAAAGATTGAAGCAGGCGGCTCTCGACTATCATAAGGCCGAACCGAAAGGCAAAATCGAAGTAATACCATCCAAACCCCACGCGTCACAAAGAGATTTGTCGTTGGCGTATTCACCTGGTGTAGCAGAACCATGTATGGAAATTCACCATGATGTTTCCAAAGCATACGACTATACAGGTAAAGGAAACCTGGTTGCTGTTATTTCTAATGGTACTGCTGTATTAGGACTTGGTGATATTGGAGCAGAGGCTTCAAAACCAGTAATGGAAGGAAAAGGGCTTTTGTTCAAAATATTTGCAGACATCAACGTTTTCGATATCGAGATCAATGAAAAAGATCCTGAGAAATTCATCCAGGTAGTTAAGGCAATTGCACCAACTTTCGGAGGTATTAATCTTGAAGATATTAAAGCACCGGAAGCATTTGAAATCGAAAGGAGACTAAAGGAAGAATTAAACATTCCTTTAATGCACGATGATCAGCACGGTACTGCGATTATCTCTGCAGCGGCTTTACTAAATGCTTTAGAAATTGCTGATAAAAAAATTGAAGAAGTAAAAGTTGTGGTAAACGGAGCAGGAGCAGCAGCTATTGCTTGTACCAAACTTTATATTGAAATGGGACTTAGAAAGGAAAATGTTCTAATGTGTGACTCCAAAGGAGTAATCAATCACAAGAGAACAAATCTTACTCCTGAAAAATTAGATTTCATCGTAGAAACAGATATCGAAACATTAGAAGATGCTGTAAAAGGATCTGATGTTTTCATCGGTCTTTCTAAAGGAAATGTAATGTCTCCGGAGATGTTGCTTTCTATGAAAGAAAATCCAATTGTTTTTGCTTTGGCTAATCCAACTCCTGAAATCGATTATAACCTGGCGCAGGAAACTCGTAAGGATGTTATCATGGCAACCGGAAGAAGTGATTTTCCTAATCAGGTAAACAACGTATTAGGGTTCCCTTATATTTTCCGTGGTGCATTAGATGTACAGGCTACAGCAATTAACGAAGCGATGAAAATTGCTGCAGTTTATGCAATTGCAGAAATTGCTAAGAAAACTGTGCCGGAAATGGTGGTGTTAGCTTACAATGCTAAGAGCCTTAGCTTTGGTAGAGAATATTTTATTCCAAAGCCGTTTGATAACAGATTGCTAACAGATGTTTCTATTGCTGTTGCAAAAGCAGCTATGGAAAGTGGTGTAGCAGCTAAACCTATTGAAGACTTCGAAGCTTATGAAAATAGTCTGATCGACAGAATGAATAAGGACGAGAAGCTTCTGAGAATGATGCAGAATCGTGCTAAATCCAATCCGAAGAGAGTTACTCTAGGAAATGCTGAAGAATATAATGTACTAAAAGCAGCTCAGATTCTTGCTGAAGAAGGTATTGCCAAGCCAATTCTTTTAGGTGATAAAACACTTATTGAAGAAGCTAAAAAGAAATTCGGTATCGATATAGACCTTCCAATTGTAGATCCTAATGCAGATGATCAGGAAGATAACAGAAAAAAATACAGAGAAACACTTTGGAATCTTCGTAACAGAAAAGGTATTAATGAGTACAAAGCAAAGAGATTTGTAAGAAACAGAGACTATTTCGGTCCGTTAATGCTTCGTCATGGAGATACTGATGCTCTTGTTGTTGGGTTCTCTAAAAACTATTCTACAGTATTAAAGCCTGTTTTAGAGGTAATAGATAAAGATCATGGTGTAAGCAAAGTTTCAGCTATGATGATGATTCTTGCAAACAAGAAACAATACTTCTTTGCAGATACATCTATTATACAGGACCCTACTTCCGAAGATCTTGTAAATATTGCAAGAATGCTGGATCATACAGTGAGATCATTGGCAATAGAGCCAAGAATTGCGATGTTATCTTTTGAAAACTTCTCAGGATACTCTGAAACTTCTAAAAAAGTAGCAAAAGCAGTACAGATTCTTCATGAGAAATATCCAAAAATGGTTGTTGATGGAGAAATTCAGCCTGACTTTGCGATGAACAGTGATCATTTAAGCGATTACCCATTCTCTAAATTAGGTGAAACTCCGGCAAACTGTTTTGTTTTCCCTAATCTGGAATCTGCAAACCTTTCATACAAAATCATCAGAGGTATGAAGGTTTCTCAGACAATCGGGCCAATCTTAATGGGATTGAACAAACCTGTTCATATTGTACAGATGCGCTCAAGTGTAGATGAGATTGTTAATCTTGCTACAATTGCTGTGTTGGATGCACAGATCAAAGAAAAAAGAGAAAGCAAATAATCTGAATATATTTGTATAAAAGCATCTTTCCATTGGAAAGATGCTTTTTGTTTTCAGGATAATAACTTTATATTTATAAAAATTTTTGAACAAAGATGATTAATTTTCTAAGAGGGAAAGTGCACGAGCTTACACCTACATATGCTATTCTGGATATTAATGGTATTGGTTACTATGTAGGAATCAGCCTGCAGACTTCACAGAAACTCTTACAAGGGAATGAGGCTTTCCTTTATACCCAACAAATTTTCAGAGAGGATGCTCAGTTGCTTTTTGGTTTCAGTACACTTACCGAAAAAGAAGTTTTCAATTTGCTAATCAGTGTAAATGGAGTGGGAGCCGTCTCAGCTTTAATTTTACTTTCATCTCTTGAGATTCCTGATATTGCCAGTGCTGTACTGAATAATCAAAGTGTTGTTCTGCAAAAAGTAAAAGGAATTGGTGCTAAAACAGCAGAAAGAATTATTGTTGATCTGAGAGATAAAATGTTGAAATATAGTGATGTGAATGAAGCATCTCTGAATAATACTGTAGACAATAAGATAAAAGAAGAGGCCCTTTCGGCATTGGAAGTTCTGGGTATCTCCCGTAAAATGTCTGAAAAGATAGCAGATAAAATAATAAAAGCCGATCCGGAGATCAATGTTGAAACACTTGTAAAACAAATACTGAAAAGTATTTAATACATTGTAAATGTTCTATATCCATAATCTGCCAGCGTAACTCCTTTAAAATTTAGCGGATTATGGTGTTGTAAATTTTGCAACATGCATTTTTTGAATTAAATTTGACAAATAATAAAAATTAAAATGAATATTCCTTCAGAATTAAAGTACACTAAAGACCACGAGTGGGTAAAAATTGATGGCAATGTTGCTGTTATCGGTATTACAGATTTTGCACAAGGCGAATTAGGAGATATCGTTTTTGTTGATGTAGATTCAGTAGATGATGATCTTGCTTCAGGTGAGGTTTTCGGATCTGTTGAGGCTGTAAAAACTGTTTCCGATCTTTACTTGCCTATCGCTGGAAAAGTAATCGAATTCAATGCTGAATTAGAAGACGCTCCGGAATTAGTAAATCAGGATCCATACGGAAAAGGATGGGTTATTAAAGTTGAGATAGCTGCTGATGCCGATACTTCAGAATTACTTTCTGCTGAGGATTATCAGAATATAATTGGATAAGATATCTAAAATATCCCGTAAGATTTTGCCCATTTATTGGGCATTTCTTACTTATTTACTACTTAGACCGGGTTCCGAAGAAAGCGAACATTGGTTTATGTTCCCTTATTTTGATAAGGTAGCACACATGGGAGTATTTGCCGGATTAGGATTTTTACTAAGTTTCTCATTCCCAAAACTAAAATTCTTTACTTATATCCAAATCATGCTATGCTTTGCATTTCTTACTGAAATTCTTCAGGATGAAATGCGATTGGGTCGGGCAATGGAAGGATTAGATGTTGTTGCCGATACAACAGGTGCTTTAATAGGCTATCTGGCTTACCTATTCCTGTTCAAGAAACTACAAAACTTACAGAATCCTGTTAAGAAATAAGCTTAACATCCGGTTAAGTTTTTAATATCAATTTTTTTTGTCCCAGATATTACGACTGAAAACAATCTGCTTTCAGTTCTTTGCGTGTTTGAAATATTGATTTTTCATTTGAATTATGTTCACGACCCTGATCAAGATAGCGTTCCTCCGGAACGCTGTGAATATTTATAATTATAATCTATAGAGATAAAGCTCCTGATGGAGCTTATCATTAGTTATGATGAACTACTATAATATGAGAAATCTGAAAGATGCTCCGGAGGAGCCTGATCTGTGTAAAAAAGATGTATCAAAAAGTAAGTATTCCGGAGGAATACTATCTCATAACAGTAATATTTTATCCATCTCCTCCAGGATTTGTACCTGATTCAGACAAACATCGTCTTTAACGATTTATTAAATTGATGAATTTTTAATAAAAATCTATAAAATATAGTCTTTTATATTCACAATAGTTTCAGACAATATTCATTTCTACGTGAATTTAGAATCTGATTTTCAATATACTACTACTGACGCCTTATCCATAATTAGTTTTTATTTATAAATACGCATACTATATTATTCTGGCTTATTTATTGTGTAATTGTTAATTAATTCACTTGTTTTGTGTCAATGATTTATCAAATCTAACAAGTGTTCGTGAAAATTAAAATTCAAAATTTCTGAAAAAATATTTGGTTATTCCAAAAAACCTCCTACCTTTGTCCCAACAAAACCTAAAAATAAATCTTACTTAAATAATTAAACACTCGTGGCGAGATTAGTCATTAATATTATTGTCATTATTATTCAGAACAAAAGTTTTGGATCGGGGCGATATGTGTTTAAGTAAGTAGGTATAACTTATAAAAGCAAAAGCGGCTTTCTCGATTCAAGAGGAAGCCGCTTTTTTTATGGATAAAATCGAATAACAAAAGCGAACAAAAAATTAAATAATAAGTAAGTAATGGAACTAAACAAATATTCAAAGACAATTACACAAGATCCAACACAGCCGGCAGCACAAGCTCAGTTATATGCTTTGGGCTTAACAGATGATGATTTAAGAAAGGCACAAGTCGGGATTGTAAGTATGGGATATGACGGGAATCCGTGTAATATGCATTTGAATGGTTTATCACAACATGTGAAATACGGCGTATGGGAGAATGATCTGGTCGGATTGATTTTCAATACAATTGGTGTAAGCGACGGGATGAGTAATGGTACAGACGGAATGCGTTATTCATTGGTAAGCAGAGATGTTATCGCGGATTCTATTGAAACAGTTTGTGGTGCGCAGTACTATGATGCTGTAATTACAGTGCCGGGATGTGATAAAAATATGCCAGGTTCTATTATTGCTATGGGAAGATTGAATCGCCCGTCCATTATGGTTTATGGTGGAACAATTGCTCCGGGGCATTACAAAGGACAGGATCTGAATATCGTTTCTGCATTCGAAGCTTTGGGACAGAAAATTGCTGGCCAGCTGGATGAAGAAGATTTCAAAGGAATTGTGAAAAATAGTTGTCCGGGAGCTGGAGCATGTGGAGGAATGTACACCGCAAATACAATGGCATCTGCAATTGAAGCAATGGGAATGAGCCTTCCATATTCCAGTAGTAATCCTGCACTAAGTGATGAAAAGAAGAAAGAATGTGAAGCCGCAGGTAAATATATCAAGATCCTGATGGAAAGAGATATCAAGCCAAGCGATATTATGACACGTAAAGCTTTCGAAAATGCAATTACCGTGATTATGGTTCTGGGCGGAAGTACAAATGCTGTACTACACTTTTTGGCAATGGCCAAAAGTGTGGGAGTTCCTCTTACTCAGGATGATTTCCAGAAAATTAGTGACAGAGTTCCTGTATTGGCAGATTTTAAACCTAGTGGTAAATACCTAATGGAAGATCTGCATAAAAAAGGTGGAGTACCGGCAGTAATGAAATATTTGCTGAAAGAAGGACTTATAGACGGAAGTTGTCTTACAGTTACCGGAAAAACAATTGCTGAGAATCTTGAAGATGTTCCGGATCTGAATTTTGAAGAACAGGATATTATTTATCCGCTTGAAAATCCTTTAAAGAAAACAGGACACCTGCAAATCTTATACGGAAATCTTGCAGAAAAAGGAAGTGTTGCTAAAATCAGTGGCAAAGAAGGAGAAAAATTTGAAGGCCCTGCAAGGGTTTTCGATGGAGAGAAAAAACTAATAGAAGGGATTTCTTCTGGAAAAGTGAAAAGCGGAGATGTGGTGGTCATTAAAAATGAAGGACCGAAAGGGGCACCGGGAATGCCGGAAATGCTAAAGCCGACATCAGCTATTATTGGTGCAGGATTAGGAAAGTCTGTTGCACTGATCACTGACGGAAGATTTAGCGGCGGTACTCATGGATTTGTCGTCGGACATGTTACACCGGAAGCTTTTGATGGCGGCCTGATCGGATTAGTGGAAGATAATGATATTATTGAAATTGATGCTGTGAACAATAGCCTTACACTAAAAGTTTCTGATGAGGAAATTGCACAAAGAAGAGCAAACTGGCAGCAGCCAAAACTAAAAGTGACCAGCGGAGTGCTTTATAAATATGCTAAACTGGTAAAAGATGCATCGCAGGGATGTGTAACAGACGAAGATTAATCACGGACGATTCAAAAATACAACTATGGAAACGACTCAGATACAAAATAAAACAATACAAACAGAAAGTAAAAACTTATTTAAAGAAGGAGATACAATTTCCGGTTCTCAGGCTCTATTGGATGCATTAGTTGCTGAAGGTGTACATACTATTTTTGGTTATCCCGGAGGAGCAATTATGCCAATCTATGATGCATTGTACGACTTTCAGGATACGCTAAAGCATATTTTAGTACGTCATGAGCAAGGCGGGATTCATGCAGCGCAGGGATATGCCCGTACGAGTGGAGAAGTGGGTGTTGCGTTTGCAACTAGCGGTCCGGGTGCAACCAATTTAGTAACCGGATTGGCTGATGCTCAGATAGATTCAACACCACTTGTATGTATTACCGGGCAAGTATTTGCACATCTTTTAGGAACAGATGCATTTCAGGAAACTGATGTAATCAATGTAACTATGCCAGTTACCAAGTGGAATTATCAGGTAACTGATGCTACACAGCTGCCAGCGGTTTTAGCAAAAGCATTCTTTATCGCGCGTTCCGGAAGACCAGGACCTGTACTAATAGATATTACAAAAAATGCCCAATTGCAACAATTTGAATATCCGGGCTATACGAAGTGTGATCATTTACGCAGTTATCGTCCGAAGCCAATTGTAAGAAATGAGTATATCGAGAGGGCCGCTGAAATTATTAATGAGGCTAAAAAGCCATTTGTAATCTTTGGACAGGGAGTCATTCTTGGAAAAGCAGAAAAAGACTTTCTCAATTTTATTGAAAAAGGCAATTTTCCGGCTGCATGGACTATTATGGGGGAGAGTGCAATTCCTACTGATCATCCGTTAGGAGTTGGTATGTTGGGAATGCATGGTAATTACGGACCAAATGTTTTAACAAACGAATGTGATGTTTTAATTGCTATAGGCATGCGTTTCGACGACCGTGTAACAGGACGATTGGACAAATATGCGAAACAGGCACAGGTGATTCATCTGGATATAGATCCTGCCGAAGTAGATAAAAATGTAAAAACTACCGTTCCGGTTTGGGGCGATTGTAAAGAAACTTTACCTCTTCTTACTAAGCTTATAAAAAGTAATGATCATAGCGAATGGCTTGCTGAATTCAGAAAGTATGAAGCTGAAGAAGAAAAGCAATGCATACAACCGGAAAAAAATCCTGAAGGAGAAGTATTATCCATGGCAGAAGTTCTGGAAGCTCTGAATGAACTTACCAATGGAGATGCTGTTATTGTAACAGATGTTGGTCAGCACCAGATGGTAGCTTGCCGCTATGCAAAGTTTAATCAAACTCGTTCTAATATTACTTCGGGTGGCTTAGGAACAATGGGATTTGGACTTCCTGCAGCTATCGGTGCTAAATATGGAGCTCCTGACAGAACTGTAGTAGCTATTGCAGGAGACGGTGGTTTTCAGATGACTTTACAGGAACTGGGTACTATTATGCAATATGATATAGATGTTAAAATATTGATTCTGAATAATGAATTCCTTGGGATGGTGAGACAATGGCAAGAGCTATTTAATGACCGTAGATATTCATCTGTAAATATTACAAGTCCAAACTTTGTAGCATTAGCCGGAGCTTATGGAATTCAAGGTAATTCTGTTAAAGTTCGTGCTGATCTGAAGGCAGCATTGAAAACGATGCTGGAGCATAAAGGTTCTTATTTACTAGAAGTAATGGTAGGAAAAGAAAATAATGTATTTCCAATGGTTCCGCAAGGATGTAGTGTAGCAGAGATCAGATTGAAATAATCTTTGTTTTCAATGAGAGTTTAACAATAAAGATCAAAAAAAATGAAACAACAATATACAATCACCGTTTATGCCGAAGATCAGATAGGCTTATTAGCCCGTATCACAATCATATTTTCCAGAAGAAAAATCAATATAGACAGCCTTAATACATCAGCTTCTGAAATTCCCGGAATTCACCGTTTCACTATTTTAATTGATGAGACCGAAGAAGTGGTACGTAAACTATGCCGCCAGATTGAAAAACAAGTAGAAGTATTGAAGGCATATTATGATACAGACCAGGAAATTGTATGGCAGGAAATGGCATTGTTCAAGGTTCCGACTAAACAGGTTACTGAAAAAATGGTAGTAGAACGACTGTTACGTGAGTACGGAGCGCGGGTTCTGGCGATCAGAGAAGATTTTACTGTTTTCGAAACGACCGGACACAAGGAAGAAACGGAAAAGCTAATTAAAGTTTTTGAAAACTATGGTCTCATAGAATTTGTTCGCAGTGCACGCATTGCAATCATTAAAAAAAGCGAAGGTTTTCACAAAAAAATTAAAGAATTTGAGGCAAAAGAACCTGGCGAAGAAGTTCAGGAAAATGAATTCTTAAATGAAAACGAGAAGGTTTTCACAATGTAATTAAACAACTATAAATAATATAAAACATTAAAAATTAATAAAAATGGCAACAATTAATTTCGGAGGAGTAGAAGAAAAGGTAGTAACAAGAGAAGAGTTTCCTTTAGAAAAAGCAAGAGAGGTACTTAGTCATGAAACGGTAGCTGTTATCGGTTATGGAGTACAAGGGCCTGGGCAGGCACTAAACCAAAAAGACAATGGTGTTAATGTTATCGTTGGACAGCGTAAAAATTCTAAAAGTTGGGATAAAGCTGTTGCAGACGGGTTTGTTCCTGGGGAAACATTATTCGAAATCGAAGAAGCACTAGAGAAAGGTACTATTATCTGCTATTTATTAAGCGATGCTGCACAAATAGAGTTGTGGCCAACAGTACAAAAGAATTTAACACCAGGTAAAGCATTATATTTCTCCCACGGTTTCGGAATTACTTTCAATGAGCAAACAGGAATTGTTCCTCCAAAAGATGTAGATGTGTTCTTAGTAGCACCTAAAGGTTCGGGAACGTCATTGCGTCGTATGTTCCTTCAGGGAAGAGGGCTTAACAGTTCTTATGCAATCTATCAGGATGCTACAGGTAAAGCTAAAGACCGCGTAGTAGCATTAGGTATTGCTGTAGGTAGTGGTTATTTGTTTGAAACAGATTTCAGAAAAGAAGTTTTCTCCGATCTTACAGGAGAAAGAGGGACGTTAATGGGAGCTATCCAGGGGATTTTTGCTGCGCAATACGAAGTGCTAAGAGCCAATGGACATTCTCCTTCAGAAGCATTTAATGAAACTGTTGAAGAACTAACACAGTCTTTAATGCCATTAGTAGCAGAAAATGGTATGGACTGGATGTATGCAAACTGTTCTACAACTGCTCAAAGAGGTGCTTTAGACTGGTGGAAGAAATTCAGAGATGCAAGCAAGCCTGTATTCGAAGAGCTATATGAAAGTGTGGCAACCGGAAAAGAATCTCAGCGTTCTATTGACAGTAACTCACAAACGGACTACCGTGAGAAGCTAAATCAGGAATTAGCGGATCTTCAGCAAAGCGAAATGTGGCAGGCAGGTAAGGCTGTTCGTAGCCTTCGCCCGGAAAACCAGAATGTATAATTATCAATAAATAATAAGATCCCTCTCCTGTAATGGGAGAGGGATTGTTTTATAATGAAACTTTATACATATATATAAGGTATACCTTATATATATGTATAACAAAAATGAAACTTAAGTTTAAGTATATATAATGATGATGAATTTAAATTTTTCAGAAGCAGCACAACGAGTCAAAGATGTTGTGATCCATACCCCCCTTCAGCTTAATCTGAATCTTTCGAAGAAATACAATTGTAATGTTTATCTGAAAAGAGAAGATCTTCAGGTTGTACGCTCCTATAAATTAAGAGGAGCCTATAATATGATGAAATCTTTATCTGCGGATGAGCTGAAAAAAGGAGTTGTATGTGCCAGTGCAGGAAATCATGCGCAGGGGGTTGCTTATAGCTGTAACAGAATGGGAGTGAAAGGAGTGATATTTATGCCAAGTATTACACCAAAACAGAAAATTGACCAGACCAGAATGTTTGGAGATTCCAATATCGAGATTATTCTGACTGGTGATACTTTTGATGATTGTGCAGCAGCAGCTAAAATTTACACTGAAGAGAAAGGAATGGTATTTATTCCGCCTTTTGATCATGAACGAATTATCGAAGGGCAGGGGACTGTAGGTGTAGAATTGTATGAAGATCTGAAAAATATAGATTATATTATTGTTCCAAACGGAGGCGGAGGTTTGTGTGCCGGCATAAGTACATTGGTGAAATCCGTAAGTCCGGAGACAAAAGTTATAGGAGTTGAACCAGAAGGTGCTCCATCCATGACTTTAGCGCTGAAAGAAAAACAGCCGAAAGAAGTTCCTTCAATAGATAGATTTGTAGATGGGGCAGCCGTAAAGAAAGTCGGAGAGCTTACCTATAATATATGCAGCCAGAATCTGGATGATATGTTATTGGTTCCTGAAGGGAAAGTGTGCACTACTATTTTACAGCTATATAATAAGGATGCAATTGTAGTTGAGCCTGCCGGAGCACTTTCGGTAGCCGTACTTGATCAGCTTAAAGAGGAAATAAAAGGTAAAAATGTAGTTTGTATAATTAGTGGCAGCAATAATGATATCGACAGAATGCAGGAAATAAAAGAGCGTTCCTTATTATATGAAGGATTGAAACACTACTTTGTTTTGGAATTTCCTCAGCGTCCTGGTGCCTTAAAAGAATTTGTTACCAATATTATGGGAGAGAATAATGACATTACCTACTTTCAGTTTTCTAAAAAGAATAATAAAGAAAGTGGCCCTGCGGTAATAGGTATTGAGGTAGAAGCCCCTGAAGACTTTGAAAATCTGAAAAAAAGGATGGATCAGAATATGTTGAAATATACCTATCTTAATAATGATCAGCTGCTGTTTAATAACCTTATTGGGTAGTTAGCTCATTGTGGATAACTGGGGATAACTTTGTAAACCTTTGTATATAGCTTGTTTGAGTATATAAGATATACACATTTGGTCTAAACCAATCAATTTGATTTGTTTTTTATAGAGTAGTTGCCCTATCTTTGTAGTCACCTTTTTAATCAAGGTAAGCGCAGAGATCATAAACAAATAAGGATACTAAAAACTTTTTCAAAAAAGTCTTTGTCGTTCTAAAAAGTTTTTCTACTTTTGCAGTCCTAAACAATGAGAGTTGTGAGGGGAGCAGGAGATAATTGAGACGAAAAAATCGATTAAAATTTTTTAGAAAAAAGATTTGGTCATGTTAATAAAATTTATTAGTTTTGCCCACGCAAAAATGGTTAATAAAAGGACTGTTGTAGCGGAGTAGAGGTAATGAAGATGACTGAAAAAACCTTCAAAAAAAGTTTTGTAA
>NZ_LSGQ01000006.1 GCF_001675285.1 Elizabethkingia miricola
CACTATTCATTGTTAGAACCCAAGAAGTTAATACCTAAATCAGCTACTTCAAACCCGACAATTTTGCCTTTTACAGCCTTGTCTACACCAGTACAGGTAATAGATACGCCCTGCCCTATTGGTAAATTAGCTAAAGATTGAACCAAGATTGTTTGAGCAGCAACAAAAGGCATAGTACCATTGTGAAGCTTAGCTAAATAATATACCTTACCATCCGAATCGGCAGCTTCTTTCAATCCAAGATAAAAACATCTTTGTTCTTTACCTTTCAAAGCTGCCCAATCTTCGGCTGTCATATATTTAGCCGTAAGACTAGCACCTTTTTTTGCATTTTTTAATGTGCCTATAACATTTGTATTTGGCATAATAAAAGTTACTTCACCACCTTTAGGGTACAATTCTGATTGTTGTTGATTTTCCATTTTATAATTATTTATTGGTTGGTTTAATATATTTTCTAATCTGTTTTTCCATATCAATCTCTATCTGTGATATAGAACCACTTTTCTTTTTTTTAACGGAACGCCTGTTTCCCACTTCAGGCGTTCCGAATAACACTTCAAGACGTGTGTTGTTCTTTTTAATCTCATCAGCGTAGAAAGCATTCTGCTCTATAAGCTTTCTCGCTTCATTTTGCTGAATATTTGTCATTTTAAAAAATTTAATACTCTATTTTTAAATATTATTGCCAATACCCCGCTGATAGCGAAAAGAGCAAGCGGAATAGTTGTGTTTGTATCGATATTATCTGCACAAAGCGCAAAACTTGCGATAGCAGTACCAGAATAAATGTTAACTATTGTTTTCATACGAACTGTTTTTTTTATTAATCTAATGGACAACTACCTAAAGCTTCTAACATTTGATATTTTGTAATTTTTGGAGATATATTTTTCACCTCTTTACTATACTCATTTTTATCAATCGGATACCTTTTATATATCTGATTAAGCAAGAATGTTGTGTGCCCTTTTAAGTACATAGCCCTATCACGCTGATCTTGATTCTTACCAGTACCGTTGAATAAGAAATTAGAAGCTTCGAATTGAACACCTTGCAAGAATTCTATTCTTTTCATTACTAATTTTCTACTTTGCGGGAAACCGTAATTTGTTTTCATTACTTTTCGTACTTTTGTCGTTGTCGTTGTCGTTTGTTGATACAAATGTATATCAAATATTTGATACTACAATAAAATAATATCAAATATACGATAATTTATAATTATTCTAAACAACATGAAAGCAGCAGATTTAAAAAAGGCTCGAAAAGCGCTTAATTTAACGCAAAAACAAGTAGCAGAACTGATCGGCGTATCATTTCAAACTTACAACGGTTACGAAAACGGAAAAGAAATACCTAATACAAAATATCAAATATTAGATAATGTATTAAGTTTATCAAGTGACACACCTAAGATAACACTAGACGTATCTAATGTTAATCAGAATTCTATTTTAACTAATCAAAACTCTTTTTCTAGAATTCCAAAGGTTATCACAATTTCGGAGAAAGATGAAGAAAAAGAGAATATAGAACTTGTTCCAGTAAAATTAGCAGCTGGATATGTTGGTGGTGGTTTTGCAGAAGAGAATTTTATAAGAGAATTACCAAAGTTCAGATTACCATTCTTAAACAATGGAACTTTCAGGTGCTTTGGTGTCGGTGGTCACTCAATGGACAAAATTCAAGATGAAGATTGGTTTATTGGTAGATTCGTGAGCAACTTAAGGGATTTTCATGAAGGTAAAGTACATGCAATAATTTCAAAAAAATCAAACTCTCTTTTATTAAAACGAGTATTTAGGCATCCAGAAAGAAATGACATGCTCATCTTGAGATCAGACGGAAATGACATTGTAAATACATATCCTGACATTCATATACACATGGACTTGATTGATGAAATCTGGAGTTATGCAGCTCTTATATCTTTCAAAGAGCCGGCTTATGATATAAATAGATTTAGAGAAATTCTACTGTCAAAACCAAAAGCTACAGTACTTGATAAATAGCCCTATTAATAGGCGATTTCTAAAATAAAAAACTCAATATAACGCTCAATATAAGGGCAAAATATGATAGGAACATTAATAAATAAAAATATAATTTATACTGAAAATCAACTAATTACACGTTTTGAAACAAACACACGAGGACTCATAATCAGCAAGTCCTTGGTTCGAGCCCAAGTGGGGCCACCCAAAACTCCCTGAAATAAAGATTTCAGGGAGTTTTTATTTTATAGAACACATTTTTACCTTTAAATAGGCACATTTTAATCTTTTAGAACTCTAATTTTTCTATCCGTTCTGAAATTTCCTTTTCTGAAGATTTATAAAATTCAAAAAAATCTTTATGTATAAACTTTATTTCAAAAGGTTTTACATTTATAAGTTCTACCAAAAAACAAGGTGTTTTATCCTGTAATATGTAAATAGTACCTATTTCGTCTTTCAATATTTCTATAAATACAATATTACAAAAAAAGGTCCCGATTTCTCAGTACCAACCAAATCACATTCTCATACAATAACTTTTGGAAGTTTGTAACTATCCAAATGTAAATAGAAATATTTTTGAGGCTTTACGGAATACCGTAAGGAAGAGAAAAATCCAAGATCAAAGACTCTCTTTAAGTAGGTCTAATTCAATAATATTATTGTTTGATTTAAAATCTTTCTTTCTTTTCTCATCAGCATTTTTTAAAAATGTATTTCGGTCTATTTCTTTGCCGTCAATTCCTATATAAGTTCTTGTTTCCGATCCTCTTGTGCTATTATCGTCAATTTCATACGCTGACGACTTTCTATTTTGTATGAATAGTTTGCGATATTGTCCTTCATTGACAAGTTTGTATTTGCTTTTATTTATGTTTAATACTGATGGTTTATTTATTTTTTTTATACCTATAAGTTGAAAAGAATGACTTCCTGTTTCATCATCAACTTTTAAAATTAGACCAGGCAAGCCATTAAATTTATATGGTCCATCCTGAATAGGAACTTCAGTCGTATACCATGCAATCCAGTTCCTACCATACATAAAAGTTTTAGCCTTTTTTACATTATAATTATTAAAAACTTCAGAATCCGGTAATAAAGTCCAATTGATTTTTCTATTATCAGCAACATTAAATGAACCTCCTTTAACAGAAGTTAAAACATTTTGTGAATTTAATCCTCTGTTTTTTATTATTATATCGGAAATCTTAGTTGCATTTTTTATAAAAAAACTAGGATCAGGTCTTGTTAACATTTTTGCCAAAGCAGAGTCTCGTTGATACGTTTTATAACTTAGATATGTAGAGGAGTTTTTATCAATATCTAAAATCATAACTTCTGATTCTTTATTATCTTTTGATAAACTATCCCTAATGAACGTATATTCGTAGAACACTCTATAATTTTGAGTGAAAAATAATAGAGGACTAAAGAATAATATTACTTGTAATATAAATTTCATAATAACTAATTTAAAAAAAATGGGGAATCAAAATTCCCCACTCTGTTTTTTTTGAAAAATGTTTAACAAGATGTTCCATCATTTACAATAACATTATGTGCATGAAGTACTACACTTCCCGATTCTGATCCATAGCAATTGGAATCATAAGGTCTGTCAACATTATAAGAATCTTGTCTAAGTAATGTACCACATTGGTTCCTGTAAGTGTATGTGTCCGCATTTGAACAACCACCACCTGGCAGTTTGCCACCACTAACATTTTTCAATTTCTCTCTTGTTAAAGGGTTTTTACCTTTTAAAAAATTTAAATTTTTCATTTTAATAAATTTTAATGATTAGTATCTCAAATCTAAATACTTTATATGAATAAATTATTTAACATAATAAATTTTTAGTTATAAAATTTTGTTAAAAAAAATATTTAATAATTTTTTTTAATTCAATTTGACATAAAGATATTTTTTTTACATTGCGTGAAACCGTAATACTGTTTAAAAAGTTTATTGTAAAAAAAAATCCCGGCAACTCGTGCCGGGAAACATATCACATTTCTAATTTTAGCAAAAACTCTACTTCAAATAATCTGCAGCATTTATAAGTTCATATTTTGGGCTGCGCTTTATGAATTCATTAAGGAAAGCTGTATGAGTAGCGCCCATAATGATAAAAATTCTATCATCTTTAGTAACCGGAATCTGATTTAAATTTGAAAAAATCCTCAGGTTTCTTCTGTAAAATTTACTCGCTTCATCAGCTCCCTCAAAGTTTCCTTTAGTACTGATATAGGTTAGAATATCTGCATTGATATTAATGAACTTCTCCAGAGCTTCTTTAGAATTAAAAGTCTTCAGTTTATCCAGTGTAGATAACTTTCCAATTTCAGCAAATTCTTTATAAACACTATTGGTGTAATTCTTTGAAGTAAGGCTGTCTACCTGGTTTTCCAATTCATTTCCAATATTATAATTATATGGCGCTGTAGCCTGTTCATCGATTCCATAAATCCTTTTCACTCCTGACATTTTGCTAACTTCATAAGCAATCAGAGCAACTTCTCCACCTATTTTAGTTTTGTAATCTTTATTCTTTAAAAAGTTAGAATAGTCATTATTCAATTCTTCATTTCTTTCAGGAACTATTTCCACACAAATTATTGTAGGCTTGAACTGCGCTAGTGTTTTAGCTATTTCATAAGTTTCGGATTTACTCTTTTCATCATTTTGATCAAATTTCACTTTATGTTTATCTGGTGTATACACCATGTGAAAGGTCGCAAAATTTAAAACCTTCACTTTTTGTGCAGACAAGTTTGCACAAATAAAAATCCCAAGGATTAAAATAGTCTTTTTCATTTTTATTCCAGCTTTTAGCATTCTATCCAACGAACAATATACTGACGGATAATTTTTTCAAAGAATTCAAGACTGTTTTCAAATCCTACAGCCTCATATTTATTAATGGTAAAACAGGTTTGCCCAACATTTTTATAACTTCCCATATTTACAGTTTTGATTCCGGCAATAGCAGAAACCACAGCTGCAATTATAAACAGATTTAGTAAAATTCGTTTCTTCATGTTTATTACTTATTATTTTGCCCAAAAATATTGCGGTTTGTTTTGATAAATGCTACACTTTTGTGTAGTTTTATACAAATTCGAAAATCAGACATCAGAAATGGATTTTAACCCTTTATTTTCTACTAAAAACAGAATAGATAACCTCTCTTACAAAGATCTATTACAAACCTCTGATTACATAGAAATTGTAAAAGCTTTTTCACGGATTACCTACCAGAGTATTTACATTATAGATTATCAATCCAAAGCTTTCGAGTTTGTTTCGGACAACCCTTTATTTCTTGCTGGTTTAACACCAGAACAGGTATTATCTATGGGCTATGACTTTTATCAAAAGTTTGTACCTGCTGAAGATTTGCAAATGCTGATTGACATTAACAATTCGGGGTTTGAATTCTATGAAAAAATACCACTGGAAGAAAGGAAACAATATGTTATATCCTATGATTTTCATATACAGAATACAAGCGGAAAATTTATTTTAATCAACCATAAGCTGACACCAGTCTTTCTGACAGAAGAAGGAAAGATTTGGAAATCCATGTGTGTTGTCTCCCTTTCTACAAATACTTCGTCGGGAAATGTAACTATAGGAAAACTAAATTCCGACTTGTTATGGGAAATGGATCTTATGACCAATAAATGGTCTGAGCGTAAAAAGACAAATCTTACAGAACGGGAAACTGAAATATTACGTTTTTATAATCAAGGTCTCAGCATTAATGAAATAGCTGAAAAAATCTTTATTTCGGTAGATACAGTCAAATTCCACCGTCGAAAATTATTCGACAAATTGGAAGTGAATAATATCAACGAAGCCCTGGCTTATGTAATACATCATAAGTTATTGTAATTATTAAAAATATTTGTGAAACAGACATAAAAAAAGCCCCGAAATTAATCGGGGCCAACACCAAATCACAAAATATTTTATATGAAAAAATACTTTACTTACTATACACAAAAGCCTTGCCAAATAAAATATTTTATGATTTTTTTTAGACATATTAACAAATGTCATGTTTTTTTTCACTTTTAAATCCATTCATTAGAAATAAAGGATAAAATGGCAGATTAATTTCCATAAAATCTGACTGTTTTTTCAACCGACATTAAAGTTTAATTATCAAGCTTTAATACGGATTGTTAAAATTGACAATCCTTACCTGATCTTCTCTGGTTTCCCATTCTTTTTTGAAGAAATTTGTAAAAAGTTTATTCACCTCATCATTGCCTGCCAGTATTATCTTAAAATCTTTGCTTGTTTTTATGAAATCACTTCTGAAAAGATCCAATACTCTTTCCGGGCTATAGGGATATACAATATGATAGTTGAGTGGATAACTTCCATCCACATCCGGAAAAAATTCTCCCGTATGCCTGCTGTAAACAAAACTGTTGACCATACTGGAAAAAGGAAGATTCCTGTTGAACTGGTAGAAAAAAGATTGCGCATCGGCATTGCCAATAAGGTAATAACACTCTGCATTTGATTCCTGTAGTACCATTTCCTCGGGATTCATCCATTTAATAATCTTTCCGTTTTGCAGATCTCCCAACCAGTTATACAATTCTTTATCCGGACTGGGATGAATTGTGATATCTGCTATATTACGCATCGCATCATAACTCCACAGCATAAACCTTCTTAATACAGGAATACCTTGGTTATTATAACCAATCATTACAGGAATTATATATCCGGGATTCTTATCTATATCCAGTTCCATTGGGAAAATTGTTCTTATTTTAAGATGCCACGAGGTTGTTGTCATCTTTTTATGATATACAATTTCGCCCCGGTTTATATTTCTTAATTCTGATTTCATTTTACATATTTTTAGAATTATATTTTGTTTCCATCATCTGCCTCTTTCGTTTTCTATTAATAAACCACAACAGAAAACAAAAATGTTTTAACTCACTTTAGCTCAACAATCGTTACACAAAAAGGAAAATAAGGACATACTATTTTTATTAAACTATAGCGACTGTTGTGGTTATAATTAAGTATGATGTATTTCTATTATAATATTAATGGGCATCTGCAGGGATTTCTGTTTTTTTCTTCTTAAAGCCCTGTAATAACACAAACGGAATACAGCACAGCATAGCGATTCCCAGATACTGGTAGGCATCTGTAAACCCCATCAGCATCGACTGTTTATTAATCGTTCCCTCCACAGCCCGCAATGCCATTTCCGAAGCATCAGAATGAGAGAAACCTTTCCCCATAAAACCAACGATATAATCCTGTATTCTTTCCCAGTAAGCAGAGCCATATTCATTTACGTTTTCCAGTAGATAATTCCGGTGTTTTCCTTTTCCGATATGTATTGCTGTTGCTAATCCTGCAATCCCAAAAGAACCGCCTAACTGACGCATCATATTATATAATCCTGCACCCTGCCCTATCTCAGGTCCTTTCAGATCTTTAATAGCCAATGTAATAAGTGGTACAAACAACAATCCAATACCTATTCCTCTGAAGTAAAGTGGAAAATAGAAGTCCGTATTTCCGGAAGACAATGTTGCTTTACTCATAATCATCGGAAAAATAAAGAAGCATATAAATCCTGCAATAACAAAGAGCTGTGGTGGAACTCCTTTTTTCAATAATTTCCCTACTGTTGGCATTAAGGCTATGGTGAATATCTGACCCGGCAGCAAAAGAAACCCCGTTTGCTCTGCCGAGAATCCCAAAAGGCTCTGGCAAAACTGAGGAAAAACAAATACAGAACCATACAAGCCTATCCCGAAAAGAAAAGAAGTAACCATTCCCGCCGAAAAGCTTCTGTACCTGAATAATTTAAGGTTTACAACAGGATGATCCGTTGTGGTTTCCCGCCAGATAAACAGGAGTATACCAATGACTGCAGTAACTGTAAGCACTATAATATACTTGGTTGCAAACCAGTCTTTCTCTTCACCTTTTTCCAGAACTGTCTGCAAGCTTCCCACCGCAACAGTAAGGAGCAAAATCCCCCACCAATCGACAGGTTTGCCTGTACTCTCTTTAGGTGTAGATCTTACATACTGATAAGTAAGTATTGCCGCCAGAATACCCAATGGTAAATTAATATAGAATACCCATGGCCACGATAAATGATCCGTAAGATAACCTCCCAGTGCAGGTGCTACTGTAGGACCTACTACTGCTCCGAAACCAAATATCGCAGTAGCGGTTCCTCTTTCCTCCGGTGGCCAGGTCTCGAGTAATATTGCCTGTGCATTGGATATTAGCCCGCCTCCTGCAAGCCCCTGTAATATTCTGAATACAACCAGCTCTGTCAATGTATGCGAATTACCGCACAACATAGATGCTATTGTAAATAAAATAATAGAAAACAGAAAATAATTCTTACGCCCAAAGCGGCTTCCCAGCCATCCGGACATCGGCAAAATAATAACATTGGCTACAGCATATCCTGTAGATACCCATGCTACATCTTCCAATATAGCGCCCATATTCCCTTGAATATGAGGTATAGCAACATTTACAATAGTTGTATCCAAAAATTCCAGCATACAGGACAATACCATGGTAAAGGTTATAATCCATTTTCTAAATCCTTTCTCAGCCATTATTTCCTGATTATTTGGTTACAACGCTTACCTCTACATTCATTCCCGGACGTATCTTTTTAAGAAGTTCTGCAGAGGCATTAATTTTAATCTTTACAGGAATACGCTGCACTACTTTTACAAAGTTCCCTGTAGCATTATCCGGTGGCAGCAAAGACATCTTGGCACCGGTAGTTCCGGCATAGTTGTGTACAACACCATCTATAGGTTCATCCGGATAAGCGTCCACTACAATCTTAGCTTTCTGTCCCGGACGGATATGCTGCATCTGCGTTTCTTTGAAGTTGGCTGTTACATAGAGGTTATTTTCATCTACAACCGCAAACAGCGTTTGCCCTGCCTGCAGCAACTGTCCCATTTGTACACGACGCTTGGTTACAATCCCGGAAACAGGTGCTTTAATATTCGTATAAGATAGCAGTAGCTTCGCATAATCTACATCTGTTTGCTGCTGGTTTGTTGCCGTATGCGTTACATTAAGCTCCGAACGCGTATTTCCAATCTGTGCTACTGCCGTTTTATATTGCTCTTCAGCAGATATATAAGCTGCTTTAGCAATATCACGTTCTGCCTTAGCCTTATCAAAAGTCTGCTGCGGAACAGAGCCACTTCTGACAAGTGCTGTATAACGATCATAATCCTGATTGGCCTGCCATAGTCTGGCTTTAGCTTCTTCTATTCTTGCTTTATATCCCAATGATGCAGCATGAGTAGCAGATACCTGAGTTTCGGATACACCAATCTTAGACCCTGCGGTCTTTTGTGCTGCCAAAGCCTGTTCCAATTTAATACGGTACTCCTGATCTTCCAGTGTTACCAAAGTCTGTCCTTTAGTCACACGCTGATTATCTTCAAAGTTTATAGTATTGATATAGCCTCCTACACGTGCCACCACAGCACTAAGGTCACCATCCACCTGAGCATCATCGGTATCTTCATGGCTCTGGTAGTAGGTATATTGTTTTATTCCGAAAATACTACCGGCTATAATTACGACCAACAGAATTGCCGGTACTGTATATTTTTTCTGTTTTGTCTGAGTTGTTTCGATATTCATAAGTATTGTTTTCTTATAGTATTATTGATTAATTGTTGATATTTTACCCGACACTTTTAATAAGTTGTACCAGGCAACAGAAGCGTCGGCACGGGCAATTTCCAGATCAGTAAGAGCCTGATAAAGTTTAGCATCTGCATCTATACGATCGGTAACTGTTGTAACATTATTTTTATAGCGGTCTTCCTGCATACGATCGTTTTCCGTTGCCTCGTCTATGGCAGAATGCAGTAATGCTACTTTATTTAAGGCACGCTGATATAACTGATAAGCCTGATTAACCTCTGTACGAATCTTATCTGTCCAGATATTCTTTTCAATCGATGTCTGCTGCTGACGGATTTTTATTTCAGAGCGTTTGTTTTTATTCATCCATAGCGAGGAAAAATCCCAGGATAATGTGGCCCCCGCTGAAATCGGAGCTATAAAATTTCCGTTGGCAGGAATAAATGTGGAACCGGCATGAAGATATTTCAATCCGGCATTTAATGATAATTTCGGAAGTTCATCTGCCTGTATCGTTTTAAAGGAAAACTCTTCCACTTTATATTGCAAATCATTTTGCTTCAGCTCTTTCCTTTCCGAAAAAGCCATATTCACATATTGGTTCAGCGGATCCGGGGCTTCTTCTTTTAACAATACCTGTCCCGATTTTAAATCTGTTTCCTCCGGTAATCCAAGTAATACTGCTATATTATAACATATAATCTTTCGGTTGGCTTCCAGATCCGATGCTGTGATTTCTATTGCCGATTTCTGTAATCTGAAGCGCAACACATCGTTTTTAGTAACAACACCATGGCGGTAAAACTGATCTGCCTGCTGAATCAGCTTTTCTATGGCTGCCATATTCTGCTGTACAATTTTCTGGCTCTGGGTTACTTTATACAAATCAAAATACATTTGTACCGCTGTATAAATCACCTCATCTTCACTAAGCGCCACATTGGTTCTGGCCATCTCTGTTAACAACAATGTAGAAGCTCTTGCATATTTTAGCTTAAAGCCATTGAACACAGTTTCACTTAGTGCAATATTCCCGTTATACGATTCTGCCCTGTCCGGCAATGTCCAATCCAGAGATCCTAATCTGATATGATTTGCCGGAATTTCTGCATGAGAGAAACTACCGCTTATACTTCCTGTTGGCAGCGACAGGTCCTTTGCCTGATTGTATTTATTAATCGCAAGATCTATTGCAGAACGCTTTAGCTTTAGTGTATTACTGTTAGAAAGCGCCATTTCTATAGTCTGATTAAGTGTAAGAATATTCGACTGAGCCTGTACACTTACCATCATCATACTTCCTCCGGCACACATTAACAGCGATGCCTTTAGGGCTTTCAAAGGAATTTTTAATGTTTTCATTTCTTATATTTTTCGTTCATTACAGAGCATAGCTCCGCCAGGCAGGCTTTTAGCCCGCTTATTTTTTTTATTACTAAGCAATTATGTTATGAGGATTTAGTGTGCCTGATGGTTGTAAGGCATTACCAGTACTGGTATAGTAGTATGTCGGATCACCTGCTCGGCAACACTGCCATTTATCCAGTGATCCAGTCCCGTTCTTCCGTGAGTACCCACAATAAGTAAGTCGGCAGTATTTTTGGTAACAAACCGGATTATTTCCTCCGAAGGATCACCTTCCGGTATTATTATATGACATTCTACAGTTTCAAAAATTTTGTTAAGCTCTTGTATTTTCTCTATCAGCTGCGCTCCGGAGCTGTTATTCTCTATGGAAGCATTAGCCAGTGATGCATTTACAACAGCTTCATTATTTCGGATCAAAAGTATTGTTATTCTACTGTTAAAGGATGTAGCCAATTCAAATCCATGCCGGGCGATCATCGGAGAATAAATACTCTCATCGAGCGCGATGATTATAGATTTCATGTTCATAGGTTTTGTTTAAAATCATGTTGCAAAATTCCGCTATCACAAGATTAAAAACTTTGACCTGTGTCAAAAAAGGAGGTTTATAACTTCGATTTTAAGCGGCTAAGAGTTTCCTGAGAAATATTAAGATAGGACGCCACCATTTTATTGGAAAGCCTGCGTACAACAATTGGATTTTCTGCCAGCAGCTGGCGGTATTTTTCCAATGCATCCTGTATGAGGAATGACATCAGACGTCTGGTATTAGTTATATATGCAATTTCAAGATAAATTCTGTAAAATTTCTCCCACTGCGGAATAATCTCCAATAGATGGTAGAAATCTTTATGGCTGATGTAGAAAACTTCAGTAGGCTCTACCGCCTGTATAAACTCTTTAGATTTTTCAGCTGTAATAAAACTTACTAATGCACTTGCAAACTGATTTTCAAAAGCAAAGTAACGTGTAGCTTCCTGTCCTTCTTCATTGATAAAAAAAATTCGCAGACAGCCTTTGGTTACGAAAAAAGAACGCTGACTAACCTGCCCTTCGGCAAGCAATAATTCATTTTTTTTAAGCTTAATACATTTAAAGTAAGAGAGAATAGTATCCAGCTCTTCCTCTGTTACCGATATTTTACTTTTGATATATGATATGAGTAATTCGTTCATGTAATTATCCTAAATAAGATCAGCAGACAAATGTAATAAAATTAGAAAGACATTGCTGCACTCTGTAAGTTTCCTGTTTTTATGAATTTAAAAATCCCTGCCGAAATTACACACTCTGACAGGGACCAACTTTAATAGATTTTCAAAAATTATATATACTAAGTTATCTGATGCATTTTTTTGAAACAGATAAAAGCTAATTTTAATGATGAATACCTACAGAAACCCTTTAGGCGGGTTCTGTAAATATTCTGTTATTAATTAGTTTCAGTTCTTCAAATCTTCAGATGCTTCATCTTCTGAAACTCCTGCCTTCCAATAAGAACAAGCATACATTTCGCGGGGATTCCAGCCCTTATCTGTTCTGTAATAGCTGCGCAAATCTTTTACTGTTGCATATTCTGCAGCGATATACACATACTTTTTCAGATCATCATCCGGAAATTCAAATGCCCTTACCTGTTTTGCCAGATCACTTCCCTCCTCAGGAGCCGCGTTATATAACCATTCCGTTTCTACACTGGCTGCAGAACACAACATCAGCTCATCTTCTTTTGTAGGGACTTCCAGAAAAACCTTTGCTTTTGCTTCTGAAGGAAGCTGTTCCAGGATAGCGCTAATAACAGGTAGAGCCGTTGCATCTCCTGCCAGTAAATAACGATCTGACTCCGGAACCAGTGGCCTTAAACTTTCTTTCATGCCGATTCCCAGATGATCTCCGGCTTTTGCCTTCAATGCCCATGCTGATGCGGGACCATTATCACCATGTGCTACAAAGTCAACGCTAAGCTCATTTTTCTCCAGATCTATTTTACGGTTGGTATAGGTTCTTACTATTGTTTCCTGTCCATCATTACCCACTGGAATAAATATCTTATTATTGGATCCAGGTCTTACACCGGCCAGCAATTCTGTCTGTTCATCATCCATATTAAATACGACACGGATAAGATGTGGCGTAATATATTCTTTATGTTTTACTGTAAATACAGACCGTATCTTTTTAGTTATTTTCTGCTCCATCATTTTAAGTAAGTTTTTATTTGATATAAGTTCTGTCATAATTATTACGCCAGCAAAGATCATCACATCGAAACAGATAAACATTGATCTGAGTCAAAAAACGAACAGCATCTGTATTTTTCTATTTTAGATTATAATGGATCTATTGATACTACACCTTCAGAGATTCTACCTCATGATAAACCGTCGTTGTCCAGAAATCCAGTTCCTGTTCTTTTTTCCGTATCTCTTCCAGCTCATATTCTCCCTTACGATAGCATTTCACAAGCTCCTTACGCTGAAAATCTATGAGTTCCAATTCTATTCTGAAATAGGTTTCCCGCCATTCTTTCTTTGCCATAACATCTGTATTACCAGCATTGTTTCCGAAGAGTTCTAATTCTTCTTTTTTTAGCTTTTCAGCCATTCTAGCAATAATATCCCGTGACATTTCATCCTGGGGATGCATGGTCTGTAGACAGGAAAGTGATTTTTCAATTAACAGAATATTCAGTTCCTTTTCATACTGCTTTTCTTCCGAAGCGGGTTTAATCAACTTTATCAGTTTAGGTAGTGTAAGTCCTTGTATAAGCAGGGTAAAAATAATAACAACAAATGATACAAATAATATAGTACTCCGTTGTTCTATAAGTGCACCATTATTAGTATACAGGGGTAAAGCCAAAGCAGCAGCCAAAGATACTACCCCACGCATTCCCGACCAGGACAGAATAATATATTCCTTGCGAAAGCGTGGCAGCAAAACATCTTTATAGCCGTTTTTCTTCCCGGAAAACACGGGAAAAGTAAAGGTTATCAACAACCGGATCAAAATCAAAATGCCAAACATCAACAAACCATAAAGAATAAGAACAGGAAGCTCTGAATGTGGTATAGCTGCAACAATCTGTGGCAGCTGCATTCCGAGGATAAGGAATACCAAACCGTTGAGGATAAAAATAATAACATCCCAGAAATGCCCCATCTGAATCCGGCTTACAGAACTAAACAGGGAAAATGAATTCCATGAAAGAAACATTCCAAGAGCTACTACAGCCAGAACTCCCGAAGAATCCAAATGTTCTGCCAGACTATAAGTGGCAAACGGTAACAGAACAATGGCAAAAGTTTCTGTATTGCTGTTACCATTCAGAAAACGGTGTATCTTAAGAAATACAAAACCGATTAATAGCCCTATAACAATCCCTCCGAGGCTAATGCTGACAAACTGTACACCTGCATTCCAAAAAGAAAACACCCCGCTAAGCACTGCCGTAACAGCACATTTATAAGCTATTAGCGCGGAAGCATCATTCAGAAGGCTTTCTCCTTCCAGTATGGTTATCAGTTTTTTAGGAAGCGGCAAATCCCTTGTTATACTGGTTGCTGCTACAGCATCTGGCGGCGATATAATGGCGCCTAATATAAAAGCCAGCGGCCAGGTAAATCCGGGAATAATACTATGGGCAACAACAGCAATAACTGTGGTGGTAATAAATACCAGTCCTACTGCCAGCAAAGATATTTTTGGCAACTCTTTTTTGAAATCCGGAATAGAGGTATTCCATGCAGCATCGAATAAAATAGGTGGAAGTACGACATAAAAAATCATCTCCGGACTCATATCTATAGATGGTATCAGTTGGGTAAGACTTAATAACAATCCTACCACTACCAATAAAATAGGCAATGCCAGTTTCAGCCTGTCTTTCACCGAAATAATAACAATAAGAATAATAGAAATCCAGATAATTTTTTCAAGTTCTGCCATACACAAATAATTATGCTGCGAAATTAGACAGCTCTGACAGCTAAAACTATGATCTGGATCAAAAAATAAAAGAGACCTATTTTGGGATATGGTCTCTTTTATACGTTTCTTCAGCATTAGCAACACCGAATGTCTTATGCTGAAATAAATCTATTAGTGAGGTGCTTAGTTCTTTAATGCTTCAATACGCTGTTCCAGATCAGAAAGAGAGGCATAACCTTGTTCGATAACCGTATACTTACCATTATTTTCTACCAGCATAGTAGGGAAGGATTGTGCAAATTGTACAGCTTTCTGAAAGGTATTTCGGGTTTCCTTTCTGGCTTTATCAGAGTGAAAGTAATCAAGAAATGTTTGCTCATCGATCCCTAAATCTTCTGCAACAGAAAGATAAGTTTCATCCAGATTCAAATCTTTTCCAAAATAATACCTTGCTTTTTGTACTGCTACCATAAAAGGAACCGTTAATTCAGGAGCTATATTCTGTATGGTTACAATAGCTCTTGAAGGGATTTCGCTGTCTAATACTATTTCCTGTTTCAACAATTCTCTGTAGGCATTACCAAACTCTATTCCGGTGTGTTCTTCAACTACTGTATCGTGACGCAGAAAGAAACTGACCATTTGTGGCGATTGTCTTCGCACGTTTTCACCAACCCACATTCCACCAGGAAGAATCTCAAATTTTATATCATTCTTATACTTTTCAAACAATTCCAGTAGATTGTCTGAGTTACCATAACACCATCCGCAAAGTGGATCCATTATATATATTAGTTTCATCATTTTGTATTTTTAAATTGTATTCTGGTTCCTATAACTGATAAAACAAATTATCAGGAAACTCAGTTTATTTATTGCATTGCATCCGTTACGGTCTTGCTGTCTACAAACTGTTCAAACTTAACAATTTTACCATGCTCCAGATGCCAGATGTGTGCTACTCTTGCCGCAAAAGCTTTGTTAGTGACTTTATTTATTCCTGTATAAGTTCCAAAGGCCACTACTTTGTTATCACTGGCCACATAATCTTCCGGTGTGAATTTGTAATCAATCCATTCGCTTCCAAGACGGCTGAAAACATTTTTTGTAATTTCCTCCAGACCTGTATATGTTCCTGCATACGGGAAACCCTTTGCTTCAGTCCATTGTACATTTTCTGCAACATGAGCTGCTAATGCTCTTCCGTTTTCTTCCGAAGTTTTTCCTTCGTAAGTGCTTTTTACAATTTCTAAATTGGTCATCGCTGTATTATTTTTTGAATTACAGCCTGATAACAGAAGTATAACTATCAGGCTGTAGATTATTGATTTCATATAATTCCGTTACCATTTCATTTCGCCGGTGTTCACTTTCGCACCAATCTGAAGAGCAGTTTCAAAAGTAAGTGCAGGATACTTTGCTTTGATCGTTTTTATTAATGCTTCTGAAGTACTATTGGTTTTTAGCGCTTCTTCATAGAAAAGAATATAATCTTTGGTGTGTTTTACAGATGTTAAATCTGTTGCATCTGTTAATTTTCCGTGTGCAGGGATTACTATTGATGGTTTTAATGCAATGATCTTATCCAGTACTTTAATCCAGTTAGAACGGGCTTCCGGTGTTTGCGCATCTGCCATCCAAAGATTGAAAGAGTTTCCGAATACGTTGATACCACCAACAACTGCTTTTGCAGATGGAATATATACAAATGTTCTGGCCGGGAAGTCTTCTAAACCTGTAATTTCCAGTTTTTCACCTTCCAGCTCAATGCTGTTTCCTTTTAATACCTGTGGCAATACTACATTACTGGTTACTGCTGCCCCCAGCTGTCCACCCCATACATCCAGCTTTTTCTGTGCCGTCTGCGCTATTGCGTCTACTACTTTAGGAGTTGCATAAGCAGTTACTCCGGGAAAATGTCTTTTGAAAACCTCCAGACCGAAATAAAAATCAGGATCATTATGTGATATATATATCGCTTTAAGGTTTTTACCCGATGTTTTAATTTTTTGTGCAACTGTTTCCGCATCTGCCAATGTGAATTGAGCATCTATTAATACAGCGTCTGTTTTGCCTGATACAATTACAGATGCTACACCAAAGCTATTTTCTGAAGCATTGAATACATCCAGATTAAATTTACCTGCCTGAATTGTTTTAAAATTTTGTGCTTTACCTGACATAGTGAATAATGTTAAAATTGTGAATAATGTTGTTTTAAATACTGATTTCATTATTGTAAAATTATGATTTTTAATCGCTTACTTCCTTTGAACTAGTTCAATAAATTAACCGCCATTATCTTTATAAATTCTACAGTCTTTATAATGAAGTGACTGTGCTAAGAAAGATTAAAGTGCCTATAATTTATGTGTCCGTGGATGTTTTATATTTTATTTACAATGCAAAGTTCAGCATCTGTGCTCTCTAAAACATTGAACAAGTTCAATAAATGAAAATGGTAAAATCAGAAGGTATCTAAAAGAAAGGAGGTAACCGTATATTATAATACCGGTTAACAGAAACTTAGTAACAAAGAAATGCTTTCGTTACTGGGTTTTATTAATGGTTAAAAACCAATTACAATTTTATTTACGAATCATTGTCTTCCTTCTTATCTTACTCAAAAACTCGTGACTAATTCCAAGATAGGCCGCAATCTGTAAATTTGTGAGTCTTTGATTAAGTGAAGGGTATTTTTCAATAAAATCCAGATAACGTTGATCGGCTGTTTTACTCAGGTTATCTATCATCCTGCGTTGCAAAGTGGTATGTGTTTTTTGTGTCATAATACGGAAAAGCTTCTCTACCCAGGGGTAATTTTCATAAGCAAAATCTTTGTCCGTTTTCGAGATTAACAGTACTTCGCTGTCTTCAATTGCTTCTATGAAAAGCCGGGAAGGTGCTTGATTGGTAAAGCTGTCGATATCAGTAAGCCACCAGTCTTCCATTCCGAAATATAAAATCTGCTCAGCTCCTTTAATATCAATATGGTATATTTTAAAAAGACCTTTTGTTACAAAGGCTTCAAACTTACATACTTCACCTCCCCGCAATAAGAACTCCTTCTTTTTAATCGATTTTGAAGTAAAAAGATTACAGAACTTAGCTATATCTGCCTCAGAGCTTGCTATATTTCGTGATATATTGAGATGGAGTGCTTCTATCATAGATTATTTGATTATTGAGCAGTATAATACAAAAGTATTAAAAAGCAGCGCTTTGTCTATACATGTAAGCTGATTTATGATAGTTGGGGTTTTATACTAATTATCTAACAACAAACCATGTAATTCTTTAATTACATGGTTTGTTGTTTTAAAAATTCAGCTTTAGGCTGAATAGTATTCTTTCTATTTCTTTATAAGTTCCACCCTTCTGTTCTGGGCTTTTCCTTCCTCAGTATTATTGTCTGCTATTGGGCTTTGCTGTCCAAAACCTTTTGCTGATAAACGATCCTCAGCAATACCTGCCTTGGTAATTTCCCCTCTCACAGATTGAGCTCTTGCATCTGAAAGTTTCAGATTGTGGTCAGCATTACCAGAGTTATCCGTATAACCATTAATGGCAATTTTTAATGTCTTATCTGTGTTCAGAACTTTTACAATTTCTTTTACCGCATCGGATCCGTCAGGTTTCAGAGTAGCCTTATCGGTATCAAAATTAATATGAAGTACTGCTTTTCCTTTTTCATCAAGCTGCTTCTTTATCTCATCAGATTTTACCAAAGTAATAGTTTGTTTAAAACCTTCTTCCTGTAGAATATTAATTTTTCCGCTGGCACTGTTGCCTGTTAGCTGAATAAAGATATTGCCCTGATCTTTACGTCTGATCACATAGACTTTAATATTTTCGCCGGCATATCCTACATCTCCGTCTTCACCAAGGTTTGTTGCCTGTTTGCTATACTTTTCGTACTCTTCGTTGGTAATTTGGCCATCAAATATTTTAACACCACCTACTGCTGTAATAGCTTCGTCAAAGCTTTTCTCGAAATATGGCAGCGCCCATTGCTCACCGCTTCCCTCTTTAACAACAACATTTGCTTTCCAGACTTTTCCTTCAAACGGAGTCATTACACCACCTATCGGGAAAAATACTTTATCATATTTCTTTTCTATAGGTTTATTCTGTGAAACAAGTCCTTCGGGCATATTGAAAAATGGAAATTCGCCAATATTTTTATCCGATACAGGAACGGCATCAATATTAAATGTCGAAGACGTTGCTTGTGAAGTATTTTTTTCTTCTGTTTTTATACTATCCTGTGTTGCATTGCTATCCTCTGCTTTCTTCTTGTTGCAGGAAAGTATAAATAAAGACATTGCTGCAATCGCAACTCCGGTTGTCATTTTTTTCATGTTTGTTATATCTGTTTAGGTATTATTTGCTGATTGTTCTTACTTTACTTCCAAATATCTTATATTTTTATTGAATGTGAGGATTCTAAGTTTTTTATTTTTTTTCTGAATATTAAAAATTCTACCCCTGTACATAGTAAATAAACTATTAAAAAAACTAATGGGCGTATTATAAAGCTGTAGTTATATTGATATATCTCTATTAAAACATTAGTACCTAAATAAATAACACAGATTAACGGTATTCCTGAAAATGCTAAAAAAGACAAGAAAGAATTATTTCTGATTTTCTCTATTAGATTTAGAAAAAAAGATAAAGAACCTAAAACCATTACAGCCAGATAGATCAAGGAAAAACCTAAGTTTAGCAAAATATCAATTATGTACAGAATATTCCCCAGGAAAGTTGTATCTGTCTGTTTTGTTTCCATCATCACAATTTTGTAAAGGAAAAATAGCAGAATACTGATCAGAAGATTAACCAGCCAGAATTTAAATATAATTTTCTTCATTTATAGAAAATTTTCACAGTCTTTATATTTCAATGTTTTATACAATTTTTATCTAGTTATTCTCTCAATATCTTCTCCATACTCTTGCCTTTCGCCAGTTCATCTATCAATTTATCCAGATAACGAACTTTCTGTATAATCGGATCTTCTATTTCTTCTACCCTGTATCCACAGATAACTCCGGTAATCTTTGAAACATTCGGATTGATTTTTGGAGCCTGATTGAAGAAATCCTCGAAGTTTGCTTTTTGGTCTATGTGCTGTTGTAAGCTTTTTTCATTGTAACCTGTAAGCCAGAAGATAATCTCATCTACCTCAGCTTTTGTCCTCCCTTTCTTTTCAGCCTTCTGAATGTAATGCGGATATACACCGGCAAAGGACATTTTGTATACTCTTTCGTTATTACTATTCATTTTATGGATTATAATGATATTTATACAATTACAGAGAAGGACTAAAAATACAAAACTTTTCAACTCATAACCGGAAAAAATGAATAAATTAAAGCTCTGATTTTAAGTTTAATATTTCAATGTGAGATTTAAATATATATATCCTTAAAATTCCGTTTTCATAATAATTCAACGATATGTTATGAGGAAATTTTTATTTGCCATCATCTGTATTTTTGCTCTCCTTATTGGAATTTATCCATTTATGTATGCTTTTGTTGATCACAAGTATACTTTTTTGGGATCTAAATCATCAGAAGTTCTTCATAATGTGATTTGGAAACTGGCATTTTATACTCATATTATCTTTGGTGGATTATCACTTTTTATAGGGTGGCGGCAGTTTGGTAAAAAGTTCAGGAATAAACATATAAAACTACACAGAAATATCGGAAAACTATATGTAATATCGGTTATCATAAGCTCTGTTGCAGGAATTTATATGGGATTCTATGCTAATGGCGGCATCATATCTTCAACCGGATTTATATTACTGGGACTCATTTGGTTTAATACAACAGTTATGGCTTTATCACAGATCAGAAAAGGAAATATTAAACAACACCAGCAACTGATGATCTATAGCTACGCCTGTACTTTTGCTGCCGTTACACTTAGACTCTGGCTTCCTCTATTAACCATTCTAACAAAGGATCCGGCGCATTCTTATCTCGTTGTAGCATGGCTAAGCTGGGTTCCGAATCTTATAGTGGCTTATTTTATTAACAGAAAAGTAATCAGAACCAAAGTGTAAGCCACCAATCTAATAATCTTTAATCGTCTTTATTCTAATAATATTTTGTAGATTTGTTATAGATAATGAACATCAGACGTAACATATTATTTTCATTCTTCTTTTTTGGCCTCCAAGGGCCAAGATAATTAACTACGTCTGTTGCGTACAGATATACCATATTAAATTCTCACCTTATTTTAAATCAAAAATCTACGACATACAAATGTCGCAGAAAGTAATTATTTAATTATGAACAATATATCAAATCTAATAAATGAAAAGCGCAGTAAAAAACTGCATAACAATAAACTACACCCTGTATGCCAGTCAAAAGAAAAGATACAATTATACTTCAATGATTTTTCAGTATTTGATGATTTAAATGAAATTGTAAGTATTAAAGACAACTTTGATGATTTACTGATTCCGATGGATCATCCTGCCCGATCTGCAAATGATACATATTATGCAGATAATGATCATGTCCTTAGAACACAAACTTCTGCACATCAGAATATGCTGCTTAAGGCTGGCCATAAAAGATTCATTGCTTCGGGCGATGTATACCGCAAAGACACTATTGACAAAACTCATTATCCGGTTTTCCATCAGATGGAAGGTGTAAAAATTTTACCAGCCGGAGCTGATGCTCTGGATGATTTAAAGAAAACACTGGAAGGATTGATTCAGTATTTATATCCCGGAAAAGAATATAGATTTTTAGATGATTATTTTCCTTTTACAGAACCTTCATTACAAATAGAAGTATTACAAAATAAAGAATGGATGGAAGTATTGGGAGCAGGTGTAATACATCCTCAAATTCTAAAAAACTGCAATATAGAAGGTACCGGCTGGGCTTTTGGATTAGGTCTGGATCGTTTGCTGCTTTCTTATTGTAATATCCCCGATATACGGTATTTATGGACAGACGATTTACGTTTCATTTCACAATTCGAAAATGGATTGACCGAATTTCAGCAATATTCAAAATATCCACCTGTGTATAAAGACATATCATTCTGGGTAAACGAATATACTGAGAATAAAGAAGGCAACTGGAATGAATATAATAATCTCTGTGAAGTTATACGAGAAGAAGGTAATGATCTTGTAGAAAGCATTGACCTGCTGGACAAATTTTGTAAAGAAAACAAAACATCTTTAGCTTATCGCATTATGTACAGGTCTAATGAAAGAACCTTGCTAAATGATGAAATTAATGAAAAACAGGAACGTATCAGAGCTACATTGTCTGAAAATTTTGACATTATACTAAGATAAATTTTAGGGGGCTTTGCTTTTATCAGCAAAGCCTTTTTATATAATTGATTTATAAATGAAGTATAAAATTTCTATAAATCAATCTGTTTATAATCTCCGGCTTTCAGGAATTACTAATGATGAATAAGTTATTCTTTAGGAAAAAGTAATACTCTATTTATTTGCAGATTGATAAATATATCTATAATTTGAAAGTTGAATCAAAAAAATTTTATTATGAAAAAATTACGACAACTTTCAAGACATGATCTTAAAAATGTAAAAGGTAGTGCAGCATGCAGTATGTGGTATAATCATACTGCTTCTTGCGGAGTTAGTTATGGTTTATGCTTTGATAACTATACAAGCATCGACGATATGCAAAAGGCTGTTGATGATCTGGATAAAATTAAATGCTAAAAACTTTCAATTTTCTATTCATTTATATTTAAATTTCTTCACAATAAGTCACTTTAAAGTGAATAAATGTATTATATTTGCTCTACACCAAATAAATATAGTATTATGAAAAATTTAAAGAAGATTTCCAGAAACGAACTTAAATCTGTTGTAGGTGGTATCGGTCCTAATGAAGCTCTTCCATTTTGTACAAAACCAAGGCAAATAGAGCTTTGGGAAATGCAATGCAGTCCTTTGGATACCGAACCATGTTATGCAGCAGGTTGCAGAATGAAGTAATTAAAAAGAGCAGCTGATATTTTTATCAGCTGTTTTTATTTTTACCTTCTACATCAAACTTCTCTGTTTATTAAAATCATAAATATCTTTACAATTAAGTCACTTTTAAGTGAATAAACATTATATTTACACCTTAACCAAATAAATAATTTATTATGAAAAAGTTATCAAAAAAAAATCTGAAAGACATTAAAGGAAGTGATGATTGGAAATCATGTAATACATCTTATGATTGTAGACCCGGTAATTATGTATGCTGCTTTGGTGGATGTTATAAAACCACAGAATTGGAATACTTACCTATATGTCCAAATGATTAAATCATTATAAAGTGAGCAAACATTATATTTATACCTTATCCAAATAAATAATTTATTATGAAAAAGTTATCGAAAAAAGATCTAAAGGCTATTAAAGGAAGTGGTGAAGGAGAAACTTGCCATAGCCGTAGAGACTGTCGTACGGGAAATTATGTATGTTGTTTTGGTACATGTCAAAAAACAACTGAAATGGAGTATTTACCTCAATGCCCAGAAGATAATTAAGAAAAGGATGCTCTAGCATCCTTTTTTATTAAATAAATATTATCAGACAATTTTCCTTCCTCCCTATAAGCCTAATAAAAATCAGGTTTTTCGGGTGAAATAAAGTTCTCACACTGTTTAGAATTATTACAAATAAAGCTATATTTGTAGTTTATTTATTTTTAATAAGACTAAATAGTAATAAAGAATGCAACAGACAGATAAAAAGAAGTCTAAGGGTACATTTAAGAAATATGTTCTGAAAGTCCATCTGTGGCTCGGCCTCATTACTGGCATTATAGTACTCGTAGTTTCTCTTTCCGGAGCATTTTTCGTTTTTAATGAAGACATTACTGCTGTAATGCGAAAGCAACACATCTTTCATGGAGAGAAAGATATTCAGCACAAGAAACCAATCCCAATACACGACTTAAAGAATATCGTTAACTCTCAACTGAAAAACGAAATCGTAAAAGCAGAAGAGGTTACCATTCCTATAGACCCTGCCCGTTCCTATGAATTTGGTTTGATTAAAGGGAACCCCGATGGCTGGAATTACTTCAACAACATTCTTATTTATAAAAACGTTTATGTAAACCAATATACCGGCAAGGTACTGGCAGTATATGATATAAAGAAGAATCCTTTCTATTTCTGCATGGAATTACATCGTTCCTTGCTGTTGAGCAATAAAATCGGTGGTACTATTGTAGGTACTTCTACAATTATATTTGTGATAATGCTGGTTACAGGGATTATCTTGTGGTGGCCAAAGAATAAAAAAATGCGCAAACAACGCCTTTGGTTCCGCTGGGAGAAAGTAAAAGGCTGGCGACGCAAGAACTACGACGTACACAATATTCTTGGTTTCTATGCGTCTTTTCTCGCTGTTATTGTAGCTATTACCGGTATTATGTATTCCTTCAGGGTTACCCAGGTGTGGTTATATGTCTTACTGAATGGTTTTTCCTCGGCTACACCCGATTACAGTCAGTACAAAACAACTGCACCGGAATCTGTAGAGACAATAACGACTATAGACCGTATTATAGAGCAGGTCAAAACTCATTATCCAAAAGCCTACTCGTTTGGACTCGACCTGGAAGATCACGCGGAAGCAGATCACAAGCACGATAATCTGAGTGTCCGCATCAAGGAAAAAGAATTCACTTACGGAGAATCCTCTCTGATGATTTTTGATGAACATTCAGGAAAACTTCTGTTCAACCGTCCACACAAGGATAAGTTAATGGCTCAGAGAGCTACCGATGCTACTTATGATCTGCACGTCGGTGCTTTCTTCGGTTTTCCCGGAAAAATTCTCGCATTTATCATGAGTCTTTTCTGTGCCTCACTACCAATAACAGGATTTATAATCTGGTGGGGTCGGAGAAATAAAAAGAAACCAACAACCTAAATTCACTATTATGAAGAAGCACTATATATGGTTACCTTTAATGGCAAGCCTGAATACCTATGGGCAGACAGAAAGCCAAAACGATTCGCTGCAAACGGAGAAGACAGCAGAAATTAGCGGTGTCGTAGTTAAAGGTAGCAGCAAAGCTATTTTTCAGCAGAAAGCTGATAAAATGATTTTTAATGTAGAAAACAGTGTATTATCCGACGGAACTACGGTATTGGAACTATTAGGAAAAACACCTGGTGTAGTAGTTTCGCAGGAAGGTGAACTTTCCTTAAGGGGCAAAAAGGAGGTAAGTGTAATGATAAATGGTAAACTTAGCTCTTTGTCAACAAAAGAACTTGCCAATCTTCTGCGCTCCACTAACTCCACACTGGTAAAGAATATAGAGATTATTGCCAACCCATCGTCCAAATATGATGCTACCGGAAATGCAGGCATCATTAACATCGTCATGAAAAAAAGCTCGCTGGAGGGACTTAGTGGCAACTATTATCTGAACGGCGGCAGAGGCCGTAAAAACAGAATCAATACAGGATTAAGTCTGAATTATACTCACAAAAAGCTATCCCTGCATGGGGATTACAGTTATACTTTCCGCGGGGAAGAAGAACGGAAGCATTTTAATCAGGTATTTTTTGATGAAAAAAATCCACAGACAGTTACCAGAAAAACGAACCAGAGTTCAGTAACCAACGAACCTTTAACCTCTAACAACTTTAAGTTCGGTATGGATTATGCCTTTAGCGATAAGACGACTATCGGCGCCTTATTCGATGCTAAAATAGGAAGGTATGAAGACTTTTCCAGAGGTGAAAACAGAATATTTCAGCCTGTGGACAATCTGTTTGCCCACATACTCTCTAATAATAAAAGCAAAGAAAACTGGTATGATTATACTTACAACCTAAAAGGTACACACATCTTCAACGATAAAAATTACAAAGTAGATGTAGATTTGGAATACGAAACCTCGCGCTTTACTTCCCGGCAAAATCAGATTTCGGATGTACTGGTCAACCAGGGAACAGAGCCATTCAGCAACAGAATGGGGAATATCGCTTCACGGCTAAAAGTCTTTAATGCAAAAGCAGACTTCAGTCTTCCATTCAGTGAAATCCACAATCTGGAAACCGGACTGAAATCTACCATTAAATCTAACAATAATCCGTCTCAGTATTTTATACAACAGGGACAGGACTGGATAAATGATGATAAAGCAAGCAATGAATATGCTTATAAGGAACAAATCCATGCGCTTTATGCTGATTATAAAGTAAGTTTGACGAAATGGACATTTCAGGCAGGACTAAGAATGGAAACAACCCATACGGATATCAACCAGAAAACATCGCAGGAACGCCGCAAGAGGGATTACACAAATCTTTTCCCTAGTGCATCGGTAAGATATCAGCTTAATGATAAACACGAGTTTTATGCTTCTTATAGTAAAAGAATCAACAGGCCTAGCCATTTTGATCTGAATCCATTCCGGTTTTACGATGACCCTTTCAATTACTGGCAGGGAAATCCAAACCTGAACCCGGAGTTTACACATGCCACAGAGCTAGGTTATACCTGGGGTAAATACATTATAGCATCGGCATACTTTAGTGTAACAAACGATGTAATGACGGAAGTGTATAACTACCAGCAAGACACAGGAATCCTGGTAAAAACACAGGAAAATCTCAACAAATCCTATGTATATGGCACAAATATAACGGCTACAACAAAGCTTTATAACTGGTGGTCGCTTACCTCCATGCTGAATGTATTCAACAATGAGTATAAAGGTAATTATCAGAACACAACGATCAATAGTTCTCAGCTGGCTTTTACATTGAATGCACAAAACAGCTTTACAATTGTTAAAGGCTTAAAGGCTGAAGCTAATGCTCAGTATTTTTCGAAATCGAATATAGGTTTATATATCCGGGATGCCTACTTCGATCTGACACTGGGTGTCTCCAAAACACTGCTAAAGGATAAAGCGACGTTAAAACTGGCGGTAACAGATTTACTAAAAACCAACAATTACCGTGTAACAGGAGATAATTTCAGTTCTGTTATCCGACAGAAATACAATCTGGACAGCCGTGTGGTAACATTATCCTTCAATTACAAGCTTTAAAATACCAAATCATAAAAAGCTATCTGACAGCTGTAAATGACCGGAAGAATTCTTCCGGTCATTTTTAATTCAATGATTAACCAAACCATACTTGTCACTCTGAGCTTAGCTAGTAATGGGTATGATAACGAATTATCGAAGAGTTTACTGTTCTCGTAGAAATAAAAAACTGCTCTCAAAATTATTGAGAACAGTTTTTAAAAATGAGATAAAATTCTAATTATATAGATTATATTCTATATTCGTTTTTATAAACTTCTATATTCGATTAGTCATAGAACTTATCGAACCGGGCAAATCCGGAGATACGATCCGGAAGCTTCATACCTTTGGTAATCTTGTCTGTCTGCGGATCATAAATCCATACATAATTACCACCTTTGCTGGCATTTACAGCGATATACAACTTTTTATCCTGAACAAAAAATCCTTGTTCATAAGGTTCATCACCCGGTAATTCATCCAATACACGAATCAATTGTCTGGTCTCAATATCTACAATAGCATAGCGGCCATTGTAGCTATTACCCAATGCCGGATCACGGTAAAGAATTACTATTTTGTTATTACCAATATAATCTATCGCAGTTTCCAAAGATTTCCCACCAACAAGTTCCGTAAGATTAATCTCATAGCCTGCATCTGGTGCAGTTGCACCTTTAAGTGCTCTTAGAAGAGAGATTTTGCCTGTTCCGGCTCCCGTACGCGGAAAACAGGTATAATAAAAAGCTTCATTATCTTTTGTAAATGAGGTTTTGAAATACGGAGATCCATTAGATACCCCAACACTACGGTTATCACTTATAGAATTCTTTACTTTAAAGGTTTTGTAGTCTATTACTGCAAAGTTATAATATTGTGGGGTTAACCATTTACCATCACGGAAGCTATACTGCAAATAGATTTGTCCGTCTATATAGGTAACAGCACCCAATGTAAAGAAATTGTATCCATTCGGGAATGGCTGAAATCCTTCAATTTCTCCCTGACGTATAATACTAAGGTCGGATGTTCTAAAAATAGTGTAACGTATATGCTGGCCATCGCCTGTTTCACCAGTCAATAATAAAGTATCTGCATCGATCCAGGTATAACCGGAAATATCACTGATATAGGTATATGGAACTTCTTTTATAGTGGTAAGCCTGTCCTGAGTGTATTTAAACTTTTTAAATACGCCCTGATCGGTTTTGTAATTGTATATAAACCCATTCTTCACAATATAAGAATAGGTTCCTTTGGAATTGATTTCGTCCCCCTCCTTGGTAATATCCATTTCGCCTTTTGTAACATCATTGGTAGCCGTCATATAATGCACGGTATTTGGCCAGCTTCCCAAAGCTGAAAGCAGAAAATATTTATAGTCTTTTTCACCACTTCCTGTACTTCCAGAACCGGGTTCACGTTCGCAGCTGATTATGATTAAAGATGCAAGTATTAAAAATATGCTGTTTCTGAAATATTGTATCATGTTTATTTACTTAAGTAGGTATCTGAATTTTACATAGAAAGCACGTCCCTGTTTCTGAAGCTTAAAATTGTCATAGGCCAGTGCATCACCAAGATTGGTAACATCGAATGCCAGGTTATATCTTCCATTTTTCATGGAATAACTGATGCCTATATTATGAAGCGTTTGTCGCGGAATAACCGGAATATTGCGCGGATTACCATAGGACTGCCAGTTCTTGTAGAACCATTCAGTCATCTGTAATCCGTAATAAAGCTCTACCCTGCTGTCTTTCTGTAACCAGTCGTCTTTGCCCAAACTTACATTGACATTACCAAATAACCAGGGCTGATTTGGCACGTCTTTTTTGTAGGTTGCTGAGATTACTTCTTCATTGTTATTGGCAAACTTTGTATTATCATAAGCTTTGTTATAGCTAATATTCATCAATACATTCAGCAACCTTTTGTATTGGTAGCTTAATTCACCTTCCAGCCCTTTGGTAAAAATATTGGAAAGGTTTTCGTATTTGAAGGTACTGTTGTAAAGATTAGGAACTGTATAAATAAAGTCTTTTGTATCGCGTATATATCCAGCTCCTTCTGCTCTGAAAGCATGTGCCCCCCAATGATGGCTGTAATACAGACCAACATTCACGTTATTGCTGGTTTCAGGCTTCAGGTTCATATTGCTGGTTACAGCAACACCATCTCCGAAAATTTCTTGTGGCTCTACCAGACGATAAGAACGTTCAAAAGATCCTTTTGCGCCCAGCCCTTTTACAATTTTTACAGTTGTTGCAAAACCATAGCCCCAGCTGCTGAAATTGTCTTTCACAGGATTATCGGTTCTGGTTGCCTGATCAAAAACCATTTTCTGAAGTCCTACACGGTAATATTTACCAAAAAAAACATTCGTCCAATGCTTGTTGAAGAAATCCTGCTGATAGGCCATCGAGAAAATCTGCTTTGTCATCTTAGCCGGAGGGACATCTTCTTTCTTTTCGTCGAGAGAATTAAATGTAGTATTCTTAATATAATCGAGAACGTAATTAAAAATAAGCTTATGATGATCAGCCAACCTGTAAGTAGCGCCCAACTGTGAGTAAACACGGTCTTCGTACTGCATCATGATACTTTTGCCTCCTTTCTCACTTGAAGCTGAAGGTTCAAATGTACCGTCCCAACTGTATTTACGCATAAGAGTGTCTGTAGCTTTCTGGACACTTTTGGAAAAGCCTGCGTAAACATTAAGATCTAACCGGTCGTTAAAAAGATTGGCTTTTTTATATTTCATAAAATAATTGTGAGCCTGTCCATTCTGCTTCACGCCACCATAAACAACTTCCTGATTGGATCCTGTCTGTACCTGTTTGTCGAAAACAGACTGTGACATTCCTACAAAAAAATAGTCCGCCCATTTTTTATTTTCTACTCCGGCTTCTGCCATCCCAAAAACAGACTGATAACGGTCGTTGAAACGTTTTACATTTCTTAATTCATATTCATTTTTTCCGGCATTCCATATCTTCATATCCTTCATGATATAGTTGTTATCGGAATGGTTATAAAAACTATTGATCCGCAGGATAATCCCGGTTTTATCATCTTTGATCTGTCCATTCAGGTTGATACGCTGCGTATTAAAAGATCCGACACTGATCCCGGCATCCAGATAGTTTTTACTGGCAGAAGGACTTATAATATTTACAGCTCCCCCCATAGCATCGGTACTCAGATGAACCGGAACCACACCTTTATAAATCTCCACACGGTCGGCCATATTCACAGGCAGTGTGCTCAGGTCTACACCTTTGCCCAACATTTCCAAAGGAACTCCGTCTATAAAGAATTTCACCGCCTTACCGGACATACCGTTGATAGAGAAATTGTAATCGGAACCTACTCCGCCTTGTTGGCGAACTTTAATCCCAGTTGTCCTGTTCAAAACCTGATTAAGGTCGGCTGTAGTATTGGCAAGCTTAGCAATATCTATAGCATTAACAGTGAAAGCACCGTCCTGCAGTGCTTTTACTTTTCCTTTACCATGTACTGTAACTTCCTTTACAACTGATTGATCATCGGCCAGCTGAATTGTTACAACGGGAGCCTCACTACTGAAGCTAACTTTCTTTCTGTACTTTTTATAACCATCAAGGCTAAATACCAATGTTGCCTCACCCTTCCTGTAAGCAATCCTGAAATTTCCATTTTGATCGGTTTGTGTTTTAATTTTTGTGTTTTCAACAAAAATATTTACTCCGTTTAGTCCCTGCTGGGTATGATCCTGTACGACTCCCTGAATCCAAAAACCTGAATCTTGTGCTCTGATAAGGGAAATCGACATCACCACGATAAGAAAGATAAAAATACGCTGATATGACTTCATTATTTATAATTATTATAAATAACAAAATTAAACCTTAGTCCTCTATCCGTAAAGGAAACCGCTTGTTTATTTTTATTTAATCTAATTAGTGTTAAAATTTATTAATGTAAAAATTTAAACAGGCCCTATAACATACTGTAATACAGTATTAAATATTAAAACACCTGTTCATAATTTTTTGTTAATATGAAAAAAGTCATTCTGAAACCGCCTATAATTTTTATAGATTTGCCCCGATTCTCACGGGATTCTGGTAAAAAACACAACCAAAACTCATTCTGTTATCGCCCTAAAACGATCCGTTAATGTCTTTGACATCAGGAAATCGATTTTATTTTTTTGAGATATAATATTAATACTAAATATAATTTATGACGAAGAAAGTACTTATTTTACCTATGTTGTTGATCAGTATAGTAGGCTTTTCACAGTATTCTATTTCGGAAATAAGCAAAGACGCTTATCTCAAAGATTTTGACATCGCTGTAGATATTATTAAACAGCAGCACCCTAATCCTTATCGCTTTCACAGTAAAGAGGTATTGGGCAAAAAGCTGGATTCTCTACGCAAAGAAATAGAGAAAAATCCTACCTATATTGGCTTTTATATGAATACCCCGACTAAAGTACTGGGTGATGGACACAGCTCAATGGGCATGGAATCTAATTATATGGAGGATTATGTAAGCAAAACTTCCTTTTTTCCTTTGGCAACCTATGTTCAAAACGGCAATACGTATATCAACAGCAATAACAAATACGGTGTAGAAGCCGGAAGCCGCATACTGGAAGTCAATAATAAAAAAATCGGTGATCTCTTTAGCAAAGCTTCAAGACAGGCAGATGGCAGCATAAAAGTTGAAGATCTGGATATGTCATCCGTTATTTCTTATACTAATGCAAAGACTTATCAGATAAAATACGAAACACCTTCCGGCGAACAAAAGACTATTGAGCTGAAAGGGATTAGCTACCCTGAATTCAACTATGAATCCAGACATGCGATACTGCCTATAGATGTAACTTCCGGAAGTGGTATCTATGGCTATCAATTAAATCCGGATACTTATTATTTGGCCGTAAAGTCATTTTCGTTCAATGAAAGCTACTTCTACGAAAGGCTGAAGAAGTATTTTCAGGATATGAAAAACCTGAAGACTAAAAATCTGATACTTGACATTCGTGATAATTCGGGTGGTTCTATCAGCAATGTTCCGTTACTATATTCTTTCCTTTCTAAAGATAAGCTTTTCAACAATTCCTATAAATACGGGACAAAAGTAGTGGATATCAATTACAAGGATTATCTGGTAGATCCTCAGACGGATCGATATTTCTCTGATAGTGATATCCGTAATGAGAATAACTTTATGCACCAAAGATTTGACAAGTCCGATAAAGGTGATTATTATTTCGGGAATACGAGATTAGACGATACTTATATTAAAAGTTATCCGCGTGATGGTTTATTCTTTGATGGAAAAGTAATTTTGATGATTAATAACCGTACGTTTTCGGCTGCAACTTATTTCGCATCTCTTTTTAAAAGTGAAAAAAGAGGAAATGTAGTAGGAAAAGAAACGGGATCTTGCAGCAACTTTACAACTGCTGCGTGGTTTCTCACTTATAAACTGCCTAATACCAAAAGTACACTTTCGATTCCGAGAACTGAGATTTTCTTTAACAGCAGTGAGGGTGATAATATTACCAAATGTACAGGCGTAATTCCTGACCACACATTGAAAACAGACTATTTTCTGAATGCCATGAAGGAACAAAAGGATCCGGAACTGGAATATTCTAAAACACTGCTTTCTAAATAATCGGAACTACAGCTAATAATACACAATAAAATATCACACTATATGAACACAGCTTTTATATATATAAACACAAAATTCACAAAACTATTTCTATTATTATCATTAATTATACTTTCCCTAAGCAGCTGCGAGAACAGAGATACCCCGGATTCTTTCAATCCGCCTGAATGGATAAAAGGAGAATGGAGTGCTAATGATGGTGTTAAATATCAGTTTTTCGAGCATGATTTTATACTTACTACAGGAGGCTCACGATTTAGCTATGGTTTTGTAAACGGGAATAAATCTATGGTTAATGTTATTAAAAGTACCTCTTCGGAATATATTTTTGAGATTATAAATTATGATGTAACCGATACTTTTAATCCTCCTGGCAGTCAGAATTACCGCAATAATTTATGGCAGAGAACACCGTCCAGAAAGCTTTATTTTAAGTTTAAAAGGAATTCTGATAATTCGATAATCGAAAGTAATAATACGTTTTTCAGAACCGGTTTATAAGATAATCTGTATCAAACATATTACAAAGCTGCCTTCCCAGGCAGCTTTTTTTGATTAAAAGATCTATATTTAAATCATATTTATGTGTCATACAAAACAGAAAAAATGATATTAGAATATGAAATACTATTTAACAAATATGGTCAGGGTATTATATTACCTGAGGCATTAGTCAGTAATTTTCTGGAGGCTAATAAAGATGAGCAAAAAGCTTTTTTTGACTATTTATTATTTCTTATTAGCCAATCAAAACCTCAACATCAGGATATTGAAGAAGCTATAGAAAGCAGCTGCCTGAGACCAACCTATACACCTTGTGTTCTTTTAAAAAAAGGTATAGATCTCAACAATTTAACAAGAATATCTAAACTTCCTGATAATGAAAAACTAAAAAGTTTTAGATTACTTTTAGAGCTTTTCAAAATAGCATATAGAAGAAGATTTGATTCCGAGAAAAACAATATAAATAAATGGTGGTACTGGGATTTATCTGATCCCTTAATAGAAAATAAAGTTTATCAAATGTATTTTAAAACAGAATAGTACTTTTTTCTAATACAAATATATTCTTCCAAAAAATATATTACTAAACTAATAAAAAACAATTATCAATGGCGCTGTTAACAGATAGCAAAAAATTTAGCATGTACAAAAAAAGAGTATCCGAGCTATTTTTTCCTGAAAATAAAATTGAGGATAACATTTTCAGGGAAGATTTTAAATACTTTATGGCTTTTGACTTTGATTATATATATGAAGAAATATTTTTTGATGGAATAAAGCATTTTTTAAAAGATATCAATGAATCTGTTATATACTTTTATACCTTATCCCCTTCACAGGAAGAGTATTATTATAAACGATTCGGAAAGTACAGTACATTTGATATAAATACAAATCAGACATACGAAGATCTTTATGATAATCTTTATGAAGATCCAGGAGAAAATACTGGAAATTATGCGGGTGTTGTATCAAATGATGTTGTTTGGTTTTCTGATTCTAACGATTGGGCAATTGCCTGCTCCCGTGATTTAGAAATTGCTATTTGCGGTTTTACTACACTGAAAATGAAAAAACGATTTAAGGATTCTTTTAATAAAAATTTCGGCATATTTTCAACTATTGAGGAACATATAAATAACTTAAACGATATGCTGTCTTTTAATGATGAACAATGGGTATATTATAATCAGATAATACATAATCATATCGACAAACACTAAATAATAACTATATTTTTTATTAAAAAATGGAAAATAAAAATTCAGCAGTAAATACACTGATAAAAAAATTGAGAAATGAAAATAGCATCAATTATACTATTGTTGATTTTTGGGACGCAGATATTACTGCTATAGGGCTTAAATTTGAGAATGTTTTATTTTACATTTCTACTTTTAATTATAATAACATTAATCAATACGATCTCATTTTGGAAGACTGTGATACAGGTGAAATAATCGAAACAGAAAAAATTGTTTCGTATGAAAATCTAGTAAAAAAAATGAAGGACTATAATGGTAAATCTGATGCTTATTAAAGAAACTAAAATTTATGAAAGATTATATCTGCAGAATCTGTGGTTTTAATAATTACCCTGACAAATATTGGGAGAATGATTTACCTTCTTATATAATTTGTCCATGCTGTGGCTGTGAAGCCGGAAATGAAGATTATACTATAAGATCAGCAAAAGAACATAGAGCAATCTGGTTTGAGAAAAAAGAACAGTGGTTTAATCTATCACTAAAGCCTGGTAACTGGGATTTTTCTGAACAATTAAAAAGCATACCAGAGAAGTACAAGTAATTTTGCTGCCGCATATTCAATTGATCAGAAAACATATTACAAAGCTGCCTTTCCAGGCAGCTTTTTTTGATCTCTTATACTTTATGTTCCACTATAAAAGTGACAAATCTAGAACTATACTCTCATCTTTTGTATCTCTTGTGAGTCAATAAACCAGATTGGTTATTTTTTTCAGTAACTATGCAAATATCTCACTCACCAATTCCATATTTAACATCGCTCCGGCTAAATTGCCTGAACCAACAGCAAGAGCAACAGAGCGCATCATCGAAGTACTATCTCCACAGGCAAACACTCCGGGAACATTTGTTCTTTGCATACTGTCTACCTGAATATACCCCTGTTCAGTTAACTCACATCCCAGCTGCTCTGCGATATCACAATTCTGTATAAATGGTATAGCAGCATATACGGCTTTAAAGTTCATTTTTGTTCCGTCCTCAAAAACAATATTATCAACATGACCGTTCATATGTTCAATTTCTGTAATATTCTTCTCTATCACAGGGATATTATGTCTTTCCAATCTTGCTCTTTGTTCCGCATCAAAATCTGCAGGACCAGATGTTAAGATTGTAAGGTCTTTCGTCAGGTTATTGATTAGAGAAGCCATGTGAACAGCCCTGTCACTGTTGGCTATAATTCCTGTTTTTTCATTACGGTATTCGTATCCGTGACAATAAGGACAATGGATTACAGAAATACCCCATGATTCGGAAAATCCTTTTATATCTGGCATTATATCTTTTATTCCTGCTGCTAGAATAAGCTTTCGGCTACTGAACTCTTCTCCGGTATTAGTCGTTATGATAAATCCGGCATCTATTTTTTTTCCTTTCACAACTTCGCCTTCATAAAACTGTACAGTCGGATATTGTTTTACCTGCTCTTTTGCCATCTGAGATATTTCCTGAGGCGTTTTACCATCATGCGTCAGAAAGTTATGTGAATGTGGGGTCTGACGATTGCAAGGCTTTCCGCCATCTATTATTAATACATTTCGCAAAGAGCGCCCCAGACTCATCGCAGATGATAATCCGGCATAACTACCGCCAATGATAATAACGTCGAATACTATATCTGTTTTCATGTTTTTCTTTATTTAATTGTTTTGTTACTGCAAAAGTAATTAATACCGCCACTAACGCAACCAAGTATCATTAACGAAATATTAATTTCTATTATTGATAATATATATATTCATACTTGAATTATAAACTTAATCTAAGTTTAAATACAACTATTTATTACTCAACGTAAGTCTATTAGATAGAACGACAATATTTTAAATAAAATTTTATAATACTTTCCACTAATCAAGTAAATTTACTACGACAATAAAAGACAAAAAAATAATACAAAGTTGTATTAGTAAAACAATTATGAAAGATTATATCTGTAAAGTTTATGGTTTCAATAATTATTCTTGTAGATTTTGGAAACATACTATGCCAGAATATATCATTTGTTTATGCTGTTGCTGTGAGGCGGGAAATGGAGATTATACTGTAGAATCTATAAAAGAATATAAAAAAAGTGGTTTAATGGATCATTAAAATCAAACACCTGGAATTTCCTTGAATAATTGGGGAATATTCCTGAAAATATAAGTAACTCCAACTAGACTACTCATTTTAATCACCAATAAAAAATAATAACCTCCAATGAAAATATCATTGTTAATGCAACACAGCAACAAAACCAGGATTATATCCTCATTTCTGTTACTGATATTAATAATTCAATGTAAAAGAAAAGAAATAACAACGAATACCTCAAAAATTAAAAAAATACAATATGTAGGCTTCCATACAGGAAGGAGGCTAGGAAAGGAAAATCAGCAAAAAGTCTTTGGTAAATGGAAATTTTCACATATCCATTTTATGAATGACACAAAGAATACAGAAAAGAGAATCAGCATCAATGAAAATATTGTTATTAATGAACTTGGCATTTTCAATGCTAAAGACCAAAGTATAGCCTGGACACATATGACTATCGGAACATATAAATTTATAACTCTTGATTCTCTGAATACATCTTATTACGTACGCACATTTAATGATAAAAAGATGGTTATGCAAAATTCATTACTAAGAGCAGTGAATCATAAAATTACAAAAGAACGAGCTAGTGCTTACCTTGTATTTATAAGAGAATAAACTACCCTATAATAAAACCAGCAACCTCTGGAGATTGCTGGCTGATTTCTTATTTCTCACACTGTTTCGAGTGCCTTACCAGCTAACCGGAGTAGTGTTATTGAACTTAACTTCAAATTGCTCTGAATTTCCTGCAGAAGTACCATTCAGGTAAAGCCAGTCTGTTCCACTTTTATTATACACCTGAAGATAATAAGCATTTCCCGCTGATGTATAATCTCTGAAAGCCACAATATCGCCGTCTTCAATACTAGCTGAAGTATTTCCGTTTTTCTTTTTAATCAGTACCAGCTCCAGATTTTTGAGTGATTTCCCAAACTTTGGAAAATAGTAATAGGCACCGCCGTTCAGAAGTTCCCAATACCAGAAATTATTAATACGCTCACTGGTTTCTACACGTACTTTTCCCGCCTTCAGATCAAAATAATTGCCACCATCAGTATTCACCAGATTAAACCAGGTATTCTCATCCGGTACAGTTGCCGAAACCTTTAACCAATCATCTGTTTTCGATAAGTTTGTTGAGATATATTTACCGGTTTTCACAGACTTTAGCGATACCTTATCATACTTCCTGAACTTTAGACTGCTTTTAGGAGTTACCTCATCCGAATAAATATTTCCCTCCACAGGATAGTGATCGGAATAATCTGTCCAGTAGTATTTATCCTGAGTAAGATTGGTATAACTCATAAGATTAGAGCTTACAGGATCAAAAACAAAATTTTGCCATACAGGCGGAAGTAAATGATCATTAGATACAAAAATATAATCGAGATATTCCTGCTTATTCGCCGGATATGGATAATGGTAAGCTGCCATAGTATTGGTCTTTGTATCCCAGGTAGATGGAAGTCCTTTATAAACTGGCGCAGAGACATTCAGCAGGCTCAACATTTTCGGGTATTCAGATGTATCCTTGATAATATTAAAATCCCCACCATAGATTAACATCTCATCCTTTGGAATTTTCAGATTGTCAACATAAGTTTTTATAACTTTTAACTGATTTTCCCGGATTTGTACTTCACTTCCTTTACATCCAGGCTGTGTAGACTGCAGGTGGGTAGCAATAAAATGTACAGGTTTATTATCTTTCAGTATACGGACATATACAAAACCTTTCAGTGCCAATCCATCAGCGTCACATCCTTTAGGGAAGATATACTGATCCATATATTCAATAGGGTGTTTGCTGGCAATCATAACTCCTCCGTTTTCAAATCCACCAGATATAATCTCACGCCAGTCACCAAGCGTATTATTCCATCCTTGTTTAGTCTGTCCCAAAACCGGTGTAAGATAAGGGTAGTTAGCGGAGAGTTTTTTACGCAGACTTGTACAGGCTGTATTGTCAAAACATTCCTGTAATAGCAGGACATCATAGTTTTTAATAAAGTCAGCATCACCAAGTTTTTCGGCTCTTGCATTTTGTGACCATTGAGTTGTAGAAGCAACTGCAATATCTCTTAATAAAAAGGTATTATAGCTGAGTACTTTGATCCGACTTCCTCCAAGTTGGGAAAATTCATTGATTTTCTGAGTGCTTTTAGCTTCAGCATCATGATCTCTGAGCAAAGTTTGTTCCTGTCTGCAGGAAACAAAAAACAGAACAGTTAGTAATAACAAAAACCAATAAGGTTTGCGATTGAGATAATTCATATTATAATATTAATTGTGATTGGTGTATACGTTTTTTCAAAAAACTTTCCCGCAAAAATAATTAGAATACTGACCTGCAATCGTTTACCACTACATATTTAATTATTTCTTCATACAGGCTTAACATTAGCATAGCATTACCCAAAGTCACGTAGATCCATATTATAAAACCAGCAGCTATATAAAGCTGCTGGTTTGGGAAATCTGAATCAATAATCTATCTGCATGAAGAATTAATCGGATTGTTAATATACCCCTCTCCTTTTGGTGGCTGTACAAAATAGGAGGTTCCATATGTATTTCCTGGATGGAAAAAATCGGTAGATATAACCTGTGCTCCACTACTAAAAGCAGCTTTAGAGCGTGTAAAATCATTCATCTTGGCTTCATAGGTTTCTATATCAGATCTTGTTCTTACCATAAAACCTTTTTTAACCATTTCCTGAATTTCTTTTTGTCTTACAATAGCATTATCCAGCAGTATGAAAGCCGCAAAATCATCATCCGGTTCGCTATTCAGGAACATAACGCGATTTTGAAGACTACCGTTTATCAGGTATGGATTATGCTTGGACGAAAGTGTCCCTGCGCTTCCGGGTAGCAACATAAAGATAAACTTACCTTTGCTGTCACTTAGTTTTGGCCAGTTATTGTGGGTTACAGCTTCTTTCAGGCTTGCATATTTACCCTGAACACTTGCAGGAGTAATAATTTTATCCTTACCCAGATACTGTAAAATCTCTTTATCCAGATCGTCATAGGCTTCCTTATCAAAAGGCAAAACCTTGGTACTATTAGAAAAAATTGGAAATCCTGAATCCTTGGCTTCTACCATAATAAAAACAGGTGTATGCCCGGAATGAGCATCGGACCAGCTGCGCAGTGCTACAAGTGCATCTTTCAGGGTCGGATAATGTGATCTGAAGTCGATATCAGCCATATGCAAAACTTTGAATCCTGGCTGATCCAATCCTTTTGTATTATGAGGCGCCAAATTAGTAATACCTTTTTCTTTTAATATCTGATAAGCAGCCGGAGTACTGAATCTGCCACCATCCGGATCATAGTATACATCAAGTTCCAAACCTCTCAGATTAGCATTCAGCTGCTCTGTAAAATCCGGATGGTTATAATTAAGTCCTTCTTTTATATTGAAATCATACGGGTGGTATTCTTTGAACTTCGCTTTCTGCTCCTCAGACATACTGCTGCCAAATTTCTGCATCAGCCCGCTAATAATTGGTGATGCCATATCCAGTACTTTAGGATCTGCTGGTTGCGCATACGAATTATGCGTCCCGACAACCTGTATCTGATTAATCTTAAGGTTTTGGCATTTGTCCTGTGCCTGCATTAGCGCTGCCATACAAAATGCAGCGGTATATATATACTTTTTCATATAAATAAAATTGTTTCTGACTAAAAATTGAAATTGATCCCCATCTGTCCTCTGATTCCTGAGTAAGAGATGTTTTCAACACGGCTCTTTACGCCCATATAATAGCGGTTGGGTTCATTGAAAATATTGTTAAGTTCTATAAACAGACGAATATTTTTATTAATACTATAGGATGCAGAAGCATCTACCGTGAAGTTTTTATCAAAATACTGGTAATGGTCCGGCCCAGCTGCAGCTCTTACTTCGCTCACGTAGTTTCCTTTATAATTTCCTGCAAAGCGCAGCATAAATTTGCTGGTTTCGTAAAATAATATAGCATTGAATATATGCTTCGCCTGATTAGGGATAGTAGCCGTCATAGTGCCCGTCTGTTTTCCGTTTTCATATACAGGCATCCTCATTTTGGATGTGATATAGGTATAATTTCCTTCAAAACCCAGGTTCTTTAAAAATCCGGGAAGGCCTTCAAAACGTTTAGAGATCCCTGCTTCAAAACCAAAAAGGCTGGCACCTTCCAGGTTTTTGGGAGAAGTAAATGTATAAGGCCTGCCTCCAACATCCACAATAGACTGATCTTTGTAAATAAGATTGGTAATATCTTTATAAAAAACTCCCGCTGTAACAAGATCCAGTTTGCCAAAGTAGTTTTCAAACATCAGGTCAAAATTGTTTGAAAATGTAGGCTCCAGTTTGGTATTTCCCTGATTGACTGTATTGGTGATATCATTGATAATAGTCCCCGGATTAAGATCATTGAAATCTGGTCTTGCAAACGAACGGGTATAAGCTGCCCGAAGAATACGATCTTTACTTAGGTTCCATTTTACATTGACCATCGGAAGGACTACATTATAAGTTTTACTATCCTTTATATCCTCTGCTTTATCCGCAACGACTTTCTTTCCCCAGAATGTAATATCATTATATTCATTTCTAACCCCTCCCAACAACTGAAAATTGTCAGTAATTTTCCAGGTTCCCATTATATAAGTCCCCCACACATTTTCTGTACCACGGTAAGAACTTGTAAGATTGGAATTACTGTCTTTTTTACTTACCTGCATCAGCCCCAAACGGTTTTGTGTTGCAGCATCATACATGCTATCGATTTGTCCATTGGTAATCTGATCGATAATAACAGCATTATACGGGTTGCCCAGGGGATTCATAAAACCTCCTTTATATGGGAATCCTTCGCGCTCCAATTGATTCATATAAGTAACAGGGCTACCCGGAATTCCTAATGAAGATTTGGGCATCCATACCAATACACTGGCATCTACTACTTTTTCTTTATTTGCATATTTTGTCCCAAACTTTAACTCAAAATTATCCGATACCTTATACTTTACATCTGCTTGTCCTCTTAAATCTGTTTCGCTGTTATGATTCTGGCTAAGAATTACCTGGTTTAGCCTCAACTGATCTGCTGCAATTGGTTTTTGCTGATGTGGCAATGTATAATCACCTGTATCTCCAATGCCATCCGGAGCATCCATTGCCATATATTTTCTGCCATCTGCAGATAGATTTCCGTACGTCATTGGCTGGATAAAATTAACAATAGGGTATCCCCGCTCCGATTTCTCGAGATTATTCGGTGAGTCGAATCTGAACTCTGAACGTGCTTTTGATAACGACCAGGTAATTTCCATACGCTGACCAGCCTGATGACTCCCGCCTAATTCCATAGAATACAGATCCGTGAGATAATCTGCATGTCTTGCCTGAAGTGTTACATTTTTATTATCAAAATTGAAATAAGTTTCCCGAACAGACTGCCCGTCTTTATATTGACTATATAAACCTCTTATATATAACTTGTTCCGGCTGTCGATCTCATAGTCCATTCCCATATTAAAACCCAAAGTTCTTCTGTTGGCCAGATAATCCCGAAGTTGTAACTGATTAACAGAATAAGAAGCGGTTTTATCAGCAAGTCCGTAATTGAAGATATTCCTCATCTGGTCTATAGCAGTAGAGCGTTCCCAGATTACAGCAGAAGTAATAAATTTCAGTTTATTGGTAATCTTATTTCCATAGACCACAGAAGCATTATAAGTCGGAGATTTAGCCATATTAACGTATCCGCTGGCAGCACTTACTGCTAAAACTTCTTTATTAGGTGATGTTTTGGTAATAAAATCTATATGTCCCCCGATAGCATCACCATCAAGATCTGGTGTAAGCGCTTTGGACAAACGTACATTCTGAATTAGCTCCGATGGAAAAATATCCATCTGTATTCCACGGTTAGCATTGTCACCGCTGGCACTGGGCATTCTGTTTCCATTGAGTGTAGAAGCTGTCCATTGTATAGGTGTTCCTCTTACAGCAACAAAACGTCCCTCGCCCATATCCCGTTCAATAGATACACCCTGCATTCGCTGTACAGCATCGGCAGCATTACGATCCGGCAATTTTCCAATAGCATCTGCAGAAAGAACTTCTGTGATTGTATTGGAATTCTTTTTCATGGTAATAGCTCTGGCTTGAGAAGCTTTGTATACGCTGGTAACAACAACTCCCTGAATATTATTCTCTTTAACTTTTGTACCACCTAACTTAATCAGTCCTAAACTTACCGGAGTGGTTCCCGAAATTGTAAAAGGAACGGAAAGATTGTCATAGCCTTTATATTCTATAATCAGTTTGTAAGATCCGTCCGGAATATTATTCAGAATAAAGGAACCATCTATATTAGAGGTTATGCGTTCCTGCCTGTTTTCTATATATACCAAGGCATTGGGAAGGTTACCTTCATTATCTGTTACAGTTCCGCTGACGGAGGTCTGGGCAAAAGCAAAAGAACCTAAAAAGAAAAATGCAGCTTTCGTTATCAAAAGTCTTTTTCGTGTCATCTTCGTAAAATTTTGCACAAAGATGTCTGTCCACCCCAAAATTTTAGTTCATTAAAATTTCATACAACTAAAATCCGAAAACTCCAAAAACAAATCACTGAACATCAGTGAGTTACAAATATTAAATTATTGTAAACTAGGCAAATACTCTGAAGGAAGACAATTAAATTCTCTCTTAAAATATTTGTAAAAAGTGGATTTAGATTTGAAGCCACACTGAAATGCAAGATTGGTAACATTCACTGAAGGATCCTGTGTCAGAATCTGCTTAAAATGCATAATGCGGTTTCTGTTGGTATACTCATGGAAGTTGGAATTCAGATACTTATTAAAAGTTATACTAAGATCTGATTTACTAATTTCCAGATGATCTGCAAGCTGACCCAATGTAAATTCCTCATCAAGATAAACGTTAGTTTCTTTATAAAAATACTCTATAGCTTTTTGTAGTGAATCGAAATCTATTTTTGAAAGGTCTTTATACTGGTATGTTTCCTTGGACTCTAAAGATTGCTGAATAATTTCGCGTTCTTCTTTCAGCCTGAACTTGTACGTTAAAATATAAACGTACAATATCCACCCGAACTGAATAAGAAACATCAGGATATAAACCTTCTGATATTGTATTCTGTCGGATGAAGAATAAGAGATGGCATATAAAATGAGAATGCTGGCAAGGATATAGCACAAAAGATATCTGAAGTTATTGGCTATAGCATGATTAATAGTTTTCCGATGTTTTATTAAAAGAAAAATAGACAAAGCAAGACATAGAATCCAGTAATAAGTATAGTAAATAAAATAGGCTTTGTAAGAGGCTATTGCAGCATCTGCCCAAGAAAGATCGAGTAATTTTGCCGATACCACTACTGTATGGTGCACCACAACCAAAGACAAGGGCGGTATAAGATATTTCAGTTTGTCCCGCCAGCGGGCATTAATAAGGTATGCTGTGGCATAAAGAAAAATCAAGCCCTTAAAAACACGCAGGCTACCCGGAATTTCATACATCACCCATTCGTACCCAAATTTCTGAATAATAAAGTATTCATATCCCATATCCAGCACTACTACCAGAATATAGAGCAATAGCATATTGAGCAGAGATTTTCTGTTTTTTATTAAACACATTAATAATGCAAGCGTGATCAGTGCCTGAAGCATTACTACCATTATAATATATAACATGGCTGGCTAACGTTTGGTCAAAGTTATATATTTTCATTGTAGCTCTTTTTAACTGTTTATTAAATCTGCAAGAAATAAATCCCGGGGACTATACAGCACCCGAAAACAGTAAAAAAACTATCATTCTATTAAAAAAAATCCAAACTAAAATATAATGCGTCAAGTTTTGACGCCACGAGCCAGGATATTTGCCTTGATGGTTATCGGACTATGGTTGATGGTTAACAACCGGCAACTGATAACAGCCACCAATCTTCTCATTTAAAACCTCAACTCCTTAAAACCTTACAAACTTAAAGCTTATGAAACACTACATCACAAAACCGCCGTAAACCACAATGGAAACAAATGAAACAATTATTAACCTTTTAAAAATTAAAATATTATGAAAAACACATTTTTATTACTCACCCTAATTACTTCTATTGGGCTGTCTGCCCAGAGCTTGAATCCTGTTCCATCAATAATTAATCCGGGAGCAGCCGATACTTTTACAGGTGGATATACTTTTGCTTACAAAACATCAGGTACCCCATGGAATGGAGCCTTAATAAGTTTTGGAGGCTTTTCAAATAATTATGATACTCAGCTTAGTGCTGATTATGGACCTCATAAAGGCAATCATCTTTCCTTCAGAACAAGAAACGGTGACGCTGGTGTATGGAATAACTGGCAGGAATTGGCTACAAAAGGTAGCAATGAATTTTCAGGAGACCAAAATATACTGGGAAATGTAGGGATTGGAACAACTACCCCTCAGGCAAAGCTAAATATCTATGGAGGACATGGAGATACCACTTTACTATTGCATTCTGTTGGAGATGGTGCTGATGCTCCAGCCTACTTAAGCTTATGGGCATCGGAACCTGGTCATACTTTCAATGGTGTAGGTATTGGAAACAATATTAACCACTGGAATAATGTTACTCCTTTTTCTCGCTACAATAGTACAAAAGGAGCTTCTTATATGAGACTTCTTGATAATCTCATTGTATTTAATACAGTAGATCATGCTGGTAAATCCGTACAAGCTCTAAAAATCGGTGCTGAAGGAAATGTCTCTGTTACCAATAAACTCGAAGCTAAAGAAATTAAAGTGACCACTACTCCAACAGCAGATTTTGTTTTTGAAGATACTTACCAACTCCCCGACTTAGCTGATGTGGAAAAACACATTAAGGAAAAGAAGCACTTACCGGAGATTGCCTCGGCTGCTGAAATGCAAAAAGAAGGGGTAAACATCGGAGATTTCCAGATTAAGCTTTTACAAAAAATTGAAGAGCTGACACTTTATTTTATTGAGCAGAATAAGCAAAACAAAGAATTATTCCACCTAGTAGAAAAGCAGCAAGAACAGATTAAAAATCTGGAAAAAAATATTCAACAATCAACCAACACAAAATAAAATATCATGAGAAAGCTAAGTATATTATTATTCATATTACCGGGACTTCACTTTGCTCAACTAAGTACACCGCAAGGGCAGGTACAAGCAACCACCAATCCGGAATTCAAACATGTAGGAATTGGGACAACTACTCCACAAGCTATATTAGACATTCATGCTAATGAAAACATCCCTATTATAAGAGGAAACGGAGGCTATATTCCGACGGGATTACGTTTCATTGATGATGCCTACACGCAACCCGGACAAGTAAAAGAATGGGCTATATGGAAAGGAAATACATGGGCTAAGGGATTAGGCTTTTATCGATATGATGCTGTTAATCGCTGCCAGGGTGGTATTTGTGATATCACATTATTTCTCCAAGACAATGGAAATGTTGGGATTGGATATGAGGCTCCCAAGTATAAATTGGATGTAAATGGTTCTGCCCGATTCCAAGATATCATTAGTGGAGGTCTCAATAGTTGGATTTTTCATTCTCCTGATGATGGTAGAACTACATTGCACATTGCTCCTAAAAATGATGCACTAGATTGGGATTGGGGTAAACAATTTATTATTAACGGAGCCAATGGTAATGTAAGTGTAAGTGGTAAACTCGAAGCCAAAGAAATCAAAGTAACCACTACCCCAACCGCAGATTTTGTTTTTGAAGATACTTATCAACTACCCAATCTGGAAAGTGTAGAAAAACACATTAAAGAAAAGAAACATCTACCCGAGATTGCCTCGGCAACTGAAATGCAAAAAGAGGGTGTAAACATAGGGGATTTCCAGATTAAACTTTTACAAAAAATCGAAGAGCTCACACTTTATTCTATTGAGCAAAATAAGAGAATCCTGCAACTCGAAAATGAAATAAAATCCCTAAAAAAATAAAACTATGAAAACACTTAAATACCTCATTGTTCTAAGTATACTCATTCTTTCTTCAGAACTTATAAAAGCTCAGAATTACAACCCTATTATCAATTACAGTTTTAATGATACTCCGGTACATGGGGTAAAAATAAAAACCAATATCCCGTTTATTAACCAACAGGGAATGCCTACCATTATTATTGAAGGTTATAATTATTTTGATGGAAAACCTATTGGGCTAATATTCAACTGGTACATATACGAAAATGAATTTATTAACAATAGTATTTCTTCTTTTGGTGCCTATACTCCGGAAGTAAAACTTTCCAATGAGAATGGTAAAGTTGTCATCTTCATCAATGAAAAAAAATATTTCAATCGATTTACGGTAAGAGGTTTTGCCCATGGTTTGAGTGAAGATATATCATGGTTTTCCAACTGGAGTATTGCTGACGAGCCTCTTTCAGATACTAAAACGGTTACTATTCCATATAAAAATACTGTAGGCGAATTAAACTTTCCCACAGGTATCGTTACCAATAATGGTAATGTAGGGATTGGAACAACTACTCCTGAAAATACAGAAAGCTGGAATAAAGTACTAGAAGTAAAAGGAACCGCTAATTCTAAGCTAATTACCACTACCTCTGATATTACAACCGGAATGTGGTCTCATAATACTGACATCTTTTCTGCTCCTGCCGGAGGTTTAGCCGGAACCCACACCAATCATCCTTATAGTTTGATTACCAACAAAACATCTAGAATGACTATTGCTGCCGATGGTAATATTGGGATTGGAACAACTACTCCTTCAGAAAAACTTGAAGTTAATGGTTCTGTATATTCAAATACTGATAATTCTTATATCGGAGTAGATGCCCAAGGAGAATCAAGATTAGGTCTTGTTAAAAAGGGAGGATTTGGCCCTGTCATTTCTTCAGGCTCTAACCATCCAATTATTTTAGGTTCATGGAACACTCCTGATATAAGGAACAATATTTCAAGTGGCAATTTTAAAGAGCATTTAAGAATTAACACTAATGGAAATGCTTCTCTTCAAGGTAAACTCGAAGCCAAGGAAATTAAAGTCACCACCACCCCAACCGCAGATTTTGTTTTTGAAGATACTTATCAACTACCCAATCTGGAAAATGTAGAAAAACATATTAAAGAAAATAAACACCTACCCGAGATTGCCTCGGCTGCTGAAATGCAAAAAGAGGGTGTAAACATTGGTGATTTCCAGATTAAGCTTTTACAAAAAATTGAAGAGCTGACACTTTATTCTATTGAGCAGAATAAACAAAACAAAGAACAACAGGAAAGAATTCTAAAACTTGAAGGACAGATTAAAGTCTTACTCAACAAATAAACTTCTCAATACTACAGTAAAAAAACTGAAAGTCTTTTTTAATGCGTCAAGTTCTGTCGCCACGGGCCATGATCTTTGTTGGAGAAAAGAAAACATCAACTAATTAATAAAATTATTCAATATGAAAAATTATACATCATTTTTTATACTGTGTTTTGGATTTATATACTCACAGTCAAACAAATTAACACCTAGTATAGTACCTACTACTCCCGAATCCTTTGCATTTAATAAAATATCAAATACTGATATAGACTTTATCAGTGGTAAGGATAATATATCAATTCCCATATATACTATAAAAAATAAGGACATTGAGATTCCTCTTACTCTAAATTATTCAACAGGAGGAATCAGATTAAATGAAATCGCAAGTAACGTAGGCTTAGGTTGGACACTAAATACAAAAAATAAAATAACAAAAAATACCAAAGGAAAAGATGATGACTTTTATACAATATGGAAGCCTTCAGAAAATGAAATCCTAAATTTCCAACAGGAATTTTTAGAAACCGATCCACTTTTTCAAAAAATAAAAGAAGCTACAGATGTTTATTCAAATAAAGATACTCAGTCTGATATTTATAGCTATAATTTGCCAACATCATCAGGAACATTTTTCTTTGATAAAAATAATAGATCTCATACAATTCCTTATCAAAATGATAAAATAGAAAAAGATGTTATCAATAATAGTATTACAATAAAAGATACAAAAGGCAACATTTATACTTTTAAAAAGGGAGATGAGATATCAACACAAGTTAGCGACTATATTGGTTTGGATGGAACACCTCCTCCTGTAAATTTCTCAAGAACCTCTTACATTCTGGAGAATATTAGAACTCCTAGTAATAATTTAGTCAAATATTCATACCGCCCGGTCAATTACGCTACTAATTCTTATTATAAAGATGTGCGAATACCAATAACTATGCCCGGAGACATGACCAATGTTCCTTACAATGATAGAAACCCTGTTAACAAGTCATATACAACTACAAATGTCACCACAGAAAACTATATATCACAAATTGATTTTGAAAATGGCAAGATTATCTTCGAATATTCCGATAATAACAATCTAATTAATAACAAAGCTTTCAGACTGGATTTAAAAGGAATAGATGAATCTCTCACATCGACATCTCCTGTTGCTTTGAAGTTCATTAAAATCTACAATCAGGCTGGTCAGTTAATTAAAAATTTTGAATTTAATTATAATTATTTCATTAGTAATAATGCTATAGAATCTCCAGAAAAATATAGGCTTAAATTATTAAGTATAGTAGAATTATTAAGTAATGAAAAACATTCCTTTGAATACTATGAAAATTATAACATGCCCTCAAGAAATGCTAATAGCCATGATTATTGGGGGTATTTTAATAACAAACAGAACAATACATCTATTCCTAATATCTCTGCAAGTTCAGAGATCAGTCAGCCATATTATTATCCATATGGAGGAGATTTAAACGTAGATGAAGCTGCTTCAGAGACTTACTCATTAAAGAAAATTACATATCCTACCGGAGGCTCAAAACAGTATAATTATGAGTCAAATACAATATTCAGCCAGGAAATATTAACAATTCCTGTTATAAAAGACTCTGAAAATCTTTTTGCTCCCCCATCAGACTCTTATTTACTTTATACAAGTAATATTGTAAATATACCTACATCTGTTCCTGCCAATAAAATGAAACTTGTATTCAATAACAATTGTGAGAATAGTAATAGCAGTAATGCTGAGATAAACAATACATTCGGTTTGGGAAAATTAATACATATAAACGCTGATAATTCTGAAACTATATTAGCTAACAATATATTTAAAAATGTATAATCGGCAAAACCAAATGTATAAAAAATAATCGCTATGGATTCCAATAATCGGCTGGAAAATCTGGGCAAAATTAAAGCACGTTTAAAGATAAATTAAACGTGCTTTTCCTTGTATAAACGATAAGAATTTCGGATCTCTATATAAGTAAGTTGGTGTTTTGTGAACTAAATTTATACACCATTATATCTTGATACTTTGCATTATGGGTTAGTCCTACATCTTGAGTCTTCTTAGTGGCTCCAATAAAAGGACTATTTGCGCCATAATGTAATTCCAACCAGCTAAATAGTTCTAACAGTGAAGACTTATTCGATGTAAAATAGAAATAAGAAGTATCCACTAATGTCTCTAATACGTCTAAATAATCGGTTAGTCTCCAGTAATCCTTATTGCTATACGTTCCTACATCAGTAGATAAGTAAGGAGGATCCACGAGAAAAATAACATTATTTTGTCCCTTATACTGCTTAAACAGCTCTTTATAATCCTGACAAACCACTTCAATGCCATCCAGATACCCATCAACTTTGTAATCATTTTGGCGAGCTTTATTGTAGAACTTTTCTTTTTTTAATTCTTCCAGGCTAGTGACATAATTCATTGAAAAAAGAAGACTTGAAGAAAGCGTTATATAATCTACATATCCTTTCTCTTGCTCAATACGTGAAATAATTTTAGAGTGTGTAACATTATCAAGCCTTTCTTTGCTGTTCTGAGGATATTTTGCAGAAACAATGCCTCTAATATCAGATATTAAAGCATTTGTACGATCAACGTTACCCAATCTCTCTGAATAATTATCAAAGTCATTGTAAACAACTTGAGCGCTAGGAAATAGACTTTTAGCAGTGTGGCTAAGCAGTCCAGAGCCTCCAAATAAATCAACAAAAATCAAATTTTCATGGGGGGGGTAAATTCTTTTAAAGCTTGTTTAAAATCCTTTAAAAATCGTCTTTTTTGACCTTGAAACGGCAATGGTGCCTGTGTGTAAGTTTTCATATAGTATATTTATATTTTATTTTTTTAAAGCGGAGGACGTTTTTCCTCCAGGAATAATGATTCTTTATTTTATATATCCGAATCTTACATCTAAGTACTTTATACGTCTATCCATGTAGTTGTATAGCAGTTGAATAGTATTATCTCGCATTTTATTCCACTTAGTGACATCTTTCTCGTAATTACTTCGCTCGAATTTTAATGTTAGATTTCTGGTTACATTATAGAAGTTATCGAGCGAAAACACTCCACAGCTTCTTAGATATGCATACCTATTAAGTATTTCCTGTCTGTACTCTGTGCCTACCTTATCACGCCAAAAAATAATCGTGTTATCCGGAACATTAACGGCAGTATCCCAGACGGAAGCTTCAGGGTTAGAGCTTGGATTTCCGAAAACATCGGCTGCCCAGCTATCAAGATCATACGGAGTGAACAATACTTTATCAAAGCTATTATAACTCATGATATGACTATTACGACTAACACAGTCTATCAACTGAAAAAATTCTAAAAGCAGGTAGAAATCAACAACGTTTGTACTCCAAAGCATTTGCCTTGCTGCTGCGCTAAATTCCGCACCTACTTTGGCCGCCATTGTTGCAAACTTCTGTATATTCTGATTTGTCAAAGCTATCACCGTCTTAGGTACTCTCACTTCAGTATTATTCATAAGGTGAAAATCAACTGCGTTGGCTAGTTCTATCTGTATATGGGTTTGATCATCTTTTAATAAGTCATAATTATCATTCTTTTTACCGATATTAACCGTGCCTATGCCATAGAAAACCCCGTTAATGGTTAATATTGCCGGGTAACCTTCAACATGGCCTAAGGCTCCCGTTTCCATGTTTTCCGGGTGTTGTTTTCCAATAAGCGCCCAATCAGTTTCACGTTTAGGGAATCCTGTTCTTGTCTGAATCATTTGCTCCCAAATTCGATTTGCTGATATATTCCTTACATGTGTCGGATCGATATAATTGACTTTTAGCACGTATTCACTATATGGCAATAGATTGGCCAGTCTTATTTTCTTAGACGTTGTAAACCCTGCATCACTATAAAGTGATATTGTCCAGTTCTTTTCCGGATATGCAGCAGACGAAGAACCCTGCACCTCATACGTCATAAATAGATCGTACTTAACATTATCAATTTCCAATGTTCCAGAACCTTTCATCAGCGTTCCTTTAGCCTCTGGTATAGGGTCAGTCGTTGTAAGAGCTATTTTGATTAGTTGCTTTGGATTGTTCTCCGTTATATTCGGAATAAACTTTCCTACACCGCCCCCAGAGCCTCCGGTAATATCCTTCGGTGTTGCATATATCTTACCTTCATTAATCGTAATAGAGGGCATAGCAGATGAATAAAAGGAATTAAAGCCGATATAACAATCTTCTTCCGTTACATATCCAACGGTTCCCATTCCAACGAAATTACCTCTGATTACGGTTTTTAACGTTACACCATCAGAGTTATATACCCGGATAAGTACGTTAACCTGTTCGCCGTTAGGGTCTGGATCATATTTTTCAGTGCCTAAATAAGCCGATATAGACGATCCTTTGGATACAAATATTAAATTTGAGTACCTCCAATCCGGGACACTCGGATTTACACCTTGACCATCATTATAGCCTACATTACGCAGAAATGAAACGCTGTAATTAGAAATCTTATTATTATCTAATAATTGCTTTACCTCTTTGTAAGAAGCTACACTATTAGAGCTGCTTATATTGTTAATGTCATGCGGAGTAGTGTAATAATTTGACATTACTTTCACTGAAGCTGAAGGCACATCGTTAACCAGTCCGGATTGAAAAACTACGTAACACTCGGCATCGGCTGTATAGGAAAATAATTTACGTTCTGGTTCACCATCAACATTGATAGGTGAAGGCACGTTTCTGACCGTCTTTTTATCCAATTCAAATACTAGTATACCTTGAATGTTGGATAAACATTCTACATGATCACCGTTGTTTAGTTTGAATAAATCAGTAAATCTCAATTGCGGATAATAGCCACTCAATTGTCCTTCCGGTGTAAAATATCCTATCCCCTTAAATATTGAGCTATCAAGTATAGTAAGTGTTTTATTGTCTTTAAACTTTTTAAATTCTGAATATCCAGCAACACCATTGCTAGACCTTTCATTATTAATGTCAAGATTCGTAATTCCAAAATATCCAATTTCTGCCCCGCCTATTGGCGTTCCTCCACTTCTAAGGGTACACACAGCAACTAAACAATCACCTGTAGCAGTATAATTGTATTCGTGAACATTGGCATTATCCTTAAAAAACATAGATTGTGAAGGCTGGAAAATACCGTCTAAGCTCCAAACACCCAGTGCTATATTTCCGATATATTCACCCACTAATTTGGCAGAAATCTTTTCGCCTTGTTTTAGCATTACTTTATCAGAACCGATATAAGCGTCAAAACCGCCAAACTCACCATCTGCTCTGATATATCTTGAAATTGCATATATATCCACAGGAGTGGTATACTTACTCCCTATTACTTCATCCCATCTATCAGATACTCCGGGAAGATCACCTTTAGAAATCGTATTAGATTCCCACATACGGCCAGAAAATAGGGTTTGCGTACCTTTAGTGTATTGCACATCTTTATTCCACTTAGGCGTTTTGGAAGAATCCTTTTTGCTCTTTACTTTTTTTGCTATACGGTTTTTAACCTCAATTGTCACATCGAAATAAGTTCCGTCTTTTTCAAAATCATCAGCAACTGTACTAATTGGATTACTGGCAGAATCTATGAGGTTTGCGAAAGTAGTTATATTTCCGGCTTCAACCTTATACCAGAATGAACCAAATTCCGGAGCTATAGAGGATTGTTCTGCAATACCTAAATATGCTTTATTTGCGTCTTCTGCCTGTTTTACTTTTTCATCAAAGGCAGCAATAAGAGAACTTTCAGCACCTTTATCCAGTTTACTGTCTAATGACGTCCGAAGTGCATCCACGTTATCAATGGAAATAGAATCATCTTTATGAGTATAAGAATCCAGAAGGTCACCGAATTGTTCTTCAGTGGGTTTCTTGCCTTTCTGAAAATATGTTTTTAATGTATTACGAGGTCTTTTCATTATATTAACCTTTAAATCTGATAAATATTACTACTCTAAAAGGGTTCATAATATCATGAGCCCCGTCACCACCCAGAGTGTTGGTGTTACCCGCCCAAGCTTCGCCGCCTGCGGATGTTATGGTATAATTCCAATCTTCATTGTCATTAGGTGAATCACCTTTTCCGGCAGCGGTTCCGTTTGGATTGTTGGCAATTGTTGCCGTATTCATTCCATCACCACCAAATATTTTAAAGCTGTGCCTAGGCAGTTCCGACATAGTGAGTGTATGCTTTTTATTTCCTCCAGCTTGTAATACCTGGGCAAAATCCAGATCATCAGGATTTAGTCCTATAGGAAAACGTCCTCTAAATTCGGTCGCTTCTTCCCAACCTTCCGGAATTTCATTTGCCGGACGCATAAATAGTACAGGTGCATTCCCGTCAAGAATTGGCTTAGATGCACGCTCCAATTTGGTTAAACGAGCTTCAATTTGCTGAAGCGGAACTGTGGGAATAAAATCTTCAATATTTTTAAACCTCGCTTCAAGAGTATTTAAAGGAGGTATTCTTTTAAAGGCTGTCCAGGCAAAATAATCATTTGAAAAACCGAAAGTGGCAAACCGATATTTAATAACATCTTTCATTTCACCTGTTTCAAATTTCTTCTGGGTAATGATTTCACGAATAATAACAGTATTCTGTTTAGCACCACCTTTGAAATCTAATAGCTCATTATTAATCATCACTACGCCATCGCTAACCGTTGCACCTCCGCCAGCTTCTGTACATCCGGAAATTATAGCCAGATTACCGGCTACTCTTGCAACGCCTTCGATAATAGAATAAGCGTCCTGTATATCTGATAGGGTTTCGGTAGTTACCTTAAAACCTCCTGTTTGATTGAAATTAAATGTTTTCATATGAGTTCTATTCTAAAGCGTTTAGATGCAAGTCTGTAATAGTCTACAGTATTATATATCTGATCATAATAGTCTGTTAATGCTTTTGGCACTTTTACGATGAAATCTACCTGATCATCCGAAAATTCACTGGCGGGATATAAGGCTAATTCACCCAGGTATTTTGGTTTATTTTCTGCATCCGTATAGATGTAGGTTTCCTGTTTATTTATTGGATCTTCTATGGTTATCCTCCTGTCTGAATCAAACTTATCATTCAAAAGCCCTCGCAAATTGCATAACTGGCTATTATGTACTGCACGCTCTATATTATAATTACGGTTGTTGTTAAACTCATCATTTACAGTGTCCATGTGGGCAGTAAGAACGTTAACAACTGCAATCATAGAAGGAGACCTCCAATTTATCGGAAGGTTTAAAGCTCCCAGTTTGCGAAAATCTACTTTATACCACATTTTTAACTGTTTTATATTCTATTACTGTACTCGGCCAGTCGACATCGAAATATCCTGACTCCGGTATTTTACTGATAAATATTGGTTCATAGTTGCCATAGCCTCCGGTTTTAGGATCAAGCCATTTAGAATCCGCAGTGAATAACCAAGGATCAATAACACCAGGAACTTTTTGCAATTTATCTACCAGGCTATTAAGCATTAATTCACCATTGAAAGGAAGTTCCTTCATAAATTCATTGATAGCATCCTCAAAAGGTTTGTTCCCTTGTAAACGGTGAAAACCGTTTTCATCGATTATTTTATCATCTACCTTTATTTGAAGATGCATTTTTAAAATATCCGGCAGGTAGTTAATAATTGTGATTTTCACACCTGCATCTCTATACTCGTTTGCGTATGTTCTAAAACCATTATACTGGCTTTCTGTAATTGGTGACAATTTCCCTTCGGTTTCAGTGGCAATCTTTAAAATTAAACGGCTTTCCTTGTCGTCTTCAGATATAGCAGCATATTTGATAATTTTAGAAGCTTCAATTTGCTCTGGCGTTTTTCCGGTATTATCAAACTGATCTTTATCAGGTAAGAGCTGAAAACCGTATTGAAAAGCTTTAGCCTTTTCTCTGTACCATAAAAGGCCGTGAGCTTTCTCCTTTCTAAGTAAGACTTCCAATTCTGCCTGATGAGCTGCAAATATTTGCTCATGGGTATAGATCGCAAAAGCCACAATATAAAACATCAATTTCCATACTGCTGCCTTTGAATTGGATGTAAGGCCGCTTAATTCGGCTTGTCTTTCTTTTTCGGCTAAAAGCGCATTATATATGTCTGTAATGGTTCTCATTGTACTTTAAAGTTCTTTTCTATTTCCCAGTAGTTAATCCCTTCAGGGTAATTAATGTCTTTATCTCTGATAGCGGTTGCAGGTTCCAGCTTTTTGGCTGCATAATAGTTTTTCACATCAGCATCCCATTCCATTTCAGGAATAATCAGCTCCGATCCCGGTTCTAAATCATCCGTTATACTGATATTATTTGCTATAGCAATGAAAATGGCATTTTCAGCCTTTCCCGTGGCTTTTATGGCAATATCTAAAAGCGATTGATTATGTAGTACTGTTACTGCCATTGGTGAAATCGTTGTAAGTTTTCTTAGCTTCTTTTGCCTTGTTCACAATCTTTTTTAGCATACCCCAGATACTGAAGCCGGCACGAGGTAAATTCTCAAAGAATATGGAGTAAAACTCAATTGCACAGCTAATGGCCATTGCAATAAAGGTGAGTGTTATTTCATGGTCAATCCAGCTTAACTCAAAAGGTTTAATCCGGAATATCATTTCTAAACACCAGGACAGAATTATGAATAAAAAATAAGTAACAATTTTTATAAGGCTTAAGCGTGTTTTCTCACTTGTAAAGCCATTGGTTCTGAATCTTCCTTCTTTCTTTTCACGCTTCCATACCGCCCATGATGCAAGAACACCTGTAATATAATCAGCCAAAAGCAGTCCTAATAATAGAAAGATCATTAAATGATAACTACTTAAGGATATAGACAGTCCCATTGCAGGAATCAGAACAGAGGGCTTTTTAACTGCTGTAATAATAGTCCAGATATATTTTCCGTATACATGCAATTCTTTCATTATATATTAATTTTTAAGTTTTCATAGCCTCCGGAGAGATCTATGTCCGGATCCGGATAACCATCATACTCCAGTTGTATCTTTAAATCACGTTTAAACGCCAGATCGTTCGGGTTTTTCTTTAACTGCAGCTGAGCTCCAAAGCCTAACATGGGAAACTCTTTAAACTCTCCCGGATGCGCCAGCACAATATCCTTTACATGCTGAGTATCGGATGGACCAATGACAAAATCACCATTTCTGATCACCAGGGATCCGTCTTCGTTTAAGCTGATATCCTCTCTCATTCTATTGTATTTTTCCGGTTCCTGTAAATGCTCCCTGATTAGAAGTTCCTGTAATCGAAATTGTAAGAGACTTTAAATAGGCTTCAAAAGCATCAGCAAGTTTTCTGGCAAACTGTTCTTTTGCCTTCTCTTCATCCGTTTCTTCTCGGAGCTCGTCCTGGATCTGAATAATCTTCTGTACTAAAATTTCCTTTTCCATTACTTAAGCAGTGCCTGTGAAGCTTCTTTTAATTCATTAAACTTTAGTTTATCTGCAGGGGAAAATTTCCCTGGTCCGGAAGGCGTGGTAATGATTGCATTTTTTAGCTGATCAAAGCCTTCAGAGAGTATTTTTTTTAAACTGCTCTCTTGGTTACTGATTTCAAATTTTCCACCGGACATTTCAAACTTTGCTCCGGATATGGTCATGATCACTTTTTCAACTTCAGTATACTTTACAATAGCTGTTTCAGCAGCTTCATTTTCCACAACCAGGCAAAGAACCTGAGAGCCTATTTTTGGATAGATCAGAATCTGATCATCAAAAGCCTGGTCAATTGCACTGAGGCGAACATCCTCCAGATCCGGAAGATCTTCACGCGATACAGTACAAGTCATTCCTGAAATAGAAACTACAGTTCCGATGGAGGTTTGGTATTTTACACTTCCGGATCTGGCAGCCTGATTTCGGATTACCTCAATAAACTTTTCCACGGTATTTTAATTATAATAAACACCAGAAGTCCCCAAAAGACGATTTTCCCCAGTGTGAGATAAAATATTTGATACCTGGTAAGTTCTGCAGGAACTTCTACCTGTTTTATGACCGGATAAGGAACCGGTGTTTCTATAGTTCTGTTGGTATGCTCCTTTATATATTTCTCTTTCCACTTTAAAAATAATTCCTGGGCTTCTGTTATAACCTGGACTGATAACTTTCCGTTCTCCAGGGAAACATTTGTTTTAGCATTTTCCGTTTGTTTAGTTACCGGATCACGCAGTACCGGCTTATTGTTTATACATTCAATCCAGGCCTCGTAATAAACAGAATCCGGTTTGCTTACCAGAACAGTGTCTCTTTGAAAAATTGTTACTGTTTTAGTAGTACTGGTGCTATCCTTTGCTTTTACTACCACCGGCTGCGGTGTTGGTATCGCTTTTCTTTTTGCGCTGCACCCGGGGAGTAATAGTAATATGACCATAAGTAGGCCGATTATATTCTTCATTGCTTTTGATTTTTGATGAAATTTTATTTTGTCTTTTTATTCCGTCTGTTTCATTAATGGTGGTCGTTACACCATCAATAAAATACTGTCCGTCACGATATCCTGTAGGATAGTTAGGATCTTTTATATTTGCTGAGTCTCCAGGTTCTGTCCTGGGGAAGAACCAGCCGTCAATACTTCCTTCGTAACCGTCAAATACCATAGAGTTATAATACTTCTCTGCCCATTCTTTAAGCTGCTGTTGATTAAGATTTAAAGGAGCGTGCAGCGATATTTCACTTTCTCCCGGATCACCGAATTCATAGGTTACTTTTTTGCTGGCACTTCCTTTTTGCATGGACACCGCCTTAATAAATCTTTTCCTAGAGTCTTTGACTTTATACTTCAGATCTGTACTCTCCCGGATGTTTTTCCCGAATGTAAAATCATGTACTGCCTGAGGTTTAAAATCCACTGTTAAACCGGCATAAAGCTTCCGATCTTTAAAGAAGCATCTAACCATGTACTTTTCCTTTAGGCTTTCAATTACCTGGTAAGGGGTTGCTCTCTCGATCTGGAATTTACCCAGAGGTATATCCAAAGCTTCAATTTCATAACCCGGAGCGATGAACTTCAGGACCTCTTTTAAGGTTGTCGATGAAAATGTTTTATTGATCATCGGCATTTTTTTAAGCTTCAGCATTTCGTCTTCACACTCCAGAATAATTGGTATTTCAGCACCTATGTCGGTTATATATCCTGAAAACTCTGTATATAGTTCTCCATTATATCCGGCCTCAATCAGTATCGAATCATTTACCTGCAGATAATCCAGAAGGTTTTTCTGTGCAATCGATTCACCTTTATCGTTAAGCTTGGCGTTTTTAAATTCCCTGGGCAGCTCTATTTTTGCAGTGTCAGAAAATTTTTCAATCGTGCTCTCAATGGTAATTGATTTCACAACTGAAAACTGAAGCTTTCTGGCAATGGTAATCCTGACATCAATGTTATAATAATGATAGTATGACATTATTCATTTGGCTTTAAAAGTGTATAGGTTACCGGGTTAATACTGCTAGCCTTCAACGTAAACTGGATAGTGTCCGCAAAGCCTTCAACCGGAGTGATATCGACTGATTTTAAATAGATACTTTTAATATCTTTTTCATAGAACTGCTGGCCAACAACGGAAATAATATCATTATGATTAAATAGCCGGCAAAGCTCTTTTATCTTTTCAGATGGATAGTTATGAACTTCTGTATCGATCAGAATTCCTCTGATATCTATGTTCCAGGGCTTTGTTCCCCAGCGTTCGATAACTACAGAATCACCTCCGGAAACATCGGTTTCAATCAGATTCTTATCCTTTGAGAAATTTATCATTAGTGGCGGTGCATAAATGGAAGAAGTATCACCCTCAAGCATTCCGGAAAATTTCAGCTCCTTATCATTATACTCCATATACACTTCTTCAAAAGTGCCATCAAAGTCCTCATAAACCTCTACCTGATACTTGTTATCCTCTTTTATTGCCACTACCTGGTTAATCTTATTGCTTATGGCTATGATCCCAAAAGCAGCTGCATACCTGGCAGCAAGATTAATCACAATAGATTCCCCGTTTGTCATAACATATCTTTTTTAACACTTAAAAGCCCTTTGTCTGCAAGCCAGCTGAGCTGTGCCCACTTCATTGCCCATACATGATCCGGAAGTTCTTCCGGGAAAGGTATATGAAGGAATAAGCTCAACAGAGCATCAGCCTTCATATACAAATCACCGTCTTCTTTATAGTTTAGTCCGGACCAGGCTTCTAAACTTTCCCAAACTTTCCCGTACGAATTGGGATAAGTTCCGTTAACAGTCCTGCTGCTGCATAGAATAATCCATCATCACCAAGAACTTGTTCTTTACTAGTTAAGACGCAGTTTTTTACCAGAATCTCCTGACCTTTTTTAGGATCCGAATTCATAAACTTCATGCTTTGACCTACCACTGATCTGGTAGGGATAATCGCAAGCACTTCGATTTCGTCATTACCATCATCGTCCAATGGCAGGATTAAGGATTTTAACTTATCTCCATGCTCTTTTTTTAGAGCTTCTTTTTCTTCTTTTGATACTTGTTTAACTGACATTTTATACTTTATTATAGATTAATTAATAATTCTGGCCACGGTCTGAGCACCTACGTTCAAATCGACTTTAAGAGCAAAAAGTTCATACTGCTTTTCAAGCCCCATATCACCGGTAACATCACGACCGTCACTTTTGAATTTTGCCACAATACGATCAACAACAATCATATTATAGTCATTCACATACTCTGTAGTGATAATAAAAGGTTTAATTTTCCTAATATTCCCACCAGCAGCAACTTCCAAAGGAAGGATATCGGCCATCATGACTGTCATTGAAGCACTAGGTGTATTTTTGCCATGTGACCAGGAAGTGGCATCTACACTCATTGTATGATTGAGCTGGTGTTCCTGCTCATTACCATAGGTAAGAGATTTGACATTGATCGGTACACCGTTGATTTGTGTCTTTACATCAACACTATCATAAGCTTTTCCATTTACGATAATATCACTCATTACAGCTGTGTTTTAAGGTTAATAGTTCCGTTAATTTCCCCGATACTGCCTCTCGGTACTATTTTGTATCCAACTTTCAGTACCTTTTCCACAAGGAGATCACTGTTTGGATCCACATAGGTTTTCCCGGTGGTAATTTCTCCACGCCGAACCATGTCAGCAAATACACCATCACCAATCGATTCCAGAAATATGACAACACCAGGGCTCATTTTTCCTGTTGCTGCATCGACCATGTAATTTGTCTTTACTTTAGGCAGATAAGCAGCTCTTAAGCTTCTCCGGGCTTTCTTTCCAGTACGCCCATAGGCTACCGAATGCTCATTGATATTGTTGTCATCATCCAGAACAACCGGAGAACACACATGATCATTATTAAGCCTTACTCCGGCCATACCTGTATAAGTAAGCCCAAAGACATAACCTTTGTTTTCCAGCGTCTGCAGATCCGCATACTGCTCAGTATTCTTTTTGTGGTTTGATAGTCCAGGATTAACCAAAAGTTTTCTGGCTTCATGAGTCAGATTTTTGGTCTCGTTTTCTCCAATATTCTGGTTAACAGTACAGGAGGCACAAACACCCAAGGCCGTACCGATAAAGGCATATTTTTGAGCACTTCCGGTTCTCTTTGCTGCGATATCATAATCCTGACCGATCACCAGGGTAACGCCTTCAGCTGATAAGTTTGGGATATCTCTAAGGTCTGCAGCAGTTGCAGCAGAACCACCATAGCTGTATCCTTCCAAAAAGACTGAAACCGGCATTAAATTTTCTTCAGACCATTCTTCCAATAATTTTGCCTTAGCAATAGAATTATAGACTTCATCCGGAAGACCATTTAACATGGTTATTGTTGCATCCGCTGCCAGGTTAACCCCGATAGCAATTTGCTTTATTTTCCCTTCAGCAGAAATAAGTAAAGCCTCAGCCGGACCTTCACAAAGCTCTGTAAGCTTTTTATTTTGCTCGGCTAAAAGCAAATGAAGCTCAGTGCCTGATCCTGCCAGGCGGAAAAATTCAGACAAATGTTCATAGACATGAACGTTACCTGTCTGATCATACTCTTTTGTAATTCCTAAGCTTTCTACATCTGAAAGATTATAGACCACTACAGGAACTCCAAATTCAAGGTTTGAAGGCTTAGGTCCGGTAAGGACGATTCCACTAATGGAATCATCACTTCCCAGCCTGTTAGCTCCAACCTTTCCCTTGACGATATTAACTCCTTTAATATTTGACATTGGTTAAAATTTTAGGTTGTTGGATCATCGTTCCCAGCATCGATCTTTTGACCTTGTTTAAAGGTTTCGATTTTGCCGATTGTTTTCCCTTCTTTATCCTTCTCCAGACTATAGTTTGCCCAATTGATATCGGTGAACCAGTCGCCTTTTGGATTAAGGTAAAGAGCGGGTGTAGCAGGATTATCTTTTAGATAACTCGCTGCATACTGTTTTTGCGCTTTATTTGCCATAATAAAAGGTTATTAAGGGGTTGGAATACCGGAAACAACAGCACCGAAACCATGATCTTGCTTTTTATCGGTAAGACCATAACAGTGAAGCCTGCATTCCGCTGTTGGGTTTTTGCTTCTGGTATCTGTAATCATTGGCTTTAACAGTGTAGTAACACTTTCAATGTGATGTACCGTATTGGGTGCATAAAAGAAAATAGAAGATCCTTGATCACCAGCAGTCGGTAAAGATCCTAGTGGTTTAATTACACCTGCCGGATTATACAATGGAGTTTCGGTATTTTCAAAAATCTGAAGATTAAAGAATCTTTTCAGCTCTCCGGTATTTTTATCAAGCTCCAGATCACGATAATTGTTTGTGCTGGCTCTGTCAATGACAAGATCTGCTTTGTGCTCATCACTTAAAATGAAATAAAAGCTTGCTTTATCCTTTAGGTTTAGCTTTACCAAGTCTTCGAAAAGGAACGAATTCAAATCGGCATAAGTCATTCTTAAACGACCATTATGCTCAGAACCAGTAGTTCTAATAACCGGCATAGCATTAGCTTTATGCTGTTTTGGAGCAAGCTTATTTAATGCATATCTACGAACCCCAATTTTAAAGGAGTTGGTATGCTCTACACGGATAGCAGCTTCTTTGTCATAAGCCATAGCTCTTAACTCCGCATCGGTGTAAGCTGTTGGAGTCGTATCCAGTTTATCCCACTCAACAAGACCTTTTTGCCCAGTCATTTGCTTTGGTGTAAAATCCACATCGGCATTCACAACAAAATCAACATTGTTGATCAGCTTGTTAAATTTGATACCATCAGTATCAATAGCTGCGGGATTTGGACGTTTTAAAACACCGATAAAGGCATCATTATAGTTTCTGAAGTCTTCTAAAAGTTGGGGATCCACATAGGTTTTGGTCCAGTTTCCATCTACTAATTCCATTATTTACTGTATTTAGCGTTAAACAATTTATCGAAGGCCTCTTTGTCATCAGTAGCCAACTTTTCCAGACCTTTTGGATCTTCTGTCTGCCACTTATCTAAGTCCCATGACTCACGACCTGCTACACCAGCACCAGGTGTTCCGGTTTGAATATGTGCGGAAATATTCGGGGCTGCCGGTTTGTTTGAAGATTTCAACACGTGTGCTAAAGCTTCAATTCCGGAATTTTCTCCGATATTCTCATACACCTTTCTTTCGTCCTCAGTGAATGCTTTACTGGCACCAGCTGAAGCCGTGTCAATCATTGCTTTGATCTGACCATCCTTATAGGCTTTCAGGTCATTCTCTGCTTTGGTTCTGGCTGTTTTCTCCCTGTCAAGAGAAGCCTGCAGATCGTTCATTTTTCCTTGCACCGCATCTAATACGGCGGTATCTGAACTTTGTGCGTTAACTACCGCACTTAAGCCCAATGCTGTGATAAGCACTTGTTTCATATTGTCGATATTAAAATTTGAATTATTTTCAGGAGGCTGCTGATCATAAGAAGCTAGAAAAGCCTTTACAGCAGGTTTTGATATATTGGTAAGAAGAGCACAAGCATACATGTTATATACTTCTGTTTCTCCCATTTCTTCTGGGACAAAGGCAGGATATACAGTTTCTACTGCTGCCGGAATGATTTCGGAAACGATTCCCAGATCTTTTGCTTCTTGAGCATCTAACCAGGTATCAGATTGGAGCCACGTAGTAACTTCAGCTTTTGTTTTCCCGGTTCTCAGTACCAGTTTGTCAATAAAGTTCTGCTCCATCATACGAAGGAGCTTAGCACTTGATTCGTGGTCTTTTGCATTGCCATAGGAACCGCTGGAGGGTGCGTGAATCATCACGTATCCGTTATTTACAATTTTCACGACCTTAGAGGATAGAATGAAAATCGCACCCATACTTGCAGCGAGTCCGTCTATAATAATAGTAATGTTTGCAGGGGATCTTTCGACAGCATTACACATAAGGTTTCCGTCAAATACACTACCACCATAGGTGTGCAACCTAATAGTGATATCAGAATAAGAACTTTCAAGTCTGGAAAGCCAGTAAATAAACTCAGTGCCATCACCGCCCCAGATTGTTCCGTATGCTGTTAAAACGTTGTCTTTTATTCCAAATATCATGTGCCTGAATGCTTTTGATTAATATTTAAAGCACAAACATAAAGCACTGATTTTGCGATAAATAATCTTTCAGAAAGCCTTGCCACTTTATTAGAAAAAACACTGAAACGTTTGGAAGTTTGCCTAAAAGTGTATTGTAATTATGGCAAAAGGACAAAGGGTCAATAATGAACCACTCAGGGCATTGGCCGAAAAAATGTTTGTGGAAGAAGGTATGACCGCAAAGGCTATTGCTGAAAATATCGGAGTTACAGAGCAGACTGTTGGCCGATGGAGAAAAGGTGTTCAGGGAGATATCTCCTGGGACGATAAAAGACAACAGTATTTATCAGCACCTAATAACATTAAAAAGGTGCTCATGAAAGAACTCGGAGATCTTTCCGAGGGAAAAGATGCCACCATTGATGTAAAAGCTATTTCAGCAGTAACAAAGGCCATTGAATTATTATCGGATAAAGTTTCCGCTCAGATCGTTATGGCCGTATTCAAAGAATTTGATTCCTGGATGGCGGTTCAGGATCCGGAGATAGCTGTTTCATTTCTGGAATGGCACAAAATGTTTCTTCTATATAAAGCACAACAGGAAGGGTAATGAGTGATGTAAAATTAAATAGACTATTAGAAAAAATGCTCCGTGATTACGATGAGCATTGTAAGTCTATACATCAAGTAACCGGAGTAGGATTAAACCCGAATGAAACCCCAACACAGAGAAAAAAACAGCGTGAAGAGTGGGAAAAAGATTACATCACCTGGTTCGAAAAAATGTTTCCACATTATGCAAAAGTACCCTGTGCATGGTTTCATAAAAAATTAGCCAAACTTATTATTGATAATCCGGTATGCGATGTTCTTGCAGAAATCTACAGATCCGGAGCAAAGTCTGTACATATATGCCTTGGTATTCCTATGTACTTATATGTTACGGATCAGCTTCATTTTATGCTGCTGTTTGGTCAGACAGACCTGAAGGCTAAAAAACTGATATCAGATATCCAGAGTGAACTGATGTACAATCAGACATTCATTCATTACTACGGTAAAAAATTTAAGTTTGGAGATTGGGCTGACGGGGATTTTACCACTACGGACGGAGTTAAATTTATGACTTCAACTCCTGGACAGTCACCCAGAGGACTCAGGGAAGGAACATCACGTCCAAACTATATTGTTTTTGATGATGTCGACACCAGACAAAGAGTTAATAATGATGATCTTTCAAAAAAATTATTTGATTTTGCCTGGGAAGATGCAAAGGGAACATTTGATGAAGGGGGGAAATATCGCCGATTCATAGTAGCAAACAATAACTTCCATAAAAATACACTGATCAATCAGCTGAAGGAAGAATTTAAACTTATTACTAAGCGATTAAAAGAAGCCGGAATAAAGTCTACTTTTTTTACGCTCTCAGTTCCTGCAGTTAAAAACCTTACCACCTTTGAACCGAACTGGCCGGAAAAAACCACTGCAGCTTATTGGAAGCAAAAATACCTTTCTACACCGTACCGCTCCTTTATGCGGGAATATATGCACATACATATTGTAGAGGGTACAATATTTAAAAACGAGTGGATCCAGTATAAACCAAGGCTTCAGTTCAGATCATACGACGCTTTAGTGTTTTATGGTGACTTGTCGTACAAAGATGCCGGTGACTTTAAAGCAATGGTTTTTGCAGGAAAAACAGGAAGAGAATTTCATGTACTCAACTCTTTTGTACGCCAAACTTCACGATACAATGTTGCAAAGTGGCTATACGAGTATGTACAGGACAATAATCTTTTACAACACAACATTCAATACTTCATTGAAGGGCTTTTTGCTCAGGATGAATTTGTAAATGATTTCGATACTGTTGGTGATGAACTGGGCTGGTATGTGCCGGTTGTGGCCGACGAAAAATCAAAGTCCGGAAAGTTCGACCGTATCGAAAGCATGCAGGGGTATTTCCAAAGAGGGAATATCTGGTTTAATGAGCAAGACAAAGAATCTACAGACAATAAGGAACTCACGAACCAGCTCCTGGCATTTTCCAAAGGATCCGGAGCACATGACGATGCTCCGGATGCACTGCAAAGTGCAATAAGTAAACTCAATGTAGCAGCACTCACCAACAAAACACCGATGAAGACTACTTCCCGGAAGGATATTATTAACCGACAAAAAAACCGATTCTAATGGCATTTATAACCGATGACGATTACACCGTACTGGTGCGTAATGAAATAAAAGACATTCTTCTGGAGAACTATACGGAAACCAGATTAAGAGCTGCTGAGCAAATGGGCATTTCTCAGGTGAAAAACTACCTCTCTGGGAGATATGATATCGCAGCTATCTTTTCAAAATCCGGAGAGGATAGAAACAGCCATATTGTAATGATCGCTTTAGACTGTACGCTTTATCATTTATACACGGCTACAGTTCCAAGGAAAATGCCGGATATCAGATCTCAAAGATATCAGGATGCTCTTGACTGGCTAAAATTGGCAGCCACTGGTGAAGCTACTGCTGACCTCCCTGTAAAAAAGGACGATACCGGAGCAGATCTTAAGAGTATAAAGTTTACTTCTAAGTATCCACCAAGTAACCACAGGTGGTAATCTTTCGTTTAAACGGCGTTTAAATTCAATTTTAAGACATTATAAATAAATTCTCATGAATATACTCGGATTTAATTTTTCAGTTAAAAAAAACAGCGTTTCTGCAAAATCCGAAACACCAAAGTCTCAGGGTAAGAAAAACCCGGCTATTGTTAAGATTGTAGAGGCTTTTAAAGACAGCTCCAGAAAAGACATTGATAAATGGAGAAAATCACTCACTGCCACGCTAAGCTTAGAGGATCCTAAATTTAATCAGTTCCATGATCTGGTTGATGACCTGATGACTGACGGACACCTTCAGTCACAAATACAGATGCGAAAGCTTTCCACACTCAATACAGACTACCGTGCATTAAACCGGAAAACAGGAGAAGAAAATGAGGTATTAACTTTTACACTTCAGCAGCAATGGTTTTATGAGCTTTTGGGTTATGCTCTGGACTATCTATTAAAGGGAACAACACTCGTAGAGTTTCAAAGCTTTATGGGTGAAAAAATTGAAATCTCCATGATTCCCCGTAGAAACGTAGTCCCAACCCGTGGGCGCATATATCCGGATGTACTGAAACCTGAATTTATCAATTACCAGGATGATACTTTCAAACCTTGGTTAATTCAGATTGGTAAAAATTACGATCTGGGGATTATTAACAACATTATTCCAAACCTTATCTGGAAGCGAAATGTTATGCAGGCCTGGGCAGAGTTCTGCGAAAAATTCGGGCTTCCTTTGATTACAGCTACAACCAACACCACAGATCCAAAGGTTCTGGATGATGTACACGAAATGCTTTTAAGCTTAGGTGAAGCGTCTGTCGGAACATTCCCTCCGGGAACAGATATCAAGTTCCAGGAAGCTAATAGAACTGATGCCTATCAGGTGTATATGCAATTTAGAAAGTCGAACGATGATGAGATAAGCAAACAGATCATAGGATCCACAATGCTGTCAGATCAGGGAACCAACAGAAGCCAGACAGAAGTACATGAGCGGAACCTGGACAATAGAATTGCCCAGGCTGATAAACGTGTACTGCAGTTTATTGTCAATGATCAGCTTTTTCCACTTCTCCGAATGCAGGGATATCCAATAAGTGAAGATGATGTTTTTGAATTTAAAACCGCTGAACAGGAAACTAAATTAACAGAGCTCTGGACAATTACAAGTGGTTTATTAACTCAAGGTTTTCCTGTAGAACAAGACTGGATATCTAAAACTTTCAATATACCGTTTGAAGGCAAAAAAAAAAATCTGACGAAACCTAATGTTGCTGCAGCTTATCTGCCCCAGAACATAAAGAAACCAGAGCGCTACGGATTTGACTGTACATGCGGAAACCATACAATGCCAATAAGTGAAGCTTCTCAAAGCAATATTTTAAAATATGTTGAGCAGCTCATTCAGGCAATATGGAATAAGGATGATATCCTGGGCGCTATGGGTGAGCTCATCACAAATGAAGCCATAGAACTAATAAAAGGGCTCCGTGACGGATTTGAAACATTTAATCCTTATACCGGTCCAGATCAGCTTATGCTCCAGATGATGGAATATAATCTTTTTGATTTTTCAGCAAGTAAAACAGAGGCCAGGTATGCCACAATGATGGATCTGTTAACAGACGGAGACAAAGGAATCAGGCCTTTTAATGACTTTAAAAGGTTGTGTCTGGAGAAAACAGCAGATCTGAATACAAAATACCTGCAAACTGAATACAACCTCTCTATTGCTGTAGGACAAAACTCAGCATCATATGTCCGGTTTATGGCTGAAAAAGACACGGTAACTTCTTTTGTACAATACCAAACTGTTGGTGATGAAAGAGTAAGAGAAGCACACCAGATCCTGGAGGGAAAAATCTTTAGCCTGGATGATAAAGAAGCTATGAAGCTCTGGCCACCGAATGGCTATGGATGTCGTTGTGAAATGCTTCAGTATGTTGGAGAAACAAAAGGAAAGGTAACCACCGGAAGGCGTGGCACTGAGCTTATGTATGAACGGGATCCGAAGTTCAAAAATTCAGATTTTGAAATAAACCGGGGTGATCTGAAGGAAGTATTCACAAGTAAACAATTCTACACAGACAATAAAGGACTTGACAAAAAAATAGGTTCCATGACGTACGACAAATACGGTCTTGAAAAATGGGAGGACTTTAAAGATACTTTAAAGCCTATGAAGCTGGACAAAACTATTACTCCGGAGAATGTTAAAGACCTCTTTAAAAAGGAGAAAAACGAGGACTATATGGGCTTTACAGATTATATGGGTAGAAAGATGGTACTCCCTGAAAAAACATTTAAAACCCACACGTCCGGACATTATACTTCAGATGCTGAAAAACGTCACCAGATCTTCCCGCATGTGAAAGATATCCTGAAGAACCCGGATGAAGTATGGCTTAATGAGCGCAATAAAGGAAAGTACAATTCTCATTATGTGAAGTTCTATAAAGATAGGGCGGTGATTGTGAATGTTAACCTGAATAATAAAATGGAAGGTCTGGAGATCCAAACCTGGTACAATCTGAAAAGAGATGAAGCCAAAGAAAGACTGGGGCTCAAAATAAAATAAAAAAGGTCTACTGCATAGCAGCAAACCTTTTTAAGATCCGGATAATGATGGTGCGGTGCGTCCCGGTATTCAGTGCTGTGAGATCTTATCATGTAAGCACTTATTCATGACCACCATGTCATTATCTATTACAAATATACAAAATTTTTAAATATGGCAACTTCGAAATTACAAATGCTAATCGATCTGAGTTCCAAACTATTCAACGACAAGTGGGATAAGGTTCAGAAAAGATGGTCGGATGGTGTTGACAAAATGAAAGGTAAGCTAAAAGGTCTTGAGGATAAAATCCCGGGCTTAGGAAAGCTTATTGAAAACCTTAAAACACCTGCTGCAATTGCCGGAGCTGCTATTATGGCACTATGGGGAGTTACAGCAAAAGCTACCATGATGGCCAACGACTGGCACGTCAAGATGGCCGAGATCAATGTTACCGCCGGACTATCCCAAAAAGAGCTCCGGGGACTATCTGATGAGCTCCTCGATGTTGGAGCCAGGAACGTAGCTCCTTTGGAAGAAATTCCCAAAGCATTTGGACGAATCATATCTGCAGGGCTTGATGTTAATCAATCCATGCAGGCACTGGAACCAACGCTAAGAGCTGCAAAAGCAGGATTTACAGACATTGAAACTGTAGCTTCCGCCGGTATTGCCACCATGATGTCTTCAGGAAAAGACATTAACCGGGTGTACGATGTACTCTTTGAGACGGTGAAGGAAGGTAATGCAGAATTTAAGGATATCGCCAGGTATATGCCTAAAATTGTTCCATTGGCCAGAGCTATCGGTTACGAACTGGAAGGGGCTGCAGGAGCCTGGGCCTCACTAAGTACGAAGCTGAGTGCTGAACAGTCCACAACAGCTTTAGAAGGTATAATGCGTACACTTTCCAACGCTGATGTAGCAATGGGTAAAATCGACAATAAAACAGGTAAGTATGCAAGTGGTTTCCGGGCAATTGGAATTAATATATTTGATTCTGCAGGAAAGATTCGTCCGTTAATAGATATCGTTCAGGAGCTCAATAAAGCGATGAATGGATTAACCGATGAACAAAAAGTACAGAAGTTAAGTAAACTTGGATTTGACCAGTCTACAGCTCTGGGATTCGGAACCTTAATGCAGGATATAGAAGGACTTAAAAAGGCCACTAAAGCAACAACCGGCGCACAGGGATCTCTTAATCAAGCTTACATGGATTCCTTAACACCAATGGAGCAGTATGCTGTTATCCAAAATAACATGAAAGCCTCTATGATTAAGCTTGGGGAAAAGGTTCTTCCTTATGTAACATCTGCACTGGAGAAACTAACTCCAGTGTTTCAGTGGATCTATCAGAATATAGATACTCTTATTCCTCTCATAGGCACATTTGTTGGCGTTTTAGGAGTACTTTCAGCTGCTGTATGGGCTGTTAATATTGCTATGTATGCAAATCCTGTTACGCTTATTATCGCAGCTGTTGCAGCAGCTATTGCTATTGTTACAGTTGCTATTGTAAAATATAATGAATGGGGTGCTGCTTTACTTATGCTATTAGGACCTATTGGGATACTGATCTCCGGAATAAAAAAAATATATGATTCCTGGGGACTGATTAAGCAGGCATTTGCAACTGATGGAATTGTGGGCGCATTAAATCGTATTGGACTAGCGCTCGCAGACTCAATATTGCATCCTATTGAGCAGATCTTTGGAATGATGTCAAAACTTCCGGGAAAAATGGGTGCTGCCTTCACCAATATGCAAAGGGGTTTAAATGAATTTCGACAGAATACAGGAATGGCTCCCTCTGATAAGCTTATTAAAAAAGCAGAATGGGATAAATATGCAAAGATGGGACTTAAGAGTGAGGGCGATATCTATGCTTATTTACAGAAACAGGAAGACGCAAAGAAAAAGGCCGGAGCTCCTAAAGCACCTAAAGATTTAACCTCTCTTTATGGAACAACCGGAGGAATGTTTTCCGATACTCCAGGAACCCCAAAAGGCAAAAAGAACAAACTGAAGGATGATGTAAATAAGGTTACCGGCGATGCCAAACAGGTGAAAAACATCACAGTTAATATTGACAGCTTAAATAAGGGCGGAATCAATATGAACGGAAATTCTGCTGCAGGTATGAGTTTACAGGATGTAGAAAACTGGTTTAATGAAGCTATGATGAGAGTCATGCGAAATATTGAAACATCATGAGTTTACAATTAAAAACAGATTTCTTTAAAAAGCTCTCTAAGGTGCAAAATCCGGCCTTTCTCAACAGAATGGTAGGTCAGGCTGGAATTATGGCTGTAAACTTCTCAAAAGAGCGATTTGTAAAGAAAAACTGGTTAAATGAAAGTGCTGTAGGCTGGAAAGAAAGAAAAAGACCAGGGAGAGGGTCCTTAATGACCGTATCCGGAAGATTAAAACGATCAATACGGAAAGTTAAACAGGGTAGCTATTATGTTTACATAGGAACTGATGTTCCTTATGCGCAAATACACAATGAGGGCGGAAGTATCAATAAAACAGTAACAGTAAAATCATTCTCAAGGAAAAGAACCCAGAGAGCTGTAAGTGAGAAGACTGGAAAAAAACTTAAAAAAAGAGTGAATTCTGGTGAAACATCAATAGTTAAAGCTCACACCCGGAAGATGAAACTAACAATGCCGGAGCGCCGGTTTTTAGGTGATTCCAAGGTATTAGCAAAAAACATAGGTGATCATCTCAGTAGAATGTTAGACAATGAAATTTCTAATCTATAATGAAAGCATTTTATTTAAAACTCCTGGAGAAATTTACGGGAGAAACAACAAGTGAAGAAACAAAGGATCTGTATAGATCCAAGGGAATTGTTCCTGTACAGCATATTGATTTATACGCCGGTCAAGATCAGGATCCGGAGTTTTTTGAATTATTACCTTTTCCGGCTTTACTTGTCAGCTGGAGTATTGACTATAAACAGAATCCGGCTATTGCAACAGTAACATTCAGACTCTTATATGAGCAGCTTAGAGATACCAGTAATCACGGTGCTAACACTTTAGAGGCTCTTAAATTCTTAGATTTTATAGAAATTACAGATGGTATTTTACACAGTCTGGAGAGTACACATACCGGAAAACTGGAGAGAGCTTCAGAAGACCTGCAGATAGAACCGGTGATCACGGACGAATATATTTTGGTATACCAGTGCAGCTACACAGGAAAAGAAAAAGCCCGTGAGAATCCTACGGGCAATTTTAATGATATCGAAATTAAAGGAGGACTATTTAAAGCTCTTCTGGATTAGATTTCGGTATTGTCTATATACCATTTTCCGGAGCGCTGCCAAATCCTTAATCCATAGCTTCCAAGGTCTGTATAGCCATTTAAACGGCGTTTAAAGAATTTTTCAATTCTATCTTTTACAGACTGCGGAAGCTTTTTGTCTTCATACACCAGACCGTACATAGTCTTTTTAACAACAACCAATCCGGAATAATTTAAGTTTTCTGAAGGTGAGTCCGGGCGGTTTTTAAAAACCTCTCCTTTGCTTCTTGATGGCGAAATCTGACCAAAAGAAGTATGGAAACAACACACTATTAAAAGTGTGGTTCCAATCTTATAAAAGAAGCCTCCAGAATCCATCTTTAATTTTTGAAATTGAATACTTAGTGCGTATAATAGCATATTCTTTATTGCTAATTTTTTCAGCATCCGCATTTGGATCTATATACTTTTTCCACAGTGGAAACAAGCTTAAGTACTTACCATAAAGGGTACGAATATTCCAGGTTTTTACTCCTTTGATTTCTAAATCTTTGTTTTCACCTTCCATTACTGTATAATACTGGATATATAAAACATCAGACTTATCATCTGCATTTACAAACTTAAAAACATCTTTGTCTTCATTCTCGCTTTCCGGTATCGGTTCATATTTCTTCCCGGTATCAGATACCAAAGTTTCGATAGCCTGTTTAAACTGCAATGAATCAAGCTTTTTAAATTGCTGAGCAAAGAAAAAATTTGAGACAAGTAAAAAAAACAACATCTTTTTCATAATATACTATTTTATTAAAGGTTCTTCCAGGCTTTTACTGCTATCATGATCCCATTCTAAAATGAGCTCATCACCGAGATAAAATCTTTCAATCTCTGGCTTGTATGGATCATTACACTTCCTTACACTTTCAACAAGAGTCGGAAACATTGCACCATTTTTCATGTCATAGATCCATAATTTCTCTTGAAGAGCATCAGCGCATCTTTTCTTGTCAGATTGGGTATATTTTGCCCACCAGTATACATCATTTTGCGTGGATATAACATACCCTTTAAAGAAAGGGGATTCCAAACAAATCAAATGATGATCCCTACACCAATCTTCAAACTTAATAGGATCAAATCTATATTCTTTTTCAGGTGAATGTCCGGAAAGTTCAAGAGCAAGATTGTACATACTTGGTGTAACTACATTACTGCAAAATGTAATATCATGCCCTAAAACTTCTATTTGTATATCCATTGAAACAGTATTAAACACCTGAGAAGTTGTCTCAGGTGTTAATCTTTCCAGTATTTGTTCTGCTATGTTCATTTGTTTAAATACTTATCAATTTTATTCTTCAGATTATCAGCTAGAATATAATCTTCAGCTCTGATAGCTGCTTCCAGTTGTTTCTTCCAGATTTCAACCAGTGGAGCCCTTTTGGGATCTCCATCCATTGGATGTACTGGAGGCTCTCTAAAATTAATTGGTTCTCCCATACATCTTACAATAGCTTCTCTCCATATGTCAACATCTTTGCTGGAAATCTCAAAAGTACCACTATATCCAGGAGGAATCTTACTTGTAAACCGTTCAATTTCATCACCGTCATAGTCCATTTTGAACTCATCCATACTACTCCAGGACTGACATCCGGAGAAGCTGCAAAATGAATCCGTAATAGTGTCATAGAAGGCAAAACGATCTTCACCTTCTATAATCTGATCTTTTAAATCAATGTAAACTATCATAGCTCAAATTTAGTTATTAGTTAGATATCCAAACCAGATAAGATCTGATAAATTTACAATACCACCATTTTTAAGGGTAAAATAAAGAGTATCACCCTCTCTTTTGTAGTTCCAGTTCCGAAGAATAGCAGCACCCATGTGGCCACTCTCTAAGTGGGTAACAAACTCGTCAATAATTGACGCTGATTGATTAATTTTAAATTCTGTCATACTATATAATTTTAAAACATCACAAATATATTTTTATAAAAATTTACTTCCTTACGGATATCCGTAATGCTATGTAATTTATTGTAATTTCTGGTGTAATTCGCTAGTGATCATCCTGTGTACATTCTCCTCATAACTTCCTGATTCGAACTCAAACAGAATGTAAAACTCTGTTAAAAACCACCAGAGTGCATCAGCCTTATAGTAAGGCATTTTAAGCTTAAAAGGTTTATTTGTCAATCGCTTATCTATAGCTTTTTTCATAAGCATCTCCCGAAGCTCCCAACAGATCACAAAAGAACTTTTCCGAGATCTGCCAGTATTAATAAACTGCATTTGATCAATAATAGCCATCATATTATTGATGGCTATTAGTTGGTTATTGTCAATATTAATGGTTATTTTCATAGAATAACATAATTTTCTTTATCTCTTTTTTTTACGATCAGATCCCTCCAGGAAAAACCTCGTTTTTCAAAGTGTGGTAAATCTTTAAAGGTTCTCCAGTTTCCACCCCAGTCCCAGCCGTTGGCCTTAAACACTTCTACACATTCGTACCAGTCTGCAATTCCGTCTCCGTCCCAGTCTTTTTTTGTATCCCAGGAAGCCTCTTTTCCATCGATAATCAGCACGATATCCACCGCTAAACCATAGTTATGAATGCTTTGTCCGGCTTTGGCATTGGTGACTGTACCTCCTAAAGGTTTTGAAGCTGAAACATTAGGACCTTTGGTTGTTCTGCCCTGAGCATAAAGAGCTGTCTGCTCCTGGTTAGTTCTTAATCCCTGTGCAATTCTTACCTGAGCTCTGCCGGTTAATCTGGTATTACACTCGTTAATAATTTTAGTTACTTCAGCTCGCACTTTTGGGTGCAGTAATGCAATTCTTTGCTGCGTTACATTGTCCATATTTAAAAATTTAAGGTTAATTGTTCCCCGTTCTTTTCATCAATTTTCTGTAACTTCTTCAGCTCACGTTCTGCAGGAATACCTAACCAGGTACTAAAGGTTCTGTAACAAATATTAAAGTCTTTTTCAATGAACTTGTAGTAAATTTCTTTGTAGGTTAGGCCATTGCAAAACTTTTCCCGCTTAACAATCTCCTGAACCTTCACGATTCTCTTGTAGTAATTAGTTTTATTGTAAGCCATACAGAAAATTGATTATCTTTGTTGTGCGAGAACAAAGCGCCCGTGGTCTGTATGGCTATGGGCGTTTTAATTTTTTGACGGTAACGGTAACCGGTTCTTATGATACCACTCTTTAGTGCCTGGTATTTTTGCGGCTTTGTCATATTTTGACCTAAGGCTTTTAAACTGCTTAATTAGCCGTTCAAATTCATCTGCAGTATATTTATTCAAAGCTTTCTTAAAAGGTGATTTTTCACGCATAAAAGCGTTAAATGGATCCCAGTTCTGTACATCATACAATCCAATATACTGTGCATCCTTCAAAATTATAGATCGTAATGACTTTAGATGCTGCTCCTGGTACATTTCCACTACAGGATCAGCATGAACTGGCTGAGGAAAGAATTGATTATACAAGCTTTCAAGCTCATTCGGAGTCAATTCCTCCAGATCTGAAGTTCTGCGAGTATGCAACCATACTGACTGGCCGATGGCAAATTTGCCGAACTTCTGGATCATGTCGTCTTTCATCTGTTGTACATTCGTTTTCATATTCTGTAAGTGTTTTTTCGTATTCTTTTATTACTTGTTCTCTGAACATTTCTACCAGTTCTAAAAGCTGCTGGAGGGAAGGCTTTAAACCTTCCGAGGCATTTAAATGGTCTTTAAACGCTATTTTTAGCAGCTCTAAAAACTGGATATCGTTCATTTTTTTTCAAAATATTTCATCGAAATATGATGCATCAGCAGGCTGCCACATACAGAACCAACCAGATACACGAACATCATATTCAGATTATCAAAATTTTGTACTACATGCCTGATCACAAGTAACCAAATACCATTTGACAACACACTTGCAATTGCATGAAACCATAACGAATTACTGTTTCTCGCACGAGAAACCAGTGTAAAACTTGCATTTTGTAGTACTACTAGTGCAAACATTTTTAAAACCTCTATCATTTTTTTTAATTTGTTCCCAGGAGCGGAATC
>NZ_LSGQ01000007.1 GCF_001675285.1 Elizabethkingia miricola
TATACCTAACTACTAACCAATGAGAAAGGTTATAATGGTTATGTAAGTTATGCAGGTTATAAGAGTTACGGATGTGATAAAGTTATAATGGCTACAGAGGTTATAAGGCTTAGAGAGGAAAGTCCGTAAAGCTCTTAAGTCTATAACCTTGTGAACTTAATTATTCATTATTTTACCGAAGACACAATGACTACTTAAGCTATTTACCGAAAAGCTATAAAATTTATAAGAGCTTATAAATTAAATCCATCCTTTAAAGGATGGATTTTTTGTTTTATCACTATGTGTGTAATATTTTGGTAATTAAGCATTTATGGATTGTTTTATAAGAATTAAAAGCCTTGTAAATAACTGATAACTGGTGAATAATTTTTATAGGACTTACTTTGTTCATCTTAATAAATATTACTTTTATTTTATTTATTGTTATAGATAAAAAATCTGATAAAGCTATAAATACTTGTATATATAGTTAGTCTAAGTTCATTTTACTATTATAATACCATAACTTTTCCTTTTTTTAACTAAAAATTAATAAATGTTAATATTTTATTAATTTTTTTTTATATGTTTGCCTGAATTAAAATGACTATATGATATGAAAAAGGTTGTAATTAAACTTGGGCTATTACAAATGCCTTTGCTTCTGGCATCGGTAATGAGTTATGCACAAAAGAAAGATTCTCTTAAAACTTCAAGTATTGACGAAGTTGTAGTTACTGCTTATGGTATTAAAAAAGAGAAAAAGGCTTTAGGGTATGTTTACCAGGACATCAAAGGTAGCGATATTGTTGAAGCCAGAGAAGTAAATGTTACAGATGCGATGGTAGGTAAAGTAAGTGGTCTTCAGTTAGTGAAGTCTTCTACAGGACCTTCTGGTTCATCTAAAATCATTTTGAGAGGGTTTAACTCTCTTACAAATGATAACCAACCACTTATTGTAGTGGATGGTGTGCCAATGTCCAATTTTGCAGGTTCAAAGAACAATGACTTTTGGAATGCAGAACCAGATATGGGAAATGGATTGAGTGACCTAAACTCTGAGGATATTGAGAATATTACGGTACTAAAAGGTGGTGCAGCTTCAGCATTGTATGGTTCTCGTGCAGGTAATGGGGTCATTATGATTACAACCAAAAAAGGTAAGAGAAATAAAGGTGCGGGAATAACTTATTCTAATACATTAAGTATTGAAACGATGTTTGTCTATCCTAAAGTTCAACGTGATTTTTCGCAAGGAAATGATGGTAAATATGTAGCTGATTCAGGATTGAGTTGGGGTGAGAAGATTACAGGACAAACGATTGTAAATTGGGAAGGTAAACAAGAAACGTTGAAGTCCTATGATAATCTGAATGCATTCTTCAAACCCGGGATGACCGAAACTAACTCTATAACCTTTCAACAAGCGGTTGGAGATAATACAAGTATTTATTCTTCTCTTAGCTATCTTAATAGCTCGGCGATGATACCAAATTCCAAATACAATCGTTTGAATTTTATGTCAAGGGTCTCTACAAAATTTGGAGAAAATAAAAAATGGTCAAGTGATATCAAAATTCAGTATATGAATACTGTAGGAGAGAACAGACCAACTGGAGGACATGATAGTGGATATTATGGTGGCGTTTTAAGTCTTCCAACAACAATTGACCTTGGCAGTTTTAAAGAAGGTATGGATGTATTGGGCGCTAAAGCGAGATGGTATGTACCTAATACAGGTGCTAATCCGTATTGGTCGGTTTATAACCAACTAAATAAAGATGCCAGAAATAGATTCATGATTAATGCCAGTTTGAAATATGAATTTACAGACTGGATGAATGCAGAGGTAAAAGTAGGTTCTGATTTCTATAATACCAAGACTGAAGGAAAGACATATAGTGGTGGTCCAAGAGATAACTTCTATTCAACCGGACAGGATAAGTTTATGGAAAATAACTATATCGCCAGTCTTAATTTTAAAAAAGATAATCTATTTGGAAAATGGAGTGGTGCATTCTCAGTCTTCGGACAGATTATGACCAGCAGTTTCAATAGTAACCGTATGTCTGGAAAATTAGATGTTCCTGACTATTTTTCTGTAAAAAACTTCCTTGCCTATAATGCAGATCGTGTTAATGAAGATATTTCAAAAAAACAGATTAATTCAGTATTTGCAACAATGGATATAGATTATGATGGTTTCTGGTTTATCAATGCAACGGCTAGAAATGACTGGTCTTCTACGATGATTAGAGCCAATAGATCTTATTTTTATCCTTCTGTAAGTACCTCTTTGGTCATTACCGATATGTTTAAAAAACTTTGGGATAATTCAACACCTTTTGGTAAAGTAATTACTTTTGCCAAGATTAGAGGATCTTATGCAATCACAGGTAATTCATTGGATTCTAGACAGCTGTATAATGCTTATCGAATTGGCCATGATCCGTTAGGAAATCTAAATGCATCTCCTATTAGTAAAACATTATATAATCCATATGTAGTAAGTGAATTGCTAAAAACTTATGAATTTGGTGCTAACTTTAGATTCTTTAACCGCGTAGATTTGGATATTAACTATTACAATACTCATGCTACCAGACAGTTAATTGATCTGCCATTGAATGCATTATCTGGATATAAAGATAGAAAGATTAATGCGGGAGATATCCAGAATAAAGGAATAGAAGTAACGCTAGGTGCTGATATTCTTAGAAAACAGGATTTCAAGTGGAATATGAATGTCAATTTCTCTAAAAACAACAATAAAATTATTGATATAGCTGAAGGTGTTACGGCTTATCCTCTGATCGGTTTTGATAATTTAGCAGTTACAGCTAATCCGGGACAAAGATATGGAGTTTTGTATGGAACAAGATACAAAAGAGTACAAGATGTAAATAGTCCATTCTATGGAAAGAAGATCTTAGATGCAAATGGACTTCCTTTAGCGGATGACGGTCAATATGTTTTGGGAGATCAGACGCCGAGAGCACTTTTAGGATTTACCAACAGATTTAGTTATAAAAACCTGAGCTTATCATTCCAAATAGACGGAAGATTTGGAGGTCAGTTCTATTCAGGAACGATGAATACTTTAAAGGCAAATGGACTTGCTCAGGAAACCGTAGTGAACGGTGCTAGAGACAAATTTATAGTGGATGGTGTGGTTGCTGATGGTACCGGATACAAACAGAATACAACAGCAGTAACACCTCAAAACTATTGGTATGGTATTTCTACTAAAGGAAATTTAGGTATTAATGAAGAAAATATTTATGATGCAACTAACGTAAGATTAAGAAATGTACAGTTGACATATAGTCTTCCAAAATCATTATTTAAAGATTTGCCTTTACAGAGTGCAAAAGTTTCATTCTCTGTAAATAATGTTTGGATGATTTACAGCAAGGTGAAAGGAGTTGATCCTGAGGCATCTTATGCAATAAGTTCAAATGCTACAGGATTCGAATATCTTTCTTTTCCGAGTACAAGAAGTTATGTGTTTAATTTAACTCTAGGTTTCTAAAAAATTAAAAAAATGAAAAAGAATACAATTAAAATACTTTTATGTTCTGTTGCAATAGGCTTTTTTGTGTCGAGTTGTAACGATTTTGAAGACATCAATAAAGATCCTAATGCTGCAACCTCTGAACAGGTAATGCCGGAATATTTTCTGAATAATGCACTGGTTAATGCTCAAATGAATCCAGATACGGCCGAAAGAGCTTTTGTACTTTACTGGAAAACAGCAGGGAGACAACAATACACAACGGGTATTGCAGGAGGAACCTACAGTGATGACTGGACTACGAATTACTGGAATGATCTTTCAAGCTGGTTGCAAAGTGCTACATTGGCAATCACCGTAGGAGGAGAGAAAAAAGCGAATGGTACGGCTACTAATTATAATGATAATGTTATCCAGGTTTCAAGAATTTGGAGAGCTTATTTAATGAGCGAACTAACAGATAATTTTGGCTCAGCTCCTATAGATGCATTTAAGGGTGTCAATCCGGAATTCAATTCTCAAAAAGATGTCTATTATTTTATGCTGGCAGAGCTGAAAGATGCAGCAGCTAAAATAAATCCATCTATTACAGGAATGACGGATAAGACAAAGAATGTTGATATTGTTTACGGGATGGATTGGAATAAGTGGATAAAATATGCCAACTCCATGAGAATGAGATTAGCTATGCGTCTGTCAGAAGTAGATGCAGCTAAAGCAAAATCTGAATTTGAAGATGCTGCGAAAGACAGCAGATTTATTGCGACTTCTGCTGATAACCTTGCTGTAGCTGAAAAAGATGGTTGGGACGGACTAACGGGAGTAATGTCCAGATCTTGGAATGCTCAGATTATGTCTGAAACTTTGAACAACCTTATGTTAGGACTTGGGGGTGTGAAATCTCAGGATCAGTTACCTTCCTATTTACATGCATCTGTTAAAGCAGATAACTATATTGGATTGTCTTTCCCGGATTCTTTCCCTACAAAAACAAATGACCCATCTGTTGGATATTATTTAGATGGGTTACCAAATAAGATTGACCCGCGTGCTTATAAAAACTTCTATATTCCTGGAGATAAGCAAAGTGCAGAATTTGAACCTTGGTTTGAAACTTCAGATGATAATATGAAGAGAACTATGACTTATGCTGATGGTTCTACAGTTACATTAGATACTAAATATACATGGAGTACTTATCCTATTGGTGACTGGGGAGCTGCTTTATCCCGAAATGGAGCAAGAGGAAATGCTTCTTTTACGCCAGCTATAGCTAAACAGTATAGACATAGCACAAGTAAAAGAGTATTTTTTGGAAGCTGGGAAACTTATTTCCTGCTTGCAGAAGCTGCACTTAGAGGATGGTCTGTACCTATGGGTGACCAAGTAGCTTATGAAAGAGGTGTGAAAGAAAGTTTTGATTATAACAATGTTGGTCAGTTTTATGCTAGCTATATTAGCTCTACAGAATACAGCAGAGTTGGGACATCTGTAAGTTATTCACATACTACCGAGCCAGGAGCTACTCATACAATGGGGTATAAAGATGGAAAAACAGGAATTGCCGGTACAGCACAGATTAAGTATCCATCAAATACTATTTATAAAGGTGGTAGTGTAAATAATGATAAATTGACTAAGATTATTACTCAGAAATTCATTGCAAATACACCTTGGTTACCATTAGAAATATGGAATGATCAAAGAAGATTAGGTTTACCATTCTTTGAAAACCCTGCAGTAGAAAATCCGTTACCAAACTTACCGAATCTTAATTCATCTAATTACATGACTAACTCTGTGAAGAATTTCCCGCAGAGACTACCTTATCCAAGTGGATTTAGAAATAGTGATCCTAAAGGTTATGGACAAGCTGTTAGTTTGTTAGGAGGAGCAGACGCCGTATTAACACCATTATGGTGGGCTAAAAAACAGTAATTTTAATATTACTAAAAAATATACAAGGCTGTTTATTATTAAGCAGCCTTTTGTTTTTTATACTGTTTTAATTATGGCACACTACTTGTTTATTCACATCCAATTCTAAACATATTAAATATGAAAACTTATATCTCGGCTCTACTTTTAGCAGGAGCAACTTTAACGGCTGTTTCTTGCGACAGGAATAATGATACGCAAGTTGTAAACGATCAGGATACAATTGCTTTGGTAACTGAGACAACTGTTTCTTTTTCTAAAGGAAATGGATATCAGGTATCTGTTCCATTTCAGAAAAATATCCCGACAGGGGATAATGTATTTATTTACAGACTGGAAAATGTTTCAAACGGACAAAATGTTTGGCAGTTAATCCCAAGAACATATTATGCATTCAGTGCAGATGGAACAACCAGCAGACAAATTGATTTTGATTTCAATTTCCGTGTAAGTGGAGTAACATTCTTTGCCGGAGGTACTTTTAATAAGGATAATCCTGAAAGTTATGTAGCTCCTGTTTTACAAAATCAGAGATTCAGAGCTGTTATTGTACCAGGTAATATGTCTGCATCCGCACAAGCAAGTACTAAAGGAAATATTGGGACTTCACCTGTGAATTATCAAGACTATAATGCAGTAGTTAAATACTATAATATTAAAGAATCAGATATTCAGATCTTGAAATAGAAATCTGTGATATAGGATAAAGAAAAGAAATAAAAAGGCTCCCAATTTGGGAGCCTTTTCTTATTTTATTTTAATCCTCTGCCTTCTAGTAGAGGATCTATAGTTGGAGCTTTTTCATTAAACTCCTTGAAAGTTTTATTAAGATCAACACTGTTACCTACGGAAAGAATATATTTTCGGAAACGGTCTCCATTTTCACGGGTTAATCCACCATGTTTTTCAATCCAGTCATATGCATTGAAGTCTAACATTTCCGACCACATATACGCATAGTAACCTGATGCATATCCATTACTCCAAATGTGTAAAAAGTATGGAGAGTGATATCTCGTAGGAACCTCATTTACTAACAAACCATATTTTTTTAATGCCTCAGTTTCAAAATCATTTGCAGGCTTCAACTGGCTTTCAGATGTAATGCTATGCCAAGCCATATCTAATGTTGCAGCTGCTAATAATTCAGTTACAGCATAACCTTCGTTAAAGGTTTTAGATTTCTTTAGTTTGTCTACTAATTCCTGTGGGATAGGCTGTTTAGTCTGATAATGAACTGCATAATTTTTTAATACCGATGGTTCTAAAGCCCAGTGTTCGTTAATCTGAGAAGGAAATTCTACAAAGTCACGAGGTACATTGGTCCCGGATAGTGTTGTATATTTTTGATCAGCAAACATACCATGAATACTGTGCCCAAATTCGTGGAACATAGTTGTTACATCGTCATAGCTGATAAGTGAAGATTTTCCTGGAGCAGGTTTTTGGTAATTGAATACATTAACAATAACCGGTTTTTGTCCCAGTACATGAGACTGTTCCACAAAATTGCTCATCCATGCTCCTCCGTTTTTGTTATCACGCGTATAGAAATCCAAATAATAGATTGCAATAGATTTTCCGTCTCTGTCAAAGACTTCATAAGCTACAACATCCGGATGGTATACAGGAAGATCTTTTCTTTCTTTAAATTTTAATCCGTAAAGTTTTTCTGCTGCATAGAAAACTCCTTTTTCTAATACAGTAGTTACCTCAAAATACGGTTTGATCTGATTTTCATCCAAGTCGTATTTTGCTTTTCTTACCTGCTCAGCATAGAAATTCCAGTCCCAAGGTTCTAATTTGAACCCTCCGTTTTGTTTATCAATCAGTTGTTGTATCTCAGAAGCTTCTTCTTTTGCTTTTTTTACAGCAGGAGCTGCTAATTTTGCTAACAGATCCATTGCAGCTTCCGGCGTTTTAGCCATCTGATCCTGTAATGCCCACTCTGAGAAGCTTTTTTTGCCTAATAATTGTGCTTTTTTAAGTCTTAAGGCTGCAATTTTTTCTAAGGTAGCTCTTGTATCATTTTCATCACCTTTTTCTGCTCTTGTCCAGGCAGCTTTAAACAATTTTTCTCTTGTAGCTCTGTTTTTCAGATTTTGTAATAAAGGTTGCTGAGTAGTGTTTTGTAATGCTAAAAGATATTTTCTGTCCTGACCTGCATTTTTAGCATCCTGAGCTGCTGCTGCAATTTCATCCTGGGAAAGACCATCCAGTTCTTTAACATCGGATACAATAAGAGCACCTGCTTTTCTTGCTGCTAAAAGCTTATTGTTAAAAGCAGAAGAAAGTGTTGCTAGTTGTCCGTTGATTTGTTTTAGTTCTTGCTTTTTGGCATCAGAAAGATTAGCCCCGGCAATTTCAAATTTTTGTTCATATACTTCTACCAAACGTAGGCTTTCAGGATCCAGATTCAGACTGTTACGCTGATCATATACTTTTTTTACTCTGTTATAAAGCTTGGTGTTCAAGTAAATTTTATCGGCGTGTGCTGCAAATATCGGAGCGTACTCTTCATCTAATTTTTGTAGAGTAGGGTTAGTGTTGGCACTATTAAGATTAGAGAATACCAATATAGCTCTTGCGTAATCACGTCCACTGGTTTCTAAAGCCAGTATTGTATTTTTAAAAGTTGGAGCTTCACTGTTATTAGCAATGGCATCAATTTCTTTTAATTGTTCCTTAATACCATAATCGAATGCCGGCTTGAAATTTTCGTCTTTAATTTTATCAAATTCAGGCGCCTGATATTGTAAAGTACTCTTATGAAGCAAAGGATTCTGAGACGAAACAGAATTGTTAGTAACTTTGGATGTATTATGGCTTTGGTTCATTATTTTTTGTTGTTTAGATTGTCCTGTAGCAAATAATCCCAAAGAAATTAATGCTAAAGATGTAACTTTTCTCATAGTTCGGTTGTCTAATTATATATGTAGCGAAAGTTACGTATTTTTTAAGTTAACCTAAATCTGTATGATATGAAAAAATTAAGTATTCTGGCAATTGCCTTAGTTGTGTTCCAATCCTGTATTAAAGTGAAATCAGGGGAGGGTGCTGTAATAAGTTTTACTGATGTAAAAGGAACAGGTCCTGTTACAGATAAAACCTATTCCGGGGATTTTAATTCTATAGAAGTAAGCTCCGGACTGGATGCTGAGGTTATAAAATCAGGAACAGAAAAAGTAGTTATTTCTGCACCGTCAGACCTTCAGGATTTGATATTGGTAGAAAATAACGGTGGAGATTTACACATACATTATAAAAGTGGTTTCAGGATTAATTTGTCTACCAAAAATGTGAAAGTTAAGATTTTCGCTAAAGATTTTAGCAGTATCAAAGCCAATTCTTCTGCAGATGTTATTGTCAAAGATAAATTTACTCAGGATAAGATGACTATTTCTACAACCAGTAGCGGTAGTCTGGAAGGAGATTTTGAAGCAAATAGTATGGATATTAAATCCAACAGCAGTGGTTCTTATAAAGGAACTATCTGGGCTGTAAATGCAACACTTGGAGCATCTTCTTCCGGTGATATTATTGTAAAAGGGAAAGTAAAAGATTTTAGTGCAAGTGCATCTTCATCTGCAACAATTAATGCAAAAGATGTTCAGGCAGAGAAAGCTCGTGTAGAAGCATCCAGCTCAGGTGACGTTTTGGTTTCAGTGACTAAAGAAGCTAATGCCAGTGCCTCTTCCAGTGGAGATGTAGTTATCTATAGAAATGGGAACCCATCTATTAGCAAAAATGAGAGCAGCAGCGGAAGTGTAACAATCCGCTAACTTTCTATATCTACCCAGTGCTGGTCATCGAAAGATATATTATCATCTTTCAGTAATTCTGCTTCACGTTCCAGGGCTTCCTTGATGGTGAAGGTTGGGGATTCTTTTAATCTTTCTTTGGCCAGACGGCGTGTAGATAGTTTGTCAATAATTTCGAAACGGTGTCCTATCCTACGAGCTGCATATCGGCGCATGCCTGCAGCCTGAAGGATATCTACACCCATATTTACAGCTGTTCCTAATGTTTCGGGGTAAATATTCTCAACACCCTTGTTTAAAAAGTCGTAATTGTCAAGTCTATTTCTCGCGCGGACAAATATTTTAAGGTGTGGAAATTGTTTCCTTGCAATCTGGATAATTGTATAATTGTCTTCAGGGCTGTCAAGACATAAAACTAATATTTTAGCTTTTTCAGCACCAGCAACTCTTAGCAGTTCTGTTCGGGTAGCATCACCGTAAAAAACCTTCAATCCGTTATCTCTTAACATTCTTACTCTGTCCGAGTCATGATCCAGAATGGTAGCCTGAAAGCCATTGACTTTTAAAAGACGGCCTACAGTACTTCCAAAGTGGCCATATCCTACGATGATAATATTATTTTCACCAAACATTCCGTCATTTTTATGAGGATCATCACTCACTTTTACATTGAAATAAGGATCTATAAGTTTTTCATTAATTAATAGTAGTATCGGCGTAATACACATAGTGATGGCTACTACAGCCATCAACTGGGAATTAAGCTCCTCATTAATCAAATAAAGTTTGGTAGCAAAACTGAGGAGTACAAGTGCGAATTCTCCTACCTGAGACAGACCAAGAGACATTAACAGATTCTGCTCTATGCTCATTTTAAAGACCTTTCCGATACAAAAGAGCACTGCAAACTTTACAACTAATATGATAGCAACAACAGAAAATATAAACAAAGGATCATCCTTAATAACGTTAAAGTTAATGGTAGATCCTACGCTAACAAAGAATACAGCGAGTAAAAGGCCCCGAAATGGATTTATATTGCTTTCCAGTTCGTGTCTGAACTCGGAATTAGCAAGCATAACACCTGCTAAGAATGCTCCTAATGCAGGAGAAAGCCCGATTAATGTCATTAAATGTGAGACACCAACGACTAAAAATAAAGAAGTAGCAGTGAGAAGCTCATTCATTCCTGAAGAAGAAACGTAACGAAGAAAAGGCACAAAAATATAACGACCCAATATAATAAGGATCCCCACACCAATGAGTACAGAAAAGGGTTTCATCCAGTTGGGAAGCATGTTGATAAGTAATGCGGAATGATTCACCTGATCCATATCCGGATTAGCAATCCAGGGAAGAAAGGCTAAGATTGGAATAACTGCGATGTCCTGTAATAAAAGAATTGAGAAAGAAGCTTCACCTGCGGCAGTATTAAATAAATTTTTCTCCTTTAGTGTTTGTAGAACGATAGCAGTGGAAGATAAGGCGAAACACAATGCCATTGTAATAGCTATCTTATAATACCATCCGGTCCAGAAGAATATGAGAAATAAAAATGCTGTTGTCGCCAGCATCTGCATGCCTCCCAATCCAAGTATGGTCCGGCGCATCGACCAGAATTTTTTAGGCTCAAGTTCCAGACCTACAATAAACAGAAGCATAACGACACCAAATTCGGTGGCATGCATTACATCGTCTGCATTCCCTGTAAGCTTAAGCACAAAGGGGCCGATAATAATACCTCCTAATATATAGCCAATGACCGAGCTAAATCCCAATTTTCTTACAAGAGGAACCATGATGATAGCTGCTCCTAAAAATATAAGTGTATTGGTGAATATTTGTTCGCTCACGTGTTTAATGCTAATTTTCTGATGTTTTTACACTGATGATCCAATTCATGATCTGAAAGCTGATCCGAATTATAAATTATAATAATCTCCTCTACAGAGACAAGATTAATCTTTAGACTTTGGGTGAGTGTTTTAATATAATCTTCGGCCGGATTTCCATATATCCCGTCAGGTGTATAGGCATTCTGAGAACCTCCCGTAGTCAATACAATATAAGCTTTTTTTCCTTTTACAGGACTTGTGTCCGGACCGGACAGCCACTTCATATCAAAGACTTCATCTATCCATAACTTCAGTAAAGGAGGCATGCCGAACCAGATCATCGGAAAATGGAAAATAATGGTATCATATACCATCAATCTTTTTCTCTCTTTAAATGCTGCGATATTGAAATCGGGATACTCCTCATAAAGATCCCGGAAAGTAACATTCTCAATGTTCTGATATGCTTCAATAAGCCTGATGTTGGCTTTAGAATATTCAAAATAAGGATGAGCAAATATTACCAGCGTTTTGTCCAATGTTGTACATTTCTGGTAAATTTACTGAAAATCAGCTAGAAAAGCAATGGAGATTCAGCGGGAATTATAGTATTTATTACCAGCCACCACTGGCTCCGCCACCACCAAAAGAACCGCCGCCACCAAATCCACCGAATCCGCCACCACCGGAAGAACCACCACCAAAGGAGCCTCCGCCACCGCCGAATCCGCCAGGAAAGAATATACCACCAGGGAATATACTGCGACCTCTGCGGGAAAGTGTAACATCGTCATCGTCGTATCTTCCGCCACCACCTTTACCGCCTTGGTTCATGACGATAATAACAATGATAATGATGAAAATAAGAATAAGGAAAGAAGAAGAATTACCTCTTTTTTCTTCCGGAGCTTTTTTCTGGGGTTTAAATTTCCCCTGAACAGCTTCCATAATAGCGGAAGTACCCCTGTCTATACCATTATACCATTGCCCTTGCTTGAAAGAAGGTGTAACAAGATAATCCAGTATCTGTTTGGCTGTAGATGCTGTAATATATTGCTCTACGGCACGTCCTTGCTGTATGGACATCGTACGGTCCTCCGTAGCAATAAGAAAGACAACACCATTATTAACTCCTTTTTGTCCAATTTTCCAATTTTCGCCATAACGCGCAGCCAGATAGTTTACATCTTCGCCACTGGTATTTGGCAGAATAATGACTTCTATTTCTGTGGAAGTAGAATCAGCAAATTTTATAAGTTTATTGTTCAGCGCATCTTTTTCCTGCTGGGTAAGCAGGCCCACTTTATCATATACAGGATAAAGAATGTCCGGCTTTGGCAGAATGTTCTGAGCCGAAAGCAAGCTGTAGAAACCTATGAAAATATAGGTGAAAAATAACTTAAGAGAAGCTGATCTCATTAGGGAGTTCGTTTTTGTTTTCCTGATCTGCAGGAAAATGTTTTTTCAATTCTGTTCCAGTTTTTAAGAGAGCGTCTCTTAGTCCCTGGAAGTAGAGTTTTTGTGCAAATTTTTTGGTGATTTCATCATGAAGCTGATCCCAGAAGTGCTGCTGCACTTTTTCATGAATGCCTTTATCCCCAATAATTGTCAGATATTTTTGTTCAAAACTAATATAGAAAAGTACGGCATTGCGATGTTGCGTTTTTTGCATCTCCAGTTTATGAAATGCATCAATAGCTTCTTTTGCCAAATCCTTTTCGGAATGGGTATCAATATGGACACGTATTTCTCCGGAAGAATATTCTTCCGCTTTTTGAATGGCTTCCACAAGGGAAGCCATTTCTGTATTAGTTAAGAAGTCAGTCGTCATAATAATTATTCTCCTTTAAAAACATCCGGAGCTTTGCTAGCGCCAGCATCAGCCTTAAAGTATGGTTTTTCTTTAAAGTTGGTAAAATTAGCTACTACATTTGTAGGGAACTGATTTCTGTATGTATTGTATTCTTTAGCAGCATCGTTATAGTTAACAGTTTCCATTCTGATACTATTTTCTATAGCTGTGTATTCTGCTTGGAAGTTAATGTACTGCTGATCTGCTTTCAGGTTAGGATAAGATTCTACAACAGCCATTAAACGACTTAATGCTCCACTTAATTCTCCCTGAGCAGCTTGGAATTTTGCAATGTCAGCTTCTGTCATGTTAGTAGGATCTATTGTAACAGATGTTGCTTTAGAACGAGCCTCTACAACTTTTGTTAATGTTTCCTGTTCGAATTTGGAATAAGACTTTACTGTTCTTTCCAAATTAGGGATAAGGTTTGCTCGTTTTTGGTAAACAGTTTCGATATTGGACCATTTGCTCTGTACATTTTGGTCTTTGGTTACCAGTGAGTTGTATTTTCCTACACCCCAGAAACCGATAATCGCTACAATAACTATAAGTACAATGGCGATAACACCAGCACTCATACATCCTTTATTTTTCATAGTTTATCTTTTTAATGTTTAAAATTTGTTTCAATCAAAAATACAATTTTTGTGCTAAATTTGTAAAACAAACCTCAATAATGATAACAATAGTAGTTGCAGTAGGAAAAAATAACGAGATCGGAAAAGGAAATCAGCTGTTATGGCACCTTCCGAAAGATTTGAAACACTTCAAAGAAATTACAAACGGACATCCTGTCATCATGGGACGTAAAACCTATGACTCTATAGGAAAAGCTCTGCCTAACCGTACCAATATTGTTGTTACGAGAAAAACTGACTGGTTTGAAGAAGGTATTCTTATCGTAAATACATTGAAAGAAGCATTGAAACATGCTAAAAAGATTGACGAAAAAGTTTTCGTAATTGGCGGTGGTGATATTTATAAGCAATGTATGAAAGTTGCTGACAGTATCGAGCTAACGCGAGTGGACGGAACATTTGATGCAGATGTGTTCTTTCCGGAAATTAATGAAAAACAATGGCGGATTGTTCAGGAAGAATGTATTGAAAAAGATGATAAAAACGCATTTGATTTCTGTTTTCAGACTTTCGAAAGAATAAAAATAGAAGAGAAAGGAACACAGGTAAACGCATCTGAATAAATTTCCTGTTTAAAATTCTTATCTTTGCACTTCAAAATTTAAAGATGAATAAGTATATAAAATTTCTTATTGCTGGTTTATTAATCGCAGCCGGAATTTATCTGATGTTTAATAGGAACATAGGATGGGGAGTAGTTGTTGTTATTTTATCTGCAATACCAATTCTATTATTTTTTAAAAATGAATACATTCTGTTGGCTTTCTGGCAATTAAGAAAGCAGAACTTTGCCAAAGCAGCACAATGGCTTTCAAATATTAAAAACTATCAGTCTCAGCTTCATAAAAGTCAGTATGGTTACTTCCACTATTTAACCGGACTAACTACAGCGCAGGATAATCCGGCAAAATTAGAGCCTTACATGAAAAAAGCATTGGAATATGGCTTGAATATGAAACATGACCGGGCACTGGCAACTCTTAATCTTGCAGCAGCTGCAATGCAAAAAGGCAGGAAGCAGGAAGCCAAAATCCTTATGGATGAGGCAAAAAGATTAGATACATCAGATATGATGGGAGATCAGATCAAGATGATGAGAGAGCAATTGAAGATGCCAAATATGCAGAAACACATGCATAACCCGCATATGCGCCAAAGAGGAAAATACTTCTAAAAATATAAAGCCACTTTTCAGTGGCTTTTTTTATTGATTTAATTTTACATTTCAGAATTTTCTTTTCCGACATAAAACTTAGGCATTTCCCAATGATATTTTACTGCCAGAGTTCGTATGGCTACAATTAACAAAATGGTCAAAACCTGTACAAACGAATAGGTAAGGGTTGTGAATTTTGCTAGCAATAGGAATACTGAGCCTCCTATAATACATGCTGTTGCATAGATTTCTTTACGGAAGATTAATGGAATTTTATTCAGAAGAATATCCCGGATAATACCACCGAAGCATCCTGTAATTGTACCTAAAACAATGCATATCATGGGATGAAGGTTCGCATTGAGTCCTTTCTGAAGTCCTATAATAGTGAAAAGGCCAAGTCCAAAGGAGTCGAAAATGAAGAGTGTCACCTGAAAATTCTTTTCAATAGATTTAAAAATCATTGAAAAAATAGCGGTAATGAATATTACAGAACACATAGTAAGATCGTGCATCCAAAAAACAGGAACGTCTAATAATAGATCCCGAACTGTACCACCTCCTACAGATGTAATAAATGCAATAATAACGACGCCAAAAGGATCGAACCTCCTTTGCATTGCAGCAAAAGATCCTGACATGGCAAAGGAAATTGTCCCGAGAATTTCGATAACGAAATTGAGTTGTTCATGCATATATTACCTATTACTCATTTTTTATTTCTAAACTCTTACAGCATTAGGAACTAATAGCTCATATTCTCCGCCGTGGGTAATAATTTCGCGGACAATACTGCTGCTAATGAATGATTTTCCAGAAGAAGTCAGCAGAAATACTGTTTCCAGTTTTTTATGAGCTAATGTTCTGTTGGTATGGGCAATTGCTTTTTCAAACTCAAAATCAGCAGGATTTCTTAATCCGCGAATAATATACTGAGCATTTTTCTCAAAACAATAATCAACAGTTAGCCCTTCGAAGAAATCAACTTCTACATTAGGGAATTCAGCAACTGAATTCTGAATAAATTCCATCCTTTTTTCAGGAGAGAACATATACTTCTTCTGTGAATTCTGGCCAATGGCAATAATCAGTTTGTCGAAAAGAGGCGCTGCTCTTTCAATAATATCGTAATGACCTAATGTTATCGGATCAAAAGATCCCGGAAATACGGCTATTTTCATGATTTTATTTTTTTTCGAAGGCTTTTTCTACTTCATTTCCACATAAATCTTTAATGGAAATACCATATATTTTTGCCTGTTGAGGTAAGATACTGGCTGGTGAAAACCCTGGATTTGTATTCATTTCCAACATGTATGGTGTACCATCCATAATAATAAATTCACTTCTAGAGAAACCACTCATTCCCAATGAATCATAAGCTCTCTTGGAAATTTCTTCTACTTTTAATCTGGTAGCATCATCTAGTCTTGCGGGAGTAATTTCTTCTGAGGCACCGTTGTACTTTGCTTCGTAATCGAAAAATTCATTTTTCGGGACAATCTCGGTAATTCCCAGAACAATTGTTTCTCCTTTATAATCTAATACACCAACCGAAACTTCTGTTCCGTTAAGGAAACTCTCTATTAAGATCTCATCATCTTCTTTAAATGCGATTTCAATAGCATTCTGAAGTTCTGAGGCCTCTTTTACTTTTGAAATTCCCAATGATGATCCTGATTGGTTAGGTTTTACAAAAAGAGGTAAGCCCAGTGTACTGATGATCTCATCATGATTAATATTTTCTCCCCTTCGGATGTAAATACTTTTTGCAGAAGGGATTCCGTATTTTGACAATACAGCAAGTGTATCTTTTTTGTTAAAGGTTAGTGCACTTTGGTAAAAGTTGCATCCTGTATACTTTTGTCCAACCGCATCCCAGTATGCCTGTAATATTCCATTTTCTCCCGGAGTACCGTGGATAATATTGAAGCATACATCAAATTTTAGTTGTTCTCCATTTAGATCAACAGAAAAGTCGCCTTTATTGATTGGAAATTTTTCGTTGTTATCAGTAATTAGAAACCATCCGTCTTTCAGGATGTGAACTTTATAGACATTGTACAGGTCTCTGTCTAGTTCATCAAAAATAAGCTGTCCGCTTTTCAGGGATACTACATATTCGTCGGAATAGCCGCCCATTACTACGGCCACATTTTTTTTTGCCATTCGATTAAATAAAAAGGTATGTATTAGGGCAAATTTAGCTAAAAAAATATTGCGATAAAGTTTAGCTGAATAATTTATATATTTGCGTTACTATTTTTAAGAATTGCCTTATGCTAAAATCACTTTTCAATTGGAAAGTATTACTTAATATCCTTTTAGCCATCGTTGTTTTCGTTGGTTTAGTCTGGTTAACTTTTCGCTGGTTAGATTTCCATACCAATCACGGAAAAGAAATTGAAGTACCTAATGTTATCAACATGTCAGCACAAAAGGCCATCGAAGTATTGGATAATGCAGGGGTGGCTTATCAGTTAGACAGCCTTAAATTCGATCCTAAATTTAAACCATCTCAGGTATTAAAAGTAGATCCGCTACCTGGCTCACGTGTAAAAGACGGAAGACCAATTAAAGTATATATAAATCCTAAAACCTGGGCTAAAGTTGTTATTCCTGAGGTTATAGATACGTATAAATACAGAGCTTTTGACAAACTTACACTTGTAGGACTAAAAGTTGGAGACACTTTGTATGAACCAAGTATTGCTAAAGATGCTGTAATCCGTTTAATGTACAATGGAGCACAGGTAAAACCAGGTGATTTTGTACCTCGTTTTTCTGTTATCGATGTAGTAGTTGGTCAGGGACCTAAAAGAAATGTACCTGTACCTAATATTGTAGGAAGAACATTACAGGAAGCTAAAGAAATTATTAAGCAGAATTATTTTGAGAGTGGTTTGTTCTATGATGAATATGACCAGTCTGTGTCCGATCCTTCAATGATTGTATTCTATCAGAACCCTGCTGCCGGAAGTATTTCCGATCAGGGAGTACAGGTAGACTTGTGGGCGAGTAAGAAAACACCGGCAGAAATGCATGCTAAGATTAGTGAGCTGGATAATATTTATCGTCATAATCTTATTCCACAAGTAGATCCGGGAGAAACTAATTTCGATGATTTTGATACTCCACCGCCACCACGTCCGGTAAAACCAAAACCTGTTGAAAAACCAAAAACAGATGCGCCTAAGACAGTAGTGCCTGAGAAAAAAGAAGCAACGGATAAAAAAGCTGTTACAAAAACAGAGCAGAAACCTAAGACTGAAGAACATAAACCTGCTGATAAACCAAAAGAAAAGAAAAAGGTAATTATTGAATAATGACAGAAGAAGAAAATGAAGACCTTTTTGATGATGTTAATGATATAGAGATATCAGATGAAACCGGAGGTCTTTACGAACATCTTAATTTAGTTGTCGATAAAAAGCAGGAACCCCTGCGTATAGATAAATATCTGCTGTTATTCAGACAGAATTCTACAAGAAATAAAATTTCACAAACCTGTCGTGCCGGCAATGTAGTGGTTAACGGTAAACCTGTTAAACAAAACTACAGAGTAAAACCAGGTGATGAAATAAGTGTTCTACTGGCACATCCGCCAAGAGAGAATGTTATTATTCCAGAAAATATTCCGGTTAATATTATTTATGAGGACGATGATCTTGTTGTAGTAGACAAGGAACCAGGAATGGTAGTGCACCCGGGGTTTGGAAACTGGAGTGGAACTCTTGTCAATGCATTGGCATATCATTTTGAACAAAACGGTGATAAATCGGATCTGGACCGTGTAGGTCTTGTCCACCGTATAGATAAAGATACTTCCGGGTTATTGGTAATTGCTAAGAATGAATATGCATTAAGCTTTCTTGCAAAACAATTTTTTGACAGAACGACAAAACGTTTGTATTGGGCTTTTGTATGGGGTAATGTAGATGAAGATGAAGGGACTATCAGAGGACATATCGGAAGACATCTTAAAAACCGTATGCAAATGGCCGTGTATGAAGATGGCAGCCATGGAAAACATGCTGTAACGCATTATAAGGTCTTGGAACGTTTCCGTTATATGACCTGGGTACAATGTAAGCTGGAAACCGGAAGAACGCATCAGATCAGAGCGCATTTTAAGCATATAGGACATACTTTGTTTAATGACGAACGTTATGAAGGACATACTATACTGAGAGGAATAAATCTTCCAAAATATAAACAGTTTGTTCAGAATATTTTTGATGTTTTACCACGTCATGCTTTACATGCTCATACCTTAGGCTTTATACATCCGACGACTAAAAAAGAAATGTTCTTTGAAAGTCCTATGCCGGAAGATATGAGTACAGCGGTTGAAAAGTGGCGAAATTATCTGTCCAACAACGGATAATTATATATACAGGCTATGCTTTATTTCCATATACCTTTCTGCAAACAAAAATGCAGTTATTGTAACTTTCATTTCTCAACTTCGCTAAACCTGAAGGATGACATGATGAGGGCTATACATAAGGAAATAGATTCCAGACATCATGAACTTTCAGATAAGCATATTAAAACACTTTATCTTGGTGGAGGTACCCCTTCACTGCTTTCAGTTGATGAAATAAAAGCTTTACTAGATAAGAGTGCACAATATTATGATTTCGATTCTGAAATAGAAATTACATTAGAGGCTAATCCCGATGATCTGAATGCTTCGTTTCTGAAGGAGCTTTCCAAAAGTGGCGTTAACAGATTAAGTATTGGAACGCAATCTTTTTTTGAAGATGATCTGAAGCTTATGAACCGCGCACATACTGCCGGGGAAGCAGAAGACTCTATAAAAAGAGCGCAGGATTTTGGGCTTGAAAATATAAGCATTGACCTTATTTATGGCTCGTCGTCTATGCCGATATGGAAAGAAAATTTACAGAAGGCAATAGCATTGCAGATACCTCATATTTCTTCCTATGCACTGACTGTTGAGCCTAAGACCGCTCTTGCAAAATGGATAAAAGATAAAGTAGTGAAAGCCCCGAATGAAGAAGTTCAGAATGAAGAGTTTTATTACATGTCGGAGTTTCTAAAAGAACAGGGATTTATTCATTACGAAATATCCAATTTTGCAAAAGAAGGTTTTTATTCCAAACATAATTCTGCGTATTGGAAAGGACAGCCTTATTTAGGGTTTGGACCTTCTGCTCATTCTTATAACGGTGGGAATATACGTTCGTGGAATATCGCTAATAATGTATTGTACATAAAAGGTCTTGCTGAAAATACAAGAAACTTCGAAGAAGAGCTGCTTTCCCCGAAAGACCAACTGAACGAATTGGTTATGATTGGGCTTCGTACAGTATGGGGCGTAGACATGGTCAAAATACAATCGATTTTTGAAAAGGACATTCAGGAAGAATTCTTTTATCTTCTAAATTCAAAAAAAGAAGAAGGATTGATTGTTGAAGATTCCGGATATCTTAAAATTCCTGAGAAACATTGGTTTTTAGCTGATGGTATAGCTTCTGATTTATTCTTGGTATAATTCAGGTTTCTGAATGTATTATTCTGACATTCAAAAATGTTCCTTATTTTTGGGAGACTAACCTTTGCTGCCAAAGGCCGCAAGAACTAAAAACTTTACCATGAAAAAAATAGTACATGTGGCTCTTTTGATGAGTGCACCTTTTTTCCTTGCTCAGGAGCTGAAGCCTTACGGAGCTATTCCTGCGGAAAGACAGCTGAGATGGCATGAAATGGAAACTTATGCATTAATACATTTTACGCCTACAACTTTTCAGAATAAAGAATGGGGATTCGGAGATGCCTCACCGGAAATTTTTAATCCCACTTCATTTGATGCGGATCAGATTGCAAAAGCTGCTGCATCTGCCGGATTAAAAGGACTGATCGCAGTTGCAAAACACCATGATGGTTTTTGTCTCTGGCCTACCAAAACAACATCTTATAGTATAACTTCGTCACCCTGGAAAGGAGGAAAAGGAGATATGGTAAAAGACTTTATGCAGGCTTCAAAAAATGCGCATCTGAAATTTGGTGTTTATTTATCGGCATGGGACCGAAATGATGTGAGATATGGAACTCCGGCTTATGCAGATGCTTACAGGGCACAACTAACAGAACTTATGACTAATTACGGTCCATTGTTTACTTCATGGCATGATGGTGCTAATGGGGGAGACGGCTACTATGGAGGGCGTAATGAAAAGAGAACTATAGACCGTACAACCTATTATCAATGGACAGAGAAAACATGGCCTATAGTAAGAAAGCTGCAGCCGGGTGCTGTAATATTTTCGGATATAGGACCCGATATGAGATGGGTAGGGAATGAACATGGATATGCAGCAGAAACATCATGGGCTACATTTACACCCATAGGATTAGACGGAAAGAAACCTGTCCCAGGAGCGGCTGTTTATACCAATTCAGGAACTGGAGACCGTAATGGTAAATATTGGATTCCCGCAGAGTGCGATGTGCCTTTGCGACCAGGATGGTTTTATCATAAAGATCAGGATGCTAAAGTAAAAACTCCGGACCAGTTGTTTGATATTTATATGAAGTCTGTTGGAAGAGGAGCTGATATGAATTTAGGGCTTTCGCCTATGCCTTCAGGAATTCTTCATGATAATGATGTAAAATCTCTAAAGGCTTTTGGGGTAAAAATAGCAGAAACTTTTAAAACTAATTTTGCTGAACGGGCAAGTATTAAAGCATCTGATGTAAGAGGTCAAAATCTGAAAAAATTTGGAACACAGTTTATTCTGGATAAAGACCGCTATAGCTATTGGGCAACAAATGACGGGGTAATACAGGCACAACTGGATATTAAATTGGCAAAACAGTCAACATTTGATATTATTCGCTTAAGAGAAAATATTAAACTGGGACAGCGCATAGACAGTGTGAAAATAGAAGGCTTAGTTAACGGAAAATGGGAAGTACTGGGTAAGGCAAACAGTATTGGTGCAAACCGCCTGATTAAATTAGATAAACCAGTTAGTCTTACGGATCTCAGAGTCCATATTTATGCGCCTGTAGCAATTACACTAAGTGATTTCGGACTGTATAAGGAATATAAAGAAGCGTTTGCATTCGATCATACAACAGAAGCTAAAAAGATAAAGATTCCTACCGGAATGGCCAGAATAGATCAGGTTATTCTAAATGAAAACGCCAATACATTTGTATCTGTTCCAAAGAGTGAATCTTTGATTTTTAATATTGAAGGTCGGAATATTACAGGTTTAGGATATTTGCCTAGACAGGATGGGAAAACCGATGGTATGATTACAAAATATGCTGTTTATACAAGTGATGGCAATTCACGTTGGAAGCTGCTAAAAGAGGGAGAATTTTCAAATATAAAAGCCAACCCTGTATGGACGAGAATAAACTTTGATAAACCGGTTACAGCCAAATTGATAAAACTCGTTCCAAAAGAACTTTTGGAGGGGCAGCAGTTCACTGTTGCCGGAGTTGAATTTTATGAAGAATAATCGGAACGAAAACTTAATTAAACCTTGTAAATTTTGTAACTTGCATGCCCAATTTTAGATGAAAACTTTGAATAAAGTAAATATACAGGGACTTTCTCCAAACCAGCCGATAGGTGTCTTCGACTCCGGTGTTGGTGGGCTTACTGTGGCTAAAGAAATTAAAAGGCTGCTTCCGAATGAAGATTTAATCTATTTCGGAGATACTAAACACCTTCCTTATGGTGAAAAATCAAAGGAGGCTATCGTAGAATACTCTACTAAAATTACCAACTTTTTGCTGGAGCAAAATTGTAAAGCTATTGTTATAGCCTGTAATACTGCAACAGCCAATGCACTGAAAGAAGTATTAGAACTGGTAGCAGGCAAAGTTCCGGTAATTGATGTGATTAATCCTGTAGCAGAAAAAGTGGCGTATGAAATACATACCAATGTAGGTGTTATTGCTACAAAAGCAACAGTCAACTCAGGGCTTTACCGAAAGAGTATCAGAAAGCACAATAAATTTATCAAAGTAGACGAACTGGCAACCCCGTTACTGGTTCCTGCAATAGAAGAAGGTTTCAAAAATCATCCTATTACTCATGCTATTATTTATAATTATCTGAGTAATAATAAGCTGAAAAATATAGAGACACTTATACTGGGATGTACCCACTATCCTTTGCTGTTGGATGAGATCAAACAATACTATGGAAACAGAGTAAGGGTTATCGATTCTCCGAATATTGTGGCTAATCAGTTGAAAATAATTCTGGATAAGTATCATTTGCTTAATGAACAGAATCATACGTCTTCTTATCATTTTTATTTATCAGATATTACTAAGAATTTCGAGAAAATTTCGAGAAAATTTTTTGGAAACAAGATAAGCCTGGAGCTAAAAGTGTTATAACAAGAGCTCTTTAAAAATTAATAAAAAGCCGGAAGAATTATCTTTCGGCTTTTTCATTTTTAAAAATATAGTGTTCTGTTCTGAGAACGTTTTATTTTAAATGTATTATAATTATGATATAAAGTTATAAATTAAATTATTTTTATAATTGATTTTTCTGTCGGAAATTTGTACCATCAAAAAACAATTAGAAATGGAAAATATATTTATCATCAACGGAGGACAGACTTTTGCACATTCAGGCGGAGCTTTTAATAAATCAATTACAGGATGGACAAAAGAAGTTTTAGAAAAAGAAGGCTTTAAAGTAAGAGTAAGTAATGTTAACGATGAATTTGATCCTATGGAGGAGGCTGAAAACTTTAAATGGGCAGATGTAATCGTTTATCATTTTCCGGTTTGGTGGTTCCAGGTACCTAACAGACTGAAGTTTTATATAGATGAGGTATTTACTGCCGGACATAAAAATGGTATCTATGAAAGTGACGGTCGCTCCCGTACAAATCCGCAGATCAATTATGGGACTGGTGGACTAATGCATGGGAAAAAATATTTTGTGACTTCCAGCTGGAATGCTCCGGATAAAGCATTTACAATGGAAGGGGAGTTCTTCCAACAGAAATCTGTAGATGAAGGCGTTTTATTTGGTTTCCACAGAATGAATGCTTTTGCCGGATTGGCTCATATCGGAAGTTTTCATTTCCACGATATGGAAAAGAATGCAACTGTAGAAAGAGTAAACAAGTACGAAACCGAGTATAAAGAATACGTACAGAATGTTTTCGCAAAAGAAAAATGCATTCTTCAGAACTAAGAACAGAAATGAAAATACAATTATAAATAACACATATAATTATATGAAAATCTATTTAACTGCTATACTAAAAGCTAAAAGAGAGAAAAAAGAAGAACTGTTGGTACTTCTCCAGAACATGGTAGAAAATACAAGAAAAGAAGCAGATTGTATTAAATATGATCTGCAGCAAGGAACAGAGGATGAAAACTTATTTATTTTCCATGAAATATGGGAAAGTACAGAAGGTCTGGAGCAACATAATCAACAGGAGTATATCAAAGCTTTTGTATCCAAGGCTGATGAGTTGTTGGAAGAACCAGCACAAATATATCTGGCAAATTTAATTTCGTAACCTAATTATAAACAGATTTCTGATAAAAAAAGAGGTTTCCGTTATAATGGAAACCTCTTTTTTTATTAAGTAGTATCAGAACTTAAATCCTATACTGAAATATACTCTCCAGAGATTTAGAAAATCATTTTTAGAAACATTGACATTGATAGGACCTAAAATTGATTCGTATCCCAGATTTAGTCCATACCCTATTATATTAATATTATCATTGAACGGAGAAAGCCGGTCACTAAATGCACCATAGTTAAAAGAAGGTGTAAGGTATAACTTTTTCATAATCCTGTATTGTAATGACAATCCTGCTTTTGCTACAGAAGTCAGAGGTAATTCTTTCTGACGAAATCCGTTGAACTCAGGAGTCATCATATCATAATTATATTCGCTGCCACCAAGGTTATATTTCTGGTTTAGAAACAGGTATGGAAACAAATCTTTTTCTTTGCCAAAACTTGCCCCCAAGAAAACGTTCACTTTAGCTGTAAGTCTTTTGGTAATTGGCTGTGCATAATTTTCATTTAAAGTAAATGAAATCAAATTTTGAGGTTTATAATAGAATGGTGTTTTAGGATCTAGTATCAAATTTAACTCAGGCTGGACTTTTGCCAGGTCATACAAATCATACTGATCTCCGTAATAAAATCTTGTACTTACCTGCAGGTGATTCCCTCTGGTGGAATAATATCTTTTATTCAGATTGTTCTGTTCAAACTTTAGGAATGTATTAAAGTTACTATGGCTGTATAGCTTTTTGCTATAGTTATTTACTTTTGATTGATCTATCTTATCCAAAAAGCGGTTCATCCGCTCCGCACTAAATTCGGTTCCGAAAGAGATAAAAGCATTTGGGTGGATATTATAGTTTATTGCAATCTTCCCGGTAATGTTTCTGTACATGTAGTTCGGAAACCTTATATTTTCGTCGTCACTGTCTATGTCAAGAAGTCTGAATGTTAGATCGTTACTTCGAAGGTATACCATCTTTCCTTCCAGATTCAGCCACCAGCGGTGCCCATTGTCTAAAAATTTCTGATAATCTATTCTCGCTTTAAAACGTTCCGCAGCATCTACAGTTACTAACAATCTGGATTTACTGAAAACAAAATTCCGGTAAGTATAGTTAACGATAATTCCTACAGACTGCTCGTTGTCATAATGCAAGGCCAGTTTAAATGCTCCTTTTTTTGCTCTTTTTACAAAAATATTCATTGTAAGAGCATCGCCTGTATTAGTGTAAGTATAATAGACTTTTTCATACTGTCGCATTCCGAATACACGGTCTATTGCTTCATTTACCGTTTTAGCATCATAATAGTTACCCTCTTTCAGTTCCATCTGTTTGCGAATGGTTTCTATTTCATTTGTATCTGTAATCGGAGTTCCGTCTTCTTCACTATAGGTAAACTTTGTGGTAGGCATTTTAACTTCCTCAATCATTTTGTGATCATATTTGATACCAAGCCTTCGCTGGGCTTCTGCTAATGCCACAAATTCTGATAAATGCTTTTTAGCTTCTTTTTCTCCGATTTTTATAATTTCGTCATACTTTGCAAAATCCTTAGTCGTTATATCTCCCAGTGGCTGTACAAAGTCAACCATAATATTGGATAATGCCTGCTGATGTTTGAAGTCTTCTACCGAACGGATAGCATGCGTCTGATAGATCATCTTCATAGGATTTTCAATTTCTTTTTTTGTGAAAAGCCTAAACCCGGTATAGCCGCCAACAACAAAATCAGCTCCCATTTCCCGTACTTCATTTGCCGGGAAATTTCTGTCCAGCCCACCATCTACCAAAAGTTTTCCATCGATATAAACAGGAGCAAATGCTGCTGGGATAGCTAATGTAGAGCGAATTGCTAAAGGTAAAGATCCTTTTTTCTGCATCACCAATCCACCGTTTTCAATATCAGAAGAGGTAAGTTCAACGGGAATTCTTAGCTTGCTGAAGTCATTGATATGTTTGGCGTTGAAGGTAAGGGTATTGAGAACTTCGCCCATATATTGTCCTTCGATGTAAGAGCTGGGAAGGGTAGGGAATCCTTTTACAACCGGAAATTCCAGAATATATTTATCATATTCGTCCTTTTCGCTGATATTGATTTTGTTGTACGGGATTTTATTGCTCAGGATTCTGTTCCAGTGTACTTTGTAAACAGTTTCTTTCAGCTGATCAGCATTATAGCCCATAGCATACAGACCTCCAAGGATCCCACCCATACTGGTGCCGGTTATATAATCTATTTTAATACCTAATGAATCTATCATCTTCAGAATTCCCAGGTGTGCAAAGCCTTTTGCTCCACCACCACTAAGGGCTAGGCCAAATTTGGTGTCTTTGGTAATGTTTTGCAGTGTTGTATTGAGGGAATCTGTCTTTTGCTGCGCCTGTACAGCGTAAGATATAACTATTATAAAGAGTAATAGCAGTTTTTTCATATAGTGGTTTGTTTGTGTTCCACAAATTTATAAAAAAGCTCCATCCGGATTTTCGGATGGAGCGAAATATGATAATTATTAATCTGTTTTTTTTGCGAAAAAGCTGAAACTCACATTTCCGTATTTTCGGGTTTCCTGCAGATTCGGATGTTCAAATTTCTGCCTGGACTGATGTTCCAAAATAAAAACTCCGTTTTCCGCAAGTATATTTTTATTCAGTACAAGATCTATTAACTCATCGTACTTAGCTTTATCCATATCAAATGGTGGATCTGCGAAAACCAGATTGTATAACTTACCGTGGTTTCTTTCTTTTTTTACCCAGTCGAATACATCACCTCGGCTAATATTAACCTGTGCGTCAAAACCTAATTCTTTTGCTGTGGAATTAATAAATCCACAATGCTTAGGGTTAAGGTCTACAGATGTAATGTCTTTTGTGTCACGGGAAGCAAACTCTAATGAAATAGAACCAATTCCGGCAAAAAGATCCAATACGGATAAATATTCGATGTCGAAGCGGTGTTCAATAATACTGAATAGCGCTTCTTTTGCAAAATCTGTTGTTGGGCGAACTTCAAAGTTCTTCGGAGCGGCAATTTTTTTACCCTTCCACTTCCCCGATATAATTCTGTACATTCTATTGAAGGATAAAGTTGTGTTTGTTTTTAATGCTTTTCTCTACAATTTTTACCTGATGGGCAAACTTCTGTAATTCGCTAAGGAAGGTTTCATTTTCGTCTATCTCTCCATAAACAAGGAACTGAAGGTTCTTCAGGTCAAAGTTTAGTTTAGAAACAGCAAACATGATAAAGTAAAGAAAGTCTACCTCGGAATTAGCATCCAGATTGTTGTAAAGCAAGATCTTTCCGTCTTTCATAGCAAAAAACTCTGCCTGATTATGGTAAAGATTAATGTGTATTTGCTCGCCACTGGTTTTGGTAAGAGTCTGGCTCAGGAATTTCTCTCCGGAAAAATTAAAAACCGCAGGAATATTAGAAGACTTTATTTTCTGATAAAACTCCTTCGGCATAGTATAATAAAACTGGACGTGAAATTTTTTGTTAATCGCCAGCATTAATTCTTCATTAGCTTCATCTACCGGAGCATTATAAGAAATAAGTTGGTAGCCCAACTGGTGCTGGTCGAAACCAAAAGGTAACATACTGAAATGATTAAGTGCAGAGACTACCTCAATTTTTTTGAGATTTCCCTGTTTTAATACTTCTGTAAGCTTATCGGAAATATAACCTTCAGGCGTTTCTTCATCTTTGAAAAAAGCCCTCTCAGCATAAGAAGAGCCTTTGCCTATGGTCCATTGTAAACCGTCTTTTGTGAAAAGTAGAGATAATTTCTGCATGTTTTTCAACCTAATGTGCAAATTTAAGTATTTTAGTTGGCAGTTGAAAATTATCACCTTAGGTGAAGATAATAATCTCTGATAAATCCTAATAAATCTGGTGAAGATAAATGATGAAACAGAATATAAAGAGGTTATATATCATCGACAAATTCGCCTTTCTTATCGACGATCTGATTTCCCCAACCTGTTATAGCATCTAGTACCGGGATAAAGGTACTTCCAAAATCGGTTGGTTTATAAATAACTTTTATTGGAAGCTTTTTGCCATAAACCTTTCTTGAGCAAACCGCTTATTTATACACAGATGAATTATATCGAGCCGTTTTATTTTCAAGGAACTGTACTAAATGCAGGTTATAAAGAAGAGGAGTTAAAGAGTAAAGCAAAAAACCAGGCCAGAAAATTAGTTGGACTGCTGAAAACTTTAGAATAAAACCTTATCAGGATTTAGTTCTTTATGATAATTGTAATGGATAACTTATTTCAGGATTACGGTAATTGTACCGGACTGGTGTTTGAAGAAAGTTCCATCCTCATACTCCAGGCCTGTTTCTCCACGAAGAACATCTAAAACCATTGACTGTAATACACCGTCACCAATACCATGGATTACATCTAACCTTTTGATATGATTTTTTCTACAGAAATTAATAGTTTCCTGAAGACGCTGTTTCTGAATAAAAAGGCGTTCCCATGAATCGTAATCAGACGGATTGTTGACCAGTTGATCAAAATGAAGATCCAAAACCAAAGCCGGAATTTTATTCTTTTTGGAAATGTTTTTTTTGGGTTCCGGTTTTACTGTAACAGGTTGCAAATTGTATAAATCTGCTTCTGACGGAACAATTTCAGATGATGGATAAGTATGTTCAAAACCATATTCATCTTCTATGGTGATGAGGTTTTTGTGAATTTTGATAATCTTGCCTTTCAAATTATCGTTTAGTACCGAAACTTTATCTCCTGCCTTCATTGTTATTTATTTTGCCCCCAATTCAATCACTTCCAGATCCTTTATTTCGCTTCCGTCAATTACAAAACGAAGCATCGTACGTACTTTATGCCAGCCAACTTTACCACAAGCCCCAGGATTAAGATGAAGAATATTTCTTTCCTTATCCATCATAACTTTTAAAATATGGGAATGCCCTGATATAAATATTTTAGGAGCTTGTTTGTTAATTTCGTCTTTTGCTAAAGGTGAATAACGTCCAGGGTATCCACCAATATGGATCATTAACACTTCTACTTCCTCACACTGAAAACGTAAAACCTCCGGAAACTCCTTTCTTATTTCAGTTCCGTCAATATTTCCGTATACTCCTTTTAAAGGTTTTATTTTTTGTAAAGCCTCTATTACATACGTATTTCCGAAGTCGCCTGCATGCCATATTTCGTCGGCCTGTTCAGCATAAGAAAGGATACGGTCGTCCATATAAGAATGAGTGTCGGAAAGTAATAATATTTTTTTCATAAAGAGAACTTTCAGTTGCGATAGAGTTCGTATTTTTGCATATCGAAAATCTAGACAAAAATACAAACAAATTACGCTATTTCATCGCTTTTTCCTATAACGGCGCATCCTTCTTCGGGTTTCAGATACAACCCAACGAAATCAGTGTTCAGGAAACTTTGGAAAAAGCATTGAGTACGTTGCTGCGTGAAGACATTAAAATAACAGGTGCCGGAAGAACGGATACCGGAGTTCATGCTAAAAAAATGTATGCACATTTTGAAACCAGTAATGTGCCGGGAGATCAGTTGGTACATAAGCTAAATAGCTTTTTACCACCAAGTATTGCGGTTCAGGAGGTATTCCAGGTTTCTAAAGATCTGCATGCAAGATTCAGCGCCTTATACAGAACTTATGAATATTATATTTCGCTGAAAAAGAATCCGTTTACAGAAAACTCTGCATGGCAGCTTTGGCGGAAAAATTTGGATATAGATGCGATGAATAAAGCCTGTGAAATTTTGTTTCAGTATAAAGATTTCACAAGTTTTGCAAAACTGCATACCGATAACAAAACTAATTTCTGCGAAATTAAGAAAGCGGTATGGGAACAACATGGAGAAGAGCTGGTTCTGACCATTTCAGCCGATCGTTTTTTACGAAATATGGTTCGTGCAATAGTAGGAACTATGGTAGAAGTGGGCACCGGAAAAATAAAGCCGGAAGATATCCATGATATCATTGAAAAGAAAAACCGGAATGCCGCCGGAACATCGGCCCCTGCCCATGGATTGTATCTGGTGGATGTAGGTTATAACTTTGATAATTAAGCAGAGGAATATATGCTGGGAATTTTATTTTTGATCTTTATTTACCGGTATTATGCGAACTTAGCAAAACGATATGCTAAGGTTAAATGGCATTATGGGTTACTGGGAAGTATTATTTTTATGGCAGTACAAATGACCGTTGGTGGTTTGTATGGTTTTTATCTGGCTATTGCAGAACCTGGTGAGCTGGAGGATGAAAGTACTGTTGTAGGAATTACACCACTTAACCTGATTGGCTGGTCAATTGCCGGAGGAACAGTGTGGGGAGTTCATAAAATACTTGAACATAAACTGATCAGTGAAAGACAAACCCAGCCTTCTATAGATATAGATCTTATAGGAAAGAAAGAAACCGAATAATATAGCCTTTGTTGAGGTAGAAAATATGAAAAAATTAAGCACTGGAAATATAATCGCCAGACTCTTTAAGATCGGAATGAACTTCCGGGGTTGGTTTATTTCCGCATTTATTATATCTGTTGTTCTGGCTGTAGTAGGAACATACCGGCCTATACTAACCAAAGATGTTGTGGATAATGACATTATTAAGGAGAAGAATTTCGACTTACTAATGCATGACGTTTACCTCCTGATAGGCTTGGTTGCAGCAGAAACAATCCTGAACTTCGGTTTGGTATATTTGTCCAATTACATTTCGCAAAATGTAATCCGTGATATCCGGGAGCGTTTGTACCGTAAACTTATTTATTTCAAAACTTCATTCTTTGATAAAACAGCTATTGGTAATTTGGTAACCCGTGCTGTAGGGGATGTAGAAACAATTGCTACTGTATATACAGACGGATTCCTGATGGTTTTTGGAGATGTATTGCGTGTGGTACTGGTACTGGTAGCTATGTTTAATGTAAATGTTCAACTCAGCTTTATCGCGTTGGCCATTTTACCCATTATGTTATTGGTTACAAGATTTTTCCAGAAAAGATTGAAGAAAGCTTTTGGAGATGAGAGAACCTGGACTGCTACTCAGAATAGTTTTGTACAGGAAAGACTTGCCGGTATGTCATTAATACAGGTATTCAACCGTCAGAAAGCTGAATTTGAGAAATTCGATGATATTAATCAACAATTGAAGGGAGCGCTTTTGCGAACCGTTTTCTTTTTCTCTTTATTTTTCCCGGTAGTAGAGCTTATTTCTTCTGTATCTATAGGACTTATTCTATTCTATGCAGGTTATAATGCATTAACAAGTAGTGATGCCAGCCCGGGAGATGTTATTGCATTTATTCAGTTTATCAGTATGCTGATTCGTCCGTTGCGTCAGATCGCAGACAGATTCAATAATATTCAGAGAGGTTTGGTTGGTGCAGAACGTGTACTCGGAATTATGGACGAGGACAATGCAATGCCTAACAACGGAACTATAGTGAAAGAGAAGGTTGAAGGAAAAATCGAATTCCAGAAAGTACATTTCTCTTATGATGAAAAACAGGAAGTATTAAAGGGGATAAGTCTGAAAGTAGAACCAGGGCAATCTGTTGCTATTGTAGGGGCTACGGGAGCCGGAAAATCTACCATTATTACGCTTATTACAAGGTTCTATGATATTAATTCCGGGAAAATATTACTGGATGATATAGATCTTAGGGATTATGAACTTCATCATCTGCGCAGCCATATTGGTGTTGTACTTCAGGATGTATTTTTGTTCCACGGTTCTATTTACGAGAACCTTACATTAGGTGAAGATATTCCTCTGGAAAGAATAAAACAGGCTGCACAGGAAATTGAGGTAGACGAATTTATTGAAAGGTTGCCAGGTGGATACGATTATGTTGTAAGCGAGAGAGGTTCTTCTATTTCATTAGGACAGCGTCAGTTATTATCATTCCTAAGAGCTTATTTAACAAATCCAAGCATTCTGATTCTGGATGAGGCTACGTCCTCTATAGACCATGAATCCGAAAAGCTGATTCAGAAGGCTACGGAAAAAATTACAAAAAACAGAACTTCTATTATTATAGCACACAGACTTTCTACCATTGTAAATGCAGATAAGATTATTGTAATGGACCAGGGGAAAATCGTAGAAGAAGGCAAACATGAAGAATTGTTGCAAAGAGATGGTTATTATGCTACGCTTTACAAGGCACAATTGCACAGAGATGCAGATGATGAGGATGTAAAATTAGAGGCATAATATAGACATCATTTTAGGAAATTGTTATCTTTAAGAAAGAATTGGACCTATGAAGAAGACGATTTACGATAAAAAGGATATCCGGAATTATGTAAAAAGCGTTATCGCTGATAAAATTCAAACGCTGGAGAAATTTGTGCATTTTACAAAAGAAGCCAGCAAAGACATCAAAAAAACTCCTAAATACGATAGTGTAAGGGAAGAGGCGCATGAGGAAATCTACCAGATGCAGAGACAGCTGGCAGAACTTCATAAGTTGCAAAATGGAATGTCACGTGTCCTGAATTCTGAGATGTCCGTTATTCAGTTAGGCTCATTGGTGATTACCAATAAAGCCCGTTTTTATATTTCTGTTTCGCTGGGTGAATTTTTCTTTGAAGGAGACAGAATGTATGCAATATCCGAAGAAAGTCCTATGGCGAAAATGATGATTGGAAAGAAGGTTGGTGACGAGTTCGTTCTCAACAGTATTCATCAAAAGATTGAAGAGATTTACTAAGCCTGATATCAGAGCTGTTAAATATAAAAATGCGTTGTCCATATGATTGACAACGCATTTTTCTTAGTTCCAGTTTTTCATTGTATTGCTTGTGAAATCTACCCACTGATCTTCAGGAATCGTCTTGTCGATATAGAAGTCCGGATGAATTCCTAAGTCGTCCACAGGGAGTTCCGGAATACGGAGGGATCTGGAGATACAGTATTCAAAGACAAAATCACCAGAAGGAGGGGTTGCTTCAACCATATTAGAAACATCGAGGGCTCCACCCGTTTTCCTGCCAAAGAATTTTACTTTTCTGCTTTGCTTTGCCAGCAGAATAAACTGTTCTGTAGTACTGAAATTATTCTCATGAATAATAACAGCTACATTTTTTGGATAAGGAAGAACTTTGTCTTGTGTATTAATAGTAACATCTTTTCCAAAAACATTAACAAATTGTCCAAGTTTATTATTAAGAGTTGTTTGAATTTTTTTGTATGTTTCTTTATCCTCCGCGTCGGTATCAGAACTGTTAATCAGTGTATCCCAAATTTTGTTGTTTTGTGGAGTGGAGTATATTTCTGCCATTACAGTACGGATTGGATTCGTATAGAGATACTTGATTAGCCCCTGATAATTGGAATCTTGCCCACCCTGACAGTCACGTAGGTCAATGATGAGGTTTGGAGTAGAAGTTATCAGTTTATCCAGACTAGCCAGTGTACTGTCTATTGCTTTTTTGTTTTGGTGGAAGGCAGGAATTCGGAGGTAAACAGTATTGTCATCTTTCTTGTAACCAAATGTCTTACCGCTGGTTTTTATCTGGTTGTATTCTTTTGTATTGTCCTGATATGTAAAGCTAGGGTAAGATCGCTGGAAAACCGCATCATCAATCTGAAGTAAATTTTTTCCAAGGTATAAAACTTTTTTTACAGGTACTGGTTTGAAGTTTCTCTGATAATAAGTTCCGGATTTAAGGTCCTGATTTAATGAAAACAGAATGTCATCTTTGTTCCAGTCTTTGTTTTGTGTGTTTATAATACTACCAACAAAAGTGCTTCCTTCTTTTTTTACAGCAATAAGATTACTTCCTCTTGACCATATTCCTTCAATATTGTCTTCCTTATTTGCGGCAAGGGTTTTCTTGAATTGTTCAATATTGAAAGCCTTTTGTTTTACCGGCTGAAAGTGCTCGGAGTTTAACTGATTTTTTACAGCTTTATCTGTTAATGTAAATCTGAAATGATCGGTGCGGAAAAATTTAACCCATTCTTCCAAAGCAGCTTTGCACTGGTAATAATCTGTAATATTAGCAACTTTTTCATTTGTAACTTTATTATGAAGATCGTAGGCATTTTGCCCTTTTGTATCTAGTATATGACGATAGCCCGCATCATTTTCTTCAAAAGTCTTTTTCGTCCATTCGTAGTTTTCTTTACAGTTGCAATTCTGTGCCTGAATACTCATAGTGCCCATAAGTAATAAAAAAGGAAAGAATAATTTCATAAATTTTATATTAGTTTTTCATTAAGTCTATTTGCGATAATATTTCAGAAAATGTATATTCTATATGTTTATAGTTCAGTTGGTATTTATTATTGACAGTTGGTTAGTTTTTGGGAACAATCTGCAAATATTCGAAAAAAAAGAGATACCTGAATCAATTAAATCTGTGAATTTCAATAATTGGTGATTTAATAGAATTTATTGATTTGATAATGAGTAGATTCAGTGACTGGTATATTGAATATGTTTCATAACAGAGTATATACATTTAATACAAAAAGGATAGGTGAATGGAGAGTTGAAAAACTTTAAACGTGCAACTTTGGAATTGAAAGTTTTTTCATATCTTTGCAGCTTAAAATTAACCGGGACGAGTTCCCTCAAAATTAATTATTTATGTCAGTAAAAATTAGATTACAAAGACACGGTAAAAAAGGGAAGCCTTTTTTCCACATTGTTGTAGCAGATTCAAGAGCTAGAAGAGATGGTAGATTCATCGAGAGATTAGGATCTTACAACCCAATCACTAACCCTGCAACTATCGACTTAAATGTTGATGCTGCTGTAAAGTGGTTAAACAACGGTGCTCAGCCAACTGACACTGCAAGAGCTATTCTTTCTTACAAAGGAGCTCTTTACAAAAAACACCTTCAAGGTGGTGTAGCTAAAGGAGCATTTGACGAAGCTGAAGCTGAAAAAAGATTCAACGCTTGGTTAGAAGCTAAAGAAACTAAAGTACAAGGTAAAGTAGATGGTTTATCTCAAGCTAAGGCTGACGCTAAGAAAGCTGCTTTAGAAGCTGAAACTAAAGTAAACGAAGCTAGAGTAGCTGCTGTTGCTCAAGCTGAGGCTGATGCTAAAGCTGCTGAGGAAGCTGCTAACGCACCTGTTGCTGAAGAAGTAGTTGCTGAAGAGACAACTGAAGAAACTCCAGCTGCTGATGCTTCTGAAGAAAACGCTGAAGCTTAATACAAAATTTGCCTGATGCGTAAAGAAGAATGTTATTTTCTTGGTAGAATTACCCGCAGACATGGCCTTTCGGGCAACGTAATCCTGAAAATGGATACCGATCAACCCGAATTTTACAGTAAAATGGAATCAATGTTCATTGAAATCAATGGACTATTGGTTCCGTTTTTTGTTGATAAACTGTCATGGAGTAAAGGTGATTCTTTAAATATCCTGTTTAAAAACTCTAACGAAGCTTTGGTAGATCAGGTGATCGGAAAGGAGGTATACCAACCTCTTTCTTCCCTGCCAAAACTATCCGGAAAACAATTCTATTACCACGAAATTGTTGGTTATGAGATTAAAGATACCGAAGGGAAATCTTATGGTCTTATCCGCTCTGTGAATGATCAGACGGCACAGCATTATTTCATTTTGGTGCTTAATGATAAAGAAGTTGTAGTTCCTATAATTAAAGACTGGATTATTGCTCTGGACCGAGAAGAAAAAGTTATGACAATGCAGTTGCCGGAAGGGCTTCTGGATGTTTTTACAACCTCTTCAAAGAAAGATGAGTAATTATAAGATAATGATCGGAAGAAATTTCGGTCATTTTTTTTTGCTGTATCCTCAACTGTAAATGCGGCAAAAGAATAAGAGCAAACTGATAAACTTTGTTCAGGTTAGTACTAGATTCAATAATAACCCTGACAAGGTTTTCTATTCTTCTAAAATTGATATTCCTGCTAAAAGCTTTTTTGATAAGAATTTAGATCTATTTCAACTTAATCAATTCTTTTAGTTTTTCTATTTTTTCCAGCATCAGATTAAAGAATGCTTTTCTGTCTCTGTTGCCGGAAGTATTTAGTGATTTTGAATTTTTAATCTGATGTTCAAAATAGCTTAGTGTCTCTGCACAAACTGCAGGATCATTCATCATAATGTAACCAAACATATTGAACGGAAGAAAGTATGAACTTTGCTTTCCATTTTTAAAAAGAATACTGTTATTCAGAATAACGAGATCATTTACATAGATCTGAAAGTTGGGGTTCTGCAATGTTTTCTGTTCCAGATTTGTAATCAGCTCCTGTAGTTCTTCCAGAATTTGTAATACAGTTGTGGTATTCAGCATTCTGATTTCATGATAAAAAGAGACTTGCTGAAGGATACTGTTAATTGTTGTTTCATTCCATATCTCAGTAACATTTTGCTGTTCATAAAACTCTTTCAAAGCATCATTTCTGCCAGAATGGTGTTGTAGACTGAATTCACTGAAAGGGCTTAGGAATTTGTCCTGATTCAGAAGATTCATCCAGACATAAAACTTGAATTTTGATAGAATAGAATCTGAGATTGTATAAAAAAACGGGATGTCTTTTGCGGAATAGTATACCTGTGAGTTATCGTTTTCCTGAAAGACATGAAGTATCTTGAGCGAGTTCTCAAAATAACTTAATAAATCGTTGGTTGTTTTTATTGGTTGAGTACGTTTTACTACCATCTGATTTTCTGCGCCCAGAAACTGATCCAGAGAAATCTGATAATGTTTTGCCAGCTCAAGTGCTTCTTCAAAGCTAAATTTTGCCTTTGATGAAGATCTTCTGTGTGCAGCATCATAGCTAATGTTGAGAATATTGGCAATTTCATCATTCAGTGATTTTTCACCAATCTTTTTACGGATTTCTCTCAGTAAATATTCCTGATACATAATTTGCGTTTTTCACAAATGTATAATTTTTATTAATGCTTTTCCACATTTAGTATCGTGGTTTTCACATTTAGCTTTGGAGTATAATTTAAAATTTTACTGAAATGAAAACAAATGTTATATTCTTGATTGTATTAGCTTTTAGTCAGTTATTTCAAGCTCAAGACAGTATTAGAATTGAAAATTCAAAATTCAAAATCTTTGCATTTACCCCAGTGAAAAACAATATATCAAAAGTAAATGGTATGACAGCAGGATTAGGATTGAGTAATAGAGCTATTTTTAAAGATGCCGAAAACAATCAGGCAATTGTAAATGGGTTGAATCTAGATTTAAATCCATTAGGGTTTATTATATTTTGTTTTTATGATCCTGATAGAGACTTTACAACTAAAGAGTCTGTGCTTCTGAATGGCTTAAATCTTTCAATTGCTGGACATTTAAGAGATGTCAGTCAAAATGGTCTTAATATTTCCGCATATAATTATGCTTATCAAATGAACGGTGTTTCGTTTTCTCTTATAGGAAATTCCAATCATACATTCAAGGGTGTTTCTGTTGCTTTTATGGGGAATTCAGCAAATAAAGGCGAAGGACTTGCAATTGCTTCTTTTAATGGATTTGATAATTTTAAGGGTGTGCAAATCGGTATTGTAAATAGATCTGATAATATGAAAGGACTTCAAATTGGATTGTTCAACAAAAATGAAACTGGTAAAAATTTCCAAATAGGGCTTTGGAATAAAAATGAAAAAAGAAGTTTTCCTATAATTAATTGGAACTTTAAAAAACTAAAGTCATGAAAAACATACCATACATTCTGATTGCAACTCGGTTTATCCTTGCTCCGCTTATTTTGGCTCTCGCTTATGTAAAAGGTGATGAATCGCGAATATTGCTTCTTGTACTAATGTATTTGGGTCTGTTTACTGACATTTTCGATGGTATTATCGCCCGGAAAACGGGAGTGTCCTCGGAAAAACTTCGGCGATTGGATAGTCAGACAGATTTAATTTTCTGGTTGTGTATTGGTTTTGCAGCTTATCTGCTGAATCCGGAATTGATAAAACAACACTGGGGAGGTATTGCGTTAATTTTTATAATGGAAGCTTTGTGTTATATAATAAGCCTTGCCAAATTTGGAAAAGAAACCTGTACGCATGCTTTCCTGTCCAAGCTGTGGGGATTGAGTTTATTGTTCGCATTTACTGGTTTAATAGGCTTTCAGCAGGCAGGGTTCTTTTTTTATCTGGCTGTTATTTTAGGGTTTGTATCACATATAGACGTTATTCTTATTGTTTTATTTCTTCCGAAATGGCAGCATGATGTACCAAGTTCTTATCATGCTTGGCGTATCCGAAAAGGAAAAGATATTAAAAAGAACATTTATCTGAACAGCTAAAGCCCAAAGAACTATATAATTTTCTTAACTTTGCGAACGTTAATTTTTACATCATGCATAAGCAGACAATTAAAGAAGTTTTAGAAAATTACAAAAAATTCTTGCATCACGATATCACCGTGTATGGGTGGGTACGTGCGTTTCGTTCAAACAGGTTTATTGCCTTAAACGATGGTTCAACAATCAATAATTTGCAAATCGTAGTTGATTTCGAAAATATTGATGAGAATCTTATCAAGAATATAAATACAGCTTCTTCACTGAAAATTGTTGGCGAAGTGGTGGAAAGTCAGGGTGCCGGACAAACAGTTGAAATTATCGCTAAGAAAATTATAGTACTTGGGGATAACTTTACAGAAGAATTGCAGAATACTATACTTCAGCCAAAGAAGCATAGCCTGGAAAAGCTTCGTGAACAGGCTCACCTAAGATTCAGAACCAACTTATTTGGTGCTGTTTTCAGAGTACGTCATGCTGTTAGCTTTGCGATTCACTCTTTCTTCAACGACAGACAGTTTTTCTATCTGAATACACCTGTAATTACAGGGGCAGATGCTGAAGGTGCGGGAGAAATGTTCGGTGTTACCAACTTTGATCTGGATAATATTCCAAGAACAGAAGAAGGTGCTATAGACTATGCACAGGATTTCTTCGGAAGAAAAACCAACCTTACTGTTTCAGGACAGTTGGAAGGAGAAACTGCAGCAATGGGATTAGGAAGAATTTATACATTCGGACCTACTTTCCGTGCGGAAAACTCTAATACAACACGTCACCTTGCAGAATTCTGGATGGTGGAGCCTGAAGTAGCTTTTAATAACCTGGAAGATAACATTGACCTTGCTGAAGATTTCTTAAAATATGTAATTCAGTATGTTTTAGACAAGTGCAAGGACGATTTGGAATTCCTGGATAAGCGTTTTGCTGAAGAGCAAAAACAAAAGCCAGAAAAGGAAAGAGCAAAAGAAGGCCTTATCGAGAAGTTGGAAAATGTAGTTGCAAAGAGATTTAAGCGTGTAAGCTATACTGAAGCAATCGACATTCTTCTGAACTCTAAAGAAAATAAAAAAGGAAAATTCGTATATCCTGTTGAAAAATGGGGTGCAGATCTTCAGTCTGAACATGAAAGATATCTTGTTGAAAAGCATTTTGAATGTCCAGTAGTGTTATTTGATTACCCTGCAGAGATTAAAGCATTCTACATGCGTCTGAATGAAGATGACAAAACTGTAGCTGCTATGGATGTTCTTTTCCCTGGTATTGGCGAGATTATCGGAGGTTCTCAGAGAGAAGAGAGACTAGATGTTCTGAAGAAGAAAATGGAGGATATGCATGTAGATCAGGAAGAACTTTGGTGGTATTTAGATACCCGTAAGTTTGGTTCTGTTCCGCATTCAGGATTTGGTTTAGGACTGGAAAGATTAGTTCTTTTTGTTACAGGAATGACCAACATCCGTGATGTGATTCCTTTCCCTAGAACGCCTAAGAGCGCAGAATTCTAAAAAATAATAAATAAAAAGCCCTTAGAGATTTCTCTAAGGGCTTTTTTATGAAAACGAATTTCAATAGCAAAAATCGTGCAATTTTATTTTTTTTAAAATAAAAATGTTTAATTTCGTAGAGTTAATCTACAATGTAGTTAAGTAGAAATACCTATGCTGAAACAAAATTTACAGATAAAACTTGGCCAGAAAATGGCACCGCAACAAATTCAGTTGATGAAGCTTATTCAGCTCCATACTCTTGAATTTGAAGAAGAATTACAACGGGAGCTGGAAGAAAATCCGGCGTTGGAAAAAGCTGTGGACGATGCCAAGGAAGATGATTATTCGGATATTGATAGTAGTTACGATGATGAAGGAACTGAGTCTATAGAAACTGATTTCGATGTAAATGAATACCTGTTTGATGATGAACCTTCTTATAAAACTGCAGCGAGTAACTACTCGCCGGATGATGAAGAATTCGATAATCAGTCGTTGCTTACAGAAGGACAGTCCTTGTACGATTACCTTATAGAGCAAATCCGATTGACGAAGATCGGCGAAGAGGATCTGAAAATAGCAGAATATATTATAGGTAACCTGGACAATGACGGTTATCTGAGAAGAGATATAAAGTCTCTGGTTAATGATATGGCTTTTTCATTAGGAGTATATACAACACCTGAAAATGTAGAAGATGTATTAACCAATTATGTACAAAAACTGGATCCACCAGGAGTAGCAGCAAGAGATTTGAAAGAATGCCTTCTGTTACAGATTGAGAAAAAAGTAAGCGGAAATCCGGCAGTGTCATTAGCACATAATATTTTGCTTCACCAGTTTGATGCTTTAAGTAACAAGCATTATAACAAAATCATGCATAAGTATGATGTAGAGGAGGACGATCTGAAAGATGCGCTGGATGAAATCTCTAAGTTATCTCCTAAAGTAGGGGGCAATTTCGATACACAAACCATTACAATCAATCAGGAAATCATTCCGGATTTTGTCATCAATGTAAAAGACGGAAAAGTCACAGCAGCACTAAACAGTAAGAATGCTCCGCAGCTGCGTGTTTCAGATGAGTATAAAGAGATTTTAACAACTTACTCACATGATAAAACATCCCAGGAGCATAAGCAGGCAGCTCTGTTTATCAAACAAAAGCTGGATGCTGCAAAATGGTATATAGATGCTATTAATCAGCGTCAGAATACATTGATGCAGACCATTAATGCTATTATAAGGTTACAGAAAGATTACTTTATTACCGGAGATGACAAAAGTATAAAGCCTATGATTCTGAAAGATGTAGCAGATATTACAGGTTTTGATATTTCTACAATTTCCCGTGTGGTAAAAAGTAAATATGCTGATACACCTAACGGTATCGTTTATCTGAAGAATCTTTTCTCGGATAGTCTTACAAATGATGACGGCGAAGAGGTTTCAACCAAAGAGATTAAGAATCACCTGCAGGATATTATAGACAAGGAAAATAAAAGAAAACCCTATACCGATGATGCGTTAGTAGGAATGCTGAAAGATAAAGGATACAATATTGCCCGACGTACTATTGCTAAATACAGAGAGCAGCTGAATATTCCGGTAGCAAGATTAAGAAAAGAGTTATAAAAATAAAAAGCGCTGAATTCAGCGCTTTTTTTATTGTTCGTTTTCGATGTTTTTCAGTTGTTGAAGATTTCTGGAAAGCTTCTTCATTAATATGCCGTATATAAGCTTGTAATATAATAGTATTAGAAGTACGCATACAATACAGGAAATAATAATTCCTACAATAAAGCCGGCATATTTACTATCACTAATCTGTATATGCTGCTGCTGTATATAGATTACCGGGAATAAAGTGATGAGCAGTAAGAAGCATAGTAAAAACAGGATATTAACCAGTATAAAACGGTTAACAGACTTCTTGAAAGAAATAATCTGCAGGATAAAACTTTTCAGATTGCTTTCTACATCTATCTTTTTATATTTCCGGAAAAAAACCCATACGTAGAAAAGAATAATAAAAAGACTAATCATTTTAAATACAAAGTAAATGTTGTGGAAAGTCGCTTTTACACTTTCGTTAATTTGTATTCCCAGCTGAGAAAGCTGAGTGAAATAAGCATCTCCGTTCTCATGACGCAACCACGCAGAAATATTAAGGATAAGGAAAAGTGCAAATTCAGCAACGCTGACCCAGAAAATAAATTTCACATAGTTACGCGACTTCTTATTCAGGATTTCCAATATTTCCGAATCCTGATATTTAGGGACTGTTTCCTGTTTTTGCCAGGCATTTTTCAGTTGGTCTATGTCAAAATCATTCTGCATGTTGGGTCATTAAGTCTTTTAGAGTTTTTTTCAATCGATTCATCTTTACACGGGCATTCACTTCTGTAATCCCAATATTTTCAGCAATATCTTTATATGGTACATCGTCCAGATACATCATTACAATAGCTCTGTCAATATCCCCCAGCATTTTAATAACTTTATAAAGCAGGCTTATTTGTTGCTGGTTATCATCATTATCATCATCTATTGGCTGATGAAAATCCGCCAGTTCATCTGTTTTAACAGTTCTGGTTGTCTTTCTGAATAATGTAATGGCTGTATTAAGTGCTACACGATACATCCAGGTTGATATTTTAGAGTTTCCTTTGAATGTGTCGTAAGAACGCCACAATTGTAACACGATTTCCTGAAAAAGATCTTGCTGATCATCGGGCGTGTTGGTATACATCCTCGCCACTTTAATGATCAGGCCTTGGTTTTCTTTAACCAGTTTAGAGAAATCTTTTTCCTTCTGTGACATTTATTTTTTTCAGAAAGTGATGAATAGTGAAATTTTTTCACGAAGATAGAAAAAAAGACAGAATTACTTGCCAGTTTATGATTGATACTTTATAGTTTTTGTGAAATAGCTAATATAGCTGCAATCTTTAGATTTCGTAATTCGTTGTTCTGACTCTGTAATTGGGATGAAAACTCTATCTTTGCAGCCGACAAGCGCGGCCTGTTGATCCGTAAGGGTAGGAAAGTCCGGACACCATAGGGCAGCATAGCGGTTAATGGCCGTCATCCGTGAGGGTAGGACAAGTGCAACAGAAAGCAAGTACAGTTCGGCTGTAGTGAAACCAGGTAAACTCTATGCGGTGCAATGCTATGTATACCGGCAATTAAGGGCGGCTCGTCCATGTCGGGGGGTAAGCAGCTACATCGTATCGGCAACGGTACGGGCAGATAAATAACAGGCATCCCGCTCCTATGGGAGCGGGATACAGAATCCGGCTTATAGCGCTTGTCTTTTTATTTTTCGTTTTCCAGACTGGCTTTAGAAGCTTCCAATTCGCTGGCTTCTTCATCACTAAGAACAGGAAACTTTAAATCCATTTTTTCCAGAGTCTGTGTTATAATCTGGCAGGCTGTAAGTCTTGTAAACCATTTCTGATCGGCGGGCAATATATGCCAAGGTGCATATTCTGTAGATGTTTCATTAATGGCTTCTTCATATGCTTTTTGATATTTATCCCAAAGTGCTCTTTCTTTAAGGTCACCTGAGGAAAATTTCCAATTTTTTTCTGGCTCATTAATACGGTCTAAGAGACGCTTTTTCTGCTCATCTTTAGAAACATGAAGGAAGAACTTTATGACCTTTGTCCCGTTTTCAGACAGGTGCTTTTCAAAATTACGGATACTTTCGTAGCGGTTGTTCCAGAATTTATCATCGAAGTCTTTAACATCTTTCCATACTTTCTCACTCAGATTGTATTCCGGATGTACCTTACAAATAAGAACGCTTTCATAGTGAGAACGGTTGAAAATTCCGATTTTCCCCTTTTCAGGTAGTGCAAGATAGTGCCTCCATAGAAAATCGTGTGTATATTCTTTTGAGCTTGGTGTTTTAAAGCTGGTAACCTGACAACCTTGTGGATTAATACCACTCATAACATGTTCTATAAGGCTGTCTTTTCCTGCAGCATCCATAGCCTGGATAATAATCAGAAGAGACTTACTTCCGTCTGCATATAACTTTTCCTGAAGCTTATGAAGTTTCTTTTTTTCTTCATCCAGTAAAGTTATTCCTTCGTCTTTGGTCATTTTACCCTCGTATCGGGTTGATGTTTTTTTTATAGAAAACTTGTTTTCAGCAATAAAGTCGTTAAAATCTTTACTCATATATTTTTGTATTTATATAAAGATAAAAATATTTTTTAAGAAAAACTTTGAAATTAAGGGATCGGAGGTGATCCTGGATATTTTTTTATTAGTGAATAGAGTATCTGTGATGAAAACAATTTTTTTTGAAAGGTAGTGACATTTCGATTTTATAAACACTTATATAGTGTCTGCTTTATCAGCTTTGTATACTTTGAAGGGTTGACTTTTGTTAATATTATAGAATCACATCCATTAAAATGGGCAAAGCGTTCTATAGCTTCAGCAAAAACTCCTATCCATGATTCAATATCGATGTTGGTATTTTCAATATGCATGTTTATAAGTTCAAACTTTTTAATGCTTCTATGTGCTTTGCAGTCTACCCTGCCAATAAATATATTTCCATACAAAATAGGTAAACAGAAATAGCCATATTGCCTTTTTTCCTTAGGTAAATAACATTCAAGGCGAAAATCAAAATTAAAAAGTTGCTTAAAACGATCACGATGGATAAGAGAGTTATCAAAAGGAGATAAAAGTTTAATTTCTGAGGCAGAAGAGTCTGTTTCTTTTTCGATTAAATCCTTTCGGATATACATCGGAGAAATTCCGTCAATTTCTATTTTTTGTATCACTTTATCCTCAACCATCGACTGTAAGACTTGTTCTACATTTTTTCTTAAAGAATGGTCTGATCTAAGATGGGTTATTTGCTTTAAGGTCGTAAGTCCATAGGCGCGAAGATGTGTTTTGACAAGGTATTCGGCAAGTTCAATGGGTGTTGGTATTGTTAAGTCGGTCGTTTCGGGTAATACTCTTTCACTAATATCATATATTTTCTGCATACCATCCCGGCCGCTAATCATTAGATCACCTTGCATAAAAAGTCTTTCCAGGGCAAGTTTTGCAGGCTTCCAGTTCCACCAGCTTCCCGCAGCCTTTCCTTCATTCTCAAAGTCTTTAGCCTTTTTAGGGCCCTCAGTGTGTATTTTATCTATTACATATTGCATGACTTTAGGATCAGCATTATAATATTGAGACTGATTCTGCTTGAAACTCAACATCTGAGGTAAAGCATACCGATAGTCTTTCATGGGGAGATACGACGCAGCATGAAACCAATATTCGAATATTTTGTGTTCTTTTAGCAAGTCATCCAGATAATGTGTTTTATAACCATCTATTCTTGACCATAAGGTATGATGATGAGCACGCTCAACAACTGATAAAGTGTCTATCTGTACATATCCGAGATGTTCCAAAGCATTGAGTACAGCCTTCTTTCCAGTTCCGAATATAGGGGCTTTAGCCAATCCCTGGCTTTCTAATGTTATCTGTTGGAGGTACTGTCGTGTCAGTATTTTTTTCATATTTTCTTTTGTCTGTTGTTTAGCAAAGCTAAAATACCATTGTGACAACAATGTGTCAGCAGAAAAAATACATATTAGAATATCAATGTCATATTACTCAAAATAAAAAAGCACCTTAAAAAAGGTGCTTTAATATATCTTTTCTGATTTTTTTATTTTTTACCGGTTACATTCCCTGCGATCCAAATTACGCTTCTCTGGCTTTCCGGGTCATTAGAATAAACTTCAATTAACTTTTTAAAAGTTCCTGTAAATTTTGTGTCATAGCCAACTTTTAGCTTTGCACTTTTCCCCGGAAGGATAGGATCCTTGCTCCACTGTGGAGTTGTACACCCGCAAGAAGCTTTTACGTTTGTAAGAATAAGAGGCTTGTCTCCTGTATTGGTAATGGTGAAGAATCTTTCTCCGTTAGAGTTCTGTGCGATATCACCGTATTCTAATGTCGTTTTATCAAAGGCTATAGACTGAGCAGAAACTGCTGCGAATGCACCAGTTAAAAACAATCCTAAAAATAATTTTTTCATTTCGAATGAATTTTTATAAGGTTAGTTTAAATAACAAAATTAGTCAATTATTTGGTACTGAGTTTTTATTTTCATCTCCTTTCCCGTATTTTTGCAACTTATCTCATAAAAACATTAATTATCAAACTAATGGAAATTTCCGACAAGTACAATCCGCAACAAGCAGAACAAAAGTGGTACCAATATTGGCAGGAAAATAAATTTTTTCATTCCGAGCCAGATGAAAGAGAGCCATATACTGTCGTCATACCACCTCCAAATGTGACAGGAATTTTGCACATGGGGCATATGCTTAATAATACATTGCAGGATGTACTAGTTCGCCGTGCACGTATGCGTGGTTATAACGCATGCTGGGTTCCCGGGACCGATCATGCCTCTATTGCTACAGAAGCTAAAGTAGTAGCTAAATTGAAAGCTGAAGGAATTTCTAAACAGGATATCGGGCGCGAAAAGTTTTTAGAGCATGCCTGGGATTGGACGCACCAATATGGTGGAACAATTCTGGAGCAGTTAAAAAAATTAGGATGCTCTTGTGACTGGGACAGAACCCGCTTCACGATGGAAGATGATCTGTCTAAAGCAGTTATCAAAGTATTCGTGGACCTTTATAATAAAGGACTTGTTTACCGTGGTTATAAAATGGTAAACTGGGATCCGGAGGCAAAGACAAATATCTCTGACGAGGAGGTAATCTATAAAGAGCAAAACGGAAAATTATATTTCCTTAAATATCAGATCGTAGGTTCAGATGAGTTCCTGACAGTTGCTACAACACGTCCGGAAACAATATTCGGTGATACAGCTGTATGTATCAATCCTAATGACGAACGTTATACACACCTGAAAGGTAAAAAAGTAATCGTGCCAATTGTAGGACGTGAAGTTCCTATTATTGAAGACGATTATGTTGATATAGAATTTGGTACTGGAGCATTGAAGATTACTCCTGCTCATGATATCAATGACTACGAAATTGGTCAGCGTCACCAGTTAGAGATTATAGACTCTATGGACGATAATGCTGTTCTTAATGAAAACGGAAAGCACTATCAAGGCAAAGACAGATTTACAGTAAGAAAAGAAATTGCTAAAGAACTTGAAGAGAAAGGTCTTTTGTTAAAATCTGAAGACTATCTGAATAAAGTAGGTACATCCGAAAGAACAGGAGCTGTAATTGAGCCGAAAATCTCTGTACAGTGGTTTCTGAAGATGAGTGAAATGGCAAAGCCTGCATTGGATGTTGTAATGGATGATGAAGTTAAATTCTATCCGGAAAAATTCAAGAATACATACAGACACTGGATGGAGAATGTACACGACTGGAATATATCCCGCCAGTTATGGTGGGGGCACAGAATTCCGGCCTATTACTATGCATCTGGCGAGAACGATTTTGTAGTAGCTGAAACGATTGAATCAGCATTAGAACTTGCAAAACAAAAAACGGGTAATGCAGAACTAACAACTGATAATCTAAGACAGGATGAAGATGCATTAGATACATGGTTCTCTGCATGGCTATGGCCAATGTCAGTATTCAATGGTATTACTGCACCAGATAATAAAGATATCAATTACTATTATCCAACTTCGGATTTGGTAACTGGACCAGATATTATCTTCTTCTGGGTAGCCCGCATGATTATGGCTGGATTAGAGTTTAAAAACCAGGTTCCGTTTAAAAATGTATACTTTACCGGAATTGTAAGAGATAAGCAGCGTCGTAAGATGTCTAAATCTTTAGGAAACTCTCCGGACCCGATTGAATTAATGGACAAATATGGTTCTGACGGAGTAAGAGTAGGGATTTTGTTAAGCTCAGCGGCAGGTAATGACCTTATGTTCGATGAAGATTTAATGCTTCAGGGACGTAATTTTGCAACCAAAATATGGAATGCATTCAAGCTGACACAAAGTTGGAAGAAAGAGGATAAAGAGATTTCTGAAGAAAACGCACAAGCTATTGAATGGTTTGAAGCAGAATTCAATAAGACTGTGGCTGCAATTAATGACCAGTTTGAAAAGTTCAGAATTTCTGATGCATTACATTTATTGTATAAATTAGTTTGGGACGATTTCTGTTCATGGTATCTGGAAATTGTAAAACCGAACTATGGCGAGGCTATCAGTCAGCAGGTATATGACAAAACAATAGAATTCTTCGGAAATCTAATGAAGTTCTTACACCCTTTCATGCCATTCCTGACAGAAGAAATTTGGCAGGCGATTGCTGAGAGACAAGCTTCCGAAGCGTTAATTATTACCCAACAAAATAAAGAAACGGCTTTTGATGCTGGTGTTCTTAAAAACTTTGAGCAAACGAAGGAAATCGTTTCAGGAGTAAGAAACTACCGCCAGAGCAAGGGTATTTCTCCAAGAGAAGAAGTTGAGATTTATACTAATGTTTCTCAGTTTGAAAATGAAGCTGTTATTAAAAAACTGGCTAATGTTTCGGAGATTCATTATGCACAAAAAACGGATAAGCCAAGCTTTACATTCCTTGTAGGTGCAGTGGAATGCTCTATTCCGTTGAGTGAGAATCTTGATCTGGGTGAGGAGAAAACCAAGACAGAAGAAGAACTGAAGTATCTTAAAGGTTTCCTTATCTCCGTTGAAAAAAAGCTTAGTAATGAAAAATTCATGGCTGGAGCTCCACAACAAGTTGTAGATAATGAGCTGAAAAAACAAAAAGATGCTCAGGATAAAATAACATTATTGGAAGAGAAACTGAAAACTCTTTAAAAATTATAAAAACGTTTCGACTTAGTAAAGTGTAGACTTTGTGTCACGCTGAGCGAAGTCGAAGCGTTTTTTTTTACTATAAAATATTTTGTAAATTTCTTTCATATTCCTGATTAATAGTCGGATATTGAAAGAGTATTATGTTTATATTATTAAGTGTGCAGATAACTCCTATTATACAGGAGTTACAAGAGATTTGTTACAACGTTTGCAGCAACATGAATCAGGATATAATTCCAAAAGTTATACACATAATCGTAGACCCATTAGATTAGTCTATTATTGTGTGTTTTCAGATATAAATGATGCAATTTTATTTGAAAAGCAAATTAAAGGTTGGAGTAGAAAAAAGAAAGAAGCATTGATAGATGGAAATTTTAATAAGCTTAAAGAATTATCCATTTGTACAAACGATACACACTTTAGCAACTATCAAAAAGACAAAGAAGGCTTCATGGACGAAGTCCGCAAGTTTGCAACTTGTGCTCAGCCTGACAATTTTGCTGAATAATTTTGGCGGGATAGTTGTAAATAAACATTATCTTTAATTATTATTGAATCGTAATGAATCATATAGAAAACATACAGAAGCTTTTTTCTAAGAATTTTGTAGAATCACCTTTGCTGGAAAGTTTTGATGCAGGAAAACTGGTAATTACTACAGGAGAAATTGTAGCCAGTGATCCGTTGATTACACCAGATAAGGAAGCTTTTGATCAACAGTTTCCAACAGGGGAATTTGCTGTAAATATCCATAAAGAAAGAGAAAGTAATTGTGTTGCTTATGCTGAAGTTGTATTTCAGGAGGCTAAGATTACAGATTGGAAACTGGCAACAACAAAAGGGCAGAATGTAAAAGATTTAGCCGAAGGAGAAGTATTCGGATATCCTGTAGAAAGCGGAATGGGCTGTTTTATGGATTATGAAACCCAGAAGCTACTCAATGCTTTAGAGCAGGAAATGTTTCAGAAAAAAGCAGATGATTTTGAAGGAATTTATGCAGAGTTTTTCCATGAACATTTTTATGAGCAGGATGGTGCAGTACATCAATATACACTGCTAAAGCCTTACCTGGATAAAGCTAATAACATCTTTGCCTTTGAAACTGGATTCGGAGAAGGCTTTTATGCGAGTTATATAGCCTATGATGTAAATGGTATTCCTGTAAAATTAATTACCGAATTTATCGAAATAGTAGTAGATTAGTCCTTGAAATTTTTTTGATAGTATTATAATGAAATTTTCAAATCATATACCCAAAATTGTAGTAGTAGGAAGTTCATCAATAGATTTGGTGCTTACAACTGAGCATCACCCACGTATCAATGAAACAGTATTGGCTACCCAAACCGAAAATTTCTTTGGTGGTAAGGGAGCAAATCAGGCTGTAGGAGCCAGCAGGTTGGGAGCTAAGGTACATTTTGTAGGGTGTGTTGGTAAAGATACTAACGGCATGCATGTACTGGAAAATCTTGTAAATGAAGGGGTAAACGTCAATTTTGTAGAGGAGAATTCAAATTATCCTACAGGTACGGCTTACGTTACTTCTGCACATGGTAAAATCAGTATTATAGTAGCGCCGGCTGCTAATAATTTTATAACCACAGCTGATATAGACAAGGCAGAAGCAGAAATTGCTGAGGCAGATATAGTATTAACGCAATTGGAAATTCCGGTTGAGGTAGTAGAATATCTTTTTGAAATTTGCAGAAAGCATAATACCAGAATTGGGCTGTATGCTTCACCTGCAAAGTTTATAGGAGAGGATATTGCAGAGAAAGCAGACTTTATTGTTATTAAAAGCAATGATTTGTCTGTTGTATTTGGAGAAGAAGGACGAGATAAAGTCCTGAAAAAACTGCCGAATAAATTATTTATTCGCGATGATACTAACTCTACCGTTTATTTTAATGGTGAGGAAATGAAGTACTACCGTAATGCTCCGGATACTATTGCATATAAAATGGGAATGGGAGATGCATTTACTTCAGGTTTTGCAATTGCTCTTTGCCATGGAAATGAAATTGACGAATGTGTAAGATTTGGTAATGAAGTATCTCTGAAAGCATCTGCTAATAAAGGTTCTCAAAAAGGATTGCCATATCTGAAAGATTTCAGTTTTTAAGCTATTTACTGCATACTGAAAGTCTGAATAAAATATAATATATTGAGAATAAAAATCCACCTTTAAGTGGATTTTTTCTTTTACCAACGATATGAAGGAAGTAATTCTGAAAACCAGAGATGGCGTAAATATTATTGCTCATCTTTTTCAACCCGATAAAAGTAATGGGAAATTAGTATTGATTAATTCTGCAACAGGAGTGAAGCAGCAGGTTTATTTTGCTATTGCCCAATATTTTGCCGAGAATTCCTTTACTGTCATTACTTATGATTATCGGGGAATAGGGCTCTCTAAACCTTCAGATATGCGCAACTTCAATTCAGACGCTGTTTTATGGGGTAAAGAAGACTTCGGAATTATTACAGCTTATATCAAAGAAAACTTTTCTGATTATCAGAAATACTGTTTGGGACATTCTGTAGGCGCTCTGATACTGGGAATGAATGCTGATTCGGAAATATTTGAGAAATTTATTTTTGTCGGAACCCAGAATGCATATGTTGGAAATCTTAAATGGAAAACCAGAATTGAGGCTTATCTGGGATTTGGAGTTGTACAACCTTTAATTACAAGATTATTCGGCTATTTTCCGGCGCAATGGTTTGGTTTGGGAGAAAGTCTGCCAAAAGGAAATGCTTTCGACTGGAGAAAATTAATTCTGAATAAAAAGTCTACGAATAAACTCCTGGAGCGTACAGAAAGTTTTGCCGAAAGTCTTAACCATAAAGTTTTTGTAATTCGTGCAGAGGATGATGTATGGCTAACAGAAAAAGGTGTTAAGAGTCTGCTGAATGATACATATCCGAATATGAAGCCTACCTACAGACTGATAAAGGTATCAGAATCTGAAAAAGGAGAAATAGGGCATATCAATTTTTTCCGCAGTTATAACCGGAAATTATGGAAAATTATCCTGAACGAGATACAGTAAATCAGATAATTTTTCTAGCATTAATATTCTGTTTTTATAATGCTAGAATGTATATTTGTTGTGGTCGGAAAATGAATTTTAATTCTTCTGATTTTAAAAGCTGGTCTTTGGCTTTTAATCTGTTTTTAACAACAAAATTTCTATTTCCGGTAATTGATAATCAAACAATAAAATTTAATTCATGAGTGATTTAATTTCTAAAACAATTGAATTTGTAAAGAAAAAACTTGAAGGGGCAGAAGCAGGGCATGACTGGTTTCATATTGAAAGAGTATGGAGACTTTCTAAAAAGCTTGCTGAGACAGAAAAATGTAATACAGAAGTTGTTGAGTTAGGAGCATTATTACATGATATTGCCGATCCTAAATTTCATAATGGTGATGAAAATATAGGGCCAGATACGGCAAGAAGCTTTTTAGAAAATCAGAATGTAGATGAAGATATTATTCAGCAGGTAATATTTATTATCAGAAATATATCTTTTAAGAACAGAAATGAAGCACCTAAAGAAAAGCCAATAGAATTACAGGTGGTTCAGGATGCAGATCGTCTGGATGCTATCGGGGCAATAGGAATTGCAAGAGTTTTCAATTTCGGCGGTTTTAAAAATAATCCTATCCATATTCCGGGGGAAGAACCAAGGCTTAATTTGTCAAAAGAAGAATACAAAAAATCTTCTGGCACTACAATTAACCATTTTTATGAAAAACTTCTATTGTTGGAAGGGATGATGAATACTAATACCGGAAAAGAAATGGCAGCTGTAAGACACCAGTATATGGAAAACTTTCTACAGCAATTTTATGACGAATGGAATGCAGTAGTGTAGAGCTATTCCACAGAAAATCTTATTTTTGTTGAAAATTATGATGTACGCTATTGCCATAATACTCTTTATATTTCTGTGTCTTTCGTTATTGTTATCCACAATACGAACGGGACGACTGGCACTTTCTATAAAAATACTTCGCTGGGTTATTACTGTCGGAGGTATTGCTTTCTTTAGCTGGTGGTTTTTCAAAAAGAGCTTTCCAAGACTTACGGATAACTCTTTATCCGTTCAGATTATCAATAATTTACAGCAACCTATAGATTTCTATACGGTAAGAATTAATAAAGGTCCGGATGCTGAGGATGTTATTAACCATTTGGGTATAATCAGATCCGGATATTACAGAATAGAATATTTTAATGTAAAGAATTCTGATGAATACTGGCTAATGGGCTTCATTGGAAAGAAAAAATTGGTTTATTTTTCACAGCATACCGTTGTAAATAAAAATGAAGACCAATTGGTAGAGGTACGAAATTATATCAATCAAAGTCAGCGTTTGTCCGATCTGGGTGTCAAAAAAGTCAATGCTTATGTTAATGATACTGTTACAGAAGCTATATGGATTACTTTAGATTTTCTCCTTATATTCCTTAATCTGGTATTGCTTCTTCGCAAAAGAACACTCAGAGTGGAACATTAATTATTTGGCTTACAGAACAATATAAAACCCCTTTTTAAGGGGTTTTTATTTTTTTATAATAAAATGTTAAAAAAAGTTGTTGTAATGTTAAGAGAAATTAATATATATTTGATATAGTCTTTTTTGGAGACAATTGAATGTAAGTTAAAGTAAAGAAGTATTAGTATGAACAAAAAAGTGTTACAGGTTTCGTGCCTTGTAGCGGCATTTTATTTTGGTGCCGACGTACATGCTCAAACCAAAAAAAATGACACAGTAACCAAGGAAAAGGCTATCGAAGAGGTAGTTATGATTGGTTATGGTAGTCAGAAGAAGGAAAATGTTACCGGAAGTATTGGTGTAATTAGTGCCAAAGATCTTGCGGATAAGCCTAACCCCAATCCAATTAGTTCTATTCAGGGAAAAGTTGCCGGGGTTCAGATTCAGAACTCTGGAGCTCCCGGAGGATCTCCTAGAGTAGATATTCGGGGAATTAGTTCCCTTTCCGGAAAGACAGTATTTATTGTTGACGGAATGATTACTGATGATATCTCTTTCCTTAATCCACAGGATGTAGAATCAATGAGTATTCTGAAAGATCCATCCAGTTTAGCGATTTTTGGTGCCAGAGCTAGTAATGGTGCAGTTATTATCAAAACAAAATCAGGAAAAAATAAAACGGTATTCAATTTTAGCTCTTATATAGGTGTTAAAACGGTAACGAATATTCCTAAAATGGCTAATTCTGATCAGTATGTAGAGCTTTATAATGAAAAGCTAAGAAATGAAGGAGTTACTGATCCTACCAAATTTATTTCAAGAGCAAATTATCCTGCCAACACAGATTGGTTTAATGAGGTATTGAAAACCGGGTTTATTACTTCGAATGATTTCTCGGCATCCGGAACTTTGGCTAAAAAACTGAATTACTTTGCGAGTATTGGCTATCTGGATGATGGTGGAACACTTGCCGCAGGCAGAGGAGTTAATTCTGGAAATAACTTCCAAAGACTAAATACAAGAGCTAATCTTACCTATAAAATTAATAATAATATTTCCGTTGGAAATAACTTTACATGGTCGCATATAAATACCAATATTGCGAGTAATCCTTTGTTAGCCGCATATGGAGCGCCACCTGTTTACTATCCTGTCAATCCGGCTACAGGTAATTATGATCCTTTTTCTTTAATTTCATTGGCTAACCCTAGGGCAACCTTAGATTTGCTCAGATCAAAAGAGAAGCAGGACCGTATTTTGAATAATATTTGGGCAGAAGTTAAATTCTTAAAAGACTTTAGTTTTAAAGTAAGTTATACTATAGATCATACGAATTCATATAAGTATGAGTATAATGCAATTAATAACTACAACCCAAATCAAACTCCGACAAGATCTAACCTGATTACAAGAGATACAAGAACGGAGGGGTATGTATGGGATAATATTTTGTCATGGAAAAAGAACTTTAACCAACATCATTTAGAAGTTTTGGGAGGATTCTCACGTACCCAAAATTATTATCATGGTGTTTACAGTAAGGTATTTGATATACCTTATACTGGTCATGACAGAGATTTGGTTCTTTCTAACGGTGTAGACTTAGTAACCTTTACATCCAACAAAGATGTAGATATGGTTCCGTATAAAAATCGTATTGAGTCTTTATTCGGCAGATTAAACTACGATTATGCAGGTAAATATTTAGTAAATGCTTCTGTCCGTAGAGATGGAGCTACAGGTTTTTCCTCTAATAACAGATTTAAAACTTTCCCTGCAGTGAGTGTAGGATGGGTGATTAGCAAAGAAGGCTTTATGAGCAATCAGAACCTATTCAATCTTTTGAAATTAAGAGCCAGTTGGGGGAAATTGGGGAATCCGGATATAACGAGAGGGTATGATAAACTGACAACCATCATTAATTCGGGAGCTTACTTTGGTGGTATAGGAAACCCTGCTGAAACAGTAACTAAAATCGTTAATACTGACATAGACTGGGAAACAACGACAGGTCGTGATATTGGGGTAGAAATGGCATTGCTGAATAATAAATTAAAAATTGAAGCAACGTATTTTGATAAGGATTCCAAAAATGTTGTATATGGAATTAATCAGCCTTCAATCTCTGGAGCAAGTAACTGGGCAGAATTCATAACCAATGCTTACTCATTCAACAACAGAGGTTTTGAAGCATCTGTAAATTACGATACTAAAATCAGTGAGAATATCAGATTGGGTGTTTATGCCAATATTACAACGATTAAAAACAAGATAACAAGTGTTTATCTGGATTCTTATAATGAACCAGGCGCACACTTATTTGGTAGTACTATTATAAGATTACAAACAGGGCAGCCGGTAGGATCTTATTATGGTTATCAGGTTGCAGGAGTTTTCCAGAACCAGTCTGATATCAATGCAGCACCACAGCAGACAAATGCAGCAGTCGGAGGATTCAAATTTGCAGATTTAGATGGTAATGGCGTTATTGATGCCAGAGATAAAACGTTCTTAGGAAGCCCTATTCCAAAATATACTTATGGTTTTGGATTTAATCTTAGCGTATATGATTTCGATTTTGCTATGGATTTCCAGGGAGTCCAAGGTAATAAGATCTATAATTATAACAGAGAACAGCGTTACGGAAACGAAAACTGGGATTTGGATTTCTACAAAAACAGATGGCAGGGGGCAGGAACTTCCAATTCTTATCCAATGACAACAAATAATCAGGCAATTATATTGCCAAGTAGTTTCTTTGTTGAAGACGGAAGTTTCTTCAGAATCAGAAATATTCAGTTAGGGTATACACTGCCTAAAGAGTTTACAAAGCAGTTAGCTGTTCAGAAACTAAGATTGTATTTCAGTGCACAAAACCCGTGGACAAGCTTCAAATACAATGGATTCTCTCCAGAGATTATGAACAGTGACAGAGTGCAGATGGGTATTGATAATAATATCTATCCAATTTCGGCGATTTATACTTTTGGTATGAACCTAACCTTTTAATTAAAGATCATGAAAAAAATATTTTTGTCAATAGCGGTTGTTTCGTTTCTCGCAGGATGTAAGAACGACAGCTTTTTAGATATACCAGTTGAAGGACAGACTGAAGAATCTGCCTTCTTCAAAACACAGGATGACGCATTGAAGGCAACTAATGCTATCTATAGCTTTTTAAGAGGTTGGGAAAACTCAGCCTTCCCTTACCAGTTCATATTTGGAGTGCCAGCAGATGATGTGATCAAAGGATCTAACCCTGGAGATGCTTCATTTATTAATGCATACGACCAATTTACTTATACAGCCAGTGATGGTGGTGTAGAAGGATACTGGACAGGTCAGTGGCAGGCCGTTTCACGTTCTAATCAGGTTATTACAAGAGTTCCTGAAATTAATATGGATGCTACGATGAAAAGTAGAATAATTGCTGAGGCTAAATTCCTTAGAGCTTATTTCTACTTTAACTTGGTAAGAATTTATGGTGGAGTTCCTATTTTCGATGGTCTTCAGGAGAATTATAATAAACCAAGAAATTCTCAGGATGAGGTTTATAATTTCATTATATCAGATCTTTTAAGTGCTTCACAGGCACTTCCTGATAAGTATGGTGCTTCTGATTTAGGAAGAGCTACAAAAGGAGCAGCTTTAGGCTTATTATCAAAAGTTTATTTGTATAAAAAAGACTGGCAGAAAGCTTATGATACCTCAAATCAGGTAATGGCAATGGGATATTCTCTGGATCCGGATTTTAATCACTTATTCCGTGTGAAAGGGGAATTTGGACCGGAATCAGTATTTGAAGTTGACTGTTCATGTAGTGCACAATATGGAGGAAGTCAGTATGCAGAAGTACAAGGTGTAAGAAATCAGTTCGGCTGGGGATTCTTTACTCCGTCACAAGCTTTAGAAGATGCTTTTGAGCCAGGAGATATCAGAAAACAATTTACCATACTGAGAGAAGGGCAGACAACGCCGGAAGGAGATCTGATCAAAAAAGGAGATCCACTTTCTGTAGATACATACAGCTATAAAGCTTATGTTCCTAAAGCAGATCAAGATGCAACTTGTGGCCAGGGATCTGTGCAAAATATCAGAGTATTAAGATTTGCTGAGATTCTTTTGATCAATGCTGAAGCTGCAAATGAATTAGGGAATACAGGTGCTGCCCAGGCTTCTCTGAATAAAGTAAGAAACAGAGCAAAATTAGGAGATACAACGGCTTCATCTCAGGCAGGATTAAGAACTGCAATTTGGCATGAACGCAGAGTTGAGCTGGCGATGGAAGGAGACCGTTTTGTAGATCTTGTGAGAACAGGTCAGGCGGCAACTGTTTTAGCTTCTTATGGATTTAAAGCAGGAAAAAATGAATTGTTCCCAATACCATTTAATGCGATTACACAAAGTCAGAATGTTCTGACTCAAAACCCAGGTTACTAATGAGGTTTAAAAACATATTAATATTCACTTTGGCTATTGCAGGGATTACCTGCAGTAGCCAAAGTCCTGTTAAGGGGAATAAGAAACCAGATGTTAAAAAGCTAACGGATGATCAGCTACTGGATAAAGTTCAGAGACAGACTTTCCGGTATTTCTGGGATTTTGCCGAGCCACATTCAGGCATGGCAAGGGAACGCTATCATCCTGACGGTAATTATCCGGATCGTGATGCGAATATTGTTACTACTGGAGGCTCAGGATTTGGGCTAATGTCTATTATTTCTGCTGCAAACAGAGGCTATATTAAGAGAAAAGAAGCTGTAGAACGTCTAAATAAAATAGCAGATTTTCTGACAAAAGCAGATCGCTTTCATGGAGCCTGGTCTCATTGGATAGATGGTGAAACAGGAAAAGTAAAACCATTCGGAACCAAAGATAATGGTGGAGATCTTGTAGAAACATCATTCCTGGCACAAGGCTTCCTTGTTGTACGGGAGTATTTTAAAAATGGTACAGCTGAAGAAAAAGCTTTGGCAGGGAAGTATGATAAATTATGGAAAGGTATAGAATGGAATTGGTACACAAAGGGTGGTGAAAATGCCCTGTACTGGCACTGGTCTCCAAATTATGCATGGGATATGAACTTCAAATTGGAAGGTTATAATGAATGTTTAATTACATATGTAATGGGCGCTTCATCTCCAACTCATACGATAAGCAGAGAAGCCTATGATAAAGGTTGGGCACGCAGTGGTAAGATTATTTCAGATAAAGTAGCTTATGGTTTTCCGTTAATATTAAAACATAACGGAGCGGAAAATTATGGAGGACCTTTATTTTGGGCACATTACTCCTATCTTGGTTTGGATCCTAACGGGTTGAAAGATCAGTATGCAGATTATCAGAAACTGAATTATGATCACTCTATGATCAATTATTCCTATGCTGTTGAAAATCCCAAAGCTTATAAGGCTTATGGAAAAGATTTCTGGGGATTGACAGCATCTTATTCCAGAAATGAGGATGGAAGTACAGGTTATAATGCGCATATGCCGGGAAATGATGTAGGTGTTGTTTCTCCTACTGCAGCTATTAGCTCCATTGTATATACACCCAAAGAGTCTATAGCTTTCATACGTAATCTGTATGAAAATTATCCTGATTCATGGGGGCTAGCGGGGTTCTATGATGCATTGAGCCCTCAGTACAATTGGACTGCTAAATGGTATCTGGCGATAGATCAGGGACCAGAAGTTGTAATGTTGGAGAACTATCGTTCCGGATTAATCTGGCAATTGTTTATGAATGCTCCGGAGGTTCAGCAAGGTTTGAAAAAACTTGGATTTACTACTTCAAAATACCCTTCGAAAGGGAGAAAAGTAGTAAAATAAAATTTTGTATATTAGTCTTAATTTTTAATGTCTTTATTTGAGACAATAAATAAACTAAAAAATAATATGAAGAAACTATCAATTATAGCCGGGCTTATTCTTGCGCCTCTGTTTTCAGCACAGTTGGTACATCAGCCGGTACAAAGCTTTCAAACAGAAGCTTATACTTCTAAAAAGAAGGCATTTGTAGATCAGTTAATCGCAAAAATGACTTTGGATGAGAAAATCGGACAGCTTAATCTGCCGTCATCCGGAGATTTTACAACAGGACAGGCTCAAAGTTCTGATATAGGTAAAAAAATTGAACAGGGATTAGTAGGAGGATTATTCAACATAAAAGGTGTTGGTAAAATAAGGGATGTACAGAAAGTGGCTGTAGAAAAAAGCCGTCTTAAGATTCCAATGATTTTCGGAATGGACGTTATTCATGGTTATGAAACTACATTCCCGATTCCTTTAGGACTTTCTGCTTCATGGGATATGGATCTTATTCAGAGATCTGCACAGATTGCAGCACAGGAAGCTTCTGCAGATGGCATTAACTGGACGTTCTCACCGATGGTAGATGTCTCCAGAGAGCCAAGATGGGGAAGGGTTTCTGAAGGATCGGGAGAAGATCCATACCTTGGAAGTCAGATTGCAAAAGCCATGGTTTATGGTTATCAGGGAAAAGACTTATCTCTTAAAAATACCATACTGGCATGTGTAAAACATTTTGCACTGTATGGCGCACCGGAAGGAGGACGTGACTATAATACGGTTGACATGAGTCATATAAGAATGTTCAACGAGTATTTTCCACCATATAAAGCTGCTGTAGATGCCGGAGTAGGATCTGTAATGGCTTCCTTTAACGAGGTTGATGGTATTCCCGCAACAGGTAATAAATGGCTGATGGATGATGTGTTGCGTAAGCAATGGGGCTTTAATGGTTTTATTGTAACGGACTACACCGGAATCAATGAAATGATTCAGCATGGAATGGGAGATCTGCAGCAAGTATCAGCTTTAGCAATGAACGCAGGTATTGATATGGATATGGTTGGTGAAGGATTTTTAACAACACTGAAAAAATCCATAAGTGAAGGAAAAGTAACAGAACAGCAAATTACTACTGCAGCCAGAAGAATTCTGGAAGCTAAGTATGATCTGGGACTTTTTGATGATCCGTATCGATATACTGATGAAAAAAGATCTAAAGCTGAGGTTTTCAATAAAGCCAATCGCGAAGAAGCCAGAAATATTGCAGCGCAGTCAATGGTTCTGCTTAAGAATGATAAACAGATTCTGCCTCTGAAAGCATCAGGAACAGTTGCTGTTATTGGACCTTTAGCCAATAATAACGAGAATATGACCGGAACCTGGAGTGTAGCTTCCCGCACAAAAGACGCTGTTTCTATAATGACAGGTCTTAAAGAAACTGTAAAAGGGGTCAATTTCATTTATGCAAAAGGAAGCAACGTCTTCTATGATGCTAAAATGGAAGAAAAGGCGACAATGTTTGGTAAAGTATCCAACAGAGACAGCCGGTCTAAAGAAGCACTGCTGAAAGAAGCTGTGGAAACGGCTAAAAAAGCAGATGTTGTGGTATTGGCTATTGGTGAAACAGCCGAACTAAGTGGAGAATCGAGTTCCAGAGCGAATATAGAGATTCCTCAGGCTCAGAAAGATTTATTGGCAGAGCTTAAAAAGACAGGTAAACCAATTGTGATGGTGCTCTTTACAGGACGCCCGTTGGTCTTAAATGATGAAAATAAGCAGGCTGATGCTATCGTTAATGCTTGGTTTGCAGGAAGTGAAGCAGGTTATGCAATTGCAGATGTATTGTATGGTAAAGTCAATCCGTCCGGAAAGCTACCAATGACATTCCCAAGGAGTGTAGGACAGGTTCCAATCTATTATAATGCTAAAAATACAGGCCGCCCATTAAGTGATGACAAATCGGATAAATGTGAATTTGAGAAATTCAGATCTAACTATATAGATGAATGTAATACACCGCTTTTCCCTTTTGGCTATGGCTTAAGCTATACTTCATTTGGATATTCAGATGTACAGTTGAATAAAACGCAACTGAGTGGTAACGATCAGTTAACAGCAAGTATAACATTGACGAATAATGGTAAATACGACGGAAATGAAGTGGTACAATTATATATTCGTGATATTGTAGGATCCGTGACTCGTCCGGTAAAAGAGCTGAAAGGTTTCCAAAAAGTGTTTTTAAAGGCTGGTGAATCTAAAAAAGTAAGCTTTACAATTACGCCGGAAGATCTGAAGTTTTATAACTCGGAACTGAAGTATGATTGGGAGGCCGGAGAATTCGATATTATGATAGGCACAAATTCTCATGATGTAAAACATGCGAAAATAAACTGGAATAAATAATAACAAAAGCAGCTGAAAAGCTGCTTTTTTATATTTTTGAAATATGATAAAAAAGTTAGGTTTCGTTTTAGCATTAATGTGGGTAAGTTTTCTTTTTGCTCAGGATTTTTCATTGTTCAAGAAATTCAGATTTTCACAAGGAGAACAGACCTTACCTTACAGGGTATTATTACCTGAAAATTTCGATCCGGGGGAAAAATATCCGTTGGTTATTTTTCTGCATGGGAGAGGGGAAAGTGGGAATGATAATGAGAAGCAGCTGACTCATGGAGGAAAGTTATTTTTGAATGATAGTAATCGGAAAAATTTCCCGGCAATTGTAGTTTTTCCACAATGCCCTGAGGATTCTTATTGGAGCAACGTACAAATAGTGTCCGATGATGTAGGGCAAAGAAAATTTTATTTCACCAATAACGATGTTCCAACAAAAGCGATGTCACTATTATCCGGTCTTTTTGGAAATCTACAAAAACAGTATAATATAAAACAGGATCAGATTTATATTATGGGGCTTAGTATGGGAGGAATGGGAACTTTTGAACTGGTGAACCGCAAGCCGGGAGTATTTGCAGGAGCTATTGCAATCTGTGGCGGGGCGGAACCATCCACAGCTTCTAATCTGAAAGCTACAAACTGGTGGGTTTTTCATGGTGGAAAAGATGATGTAGTACCTTCAGGGTTTTCAGATGCTATGGTAAAAGCAATGAAACTGAACGGAGTAAAGGTAAAATATACTTTATACCCCGAAGCAAACCATAACAGCTGGGATTCGGCATTTGCAGAACCTGATTTATTGAAATGGCTGTTTAGCCAGAAGATTCAAAGAACTATAAGTAAGTAATTATCTGATTATATAATTCAGAAGCGCCGCAGACAAAGTCCACGGCGCTTCTTTTAACAATATCTAATTTAAACTTATTTAGCGTTTTTCTGCTTTAATTCCTCCTTATCCTTTTCAGAAGGATTCCATACTTTGATTTCAGAATCTTTAGTAATACCAGAAAGTACCTGTACGTTGATACCATCACTAGCACCAAGAGTTATATATACTTTTTTAAACTTACCGTCTTTTTGTTTTACCTCTACGAAAGCTTTGTCTTTGTTGTTCTGTTTTTCATACTGGATAAGAGATTCATCCAAAAGAAGAGCATTTTTCTGGCTGTTCATAATGATTTCGCCATTGGCAGAGAATCCTGCGCGGATATACTCGTTGTTAGGATTGAATACATCTGCTTCCAGAGGGAATTTAATACTTCCTGTTTCATCCTTTCCTTTAGGAGCAATTAACGTTAGCTTTCCAGGAAAAGTCTTATTTTGTAAAGCCCCGATAATGATATTCATATTCATTCCTTCTTTTAGTCTTCCGGCCTGCGCTTCATCGATAGTACCTTTAAAAATAAGTGAATTAAGGTCAGCAACAGTACAAATAGTTGTTCCGGCATTGAAGTTATTTGCTTCGATAACCTGGCTTCCTTCTTTTACAGGAATTTCCAGAATAGTACCATTAAGCTTGGAACGAACCTGGGTTGTTGCCAGACTTTGTAATTCTGGTGTAGATCCGGTTCTGGCAATCTGAAGGCGCTTTTCAGCTGTTCTTAACTGTTGCTCTGCAATTGATACAGATTGTGCAGCACCTTTATATTGTTGTTCAGCATTGTAATATTCTTGTTTGGAAATTACACCCTGTGCAAAAAGCCTTTTTTGCATATCGTACTGCTTTTGCTGATTGTTTAAAGTAATTTTAGCATTGCCAATCTGCAATTCAGCGTCCTTTATAGACTGTTGTGCAGCATTCATCTCAGAAATACTAGGTACAACATTAATTGTAGCGATTAATTGTCCTGCTGTTACTTTATCTCCTTGTTTTACGTGGATAGATTTTATAATCCCGGGAATATTTGGTTTTATCTCAACCTCCCTGCGTGGCACAATTGTCCCAGTTGCAAGCACCTTATCCTCCAGTGTTTGTATAGTAGGTTTACGTGTTAAGAAGGCCTCTTCCTTCGCAGAATTGGACGAGATCATATAACTGATACCTTTAAAAAGAACCAGCAATAGGATAATTCCTAAGATGATATAAATGATTTTTTTGAAGTTGAGCTTCTTTTTCATATAATTATTATTTTTTTATTAATAGAAATTAATGGGTAATGAATCAGTCGTTTGTGAATGTGTCAATGAGTGAATTGTGAATAATTAATTTTTATGATTTTAAAAGATTACTTAGTAAAATGAATGTTGATACGATATAATTTCCTAATTCTGTCAATTCTTCTGGTTTTATATAATTTCTTTCAATAATAACCTCGCAGCAGGTATCGATTTCTACTATTGAGCCTCTTGCGATTTCATAAAATCTGTTTCTTTCTGTTTTTGATTTTCTGGATGACCCTTCGGATATATTTAATAGTACTGATGTTGATGCTCGTTTCAGTTGGCTTTTTAAATTAAAATTTTCAGAATCAGGTAATTTTTCAAGAATATCATAAGATGCATTAAGTAGCTTCTTTGCTGATTTATAAACTTCCAGATTTTGATGATTCAATTTTAAAAACATAACATACTATTTTATTGATATATTCACCTCAATTCACTTATTCACCTATTCATTGTTTTATTCTGTTCTTAATGCTTCAATAGGTTTTATTCTTACTGCTCTTTGTGCCGGAATAAGTCCGATAATCAATCCCAGGAATACCATCACAAACATGGCAGAGAATACGTTGGAATAATTAACACTCGGATTATAAAACGGGAATGCATCATTGTTTTCTGTGAGGGCATTAATCCCCATAAGTAGGAATATACCCAGGAAGAAACCAATAAGGCCTGAACTAAGTGTGATAACGACACTCTCCAAAAGGATCTGGTTACGAACCTCCGAAGGTTTGGCTCCCAGTGCACGACGAATACCAATCTCTTTAGTACGTTCTTTTACTGTAATCAGAAGAATATTGGAAATGGCAATAACTCCCGCAATAATAGTAAGTGTTCCTACAATAATGGTAAGAAACTGCATTCCGGTAAGAAAACCTGTTAGCTTTTTGAATTCCTTCCCCAGGTTAAAACTTCCGTAGGCATTTTCATCTTCAGGAGATACATGGTATTTTTCTTTTAATACTCTTTTTGCATTATCTTCTATCTGAGCAAGATCTGCATTGTCTTTCCCTACAACAGCAAACATTTCGGCAACATCTCCGTTATTAAACATTTTGTTGTATGTTGTAAAAGGAATAAAAACCATATCATTGCTTTCCATTCTGGGACCATTGGTAGCCACTTTAAAAACTCCGATAACAGTAAAATATATTCCTTTTATTGTTACTGTTTTACCAACAGGGTTTTCTCTTTTTTTTGCATCGAAAAAAGATTCATATACCTCATTTCCGATTACTACAACATTCTTGTTGCCGGATATATCGGCATCGTTGATATATCGCCCGAATGTTAATTTCTTTTTACTGATAGCGTCTCCGATGGGATAATCTCCGGTGATTCCGTAATTGCCTTTTTTTCCGTTGCGTACCAATGGTTCGGGTTTTCCAAAACGCGCTCCACGACTGTTTTGTGGTGAAATGTACTTAATGCCCGGAACTTTATTTTTCAACATTTCTATGTCGTTGGTGTGCAACTTCATTAATTTTCCTTTTGGGAATCCTCCATAGGGGATAGAAGTGCTCTGCGCCCACATAAATATAGAGTTGGTAGCAAAGCCATTAAAGGCCTTATTAAATCCGTTTTCCACACCTTTGGCAGCTCCCAGAAGACTTACGTACAGGAACATACCCCAGCCTACACCAATCATGGTAAGGAAAGTCCTGAGTTTGTTATTGCGCAGTGAGTAATAAATCTCCTGCCATGTATCTAAACTAAATAATAATTTCACTTTGTCAGGTTTTTATTCTGTTCGTAATGCTTCAATTGGTTTTATCTTGGAGGCACGGTAAGCCGGAACAAATCCTGCAATAGCACCTGCAATTACAAGGCATAAAAAGGCGAAAATTACCATTCCTGTGCCTACTTTTGGTTCTTTTATAAAATATGGTTCCAAGCTATTTCCTAACAGATTAAGTGTTAGTAAACCGAATAGTACACCGACAAGTCCGGAGATTACTGTGATAACCACACTTTCCTGTAATATAAGAGCCACAATACTGTTTGGTCTGGCGCCAATAGCTTTCCTTACACCTATTTCCTTTGTTCGCTCTTTGATAATATACACCATAATATTACTGATCCCGATGATTCCGGCGATTAGTGTTCCGCCACCAATAACCCCTACAATAACAGTTAATACAAGCATGAACTGTAAGGTGTCTTTCATATTTTCAGCATTATTTCTTACAATAATACCATTGTCATCTGTCGGATCTATACGGTGCTTACTCTTCATATCCTTTTTTATGTCATTTCCCAGATCAATAGCTTGCTGAGTAGACATTTTTTTATCGTAGGTAACGAAAATAGTGTTCAGTGTATCCGAACTTTTTTTCATCATCTGCAAAGTACTTACCGGAACGGTAATCATACGCTCGTCCCAGTCGCCACCGTTATCGGAGAATACCCCGACTACAGTAAAGCTGGTTCCGTTAATATTGATTCTTTTACCAATTGGACTTCCATTTTTGATAAGGTCTTTCTGAACCAGTCGACCAATTACTGCAACATTTTGCTGGCGTGTTACATCCGATGCATTAATATATCTGCCATCTGTAACGAGTCTGTTTTCTATTTTTATTTCGTCGCTATTGGTACCGGAAATCTGATAATTACCACTTTCTTTGCCATACTTTACCATCATATTGGCACTATAACGTGGGGCAGCAGATTCAATCTGAGTTTTATTTTTATCAGTAATTTCTTTATAATCGCTGTTCCGCATGATAATTTTACGATTGGACTGCATCCCTGCATAAGGCTTGGAAGTCTGTGTACTGAATATCGTAATAAGGTTTGCAGCATCTCCATTAAATTCATTTTGAAATGAATTCTGTAATCCGTTACCAATACCAAAAAGGACAATAAAAATAAAAAGTCCTAAAGCGACAGTTACTCCCGACAAAATTGTCCGGAGTATATTACTTCGGATAGAACTGAATATTTCGTGCCAGCGGTCTATATCGAACATATTTTGTTATATTTTGTATGTTAATAGTGAATAAAGCTTATTAATTAAAAGTGGTCAGTAATCGTTTTTGTTATCAGAATCACTTATCCACATTTATATATTCATTATTCTAATACTAATTGTTTGATAAATTCGTCACTTTCAATAACGCCATCTTTCAGGACAACATTACGTTTGGTCTGTGCGGCAACATCAGGTTCATGGGTTACAACTACAATTGTTTTTCCTTCGCTATTAATCTCCTGCAGCAGCTTCATAATATCGTATGTTGTTTTGGAATCCAGTGCACCTGTAGGTTCATCCGCCAGAATTACTTTTGGATTGGTGATAAGGGCTCTGGCAATAGCTACCCTTTGTTTTTGTCCTCCGGAAAGTTCGCTGGGTAAGTGATCTGCCCACTGAGCAAGACCTACTTTCTCCAGATATTCCAGTGCTTTTTTATTTCTTTCTTTTCTGGAAACGTTTTGATAATAGAGTGGTAGTGCTACATTTTCCAATGCTGTTTTATAGGAGATCAGGTTGAATGACTGAAAAATAAAACCTAAGAACTTACTTCTGTAATCTGCTGCTTTTACCTCGTTAAGATTTTTAATCGGAACTCCTGCCAATTCATAAACTCCTGAATCAGCTTCATCTAATATTCCTATAATATTAAGTAAAGTAGATTTTCCTGAGCCGGATGATCCCATAATAGATACAAACTCGCCTTCTTTAATATTAAGGTTGATCCCTTTCAGAACATGAAGTTTGCTTTTTCCGGTGTCATAAGATTTTTCAAGATTCTCAATTGTAATCATTTCACGATTTTTACTAATTGGTAGTATAGAAAGTCAGTTTGTTACACGAAAAATGTTTTTGAGGATAATTTTAAATTGTTTAACCGATAAGTGCTTTAATTCAGGCAAAAAAAAATAAGTGTTTAATATATAGTACGTAATTAGGCATTTTATAATAATATCCACCTCTTAATTAGCGTAAACATAGGTACTTAGGTATAAATGTGGATAACTTTTTTACGAGAAATAAGGCTTTGACGGGGATGACGGCTTTTTCCACTTTTTATTGTAACGACCTTTTGATAAATTTGTAATCTAACTTCACAGTTAAAGAAAAGTTTTTGGTTGAACTCAGTTAAAATACACAAATCATTATGGGAATTTTCGATAAACGAATCAGTTACAAGCCTTTTGAGTACCCAGAGGTCTTACAATTTATAGAAGCAATTAACAAATCATTTTGGGTACATTCCGAGGTAGATTTTACAGCAGATGTGCAGGATTTCCACTCACAGTTGGAACCTCACGAGAAACATGCGGTAAAAAATGCATTGTTGGCAATTGCACAAATTGAAGTATCGGTAAAGACATTTTGGGGGAATTTATATAATCACCTGCCGAAGCCTGAGTTAAATGGTTTAGGAGCTACTTTTGCAGAGTGTGAATTCCGCCATTCAGAAGCTTACTCGCGTTTATTGGAGGTATTAGGCTACAATGATGAGTTTATGAATGTAGTGGAAATTCCTGCGGTAAAGAAAAGAATCGATTTCCTTTCTAATGTTCTAAAGCATGCGAATTCTGCAACACCTAAAGAGTATGTTTCTTCTCTATTGTTGTTTAGTATTTTAATTGAAAACGTTTCATTATTCTCTCAGTTTGCCATTATTCTTTCGTTTACAAGATTCAAAGGTTACATGAAAAATGTATCCAACATTATTGCATGGACATCTGTTGATGAGCAAATACATGCTAATGCCGGAATCTATTTAATTAACAAAATCAGAGAAGAACAGCCTGAGCTGCTTACAGATTCTGATATCGAAGATATTTATACATTAGTAGACCAGTCTGTAGAACTGGAAGCTGAGATCCTTGACTGGATATTCGAACTGGGTGAGCTAAGTAATTTCTCTAAAGAAGATTTGCTGAACTTTATGAAGTACCGTGTAGATGACAGTTTGAAAAAAATCAACATGGCAACACGCTACAATGTTTCTCCAGAGCAGTATCGTCCAATGATGTGGTTTGAAGAAGAAGTGTTTGCTAATTCTATGGATGACTTCTTTGCGAAGAGACCAGTAGACTATACTAAACACGATAAGAGTATTACCGCAAACGATTTGTTTTAATTAATCCTAGAAACTATGATTAATGTATTGGTTAGCTATACAGTAAGGCCTGAATATGTTGAAGAAAATAAAACCAATATTAAAAAGTTTCTGGAGGATTTTAAACAACTTGATCAGTCTAAGTTTGAATATAAAGTTTATTTAAAGGAAGACGGAATAACATTTTTGCATTATTCCAACTATGTAAGTGAAGAAATACAGTACGAAGTGCTGAATGTTCCTTCTTTTAAAGAGTTTCAAAGGCTGAGAGATGAGAGTGGATTAAATGGCTCGCATCAGGTTAATTTTTTACAATCAATATAACAAAAACAGAATTTCGGCGGGGTTGTGATTAACCGAAATTCGTAAAAATAAAAATATTATGGAAGAACAAAACATATGGTGGCTGAATGAAGAGTCCGAGCAAATGCTGAACAGAGGATATTTGCTGAAAGGGGAAACTGTAAAAGGTGCCATCGAAAGAATTACAACTGCTGCGGCAAAAAGACTGTATAAGCCAGAATTACAACCGGCTTTTGAAGAAATGATTACAAAAGGCTGGATAAGCTTTTCTTCTCCGGTATGGGCTAATATGGGAACGCAGAGAGGTTTGCCTATTTCTTGTTTTAATGTTCATATTCCTGACAGCATAGAAGGTATTACTCACAAGATGGGAGAGGTTATTATGCAGACTAAGATTGGTGGGGGTACATCTGGATATTTTGGAGAACTTCGTCACCGTGGTACTGCCGTAACTGATAATGGAAAATCTTCAGGGGCTGTTTCTTTTATGAAGCTTTTCGATACTGCTATGGACGTGGTTTCTCAGGGTGGAGTTCGCCGTGGGGCTTTCGCCGCATATCTGGATATTGACCATGGTGATATTGAAGAATTCCTTTCTATTAAGGATATCGGAAGCCCAATCCAGAATTTATTTACAGGTGTTTGCGTACCAGACTACTGGATGCAGGATATGATTGATGGTGATATTGAGAAGCGTAAAATCTGGGCAAGAGTATTAGAAAGCCGCCAACAGAAAGGATTACCATATATTTTCTTCAGTGATAACGTAAACAGAAACAAGCCTCAGGTATATAAAGATTTAGGATTGACGGTTAATGCAAGTAATCTTTGCTCTGAAATTATGCTGCCTTCTTCTATGGAAGAGTCATTTATCTGTTGTTTGTCTTCTATGAATCTTGAGTTATATGATGAATGGAAAGATACAGATGCTGTAAAGCTTGCAATTTACTTCCTGGATGCTGTTTTATCCGAGTTTATTGATAAAACGGAAGGCAACTACTATCTACAGGGTGCAAGAAACTTTGCAATGCGTCACAGAGCTTTAGGTTTAGGTGTATTAGGATACCATTCTTATCTGCAGAAGAATATGATTCCATTCGAAAGTTTCGAGGCTACTCAGTTCAATGCAAGAGCATTCAGGCATATTAAAGAACAAGCAGAACAAGCTTCGAGAGAATTGGCTAATATTTATGGCGAGCCTGAATTACTAAAAGGTTACGGTGTAAGAAATACGACCACTATGGCTATTGCTCCGACAACCTCCAGTTCTGCAATTTTAGGACAAACGTCTCCTGGAATTGAGCCATTTGCTTCTAACTATTATAAGGCTGGTCTTGCAAAAGGTAACTTTATGCGTAAGAACAAATATCTAGCAAAGTTACTGGAAGAAAAAGGTATTGATAATGAAGAAACATGGAGAACAATTATGTTAAACCATGGTTCTGTTCAGCATCTTGCAGAACTTACTGAGGACGAAAAAGCAGTATTTAAAACCTTTAAAGAAATTTCTCCAATGGAGATTATTTCTCAGGCTGCACAAAGACAACAATATATTGATCAGGCGCAATCACTTAACTTACAGATACCATCTACAATGCCTGTGAAGGATGTTAATTATCTTTATATAGAGGCATGGAAGAAAGGGGTGAAAACATTATACTACCAGAGAAGTTCTTCAGTTTCTAAAGAATTAATGGTAAACTTTGTTTCTTGTTCTTCATGTGAAGCGTAAATAAGCGTTTAGTTTAATTATACTATATAAAGCACGGAAATTATTTCCGTGCTTTTTTATTTGATGCAGAAATAGATTTGTGAATTTTCTGTTTTTTTATCCTTTTAGAATGACTTATAAAATCAGGATTTAGTATGATGAATTATATCATGTCCAATATTGAAAAACTGCATATTTGTGTTTAAAGTGCTTGCTGGTAAGGTGTTGCTTTATTTTCATTTTAAAAGATTATTTTTGTTAATTGTTCATGTATTTCAATTGTTTTATCGTGATATTGTTATGTTAATGGGTTGAAAAATATATTATTTCTATTGTATTGTACTGCGATAGCTAATTAAATTGATTTGCAATTTTTAGAAAATGATAATAATCACATTTTTATTTAGATAAGCTTTAAATAAATTTGCAGTGTTAATTAGTTTTTCATATCAAGTTAGAGCATCCTTTACAGGATTGCTGTACTAAAGGCTCCCATCGGGAGCCTTTAGTATTTTGACTAAAAATCCCTACAACAAATTGTTGTAGGGATTTTCTCTGTAAAATAAAATGAAAAATTATTTTGAAACCTAGAAGTTATATCTGATTCCTAACTGTCCCTGGAATCTGGACGCGAACTGATCTATTGTATATGGAGTTCCAGGAGTTTTAAAGTTGTAAGTTGGGTCTCCGGCTTCCGGAACATTACCTGTAACGTTACCTACTTTAGTTAAACCTACACTTGCTGTAGAGTTAAATGTGTTTGGTACAAAGTAAACTTTACCCCAATCTTTGTTAAGTAAATTGGTAATATTCATAATACTGAATGAGATCTGAATCGTGTTTTTATTCTTATTGCTCAGTTTTATCTCGTCCATTATTCTGAAGTCAGCCTGAACGTTCCAAGGTGTGAAATCACCATTACGCTCAGTAAATTTACCTCTTCTGCTGCTTAGGTATTTGTTGCTGTTGATGAAGTTTTCATAGTCAGATACCTGTTGTTGTACACTTACTGTATTACCTGCTCCGTCTTTGTAGGAAACAAGGTATTTGGCAGCTTCTGCAGCATCTTTGAAAATATAAGCTAAACCAGCTGCTTGTCCTGTGTTGGCAATGGTACTGTTAACAAATCCCCAAGAGAATGGATTACCAGACTGTGCATTGAAGTAAACGTTAGCAGAAAGTCTGTTTGTCTCAGATAAATTGATACCATAACCTAAGTTAGCAACGATTCTGTTTTTGATAGCAAAGTTAGATGTTGCCAATGCTGGGTTGTTAGGTGTCAGAGATTGGTTCATCTGCCAGTTACTCTCCATTGAGTTTCTGATACCGTTGGTAATATCCTTAGCGTCACCATAAGTATAGGCTGCAAAGAAATTGAAACCAAAATTATATGATTTAGCTAACTGTACTGTCAGGTTGTAACGGTATCCTTCTTTAGTATTGGACAGCATATATGCATTAGAGAAGTTACTGTTGATGTTAGTTGTGTAAATCGGCATCTCATGATTGGTATCATAACTGAAGTAAGTAACCTTGTCTGTTTTGTTTACCTGCTGGAACATTAGATCATATATTACTTTTGTATAGATACCTTCTAATGTTAGCTTATATCCTGCAAGTGTGTAATCTAAAGCTAGTGAACTTCTCCATACACGCGGCATTTTGAAGTTATTGTCAATTAAGTCTACCTGAACTTTAGATGAGTTTTGCCATTTTGCAAAGTTTCCGCTTACTAAAGGATCTCCGTTTGTCGTTAATTGAGCAGGTGCAGGTGGATTGTAATCGTAACTTCCAAATCCTACGCCATCATTGTAATATGCATATCCAAGCCATGCAAATGGAATTCTTCCTACAAAAATACCAGAGCCACCTCTTAGTACAACAGATTTATTTTCTGTAATATCTAAATTGAAGCCAAGTCTTGGAGATAAAGTTGGTTTGCTAAGGTATTTGTTGGTAAGTTGGCTAAGTGGTGTATAGGTATAAGTATTGCCATAGTTTGGATCGTTCGGAGAAGCGTTTACCAATGAACTTAGCTGTGGCTTGTTTGGAAGATCTGTATAGTCAACTCTGATACCAGGTGATAATCTCAGTCTTCCTAAATTGATTTCATCCTGAAGGTATAGGGAGAACATATTAACCTTGTAATGTGCATAAGGATTGTTGAATAATGTTTCTCTGTTATCACCATTAAAGGGGTATGTTCCTCTTATTCTGGCAGGCTTTGATGCAAAGAAATCATCTAGATTCTTATAAGATATTCTTCCGTTTAATGCATTTACAAAACCATAATCGATATTGTATAATTCGTTATGGGTTCCTAATAGGAAATTGTGTATGCCTGTTTTATATGTTAAGTTATTCGTGATTTCGAAGGTTTTCTGTTTCATGTTGAATACAGTTGCTTCTCTATCGTTTCCGAATAATATTGTTCCGCCATTGTAAGATACTTCAACCTGAGGGAACATTTTGTTCTGAGAAGATGGATCTCTGTAATCATGGATTGATGAATACCCTACGATTAAATTGTTGCTCCATTTGCTGTTGAAACGGCTTTTTAATTCTAATGTTGTTGTAGAAGCTGTATTTCTTTGTGTGAAATCTATGCTTGAAAAACGGAAGTTTGCACCGTCTCTTTCAAGGTTTGATGCTTGAGAGAATACAGTGTTGTTTTTGATGGAAAGGGAATGTTTGTCATTTAATTTCCAGTCCAATTTTGTGAAAAGCTTTCCACTTTCAGAAAAGTTATTGTACTGATTGTAGCTTCCGATATCGAATCCATAACGATTTTGTACGTCTCTGGCTATTCTTGCTGCTGTGGCATTGTCAACTAAAGATCCGGGATCACCTGCATTGTAAAAAACAGGGTCCGTTCTCTTGGTGTATTCGAAATTGGTAAATAAAAATACCTTGTCTTTTACAACTGGGAGTCCAATTCTTCCACCTGCAATATAATCTTCAAAAGAACTTGGCATTTTAGAATTATCACCTACTCTGTTTTTACCAGTAATAGCTGCATTTCGTCCGTAGAAATAAATAGATCCGTCAACATTGTTGCTTCCGCTTCGGGTTACAGCATTTATACTACCACCTAAGAAGTTTCCTAGTTTTACATCGTAAGGAGCGATATATACCTGTACATCCTGAATAGCGTCCAAGCTAATGGAGTTGGAACGTGTGCTGCTTCCAGGCATTCCGGAAGTTCCTGTCTGTCCTCCTAATGATGGGCTGAATCCGATTGCGTCATTGTTTATAGATCCATCTATGGTAACGTTGTTATAACGGAAGTTGGTTCCATTAAAAGAGTTATTTGCACTCTGGGGGATTAATTTTGTAACATCCTGTATACCTCTGTTAATATTTGGAAGTCCTGATATTTGAGACTGGCTAATTCCTACTCCATATTTTACTGCTGTTTTTTTATTAGCAGTCAGTTTTACTTCGTCAATTGTTTTTTCTTTAGAAGAATTTACTTCTACTACAGGTAAATCATTGTTTCCTAATGAAAGCTGAAGGTTGCTGTTGGAGTAGATAAGATTGGAGCCTTCGGTGATTTCAATCTTGTACGGTCCACCAGGCTGAAGGTTGTCCAGGCTGTATATTCCTTTGTTGTTGCTTTTTGTTTCGAAAGTACTGTTAGTAGGTAAGTGTGTTACTCTTACTGTTACTTCCGAACCGGAACCTTTTAGTCTTCCAAGAATTTTGGAAGTAGTTTCCTGTGAGAATGCTATGCCAAAAGATAAAAGGGCAATAGCGTAAATAATTCTTTTCTTCATATCGAATAGTTCAAATTCTAGCGCAAAAATAAATGGCTGTATTAAAGAATCAGGAAACTAAAAATTAACATTGTGTAAATGATAATTTAACTTTTTCTTAAAAAAAACTTAATTATTATGAAAACTGATAAGCCAGGAATGTCTGATGATATTGTACTTATAATAGTATATAGATAGTTGTAATAGATTTATTGATTTCGCAATCTGATTTTACGAATTGGTTAATGAATTTTCTATTTGATTTTTTGTATTGTGTATAACTTTTATTTTGCTTGTATCTATTGTTAATAAGGGTGTTTTTAATGTATTACTTATTTTGTTTAAATAGATGCTGCGCTTTTTATGAACTCTTTAGTTTTCTTGTTTTTATCTTGAAAAGTGCCTGTTGTAGAGGTTTTATGATTATTTATAATTTAATAATATTTATTTATATACATTGTTATTTATAAATATATCTATAATTAATTATTAAATATTTAAAATAAATATTTTATGTATTGTTTTTTTTATTAATTTTATTGAGAATTCATTGTAAGTACTTTATTAGTTAATAATATTTATAAATAAGAATATATGTTTAATAATGTTTCATTATAGAAACGTCGTAATTTAGACTGCTTATGGGGGATACTATATTTTAAGATTTCTGAAAACTGTTTGACAATTTCATATTATTTCTGTCAAACTTATAGAGTTAAAGAAAAAAAATGACATGCGTTTCGTGTATGTTTTGTTTCTGATTTGATTTTTACGCTGGTGATTGTGTTTCCGTGGTAAGTTTTGTTGTCCCGGAGTCGGATAGTTGCCAGATCGATTTTTTAGAGGTTTATCCTATGCTGTTTTATTGAATGCTTTAAAAAAAAGATTATTGCATGGATGTTATTACCAATTGATGAATGAGAGTGAAAGATGATGAATCGCATCTTGTATAAGTATTTTATTTATTGCATATAATAATTGTCAACACCTTTTTACAAATAAATAATAAATGAAAGAAATGAATAATAATACTAAAAGAGAATACATTGCTCCTGAGCTAAATTGTGTTCTCATAGAAATTGAACAAGGAATTGCAGCAGGTTCAGCAACGCTTAGAATTGGAGCGTCCGGATCTGAAGACACCCCTCAAGTAGATGACTGGAATAATGGAGGTTCGTGGGGAAGTGGAGATTCTGATTTGTAAAGTTTTAGGAACTAAATTTTATTAATTAAAAATGAATTGAAATGAAATCTATATCTGAAAACTTTACAAAAATAATAAAAGGAATGGCACTTGGAAGTGTTGTTTTTATAAGTGTTAACTCGTGTTCTTCCAGAGATGATAAAGCTGAAGAACTTACCCCTACTGCTAAAGCTACTTTGAATTTTAATATCGTAGGTATCGAAGGGGGTGATATATCTGCAAATGCTTCTGTTGGTAAACAGGGGAGTGTTTTGGCAGGTTCTTCTGTTATTGCAAAGGAAAATATGGTTTCCCTTAAAGATTTTGATGTACTAACCAGTATGGAGAAGGTTGGTGGTATAGGCGCAGTAGCTTCATCAAATGGAGTGAATGGTGCTCTGGCAGCAACTCAGCCAATGGCTGCAGGTGTTAAATATCTTATCCAGGTTTATGTTGCAGGAACGACTACGAATCCCGTTGTTAGCCAGGTAGCTACGGCTGGGACAACGCCAAGTCCTGCAATTACTGTACCTGCAGGGCAGTCTTATGACTGGTATGTGTTTTCCACGAATGACGCTACAGCACCTGTTATTAATAATGGGGTTATAAGCAGTTCAACGATTGCTAATAAAGATGTATTATATGCTAAAAGTGCTGCTCCTGTGAGTGTTCAGAACGGGCAAAATGATTTAGCTGTTTCCTTTCACCGTAATACGGTTAGGGTAGATGTAAATGTAGATACCCGGGGGCTTTTTGGTAAAGTCGATAATTCGACAACTGTAGAGCTTGGTACTGGTACTGGTGGGTCGTTTGCAAGTGTTGTAAAATCCGGAGACCTGAATATATTTACGGGTGCTTATACTAATGTACAGGCTGTAGCTGCATTGATACCGGGTAGTAGTCTGGTAAATACTGTAGGGGCACAAGGCGATGCAGGTGCAACAAAAACAGCTTCTTTTTATACGGTGGATGCCAGTACTAATGCTATACCTGCTAGTCTTAGTGTGAGGCTCGGTACATTAGGGGTGAATATGGACGATAGTACTCTCAGAACTTTTACTGGAGCATCAGTTGTCTATAGTAATAGTGCAATAACACCAGTAATTGGAACTCAATATTCATTAAGTGCCCGAATGATAGAATCAGGGATCCAACAGGGGACAGCTACGTGGGCACGTACAAATTTGCAGTACATGAATAGTGCTGTTGATAAGTACCGTTTTCTTCCCACTAATGATATTCCAATAAATGCATTACTTAATATTCTTGATCTGGTGCAGTTGGGATTGAATGGAAATACTTTTAACAATCAGATTACAAATCTATATTGGAACTGGAATGCTACAACGCCTACGGGGGCGGCAGGAAGTGGTGATCCGTGTGCTTTAGTGTATCCGGCAGGTAAGTGGAGGACTCCTACACAGGCAGAATTTACTTCTTTAGGGTCGGATAATACTGCAGCAGGACGATATGTCGATGTAGGGAATGGGGTAATAGCCAATGCTCTTTTTGGAGGTTTATGGCCAATTCCAGGGACTGTTGATTCTGCTTTTCCGGTGCATTCTCAACGATTGTTTCTGCCGATGTATGGTTACCGTGCAGCAAGTGGTACTATTATGGATTCTCCAAGTAGTCTTCTTCCGCTTGTTACAGCTTCGGTAACCTCTAATTACTGGTCTTCAGGCTCAACAGGAAATGGGGTGAAATTTTTCAGAAGTTTGACTACATTATTGGCTGCTGTAGCGCTAGATACAGGGTATTCTACGCCTGTTGAAGGAGCGCCTGGTAAGGGAATGAGTGTCCGCTGCGTAAGAAGTTAATAATTTATTTACAATCACTTCACAATATATATATCATAAATGGGGTAATTTGGAGTTTCCAATTACTCCATTTATTGTTAATTGGAAGTGTGTTTTGAATAAATAATAAATAATTGTGGGAAAAAGGTTAAAAATTGATAATATTTTTTCTAGTCAGGGAAATAATATGTAGTTTTGCGCCAAACAAAAATATGATGAAAGAAAATATGAAAAAAAATAATGAAATTAAAACTTAGTAGTTTTTCAGTTTTTTATTGCTCCTGTGTGCTTCTTTTTTCATGTGCTAAGAAGGAAGAACAAAAAATAACACAACAGCAGGAAGCGGTAGGAAATGAGGCTGATAAAGTAGGCCGTTCGGTTACCAATTACTGGGATCATTACAATTTTACGAATATAAATGCTATTAAAGATCCTGCTCAGGCAGAACAGGATCTGGTAGATTTTATTGCCCTGTTTCCGGACGCAGACCAGAAACAGATTTCTCAGTCCATTAATGCAATGTTTGAAAAAGCTTCAGTAAATAAAGAAGTATTCACTTTCTTTAAGGATGGATATGAGAAGTATCTTTATGATCCTAACTCACCACTGCATAACGATGTGTATTATTTGCCTGTATTAGAATATCTGGTGAACACAAAACATCTTAATGATACCGAAAAAATAAGATACAGAATGTTGCTGAAACTGGTCAATAAGAATATGCCGGGATCAGTAGCAACTGATTTTGAATTTATAGATTCTTCAGGGAAAAACCAGAATCTGCACCAGATTAAAGCGCCGGAAAAATTACTTGTTTTTTATGATCCGGAATGTTCGCATTGTGCAGAAGCTATTAAGCAAATGAGTCAGGATGTGAGGATTAATACACTTATTAATCAGGCAAAGCTGAAAGTTGTTGCGGTGAGCCCCGTTGAAGATATTAATAAATGGAAGGCTTATCAGGTTAACATACCTGAGAAGTGGATTAATGGTTTTGATAAAAAAGGCGATTTGAAGCAAAAAGAGCTTTACGATATCAAAGCTTTTCCTACTATTTATCTACTTGATGAAAATAATGAAGTTGTTCTAAAGGATACTAGTCTGGAACAGGTTTTGAGTTTGTTGAAGATCTGAAAATGATTTTATAATAAACGATTATTTTTTTTAATTATTCATTTTAATTTTATAAATTTCTGTTGCTTCTTCAGTTAAGTAACTTTACTAACATTTTAATGCTCTGAAAATGCAGAAGATTGGTATACAGGGTGATTATTCAGCACTTTTTTGTTAGTAGTTTATCTTTAAGATATGAAATTATTAATTGTCTTTATTCCTTTTTTAATTGCTGTGTTCTTAAGCAGAGCAATGATTCCGTATATTCTTCTGATTTCATATAAGAAGAGACTATTTGATCCTATCGATTCAAGAAAATTGCATAAGCGTATAGTACCAAGGCTGGGAGGTGTTGCTTTTGCACCAATACAGTGCTGTTTACTGGTTATTACTATGGTAGCGGTTTTTAAACTCAACATAGTTAATCTGCAAGTTCAGTCGTGGGCAATTATTCCCAGTTTAATGTTGTTGGTTTGCGGGTTGGTTATTTTATTTATTGTGGGCATAGGAGATGATTTGATAGGTGTGAACTATAAAGCGAAATTTATAGCACAAATATTTGTTGCGTGCCTTTTTCCGTTGAGTGGTTTGTGGATAAATGATTTATACGGAGTTGGACTTATAGTTTCATTGTCGCCATGGATAGGAATGCCTTTAACTGTTTTTGTTGTCGTTCTTATCGTTAATGCTATAAATTTAATGGATGGCTTAGATGGATTATGCTCGGGAGTAGTAGGCTTGGGCTGTGTTGTCTTGGGCGGATTATTTATGTATTATGACGCTTGGTTGCATGCTTTATTTGCTTTTATTACAGCGGGTGTATTGATTCCGTTCTTTTATTATAATGTTTTTGGAACAATTCGCCGCCGCCGTCAGATATTTATGGGGGATACCGGAAGTATGACATTAGGATATTCAATTGCTTTTTTAGCTATTAGCTTCGCAATGAATAATCATTATATTAAACCTTTTTCAGAGGGGGCTATTGTAGTAGCTTTTTCTACATTAATTGTACCTATTTTGGATGTGGCGCGGGTAATGTATGTACGTTGGAGATCAGGGAAATCTATGTTTTCTGCTGACCGTAATCATTTACATCATAAATTTTTGCGTTCCGGAATGTCTCATAGAACAGCAATGCTGGCTATTTTAGGATTAGCATTATTTTTTTGTATTTTTAATATAGTAATGGTGGAAATTATCAGTAATAATGTTGTTGTCGTTTGTGATATATTATTATGGGTAATATTTCACTATATATTTGATAAAGTATTCGAAAGGAAAATGAAAGAATACAAAAAGAAAGTTGAGGTAATTAATTTGACTGAAAATTAAGATTATGAAAATTGCTGTTATAGGAGGATCGGGTTTTGTAGGGACACGTTTGATAGATATATTGATATCAGCTGGTCAATATAATTTACTAAATATAGATAAAAATGTAAGCGAAAAATTTCCTGACATTAGTGTAATTGGTAATGTTATGGATAAGGATACATTAATTTCTCAGTTGCAGGGAACTGATGTCGTTGTATTGCTTGCTGCAGAGCATAGAGATGATGTGGCACCAGTTTCTTTGTATTATGATGTTAATGTTGAAGGAATGCGCAATACATTAGAGGCAATGGAAGCAAATAATGTAAAACGCATAATTTTTACCAGTTCAGTGGCAATATATGGGCTGGATAAAAATAATCCGGATGAATCTTTTCCGGCTGATCCATTTAATCATTATGGTAAAAGTAAATGGGATGCTGAGCAGCTTTTACAAGAATGGTATAAAAAACATGAGGATTGGAATATTAATATAATCCGTCCAACAGTAATATTTGGAGAAGGAAACAGAGGAAATGTTTATAACTTACTTAATCAGATAGCTAATGGTAAGTTTATGATGATAGGAAAAGGTAATAACCAGAAGTCTATGTCATATATAAGGAATGTTATAGCATTTATAAAATTCTTAATAGAAGAAAAGAGAACTGGTTATAATATTTATAACTATGTTGATAAGCCAGATTTTACAACCAACGATTTGGTTCATCATACAAGTGAGATTTTAAATAAAAATATTCCTACAACTCATATTCCATATTGGATAGGTATGCTGGGGGGATATGGTTTTGATATACTGGCATGGCTTTCCCGTAAGAAATTAAATATAAGTTCAGTTAGGGTAAAGAAGTTTTGCGCTGTTACACAATATGATTCTACTAAGGCAATGGCTTCAGGTTTTGAACCTCCTTATACAATGGAAGAGGGATTGAAAAACATGTTGAATCAAGAGTTTGGAAAGTAGTATTATTTAATAATGAATAATTTGGAAAATAATAAAGAAAATAAATGGACTGAAATTATAGAGCCACAGTCCAGCCTTCTTAACCTTAATCTGAAAGAAGTTTGGCGCTATAGAGATTTATTACTGCTCTTAGTTAAAAGAGATTTTGTAACCTATTTTAAGCAAACCATATTGGGACCGATTTGGTTTTTTGTAAATCCGATTCTTACCACATTAATTTATACATTGGTTTTTGGAAATATCGCAGGAATTTCAACAAATGGAACTCCTAAAATAGCTTTCTATTTGTCTGGGGTGGTAATGTGGAATTATTTCTCGACCAGTTTGACTCAGACTTCAACTGTGTTTACAGTGAATGCTCCTATTTTTGGTAAAGTTTATTTTCCCAGACTTATTATGCCTTTATCCATTGTTGTGTCCAATTTAATGCAATTCGGTATTCAATTTTTACTTTTCCTGATTATTGTAGTTTATTATACATTTCAAGGCCAGTTACACCCCAATATTTTTGTATTACTTACTCCGGTTTTAATTATATTAATGGCTGCTTTTGCATTGGGAGTGGGTATGATTTTTTCCAGTATGACAACCAAGTATAAAGATATGGCAATGTTACTGACTTTTGGGGTTCAGTTATTTATGTATGCAACGCCAATTGTGTATCCATTATCAACAATTAATGATAAATATAAATATTTGATAGAATTAAATCCCCTAACGGCAATTATTGAAAATTTCCGATATGCGTTTTTAGGATCTGGCAGTTTAAATATTGAAGCATTGGGTTATTCTTGTATAATGATAGGAATATTATTGGCAATAGGGACAATTATTTTTAACCGTATCCAAAAAGGATTTATGGATACAATTTAATATATGATCGGATAGGATAAATGAAAGATATAGCATTAGAAATAGAAAGTTTATCTAAACAATATAGATTAGGACAGGTTGGTACAGGTACACTAAGTCATGATCTGAATAGATGGTGGCATAAGATTAGGGGCAAAGAAGATCCTTATCTGAAAATTGGTGAAGCTAATGATCGTACTAAATCGGGAAATTCAGATTATGTATGGGCTCTTCAGGATGTTAATTTTAAAATTGGACAAGGGGATGCCGTGGGGATTATTGGACGTAATGGAGCTGGTAAATCGACATTACTGAAATTACTCTCAAAAGTAACTAAACCTACAACTGGCAGCATAAAAGTAAAAGGCAGAATAGCCTCTTTGCTAGAAGTGGGAACAGGTTTTCATCCTGAAATGACAGGTAGAGAAAATATTTTTCTTAATGGTGCAATTCTCGGGATGACCAGGAGAGAAATAAAATCTAAGTTTGATGAAATTGTTGATTTTGCCGGTGTAGAACGCTATATTGATACACCAGTGAAGCGATATTCCTCAGGAATGTATGTGAGATTAGCGTTTGCTGTAGCAGCTCATTTGGAATCTGAAATATTAATTGTAGATGAAGTATTAGCAGTAGGAGATGCTGATTTTCAAAAAAAATGTTTGGGAAAAATGGGAGATGTTAGTAAGGGAGAAGGAAGAACTGTTCTTTTTGTAAGTCATAATATGGCATCTGTAAGAGAGTTATGTAATTATGGTATCTTATTGAGAAATGGTACTCTGGATTTTCAAGGAATGGTTAATGAGACTATTCTGGAATATCAGAAAGATAGTGCTAAAATATCAACATATTTACATGAAGGTCCTGTGGATGAGGCTTATGGAAACCATAAAATAAAAATTATAGAATTCTCATCAACTCCATTAGGTAGAGATACATTGGATATTGAGACCCCGATACGGGTGAAATTGAGATTTTTTAATTATACACCAGATATTAATTTGGATGTTACTTTTGAATTACGTACAACAGAAGAATTAATTATTTTTCATACAGGTGCGTTTGTAACTACAAATAAAAATTCAGAGGTTGGGGAATATACTGTAGAATTTGATATCCCGGGAAATCTTTTGAATGCTGGGAATTATTACTTTAAACTACTTTTTGGAAGAGATCAAACTGAATTATTATTAGGAGTTGATAATTTGATCGGATTTGAGGTAGAGAATGTAAAGCTAGGGGTTAAAACACATATTTACCCAGGAATATTGCGTCCTCTTTTTGATTATAATATAAATGTAAAGTAAATATGGATAAAACTACGTTTTCATTTCCTCAGATAATTACTTTTGATAAAATTGGTTCTTCAGAATTAGGATATATAACTATTGCTGAGGCTCAAAAAAATATACCATTTGATATTAAACGTGTATACTGGACCTATTATACTCCTCAAGATGTTGTACGGGGAGGGCATGCACACAAGAATCTTCAGCAGGTTATTTTTGCAGTGTCTGGTATTATTACATTTAATACTGAAGATAAGCAGGGAAATAAAGAAAAATTTGTATTAGACCATCCAACAAAAGGTTTATATATTCCTAATTTGATATGGCGTGATATTCATTTTACACATAATGCTGTTTTATTATGCTTAGCATCTGAGCATTATACTGAAGAAGATTATTTTAGAGATTATAAAGAATTTAAAGTTTTTGGAAATGACTAAAATTTTAATTGCAGGAGCTGGAGGAGCTCCTTCTGAAGGGGTGATAAATTCTTTGTTATTGTCGCCGGAGAATGAAACGGTTTTAGGGATGGGCAGTGAAGTATCAGACTTGGTATTATCAAATGCACATGAAAAATATTTTATTCCATATGCAGATTCTGTAGAGTATAAAGATAAACTGATGAGTTTATTGGAATATTCGAAGCCTGATTTAATTCATTTTCAAAATGATTTAGAAATTTTTCATGCTTCATTATTAAGAGATGATATCCACGCTATGGGTGTGAAAACTTTTATGCCTACTCATGAGGTAATAGATACCTGTGTACATAAATATAAGTCATATCAGAAATTTGTTGAAGCAGACATAAAAGTGCCTTCAAATATGTTAATTAATGATGAAGAAGATTTAAAAAGAGCTTTTTCAGATTTAACAATAAAATCGGATAAGGTATGGCTTAGAGCAGCCTCGATAGGAGGAGGAGGAAAAGGTGCCTTGCCTACAAACGATTTTTTATTTGCCAAGAAGTGGATTGATAATTATAATGGCTGGGGTGATTTCGTAGCAGCATCTTTATTGACACCAGATACGGTAACATGGCTCTCAATATGGTATGAAGGAGAGCTTGTTGTTGCTCAAACAAGAATCCGAAAGGGATGGACTCATGGAAACAGAACCTTATCTGGGGTAACGGGCGTTACTAAAGTAGGTCAAACTTACTCTTCAGAATTAGTAGATAAGATTGCTATTGATAGTATTAAAGCGGTAGATAAGAAACCTCATGGTATATATGGTGTAGATATGGCATATGATCTTGAAGGAATTCCAAATCCTACAGAAATTAATATTTCAAGATTTTTTACTACGGTCCTATTCTTTACAATGGCAGGTTTAAATATGCCATGTATTTTCAAAGACCTGGCACTGTATAGTAAATTTCCGGAGCTAGACAAAAAGATTAATCCTTTAGAAGATGGACTGTTGTGGTTAAGAGGAATGGATACTGTACCCAGACTCTTCACCAAAGAAAATATCGAAAAGGAAATTAAAAACATATAAGCTAAAATGATATTAATAACGGGTGCTAATGGGTTTATTGGACGACAATTCATTGCAGAATTGTTGAAAGTATATCAGGCAAATGATATTATATTATTTAGCTCATCTAAACATGAGTTTTTAGAAACAATTGTATATAATAATGGTCGGTATTCAGAGTGTTTAGAGAATGAAAGTTTTAAACAGGTAGAAGTTATTATTCATATGGGAGCCTTTACTCCGAAAAATAGTCGGATGGCAAACGATATGAAAAATACACAGCTAAATATTGATAATGTATATGATTTAATTAGTCTCCCTTTTCCAAACCTTAAAAAAATAGTTTTTTTAAGCACTTTGGATGTCTATCAAATTACGGGAACCGTTGATGAAGATACACCTCAAAAGCCAATGTCTTTATATGGATGGTCAAAGCTTTATGGTGAGCAAATAATTAAATTTTTTGCTCAAAATAGAAATATTGATTACCAAATTTTTCGGATTGGACATGTATATGGTCCTGGAGAGGAATTGTACGAGAAAATTATTCCGATCACGATGAACCGCATTTTGAATAAACAAAATGTAGTTATTTATGGAACAGGAAAAGAGTTGAGAAATTTTGTTTTTGTTGAAGATGTAGTTAAGATAATTTCTCAGTCAATAACAGAAACGTCGACTGAGAAAGTAATTAATGTAGTTGGGGAAAAATCTATATCAATTATTGATTTGATTAATAAAATTGTTAGTGTTTCTGAAGAAAAAATTGATATAGAATATTTTGATACAGATTTTAAAGGCCTAGATTATGTGTTTGATAATACTCGGCTTATTAAAAATTTTAAAATAAATTATACTTCACTTGATAAAGGATTAACAGCTGAATGGGAACATTTGAAAAAGATAAATTAAATATTTTTTTAGATTTAGACGGTACCTTGATTGATTCCAGGTATAGGATGTATAAACTCTTTTCGGATTTAGTTTTGAAGTGTAATTTGACATTTGAAGAATATTGGAACAAGAAATTTGATGGGAAAGCTCATAAAAATATTCTCAATGAAGATTTCCATTACACAGATTCAGAGTTTCAGGTTTTTGAAACAAACTGGATGAACAGTATTGAAAAGAATAAGTACTTAGAACTGGATACTGTAATTAATGGAGTTCCAGACTGGCTGGAAAGAATATCTGAAAAAGCAAATTTATATATAGTAACAGCCAGACAAAATTCAGTATATACTGAACTGCAATTAGAAAGACTGGGGTTATTAAAATTTTTTACTAAAGTTTTTGTAACAGAGCAATTAAAGACTAAAACTCAGCTGATATTAGAAAGTGGAATTCCATTAAAAGCTGTAGACTTATTTGTTGGAGATACAGGACATGATATTAAAACAGGAAAAGAATTAGAGATTTATACCGTAGCAGTTTTAACGGGATTTATGAATAAAGAATCTCTTAGTAAATATAACCCCGATCTATTATTAAATAGTATTGTTGATTTAAATATAAAAAAGTATGATTAAATTTTTGGATCTACAAAAGATAAATCTATTATATCAAAAGGAAATAGAGCAGAGACTTATTGATGTTTTCCGCTCAGGATGGTACCTGATGGGTAAAGAAGTTGAGAACTTTGAAAATAACCTGGCTAAGTATGTTGGTGCTCAGTATGCTATTGGAGTAGCTAATGGTTTAGATGCATTGCGTCTGATTTTCAGAGCCTATATTGAAATGGGAATAATGAAAGCAGGAGACGAGGTTTTGGTCCCTGCCAATACTTATATAGCTTCTATTTTAGCTTTGTCTGATAATGGATTAGTTCCGGTATTCGTAGAACCAGATTTAAATACATATAATATTGATTTATCAAAAATTGAAGAAAAGATAACTGATAAGACAAAGGCTATATTAATTGTTCATTTGTATGGTAGAGTGGTCTTTTCAGAAGGACTATATGCGTTGTCAGAGAAATATAATTTAAAAATTGTTGAAGACAATGCACAGGCAATAGGAGCTTTATGGAAAGATAAAAAGACAGGTAACTTAGGTGATGCAGCTGGTTTTAGTTTTTACCCGGGGAAAAATCTTGGCGCTTTAGGAGATGGAGGAGCGATAACAACCAATAATGAAGAATTAGCAGCTACGATAAGAGCATTGGCTAATTATGGCTCTAATCAGAAATATATTAATATATACAAAGGATTAAATTCAAGATTAGATGAAATACAGGCAGCTATATTAGATGTGAAATTGCCACATATTGATGTAGAAAATGCGTCCAGAAGAAAAGTAGCTTTACAGTATAATGCTAAAATTAAAAATCCAAAATTAACTCTACCGGAAATTCCGGAAAATAATACAGAACACGTATGGCATCTATACGTTATTCGATGTGTAGACCGTAATGAATTGCAGTCTTATTTAACAGAAAACGGAGTACAAACCATAATTCATTATCCGATTCCTCCTCACCAGCAAAAGGCATATAAAGAAATGAATCATTTATCTTTTCCTATTTCTGAACAAATACATGAAGAAGTTTTAAGCTTGCCAATAAGCTCAATATTAACAGAGCAAGAAGTTGAGAGAGTCATAGAATTGCTAAATAAATTTTAGTATGGATAACAACCCTTTGATAAGTATTATTGTTGTCAGCTTCAATCATGAAAAATACTTAGAGGAAAATCTAAATAGTATAAAAGCCCAAACTTATACTAATATAGAACTGATTGTTGCAGACGATGCATCATCGGATAATAGTGTAACTGTTATTAACCGTTGGCTAACTGAAAATAATTATACTGCAAAGTTAAATTTTCATTCTCAGAATACGGGGGTATCTACAGTATTAAATGAGTGTATAAGTCTGGCTGAGGGTAAATATATTAAGATTATCGCAGCAGATGATTTTTTGCATGATGAAGCTATAGAGAAGAGCATTGCTAAACTTGAAGAACTAGGAGATCAGTATGGAATGGTCTATACAGATACATACTCGATTAATGAAAATTCTGATATTGTTGAAGATATTGCAGATTATAACTCTTTATATTTCCAAGAGTCAGAGACATTTTATAATTGGTTAGTTATAAGCAACAGAATAGCAGCATTAACAGTTGTAATTCGCAAATCAGTACTTGTGAAAACGGGCGCATATGATGAACGATTTATTGTGGATGATTATTACAGATGGCTTAAGGTTAGCCAGTTATATAAAATAGCGTATATACCTGAAAAGTTATCATATTATCGTTTACATAGTTCTAATATTTCAAAATTAAAAGCTGAGAGAATAAAACGAGAAGATATAGTTTTGAAAATAATGTTTGATAAAAATGGAGTGGCAAAAGATATTATTCGTTATTATATCATCATGGAATTAATAAAGAATAATAAATTAAATGAAGAAGTTTTAGAAGAGTATAAAAAGTATCCTTTTAAAAATAAGATACTGGAATCTCGTTATATCTCTTATTTGCCCCCTTTAGGGCTTAAAGTTTTAAATAAATTATTAAAATTCAGTGACTAAATATGGGAATAATGAGTAATCCCTTGATATCTGTAATAGTACCTGTTTATAAGGTTGAGGAATTTATTCATGAGTGTATAGATTCTATAATTGCTCAGTCATTTAATAATTTAGAAATTATTTTAGTTAATGATGGATCTCTTGATCGTAGTGGAGAAATCTGCGATGAGTATGCCCAAAAAGATAAACGTATTAAGGTTATTCATAAAGCTAACGGAGGTTTGTCAGATGCTAGAAATATGGGACTTTCAGTAGCTACAGGTGAATTTATATCTTTTGTTGATAGTGATGATATTATTGATCCTGATTTTATACAAATTCTATACGCAAATATAGGAGACGCAGATCTTTCTTTCTGCCTGTTTAAAGAATTTTCTGATAATGAAATTATTACTTATAATCCGGTTGAGATAAAGAGTCTGGATATTATTTCATCTCAAAGAATGTTGTCGGAATTACTTCAGTATCACTATCCGGCATCTGTTATTGCTTGTAGTAAATTATATAAAAGCAGTTTATGGAATAACGTAAGGTTTCCAAAAGCAAAAGTTCACGAAGATGAATTTGTAATCCATGAGATTTTGGATCAATGTGATTTTATATCTTTTGTAGAAGCAGAGTTATATTATTACAGAAAAAGGGAAGAAAGCATCATGTCTTCGGCTAGTAAGGAAAAGGCCATGCTTAATAAATTAGAAGCTTTTTCTTTGAGAAGAAAATATTTTTTAGAAAAAAAAATGACTAAAGCTGTTTATGAAATAAACGGGGAAATTCTTTACCGCTGCCTTATGCAGGCTGTTAAGAATGATAATCCCTATTGGAAGGAAATGGGTATAAGAACTATTTTAATTAAAAACTCATTGCCAATTCATGCAAAATTGCTTTTGCTTATGAAAAAAATAAATTATAATTTCTATACAATGCTTCAAAAGAGAAGAAATGATTTTGGTTAAAATAGAATTTATAAAGCTTAAACTTAATCGCTGTTAATATTTTAAAAATGAATATAAAAAGTTATATCAAATTAGATCGTATGGATTACTATCCAAAGTTCTCAAAAGGATTTTTGGTAGATTTTTTATTGAAAACAGAGCAATATTGGCTGCGAAAATTTGTGAAAACTTTGAGAAAGGAAGAATATTATACCTTTCATAATCCTAATAAAATATTAAAATATTATTATCAAAGGAGAAAAAATATTTTAGGCCGCCAACTTGGTTTTTTTATTCCCGCAGGCTGTTTTGGACCAGGATTAAAAATATACCACTATGGGTCTATTATAGTTAATCCTAAATCTAAGATTGGGAAAAATTGTACGATACATGGAAATTGTTGTATAGGTAGCAAAGGAATATTGCCGGATGATTCGCCAATTATTGGTGATAATGTGGATATTGGACAAGGAGCACAGATTCTGGGAGGAATAACAATAGCTGACGGTGTTAGGATAGGAGCAGGATCTATTGTGACAAAATCTGTGTTTGAGGAAAATGTAACTATTGTAGGTATTCCTGCTAAAATTATATCAAAAAATAAATAGCCCAGTAATGATGGTATCTTTTATATTGCCGGCCTATAAAGCTAGGTTTCTAAGCCAGGCCATAGATAGTATATTGAAACAGAGTTATTCTGATTTTGAATTAGTTATTGTTGATGATGCTTCTCCTGAAAATATATTGGAAGTGGTTTCAAGTTTTGATGATTCAAGAATTAGTTATTATCGCAATGAAAAAAACTTGGGCGGAGACAGCCTTGTTAAACAATGGAATCATTCTATAAAATATGCCAAAGGTGAATATTTAATCCTAGCGGCAGATGATGACCTGTATCATCCGGACTTTTTGAAAAATTGTGTTGCGCTTGCAAATAAATATCCACAGGTAGATCTTATAAGATCAGGAGCAGAACAGATAGATGAAAACAATGTTTTAATTGGTATAGATGGAATATTACCTGAATATTGCAGTAAATATCAATATGTTTATTATTGGTTAAACTCAACGGCATTTACTTGTATTGGAAATTACATGTTTAAAGCAAGTGTATTGGAGAAAAAACAATTTATTGATTTTCCGTTTGCATTTGGATCTGATACAGCTTCTACTATTGATATGGCAGAAAATGGAATAGCCAACACGGCAGATATGTTGTTTAAATTTCGGATATCTTCTATTCATTTGTCTAGTAATAAAGGAAGGCTTAAGGAAAAGCTGGAAGCTATAACCTTATTGTTTACATGGTTGAAAAATTTAAATTATAATGTTCCATCCAATGCAATAGATAAGTTTTGTTATGATAGAATTCAGTGGGATTCGTTATATCCAAAATGTAAATACGATTATTATAACTTAGTTATTAAATATTTGCCTTTTTCGGAGCTGTCTGCTATAAAAAAATGTGAACTTATAAGTAAAAAAGATAGGTTTATAATGATTTTCAGATATATAAAAGATAAAGTCATGCGCTAATTCGCCATTATAAGATATTATATATAATTTTTTGATTTCAATGTTATTATCAGAAGTTCCTATTGTTTTAGCTTTTACTCCGAACTATTTTGTTCCGGCAGCAACCTGTTTATATTCAATTTTAAAACATTCTGCTGAAACAGAAAATTTCCATGTAATTTGTTTATTGACTGAGGAATTGCCTCAGCAGATGAAAGATAAATTACAACGACTGGGAAATGGTCGTATTCGATATTCTTATATTGATCTGAATGGTAAACTTCAGGGAATTTATATTGATGATCGGTATACTATTGCTGCTTCATATCGTTTATTACTTCCAGATTTATTACCTGAATACGATAAAGTAATGTATATAGATTGTGATGTTATTGTCAGAAATAATTTATACAAGCTTTATCAGGAAACAGATTTAGGAAACAATTACCTGGCGGCTGTATTTGAGGCCAGCCTGGATTTTCAGATTCCTTATATAATGTCTATAGGCTGTGAACCCGGACAATATATTAATTCCGGATTTCTAATTATGAATTTAGAAAAACTAAGAAAAGAAAATATGGTAGCCAAATTTTTAGAGGGTGCCAGAGTTGAAGGTCTTCAGTTTCCGGATCAGGATGTCCTTAATCAATTATGTAAGGGGTACATCTTAGGTCTCCCCCCTTACTATAATGGTATACGTACTTTTTTTTTACCACAGTATAAAGAATATTTTCTTAAATACTATTCAGAAGAAAACTGGCGGGAAGTTCAGCAGCATGGAACAATACATTATACAGGAACTAAACCCTGGAATAGCTTTACTATAGGATTTAACGTTTGGTGGGAATATTACGAACATTTGCCAGAGGAAATAAAAAGTGAATGGGTTATTAATAGAAAAATATTTGTTTTACATAAATTATCCAATACTGTTTTAGGTAATTTATTTATAACATCTCTACAATCAGTTTATCGTAAATTAAAAAGGAATACTCAATAGTGTCAAAACCATAAATACCATGAGAAAAATATCGCAATTTCCTTTACTAAAGCAACTTTGGGCGTTTTGGCGAGAGAAGAAAATTTTGGATAAGCATCAACAGGTAGCTGACTATTGGGATGTTGTTATTGATGATTATAAGCACGGTAAAATAGCGAAATATAATATAACAGCTAAACAGGAGTTTCGCGATAGCAAAATTATATGGCAATATTGGGGACAAGGAACAAACTCACCCGAGCTTCCCGAGGTTGTGAAAATCTGTTTTGATTCTGTGGATCAATATAAAGGAGATTATATTGTAATTAGATTAAATGACGAAAACTTTAGTGAGTATATCGATTTACCTGAATTTGTTTTAGAAAAAAAGAATGGACCTGTTTTTAACCGAACTTTTTTTTCGGATGTATTAAGGCTGGCATTATTAAAAACTTATGGAGGTGTATGGCTTGATGCTACAGTGATGCTTACCGGAAGTCTACCCGGACAATTTAGTTCGTTAGATTATTTTGTTTACCAAAGAGATCCAAATGAGCAGCATAAAGATTATTGGGAAAATGTATATGCCTATTATTGGGGGTGGAATAAGGGGTTTAAAGTATGTATGCTAAACAGCATTTTCTTTGCTAAAAAAGGAAGTGTTATGGTATCTGCATTGTTAGATCTAATGTTATATTACTGGAAAACCCAAAACGATATATTGGATTATTTTTTCTTCCAGATACTATATAAACAATTGACGGCAAGAGAATATATCAATGAAGTCTGTCCTGTGGTTAGTGACACTATTCCTCATATTATTCAAACGAAATTGAGTGGAGGCTGTAAATATATTACTTATGAAGAAGCATTAAAACAAAGTAACATACATAAACTAACCTACAAAGATATAAACATAGAAGAGTTTATGACTTTTGTACAAGATAAGACCAATATTAATCTAGTTAAGTGAAAATGAAGCATGCTTATTTAATTATTGTTCATCATGAGTTTGAAGTATTGAAGCTTTTGTTGCAGGCTTTAGATGATCCATGCAACGATATCTATATACATTTTGATAAAAAAATTGTAGAGAAAATTCCTGTTTTAAATTGTAAATACTCCGGGTTGTATATTTTAGATAAGAGAATTGATGTACGATGGGGGCATGTATCGCAAATAGAAACAGAATATGAACTATTTGAAAAAGCATATAAAAAAGATGTTTATTCTAGATATCACCTTATCTCGGGAACACATATGCCTTTAAAAAGTCAAAAAGCAATTCATGAATTCTTTGAAGAGTATAATGATAGAGAGATTTTAAGCTTTATTTATACTAATAATTATGAAGTAACCATGAAGCTAGGGCGTTATCATTTTTTTCTGAAGAATTATAAGAGTAGTTCTACTATTAAAAGGACATTGTCTCAGTTTTTTTGGCGGGCATCATTAAAATTTGAATCTGTTTTTCAGATAATTAAAAAGCCAATACCGAAAGCTAGTATTAAGGCTAATAATTGGGTAAGTCTTACACCAAAGGCTGTTAAATATATAATTGAAGAGAAAAAAAGAATATTAAATGAATTTAAGTGGTCTTTTTGTGGAGATGAATATTTTGTGCCTTACTTACTTGAGAATAAAACAGCTGAATATAAAATGATAGATGATAAGAGGCTATTATTTAATGAATTTTTAGACAGCAGTCCAAGAGTATTAAAAGATACAGATTATGAATTTTTAATACATTCGGAATATTTGTTTGCAAGAAAATTCAGCCAAACAGATCTTAAAGTTGTACAGAGAATTTTACAATATATAAAGACGGAATCATGAAGCATGCTTACCTTATTTTAGCACACAATGAATATCCGATATTAGAACGTTTAATAAAGGCTATTGATGATCCCAGGAATGATATTTATATACATTTTGACGAGAAAGTTAAGGATTTACCCAAGCTGGAAGCTGTTTACTCTGATTTGTACATAGTAGAAAATAGAATAGATGTCCGCTGGGGAGATGTATCAGTTATAGAAGCAGAATATTTATTGTTCGAGGAAGCTTTAAAGAAAGGTGGGTATGATTATTACCATCTATTATCCGGAGTTGATATGCCTTTAAAGTCTCAAAACAGAATTCATGCATTTTTTGATATGCATAGAGGAAAAGAATTTATTGGATTTTATCAATATCCTATAAATGAAGAATTAGATAGAAAAATAAATAGGATTCATTTATTTCCGAAAGATTTCAGACCTGTTTCAGGAGTTTTATCTTTTACTAAAAAATTGATAAGATTTGGAGGGTTAAAAATACAGTACATCATCGGTTACAGAAGAAATAAATCGATTACATTTAAAAAAGGTACCCAATGGGTAAGCCTTACAGAAGATTTTATAAAATATGTAGTAGAGAGAAAAACAAAAGTATTAAACATTTATAAAAATACATTTTGCAGTGATGAGGTGTTTCTGCAAACTTTATGTTGGAGCTCAGATTTTAAAAATAATCTTTTTAATTCTGAAAATGAGGGCTTAGGGTGTATGCGGATGATTGGTTGGAGAGATGGTGTATTATATGATTGGGAAAATAAGGACTACGAAAGTTTAATGCAATCAGAATTTCTATTTGCAAGAAAATTTAATAGTAAAAATTTAGAAGTGGTGGATAAGATACTAAGTACGATTTGTCAGGATGAAACATATAAATAGTATAAAGAATAAAGAACAGCTTAAGGCTATTGATGTTTTGAGATTTCCATTGATTGTCTTGGTTATTTTTATTCATTCAGCAGCTCCTGAAATTCAGAAAGTGCATTTAGGTGCAGACAGCAAAAGTCTGTATATCTTATTTAGTGAGATGATTTCGCATAATTTAGGGCGTATTGCTGTGCCTTGTTTTTTTCTCTTTTCAGGCTATTTCTTTTTTCTTAGCCTAAGTGATTTTTCCAGAAACAATTATTTAAATCAACTGAAAAAAAGAGTACGGACATTAGTGATTCCCTATTTTTTGTGGAATACATTATTTATTGTAATAATATTAATTAAAAATTATCTTTTTCATAAGATAGGTCTGTCATATGATGAATTCTGGATTTATCTGAACAGCACTTCTTGCTACGAGTGGTTTTGGGGTGGTCCCATTAATTTTCCGCTATGGTATATGCGGGATTTAATTTGTATGACAATCCTGGCTCCCTTATTTTATTATTTATTTTATTATTTAAAAACTATTGGACTCTTTATTTTAGTCTTGATTTACTTATCCTGCTACGAATTGGGTTTTTCAGGATTTAGTATGACCGCGATATTCTTTTTTGGTGCAGGTGCCTTTTTTGGAATTTATAAATATAATATTGTTGATTTAAGTCAGAAGAATGGGAAAATAATAATGTTTTTTGCCTTAATTCTATTCGGTTATGTTATTACATATAATGGAGAAGATTTATATGAAATATGGATTAGGATATTTGTGATATTTGGAGTGAGTTCTGCTTTGTTTTGCGGTTATCTCATACTTAAAAAAAGTTTTTTGAAAAGTATTTTTACCAGACTAGCCCCCACTGTATTTTTTATTTATGTAATTCATGAATTATACCTTATGAATTGGATTAATGGTTTTTTTATACGAATGATGTGGAAAAGCTCTGATAAATCGATACTGATAAGTTATTTTATTATTCCGATAGTTTGTCTTATGCTTTCTTTGTTATTATATATTATTATAAAAAGGCTTTTCCCCGCTTTTCTACAATGGAGCACAGGCAACAGAGTTATTAATAAACCAATTATGAAAACGCTATGAGGTCAAAAATAATATCTGTTATTATACCTGTTTATAATGCAGAAAAAACATTATATAAGTCAATAGATTCATTGATAAGCCAAAGTTATCCACATTTGGAGTTAATTTTCATTAATGATTGCAGCCAGGATAATACACTAAATATTCTTTATCAGTATGAGAAAAAGATTACTGACAATAGTAAAGGGCTTGTAATGAAGATTATTTCACATGAAGAAAACAAAGGGGTTGCGGCAGCTCGTAATACTGGATTACAAAATGCCACAGGTGAATTAATCTACTTTGTAGACGCAGATGATTTTATTGATGAAAGAGCAATAGAATTACTCGTTAAAAAACAACAGGAGAATGATGCCGATATAGTGGGATGCAGCTGGTATCTGTCCTTTAATCAAAATAAGAGAAGAATGAATCAGCCTCCATTTAATAACTCCTTGGAAGCAATTCAACAGATGTTACATGGAAAAATGCGTTGGAATTTGTGGCTTTTTATGGTAAAGCGATCCTTATATGAAGACTATAATATTCGCTTTATTCCGGGGATGAATATGGGGGAAGACCTAATGGTGATAATGAAATTATTTGTTCATGCTAACAAAGTAGCTTTTGTTAATGATGCCTTATATCATTACGGTCAGTCAAATGAAGATTCTCTGACCAAAACCTATTCAGAAAAACACCGTCGGGAAGTAACTGCCAATTTATATGAAGTAGAGGAGTATTTGCATAAAAGCTCCTTTTTTAAAAGTATCGGAGATGGAATTAGTTTTTTGAAATTAAATATTAAACTACCGTTACTGATTTCAGACAAGAAAGAAAATTATGAATGTTGGATAAATTGGTTTCCTGAAGCAAATAAATTTATAATGAAAAACAAAGATCTCCCATTGCGAACAAGGGTTTTACAATGGTTAGCCTTAAGGAAACAATACTGGATTTTAAAACTCTATTATAATCTGGTGATTCGTTATATTTATGGTGTTTTATATAAATAGAAAGAAAATTATAATTATAATTATATGTTGCGTTTCATTCCTTATTTTATAGTTGGAATTATTACCAGTTTTTATTTTTTTCCCGTTAGCTTCACATTCCTGCCGGATAATGTCAATACTAAAATGATCTTAGCGGTAATAGGAGTTGCTTTAGCCGGATATAATAGTATAAAAGAAGAAAAGATTTCAATGCCTAAAGGGATTATAATTCCGGCTTGCATTGCTGTTATATTTTCAATAATATGTCTTATTTCAATAGATATTAATCATTCTGATGATTACTCCTATGCAAGTTATATTGTCAGTTTTTTTGTATGGCTAGGAGGTGCTTATGCTGTATGTATGACTATAAAAAGAGTACATGGGGTAGTTGATTTTAAACTTTTGACCTATTATCTGGCTGGTGTATGTCTTTCTCAATGTATATTGGCACTAATGATTGATAATATTCCTGTTCTGCAGCGATTGGTAGACAGTGTTGTAAGACAGGGACAGGAATTTCTTCAGGAGGTAGATCGTTTGTATGGTATCGGTGCATCCTTAGATCCTGCTGGAGTACGCTTCTCACTGGTTTTGATAATGATTGCCGGGCTATTAGGGAATGACGAAGAAACTCGACGAAATAATCTTGCAATAACCTTGTTACTTATTGCTTTTTTTACAATTGCAGTAGTTGGAAATATGATTTCACGAACAACCATAATAGGACTGGGTTGTGCTGTAGTATATTTTGTAATTTCTTCAGGTTTGTTTAAAGTATTAATTAAATATGATGCTATTAAATTGGGAGTGTTATTTGCAATATTATTATTGTCAGCAATTGTAATTTCTGTTTATCTGTATAATTCCAGTGATGCATTTTATAACTATTCACGATTTGCTTTTGAAGGCTTTTTTAACTGGGCAGAAAAGGGGGAGTGGCGAACTAGTTCTACAGATAAATTGAATAGAGAAATGTGGATATGGCCTCAGGATCAGAGAACATGGATTATTGGTTCAGGGTTGTTTGATGATTTTATATACAGTACAGACGTAGGCTATTGCCGTTTTATATTATATTGTGGATTGGTGGGCTTTTCTGTATTTGCATTCTTATTTGTTTATTTAGGAGCTTTTTTCGCTGCCAAGATTCCCAAATACAGAATAATGTTTCTGATTTTTATAGGGCTTACTTTCGTTGTTTGGCTTAAAGTGGCAACAGATATTTTCTTCATTTATGCATTATTCTTTTGTTTAGATCAATTTATTACTCCAACACAAGAGGAGATTTCTTATGAAGATAGTATATAGTATTCTGGGGACATTTAATTCCGGAGGAATGGAGCGTGTTTTGGCTAATAAAGCAAATTATCTGGCAGATGAAGGATATGATGTTACCATTATAACCACCGATCAGAAAGGGAGAAGTCCTTATTTTGTGATGAATCCGAAAATTAAGCATATTGATCTGGGGATCAACTATCGTGATGATCTTAATAAAAGCGTCTTTAAAAAGATTTTCTCCTACATCTCAAAACAAAAAAAGCACAAGCAAAAACTAAAAGAAGTATTACATGATCTTAAAGCTGATGTTGTGATCTCGATGTTTGATAACGATGTAAATCTTATACACAATATAAAAGACGGAAGCAAAAAGATTCTGGAGATCCACTTCTCACGATTTAAACGTATTCAATATGATCGCGGTGGGATATGGGGGATTATAGATAAGATCAGGAGTGAAAAAGATGAAAAATCTGTGCAGCAGTATGACCGTTTTGTAGTATTAACAGAAGAAGATAAAGGCTATTGGGGAAATTTTTCAAATATTAATGTTATTCCTAATGCAAATAGTTTCATCCCCTCAAAACAATCTTCTTTGGAATACAAAAGGGCAATTGCTGTTGGACGTTATGATTATCAGAAGGGATTTGATGAATTAATAAAAATATGGAGAGATGTATACCTGAAAAACCCAGAATGGAGATTGGATATTTTTGGTCATGGACCACTAAAAGAAGATTTACAGAATTTAATTGATGACCTGAATCTTACAGAAGTAATAAAGCTGTGCGAACCTGTGAAAAATATAGAACAGGAATATTTAAGCAGTTCGATTCTGGTGATGACTTCCAGATATGAAGGCTTACCTATGACTTTACTGGAGGCACAGGCTTGTGGTTTACCAATGGTGGCTTATGCATGTAAATGTGGTCCTAAAGATATTATTCATGATGGAATTAATGGTTACCTGATACCAGAGAGGGATTCACAATTGATGACTGAAAAGATATTGAAGCTTATTGAAGATGACGAGCTTCGCAAAAAAATGGGAGATATAAATGTGGAGTTGTCCGATAATTTTTCCGAAGATAAGATTATGAAGCGTTGGGTTAATTTATTTGAAGAGATAGTAAAAGAAAAATAATGAAAACAATAGTTGTTTCAGCTGTAAATTTAAATGTGGGAGGAACTCTTACTATATTGAGGGATTGTTTAAGTTTTCTCTCTGAATTTTCTGTGAAAAAGAATTACAGAGTGGTTGCTATTGTTTATAAAAAAGAACTGGCAGATTTTCCAAATATTGAGTATATCGAGGATCAATGGCCTAAAAAAAGATGGGTTAACCGTTTATGGTACGAATATGTCAGTATGAAAAAAATATCCAAAGAACTGGCTCCCGTGGATTTGTGGCTATCATTGCATGACACAACACCTAATGTACTTGCTGAAAAACAAGCTGTATATTGTCATAATCCATTTCCATTTTATGAATGGAAGTGGCGGGAATGCTTATTTGCTCCTCAAATAGTACTGTTATCTTTATTCTCAAAGTTCATTTATAAAAAGAATATTAATAAAAATACTTTCGTTATTGTTCAGCAGCAATGGCTGAAAGATGAGTTTAAAAAATTGTTTAAACTGAAATCTGATAAGATAATTGTGGCATTACCTGATGCTCCAAAGAGTGAAGATATGAATGTCAGTATTAAAAAAAATACAGATTCTGTTTATGAATTTATATATGCAGCTTCACCAAATAGCCATAAAAATTTTGAATGTCTTTGCCATGCTGCTAAAATTTTGGAAAATGAGGGAATTAATAATTTTAAAGTTAATATAACACTTTCCGGAAATGAGAATAAATATGCAATCTGGCTTTATAAGAGATATGGTAAAGTTGTAAACTCCATACAATGGATTGGTTTTCAAAATAGAAAATCTCTTTTTCAGCAATACGAAAAATGTGATTGCCTGGTTTTTCCATCTAAAGTAGAAACATGGGGGTTACCTATTTCGGAATTCTCAAAATTTAATAAACCAATGTTGCTGGCAGATCTTTCTTATGCTCAGGAAACAGCGGCAGGAAGCGAGCAGGTTGCTTTTTTTAACCCAAATGATCCCAAAGAGTTAGCTGGGCAAATGAAATTGTTAATACAGGGAGAGACTTCATCTTTGAATATAATACCTAAGAAAGTTCTGGAAGAGCCAGTAACTCATTCTTGGGGCGAACTATTCCAAATACTTTTATCTGAAGACTAATATGGGAGGTAATAATCAAATGAAAATATTACAATTAGGTAAATTTTATCCTATTCGCGGAGGAGTAGAAAAAGTAATGTATGATCTGATGTTGGGGCTTTCGGAAGAAGGAATACATTGTGATATGCTTTGTGCTTCAACAGAAGATTATCCGGCAGGTATGATTAATGTAAATTCATATGCAGGGTTAATAGTTGAAGCTACAAAAATAAAACTTGCAGCTACAATGCTGGCACCAGGTGTAATTACCAGATTACGGAAGATAGCCAAGAGTTATGATATTATCCATGTTCATCACCCTGATCCTATGGCTAGTCTTGCATTATTTATGTCAGGTTTTAAAGGAAAAGTAGTGCTTCATTGGCATAGTGATATTCTGAAACAAAAAACCTTGTTGCGGCTTTATAAGCCTTTACAAAGCTGGTTGATAAAAAGAGCAGACGTCATTGTGGGGACAACACCCGTATATGTTAAAGAATCTCCTTTTCTAAGTAAAGTACAGTATAAAATAGATTATATCCCGATTGGAGTAGAACCTTTAGTTGGGAATAGAGAAAAAACAGAGGCGTTAAAACAGAAGTATAAAAATAAACATGTAATATTTTCATTAGGTAGACTTGTAGAGTATAAAGGATATGAATACCTTATTAGAGCTGCTCAGCATCTTGATGAGAATTACCAGATTATAATAGGTGGGAAAGGTCCGTTAATGAACTCCCTGACTGAACTAATTGCTGAGCTTGGAGTTCAGGAAAAAGTAACGCTCTTAGGATTTGTAGAAGATGATGATATACCTTATTATTTTGACGCATGTGATATGTTCTGCCTGAGTTCCATATGGAAGACAGAGGCTTTTGCTATTGTACAGATTGAAGCTATGTCTTGCGGGAAACCTGTTATATCTGCACATATACCAGGATCAGGCGTGAGTTGGGTTAATAAAGATGGGGTTTCTGGTCTGGTAGTAGAATCTGAAAATGAAATGGCACTAGCAGATGCAATTAAACGTATAAGTATAGATGTAAATCTTAAAAATGAATTGTCAGAAGGGAGTAAGAATCGTTATGAGGAGTATTTTACCCGAAAAAAAATGACAGAAAAATGCTTAAATATTTATAGAGAAATATTAGAATAAGCACTTATGTGTTGATAAATATTTACAAAATATAATAATTGTATTAAATGTAATAAATATAAATTATTATTGAATTATTTTTTTAATTTTAGGAAAGTTTTGTTTTTTAGTTGCTGAATAGTGATGGCTTTTATCGATTTATATTAAATTGTATATTTGATCAACAAATGATTCAGTTTTTAATATATAGTAAGTATGGAGAAAAAGATCCTTAGTAAAAGAATAATTCCAAATGATCTTTTCTTTGAACAGGTAAAAGAAAGATTAAATGCCGGTCAGAAGGTGAAGATTCCTGTAGCAGGGAAAAGTATGGAACCATTTTTGCAAAACGGGGATTTGGTTGTATTAAAGAAGTTTGAAGAAAAAGATTTAATTAACGGGAAAATTGTATTGGCATATTTTAATAATGCATATGTATTACATAGGGTTGTTAAAATTAAAAAAGAAAACGTCACACTTGCAGGTGATGGTAATATACAACAGGTAGAAATAATCACTGATAAGGATATATTGGCCGTTGTTGTCAGTGCATACAGGGGCGAAAAGGAATTAAGTATTAATACATTATTAGGTCAGATCTGGTATAAATTGCGTATAATCAGATCTGTTTATAATAAAATATTTGGAATAAAATAAAATTATGAAATTAAGGGAGGATTTAATGTTGCGACATTTAGGTGATGAATACGTTATCATCGATCCGGAACAGGATATGGTAGATATGTCTAAAGTATATACTTTGAATGAGACAGCTGCATTTTTATGGAAAGAACTTCAGGGTAAAGAGTTTAATGTTGAAACTGTAACAGAAGTATTATTAAATTATTATAATGTTGAATATGTTGTAGCTGAAAAGGATGCTCAAAGACTTGTTCATGATTTTGAAAAACAGGGATTGTTAACTGATTAATAATGATGTTAGAGGATAAAGTTGCTAAGGCTTTCTTCACGCTTTTGCGTGCAGGGCTCTGGAATAAATCTATAGATACTATAGATTGTTTTCCTTTGTCTAAAGCCGAATGGGATGCTTTATTCCGTATTTCTGTACAACAAACAGTAGAAGGTATTGTGTTTGACGGGATACAAATGCTGAGTTTGGATTCTCTGCCACCTCGCGAGTTGCATATTAAATGGTTGGTACGGGTAGAGAAAATTGAACAAAGAAACCGGTGGATGAATAATATTCTTGCCGAGCAGGTCGCCTTCTTTTCAAAAGAAAATATAAAACCAACATTATTGAAAGGACAAGGTCTGGCCATTTGTTATGAAAATCCTGGCAGAAGAGTCTGTGGAGATATTGACTGGTATTTCCGGACAATTGATGAGTTTTATAAAGCAGATAAGCTGCTTGCAAAATATGGTATTGTAACAGATGCTACCGCAGGATATAGTAGTTTCTATTTCTGGAGAGATTGCGAAATAGATCATCATCAGAAATTATTTGACATACATAATCCATTTTTGTCAGGGTATTTACAGCATTTACAACAACAGGAAAAAGATCTTAGTATCAGAATTAATATACAAAAAGAGGAGGTGATATTGCCTTCACCGTTGTTACAGATGTTGCAGGTAAATGCACATATTCTGAAGCATTTATTATCATTCGGGATCGGAATAAGGCAGTTATGTGATGTTGCAAGATTATATAAAACATATTATGGTCAGGTTGATGGCAATACTTTGAAAGCAATATATACAAAGCTGAAAATAATAAAATGGATTAATTTGCTACATGTCGTTCTGGTAAAATATACAGGTTTACCCGAGGAATATTTACCTTTTCCGACAGAAATAAGTAAATCTGCAGACTGGATGATGGAAGAAATATGGAAATCCGGGAATTTTGGATTTCATGACGAAAGGTATCAGAAAGAAAGCTCAGGGAAGAGAGAGGGAACCAAAAGAAGGCTATGGAGTAGCTTTATAAAATATGTTCCTTATGCACCGATGGAGGCATTAAGCTTTCCCTTGGTTCATTTTTATTCAGGGTTAGTAAAAAAATAGAATTTATTGAATACAAATTTATCATATCAATTAAAATGGGCATGGCTTCTCACTAAGAATAGTCGCGGAGAGTTATTGCTATATTTTATACTAGAATTAGCAGCCATTGCATTTTCTTTATTGTTTGTATTCTGGTCTAAAAAGGCTGTGGATTTTGCAGTGAGTAGCAGTACATCGGACTTACAGAAAGCTTTAATATTATCTGTCTGCAGTGTACTTATAGCTCTTTTCATGAGAAGCTATTCCGGATGGTTAAATGAAAGAACGAGAATGAAAATGATGATTTCTCTACAAAATTCACTGGTTAAATCCCAAATGTTATCCACTTGGAAAGTTGGAAAGCATTGGCATACGGGAGATGTACAGGTAAGAATAAATAATGACTGTCAGGAGATTGTACAGATGGTAGGCTTTTCTTCTATATCTTTTGTATTGACTACAATAAGGCTTTTGGCATCTTTTGGTTTCTTATGGCTGATGGATCCTATGTTGGCAATTTTAATTGTAGCAATATCTCCATTATTTCTTTTCTCCAAAATATACTTTAAGAAATTAAGGACATTAAATAAAGATTTAAAAACAGCAGAAAGTAATTTTGGAAATGTAGTACAGGAAAATCTTAGATTCAGGATGTCTATAAGGGCATTAGGAGTACAATATGCACGTTGGCAAAAAGTGGAAAATAGTCAGAATGATATATTTAGATTAAAACTAGGACTACTAAATTTTTCTACGGTTTCTCAGGGAATAATGAAACTGACTATAAATGCAGGCTTCCTCTTAACCTTTAGCTGGGGAGTATACCGTTTACATGCAAACGAGATATCTTTCGGTACAATGACTGCGTTCTTGCAGCTGGTAGGACGTATTCAGGCTCCTATATTACTCATGATGGGATTTGTGCCTTTGTTTATTCGTTTCAGAACAGCTGTAGACCGCGTGCAGGAGTTAGAAAATGTGGAAGTAGAGGCAGATATTGAGCAGGAATATATTACTGAACCTCAGGATATAGAAATTAATCAGTTAAGTTTTCGTTATGATGATAAACTAGTGATTAAAGATTTGAGTGCTAAATTTATTAAAGGACAACCAGTTGCAGTAATAGGATCTAGTGGAAAAGGAAAAACAACACTCATAAGGCTATTGCTGGCTCTGGTAAAACCAGATAAAGGAGAAATATATATTAATACCCCTACAGAACACTTAGTTTTATCCAATAAGTATCGTATCAATATTGCATATGTGCCGCAGGGAGACAAATTGTTTAGCGGAAGTATAAAAGAAAATTTACAATTAGGAGAGCATGAGGTCTCTGAAAGTAAACTTAGAGAAGTTTTGTATCTGGCTTGTGCAGAGTTTGTATATGATTTGCCGGATGGATTAGATACTATTGTCGGAGAATCGGGGTACGGACTTTCTGAAGGCCAGGCGCAACGTATTGCAGTAGCAAGAGCCTTAATGCGCGAATGTAATATCTGGCTTTTTGATGAGGTAACTTCTGCTCTTGATCCGGATACCGGAGAAAAACTAATACAACGATTATTAGAAGCCGGAAAGAATAAAATATTAGTATTTGTAACACATGATATGAAGTTGGCAGGAAAATGCAGACAGACTATTTATATATAATGAGAAAAATGCAGAATGATAAAATGAAATATCGCAGTGATTTAAAATCTGTCTATTTCCAGATAGCAGATCATATTATGGAAGTGCTTCTGCCTGTGCAAATTGAAATTGATCGATGTTTACCGTCGTTTGTTGATTTTATTACACAGGAGCCTTTTGAGACTGCGAAAATCAGCATTCAACTGGAATTAGATTCTGCTCCGAAGAGTATAGGGGAAACTAAATTGTTGAGTGATGTTTCCATTGTGTGGGGGGACAGATTCCGTTTTGAAGAATCTTCAGAAAATTATATAACTTCTGTTCAGAGCGAGCAGAAGAGCAGAGAATGGAAAATGTTTAGTACCAAAGATTTTAGTGAATCTAAAATCTATATACTAGAAGAAGAACTGTATACTACTTCAATTCTCAGTTGGCTGCTAATGGTCGCTTTTGGGCAGGCTATGCTGAAATACAACACTGTATTATTCCATGCGTCTGTGATAGAAAAGGATGGAAAAGGCTATGCTTTTTTAGGAAAGAGTGGGACAGGAAAAAGTACACATAGCCGGCTGTGGCTGAAATATATACCAGATACAAAGCTGTTAAATGATGATAATCCAGCTGTACGCATTATGGATAATAACCTCATTATGATTTACGGAACGCCATGGAGCGGAAAAACTCCGTGTTATAAGAATGTAGGTGTTTTATTAGAAGGATTGGTACGTCTTCGTCAGGCGCCGGAAAATCATTGGAAAAAAGTATCAGGAAAAGAAGCTTTGCTTTCAGTTCTTCCAAGTTGTACTGCCATTCGCTGGAATAGAAATTTGTTTGACCAGATGCTTAACAGTCTGGAAAAAATAATAGCAAGTGTTTACATAGGTCAGCTATCTTGTCTGCCAGATGAAGATGCTGCACGTTTGTGCAGTCATGAATTAACGAAAAATAATAAATTATAACGTGATGAATAAATTTATCTTAGGATTAACCTTGTTTAGTATTGTTCTGCTAAACTCCTGTGTTTCCAAAAAAGTGGTATACCTTCAGGATATGCAGCCGGATTCTGAGTACCCAATTGCTGAAGCTCCGGCACTACGCTTACAAAAAAATGATCGCATTAGTATTCAGGTTAGTGCTAAATCATTGGAATTGGCAGCTCCTTTTAATACTGTTGCTGGCGCTTACAAAGTGGGAGTTGACGGAAATGTAACAACAGGGGTTGATCAATCAGCTAATGCTCAGGGGTATCTGATTGATGGTCAGGGAGATGTTTCGTTTCCGGTATTAGGGAATCTGCATGTAGAAGGTTTAACTCTAGAAGAAGTGAGGGATTTGGTACGAAACCGATTAATTAATGACAGACTTATTAGTGAACCCATTGTAAAAGTTGAAATTCTAAATTTTAAAATTAGCGTTACAGGTGCTATAAGTAGTAGAGTATTTGATGTGCCAGATGGTAGGATATCAGTTTTGGAGGCTATCACAAAAGCGGGAGGACTTACTCCAAACTCTTCTCCGGATAAAATTACTGTTATTAGAGAAGAAAATGGAGTTAGGCGGAAAATCATCGCTAACATACAGTCGCAGGAGATTTTTAATTCTCCAGCTTATTATCTTAAACAAAATGATATTGTATATGTAGAGCCACGCAGTGCGGAAGTAACACCTAAAGAAGACAGATTTTGGAGAATATTTGGTTTAGGTATGGGGGCTACGGGTATTATTATCTCAGTATTAACCTTACTAAAAGTAAGCAAATAATTTAAAAGTGATGAATCAATATAGTAAAAATAGCGTACAAAAAGAGAACACTATAAATGTTCTGGATATTTTTAAATATCTTTTGTTTCATTGGAAATGGTTTGCATTATCAATTTTAATATTTGGTGGTTACTTTTATTATCAGTACAGTAAATCTCCATTTATTTATAATCGTTCAGAGGTGGTTATGATTAAGACACCTTCAAATACACCAACGACAGCAAGGATTACGAGATCATTTAGTGGTGGTGGAGTAAGTGTAAAAGATGAAATTTTGCAGCTGAAATCTAAAGAGCTGATGAGGCAGGTAGTAGATAAAGTAGGGGCAGATAAAAGTTATAAAATTCATTCCGGGTTAAGAGATTATGAGTTATATAAAAAGTCTCCTGTTCAGGTGAAAGTGGAAGGCAAGACTCAGGCAGATAGTTATGGATTTACAGTAACACCAATAGATACGAGGTACGTGCTTTTGAAAAAATGGAATGAAACGAGTGAAGAAGAGCTTAAAATAGAATTGAATCGATGGGTTGTTACGCCAGCAGGTAAAGTTTTTATTACACCTACTAAATTCTATAATAAAGACTATTATGGAAAGGATATTCAGGTAACTAAATCACCGAGGGAAGCTGTTATGGGGTATTTTATAGCCAATTTGAAAATCAAGCAAATGGATGAGGATACTTCTTTATTACAAGTTTCTATTGAAGATGTATCTTCCGATAGGGCAGACGATATGTTGACAACATTAATTAATGTTTATAATGAAGTTTACCTGCAGGACAAAAATAAAATTGCTGTTAATACTGCAGATTTTATTAAAGAAAGATTAGCTATTATTGAAGGAGAGCTGGGGGCAGTAGAATCAAATATTGAAAATCTAAAAATAGCAAACCAAGGAATAGATATCGCAACAGCTGGAGGAATGTATTTGTCTGAGAGTAGTCAGTATAAAACTGAAGGAACAAAAATTGAAACTGACATACGTTTAGCGGAAATGATGCATTCATATCTTAACAATAAAAATAAAAGAAATGCATTGATACCTAATAATACGGGATTAGTAGATACCGGTGTAGAAAGTCAGATCGCAGATTATAATACAGCTTTATTAAAGAGGAACCGTTTAGCGGAAGGAGGGAACTCTGCTAACCCAGTGGTATTAGATATGGATGAAGCATTAAACTCAATGCGAAATAATATTAGCCGTGCGGTTGATAATGCCCTTAAAGGACTCAACATAAAGCTAAATAATGCTAGACAGGAAGGACGAACTGCACAAGCAAAGGTTCTGCAAATGCCTCAGAAAGAAAGAACAATGCTTTCTATTGAAAGACAGCATAAGGTAAAAGAGGAACTGTATTTATTTTTACTAAATAAGAGAGAAGAAAATGCATTAAATGAGGCAATAACTGAAGCAAATCTACGTATAGTAGATCCTCCAGTTGGTGATGCATACCCTATATACCCTAATCGTTTAAAGAAAGTATTTACAGGAGTTGCAATAGGAACTGTTTTACCAATGATAGTTTTATTATCTCTTCTTCTTCTAAATACTGCGGTAAGAGGACGACAAGATTTGGAAAATGTATTAAGTGTTCCGTTCCTGGGAGAAATACCTTTGGCCAGAAGCCGAAGACAGGGGAAAGGTGATATATTGGTAAGCAAAACGGGACGTGATCCATTGACTGAAGCGTTCAGGATTTTGAGAACTAATATAAACTTTATGACAAAAGACGAGCACCCACCGAAAGTAATAACATTTACTTCTTTTAGTGCTGGTGTAGGTAAAACTTTTAGTGTATTAAACCTTGCTGCAACATTGTCTTACCTTGATAAAAAAGTAGTTGTTATAGATTTAGATTTAAGAAAGGGAACACTAAGTTCGCGAGTGGATCTTTTGCATGAAAAGGGGACTAGTCATTATCTTTCAAATTCTTCAATTTCTGTTGATGAAATTTTACAAAAAAGTGAACTTTTAGAAAATGTTGATGTTATACCTATTGGAGCAATCGCACCAAATCCGGTAGAATTGTTATTAAGTAAACGTCTGGACGAACTAATTAATGAATTGAAAAATCGTTATGATTATATTATTATTGACGGTGTGCCAACTGGAGTTGTTGCAGACGCAAGTATAATAGACAGAGTTGCTGATTTAACATTATTCATAATCAGAATAGGAAAGATGGATCGTAGACAGCTTCCGGAAATTGAAAAAATTTACCAAGAGAAAAAACTTTCGAATCTGGCAATCGTATTAAATGGACTTAAGTTAAATGGCTATGGTTATGGCTATGGTGGCTATGGTTATGGAAGTTATGGCTATGGTTATGGTGAAGAAAAAAGGAAATCTATTTTCAGCTGGTTTAAAAGATCTTAGAGAATAATTTTAAATACATATACAAAAAGGACAATCTTAAGATTGTCCTTTTTGTATATTATAATATCTTATCTATATAGAATGTCTATAACAAAATTCATATCTTTAAACTTTAAATTTTAAGATCAAAAAAATGAAATTCGGGCAGGTAGAAGATCCTTCTTTAATAGATTTTAGCATTCCAAAAGATCATATCAGTACTTCCATGGTATTAGAGAGAAACAAAGAAGGTCTTAAGGATATTTTTGTGGGATGCGCAAAATGGAATAAAACAGATCTTAAAGGATTTTATCCTAAAGGGACAAAAGATGAACTGACTTATTATGCTACTCAGTTCAATTCTATAGAAATGAATGCTACTTTTTACGGAATGCCTACTCCGGATCAGGTCACGGTTTGGAAAAATAAGACTCCGGATTTATTTAAATTTTTCCCGAAAATAACCAATACGGTTTCTCACTTCAGGCGACTGAATGATGTAACAGAAGTTGTTACACAATTCGCTTCAGCTATCATGAATTTTGAAGAAAAACTGGGAATGGTATTTCTGCAGTTACATGACAATTTTAAACCCAAAGACTTTGATCGTCTAAAGAAATTTATAAAAGATTGGCCTGTTGAGGTTCCTTTGGCAATAGAGTTGCGAAATACAGAATGGTTCACAGACGAAAATGTTTTCAATGAAACCTGCGAATTATTTGAACAGCATAATATCACAAATATTATTGTTGACACAGCTGGACGCAGAGATATGATGCATATGAGGTTAACAACTCCGACTGCTTTTGTTCGTTATGTTGGTGCTAATGCAGAAAGTGATTATACCCGTCTTGATGAATGGGTGCAAAAGATTGTAAAATGGAAAGAAGAAGGTTTACGCAATTTATATTTCTTTATTCATCAGAATATAGAAAAAGCATCTCCTCTTTTGTCGGCGCATTTTATAGATAACCTAAATAAGGCCATTGGATCTGAGCTGTTAATCCCCAAAATGGCAGATTCACAACCGACTTTATTTTAATGAAAATAATCAGTAATTTTGAAATATTAAAACTTAAAATACCTAAAATTAAATTATGAGTGATATCATTTTTGACCTGATAGAAAAAGAAAGAGAGAGACAAAGCCATGGATTGGAGCTTATTGCTTCTGAAAATTTTGTTTCGGATAATGTAATGAGAGCAATGGGAAGTGTCTTAACAAATAAATATGCAGAAGGCTATCCCGGAAAAAGATATTACGGTGGTTGTGAAGTAGTAGATGAGGTTGAAACTTTGGCAATTGATAGAGCGAAAGAACTTTTTGGTGTAGAATATGTGAATGTTCAGCCTCATTCTGGCTCACAAGCGAATGCGGCAATTTATCTGGCGGTTCTGAAGCCTGGTGATAAGATTATGGGAATGGATCTATCCATGGGGGGACACTTAACTCATGGTTCTTCAGTAAACTTTTCAGGAATACAGTATGAAGTTGTTTCTTATGGCGTAGAAAAAGAAACAGGTCTTATTGATTACAACCAGATGAGAGAAGTTGCCCTTAGAGAAAGACCAAAAATGATGATTGCTGGTTTCTCGGCTTACTCAAGAGATTTAGATTATGTGAAATTCAGAGAAATCGCAGATGAAATCGGAGCTACACTGTGGGCTGATATTGCTCACCCTGCTGGTTTAGTTGCAAAAGGTTTATTGAATAATCCATTTGAACATTGTCATGTTGTAACCACGACTACTCATAAAACACTAAGAGGTCCAAGAGGGGGTATGATTATGATGGGGAAAGATTTTGAAAATACTTATGGACATAAGACTCCAAAAGGTGAGGTTAAAATGATGAGCCAGGTTCTGGACGGAGCTGTATTTCCGGGAATCCAAGGGGGGCCACTAGAGCATGTTATTGCAGGTAAAGCTGTTGCTTTTGGAGAAGCTCTTGATCATAAATTTGAAGTGTATGCAAAGCAGGTAAAAGCAAATGCGCAGGCTCTGGCAAAAGCTATGATAGATAATGGCTTTGATATTGTAAGTGGAGGTACGGATAATCATTTAATGCTAATTGATCTTCGTAATAAAAATGTTAATGGTAAAGAAACTGAAAAAGCTTTAGTAAAGGCTGATATTACCTGTAACAAAAACATGGTTCCTTTTGATGATAAGTCACCATTTACTACTTCCGGAATCCGTTTGGGAACCGCTGCTATTACGACAAGAGGATTAAAAGAAAATGATATGGAAACTATTGCAGGATTGATTTCAGAGGTTGTAGATAACATCAAGAACGATGAGGTGTTAAATGCTGTAAAAGTAAAAGTAAATAAATTAATGGAAGGAAAAGCTTTATTTAATTATTAATAAAGCTTAATATATCTGTCTAATAATAAAAGAATAGCTTTGCGGGCTGTTCTTTTATTTTTATTGATAAATTAAAGAATGCATAACGAGCACAAGAACTTTACATTCCAGGAAATAAAACAGAAGCTGATAAATTATTGTGTTTATCAGGATAGATGTCATAAAGAAGTTGAAGAAAAAATGAAAGATTTTCTATTAATCCCGGAAGCTAAAGATGAAATATTATTATATCTGATAAATGAGAATTACCTTAATGAAGAACGCTTTACACGAAGTTATATACGAGGTAAATTTTATATAAAACATTGGGGAAGACAAAAAATCAAATTACAACTTAAAATGAAAGGTATTTCTGAAAGATTAATTCAGAATTGCATGGATGAAATTTATGAAGGCGACTATATAAAACAGATACAAATCTTCGCGGAAAAACTCTTACCGAGCTATAAAGGGCTTAATGATTTTCAAAAGAAAAATAAATTAATTCGCTTCTTGGTGACAAAAGGTTATGAGTATGAGTTGATTATAGAAAATATTACTGAATAAAAAAAAACACCAAATTATATGTATCTTTACACGCTAATAAACCAAAGTATTAGATACTTATAAAAAGAACACAAATTATCTTGAGAATAATGTTTTTTTGGCTTAAATATTGTTAATTTAAATTTTAAATGTCAGAAAATATATTTGATAATTTAGCGTTAAGACACACAAACACTAAACAAATTAATGAATAAAATAAAAAATGTACAACGTAGGATTTACTCTGGGAATAATTTAGTAAATCTTACGGATATACGCTATCTGCCAAGGTGGATTGTTCTCTTTATTGATGTTCTTATCCTCATCTTTTCACTTGCACTTTCCTTCTTTATTGTTGAGGCATTAAATGTTAAGCCATATCCTTCAATAAGTGTCTTTCAGAAATTCTTGATGGTTATCTCTGTGAATGTAATGTTTATGTATATGTTTAAAACATATTCAGGAATTATAAGGCATTCTACTTTCATGGATCTTTTTAAGCTATTTACAGCGAGCGTTTGTACAACAATAGTCGTAATTGTTATTAATTATAGTTATTTTACAATTACTGGAAGGCATTTAATTCTTATTCCGCTTTTAGGATTTTATTTTGCAACATCTTTTGCTTTTCTGTTTTTATTTAGACTAGTGGTTAAAGAGTCATTTCATATGCTAAGGGAGTATAAAAGAAGCTCTCTTAAAAAAAGAATATTAGTGTTGGGAATTGGAGAGGAATCTATTGCAATGGCTGGTGCTATTTTGGATAATCCTAGCCTGCCTTATTATGTAGAAGGTTTTTTAACACAACGCTATGATACAACTAATGCCAAAATATTAGGCAAGCCTATATATACCAAAGATAAGTTAGAATCATTATCTATAGAAGAGCTGGATGTTGAAGGGGTTCTTATTATTAAGGAAAATCTTACCCGTGATGAAATGAATATGTGGGTTAATCTATTTTTGGAAAAAGGATTATTGATTCTTAAGGCGCCATCTGTCCAAAAAATGAGAGAGAACGATTTGGGGACAAATATAAAAAGTCTACAAATTGAAGACCTCCTAAACAGAAAGCCTATAAAACTTGATAATGAAGAGGTGAAGAAGAGACATTTTAATAAAAGTGTATTAGTTACCGGAGGAGCAGGATCTATAGGAAGTGAAATTGTCCGTCAGGTTGCACAGTTTAATCCTTCTTTGATCGTTGTATTGGATCAGGCAGAAACACCATTGTATGAGATAGAGCTGGAGATGAAAGAAAAATTTCCACATGTTCAGTTTAGGTTTGTATTAGCAGATATTTCAAATAGACACAGACTTGAAAGATTATTCCAGAAGTATGAATTTTCTATGGTGTATCATGCTGCGGCCTATAAGCATGTGCCTCTTATTGAAGAAAATCCACATGAAGCTATCTTGGTAAATGTTTTAGGTTCTAAGAATTTAGCATGTCTGTCAAGTAAGTATAAAGTTAATCGTTTTGTAATGGTTTCTACTGATAAGGCGGTAAATCCTACAAATGTAATGGGAGCGTCTAAAAGAGCAGCAGAACTTTTTGTACAAGCATTACAGCATACGGAAGGAAATACAACAAAATTTATTACAACCCGTTTTGGTAACGTATTAGGGTCCAATGGATCTGTTATTCCACATTTTAAAAAACAGATTGAGAAAGGAGGCCCTATAACTATTACGCATCCTGAAATTGTACGTTACTTTATGACAATTCCTGAAGCTTGTGAGTTAGTACTTCAAGCAGGAACTATGGGACAAGGTGGAGAGATTTTTGTTTTTGATATGGGGGAACCGGTTAAAATTTTAGATCTTGCAAAACGAATGATTAAGCTTTCTGGTTTTGAACCAGATACAGATATTAAAATTGTATTTACAGGGTTAAGACCAGGTGAAAAACTATATGAAGAGCTACTTAGCGATAATACCAGAACTCTTCCTACACATAATGAGAAAATTATGGTTTCCAAAGATCCAAATATGAAGTATATAGAGATTGAAGCATTAGCTAATCAGGTTACTAAAGCTGCCGTGAGAAGGGATAAATTGGAAGTAGTGCGTCAACTGAAAATGATAGTGCCAGAGTTTAAAAGCAACAATTCTATGTTTGAGGTTCTGGATAAACAATAGACCAAAAATTGTATATTTGCAAATGTTCGATTTTAAAAACAAATATGAAGATTAGAAGTATTTTAATGCTGTTGTTAGTTACTTTAGCAATAGTTTCATGTCGCACTCGGAATGACATTAATTATTTACAAGATATAGATAAAATGGCAACTGAAACGGCTCTCAGAATGGAGAAAAATACACTGCAGTCTGGAGATCAGTTAGTTATTAATATTATGGCAAAAGATCTAGATGTCGTAAAACCATTTAATCAGAATTATTCTTCAGGTCAGACATTACAAAATCCACAAATATCCGGAAATGTAAACCCTTCTATACCTACCTCTTCGGGACCTACTTTTACAATAGATCAAAATGGGTTAATTGATTTTCCGGTCTTAGGTAAATTAGAAGCTAAAGGATTAACTTTAGAACAATTTAAACAAACATTATACAGTAAAGTTAGTCGCTATATTAAAGAGCCTACTATTAGTGTTAAACTTAATAATTTTAGGATTTCTGTAATGGGAGAGGTTAGTCGTCCCGGAGAATATGTTATTGCAGAAGGCCAAACAAACCTGATGAAGGCCTTAGCTTTAGCGGGGGATTTGACAATATACGGTAAAAGAAATGATGTTTTATTGGTGAGAACTGTAGATGATAAAATAGAAAAAGTTCGTATTGATTTAATGCGTTCAGATTTTATAAACTCACCATATTATAACCTGAAGCAAGGTGATGTGATATATGTATCTGCAAATAAGACAAGAGAAAAGACATCTCGATTAGATCCAAATATGCCAATATATATATCTGTTGCGGGAATTGTTGTAACCATTTTAGCTTTAGTTTTTAAGAAATAATTTTATCAAAGAATGAATATTACACCACAGGAAAATCAAAATATAAAGGAAGAGATTAATATCAATGAGATAATTAAACCTTATATACTTAAATGGCCCTGGTTTGTTATTTGTGCGATTCTAGCGTTATTCATTGCTTTTTTTGCATTGAAGTTTATGACGCCCGTTTATAAGATTCAATCAACAGTATTAATTAAAGATGCTAAGAATAGTAGTACCTCTGGAGGAGGAGATGCAAGTGTACTTCAAGATTTATCTGGTTTTGGTGGTATGAAAACCAATAGTGTTGATAATGAAATAGAAATTTTTAAATCTAAGAAATTAATGCGGGATGTTGTTAATCATCTCAATATACAAACAGATATTTATACAAAACTTGGATTAAGAAAGATAGAGCTTTACAAAGAAACATCTCCAATTGATGTAAGAATAGTTAATGAGAAAAAAAATGCAGCTTTTCCTAGCCAAGGACTTCACTTACAATTAAATAATGATAAAGTTATAATTTCTTCTGAGGGTTTAAATAAAACAATAACAGGTTCTTTAGGGAAAACCATAAGTTTACCCTTTGCAAATATTATTATTACAAAAAATAATAATTATGATATATCAACTGCAAAGAGTGTTGATAATATTAATGAATTGGAGGTTTATATTTCTCCTATAGAGGCAAAGGTAAATAACTTGCAGGGGTTATTACAGGTTGAACTTACTGGAAAAGAGACTACAGTAATAAGACTCTCAATGAATTATCCTCAAAAGCAAAAAGCAGAAGACATATTAAATGCCATGGTTATTGCATATAATAATGATGCTATACAGGATAAAAATTCTGAATCAACAAAGACCCTGGATTTTATAGAAGACAGAATTAAAAAATTATCTGGTGAACTAGGACAAGTTGAAAATGAAAAAGAAAACTTTAAATCTAGAAATCAACTTACTGATATTGAGACAGAAGCTAAAATTAGTCTCGAAAGCTCTGCTGCTGCTAGGGCTAAGCAATTAGAATTAGATGGTCAGTTGGAATTAACCAATGCACTAATTAATTATGTATCTCATCAAGGGCAATACCAAGTATTACCTTCTAATGTAGGACTAATGAATCCAGAAGCAATTGCAGGTATAGCAGCTTATAATCAATTAATACTACAGCGAAATCGTTTATTAGAATCTGCTACTCCAGAGAATCCTGTTGTCGTTGATATTACTAAACAGGTTAATAGTATGCGTTCTTCTGTTATGCAAAGTCTGCAACGTAATAAGAATGGATTAGAATTGGCAAGAAATGAATATCTAGGAGAACAAAATAAGGTTTCCGGTAAAATATCCAAGCTTCCGTCAATTGAAAAAATGTTTAGAAGTATTGAACGCCAACAACAAATCAAGGAAAATCTTTATCTACTATTATTACAGAAGCGAGAGGAAACAGCAATTTCAAGATCAATTACTGCTGATAAGGCAAGGATAATAGATAATGCCTATGCTTCAGACGCTCCGGTAGCTCCAAGAAAAATGGTCATTTTATTAGGTGCACTAGTAGCTGGTTTATTATTGCCATTTGGAGTGATTTATTTGTCGGATTTACTTAATAATAAAGTGAAATCTAAGCATGATTTAGAAAAATTATCTCATACACCAATATTAGGAGAAATACCAAGTGTAGAAAAAGGAGAACCAGATATCGTTCAAATGAACGACTTGTCTCCTATGGCAGAGGCATTCAGGATTTTAATAACGAATATGAATTTCATGTTGCCTAAAAAAAATACAGGTAAAGTAGTATACGTAACGTCCACAGTAAAGGGGGAAGGGAAAACATTCACCTCTGTTAACTTATCTTTGACACTGGCTACTCCAACTAAAAAGACAATTATTATTGGATCAGATATTCGAAATCCACAATTACAAAGATATAATACCGCAAGAAAGGGACTAAAAGGACTTACAGAATATTTATATACTGACCAGACCAAGCTAGAAGATATAATTCATGTATCCACATTCAACCCGTATTTAGACGTAATTTATTCAGGAATGATTCCTCCTAATCCTACAGAATTATTAACAAATAATCGATATGAGAATCTATTAGAAGAATTAAAAGAATTATATGATTATATTATTGTTGATACAGCACCTCTAATGCTTGTGACAGATACATTCTTAATTGCAGACCTGGCTGATGCTACTATATATGTTACACGATCTAAGTATACAGAAAAGACACTGATTGATTTTGCCAATAGTAATATTGATCAAAAGAAAATTAAAAATGTAGGCTTTGTATTAAATGATGTTGGTAAAAATTATTTTGGATATGGTAATAAATATGGCTATGGTTATAGTGCTAAAGAAAAAAGCTGGCTTGAAAAAATAAAAGACAGATTATAACAATTAGTTATTAAATTGATCATTTAAGTACAAGGCTATAGTGTACTAACTTATATAAAAAATAATAGATTACAGAAAAGATGTTAATAAAAGATAAAATTTTACTTATAACTGGGGGTACTGGTTCTTTTGGTACAGCAGTACTTAATCGTTTTTTAAAGACTGATCATTTTAAAGAAATACGTATTTTTTCCAGAGATGAGAAAAAGCAAGATGATATGCGTAATCTTTATAGAAATGATAAAATAAAGTATTATATAGGTGACGTAAGAGATTATAGCAGTGTTGAGCCTGCAACTCGCGGAGTAGATTATATTTTTCACGCTGCGGCTTTAAAACAGGTTCCATCATGTGAGTTTTTCCCAATGCAGGCGGTAAAAACTAATGTTGAAGGAACACAGAATGTAATACGTGCGGCGGCCATAAATAATGTTAAAAAAGTTATTTGTCTTTCAACTGATAAAGCTGCATATCCTATTAATGCAATGGGAATATCTAAGGCAATGATGGAGAAAGTTGCAGTAGCAGAAGCTCGTAATTTATCTGACACAGTTGTTTGCTTAACTCGTTATGGAAATGTAATGGCTTCACGAGGGTCAGTAATACCATTGTTTTTAAATCAAATCCAAAAAGGAGAGGCTATTACAATAACAGACCCAAATATGTCACGCTTCTTTATGTCTTTAGAAGATGCTGTTGATTTAGTACTATTTGCATTTGAAAATGGTAATCCTGGGGATCTATTCGTAAATAAAGCTCCTGCTGGCACAATTGGTAATTTGGCTCAGGCTTTAATTGAAATGACTGGTAAAGAAGTCCCCATTAAAGTTATTGGAACTCGACATGGAGAAAAACTTTATGAAACACTATGCACCCGTGAAGAGATGATGAAAGCTGAGGATATGGGCGATTTTTATAGAATACCTGCAGATAATCGGGATCTGAATTATGCGAAATATTTTTCTGAAGGAGAAGAAGATATTTCGAAAGTAGAAGATTACCACTCTCATAATACAGAGCAACAAGGAGTAGAAGGACTAAAAAAATTAATATCTACACTACCTTTAATCCGAAAAGAAATTTTTGGAGAAGATGTCATGCAATATCCATATTAATCATAACTGAAATGATTTATAAAGGTAGTAAACATATTGATGATAGGGGAATTATTACTTTTAATAATGAGTTCGACGCATCTCCTGTTAAAAGAATCTATACTATAGAGAATAATTCTATTGATTTTATTAGAGGATGGCAAGGGCATGCTATTGAGCAAAGATGGTTTTCTTGTATGAAAGGAAGTTTTGACATTGCTGTAATAAAGATTGATAATTTTGAAAACCCTTCAAAAGAATTGAATCCTGTTTATTTTAAACTAAATACAAAGTCACTGGACTATCTTCATATAGATGGTGGATATATTACTGCTATAAAAGCGCTTGAACCTGAAAGTAAATTATTAGTACTGGCTGATTATGCCCTGGGAGAAATTAATGATGAATATCGATTTCCCTTAGAAACTTTTAAAGTAGAATTATGAAAAAAATAGGAATAACAGGCCAAAATGGATTCGTTGGCAGTCATTTATATAATACATTGGGACTGTTTCCTGAAGAGTTTGAAAGGATTGAGTTTAGTCGGGAATATCTTGATGATGAAGAAAAACTGGATCAATTTGTTAGAAAATGTGACGTTATTGTCCATTTAGCAGCAATGAATAGGCATGAAAGTGAGGACGTTATATATGAAACAAATATTGCTTTAGCCCAAAATCTAGTTAATTCATTAAGACGAACAAATTCAAACGCACATGTATTGATTTCCTCATCTACACAAGAAGAAAGAGATAATCTATATGGTAAGTCTAAAAGAAAAGCTCGTGAAGCAATTGTTAAATGGGCAGATGAAAATAATGGAAAAATTACAGGTTTAATTATTCCTAATGTTTTTGGAGCTTTTGGAAAACCTTTTTATAATTCATTTATTGCAACTTTTTGTTATCAGTTAACACATGGCCAAATGCCTACTATAGCTAATGATGGTGAAGTGAGTTTAATATATGTTCAGGAATTGGTAAATAGTATCATCGAAGCTATTCGTAACGAGAAAAACGTACCTGAATTTTTTATTGAGCCTACTGCGATAAGAAAAGTATCTGATGTTCTGGAACTATTGAATGAATACAAAATAAAATATTTTGACAATGGAGAAATTCCTATCCTGAATAACTCTTTTGAACATAATTTATTTAATACTTATAGATCATATATCAACTATAAAGATCATTATCCGGTTAAATTTGTACAACATACAGATCCCCGTGGTGCTTTTGTAGAAGTGATTCGTTTAGGAATAGGAGGACAATGTTCTTTTTCTACTACAGTATCTGGAATTACAAGAGGGAATCATTACCATACCCGGAAAATTGAACGCTTTGCTGTAATTAAAGGGAAAGCTCTAATCCAACTACGAAAAATTGATTCAAATGAAGTTTTAGATTTTTATTTGGATGGTAATGAGCCAGCCTATGTTGATATGCCTATTTGGTATACACATAATATAAAAAATATAGGAGAAGAAGAACTTTATACTATTTTCTGGATAGATGAGCCATTTAATCCGGAAGATTCAGATACTTATTTTGAAACTGTATAACAGCTAAATGTAATAATGAAAAAACTTAAAGTAATGACGGTCGTAGGTACAAGACCGGAAATTATCAGATTATCAAGAGTATTATCAGCATTGGATGAATCTGATGCTGTTGAACATATTATAGTTCATACAGGGCAAAACTATGACTATGAATTGAACCAGATTTTTTTTGAAGATCTTGGCTTACGTAAACCAGATTATTTTTTGGAAGCTGCAGGTAAGACAGCAACTGAAACTGTTGGAAATATTTTAATTAAAATAGATCCTTTATTGGAAGAGCTAAAGCCAGATGCATTTTTGGTCTTAGGAGATACTAATTCTTGTTTATGTGCTATTCCCGCTAAAAAAAGACATATTCCTATTTTCCATATGGAAGCAGGTAACAGATGTTTTGATCAGCGTGTTCCGGAAGAAACCAATCGTAAGATTGTAGACCATACTGCAGATATCAATCTGACCTATTCGGATATAGCCAGGGAATATCTATTAAGAGAAGGGCTTCCTGCAGATAGAATCATCAAAACAGGTTCACCCATGTTTGAAGTATTAAGTCATTATTTACCGGAAATTAATGCTTCAAAAGTTTTAGAAAAATTAAATCTGGAAAAGGGAAAATTCTTTGTAGTTTCTTCTCATCGTGAAGAAAATATAAATTCTGAAAAAAATTTCCGAGGCCTAATGACTTCGTTAAACTCTATTGCAGAGAAATATCAATATCCGATTATTGTTTCAACTCATCCTCGTACAAAGAATATGATTGATAAAATGCAGATAGAGATGCGTCCTGAAATTCAATTTTTAAAACCTTTAGGTTTTCATGATTATAATGCACTGCAAATGCATGCATATGCTTGTCTTTCAGATTCCGGAACGATTTCTGAAGAATCATCGATATTAAACTTTAGAGCCTTAAACATACGTCAGGCACATGAACGCCCAGAAGCGATGGAAGAAGGAGCTGTTATGATGGTTGGGCTATCTCCGGAACGTATTATGCAGGGATTAGTACAAGTGTTACAGCAAAAAACAGGTGAAGATAGAAATTTTCGCCAGGTAGCAGATTATTCGATGCCAAATGTTTCTCAAAAAGTAGTGCGTATTATTATCTCTTATACTGATTATATTAAAAGAACTGTGTGGTCAGAGGAAATATAGGGAAATGAAAGTTTTGATGATTAATACCGTGTGTGGTTATGGAAGTACGGGAAGTATTTGCACGGATATTGCGAATGCATTGGAAAATGAAGGGAATGAATGTTTTATCGCCTATGGGCAGGGAACGACTTCATATAGGAATAGTTACAAAATTGGCACTGTATTAGAAAATCATCTACATAATCTAGGATCAAGAATATTTGGTAAACAAGGATACTTTACTAAAACCGGAACAAAAAAATTAATCAATTTTATTAAGGTATACAAACCAGATGTTATACATTTACATAACCTGCATGGAAATTATTTGAATCTTGATATTCTATTCGAATATCTTAAAGATTTTAGTGGCAAAGTATTTTGGACATTCCACGACTGTTGGCCTTTTACAGGAAAATGTGCTCACTATACTTCTGTAGGTTGTTATAAGTGGCAATCTCATTGTCAAAAATGCCCACAAATTAAAGAATACCCACCAAGCATTTTTTTTGATAAATCTTTTGAGATGTTTGAAGATAAATACAAAAGATTCTTATCTGTACCTGATCTGAAAATTATTACTGTCTCAGATTGGTTAAAACATCAGGTTGAAAAATCTTTTTTTAAGAAAAATAAAATTCGAAGAATTTATAATTGGGTAGACCATAATACATTTAGTCCCAAGTATGGTTCAGATATTGTTGAAAATTATCAAATTCAGTCCGGAAAATTTACTGTTTTATGCGTAAGCGCATCGTGGTCTATTGATAATAGTAAGTTACAAGATCTACTATCTCTTGCTAATTCTTTACAAGGAGAAGATATTCAGATAATTATGATTGGTGTTGTTATTGGCAATGTTAATATTCCGGATAATGTAATATCAATAAATTATATTGGGGATAAAGATTCATTGGCCCAATTATATAGTTTTTCTGATGTATATCTACACTTATCATCAGAAGATACTTTTGGTAAGGTTATAGCCGAGGCACTAAGTTGTGGGACACCCGCTATTGTATATAATTCTACAGCTTGCCCTGAAATTATAGATTCTAAAACAGGTATAGTAGTGGAAGATCGAAATATAGAGTCTATAAAAAAGAGTATTTTGAAAATTAAAAACAAAGAAGTAATTTTTACATCATTAGATTGCCGGGAAAGAGTATTAGAAAACTTTGATATTAATAAAAATATTAATAAAACAATTGATTGGTATAGAGAATGATTAATAATGTAATAATAATTATTATTTATGTTTTTATTGGGAGTGTTTTTTTTAGACTCCCAGATAGAAATACCTACAAAAGAAAAAAACAATATGTAGGTATTGTATCAATATTGCTTATATTGCAATCTGCACTTAGAAATTTGGCTGTAGGTGATGACACATATGGTTATTATACAGCGTTTATTGCAGCAAATAATAAATACACATATTCAGAAGTATTTTCTAATTTTCTCAATTATTATAATGGTTCTATTGGAAGTGATTTTGGATATATATTTATGGAAAAGTTTTTCTCAGATATATTGGGGGGCAATTTTAGAATTTTCCTTTTTCTAGTTGCTATTCTTTTTTTTATTAGTCTGGGGAAATTTATTTTAAATAATACAAGAAAATTATCAGATATAGTTGTTGCCTATACCATCTACAGTGCACTGTATTTCTCTTTTTACTCAATTACCGGAATTAGGCAAACAATAGCTATGGCTATTGTTATGTTTGCTATACCTTATATTAAATCAAAAAACATATTTAAATTTCTATTATTAGTATTTATTGCATTTACTATACATAAATCTGCTATAATTTTTATACTCTTTTATGCTGTAAATAGATTTAAAAGGCTAGGCAAATACTTGTTTTTGTTTGCACTTTTCCTATTTCCAATAGCTATGAGTTTTAAAGGGCAGATGTTAGCTGTATTTCAGGTAATAATAGGAAGTGATTCGTATAGTGAATATGAAGGGGCTGGAACATTAACATTCACATTACTATTTTTATTAGTCTCTATACTAACTTATTGGAAAAGAAATTTTTTTATTCAGAATAATATAAATTCATCATTCTTCTTTAGTGCATTAGCTTTGTGCTTGGTACTTCTTCCACTTTCATGGATTAATCCTAGTTTGATAAGGATTATTATGTACTTTTCAATTTATTTATTAGTGGTTATTCCTGAAATACTCAACAGCTTTTCGCCTATTTCAGTAAAATTATCTAAAGATTTAAAGATAGTATCTATTATTCTCTTGGTTATTTTATATATGAAATCGAATTCCGAGTTTCAATATGGTTATTTCTGGGATGATATGAGGCTGAATAAGCACTATTTTCAAAGGTAATATGAAAAAGGAAATAAAATATATAAGTTTTTATTATAACGACATGGAGGCCCGTGTGGGAGCTGTAGCCGCTATGTCTAAAATTAATTTTTTAATAGATATACTTTCCAATATTGGGTATTTTACAAAGCTTGTTTCACCATCATGGGCTATAAAAAGACAAAAGGAATTATATATTAGAGAAAAAATATATAATTATTCTAATTATGATATTGTTTTTTCACCCACTTTTTCTCCGAATAATAAATTCCTTGTATTCTTATCAATATTGACAAGTATATTTTGGTGCTTCTTTTATTGTTTGTTTAATATTTCCAAAGGAGAAAAAATTATATTATATCATACCCCATGGCTGGTGCTCCCGGTATTTATTGCAAAGAAAATTAAAAGATTTAAAGTAATATTAGAAGTAGAGGAAATCTATAGTGATGTTAAAAAAATGAATCCTCTTGTTAAGAAGCTCGAATACTATGCATTTAATAATGCTGACTATTTTATTTTGTCTAATGATCTTTTAGCTGCCAAAATTATCAATACAAAACCATATATTGTTTTTTATGGAAATTATCATGTATATGAAAAAATAATAGACCAATATACAGATGGTAAAATACATTTATTGTACGCGGGTATTATAGATTATGACAAAAGGGGAGCTTTTAATGCATTAGAAGCCGCAAAATATTTAAATGATCAGTATGTTCTTCATATTATCGGAAGTGGTAATATTGATGAGCTACAAAATGAGATTAGAAAACATAATAGCATTTCTGATTGCAAAGTTTTTTACGATGGATTAATGACCGGAACTGATTATATTAAATATGCTCAAAGGTGTCATATAGGTCTTAGTACACAAAAAATGGAAGGAAGTTATCTTGATACCTCTTTTCCAAGCAAAATTATTAATTATTTAGGATTAGGATTAAATGTTGTAAGTGGAGATATTAAATGTGTAAGAGAATCCAAAATAAATCATATGGTAAACTTTTACACTAAAGATGAACCCGAGCAAATAGCACAAACAATCATGCAAATGAAGTTTATACCATCAGATATAATTAGAAACGAATTGAGTGAGGTTCAAAGATTATTCATTAATGATATAGATAAATTAATATTATGATGTTATTATATAGAATATATAGCAAGCTGTTAATGCTTATTAGAAAATTTATTTTTCTTAATAAAATAAATTCTGATGAAAAAACGGTTAATATTTATGGCAAAGTATACATAAATGCAACAAATATAAAAATAGGAAAAAATGTTTCAATATATCCTAATGTTTATTTTTGGGGAGATGGAGAAATCATTATCGGAGATAATGTAGACATAGGCATTGGAACTGTAATTTTTTCAAAAAAACGAGTGTTTATAGGAAGTAATACTTCTATTGCAGCTTATTGTTATATTATAGATAGTAATCACTCAACAGGAAAAGATCGTCTCATTAGAGAACAACCATTGGATTTTGATGAAGAGGGTATTATAATAGAGGATGATGTATGGATTGCAGCTGGATGCAAAATATTAAAAGGAAGTAAAATAGAGAAAGGAGCTGTAATCGGAGCAATGAGCATGGTGAATAGTAAAATTGATTCTAATGGTATAGCTGTTGGAATTCCTGCTAAAATAAAGAAATATAGAGAATAATTATGGAAATAAAGAATTATAAAATAGATATACCGGTATTACTAATTTTTTTTTGTAGACCAGAGAAAACAAAACAGGTATTTGACGCAATAAAAGAAGCAAGACCATCTAAATTATATCTTTATCAGGATGGAGCCAGACCTAATAGACCGGATGATGTAGAGAATGTAAAAAAATGTAGAGAAGTTGTTGCAGATATAGATTGGGATTGCCAAGTTTTCTATAAATATCAAGAAGAAAATTTTGGTTGTGATCCATCTGAATTTATTTCCCAAAAATGGATGTTTGAAAATGAAGAATATGGTATTGTATTAGAAGATGATGACGTACCATCACAAAGTTTTTTCCCATTTTGCAAAGAGTTGTTAGAAAAATACAAAGATGATAAACGAATAGGAATTATCTGTGGTATGAATACCCTTGGAGAAACAAATTATAATGATGATTCTTATTTCTTTGCAAAATCAGGTTCAATTTGGGGATGGGCTACATGGAAGAGAAATGTAGATATATGGGACGAACATTATACTTGGTTAGATGATGAAAAGCTACTACAAAATCTTCAACGGAATTTGTCAAAAGGAGAGTATCAGCAATTGGTGAATACTTCTATGCAGCATCGAAATACAGGAAAAGCACACTATGAAACTATATTAGGATCTTCTGTTATTATAAATTCTATGATGAATATTATTCCTCATAAGAATATGATTTCTAATATTGGAATTGGGGAAAATAGTACACATGCAACAAATAATCTAAAGCTTTTGCCTAAAGCAATAAGAAAAATATTGTATATGAAGACTTTCGAACTTAATTTTCCATTAAGGCATCCTAAATATATTACTGAAATAGTACAATATAAAAAAGATGTAAATAGAATTCTGGCTATAGATTATCCTGTTAAAAGATTTATGAGAAGAATTGAAGGGATTATATATCGCATAATTAATAGATGAAAAATAATAATTTAGAAATAAGTAAGTTTTTTGCAATTGTATCCGTTGTTATAGCACATTACATTTCAGATGATTTTTCTATGTGGAGTCGATTGTTACAAAGAGTCGGAACTTTTGGGGTTCCGTGTTTCTTCTTTTTATCAGGATACTTTTATAATATTGAAAAATATGGATTTTTAATTTTTTTTAAAAATAAAATCAAAGGTATTTTAGTCCCTTGGGTTTTTACTGGTACAATTGTATACCTAGTAACTAAAAAACATTTTGATATAGCAGAATGGATTATGTGGATTGCAGGTATTGGAACATATCTATATTATCTGTCGGTATTAATATTTTTATTTCTATTATTTAGTATTAGTTTATTAAGAAATAAATACATTCTAATAGTACTCATTTTATTAAATATAGTTTCATTAGCAATAACATATCTTAACCACTATAATATCTATAGCTATTTGAATATATTTAATTGGATTGGTTTTTTTAGTCTGGGAATGCTTGCAAAAGGACATTTGTATAATGTTATTACTGCACTAAAAAAATATACATATATAATAATATTATTATCCATAGGAATTATCACCTACATTACACTGACAATAGAGAGTAATTATGCTGGATATTTTTCTAAATATGCATTTGGATTGGAAATCTTGGGAGGAGGGGTTTTATTATTAATATCTTCATATAAAGTATTTAATAATAAAATGATACTAATGGTTTCAAAATATTCATTTAGTATTTATTTGATTCACTTTTTATTTTTTCCAATAAAAAGAATAGTCCCCCATAATCTTTTATTTGAAATTTGTACGCCAATACTTTTAACTTTTCTTATAAGTATTTTGCTATATCTTGGGGAACTTGTTTTCTCTAAAATAAAGTATGGTGGAAATTTATATAATACCTTATTAGGAATAAGATGAGCTCACAAATAAAAAAAGGAGCTATAATATCATATGCAACAATATTTATAAATATTGTTATTGGTTTTTTATATACTCCTTGGATGATCCGTACAATAGGAAAATCTGATTATGGACTGTATATTTTGGCAACAAGTTTTCTTTCCTATTTTGTAATGGATTTTGGGCTGAGTCAGACGATAGCCAGATATTTAGCAAAATATAAGATCGAAAATAAAATAAATGAGATTAAAAATCTCTTAGGATTGGTAGGTAAGGTATATCTAATCCTTAATTTTTTAATCATTATTATTTTAATAATTGTATATTTTTTTTCTGATCAAATATTTGTTAAACTAACACAGGAAGAGATTGTAAAGTTTAAAAATATATATGTAATAGTAGGTTTTTACAGCTTACTTTCTTTTACTTTTTTACCCCTGGATAGTATATTTATTGCATATGAGAAGTTCTCTGTGCTTAAGAAACTAGACTTGCTTAACAAATTGGGAACAGTTGCTTTGATGATTGTTTTCCTCTTTTTAGGATATAAGTTGTATGCATTGGTACTTATAAATGCGTTAGTTACAATTATTGTTATATCAATAAAATTAATTATCTCTTATAATTGGTTGCAAATTAGAATTAACTTTTCATATAAAGATCGGCAACTCTTAAAAGAACTATTCAAATTTTCATTCTGGGTATCGGTTATCGGAATTGCTCAGAGACTTTTAGTGAACATATCTCCAACTGTTTTGGGAATGGTATCAGGAACCGAACAAATTGCGATTTTCTCCATTGGAGTTGTTATTGAAGGTTATATATGGACGTTGGCACATGCACTGAACGGATTGTTTTTACCAGAAATTTCCAGATTAGAAAAGAAAGATGATAATAAAACTGAAATTACTAATTTGATGATAAAAGTTGGACGTATACAACTTTTAATTATGGGTCTTTTCTTTATTGGTCTAATTGTATTAGGAAAAGATTTTATTTTATTATGGATGGGAAATGGTTTTTCTGCGTCTTATTATGTTATATTATTTTTAATACTGCCAAGTATTATAACAATTACTCAGGAAGTAGCATATACTTATCTGTTTGTAATTAATGAACTAAAATATAGAGCAATATTATTTTTAACTGCTTCTATAATAAGTTTTATTATTTCATACTACCTAAGCTCTTTGTATGGAGCTATAGGCAGTGCCATCGGAATTTTCGTAGGAGTCATGTTGTGCCATGTAATAGGGATGAATTATATTTATTGGAAAAAAATAAAATTAGATATACCAAGGTTTTATAAAGAAGTATTTGGTAGGCAGTTGTTTTTATGGATAATAATTTTGCTTATTGGTTTTTTTATAAATAAAAACATTAGATTCGAAAACTTATGGTTATCTTTTATTTTCAAGGGAGTTTTCTTATCCATATTATTTATTTTAGGACAATGGTTTTATGGAATGAAAGGTGAGGAAAAAAATATGATCAAAAAATTATTTAAAGGGCGTTTATAGCCAGTCAGTTATAATATGAAAGACCTCATTAGTATAATTATACCGATTTATAAAGTAGAAAAATATATACGCAAATGTGTACAAAGTGTATTACAGCAAAATTATACATCTATAGAACTTATTTTAGTTGATGATGGATCACCAGATAATTGTCCTGAAATATGTGATGAATTAGCTCTGACGGATTCAAGGATTAAGGTTATACATAAAGAAAACGGAGGACTGTCTGATGCCAGGAATATCGGAATAAAAGCGGCCTCGGGAGAATATATTATGTTTTTGGATAGTGATGATTACTGGGAAGGAAAAGATTTTCTTAATAATCTTATTTCCAGAGTACAATTAGCTCTTCAGCCAGATATTATTCTGTATGGAACCTATGATGTTAGTGAAAATAATGGAAGTAAGAGAAAATCACGAGGAGATTATAACACTAATGAAATAAGAAAATCACGAGATAATGCTATAAAATCCCTTTTTGAAACAGGAGAATTTCCAGGTTCTGCATGGGTAGTCGCAATCAATAAAGAATTTTTATTGAAAAATAATTTATTTTTTATAAAAGGTATTAAGTCTGAGGATATTGACTGGTTAATTAATGTATTTTTTCATGCTGAAAAAATAGATTGTATAACAGATGCATTCTATATGTATTTAAGGGGGAGAGAAGGGTCTATAGTTAATTCATCAAATGCAAAAAGTATTGATGATATATTAGTATCGGTAGATAAATGGAAACCTGTTTTGAAATCTAATTTATCTGCTTACAATAAATACTTATTGTCTTATTTGTCCTACCAGTATATTACAACCTATATTATCTATTCCAAACTCGAAAAAGCTGATCAGCAAAGACTGAAACCTCGCCTGCTTCAACATTTGGATTTACTTGAATTTGTAGGAGGAACAAAAGCTAAATTGAGTAAAATATTGATAAATTATGCAGGATTAAAAAATGCATCTGTAATATTGTATTTATTCCATAAGCTATTTAATAAGGTTACAATTTTAAAGAAAATTTCATAAGATTTATGCTAGAAAAGAAAAGAGTTTTAATTATTTCGGGTGAGGCCTGGCGTGATGAAAGTAATGGTGGAAATGTTCTAACAAATCTTTTTACTCCGTTAATGGATGAGTTTGAATTTGCTCAGATTTATACAAATCCACAAATGCCCAATAATTCTGTTTGTAAGAGATATTATCATATCTCAGAAGCAGAGGTGATTAAATCTTTTTTAACCAGAAAACCGTTCGGAAATAGATTAGAACTGCTTACATATAATACGGATATTAAATCGCAGGAGAAAAATATTAGCCTGGAAGTATCTGCTTTAACCAAATTAAAAAGATTGAATTTTGCTATTTTTCATACTATCCAGGATGTAATATGGCGGCTCTCTAAATGGAAAACACCAGAATTAGAGCAATTTATTAGGGAATATAATCCGGATATAATTTTTGCTCCTATGTATTACAGTCTTTTTATTCATAGAATAGATAGATATGTAGCAAAACTTACCGGGAAAAAAGTAATTTCTTATGTATCTGACGATCACTTAACTTATCGGCAGTTTTCTCTGTCACCAATTTATTGGTTCAATCGTTTTATGTTAAGAAGAAATGTAATTAAAACTGCCAAATACTACTCGTTGCTTTATACAATGACAAATGAACAAAAAGAGGAGTATGAAGATGTGTTGAAAATTCCAATGAAGGTATTAAAGAAAACAGGAGACTTTACTGTAAAACCTCTTCCGAGAATTAATTTAAACGAACCACTTGTAATAACATATGGTGGTAATTTAATTAGTAACAGACAAAAAACATTAGGTGCTTTAGCAAGCGCTATTCAAAAAATAAATAAAGATTCGGTTAAAATTATACTCAATATATACACACAAAGTTATGTTGATGATAAAACAAAAAGCTTATTACATGATGGCAGAAGTAGTTTTTTGAATGGTAAAATTACTATGCCTGAACTTCATGAAAAATATAAAGAATCGGATATATTATTGCATGTAGAGTCATTTGACCTAAAACCTCGGCTAGAAACAAGATTGTCTTTTTCTACCAAAATAATAGATTTACTGAATGCATATCGATGTGTAATGGCTATATGTTGGAAGGAAAGCTCTCCTTATCTTTATTTGAAATCTGAAAATGCAGCAATCTGTATTTCAGATATAGATTTACTTCAGCAAGAATTAGAATATTTATTAATTAATAGGCAAACATTACAAGAATATGCGGAAAAAGCATGGGATTGTGGAGTTCGTAATCATCAAAAAGATATTGTTATCAAAGACTTGAAGGATGATTTTAATAATATATTATCAAAAATTTAGAAAATGGAAAATCCTTTAATTTCTGTTATTATTCCTGTTTATAATGTTGAAAAATTTATTAGTCAGTGTCTGGATAGTCTGATTAATCAGACATATTCAAAAATTGAAATAATAACAATTGATGACGGAAGTACGGATAATAGTTTGATAATTCTTCAAGAATATGCAAAGACAGACGAAAGATTAAAAGTTGTTGCTGTACAGAATGGCGGTGTTTCGGAAGCCAGAAATAAAGGTATAGAACTTGCGCAGGGAGAATATATAATGTTTGTTGATAGTGATGATTGGATAGACATTAAAATGATTGAAACATTACTTTCCCATTCAACAGATTATTTGGACCTTGTTCAATGTTCTTATACAAGAAGTTATGTAGACAAATTTGTTCCCAGATTGTTAAATGTATCCGGAGTTATACCCAATAAGGTATTTAAAAGAAAACTTATAGGAATGATTAAAGAAGAGTTATCGGATCCTTCCCAAGCAGATTCATTTGTTATTCCTGTAGCTAAACTTTACAAATCAAAGATCATTAAAGATTATAAAATTAGGTTCATTTCATTAAAGAAGATAGGTACTAATGAAGATTTAATGTTTAATTTGGATTATTGTAATAATATAAAAGGAGATATACTCATCTTAAATGAACCTCTTTATTATTATAGAAAAACTAACGGAGAATCAATTACTTCAACTTATAAACCACAGTTGTTTAATCAGTGGAAATCATTGTTTTCTATTTTAAAGAATAACTATCTGGAAAATGATAAAGATTTTAATGAGGCATTTAATAACCGCATATGCTTAAGTATAATAGGATTAGGGTTAAATGAGTTGAAAAATAAAAACAATTTTTATACTCAGCTAAAAAAAATTAAGTTCATTTTGAATGATCCTATATATAGAGCTTCATTTGCGGAGCTTAATTTATCTTATTTTCCAATGCATTGGAAGTTTTTCTTTTTGTTAGCAAAATATAATATATATATTGGAGTTTATTTAATGTTATACGGAATCGATTTTTTTGTAAAGAAAAAAATATAGTAATATTTAAGAAAAATGGATAAAAGAATACTTCATGTAGTTTCGGTTTCATTCTCCTTACCATATTTTATAGGTGAGCAGTTTACTTATTTTAGAAGAAAAACTGACTATACCTTTTATGTGGCTTGTTCTCCCTCGGAAGAACTCTCTGATTTATCGGAGGAACTTCAATTTACAAAAGTTCCCCTTCCTATTAATAGAGCAATATCTCCTATACAGGATCTTAAAGCTATTTTTTTATTAAGAAAATTTATCAGAGAAAATAAAATTGATATTGTTGTAGGACATACTCCTAAAGGAGGAATGATTGCGATGCTGGCAGCTTATTTAGCAGGATTAAAAAACAGAGTTTATTTCAGGCATGGAATTATGTTCGAAACATCTAGAGGGATAAAAAGATTTATCTTGAAGAGTATAGAACAAATGACAGGCTTTTTTGCAACGAAAGTAGTATGTGTAAGTAATGAAATAAAATCAATAAGTGAGAGAGAACATCTAAGTAATAAAAAAAAGAATATTTTATTAGGACGAGGGACGTGTAATGGTGTAGATTGTGATAATCGGTTTAATCCTGAAAATTATTATAATGAGAGAGATTTAAAGGATAAACTGGGACTTGATGATACTAATTTTGTAGTAGGTTATGTCGGAAGACTCGTAAAAGATAAAGGCACGGAAGATCTTGTAAATGCATGGAGTTTAGTGACCGATAAATATCCACAAGCAAGATTGCTATTAGTTGGTCCGTTCGAAGATAGAGATGCCGTAAGTGAGGAAGTTAAGAATAAAATAGTAGATACTTCATCTATTATTCATACTGGACTTGTAAAAAATACGGAGGATTACTATGCTGTTATGGATGCATTCATATTACCATCATACAGGGAAGGATTTCCGACTGTAATCTTAGAAGCTTCATCTATGGGGTTGCCTATACTTACAACAAGAGCAACAGGTTGTTCTGAAGCAATTATAGAAAATGAGACCGGAATATTTTTTGATATTGAAAGTGTAAAAATATATGAAGCTATTGAATATTTTATAAATAACCGTTCTATAGCCAGACAAATGGGAGAAAATGGAAGAAACTTTGTTAAAGAAAATTTTGAACAAAGTTATATATGGAGAATTATTGAAAATAAAATATTGAGTACATGAATATTTTAATTGCTGGTGGGTCAGGATTTATTGGGAAAAATCTTATATCAACTCTTTCAAATAATTATGATATAAGAACAATAAGCTTGCGAGATGAGAATTGGAAGAAGAAAATAATAGATAATCAATATGATGTATTCATTAATATGATTGGGAAAGCTCACGATCATAATGGTGTTTTTACAGAAAAAGATTATTATTATGCAAATTTTGAATTAGTAAAAGAAATTTATTCTGAATATATAAACTCAAAAGCAAAACTATTAATACATATAAGTTCAGTAGCAGCAATAGAGGAATATGAAAGTGTTACACCACTGACAGAAGAGAGTGTCTGCAATCCTCAATCAATTTATGGGAAGACTAAAAGAGAAGCCGAAAAGTGGTTACTTGAACAAAAGCTACCTGAAGATAAAAAAATTATAATTTTGCGCCCGCCAATGGTTCATGGACCTGGCGATAAAGGAAATTTGAAATTGCTTTATAAATTTGTTAGCAAGGGAATTCCTTATCCCTTATCCTCTTTTGATAATAAAAGATCATTTATAAGTATAAATAATTTTATTTTTTTTATCGAAATAATTTTAAAACGGAAAGAAAGAATTGTTACTGGGATCTATCATGTTTCTGATGACGAATCAATCTCTACCAAAAAAATAATTTCTATTATTAGTAAAGTCGAGAAAAAAAGTGTAATAAACATAAGTTTACCCAAATTTATAGTAAAGGGAATTGCAACTTTAGGTGATATATTACCTATTCCATTAAATACAAAACGATTGAAAAAAATAACAGGCGATTTACTGATTTCTAATGAAAAAATAAAAACAGTATTGGGAATAGATAAACTGCCTTATACTGCAGAAGAAGGACTGAAAATTACTATCAAATCATTTAAAAACAAAGATTAATGGATTATCTGATCATTCTCATTATACTTTTCATTTTGGAACTTATCTACTTTAAAATTGCGGACAAATTCAATATTATAGATAAACCTAATGAGAGAAGTTCACATACTCAGGTCACCTTAAGAGGAGGTGGGATTATTTTTTATTTTGGAGCATTGTTGTTTTTTATAGTTTCTGGTTTTCAATACCCATATTTTATACTGGGACTTACTCTAATGGCCTTAATAAGTTTTTTGGATGATATATTTACATTGTCTAATAAGATTCGGTTACTAATACACTTAGTAAGTGTAATACTAATGTTCATGCAGATAGGACTTTTTTCTTATGCATGGTTTATTCCTTTAATAGCATTGGTATTAACTATCGGAATTATTAATGCTTATAACTTTATGGATGGGATTAATGGGATTACAGCGTGTTATAGCTTAGTTGTTCTGATTCTATTAGCTATAGTCAATCAAAGAATAAATTTTATAGATAAAAATTTAATATACTATAGTATTATTGCTACACTTGTCTTTGGATTTTTTAATTTCAGACAGCGGGCCAAATGTTTTGCAGGAGATGTTGGCAGTGTAAGTATTGCATTTATTATTGTGTTTCTTTTAGGTCAGCTTATTATGAAAACAGGAAATATTATATACCTGTTGTTTTTAACAGTATATGGATTAGATGCAATATGGACAATCATCAGAAGATTAATTAAGCGGGAAAACATTTTTAAAGCTCACCGCAGTCATTTATACCAATACTTAGCCAATGAAAATAAGACTGATAAATTGATTGTGTCTGCAATTTATGGATTGATACAGTTGTTTATTGGTGGCATTGTAATATGGGCAACAACATTATCTTTAAACAATCAGTTTTTATTATCAGGAGGAATTATAATTTCAGGTAGTATAATATATCTTGGAATAAAACAAAAACTAATAAAGACTTATAATCTTTAAGAAATGCAGGAATTTGTTTTATATGGTAATGGAGGCCATTCCAGAGTTATTCAGGATCTCATTGTAAAACTAGGTGGGAAAGTATTGGAAATATTTGATGAAAAAAATGTTTATAATCCACATATTTTTCCACAGGCAAAAATGATTATTTGCATAGGTAATAATGAGATTAGAAAGAAGATCTCCTTAGGGATAATGCATGAGTTTGCTACATTAGTTCATCCTAACGCTATATTGGCAGATAATATAGAAATTGGAGAAGGAACTGTAATTCTTGCAAATGCTGTTTTACAGGCTGGAACAAAAATTGGAAAGCATGCTATAATTAATGCAAATACTACAATAGACCATGATGTTGTAATTGAAAATTTTGTGTCAATATATCCTAATTCTTATATTGGAGGGGAGGCTTATATTACAGAAAATAAGACTGTTGAACCTAACCAAGTAATTAGAAGAAATACAGTCTTTTAGTAGATTTCAAAATTTTAATAATAAAAGCTTTTCCTAATTTATTATAATTTTGGAAAAGCTTTATAAATTGTGATTCGATGTTGTTCCAAAAGTATATCATTTTTCTTAATTACAATTACGGGAAACCGTAATTAAGGAGAATAAATAGAATAATCGGGAGTAAAAGGAGAAAAAAATCGATTTGCTTTTCTTAATTTAATATGTACTTTTGCTCATTACATTTTACAAAATAATAGATAAAAATGAAAACACAAAAAATAGGAATTACTTTTTCCGCTTTTGATTTATTACATGCTGGACATATAAAAATGTTGGAGGAAGCTAAAACTGTATGTGATTATCTTATAGTAGGGTTGCAATTAGATCCAACTCTTGACAGGCCAAATAAAAATAAACCTACACAAAGCATTGTGGAACGTTATATTCAGCTAAAAGCATGTCGTTCAGTAGATGAAATTATCCCATATAATACAGAGGAAGACTTATTAGACATCTTAAAGTCCTTTGTCATAGATGTACGTATTATAGGAGACGACTACAGGGATACAAACTTTACCGGAAAAGATTACTGTGAGCAAAAAGGGATAGAAATATATTATAATAAAAGAGATCATCGTTTTTCAAGCACTGCTTTGAAAAAAGCAGTTTACGAACAAGAACTTAAAAAGCAGGAGGCTAATAAATAATTATGAAATTAGTAAAAACTCCTTTGAAGGATTGTTATATTATTGAACCTACTGTTTTCGAAGATGAAAGAGGATATTTTTTTGAAAAATATAACGAAAACAAATTTGAAGAATTAACTGGTTTAAACGGTCATTTTGTTCAGGATAATATTTCAAAATCCTCATATGGAGTATTAAGAGGTTTACATTTACAAAAAGGTGAACATGCTCAGGCAAAATTAGTATCGTGTCTTGAAGGAAGAGTTTGGGATGTTGCGGTAGATCTGCGGGAGAACTCGGAAACATTCGGGAAATGGTATGGAATGGAGCTTTCTGCAGAAAATAAATTACAGTTTTATGTACCCAGAGGTTTTGCCCATGGTTTTGTGGTACTAAGTGAAACTGCAGTTTTTTCCTATAAATGTGATAATTTTTATAACAAAGAATCTGAAGGAAGTGTTAAATTCAATGATTCTGATCTTAATATTGACTGGAAAATTGCAGAGGTAGACATGATATTGTCAGAAAAAGATCAGAATGCTCCAACTTTCAAAGACAAAAATTACTAAATATACCATGAAGCATATTATTATCACCGGAGGAGCGGGTTTTATAGGTTCTCATGTTGTAAGAGAATTTGTAAAAAAAAATCCTGAGATTACAATTATCAATTTGGATGCATTAACATATGCAGGAAATCTTGAAAATCTGAAAGATATTGAAAACTCTCCTAATTATGTTTTCGAAAAAGCGGATATTACAAAGCCTGAAGAATTAAGAAGGGTTTTTGAAAAATATAGTCCGGATGCTGTAGTACATTTGGCAGCAGAAAGTCATGTAGACAGAAGTATTACAGATCCGAATGCATTTATCAATACAAATGTTATAGGAACAGCAAACTTACTGAATTTGTGTCGTGAATTCTGGACATTAAATCCTGAACACACACATGGCAGGTTTCCGGATGAACCACGAATAAATCTTTTTTATCATGTTTCTACAGACGAAGTGTATGGAAGTTTAGGTGAAACTGGTTTCTTTTTAGAAACAACGGCTTATGATCCTCAGTCACCTTATTCAGCTTCAAAAGCAGCATCAGATCATTTGGTAAGAGCTTATGGCAATACTTATGGAATGCCATTTATAGTTTCTAACTGTTCCAATAATTATGGACCAAACCACTTCCCCGAGAAGTTGATTCCACTGTGTATTTCTAATATTTTAAATGAAAAGCCATTGCCAATTTACGGAGATGGAAAATATACAAGAGATTGGTTATATGTAATAGATCATGCCAGAGCAATTCATCAGATATTTAATGAAGCAAAAACCGGAGAAACTTATAATATAGGAGGTTTTAACGAGTGGCAGAATATTGATCTGGTGAAAGAACTTATAAAGCAATTGGATGCTAAATTAGGTAAACCGGAAGGGCATTCTGAAAAACTTATCACATTTGTTAAAGATCGTCCAGGTCACGATAAACGTTATGCAATTGATGCAACAAAACTTAATCAGGATTTAGGATGGGAGCCTTCAGTTACATTTGAGGAAGGATTATCTAAAACAATTGATTGGTATTTGGATAATAAGGAGTGGTTAGAAAATGTAACATCCGGAGATTACCAAAAATACTATGAAAATCAATATTCATAGGTATAGAAAAAGAAAGCAAATCCACAAAATCTGAGATTAGATGAAAGGAATTATTCTAGCCGGAGGATCCGGAACACGATTATATCCATTGACGATTGCCGTAAGTAAACAGCTAATGCCTGTTTATGATAAACCAATGATTTATTATCCTTTATCAACACTGCTTTTAGCGGGTATTAAAGATATACTAATCATTACAACTCCACACGATCAGGCAGGATTTGTAAAGCTCTTAGGAGACGGATCACAAATCGGGTGTAATATCGAATATGTGGTACAGCCTAGCCCGGATGGATTAGCCCAGGCATTTGTTTTGGGTGAGCAGTTTATTGGAAACGATGCTGCCGCTTTAGTGTTGGGAGATAACATTTTCTATGGAAATGGAATGGGAAGAATGCTAAAACATAAAACCAATCCGGATGGAGGTGTTGTATTTGCATACCATGTGGCAGATCCAGAGCGTTATGGTGTTGTTGAGTTTGATGATAATTTCAAAGCTTTGTCTATTGAGGAAAAGCCCTTGAAACCTAAATCTAACTATGCAGTACCCGGCTTATATTTTTATGACAATAATGTTGTAGAGATAGCTAAAAATATAAAGCCTTCTCCACGTGGAGAGCTGGAAATTACAGATGTTAATAATATCTATTTACAACAAGGTAAATTAGAAGTCGGTGTGCTAGACAGGGGAACGGCATGGCTGGATACCGGTACATTCGATTCTTTGCATGAAGCGTCAGAATTTGTAAGTGTTATTGAAAAGCGTCAGGGCTTTAAAATAGGATGCATTGAAGAAATTGCTTTTCACAATGGATTTATTAATGAAGAAAAACTTCTGGAGACTGCTCAGAAATATGGAAAGAGTGGTTATGGAGCCTATCTGAAAAATTTAGTAAAAGATAAATAGAAAATAAAAAGCAGACTTTTAGTCTGTTTTTTTTATCCACATTTTTATAAAGATTATCCTGAGTGGAGATAAAATCAGGATTACTCGAATTCACAAACAGACAACATCACAATTTTCTCTATCTTTGTTCAATTAATTATAGCAAATGATTCTACGCGGAGAAAATCTGATTAAAGAATATGGTCCCAAAAAAGTAGTAAAGGGAGTGTCTGTGGAAGTTCGACAAGGAGAGATTGTTGGATTGTTAGGTCCAAATGGTGCAGGTAAAACAACATCTTTTTACATGATTGTAGGTTTGGTAAAGCCCACTTCCGGAAAAATATGGCTGGACGACCATGAAATTACTTCAGATGCTATGTACCGTAGAGCTCAGAAAGGAATTGGCTATCTGGCTCAGGAAGCTTCAATCTTCAGAAAGTTATCTGTCGAAGATAATATTATGGGGGTATTGCAGCTGACTAAACTATCCAAGCAGGAGCAGAAAAAGAAATGCAATGAACTAATTGAAGAGTTTTCTTTGGAGCATGTTCGTAAAAACCGAGGTGATTTATTATCAGGTGGGGAACGACGTAGAACCGAAATTGCACGATGTTTGGCCACAAATCCAAGCTTTATTCTATTAGATGAGCCTTTTGCAGGGGTAGACCCCATTGCAGTAGAAGATATTCAGAAGATTGTACGTTCTTTGGTGGATAAAAATATTGGTATTCTGATCACTGACCACAATGTACAGCAAACTCTTGCTATTACCCATAAAACCTATATTATGTTTGAGGGAAAAATCCTGAAAGAAGGTATTCCGGAGGATCTTGCAAATGACCCTGAAGTACGTCAGGCATATCTTGGAGAAAACTTTAGATTCGAAAAGTTTTAATCCGTATCTTCGAGTGGCTTAGAAGATTTTATGGCAAAGAAATTCACAAGGACACTCAATCTTATCCACATTTACCAACAATTGCGCCCATTTATCAAGCCATATAGGTTGATGATATATGGGACGTTAATTCTTACCTTTTTGGGTGCTTTAGCAGCTCAGGTGAATCCCGTTGTTCTTAAGTATACAGTAGATGAGGTTTCCAAACTAACGCACCTTGCCCATCCAATGCAGGAAGGAATTCATGTTTTGGTTGTTATTAGTGTGATCCTTTTAGGAAAGGAACTTGCCAATATCTTTATTCAGTTTGGACAAAAGTTTTATGGGGAGAAGATCCGAATAAATGTTAGTAGTGATCTGGCTCAGGCAGCTATTGATAAGATTTTAACCTATAGAATAGCTTACTATAACGACGAAAATCATGAAAGTGGAAAATTGCAAATTCGCATTGATCGCGGAATTGAGAGTTTAACGCGTTTAGTTCAGAATTTCTTTATCGATATTCTGCCTCTATTTTCCAATGCTATTATAGCGTTAATCATCATGTACATGCAAAATGTGTATGTAGGTCTAGTATCGACTGTTATTATACCCATTTATTTCTATGTAAGTGTTTTGCAGGCCAAGAAATTACAAGGTGTCCGAAGGCAGCTGCGTACTCAGCGCGAGCAAAAAACGAATGGGCTGCTCAATCTGATTAATTCCATTATGGTTATTAAAAGTTTTGTTCGTGAAAAATTTGAAGGGAAAAAGCAGTTTGATCTCCAGATGCAGCTTATGGACAGCCAGATGTACACACGCCGTACCAATTTCTTTTATGATGGACTCAAAACCTTTTTAGAGCAGATAGGGGTTGTACTTATTATTCTTTTGACAGTTTACCTTGTTCTGGATCAGAAAATGACAATAGGTGCCATTATGCTGCATATTATGCTTTTTAATAATGTATCAGCACCTATCCGCCAGCTTCATCGTATTTATGATGAAATGAATGATGCTCTTATTTATGCTGAAGGTTACTTTGAAATATTAAATGCTGATGATGAAACGGAACCTAATGGTAGTATAGAAGATATAAAGATAAAAGGAACTTTCGTTTTACAGAATGTAGACTTTTCCTATCCAAACGGAACCCGTGCTTTATACGATATTAATATGAAGATTGAAGCTGGTAAAACAACTGCTTTAGTCGGACTAAGCGGAGCTGGAAAGAGCACTGTAATCAATCTTCTGTGTAAATTTTATTTACCTAACAAAGGAGAAATACTTTTAGACGGAAAGAATTTAAATGACTATGAAAATGAGTTCCTAAGAAGTCATATAGGATTAGTTTTACAGAAGAATCATATTTTTAAGGGAACAATAGAAGATAATATCCGGTATGGTGATATGAATGCATCTTTTGAACAAATAGAAGAGGCTGCAAAAAAAGCTTATCTCCATGATCAGATTCTGGATCTGCCGGAAAGCTATCAGCACGATGCTACACAACTAAGCGGAGGACAGCAACAAAGAATTGCGATAGCAAGATTATTTCTGAAAGATCCACCCATTATTTTTCTGGATGAGCCTACTGCAAGTCTTGATGCAATTGCAACTGAACAGATTAAAAATAGTCTTGATGCTATAAAAGAAAACAGAACAGTAATTATTATTTCCCATTCATTATCACAGATCCTGGATTCAGATAAAATTTATGTAATGAAAAAAGGCCGCGTTGTTGAAAGTGGAACTCATGAACAACTCTATGAACAAGAAGGTGTTTACAAAGAAATTTTTGATGCTTCTGCAAGAAGCCTTAATCTAGACCGATTAGTAAAGACTTATAAAGAGTAAATTATTAAAGTGAATTTGTTATTATTGTTATCTTAAGGTAAAGGGAATGGAAACTATTTGTGCAAAATATTCGGATGTTAAAAGTGCTATTCTTGCTGTAAAACAATTGAGTGAAGACTTAGGGTATAGAAGAAAAGGTAAAACAAAACTTTCGGATGCATATTATCTGGATTATGGTATCTATGAATTGGATTGGGATTTTTTTCTGGAAGAATATGAGAAAAGATTCAATTTAACATTAGAAGGGCTTACTTATGAAGATTACTTTCCAGAGCTTAATCCATTACATGAAATATTAAAATTACCATTACGGATTATTATGAAAATATTTTCTTTGTTCTCTGTGAGTATTAAGAGAATGTATAGAAATATTTTCAGCATTAAATGTAAGCGCCTTGAGGTTGGAGATTTAGTACTATCTGTATTGAATAAAAGATTTGCAAGTAGAGTAGATTATAAATTAATTTTAACCAGCTAAAAATAAACACCAATATGACTTTTAAAATATATACGAAAACAGGAGATAAAGGAGAAACAGCTCTATATGGAGGTACTCGTGTTTCCAAAGCCAGTGCAAGAGTAGATGCTTATGGTACTATAGATGAACTGAATGCTTTTATCGGAATAGCTAAAAGCCATATTGATGATAGCGACTGTTTGAAACAGCTTGCAGAAATCCAATATGATCTTTTTACTTTAGGTTCCGAAGCTGCAACACCGATAGATAAAGTATATCTGGCAAATGGAAAGTCTCGCTTACCTGTGACAATAAAAGAAGAAGATATCAGTAAACTGGAAGTTTGGATGGATAAGATGGATGAAAGTCTGGAGCCGCTACAATTTTTTATTTTACCTGGTGGTGGAAAAGCTGCCACATTTCTTCATGCTGCCAGAACAATCTGCAGACGTGCAGAACGTGGAATGGTGTTTCTAAATGAAACCGAAGAAGTTCGCCCGGAACTTATTAAATATCTTAACCGCTTATCCGATTATTTATTTGTTATGGCACGTTATGCTTCCATGTTGGATAACGAGCAGGAGGAATACTGGAATCCTAATGCAAGATAATTGGAACTGAAAAACTAAGCTTAGATAATTTTTATTTGTAAATGAAAGCATTACTCTTCATAAATGGAGAACCTCCAAAGAATATTCCGGAAATTAGAAATTATGATCTTGTTGCATGTACAGATGGTGCATTTCATTATTTAAGAGAAAAGAATTTTCCTTTAGATCAGTTAGATTTTATTTCTGGGGATTTCGATTCCTACGAAGAGAACGAAAAAATCGTTTCTGAAAAACTAATCCATACACCGGATCAGAATAAAACTGATTTTCACAAAGCTCTAGAAATAATTCTTGAAAAAGGTTTTTATGAGGTAGATGTTTATGGTGGAAGTGGTGGAGAGCAGGATCACTACCTTGGAAATCTTACAGTAGCATATTTATTCAGAAATAAAATGGAGATTACCTTTTACGATGAATATTCAAAGTATTTCTTTATTCCGAATGAATTCGAAGCTCAGAATGTATTAGGGAAAATTGTTTCACTGGTACCTTATCCTGTTGCGGAGAATGTAATAACAAAAGGGCTTAACTGGCCTCTCTTTGGTGAAGAATTAAATATGACAGGCAGAATAGGAACCCGTAACTTTGCTGTGGAAGATACTTTTACGTGTTCTTACAGTGACGGAGCAATATTGCTATTTATTGGTAAATAATACATTACAAAATAAATACCGATTAAAAGAGAAGAATTTGCATCTTCTCTTTTTTGTTTTTTTCATACTTCTAAATCTTTAACTCCCTATTCAAAAAAACTGCTTTCAAAATCCATTAATTTTTAGCAATTTTGTCGCTCGAAAAATCGATTTTATTTTATGTTATTTAAACCCCCATTGTAAAGAATGAAAATAAAGTATTCTGAACTTATAGATCAGACCTTGTATTTCCCGCAAGAAGAGTTTCAGGTGGATAATCACCAACTTAAATTTCACGGAATTCCTTTAATGGAATTGGTGGAAAAATTCGGGACACCTTTGAAGTTTAATTATCTTCCTAAAATCTCTGAAAATATTCAGCGGGCAAAAAAATGGTTTGCAGAAGCCATAGAAACCCATGAATATAAAAACAAGTACCGTTACTGTTATTGTACGAAATCCAGTCATTTTGCCTTCGTATTAGAAGAAGCATTAAAAAATGACATCAGCATTGAAACTTCCTCAGCTTACGATATAGATATCGTTAAAAGACTTTATGAAAAAGGAAAAGTAAAGGAAAATGTTGAAGTAATCTGCAATGGATTTAAGACAGATGATTATCTGGTGAAAATTGCAGATCTGATTAACTCAGGATTTGAAAATATTACTCCGATTCTGGATAACTACCGTGAATTGGATAAACTAACTGAAAGTATAGATACTACTTTCAATATTGGAATTCGTATTGCTTCCGAGGAAGAACCAAAATTTGAATTCTATACTTCACGTTTAGGTATTGGGTATAAAGATATTATTCCGTATTACAGCCAGAAAATTGCGGAACACCCTAATGCTAGACTGAAGATGTTGCATTTCTTCATTAATACGGGTATTAAAGATACTTCTTATTACTGGAATGAATTGTTCAAATGTCTTCGTGTGTATGCTCGTCTGAAAAAAATTGCACCGGAAGTAGATTCTCTGAATATTGGAGGAGGTTTCCCAATCAAGACTTCTCTAAATTTCGATTACGATTACGAATATATGGTAAACGAAATCGTATTGCAGATTAAAAAATTCTGTGAAGAGGAAGGTGTAGAAGAACCAAATATCTATACAGAGTTCGGGTCATTTACTGTTGGTGAAAGTGGAGGTAATCTTTATCAGATCATTAGCCAGAAGCGTCAGAATGATAGAGAGAAATGGAATATGATTGATAGTTCATTTATGACTACGCTCCCAGATACATGGGCGATCTCCAGACACTTTATTATGTTACCACTTAACCGTTGGGATGATACTTATGAGAGAGTTTTCTTAGGAGGACTTACTTGTGATTCCGACGATTATTATAATTCAGAACAGCATACCAATGCTATTTACCTGCCTGTATTTACAGATACGAAACCTCTATATATTGGTTTCTTTAATACAGGAGCATATCAGGAAACGATTAGTGGGTACGGTGGAGTTCACCACTGTCTGATGCCGCAGCCTAAACATGTGCTGATTGATAAAGACGAGAACGGAAATTATACATATTCAGTTTTCCGTGAAGAACAAACACCTGATGATGTTTTACGACTATTAGGATACTAAATAAGAAAGCTGCCAATTGGCAGCTTTTTTTATTTAAACCATTCTGTAGATGTTTCATAGAGAATTTCGTTATAGTCCGAAATAATCTTTTGAGCTTTGTCATACTTTTGATTTTCTGAATGTATACTCTTATAAGCTACACAGAAAATATCAGCAGAATAGGCGGCTTGTATTCCGTTAGTGGAATCTTCTATAACAATACAGCTGTTTTTATCTTCACCCGACATTTCGGCTGCCAGTTCAAAGATTTCCGGATGAGGTTTAGATTGTTTCAGATCGGCACCACTAATTTTTCCTGCAAAATATTTCTCCAGATCAAATCTTTCAAATACCCAGTTAATAGTATTCATACTGGCTGAGGAGGCTAATATCATTTTTATACCATTTTGATGGTAATTTTCAATAAGATTTCTGACTCCGGGAATAAGATCAAAATCAGGATCGTTATCAAAAAGATACTTAAAGTTTATCCTTTTTTTATCAGCGAGCTCTTGTGGCGTGTGATTCAGATTGAAAAGAGAGATAAGTTCCTGGCAAACACTCAGTGTCGTTTTTCCGGTAAAGGAAGTGAAAAGCTCCTCACTCACATTAATTCCGAATTCATCAAACATTTTGAAATAAGCTTTTCGATGTAATGGTTCAGTATCTACAATAACACCATCCATATCAAAAAGTACTGCTTTTAAAGGCATAAAAGTTTTTTTGCAAAGTTAAGACTTTCTGTAAATGAGGTTCTATATATTATTTAAGAGATTATTAAAGTAATGAAGCAACCTAAATTATAAGTTTATTTTTGATGTTTCTGTATCCAGTTTTTCATAATCTCCAAAGCTTTTGGAGAAAAGGTTTCTTCTATTTCTTCATATTCTTTAGGGCTTCCGGTTTTAGCTGTCTGAAAAAGATGATTGAGTCCGGGGATTTCTAAAACTTCAAAATCCTTATTTCCGGCTTTTGTCAACGCATTTTTTATAGCCTTTAAATTCTCTTCTGGGGTTATCTGAAGATCCAAGCTCCCATTTAGAGCAAGTACAGGAATTTTTACTTTTATAAGGTATTGCTCAGGAGTTGATTTCAGAAATGAAATCATCCATGGAACCATAGAATTAATTAGAATTTCAGATAATTGTACTTGAGCTTTCGCCGGGATTTTAGTTGTATTTTGAGCAAAAAACTTTTCTAATTCCTCATGTGCATCTTTGGAAAAATTATGGCCTTTATATTCCCTTACAAATTTGAAGAAAAAACTTTTCACCTTAATATCATCTTCTATTTGCTCGGGAGTAGCTCCATATACTTCATCGATACGCTTATTTTGTAATGTTAATAATTCATTTCCTGGTAGACCGGGACCTGCAAGAAGTATAATGTTTTTAATGTTTTTACTTTTGGCTGCAACGATTGGAGCAATTGCCCCGCCTTCACTATGGCCTATTAAACCAATATTAGAAAATCCTTTTTGTGCAAGAAAATTAACCGCTGCCATAATATCTGTGGCATAATTTTCTGTTGTATCAGTACTTTTCCCAGGGCTAGATTTTCCTATTCCCCGATCATCCATTCTTAAAGTTGCAATATTGTTATTTCCTAAATAATTGGCAATGACAGCAAAAGGTTTATGATCGTAAAATTCACTATCCCTGTCCTGTTGCCCAGATCCGGTTATAAGTACATATACCGGAATATTTTTGTTATAGTTCTGAGGTGTAGTAAGAGTTCCCGCTAAAAGATTCTTATCTATTGGGTTTGTAATCGTTACTTCTTCTGTATTATAACTATAGGGAGGTTTTGGGGTCTGTGGGCGATTAATTTTTAATGGTTCTTCTTTATCCGGGCCTTTAAATATCCCCAGAACTTTATTATTCTTTGAAAAAGGAACTTTGAAATTTACATTCTGTTTGGAAAATTCGGTATATACTAATATCATTGGAATACCATCTTCTACGGTTTTTTCTGTAGAAATTACTTTTTTGTAATCTCCGAACATACCACTTAGTTGTCCATTTACCATTTCAAGAACAGCTTCCGTCATTTTGTCTTTTACTTCATCATCTTCAAGTTTTATGCTTTCAGTATATCTTTTAGTAAAAAGGTTATTAACAAAGTCGCTTGCGGTTTTTTCTAAATCTTGGGAAAAGACTATTTGGCAAAGCAAAAGTAACATAATAGATAATTTAGTTTTCATAATATGATGTGCTATAGATTAAAGTGAAAAGAATAACAGATATGATAAAAAGAATAACATGAAGTCTTTTTTTCATATTGCAAGCTGTTTTAAAGCCTTTGAAAAGCAAAATATAAGAGTATATAATAATTGACAGAAGGAAGGTTCCAAAGAATGTAATAATGATTAAATCTCCCAAAGGAGGAATTTGTTTTGGAATTTTACCAACAGTTTTAATAACATTGTTTGAAGCGTTATGTATAAAAGAAAGTTGGGTTAGTGGGATGACTAAAATATATGGTATTTGTGAAATTAAGATTGTATTTACAACGTCTATAACTCGGGTGTTTTTATTAATGAATTTCCCTAAGATCAATAATGTTATTATACCAACAAGATTACAGATAAGAGTATTAAAGATAATGCTTTGGAATGTATAAACTTTTAAAGTTTCTTTTTCATTAAAAATGCTTTGCATCTTTATACCATATAATTGTTGAAAATATATATTGATACATAGAAAGATGATTCCATATATTAATAGAGCTTTTTCAGAATAATTTTCAAATGGGTTAAATAGCGTTTTCCAGTTCATAGTTTAAAAAGTGATATTGGGGTTTATTTTTAGTAATTCATTTTTGAACAGATCAAAATCCTTTGGTGAAATAATGATACTGCCATTTTTATAAATAATTTCGATTCTTCCGAATATTGAAGGTGCAGGAGATGAAATAGGATTTTTAGTTCTTTTGACGTTCCTAATATCCGAAATAGGTATTCTGGTACTTCCGAAAATACTATTGCGGATGATAAGTTCGTTTCCGATAATCCGGTAGCTTATTCCCATAATCAGGATGGATACAAATATTATTGCAGGTATCAGAATCGTAAGAGGAATATAATCTTTGTCTGTGAAAACGGAATAGAGCGGAAATAGTAAGGGTACAGCTATAAGTATAATAGTTTCCCAACCAATCTTTACAGGGATATTTTTCATGGGTTAATATTTTGTTTTTTGAGAGTGTTAGGTCAGTCGATTTGATTGTATGTAGATTATTACAAACTTAGGATAGTGTTTTCTTTAGCTTATTGATCTTCTCAATAAGATCATCCATTTTATTTCGCATTGTTGGATAAGAAAGATTAGCCTGTTTGCTCATCTCTTTTATACTTCCGCTGGATAGAAAAAAATCCAGAATAAACTGTTGTTCCTCACGACCAAGTTGAAGATACAGGGGAAGTTCATAATTGCCATTTACGGTAGTGTCACAATTCGTACACTTCATTTGACTTACAATCAGGGTCGATTCACAACTAGGGCATACAACAGGGAGTTTCATTTTATGTCTTTTAATTTTAATAAAGTTAAATATATTTTTAACAAAATTAAAAATTATTTTAAATTATCAAAATGTAATTGTCAATTTTTTTTTCCAGTTCTATTTCTAATTATATTTGTGGAATAATATTTCAATTTTTAATAAAAATATGAGAACATACGCAGGAATTCCTGAAGAGAATGCAACACTGGAAAATTCAAAAGTAATGTTGGTAACTGTTCCTTACGATGGAACTTCAACATGGGGGAAAGGAGCTGATAAAGGTCCTGCACTTTTTCTTGATGCTTCGGAAAATATGGAGCTTTATGATATTGAAACGGGAACTGAGCCTTACCTGAATGGTGTATACATGGCAGGAGAAATTTCTGAAAACTCAACACCAGAAGCAATGACTGAGGCTGTTTATCAGAAAACCAAAGAACTATTGGGTAACGAAGATAAATTGTTTACGCTTTTCGGAGGTGAACATTCTGTATCTATAGGTTCTATCCGTGCAGTAGGAGAGAAGTATGATAACCTTACGGTTCTTCAATTGGATGCTCACACAGATTTAAGACCTGATTTTCATGGATCTACTTCGAATCACGCTTGTGCGGTTTTTGAAGCGAGTCAAAAACACAATCTGGTACAGGTAGGTATTCGTTCTATGGATGTTGAGGAAATGGAGTATGTACCAAAAGGACAATGTTTCTGGGCCCATGAAATTGCAACAAACCCAAACTGGATAGATGATGTTTTAGCAAAAGTATCGGGTAATGTATATATCACAATAGACCTGGATGCTTTTGATCCGTCTATTGCACCTTCTACCGGAACACCAGAGCCAGGAGGCTTGGCATGGTATCCTACATTAGAACTATTGAAAAAAGTTTTCGAGAAGTGCAATGTTGTAGCTTTCGATATCGTAGAGCTTATGGATAGTCCAATGGCGAAGCCAACAGCTTTCTTATCTGCAAAATTATATTACAAAATGTTAGCCTATTATTTTACGGCTAAAAAGTAATTTTAATTTTTTTTAACAGAATAAAACCTTGTGAGCATAATTTTATTTAATAAATTTACGTTCACAAGGTTTTTTATTATAAACTATTAAATTAATCCAACACATGAAAAAAATTTTGACAACAGCTGCATTGGCTATTCTAGTGTCTACTGTAGCAGTATCTTGTAAAAAGAAAAATAACGATGCTGATTTGCAGACTAAAGCTACAGCTGTAGTTGCAGCAGATCCTCAGGCTAAAGTAGAAGTGAAAGATGGTGTAGCTCACCTGTCCGGTACTTTTAAAGATGCAGCGGCCAAAGATCAAATGCTTGCATCTCTTAAAGCTATCGAAGGTATAAAAGACGTAATGGATATGTCTACAGTCGAGGCTCCTGTACAAGTAGAAACAAAAGTTGCTTCTGCTCCTGAAAATCTTCTGAAAGTAAAAGATGCTTTGAAAGATTTCCCAAAAGTAAAAGCTGAGGTAGTAAATGGAGAACTTACCGTTAGTGGTGATGTAACCAAAGAAGATGCTAAGAAAATCAAGCAGTCTATCGATGCATTAAAAGTGGGTAAAGTAAATTATAACTATATCGTAAAATAACAAAAGATGAGCGAACTTCAAGATAAATATGCAAGTGTAATTACAGCTGCACAAGGTGCAGGTATTGGCAACTTACAAGTACAAGAACAGGATGGAATCCTTTATGTATCCGGTAGTGCTTCCAATTCTGCAGCTAAAGATGCTGTTTGGAATGCTTTAGGAGTAATAGATCCTAACTTTACAGCTTCAGATATTAATGTAGATGTACAGGTGTCAGGTCTTCCTGCAGGTACAAACCTTACGGTAAATACAGAGTCTACTAACCTTAATATCCGCGAGACTCCAAGTACTGAAGGTAACATCGTTGGTAAAGCGGCTAAAGGAGAATTGGTAACTCTGGTAGAGCAGACTAACGGCGAATGGTGGTTGGTAAGAACTAAGGATGGCGAACAAGGTTATGCTTATTCAAGATACTTACAATCGTAAATCACTATAAAAATAGTTAAAAAGTATTAAAACTAACTCCCATGCTTGGGAGTTAGTTTTTTTTTATTCTATTTTCGCCTCGCAAACTAATTAACACCTGAATATGAGAAAATTATTTCTACTCTTTATCCTGCTTATAGGGATTTTACACTATGGACAATCACTAAATCTTACAGGTAAAATAGTAGACCAGAACGGTAAACCGATTGAAGATGCTACCGTCTATTTACTAAAACAAAAAGATTCATCAATTATCAACTATACCAATTCCGGAAAAGAAGGAAACTTCAGTCTGAAATTTGATAAAATACAGGAACCAGTCCTGTTTAAAGTAAATGCTGAGCAACAAAAAGAGTATAGTAAAACATATGATAAACTTGAAAGCTCACAAAAGCTTGATGTTATCAAATTAATTACAGAGGTTTCTAAAAATATTGCCGGAGTAGAAATAAAAGGGGCTCCGCCAGTGAAAGTAAAAAAAGACACACTGGAGTTTAATGCAGCTTCTTTCAAAGTAAAACCGGACGGGAAGGTAGAAGAATTGATTAAGTCTTTACCCGGATTTGAAATTAGCAATGATGGTAAAATTACAGCTAATGGCAAAGAAGTAGACCAGATATTGGTAAATGGAAAGCCCTTCTTTGATAAAGATGGTAAAATTGCACTTAAAAATCTGCCCGCAGATTTAATCAAGAAAATTCAGGTAACGACTAGTAAAACGGAAGAAGAACGGGTAAAAGGAGAGAAAGGAAAGTCTAATAATATGAGCGTAAACCTTACCATAGACGAGAAGAAAAATAAAGGCTTTATGGCAAGGGCTTATGCAGGTTACGGATCCGACAAACGCTATGAAGGAAGTGCTATACTCAGTTATTTTAAGAAGAACACAAAAATCAGTCTTTTAGCATCTTCCAATAATATTAATGTTTCCGGTTTTAAAAGCGATGAGGTGTACGAAAGTATGGGATATGGAAGAAATGCTAATTTAATTCAGGGGAATACTTATGTTCAGGAAGGTAACAGAATTATGGTTTCTTCAGGGGACAATGGTGGTGGTATTCTACGCTCTACAATGGTTGGAGTTAACTATTCTGATGAATTGGGTAAGGATGCAAGTCTTAATGGATTGAGTATGTTGTATTCTAAAAACAATCGTGAAACCCGCTCAATTTCGGATAGAACAACCTTGTTGACAGATTATGCACTAAGAACTAAGTCTGAAAATTCTGGTGAAAATGATAGCAGTCAGTATAGTCTGGAAAACAGCTTCAGAATAAAACTGGATAAGAATACCAATTTTTATTTATCCAACTCATTTCTTACCAATAACGGAACAAACATTAATACAGGCGCATCTTCTACCTTTAGGGATGGTACATTGCTAAATGAGAATAATTCTTATAATAAAAACGATTCCAGAAATAATTCAGGTCAATCCCGAATTTATTTTTCAAAAAAATTAAATGAAAAGGGAAGACGTGTAAGCTTTAGTATGTCCGGTAGTGCCGGAGAATCGGTGAATGATAATCTGATTAAATCTGAAACACTTTTCGATCAGGAGCCTGGCAAAAATGATATCAGAAACCAAAGGTCATATAGTAAAGCTCTTAATAACCGTTATGATGTTAGTGCAGACTATGCTGAACCAATCTCTGATTCAGCAAAGGTATCTGTAAGTATGGGTTATAATACCTCTTACAACAGAAATAGCAGGGATGTAAACGACTTTAATTCGGCAACAGGAGATTATTCCAAATTTAATGTTGATTTATCTAATATGATGCGCCAACAGAATAATGCATTTGTACCCAGAGTTGGCTATGAGCTGAATAAGAAAAACATTAATCTATGGGCATCTGCCAACCTTAATGTCACGCAGATGGATGTTAATGCCCGCTATAACGGACAGGATTATAAGCTGAATAAAAATTTTGCCCTTCCGGAATTCAACCTTAATGCATGGAGTAACAAGGATGGGAAAAATATATCGGTATTTGTAGGAAGTAATTATGATATTCCTTCAGCAATGCAGCTGACTCCATATGAGGACAGATCTAACCCATTGATTTCCTATAAAGGAAATCCTGATCTGAAAAACACCTGGAGGTTTTATGGAAATATGTATTATAGCAAATATAATCAGCTAAAAAATACAAATCTATATTTCAACTTTAGTTTCAATTATCAGGACAATGATGTTACCAATAACCGTCATTTTAATAAAGAAACAGGGGGCCAGGAGATTACCTATATTAATGTAAGTGGAAATAAAAGCATTTACTTCGGATCAGGATATACCAAAACCTATAAATGGAAAGATAATAAACTAACAATTGGTCCAAGAGTAACTTTTAATCATCGATTTACTAATGGTTTTGTTGATGGTGACAGATATACAAGTGCAGCTTACTCAGTAACTCCGGGAATTAATTTGACATATGAAATTAAAGATAGAATGACGATAAAACCGTCTTATTCCCTAAGCTATAACCAGACAGATTACAAAAACTATGTATTGGATCAATCGCACACGACAAGCAATGTTTTCAGCCTGCAGTCTATCAATTATTTCGGAAAGAATCAGGATTTTACAATAGAGAATAATTTTACATATACAACCAATACTAATATTGCTCCGGGCTTCAAAAGAGATTTCTATTTCTGGAATGCCAGTTTGGGCTATACTTTCCTTAAGAAGCAAATGACTGCCAAGGTAATGGTATATGATGTACTGAATCAGAATCAGAGTGTGAAAAGAGTGATTACAGATACTTATATTGAGGATCGTGAAGACCTTATTCTGAAAAGATATGTAATGTTTACACTTAGTTATAAGTTTAACAAATTTGGTAGTAAGAAGGGGTAAAGCTAAAGCAAGAAAATAAAAAATGGTCAGATTTTTTCTGACCATTTTTTATGTTTTTATAAGCTCTTGTTTAAATTTTATTACTAACACTCTTCGACAGGCTCAGAGTGACATTGCTTGTCCAAAATACCTTTCTTTTAGGAGTGTCAGACTGAGCTGAGTTTATAGTGAGCCTGATGAACTATCGAAGTCTAAGATTTTTTTGAATCAAAATTTAAACAGGCTCCAAGTCTTGTAAGAGACAATAAATCTATAGTTAGACTATGGTGCCCAATAATAAAAATTAGATTCTGTATCTAATTGAAAATCGGTTTTAGGGTATAAATTGTTTCCAACCCTATTTGTTTTCGACGTTTCCAGAGAGAGCTGGCAAGCTCCGGTTTCTCTGCATAATTCTTTTGCCCTATCAATAAGAGCTACAGATATACCTTTTTGTCTGTATTCCTCTTCTACATAAAGATCATTCAGTAGCCATAGTTTTTTCATTCTTGTGGAAGAAAACAATGGGTACAATTGGGTAAAGCCTACGATCTTTTGATCAGCTTCAGCAATGTAAATCACTGATTCATTATGAGAAATTCTTTCTTCAAGAAAAGATTTTGCTGTTTCATAATCTGCTGTTTTTTTGTAAAAATCTCTGTATTTTTCAAAAATAAGCGTTAGAGATTCCAAATCATGAAGTGTTGCTAGTCTTATTTCCATGGTTAATCCAGATGCATATTATCAATTAACCTCACCTCACCTACAAATACAACAATAAATGCTCTGTAGCTCTTATCCTTGTAGAAAAAGTCAGTTTCCTTGAGCGTTTCTTCATCTGCAATCAGAAAATATTCTAATTCGTAGTCCGATTGTTCAAAAATTTCTTCAACCCGTTTTTTTATTTCCGGAATACTTATCACCCGGAACCATTCATTAACCTTTACTAAGGTTTTGTAAATAAGTGTAGCTCCGTTTCTTTCATCTTCAGATAAACGAGCATTTCTGGAGCTTAAGGCCAAACCGTTTTCTGCTCTGTAAATAGAGACACCATGAATGTTAATCGGGAATTTTTCTATTTCAACAAGCTTTTTAATAATAGCCAGCTGCTGATAATCTTTCTCCCCAAAATAAGCATTGTCAGGTTGTACCTGGCGGAATAACTCTGAAACTACAGTCCCGACACCATCAAAATGACCCGGACGGAATTTTCCTTCCATTTCATTTTCAATACCACCAAAATCATAATGTTTGCTTTCTGCTTTTTCTGGATATATATCTTCAGTACCTGGAATATAAACAGCATCTACACCTACTTTTTCGAGCATTGCAATGTCATTTTCTTCAGTACGGGGATATTTCTTCAGATCATCAGGATTATTAAACTGTGTTGGGTTTACAAACACAGACGAAATTACGATGTCATTATCCTTTCGTGCTTCTTTGTATAAGGACATGTGTCCATCGTGTAAAGCTCCCATTGTTGGGGCAAAACCAATCTTTTTACCTTCTTTTTTTATTGCTGCAATATAATCGCTGAGACTCTGGCGATTGCGGAGAATTTCCATATTCTGAAATTTGAGCAAAATTATTAAAAAATGTTAATTAAAATGTATTACTGGAAAAAGTTGTATTTTTGTAAAATTAACCATCTTAATTACTACTAGAGAAAGATTATTATGCCGAACCAGAAAATTCTATACGTCACTTCCGAGCTATTTCCGTACCAAGAAGACAGTAACATGGCTACGATGGTGAATAAGATGGCCTTGAGAATGTATAATGACGGAAACGATGTTCGTGTTTTCATGCCAAGATTTGGAATGATCAGCGAGCGTAAATTTCAGCTTCACGAAGTGATTCGTCTATCAGGGATGAACATCATCATCAACGACCTTGACCAGCCTTTATTAATTAAAGTTGCTTCTTTACCAAACGAAAGAATGCAGGTATACTTTATCGATAATGAGGAATATTTCAAGAGAAAACAACTGTATTTCGATGATGAGGGAGTCGCTTTTTCAGATAATGACGAGCGCGCAATTTTCTTCGCAAGAGGAGTTATCGAAACAATTAAAAAACTAAACTGGGTACCGGATGTTATCCACCTGAATGGCTGGATGGCTTCATTTATTCCGTTATACCTTAAAACGTTCTATAAGAACGATGACTATTTTAAAGATACTAAGCTTGTTGTTTCTATTTACAATGAGAAAGATGCTGCCTTTGAAAATAATATTGAAGAAAAATTAAAATTCGACAATATCGAAGGACTTACTGCGTTAGATAAACCAAGCTTCAGAAAATTTGTTGGAGAGAGTCTTCAGTTAGTAGATATCGTACTGAAAGGAGATGAATCTTTGGAAGATGATCTGGAATCTATGTATACTGGTGCTACATCCGACAAAAAGGATTTTGTAAGTGCCGACGCTATTAACCAAGTGTACTAAACCAAGTAGCCAATTTTTGATATAAATAATGAAGAAAATAAAGATAATCGCTAACGTTTGTTTTGTTGCGACTATAGGTCTGTTTACGCTGACTTCTTGTGAAGCTGATGCTGATAACCTGGGAAGCCAGTTCTTAGATGGTAATGCCGCAAACGGACTGGAATTCAGTTATCCTGTTATTGCATATAATATAGATAATAAAGATTCTATACGTAGTGATGCCAAAAATCTGACTAATGCTATTTTAGGAGCATTTGATGAGCCTGTATTCGGGATGCACAAGGCTGCTTATGTTACACAATTGCGTCCTTCTGCTTATGGAACGGACTTCGGAACTAATCCAAAAGTAGACTCTGTAGTATTACAAATCCTTCCAAGCTATGTGACGGATTCTGTTACAACAACAACAACTACAATTAACAAAGTTTCAACAGATCAGGATTCTACAAAAACAGTTAATACTTACCCGTTAGTAAAATACGGTAGATCTAAGATTGGAGGAAATCCTGTGAAATTTAAGCTAAATGTACATGAGGTTACTGACTTTCTTTATGATAATACCAAAACATATTTTTCTAATCAGGTAGTTGCTACAGGAGCAAATCCTTTAGGTACTAAGCAAATAGATGGTAATGTAAGAGGTGTGAAAATTACGAAAGTAGGAGACAACTCAGAACTATTAAGTAGAGATCCGGGAATCAGAATTCAGTTGGATAAAAACTTCTTCCAGAACAAAATTATTGCTTACCAAGGGAAAAACGAATTGAGTGATGCTGCTTCTTTCATAAGACATTTCCGTGGATTAAGGCTTTCTGTTGATGAGAATGACGGATTCTTATTCAACCTTAACCCTAATACAATGTCGGTTACAATGTATTATTCCAATGATGTAACGTCTAATAATACAACGACAAGACAACAGAATACTTATACATTCGATTTAGGAACATCCAATGTTCACTTCAGTCAGTTTACGTTTAATAGACCATCAGCACCATCAGCTTATACAACAGCAATGGGGAATATTAACAAGACAACTGGTGATGCCAAATTGTACCTTCAGGGTGCCGGAGGTAATGGTGCTGAGTTTGTAATTCCGACATCAATTATTGAGGGGTTAAGAAATAAATATACACAAGAAAAAGCTGGAATTTTGACCGCGAAAATAAGATTGTACTCCGATGAGAATACATGGAAAAGTGCATTTGCAAAACCTTCCACTTTTACAGTACTTCAGAAGGATATGAAGCAATTTATGGATGACCAAACTGCTTTGGCTGGAGCTGGATATATCCGAGTAAAAGCAACTAATCTGGACAAGAACCCTGCTTACTATGATATTACGATTACCCAGACGGTAAAAAATATCGTAGAAAAAGATGCTGAAAATAAACCTATTGTGATTAATGTTGGTGACTTTACAGCAAATTCACAAACAGGAGCACTTTTAGGCTGGAACTACACTTCAAGAGCTTATACACCAAACAGAGTAGTATTAGTTGGAACCGATGAGTTAAATGTTAATAAGGCTCAGCTGCAAGTCATTTACACTAAAAAATAAAATATAAAAACACAAACAAATGTGCGGAATAGTAGGATATACAGGCTTTAGAGATGCCTATGATATTGTAGTTAACGGTCTTAAGAGATTAGAGTACCGTGGCTATGATAGTGCAGGGATCGTTTTAGAAAGTGCACAAAATAAACTTGAATTAAAGAAAACAAAAGGTAAGGTTTCTGATCTTGAAGAAATTGCAGAAGGATTAAAAAACACTGCACATATCGGAATGGGACACACCCGTTGGGCAACTCACGGTGTACCTAGTGACAGAAATTCGCACCCGCATCTTTCCAATAATGGTAAAATAGCATTAATCCATAATGGTATTATTGAAAATTATGATACCATCAAAAAAATGCTTACTCAGAAAGGATTCGTGTTTCATTCTGAAACCGATACCGAAGTATTGGCTAACTTCATTCAGTATTTTATGGATGAATCCGGTAAAGACTTTCCTGAAGCAGTAAGAACTGCATTAAGCGAAGTTTACGGAGCTTATGCGGTAGCTGTTTTACATGAAGATCACCCTGGACAATTTGTTGTAGGAAGATTAAGTTCTCCTTTAGCAATTGGTTTGGGAGATAACGAATATTTTATTGCTTCCGATGCTTCTCCGTTTGTTGAGTTTACAAAAGAAGCGATTTATTTGGAAGACGGACACATGGCTCTTATCTCTTTAGAAGGAGGAGTAGATATCCGTGTAATCAATGATAATACAAAAGTAGATGCTCAGATTCAGGAACTGAAATTGAGCCTTGAGCAGATTGAAAAAGGAGGATACGATCATTTCATGTTAAAAGAAATTTTCGAACAGCCTAAATCTATTCACGATACAATGCGAGGAAGAATACTTTTAGATGAAGGTATTATCAAAATGGCTGGTATCTGGGACAATCTGGATAGAATTAAAAAAGCAAAAAGAATTGTTATTATTGCTTGTGGTACTTCTTGGCATGCAGGCCTTATCGGTGAATATCTTATCGAAGAGTTTGCAAGAATACCTGTTGAAGTAGAATATGCTTCGGAATTCCGTTACAGAAATCCAATCATTGGACCTAAAGATGTTGTTATTGCAATTTCTCAGTCTGGTGAGACAGCAGATACAATGGCAGCTATTAAACTGGCAAAAGAAAAAGGAGCATTTGTATATGGTATTTGTAATGTAATCGACTCTTCAATTGCTCGTATTACAGATGCAGGTTCCTATACACACGCAGGTCCGGAAATTGGAGTAGCTTCTACAAAAGCTTTTACTGCACAGTTAACAATCCTTTCTCTTATTGCTCTGAAATTAGGTAAGCACAACGGTAATCTTAACAATACAGAATTCATGAAATATCTGTATGAATTAGATGCCCTTCCTAAGAAGGTTGAAGAAGTATTGGAGTCTTCACACGATACTGTGAAGAAAATGGCAAAAGATTTTGTTGACGCTACGAACTTCTTGTATTTAGGAAGAGGTTATAACTTCCCAGGAGCTCTTGAAGGAGCTTTGAAACTGAAAGAAATTTCTTATATCCATGCTGAAGGTTATCCTGCAGCTGAAATGAAGCACGGTCCAATTGCACTTATCGACGAAAATATGCCGGTAGCTATTATTGCTCCTAAGCAAGGACATTACGATAAAATTGTAAGTAACGTTCAGGAGATTAAAGCAAGAAAAGGAAAAGTTATCGCTATTGTAAACAAAGGCGATACTCAGGTTGCTAACATGGCAGACTATGTAATTGAATTCCCTGAAACTTCTGAGTGTTTCTCTCCAATAGTTTCCGCTATTCCGTTACAGTTATTATCTTACTATATTGCAGTTTACAGAGGTGCAAATGTGGATCAGCCAAGAAACCTGGCAAAATCTGTTACAGTAGAATAAATATCATATTGAGTATAATCGAAAACCTGAGTATCTTTGCTCAGGTTTTTTTGTATGGAAAAGTTAGATTACATCATTGTAGGGGACGGATATGCCGCCATGTTTTTTGCACATCAGCTGTTGAAAAGTGGAAAGACTTTTAAATTGTTTTCAGAGGGAAATAGAGCGGCATCACATATTTCGGCCGGAGTTTGCAATCCTGTTGTATTGAAGAGGTATAACAAAATATGGAATGATGAGGCACAAATGGACTATTTACCGGTTATCTTTGATGAGATTGAAGAATACCTGCATAAAAACTATTTAATTCAGGAAAATGTAGTTCGTATATTTCACGATGAAGGTGAGCACAAGTTATGGCTTAAAAAAGCTTCACAGGAAAAATTTGAAGATTATCTGGATTCAGACATACAGCAACTGTCCAGTGTTGAAAATCCTTTTGGTATAGGAAGAGTGAAAAACTCTTGTCGTCTGGATGTTCGTAATTTTTTCACAGATTTTTTTAATTTTTTAGAGGAGAAAAACGCGTTAATAAAAGAAAGGTTTAATTATGAAATATTAAGCACGGATCAGAATTCTTACAATGACTATACTTTCGATAAAATTATTTTTGCCGAAGGGACTGGGATAAAGGATAATCCTTATTTCTGCGAAATACCTGTGAAACCCAACAAAGGACATCGTTTTAGTCTCCGACTGGAAAAAGATACAGAAGCTTTTGTGATTAAGAAGAAACATTTTCTGTTCAGATTTTCCGGAGATGAATATTACTATGGCGGAACATATGACAGAGATTCTGAAACCCATGAGATTGAAGAAAAAGCTGTAGAAGAATTGAAAAAGGGACTTGAAGAAGTGTATAAGAGTTCTTACGAAATTGATGAGATATCAACTGCTTTCCGTGCTACGGTTGCAGACAGAAGACCTATAATTGGACGCCACGAAATACATCAGAATCTTTATATTTTTAATGGATTAGGTGCAAGAGGTGTACTGAATGGCAGCTATTTTTCTAAGCAATTATTCGATTTTATAGAACATGGAATTGAATTTCATGAAGAGGTAGATGTAAAAAGATTTTCTCAAATCGGGAAAATATCTTAAATTGCACAGATTATGATGTCCAAACGGTGTAAATACGCTTTGAAAGCGATGGTGAGGCTGGCGAGAAACTATAAAAATGGATTCTTGTCGACGGCCATTATTGCACAAGAGGAGAATATTCCCAAAAAATTTCTGGAACAAATTTTACTGGAACTAAAAAGAGCCAAGCTTGTAAACAGCAAGCAGGGTATAGGTGGAGGTTATTATTTACTTAAATCTCCCGATGAAGTTTCTTTAGCAGATTTGTACCGCATTTTCGAAGGGCCAATTTCTTTAACGCCCTGCATTTCCCTTAACTATTATGAAGCTTGCGACGATTGTGTTGATGAGGAAGCTTGTTATCTTAGACATGAATTAATCAACGTTCGTGAGAAAACTCGTAAAAGTATGATGGAGGCTACATTAACTGCCTTTATGAATAGGAAGTAATTTTTTTTAAATCTAAACACTACTAATTTGGTAGATTTAATAGAATTAATATATATTTGCAAAATCAATTTTGAATCTGAAATGGAAAATAGTCTGAAAATACAACTGAATGAATTGCTGGAAGGGATATCGGAAACCCTTTCTAATACAGAGGTTTTACAGTTACTGGTAGACAGGTTTCCGAAAGAGGTAATCTTTTCTACCAGTTTTAGTTACGAGGATCAGGTTGTAACACATTTGGTAAAAGATCTTGATGTGGATATTTTTACACTGGATACAGGAAGGCTTTTTGAGCAGACTTACGAAACATGGTCAGCAACAAAAGCTTTTTTCAAAAAAGATATCAAAGCTTTTTATCCGGACGCAGAAGTATTGGGGAAATTTGTAACTGAGAATGGACCCGATTCATTTTATCGTTCTGTAGAAAACAGAAAAACCTGTTGTAATATCCGCAAAGTACAGCCTTTGAAAAAGGCACTGCAGGGGTATAAAGTTTGGGTTACCGGATTGAGAGCGGAACATTCTGCCAACAGACATAGTATGTCCCCATTGGAGTGGGACGCAGACAATCAGATTATAAAATATCATCCATTGCTAGACTGGACAACTCAGGAAGTAAAGGACTATGTAAAAGGAAACAGACTACCATATAATTATCTTCATGAAAAGGGTTTTGTAAGCATTGGATGTGAACCATGTACCAGAGCTATTCAGGAAGGAGAAGATTTCAGAGCCGGCCGCTGGTGGTGGGAAGATGCTAATAAAAAAGAGTGTGGTCTGCATATTCACCAATAAAAAAGAAAACAAATGTCAACAATAGAACAAGCCAATTATTTAGAACAGTTAGAGTCCGAATCTATTTATATTCTGCGTGAAGTAGCCGGACAGTTTGAACGTCCTGCGTTGCTTTTTAGCGGAGGGAAAGATAGTATTACACTGGCGCATCTGGCTTTTAAAGCTTTTAGACCTGGAAAAATTCCATTCACCTTTGTTCATGTAGATACAGGGCACAATTTCCCGGAAGCATTAGACTTCAGAGATGCTCTGGTAAAAGAGTTGGGAGTAGATCTTGTGGTACGTAAAGTGGAAGATACAATAAAGAAAAAAAATCTTACAGAACCAAAAGGTAAATTCCCGAGTAGAAACTGGCTGCAGACTTTCACGCTGCTGGATACGATTGAAGAATTTGAATTTGATGCCTGTATTGGTGGTGCTAGAAGGGATGAAGAAAAAGCACGTGCAAAAGAGAGAATCTTTTCAGTACGTGATGAGTTTGGACAATGGGATCCAAAACTTCAGCGTCCGGAACTGTGGAATATTTTCAATGGTAAGATTCATAAAGGGGAAAATGTGCGGGTTTTCCCGATTAGTAACTGGACAGAGTTGGATGTATGGAACTATATCCGAAAAGAGAAAATAGGATTACCATCTATTTATTTCTCTCATGACAGAGAAGTAGTAGATCTGAACGGACAATGGATTGCCAATTCTGAACATGCTTCTCTGGATGCCAATGATCTGATAGCTACAAAAAGAGTACGTTACCGTACTGTAGGAGATATGACTTGTACAGCTGCTGTAGAATCTAATGCTGAAACAATAGATGAAGTGATAGATGAAATTATAGCAACCCGTATTTCGGAAAGAGGAGAAACACGAATCGATGACCGGGTGACTGAGGCTGCAATGGAAGACCGTAAAAAAGGGGGATACTTTTAACATCAGTAATTGGTAATAAGCAATGAGTAATTATTCATTACCTATTACTCATAAAAACAAAGGATATGGATATATTAAGATTTATAACAGCAGGAAGCGTAGACGATGGTAAAAGTACCCTTATAGGCAGACTGCTTTACGATAGCAAAAGCATTTTACAAGATCAGTTGGAGGTTTTGGAAAAGCATTCTAAGAACAAAAATGATGACGGAGTAGATCTTGCACTTCTTACTGACGGACTGCGTGCAGAGAGAGAGCAAGGAATTACAATAGATGTGGCTTACAGATATTTTTCAACAGCCAGGAGAAAGTTTATTATAGCTGATGCTCCCGGGCATGTACAGTATACGCGGAATATGATCACCGGTGCATCCAACTCAGATCTGATGGTTATCCTTATCGATGCCCGCCAGGGAGTTATAGAACAAACCAGAAGGCATTCTATTATAGCATCATTACTTAACCTGAAAAAAGTTGCTGTAGCCATCAACAAAATGGACTTAGTAGATTATTCACAGGAAGTTTATGAAAATATAAAAGCTGATTATGCAAAAATTGCAGAAAACCTTGGACTGACTCAAGTTACCTATTTTCCGATATCAGCACTAAGAGGAGATAATATAGTAACCAGATCTGCTGATACAGATTGGTATAATGGTGTTTCTCTTTTAGAATATCTGGAAGAAGTACAAGTAAATACCGATACAGATACCAACAGTCGCTTTCAGGTGCAGTATGTAATCCGGCCTCAGGTAGATGAGTTACATGACTATCGTGGTTATGCCGGGAAAATCCTAAGTGGAGATTTCCGCAAGGGAGATCACATTTATATTTTGCCTGCAGAGATATCTACAAAAATAGACAGAATTGAAATTAACGGATCTGAAGTTGAAGAAGCTTTTGAAGGGCAGTCAGTAGTATTGCATATTGAAGATGATATAGATGTAAGCAGAGGAGACTTTTTTGTAGCAGCAGAGCAATTGCCACAAGTGGAAAAAGAAGTAGAGGTATTGCTGTGCTGGTTGGATCAAAAAGCATTACAGCCTGGTAATAAATACATATTGCAACACCACAGCAGACAGATAAAAGCATTGGTGAAAGATGTGGAATATAAAGTGAATGTAAATACACTGGAACACGAAAAAGCAGATGGTGATATAAAGCTGAATGAAATTGTGAAAGTAACACTAAAAACAGCACAGCCACTGGTTTTCGATAGTTTTAGAAAAAATAAAGCAACAGGTTCTGCAATTCTGGTAGATGAAACCTCTAACTCGACAGTTGCAGCCTGTATAATTCAGTAAATATGAGTAAAGTGTCCGATTCTTTTATTGAGCAGATTTTTCAGAGAAAAAAAAATGCATCATATGGTTTCTTCGATAAGAATAAAGCTGAAGCTTTTGTGGAGGAATTGTACCAGCTGCTTTTTCTTCCTCAGCATATCAATATGGAGGAGACGCTGAGAAATAATTTTGAAGAATTACAAAACAAACTTTTTGAATTAATAAAAAATACGACTGATGACAAACTTTTTGCAAAACGACAAGTGGAAGTGCTGTTTGATGCATTGCCGGAAATATATGACCGCTTGATATTGGATGCCGAATCTATTTTAGAATTCGATCCTGCAACAGAATCTTTGGAAGAAATTCTGCTGGCATATCCTGGTTTTTTTGCCACTTATGTTTATAGGATTTCCCACCAGTTGTGGAGACAGAAAATAAGAACTCTTCCCCGCATTCTTTCGGAATATGGACATAGCAAAACCGGAATCGATATTCATCCGGGAGCGGTGATAGGAGAGCATTTTTTCATAGATCACGGAACAGGCATTGTAATCGGGGAAACATCGGTGATAGGGAATCATGTGAAGATCTATCAAGGAGTTACATTAGGAGCATTAAACGTTTCCAAGGATAAAGCCAATCAGAAAAGACATCCTAATATTGAAGACAACGTCATTATTTACTCTGGTGCTACTATTCTGGGCGGAGAGACAACCATTGGCCGGGACAGTATTATAGGAGGTAATGTATGGATTACCCAAGATGTTCCTTCAAATTCTCTGGTCTATAACAAAAGCGAAATTAGGATAAAAGACAATAATCCTCTTCCGGAGTCATTAACCTTTGTCATTTAAAGTACGAATTACAAAATGAGAATTACGAAATATTTTGAGTTTGAGATATGAAACTCAGATCTGAGAAACTAACAAACCATAAACTGTAAACCAACAACTAAAGAAAAACATTATGAAATTTCAGAATATATTAGAAACTATAGGAAATACACCAGTCGTAAAAATTAATAAACTTTTTAATTCGGATAGTGAAGTTTGGATCAAGCTGGAGAAGACTAACCCAGGCGGAAGTATTAAAGACAGAATTGCTCTTTCAATGATTGAAGATGCAGAAGCTAAAGGTTTGTTGAATAAAGATAGTATAATTATAGAACCTACAAGTGGTAATACCGGAATCGGACTTTCTCTGGTAGCAGCTGTGAAGGGATATAAACTTATTCTGGTCATGCCCGAGAGTATGAGTGTGGAAAGAAGAAAGATTATGGAAGCTTATGGAGCAGAATTCGTATTGACACCAAGAGAAAAAGGGATGAAAGGTGCCATCGAAAAAGCCAGTGAACTGGCAGAAGTAACGCCGAATTCGTGGATTCCGAGACAGTTTGATAATCCTGCAAATGTGAAAGTTCATACTGAAACCACAGCGCAGGAAATCCTGCAGGATTTTCCGGACGGGTTAGATTATATTATTACAGGAGTAGGAACCGGTGGGCATATCACAGGAATTGCGCAAGTAGTAAAACAAAAATATCCTAATGTAAAAGTAATCGCTGTAGAACCGGAATTATCACCAGTATTAAGCGGAGGTGCACCGGGGCCACATCCATTACAGGGCTTAGGAGCAGGTTTTGTTCCGTCTATTCTGGATACTTCTATTTTGGATGGTATTACTCAGATTGGCAAAGACGAGGCTTTTGCTTTTGCTATCGAAGCCGCAAAAAAAGAAGGTCTTTTTGTAGGGATTTCCACCGGAGCGGCACTAGCTGCTGTTGCAAAAAAACTTTCCGAGGTACCAGCAGGTTCTAAAATATTAACGATTAACTATGACACAGGTGAAAGATATCTTTCTATAGAAGGATTGTTCTAAAACCGGTCTATACACCAGACTTTAAATGAAAACAACTAATAAAACACCAAAGGTATATCTTATCGGTGCGGGGCCTGGCGATCCTGATCTGATCACAGTAAAAGCTATTCGCGCCATTGCAGAAGCAGATGTAATCTTATGTGACAGACTGGTTAGTCCCGAGATTGTGGATAACTATGTGGGAAAAGAAACAGAGATTATTTATGTAGGCAAAGAATGCAGTAAAAAGGCATCCACACCACAGTCTTCTATTAATGAATTAATGGTAGAATACGCACTTCAGAATAAAACGGTAGCAAGATTAAAGGGTGGGGATGTATCTATATTTTCCAATATCCTGGATGAATTACAGGTATTGAAAGAGAATAGGATTGCGTATGAGATTATTCCGGGGGTAACTGCAGCTCTTGGAGTAGCAGCTTATGCAGGAATGCCTTTAACAGCGAGAGGATATGCTACGTCAGTAAGATTTCTTACTTATTATAAGTCCGAAATACTGACCGAAGATTACTGGAAAGAAATAGCAGAAACCAATGATACGCTGGTGTTTTATATGTCTGTAGGAAATCTTACCAATCTGGTAGATAAATTTAAAGAATATGGTGTCTCTTCGGAAAAGAAAATTGCCGTAATAGAGCAGGCAACTACGCCTTTTCAGAAAGTATATACCTCTTCTTTTGAAGACTTTGCCCAAACATTAGGTCATAAACTATTTGCATCACCGTCATTGGTGGTTATCGGCAAAATAGTAAACCTGCATGAAGAATTCTTCTGGCTGCAAAATACAGATGAGGAAGGATTGTATTTCAAATCAATAACCAACGGAAGTCTGCTTCCAAAAACTCAAAACTTTTTTGAATATGCTGTCTGAAACTAAACTAAAAGTACTGAAAGAAATATCCAGTGGTTTTTCCAGAGATGAAGCTATCTGGGCAAGCGGTTATCTGGCAGGTTTGGCCGGAACCTCTGCTGCTGTAGCAGACTTACCTCCACAGCAAACTACGCATACAACAGCTGTAAAGAAAATAACACTGGTATATGGTACCGAAACAGGTAATAGTAAGAAACTTGCAACAGAGCTAGCCGGAGTTGCTAAGAAAAAAGGCATTCAGGTAAAGTTGGGTGATTTGTCTCAATACAAGCCTAAAGATCTGGCCAAGGAAGAATATTTTTTTGTTGTAATAAGTACTCAGGGAGAAGGAGAACCACCGATTCTGGCAAAGAAATTCTACGAATATATTCATGAAAACGAACTGAATCTTTCCAATATTAAGTTTGGAGTTTTAGCATTAGGTGACAGTACTTATCCACAATTCTGTAAAACAGGTGAAGATGTGGATACACGCTTTGAAGTTCTTGGCGCAGAACGTATTATTCCGCTAAAAAGATGTGATATAGATTATGAAGAAGATGCTCACAAATGGCTCGATCATATTTTTGAGGTTGTACAGAATAAGGAGGCAGGCACTTCACAGGCAACACCGGCAAAGGCATCTTCCGGAAGAAAAAAATATCAGGGAAAAGTATCCGCTATTATCAATTTGAATGATATTACTTCTGATAAAGAGACGTATCACATCGAAATAGAAACGGAAGAACCGATTGTCTATCGTCCGGGAGATGCGTTAGGGGTTATACCTTATAATTCAAAACCTGTAGTAAAAGAGATTATTGGCTTAACAGGGATAGATCCTAAAAAACAAATTCAGACAGCCAGAGTTAATGCCAGTGCAGAAGAGCTTCTTCATCAGCACCTTAATATCAGTTATCTGCTAAAGACAACAGTTGCGCAGTATGCGCAAATTACCGGTCATGATATACCGGAAACCCGTTTAAGTCTTCTGGATTTGCTTAGAATTTATCCGGTAAAAAACGCAGAGGAATTCGAAGTCGTTATAAAAGCGCTGACTGTTCAGGCTCCACGTTTGTATTCAGTCTCATCGTCGCCGGAGGCTCATGGAGATTCTGAAATTCATATTACAGTAGCCAAATCAGAGTTTTTAATCAACGATAAAAAACAAAATGGCTTGTGCAGTGGCTTTCTCAGTGAATTTGAAGAAGATGGAGCTGTAGAGTTTTATATACAGGAGGCTAAACATTTTAAACTTCCGGAAACGGCAAAAGATGTTATAATGATAGGTCCCGGAACAGGAATAGCACCATTCCGCTCATTCCTTTGGGAACGTGATGCTACGGGAGCAGAAGGAAGAAACTGGCTTTTCTTCGGAGACCGGAGTTTTGTATCAGATTTCCTTTATCAGTCAGAATTTCAGGATTTCCTGAAAACAGGAGCTTTAACCAATCTGGATCTGGCATTTTCCAGAGATACATCGGAAAAAGTATACGTACAGCACAGACTGCAGCAAAAATCTTCGGAAGTATTTCAATGGCTGGAAGGAGGAGCATCAGTATATGTATGCGGGGCAAAAGAGCCAATGAGTAAGGATGTGGAGGAAACACTACTCGGTATTATTCGGCATGAAGGAAAAAGAAACGAAGAGGAGGCAAAAAACTATTTAGAGGAACTGGAACTAAGTGGCAGATATGCTAAAGATGTATACTAAAACAGTTTGATTATAAAATCGTTAAACCATACTTCAGACCTTATAGGTTTTAAAAACCTATAAGGTGTAAGATATAATTTAAAATTAGTCTTGAAGAGACATATTAATATAAAATAGGATGAAATCCTATTGCTAAAAATAAAACAACAATCATGAGTGCTAAAGATAATCTTTCACCTGTAGAAAAAATAAAAACCAGCAGTAACGGACTAAGAGGGACTTTGAAAGAAAGTCTTCTGGATAATTTCACTGGTGCTATCCGCGAAGACGACCAGAATCTGATAAAATTTCATGGAATGTATCAGCAAGATGACCGTGATCGTCGTGAAGAACGTGTGTCAAAAAAATTAGAATGGCTGTATTCCTTTATGATCCGTTTGCGTCTTCCTGGTGGTTTCCTTACTTCTGAACAATGGGTTGGGTTAAATGAAATTGCTGGTGATCACTCTACCGGAACAATTAAAGTAACAACCAGACAGACGATTCAGCTGCACGGTATTCTGAAGTCTCATATAAAACCAACTATCCAGGCATTTAACTTGCAGCATCTGGATTCTATAGCGGCTTGTGGTGATGTTAACCGTAATGTAACCTGTACCTCTAATCCCTCAGAATCGCCGCTGCATAACGAAGTTTATGAGCTTGCAGGTAAGATTAGTGAGTTGTGTCTGCCTAAAACAAAAGCCTATTATGATATCTGGATTGATGATGAATTGATAGTAGACCGTAAGGCCGAAGAAGATCCATTATATCAGGACAGATATTTACCCCGTAAACTGAAAATTGGAATTGCTGTTCCGCCTAATAATGACGTAGATGTATTTATCAATGATATTGCGCTGATTGCTGTTATCGAGAACGATCAGATTGTTGGTTATAATATTGCTGCCGGTGGCGGATTAGGGGCTACACACGGGAATGAAGCTACTTATGCAAGATTGGCTTCAGTTTTGGGATTTGTAGATACAGAAGAAAAGGTACTGAAAGCGGTATATGAGATCATTACTGTACAACGTGATTTTGGAAACAGAAGTGACCGTAAATTATCCAGGTTGAAATACACAATAGATAAACTGGGAATAGAGGGTTATCGGGCTGAGGTAGAAAAAAGATGCGGTTTTAGTTTCGAGCCGGCGAGAGAATATAAGTTTGAGCAGAGAAAAGACCGATACGGCTGGGTACAAAATCATGAAGGAAAATGGTTCTACACTGTATTTGTAGAGCATGGAAGGATACTGGATGAACCTAACAGACAGGGAGAACAATATCCGTTAAAATCAGGATTGCTAAAAATTGCTGAAACCGGAAAAGTCAACTTCCGTTTTACCTGCAATCAGAATCTTATTGTGTCCGACGTTCTGGAGGAAGATAAAGCAGAGATAGATCAAATTCTTAAAGAATATGGTATTTCAGACTATACAGAACAAGCAAGCGCATTGCGAAAAAATTCAGTAGCCTGCGTAGCTTTTAATACATGCTCTTTGGCATTAGCAGAAGGTCAGCGCTATTTACCAACACTGGTGACCAAAATAGAACCTTTACTGGAAAAATATGGACTCTTTGAAGAGGATATCACGATCAGAATGACAGGTTGCCCGAATGGATGCGGAAGATCTCCAAATGCAGAGATTGGCTTTGTGGGAACAGCCTATGGGAAATACAATCTGCATATTGGCGGAGACCGTTTAGGAACAAGACTTAATACAAAATATAAAGACAATATTGGTGAAGATGAAATCCTGAAAACTCTGGATGAACTCTTTGGAATCTATATACAGAAAAAAGAAGCTGAAGAAACCTTTGGTGATTTTTCATACCGCTATTTACAAATCACAAAATAAAAATATGATAGATATTCTTTACCGACAGAAAAAATCTCATAAACATTACCATCATCTTTTGGGGATACGAATGTGTATGTGTTGCTAAAAAAGCTGCTAAGTGTTACAGTATTATAAGCTGCAATTTTTAAACCACATAGATACATAGAAGCAAACGCTACAATAGAGTTTCGGATAGAAAATAAATTTTCACATATCAGCTATGTATCCTAATGTTAGTCTTTATATACATTATAAAAACTATTCTATGTGGTTAAATAAGAAAGTTTAGCTCTGTACCACTATCCTTATGCTGCAAAATATCGACAGGCAAGGATGTGGATAAGTGAATGGATGAATAGTCAATAAGACAATAAGTGAATAGTTTTTTAATTGACCTATTCACCAAAATTCACTCATTCACTATAGTTCACCTATTGACAAATAAATTTTATTGAACTATTCACATCCATCACTAAACCATAAACATACACCATAAACCAAATAACGATTATAATGGAACTAACTATAGAGAGGGGTTTTCTGAAAAGGATACATTTTATATTATTTACATTTTTATTTTTCAACTTTTTTCAGGCTCAGCAACAATTAATAGAATTAAGTGGTATTATTAAAGATACCGACAATCATAAGGGCGTAACAGGGGCGCATATTCAGGTTGAAAATACCCAGGATATTGCGTCAACGGATCAGGATGGAAATTTCAGTCTGAGAACCAGGGTAAAGATACCTTTCAGAATTATCATTAAAAAAGAAGGATTTACAAGCCAGACTGTTGAAATTCTCTCATTGTCCAATAAAATAACAGTAGAACTAAATCCACAAAATACTATAATCAATGAAGTTGTAATATCAGCTTCCCGTGTTCCGGAAAAAGTACTGAAGTCACCTATTGCTATTGAAAAAATTGATATTCGTACCATTCGGGAAAGTCCTGCAGCTTCTTTTTACGAAACTTTGGAAAATGTAAAAGGACTGCAGCTGCTAACATCCAGTCTTACTTTAAAAGTACCTAATTCCAGAGGATTTAATTCGCCGAACAACTTCAGATTTATGCAATTGGTAGATGGGGTAGACGTTCAGTCTGCAACTTTAGGTGTTCCTTTAGGAAATGCTATTGGGCCTACTGAACTCGATATTCAGTCTATGGAAGTTACTCCCGGAGCCGCATCTGCCTTATATGGAATGAATGCTATTAACGGGCTTGCCAGTTTACAAACCAAAGATCCGTTTACATCTCAGGGACTTAGCTTTTATTTCCGGGGTGGGCTGAATCATGTAGATAATGTCAATCATAAAATATCATCATTAGGAGAAAGTGCCATCAGGTTTGCCAAAGCCATTAATAAAAACTTAGCAATAAAGGTTAATGCATCCTATTTTAGTGGTGTCGACTGGATTTCAGATAACCGCACCGATCAGAATCCCAATTCATTAATTACGGCGAATCCTAAGTTTCCGGAGCTGAACAACAACAACCCGGCAGAAGATCTCTGGAATAAATACGGAGATGAAAGAAACAACCGTGTTGCGGTAAAAGTAGATTACAATGGAAAGCCTACAACTTTTAATGTATCCAGAACCGGATATTATGAAAAAGATCTGGTGAGTCCGGAAGTGAAGAATATAAAATTCGATGCAGGATTGTATTATCGTTTTGGTGATAATTGGCGCGCTTCTTATGTTTATCGCTATGGTTTGCTGGACGGAACTTTTCAGAGAGGTAATAAAATCCGTTTGCAAAATGCAACAGTACAAAACCACAAAGTAGAATTAACGGGAAAAGAATTAACAGTAAGAGCTTATGTCTCTATAGAGAATACAGGTGATTCCTATAATCTGAAACCCCTTGCCGATAATCTGGATCTTACAAATCTTTCCAATAATAACTGGAAAAATATCTTTCAGTCTGCTTTACAGAATAGCCTGAATGCAGGAACAAATTTGAATGATGCTTTTGCTTTGGCCCGCAGAGAAGCTGATAAAAATAGAGTTGTGCCGGGTACCAGTGCCTTTGAACAACTGAAAAATACAATTATCGGCATCAACAACTGGGATTCTGCTAATGGAGGTGTAGCAGGTGCTCCATTGACAGGAGGTGCCAAACTGGAACAAAAATCTCATTTTTATCAGGGTGAGGCTACCTATGACTTTAGCCGTTTTGTAAAAATATTTAATCTTCTTGTTGGTGTAGATTACCGTTTATATAGTATAACACCTGACGGTAATAACTTTGTGGACTTTAGCAGGCCTGTGGATCAGAGAAATGTTCCACTACCGGATGGAAGTTTTGGTAAAGATGTAACTTATCAGAAATATGGAGCATTTGCTCAGATCACAAAACTCTTCTGGGATGAAAAATTAAAGCTGAATGTGGCTTTGCGTGTGGATAGAAATCCTGAATTCAAAACGAAGTTCAATCCGAGAGTAAGTGTAGTTTATTCTCCTGTAAACCAGCATAATTTCAGAGTTTCTTTTCAGAACGGATTCCGCTTTCCATCTCTGTTTGAAGCATTGTCTTTTGTAAACAACGGAAATGTAAGGAGAGTAGGCGGATTGCCAATGGTTAATGAAGGTCTTGGATATCTGGATAATTCATATACATTATCATCTATTGATAGGTTTACGTCTGCGGTTAATGCCGATACAGATGCCGGAAAGAGTCAGAATCAGGCTGCATTGGATAATAAAAATCTTCTGTTAGTGGCTAATTTGCAGAAGCTTCAACCAGAGAGAATCAACTCTTTCGAGGTAGGTTATAAATCATTGCTATTCAATAACAGGTTAGCAATAGATTGGGATTTCTATTATAACATATATGATGGTTTTCTGGGGCAGGTAGAAGTTGCTGTACCTAAAAGCGGGAATGTAGGAAGCAATAATGCCGTACTTGATATGCTGAATCGTAGTAAGCAAGACAGATACAGAGTGTATACCAATAGTAATACAACTTATAAAAGTTATGGAACTTCATTGGGAATTCGTTATAATTTCCTGAAGAACTATAATGTAAATGCTAATGTTTCTTATAACGATTTAGCTTCTTCCAATAATAACTCCGATTTGTTTATTACAGCTTTCAATACACCAAAATGGTCGGCCAATATAAGCTTTGGAAACCGTGAGATTGTTAAAAATGTAGGGTTTACAGTAGTGGCAAGATGGCAGAATAAATTTTTGTGGGAAAGCCCGTTGGCTTCAGGAGAAATCCCGGCTTTCTATACAATAGATGCCCAGGTAACATGGAAATTACCGGAAATCAGTTCCAGCCTGAAAATCGGAGCAACTAATTTGCTGAACCGCCGTTATTTTCAATATGCTGCAGGTCCTGAAATTGGAGGATTGTATTACCTTGCGTATACCTATGATTTAAAATTTAAATAAAATGAGTAACTCTTTATATCCCATATTTGTAAAGCTTGAAACCTTATCATTACTTATCATAGGTGGTGGAAAAGTAGCATTGGAAAAACTGGACTCTGTATTGACTAATGCTCCCCAAACTTCTGTTAAGTTAGTAGCCAAAGAAATTATTCCGGAGGTAAAGGCTCTGCAAGAGGAATATAAAAACCTTGTTTTGGAGCAGAGAGCTTATACATATGCGGATTTTGATACTGCAGATCTTGTTATAGCAGCAGTTAATGATCTTGTTGTGGCGGAACAGATCCGTAATGATGCACACGTAAAGGGGGTGTTGGTAAATATAGCCGATAAGCCTGAACTATGTGATTTCTATCTGGGATCCATCGTACGTAAAGGTGAACTGAAAATAGCTATTTCCACCAACGGAAAATCTCCGACAATAGCTAAGAGACTCCGCGAAATTCTGACAGAAACTATTCCTGATGAAGTAGATGAGGTACTGGATAATATGCAGAATATAAGACAGCAGCTAAAAGGTGATTTTGAATACAAAGTACAGGAATTAAACAGACTGACTACAGAATATCTATCCAAAGAAGACAGTAAGGATAAGCAGAGCCTGGAAATAGAAAATCTGACCCGTATTACAAAAATTGTACAGCGGAGAGCTAATATTTATCTGGGGATTATCGGAGTATTACTTCTTATTGGAATACTTGGGATTATAGTTTATCAGTTTAATCTATGGGGAGATATTCAGGTTTTTCTTAACCAGGACGGGCATATATTTTACTGGATGCTGTTTGTAGGATTTCTTGCGGAAATTGTGGCCGGATCGATGGGGATGGGCTACGGAGTGATATGCACAACGGTATTGCTCTTGTTAAATGTACCTCCTCCGGTGGTGAGTGCCAGTATTCACTCTGCAGAATCTTTTACAACTGCAGCAGGCAGTATCAGCCACTATAAACTGGGAAATGTAAATAAAAAAATGGTTTGGGTATTGGTTCCTGTAGCTATTGTAGGTGCTATAATCGGTGCTTTTACCTTATCTCATTTTGGTGAACATTATGCACATATTGTAAAGCCTATCATAGCCTGCTATACTCTATATCTGGGAGCTAATATTCTGAAAAATGCCTTTAAGAAGAAGGGGGTTGCAATAAAGGCCAAAAGGAAAACAAATCTCAGAATACTGGGGTTGGCAGGCGGTTTTATTGACTCTTTTGCAGGTGGAGGTTGGGGACCATTGGTGACCGGAACATTAATGAAAGACGGAAGAACACCCCGTTATGTTGTGGGAAGTTCTACGGTTGCCAAGTTTTTGCTTACCGTAACCAGTGCTATTACTTTCATATTTACAATTGGCATTCATCACTGGAATATTGTATTGGGGCTTTTATTAGGAGGTATTTTCACAGCACCATTCTCGGCAATGCTTACCGCTAAACTGCCGACTAAAAAAATGTTTATTGTAGTAGGGAGTGTTGTTATTATCATGAGTCTTACAACAATTGTAAAAGCTTTGTTCTGATAAAATAAACAGAGTTACTCAGAATGTATAGGTTTTTAAAATCTATAAAGACTGGAACTTATTTGAACCATAAAGAGAATAGCCATTATAATAAAACTGATGTTATATTGAGCTTTTCTGAAAGAAAAAATAGTCGAAATATAATCAGTTTTCGGTCAATATATTGCAAAGCAAGCAGTGCCTTTGTGTTTAATAGTTTGTAGCATTTGATAGATTAGAAATTTATTTTAAACCATTAAGGAATCTAGAGTATTGAGTTTTTGAAGTCTGCTAAATTTCCTTAATCCCCAAATGGTTAAAATTATCTACTCTATTATATTGCACAGCAATTCGAGGCTTTGTGTTTAATGAGTATCTATCGCAAAGAACGCAAAGTTTTCTTTCCTGTTGATGCTGCTTTTTAAGGAACGCGAAGCCGCTAGCGCTTAGCAATGATTACAACCTTTAGATTTCTTAACCCCTATAATTAATGGAACTTATTCGAACTAATAAGAAATCTATCTTTATCCGCGCTCTGTTTAAGTGCTATAAAAAGGCCAGTTTTAAATTTAAAACCGGCCTTTTTATTTTTTTGTTTTATGAAAAGCTATTCACAATACCAATTTTTCATTTTGTTTTATTCAGAATTCTGTCATTTTTTAAAAATGACAGAATTCTGTTATTTCCTCGCCTTTCCTCATCATATACATTTGTAATATCACAAAGAAACAGATTACTATAATTAAAGAAAGCAGATGCTTTTAAAAATACTAATTATAGTAAGCCATAGAGCCTGTTTAAATTTTATTTCAAAAATATGCAAAGCTTTGATAGCTCGTCAGGCACTCATCAACTAAATTCAATCTGGCAACCCTAAAAGAGGGTGTTCTGGATAAGCAATATCACTCTGAGCCCGGCCTGTAGTGAGCATGATGAACTATCGAAGAGTATTAACTGTAAGATTTAAATAAGCTCTTAACATAAAAGCATCAACAGAAATGTTTGTTTCTATTTTTCCGGGTGCGTCTGTAAGATCAGAAGGAGATATTCCTTCTTGAGAAAAATATAACTCTGCTACTAAAATTCAGAGCTATTTCAAATGAATGGCAATAATGTTAAATAAAAGGTTTTGATAACCAATATATACTAATACAGAAAGAAGATTATGAATTTAGTAAAAAGAAAAGTTATAAGCCGGTTTGTGCTGTTTATTTTATTGTGGGGAGTTTCCTGCAGAGGAACAGCGAATTCAGAAAACATAGACGAAGGTACAACTCCAGGGAATACTGCAGTTATCGTCAGGCTACATCAGACCGAGTTCGATGGTGAATTGTCTACTGTTGCAGGAAAAAAGATACCTTCACAGGCAACCACAAAAACTATAAAGCAGGAGGTCTTATTAGATCCCAGTACTATAACGACGGTTGAAATGACATTAACATCTGCTCCAATTACAAATACGGATCAAAAAATAGCGGGACTCAATCCTCAGGCAGTAGTATCCGGAGCCAGTCTGCCGAACGGAACAAAATACAGGATTATAGCATACCGTAAAAATAACGGAAGTTACCATACACACGAAGATTATACGGTAGGAGATCAGAACCTGCCAGAAATGCTGTTAAGCCACGGAACAGAATATGAAATAGTAGCTTATACATTCAATAAAAGCTCTCTCCCGGTTATTTCTGATTCAGAGAAAACTACTATTAACAACGCAAATATTGCATACTCTGCCAGTGATATTAATAACGGATTTCTGTACCAGAAAATTAATTCTTTTACCCCTGTTTACGGAGGTAATAATAATACTCTTGATATTGTGCTGCGGCATAAGATTGCACAGATCACTACAATAGTAAATTCAGCGGCACTAACTAATATAACAGATGTTTCTGCTGCTGTAATCGGTTCGCATTTTACAAGTGGTACAATTAAATTGTCTGATGCTAATATAGCACGATCGAATCAGTCTACACAAAGTCTGGCTTTTGTAAATCCTCCTGCTCCAAGTTCTGAATGGGCAGCAGTTCCCCGGTTTGTAAATTCTGCTGCACAAATTTCGTTTTCGGCACAGGTTACTATAGGTACTGTAATGAAACCTATTAGTATTAATACCACTGATCCGCAGTTTGCCGTGAAGCCGGGATATAAACAAACATTCACCATAAAGTTTGGAAATAAAGAGGTAAGATGCGGAGCTTATCTGGGACCGATGCAAACCTTATGGAGAAATTTTATGTGTTATAATCTGGGAGTAACTAATCCTAATACGGATGTGAAAATTCCAAATAAAGAAAGCCACGGAGCAAGATACCGGTATGGAGCCAAAACTAATCAGCAGAACTTTTATCTTTCTCAGTCCGATGATCAGAATTCGGTCTATAATAGTATTATTAGCGGTTGGGGCTTTCCGGTAGATCCTGTTGGTGTATGGACAGAGAACTCAAAAAGTAATGATCCTTGTCCGGTGGGTTACAGAATTCCGACTAAGGATGAATGGAAGGCAGTACTAGACAATAATGTTGACATTTTTTTAAGTCCTACAAATTGGAATAATGATGTAAATAATTATTCTTCATATATAAGATTTAATAATGATAATGGAAAAGCTTTATTGGCACTTCCTGCTACAGGCTATCGCATAGGAAGTACCGGGAAGCTTGAAAGTCGTGGGTATTCCGCAGCATATTGGAGTAGTAGTATAGACAATAAGAAGTATGTAACATTTTCAATGTCAAGTCTGCACATCGGTGTTACTAACCAGGAACCACAAGACTCTGCTAATCCTATACGTTGTATTGCAGAAAAATAAGTGTTGAATAAACCATGAGAATTATTGGGAATACTCATTCGTTATTCCGGACTAAACATCATATAAACTGTCGTAAATATGACTTGTCTATATGATTGCTCAAAGATATACAGGTAATTAATCTAAAAAAAACAAAAATGAAGAAAGATTTTGAAAAAGAACTTGAACAAAAGACTACTGAAAAAAAAACATATACACCACCCGAAGTAGGCATCATATGGATAGAACTGGAGCAGGGTATTGCTAATGGCTCTACGGCTACGCGACCGGCAAATAATTCGGATGTTAAAACTGAATGGGAAGGCGAAAATAATATGGTAATAGAAACTCCTTTTTAATACTTAAAAGAGTATTATGAGTATCATTGCCTTTTTATGATAATCTAAAATCCTGTTTAAATTTTTTAGGATTAAAATTTAAACAGGATTTTAATAAAACGAATTTCAGATGAATTAAAAAGAATGCTATGTTTAAAAAATACTGGAATTATATAGCTGACCGGCATATTACAAAGGATATGAATAAACTGGAAGTTATACAGGCCAGAATAATTAATCAGGTTATATTTATTAAGGGAATTTTTTTTATTACAGACGCTGTAAGGGATTTGTTATTCGGACTGGTTACCAATTCCTATATTTTGTTTGGCATGGGATGTATGCTTCTTGCTTCTTTTTTCTTCCGCAATGTCCGTTTTAATCCATATGTTATTTTTATTATTTTTTTCTTAATCGGATTGATTGTTTTTTACTACGCATCCAAAGACGGCTTTGATAACGGTATTACATTTTATTATTTTTCCCTATTGGCAACAGTACTACTTATTCTAAACGGAAAAACAGGAATTAAGCTGATTATTGCTTTCTATATTATTATTTTTCTTTTCTTTTGTATAGGTCATACCTACGATTTTTATCTTATTGACAGTGAGTTATTGGTTCATGAAGATCTGGAAGATAGTGTGAGGATTATTACTTTTATTCAGGCATTTACTCTTTTGGCAGTGGCGGGCTATTTTATTGTGCTTAAGCATAATCAGCTCGCAGGTTTATACCAGCAGGTACTAAGAGGTGAATTTATAATATCGGAATTAAACAAGAAACTTGATGAGAAACCTAAGGTTAATATAGGGGAAGTGGTTTTGTTGGCAATGGATAATGATGTTGCTTTTATCCCTTTATTTAAGCAGGCCTTCCCTCATTTTTATGACCATATGGTAGTTGAAAATCCCGATATGACCATTGACGAATTCAAGTTTTGTGCTTTACTGAAACTGGGCTTTACCACAAAAGATATTGCCGAATATTGCCATTTTACAGTTCGTACTGTTCAAACTAAAAAGAACAGACTTAGAAAATCTTTTAATATCCCGTCTGAAACAGATTTATATGTATGGATAGATAAATTTTAATGATCCATATTTCGGGGTGTAGGCGTGTTGTACTACCATATTGTATCCGTGTAGTAGTGGTTTAGTAGGAGGTTTTTCTAAATCTGTTTACTATTACTGTGTAATTTTTAATCACAAGATTATGAGCACAGAAAAGAAAAAAGCAGATAAGAATAACCTGCAGAGATGCAGCCCGGAAACCATCGGAAATACTCAGATAGGAGCAAAGAAAAAAGAGATTGCAAAGACTGTTTCTGACAGTTCTTCCAATATAGACAAAACTCATCCAAAAATAAAAAGACCCAAAAGATGTCTGTGGGAGTATGTGCCTCCGACATTAGAGGTTGCCTGGATAGAAATGGAAAACGGAATAGCGGCAGGTTCGGGGTTTGCTCTTCCTGCCAGTACAAATACACTTGTTAATGAAACCTGGGATAATAAAAATATTACTCCTGATAAGCCAACCTATTGGTAATAAGTACTCCGGTCATGTTTATATTTATGAAGATTAAGGTACAAAGCTATATAATTGCAATACTTTTGTTATCCTGTCTATGTTTGTCATGCAGAAATGCAACAGATGATATTACAATAAGAAATAAGGTTGCTGTTAGAATAAATTTACTCGGAGTAACAGGATCCGGAAATATTCCGGATAACAGAACAGGATTGGTTTCTGCTGCTTATATTGGAGAAGTTGCTTATAATAAAGATTATAATGTTGTAGCAACTGTTATTCCCGAAGTTTATTCCGTAAGAGAAAATGCCGGGACTTCATTTAATCCGAGTGCATGGACATTTACACCACAGCCATCAACAATTAATGCTATCGAAGCCAAAGTAAAGTATCTGGTGATGATATTTGATGAAAACGGAAACCGGATAATTGCTGAAGAAAGGGTCTATGATAGCAGTAGTCAAAGCGATAAGGCAAATCAGATGACACTGGATGCCGGAAAAAGATATACGTTTGTAGCTGTTTCTTATAATACGGCTACAGCACCGGCTTTTAATGCTTTAGCTATGACACTGAATGATGTCAATAATACCATAGCAGTTGATCATACAACCGATTATTTATACTTCAATAGTGGGGCAATGAATATTGTATATGGAGAACAGAATTATATTAATATAATATTTAAGCATATTAACAGCAGAGTAGCTCTTAGTATAGATGCAACAGCAGAAATGGGTAATGTAACCAATATTTCAGCAAATATATCAGGTATAGGATCTGTAAACCTCGCAGCTAATGGCAGTACAACATCCGGAACATCTGCTGCTTATAATAAAGATTTTACATTCCCAGTACTTAATAAGCAAGTTGTTGTAAGTTCTCCGATTTTGATATCCTCAGCAGGCCATCAGCATACTATAAATATTGTTTCGGCATCTCTGAATAATACAACGGCAAGAACCGATATTCCTCCGATAATAGTCCCTGCAGGTACATTCCAGAAAGGGGTTAGCTATAAAGTAGATTTAAGTTTTCAGGCAACAGGTATTTTAGCAGGAGGACTGATCTGGGCAAGAGGAAATCTCGCTTATGATTGGGTAAACAAGATTTATTATAACAGATATTATCCACAGGAGACCGGGCATAATTATAAAGATACAGATTATTGGAATTATGCCACAAACCAATCGAACCCATTGGTTCCGAAAATGATAATACCTTCTCATGGTGATATATGGAATAGTTCTTCTAATGTATACTATTTTACAGACGGAACAAATGAGAACAGTACAACAAAAACTCTTTTGAATGATCCATGTAAAATGGTTGCCGGAGCCAAATGGCGAATGCCCTCATTAAACGATTTTCTAAATCTGGGCATATATAAAGTACATAATGGTAACGATGTCAGAGGCATTACGGACGGATTGCAAAATACTAGTTTTGATGGAGGAATGCATCAGGCAAATGGAGATATTATCAATAATTTTTTTCCATATGTTTATTTCGAAGGGACTAATGAAATATACGGAGGGGCAGTCCGTCTTAGATTTTATAAATCCGGACGCTATTATGGTAATGTTACCGAGGCAGACAGGGCATTGGGATATCAGAATGGTGGAAATCTTCCTTACATTCAGGATGCTGCAATTTATATGGCCAGTGATGCATACAATTATGAGGGTTCATCGTTATACAGGAGGCCATTTATGCCAGTTATTTATAATGGAGACAGAAGTAATGGATCAAATACATTTATAACCAAAAGAAAAGATTATTACGCTGATTGGTCAGCGGATGACAGGGTGTCTGTCCGCTGTGTGAAGAATCCATGATGGAAAAAGACATTTTTATAAGTAGTGAAATATTGTATTAGCTGGATTTTTTCTTTTGTGTTCTGTTTGGAATATTTTTAATAAGCTTTTAAATACTCCCTGAGTATCTGTAAAGTATAGGCACAGAGTATCTTTAAGGTATGTATTCTATCAGGTAATTATACAAATGTGCTTACTCTTGCATGTTGGAAAAATAAATTCTTTTCTTTTCAGTGACGATACATAATTGAAAATAGTAAAATATTGATGTGCCGGTTTGCATGTCAATATTTTAATATTAATATATAGCTTAAAATAATTGATTATGTTAAAGAAGTATTGGAATTACATTTCAAACAGACACGTTACAGATGAAATGAACAGGCTGGAAGCTATACAGAACAGGACTATTAATCAGTTTACCTTTTTCATTTCTCTTTTTTTTATTACAGATTCTATAAGAGATCTGATGTTTGATCTCATGATTAATTTTTATATTTTATTTACAATTGGCTGTCTTCTGCTCTTTTCATTTTTTTTCAAAAAGCTGAGGTTTAATTCCTACATTATATTTTCAACTTGTTTATTAATTACAATTCTGGTTTTTTATTATTCTTCTAAAGACGGATTTGATAATGGACTTGTCTTCTATTACTTTCCTATACTCACAGGCAGTTTGTTAGTGCTTAATAAAAAAAAAGATGTTCCTCTGATTGTTATTATTTATAGTATCATTTTTATTTTTTTTTTAATCAGTCATATTTATGATTTTCAGTTTTTTAAAAGTAGCTGCAAACAAAATATTTATCTTGTAAAAAACGTCAGGATTACCACATTCGTTCAGGTTTTTGTGCTTTTAACTTTGACCGGATATTTTATTTCCAGCAAACATTATAAGCTTGTCCGGTTGTACAGACAGACACTGAAGAGTGAGAAAATTATATCGGATTTGAAAAAGAAACTGAATGGGGTCTTTCAGGTCAATATAGAAGATGTTGTAAAACTGGCTATGGATAACGGAGTTACCTTTATTCCTGTATTCAGACAGTTTTTCCCCTTTTTCTATGATAATCTTATGGAGGTAAATCCTAATATGACCAATGAGGAGTTTAAACTCTGTGCCCTGTTAAAATTGGGTTTTACAACCAAAGATATTGCTGAGTATAACCATTTGGCAGTGCGTACTGTTCAGGGAAGGAAAAACCGTCTGCGAAAATCTTTTAATATTCCTTCAGATACAGATCTTTATATATGGATTGAGAACTTTTGATATATGAAGTCGGTTTTTCGAAGTTATTACGTGAATGTTCTTATTTATTTTATTTGTTTGATACTCAATGCATACTCTTTAAGCTACCTGATAGCTATCTTAGTTTTTATTTAATGTATTGTTTATCAGATGTTTAGTTGTTTTTGTTCTCGATAAGTAGCCTTCAGATTCATTGTTTCAGATACGTTTTTTATTGAATTTTGCTTCCATGCTTTGTCATAACCTTAGACTGTTTTTCGATCCGGTGCTGTCGAAAAATGCTCAAAGCCTTATCAAATAACACAAACTTCATAAATCAAATAAAAATGCAAACAAAGAAAAAAAAGGACGACGATCTGTCAGAAGAGACTTGTGAAAAAGATTACATCTCTCCTGGAATACAGGTTCTCTACGTAGAAATGGAAAACGGAATAGCCGCAAATTCAGGTACAGCTCTTCCTGCCAGTACAAATACGCCTGTTAATGAAACATGGGATAATGCCGATGTTACTCCCGATCAGCCAATTTATTGGTAATGTATAATCTTATTTTAATAAATCTATGAAATCAAAGATATTTACACCTATAATATTTATAATACTTTTCGTTATATCCTTTAGCATTTTGTCGTGTCGAAGTACGACGGATAATGTTGAAGCAGAAGGTCAGACGGCAGTTAAAATTAACCTGCTGGGAATTATAGAAGCATCGGAAGCTCCGCAGAAGCAGGCATCGATAAACAGAACAGAAATGATATCGGCAGCTTATGTTGCAGAAGTGCCTTATAATAAAGATTATAATATTATTGCGACAATTACTCCCGAAACGGTTTCTCCTGCAAAAGTAAATACCCAGGCATCTGTTAATCCTTCGGCGTGGACTACAACACCGCAGACGCCAACAACCAATCCTATAGGAACCAATGTAAAGTATTTGGTTATGGTTTTTGATGAAAATGGTAATCGTATAACGGCTCAGGAAAAAGTATATGATAGCAGCACCCAGAGTAATAGCGCTAATCAGATGATACTGAATGCCGGAAAGAATTATACGTTTGTTGCTGTTTCCTATAATACAACAACGGCACCTGTTTTCAATGCTGCGGCTACAACTCTTAATAATGTAGCCAATACTATAGCAGTTGATAATGCATCCGATTATCTCTATTTTAACAGTGGATCAGTTAATATTATTTATGGTCAGCAGAATTATATCAATATCGCTTTTAAACATATTAACAGCAAAGTGAGTCTGAATGTAGATGCTACATCTGAAATGGGAAGAATTACAGCTATTGACGCTAATATTGCAGGAACCGGATCTGTAAATCTTGCTGTAAACGGAACTACTACTTCCGGAACAGCAACTTCATATAACAAGTCTTTTGCTTTCCCTACACTAAATGCCCAGATAATTACCAGTTCTTCCATTTTGGTATCATCAGCAGGAAATGCTCATACAATTAATATAACATCAATATCTACTAATGGTTCCCCGGCGAGAACAGATATGCCTGCTATCAATGTACCTGCGGGCACATTCCAGAAAGGAGTGAGCTATAAAGTAAATTTAAGTTTTCAGGCTACAGGTATTTCAGCAGGAGGATTGATCTGGGCAAGAGGAAACCTGGCCTATGATTGGGTAAACAAGATTTACTATAACAGATATTATCCACAGGAAACAGGCTCTAACTACAGAGATACAGATTATTGGAATTATGGATCTACAGAGACTCCACTGGTACCTAAAAAAATTATAAATGGTTGGACAGATGCCAATACGGCTCCTATAAACCAGATAACACTACCGATCCAAGATCCGTGTAAACTAATCGCCGGAGGTAAATGGAGGATGCCTACAGTTAGTGATTTTGCCAATCTGGGAGTATTTAAAGTTCATAATGGCGGAGATACGAGCGGGGCAAATGATGGCCTGTCGGCGACAACCTTTGCAGGAGGAACAGCACAGCCAAACGGAAATATTACAGGAAACAACTTCCCATATGTGTATTTTGATGGTACCAATGAAATGGGAGGAACAGCTGTGCGTTTAAGATTTTATGCTGCGGGGCGTTATTTTGGGAACTTTACCACTGCCCAGGCTGCTGCTGGTTACCAGAATGGAGATAATGCGGTATGGACAGCAAACAATGCACAATATATGGCGAGTGATGCTATGCCTTACCTGACTGGTGCGGATGCAAATGTAAGGGCAATGGTTCCTTCTATTGTGAACGGTGATTCCAGTGGCGGAAGCAAAACATTTGTTACCAGAAGAGGGCAGCCTTCAGATGAAGTAAACTGGTCTGCAGATGACAGGATTCCTATACGTTGTGTAAAGAACCCGTAATAAAAGATATCATCATTTGTTTGTAAAACTTATTGGTAAGCTAATTATTTAATCATTAATGCAAAAACACTATTGTTTTTATGTTTGCCAAGAGTTTTGTAGGGTAGTGGAATTCTTCCGTTACCCTATTTTTATATAATAAAATTTAACGTTGTTAATCAGTTAGTTGCATATAAGGTAATAGGTAAAGGATAGTTTAGTTTTATAAATTGTAATAAGAAGTAATATATAAAGGGTATATATGTATAGATGTTATTCCAGCAGATATCTTGATTTTTGCTTATACATAATTCTACACCATTTTTACAACAAATAATAAACAAACATATAATGATGATTACAATTAGACAAACGAATGACTATCTGTTTATATTAGCAGATGAGTTACAAATAAAAACCACAATTAATACTGCTTCAATATTACTTTAAACGGGTATGGTGCTGCAGAGCGTTTTCCTCACGGAAATGAGTATGATTTATAGTTAATCTGTATTTATAATATATGAAAGACATGAATTGGCAATCTCATTAATAAGTATCGAAGATAAAAAAGGTTAATACATGAGATGACTATTTTTTTAATATATAAATAGTATATGCTTGCTAATTATATTCTTCCCCTGTACTAACTCTGCTCCTTAGCGCCTTTCCTTTAAGTATGTAAGTATTTAGATGTTATAATCTTTATTCTGACTACATGAAGATAAATATTGAAAAACAACTAATCATATTGTGGTTAGTGCATATACCTTTTTCCTGTAATTCATGTTTAAAAGCGGAGCCCTGTCATATGACAGAAGGAATTTTGTTGCCAAAAAATAAAGTTAGAAACAATAATTCAGTCAGCTTATTGGCTGCAAATAATGCAGAGTTTAAGGAGACTAAAGATAATGATATACTGCTATACACAGGTATATTTGTGGCTTCTGTTCTGGGATTGGGAATATTTGTATATAAACGAGTGAGCGTGTCCGAGTTTAAAAGAAAAATACTGGAAAAAGAAGCTCAAATGCTGAAAAATCAGATGCATGACAAAAGTTTTGAAGAGGTAATTGAACTTGCTAAAAAAAATGATGCTGTATTTTTTACCAGATTCACTGCTTTATATCCAGGCTTTGTACCAGCCCTGCAAAAAATTAATCCGGACCTGAAACGATCAGAACTTATGTTTTGCGCAATGCTGAAGCTTAACTTCTCTTCAAAAGAAATAGCTAATATTACAGGCGTACTGCATACCTCTGTTCAGAAAAGAAAAAATAAAATACGAAAGAGGCTCCACATTTCCAGTGAGGCCGATCTCTATTTTTTCTTTGATCAGTTGGGGTAAAGTTTTTTGTCTTGAAACTATCCGTTATTTATTGTTTATCAGTAATGTATTTAAAAAAGTCATAGGTAAATAATAGGTGGAAAGAGAAAATAAAAAATAAAGTATGATCCAAAGGATAGTATAATATAAGGCTTAATTCAGCAGATATTTTGACTTTTGTCTACACAAAAATTACAAGCAAATAACAAAACACAAATGATGAAAAAAAGTAAAGAAACTGAATGTAGCTTTTGTAAAGAAAGCTATAAAGAACCTACATTGATTGTAGAAACTATAGTGCTGGAATATGGCATAGCAGCCGGATCTGCAAAAGTGATCCCCCCTGATTCTTCAGGATCTGTAAAAGAAGAATGGGATACCGGGGCGGATGACAATCGTACAATAGAATGGTAATACACTCCCAAAATCACAAAAAGATGAAAAAGTAAAACCAGTAATGATATCTGGTTTTTGAATAATATACAAAAACACACTTCAGAAATATTATTCATTAATTGGCAAATTTAGTTTGCAAAGAACAGGTGGCCTTCGGGGCATCTGTTTTTTTATTAAAAAACAGCTATAGGTAAATTAAAATAGTATCATAGGTATCAGTACCTATGATACTAATATATATTAGAATTTTATATTGCTTATTTTTTCAGTAAAAAGATTTAGCTGGTCATCTGTAAAATCCAGGTGAGTGACAAACCGGACAAGATCTTTTCCAAAAGAAGAGCAGTAGATATTTTGTTCTTTAAGCTTGTTTACAAAAGTTGTAGAATCAATGGTTTCCGGAAGTTTTGCCATTACAATATTAGTAGCTACAGGATTGATGTACTCAACTTCTGGTAATACAGAAAGTATTTTTTCAAGTTCTTTTGCTCTTTTGTGATCGTCTTTTAACAAGTTTATGTGATTGTCCAAAGCATAAATTCCTGCTGCAGCCAGCCCTCCGGCCTGTCTCCAGCCTCCGCCCATTAGCTTTCTCAGTCGTCTGGCTTTAGTTATTTTATCTTTTTTGCCAATAAGCAATGAACCTACAGGGCAGCCTAGACCTTTTGAAAGACATATTGAAATTGTATCAAAGGCTTGGCCATAATCCAAAGGTGTTTCCCGTGTTTCTGTAAGTGCATTGAAAAGGCGGGCACCATCGAGATGGAAAGCCATATTGTTTTGTGTACAGATTTCTTTGATTTTCATAATTTCTTTGAAATCATAAAAGGCACCGCCTCCTTTATTGGTTGTGTTTTCCAGTGCTACGAGACTTGTTATAGGCTGGTGTATATCCTCTCTGTTATTAATGGATCCTTGTACAGCTTCTGCACTGATCATTCCGTATTTACCTTCCAATGGCCTTACAGAGCATAGTGAATTTACAGCAATTCCACCGCCTTCATACAAGTAGATATGTGCCAGCTTATCACAGATTACTTCATCTCCGGGCTGTGTATGTACTTTTATTCCCAACTGGTTTGTCATTGTGCCTGTCGGGCAGAAAAGAGCTGCTTCCATTCCGAACATTACAGCTACCTTTTTTTCCAGTTCATTAACAGTAGGATCTTCACCATATACATCATCTCCCAAGACTGCATTAGCCATTGCTTCTTTCATCCCTCTTGTAGGAAGTGTGAGGGTATCACTTCTTAAATCTATTTTACTTAGATTAATCATTTCGCGTATGTTTTTTATTGTAAGGCTAAATTTATAGTATTGTATTTTTAAATCCAAAATTTTTTTATTCTTCATAAGGTTATTTAGAATGTGTTGTAGTAAAACTTTAACTTTAAAATGAAATAACACAGATTATAAATAAAACTTTAATACAGCCTTAATTGTTGAAATTTTTAATAAATAGTGTAGGATTTATGTTTGTGAAAGACTGGTTGTGTATAAATATATAGATAAAAAAGAGACTGCCTTTTGGACAGTCTCGATTTTTTGTAGAAATCTCCTTCTTCTTAATGAATGATCTCAAAATACCAATCTCTCTGTTTATATATTGTGTTTGTGTTTTTATAAATCAGTTGTTTCGAGAGAACTGGCTGATGATCATTTGGATACTTCTGTAATAAATTTCATCATTTGCGTTTTTTATAACTATAGTTTAGTTTAGTATTTGCATAGTCATAAAAATATTTACCGGAAATTAAAAAGCCTCCTACCGCATTTTTAATTTTGTGTTTCATTTGGTAAATTTTGCTTCTACAAAGTAACGACATCCGGGAGACAGATACCTCATAAAGAGCCTCGATATATATCGATAAAGACATAGATATATATCGGTTACCTGCTGAATACAGATAAAAAAGACTGCCTAAAAGACAGTCTCAATTTTTTTGTAGAAATCTCCTTCTTCTTAATGAATGATCTCAAAAATACCAATCTCTCTGTTTATATATTGTGTTTGTGTTTTTATAAATCAGTTGTTTCGAGAGAACTGGCTGATGATCATTTGGATACTTCTGTAATAAATTTCATCATTTGTGCTTTTTATAACTATAGTTTAGTATTTGCATAGCCATAAAGATATTTACCGGAAATTAAAAAGCCTCCTACCGCATTTTTAATTTTGTGTTTCATTTGGTAAATTTTGCTTTTACAAAGTAACGACATCCGAAAGAAAGATGCCTAATAAAAGGCATCGATATATATCGAGAAGGGTATAGATATATATCGATGAATTATCGATGTTCAGTAGGAATGAATGAAGTGTTTTTTGAAACCCTATATTTTATGATGGGTTTTTATAAGGTCTATAAGTTCAACAAGGTTTTCTATTTTCAGTTTATCAAAAATATTTTTCTTGATTGTACTTACGGTATTCTGCTTTATATCCAACTGATTGGCAATTTCCAGATTACCATGTCCTTCTGCATACATCTCTGCTATTTGCAATTCTCTTTTAGTCAGATTGCTAAGAGGATTTACTGAACCAGGGTTATTGGCATACTGGACTAAAATATTTCGAACAGTTTCGGATAGGTATTCGCCTTTATGGACAATACTTCTGATAGCTTGTTCCACTTCTTCTTCTTCGCTTAGTTTACTAAGGTATCCATTCGCTCCTGCATGTATAAACTTAATGGCATGGAGATTTTCCTCAAGACCCGAAAAAATAAGAATCCTAAGGTCAGGATTTGCATCTTTTAGCTGAGGTAGTATATGCAGACTATTTCCGTCCGGAAAATGAGCATCAATTACCAGGATTTCCACACCTTTTGTCTTTATAAGTTCTTCAACCTGATGCAAAGCAGAGGTATGATGTACGATGGCATTCGGAACACATTCATGAATTACAATTTCAATTCCGTGTCTTACAATACTGTGATCGTCCGCTAAAAGAAATACAATCTCTTTATTCTCCATTTGTAGTTCTGTTACTGTCAATATTTAAATTTATTCTAAATGTTACCTGTGTTCCTTTACGGAGTTCACTTGCAACAGAAATATCACCGTTAAATAATTCTACAATTTCCTTGCATAAATTCAAACCTAACCCGGCTCCAAGATTATCGATTTCATCGGATACCATTCCCTGATAATAAGGTTCAAAAATCTTTTTCAGATCGGTTTCCGAGATTCCGGAGCCTGTATCACTAATCACCGTTGTCAGAACAATTTTATCTTTGCCTGCCATTTCGGTAGCCAGATCTAGCTTAATCTGTCCGTTTTCTGTAAACTTATTGGCATTCCCCAGAATATTCATCAATAATTGATTGATCTTTATATTATCTGAATGTACAACAATATCTGCAGGTATTTGGTCATTTACAATAAATTTGTTGTTTCTGGTTTCTATATAAGGAGCGATAGCTGTTGCAATAGCATTAATTTCATCTTTAAGAATAAAGGTCGTATTAACTAATTTCTGACCGGCATCCTGATTTTTTGTATACTCCAAAATCTGATTGGATTGTATAAGCAGAGAGCTATTGGTAAACTTGATAGAATTAAGGTAACCTTTTATCGTTTCATCTTTCGTCGTCCTGGTGATTTTATCAATAAAAATATTGATAATTTTCAATGGTGATCTTAGTTCATGACTTAGCATACCCAGTATTCTGTTTTTGAAACCAAGATTCTTTTTATTTAGCTCATTGGCCTCATTAAGCTTCATTTCATATATAAAAGCTATTCTTGTAAAATACATAATAAGGATAGATACAATAAACATAAGCACCATTAATCCAAGTACCAGATAGGTTCTGGTTTTATTATTCTTGGAGCTTTGCTCGTTATACTCTTTTTCTAATTCAGATTTGAATCCTTTAATAGCATTTTCATAAACGTCAATCAGCCCGTTGCTGTATACCAGCAATTTATTGAAGTTACTATAAAACCGAAGATTATCCCGTTGGCTTTTGGCTGCAGATAACTGTACTTTTTTGATCTGATCCGAGTAATGCTTGTTTATGGATTTTATAGCATTATTCATTTCAGTTTTTACATTAGAAATATCTATTGTTCTATGTTTACTCTTGTCCTTACTATTATTCGTTACAGTAACAATAGTACTTTCTTTTTCTTTCTCTTTCTGAACATCAACTTTCCCTGTTATTGCATCCTTAAGACGCCCAAAGAAACCTTTCTTTTTAATTGTATCAGTTGTGGTTGTCGTTGTATGCGTCTGGGTTTGTACATCCAGATTGTCGAAATTGCTTTTATACTTTTCCGGCTCATAATATTGATCCTCAATTCTTGCAGGATGCTTTAGAGAAGATTGGTATACAGAATCCATTAACACTTTCAGGTCTAAAAGCTTTGGTGTATCTTTTTTTTGCTGGGCAAGGCTGCTTTTTAGTCCGGGACTTATACTTTCGTATTCGCCTATTTTATCAAAATTACCTTTAAGTTTCTTTAGAGACTCAAAATATAGTTTTAGATCTTTGTCATCCTGACTGATCATATATTTCTGAAGATAGTTCTGAGCTTCTGTAAAATTCTTTCTTGAATTATCGGTCAAACCTCCCAGTACCTTGCTGTCTTTTAGTTGACTTTCGATAAACTTCAGTTTCTTTTCATTGGTGAATTCGTTGTAAAAGAAGACTGCTATAATCACCTGTACCAGTAAGATACATAGTATTAATGAGTAATGAACAATTTTCCTCAATTTAAAATTTAAGAATTTATATTTCATATCTGTCTATCAACTAAATTAATTGCCTGATTACTTAAATCCGTTTAGAATTTGTTTTTAAACAATATAATATTTTTCCCGGAAATATCGTAATTGGTGCATATCATTCAATGGGCAAAGTTAATGTAATTTCTGTTTTTCTGTTATAGTAAATGTCTGATAAAATGCAGGCTTTGCATTATATGACCATAAATTTACAGGATTTTGTGCTAAAAAATGCTACTGAATATAATTACGGAACCTAAAATGCCATAATATATGAAGCAAAAAAGCCTTGTTCATTGAACAAGGCTTTCTCTGTTTTTACAGATCTGAATTATATCTGATTAAATATTACTTTTTTCCTGTTAACCATTGGGTTTGCAACTTTTGCTCAGCAGGAGTAGGGTTAGCTTTATACTGTAATTTCTCGTTTACAAGTTTATCAATAATAGCTTTTCCTTTAAGATCGATTTTTTCTTTTTTATCTCCGTTTTGTCTTAAAACTGTGATAGTAACATCTTCACCTTCTTTAATGCTGGACATATAGTTGATAAAGTCTCTCATTTTTGAAAAATCAATAGTCTTTCCATTAACGGCTAGGAACTCATCTGTAGTTTTAAAACCAATGCTTTTTCCGAAAGGAGATACCTCTGCATCTGGTGAGAAAGTAAATGTATTGTTTTTGTTGTTGTAAGAAGTTGTTCCGTTCGGATTCTTCGTCAGCCAGAACATTGGTTTCTCTGTTTTTACAACTTCTACACCTACCTTGTTCAGATATTTCTCGTATGGAGTAGGCTCGCTTCCTGCGATATATTTATTGTAAAAGTCTCTTACCTGTGGATAGCCCGTAACAATAACCAGTTCATCAATTAGTTTATCATCCTTGAATGGTTTATTCTCTCCAAATCTCTGAGATAGTTTTCTGATCATATCACGGTAACCCATTTCACCCTTCGATAGCTCTCTCAGCTCTATATCAAGACACATGGTAAGAAGTGTACCCTTTTCGTATACATTTGCATACTGATCTTTATATGCATCCTGAAGGATGTTTTTACTCATTACAGTGAATGGTAAGGTGTCTTTATATCTTTTGGAACCTGAAATTTTTTGCCCTATTCTGGCTAAGAAATCATTCTTATCAATAAGACCTTCCTGTATCTGGAATAAATTAGCAAAATATTCGGTACCGCCTTCATACATCCATAAGTGCTGAGACATTTTTGGATCTGCATAATCGAAGTAATGTATTTCCTCGGAATGTGTTTTTAAAGGATTTACAGTATGAAAAAACTCGTGAGAAACAACATCCGTAAGGCTCTTATCAATAGCTTCTTTAGACATAGCTTCCGGAAGGACGACACTCGTAGATTCATGGTGCTCTAATGCTCCATAGCCTTTAATGCTTGGCCCGTCTCCACCGGATAAATACAGCATAATAGCATATTTCTTATTGGTGTTCATATCGCCTAAGAATTTCTTCTGAGCAACAACCATTTTTTCCAGATTGTCTTTAAAATCTGCTGCTTTGTATTTGCCGGTAGGAGAGTATACACCCAGAACCAAATCCATACCGCCTGCATTAAAGCTTGTATAATTTGGCTTGGTATACATTAATGGTGAATCTGTTACTTTAGCGTAGTTTGCCAGAACGTAAGTATCTGTAACATCAGATTTATCCTGATCTACCAAAGCTGTAGTACCATAGAAATCTGCTGGTTTTTGTATTACCAGTCTGTAAGGTACATCCTGCATTTTATCTATATAACCAATAAAACCATGAGTATTGATTAAATGTACTTTGTTTTCTTCAATATCCGTTCCTGAAGGTGAAAATACAGCTTTGTGTTTCGAAGTATCCGTTTCTTCATCGAAGCTGTCATTAACCAGATAAGTAACTTTAGTAAGGTCGCGTGCATTTTTAAGTGTATAAGTATTGTCGTCAACCTTTGTGTAAGCTAATTCTCTTCCTTTATTGTCGTAAAATTTGATACCTTCTATAAATCTTCCATAATCGTCCACAGAATAAGTTCCGGGAACAGTTTTTGGAAAATGAAATTTTACATCAGATGATTTCATTTTTGGAAACTCCATGGTTACCGCAACTTTGTCATCTTTTATATTAACAAGATCGATATTGGTTTTAATCGACTGAGCACTGACCATAGTAACGGCTAAAGCTCCTATCAGGGTTGTGATTTTATTCATTGATATTGAATTTTACCTAATAAGTTGTTCGGCAATAATTATTTGTTACAAATGGGATAAAAAAAACTATGAGTATTACATAAAAAATCCTCAGCTTTTTAAGCTGAGGATTTTGGAAATTTTACCAAATGTGTTTATAACATTGTTCCTATTGATTGATGCTTTTGCTTAGTTTCTTTGCATCTTCATTGTTAGGATCATATTCTAAAGCTTTTGCAATATGCTTTTTTGCTTCTTCTTTATTTGTTTCATACAAGGCGAAAGCAACATACATATGAGCATAAGTCAGGTTTTGTTTGTTAGCTTCAACTTCTTCAGGTTTTACCGTGGTGATAAACTTCTCAAAAGAAGCCTGCGCGTTTGCTTTGTCTTTCATAGATTGATAGACGTAACCCTGTCCATAATAAGCTGGTGCCCAGTCTGGAATAGATGCACTAACTTTTTTCCAGGTTGCGAGAGCATTGGTCCAGTCTTGTTTATCCTGGTAAGCTATTGCCTCTTTTACCAAAGCATTGTTGTCCTGTTGTTTTGCCTGATCAGTGGGTTGTGATTGTTTGGTGCTGTCTGTTGTTTGTGCATAAGCTACATTTACAGATCCTAATAATAACATTCCGATTACTACTTGCTTTACACTTTTCATTTTGTTCTTGTTCATTTTTCTCGTTTTAGTAATTAATATTTATTGTGATTAAAGTGCAGCAATTATGATTCCGTGTGCCGGAAAACTTTTTGAAACATTAATCTTTTTGTCTAAATATTAACAATATAAACCAGCTTTTTATGAAAACTTAAGATTGGCTTAAAGAGAAAGTATTGTGCTTTTTTGGTGAAATTTAATTTTATCCCGATCATAAAAATGGAATACTAAGCAATATTATGGAGTGAAAATAACCTGTTGTTTCATTTGAAAAGTATAGAAATCAAATCGTTTTTATATCGAGAATAGAAATTAAATGTTTTTTTTGTTGTCAAAAATTCCGTTAAATAGGGTGTTTGTTGTTATTTAATGATTGATAATGCATTATTTTATGCAAAGAATAGAACAAACAGACTTGTCTGTTTGTTTTTTTGTTATTTTTGCGATATTACCATGGGCAATTCTCCACGTGAAAGAATATTAAATACAGCCAGTATCTTGTTTCATATGCAAGGTTATAATAACACGGGTATAAATCAGATTATTGCAGATTCAGGAGTTTCAAAAGCTAGTTTTTATGATCATTTCAGATCTAAAGACGATTTATGTATAGAATTCCTGAATAAAAGATATGAATACTGGTCTTCACAATGGGAAATATTTATTTCGAAAGCCTCCGGCCGGAAAGAAAAAATACTCATGTCATTTGATTTCCTTATATATATGAATGAGAAAGAGAATTTCAGAGGCTGTAGTTTTCTAAATATATCCTCCGAAATTTCTGATGATAAAATCCAGATTCACAAAACAATCCGCCAGCACAAAAACGAATTAAGAAATTTTTTCATAAGAGAAATCCCTGATGAGATTTTATCAGCACATATTTATATGCTTTTTGAAAGCTCGATAGCTATGGGTAGACTTTATGGAAATAATGAGTTAACCATAAAATCTAAGATTATAGTAAACGGCCTGCTGAAAGATTAATTAGCCTAAATCCACAATCACATTGCATCTAAAAGCTGCCTGTATTATTTAGTACAGGCAGGAAAACTATTGTCATTTTAGAAATAAAGATGGCTTTTAAAGACAATGATTATAACTTATAAATAATAAACTATGAAAAGAGAACTATTCCCGAAAAAAAAATGTAAAGATTATTTCTTGCCACACCTGACAAAAGCGATGGCTTTATCTGCCGGACTGAGTCTTGTTTTTTCTTTGGTATCATGCAGAAGTGCAGAAACAGAGCAGGTTACAGGAACTGCTGAGGTGAAAATAAATTTCAAAGGCAGCAACTATGAGGGGATTGCTGAATTAGGTTTACAGGCCTCAACAGGAAGCAGTTTGCAATACCAAAACCCCAATCAGCATCAGGAAATAAAGATAGATAATGACTTTATTGTTGTTGCAGATCTTATTCCACAAAAAACAACTTTAGAATTACAGGCTGCGACAAGTAATACTAACAATCTTATGGCTGCAACTGCGCCTGGACTGCTGCCTAATGATATTTGTTATAAGCTTTTAGTATATGATAATAATGGTAATTATGTTGCTGAAAGGGATTATATCCGTGGTAAAGAGAGTGACACAGCAATTACACCTGCTCTTATGCTGGATGGGGGGCAAACATATACCTTTGTTGTCTATTGTATAAATACCAATACAATAGCTTCATTGCCGGTAGTAACTAATAAGAATACATTGGCAGGAGCTACTCTAAGTGATGTGGCAGGTACTACGGATTTGATGTATTTTAAATCAGCTCCTATAACATTGGTAGGTGGTTCTAATAATTATCTGGATATTGTGCTGAAACATATGTTCAGTCAGATTACCACAACGTTGGATGTTTCTCAGACCGGATATAAAATTCATACCATAGATGCCAATATTGCTCCGCATTATAACAAAGCAAGTATACAGTTGGCGGACGGAGTTATTACAAGAAATAACTTGGGAAATACACCAGTCCAGTTTACATTACCCGCTGGTGATATCATAGACATTTATCCTAATTCTGTAAGTAATGTCAGTATTATAGATAATGATATGAATAATACTACTGTTTTTAATATTGCTTCTCTCCGTCTGGGGGTTGGAAATAAAGTCACAGGAGGTGTCAGTATTGTTAATAAAGACATTAAAATCGAAAATCTGAAATTAACACCGGGAGTTAAATACAACCTGCATATTAATTTAGCTCCAGTGGACACTTATCTTACCTATATGGGGGTACCTGCGGCCAGAATAAACGGTCAGATATGGATGCGCTATAATATGGGCGTTACCAATATGGATCCTGTGGCCAATAATCCGGATCAGGATCCACAGATTGCAGCATTATATGGCAGCTATTATTTCTGGGGACTCAAAGACCCTTACAGTGCTACCAATAATACGCAAAAAAGTGGCCCGGTCGGAGCATGGAATAGCGGAAACAATTATGCACCTGTAAAAAATCAGACTTATGATCCTTGCCCGTCCGGCTTTAGAGTTCCGACAACCAATGAATGGCTTAAACTAATAGAGTATACAACCTCTGAAAATATCGGGAAGTGGGATGCTGTTCCGGTAGATTTCGGAGGATCCTATGGAGCGGGTAAAGTTTTACGGAGTAAAAAGAATACCAGTGTTAAGATAACGCTTCCTATTGCCGGAACATTTCATGCTGCTGCCCATGTAGATTATCGGGGATATATAGGGAATTACTGGACGAGTACAGAAAGTAGTAATGTTCAGTTGATCAGATTCTCAGCTGAAAATCCGGTTCCGGCAACGTCTGCTGTTGTGACAAGTATAAGCACTACAGATAAATCTTTTAACCAGTACTCTTTACGGTGTATTGCTGATGTACCTAACTAAATCTGAAAAATATCCCCTGCAACTTTAAAGTTGCAGGGAATATCAGTTATTTTTATAGCAGGTAAAGAGGGTTACCACATGAACTGGAATCAGAGTATAGCAATGTTTATAGTATTAGTAAGTTTAAAGAAAGAAATTAAACTGAAAGATATATGCTCTGGGAATATATTCCAATCAGATTGAGGCTAACACAAAATTTAATACATGGTTTGGCTTGCATTGTAATTTAGAAGTATAATCAAAGAAAAACTGTTAAAAGTAATCCTAGTTTTATCATAATTCTTGGTATGAGGAGCGTTGTGCCAAATGTTAATCCTTAATTCTTTGTTTTATAGACAGTTGTTTAATGAAATAGGAAGGAGTCATTCCTGTCTCTTTTCGGAAAGCTGTTATAAATACCTGATGTGAAGAATAACCACATTCTTCCGCAAGATAACTTATTTTATATTCTCTATATAAGGGATTATTATATAGTTTGTCTATTATATATTTAATTCTAAGTTCATTTATATAATCATTAAAATTTTTGTTTTTAATCTTATTTATAGTAATAGATAAATACCTGGGATTAATATTTAAAAGATGTGATATATAAGGGAGTGTTATATTTTTTCTTAAGAATTTCTCGGAATTTTCAAAAGCTTCTATTTTCTTTATAATATTATCCTCTTTATGTAATGGAATATTACTATTTACATAAGCTTCATTTGAATTTGCATTTATACGTTTAGTCCCAGTAATCTCTTGATTCTCCAGTTTGTTAATGAGTATATCATACTTTATTCTAAGTGTCCTGTTTCTCTTATAAAAATAAGCTCCAATTGAAAATACAATTATGATTGCAGCTAAACAAAACCATAATATATCTTTTCTAAGATTACTTACTTCTGATTGTAGGTAATAATTTTGTTTATCCGAATGAGTGATTATTGATTTATTTTTAATTCTTAATAGACTGTCATTAAGATTGCTGTATAATTTTAAGTATTTATTTTGTTTAGAAACATCTTTAATGGAATCATATATATTTTTCAGGTTATCATATGTTGCTAATCTCCGATCCAAGTCTGTATTCATTTTTTCCTCTACTAATGTCTTTTCAAAATACATTATGCTTTTTTGATATTCTTTTTTTTGAAAATAAAAATGCCCGATGGTAAAATATGCAAACAATGCATTTTCTTTAAAATATTCCGGTTGGGTCGTTGATAAACTCAAAGCTTTTGAATAATAAAACTCAGCTTTTTCAAAATTAGGAGGTTTTATAAAATGGGTATAAATAGAACCCATATTTAGATATTGACTAATAAGCATATTGTAATAATTGCTTTCTTGCAATTTGTTGAGTTTATGCTTAGGTATACTTTCAATAAATTCTAAACTTTTTTTTGAATAATAAACAATAGAATCATTTAAATCTTCTCCTTCTGATAATCCAGCAAAAGTTGTATATATCCTGCTTAATTGTATATTTTTATCAATCGTATTGTCTATTTTATCAGCATATTGAACAGCAATATTAAGGGCTGTTTTAGACTTCTTATGCATGTCTAACATTGCAAATGTTGTCCCGTCATACATATATATATTACTTAATGCATTATTATCATCAAGTTTTAAAGCATTTTCTTTAGCTTTCTCTCCATAATTAAGAGCCTTTGTATAGTCTCCTTTTCCAAGATAATACTGTTGTATAGCGATTAAACCTTTTAATATTCCTGTCTTATAATTTTTGCTAACTGAATATTGATAAAGTGTATTAACCTCTTTAAAGTTTTCATTTTCTAAGTTTTTTAAAGCAATTTGATTAAACCTCTTTTCAACTTCAATTTCTGATAATCCAATAGTTTGAGATTTACATATAAACCAACATAGTAGTGAACAAAAAAGTAAAGTTCCTTTCATATTAGAATAAAATTTTAGCGAAGATAGTATGACTCATTTATTAATTATAATTTCGAATTAATAACATATTAATAATAACATATTAATTTAAATCAATATTGATGTATTGATTTATTTAAGTGTTTGATTTTCAATTATATTTAATTGTAAAATAAAAAACAATAATATTTAAATATTGTTGTTTTTTTTATTTAAAATAACCTTCAATTATTATTTATTTATTAAATATAATGTTTGCATGTAATAATCAATTCCTTCTATTGTTGCATTGCGTAACAGTGAAAAGTAAATAAATTTTTCCCGTTTTACAGCAGCTATCTCCACTTACTAATAAATAAACAAACAATAATTAAATAAGTATTTAAATGATGAATAATTTAAAAAAAGAGGAATATATACCTCCAAAAATTGACATGTTTCTAATAGAGATGGAGAATGGAATCGCTACTGGTTCAGCTAAAGTACTACCGTCAAATTCAGACAATCAAGTACAGGAAGAATGGACAACGGATCCGGATGATAACCGTACAATAGAATGGTAGTCAGATTGAAATAACAAACAAATATGAAATAAATCTATTACCTCACAAACAATGAAAAATTTAAAAATAACAATTGCAGCTTTTATGTTATCCGGTTCGCTTCTGATAACATCATGCAGAAGCTCTGACAATGCTGTAGATAATTCTGGTGAAAATTTAATTACGAATGGTTCTGCTCTTATCAAGATGAACTTGCTAGGAAGTGAATATGAAACGGAAACGATCTCTACGCAGGCATCTGTTAAAAATACAGGTGTATCTTCTGTTGTAAAAGAACAGGTAAGTACATTCATGGCAGGTGAGCAACCAGTTATTGCTACGCTTACACCGGTTATCTCATCAGCAATTGCTCCACAGGCATCAATTAATCCTATGGCAGATGTTATTAGAAATCCATTGAAAGGTCCTAATGTAAAATATCGTGTTATTGCATACAGAACAAGTACAGGTGTCAAAGTAGCTACTAATGTTTATACTATAGATGCTAATGGAGTTTCTACAGCAGATACTGGTGATATGATGCTGGATGGAGATACTGAAGCAACTAACAAATATGATTTTGTGGTGTTGTCATATAATAATTCAACAGCTCCGGGGGATGTTACAGGAAATATCTCAACAGCTTCTTTATCCAGTATCTCGGGAGATAATGATCTGATGTATTTCCGTACCAATAATGTAAGGGTGTCCAAAGGAGATAATGTATTGAATGTTATGCTGACACATAAATTCAGCCAGATCACGACAACTATAGATGCTTCAGCTGTAGCACCGGGAACACCTATTTCCTCTATAGGTAATGGGATTAATTTTGATAAGCATCGTGGAGCGGCTGTTAATAGTATAAAGTTATCTGATGGAACCGTTACTTTTGGAGCAGCAACAACTACAAAAGCGGTTAGTTTTACTGCTCCAACACCAGCGAGTGCAATCTGGACAAGTAATCCTACATTGTTGGCTAATCCAGGAGGAACAGCTGCGAATATGTCAACATTGACCTTCCCAAATAATGCAAGCGGAACAATTACTGTAGGATCTAAGACCAAAGGGAATTTTTCTGTTAGTAACTTAGTTGTTACACCAGGAGTAAAATATAACCTTAAGCTGAAGTTTGCATGTACAACGGATGCAACGCCAACATGGCCTTTTAGTATGTCTGACTCAGGATTAGGGTCAGAAACAAGACTGACAAGAACATTCAATGCACCAGCTGCAGATGCTGGTTTTGTATTTGATGTTTATGAGCTGGATAACTCTTTTAACATGACAATTAACGGAGTGGATCTTGCTACTCAGGAAATTCAGTTTCAAGACCAAGTAGTAGGTTATCCAAGAAATATCAGATTTAAATCAGATGGATCGCGATGGGGCGAAAACGGAGTGCCGCAGATTTATGCATTGGGAAATTCAACAAATACAACCCCAATTATCAGAATTACAATCGGGCCTGACGGTTCGGTATCTATGATGGGGAGAAGAAGTTTGACATCCAATCTGGAGCCTCTTGAATTGTATGGCGGAACCCTTTTTAATACTGTTACGTGGAAAACTACAGGTTCCAACACTGTAGTGGCAACAATGTTGGTAACAGGGGCTACTGTAATGAGAGGTTTAGGAGTTGGCAAGAAAATAATAGCTTGCCCATAATAATATATTCAATCACTTATTACTTTCCATAAAGAAGAAGAAAAACTGTTAATATCCGGTATTTATTTATCATCATCCTATTTTTGTTAGTTAACAGTTGAAAGAACAGGTATCCAAAAGGATACTTGTTTTTTTTTGCTTTCTTACGATAGAGTCAACATAATTTTTTTCATTATAGTAATTTTGACTATAATTCATAATAGATTTTTGCTCTAAATATAGAGCCGGGGGTTATATAGGTAGAGTATCTAATAGTAAAATATTGTAAGAAACGGTTTTCATCATTCTATATTAATTACAGAAAAATTGCTATTATACATAATCTACTATCATCAGTACAAATTGGATCGATGCCTAGATGTTACCTTAATAAGCGGTGGTTGTATAAAGTATAGGTTATTTTTTGAAAAATGATTATTGACTATTATTTTTCTTTGTTACTTTAATCTTATTTTTACGAAAAAGATTAAATGGATAAATTAAGTTTTCTGCAAGTTATTGCTGCTATTGCTGTTTTTATATCAATACTGCTTTCCGTATTTTTATTAACGGTAAAAACAGAACGAAAACTAGAAAACAGACTATTTGCAATGTTCCTTATCATTAACGCAATTGATATCAGTGGACTTTTCATGCACTTTTTTACTGATAGTTATAATCTGAAAACTTTCAAAATATCTGCTTACTTATTAGTAATGCCTCTTTTCTATTTGTATGTTAATGCCGTTTGTTATTCTGATTTTACCTTAAAAAGAAAGCATTTATTACATCTTATCCCTTTCATTGTTGCCAACTTAATTTTAGTTCCAAAACTTTATTCAGCAGAAGGCCCTGCCAAAGAATACTTTTTTAAACATATGTGGAACTCTCCTGAAATGTTTTTTTATCAGACAATCGGGGAACTTCAGTATTTATTTTATATTGTTGGTGTATTCATTATACTTAAAAGATATAAGAAGATTTATCTTGAAAATTACACTAATCCAAACACCTTTTTGTATAAATGGCTGTTTCAGCTTACAATGATTTTCCTATTTATCCATATATGTATTATTTTCAAAAATATAATACGATACACAGCATACAACGATCTATTTATTTGGATACATATTGTAGCGGGAGCTTCTTTTTTATTAGCTGCCTGCTGGTTTATATTGAAGGCATTAAATTATCCGGAGCTTTTTCGCAGAGTTGATTCTACATTACAGCCGACAAAGGTTTTTGCTGAAGCTCTGAAAACTGAAAATAAAACCGACGAAATAAAAAATATTCAGATTGAACAGCTTAAAAAATTTATGATTGAAAAAGAACCTTTTTTAGAACCTTCATTAACGATTCAAGAATTGGCGGATCAGGTGAAAATTCCTGTTCGTGATTTATCTATATTAATTAATCATCATATGAATCAGCACTTTTTTGATTTTGTGAATGAATACCGTATTAAAAAAGCAATGACCATTCTGAAAGATTCCACAAAAAAAGAATATACAGTATTAGAAATTTTATATGAGGTAGGCTTCAATTCAAAATCTTCTTTTCATACTTCATTTAAGAAATACACAAACCAAACACCAACAATATTTAGAAATAGTTGATAACTAGAAAATTGCAAATACTCGAACTCCCTTTTGTAAAAAAGTCGGACTCATTTTATTCATTAAAATGAGTCCGACTTTTTTTAACGGACTTTTTTTATAATTCTCTACAGCATCTTTGCATTAGGTTATGAATGCTAAATTCTAAAAAATATGTCTATGAAATATTTAACTATTATTTTATTTTTTGCTCTACTTGGATGTAAAAGTGTTCAGGAAATCAATAAACAAAATATTGAAAATGTAATTACAAAAAATGCGCTTCAGTTATTAGAAGACAAAAGATTTCATTCTGTTTCCATTGCAGTGCTTAAAGATGGAGAATCCACAATAAAACATTTTGGAGAGCTGGCAATTGGAAAAGGAAATAAGCCAAATGATTCTACCCTTTATGAATTAGCCTCTGTGACCAAAACATTTACAGGTTATATAGCCGCTAAAGCTGTACTTGATAAGAAAATAAATTTAGATGATGATATTAGAATTTATCTTAACGAACCTTATCCCAATTTAGAATTTAAAGGTGATCCCATAAGAATCAAACATCTTATTACACATACAAGCGGATTTCCTAATTTCCCTATAAAAAGTGAAAATAAGCAGGCTTTTCTCGAAGGATTAAAACTAATCAAAATTGAAACGAAACCCGGAGAAATATATTTCTATTCAAACACGGCTCCAGAGTTGACAGCATACATACTTGAAAAAGTGTATCAAAAATCTTTCGAAGAATTGGTTATTGAATTTGTTTTGAAGCCCAATAAAATGAACCAAACCAAGTTTACACTAAATGAAAGTGATAGAACAAGACTGGTAAAGGGTTATAATGATAAAAATGAGTTAATGCCCAACTTCAATAGAACTTTATGGGGTGGAATTTCAGGGCTGCACTCTACGACCACAGATTTAGTGAAATATATGAAATTGCAACTTGATAAGTCAAATCTTATTGTAAATGAATCTCATAAGAAATTATATAAAGAAGGTTCTGATTTTTGGGAAGGTTATCATTGGTATATCATAGAAGATGATAATAAGTTAATGTACAGACACCACGGAGGTATATACGGAATGCAGAATTGGTTTGTGATTTATCCTAAACAAAATATAGGAATATCTATACTGACTAACACTAGTTTTAATGGAACAGGAGAGATTTTAGAAAAGGTAGTTGATAATCTGTATAGTGGCATCAACATAAATTAGAAAGATATGTTTATATATTTACCATTCACTACAAAAATTATAAAGGTAAAATAGAAATCTGATTTGTAATAGCCGTGACTTGATATGCATAATGTATAACAATTGTGGTCTATCCAATACATTACAATATACTGTATCTGAATTTTTTCACTTAATAAAAAATATATGAAGAAAATTAAACTACTTTTTTTAACCCTATTTATAGCCAATTTCGGGTATACACAAACTTCATTAATGGATAGTTTGATTCAAAAAAACTACTACACATTTAAAAAAAGCAATAATAATACTTTCGAGGGCAAAGGATGGTTAACGCTGCGGGATGAAATCAACAAAAACAATTCTGTATTATTGGGTGAGGTACATTTCACCAATGAGGTTCCTTATTTCACCAATGCGGTTATCAATAATATTAAATTCGACAACTATATCTTGGAAGTTGATCCCTATACAACCAATACAATAACAAAGAAAATTAAATCTTTATCATCCGCCGAACTGGATAAATTCCGTGATGAATCAGGTTCAGCTTTGTCTTTTTTACAAGGAGAAGCGGAGTTTGACTTATTCAAAAACATAGTCCAACAGAATATGAAACTATATGGTGCTGAACAAATTAGTTTGTTTTCAGACCGATTGCTGTTTTCGGAATTAGGTAAACAATCCGGAAATGCTAAAGTAAAAGAAATTTATAAGCAGATGATTGCTAATTCTGCTGCTTATGACACAAAAAATAACACCACATTCTATTTGTTCTCTGACGATTTTCTGGCGAAAATGAATGCGTTGAACGCTCTGAGTTTATCAACTAACGAAAAAGAGCAGCTTGCAGCACTGAAGTTAAGCAGGGAACTCTACTTAAATCGAATTCATCGTTTAAGAATTCAATACATGAAACATTTGGTTCTTGAAAAACTACCTGAATGGAAAGACAAGAAGAATCTTTTCAAATATGGTGCTAATCACATGCCTAAAGGAGAAAGTTTAATGGAAGTATTCGATATAGGTAATCTGGTTTCTAATATTGAAGAAGCAAATTACAGGAAGTCGTTACATATTATGCTTATCGGAAAGGAAGAAGGTAAGACTTTGGCTGATTTGGCTCAATATAAATCTTTCTTAGCTGTTGTAAAAGATGCCAATTGGTATGCTTATGATTTAAGGCCTTTAAAACAAGCGATCTCTAAACAGAAGCTTAAAGTAGAGGATTTGGAGTTGGAAAGAGTTATAAAAGGTTACGACTATTTGATTTTCATTCCAAATATTACCAGAACTCCCAAAAGAGGCAAACAAGACCATTAAATCCTTTGCAACAGCTGTCTGTGTTATAAAAATAGCTGCTCTTTATATTTATAGAAAAAGAACTAAGGTGTGAATTCTCTTGAAAAGTATAGCTATGTGCTTCTAAAAATCTATTATCTTCAGAAGGTGATTTTCTTAGATCTGAAAATTCGTTAAGAAAAACAAAAACCTACTATTAATAGTAGGTTTCTTTTGTTGTTTGCAGAGAGGAAGGGATTCGAACCCTCGATACCCTTTTGGAGTATACACACTTTCCAGGCGTGCGCCTTCGACCACTCGGCCACCTCTCTAATTGCGGTTGCAAAAATATAACTTATGTTTGGTTTTCACAAATTAATTTGACATTTCTCCTCTTAAATTTTTCTGGAACAATGTACCGAAGCTTTCCTTATAGTGTGGGTTTTCGATAAGGTGCATGGCTTTGGTAAGCGCACTTTCTGCAGTAAGGTCACCACCGCTAATCGCACCAATACGTTTGAAAATGTTGCTGTTGTCATATTTTCCAACAGAAATTTCACCGGAAATACATTGAGAAATAATCACGATTTCCGTTCCGTTTGCTCTTATATTAAGGAGGATATTTTCGATGTTTTTATCTGAAAAAAATGTTCCGGATCCAAATACGCGAAGGATTAATACTTTTATTTCGGAGGCTTTAATGAAATTTTCCAGCTCATTTAGATTCATTCCCGGGAATATCCATATCAGGAATACCTTTTTGGAAATATGCAGATCGATATCGAAGGTTTCATCCTTAGGAGCTCTGTATAAGATGTTACGATCGGCTTCCAGGTTTACACCAGATTGTCCTAAAATAGGGTAGTTAGGTGTTTTAAAGGCGTCGAAATTCTCGGCACTGGCTTTTATACAGCGGTTGCCTCGTAATAGTTTGTATTCAAAGTATAGAGCGACTTCCTGAATCACTGCCTCATCACCATCATAGAAGCTGGCATAATATAAGCTGGTCAGCAGATTTTCTTTAGCATCTGTTCTCAGATCACCAATAGGAAGCTGGGAACCAGTAAGAATAACGGGCTTGCGTAATCCTTTCAGCATAAAGCTAAGGGCGGAAGCTGTATAAGCCATTGTATCGGTGCCATGAAGTATCAAAAATCCCGAATAATCTTCGTAATTTTCCTTGATAATTTTGGCTATAGCTGTCCAGTGTTCAGGACCTACATCGGAAGAATCCAATGGAGTAGAAAACTGACTTAATGTAACATCGCAGTCCAGGAGATTAATCTCCGGAATACGGTTAGCAATTGTTGAGAAATCGAAAGCTTTAAGGCTTCCGCTTTCGTAGTCTTTCTCCATACCAATGGTACCTCCGGTGTAAATAATGAGTACTTTGCGCTTCATGTGTTCAAAATTACATTAAATTATCGTTAAATAAGAGTTTTGAATCTGAAAAATGATTTATTTTATTCTATAAAACATTAGAAATGTGCCTATGAAAATTTATTATTTTCTTTTTATATTATCCTTTGGTTTATTTTATTCTCAAAGTTCCAAAACAATGCTTGTGCAGGATGCTACAGACGGGAAGCCAGTAATACATGCCAGGATATTGATAAACAATGAAGTTTTCTATACAAATGATGATGGTAAAGTTCCGTTGCCTGGAAACGCTGTGAATATAGAAATATATGCAGGGAATTATGATAAAGTTATATTGAAAAATTTTGCCACCCTGGTGAAGTTAAAACCACGTGTAAGGAGTATAAAAGAAGTGCAGATCCGGAATTATAACAATGTAGCCAGCCTTATTAAATCGGTGTATAAAAAGTATGCAAAGCTTTATTATACCAAACCATCTATCTACAATGCTATCTACAAACAAAAAAACACCAGAAACGAGGAGATAAGCATGCTGTTGGTAGCTGATATGGATTTGTGGACATTGGATAATATGTATCATCCGATATATGTACGCCGGAAAGATTTTGACTCGTTTGTACAGGCAAGATCTGCACAAAATCAAATATTATAAATCTATAGAGAATAATACCGCATTTAATGGTTCCAGTCTGGACAGCTCAAAGGACTTTATCGGTGATATGTTTTTCAATTATACCTTGTATAAACTGGATAAATTCGTACGTATGAAAGATGCCAGGGTAGATGGGAAAATTATAGATGAGGACGGTGATTTAATTACAATTTCATTCAAATTGTTTTCGCCAAAGTATAAAGTTACCAACACGGGTTTTTTTATTTATCATAAAACGGATAAAGTAATCACACATCTTGAAATGAATTATGATCAAGGTGATGTAAAACCTTTTAAAACAATTAATGAAGCTGATGAAGAGTATCGCTACATGACAACCAACGGAGAAGTAATATTTGATTTTTATAAGCTCAATGATAAGTATTTACCATCTTTTGCCCACACTTCAGGTGAATATTATATGCTGTATGATGATCAAAAACATACCGGAACTTTTAATCGCGAAATTACATTCAGTCAGTTCTATAAATCAGACATTAAGGGATTGACTAATAAAATAGATTTTGGAAAAAAACTTTGGAAGAATATACAGAGTGGAGAAGTAAAAGCTACATCTGTTTTGCTTTCAGAAGAAGAGCGCCGCTTTATCGATGAAAATAAGTAATTTTGGAGCATGAATGATCCGCGATACCAAGATGTCTATGAGTATATGAAGGGATTTCTTACCGAAGAAAGACTTTCTAAAATTGAGAAATATGCAGAAGAAAGCTCCGATTTTGTATTGCCTGTGCTGGAGAATATATATCAGTTTCGCAACGCAGCAGCAATTATTCGTTCGGTAGAAGCCTGTGGATTTCATAAGATTGCAGCATTGGAAGAAGAAAATGTATTTAATCCTAATACCAGAGTTGCCCGTGGAGCGGATACATGGATGCAGGTGGAAAAAATGCCTAAAACAATGTCTTCACTGCAGCAGATCAGAGACAAAGGTTATAAAATATTAGCCGTTTCTCCGGAAAAAAATGCGGTTTCTTTACCGGAATATGAGCTGAAAGAACCTGTAGCCTTAATATTTGGTACCGAGATGGAAGGCGTTTCTCAGGAAGTATTGGATTTCGCAGATGAAACTCTGATTATTCCGATGTATGGTTTTACCCAGAGTTTTAATGTTTCTGTAGCTGCGGCTATATGTATGTATGAGCTAAAACAAAAACTTCTGAAGTCGGATATTGATTACAAACTATCTGATGAAAAAAAACTGGCAATGAAAATTCGTTGGGCTGTTAACAGTGCCCGGTCTGGCGATGAAGTGTTGAATCATTATCTGAAAAAACACAATATAGAAGCTGCTTTCTAAGATTAAATAAAGCCAGAATATAAAAAAATGGTCAGAATGCATTTCTGACCATTTTCTATATGTTATAAATATAAGGTTAAAACATTTTTTCATATCCCCAGGCTGCTACAAATACACCTGCGGTTTCTGTGCGAAGACGCTGAGGTCCCAGGCTTACAGCCTTGATTTGTTTTTCTTTAAGCATCTGGATTTCTTTCAGGCTGAAGTCTCCTTCTGGACCTATAAGGAAGCAAATGTCTTTTTGTATTTGCAGACGGGTAATATCCTGTCTCTCTAATTCCGAATGGCAATGTGCTACATAGGTTTTTTCAGCATTTACCTTTTGCAGGAAATCAGAGATTTTAATCAGGTCATTTACTTGTGGGAAATAGAAACGTAAACTTTGCTTTGAAGCTGCAATAACCTGCTTTCTGATTTTATCAATATTCAGATTTTTACGTTCCGTTTTTTCGGTTAGTAAAAAGCTAATTTCTGTTACACCCATTTCAGTCGCTTTCTCAATAAAGAACTCAGTGCGGTCAATATTCTTAGTAGGAGCAATGGCTATATGCAGATGATGTGGGAAATCAGGCGTTTCTGTTTGTAGTTCAGTAACTTCGATTAGCGCCTTTTTTCCTTCAAAATAAAGTTTGCCATGTGCTAAAGCACCTTCTCCATTGGTAACCGAAATCTCTTCACCTTCCCGCATACGCAAAACCTTTGCAATATGTTGTTGGTCTTCTTCATTAATCTGAACAGTGTTTTCAGTAATATTTCCGTAAAAAAGTTTCATTAAAAGGTAAGATGTTAATTTGTGTAATTGTTTAATCGCGAATATGCTAATTATTAAGCACTGAATCTCTTTTCGAGAGCGTTTAGCTGATTCGCAATATGTTCTATTTTCTTTCGTAATTCAATATAGACTTCCTCAGATATTAATTTTAGCTCAACAGAAATAATTAAAAAATTTAATAATTCTATAGTGGAACCATATGCAATGTTTATAAATCTGCTTTTGTCTTTATTAGATTTTCTTGTGGACCCTTCCGCAATATTAGCAGCAATACTAACCGATGATCTGTTCATCTGTGAAGTTAATCCAAACCGTTCTTTTTCAGGGTAATTCGACGTTAGCTGATAAATAATTACAGATAAATTTTTAGCATTCTGCCATACCTCTAATTTTTCAAAATAAAACTGATGCATAATGGCGATTTTACGGTTACATGATTAATCGAATTTACAAAAAAACTACAAATCATATTTAGCAGTAGCAGTAGCTCTAAGATCAGTAAATTCTCCTTTCTCGTATTTCAGTTTGGCAACCATTGCAATCATTGCAGCATTGTCTGTTGTATATTCAAACTTCGGAATGTAATAATTCCATCCTTTTCTCTCAGAAAGCTCTTGTAGGGCACTTCTCAGTTTTGAGTTTGCAGATACGCCACCTGCAATGGCAATTTCTTTTACACCATAATCATCAGCCGCTTTTTCCAGTTTTTTCAGGAGAATATCGATGATGTTTTTCTGGACAGAAGCACAAAGATCATTCAGGTTTTCTTTAACGAAATCCGGATTCTTTTTTACTTCCTTTTGAAGGAAATATAATACTGAAGTTTTAATCCCGCTGAAAGAGTAGTCGTAACCCTCTAATCTAGGCTTGTTGAATTGAAAAGCATTTTCATCCCCTTCCTTAGAAAGTTTATCTATAATAGGTCCGGCAGGATAATCCAGATCCATAATCTTACCTATTTTATCAAAAGCCTCCCCGGCAGCATCATCTATTGTTCTGCCAAGAATTTCCATATCGAAATAATCTTTTACCAGTACAATCAATGTATGTCCACCACTTACAGTAAGGCAAATGAACGGGAATTTTGGTGGGTTAGGATTAGCATCTTCAATGAAATGTGCAAGGATATGTGCCTGAAGATGATTGACTTCTATCAACGGGACATCCAGAGACATCGCTAATGATTTAGCGAAGGAGGTTCCCACAAGAAGTGAACCCAAAAGACCAGGTCCCCGGGTAAAACCTATGGCACAAATTTCATTTTGTTGTATATTTGCTTGGTTGAGTGCTTGGTGAACAACAGGAATAATATTTTGCTGATGCGCGCGGGATGCCAGTTCTGGTACAACGCCACCATATTCCAGATGGATTTTCTGGTTGGCTGCGATGTTGGACAAAATGTTATTCCCCTGTATGATGGCAGCAGAAGTGTCATCACAAGAAGACTCAATACCTAAAATAACAGACTTGCTCATAGATGGCAAATTTAGAGAATAATAAGGACAATAACGAAAAACCGATTGAAAAGCAGATCGGAAAAGCTGTAGATAAAACCATAGATACGGTTTCTAAAGCGGTAGATGACGCAGAACACTTTGCCGAGGATGTTGCAAAACAGGCAATAGAAGATGCATCACATTACAGCTGGTGGGCCAAGCTATTATTGTACCTTTTTTATATAGGATTGGGTATAGTCGGGCTGTTTTTTATTATTGTCAGCCTCCCGGTTACCAAAGACTGGGCAGCTACTAAAGCTTTAGGCTCCCTGAACAAAGATTTCGGAATCGAAATTTCTAAAAAAAATGTAGAGCTTAATATTTTCGGAGATGTTACCATAGAAGGATTAGAAATAAAAGACCACAGAGGTTTTCCTTTTATAAAAGCAAAAGAATACCGGGCGAGTTCCGACTGGTTTTCTTTACTGGACATTGGAAAGACGAATACTTTGGCTTTTAAGTCCATGGTTTTAAAAAATGCTGATGTAAAAGTCATTACTTATAAAGGTGACTCTATAGACAACTTCAACCGCTTTATCAGCAAATTCGATGATGGCAAGCCCAGAAATCCTAATAAACCAATATTTCAGCTGCGTTCCAGAGTACAGATTCTGGATAGTAAAATTTCTATTGTCAATCAGAATCATACCGGTGAGGAGGCAAAATGGCTGACAGCAGATCATTTTAATCTTACAGCTCCTTTACTAAAGGTTAAAGGCCCTGATGTAAGTGCCCGGATTAATAATATGACATTTCAGACAGTTCGTTGGGGGAAAAAGCACCTTGTGGAAACTTTCTCTACGGATTTCTCTTTGACTAAAGAAAAGCTTACATTTAAAGATCTTACATTAAATACAGATCATTCACTACTAATGGGAGACCTTGTTCTGAACCTGGATAAGAAAACCCATTTTGCAGATTTTACCAATAAAGTTTTCTGGAATATGACCCTGAAGCAGGGAAGCCAGGTAAGCGGTTATGATATCAGTTATTTTGTAGACAGATGGGATAACTATATACCGATTAATATTTCCGGCCAAATGGATGGCCCACTGAACAAATTTACACTGAAGAACTTTTTAGTTCGCGGGAAAGATGTAAAAGTTCAGACATCCAAAATGCAGGTGAAGGATCTCCTCAAAGGTAAATACCATATTACCACAGATCAGATGTCTGCAGACTTCACATATCCTGATCTGCGTGCTATGCTGCCGAAATTTATTTCCGGGAAGATGGGCAATTTTGCAGATGTTTTCCAGAATATAAAGTTCAATGGTAAAGCAGATGTAGATCCGCACCGCGTTATTGCCAGTGGTAATCTAATCACAGGAATAGGGCAGGCCGAAATAAAAAGCGTAACCCTCTCGGATTACAGTTCAAAAGATCCAAAATATGTAGGCGATATTTTTGTGAAAGACCTTAATGTTACAGCATTTACCAAAAATAAAGATGTAGGACTTATTACAGGGAATATCAATGTAAATGGACAGGGATTTGATGTTAATACACTTTCGTTACAAACAAAATCCGATATACAGCGTATTCAGATTATGGGGAAAGATGTACACAATCTTTCTTTGGATGGTAACCTTGCTCAACGGAAATATGACGGACTTATCGTTATTAACGATGACCAGATTAAAGGAAATGTAAAAGGGCTAATTGACTTTAGTACCAAAAGAATACAGGCTGATGTAAAAAGTGAGATAGAATATCTCAATCTGAACTATTTCGGCAATAATGCCAATGCTAATGCCAGCGTAAGCGGCATTTTCGACGGTAAAATTTCGATGACAGATATTAATGACCTTAATCTGGATGCCAGTCTGGAAAATCTGAAATTTACTTCCTCCGATCAGAAATTTGAAATACCAAATGCCAATGTCAAAGCCTTTTTCGATAACGGAAACAGAATTATTGATGTAGATGCACCAGGCGCTGCAAAAGGTAAAGTTGTAGGACGTTTTAATCTCGGAGATTTGGCCGGTATGGCACAAAGTGGTCTTGGAAATGTATTGGTAGGTTATCTGCCGAAAAAAATATACAAAGGACAAAATTTTGATCTGGAGTTCGATGTGCAGCAAAAGCTTATCAGCTATTTCTTACCAGATGTATATATCCCTTCCGGAGCTCATATTAAAGGAGCTTATATAGGCGATACCAATGACCTTAATTTGGATGCGGATGTACCAAGTCTGAGATATGTAATGACTAAGAAAGAAGAGATTAAGGAAGCCGACAGAGCATTGGCAAGACTTAATCCTCAGTATAAAATAGAAGAAAAAGCTGTTGTTACAGACAGTGCTGTTGTGGACAGTATTCATCTGAAAATTAATACAGCACTTCATCAGGAGCAGATTCTGGCAAATATTCAGAAAATAAAATACGACAAGAATATTGTAAGGAATATTGTGCTGAAAGGAACTAATGAAGATGACAAAATTCTGCATATTGCTTCCACATTTAAAGTTGGAAATGAATCGCAGGATGCCTCCGGAAAACTTAAGGAATATGCAGTCAACCTGAATCAGGTAACTGATCCCAACGGAGATATTGCTGTACGTTTTGAACCAACATCCGTAAAACTGAATAAGGATACCTGGAGTGTGGACACGTCCGCAGAGCTCAACCATTCTATTGTTTACCGAAAGAAGCAAGGAGATTTTCTGGTGAGTAACCTTAGGTTATTTTCAGAAGAAAGTAGTATTCTGATTAACGGAATGTTTAAAGGCGGAAAGGATTTTGATACCGAAATAAAACTAGATAACCTGCAATTGGCTAAAGTTCTGGCTTTTCTGCCGGGAGAAAACAGTATGGATATACGTGGTATTGCCAATGGGTCGGCAAAGATCAAAATGAATAAAAATGATCTTCAGCCTATTGTCGATATTAAAGTTGAGGCAATTAAAATGAGTGGGCAGGATGTAGGTAATCTTGTATTAAATGCTAAAAACAGCAATGCTGTAAATGTTTATGATATCGACGCACATATTGCATCGGACTCCGGAGTATTGGGGGATAATAATCTGGCTCTTCACGGAACAATTAATAACAATACACCTTCTCCAACATTAGACCTTACAACATCGTTAAAAGATTTTAATATCGCATTTGCCGGAGAATTTGTAAAGAGTCTTTTTTCTAACCTGAGAGGTAAAGCCAATGGTGAAGTGAAAATATCGGGTCCACTGAGTAATGTTGATTATTCTGGAGATATTTCAATGACCGGACTTGGATTCAAATTTATCTTTACAGGTGTAGACTACAATTTTGCAGATGCGGTAATTCCGGTTTCCAAAGGTCTGGTTATTCTGGACGGACTTAAAGTAAATGATGGAAGAGCTAATTCTTCCGGAACTATAGCAGGAGCTATTAATTTTGAAAACCTTTCATCACTAGGAATCAACCTTATTATACAGGCAGACGATTTATTATTGTTGAATACTTCTCAAAAAGATTTCGATACTTTCTGGGGACGAGTTACCGCAAAAGGGATTATCAACATTTCAGGTTTATCTTCAAAATTAAACATAGATGCCAAGGCTGCCGTTCTTGGCGGCAGCGAATTTACACTGAATACCAGTACAGCGTCTTCGGTTGAAGAGTTTAAGATGCTGAGGTTCCTTAAGGTAGACGAAAAAACAGGTGAAGTTTCTATAGAACAAAAAGTAAACTCAGGAGCCAATATGAACATTGGTCTGATCCTGGATGTGGATAAAAACTCTACAGTAAATGTACTGGTGGGAGATAATGTTGGGAATATTAGCGTCAGAGGTATGGCCAATAACCTTAGATTCAATATGAACCGTACCGGAATGATGTCTATGAATGGAGTTTATGCAGTAGATAATGGTACGTTTGTTTCTAAAGCGATCCTGGAAAGAACATTCCAGATTCAGAAGGGAAGCAGTATCTCGTGGGACGGAAATGTAATGAACCCGGATCTGAATATTGTGGCAAATTACTACAGAGTTGTTACCAATCTTGGGGAATACCTTACTGTAGGAAAGCTTCAGCCTACGAATGTTGAATTGCAGATTAAGATTAAAAACAAAATGCAAGAGCTGAACCGACAAGGTGCTATTGCTATGGATATTATATTACCGGATGCTTCCAGTCAGATTCGCGAAGCTTTGGCTTCTAAACTAAATACAGAAGACGAGAAGATTAAGCAGATCGGTTCGGTACTTATTATGAACAGCTTCAACGTAACCTCTTCTTTAGATGGAGTTACGATAGGGAATGCAGCGGTATCTACAGGCTACAGTATGCTGTTCAAAAATCTGGCATCAGTATTTAATGCTATTAGTAACGATTTCCAGATCGATATGGATTATATTAAAGGAGATCAGGCATCCAATACAGGAGACCGTGCCAATACAAGTGTTAATCTAACCCTTTCTCCGCGTGTGAAAATTAAAACAGGTATTGGTATTCCGATTACCCGTACTGCAGATGTACAGAACAATTACCTTTCTGGTGAAGGCTCTATAGAGTACGATGTTTCCAAGGCAAATGATGGAAGTCTCGTTCTTCATGCTTATTCCAAACCAGCCAATATTGGACTTGTGGTAGGATCTAACGCCAGTGATAATCAGAGTTATGGAGCCGGTGTAGCTTATACCAGAAGTTTTAATAAGTTCAGTGAACTATTTGGAAAAAAGAAAAATAAAGAGAAGAAGAAGAATAAAACTGACACCAAAGCCGTTCAGGATTCTATAAGAAAGTAACGTATCTATTTTGTTGTTTTTATCGTAATTGATTTTTTATAGTGCATATATATTAAAAATCGTTAAAGTTTTTTGTTTAAAGTATATTTTCTTAAATTTGCATTATAAATAAAGAATAATATTTTTTTTTAAATTAAAATAAAAATTATGAACTATCAATTGGACGAAATAGACAACAAGATTCTTGGCTATTTAGTTGCAAATACGAGAATGCCTTTTACAGAAATTGCAAAATTAATGGATGTTTCTGCGGGGACTATTCACGTAAGAGTTAAGAAGATGGAAGATGCAGGAATTATCCTGGGATCTTCTCTGAATATAGACTATGGGAAATTGGATTACCATTTTACTGCGTTTATCGGTATCCTGCTTACAAAGTCTAACAGAACGCAGGAGGTGTTAAAGGAATTAGCAAAAATCCCTAATGTTGTGGAGGCGAGTGTTATTTCTGGAAAATATAACATTTTTATTAAAATAAGAGCTAAAAACACAGATGACGCTAAGCGCATTATTTATCAAATCGATGATATTGCAGATGTTATGCGTACAGAAAGTATGATTTCTATGGAAGAATACTTAAGTGATAAAAATCGTCTTATTCAGGCAATTATTTAAAACTTTATTTAATAAATTTACAGTACAAAAGCTTTTGAATTTTCAAAAGCTTTTTTATTATTATTTTATATGGAAGAACAGGACTATTTCGAAAACGAACATGAGCCAAAACGCGGAACCCCTTTTTATTTAATATTGGGAGTTTTATTGTTATTATTGATTAATAATCTCAATGTAGATTATATGACAGTAGGAATGAAAGAACAAATGCAGATACCACAATGGTATATTACCTTGCTGTTTAGTCTGGATGCTCTGGCTATTTTGTCATTAGTAGGGATTTATTACTTCAGAAAAATTGCAGTTTACTTGTTTCCTGTGCTCATTATGATCCACTTTATTATTCACCTGAACTATCTGATGACATTCCTGTATACAGATGTATTTATGATGTTCTTTTTTATTGGAGTAGGTCTGTTGGTATTTATTCCGAAGTGGAGATCTTTTAAATAGTCTTCCGATAACATATTGGCATCTTCGATCACTTTAAACCCCCAAAGTATTTGCTATGAGAAAGTTTTTTGTATTTGTTACGGTTTTTAGCAGTTTGTTGTTTTTTGCAAAAAATGATGTGCCTAAACCATATCCATCTTTTAATAGAAACATTAAAATAGTTGCCGGGCAAAAATATGCTTATGCAGAGGTTGTTTTTCAGCATTATTATAAAGATAAAACATGGGTGAACGGTAAATATGTTAGTGATAATATAAGGGCAGATATTTCCAAAACGACCAGTCCGTCGCAAGCTCTTGATATTATGGGCGAAAATGGCTGGGAGCTCACAACTTCATTCACCCGGAATTTTGACGGTGGGTACGAATATTACTATTATTTTAAGAAAGCGATTAATTAGGCTGTAATTTTTTGCACCATTAGCTTACCAGCTGTTTACAGGATTTTATCCGGATCCGTATTGCCTAAGATCGCTGAAAAGAAAGTATCGAGATCAGTATCTTCATCCAGTCCAAACTTCTTTTTCAGGCGGTATTTTGCCATTCTTACACTCTTTGGCTCCACATGTAACAGATGGGCTATTTGTTTTGTATCCATTCCCAGATAGATATAAGAACAATATTTTAAATCTAGCGCCGTAAGTCTTTGCAGCGCTTTTTCACTGATACTTCTAAAGAAATCCGGATGCACTTCCTGAATTCTGAATTTAGCTTTTTCAAAATCCTTGTCTACAAGACCTACTTCTTTTACTACCTGATTAATATTGATATCTGTATCCGATAATCGGGTTTGTAATTGCTGAAGGACTTCATTTTTGTGCTGAAGATGCAGATGGTTGGCCAGTACTTCGGTTTGTAATTTCTGTTGCTGCAAGGTCAGCAATTCTTGTTCAGCTTTTAGCCTCGCTTGCTCTTCTTTTTCCAATTTTACCTGTATTTCGGCTTCATTTTTTTCTGTATTCAGCTGTTTTTCTCTTACCAGAGAATACCTGAGTCGGAAATGATAGGATCGGAACATAAAGAAAGCACCGGTTAAGCCAATGCATCCCAGTATAATATATAATAGTTTTTGCTTTTCCAGGGATTTTACTTCTTGCTCTTTCTTATCGGATTGGTATTGTGCTTCCAGCCTTTTCACATTGGCAGCTTCATCTTCATTAAACTGCTCTACACTATATTTTGTTACCTTTTTCTGATATTCCAGTGCTTTTGCCAGGTTTCCTTTCTTCTCATATAATTCTGCCAAGTCATTTACAATCTGTATCATGATATAATAATAGACTGGTGACTGCGTTAGTAAAATTGTTTCTGCCTGCAGAAGATATTTTTCCGCCTTATCGAGATCGTTATCCCGTGTTGCAAGATTAGCGAGCATACCAAATCCTCCAGCCTGTATAGATTGTGGTTTTGTTGTATGTATCGAAGCGTTTAGAGCCTCACCAATGTTATATTCTATTTGTTTGCGAAGGTCGTCTGTTAGTTCAGGAAAGTATTTCAGCAGGTAACTGGCTGTATTATTTCGGGCGATAGCATAAGTGTAATCGGATACCTGTCCCGGAAACTCGTTATACAAAGCAGCCGCTTTTTCGGAATTATTCATAATAGCTTTCAGGTCTTCCCGGCTGTTTGTTTTTTCATATTGATAGGTATATGCAGTTGCCAGCGCAGAATAAGCATTGCTTAGCTGATTTTTGTTACCGGATTTTTCAGCCTGTTCTATACTTTTTCGGGCATATTTAAAACTGTTTTTCAAATCATTCCAGGTGGTATAGGTACCATACAGCAAATAGTATAGTCTGAATTCAAGCATTGGGTCACCTTCTGTTTTTTCCAGTAAGGACAGGCTTTTCAGAATGTATGTTACTGATTTTTTATACTCGTAGAGCGAGTGCGTATAATAGGCAGGTAAAAAGCTGGCATATGCCTGTGCTATTTTATTAGTGGTTTTGGAGGCACTTGTAGAGGCGGAATCTATATAAGGCTGTACCTGATCATATTTCTCCAGATTACACATTATAATTCCTTGGAAAACATGGGCTTTTGTTATTGCCAGCAGATTATCTGATGTTCTGGCAAGTTTTAGGTATTGCTTGTTATAATCGGAAGCCTTATCATATTGCTGTTCGTTCCTGTATTTTTCAATAACAAGTTCATAAACTTTTAGCTTTTCAGCAACAGTTAGTTGTTCCGTTTTTAATCGGTTAACCAGGCTATCTGTATAGATGTTTTTTGCTTTTACAGAATGGAACAAAAGAATACAGAATAATAGTATCAGATAAAATTTCCCTTTCATTAAACAAATGCTTTATTAATAATGTGTTCAGATTCTGTATTATTTTTTATAGAAGTCTTCGGTTTGGTTATAATTTTAATAAAAGTAACAAAAATCCACAGCCTACCCAATTATATCACAACTAAATGTGTTTTTCAATTTATTGTTATTCAGTTTATTACAAAATCTGTAGTCACTCTGTAGTCGTCTGCTTTTTTATGGTAGCTGTTCTGTAGTAGCTGTAAAATTGATTTTACTATTCCGATTGTACAATTTTGTCACAGTCAACAGTAAAACACAAAACAACATATTTTATTAACCTTTAATCAATTTTATTATGGACAACAAAACTTTATCAGTCATTTCGTACATCACTTTTATCGGATGGATCATATCTTTTGTTATGGGAAAAGATAATGCCAACAGTTTGCTGAAATACCATCTTCGCCAGTCTTTGGGATTGGTCATCTTTAGTATTGTACTGAGTATAGCACTTCAGATTATCATAAGTATTTCAGGGCTCTATATCTTAGGCTATCTGGGGCTTATAAATTTTGCATTGATGATTATTGGAATTATCAACGCAGCAAATGAAACTGAAAAGCCATTACCATTAATTGGGAAAATGTTCGAAGATAAATTCGCATTTGTAGGCTAAGCAAAAATATTCCTGCATTTAAAGTAACTATATAAATATGTCGGTCTATAAACATTTGAAAAAAGATGGTACCGGGTATCTTGTAAAACAATATCCTTCGCTCCAGCATGTGATAGTACTGGCGTGGATACTCATTGGTCTTGTTCTGATAATTAATACCAGTTACTTTAAAACGGGTATTGTAATATTTGTATTGTCATTGCTCATTACAATATTAACTTTTCGGGGACCTCAGATTTATATAGATATCAGTAAAGAAATAATTACTGTAAAACATGGTTTCAGACAGAATCAGTATGATTTAAAATATTTTGAAGGATTTGAACTGCAAAGTTTTGTGCTGATGGGTTTCATTCCGATAGGCAGTTATTTGTATGCTAACTTTAAAGATGTACCTAAAATAAAACGTCCGGCAATATCACAATCTTTTGGTAAAAAAACAATGCAGGAAGTATATAATGAGTTAGAAGAATTGATAAACAATAAAAACACACAATAAGGAATGAAAAAAATAACAATTGCAGCAGGTATTTTTATACTCACATTTACTGCTACATCCTGTGACAAAATAAAAGAAAAGTTATCACAACAGGACAAAACCACCAGGGTAAATCCATTTAGTGTTGATTCCGGAAACGAGAGCCAGGATATTATTGCTTTCAATAATAAAATAGTAAAAATGGATAAAGCACAGGCAGACTATATAAAAAGCTTTGAAGAAGGTTTAACCAGTATGGATGATTTTGTTAAAAATGCTTTGGCAAATCCAAATGCTATGCGTTTCACTCCCGTATCTACACCCATCTCTACATTTATTGCTCTTGAAGAAATAAAAGCACCAAAAGTATTAGGAGGCGAATACCAGAAGTTAGCGGATAAAATGATCAGCACATTTAAAGATCTAAAAGCGCTGCAGGAAGAACTGTCTGCTTATAAGAATGCTGAAGACTGGAAAGATGATAAAGGGAAAAAGGTTACTGAGATTAAAGCTAAGGCTGATAAAATTATTGAAGAAAACCGAAATGCTGCAAGTCAGTTATTTACAAAGCTAGAAGATAAAGCTGACAAGGCAGAGGTAGAAATGTTAAAGAACCACCCGCTTAAACAGCAGATTACCCAATCCAAAGAGATATTAGATCTTACGCAGAAGATTATTGATGATTCTTATGATATTAAAGACGAATCTGCATATAAAAAGCTTTTTGCACAGCAATACCAACAATTAGAGAAATTATATAACCGGAATCTTGAGAATAAAATCCCGTCTGCAGAGAAAAACAAAGAAGCAAGCTATAATTCATTTAACAATGCTGTAAATACTTTTTTGGGGCAAATGCGAATTGTACAGCGCAGTATGAATGAAAATAATGAGCAGCTGATGAGTGATCTGGATGACTTAGAAAGAGAAGCTAAAGATGTACTCGGCCGGTATAATTATTTTGTGGATTAAATCAATAGGATATAGTAAATAAGAGATGAAAAAAATATTAGGCATTATACTTATCATTATAGGCTTTTGTATTACTGTATTAGTGAAAATAGGTCCTTCCGAAAAAACAAAATGGGTTTTTACTTACGGGGACTTACCAATAATAATTATAGCATTAGCCATTATAGTTCCGGGGTTAATAATCTATAATAAAAACAGATAAAACATCATGTATAGATTCTATAAAAAAGAAAGTAATCGGTATATTTTCAAAAACCAACCTGTATTGATGTTTATATTGGCTCTTCTTGTCTTTATAATAGCAGGAATGTCTTATAATGTTTCTGCAATACTGGGAATTGTTATTGCAGCTGTAGCAGTTATTATCATTATAAATTTTTTTACCAAAAAGTTTATAATCGATATGGATCAACTAACGGTTACCGGAAAACACGGAATCTTTATTCCTGAGAGGACATATCCGATATCAGATTTTATAACCTTCGAAGTGATTCATACCAAATATATGGGACTTATTACAACCAACCTCATATTGGCGGCTTATTTCCAAGTGGATGGGAAAGAGAAAGTACTCACTGTTGGTCAGGCAGTGACTACAAGAGCTATTCAGCGCTTGCTTAATGAGACAGAAGATATTATGAAAAGTAAGACGTAAGTACAATGAATGTATTCGACAGATATCAGTTTAGGGAAAATGGCAGCGAAATCAGCTTTATGCCCAATTACAATTTTCTTCGCACTTTAGTATGGTGGCTGGTGCTTGGAATTGTTGCTGCCCCTGTTATCTACCTTTGTATGGATTATATGTCGCGGGATAATTTTCTTATAGCTCTTATAGTATGGGTACTTTATATGGTCTATTTTGTCTTCGACTTAATATTCAGGATTCCTGTAAAATATATTTTTTATAAATCTGAAAAGAGTATTTACCATAAAAATATTTTCAGCAGGAAGATTATGAATTTCGATGAGATGACTTATTTTGTAAAAGATGAAGGTGGAGGTTATTGTTATGCTATCGGGAAAAAGAAAAAGCAATTTATAAAGAACTACAGAGTAAGTAATTACTTTTCCAATTCAAAATCCTCGCAAAAGATAGAAGATGAATACTTAGAAAATATACTTTTCCCTATATTGAAACTAGTAGGAATAGCAGTTGAGAATGAAAAATGATTTTACGAAAGTAAAATCATTTTTTTATGGAAACTTGTATAACTTTGTGAAAACTAATAACATGAATATCAATAAAAGCATATTGACACTACCTTTGCTGGCAGTGTCCTTTTTAGGCTTAGCACAAAAGTTGAAAGTTTATCATAAAGACTGGATAGACTTTAACAAAAACGGGAAGAAGGATATCTTTGAAGACAGAAAAGCTCCTATCGATAAAAGAGTTGAAAACCTGCTTTCCCAAATGACCCTGCAGGAAAAAGCCAATCAGACGGTAACTCTCTACGGATACGGAAGAATTTTGAAAGATGAGCAGCCAACACCTCAATGGAAAAATGAAATCTGGGTGCATGGTCTTGCTAATATCGATGAAATGCTAAACAGCCTTCCTTATCATAAAAGTGCTGTTACAAAATATTCTTATCCTTACAGTAACCATACCGAAGCACTCAACAATATCCAGAAATGGTTTATAGAAGAAACGAGGCTCGGAATTCCTGTTGATTTTACCAATGAAGGTATACACGGCCTTACTCATGACAGGGCAACACCATTTCCCGCACCTATTAATATTGGGAGTACATGGGATAAAGACCTGGTAGGCAAAATCGGAAATACTATAGGAAAAGAAGCTTATTATCTGGGATATACAAATGTGTATGCTCCTATATTAGATGTTTCAAGAGATCCGCGATGGGGCAGGGTTGTGGAGACTTATGGAGAAGACCCGTTTATGATAGGTGAATATGGAAAGCGTATGGTAAAAGGAATCCAACAAAATGGAGTAGCCTCAACGCTGAAACATTACGCTGTTTATTCTGTGCCCAAAGGCGGGAGAGATGGCCTTGCCAGAACAGATCCGCATGTGGCTCCCAGAGAAATGCACACAATGTATCTCTATCCGTTTAAAGAAGTCATTCGTAAGGAACATCCATTGGGAGTAATGGCAAGTTATAACGATTATGATGGTGTACCCGTAATTAGCAGCAAATATTTTTTAACAGATCTGCTGCGCAAAGAATATGGATTCGATGGTTATGTAGTGTCAGACAGTGATGCACTGGAATTTGTACATAGTAAGCATCATGTAGCAAAAGATTATGAAGAAGGTATTCAGAAAGCTTTAGAAGCGGGGCTAGATGTCCGTACTAATTTCACCCAACCCAAAGAATATCTTACAGCATTGATGGATGCTCTGAAATCTGGAAAGATAAAAGAAGAAGTACTCAATGAAAGAGTAAGAGCTGTCCTGAAAACAAAGTTTAAATTAGGCCTGTTTGATGAACCGATACGGAGTTTTGCTAAAGAAGCTGATCGTAAGGTACATACTAAAGAGGACGAGGCTCTTTCTGTAGATGTTAACCGTCGTTCTGTTGTCTTACTTAAAAATGAAAAGCAAACTTTACCTCTTGATATAGGGAAATTAAAGAATATCCTGATTACAGGCCCACTGGCAGATGCAGTGAATTATACCACGAGCCGCTACGGTCCATCCAATAATCCGGTGACGACGATTCGGAAGGGGATTGAGGATTATGCTTCACTTCATCATATCAACACTTCATATGCTAAAGGCGTAGATGTTATTGATGAAGGATGGCCGGAAACAGAAATTATCCCTGTGGAACCTACAGAAAAAGAAAAGTCTGAAATAGCCAAAACAATAAGTATGGCGGAAAAATCAGATGTTATCGTTGCTGTAATGGGAGAAAGTGAAAGAGAAGTTGGAGAGAGCAGGTCGCGAAGCAGCCTGAATCTTCCGGGAAAGCAAACTTATTTCCTGCAGCAATTATACAAAACAGGAAAGCCTGTTGTATTGGTTTTGGTAAATGGAAGACCTCTCACTATAAATTGGGAAAACAAATATCTGCCTGCCATTTTGGAAACATGGTTTCTGGGACCGCAAAGTGGAAAGATTGTGGCAGAAACGCTCTTTGGGGATCATAATCCGGGAGGTAAACTTCCGATATCATTTCCTAAATCAATCGGACAGCTAGAAATGAACTTTCCAACGAAGCCTGCAGCACAGGCAGGACAGCCCGGAACCGGACCAAATGGCTCAGGCAGCAGCAGAGTTACAGGGTTTTTATATCCGTTTGGCTATGGTCTTAGCTATACCAATTTTGAATTTACTGACTTTTCTCTGTCTTCAAAAAAAATAAAAGCCGGAGATGAATTACATGTGAAACTAAAAGTAACCAATACTGGCAAAGTAAAAGGGGATGAAGTTGTTCAATTATATCTTTCAGATCTTGTGTCTTCAGTTACAACCTATGAAATGGATCTTAGAGGATTTGAGAGAGTAACTCTGGAGCCCGGGGAAACAAAAGAAGTACAATTTACCCTCAACAAAGAACATATGCAGCTGCTTAATGATAAGATGGAATGGGTTGTAGAGCCAGGAGAATTCCGGGTAAGCATAGGAAACTCTTCAGAGAATATTAGATTTAAAGAAATATTTGAAGCTGAAGATTGATCTGTACTATAAACAGGACGGTAAACAGGTTTAACTAAAAAATATTGTCAGGGTTAATGCTTAATGTTATACCCACCTTGACAAGGTTGAATAAGTTAATTCTAACTCACAAAAAAGGCCGGATATTTTCCGGCCTTTAGTATTTATAAGATTTTGATTATCTGTTCAGAATTCTTTTTACAGCTTCTTTTACAGCATCAGCATCTATTTTGTACTTCTTCATAAGTTCTGCAGGAGTTGCAGATTCTCCGAAGCTATCGTTTACAGCAACAAACTCTTGTGGAGTAGGTCTTTTTCTTGCAAGCATACCTGCAACAGATTCTCCTAAACCTCCAAGGTAGTTGTGCTCCTCAGCAGTAACAATTTTACCGGTTTTTTCTACTGACTTCAGAATGATTTCATCGTCCAAAGGTTTAATCGTGTGAATGTTGATAACTTCACAAGAAATGCCTTCTTTCTCTAACTCGTCAGCAGCAACAAGAGATTCCCAAACAAGGTGACCTGTAGCTACGATAGTTACATCTTTACCTTCTTGTAGAAGAATTCCTTTACCAATTTCGAAAGGCATATCTTCCGGAATAAATACCGGAACAGTTGGTCTACCGAAACGAAGGTATACAGGACCTTCATAATCAGCAATAGCAATAGTTGCAGCCTTTGTCTGGTTGTAGTCACATGGGTTGATTACTACCATGCCTGGTAACATTTTCATCATCCCGATGTCTTCTAAAACCTGGTGAGTAGCACCATCTTCTCCTAATGTAAGACCAGCATGCGAAGCACATATTTTTACATTTTTTCCGGAGTAAGCAATAGACTGACGGATTTGGTCATAAACTCTGGATGTAGAGAAGTTAGCGAAAGTTCCGGTAAAAGGAATTTTCCCGTTAATTGTCAAACCAGCTGCAATACCCATCATGTTAGCCTCGGCAATACCTATCTGGAAGAATCTTTCCGGAGCTTTCTCGATGAATTTTTCCATCTTCAGAGAGCCGATAAGGTCAGCGCATAAAGCAACTACATTTGGGTTTTTATCTGCAAGTTCAGCAAGCCCTGCTCCAAAGCCTGAACGTGTATCTTTTTTTTCTGTATAGGTGAATTTCATTTTTTTGTTTTGAAGAATTAATAGTCTGCTACCTCGTCTAATTGTAACTGATCCAAAGCTTTGGCTAGTTGCTCATCATTAGGAGCTTTTCCGTGCCAAGCGTGCGATCCCATCATATAGTCTACTCCGTAACCCATCTCCGTATGCAAAAGAATAACTACAGGCTTTCCTTTTCCTGTTTCTTCTTTTGCTCTGCCCAGAATTCCGATTACTGACTCCAGGTTGTTACCGTTTTTCTCTTCCAGAACTTCCCATCCGAAAGCTTCTAACTTAGCGTGAAGATTACCAAGGCTTAATACATCATCTGTATCACCATCAATTTGTCTTCCGTTATAATCTATTGTAGCAATAATATTATCTACTTTCTTAGCAGCAGCATACATGAAAGCTTCCCATACCTGTCCTTCCTGAAGCTCACCATCTCCATGTAATGTATATACAAGAGCTGTATCACCATCTAATTTTTTACCCTGTGCAGCACCGATAGCTACAGAAAGTCCCTGTCCTAATGAACCGGAAGCGATTCTGATACCAGGTAAACCTTCATGAGTTGTAGGGTGGCCCTGTAATCTTGAATTTAATTTTCTGAAAGTATTCAGCTCTTCAACAGGGAAGAAGTCGAATCTTGCTAGTGTACTATAATATACAGGAGAAATATGTCCGTTGGACAAAAAGAAAAGATCTTCTCCTTTTCCTTCCATAGTAAATGGTAACTTGTAGTTCATCACTTTACCGTATAATGCAGTAAAAAACTCAGTACAACCTAAAGAACCTCCAGGGTGACCACTGTTTACAGCATGAACCATACGTACAATATCTCGGCGGATTTGTGTAGCGATGTTGCTTAATTCATCAATACTCTTAGTCATAATTAAATTTATTTCCGAGCAAAAATAAGGAAATTATATGGTTTTTGAGGAATGAGATTAGTCGACTTCTATTTTTATTTTTCCAATATTTGCAGCTTTATATCCTATCGTCTGTATACAAGCCTTAGCTGTACAATTATAAGCCTGAAGAGATTTGTCCTTTATACTTCCTATTATAATATAAGGAATACGTTGTGACTGCTCATCCGAATGTATACCTGCGAGAATAAAACGATCGTTGTCTATCCATACAGCATCCTCTATCCATGCAGAAGATCCCATAAAATAGATCCGGGAACTTTTGTGATTTTGCATATCGCCAAGGTCCACCTGTGAGTCTATGTCGTATGCTGCTATATACTTCTTTTTCTTTTCATCATAATAGACAGAAGAACTGTACAAATCAATAAAATGTTTTTTATCCGGAGAGAAAATCAGCAGGTTCTTATAGTTTTTTACGAATGCAGTAAATTCTCTGACAGGCTGATCTTCCTGAGAAATATTATCAAATCCGAAATTATTATGTGCTTTGAAATTTTGAACAGAAAACCCCGGAATAGAAGCTTTCCAGGTTTTGAGTTGCCGGTCTAAAATCTTTTGAAAATCAGATAAATCCTGTGGTGCTTTTTGTCCAAAAGCAAAAGAACTAAGTAGTACAAAAACAATCAGGTAATTTTTCATCCATATATATTTAACTAAAAGTAATAAAAATAGAAGATCTGTATTGAGTATTGTTGATGTTTTATAATTTGAATGATTAAAAAATGAATCTTTGTTAATAAATCAGTGTTTAATTTGACTTTTAAAACGATTTATTAAATAAATACGATATATTCGTATAACAAATCGCAATAAATTATGAAAAAACTACTAATTCTTAGTGTATCTGCTTACTTGATGGCAGGTATCGTTTCGTGCAAAGGTGTAGACAGTGCAACACCTGTAACAGAAGATCGCTTAGCTCTGAATGCGGTAAATGCTCCGGCAGATAATACCGTAAATATTAAAACATTCGACAAAGTAAAAAATGCCTTTGGCGATGGATTGTCCCAAAGTGCTGAAGGAACCTTTACATTTCCGGTCGATGTAACAACTGTAAAAACAATTAAGATGTTCATTAAAAATGAATGTCCTAACAAAACTTGTGATGAATGGGATCGTTATGCCAATGTTTATGTAAAAAATAAAACAACAGGAGAATGGTATGAAATAGGACGCTTTATTACTCCATATTGGGTGGGTACGGAAAAATTACCTCGTGGACTGGAAATTGATGTTACCGATTTCAAATCTTTACTGTCCGGAAATACAGAGCTTAAAATTTATACGGAGACATGGCTTGCCAAAGGAAGAGAATACAGTGTAGACTTTGATATTGTATATGGTACACCGGATTATAAATATTCGGCAGTAGTACCTGTAATCCAATATAACAAATCATCCATTGATGGTGTTCCTTATGGTAAAGCACATACACTGGGATTAAAAAAGAATATTCAGTTACCAACAAACACGGAAAAAGCTTATCTTAGAACTACTATTTCCGGATGGGGACATGCCAAGCCATATGATGCGGGAAGTAGGGGCTGTGCAGAATGGTGCTTCAGAACACATACTATAGCAATAAATAATGCGAATACTTTCCAACACCAGCTGGGTACTTTAGGATGTTCAGCAAACCCTATTAATAATCAGAGTCCGGGAAATTGGGCTCCTGACAGAGCAGGATGGTGTCCGGGAATGGCGGTGCCAACACGTATAGATGTGTTGAATAACTCTTTAACGGGTAGTACTTTTAGTTATGAATATAAGTTCCAGAACTGGACAAATAACGGAACCAATGGAGATGCTTTTTATGCAATTTCCAGTTTTGTAATTGCAAAAAGTAATACACCTATTAGTGCTCCGGTAGTTACAAACTAAAAAACAGCATATATTCATTTATAGATAAAACCGCCTTGGCAAGGAATCAATTACTTTTCGGGTATTTGAAAAACACCCCGCAGATGAATATCTGCGGGGTGTATTAATATTGATGTGTAAATTATTATATTATTGAGTCGAGAAGCTGAGCAAGTTTAGCTGTAAGGTTTCTTCTTGAAAACTGCATTAGGTTTTCAGAATTCTGGTTAACAGTATTATTTTTCCAACTGTCATAATTTTCAAGAATAAAAGATCTTATAGCCTCATGATCCTGGTAGGTGAAGTGTTTACCTGCTTTAGTTTCATTCAGGATTTTTTCAACATCTGCCTTTTCCGGCCCTACAGAAAGAATAGGGTTTTGTGTGGCCAGGTATTCAAATATTTTCCCCGGAATAATTCCTGCCGATTCTTGTTTCGGGAAATTGGTAATCAATAGCATATCTGCATTTTCCATTTCCTTTACGGATTGTTCATGCGGAATATATCCAATTAGGTTCAGATTATCTTTTACGGGAGAACTTTGTAGATTTTCAAGTATAATATCATCCACACGTCCTACAAACCGAAGTTCAAAATTTTGGGCAAAATCAGAATTTTCCCGAACAATATCGGATAATACCTTCCATAGATTTTCAGGATTTCTCAGCTGCTCCAAAACACCGATATAAGACAGTGTGAACTTTGAATTTTTAACGGATTTTTTATTGAGCTCCTCTTTATCAAAACCATTAGTAATACAAGCAGAGTTAGCACCTGCTTTTCTAAAGTTTTCTGCATCACCATAGCTGGTTGCGAGAGTAACATCAGCTGTCTGAAATACTTCTTTTTCCAGCTTTCGGTGTTTCTGATCTGCCCATGAAGTCAGTTTCAGGTGTTTGTAATATGAAATTTCCGTCCAGGGATCACGAAAGTCTGCAATCCATTTAATAGCAGGAAAGTGTTTTTTCAGACCTTTTCCTATCAAATGAAGACTATGAGGAGGTCCTGTCGTTACAATAACATCTACCGGATTAGCTTCAAGGTATTTTTTCAGAAAAGAAATTGATGGGTTAACCCAAAATTTTCGGGCATCCGGAATAAAGAAATTACCACGGACAAAAATAGAAAGTTTAGATTTCCACGACTGGTTTTTTCCTACGTCGAATTGTCCAGCTTTAAATTTTTTATTCTTTTTGTTTAGCTTTTCAGCAAGCTGATAAGGCTCCCAGATTTTGTTCTGTATAATCTGTATATCCTTTGGAACATCTTTTACCAGACTCTCATCCAGTAGAGGATAAGACGGGTTCTCCGGTGTATAAATAATAGGTTCCCAGTTGTTCTCCGGGAGATATTTGGCAAACTTTAGCCAACGCTGTACACCAGGTCCACCCGCAGGAGGCCAGTAATAAGTAATGATAAGAATTTTTTTCTGCTTCATAATTTTAACCGCATAAGTGGCAAAATAGAAAGTATATGCTCAGAGCCTGAATTTATGAACCACATAGAAACATCGTTTTTATAATGTAAATGAAGGTGTCTCCGACACTAATTGAGAGTACATAGCTAATGTGTAAACTTTCATTTATCCAATAACCTGACTATGTATCTATGTGGTTGATTAAAATTTAAATATACCTATAGTGATTTATTTTTCACTTTTGGTAGCTTGTTGTTTTTTGCGGTTCATAAAAATAAAACCCAATGCAGCTAATAAAACAAATACACCTACAGAAGCCAGTGAAATAGCTTTTCCTTTTTGGATTACTTCCGGTTCAAAAGCCATTCTAATCTCATGTTTTCCAGCAGGAACATGAACGGCCCGTAAAAGATAATCTGCTTTTATATAGTCTGTTTCCTTTCCGTCGATATAGAATTTCCATCCATGTGGATAATAGATCTCAGACATTACTGCTAACTGAGGCGTTGCAGATGAGGTTTGATATACGATTTCATTAGGCTGATATGTTTTAACTGCAATCTTTGCAGCAGGATCTGCCTGAAGAGCTTTTCCGTTAAAATATTTCTCATCTTCTTTCCCGATAACAGCTACCTTTTTATTATCAACTTTGGAAATAAGATCAATTTCTTCATTTGGAGTACCCGCTATTTTTACCTCACTTACAAACCATGCAGGCCCGTTGGCAAATGGATTTTCCTTTGGCTGAATACCCGTGCTATCTGCCACCAGTACATATTTGGTGTTAAGCATATTCAGTACATTCGGATCTCCTCCGCCACTAAAATATTTGCTGATAAGATCATCATAACGTCGAAGCTTTGCAGCACTATAACCACCTACGGAGTTTACAAAGTAAGAGGTATTGGTCTCATTGAAAGGTCCTAACAAAGTATTGAAAACCCTGTAATGACTTTTATCCGCTTTAGCTATATTTTCCAGTGCATGATTAACAGGAGCCTGTTGTAAAAGTCCTTCGATATAGGAATTACCATTTGATTTTGCCAGAAAACTTTCAGAAGCTTCTGTAATAAACGGATTTCTTGCAAACATTTTATCTGCAAAATTGTCATTGTTCAGATAGCGCTTGTTTACTGTCCACAGGTCAAATAAACTAACCAAGCCGATAATAATTAAAGCGATATTCTGATTCAGTTTTTGTTTCATTACCATGAACATAGCCCCGGCTGTAATCAATACATATAATATTGCTTTTATAGCATCAGTACGGAACATGGAATATCTTTCACCAACTAAATAATCAAGAAGATAAGACGGTAAATATTGTCCCTCTAAATCTGTATGGAAACCCAGAATGGTTTTACCAAAAAGAATTAAAATTAAGGTAATCCCGACAACACCTCCAGTCGTGTAGGTAAGAACTTTCTGTTTATATTCGGCTGTTAATTTTTCATCTGTAAAGAAACGGTACAGTCCGATAATAGCGATAAAAGGGAAGAGTAATTCCACAACAACCAGAATTGAAGATGGAGCTCTGAATTTATTATATACCGGTACATAGTCTATAAAGAAATCAGTTAACGGCATAAAATTGCTTCCCCATGCCAGCATAATGGTAAGCGCAGAAGCACCAAGAATCCACCATCTGTATTTTGGCCATGCAAAGAAAAATCCTAATATTGCAAGAAATACAACAACAGCACCCTGATATGCAGGTCCTGACGTTCCAGGCTGATCTCCCCAATAAGTAAGACTTCCGGTAAGACCTTTCATCATATTATTTACTTCCTGTTGAGAAGTTGCATTTTCCTGTACCAGCTGCTGAAGCTTTTCGGTCATTTTATCGCTGCCTTCTTCCTGACTTGCTCCACCCATTAATCTCGGAATAAACAAGTTTAAGGTTTCCAGTTTTCCATAGCTCCACATGGTAATGTTTTCTTTATCCATTCCATGTGTATCTTTCTTTCCTACGGAAGAGGACAAGATTTGCTTTCCACGAACTGTTTCTTTAACATATTCCGCATTTGAAAGCATTCTCTGACTGTTCATGCCTAATCCTAAGACCATAGCAACACCGACAATAGCTGTGGAAATAAAGAAATGTTTATAATCTTTGGTTTTCAGTATAGCACGCAGCAATTCCGAAAGGAAAAAGAAGCCCAGACCTATAAACAGATAATACGTCATCTGCGGGTGATTGGCCATAATCTGTAAGGCCATAAACACCGTTGTGGAGACAAATCCCCAGAAATAATTTCTTCGGATGTATACCAAAATTATTGAGGCTACCAGAGGAGCGAGATAAGCAATGGTATGAACTTTACCATTGTGCCCTGCTGCTATGATAATAAAGAAATAAGTGGACATCCCGAAGAATGTAGCGCCCAAAAGTGCATATTTCCAATTTCGGAGTGCAACCATTCCCAAAAAGAAAAATCCTGAAAATAATAAGAACAGATAATTGGCAGGTTTGGGTAAAAACATCAGCACATCATCTAATTTTTTGATGATATCACCCCGAAACTGAGCCCCGGTCTGGTAGGTAGGCATACCTCCAAACATTGCATCACTCCAGTATGTTTCACTGCCACCTTTGGCACGATATTCAAGCATTTCCTGTGCACCACCGCGATATTGAACAATATCGTGCTGAATAAGCTCTTTACCTGTTAAAACAGGATTGGCATAGAAAATGGCCAAAAGCACGAATAACACAAGGCTGACGCCAATAAAAATACTATTTCTGTTGCTTATTTTCATTCGTATATTTTTGTTTATGGCTTTACCACTGATTCTTTTGGGAACATAAATAATTTATTGAATATAGATTATTTATTTTTTTCCTCTTTAATTTCTTCGTATTCTACAGTTTCTGCATCCCAGTTAAGATTTTGTTTGTTCTTTTGCTGAGACTGGTTTTCTTGTTTTTTTTGTTTTTCGGACGCTTGTTGTCCGGTCATCCCCTGATAAAATGGCTGAAAAAATATTCTTTTCAGGATATTCCATACAAAGAAGATGATGATTACAATTAGAATGAATTCAAACAAATATTTGAACATTGCTTTTTGCTTAAGGGTTTATTTTAGTTGTTGAAACATTTTTCTGCGTTGCAGATTGCGTTTGTTTTCCGTCGCTTAAAGTTTGCGATTGGGTAGAGGTCATTGTAAGAGCAGATGATTTCATCCATCCTGTCTGTGTATCAAGCTTCAAAGATCCGTTTTGTATTCCCTGAAGACTGATTGTTTGGGTAACCCCGTTTTGCGATTGTTTGTCAGTTTTCTTAGGAATTCCACCGGCTACTGTAATTTCAGCAATACCATTTTCTACTTTTGCTAAAGTAAAAGTTGTAGAGCTTTTTAGTTTTCCGTCCGGGCTTAGATTATTGCTTTCAGTAAAACTCTGGCCAATTTTTAATCCTTTTTCAGGAAAAAGATTGATATTGGTTTTAAATTGTGCCTTCAAAGCTTCCTGATTAAATCCTTGTTTAAATCCTTCATTCAGTGCTTTACGCTGATTAGCATCTTTTACAGCACTATTTACTGCTGTATTCACTTTAGCATAAATAGGATCGAAGCCTTCGAAAGAAATAATTTTTCCGGTTTCACTCATTTTCATTTTCAGAGTGTTCCCCATCAATGCTTTATTTACTTTCCAAAAGATTTTCAGATTTTCATTTTTAGGCTCAGCTCCGTTTGTGTCAACACTAAGCGTTTGTCCCTGAACTGATCCTGTTTGCTTTTTAGAGATGAAATGTACGTCCACATCATAAACTCCTTTGTCGAAGTTTGTCACGGTGAAAGTCATATCATCCGTTGTCTCATTGGTATTAGATTGAGTTTTGTCACCCATTGTCATGCTCTGAACATCTTTCTGTGACAAAACAAAAGGATAAGCTTTTCCTTTCTCTAATTTATATTTAAGGGTATAAACGCCAGCAGAATCAGAAATAGCAGGCTTTACTTCTGCTTTCGCTTCTGGTGAAGTTTCTGTCGTTGTTGTTTCTGTTTTATTACCCTCGGTTTTTGTTTCAGTCGTTTTTCCTTCCTTTTTACATGCAATCAGTGATAAACTTATTGCTGCAAAAGCTAATACTTTCTTCATTTCTTTGTAGTTTTTAGTGATTGATAATTCTCTGTCTTACGGCTTCATATAGAATAGCACCACATGCGACAGATACATTAAGTGATTGTGTTTTTCCTTCAATAGGTAGTTTTATTTTTTCATCAGCATGATGAAGGACCTCTTTGGAGATTCCTGTTTCTTCATTCCCCATAACAATGCATACAGGTTCTGTAAAGTTTTCTTCGTAAATAAGCTTCTGAGCTTTCTCTGTAGCTGCAAAAACTTTTATACCCGACTGTTGAAGAAAATCTACGGCATGAGCAAGGTTCTTCTCTTTGCAAATTTTCACATTATAAAGAGCTCCTGCTGAAGTTTTAATAGCATCCGAATTAATAGGAGCAGCTCCCTTTTCCGGAATAATGATAGCATCTACACCTACACATTCTGCAGTACGGCTTATTGCACCAAAGTTTCTTACATCGGTTAAACGATCCAATATCAGAATGAAAGGAGTCTTGCCTTCTTCAAAAAGCTGTGGCAAAACATCTTCTATTTTATAAAAAGGGATATCTGATATAAATGCAACAACACCCTGGTGATTCTTCCGCGTAAAACGGTTTAACTTTTCCACAGGAACATAATTGGCACGGAGATTATGCTCAGCCAAAAGTTTTTTTAGTTCAGCAACGATAGGTCCCTGTAATCCGTTTTGTACAAATACTTTATCTACAGTTTTACCTGCTTCTATTGCTTCTATTACAGGTCTTAACCCAAATATGAAATCGTCTTTTTTATCTTTATTTTCTTGCATTCAATATTCTTTTAAATATTATTCTCCTGCAAAGAGGAGACCTATTTTTCAAAATTAACCGTTTTTTATGGTACTTTTATATTAATACATTTCTCCTATAATAGCTCTTTTCTGTGCCATTATATATCCAAGGTGCTGACCTTCATGTATATTATTGAAGAGTACTGCATCTTCAATATTTTTAAGATCCATTCCCAGACTCGTGGAGTAATGCGTGTAATCCAGAAAGAAATTTTCGTCATAGTCATTTGCCATAATTCTGGAAGTTTCAGAAAGCAGAAAATTAAGATCTTCTATTTCTTCCTGCGATACATCCAGATTTGGTAATGTCCCCTTTTTATAAGTTTCAATCCAATATTTGTCTATTCTGAAAGGATTTCCGCTCAGGTAGTATATTAATAGTTGCTGTGTTGCCACACAATGTGCAATATTCCAATAGATATTGTTATTAAAGCCATCGGGAATCATCATTAAATCCTGGTGACTGGTTTTCTGAAGGACATCGGCAAGGTTTCTTCTAATAACACGATGTGCTTTGAAAAGGTTATTCACTATTTATTCAGATTAATTTGCTCCAAAAGTAATCTAAATCGTGCAAATTGCCTAATTTTAAACGCTTAACTTTAACAAACTTTAACGATAAATAACGTTTAATTATGGTGGTTTTTGCAATGTTTTTGCAGAAATTTACCCACTAAAATTGAATTTAAGTCTATGTCAGAATATAATCAAGCAGAGGATATTAAAATTTTAATGGAAAAGGTGAAGGAGAAGAATTATTTTTTCTCACTTTTGAAGTCAGAAGTCAACAAAGTTATTATAGGTCAGGAATATATGATCGACAGACTTCTAATAGGACTTTTAGGAAACGGACACGTTCTGTTGGAGGGAGTTCCGGGACTGGCGAAGACGTTGGCGATAAAAACATTAGCCGATGCTGTACAGGGGCAGTACTCCAGAATTCAGTTTACACCGGACTTATTGCCTGCTGATGTAGTTGGGACTATGATCTACAATGTAAAAGACAACGACTTTTCAATTAAAAAAGGACCTGTATTTGCAAATTTTGTACTGGCTGATGAGATTAACCGTGCACCTGCAAAAGTACAGTCAGCATTATTGGAAGTAATGCAGGAAAAGCAAGTAACGATAGGAGATACAACAATGAAGTTACCAAAACCATTTTTGGTATTGGCTACCCAAAACCCGATTGATCAGGAAGGTACCTATCTGTTGCCGGAAGCGCAATCCGACCGTTTTATGATGAAGTGTAGTATAGATTATCCTACATTTGAAGATGAGCGTAAAGTAATGCGTATGGTTTCTACATCAGATATCCCACAAATTAATCCTATTATATCGCTGGAACAGATTGTTGAAGCTAAAGAACTTATCAACAAAATCTATTTGGACGAGAAGATAGAAAAATACATTCTGGATATGGTTTTTGCAACCCGTTATCCGGAACAATATGGATTATCAGATCTTAAAAACTACATTACTTTCGGAGCATCACCAAGGGCATCTATCAACCTTGCAATTGCTTCCAGAGCATTAGCATTTATCAGAGGGCGTGCATTCGTTATTCCGGAAGATGTGAAAGAAATATCGAAAGATGTACTACGCCACAGAATTGGATTAAGTTTTGAGGCTGAAGCTGAAGAAATGACGGCTGAGAAAATTATTGATGCTGTTTTGTCTAAAGTACAGGCTCCGTAATTATTTTGTAAAATGAGTATTAAAATATGTATTGCTGGAGCAACAGGCTGGGCAGGTTCGGCGCTTAGTAAAGGAGTATTAAAAGATCAGGATATCACTTTGATCTCGGGGATATCAAGAAGTAATGCAGGAGGTAATCTTGCAGACATCCTTGATATTACAACTCCTAAAATTCCGGTTTTTAAAGATATTGAAGAAGCTTTGGAAGGACCTTCTTTTGATCTTCTTTTTGAGTTTACAAAACCAGTAATTGCCAAACATAACATTATACAGGCTATAAAAGCCGGAAAAGATGTTATTGTAGGAACATCCGGATTGTCAGATAATGACTATGCAGAAATTGAAGTGTTGGCGAATCAATACGGAGTTTCGGTTTTAGCGGTTGGAAATTTTGCAATTACAGCTGTATTGCTGCAGAAATTTTCAGTAATGGCAGCAAAGTATATTCCTAATTTCGAAATTATAGATTATGCCAGCCACTCAAAGCCGGATGCTCCAAGCGGAACGACTTTGGAATTGGCAAAGAAAATATCGGAAGTACAAACCTCTACTGATATTGTAAAAGATGAAGATGTAATTGGTTATGCCAAGACAAGGGGTGAGAAAATAAACGGAGTCAGAGTTCATTCAGTAAGACTTCCTAATTATATGATTTCTGTAGAATCTATATTTGGATTAAATGATGAACGCTTAACGATTCGCCATGATTCCGGTATGGGAGCTGAACCTTATGTACAGGGGGCAATTCTGGCGATTAAAAAGATAAACACTTTTAAAGGCTTCAGAAGAGGTCTGGACAGTGTTTTGGATGAAGCATAATAATGGATATAAAAGATATTGTAAAAAAAGTAAAGCAGATAGAAATCCGGACTAAGAGAAGTACGGATGCTATGCTCATGGGGCAATATCACAGCGCTTTCAAAGGACAGGGGATGACTTTTTCTGAAGTCAGACAATACCAGTTCGGAGATGATATCCGAAGAATTGACTGGAACAAAACAGCGCGTTTCCGGGAGCCTTATGTAAAAGTAATGGAGGAGGAACGAGAGTTGACTGTAATGCTGATGGTTGATATCTCAGCTTCTATGAATTATGGTACTCATGCCTCGCTGAAAAGAGAATATGTGGCCGAAATTTGTGCGACACTTGGATTTTCTGCGGTAACTAATAATGATAAAGTAGGACTTATTCTGTTCGCAGATAAAGTATATAAAGTTATTCCCCCAAAGAAGGGAAGACCACATGTGTTGGCTATTATCAGCAGTATTCTGAATGCCGATTATATTCCGTCAGCAACCAATCTGGACGGTGCACTGGGCTATCTGATGAAAGCTTTTAAAAAGAAGAGCTATGTTTTTCTTCTTTCAGATTTCAACGATAAGTTTGATGTAAAGAGCCTTCGGGTCGTAGGAAATAAACATCAGCTTCTGGGTTTCGGGGTGTACGATGAAAAGGATCTACAGATTCCGGATATCGGATATGCTTTACTAAATGATGCTGAGACCGGAGAAAAAAAATGGGTGAATACATCCAGCGCAAGATGGCGGTATCAGTTTGCAGAGCAGCAAAAACAAAAAATTAAAAATACAGAAGAAGCGTTTGATAAAAGTGCTTCAGTATTCTTGAAACTCAATACAGGGCAGGATTATACCAAGCCATTGTATAATTATTTTCAGACACGATAAAATTGATGATGAAAAGAATTTTTTTATTCTGTTTTATAGCAATTAGCCTTTTAGGTTTCGGACAGACACTCTCCTCGCAATTGTCCGACAATACCCTGGTTTTGGGAGAGCAGGGAGAATTTAAGATTAATATCAGTAATGTTACAGGACTAGATGTTCAGGCGGCTCCGAAAAATGAGATATTGCCTTTTCATTTCGAAATCCTTAGTGATAGCATTCAGCGTACCCCTAATCTATATACCAGAACCATAAAATTTCAGGTTTTTGAAGAAGGAAAATTTAAGATTCCACCAATTGAAATTAAAGCCGGAGATAAAGTACTGACGACAATACCCTATGAGGTAGAAGTTATAAACACTGCTAAAAAAGGGGAACAGATTAACGATATTATGAACAATAAAGACGTTGAACTGGGCTGGCAGGATTACTGGAGTCTGTATAAATTCTATATATGGATTGCATTAGTAGTTATCGCTATTATTGTTCTGATCTGGATGCTTGTTAAATGGGGAAGAGCCAAGAAAACTTCACCAACTGTAAAGACTAACTTCACACTTCAGGAACTGGAAAAGCTAAGGGGTAAAAAATATATTGAAAACAATGACTTCCGTAGCTTCTATATAGAGCTTATTGATATTACAAGAAATTTCCTGTCCGGCCAATATGGTTTCCCGGCAAAGGAATTGTTGACTGATGATCTTTTGGATTACATGAAGGGACAGAACAAAATATCAGAAGCCAATGAAAAAATTCTTGCTGAAGTCTTTGAACGTGGAGATTTAGCTAAATTTGCAAAGGTTATTCCTTCGCATACAGAAATGGAAGCCGATTTCAATAATATTAAAGAATTTGTGAAGAGGTCTTATAAAGACATAGAATTTGAAAATCTGAGAAAACATGTCTGATCTTTTTGCTCCTTTGGGTTTAAACTTCGAGTTTGAAAGCCCGTGGCTTTTACTTTTATTTCTCTTATTTATTCCGCTGCTGATAAGGGATCTTATCAGGGGAAAAAATGAAGGAATTAAAGTTCCGACTACCGAAGGAATGTCCCGTCCCTCCGGGATTGGTTTCTTATTTTTTATACTGAAGTGCACCAAATATATCATTCTTTCATGTATTATACTGGCATTGGCCCGTCCAAGGACTTTTACTGTAGCACAAGATCAGAATGATGGAAAAGGTATCGATATTATGCTTTCGGTAGACGTCTCTTTTAGTATGTTATCTAAAGATCTGGAGCCGGACAGACTGCGTGCCTTATCCAAAATAGCACAGAAATTTGTAGGTGACAGGCCTGGGGACCGAATAGGATTAGTGGCTTATGCCGGAGAAGGATTTTTGAAGGTGCCGCTTACGACGGACCATGAAGCCGTTAAGCAGGAAATTGCAAGTCTGAACCCAAATGAATTATCGGCAGGTACTGCAATAGGAGAAGGATTGGCGGTTGCGGTTAATCACCTTAAAGACAGTAAAGCCAAAAGTAAGATTATTATTCTGATGACAGATGGGGTACAGACTATCAAAAATAGCCTGGAGCCTGCTATTGCTGCAGAATTGGCGGCGAATAATCATATAAAGGTTTACACAATCGGAATCGGAACAAATGGTTATGCGCTAACGCCTACGGGGATTGATCCTTTTTTCGGTGATCTTATTTATACAGAGCAGAAAGTAGAAATTGATGAGCTGGCATTGCAAAATATAGCATCAGTTACTGGTGGTAAATATTTCCGGGCAACTTCTAATGAAAGTCTTCAGCAGATTTATGAAGAGATTAATCAGCTGGAGAAATCGGATATCAAAGTGGCCAAGATGTATGATTATAAAGAGTATTTCAGGTATTTTCTTTGGATAGCGCTTATCGTATTACTTTTAGATGCTTTATGGAGATGGATAATGTATAAAATTTTGACGTAATGGACTGGACTTTTGAAAATTATAATTATCTGTTTCTGTTACTATTGGTGCCGCTGATGTGGCTGCTGATTGCTAATTTTATACGCTGGCGCGAAAAACGCAGAAAACTGTTTGCAGATTCTGGTTTTCATTCTATTTTATTTGCTTCTAAAAGCAAGTATAAATATGTTTTTATTCCTCTTTATATTCTTGCTTTTTCCTTTTTAATTCTTGCTTTTGCAGACTTGTTAGGGGGTAAAGAGGAAATGAAGGTAAGTCATAAGATTGCGAATGTAGTCCTGCTGATGGATGTATCCAACTCGATGAATGCAGAAGATGTTCAGCCGGACAGCAGATTAGGTCGTGAGAAAAAGATTGTTCTGGAGACGCTGAAGAACATGAAAGATGAAAGAGTTGGTATTGTAGTCTTTGCAGGAAATGCTGTATCTATTATGCCGCTGACTACCGATTATACAGCCGTAGAAACTTATATTAATTCAATAGAAACAAGCATTATCGGACAGCAGGGAACAGATTTTCTGGTGGCTATGCGTGAAGCAGCGAAAATGTATAAGAATACGGGAAAGAATGGCAGAAATGTAGTATTGATTAGTGATGGTGAAGATAACGAGGGGCATGATAAGGAAGCTGCTGCTTTGGCCAAGAATCAGAATATTAAGATTACAGCTGTCGGAGTAGGGACGGAACAGGGAGCTCCGGTTCCGGATTATATGTATGGACAGCTAATGGGCTATAAAAATACACCTTATGGTGAACCTGTGATTTCGAAACGGGAAACTCAGGCTTTGGTACAGATGTCCAACGGAACAGGAGGAACGTATATAGACGGAAACAACGATAATGCAGCAACACAACTAATTAGTGCTCTGGATAAATTGAAAAGTGACACTGAAATTACAACCAATTCTCAGTCTTCAATCCATTATTATCAGTGGTTTTTGGGGATTTCGTTTATTCTGTTTTTTATAATATATTTAACAAATCCAAAAAGAGATTTTAACATATAAAAGGCTAATTTTGTAGCGTATTAAAATGTTGAAAAAAAGCACTTTATTCATATTATTCGTATTTGCAACAGGGATTTTTTATGCTCAGGACTATAATGCTTTAGTTTATAAAGGAAATAGGAATTTTGAGAATAAGAAGTACGATGATGCTTCGGCTAAATATTTAGACGCCATAAAAAAGAATCCACAAGACTTTACGGCCCATTATAATCTGGGAAATTCATTGTACAAACAAAAGATGTACAAAGAGGCTCATGCTGAATATAAAAAGGCTGCGGAGTTAAGTAAAAATACGAATGATAAAATGGCCTCTCTGTATAATCAGGGAAATGCTATGATGCAGCAGAACAACCATGAAGAGGCCGCAAAATATTATAAGGAAGCTCTGAAATTATCCCCTGCAGATTCTTCACTCCGCAAAAACTATGAAATTGCGATGCTGAAAGATAAAGAGAAAAAGCAGAAGAACGGCGGTGGTGGAAATGACCAGAATAATAAAAATCAACAAGGTAATCAAGGTCAGAAAGACAATAATCAGGGCGATAAAAAAGATCAGCAAGGCGGCAATGACCAAAAGAATAAAGGTCAGGGCGACGGGCAGGATCAGAATAAAAATGAAGGAAAAAATAAACTGCCTAAAGACGTGGAAAAAGAAATTCTTCGTCAGATGGGAGATAAAGAAAAAAATACATCTAAAAGAATACTTAACCAAAAAGCAAATAGTAGCCCTATAAGCAACGAAAAAGACTGGTAATGAACCGGGTGTTTCTATACATATTATTTCTGTTAACTGGCCTGCAGATTCATGCACAGGTCGAGGTTGACGTGGTTATGGATGAGAAACCTAGCTATAAAATTGGTCAGGAAATTCCTATTGTATTTATTGCAACTTCCAAATCTTCCCTTGATGTCCGGATGAAGTTGCCATATTTTGACCCTAAAAAGTACGATGTATCACTTCCTGCTACCAATACAGAATATTTTCTGGATGACAAGGGGGTATCTCTAACGAGGTTTTCTGCTTTGGTTGTTGTAAAGCCTAAGGTACCTGGTGCACTGAAAATAGGTAGTGCCTTGGCCAGAGTGGATAATGTAATGTATAAAAGTGATGCAAAAGATATTTTTGTTAAGAACGAAAAATACGTAGAAAACAGACCTCCTGTCCGCAATAATAACGAAGTATATATCAGGACAAATGTTAGTGATAATGATGTCTATGTAAACCAGGCTACTATGGCTGTGGTAACTGCGTATAGCAGAAATATGAACAGTCTGGATAATGTTGAAGATGTTCAGCTTCCACCTGCGCAAGGTGTTCGTTACTACAGAGTAGGGGACAGCAATGGTGAGGTGAACGATCATGAAGAAGAATATTCCATGAGAATGGCTGTTTATCTTTTGTTTCCGGAAGAAGCGGGCAGAACTATTATTCCTCCTGCCAATGCTAAGGTAGTGCAGGGTGGTAGTACAACAAAGATTAAAGCGAACAGTGTAAGCCTTAATGTAAAACCGCTACCGGAAAATGCACCTGCAGATTTCCAGAATGCTGTTGGTAAATACGATGCAAAGGTAGCTGTGAAAACGCCGGGAGATCTTGAAATAAACAAACCTGTTAGTGTTGAAGTAAAGCTTACTGGTGTAGGTAATCTGAAAGATGTACATTTGCCGAAATTTGCTAATTCTGAATATTACAGTGTATATAAACCAAAAGTAAATTACAACGTAAAGCCTTCGGGTAGCAAAGGATTTAAGGGAGAGCTTACAGCCAACTATATTATAGTACCTAAAAAGCAGGGGAATTTTCCGATTGCTTTAGAAGGCTTCTCTTACTTTGATCCGGAAGAAAAGAAATATAAACAAGTAGCTTTATCTACAATACCATTATTTGTTCAGACACCAGAACAAATGGCATCTGACAGATCTACTGTGGAAAAAGTTATGGAAAATACTGCAAGTGTGCTCAACCAGAAAGTAAAATTACCAGTTATCGCTCAGGTAGATGCTGATCATAGTTTCGTACCGAAAAGCTCAGAAAATATTCCTGTATGGTTATTATTTGTAGCGTTAGCATTTGTAGCATTCTTCCTTTATTTCTTCTATAAAATATACAGTTCCAACAAAACAGCTTCTCCAACCGGGAAAAACTATTCTCCACACTTTAAACCTGTAACTAATGTTGAAGATTCTGAAAGACAGATTCGCGAAGAAATGTCTGTAGATATTCCTGCACATCTTCAATATCTGGATACACTGATTAAGCAGAAAGATTACTCTGGTTTCTTTAATGCCTATGCTGAAATGAATGCTGATCTGGAACACGATATTGATATCCATCACAACATGACGGTATTGGACTATATTGAAGATACCTTCGGGAGAACTGATATGGAGACTTTCAAAGATGTACAAAGTCGTGTTGAACTGATGAAGTTTTCTCCATTTAAGGAGGAAGATTCTATGAATGATCTGCTACAGCAGATCTACTCCGTATATTCGAAAATTGAAAAATAAATAATTTTATTTTATAATTTTGTACCATTAATTTTCTGTATGCTCGAAGATATTTCAATTAAAGAGATAATGACCTCCTTTATGGTTTTGTTTGCCGTAATAGATATTATTGGCTCAATTCCCGTTATTGTAGGTCTGAAACAAAAGTTTGGAAAGATTGAAGCGGAAAAAGCATCCATCGTAGCCGGATGTATTATGATTTCCTTCTTATTTATAGGTGATAAAATACTTAAGCTGATCGGAGTGGATGTAAACTCATTTGCAATAGCCGGAGCTTTTGTTATTTTTATTATCGCCGTGGAAATGATTCTTGGAATAGAGATCAATAAACCCGGAAAAGTAAATTCGGCTTCTATTGTTCCGATTGCTTTTCCTTTAATTGCCGGAGCGGGTTCTCTAACGACAATTCTTTCACTTAGATCGGGCTTTCACGATATTAATATTATCCTGGGAATTATCCTGAATATTATTCTTATCTATGTGGTATTGAGGTCTGCAAACTGGATGGAGCAGAAGCTTGGAGATGCATCTTTGCAGGTTTTGCAAAAAATATTCGGAATTATTCTTTTAGCTATCTCTATTAAATTATTTACAGCTAACTTTGCACAGTTGATCAAGAGCTATATCAACTTTTAAATTTTTATTTTATGAAGACGTTTTATAAGGTGTTTTTAGTATTGTTTATTGTTTTTATCGGTATCAATTTTTACGCAGTTCAGTGGAATCTGGGTGCTTTTAACGAAGAAAACGATAAGTTCTGGTTTTCAATCGCTGCTGCAGTTGTAGGGATAATTGTTGTTTTTATCATGGACTTCTGGAGTCGCCTAAGCACCAAGAAAGGTTAGTCGCTGCAATACAGCGTCAGCTTTCATCTCGGTTTCCTTCCATTCTTTTTCAGGCTCACTCAGAGCTGTAATTCCACCACCGGCATAAAGTAAAATGCCGTTGCGGAAAAGTTGTGCGCAACGAAGATTTACATAGCAAGTTGTTTCATTATCTTGTTCTATCTGTATATAGCCGGCATAAAATGCTCTGTTATACTTTTCAGTATTTTTGATAATCTCAGAACACAAATCTTTAGGAACACCACATACTGCAGGAGTAGGGTGTAACTCTTTTATAAGAGTAGAAATATCCTGTCTGCTGACTACTGCTTTAAAATCGTTTCGCAGGTGTTTTATATTACCTGATATGTGATCATATACTGGGCTTATTTCTACTTGTTGAGAATATCGGCTGAGTACAGATTGTATATAAGTACTTACAGGTTTCTGTTCCTCTATTTCTTTTTCAGACCAGTCCTCGGATACAGGAAGGGTTCCTGCGAGGCTCATTGTTTCAAAGTCCTCTGTATTTTTATTGTATTGTCCCAGTACTTCAGGTGTAGCACCTATCCATGCCTCATTCCTATCCACAAAAAGGTGTATAAAAGCATTTGGATAATCCTTGCACAATTCAAGGAAAGTTTTACCCAGATCTATTGTTTCATGCTCCGGAGTATCAACCCATTTTTGTCTGGATATTACAACTTTAGGTAGCTGGTTTTCTTTAATAATAGCGATTACATTTTCTATCCGGGCTAGATATTCATCCTTGGTTTCAGGTGTACCCTGGTATTCCTGCTGAATGTTTTGGCTGGTAATATTCAGATTTAGAATTTCCTGTTCAGTAATTGGCTGAAAAGAACCATCGAATGTGATCTCCTTCAGATTGTCAAAAGAATGAAATTTGATTGTATTTTTAAGAGGAGTATCGCTGTTAAGAGTATAAAAATTCTCTTTAAAAGGAAATTTAAAAAGTATCACTTTTGTATTTTATGTTAGTAAAGAATGTAAAGATATAGTCAGTAAAATAGAATAAACAACATACTTATTGCAGTACAAATCCGGAATAAGCATGTGTGTTTGTTATTTTATTATTCTACCATCACCTGACATTAATTACCACATTGGTCATCGTAGAATGGCAGATAAGGTCTCCTTTCTCGTCTCTTATTTCTATTTCGGTAAAGTGTTGTGTTCTTCCTTTGCGGATAAGTCTTGCAGTCCCGGTAACCATTCCTTCTTTTTTAGATTTCAGGTGGTTACAGTTAAGATTAGTTCCTACAGCTGCATTTACTGATCTGTCCAGGACAATATTGGACAGACAAGAACCTAAACTCTCCGCCAATGCAGCACTGGCTCCGCCATGCAGCATACCTAATGGCTGATGTACAACAGGTGTTACAGGCATTTTTGCTACCAGAAAATCATCACCAACATCTGTAAATTTTATGTCCAGTGTCTGTAATAATGTATTTCTATTCCAATCGTTTAATGCTTGTAGCTGCTCTTCCTTGGTCATCTTAGTAGATCTTAGGGTTGTAGTTTTCAGGATATTTAGCATTTATATCCTTGAAGTAGTTTTCAATTTCATCCATAACGCTCTCAAAAGTTCTTGTAGTAAGATCTTCATAAGATATCATATGGCCTATTTTAATCGTTTTGTATTTGTAGTCTCCTGAGGCCAGTACAATTGGTACTTTAGCCTGTAATGCCATGTGGTAGAAACCAAGTTTCCACTTTTTTGCATAAGAACGGGAACCTTCCGGAGTAATTACAAGACTGAAGTCTTCTTTCTCAAATTCTCTTGCAATAACATTAATAAGGTCATTTTTCTGAGAACGGTCTATACCGATAGCTCCGATAGATTTAATAATACCTCCGTAGAAAGCTTTGGTATGAGAGTCTTTAATGATTACTTTCAGGCGTTTGCCATATTTCCAGTATACCATAATTCCCAACAGATAATCCCAGTTGGAGGTGTGTGGTGCTTCTACCAGAATACAACGGTCCAGATTTTTAAGATCACCATCTAACTGAACTTTCCATCCAAGTAATTTAAGAAGAGTACTACCAATAAGTTTTTTCATTCCGGTTTGAATAAATAATTAAAACGATTGCAATAGCTGCAATCGTTTTACAAATATAAAGATTATGCTTATACTTTTAAAATAAGGTTGAAACAAAGTCCATAATTTTAAGGACTATTTCGAAAACAAACTGGATCATGACTGTGGGTTTTGGTGTTAAATTTCTTTAAAACTAACACCACAAATTTAGAATTTTTTTTGAAAATTACCCAAAAAGTGGTGTTAATTTTTTTACAATAATTTAGATTATCTGGTTTTTATTTTAACCTCTTTTTTGCCGTTGCTGATGCTTACGTTCACTTCTTTAATAGAATCTTTGTCTATTTTAATTTTGTTGTTGTCGTCAGATTTTCCGATTTTAATATCGTCAACAGCTACTTTTTTGCCGTTTACAATAATACTGTCCGGAGCATCTTCATTACCAGTGGTACTGATAGAGATGTTACCATTGAAGCTGTCATCGTCGTCGTTATCCTTTTCGTTCAGGCTAACGTCAGCACCCGGTGCAGTTACTACTTTCATTTTCTTTGGTACTACAAGCTTGTATTCTATTCTGTAGTGACGGAATCTGTTGTCGTAGTTATAAGAGAAGTAATTTGGTAACAAAATTTTGTTATCGATAACTTCTACTGGAAGCTTCATTTGCAATGGTTTGTTATAACCATTTGCGGATTTTTCTACAATCAGATATGGTGCAGCAACATCTTTTCTTTCAACATGTATGTATGGATAAGTTTTTTCGAAGATTGTTTTCTTATCAGAATAGATATCGCTGATGTATGATTTGAAATTCTCCGGAATAATAACCTTCTTGTTATCCAGTATTATACTGTCAGACTTAGTATTGATCGAGATATTCTCTGTTTCTTCATTGTGTCCGTTGAATCTGAAATTAGTTTTAGATGCGGAGTAGCCAATAAATCCGATAAGTACAATCCAGCATAATACAAGTGTCCCGATAAGGTATCCCATATATTTTATCTTCAGATTCGGACTGAATAATTTCAGTGAAATCAGAGTAAAGATAATAGCCGGAATGAACATGCTCAGGAATCCGAAGAAGATAATTGCACTACCTGTTACACCATCATTAAAGTAAAAATTGATGTTTTCAGGAATATCTATAGCTCCATCTCCAAAGGATAACCCTCCGAATAATACTGCAATACTTCCTAAGAAAAATGATACTGCAATTGCTGAAGTAAATAATCCAAAGATTATAGAAAGAGCTTTTAGAAAAGCATTTCCTACATCGTTTGCCTGCCCCTTATTGCTTTGATAAAACTGATTTACTTTTTCAGAAGAATCTGTTGCAAACTGTACAACTTTGTTGCTTTGTTCTTTCAGGTTGTCAAAATTTAGAGGTTTACCTCTCATTTTTAAGAAATCACCTGCAGTTTTTGCTTTAGGAACTACTATCCATAAGATAATATAAATAAGAGCTCCGAAACCTTTAGCGAAAAGTAATAGTACAAAAGCCAAACGAATCCATACAATGTCTACTCCAAGGTAGCCGGCTAATCCACCGGATACACCACCGATCATTTTTGTTTCAGGATCACGGAATAGTTGTTTGTCTCTGCTGAAGCCACTTCCGCTGGCTCTGGAGCTTCCGCTCTTTTCTTTGGAAGTATACTCCTGCTCTTGCTCGTCAATCTGCTCTGGCGTACCGATAAGGGCAATTATAGCCTCTACGTCTTCATCGTTAACCACTTCACGTTTACCAAGTCTGGTTTTGAAGATCTCTACAATACGCATTTCTATATCCTGCATTACCTCATTAGCTTCTTCCGGTTCCATAGAACGACGAAGGGCAGCAAGGTAATCATTAAGCTTTATATAGGCATGTTCCTCGATTGTGAAAGAGAAACCTGCAAGTCCTATTGATAGTGTTTTATTCATTGTCTTGGCTTTTTGTTATTTGGTTAACAGAATCTGTTAATTCCGTCCATGTGTTTTGTAATTCGTTCAGGAATAATTTTCCTTTCTCAGTTATTTCATAATATTTTCGTGGGGGGCCGCTTGTAGACTCTTCCCAACGGTAGGAGAGAAATTCTCCGTTTTTCAGACGGGTTAGCAACGGGTAAAGTGTGCCTTCCACAACATCTAGTTTTCCTTTTTTCAGCTCATCAATAAGATCAGATACATACATTTCTTTTTTATTGATAAGACTTAAAATACAGAACTCTAAGATGCCTTTTCGCATTTGCGCTTTGGTATTCTCTGTATTCATCTGTGTAATGGTTTGATTTTAAATTAATATTCGGAATAAACTCTCAGCTGATTTTAAGCCTATTCCAATTTTACATTACAAAGATATATAAACTAAATGGTATTATGCAATACAAAGTAGTAAAATAATTTCAATACTAAGTATAAGTAACTGTAAATCAGTGATAAAAATTTCAGCTGTGTTTTTGGGGTTATTTTAGATAAAGCAATTTTTAGTGAAAATTGATGCTAAATAATGAAGCTTGATTAAAAATAAATGTGAAATTTGATTGACTTTACTATATGAAATTGTAATAATAATACGTTTAAGTTTAAAATAATATTAAATTTGATAAAAAGAATTATGAAAAAAATGTTTTATTTAGCTTCCTTGCTAATAGGAGGGGCAGCTTTTGCACAAATCACAACAAACGAAATTAACGGAATAAAGGTGAATATGCCTTTAACAGAACTAAATGCTAAGTTCAAACAGAATATTAAACCAAAAGTAGTAGAAAACTTTACAGATGAACCAGAGAACTTTACTCCGGTAACTATTAATGGAACAAAGTATAGTATCATCTTTGTGAAGGACTTCTACAGTCCTGAGAAAACTTTGGTTTATTCTGTTGCAACAACTGATCCGAAGAGTAAAGGTAAAAATCCGGTTGGAATCGGAAGTACACTGGCAGAACTAAAGAAAGTCTATGCTAAAGAATCAACAGATACTACTGGAGATACTTTTACAGTATATCAGAAAGACAAAGGCGAAAGAATCCTTATCTTCAAATTGAAAAACAATAAAGTTACCCGAATCTTTGCTTCTGTATTCGCAGCGGGTTAATACTACAAATATTCCTGTAATTTAACAGGTAATCATCCAAAGGTACTAAATAAGTTTAGTACCTTTGATAGATGAAATTAGAGAAAGAAATCCAGTTTATACTGGCTGTAGATGCACTGAAAAATGTGCAGCGCAGAAACTACAATGCAGATGATTCCCGCAGAGAAAATACAGCAGAACACAGCTGGCAAATCGTAATACTGGCACAAATCCTTTATCCGTACGCTAAAAACAAAGAGCAGGTTGATTTACTAAGAGTCATCCGTATGCTTTCTATTCATGATCTTGTAGAGATAAACGCCGGAGATACATTCCTTTTTGATGAAGAAATGATGAAAGGTAAGTTTGAACGTGAGAAAATTGCAGCAAAACAGATTTTCGGAATTTTAGATGAACCTTTGCAATCCGAGTTTTATAATCTGTGGATAGAGTTTGAAGGTGAAGAAACTCCTGATGCTATATTTGCTTGTGCTATAGACAGAATTATGCCTTTTATTCTTAATTCTAATACCAGCGGGAAAAGTTGGACAGAAGCCGGAATTACAGAAAATCAGGTGCGCAATATGTTGGAAAATGCAATTAAGCGTGCTTCAGATGAAATGGGAGAAGCCTTCGATATCCTGCTCCAGAAAAGTATTGATGGGGGCATGTTGAAAAATTAATCTTCAATTTCACAGGTTATGCAGGAATTTATAAAACAGATTAACTCTTATTATCCTTTGTCGGCAGAAACAACTGATGCTCTTCTGGGGATATGTAAAGAGGACTATTTTAAAAAGAATGAATTGCTGCAAAAGTCCGGTGAAATTGCCAGATATTATTATTTTATAAAATCCGGTCTGGTGGGTTATTATACAATAGATGAAGATGGAGAGCAGGTTTACAAGTTGTTTTTTGCAGAAAAAAGCTTTCCCGCGGCTACAGTTTCTATTATTAAAAATGAGCCCGGAGATTTTAGTATTATAGCACTTGAAGATTGTACTGTTATAAAATACCCGGCGAAAGAATATCGGGATTTGCTTACTAAACACCATGACCTGGCCATGTTTCATATCCGCTATCTGGAACAAAATTGGGTGGTAAATAAAGAACCGCTGGAGATTTCCTTAAAGCACGAAACAGCAAAACAGCGTTATCTGAAGCTATTGAAAGAGCCAGATTTGTACAACAGACTGAAACAGCATCATATTGCATCTTATTTGGGGGTGACACCAACCCAGCTCAGTCGCATAAGAAAAGAAATAAAAGATTAAAAGCATTTACATATGTAGATGCTTTTGTTCTTTTTACATCTCAATTTTGTCTCATCAATTAATAATAAAAATTATGAAGACATTATTTAATCTCACCCTTTTACTGGTATTCTCACATCCACTTTTTGCACAAAAAGTTATTCGTGAAAAGATCTTTAGCGCAAAGATGAAAAAAGAGATCAGTACCATTATTGTAACACCAGATATTAAACCTCATCAGCAATACAAAACGGTGTATATTCTGCATGGTTATAGCGGGAATCCGGAAAGAACTTTGAAGCAGGATATTCCGGATTTACAAGCTAAAGCAAAAGCCTATAATACTATTTATATTTTACCTGATGGTAATTACAATAGCTGGTATGTGGATAGTCCGGTGGATCAGAAATCACAATACAAAACTTTTATAGGTTCAGAATTGGTACGGTATATCGATGAGCACTATCCAACAAAAGCCGAAAAAACATCCAGAGGAATTTTAGGATGGAGCATGGGTGGTTTTGGATCTCTGTATATCGGGACTTCTTTTCCGGAAGCATTCGGGATTGTGGGCAGCTCTTGTGGAGCTTTGGATTTCCGGACATTCAATGAAGATTACAACAATTATCAGGTGGATAAAGTTTTAGGTCCGCTGTCTTCTTTAGGTTCAGAATATATTTTGTCGGATAATACTGATAAAATGCTGAACACAGGACAATACTATATTCTGGACTGTGGAATAAATGATTTTTTTATCAGTAAAAATCAGAGTTTTCATCAGGATTTGCTCACTAAAAAAGTTGAGCATCTTTACATAGAATCCTTAGGAGAACATAACACTGAATACTGGAGTCGTGCTTTATCTAATCAATTATCGTTGTTTGAAAACTATTTTAATCATCGGTAAAAAATAAACCCTGTCAGGATTATATATCATTGATCCTGACAGGGTTTTTAATTAGTCTGTTGATTGATTTTTATTTTATACCAGAAATCGATAATCCATGCAAAGAGGGTGTAGAAAATCAGGATACATGGGAAAATAACGAATATGGCAAGAAGAACATAACCTTGCTTCATGCCTTGTTCGTCGACAACCCATTGGATAAAGTTGAAAGAGAATATGAAAACAAGGGATGTAAGGATAGCAATAATTAAAGAACCTAAAAGCACAGTATAATTAAACTTTTTAGGCTGTTTTCTTCTGCGGTTAATTATCCATCTGATATGAAAATAGACCATAATCAGAAATCCAATTGCCATAATACCGATAGGCTGCAGAAAAAGTAAGATCTTTCCAAACAGAGAGACTTTCTTCGAAAATGTAATTTCCAGCTCTTCCTGTGTTATCTCATTAATCTGTATTTTGTAATTTCCGTTTTGTACTTCCTGGAGTGTGTTAATATTGGTGCTATTTACTTCCAGACCGGGAGGAATGTGTAAATTAATTTCTATTGGTCCAAAGGACTTCCAGTAATTGGAAGGGTATAGGGCATAGGAGATTTTGAATTCTCTTAATAGCCCATATATATTGTATTCCGGGACGCCTTCGTATTCTACAACAATATTGTTTTCCCCTTTTTGAAGGTCGGTCTCAAAATAGATGAGTTCATTCAGATTAACATATTTTGGAGAATTCTTCTCAAATCTAATATCATATGAATCTTCATTATTCTGATTTTTGTGGATAAATGAAAACTGAGAAATGTTCTGGTTAGTGATTTTCGGAGTATTTATCTTTTTACCGTTGACAGATACCGTGCTTTCAGAAGCCATGTTTTGTGCAATAAAGAGCAAAGGAAGTTTGGCTTCTTTTTCGGAATATATCTGGTAAGATACTTTGTACTTTACTCTGTAAAATTCAAAATAGTCATCATATTTATCTGAAGAGACTACTGTTAAATCCATTTTTTCACTCAGTACTTTACAATCTTTACTACCGAATATAAGCGAACTCGTTGTCCCGTCAGAATAGGGTTTTGCCATATTTCCGTAAACATGGATACATGTGATTAACATGAAAAGCAACAGAAAGTATTTTGTAAGTATTGTGGAGTGGTGTTTCATAAAATTATTTCAAAACTGAAAAATAGGCAGAATTTTTATATTTTTTGAAAAGTTACTGAACAAAGAAAAACTAGCAAATAAGAAAGCCCTTAAAAAGGGCTTTCTGTTTTTAATATTACTGTTAGAGCCTGTTTAAATTTTAATTAAAAAAATATTAGACTTCGACAGGCTCAGTCTGACACTCCTAAAAGTAAGATATCTTGAATGAGCAATGTCACTCTGAGCCTGTCGAAGAGTATTAACAATAGAATTTTCACAGGCTCTTATTACTTCTACTGTGGGCAGATTACCGCAGGGCATTTGTATCCCGGGCAAAGAGGCTTAGGTATTTCCGGACAACACTCATAGGTGCACCAGTTACCAGCACTACCGTTAATACTTTTCATCTGTTCTCTGGACAATGCTTTTTGGTTTTTAAGCTTTAAAGCGTTTACTTTTAATGTTTTCATTTTTCAGTGATTTTGGTTAAAAAAAATATTATAAAAGTTTAGTACATGATTGTACAATAGCAAGTTAAATATTTTTTCTCAAATGAAAATATGACTTAAATATGCCCGTTACAGTGTTGTTTTTGGCTTTTTTGGGCCATATATTGCCTCCGGATTATTACGCAGGAAATAAACAAATATGCAATGGAATAATAACAATATGGCAAAAAGAAGGGAACATATATAAAATGCACCTCCAAAACCTAGTGTAATAGATAAATCGCTTCCAAAGCCAACTTTATAATCTCCCAATCCATCCATTTGAGATTGAAAAGTCCAATAAAAGACGGATAAACAGATTAATGCTATTGCAGAAAGTACAATATGATAAATATACTTTTTCTTTATACTTCGAATAGCATGCAGAATGATTCCTAAAGCCGCAGACACCAACGGAATAATAATAAATGGGTTTGGCGGAATATTGCCTTTGGAATTATCCGACTTATCCATTGGGGTGTATCCATTTTCATCAGAAGAGTTGTCATTTCCGAAAGAACCGAAAGGAGAATCTTTCTTCAACGTTTCTTTCATCTGTCTGTTCATTTTTTCTTTGGAAATACCTGTTACCAAATCGGTTCCTTTAACAGATACTAGTGTTGTGCTGCCACACTTTACAAGAAAAAACGGAAAGAAGAAACATATAATAATTATACTGTAACTGGGAATAGGTAATAGATCTGAAATGACTTTTAATGGTTTCATAATTGGTATTTTGGTAAAAATAGGAATTTAGCTCAAATAATAAAGAATCCCTTAACACAGCTGCTAAGGGATTGATATAGATTCTATTTGATTTCGGAAATCCGAATTAGATTCTTTCTAACTCGTCTGCATTTATGGTAGTCTTAAATGTTCCGTAATTTACAATCACTTTATTTTTAGAGATTTTTTCGATCGTACCCACACTTGTACTTCCGGAGATCCGTACACGCTGACCCTCTTTTAGCCACAGGGCACGTTCTTTTTGTTTTTTCTCTTCCAGCTTTTCATTTGTTTCAGCGATTTTTTCCTTCACATCATCCTTTTTCAGCTGTTGGGTAATTTTCCGCTTTACTACTTTTAGTCTGTCATTGGTTGTCTTGTCAGTTTCCTTGCGGCGGTATTTTTCCTGTTCCAGAATTTTCACAAAATCCTTTACAATGTCTTTTCGGGACTTTCCATTTACATAACCATCTATAAAAGATTCTACACGATTTCCAAACTGTAACTTCCGGTGCTCCTCTTCATATAGCTTCTGAAAGTTGAAGAGCTTTTGCTGAAGCTGCTCGTTTAGTTTTTGCAGATTATCGCGTTTGTCTTCTACAGATTCCTTTCTTTCGGTAAGATCAGATTTCAGTTTTTCAACCTCATATTTCTCTTGCTGCAGTTTGACAATTGTCTTATCAAGATTTACAATATCATGTTCTACCTTTTTCTGGGCATTTTTAATAATAAATCTTGGTATTTTATTTTTCTCGGCAACTTCGAATGTAAATGAACTTCCGGCCTGGCCAATTTCCAGTTTGTACATCGGCTCCAGAGTCTCTTCATCAAAAAGCATAGCTGCATTAATAGCATTTGGAAGCTGTTCCACAACCAGCTTTATGTTGGTATAGTGGGTTGTAATAATGGCAAAGCTATTTTTGTCATAGAAGAATTCCAGAAAAGCCTCTGCCAAAGCACCACCAAGTTCAGGATCGGATCCCGTTCCGAATTCATCAATTAACAATAACGTATTATCATCTGCCTCACGGATAATACCAGCCATTTTCTTCAGACGTGAAGAATAGGTAGATAAGTGATTTTCGATAGACTGGTTATCGCCAATATCCGTACGTATTTTGTCGAAGAAGAACATTTCTGATTTAGGATGTACGGGTACCAGAATTCCGCTCTGAATCATTAATTGTAGTAATCCAACAGTTTTCAATGTAATGGATTTTCCTCCTGCATTGGGTCCGGAGATACAGATAATTCTGTTTCTTTCGGAAAGCTCCAGCGTCTGCGAGTAGATAGGCTTTTGCTCTTCCTGGTTTCTCATCCATAGTAACGGATGGTAAGCATTGATAAGTTTTAGTCTTTTCTTCTCATTGATTTCAGGAAGTACACCATTCACTTTATGTGCGAATCTGGCTTTAGCCTGTGTAAGGTCAGTATCAAAAATATAAGCCTGATATTCCTCCAGCAGAGGTTGGAATATAGCGATCTCTGCAGTAAGCTGGCGCAGAATTCTGTCTATTTCTTTTTTCTCTTCTTCTTCATTCTCACGAAGACGGAACTGGTGTTTTACAACACTTTCCGGTTGTATATAAGTAATGGAACCCGTTTTGGATACTCCAAGTGTTCTGCCTGGTATTCTTTTCTTAAATCCTGACTTTACGGCTAATACTCTTTGATCGTCTATAATAGTTTCACGAATGTCATCCAAAAGATCCGATTGTCCGTACATTGTTAATGCCCGGTTGAAATTTTCCTGAATAGCTTTTCTTGCATGGCTGATCTCCTTACGGATAATTTCCAGATCCGGAGAAGCATCAGACTTTACCTCACCATAGCGGTTGAATACATTATTAATCTTCTCGATAATTTCTTTAGTCAGTTCAATTTCCTGAGACTCACTAAAAAGGACAGGGTAATATTCATTGAACTTTTTGAAGTAAACCACCAGTTTTCCTACCATCATGGAGATATTCTTTATCTTCATGAAAGATGCTGCATCCAGGCGATAGTTTTCTATAGCCATTACCTTTAGCTCAGCTTCTATATCCTCATATTCATTGAAGGGGATTGCGTTGTCATTCTCGTATGACGATGCATATTCCGATACCTTGGTAAGACTTATTCTGGCCTCATCCAAAGGCATAGGTAGTATATGGGTAATCTGTTCTGCTATTTTCGGAGAAAATGCAAAAGGAACGATTTGTTCTAAGAGTTGCGGAAATTCTAATTCCGATAAATTGTCTTTTGTTACTTGCACAATGCAAAGATAATCAATGATAAAAGAAATTTCACTAACTTGCTTCAAACTAATTAACCGAAAACCTCAATATGAGAAAATTATTTTTTTTCATAGCCTGTGTTGTATGTATCAGCATAAGTAAGGCCAATGAAATAGATCTTATTAAACACAGGATTGCCGAATGGCACTGGGAAAAGGGAGTAGATAAAGCTGCCACAGTACTGAATGCACAAAAATGGGAGCAGACATTACAAAGTAACCAACAATGGAAAGATGTGGATTATATTGATCCGGCTCCAAATGTATGGAAAGGTTTTGAGCATTTGAAGCGTGTCCATGAAATGACGGTTGCTTATACTGCACCATGGAGCAGTCTGAAGAATAATCCAAAAGTTTTCAAAGCCATTGAAAATGCTCTTGTCTACTGGAACAGAAATAAGCCTAAAAACAACAACTGGTGGTGGAACGAAATAGAAGCGCCAAGAGTATTGGGCGTTATCCTTATTATGCTTAGTGAGAAGGATAACCAAAATAGGCTTTCCGGCGAGCTATTTGGAAATCTGGTAAAGCAAATGGAATATAAACGCTATAAAGGTGATACAGGAGTAAATATGGCGGATTACGATACGCATATTTTCTACAGTGGATTAATCAATAATGATGAATCTCAAATCCAAAGCGGACTGAATAATATTTTTTCTATTAGTAAACCAACGGTAAAAGAAGGAATTCAGTTCGATAATTCCTACGCACAGCACGATATCATGTTGCACATCTTTGGTTATGGAACAGAATATCTGAAAGTAGAAACCTATATCGGTGCCATGGTGGCCGATACAAAGTTTGCCATGAAAGGAGAACAGTTACAGGTATTCACAGACTTTATTACCAAAACTCTGATTCCTCAGATCAGAGGTCGTTATACCAATTCAACATCTTTTGGCAGGCAGATCTCACGGGAAAGCTTTACCGATCTGGAATGGCTGGTTCCTTATCTGGAAAGTCTTATTGTAATGGACAAAATCAATACTCGAATTTATAAAGATGCTATATTACGTCTTGAAGGCAAGAAGAAACCGAATTATCGTATTGCAGAATTTCAGAAACATTATTGGAATACAGATTTTTCGTTTTATCAGGATAAAAAATATCAGTTCTCAGTTCGGATGTCTTCTAAATTTACAGAACAGGCAGAGACCAATCTAAACGGAGAAAACAAACTTGGCGGTTACCGTTCTATAGGCTCTTATTCAATATTACAGGACGGCACGGAGTATTTCAACATATACCCCGTATGGGACTGGAAGAAAATTCCGGGAACAACTACTTTGGATCAGTTACCGATTCCTGATACTTATTGTCTTACTCCCGGAGTGTCTGGTTTTGCTGGCGGAGTAAGTAACGGTAAGATAGGTGCATCTGCATTTATGCAAAATCAGTTTGGGGTAAAAGCTGAAAAATCATGGTTTATGTTTGAAGGTGCGGTTATTTGCTTGGGCAATAATATTTCAGCTGAAAGAGAAGGGAAAGTCTTCACAACTGTAGAGCAAAGTTTTTTCAAAGACCAAATGGCTTATCAGAATAATGAAGAAACTAAAAATATTGCAGCCGGACAGCTTATGAATAATACCGGAGAGCAGATGCTTATTCACAATAATACGGCTTATATTTTTCCGCAAAAGACAAATCTGAATATTAGTACACAGATTCAAAAAGGTCGCTGGAAAGATATTAATGACGTAGGCAGTGTTGAAGAAAAGAAAAATGCAGTATTTAAAGTGTGGATAGATCATGGAGAAAAAGTGGATAAAGCATCTTATCAGTATATCATTATTCCGGGGGTACACCAACCTGCAAAAGCTAGAAAACTGGCAGATAATTTTATAATACAAAATCAGGAAAATGTGCAGTCTGTATATAATAAATCTGCTAATAAATTAATGGTGGTTTTCTTCAGACCTTCGGAAACAGAGATCAAAGGAATAAGAATAAAAGCAGATCAGGCCTGTGTTATATTAATTGAAAATCCGGGATCCAATAATCCGGAACTATATATAGCAGATCCCTCCCGAAAGGCCAGGGAAATTAATCTACAGTTAGGCGGAGATAAGATTAATCTACAGCTCCCTGTAGCCCTAGATTATGCAGGATCATCCGTTCACTATAAAAAAACTAATCCATAATTATAACTCAACATGAAAAAACTCTTACTAATACTATGCTGCTTTATTTTTGTGGGATTTTATAAAGCTGATGAAATAGAGGTGATAAAACAAAGAATTGCGGAATGGAACTGGTCTAATGATATCAATAGAACTGAAATTATTAAGAATGCACAGAAATGGGAGCAGATGTTACAGGCGGATCAACAATGGCAGGATGTAGATTATAAAAATCCTACCCGTACAACATGGACTGCATTTCAGCATCTGAAAAGAGTAAAAGAGATGACCATTGCCTATACAGCTCCCTGGAGCTCGTTAAGAAATAATGAAAAAGTTTTTAAAGCTATTCAAAATGGATTACAATTCTGGAATACGGCTAAACTAAAAAATATCAATTGGTGGTGGAACGAGATAGAGGCTCCTAGAACCATTGGTGTAATATTGATTATGCTGGAAAGCAATAATGGAAAACAATTGCCTGGAGAGCTTTTTAGCGGTTTGGTAAAACAGATGGATTACAAGCGCACGAACGGGGTTACTGGTGTTAACCTTGCCGATTTTGATACTCATATTTTTTATAGTGGCTTGTTGAATAAGAATGAAGAAGAAATTCGGAAAGGATTAGAAAATATATTCTCTATTAATAAAGCAACGGTAAAAGAAGGAGTACAGTTTGATAACTCGTATGCCCAGCACGAAATTATGCTGCATATTTTTGGTTATGGAACAGAATACCTGAAAGTGGAAACTTACATTGGTGCTATGGTGACTGATACCAAATTCGCGATGAAAGGCGAACAGTTAAAAACCTTTACCAATTTCATTACAAAAACATTGATTCCGCAAATCAGAGGACGTTATACCAACTGGACATCATTTGGGCGGCAGATTGCCCGTGAAGATTTTACAGATATGAAATGGCTGGTTCCTTATTTTGAAAAGCTTATCTTAATGGATACGATGAATACAGGTGTTTATCAGGATGCTATTGAGAGAATTAACCAAAAGAAAAAATCAGATTTCCATATCACAGAACTTCAAAAGCACTATTGGAATACCGATTTTACCTTTTATCAGAACCCTGTTTATCAGTTTTCTGTAAGAATGTCATCCAGATATACCCAGCAAGCGGAAACAGATCTGAATGGTGAAAATAAAAAGGGAGGGAACCGTTCCATTGGTTCTTATGCATTATTGCAGGATGGTACAGAATACTATAATATCTATCCGGTATGGGACTGGAAAAAAATCCCGGGAACGACTACACTGGAAAATTCCCCTTTACCGGATACTAAATATTTAACTCCCGGAAAATCTGTATTTGCAGGCGGGGTAAGTGATGGTAAAACCGGAGTGTCTGCATTTATGCAGGATCAGTTTGAAGTAAAAGCCCAGAAATCGTGGTTTATGTTTGGAAGAGAAGTTGTTTGCGTAGGTAGCCAGATTTCTACGGATAAAGATGATGAGGTACTAACAACAGTAGAACAGAATTTCTTTAAAGATAAAGTTACTTACCGGAACTCTGTTGATAAATACGAAGTAAAAGAAGGACAGTTGGTAAATAGCAATGATCAACAGATTCTTTTACATCGGAATACAGCTTATATATTCCCGGAGAAAACTAATCTTACTATTTCTTCTCAGATACAGAAAGGAACCTGGAAAGAGCTGACTGAACTGGGGAGTACAGAAGAGAAACAATCAGCCGTATTCAAATTATGGATTAATCATGGCAAAAAAATAAATAATGGCAGTTATCAGTATTTTATTATACCTGGCATTCGTAATATGAACAGAGCTAAGAAGACTGCTGCTGATTTTAACATATGGAACCAGAAAGATGTACATGCTGTGTATCAGGCATCGTCTAAAAAGCTAATGTTAGTTTTCTTCAGGCCGGCAGAGATTGATGTGATGGGAAAGGTGATTAAGGCTGACCGTGCTTGTACATTACTGATCGAAAATTTGGAAGCACAAAACCCTGAAGTTTTCGTTTCCGACCCTTCAAGAAAAGAAAAAGAAGTAAATTTGGGGATCGGAAAAGAGAATATTCATATTAATCTGCCTACCGACAGAGCTTTTGCAGGCTCTTCGGTACATTATAAAAATAAATAAGAAAAATGACGTGGTCTGAGGTTTTAGCTCCTATTAAAAGTTCTGAATACTTTGAAGCCTTATGGAAAAAGGTTAACGAACAGTATAAAACACAAAAATGCTTTCCGCCAAAGAACCAGATCTTCCGGGCGTTGGAGCTTACTCCGTTCGATGATGTAGAAGTGGTAATTATAGGGCAGGATCCTTATCATAATGATGGTCAGGCAAATGGTTTGTGCTTTTCTGTATCCGAAAGTGTAACGGCACCTCCCTCTCTAAAAAATATATTTACGGAGCTGAAAGATGATCTTAGTATTACCAGAACTAAAAAAGAACTGGATGACTGGGGGCAGCAAGGTGTTTTATTGCTCAATGCAACACTTACTGTACAAGCTCATCAGCCTAACTCGCATAAAGATTTAGGATGGGAGAAATTCACAGACTATGTAATCCGTCAGATTTCTGAGAAAAAAGAAAATGTGGTTTTTGTACTCTGGGGAGCATTTGCACAGAAAAAAGCCGCGCTGATAGATACTTCAAAACATCATATTCTGGCATCGGCACACCCTTCGCCTTTTTCAGTATACAGAGGTTTTTACGGAAGCAAGCCTTTTTCTAAAATCAATGAATATCTGGAGACAAAAGGAAAGAAACCTATTGTTTGGGGATAATAATCCGTAATTTTCTGAACTTGATATATAAACCTCATAGATTTCTAAGATCTATGAGGTTTTTTAATGTTTGAATTTATTTCCACTCTTCTAATGGTTGTACTTTCATTTCGAAGCGTTTTTTCATTTTACCTCTCGGAATGAGTTGTACGGCAAAAGTACTTTTAGTATTAGCAGGCAACTCGGTTTCAAATCCTACAAGCACAGTTCCCGGATTAGGTGCGTCGTATGAATTTGTTGGAGCTGTACTCCATGTTTTAAGTGTAACAGGAGTGGCGGAATTAATCTTTAAGAGTAATTTCTTATTGTCTTTTTTTAATAAAATTTCAGTTGGAGAAATAATTTCTGCATTGGCAGGAGTCAGCATTCTCCAGCGTACTATTGTAGGTACGCTTCCTGTCTGAACTTCATCCTGAATAAGGGCATAGGCCTGATCTTTGAGTGCAATACCCCGGACAACTTTTGGGACTTTGGTTTTGTACAGGTCAGAAAGATCTGAGGTTGCAAAGCTGAAGTCCTTATTATCTGATTTTTTTAGAAATGTAGCTTTTCCTTTTGAATATTGTTGATCGTTGTCAAACGTAAGCATGTTATGTGACAGACTGTTGTAACGGAAGACTGTCCAGCGTTGTGCATTCTGGCCATAACTCCAGAGATCAATGTTTTTAGATTCAAGGGATTCATACTCCTGTTGTCCAAAATCCATAGCCCATCTTACACCATCGGCATCAAAAACAAAAGAACCAACATCCATATGACCATGTTCAACACTTGGAGATCCTAATTTGAAACCTACAAATAAAGCATTGGGATCTGTCCAGCTGCTGCGCATCATAGCTACAGGATTATCGCCCTCTCCGGACCAGAATAATTTTTCAGGACACTGAGGTGACAGTTTTTGAATGTCTTTTCCCCATATAGGAATAAGAGGAAGAAAACGATCAGAAGAAAGTTGTTTAGCTTTATCAGGATTTCTTATGTATTGAAGATCGTTCCATACCAGTGAAGGATTGTTAAGATTTTTAGCGAACCAGAAAGTTGCGGAGCTCATTTCCGGAGAAGACATGCTGTCGGAATAATTGAAAGATAATCCGGATGTACCCATTAAATGCTGGAAATATTCTGCTGTAGCTGTAAAGCCGGGAGTGTGTCCTAAGCCAAAATCGTTGTTGGTTAATTTTTTCAGAGCATCCAGAAATATAACATTGTATGTCGTTCCGTAAGCCCAATAAGAATAACCTTCGGGATAAGTTCCGTTAGGTTCATATCTTTTCATCGGAACCTTGATAGATTCTATTGCCCTTGAAATAATTTGAGAAGCCATTGCCGGATCATTTTCATATACTGCCATAGCACCTAAAGAAACTCCGGCATTGCAAACCTGATTCCAATTGTTTTGTACTTTTAACCAACTGTTATATTTTTTATCCAGTGAAGGATTTAATCCTTTTTCAATAATTGCAGTTCTGATTTTCTCACGCGAGCTGTCCGACAATTTATCATACAACCAGTCATAGCCTATAGATACAGCAAGTGTCATTTCTGCTACATCCAGAAAATGAGTAGGATTCCAATCTGTAAATGATGATAACTGTAACAACTCTTTTTCAGCAGCATCAAAATACTTTTGTTCTTTAGTTGTACGGTATAAATAAGAAAGAACAAAAACCCTTCTCAATGCTTCTCTGGAAATATGTAATAGCCTTTTTCCTATTTTTTTGTGTTCCAGAAGGGGAAGGTTTATTATTGAATTTCCGGATTTTTTCAGGGCAAGATCTACTGTTCTTAAATCGGAATTGTGAGTAATAGCGCTGATTAATGTTTTTTCTTCATCCTTTTGCATAAATAGCCGTGGATGAGAAACAGAAGCAATTGCGTCAAAGCTTTGTTGTGCATTTACACAGCTAAAAGACATTAACAATGTAAATACAATGGAAGTAATATATTTCATGATTAATTAGTTTAAAGTAAAAATAATTAAAAAGAAAATTGATACTCATTTTTAACGGAAACTATAGCGAAAACGTTTTCACTGATAAGCATTTATACTCTAATATTGCCGGTAGCTTTTATCGCTTGCTGAAGATGTCTTTCGTTATGGTAAATAAAAAAGCGAAAAGTGTCACCCAGTTTTAATCTTAAATATTTGGAGATACTGATAGAAACCCTGGTTTTGTTTAAGCTTACTGCTTTTGATTGCTCCAGCAAGGTTAATGTTTGATGAAGTTGTTTAAGAAAAGTTTCCAGAGTAAAACTATCCAGCTTACTATCCAATGGGTTCATATTTTTAGGAGATTTCATTTTATTAAGCTTCTCCTTAGGTTTTATAAGATTAGTAAAATAGTTGCCTAATTTTCCACTTTTGAATGTGTCTTCAGGAGGATATGAAGCGTTTTTTACTCTATTCTCAATTTCAAGTAAATAGAAGTTACCATAACGATTCAGATGTTCAATACATTCCAGGGCACTCCAGCTGTCAGCAGAAGCTTTCTGATTTAGCTTCGTTTCTGTTTTCGATTTTAGCTCTTCTGTAATCTTGATATGCGACTGTACCAATGTGGTTAATTCATTGTAAAACTGATCAAACTGAATTTTCATTTCTTATTTTTTTTAACGCGATTTTAGATTAACACAAAGCCACAAAATAATGTATATTATACGGACTGTTTTTAAGCCACGAAAGGATTAATTTTCTATACTAACTGTACCATTGTGCTAATTGATTTAACGGCAGTATGTAGAAAAAAAAGATCTTATCAGGGCTTCGATACTTTTAGCAAAATTCAGCAATTGGTTCTTTTAAACCCTTGATTGAGATCAAGATTTTTTAATGCGGGAGAGCGTCTCCGGGGTCATGCGCAAATAATTGGCAATATGCTTATTCGGAATTTGTTGGAAAACCTGTGGACTTCTTTTTAATAGGCGATGATAACGCTCGCGGGGTGATTGGGTGAGAAGATCTATTTCTCTTTCAAACTGCTGTAGGTTCAAATCTTCCAGAATACTATTCCATAGTTGAAGGTGTTGCGGATCTTTATTCATTAACTGCATAAAAGAGCCCTTGGAAGCGACAAGGATTTTAGTTTTTTTTAGAGCCTGAATATAGAGTTGTGAAGGTTTATTGCTTAAAAAAGAATCAAGGGAAACCATAATATTTCCCGAATAACCAAAACGAATGTTGCGTTCTTCGGTATTGTCAGAGATAAAGATTCTTACACTGCCTTCCTGTATGAAGTATATATTGGTGTCGGTACTGCCTGCCTCTTTCAGGTACTCATTTCTGTTTAGAATAATAGCCTTCTCAAACAGATTTTCATCTTTGAGAAGGCTATTAATATCTGGTCGGGATGACATTTATATCGTTAGTTTTTTTTAGAAACTTTTTCGACTCTTACGCTAATGCTATAATCACTCTTTTTAAGTTCAATATTGGTTACTCTGTCGGGCTGAATGCTCTCCAATGTGTACTGATACCCACCCAAAATCTGTGTTTTCGCATATTTTCTGTCCGGCATATCCTGAGTGTCCAGTATAAGAGTCTGATTATTGACTTTCAGCTTTATTCTGGCATTGCCAATCCATACACATCTGGCATTCATAGGGCAGCGGGAATCTTCCGGAACGTCCACAAATTTTATTTTTAATTTCTCCTTTTGCAGAGATTTTTCCTCACCCATTTTCAGAGTGATAACCGGCCCTTCTGTATAGCTGGTATTAGATGTTGCTTTACAGGATGACAATGCACTTAGCCCTAATAAAGCGGTGAAAAGATAAGCTTTCATATAATGTAATTTGGTTTGTTTAAAATAAATCAATTATTACTACAATAAGCATAGCGCAGCCTACTACAAAATTAAACCCGGTTCCGTAAAGAAAACCGATTAAAGCTCCTTTAGTAGAGTTCCATGCTTTTTTATGATCTTTACGATCGTGGAGTAATTCACCAACAAAAACACCGATTAGCATTCCTATTAAAAATCCGAATATTACCGGTATAAAAAACATACCCAATATAGTGCCAATAAATGAGCCAATGCTTCCCCAGCGGGTACCGCCATATTTTTTATTGGTTTTGGCAGGAATGACATAGTTCAGTATAGCAGATAGAAGGGTTAGTATCCCGAAAATCCAGATATATCCCATGGACATATCAGAATTGGTGCCGAATTTATAAATCAGAAGTCCGGCATAACTAACAATAAGTCCGGGTAATACCGGAAGGAATGTACCCAATATTCCTATGATCAGTAAAATAATGCAAACAAGCGTTACAAGCCCCTCTTCCATATTGTAAATATCTGGTTTAAATGTAAGGAATTTAAAGAAAGTGAAGAATAAATTGTTAATTTTGTGTATTAAACGAAATTTACATCCCGCTACATGAATAATGATTTACAGGAAACAAGAGATTTTCTACAGCAAATCAGTTATGACATTAATGTATTCTTTGCAAAGTACTTTGATGGCAGTATTGCGTGGATATTTCAGGTCACCAGTAAGATTTTAGTTCTTCTTGCATTTTACTTTATTGTAGACTTGGGGATAAGACTTTTCTTCAACTTTCTCTATAAGATTATAAAGAAAGATAAGTATCCGTTTGTAGAAGCACTTTATCAGTCAAAGTTTCCCCGTGCTATGGCACATGTTATTGCATTAGGTTTATGCAGTTTTGCTTTGGATTCTATTTTCTATAAAAATATGCATCCGGCAACCAAATCTATACTGGATGTAATTGTTCAGATAGGGCAGTTAATTGTAATAGGGAGTGCCGGACTTCGATTGTATAAATCTGTGGAGATTTACTACATTCTGATTAAAGAAAATTATAAGCTTATTGCTTTCAAAGCAGTATCCCAGACGCTGAAAATATTTGGTGGTGTTATTCTGTTTTTTATCGCCATTAAAATTGTTTTTAAAATCAATAGTGGTACTATTCTGGGTAGTTTAGGAGCCATAACTGCCGTGATGGTATTGGTTTTCAGGGATACCATTTTGGGATTTGTTACCGGAATTCATGTGGCTACATCCAAGAATCTGAAAGTAGGCGACTGGATTGGTATTCCAAAGTATAACATAGAAGGAAACATTACCGATATTAGCTTGTTGACAACAAAAATTGTAAATTTTGATAAAACGGTATCCACAATTCCTACCTATGATCTGATGTCTACAGAAATCAGGAACTATCAGGTGATGACGGAAGGCAATCTAAGGAGAATAAAGCGTTCCATGATTTTCAATATCAAATCCTTCAGATTTTTAAACAAGGAGGATTATGAAAAGTTAGAAAAGGTAAATCTGATATCGGATTACATCATTACCAAAAAGAATGAAATTGATTCCGAGAAGCTGGAACTTCACAATGCAGATAATATGCTGAATGGTCAGCAGTTAACCAATATTGGAGTTTTTCGGAAATATGCTGAAAACTATCTGCGCAACAATCCTAATATCGAACAAAAAGAGATTATACTGGTTCGTCAACTAGAGATCACACCACAGGGAATGCCTCTGGAAATTTATTGTTTTACCATCTATTCTAATCTTGGTGATTATGAAAGAGTACAGTCCGATATTTTTGACCATTTGCTTGTAGCAACACAAGATTTTGGACTGGAAGTAATACAGGTAAACAAAGTTTAATAAAGTAAATTATATACAATAATAAAGAACATGACTAAATTAAGTGTCAATATTAATAAAATAGCAACATTACGAAACGCAAGAGGGGGAGATGTACCGAGTGTAACACAAATAGCTATTGATGCACAAAAATTTGGAGCGCAGGGAATAACAATACATCCGAGACCGGATGAAAGGCATATTACCAGAAAAGATGTTTATGATCTGAAACCTTTGGTAACCACAGAATTTAATATAGAAGGAAACCCACACCGTTCATTTATCGATATGGTACTGGATGTAAAGCCCGAGCAGGTAACATTAGTACCGGATGCTGATAATGCTATAACTTCTAATGCTGGCTGGGATTGTAAAACCTATCTGGATAAACTAACAGATATTATTGCTGAATTTAAAAATGCCGGTATCAGAACTTCTATCTTCTTAGATCCTGATCCTGCAATGGTAGAATATGCTGCTAAAACAGGAACAGACAGAATAGAGTTGTATACCGAAGCTTATGCTACAAACTATCCTAAAGATAAAGATGCAGCTATAAAACCTTACTATGAAACGGCATTAAAAGCTACAGAATTTGGTTTAGGCATCAATGCCGGACACGATCTTAGTTTGGATAATCTGAAATATTTTGCAGACAAGATTCCTAATTTACTGGAAGTTTCTATTGGGCATGCACTAATTTCTGAAGCCTTATATTTGGGACTGGAAAATACTATTCAGTCTTACCTGAAGCGCTTAGCACAGTGGCAGGTTTTGAATACTGAAGGTTAGAATAATGTTGAGAATTTAAATTTTATTATTTAAAATTAAAGAAGTGGAAATTTTACATTCAAAAATATACGGACAAGATAAAACCGGAACACCATTATTGGTGTTTCATGGTTTATTTGGAATGCTGGACAATTGGGGATCTTTCGGACGTGAATTTGGCGAATTAATGCCGGTACACCTTATCGATCTTCGTAATCATGGAAAAAGCTTCCATTCCGATGAGATGACCATAGATGCAATGGTGAATGATATTCAGGCTTATATGGATCATTACGGACTAGGGAAAGTATACCTGCTAGGTCATTCTCTTGGTGGGAAAGTGGTAATGCAGTATGCTATTACCAATCCTGAAAAAGTAGAAAAACTTATCGTAGCCGATATGGCACCAAAAGCATACCCGCCACATCACCAGGGAATTTTTAAAGCTCTGAATACTGTAGATTTGAATCAGGTAACCAGCAGACAGGAAGTAGAAGAAGAACTGAAAAAGTATATTCCGGAAATCGGCGTTATACAGTTCCTTCTGAAAAACTTATACTGGACAGAAGATAAGAAGTTAAGCTGGAAATTTAATCTTCCTGTACTTACAGATAAGTACACTACTTTTGTAACAAATGCAGTAAAATACGGAGTCTATAACGGACCTGTTTTATTTTTAGCAGGAGCAAATTCCAATTATATATTACCACAGGATGGGCTTCTGATCAGACAGCAATTCCCGAACTCTGAGGTTAAGAAAATTGTAAATGCCGGACATTGGGTGCAAGCAGAAAATCCAAAAGATTTTAACGCGGCTGTCAAAGAATTTTTAACACAATAAGATGGTTTTAGTTACCGGAGCAACAGGAATATTAGGAAGAGTCATTGCACTGAAACTTTTAGAAAAGGGTTTCAATGTAAAGGCTACAAAACGTCCGTCGAGTAATATCAACGATGTGAAACATTCCTGGCATGCCTATACAGATAAAGCGGAAGAGTATTTTAATAAAATAGAATGGGTAGATGCTGATTTTGATGATACAGATTCCTTGCAACGAGCATTGGAAGGTGTTACAGAAGTATATCATTGTGCCGCAAGAGTAAGCTTTAATCCCAAATTCAGAAAAGAATTGTACCATACCAATATTGATGGTACCAAAAATTTGCTTTATGCCTGTGAAGGATCTTCGGTAAATAAATTCTGCTTTATAAGTTCTATAGCTGTTTTAGACGGATTTAACGAAAGCGGAGAATTGGATGAAGATTCCGATTTCAAGCATGCCTTAGAGCATTCAGCGTATGCCAAGTCCAAACATTTTTCAGAAATGGAGGTTTGGCGTGCTTCTGCAGAAGGACTTAATACTGTAATTGTACTTCCGGGGATTATTCTGGGAACAGGAAATTGGGAGGCAAGTAGCGGTAAGTTGTTCAATTCTTTTGAAGTAACACCTTATACATTTTCCGGTAGTTCTGCTTATGTAGATGCAAGAGATGTAGCCGATATATCCATAGCCCTTATGGAAAAGAATATTTTTGGAGAACGTTTTATTACGATAAGCGAAACCCGAACTTATAAAAGCTTTTCCGAGAAAGTACGCAGCAAATTAGGACTTTCTGTTCCTAAGATTATTCCGGATGGTTTGTTACATTTTTCCAGGATTTTCGGAAAATTAGGGTTCCTTATTCCTCCTCTTAAAATGCTTAACAAAGCCAATATAGAGGCTATAACGGCACATAATAAAATATCTAATAAAAAGATAAAAGATCAGCTGGGTTATCAGTTTATCCCGCTTGACGAAAGTATAGACTTTCACCTGAACAATTATATTAAAGACAAAAAACTGAAGTCTTAACGAATGAATTTAGCACAATCAATTATAACCCGAAACCTGGAAAAGCATGCGCTGAAAGCTGCTGTTGGTTTTAAAAAAGAAAACCAGTGGAAAGAACTTAGCTGGAAAAAATTTAGCGAAATGATTGCTAAAACAGCTAATGCACTTAAAGCAGCCGGGATTCAGGAAAATGACAGAGTAGCTATTTATTCAGAAAATTCCGCTGAATGGATAACTTTTGATCTGGCTATTTTATCCTTAGGTGCTATTACCGTTCCTATTTACTCTACGAATAATGCCGAACAGGCCGAATATATTATCAACGACTCACAATCCAAAATAATTCTGGCAGGTAATCAGGAGCAGTATAACACTTGTTATGAGTTATTACAGCGCAATGAATATTTGAAAACCATTGTTGTTGCTAAGAATAAAGTAATAGGGAAAAAGGAAAATACAGTTTTTCTTCGCGAATTTATTGCAAATCAGCCTTCAACATTTGAATTCTGTCCAAAGGAAGATGATGATACAGCAACATTGATATATACTTCCGGAACAACAGGAATACCAAAAGGTGTAATGATTACACACGGAAATTTCCGTAAGGAGTTCGATGCTCATTTTGAGTTTTTTAAATTTAAAAACTTTGAAGACGAACTTTCACTAGCCTTTCTTCCACTGACGCACGTTTTTGAAAGAAGCTGGTCGCTTCTGAGTTTATACGGAGGTGCAAAAGTTTATTTTCTGGAAGACCCTAAAAATATTGCACATGCACTAATCGAGGTAAAGCCTACGATGATGTGTACCGTTCCAAGATTTTTCCAGAAAGTATATGCCGGTATCCACGACGTAGTAGAGAAAAGTTCTCCGACCAAGAAAAAAATATTTAATTGGTCATTGGGAATAGGGAAACAATATGCGGAACTGAAGAGAACTGAAAAAGAAATTCCTTTTGGATTAAAAGCTAAGCACGGATTAGCAGACCTTCTGGTATTTAGTAAAATGAAAGAAAAATTAGGCGGTAGACTATGGTTTACACCTTGTGGTGGAGCTTCAATTTCACCGGAGGTTACAGAATTTTTCGATGCTATAGGACTTCACCTTACCGTAGGTTATGGTCTTACAGAGACTACAGCTACGCTCTCGCTTTTCCCTTTTACAAAATACAAGTATGGAAGCTGTGGTAAAATATTACCAGGAGTAGAGATAAGAATCGGAGCCGATAATGAAATACAGGCCAGAGGAAGTGGCATTATGAAAGGCTATTTCAACAAGCCGGAAGAAACAAAAGCTGTTTTTACGGAAGATGGCTGGTTCAAAACTGGTGATGCCGGAAATATTGATGATCAGGGTAACCTGACTATTACAGAAAGAATAAAGGATTTATTAAAAACGTCAAACGGAAAATATATAGCGCCCCAGCAAGTGGAAAATATATTGTCCAATAACAATTACATCCAACAGGTAATGGTTGTGGCAGAAGGAAGACAGTTTGTTTCTGCTTTAATTGTACCCAATTTTGAATTCCTGAAAGGAGAACTGGGTAAAATGAATATTCCTTTTACAAGTTGGAATGAAATCGTAAAAAATGAAGCAGTAAATAAACTGTACAAAACTAAAATAGAAGAATTTCAGACTTCTTTGGCATCATTTGAAAAAGTGAAGAAATTTATTCTGATGCCTGCAGAATTTGAAATCGGAAGTGGTGAGATTACACCAACTTTAAAAATTAAAAGAAAGGTTGTTTCCGAGAAATACAAAGACCTTATTGAACAGATGTACAGTTAAAATGTAGTAATTATGGAAAAAGAATTTTTAGGAAATATAAATTTTAATATCAGCAGTCAGACGGTTGCAGAAAGCTGTCCGTCTAATATTGCTCTGATTAAGTATTGGGGGAAATATGAGAATCAGATTCCTGCCAATCCAAGTATCAGTTATACGCTGAACCATTGCAGAACAAATACGACAATGGAGTTTTCAGAAGGAGAAAACTTCTCTGTACAAACATTTCTGGCCGGAAATGAAGAGTTGAAGTTTGCTGAGAAAATTGAAAAATATTTCAAAAATATAGAACAATATTTACCATGGATTCTGAAAGGTAAATATGTAATCAGAACCGAAAATACTTTTCCACACAGTTCTGGTATTGCAAGCTCAGCTTCAGGATTTGGTGCTATTGCAAAATGCCTGATGCAACTGGATGCAATTTTTTTGGGAAATACAAGTGAAGAAGAATCATTGAAAAAAGCTTCATTCCTGGCAAGGCTGGGAAGTGGAAGCGCTTGCCGCAGTCTGTACAATGGATTAGTGGTATGGGGTAATACAAGAGAAGTAGAAGGAAGTTCAGATTTATATGCTGTACAATATCCAAATGATGAAATTCATCCGGTATTCAAAAATTTTAACGACTGGGTGCTATTGATCCATGAAGGAGAGAAAAGTGTTTCTTCTACAGTAGGACATGGACTAATGAAAACAAACCCATATGCAGAAAGACGTTTTCAGGAAGCACATGAAAACTTTGCTAAGCTTAAAAATATTCTGAAAACCGGAGACCTGGAAGGTTTTATAAAACTTACGGAACACGAAGCACTTACACTGCATGCAATGATGATGATGAGTGATCCTGCTTTTATTCTAATGAAAACCGGAACTCTTGAAGTGATTAACAAAATATGGGATTTCCGTAGAATTACCGGATTACCTCTATTCTTTACACTGGACGCAGGGGCTAATGTCCATCTGTTGTTCCCGAATGATATTGAAAGTGATAAAATAAAAATATTTATTCAGCAGGAGCTTTTACCTTTCACCCAGAAAGGTGGAGTGGTAAAAGATGAAATGCGCTTCTAAAACGTATTGCTATGAGAAATTTTGCTACACTGTTTTTTCTGTCAGTTTGTTTGAGTTTGAATTTGAATGCTCAGATAGTAAAAGAACCTGAGAATATGCCTAAAGAATGGAATCAGGCTTATGAACCATTCAGAATTGCAGGTAACCTGTATTACGTAGGAACTTATGATTTGGCTTCTTACCTTATTGTGACGGACAAAGGCAATATTCTCATTAATACAGGAACGGCAGAATCGCTTCCAATAATAAAAGACAATATTCAAAAGCTGGGGTTTAATTATAAAGACATTAAGATCTTGCTGCTTACCCAGGCTCATTATGACCATACAGGTGCGTTAGAGGATTTTAAAACAGAAACCGGTGCAAAATTCTATGCAGATAAAGCAGATGCTGATGTCCTGAGAACAGGGGGTAAGTCCGATTATGAATTGGGAAAATATGGTGTGACATTTAAACCTATTACTCCGGATAGAACGTTAAAAGATCAGGATAAAATAACACTGGGAAATACAACCCTGACTTTGCTTCATCACCCGGGACATACAAAAGGTTCCTGCAGTTTTATTTTTGAAACAAAAGATGAGAAGAGAAAGTATAGAGTTCTGATAGCTAATATGCCCTCTATTATTGTTGATAAGAAATTTTCTGAAGTTACAGCATATCCGAATATTCAGTCCGATTATGCTTATACCTTTGGTGCAATGAAAAAGCTTGATTTTGACCTTTGGGTGGCATCGCATGCAAGTCAGTTCGATCTGCATGAAAAACGTAAAGAAGGAGATCCGTACAATCCACAATTGTTTATGGATAAGCAAAGCTATTTCCAAAACCTTAATGATTTGGAGAAAAGCTATCTCGACAAAATAAAAAAAGATTCACAAGATAAATAATATGAAAACAATACCTTCTTTCTCAGTATTAATTAAGCAGAAATTTGATTATACCGATGTTTATTTTCAGGAGGTGAAAACTGAAAGAAATATCCGCCCGGAAGATTTAGGAAAAGCTTTCTTTACGAGTAACATTCCATGGGTGAAAAAACTTTTTACATTACGCAATAAACTGGTTGCAATGTTCGGATTAAAAGGATCTGATAAAAAAAGTAAAATTATGAAGCAGGCTGAGCAATCAGATTTTGCTATAGGTGAAAGGTTTGGGTTGTTTAAAGTCCTGGATAAAAAAGAAAAAGAAATTATTCTGGGTGAAGATGATAAACATCTTGATTTTAAAGTATCCTTGCTCTATGCTCAACCAGAAAACAAAATTTATATTTCTACAGGTGTACAATACCATAACTTTTTTGGCAAACTGTATTTTTTCTTCGTTAAACCTTTCCATAGATTAGTAGTAAGATCCATGTTGAATTCTATGGTAGCAAGTTTTGCCTGATTTTAATAACATCTGTAATTATCCTCCGCTACCAGATAAAAAATGGAGGAAAGAAGCTATAACGGAAAGGAGGTTCTTACGTAAATTTAGATTTGGTTCAATAGATCAGATCCCAGAAAAAGCTATATTCAGAAAAACGAATATTCAAATATGGTTTATTTTGATTCTGGCTATAATTGTTGTTCCTGCTATAATAATGATGGAGAAGAACAACCAGAAATATATATTAACTCTAAGACTTTTTATGGCTGCTGTTTTTGTTATTGGAGCTCTTATAAAATTGATTCTTGGCTATATATTTCCTGAATTGACATTGAGTGATAAAGGTGTGAAAATCTTCGGCAGAGAACTAATTGTCTGGAATGATATCAAAAGAATTAAAACTGTCGGACTTTATGCTGGAGATGCACAGCTAATTATTGTAAAGAAAAATAATAAAAAAATTACGGAGGACTTTAAACGTCTTAATACAAATAGCTACAAGCTGGCATTGATAGTCCGTTCTTTTGCTAAGAAGTACAAAACAAGAGATATTCTTTTGCCACTAAATAATATTAAACAACCTGTCTGAAGACTTATAAGATGACACCAAAAAACATCTCATCGTTTCAGACAGGTTTTCTCATTTTATATTAGGCTTTGTATAGCTGTCTACCAGTCCTTAGAATAAGGTGTATTGGAATATACCAGTTCATCACCATATAGCTCTTTTGCAATAAGCTTAAGTGCAGGAAGCTGACCAGAAGTGAAATTACTGCGGTTAGGATCCATTGCAAATATCATATGACCTCCATAACCTTTTGTAACAATATTTCTCAGTGCCTGAGCTGTAGCATAGATACCACGATTAAATTCTTGGGAAGACATAACCATACCTGATTTTGCAAGCCCTGGATAATTTGTAGCCAAATCATAACTGCCGCCATAATCATGAATGGCATAGTCTACATAGCTGCCGGCATTTACACCATCAACAGCATTAGGGAAAGAAGACGTCCTGCTGTATACATAAACAGTTACCAGTTTATTTGGCATTGCTTGTTTGGTTTCGTAGGCCAGACGTGCAGCTGCATTATTGGATGGCGTTACAAAACCAGCTGGAGGTGGCGTTTGATAAGCAGAATATTCATCATCGAAAAATACACCATCCAGATTATACAGATCACAAGTATTTTTAAGCTCCTGCGCAAATGCTTTTGCACGTGTTGTTGAAAGATTAGCAATACCCGATCTGTCATGGTTTCCTAAAATGCTCAGTATAACTTTTATACCTTTATCCTGTAAAGGTTTCAGGTATTTAGCACGATTGGTCAGCAGATGTTGCACATTGGGATTATTGCTTACAAACACTTTATCATTAGCAGCGTCATAATTAATATTAGCAGAAAACAGAACAACCATATCTACCAAAGGTTTTCCACTGTTCTTTAGTGTAAAATTCAGATTGTTGAGCGGATTAGTATCATTAACCTCTGTAAAGCTGAATAATTTAATATTTGCTTTTGTTGTAGCTGCAGCTCTTGCGGTAGCCGCATTCGGTGAAATATTGTTATTTTCAGAAGCTATTGTGTTGTCTCTGGAACAGGATGTCCATAGAAAAGGAAAGGCCAGGAATACTAACAGATTATTCTTCAGGCTGGCTGAAAATTGGTGGATAAATTTTTTCATAGTGATATATTTTATGTTAATTTGGTTTTTATATTTTGACGGGTGTCATAATATTTATTCCCCTGTTTGGGAATTTTGATATAGATTCACAAGTGTTTCATGTAAAATTATAAATTAATCGTAATATTGAATATGAATCAGTGTTAATTTTTTAATCAAAATGAATCTTTATTGAATTTGTAGTATCTGTGTAGGATGTGGTTCCCGTAAATAAACAGAATAAATCATAAAAAATTTAAAATGTACATTCATCATATTGCTATTATTTGTTCGGACTATCAGGTTTCCAAAAAGTTTTATACCGAAATTTTAGGACTTAATATCATTCGTGAAGTTTATAGAGAGGAAAGACAATCTTATAAGTTGGATCTTGCAATCGGGGATCATTATGTTATAGAATTATTTTCCTTTCCGAATCCACCTGAACGTCCGTCCAGACCAGAGTCTTGTGGATTAAGACATTTGGCTTTCGCTGTAGAGGATATAAATTCCAAAAGAGAAGAATTGATAAAAAAAGGATTAGCGTGTGAAGACGTCCGTATTGACGAATTTACCGATAAAGAATTCTTTTTCACCCAAGATCCGGATCAGCTGCCGCTGGAATTTTATCAGATCTGATTTTCAGGGAAGCATAATATTTCACTATTTTTGCAAAGAAAGAGCTATGAAATTATTCTATGTAATCCTTGGTGCTACTCCTGAAGGAAGAAATATCGAACAACACGACGTATTTTTTGGAATTGCAGAGACGCTGGATGACCTTATTCCGGATATGAAAGAATTCTGGAAAGAAGCCAAAATTCATATTGACTGTCATCAGGAAGTGAAATTTGCAGATGGTTATGAAGTGAAAATTGTAGAAAGAGGAACACAGAAATCGGAAGACCAATTATATTTCATCAATCTGGGCGGTTATAAGCCTGGCTTCTTTGAAGAATTTCACGAACAGCATTTGATGGTAGGAACCTCAATGGGAGAAATTGTAAAAAGAGTAAAGCAAACAGAATTTTATCAGCAAATGGGATTTGAAGGAGCGGTAAGTCACATCGATGATAAGCATGGTGTGGATATCGACGATATCTTTAATGTCAGCGACATTCTTCCAAAGAAAATGAAAGAGAAATATACTATCGTTCTCGAAAAGAGTAATGTTGAGGTTCAGGAAAATGAAATGCATTTAGGCTATTTTAAACTTAAATAATATTATGCGAAGCAGCTTCATACTTATACTGGGATTAAGTTTTAATTTATTTTTCTCTCAGGTTTCAGAAACCGAAGCTGTAAAAGCAGGAGTTAACAAGCTCTTTACAGCGATGAAGGACTCCGATTCGGCAGGTATTAAATCAAGTTTTACCAAGCAGGCAATTTTGCAGACAATAATGAAGACCGGTGAAGTAAAGACAGAGAATATTCCTGCATTTACCAGAACTATTGCAAAAGCTGTAAAGAATACACTGGAAGAAAGAATTTCTTTTTCTGCTATTCATATTGATGGAAATCTGGCATCTGTATGGACACCGTACCAGTTTTATTTTCAGGGGAAATTTTCACATTGTGGTGTGAATAGTTTTCAAATGGTTAAAGAAAATGGAGAGTGGAAAATACAGTATATTATCGATACCCGCAGGAAAGATAACTGTGTTGATGATAGTAAAAATGAATTGGTAAAATAAAATAGTGGTCTTTACTTGCTGAAGGCTCGAAATAAAAATAAATCTAATAAAGTAAATAATGAAAATAGGAATTTTAGGAGGTGGACAGCTTGGAAGAATGTTGATCCAAAGTGCTCTGAAATACGATGACGAATTTTATACACTAGATCCGGCAGCCGATGCTCCATGCCATAATATATCCTACTTTACACAAGGAAATTTCAATGATTATCAGACAGTACTGGATTTTGGAAAAGATAAAGATGTTGTAACCATTGAAATTGAACATGTAAATGCAGATGCTCTAGAAACATTGGAGAATGAAGGTGTAAAAGTGGTTCCAAATTCCAGAATTATTAAAATTATTCAACAGAAAATTCTTCAGAAAGAATTTTACAAAGAAAATAATATCCCTAGTCCGGATTTTCAGACCGTACAAAGTAAATCGGAAATAAGCTTTCCTCTTCCTTTTGTACAAAAAATGAATACCGGCGGTTATGACGGAAAAGGAGTACAGGTAATCCGTACAGAAGATGATCTTCAAAAGCTGTGGGATGCTCCATCTGTATTGGAAAGTCTGGTAGATATAGATAAAGAGCTGGCAGTAATTGTAGCCAGAAATGAAGATGGTGAAACCAAAACTTTCCCGGTAACCGAAATGGTGGCAGATCCTAAACTTAATTTATTAGACTTTAATATTTGTCCGACGATACTAAGTGAAGATATACAAAATCAGATCTCAGCAATTACAGACAAGTTCTTGCAGACAGTTAATTCTCCTGGCTTATTTGCTATAGAATTATTTTTGGATAAAGAAGGTAAGGTTTGGGTAAACGAGACGGCTCCAAGGTTGCACAATTCCGGACACCAAAGTCAGGAAGGAAATGCTAACTCCCAGTTCGAGCAAATGTACAGAGTTGTAAAAAACTTACCATTAGCAGATACAGATGCTGTTATCTTTAGTGGAATGCTAAATTTGGTAGGAGCAGAAGGCTTTTCCGGAAAAGTAGTATATGCAGGGTTGGACGAAGTACTGAGGCTACCTAAAACATATATCCACCTGTATGGTAAAACTGAAACCAAACCAGGAAGAAAAATGGGACATATTAACGTATTAGCTGAATCCCGTGAGGAACTGATGGAGAAGTTGGTGAAGATAAAAGAAATGGTGCAGGTAATTGCAGAATAATACAGAAAACTAAAGATTTGGAAAAAACACGCATCAATAAATACCTGTCAGAAGTAGGTTATTGCTCCAGAAGAGCAGCAGATAAACTACTGGAAGAAGGCAGAATCACAATAAACGGAAAGCTTCCGGAGATGGGGACTAAGGTCTCGGATGAGGATGAAATCTTTGTGGATGGGGTTTCTATTCGCAAAACGGATGAAGAGCATGTTTATATAGCTTTCAATAAGCCTGTGGGTATTGTTTGTACAACCGATACCAAGCGTGAGAAGAATAATATTATTGATTATATCAACCACCCTAAACGTATTTTCCCAATTGGACGACTGGATAAGCCTAGTGAAGGATTAATCTTGCTGACATCGGACGGTGATATTGTTAATAAAATCCTCCGTTCCCGGAATAATCATGGTAAAGAATACCTGGTAAGAGTAAACCAGCCGATAACACCGAAGTTTCTGGATAAAATGAGAAACGGAGTGCCTATCCTGGATACGGTTACTAAGAAATGTGAAGTAGAACAGATTGATAATTTTACATTCAAAATTGTTCTTACACAGGGACTTAATCGTCAGATTAGGAGAATGTGCGAGTTTCTGGGGTATGAAGTGAAAAAACTGAAACGTATCCGTATTATGAATATCAGACTGGATTTACCAATTGGTAAATGGCGGGATCTAAGTATACAGGAATTGGCAGCACTCAATAACCTGCTGGAAGATTCACAAAAAACAACAGATTAATGATAAAAGAGCACTTGCGGAATTAGACGCAAGTGCTCTTTTTATTTTGCTCATACCGAAAGTATTAATATTGCGAAGAAATTTATGCCCTAAAACCAAAAGAAATTGAATATAATTTGTGTCTTGGTGTTAATATATTATGCCAATCTGCGTTCAGATTTTGGTTTGTAGTTCGTAATAAATACACCGCAGATAATAAGACATGCTGCTATAATAAATTTCACAGAAATTTCTTCGTCCAAAAGTAACCAGCCTAAAAATATGGCAATAATAGTATTGATATAAGCCAGTATGGAAACCTGTATCGGTGTGATTTTGGTGAGTGCATAGTGAAAAGCAAAAAAAGCAGTCACAGACCCAAAAACCGCAAGATAGATCATAGCCGATATACTTTTTAAGGTCCAGTTTCCAAAATTGTAATTGTCTGAAAATATAAAGGCCAGTATAATCTGCACAACTCCGGCAAAAGCAAATTGGTAAAATAAGTTCAATGAGATATTACCGCTTTGTATATTCATTTTTTTAGTAAAAATCGTTCCTGATGCCCATCCGGAAATGGCACAAAACATCAGAAGAATACCATTTCTGTAGTTAGGGTTAGCCAGGTCTTTTAATCCGTCCCAGAAAATGAAGATAATCCCAAAGAAACAAATCAGAATTCCTGTCATTGCCCGAAAACTGAACTTCTGTAATCCTACAGCCAAACTTCCCAGAAAAACCAGAATAGGGGCACAGGCACTAATCAGAGAAGCAAGACTACTTGTTACATTTTCCTCAGCAACTGTAGTTAATCCATTAGCACCTACAAGCATTAGGGTAGAGAAAATAATCTGATATCTTAAATTTTTCCAGCCAATCCATTTCAGTTCTTTACGGAATATAAGAATTGTACCCATAATAATTGCGGCCAGAAGCTGGCGTATGCCTGCTACAAACCATCCGGGAATGCTTTCCACTGCAACACGTATCCCCATAAAAGTGGTTCCCCAGACGATAGCCACCGTCAGAATAGCAAATAGTAATTTATAGTCTCTCAAAATGGATTGGAATAAAGTATTGCAAAGATATTATTAGTTTTTATATTTTAGCCTGTAGCAAGGAAATACAAGTGCTGAAAAAAAGATAATTTAATATGTGGAATCCTTTTCGAAAAAAGAAAGTGTAGCACCTCTGCTTAATCTTTCTGCTAAAATGGCTTTAGGAATAGAGCAATTACGATAGGCTTTCCTTTCAATTTCATTATCTTTGACCATCTAAAAAAAGTAAACATGATCGGAATTATTATGGGAAGTCAGAGCGACTTACCAATTATGGAACAGGCAGCCAATTTCCTTAATGACTTAGGTATTCCGTATGAACTCACGGTTGTTTCTGCACACAGAACACCAGAACGTATGTTCGAATATGCTAAGTCTGCAAAACAGAGAGGACTGAAAGTTATTATTGCCGGGGCAGGAGGAGCAGCTCACCTTCCGGGAATGGTAGCAAGTTGTACAACCCTTCCGGTAATTGGAGTTCCAATTTTATCCAGTAATTCTATAGACGGATGGGATTCAGTATTGTCTATTCTGCAAATGCCGGGTGGTATTCCGGTAGCAACTGTTGCATTGAATGGAGCTTTAAATGCGGGTATCTTAGCCGCTAAGATAATAGGGAGTGCAGATGAGCAGGTAGCAGAAAAATTACAGCAATATCAGGATACATTAAAAGATAAAGTTTTAGGAACTGTGGATGTGATTAAAGCACAGCATCCTAACCACTACGATCTGTAATTTTTTATCCTTTTTCGAAAAAAATAATCCAAATTAGACTTTTTAGCACGGTTCTTGTCTTTAAGGCCGGAAATATAAATTCTATGAAAAAAATACTTGCAGTTAGTAAACTATTTGTAGCCGGATTAGGACTTTTTGTACTTCAGCAGTGTAACGTACAAAAGACAGCTAAAGAAAACAATGCCGAAACATTTGTAGTGGCTTCAAAACAAATTGACTGTACTGGTGTAGGAAAGCAAAAATGCTATTTGGTAAAAGAAGGAGAAGCTAAAATCTGGAGTTATATGTATCAGTCTGTTGAAGGCTTTACTTATGAGCCTGGATACGAATATGTATTGAAAGTGAAAAAAGAAAAAGTAGCTAATCCACCTGCGGATGCTTCTTCTATAAGATATATTCTGGAGAAAGTAGTTTCGAAAAAACAGAAAATATCAGAGGATTTACCTCAATAAACAGAAAAACAACATCAATAATTATGGCGTACTGTGATAAAATAGTACGCCATATTTTTTTCTTTTTAAATTCAACTCCCTAACTTCGTAGGGTTTTTTACAAAAACTAATATTTATGAAAGTTGGAGTTGAGGCGGCTTCTTATTATGTGCCGCATTTGTATTTGGAAATTAAAGAGTTAGCAGAGAATAGAGGAATTGATCCGTTAAAATTAGAAAAAGGCTTAGGTCTCCATAAAATGGCTTTTCCAGATGTACATGAAGATGCCGCGACATTTGCCGCAGAAGCTTTGTTTAGATTGATCAATGATTACAATATCAATCCAAAAGAGATCAGCAGAGTATATCTGGGAACAGAAAGTGCTCTGGATGCTGCAAAACCTACAGCAACTCTTGCTGTACAAATGGTAGAACAGGCTTTAGAAGAAAAATATGGAAGCCGTAGTTTCAAAAACTGTGATGCTTTAGATATGACCTTTGCTTGTATTGGTGGGGTAGATGCTTTGCAAAATGCTATTGACTTTGTAAGAGTAAATCCTGGTAAGAAAGCAGTAGTTATAGCATCGGATTATGCGAAATATGAACTGGCTTCAGGTGGAGAGTATACACAGGGAGGCGGAGCTGTAGCTTTATTAGTCTCTTCTCAACCAAATTTACTGGAAATAGAAAATCATTGGGGAATAGGAATGGAAAGTGTTTTTGATTTCTTCAAACCAAGAAGACACTATAATAAAGCAGATCTGAATAATGCTCCGGCAAGTTTTCCTGATAAAATTGAAGTATTCTCCGATGAACCTGTTTTCGACGGACAATATTCAAATGAATGTTTTAAAGACAGGATCCGTGAAGCTTACCAGCACTTTAAAGAAGAGAAAGGTGTTTCCGGTAATGCATTTGCAGATTGGAGATTTTTGATATTTCACTTGCCTTATGCATTCCATGGTAAAAGAATTTTTAGTGAAATTTTCGCTATTGAAAACAACCTGCCTCATGCTACAAATGAGGATCTGAAAGCTATTGCCGGAAGTGATGCTTACAAGGCTCTGGTAAATGAAAAAATAGAAACTTCTCAGCGTGCATCTTCAGAAATTGGTAATATGTATACTGCTTCAGTATTTATGGCATTACTGTCTGCACTGCAGGTATCTGCTAATGAAGGTGAAGATCTTAGCGGAAAGAAAATAGGTTTCTTTGCTTACGGGAGCGGTTCTAAGTCAAAAGTTTTCGAAGCTACAATAGGCACTAACTGGAAAAGTGTTGTTGAAAAATGGAATCTCTTCGAAAATCTGAAGGAACGTCAATCCATTGATTTTGCTACTTATGAAAAGCTTCACCGCAAACAGGCAGAAAATTCAGTTGTAGCTGATAAGAAAGGTTTCGGACTGGATTATACAGAAACAGAAAATCCGGTTCTGAAAGGAGCTAGATATTATAAATATAATAATTAGTTAAAAAAACCGCGGTTTATCTGCGGTTTTTTTAATTTTATTACAATTAACTTTATTTTAACTATATTGTTTTGAAGTAAATTTTATGTAATTGAAAAATATTAATACTTTTAGTTTTCAAATTAAAAAGTATTTACATGAAAAAAAATTTACTATCATTTGCTGTCATTTTTTTAGCGGGAGCAAATATTTTTGCACAAAACATTCCGGTTGATCCTTCTGTAAGGACAGGAACGCTTCCGAACGGTATGAAGTATTATATTAAAAAGAATACAATGCCTGAGAAGAAAGTGGATTTCCGATTGGCAATTAATGCAGGTTCTATTCTTGAAGATGAAAATCAAAGAGGACTTGCTCACTTTATGGAACACATGAACTTCAACGGTACCAAAAATTTCCCAGATAACAAGCTGGTAGATTTCTTACAATCTATTGGAGTGAAATTTGGACAGCATCTTAATGCCTATACAAGTTTTGACGAAACAGTATACATGTTGCCTGTGCCGTTAGATAAACCCGGAAATCTGGATTCAGGTTTAAAAGTAATGGAAGACTGGGCATTTAATGCAACTCTTTCGGATGAACAGATCAATAAAGAAAGAGGAGTTGTATTAGAAGAGCTAAGACTAGGATTAGGAGCAGATAAGAGAATGATGGACAGGTATCTTCCTAAAATGCTTTACAAGTCCCAATACGCAGAAAGGCTGCCCATTGGTAAAAAAGAAGTTTTGGAAAACTTTAAGCCAGATGTAATCAGGAAGTTTCATAAAGACTGGTACAGACCAGATCTTATGGCTATAGTTGTAGTAGGGGATATTAACGTAGACGAAGTTGAACAAAAGATTAAAACAAACTTTGGTAAATATCCGAATCCTAAAAATGTAAGAGAAAGAAAATCTTTTGACCTTCCTAATCATGCAGAAACATTAGTAGCTATTGAAACAGATCCGGATGCTACAAGCTCCATGGTAAGATTTATCATAAAAGATAAAGAAACCTATAAGCCCGATGTTACTATAGAGCAGTATGACCAAAGTCTGGTTGAAAATATATCAGCTGCCATGCTGAATAACAGGTTGAGAGAGCTTGTAAACTCAACCAATCCTCCATTTACCTATGGTTCTGTTTACCACGGCGGAACATATGCAAGGAGTAAAGAAGCTTTTCAGGGGTTTGCAATGACAAAAGAAGGTGGTCAGGTTAGTGCGTTGAAAGTTCTTCTGGAAGAAGTAGAAAGAGCAAAAAGATTTGGTTTTACCCAATCGGAATTGGATAGGGCTAAAGCACAAACTCTATCCAACCTTGAAAGATCCTATAACAACCGTGATAAAACAGAAAGCGGAATGCTGGTTGATGAATATGTAAGAAATTTTCTGGAACATGAACCAATACCGGGAATTGTATGGGAATATGAATATACCAAGAAAAGCCTGCCTGCTGTAACACTTGCTCAGACAAATGAAGTTATCAAAAAACTTGTAAAGGATGACAGTCGTGTTATTGTGATTACCGGACCTAAAAAAGATAACGTTACAATGCCTACAGAAGCAATGGTGTTGAAAACTTTTGATGATGTAAAAGTTGCAGACCTTAAACCTTATGAAGAGAAGGCAACGATTAAAAACCTGGTAAAGCCATTTAAATCCGAAGGAAAAATAGCGAAAACTGACACTGATGCTAAGCTGGGGACGACTACATGGACACTGAGTAACGGTGCCAAGGTTACCTTTAAGAAGACAGATTTTAAAGATGACGAAATTGTATTTACAGCCAGAAGTTTAGGTGGAAGCTCTCTTATTCCGGACTCAGACTATAACAAAACCCAGTTTGCTTTTTCTGCATTGTCAGAGGCAGGAGTGAATGGGCTGAACAAAACAGAACTAACTAATTATCTGGCAGGCAAACAGGTGAGTGTAAACCCTTTTATTAGCAATTATACTGAAGGGATTTCAGGAAGAACAACCCAAAAGGATCTGGGCACCACAATGGAACTTATTTATGCTTATTTTACAGGACTAAACTATAATCCGGCAGCATTCAATGCATATAAAGAAAAGCAGTCTGCTATGCTGAATAACCTGCTGTCCAATCCCCAATTCTATTTTTCCAGCGAACATGCTAAGTTTATGAACCAGAAGAATCCAAGATTTATTGGTATAATTCCAATGGAAAAAGACTGGGCAAATACGGACTATAAGAAGGCTTATGATATTTATAAAGACAAGTTTTCGAATGCCGGTAATTTCCAATTCTATTTCGTAGGTAATATAGATGAAGCTAAATTCAAAAATGAAGTTTTACAATATATTGCAAGTCTTCCTTCTGCCGGAAAACCAACAACATATAAAGATTCCGGTTACAGACAGATTACTGGAGATTATAATAAAGTGTACAAAAAAGGAAAAGATCCTAAAAGTTTAGTAACAATCTCTTATAGTGGTGAGGCTCCATATAGCGAAAAAGATGCACTGGCATTATCTGCGCTGGGAGAAGTAGCAACGATAAAAGTAATTGAAAAATTAAGAGAGGATGAAAGTGGTATTTATGGTGGTGGTGCCAGAGGTGGGATGAGCAAAGTTCCATACGGGTCCTTTAACTTCAGTATAAGTTTCCCTTGTGGACCGGAAAATGCAGAGAAACTGACTAAAAGTGCTTTGACCGAACTTCAGAAACTTATAGATAACGGACCGGAGCAAAAAGATCTGGATAAGTATAAAGAAGGAGAGTATAACGATGATAAGACCAATATGAAAGACAATATGTACTGGATGAATGCTCTTACTAAAAACCAATATGATGGTAGTGATAAATATGAGATTCTGAACTATCAGGAGAAGGTAAAAGCACTGACTACAAAAGACCTGCAGGCTGTAGCTAAAAAATATCTTACAAAAGATAAAATTGTAGCAATGCTAATGCCGGAAGACGGATGGCAGGAAAATGTAAAAAAGAAAGATGAAAAACCGGCAACGGTTAAACAGAACTAATCAATGTAAGAAAAACCGCAGTTTATCTGCGGTTTTTTATTTGCCTATTCTGTAAAGTATTTAGCTATATTTGTTAGAATATAGAAATATTATAGTTAAATTTTATTACTTCTGAATGAAATCAGCCCGTTATTACTCCTTAGATGTATTTCGTGGTGCCACGGTAGCACTAATGATTTTAGTAAACAATCCCGGAACCTGGTCTGCTATATATCCACCTTTAGAACATGCTAAATGGAATGGCTGTACCCCTACGGATCTGGTTTTTCCGTTTTTTCTTTTTGCAGTAGGAAACGCTATGACTTTTGTGATACCTAAATTTCAACAACAGAATAGCTCCGTTTTTTGGAAAAAGGTGATTAAAAGAACATTATTAATCTTTGGTATAGGCCTGTTTCTTAATTGGTGTCCGTTTTTTAAATGGGATCATGATAATTTAAATTTCATAAGCTGGGAAAGCTCTGGTGAAAGCGGAGTCCGCATTATGGGAGTACTGCAAAGGATTGCCATTGCCTACTTTTTTGCATCGGTTATTGCTTATTATTTCAAAGAGAAAATGGTTTTGTGGATTAGCGGTGCATTATTGGTTGTTTACTGGTTGCTAACCCTGTTTCTTGGTGGAGCAGATCCATACAGTATAGAAGGTTTTATTGGTGTGCCAATAGACCACAGCATATTGGGAATTGCTCATGAATATAAAGGAGAAGGAGTTCCTTTTGATCCTGAAGGTCTGTTTAGCACTATTCCTGCAATTTCACAGGTTTTATTTGGTTATCTGATAGGTAATTATATTCAGAAAAAAGGCAATATTCAATGGTTTGGTAAATCCCTGAAAGAAAACAGTATCTACTCTATGTTGTCGGGGCTTTTTATTCTGGGGATTATAGCATTATTTATTTCTTATGTATGGCAATTAGACTTTCCATACAATAAGAAGATATGGAGTAGTTCCTATACTTTGCTGACTACAGGATTGGCAATAATGGTTCTGGGAGTGTTAATCTGGTTTATTGAAATTCTTGAAATAAGAAATAGATTAATGAAATTCTTTGATGTATTTGGGAAGAACCCTTTATTTATATATGTTATCAGTGGAGTAGTACCTAGATTATTCAGTCTCATCAGGCTTGAAAATGGAATGGATGATAAAGGAAAAATAAAATATTTCTCGCCATTGGGGTGGTTTCATAAGCATGTATGTGAGCCGATATCCTATTCACCAGAGTTTGGGTCTTTTCTATATGCACTTATTTTTCTTGGATTCTGTTGGCTATTGGCCTACTGTCTGGATAAAAAGAAGATCTATATTAAAGTGTAAAATATTAGTAAGCTCCTAATATCACAGAATCCTGAAATATTTTAGGAGTGATTCCTTCATGCTGTCGGAAAATTCGGGTAAAGTAATTAGTGTCCGAAAAACCAGTCTGGAAAGCAACCTCTTTTATGCTTTCGTGTCTCGCCAAAAGCTCTTTTGCTTTTTTTATACGCTCAGCCAGAATAAATCTGTTAGGTGAAATTCCCAACTCTTCTTTAAACATTTTGAAGAAGTTAGATTTGCTTACATAGGCCACATTTGCAATCTGATCTATTGTAAGTTTTTGGTGCAGATTCTTTTTTATAAATTCAATAGCAAATCCTATATGAGACTTGCTTTTCATAAGGCACTTTTCAACAAGGTTTCGGCCTTGCGTCTGCATTAACCGGATTAATAATTCTTTCAGTGCGAAATCAGCCATAACATCCTTCTGAGGATTGTCATCCATAGCTATACGGATAATATTATTGGTTGTAAGTGCCAAAGCGGGAGTATTAAAGAGATAGAATTCATCCATAGAAATATTCCAGTTAGAAGCTTCATCCACTTTTGGCGTCCGGAAGTTAAGCTCATTCAGAGAGTTTTCTACAAAGTCAGGATTAAAGCTTAGGGTAATACACTGCGATGGCGTCTCATCAGCTTCCGGAAAATCAATAATCATCGTTTCGCCAGGGGCTACCAAAACGCTTTCCCCCGGAAGATATTCAAAATAATCTGTTTTCCCGTCCAGTTTCATTCGTTTTTTTCCCTGAAGCATTCCGGTAAAAGTAAGATTTTCAAAATTCAACTTCACATCAGAAGCACTTCTATGGGTTTCATAAATACTAAACTCACAGTTTTGCATACCAAATGTTGTCTTATTTTCTATAAAATTAGAAAGCTGATCTTCTTGTAAGAGTGTAAGCGTATTTACTAAAGACTTTGCATTTTTCATGACTTCTTTTTTAACTGTGACTTATAAAAGTATTAAATAAAAATCAAACAGATCCATAAAGTACTGTTAATGAAATGATAAAATTATCCGGTGAAGATTATTTTGCTATAAAAATGGAATATTATGCTATGTGTTTGGTCTTAGAGTAGATAACTTCGGTTGAAGGAGATTTTAAAAAAATAATTATGAGTACTACAGAAGCTGTGCTTGCAGAAGATAAAGCACTAAAAAGACCTGAGTTCAAGGCAAAATATGATAATTATATCGGTGGTAAATTTACAGCCCCGGTATTAGGTGGTTATTTCGATGTGGTTTCACCAATAGATGGAAAAGTTTTTACTAAAGTAGCGCACTCTACTAAAGAAGATACTGCGCTGGCAGTTGATACAGCTTATGAAGCTTTTAAATCGTGGAAAAATACATCTGCTACAGAGCGCAGTATTATGCTGAACAAAATTGCAGATCGTATAGAACAAAATCTGGATTATATTGCCGCTGTGGAAACAGTAGATAATGGAAAAGCTGTTCGAGAAACACTGGCTGCAGATATTCCGTTGGCAATTGATCATTTCAGATATTTTGCAAGTGTTATAAGAGCGGAGGAAGGTTCGCATAACGAATTGGATAAAGATACCGTTTCATTAATAGTGAATGAACCTTTAGGAGTTATTGCTCAGATTATTCCGTGGAATTTTCCGATTCTTATGGCAGTGTGGAAATTGGCACCGGCATTGGCTGCAGGGAATTGTGTAGTTCTGAAACCTGCAGAAAGTACACCTGTATCTATTATGGTTTTAATGGAGCTAATCGGAGATCTTATTCCTGCCGGAGTGGTTAATATTGTCAATGGTTTCGGTGCAGAACTGGGCCGTGTACTGGTTACCAATCCTAAAGTATCTAAAGCCGCATTTACAGGATCTACAGCAACAGGCCGTATGGTAATGCAGTATGCTACGGAAAACATTATTCCTGTAACACTGGAATTAGGAGGTAAATCGCCAAATATATTCTTTAATTCAGTAATGGATGCGGATGATGAGTTCCTAGATAAAGCTATTGAAGGAGCTGTTCTATTTGCTCTTAATCAGGGTGAAATCTGTACCTGTCCGTCCAGATTACTGGTTCAGGAGGATATCTATGATGCATTTATTGAAAGAGTAATAGACCGTGTGAACAAAATTAAAGTGGGAAATCCGTTGGATCCGACTGTAATGATGGGAGCACAGGCTTCTCAGATTCAGAAAGATAAGATATTGTCTTATATCAACCTTGGAAAAGAAGAGGGAGCAGAAGTATTAACAGGCGGAGATGTGAATAATGTGGGTGAAGGTCTGGAAGATGGATTCTATATCCAGCCAACACTATTCAGAGGAAATAATAAGATGAGAATTTTCCAGGAAGAGATCTTTGGACCGGTACTGGCGGTTACAACTTTTAAAGATGAAGAAGAGGCTATTGCTATTGCAAACGATACCATCTATGGACTAGGAGCAGGTGTATGGACACGGGATGCTCATCAGTTATACCGTATTCCGAGAGCTGTTGAAGCTGGTAGGGTATGGGTGAATCAGTATCATTCTTATCCGGCAGGAGCACCGTTTGGAGGATATAAACAATCCGGAATCGGAAGAGAAAATCATAAAATGATGCTAGATCATTATCGCCAGACCAAAAATATGCTGATCTCTTATAATAAAAACAAATTAGGCTTTTTTTAAATAGTGTGTTTGAGCAACTAAACCCGGAAGATATAAATATTCTGAAAGGTTTAGTTGTTTATTATCCGTTAGTATAATCCGAGTATGATGTAAGAATTTCGGTGCTTTAAAAACAGTATTATACAAATGAATATTTTGTGTTCTTGTATTGATTATGAATTTTTGAATTTTATATAGAATTCAAACTAAAATAAAAGTAAATATGATTCCAAAAACAATGAAAGCAGCGGTTGTCCAGGGTTATGGAGAACCATTAAAGATTCAGGAAGTACCGGTAAGAGAACCCGGCCGTTATGAAGTATTGGTAAAAGTAATGGCGTGCGGAGTCTGTCATACCGATCTACATGCTGTGGACGGAGACTGGCCTGCTAAACCCAAAATGCCATTGATTCCGGGACATGAAGGTGTTGGTATCGTCGTTGCTTGTGGTCCGGATGCTATGGTAAAAGAAGGTGATGCTGTTGGAGTTCCTTGGTTATATAGCGCTTGTGGATGTTGTGATTATTGTATAACAGGCTGGGAAACGCTTTGTGAAGCCCAACAGAATGGAGGATATAGTGTAGATGGTGGATTTGCTGAATATGTAATTGCTGATTCCCGATATGTAGGACATCTGAAATCTAATGTCAATTTTCTAGAGATTGCACCAATTTTGTGTGCTGGTGTTACCGTATATAAAGGATTAAAAGAAACAGAAACCAAACCTGGTGAATGGGTTGCTATTTCCGGAATTGGCGGATTGGGTCATGTTGCCGTACAATATGCAAAGGCAATGGGAATGCATGTCGCAGCTATAGATGTTGCAGATGATAAACTGGAACTTGCAAAAAAGTTAGGTGCAGATCTTACGATAAATGCAAAAACAACCGATCCGGGTACCTACTTGCATAAAGAAGTGGGGGGAATGCATGGTGCTTTGATAACAGCTGTTTCCCCGATTGCCTTTAAACAAGGAATCGATGTGCTTAGAAGAAAAGGAACTATTGCGCTGAATGGGCTTCCTCCGGGATCATTTGAATTGCCAATTTTTGAAACGGTACTAAAGAGGATTACAGTAAGAGGCTCTATTGTAGGGACAAGAAAAGATTTGCAGGAGGCATTGGACTTTGCGAATGAAGGTTTAGTAAAAGCTACAGTAACCTCAGCAAAATTGGAAGATATTAATGATGTTTTTGACAAAATGAAAAAAGGCCAGATCGACGGAAGAATAGTTCTGGATATTGCAGGAAGTCAAAATTAACAGATAAGTATTTAGATTTTTTAATGAGGTAAAAATAGGTTATGATTTCCAGACTGGATATAACAGATAAAGCATTGTCTGTAGTAAATGAGTTAGAAGAAAAATATGGCCCGTTAATGTTTTATCAGGCTGGCGGGTGCTGTGAAGGAACTCAGCCTCAGTGTTTTGAAAAAGGAGGTTTTTTTCCACGGATGAATGATGTTCTGCTTGGTCATATTAAAGAATATGAATTCTGGGTAGACAGAGATTTATTTGAATATTGGCAGTATTCACATTTTACGCTGGATGTTCTGGATGGCTTTGGCCCGGGAGGATTTTCTCTGGAAACACCATTGGGGAAAACTTTTAAAATACATTACAGGTTATTTACTCCTGAAGAACTTGAAAATCTGGAGCCTGTAAAAAGAAATGATGCTTAGATATAAAAAAAAGTGAACCACTTGGTTCACTTTTTTTTATAGTATTAGTTAGTTCCTTTGCGTTTAGGTTCCTTTACCTCAGGCCAGGTTTGTCCTGCAGGCATAGTACGTTTCTGTCTGCTTACCAGTTCGGGTTCTTCCGAAGCCATATAAGCCATAACTGCAGCTGCAATTACATTGTTCTTTACCTCATCAAACATAATTTTGTCGTAAGTATCTCTGTTGGTATGCCATGTATAGCCAAAATAACCCCAGTTAAGAGAACTTAATGAAATCCCCGGTACACCAGCTGCTACAAAAGAAGCATGGTCGGATCCACCGCCACCAGGCATTCCCGGAAACGAAGTTTCAATATGTTTACCCACATTTTTAGGAAGAGCTGTCATCCAACGGGTAAGGTAATCATATGAATCTACAAAACCTTGTCCCTGAATATTAACAACACGGCCTGTTCCGTTATCCTGATTAAATGCTACCTGTGTATTTTTGATAATTTCAGGATTATCTACTACAAATGCTCTTGAACCGTTTAGTCCCTGTTCTTCACTTCCCCAATGCCCTATAATAATAGTTCTTTTGTTGTTAGGGTAGTATTTTTTTAGGATTCTTGCAGCCTCCATCATGGTAATAGTACCTGTTCCGTTGTCTGTAGCTCCCTGTGCTCCGTCCCACGAATCGAAGTGAGCAGAAAGGATTACATATTCGTTTGGTTTTTCTTTTCCTTCAATTCTTGCAATGGTATTGAAAGACTTGGCTGTTCCAAGATTTTTAGATTGTGCATTTACTTTGATTGTCGGTTTTTTACCATTCAAAGCAAGACGATAAAGCATTCCGTAATCTTCAACAGCAATATCTATCATCGGAATGTTTTTGGTTTTAGCTCCAAAAATTCTGTTAGCTCCCATAATACCAGTCCAGTTAGAAATAGCAATACCAGCTGCACCTGCTTTTTCTAATGCTTCGGGAAGAGTATTGTTATCGTAGCCTGTATTTTTAATTAAAGCCCTGAAATCTTCAGCATCTTTATCTCTTTGTGCTTTAAACTTTTCGTACAATTCCGGAGTAGCAAATTCTTTTAGTTGATAGTCAGGGCGGCCAGATCTTTGGTATTGTGCCATCAATACAAATTTGCCCTTAATTCCTTTTAACCATTCCGTGAATTCGGAGGGATTATTCACTTTAGGAAGTATGACCACCTCAGCATCTATTGCTTTTTTGGTGGCAGGAGACCATGCCAACTGCATCGATTCCAGGCTTTTTACACGCGGCGAAGTCATTTCTACCTGTGTAATTCCTCTTTGCCAAGAAGCCCATTCACCAAACTGTTGGTTTTGTGCATCGATTCCCCAGCCTTTATATTTTTCTACAGCCCAGTCGTTAGCTTGCTTCATTGCAGGCGAGCCAACCAAACGTGGACCAATAACATCTAATAATTCAAAAGCCAAATTTTCTAACTGAGAATTATTATTAGCTTCATTTACAATGTTTTGAACTACAGGATTTAACTTTTCCTGTGAGGTTTGCTGGGCCGACCAGAATTGCGCCGAAATAACTAACGCAGAAAGCGTAATTTTTTTGTACATATTCATACTCTTTTCATTTATATATTTCGGAGTCTAAATTAACGAATAATAAAAGTTTTACCAAGTTTATGATGTTTTGTTTTAAAATTATTTTTGATATGGTTAATAAATTATAGTTATTTTTGTTTAAACTTTATAAAATAGATAAAAATAGTAGTGGTTTATGTTTCCAATATTAGTTACCAACAGGTTATTGCTTAATCAGCTTGAAGACACAGATGCAAAAAGCGTTTTATTTCTTCGGTCTAATGAAGAAGTAATACGCTATATCAAAAGAGAGCCCGATCAGAATATTCAGCAGGCTTATGATTTTATCCGGTTGATCAGAGATCGATATGAAAATAAAAGCGCAATAAACTGGGCTATCCGTAAAAAAGAAAACCCTGAGTTAATCGGAGGAATATGTCTGTGGAAAATATCCGCAGATCGTAAGACGGCTGAGGTTGGCTATGATTTAAAGCCCCATTACCATGGTAAAGGAATTATGTCAGAAGCCCTGGTTGCAGTAATTGAATATGGTTTTTCAATACTTGGTCTGGATAACATCGAAGCTTTTACAAGCCGGTACAATGAGGCTTCCAAAAGCTTATTGTTAAAACATAATTTTATACTGAATCCTGAACGTACTGACGAGGATAATCTGGATAATCTTATTTTTGAGCTTCAAAGAAATACTACTCTTCAACAGGCGGATTAAATTTTTCTCCGACTAGCCGGGTAACAACCATTGCTGCTACAGTATCTCCGGTTGAGTTAAGTATTGTAGCCAATGGATCTACAAGTGTACCAATAATAATAACTGCCGGAATAGCTTCTTGCGGAAGGTTATAAGCGGATATCATCAGCATTTCTCCAATGTAGCCTCCGTTGGGAATGCCTCCGGCAACAACACTTACAAAGACTGTGATTCCTAAGGCTATAATAAGGTTATTGAAATCGAAAAAATCCCATCCCAACAAGAGAAAAGCAACATATATTTTTACAATAGAAGAAATAGATGATCCGTTTTTATGAATGGTTGTTCCGATAGGAATAACAACATTGGCAACCGAATCGGGGATTCCAATTTTTCTGGCAGCATCCAGATTGGCTGGCATAGTTGCCAGACTGCTGCAGGTACTGATGGCTGTAAATGAAGGCACAATATTATTCTTCCAGAAAAGCTTAATGCCTTTGGTTCCGTTAGCTACGAAAGCATACAAACTGAAAAATACAAAGAAGTAAACAATTCCAGCTCCATAATAAACACCCAAGGGTTTTGCATAGAATCCAAAAAGCTGAGGTCCTAATGTACCGACTTGGTATGCGATATAAGCGCCGAGTCCTATAGGTGCAGCTTTCATAATTAATATTAGTAATTCCTTCATTACTTCGTTTCCGCCTGCCATAAACTTGCGGAAAGTATCTGTTTTTTCCGGAGCCGACTTACGGATAGCAATACCCAAAAGGAAAGAAAATATCAACATAGCCAGCATGTTCTGCCGGGAAAGCAACATGTAAAATTCTCCAACAGTAAAGAAACGTACAATCCGGTCACTCCAGGTTTCGGTACTGGTAATGTTTTCTGCAATTGTTACGGCTGCATCGGTTGAAGGTCTCGCAGTAGGAAAAAGATATACAGCTCCGATACTAAAAATAGCAGCAATAATGACAAAACACAGAAAGGTAAACATCATGGCGAAAAGTATCTTACCCAGTTTCCCTTTTTGCTCAATAGCCGATACCGAAGTTACAATGGCAAAGAATACCAAAGGAATAACGGTAACGAAAAGCAGGTTAAGAAAAATATCTCCGACAGGCTTAAGATAGTTTACAACATTTGGAAAAAAAATACCGATTATGCTGCCAACAGTAATACCTATCAGAAGGAGAATAATATTGGAATAACTCTGCCAGAAAGAGTGTTGAGTTGTTGTCATCCGAAAAAATATAAAAGTAAAAATACAAATTAATAGGATTGTTTTTTAACAAATAATTGGCCATACTTTTCTTTCATATTCATTAAATTTGAGAAAACATATGTTCTATGGCATTTATTGATTATTATAAAACTCTGGGAGTCAATAAAAATGCGACCCAGGATGACATAAAAAAAGCTTATCGGAAACTTGCCCGAAAAATGCATCCGGATCTTAATCCGGATGATAAAGAGGCACATCATAAATTTCAGGAACTGAATGAAGCTAATGAAGTGCTGAGTGATCCTGAGAAACGTGCAAAGTATGACAAGTATGGTGAGCACTGGAAAAATGGTGAGGAATATGAGAAGTATGAACAAGCCAGACAACAACAGCAAAACTCACAACGGGCTTATTCATCGGGAGGCTTTTCAGGTTCTGATTTTGGTGAGGGAGAAGATTTCTCGGATTTCTTCCAGTCAATGTTTGGAGGTGGCGGCGGTGGATTTAGCTCATCTTCCAGAGGGAGAAGCTCAGGTAAATTCAAAGGTCAGGATCTGCATGCAGAATTACAGCTTTCTTTACATGAAGCAGCCGAAACACACCAGCGTACACTGGATGTAAATAATAAGAAAGTAAGAATTACAATTCCGGCAGGAGTCTATGACGGTCAACAGATAAAACTGAAAGGCTATGGAATGGAAGGACATAATGGAGGGCCAAACGGAGATCTGTATATTACGTTTATTATTCCTGAAGACAGTCATCTTAAACGATCTGGTGATGATCTGAAAACAACTGTAAATATTGATATGTATACTGCTTTACTGGGGGGAGATGTTGAGGTGAAGACCTTAAATGGAAGCGTAAAACTGAAAGTAAAACCGGAAACGGCTAGTGCTTCAACGGTAAGGTTGAAAGGAAAGGGATTCCCAGTGTATAAAAAGGAAGGACAGTCCGGAGATTTGTATGTTACTTTTAATGTACAGTTGCCAAAGAATCTTACAGACAGACAAAAAGAATTACTAAAAGAAATGCAAAAATCCTAAGTTATGGAAGAGAGAATTTCACGCGAAGAACTGATTAAGCTTTACAATATAGAAATGTCATTTTTAGAGTCTTTGGAAGATTCAGGTTTACTACATATCCAGATAGAAAATGAGGTTAAATATGTTTCATACAGCGATCTTCCTGATTTGGAGCGCTTTACCAACTGGCACTATGATTTGGATGTTAATCTGCCGGGGATAGAGATTATCAGCAATCTGCTTCAGAAAATAGAAATGATGCAGCAGGAAAGAAAGAAAATGATTGAACAGTTCCATTTCAGAGGAATTGTATGGGAGGATATTGAATTGTAAATATACCTTCTGAAATATTTTTTTAGAGTTTTACATTAAGTGATATTTCGTGAAACCCTTGTCAAGGTTAATTCAGCACTCATCATTAACCTTGACAAGGATTGTAAACTAAATCTAAATTCATATTATATTAATGTGTTAACAGATAAAATTAATAAGAATCACTGCAGGGTAGACCGGGCTTTACCTTAATTTTGCTTTATGAATATTTATGACCTTGTAATTATTGGTGGTGGGCCTATAGGATTGGCATGTGCACTGGAAGCAGAGAAAAAGAAACTTTCCTATGTTATTCTGGAAAAAGGCACAATAGCCAACAGTCTTTATCACTATCCATTGTATATGCGTTTCTTTTCGTCGGCAGACAGACTGGAAATAGACGGAGTTCCGTTTATTACCACGGCTCCAAAACCTGGAAGACAGGAAGCTCTGGAATACTATCAGGGAATTACAAGACAAAGAAATATCAATATCCGTCTTTACGAAAAAGTAACGGATGTAGTGAAGGAAGGTACATTATTTAAAGTCACTTCTTCTAAATATGAATATATAGCAAGTAACGTTATTCTGGCAACCGGCTTTTATGATATACCTAACCGAATCCATGTGAAAGGAGAGGAACTGTCTAAAGTGAAACACTATTACTCTGAACCTTATCCCTATGCAAAACAGAAAGTTGTCGTAGTAGGAGCGAGTAATTCTTCTGTTGATGCTGCATTAGAAATTTATCGAAAGGGAGGAGATGTTACCATGATTGTCAGAGGTCCGGAAATCGGAAAGAGAGTAAAATATTGGGTACGTCCCGATATTGAAAACCGAATTGCTGAAGGCAGCATCAAAGCTTATTTTAATGCTGAGCTAACCGAAATTAAAGAGGGAAGTATAATCTTCAGAGATGGTAATGGGAACATTAATGAAATAGAAAATGATTTTGTACTGGCTTTAACTGGTTATTTGCCGGATTTTGAATTCCTTGGTAAGGCGGGTGTTTTATTAGAAGGAGAAAGTCTGGTTCCGCATCATAATGATCACACAATGGAAACCAATGTGCCAGGACTTTATCTGGCGGGCGTGGTCTGTGGTGGGAAAAATACCCATTTGTGGTTTATAGAAAATTCCAGAATTCACGCCCAAATAATAATGAATGCTATTGTTGCTAAGAAATTGGGTGTTGCCTGAAAAATAAAAACTTAATTCTTCTGTGGAGAAGAGATAAAATAAAAGACTGACCGGAAAACCCGATCAGTCTTTTTTCGTTATTTTAATTAACCAGATCTAAGGTAAATAAACGTTCGAAATTTTTAGCCTGTGTGGATTTAGGTGTTTTGCGCAGCATAAGATTTCTTATTCGCATCAGGAGTTTGTTTTCTAATTGCGAGATCTTTCCGATTTTCCAGCTGGTATTTACAACATGATGGGCTTTTTCTCTTCTTATAGAAGGGTAGTTTTCAAAAGCCTGCTCCAGATTGTACCTTTCCATTAATCTGAATAAAACATAAGCATCCTCTATTGCCTGGCAGGCACCTTGTCCCATATTCGGCGTAGTAGCATGGGCTGCATCACCCAGTAATATAACCTGGTCTTTCTGCCATTCTGTAATGGGTTTCAGATCCTGTAAATTTGCGGTAAACCAGTTATCTTTTGGCGTATTTATAATCATTTCTCTTACAAATTCCGGCGCATCCTGAAGGTAAACCCTTAAGTCATTCTGCTTTTGATATAGATTCTGATTAACCAGAAAATACCAATAGACATTAGCCTCTGAAATTTCGACAAAGCCAAATCTTTTTCCTTGTCCCCATCCCTCTATTAGCTCATTCTTATATATCGGTGGTAAATTAAAATGGGTAACACCGCGAAAACAAATCTGATGCGCAGCTCTAAGTTGTGTATCGGGAAAAAATATTTTTCTGACTTTCGAATTAATGCCATCGGCTCCGATTATAAAAGTATGATTTGCTTTATTTCCGTTTTCAAAGCTTAGCTCATAGTGTTTATTCTCAATTTTTACAGCGTTCGAAAGTTTGCTGTTTAAAACTATATTTTCTTTGCCTACTTCGTCTGTCAGGATGTGATGTAATTCAGCACGGTGTACGGCAATACTTTTGTGACCAAATTTTTGTTCAAAAGGCAGTAATAGCGTTTCAGTGATTGGAGATAATTTAAAATCGGTTACATTAATACTGTCTACTTTCTTTCCGGCAGCCAATATCTTATTTTCTATCTGTAACTGATGGTATACCTGCATGGCATTAATGCCCAGAATAATCCCTGTTCCAACAGGTTTTAATTCTTCAGCAGCTTCATAAACTTTAAACGGTATATTTCTTCTTTTTAGAGCCAAAGCGGTTGTTAATCCACCAATCCCTGCTCCTATAATAGCGATATCCATAATGCTTTTGTATTAAATTAATACAGCAAATTTCGCTGCTATAGATAGCAAAAACGTTCACTTATGTTAACAAAATGCGGCTTTTTATCCGGGACAAAGATTGTGTTGTCACACCAAGATAGCTGGCTATATATTTTTGAGGTATTTTTTCAATAACTTTAGGTCTGTTGGTAAGTAAATTCAGGTAGCGTTGTTCGTACGTGTAGAATAAAAGCTCCTCAATTCTGCGTTTAGCTTCCAGAAAGCATATATCTGCAACTTGCTTATAGAAACCAATCCAAAAAGGATCTCTTTCCATAAGAAAATGCAAATGCTGTTTTTCTATCAAAACAACTTCTGTTCTCGTTGTTGTCTGTAATTGCCAGTTTGATTTCGTGCCGCTAAGAAAACACTCATAGTCACCAAAAAAATCACTGTCAACTTGTAACAGGAAGCTGATATCTTCTCCTTCCTGATTAATGGTAAAGGTCCTCAGTGCTCCTTTAATAATAAACCCCAGCTGATGAGAGAGTTCACCGTTCTGCATTAAGAAACTTCCTTTTTTGTATTTAACAATCGAAGAATCCTGCATTAATTCCTGCAGACGCTCGGTAGATAAATTGAGTTTTGTTGCCAGTACCTGCAATTTTTCGTTCATATAGTTTCCCTGTTAATTGACTAAAAGAAAGGATTAATCAGTATTTATTGACGAAGATAAGACAGAAAAACAGATAATTCTTTTTCTAATGTAAAAAAGGCTACCCCACGGGTAGCCTTTTTTATTATTCTTTATTCTGGTTCTTATGGTTTGTAAGAATCTTTTAAAGTTACTGTTCTGTTGAAAACAAGTTTTTCATCTGAAGAATCACGATCTTTAGTGAAATAACCAATTCTCTGGAATTGTAAAGGTTCTCCGATTTCTACATCTTTCAGGCTTGGTTCAGCAAAACCATGAGCTGTATTTAATGACTCAGGGTTAATGTATTGTAAGAAATCTGCATCCTTTTCTGCATCCGGCTGTTCCACAGTAAACAAGCGTTCATATAAACGAGCTTCTACAGGAATAGCATGAGGTGCAGATACCCAGTGTAGCGTACCTTTTACTTTTCTAAGGCTTTCTTCAGTACCACTGCCAGATTTACTCTTATCATCGTAAGTTGCATAGATTGTAGTGATTTCGCCATTATCATCCTTCTCTACACGCTCCGCTTTAATAATGTAAGCAGACTTTAGACGAACCTCTCCACCTAGTTTCAGACGGAAGAATTTATTATTAGCTTCTTCTTTAAAATCTTCTCTTTCAATATATATTTCTCTGGAGAAAGGAATTTGTCTGGTTCCTGCATTTTCATCCTCCGGATTATTTTCAGTCTCCACCCATTCTTCCTGTCCTTCCGGATAGTTTTCAATGATCAGTTTTACGGGATCTACAACAGCCATTACTCTTTTAGCCTTTTTGTTCAGATCTTCACGTACGAAGAATTCCAGTAACTGAATATCGATAAGGTTTTCGCGCTTTGCAACACCAATACGCTCGATAAAGTTACGGATAGCTTCCGCAGTATAACCTTTTCTTCTCAATCCGGAAACAGTAGGCATTCTTGGGTCATCCCATCCAGTGACTACATTTTCTGCGATAAGCTTCTGTAGTTTTCTTTTAGAGGTAATCATATAAGTAACGTTCATTCTGGCAAATTCTCTTTGCTTTGGTGCTACTTTATTTTCATCTCTTACCTGTTCAAGATACCAGTTGTATAATGGTCTGTGATTTTCGAATTCCAATGAACAAAGTGAGTGTGATACCTGCTCCAGATAATCGGATTCACCATGTGCCCAGTCGTACATCGGATAAATTTTCCATGTAGTTCCTGTTCTATGGTGTGGTTTATTCAGAATACGATACATAACAGGGTCACGCATGTTCATATTTGGCGAAATCATATCGATTTTAGCACGAAGTGACATTGATCCGCTTTCGAATTCTCCGTTTTTCATTTTTTCAAATAAATCCAGAGACTCTTCTACAGGTCTGTTTCTATATGGTGATTCCACTCCTGGTTCAGCAGGATTTTTACGTTGTTCAGTGATTACCTCAGAAGGCTGCTCGTCTACATAAGCTTTTCCTTCTTTAATCATTTGTACAGCCCAGTCATATAACTGTTGGAAATAGTCGGACGCATAAAGTTCCTTGTCCCACTTAAAGCCAAGCCACTCTACATCCTTCTTAATAGAATCTACAAATTCCTGCTCTTCCTTTTCAGGGTTCGTGTCATCAAAACGCAGGTTAACCGGAGCATTATATTTTTCACCCAAACCAAAGTTGATACAAATAGCCTTTGTGTGGCCAATGTGTAAATAACCATTCGGTTCTGGCGGGAAACGGAAACGGATTTTATCTTTTTCAAGACCGTTTGCCAGATCTTCCTCTATAATTTGCTCAATAAAATTGAGAGATTTTTTTTCTTCTTCCATTGAGATATATTCTAAGAGTGCAAATTTAACCATTTTAATCGGTTCTTCCGAATCTTTATAAAGTGTCCGATTCTGAACAAAGCGTGTCTGATACCGAACACTTATTTTCTGTGTCTTATTTTATAACAAGCTGTTAATTAGCGGTTTATGTATTGTTTGTTTTTTGGTACTCCTTAGGATAGTGTATAAGCAAGAAAATAGAGCTGAAAAATTTTTATCACTAATATTTTAGTTTTAAAAGGATTTTTAGAATATATTTGTATTACTAAATTTTTAGTTATAAAAAGTTACAAGTAAAACTAATTCAATATGAAAAATAGATCAGGCATTTGGGCAGTTGTGATTCTGAGCACATTATGTTCAATAGTACACGCACAGAATACATCGGGCAAAAATTCCGAGAAAGAAATACAAACCGTAAATCTTAACGGTAAAAAGAAGCTTGTAGAAAGGAAGATAGACCGTATGGTATTTAATGTGGAAAACTCAATTGCATCACAAGGAATGGATGGAGTAGAAGCGCTAAGAAATACACCGCTTGTAAAAGTAGATGAAACCAGCGGTATATCTATTGTTGGTAAAAGTAACGTATCAGTAATGATTAATGACAGAATTGTACAGATGTCCGGTTCTGAACTATTGAATTATTTGAAGTCGGTAAGATCCGAGAATATTGCCAAAATAGAAGTAATAACAACACCTCCGGCTAAATATGATGCCCAGGGAAATAGTGGTATCATTAATATCGTTCTGAAGAAAAATTCCAATCTGGGCTGGAGTGGAAATCTGACTACGGCATATATAAGAAAGTCACGGGATGGGTTTGTAAATAACATTGGCTTGAATTATCAGTCCGGTAAGATCAGCAGCTCACTAAAGCTAAGGCATTATGATACCAAAAAGAATTCTACAGAGCAGAATGAGATTATTGCAAATAAAGGACTGAAAAGCCTTGACAGAAGAGTAGACATGCCTAATGGTCTTGGATTGAATTATAGTCTGGATTATAAAATATCAGAAAAGTCTAATGCCGGTGTTGTATACGACTTTGGTTCCGGACATATGAACATGGATATTAATAATAGCTCAGAATATTTTACCGGAAATAAGCAGGATTCGCTTCTGACGACTTATGCTGAACATCGCCAGAAAATTCCTACCCATACCCTGAATGTTTATTACGATCTGAAACTGGATACTCTTGGAAAAAAAATGTCGATAGGGGGAAATTATTTTTCTAATATTCCTGTGAATAATATTGGTTTCAGAACTATTAATCATAATATCAACAAAACAGAAGATTACAGAAGCTATAGTAAAATCAATTATAGTATATGGTCCGGACAGCTTGACTTTACTTTACCTTATAAATTTGCCAATATAGAAACAGGGGCTAAAATGGCTTATTTTCAGAATACTTCAGATTTGGAGTATTTCAGAATAGCGAATGGTAACTCTTTTTTGATGCCCGATGGAAAGAATCTTTTTGAATACAAAGAACAAAATTATGCCAGTTATTTTAGTATTGATAAGAAAATAGATGAACAGTGGTCTGTAAAAGCAGGTATACGTTACGAGTATTCTGTAATAGATGGTTTTAATCCTGTTTCAGGGGGAAGGAACAAGTATAATTATGGCAGATTTTTTCCTACAGCATATGTGGCTTATAAAGCTGATGATGAAAATACTTTTACAGCTAATTATTCAAGAAGGATCAACAGACCTTTCTTCAGAGCTATCAATCCTTACAGATGGTATATTAATCCATATTCTTTTGCGAAGGGAAATCCTTATCTGAGACCTTCTTATAATGATAATATAGAATTGGGATATTCTTACAAAAATAAATTTACGGCTACATTATATTATCAACAGATTAAAGACTCTTATTCACAGTTAGTAACTTTTAATGATGGGATTAAGATTATTGATTATGCTAATATGTTTGATCAGACAAACTATGGAATGAATCTGGGGTATAATGATATTTTATTTAAATTCTGGGAACTAAGCGCAAGTGCTAATCTGTATTATTCCAAAAGTAACGGAATTATTCCGGAAGTGGTAGGACAAAAAGCATTCAATATGTATTACAATATCAATAATACCTTTACCCTGAACACGCAAAAGACTATCGCTTTGTTTGCCAATTTTACCCAACAACTTCCGGGAAGTTCCGGAAATTTCAGATCGGATGGTTATTCTTTTCTGAGCCTGGGAGCCAAGCTGTTTTTAATGGATAAAAAGTTGCAGATCAATGCTTCGGTGGACGATGTTTTCAAAAAAGCCTTCAGCAAAGGCGAATCGATTTTTACAGATTCTGTTATGAAGTATAGAAACTATTATGATTACAGAGGGCTTAATCTTAGTGTGAGTTATACGTTTGGAAATAATAAAGTAAAAGGAGCCAGCCGCAGTGTGAAATTCGATGATAAAAGCAGGGCTAATTAAAAATATAAGTTAAATAAAAGTTAAAAATCTCCAGTATGTGATTTAAAAATGTAATTTAACTAACACTAAATAAATCAAAATATTATGAAAAAATTACTTAAGAAAGACTTGAAAAAAGTCAATGGTGGCGGCCCGCCTTTAGGAGGAATGGCATGTGTTTATTACGATCCGTATCTGAATAAGACAGTGGAAGGTATAACAGACAGCAATGGTGTTTGTCAATGCGTAGTATGTGAATATTAAATAATTTGTCATGAAAAAACTTCAAAGATCACATTTAAAAACAGTAAAAGGTGGCGGGAATGTTTGTGATGAATTTCCAAAAAAATATCAGCACGTTTCATGTAGCGAATATTTTAATATTCCACCTAAGTATTCACATTGTGTACTTGTTGATGTAGAATGCTTTCCTGAATAATCAACCCAAATCTTAATTATTATGAAAAAATTAAATCGTAGCTTACTCAAGCATGTAAGTGGCGGCGGCCGTGTTGCATATGCGTTCTGTCTAATTGATCAACCTTGTCCACGTCCTCCAGGCTTAAGAAATGTAGGTTATTGTGAAGGTGATTATTGTTATTATAATACTCCAGATGGTCCTGGTAATCCAGGTGGCGGATGCAATGAGCCTACAAGATTCTGTACAGATGGAGAGGTGGGTTGTGGATGTGTTTATGTATAAATCTTATAATCTAAATCATTATGAAAAAACTAAATCGTAGTTTATTAAAATATATTAGCGGTGGGCAACGTATTAGTTATGCAATTTGTCTGGAAGGCTATTGTCCGCCACCTCCTGTACCAGGTAAAAAGAGCTATTGTGTTGGACGAAATTGTTATTACGAGTTGCTACCAGGGAACGGAAATGGCGGTGGTGGTGGAACTTGTAATGAACCTACAAGGATCTGTGCAGAAGGAGAAACAGGTTGCGGATGTGTCTACTCCTAACCTATTTTCCAATTTTTAAATGAAAACCAAATAAAAAATATCATTATGAAAAAGTTAGAAAGAAGCTCATTAAAAGCATTAAAAGGAGGTAATCCAAGACCTTCACCAGACGGAAACTGCCCTCCGGGATGGGGATACTGTAGTAACGGGATGTGCTATAGTGCTTCACAATACTGGATGTGCAAAGATAATTAGTATTATCTTTGAAAACAGATAGTTATTAAATCAATTTTTAGAATAAGATCAGTCTGCAAACCACAGCTGGTCGCCTTCTAGTATCAGGCTGGATGGTGTATTATTCGTATATAAAGCTCCGGTGCCCAAACCTTGAGGCATCGGATTTTTTTTTGTGTAGGTATACTGTGCAATAGCATTAAGCCCGATATTGCTTTCCAGAGCCGAGGTAATCCACCAGCCAATATTTTGCTTTTCGGCTAAAGCTATCCACTCATCGGAACCAGATATTCCACCAACCAATGAAGGTTTCAGAATAATATACTGCGGCTTTATGGCTTTCAAAAGTTTTTGTTTTTCTTCCAATTCAGTAATTCCGATAAGTTCTTCATCCAATGCTATCGGGGTAGGAGCGCTGGCACACAGTAAAGCCATTTCTTCAGGATTTCCGGCTTTTATAGGCTGCTCAATAGAATGTATACCCAAGGCAGCTAATTCTTTCAGTACAATTTTGGCTTTTTCAATAGAAAATGCGCCGTTGGCATCTACACGAAGTTCAAGCTGATTTTTAGGGAATGTTTTGCGGAGTTCTTCCAGTACTTTTTTTTCTTCATCCCAGCTAACACCAATCTTTAGTTTTATACAATGGAATTTTTCCTGGAGTTTTAAAGCAATCTGCTCTTTCATAAAATCTACATTCCCCATCCATATTAATCCATTGATGGTAATGCTCTTTTTCCCTTTTGTAAATTCTCCCGGAAAATAAATATGACCACCATATTTCAGATTCAGTATCGCTTGTTCGTAACCGAACCATATAGAAGGGTAGTGCAATAATTGTTGCTGCAGAAAATTGTATTCAGCATTAATATTATCACAAAGCCATTTTAGCTTTTCCTCATAATCCGGAACATCATCATAACTTAAACCCCGAAAAATTCCGCATTCCCCTGTTCCTTTCTTTTCTCCGTCAGAGATATGTAAAAAGTAAGTTTCTTTTTCGGTTAATACACCTCTGGAAGTCCCGCCGGGGCGTTTGAAAATAAGATTGTAACGCTGATATTCTGCCTGCATGATGATAGATTAATGAAAACCTCAGCTTTACTCAGTTGATTCTGATAAAGCTGAGGTTATATGTTTAAAGAAATTAATGTCTTATATATTTACTTCAATAGCATTTTTCATAAACTCTTCCGCCTTTGTTACCATAGCTGCACTACCGCAGAAGAATGGTACACGCTGATGAAGCTCAGTCGGTTCTATTTCCATAATTCTTTTGAATCCATCAGAAGCTTTTCCTCCAGCTTGTTCTGCTAAAAATGCCATTGGATTACATTCATAAAGCAAACGTAGTTTTCCCTGTGGAGATTGTGATGTTGAAGGGTAGATGTAAATGCCGCCTTTCAGCATGTTTCTGTGGAAATCGGCTACAAGCGAACCTATATAACGGGAAGTATAAGGACGGTCGTCTTCTTCTTTCTGACAATATTTAAGATAATCTTTCACACCTTGAGGGAACTTGACATAATTTCCTTCATTGATGGAATATATTTTTCCTTTTGTTGGGAACTTAATATTAGGATGAGACAGATAATAAGTTCCTAATGAAGGATCCAATGTAAATCCGTTAACTCCGTTTCCGGTTGTATAAACAATCATAGTGGAAGATCCGTAGATAACATAACCTGCTGCAATTTGATTAACTCCTTTTTGCAAGAAATCTTTTGGCTGAACAGGCGTTCCCGGTTCGGTTACTCTTCTGTATATAGAGAAAATAGTTCCGACAGAAACATTTACATCTATATTGGAAGAACCATCTAAAGGATCAATAAGTACCACATATTTGCTCATATGTGCATTTTCGCTGGCTTTGATTTCTATGAAATCATCGTTTTCTTCGGATGCAATACCACAAACGACTTCACGTTGTGACAAAGAGTTGATAAAAATATCATTTGCCAGTACATCTAGTTTTTGCTGATCTTCGCCTTGTACATTTGTATTCCCGGCATGTCCTATAATATTGGCAATTCCGGCTTTATTTACTTCACGGTTTACCATTTTAGAGGCCAGTCTTATGGCACTTAACAGACGGGACAATTCACCTGTAGAGTATCTGAAATCCTCCTGTTTTTCAATAATAAACTCTCCAAGTGTACGAAATGATTGTTCAGACATTATATATTGGGTTTAGATTTTTCCAAATTTCGGAAAAATATAGCACATATACATTTTTTTTATTTTTGATTGATTTTTAATACTTTTGACAAATTTTACAGCAAAAAATAAACAGAAAAATATTCAATAATTTATTAATACCTGAGAGTCAATGAAAGTTTTCAAATTTGGAGGTGCTTCGGTTAAGGATGCCGAGGGTGTAATGAATGTTGCCAGAGTTTTGAAAAACCAAGGTTTTGAGCAATGTATGCTTATCGTTTCGGCAATGGGGAAAACAACAAATGCATTAGAAGTTGTTGTGGAAAACTATTTTGCAAAGGAAGATTATAAAGCAGAAACTGCAAAGATAAAACAGAACCATATTGACATCGCCAAGGGACTTTTTAAAGAAGATCATAAAATTTATGAAGAAATTGAAGAATTTTTCTACGATATAGAATCTTTCCTCAGAAGAAATAAATCGCCTAACTATAGCTTTGTTTATGATCAGGTAGTAAGCTGTGGTGAGATGATCTCTTCTAAAATATTATCAGAGTATCTGGTACAGGAAAAACTGGCCAATACATGGTTAGATGCAAGGGATTATATCAAAACTGATGCAAGCTACAGAGAGGGTAATGTAGACTGGAAGCTTACAGAAGAAAATTTTAAGAAATTAAATTCCAATGAATCTTTTGTTACACAGGGTTTCATTGGTTCCGATGATAATAATTTTACAGTAACACTAGGTCGTGAAGGTTCCGACTATTCAGCGGCTATTTTTGCTTATTGTCTGAATGCTGAACAAATGACGATCTGGAAAGATGTACCTGGTGTAATGACAGGGGATCCACGTAAGTTTGAAGATGTGGAGCTGCTGGATAATATTTCATATGAGGAGGCTATAGAAATGGCTTATTACGGAGCTTCGGTTATTCACCCGAAAACTCTGCAGCCACTAAAACAAAAATCTATTCCTTTCTTCGTAAAATCATTCGTAGAAGATGATAAACCCGGAACAAAGGTTTCCGGAGATGAAAACTATCCGAGAAAGGAAAGTTACATTCTGAAAGAAAACCAGACTCTAATGACTATTGCGACACGTGACTTCTCCTTTATAGCGGAAGATCACATGAGTTATATTTTTGCAGAGCTGGCTAAATTCAAAATTAAAGTATCTTTAATTCAGAATACTGCAATCTCTCTGGCTTTATGTCTGGAAGATAAATTTAAAAATAGTGAGAAACTGAATGTAACATTAAACGAAAAATTCGACACATCATTAATAACAGATGTTGCGCTCTTTACAATAAGAAATGCAAACATGAATGATGCTGAGAAATTTTACAAAGACAAAAATGTATTAATGGAGCAGCTTGCTGCTAATACATTGCAAATGGTAACGAAATAAAAAAGAATGAGCTTAGTAAGCAGGGAAGACCTTATTAAGGCCGTCGGACTGGATAAAATCGGATTTCTGAAGAAACCGGTGGCATCCACTATGATGAATATTGTCCAAATCAATAAACTGAATAAACTATACGATAAATTAAAAGACAAGGAAGGAAAAGATTTTTTTGAATCTTATCTGAATGAACTGAATGTAAAATATCTGGTGTTTGCTGAAGATTTGGCTAAAGTACCAAAAACAGGACCTTTTATACTAGTGTCGAACCACCCGCTGGGAGCACTGGATGGAATCCTGATGACTAAGATTATTTCCGAAATCAGACCTGATTTCAAAATTATGGGGAACTTCCTGCTGTCTAAAATTCAGCCGATGAGTCCTTTTGTAATTCCTGTTAACCCTTTTGAAGGCCGTAAAGAAGCTTTCAGCAGTTTAAACGGAATGCGTGCAGCGATGAAGCATCTGGAAGAAGGTGGCTGTTTTGGTGTATTTCCTGCAGGTGAGGTTTCCAACAGAAACAACAGATACAATGAAATTTTGGATAAGGACTGGGAGTCTCCAATCCTTAAACTGATTCAGCGAATGAATGTACCGGTAATTCCGATGTACTTTCATGCTAAAAACAGCCGTATGTTCTATAATATGGCGAAAATTCATCCTGATCTGCAGACTGTAATGCTGCCGTCAGAGATGATGAATAAAAGAGAAAAACCTATTAAAATAAGAATAGGGAAACCTATTTTGTCGAAGATACTGAAGGAGTATGATACACCCGAAGAATTGGGTGAGTTTCTGAAAAATAAGGTTTACATGATGAAATCTTATTTTGATAAGAGAAAACGTGTAACAGATTATCTGAAAATACCTAATCTAAGCAGTAAATTCCAATTGAACCAGGATGAACATGTTGTTCATAATATTATCTCTGAAACGAGCAAAGAACATCTGGTAGACGAGATAAAGCATCTGAGGAATATTGACGGAAAGTTGCTTTTTGCTAATGGTGATTATGAAATCTACTTTGCCAATGCCGATGAGATTCCTTTTGTAATGAGAGAGATTGGCCGACAAAGAGAACTTACCTTCCGTGATGTCGGTGAGGGAACTAATATGCCATTTGACCTGGACGAATATGACAAACATTACCACCATTTATTCCTTTGGGATAAAGGAGAGGAAAAACTTGCGGGTGCTTACCGTATGGCACTGGGAGTTGAGGTAATGAAGAAATATGGGATAAACGGATTCTATACCAGCTCACTTTTCGATTTTGATCAGGAATTACAGCCTTTCTTCCGTAAGGTAATTGAAATGGGAAGGGCTTATGTAATGAAAGATTACCAACAAAAACCTTTACCACTTTTCTTATTATGGCGTGGTATTGTCCATGTATGTCTTAGAAATCCTGAACATAAATTTTTGATGGGAGGTGTAAGTATCAGTAATAAATTCTCTGATTTCAGTAAAACACTGATGATAGAATTTATGCGTTCCCATTATTATGACTCTGTAGTAGCGCAATATATTCATCCTAAAAACGAGTATAAGGTAAGACTTAAAGAGCGTGATAAGCTAATGTTCTTTGAGGGTCTGGATAATGACCTGAACAAGTTCGATAAGCTTATGGACGATTTTGAACCGGAAATGCGTATGCCTGTATTAATCAAGAAATACATCAAGCAGAATGCGAAGGTTATATCTTTCAATGTAGACCCTAACTTCAATGATGCTATAGATGGGCTAATGTATATCCGAATCAGCGATCTTCCGGAAAGCACGATTAAGCCTGTTTTGGAGGAAATGAGTGAATATTATAAAAATTTGGGAGAAAAAAAATGTACTGATAATCAGTAATGTCATACATCTCTTCAAAAAAAGTAATAAAAAAACTTGCATGGTATATATAATGTATGTACTTTTGCAACACTAAAAAACAACGATATAATCGGGGTTTTAAAGTGAATGGTTTCTTAGCTCAGTTGGTAGAGCAATGGATTGAAAATCCATGTGTCCCTGGTTCGATTCCTGGAGAAACCACAAAACCATCTGAAAAGGTGGTTTTTTTGTTTTTAATAGTACATACTCCATTCGGGTAATTTTATTAAAAATATTCCATGAATATTTTCGGTTATATATTGCTAATGTTTTCACTTACAGTTGAATATTGGAAATTCGATAAATATTTAAAGCTTATTTGATTAATTTAGATCAACTAATTGAAATAAAAGCTTGCGTAATATGGATAATATGTGTATTTTTGCACCACTTTAAAAACGAAATTATACGTTTTTGTAGTAATGGTTTCTTAGCTCAGTTGGTAGAGCAATGGATTGAAAATCCATGTGTCCCTGGTTCGATTCCTGGAGAAACCACAAAACCACCTAAAAAGGTGGTTTTTTTGTTTTTATGTAATTTGCATTTGGTGAATGCAAAAAGATGGTTAAATAGAGATGGATAGTAATATGTTTGTTATTTAAAATAGTTCTAAATAAATTACTTTTATTTCACTTTTGTATCTTAAAAATTAATACCTTAGCACTTAAATTAAATTAAATGGGAATAATCCTCAAGCCGATTGATGTTGTAGACGACATTTCTCAGGAAGATTTTCGTGAAAAATACCTGAAGCCGCGTAAGCCTGTGGTTATAAAAAATATGGCTAAAAAATGGCCCGCATACCAAAAGTGGACCATGGATTATGTAAAAGAAGTAGTAGGGGATGTAACAGTTCCTTTATATGATAGCTCTAAAGCGGATCCTGCAGCTCCAATCAATGCATCTGCTGCAGAAATGAAGTTTGGTGATTATATAGATCTTATTCAGCGTGAACCAACAGATCTTAGAATCTTCTTCTTTGATCCTATAAAATTTGCCCCGAAACTACTGAACGATTATATCTCTCCTAAAGATCTTATGGGAGGTTTTCTGGATAAATATCCGAGCATGTTCTTCGGTGGTAAAGGATCGGTAACTTTCCTGCATTATGATATTGATATGCCGCATATTTTCCATACGCATTTTAACGGAAGAAAACATGTGATGCTTTTTGAATACAAATGGAAAGATCGTTTGTATCAGATTCCGTATGCAACTTATGCATTGGAAGATTATGATATAGAAAATCCTGATTTTGAAAAATTCCCGGCATTAGATGGTATTGAAGGAATAGAGTGTTTCCTGGAACATGGTGATACCTTATTTATGCCAACCGGATGGTGGCATTGGATGAAATATCTGGATGGATCTTTCTCTATTTCACTTCGTGCATGGGATAAGAGTTGGGCTATAAAAGCGCATTCTCTGTGGAATCTTACCGTACAGCGTAAATTTGATAACTTTATGAAGTCCCGCTACAAAAAGAGGTATATGGACTGGAAAGAAAAGAAAGCAGTTAAAAGAGCTAATGAGGCACTGAGAAAAGGATTGCCAAAATAGAAAAAAATAATAAATAAACAGACCGGAAGAATTTCTTCCGGTCTGTTTATTTATATTCCTTATTAAGTTTATTTTATCGAAATTAGACAAACAAAAAGACAATAAATGAAAACTAGCCGACCGGAAGAAATAGTTGCCCAATTCAATCAGCTTATTCAAAATAATCTGAATGAATTAATAAATGGTGTTACTGATGAATACCTGGATATTCATAAAATAGCAGACAAAATACACATCAATGCAACTCATTTGAGTAATACAGTTAAAGAAACTACCGGAAAATCGCCATGTGATATATGCAATGAAAAAACCATAGATCTTATAAAAGAATTGCTGGCAACAACTGATTTGTCAATTGCTGACATTGCATTCAAACTTACCTATGAGCCTACAAATTTTACAAAATATTTTAAAAAGCACACCGGAATGCTGCCATCGGTATATCGTTCCAAGTTTAGACAGAAAAATACTTAAACGTTCACCATATCACGAGGTATATACTTCTGTAATTTTGTTTCACTAATCAAAAAATATAAAAATGGCACAAAGTAAAATAGCTTTAATAACAGGCGGAAGCAGAGGCTTAGGGCGTAATGCTGCTATAAAAATTGCACAAAAAGGTATTGATGTAATTATCACTTATATCCACAATGAAGAGAAGGCTAATGAAGTTGTTGAAGAGATACAAAAACTTGGAAGAAAAGCAAAGGCATTAAAAATTGATACAGGAAATACAAAAGAGTTTGATGCTTTTGTAACTGAATTAACCACATATCTTCAAAATGAATATGGTCTTGCTAAATTTGATTTCCTGATAAATAATGCCGGGACAGGCGGACATACTGCATTTGTAGATGCTACAGAAGATGAGTTTGACACAATGGTAAATATTCATTTTAAGGGTGTTTATTTCCTTACACAGAAACTTTTGCCATATCTGAATGATGGTGGCAGTATTATCAATATCTCATCGGGGCTTGCACGTTTCTCTCATCCAAATACATCTATGTATGCAAGTGTGAAAGGTGCTATGGAAGTGGTTACCAGAATTTGGGCCCTGGAACTTGGGCAAAGACAAATAAGAGTGAATATCGTTGCTCCGGGTGCTGTGGGAACAGATTTTAATGGCGGAACTGTTCGCGATAATGAGAAAGTTAATGAGGTTGTTGCAGGACTTACAGCTTTGGGAAGAGCCGGAGTTCCGGATGATATTGGCGGTGTTATAGCATTTCTATGTACAGAAGACGCACGCTGGATCAATGGACAAAGAATCGAAGTCTCAGGAGGAATGCATCTGTAAAAGAATTTGAAAGTAAAAATATTAGAATAAATAAACAGCTATCATATTGATGATAGCTGTTTATTCTTTTTTAGAAATATAAGATTCTGATTCTTAAAAATATATTTATATGCCTTTCATAAATTTAATTAAATTGCATAATAAACTTTTTAATATTTGGTGTAAATGTTTGAAAAACTAATCGACAGCTTCGAGAAACTTTGTTTACAGATTATTATTGAAATATTACTGGTTCCGGTAACTATTTTTAAATTGTTTCAGAAGTCTGCCCGATGTTATGATCTTTCAGTACACGAAATGGAAAAGGAAGAAACAGAGCGTTTCAAGGATTATCTGTCTCCAATAAAATTATCGGTTTATACATCTGTTATCGTTTCCATATTGTTAATGGATTATGGCGGTGAACAGAATTTTGTTTCCAGAATTAAAGGAGTGAGTATGGTGGAGAAGGCACTATTTATTTTTCTGATCAATAATTTTACGGCTGTCCTCTTTAGTGTTGTTTTGCTTTGGTATAAAAGAGAGAAAGTTAATACCATAACATTCCGGACGCTTTTATTTTCTTTTATATATACCACTGTTTATACTTCAACACCAGCTTTTTTATTTACTTTCTCAATGATGTTTCTGGGGCAGACCGTAAATGTGGATGATTATATACAGCATTTTAATCTGGCTGGCAGTGTAGGGATAAAGGAATACTTATTTCTTGTAATTTGCTTAATAACTATAGCGATTGGAGGGCTTGGCGTGATTAAGTTAGTCAGAGCGCTGCATCATATTCTTAAGGAGAACTTCCGGTATCACCCATATATCGTCTGGTTCTTTACATTATTGTTCTTTGCAATACAAGTATTGTATACGATGGAGTTTGTAGGGTAGCTCTGAAGTATAGGAATCATTATATTTCATTCATACAACACCGTAAAAATGCCATAAATAATCAGAAATTGTATTTTTGTAAAGAATATACAAGTACGAAGTGATCTGAAATGATGGAATCTATGTGTTTTAGCTGAAAAAATTATAAGATTAAATTCTGTATTTTTTTGCTGAAACATTTTTCTTTTTATACCTACAAAAGATATATAATTGCAGATGAGGAGCTAGCTGCTCCAAAGAAGAAATATACTGCAAAAAACAGATCATATAACTTGTATTTCAGAAGACGATTAAAAATAAAATACAAATTAAATGATTGAAAAACTACTTGTGAAATCTGTAATAACTGGTTGTGTATTGTTGTCTGTGCTTTCATGCAGAAGTTCGGGCGATGCAGTAAACACAGGAGAAACCAGCGTCAGAATTAATCTTTTAGGCAGTGGCTTTATTCAGGAAGGAATTTTAGGTCCACAGGCCACAGCGAATAATCTGAAAATAAATAATACAAAAGAACAACAGCAGGTTTTAGCACTAAATGAGGACTATAAATTGGTTGCTGTTCTGTCTCCGGATAATTCTCAGTCATTCGACGCTTCTCAGGCTTCCCTGAAAGCTGCTTTACCTCCTTTAAAAGAATCGAATAATTTAGGGTATGGCATTAAATACAAAGTTGTTGTATACGATGGAAATGGTCTGTATATAACCGAAAAAGATTATGTAAGCGGGGAGGAACGGAATGCGTCTCCAATTACAGGGCTAAATGGAGGCTATACTTATACATTTGTAGTCTATTCAATTGGTTCAAAATCGGTATTGCCTTCTGTTACATACTTGGATCAGGCCAATAAAACACTATCCTCGGCTTCTGTAGAAGAAATACCGGGAAGCAGTGATCTGATGTATTTTTCCAAAACAATGGAGATCACTGGAAACAATACCAATTATCTGGACGTTGTTTTTTCTCATCAGTTTAGTCAGATCACCGTTTACCTGGATGCAACACCAACCCAATGGTATAATATTACTAATCTTCAGGGAGTCAGTATATCTCCGCATCATAATAAAGCAAAAATGCTAATGAACAACGGTAGTATAGTACCCGAGCAGCAGGCTGCAGATGGAGGAGTTGTTAATTTTCCGGTACTTAATTCAAAAAGTGTAAAGGCTGATCCTGTATATATTAACACTAACAAGGTTACCAACGGTGTTTTTACAATTCAGACGATTCTTATGACACATCAGAACGATACTCCTGTAAGCCTGCAGAATATTACACTAAACGATCTGAATATAACACCAGGTGTAAGATATAATCTGAAAATTTCTCTGCAGCCGAATGATAAATATCTTTCTTACAGGGGATATCAGGCAGTACGTTTAAGCGGAATGATATGGATGCGTCATAATCTTGGTGCCGATCTGATGGCGGATCCGGATATACCTGCCCAACAGATAAACGGGGACTATTATCAGTTTGGCAAGAAAACTGCAGCAGCAAATGTGACAACACCCGCGAATTCAATTTCGAAATGGGATATTAGCAGTGCTCCTAATGATGCTTGGAATTCAGGGAGTTTCTTAGTCGCTGTAAAAACAGCTAACGATCCATGTCCGGACGGATGGCGTTTGCCAACCAACAGAGAAATCAATGCTCTGGATAAGGGAACAAATAAGTCGACAGCGGGTAGAGTTCAGAATTCAGCAACGAATTATTCTGCGGCTAAAGTATTGACTAGTGTTTTTGATCCAAGCATTAAGATGACGGTTCCTTTTAGTGGTTATAGAAGTGCATCAGACGGAACCTTGCTCTCCAGAGGGGAGAGGGGTGGCTTCTGGAGTGCTACGCCTAATTTTGGTAATACTACTCAGGCTGTACAGTGGGCACTTTATGAAATGCACCCTGTTAATAATAATTATCCATGGGCTACAAAGTCCGAAGCTGTATCAGTACGCTGTATAGCGACTTTTCCATTGGATAGGTGAAATTGGAATTTGGTTATAAATAAAAGCTGCCTGAAGAGGCAGCTTTGTTAGGTATTTTAGATTAGTGAAAGTGGAGAATCAATATTATCTGTTTTTAGTAATTCTGAAGCTTCCACTATAATCATCAAAAGTGATGTGGAAATTGGATAGATATAGTTTGTATAAGATGGTATATCTTATATTTAAAGGATAATCTCCAGGGTAAAATAAAAAAATATCTTTGTGTTTTTCTAAATATTTTTTTTCAAGATCTGAAAAACTATTTTTTATAATATTATCATCTATCTGAAAAATAGGATATTTTCTTTCATTAGATATTTGACCAGATTTTAATACTGACTCTTGACAAAGAAGAGGTTTTAAAAAAGAATAATAAGTATTGTATTCTTTTTTATAGTTATCAACATAAATGTTATGTAATTCTAATCCATTAGTTGCATATATATTACCGTTGTTTAATTTTACAAATACTAATTGAATTGCAGCAGAAGGGGTAGTGGAAATTATGTTTGAGTTATTTTGCCTGTCAATTTCAGAAATTTCTCTAATAAATATGTCATTGATTTGAACATTTGATTTGGGCTTAGAGCAAGAGGTAAGTATGATAAATACTAAAAGTATGTTGATATCAAATTTTAAAAAATTCATTCTAAATTTATTTTAAGATTGTCTTTGTGTTTTTGTATCCATTAAAGATATATAACTTGCACTATTGTAAATATACAATACATAAAATAAGCAGCCTGAAAAGGCAGCTCGTTAGGTTTTTTTATTAATCACGAGTAGTAAGTTATTGAGAGGGTATTATTTTGTATAAATTTTTGAATTAAAAACTATTTTATAAATTTTATAATTGCTGTCGTAATAATATTCATAAACTAAATCTCCAGAATCAGTATATCTATTGTCTATTAATTTGAATATACTTTTATAGTGATCTCCTTCTCTCTTTATAACTATGCTGTCACCGATAAAGTTATTACCACGAGACAATTTATATTCTTTAATGGTAGATAATGACACTCTATGTTCTAAACTATCTTTAGAGAAAGAAGAATCTGTACGATAAAATTCACCTTCTTTTTTTAAGAAATAAAATTTCATGTTTCCAGACAAAGTAGCAATAGTTAACTTCGTATTATGATCTTCCATATTAATAACATATCCATTTTTAGAGGCATTTGGATCTTTTAAAACATAACTATAATCATTATCGCAAGACATTAATAATAATGTGAAAACAATAAAAAGGAATTTAATATTCATTATTTTTTCTATGCTGGATTTAGTATCTGATTAGTACTTCATAAATATAGCCTTTTAATATAAACAAGCTGCCTGAAAAGGCAGCTTGATAAGTATTTTTGTATTTGCCACGAGCCAGTGGCTCGCGCTAGCGAGGCAACCTTTTCTACTCATTTGTCACAGCAGAATACAAATCCGCTTCATTGTTGGCTATATAGTAAAGTTTCATTTTTTAATTGGAGGTGGGGGTATTCTGGTAACTCCATTTTTAGATTTTTTTGCATAATTATTTAGTAACTCAAGTGATTCAAAAATTTCTTTTTTATTAATTAGTGTCTTTTCTTTTTGAAATAAGGAATAATAAACAATTGTCAATAATAGTTTAATGTTTGAATCCCTATTTATATCTTCTCCATAAATAAAGTGTCTTTTCTTGTTTTTATAAACTATAATTGCATAACTGACTAAGGGAGCTTCATTTTTTGAAAAACTTATTTTGTTAGGAGACTTATCTTCATTTTTAACACTTTGATTTATCCAATTAATTAATGTATTATCTAAATTAATTTTGTATGTTTTTTCCTTATTAGCATCATAATAAATTGAATTTCCGTTTTTATTAATCTTTATATCGAAGTCATGTACTCCGTTGCCCTCTGGTGAATTATTATTATATGAGAGGCAGATTCAAGTTTGAAGTGCAATTTTTCAGTGGTCAAATATAGATAAAAAACTTCACTTGGAGTTTTGTATCCTAACTTTTTTCGAGGTCTATTATTTAGGGCTGTTTGGTAGCTTATCAGGTCTTTGTACTCTATGGTTTTTATACAGGTTTTCTTTGGTATATACTGGCGGTAAAGTTTATTCGTATACTCATTTAAGCCCCTTTGCCAACTACTATACGGATCACAGAAAAAGTAATCCGCTTCAAGCTTACTGCTTATCGTTTGATGTTCCGCAAACTCTAATCCATTATCACTGGTAATGGTATATACATTTGTTCTATATGGACTTAACATATTAATAACTGCTTTCTTAACTGTAGATGCCTTTTTATTGTTTACTTTATGAATAAGAGAAAAACCACTTTTACGCTCTACAGCAGTAACTGCAAAACTCTTATGTCCTTTTCCTGAAATCAAATCTATTTCCCAGTCTCCATACCTTTCTCTTAACTCAACAATTTTAGGTCTTTCGGAAAGCATACGTTTATTGGCAATAAATCTATTCTGTCTTTTGCGGGTTCTGCTTTTTCTTTGTCTTACCTGTGTTCTTAAATTCGTCCACAAGCTACCTCCGTTTAGCTTATCAGTATAAACATACTGATAGATTCTTTCATGGCTAACCATCGGAATAGAATTCGCACGACAATAACCTGCTATTTGTTCAGGAGACCAACGTTTTTTAATCTTTCTTTCTACAAAAGCTTTTATTTCTTCTGTAAACTTCCTGTATCGTTTTTTAGATACCCTGCGATCTTCTGAAAAGGATTGAGCTAAATTATAATTATAGCGCCCCTTTGAGGTTTTATTACGCTTTAGCTCTCTGCATACAGTGGAGGGATGTACGCCCAGTTCTTTGGCAATGTAACTTTGAGATTTGTTTTTTTTAATAAGGAAGGATATAATTGTCCTTTGCCCAATAGTCAGCTGATTATACTTTTTCATGTGGTGTTTTATTAACACTTTTTAACAATTCAAAAAGGACGCCGAATATAGATAAAAAATTACCCCATAATTAAATAAATAGGTAGTATATAATACAGTATTAACAAAACTTAAGATCAAAATACGATCAGTGCAGTGTTTTAACAAAAAAAATCCCCTCAATATAAGAGGGGAAGTACTTAAATTATTTTTAAAATTATTGTTTAGTAAAAGTTAAATCAAGTGTTCTAGGGATGTACGATTTGATGTTATCTGAATAATTAGGGCATTGATTTGGATCAATTAATCCACCTGTGGAATGATATTCCCATTTAGCATGATTACTATCTATTTTTTTTAATACAATATAACCTTCACCTATACCACATTCTTCACCTTTATAATCAAAAGCTACACTATTTTTATCTGAAGAAGTATATGTACTTATAATATTCGAAGTTGTAATCGCATTATTCATCGTACTAGCTAATTGATTTCCATTGGAATCTGTTATGGTATATCTCATAAATAAAACATCACTATAATAGTTAGTATTCAATAATTTTAAAGGGTGATTTTCTATTTTGTCAGATATGTTTAATGTTACTTGCTTTCCTTCAAAATTAGCAATCCATGTTCCGGTAAATAATGGTAAAGTATTATCTATATCCTTCAAATATGCTCCATTAGGTATTTGTCCAACATAAGAAGAAATTGAAATTGTTTGAGCTTTTATGCAAAAAATTGATAAAAAAACGGTCAATATTATTATATTCTTTTTCATATTATATTAATTTTTACAAGGGTTGGTATTGTTATTATTTATTGTTCCATCTGAATTCTTAGTTATGGGGTAATTATTGCCATTTATTTGTTTTATTAAACTTACTTTCCCACTCAGTCCCATTTTATCTAAATAATCAAAAAATAATTTTTGCAAAACTTGATCAGTTATTTTAACATTATGCATCTGCATATCTTGAATATCTCTCCTAAAAGATGTCTGATATCCGTTAACAACACCTGCTCCATACATAGGAGGTATATCATCTTTCGTGCCATTAAATATCATAAAGTAGTTATAGTCTGGTGTTACAATTCCTAAGAAAGCTTCCCCAGTTTTATCTGTTGGATCATTTGGATCTGGTGGATAATTCTGCACTCTTGCGGTATTTATAAACGAATTAATGTCATGTGGAGGAAACATTGGATAGCCTAATTTATCATGATTGTGTACTGATCCCTTGGTATAAATATCAGGAGAGAATTCAACATGATCCTGCTTTCCTTCTTTCACATCTGTATTTCCATCTTTTTTTATTACATGTAACTGTTCATTGTTGTTTGGCCTATTTGGATCATTCATTCTGTCTTTCAAGTTCTGTATAGCGCTCTTTACATTAGCCGCAGATAAAGCTCGTTGTGCACGGCTACAAGGGTCTTGTAAAGGTTCTATAAAACCACCTCCTCCTTCTCCTGGTGCAATACAATTAGCATATTCTTGGCAACCTCCACCACCGCCACCTGGTCCTGATGGGTTTGTTGTTCCCGGATTAGGTCTTGGAACAGTAATAATAACTTCATCAATACCACAGTCTGTCCATTCGCCATCTTCTTTTCTACATCCAAATCCTGCAACTGGATTAATGCTTGCACTAAGTGCCAAAACTTTAAATTTCTGTTGAAACTTGTTTAATGATTCTTGAAACGCAACTACATTTAGTTTATACAACTCATCTTGTTCATTATAATTCTGGTATCTCACATAAGTCCCTTTTTCAGTAAGGCTTGCAGATACTAGCCCAATAACTCTATTTCCTTGGACTTTTGGAAATACAATCCACTTATCTCCATTTTGTTCTGTAATAATTTGGGATTTAACATTAAACTCAACATAGGATTGTCCATCTTGAGTGATAGAAGCGGTTTTATCTGCATTTGCTATCGTTCCAATTATTGGTTTATTATTAATACCAGATAAATTAGTTTTATGTAAACCATCATATCTTTTCATTAGAAAAGCAAAACCATCAGCATAATTAACCGATTTTCCAGACTTAGGAACAAATACCGCAAATCGTTTATCTTCTACTTGTTTTTGAGTTATTGCACCATCTTCCGTACGACAAGAAGATAATGTAGACAAAATTAAGACGCCCCATAACAAGGGGTGAAATAGATTTTTCTTCATAAAATGTATTTTTTATAATTTATTGTGTTAAATATAGAATAATATTTTAATAATAAAATACGGTTTCTCGTAAATCATTGCCAACTTAACATAATACGACAACAAAATACCCACCTCCGTATAAGAAGTGGGCAAGATACAACCAAGTATTAATCGGTAAAGGAGGGTAAGATCTTAAAACAATTCTATATGTTTAAAATCTGGGAAAAGGAGGTATAAACGAACCACGGGAAAACGTTCCTACAAATTGTCCTGATCTACGGTTATAAGCTTCAAAATGTGTCCAGTTTCTGTATTTGTAGGATTCCCCGCTGGTGCGAGCGTCTCGCTCGCATCAATATAAATATACTATATTTAAAAAATAAGCTGCCAGAAAAGGCAGCTTGATAAGTATTTTGTTAGTCACGAGCCGGAGGCTCGCACTAGCAGGGGGGCGGGGGCTGTGGGCTATTTACTTATACCCAGGTTCCGTTGAATTGTCTCTAATTATTTTATAATTGTATTTTTCTTTATTCTTAAATAAGAATGACACATCCCCTTTAAATGATTTTGAAAAATTATAATCTGTTTTTGAAGGAGTTATTTTGTAAATAATTCCTTTAATTGCCCTAGCTTCGAAGTTATCATTATAGGGCACCGTTAAGATATCACATGGCTTAATGTCTATTCTTGTTTTAAGTATATTATACTTTGCCTGATATGGCTTTGAAACTATAAAATTCTTTTGAGCAAATTTTATACATCCTGTTTTTTCAATATATAATAAAGCTTTATTGATATTTATAGGAGATGCCTCTAGAATTATTAAGCTATCTCTATTTTGAAGAATATAAAAAGAACTATCAATATTTTTGCTTTCATACAACTCAAGAGTAGCTTCGTTAATAAGTTTATTCATATTATTGCTTTCAAAAATTCCTGTGTTCATAATTGCTGATCTAGCAGCACAGCTAAATAAGAGCAATATAGTTCCAAAATAAATTAATGTTTTCAATATCCTAAAGTTTTAAGGTTTAACGATTTAATTGGTCCGATTTTTCTTTCACCTCCAGCATTAATTTCTCTTCCATTCTTTTTTGTTGGAATTGCCCAGTATTTCCAAAGTGTCATTCCTCCTTGATTGGGTGCGTGCAACATAAAATCTAATGGGTAGTTTTCTGACTTTTTATTACCTGTCAACTTACTATACGCTTGATTTTTTGTAGCTGCAGCATCATAATCATCAGGAATTAGATCGTGTTCACTTGGCGAATTTCTTGTTTTGTGTGAGTGAATAGAAAAAGCAAGAGATCCTAAATTTGGTAATAAAGACGCTCCAGGTGTTAAATCTGAAATGTGGGCAGTATATAGAGAGAAAGACCAGTTGTTATTATTATAGAAACCACTCATACCCCATTCGACGTTAGAGTTTTTAGCGGCAAAAGTATAAACGCTAAAAGCATCAGTTGCATTGTTTGTACTACCATAGCTTACACCATTTGGAAAATTAGCAATATTATTAACAGTATTATTTGCTAAATCTTTAATAATACTCCCATCACTTGCTTTTTCTTTTTCTACTGTAACACTTTTTGATTTATCCACATTATTATTTTTATCAGTTGCATATAAGGTATCTGATTTATCATCCGTTTTAGTAATTAAATCAATTGTTCCATCTTGGTTTAATTTATAATCATCATAGTTCATACCATTAGAATCAATCATCATAATAGGGTTATTTCCAGTGAAATGATAAGAGGACATTAGCTGATACTGTTCCGCCAGCGGATCCACCACACCCCAACGTCCCAATTCCGGCATATACATTCTTGCCCCGTAGTCATACATTCCTGTTTCCTGTAGTTCCTTACCATTATACTTATACTGATACGCATTATTAGCTAAACTGCTTGTATTATATCCCTGATGTTTTAATCCAAACGGGTAATAGTTATTTTCTTCAATGATCTCCGCTCCACCAGAAGCACCTTTAGTGTAGCTTAATCTTACATTTCCAAGGTGATCTGTATAATTGTAAATATACTTATTTTTGGTAAGATCATAATAACCTTCCGAAGTTGGTACAAATTGTAATACACCATTTTCATATTGGAATCCATCCAGGTAATCTGTTGTTTTACCCCTAAATACCTTTCTGACTTTAGATCCATCTGCGCGGTATACATAATCTGTATTCCCTATAGAAGCTGTAATACTGCTTGGCAGGTTCAGATAATTGTAAGCAATATTCGAAATTCCTTTATCCAGATGATTCACCATATTGCCGTTAATGTCATAAGCAATTGTATTTCCACCTACCGGATAACCTGCTGCATTTCCCGAAGCATCATTTACTCTGATTAGTTTATTACTGTTTCCGGACTGATCATACGTATAACTGAGCTGATCCATTACTCCGGCACCCTGACCGGTTCTTTGCAATCCCGTAATATTTCCGTTCAGATCATAATTCAACTTCTCCGCATAAGATCCACTGGCAGCTCCGGCATTGTCCGAATAGTTACCTTCTTTTAAACGGTTTACTCCATCATATTGGTAGCTATAACGTCTTAATGTTCCGTCACTTTGTGTAGCCCAGTCAGTTTCCGCAATATTGCCATTGTACTTTTTAGAAGTTCCTGCTGGATTAATATACTTCAGTTCAAACCCGAAAAGCTTATTCATCAGATTCTTTGGATCATTCATTTTGGTTAAAGCCCCCCGGATGTTGTATTCGTTTTTGATGGACTGAATACCATTTCCAATGTTTCGGGATTCTAATTGTCCCAGCTCATTGTAGATATTCTCCGTCAAAACTTCCACAGGACCACCATTTACCTGATGGGTATGTTTTACCAGACGATTCTGATGATCATAAGAAAAATCCTCCTTCATGACCACTTCCCCGGATGAAGCATCTCTTTTATGATAGGTTGTTGTACTGGTGGGTACTCCTGAGAAAGCTAATACAGAACTTGTTCTGGTATAACCACCAAGATGGTTCTGAGATTCTGTGGATACAGGTCTTGCTTTATCATCATACCAGGTATAGGATTTTGTCCAGCCATTATCCTCGATATTCTTCACCATAGAAGCGACCGGAAGACCTTTTGTACTTCTTCCGTTTACCGGAACAGAACCCAGAACTGAAGCACCATTGAACACAGCCGGACTTCCCGGTGGATATTCATCATAATAGTTAACGGTTAACAGAGTAAAGTTACCAACAGGGTAGGCTGAACTACTGTAATAAATAGTTGTTCCGTTTTGTGCAAAACCTGTAGTACTTCTTTCTTCGTTATTAACACCAAAATTAACCATATTGCTTTGTTGGGCATCTCTTCCCGGAGCACTGTCCAATAATCCTGTATAAGCCACTCTTCCGAATTTATCATACTTGGTAAAAAGCCATTTATTCTGCTGGCGGAGTTTCCCATCCTGGGTTAATACCAGTCTGTCTTGCCTATCATAGACCATATACTCCCAGTCTTTTCCCGGAAGCTTCTTTTCCACGAGTCTGTTCTGACCATCATAACGGTATTGATAAGCCAGCTCATTAAGGAGTGTAGCATCAACACCTTTGTGAATGGCTAAAGGTGGAATAACAAAAGCAAGCTGATTGTACTCATTGTATACATAATAAGTATCCATATCATGAGAGCCATCATTCTTCCGAACCAGAAGAGTTTGTCCCTGTCCGTTTTTAAACTCTATTGTTGAATTTCCATCTTCATCGGTAATGACATTCTTGTACAAACTATTGGTTCCATAGGTACCACTTAAACCCAGAACAGAAACTGTTGCATTATTACTCCAGGAAGTACTGGTGGTATAACGGTAGACTTCACCATCAGCATTGGCTTGATATTGATATTGAACTTTTTTACCATCCCAGTCAGAACCAGGAGCAGCCTGAGCGAGTACTCTGTCCAAAGGAGAGTTTTCGAGTGTTTTTTCTCCATAAGCCAATGGATCTGTAGATCCATCAGCTTTTTTGTAATAGCCAGAAGCGGCTGTCTGAACACCGGACTGGATATTTCCATTTAGAGTGTTCATTGGAACCGGAAGCCAGGACTGTACCTGACGGCCGAAATTGTCATATGGAATGTCGGATACTAAATCCTGACCATTGGGTGTGGATTTAATAGAAAGCTCCTGCTTGGGTCTGCCGAGTCCGTCGAAATAGGAGATACTCTGCTGCTGAGGAGCAGCAGGATCTGAGGAAGAGCGAGGTGCCAGATAAGTACGCGAGTAGATGTAATTCTCATTCACCGATATGGAAGCTGTCGGATTTGGAGACTCATAATTTGGCGTAGGGTTGGGGTTGGAAGAAGCTCCCAGAGAAGCCCTGAAGCTATTGACGGCAGGTGAAGCGGCATTGAACCCTGGCAGGAGCCTGATGCTGTAAGGATCAGTAACAGACTTATTTTGCTCCGTTACCGGATTGGTGAGAATAATCTGGGCATGGGATGAAAGAGTCCCTGCCATGAGAATACCCATGGTATAAAAATGTTTGAACTTAAACATAACGATTTGGTTTTTAAAGATTAATAATTACTTTTTGCGATTTTTTGTGTTTTTGTTTTTCAGCGATTCAGTTGTAGGGATTTAAGTTATAAGACTAATTAGTTATAAGGTTAAAGAAGTTATAGAGGTTAGAAAAGAAGCAATAAGTTATAAGTCCGGACATTAAATGTCTAACTTCTAAAGTCTAACCTCTAACTTCTTATCTTGAAGCAAATGTCCTGATTGGTGACGCCAAAACTTGACGCATTTAAAAAAAATGTTTCTTTTGAAAGGTTAGTAATAAGAACTACCAAAGGTTCAGTTATAAGGTTATAGGGGCTGGCTTCTAAAATCTAACCTCTAGTTTCTAACTTCTAATTAAAGAGAAGGCTGGTGATGAAAGTACCAACCTGCTTTTTTCTCTCTTAATTTCAGTATTTTGCACCTCGTACTTCGTAATTCTAACTTCCGATTTCGTACTTAATTCTTATATCGGTACTGATATTCTTTCAGTAAGTTTCCGTTTACATCTTTTACCGATTCCAGTCTGTTGGCTGAATCATATTTATAGATCTCACGTATTCCTGAAGGTGGGGTAATACTCGTTACTCCTATCAATGGATTATAAGTATAAGTTGTAATCTGATAAGCAGACAATGCGGTATTGTTTCTTAGAATATCCAATGTTCCGATTAAAGTCTGTTCAGACTGATCAGTTCCCTGTGTGTTATCTGCATCCGAAGCGGTAATAATAGCAGATACATAAGCAGAAACCTGGTTGTAAGCAGCACCTTCGATCTTAGCAATAGGTTGTGTCTGATTGTATCCCCAAATAACAGTTACAGGTTTTCCTTTTACCGAATACTGAAGAATATTTCCTTTGTTGTCATAGAGGTCATAAGTTATTTCAGTTTGTCCTGAATTATTCTGTAAATCGTATAATAAAACAGAAGTTGGAAAAAGATTATTAGGATCATCATATTTACTTTCTGATTTTGAAATTATCTTTTCACCGTTATCTGTGACATTAAAGTTACTTGATAATAGAGGGGTAAGAATATTTGCATTGACTAATTTTAATACTCCTGTTTCAAAAGGATAAGTATATGATTTCTTTTGTTTTGTTCCTCCAAGATTATTTGTTTCATCTTTTAATACTAAAGGATCATTGATGTTACTATTATATTCTCTGGAAATAATATCTTGAATATGACCTGAAGAAAAATAATTGGATGTTGTCTCCTTTATATTTTTAATAAAAGAGTTTGCATAGTTACTAAGCTTATAGTTTACTTTATATTTTGTGTAAATACTTCCTGTACCATACACATATGGGCTTAATGATATATCAAAATTGATAAATCCTTCTCTGCTATTGGCAGATAAACTATTTTTAACGGTATCATATGCATATTCATATACTGTGTTAGACTGCAATTTACTGTTGTTATTGTATATTTTCTTTGAAGTTAATAAAGTGTATTTCCAATCTTCATCCACAGATCTGAAATTTTCGTAAATATTAAAATTTCCAATCATGTTTTGAGGGATATTGAATTGGTAATCTGTAAAGCCTTTGTTTTCTGTAACAACTCTAACATTATTATATTTTACAGATTCAAGAGTATTGGATATTCCTGAAAAAATATTGTTTGTAATAGTATAATGAGTGGCTGTATTTGAATCTGAATATTCATTATTCATTAAAGGATATGGAGTGATTGACTTACTTATAAAATTATTATTTACATAATTTATACCAGATGATATATTAGTTAGATTTTGAGGTGTATTTATATCAGGAACTGTGTAGTAATATTTTGTGTAATAATTACTAGTAATGTCAGAAAAATCAATTTGTTTTACCCTTAATCCTCCTACTTTAAAATTAGAAGTATTATTTGATGTTTCTTCACTCGTATATCTTATAAAAATATTACAAGAACAATCTCCCATTTTTTCAATTTCGAATTTGAATCTATTGGTAGAGATTTTATTTGCATAAAAACTCATGTCAATTTCTTCATTCTTAAAGGGAAAAACCAAATGTAAAGGCTGAAGAGCAGAAACGTAACAATTTATCATCATCATGCACACATCAAATGTTAATTTTTGAGTGCGGATAACATTTAACATGTTAATTTTGCCGGATTTTATTCGAATTAAATATTCATTGAATGAAGTAGAAAATTACATTTTCACCTATTTTGACAGAAAATAACTATTTCCTCCTATCAAATGTGATACGGAGGTTATCCTGTTTGTTTTCCAGATGCTTTGTATTCCAAAATTTTTACATAGCCTTCAAGTAGCCCTATCTTATCCTCGAGTAGTCGTTTGTTTTCTATTAAAAAAGAGTTTTCTTGTTTTAAGAACTTTATTTCTGATTCTAGTTTTTGAAATTCTTGATCATAACTAGTGAAGAGATCTGGAGGCATGAAGATTTTATCATCTAATAAAGGCTTTTCTTTACTTGTTGCTTCAGTTGGTAACAATTTATTTACATTTGGAATGTTACTATTATTGTTACCATTATTGTTACTATTTTCATCAGTAACAAAATTTTCACCTTTCGTTTCAAAAAAATAATAAACATTTTTGTTTATCGATTGAGCGATATTTAACAAGAAGGATACCTTTATATCCTTACTTTTAAGCTTACTCTGGAGATCTTGCGGTGAAATTTTCATTCTCCTCGCAACTTCAACTAACTGAAATCCAGATTCTTCTATTTTTTTTCTTATAAAATCGCCATTCAAAATAAATAATTTTGTTTATTGTAAATAAAAGTGTTTATATTTGTAGTGTGTTAATGCTACAAAATTATACAAAATGGAATCACTGGCAAATAAAATCCGGAAAACAGTTAAAACACCTTACCAAATCATAGGTGAACAAAAGGGAGTGTCTGCTAAATATGTAGGCATTATTGCACGTGGGGAGCGTGTCCCAGTCAGAGGTAAAGGCTTGGAAGTACTAAAGGCCCTAAAACAATTAACTCAAAATAATTAAGATATGAAAAAGCTTGTTAAAAGGATTCTTGAGAAGTTTATCAGAATCGATGTTGTTCCATATTACTATAGAGGTTACAACACAGAGTATAGAATGATGTTCCTTTTCGGTCACTTGTTTTCTACTATGCAGATCGTAGATAATAAGATTGAAGATGAGCAGAGTGAATATCTAGGGATCTTAAAATAAGTATTCATCATGAAGAAGCTTAAGAAAAGGTTAAATATTGAAAGTGCTACTTCATTTAAACTAGAGTATTATGAAGGAGGCAAGGAGTTAAAAACTAAGATTTTCAAGACTTATAAAGCAATGGAACAATTTCACCAGCGTCAAACTGATTTCATGTATCTGGATTGTAATAGATACGCTTTAATAAGAAATGAATGGCAGCGTTTTATAAAGATTCCTTCTCCTATTATTTTCGAGGAAAACCTTGAATTTATTATAAAGAGTTTTAATGAAGTTGTTGAAGCTAAAAATCTTCAAAACTTCAAAATTGAAGATTAATTTCTTCATAAAAATACAAACCACAAACAGATAACATTCCCTTGAGCTCAACCCGAAGCTTGGGACAGACATAGTCTAGTTGCATAAGCCTTTTGTTTGTGGGTATGGAATTGTGGAGGTTTAAACTAGACACGGGCGAGGCTACTGCGAGAGTGTAGCAATCAGATCAGTGGCGGAACTGGAAGACGCAAAGGGTACTCCCTAAAGATGTAGGTTCAAATCCTACCTGATCTCCAATTAAATTTTTTGAAAATGAAAAAGTTATTAAAAAAACTTCTCGCACCGGTGATACGAGAAGTATTAGACGAAAGAGAACGTCAAACCACGGAAAATGTTCTGGCTATTCAGACAAAGTTTCGGAAGATTCTTTCGGAACATAAATATACCCATCCAGCTTCTGCCGCTGCTCCTCAGTAAGTGGGTAAGTAAGAAGAAGTTCTTTACATGATTTTAATAATTCATCAACAGACTTCTTTTGTTCATCTGTTAGAACATTTCTAATAGCATCGATTTTAAAATTTAGCGCTGTAAAAGCGAAATCAAATTCATTCATGTTACTATATTTTATTGGTTAGAACTTCAAATATAGTGATTTTCTCCCGGCAGGCAGGCACTTACGTTCGAGTCGTAAGCGGGAACAAAGCTTAAAAAGCAATAATAAAAAATGAATCTACAACCTACAGACATATTATTAAGACAATCCGGTGGCCGTGAGAGCATTTGGCTTTCTCAGCGTCTGATTGAAGAAGTCTGTGAGGTGTCAGATAATCAAATACGTAAAGAGCGTACTCTATACAAAAAAACAGTACGTGCATGTGACCTTGCTAAAGCAAAGGATTTCATGCCAGATTCTGGTCGTTCTTGGAGATGGGGTAAGCAGAACGGGCAGTTCTATTACTGTTTAGACAATATTCCAGATCGTAAACCGGTATATTATCGTTCTTTATTTGGAGATTCAGAGGCGCTTTTAGACATGTACAGATCTGTCTGTAAGAGTAAAGATTTAAGTAGCCTTGAAATACGCTTTAAACGCTTTTTAAAGGACAATTTTCGCAATTATCTGGAGTTTTACACAGATACTGACGAAATTCAGCGTGTTGCCCTGGCTAAAGCATGTGCCACTTTAGAGTTCATTTTGAACGAAAAAGAGGACTATCCAGGCACTAAAAACAAGCTTTATAAGGATATTGCACCTATTTTAAAGGTCAATGATATCAGATATTTCCCTCATAACCCGCTTAGGATAAAAGAAAAAGTGGATATCCTAGAGGATACTGACCATGCAATTATAGAAATCATTCGACTTCCACGTGTTGGAAACTCAAATGCTGAAGTATACAATGATCCTGTTGTGTTTAGTTGGGCGATGCAGCTTCGTATGATGTCACAGAATTATACTGATGCACATATTGCAAGAACAATCTGGGATGCATGTGACAGAACCGGCAGAAAGAAGCCAACCCGCAGATGGTTTGGTATGCAGATCTTCGAACAGGCAAAGACTAAGTTCTTAACAGGTGAAAAACGTTTCGGCAGCAGTCGAAAAGCACAAATATTTAAAGATCGTATCCCTTTTGCAGATGCTTTATATGCCGGTGATACATGGCAAATTGACTCTACAAGGGTTAATATTATTGCTCACAGATCCGCAGACGGCTCAGACAGATATCTGAATGTAATTGCTGTACGTGATGTGATGAGTGGTGATATTCTGGGACATGCTTTTGACTATTCGGAAAACAGCGATGTATATCTAAGAGCTTTAAAAATGGCAGTTCAAACTTCAGGATATCTCCCTTATGAGATTGTAACTGACCGTTTCCCTGGTCACAATACTGATCTGATCAAGAGATTATTTGCCAGAATGGAAGCTTTGGGTGTTAATATTCAAATTACACATAATGCAAACGGAAAAGCAGGCATTGAACGTTGGTTTGGAACTTTCCAGAGCGTTATTTTAATGGGTAGTAAGTATTATTATGGTGAAGGGATCCAATCCCGCAGACTTACAGCTCATAGATCACCGGAATACCTGAAGGAAGTTAAAAAAGAAGCTAAAAAGGCAGGTTTTGACCTTGTTGCAGCATATACAGAGTGTGAAACCTTAGTAGAGCAATTTAGAGATATCAAATACAGCGTTTACAGCCGTAAACATGAAAGTTTACACAAATCACCGAAAGAACTACATCAGGAAAGCGAAAAGCCGTTTGTAAACTGGATTTCAGCTATGCAAACATCAATGCTTTTCGATAGAAAAACAGAAATTACTCTTTCCGGAAAAGGATCCTTTGTTAAAGAGATCGCCGGAGTTAAGATTACATACAAAGTTAGCCCTGATTATTATGATGTTATTTCGTCTTACCACGGAAAAAAAGTGGTAGTGTCTTATGATCTTGACGATTTAAGCCAGGTATATCTATGGGAGGAACATGACATGCTATTAAAATCACTTTGTCCTGCTGACAGATTCGAGGATATTATGATCCACGGACCTAAAAAAGAACTTGGAAGACTTTCCCAGGCTAAAGCAAGAGAAAGACAGATTGACGCAATGAAAGAGCAAGAGCTTTCGGATATCATTAATGTAGGAGAAGATTCTATGATGATGGGTATTTATACCAATAAAACGAAGGTTAATGAATATGAAGACAGTTACTGGAATCATGAAGAAATACAGGTTCCGTTAAAAAAAGCTTCCGGAGACGGCTTATCCCCAGAAGATATCGAGAATGCTGTTTTAAATAACATCCACGACGAATTTTAAAATTAATATAGTATGACAAATCTACAAAAAAATGAGATTGTAAAGGCTATTAAAACAGAAAAAGACCGGTTAGGTAGCTACGGACAAGTAGCTACCAAATCCGGAGCTTCAACTGCTACCATCAGCCATATGGTGAATGGTAAGTGGGATCTGATAACGCCTGAACTATGGCTAAAAGTTGGTGCTGCACTTGGTTACAGCAGTGACGAATGGCAGATTGCTGAAACTTTAAACCTTAAAAAGGTGTGCAAAACGCTTTCAGATGCTAAAAGATTCAATCTATTCATGTTTATCAGTGATAAAGGAGGAAAAGGTAAATCAGAACCTTTAAAATACTACTCAAGTATGAATATCGACAACGGAGTGTTCTATATCCGTTGCAGAGAGTGGGCAAAGAGAGAGTTTTTAACTGAAGTATGTACCCAATTAGGTATAGACATCGGAAAATCAATCATTACCATTGATAAATTAGGAATGTTAGTAGTTGATTTCTTTAGAAAAAGAGCCACAATTAAACCACAGCTGATCATTGATGAGGCAGATAAATTAAAAGATTCTGCGCTTCGTTGGTTCATTCACCTTTTCAATGAAAGAGAGGATGAAATGTCTTTAATCGTTGCCGGATCTCCACACCTGGAAGAACGGATCGAGAGAGGTGTGCGCCTTAAAAAATTAGGTTTTGATGAGATTGCAAGCCGTTTCGGACGTTCGTATCTGTCTGTTATGGGGGCAACAATGGATTGTACTAAGAAAATTTGTGAGGCAAATGGAATAACAGATCCGGCGACCTGCAAAAGAATTTTTACTGATGCGAAACCAATGTATCAGGAGATCAGAATTTCTGAGACTGAAGTTGCGAATATTCAAGTTATTGATGATATCCGCAGAGTTAAACGCCTTGTTATTAGAGAAAAACTCAAAATATAGCAGTCATGCAGCTTTTAGATCTATTTCCGGAGGTGGTTCCAGTAGAACAGTCTCCAAAAGAGAGAAAGATCCGCCGGAAATGTACCAGATACAACAAAACACAGAATAATAGGCGATATAAACTGCATAGGAAGGTCAGAAGCTTAGAACTAGAGCAAGTAAAGCTTCACGTACGGAAAAGAATAATAGAATTACCGGTAATGTT
>NZ_LSGQ01000008.1 GCF_001675285.1 Elizabethkingia miricola
AAGAAAAAGTGTAAAAAAGTGGCATTAATCGCTGTTTGTAATAAGTTGTTAAGACAGGCTTTTGGAATTATAAATAGTAAAATACAATATCAACTCAATTATTAATGAAATATGAATATTTTAACTTTTAAAACTTGCTAATTAACATAGAATGTCAAGGTTTAAAACCTTGACAAGGCTAATAAATTATTTGATTTAATAATAGACCATCAGAATACTCTTCGACTACGCTCAGAGTGACACTGTGTACAGCAATTTATTGAGATAAAATTTGATGTTATAGAAAATACTCTATTTGTATTTCTAAATTCTAAATAAGCATTTGATACAAACCAAAAGTTATAAAAAACCCTGTCATGGTTTGGAACCTTGGCAGGGATAATTAAATTTAGAACCTATTATGTCACACTCTGGGCATAGCCGAAGAGCTTAACATTAATAGATTGTACTATTTTGATTTATAAATTATAGAAAAATTAGAATTTACGTTCGATAACGTAATCCAGCATCAGACGTAAAGATTTCTTTGCTTCAGAATCCGGGAAAGTATCCAGAATATCTACAGCTTTTTGTTGGAAATCCTTCATAACACCAATTGCATAATCAAGACCACCAGAAGTTTTCACAAACTCAATAAGTTCTTTAACACGCTTAGGTTTCTTGTTATAACGTTTAATCGTTTCGAAAAAATATTTACGTTTCTCCGGATCAGCTGTTCTCAATGTATAGATTAACGGCAATGTCATTTTTTGCTCCTGGATATCAATTCCTACAGGCTTACCTATAATGTTGCTGCTCAGATAATCGAATAAATCATCTTTAATCTGGAAAGCCATTCCGGTATAAGTACCAAATTGCTGCATTTTAAGAGCTATCTCTTCATCTACATTATTAGAGCGGACACCTACTTCACAACAAGCCGCAATAAGCGTAGCTGTTTTCTGACGGATAATTTCGTAATAAACATCTTCCGTAATGTCCAGCTTACGGGCTTTTTCCAGCTGAAGAAGTTCTCCTTCTGCCATTTCCCTTATTGTTCTGGAGATTACTGCCAACAAATCGAAATCCTTGTTGTCTGTAGAAAGCAATACACTTTTCGAAAGTAAATAATCACCTACTAAAACGGCAATTTTGTTTTTCCAAAGTGCATTGATAGAGAAAAAATTACGACGTTTGAAAGATTCATCCACTACATCATCGTGTACCAAAGTAGCCGTGTGAATAAGCTCTATCATGGAAGCCCCTCTGTAGGTTTTTTCGGTTACCTCTCCTACCAGATTAGCGCACAGAAATACAAACATAGGACGCATTTGTTTCCCTTTGGTGGTTACAATAAACTGCGTCACTTTATCCAATAATGAAACATTACTTTTCATAGATTCATAAAACTTCTTTTCAAAAAGTTTCATGTTTTCTTTTATCGGACTTTTGATTTCCTCTACAATATTAGCCACTGGATCGCTGGTTAAATCTGGGTGATGTTAAATTTTCGAAAGACAAATATAATCAATTAAGTTCTTTAAATGGTAAGAAATATAATCGTTGTCTGGCATTAATGATTTTAAATCTGAATTGCTCTCCGGAAATATACAAACCTTCTTCTGTAGCTGTTAACCCTTCTATTTGCCCGAAGCGTGTAGCCATTCCTAAAAAATACTTCTGTATTTTCCCGCTAAAAAACACTCCTGGGGCAGTTTCTTCACAGGATAATAAATAGATATTAGCTCCTTTAGTATAGCCAATAAGGTATAGTTTTCCCTGATAATAAGAAGCATCTGTCACTACAAAATCGGATTGATAAGATTCTGTTTTTTGTGCAGGCTGCAGGGTTTCGGTGGTTGGATCTATAATATAATGAGATACTGATTTGCTCTTCCACTCTTTGGTGAACAGATGGATCTTTCCATTCAGGAAAATCATGGCTTCTGCATCGAAATCATTATTCCTGTTTCTGGATGAAAAATCTTGTTGTTCCGGGTAGAAGAAATTAATTCTGGAAGTATATGTCAGGTTTTCAGTTTCCGGATTGAAAGGAATTTTATAAATAGTGAGATCCTTTCTGTTTCCCAGATTATTGCCAAAATCACCTACATAGATATTTTCGCTGTCATTGGTTATTGCTTCCCAGTCTATATTTACAGCATTAGTTTTATAAGTTTTACCAATGCTACCGTTATTTGGGTTCAGCTCATAGATTTCGGCAGGATTACCACTATCATTAAAGCTTAGCAGCTTTCCTTTTATAATGGTTAAACCCGAACTTTCTTTTAGTGTATCAGAGATAAGAGTCTTTTCAAAAGGCTTTAGCTTTAAGGTCCGGACTTCCTGTGCAAAGGAAACCTGAGCCATTACCAAAGCTATGAAAAGGTATTTAAGCTTCACTTTCAGTTGTTTTGTTGGCCAGCTGACCACAAGCTGCATCGATATCACCACCACGGCTTTTTCTTACCATTACAGTTATACCTGCTTTTTCCAATTCGCGAACATACTTTTCTTCAGCAGCAATACTTCTGTGATCGTATTTACCTTCACCAATCGGATTGTACTGAATAAGATTAACTTTAGAAGGAATCTGTCGACAGTATTTAATCAGCGCTTTAATATCTTCATCACCATCATTAATTCCTTTCCATACACAGTATTCAAAAGTAATTACGGATCCTGTTTTCTGATACCAATATTGCAAAGCTTCCATAATATCGGTTAAAGGAAACTTATCCGAGAATGGCATAATCTCATTACGCTTATGCTCAATCGCTGAGTGAAGGGAAAGTGCTAATTTTACTTTTAGCTCTTCATCCGCCAGCATCTTGATCATCTTCGGTATACCGGATGTAGAAACGGTAATTCTTCTCGGTGACATTCCCAAACCTTCGGGCTTGGTAATTTTATGAATGGCTTCCACAACGTTTTTATAATTCATCATAGGCTCTCCCATTCCCATAAATACGATATTGGAAAGCGGCCTGTCGAAATATAAACGGCTTTGTCTGTCTATTAAAGCTACCTGATCCACGATCTCGGCAACTTCAAGATTACGCATACGTTTTAGTTTCGCTGTAGCACAAAATTCGCAGTTCAATGAACAGCCAACCTGTGAAGATACACAAGCAGTAGTTCTGGTTTCTGTAGGAATAAGCACACTTTCTACCATCAGGTTATCATGTAGCTTTACTCCGTTTTTAATAGTTCCGTCTGTACTTTTCTGCATTAAATCTACAGATACCGGATTAATCGTATACTCCAGTGCAATTCTTTCTCTCAAAGGCTTCGAGAGATTGGTCATTTCGTCTATAGAGTGCAGGTTTTTGGACCATAACCAGTCATAAACCTGTTTCGCGCGGAAAGGCTTCTCTCCAAGCGATACAAAGTATTCTTTTAGCTGGTCCAGGGAAAGTGTGCGGATGTCTTTCATTGAGTTGACAATTGTCAGTTGTATAGTATAAAAAAGCAAACAGTTGGCAATGCACAGTAAAATACTGCTACTGCCAACTGTTTATTTTAGTCTTTATTAAAGAATAAGCATTGCATCACCATAAGAATAGAACTTGTAGTCATTCTTAATAGCTTCTTCGTATGCTTGCATTACAAAATCTCTACCTGCAAAAGCAGCGATCATCATAATTAATGTAGACTTTGGTGTGTGGAAATTGGTAATCATTGCATTTGCAATACCAAAATCGTAAGGAGGATAGATAAATTTGTTAGTCCATCCTTCGTAAGCACTAAGTCTTCTGTTTGTAGAAACCGAAGTCTCGATAGCACGCATAGTAGTTGTTCCTACTGCACACACTCTACGGTTTTCTTCGATTGCTTTATTAATGATATCTGCGTTATCCTGAGTAATGATAGCCTGCTCACATTCCATTTTGTGCTTAGAAAGGTCTTCTACCTCAATAGGGTTGAAAGTTCCTAAACCAACGTGTAATGTTACATTTGCAAAGTTGATTCCTTTAATCTCCATTCTCTTCATCAAATGCTTGGAGAAGTGAAGTCCTGCAGTTGGTGCTGCTACAGCTCCTTCTATTTCTGCATAAATTGTCTGGTAACGCTCTGCATCTTCTGGTTCAACATCTCTTTTGATGTATTTAGGAAGTGGAGTTTCTCCAAGTTCAGTTAATTTAGCTCTGAACTCTTCGTAGCTACCATCGAATAAGAAACGAAGTGTTCTACCTCTTGATGTTGTATTATCGATAACTTCAGCAACCAAGCTTTCGTCTTCTGTAAAGAAAAGTTTGTTACCAATTCTTATCTTTCTTGCCGGATCTACTAATACATCCCATACACGAGCTTCACGATCTAATTCACGAAGTAAGAATACTTCAATTTTAGCACCTGTCTTTTCTTTATTTCCATAAAGACGAGCCGGGAATACTTTTGTATTGTTGAAGATAAATAAATCATCTTCGTTAAAATAATCGATTACATCTTTAAAAAGCTTGTGCTCGATTGTTTGAGTTTTACGGTCTAAAACCATCAATTTTGCTTCATCACGGTTTTCGGATGGGTGTTCAGCTAAAAGATGATCAGGTAGGTTAAAATTAAAATCAGAAGTTTTCATTTATATAAAATCGTATGTTACAGTTAAAAAATTTCAGACTGCAAATATACGACATCGAATACCCCTTTGTCAAGTCTTTGAGAATTAAAGATTTTATAACCTCTCTGGTTGGCCTCTAATAACACATATAAAGCAAAAAACCTTACAGACTTTTGAGATCTATAAGGCTGGTGGTTAGCTTTATAGATTCTGAAACGTCAAAATTTACAGGTATTGAAGAATCTGTTCCCACTCCGGAAGTTTCTTTTCGAATCCGACAGTATGAAGTGGACTTGTACTGGGTAATCCATAAAAATTAATCCCCACTTCTTTATTTTTTAGCTGTTTACTAAGATTTTTGAAAGCTTTCTGTCCGTTACAGAAAACAGCCCTGATATTTGGAAACTCTTTTAAAAGTTTTGCGATGTCATTTGCTTCTTCATTTTTTATATCGGTATCCTTACTTCCTTTTCTCACACAGCTTTCTATCGTATCCCATACTGCAATTCCATTTCGCTGAAGCATAGCTACCTTTTCTTTATAATCAGAAGTCACAGGCTCAGCCAGCAGATGGAACATAATCTTCCAGAAATGATTTTGCGGATGTGCATAATATTGCTGCATCTCCAGAGATTTTACTCCGGGTACGGACCCCAAAACCAGAATTTTTGAGTCTTTATCTATAAAAGGTGGAAATGAATTAATTCGATCCTCCATTCAATGCTTTATTTATCTTTTTCATATTATCCTGCAGTTCTTTGTTCCCTGCCTGATCAACTTCTTTAGTTGTTTCTTTAGCAGCCTTATTAAAGTCAATTTCTTTAGCTAATTTACCACTTTCATCATAATATTTCCATACTCCATATTTATACCAATTCCGGTATTGATCAGTAATATTAGTTCTGGACATTCCTATAGCAGATAATCTGCCATTTGAATGATAAGATTTGGTTACTGATGTTTCTTTTTTAAATTTCTCCGTTTCATATAATCTATCACCATATTTATAGGTCCATTTTCCAATTTTTTCTCCATTTCTATATTTACCTGTCGCCAGCATATCTCCATCACCCGTATGCAATGTTTCTTTCCACTTTCCATGTCGTTGGTGTCTGGCATCATATTGATTGTATTTGGTAGAACAACTTGCCACAGTTAAAACAGTCAATAGTAGTAGATCTTTAATATTCATATTAATAAATTTAGTGTCCGTAAAATTTCTTCACATCGTATTTCATTATACCTCCTTCCTGGTACTGGTATAAATGGCCTTCTTTGTAATATTTAATCCAAAGTAGATTGCCTTTTGAATCATATTCATGCCATGGTCCAAATTTATACCAATGCCTTTTCCCATCTTTTGTTATATCCAGCCTGGACTGCCCTTTAGCCATCAGCAATTTATCCGGATAGTAATAAGTTGTGGTAATAATATTCTTCCTGATCTTGTCCTTTTGATATAAAGTATCTCCAAAGGAATAAAGCCACTTCCCTTTTTGTTCACCATGCCGGTATCGTCCTTTACTCGTTAACATTCCGCCGGCCGCAGGTTTTGTTTCATTCCAATACCCATGCCTTTGCTTTGCACGATCTCTTTTGTTAATCCCACAGGAGAACAATAAAGTTAACACAATCAATGAAGAAAAAAGCTTATTCATATTCTACTTGAATAGAATAAAAATAGTAAAATAATTCAATTCTACAACAATAGAATAAAGAAATCCCCAACATTTCTGTGGGGATCAATATATTTAAGACCGAGTTAAATTTAGATAACTCTTAGTTCTTTACCAATTTTAGTGAATGCAGCAATTGCTTTATCCAAATGTTCAGGTGTATGTGCAGCAGATAATTGTACTCTGATTCTAGCTTTACCTTTTGGTACTACCGGATAGAAGAAACCAATTACGTAAATACCTTCATCCAATAACTTATCAGCCATTTGCTGAGAAAGCTTAGCATCGTACAACATAACCGGAACAATAGCAGCATCTCCTTCAGGAATATCGAAACCTGCCTCCTGCATTTTAGTACGGAAATACTGTGCATTTTCCATTACTCTGTCTCTTCTGGAAGTATCATCAGAAATTAATTCCAATACCTTAGTTGCAGCTCCTACGATACCAGGCGCTAATGAGTTAGAGAATAAATATGGTCTTGAACGCTGACGCAGCATATCGATAACTTCTTTTTTACCGGATGTGAAACCACCAAGAGCACCACCTAAAGCTTTACCTAATGTAGATGTAATAATGTCTACTCTTCCGATTACATCATTTGCTTCATGAGTTCCACGGCCTGTTTTGCCAATGAAACCAGTAGCATGAGAATCATCCACCATTACCAATGCATCATACTTGTCAGCAAGATCACAAACCCCTTTCAGGTCAGCAACAATACCGTCCATAGAGAAAACACCGTCAGTTACAATAATTTTAAATCTGTGATTTTTTTCAGAAGCAGCTATTAATTGTGCTTCCAGATCTTCCATGTTATTGTTTTTATATCTGTAACGGGCAGCTTTACATAATCTAACCCCGTCAATAATTGAAGCATGGTTTAATTCATCCGAAATAATCGCATCCTGTTCTGTAAACAAAGGTTCGAAAACCCCACCATTAGCATCAAAACATGCTGCATAAAGTATTGTATCTTCTGTTCCTAAAAATTCAGAAATCTTCTTTTCCAGATTCTTGTGAATATCCTGTGTACCGCAAATAAATCTTACTGAAGCCATTCCGTATCCATGAGTATCCATTGCAGCCTGAGAAGCTTTTACAACTTCCGGATTATTCGCTAATCCTAAATAGTTGTTTGCGCAGAAATTTAATAAGGTCTTATTATTTACTACTATTTCCGCATCCTGCGAAGAGGTAATAATTCTTTCTCTTTTGTATAGTCCGTCAGCATCAATCTGTGCCAATTCGTTTTGAAGATTCTCTAAAAATTTTGGGCTAATCATATTATTAAATTTGAGACGCTAATTTATAAAAAAAGCCTCCAGTAAAGAAGGCTTTCGTATGTATTTAAGAAAATTTTATAATTGTAATGTTGGTTCCAGCAATTGTTCCATTTTTCGTTTTACCTGATCGACTGAACCACTATAATTATTAATGAGTAATGAGAATGTAAGTGTCTTCCCTGTTCTCGTTTTAATATAGCCTGCAAGTGTTTTCACCCTGTTCAGTGTTCCTGTTTTGGCGAAAATTTGTCCGTTAGCTTCATTATACAAGAACATTTTTTTCAGTGTTCCTGAATTTCCGGCAATAGGCAATGAATCAAAATAAGTTTTGAAATAGGGCTGTTTCATTAGCTGTGCCAAAAATTTCACATGTGCCAAAGGTGTTACAGTATTACTTTTAGAAAGACCACTTCCATCTGCATAATTCAGTCCTGCAAAGTCAAAACCTATAGCTCCCAAATGACTTACAACAGCACTTTTACCAGACTCCAGCGAAAGATCCCCATTGGTATAAAACCCGGAAATACGCATCAATGCCTCGGCATATCTGTTATTACTGTTCTGGTTGGTAAAATATATTATATCTTCCAGTGTCGGAGATTTTTGTTCTGCAAGAAAAACTCTTTCTTCAGGATTAGTATCTACAGTACGCGTAGTTACTGCACCCGTTACAGCCGTTCCGCTTTTAATTAAAGAAGATTTAAGATTATTAGCCAGATAAGCTGGAGCATCAGGTAATTTCCCTTGTAAGTATGTATTTCCTTCAAACTTATCTGCATAAACCAGCTGCTTGCTATATGGCGAAATATAGAAATAGCTTTTCTCTCCGGATGATGGTCTTTTGGCTTTAACCACCATTTTTTCGTTCTGAGGATTTATGTTCTGGGTATTCCCTACAGGCAAATAATAGTTATTGTGTTCTAACCATACGATATTTGGCGGAAGAATTGTTTCGGATGTTTTAAAAATCCCTGATTCTATTACAATTCCACCATTAATTCTTTTGATTCCTGCCCTGTTTAAAGCATCTTTAAAATTAGCGATAATTGTCCAGTAAGAGTCTGCTCCTGCCTGATTGGTTCCAAGGCTGGGGTCTCCACTACCAATAATATACAGATTTCCATTCAAAGCTCCTTCCGGGGTAATTTCTCCGGAATATTCCAACTGAGTTACCCACTGGAATTTTTTTCCAAAAAGAGAATATGCTGTATCGGTTGTTAACAGCTTCGTTGTAGAAGCCGGTACCAATGGTACATTCTCGTTGTAGCAGGTAATCATCTTATTCGTTTGCGGATCATAAACCGCGAAGCCCCATGTTGCATAACGCAGAACGGGATCACTCTGAACTCTGTTCAACTCAGTGTCTAACTGAATTTTAGGGCTCAACAGGGATTTCTCAGCCGTCATTTCTTTTCCCACAAGCTGCTGCTCCGCATATACCTGCGGATAATATGTTTGTACAGATGGTTGAGCAGAGGTTTGTGCTAAAAGAAATGAAGTGAAGAGGATTAGGTTCCCCGAGATAAGTTTCTCTAGATTCATTTATTAAATATTTATAAAAACATGTAAAATGCTGAATATTTAAAAAATATAAATATTCCACATCTTATAACGAAATAAAAATACTAATTATTATGCCTAATCAATGAGTGAGCTGTACTAAAGCTTCATAACTTTTGTTAAAAAAAGTTAAAAATCGACATAGAGATTCAATTTCACACTTTTGTAACCTGAAATTTCATTGAATTCATCTATTGAAGTAGAGACAAATTGTTTGAACAGATTGTATTTTTTTCCTTTAGGAAGTTTTAGTAAAATCTGATACTGGTATAAATTATTAATCCTGAAAATCTGTGATTTTTCTGGTCCCAGTATACATTCTTCCGGCAAATACTTTCTTAGGACAGAGCCTAGAAACTGGGATGCTCTTTCTACTTTATCTTCCCGGCGGTGCTTTAATTCTATGAAAATTAATTTCACAAAAGGCGGATATAAGAATCTGTTTCTTTCCTGAATAAAGTATTCGTATATGTGATCCGGATCCTTTGACAATTTCTCAAAAATGGTCTGGTAGGGATTATAAGTCTGAAGCAGCATTCTTCCGTGTTGCGAAGTTCTTCCGGCGCGTCCTGCCATCTGAGTGAAAAGCTGATAAGCTCTTTCTTCTGCCCGAAAGTCCTGAATATGCAGCATTGCATCTGATTTTGGAACCACAACAAGATCCACATGATCAAAATCCAGTCCTTTAGAAATCATCTGGGTACCAATAATAATATCCAGTTCCTGATTTTCTACTCTTTCGAAGAACTTCTCGTAAGCAAATTTAGTCCGCATAGCATCCAGATCCATTCGTCCAACTTCTGCTTCCGGAAATAGACGCTGAACTTCTTCTTCCAATTGCTGAATCCCCAAACCTTTTGTAGTAAGATTTTCTGAACGACAGGATGGACATTGCTTAGGCACAGCTGATCTCTGACCACAATAGTGACACTTCAGCTCGTTGGATACTTTATGATAAGTCATCACAACATCGCAATTGCTACAATATTGTGTATAACCACAGCTTTCACATTCTATCACATTGGCATATCCACGGCGATTGTGAAGGATGATAACCTGCTTCTTCTGCTCCAATTGCTCCCTGATCTCCATAATCATCTGCATTGTAAAGCTGCCATTGGTTGTTTTCAGATTCTGTGCTTCTTTAAAGTCAATCAGGTTGATCTTAGGAACCTTGCTTTCGCCAAAACGTTCATCTAATTTTACCAGTCCAATTTTATTGGTTAAGGCCGAATAATAAGATTCTACTGAAGGTGTTGCACTGCCCAGCAGAACTTTAGCCTTGTAAAATTTACCTAAAACAATTGCCGCATCTTTGGCATTGAAAAAGGGCTGAACAGTTGTTGTTTTATATTGTGAATCGTGTTCTTCATCTACAATTACCATCCCGAGATTCTGAAATGGTAAAAAGAGTGCATTCCGAGTTCCCAGAACAATTTTCAGTTGGTTATTTTTCACCTTTCTCCAAATTTCAACCTTTTCAAAGTCGGTTAATTTGGAATGGTAAAAACCGAGTAACTGTCCGTATTTTTTCTCTAATCTTTGGGTAATCTGCTTAGTCAATGCGACTTCCGGGAAAAGCATTAATACATTTTTTCCGGAAGCTACCGTTTCTTCTATTTTGGAAATATACAGGTGGGTTTTACCAGACCCCGTAACACCATGTAGCAAGACAACATCTTTCTCTTCGTACTGCTTTACAATTTCCCACAAAGCTTTTTGCTGAAGATCTGTAAGCTGTTCTATTTGCTCCAAATCCCCGTCATACGAGTCTATACGATCTTTTTGCAAATAAAACTCTTCTACATAGCCTTTGTCAACAAGTGCTTTTAGCTGTTGACTGCTGAAAAATTTATCTTCAAAAAGTTCTGATTTTTTTACAAACGGATCTTCGGATGTTGCTTTATCCAGAATGGCCAGAAAAAGATCTTTTTGTTTAGGCGCTTTATTCAGTATAGAAAGGATTTCATGGAGTGCTACGCTTTCCAGCAGTCCTTCTTTCAATCTGATATATGAAACCTCTTTAGCTTTATACTTTTCGCTAATTTTCTCATCAATAACAATCAGACGCTCGTCGATTAGACTGTTAAGCGTCTTCATGATCTCTTTTCTGGGAATAAATGCTTCAAGTTCCTGGAGATTAATCACAGACTTTACTTCCAATGCCTGCATCAGATGTATCTCGTGGACATCCAGCACTTCATAATCAACTTCTACATCCGGATTCCTCTTTACATAAGTTTCGCTTTCCAGTTTTAAAGAAGAAGGAAATGCAAAACGGTATACTTCACCTACATTACACAAATAGTAATCCGAAACCCATTGCCAGAATTTCAGTTGCTCCTCCGGCAGGATAGCTTCATTATCCAAAGCGGAAATAATTTCTTTTGGTAAAAATGCTTCCGGTTCTCTGTCATGAATTTCAGCAACAATACCCGTATAAAGTTTTTTTCCGCCAAAAGGAACTACAACACGCATTCCGATCGCCAGTTTACCATATAAAAAAACAGGAACTTTATAGGTATAAGTTCCTTTAATATTTAATGGTAAAATGAGCTGAGCAAACATCATTTTTGTTTAAAAATATAAAAAATCTGAGAGTGAGTACTTCTTCTATAGTTCTATAGCAGAAAATTTTCTCAATCTCAGATTTTCAGATTATTTATTTTTTCTTTCTTCTTTCGATTTCTTTCTGAATCAAAGAAAGTTCTCTTCCTGTCTGTCCTGCCACAGAAGTATTTTCCTGCGCACGGCGTGTTAAATATGGTACTACATCTTTTACAGGACCATAAGGTAAATATTTAGCTACATTATAATGTAAGCTGGAAAGATAGAACGTAATATTATCGGACATTCCGTATAACTGACCGAAATATACATGAGATGAATCGTTTGACAGTCCTGCGGCTTTCATCTTATCCATTATCAGCTCGGTACTTTTCTCGTTGTGAGTTCCGAAGAACGCTGAAACAATATCCTGATGCCCCATAATAAAGTCGATACCTGCATTATAGTTATCATCTGTAGCTTGCTTAGTAGGCTGGATTGGTGAAGGATACCCCATTCTTATGGCTCTGTCGCGCTCTTTTTCCATATAAGCACCACGAACAATTTTATAACCAATAAAATAACCTTTTTCACGAGCTCTTTGCAAGTGCCCTTCCATATATTCCAATCTGAAGGTTCTGTACATCTGGATGGTATTCCATACAATAGGAGTTTCCTTATTGTATTTTTCCATCATTTCTTCAGTAAGGTGATCTGCTGCATCCTGCATCCAGGATTCCTCAGCATCCACCATTACTTTAATATTGTTTTCATGGCATAACTTACAAACTTCATCAAAACGGGTTCTTACGCGCTCCCACTCTTCCTTTTCGCTTGTTGTAAGTTCTCTTCCTTTTCCAACTTCTTCATAAAGATCTATTCTTCCGAAAGCCGTTGGTTTGAATACCACAAACGGTATCGCGGGATTACCTTTAGAGAATTTGATAATATCTTTAATCTCATTGCAGATTTTGTCAAAGCTTTCTTCATCCTCTTTACCTTCTACAGAATAATCGAAGATGCTACCTACTCCTCTCTTCCATAGCTTGTTTACCGCCTGTATACTTTCTTCGCGGGTTTCACCACCACAGAATTGTTCGAATAAAGTTTTCTTTACAATTCCGTCTACAAAAGGAAAGTTGTTCTTTACGGTAAAATTCAGCATAGAAACTCCCATGTTTGTTAGTGTAGGGTTTTCAATACCTTTGAACATCCAGTATGCTTTTCTCAACTGGTCTGTTGTTTTATCTGCAAATGCAATCTGTGTATTATCAAAAATACTCATCTCTATTTCTATTAAATTTATGATTCGCAAATTTAGTAAAAGTATGCTGGACAATACACTATCTTTTAAGTACTTTTTTCAATTCAAAAACGGTATTTTTGCATGATATAAAAATTAGTAATCAGAATGATCAGCTTTTTAGACGACAACTTCAGCCAGCTTAACGAATATATTAGTAAAATCAATCCTAGCCTGCTTCTATTATTGGTAGACGAAAATACTCATGAATATTGCCTTCCTGCTGTATTGGCAAATCTGGAAACTACTATTCCATTCGAAATCATTGAGATTGAGGCCGGAGAAGAAGGAAAAAATATAGGAACTGCTGCTCAGTTATGGGAAATCCTTTCGGAATTCGGTACTGACAGAAATGCCTTAATGATTAATATTGGTGGTGGTGTTATTACTGATATGGGTGGCTTTGTTGCTTCTACATATAAAAGAGGTATTAAATTCATTAATATCCCGACAACTCTATTGTCTATGGTAGATGCTTCCATTGGAGGAAAAACAGGAATAGACCATCAGTTTTACAAAAACATTATCGGCACCTTCGCATTACCTGAAAAAATATTTGCTTACCCAAAGTTTTTACAGACGTTACCATTTACGGAGCTAAGAAGCGGTTTTGCCGAGATGCTGAAGCATGGACTGATCGCTTCCGACCAACATTGGAACAATCTAAAACAACTGGAATTAACACCAGAGAATATAGAGCCATTTGTAGTGGACTCTATGAACATTAAGCAATATGTGGTAGAGCAAGACTTCAAAGAACAGAATGTTCGGAAAACGCTTAACTTCGGCCATACAATAGGACATGCTATAGAAAGTCTTTTTCTTCAGCAGGAAGCCCCAATTCCACATGGCGAAGCTGTAGCGGCAGGAATGATTATGGAAGCTCACCTATCCTACTCTAACCAATTGATAGATGAAGCTACTCTAGCAGAAATTACTAATGCTATTACAACAATATACCCATATCTATCTATTGATAATTTTAGCCATGAGGATATTTACAATCTGATGCTAAATGACAAGAAGAATAGTAATGGTATTATAAAATTCTCAATTATAGATAAAATAGGTCACTGCCTGTATGATTATGAGGTAACAAAAAGTCAGACAGAAACTGCCATTCAGTACTACCGAGAAGCCTATAAGGCATAATTTAAGCTTTATACAATTATTTAAACTTATTCCAAATTAAAACATAAACATTGTAATTACCAATGTTTTAAATGTTAACTATAAAAGTAATTTGACATTTTTGTCAAAAGAAATAAAGTTTGGCATTCCATTTGAAATAATGCTAGCATCAAAAAAGAGATTAAGTTTAAAATTATTAAAAAAAGTAAAATTTAAAATTATGAAAAAGGTATTTTTAGGATTAGGTATTGTATTAGGTACAATGGCATTCGCACAATCTACAGCTGGTCCAAGATTCGGTATTAAAGCTGGTGGTAACCTTTCTGATTTAACAAACTTAAATGGTGAAAAATCTAAAATAGGATTCTACGCAGGTGTATTTATGAACGCTCCAATTTCTTCAGATTTCAGCATTCAGCCAGAGGTTGTATACAGCCAGCAAGGTGCTAAATTCAAAGATTTTGGAAATGTAACAGATCAAAAAACAAACTTAGGGTATATTAATGTACCAGTGATGGTTCAGTATAATGCAACTCCGGATTTCTATCTTGAAGCTGGTCCTGAATTTGGTTTCTTAGTGGATGCACAAGATAAAAGCAAAGTAAGTGGCATAAATATGAACACCAGTGGTACTGACGGTTATAACACTTTTAACTTCGGTATGGGGCTAGGTGCAGGTTACAGATTTACACCAAACATTAGCATCAACGCTCGTTATACAGCAGGTTTTACAAATATCGTGAAAAATAACGGCGGTGATTCTGTAAGAAATAACAACTTCCAATTAGGATTAGGTTATACTTTCTAAGAAAAAGCAACATCAATTATTATAAGAGGACTGTCAGTTGACAGTCCTTTTTTTGCTCCCTACTCTTCAGTATTTTTTTACCTAATAGTTTGTTATCAATTTTGAAATCTGGACATTTTATTTTTTTCCACTCTAAATTGAAAGTATAATTCAAAGAACTCGGATTGGATTATTTTTCTTCCGAATGACCAAGATTTTATCCTTTTATATTTATTTTCCCTGCTCTGTATCAATTCGCTAAGGCTATTTATCATAATATTATAATTTCTCTTAAAAAGATATTGAATCTATAATTTAAAACGTATAAAAACATGACTTTCGTCATGTTTAGCGTCTTTTATATACCCAAAAAACCCTCTTTGGCACTTTGTTTGTAATTGTTATGACCTCAAAGTAAAGTAAAATTTAAAATTATGAAAAAGGTATTTTTAGGCCTAGGGATTGTTCTAGGTACAATGGCTTTTGCCCAAACTACGAATAATGGTGGAATCAGATTTGGTATCAAAGGTGGTGGTAACCTTTCTAGAATTACAGAAGGGAACTTCAGCGATACTCAACACAAATTTGGTTTTAACGGAGGTGTATTCATGAACATGCCAATCTCTGACAAGTTCAACTTCCAACCAGAAGTTATTTACAACTACATGGGTTCAAAATCTACTGCTGATGTAAATGGTGAAAAAATAAAAAACGAAACTAATTTAGGATACATCTCTGTTCCATTAATGGTACAGTTCAATGTAACGCCTAAATTCTATGTTGAAGCTGGTCCTGAATTCAGTTACTTAGTAAACGCTAACAACAAATTAAAAGAAGGCAGTCAAACCGTAACTAATAGCTGGGATAGCAAAGCTCTGGATGATCTTAAGAGATTCAACGCTGCAGGTGCTATCGGTTTAGGTTACAGAATTACTGACAACTGGGGTATTAACGCTAGATACATAACAGGATTCACTAAAATCGGTAAGAATGATACTCCTAGAGGTCAATACTTCAACGATTCTAGAAATGAAAACATCCAGTTAGGATTGAGCTACACTTTCTAATCAGAAAAGAAAAATATCAATTATTGATTTCAATAAAAGAAGCCCGATTTAATCGGGCTTTCTTTATTTCCTGAAATCTGGACTTATTTTTTGGCATTCGGTTTGTAGGTTTTCGGGAACTAAAATTTGATTTATGAAAAAACTATTTTTAGGACTGGGATTACTGGCAGGAACTTTTGCCTTTTCACAAGTAGGTCCGAAATTCGGTATTAAAGCGGGTATGAACGTTTCTTCAATCTCTGAAAACGGAGGCCTAAGCGATACAAAGTCTAAGATAGGTTTCAACGCTGGTGTTTTCTTAAACGCTCCCCTTTCTTCTAATTTCAGTATTCAGCCAGAGGTTATTTACAACGATTTAGGCTCTAAAGTAACTTTCGGAAGAGACAATCAGAATTCTTACAGTACCAACTTAGGCTACATTTCTGTACCGGTTATGTTTCAGTTCAATGCCACTCAACAGTTTTATTTAGAAGCAGGTCCGGAATTCAGTTTTCTGGTAAGCGCTAAAAACAAATTAAAAGATGGTAATGGTAATGTTTCTGTAGATGACTGGACAAAAACAGCTACAGATAATTTGAATACATTCAACTTTGGTTTAGGAGTAGGTCTTGGTTTCAATATTACACCAAATCTAGGGATCAATGCCCGTTATGTAGCAGGTTTAACGAATATCGGTAAAACAGACAATCCTATCGGATACAGCTATAGCAAATCGAAAAATAACGTATTCCAGGTAGGCTTAGGTTTAGCATTCTAATCACTTATTATTTAAATACAGTAAAGGTCAAGCATGATGCCTGACCTTTTTCTTTAGCATTATCCGTATATTTGCAAAAAACTAGAAAATAATGTCTACAAGAAAGATGATTACGGCAGCTTTGCCTTATGCAAACGGACCGGTTCATATTGGGCATTTAGCAGGTGTTTATATTCCTGCAGATGTCTATGCGAGATTTCAGAGAAGATTAGGAAAAGATGTTGCTTTTATCTGTGGTTCCGACGAACACGGAATCCCAATTACTATACGTGCTAAAAAAGAAGGTGTAACACCTCAGGATATAGTAGACAAATATCACGAGATTATTAAGAAGTCTTTTGCAGATCTTGGGATCTCATTTGATGAGTATTCCAGAACGACTTCTAAAAAACATTATGAAACTTCACAAGATTTCTTCAAAACGCTTTACGATAAAGAAAAGTTCACTGAAGAAGTTTCTGAACAATACTTTGACGAGCAGGCAGGAGAATTCCTTGCTGACCGTTATATCGTTGGAACATGCCCTAACTGTGGCAACGAAAATGCTTATGGTGACCAGTGTGAGAAATGTGGTTCTACCCTTTCTCCGTCCGAGCTTATCAACCCTAAGTCTATGCTAAGTGGAAATGTTCCGGTTCTGAAGGAAACAAAGAACTGGTATCTTCCATTAAACGATTATGAAAACTTCCTGAACGAATGGATTATTGAAGGTCATAAGGATGACTGGAAACCGAATGTATACGGACAGGTAAAATCATGGCTAAATGACGGGTTGAAACCTCGTGCTATGACAAGAGACCTGAACTGGGGAGTTCCGGTTCCGTTACCGGGTGCTGAAGGAAAAGTATTGTATGTATGGTTCGACGCTCCTATTGGTTATATTTCTTTTACCAAAGAATGGGCTGAGAAAAATGGTAAGGACTGGAAAGATTACTGGCAAAATGAAGACAGCGACCTGATCCATTTCATCGGAAAAGATAATATTGTATTCCACTGTATTATTTTCCCTGCCATGATGAAGGCTCACGGTGATTATATTATGCCTAAAAATGTACCTGCATTTGAATTCCTGAATCTGGAAAATGATAAAATTTCTACTTCCAGAAACTGGGCAGTATGGGCACATGAATATGTAGAAGAATTCCCTGGACAACAGGATGTATTACGCTATGCTCTACTTTCTTCTGCACCAGAAACCAAGGATAACAACTTTACATGGAAAGACTTCCAAACCAAAAACAATTCGGAGTTAGTAGGTATTTTCGGTAACTTCATCAACAGAGTTGCGGTATTAATTCATAAATATTATGATGGCGTTATTCCACAAGGAGATGCTAATACACCTGAACTGGCTGAAATAAATAAAGCTGCAAAAGAAATTGCTGAATTCTTAGACAAATTCGAATTTAGAAATGCTTTATCGGCATTGATGAATCTTGCCCGTTTTGGTAACCAATACCTGCAAACAGAAGAACCTTGGAAAACCATTAAGGATAATCCGGAAAAAGCAGCGCATTCTCTTTTTGTAGGTGCTCAATTAGCAGTTGCTTTAGCACAGCTATCTGAACCATTTATGCCATTTAGCTCTGAGAAGTTGTTGAACATGTTCAACGTTACTAAAACAGACTGGAAAGATTTAGAAAATAATAATGTTCTTATTGCCAGCGGACATCAGATCAATGAGGCGTCTCTTCTATTCTCAAAAATTGAAGATGATGTAATTGAAGCACAAATCCAAAAGCTGGAACAGACAAAACAAGATAATAAAAAGACCAACCCTAACGCTAATCCTATGAAAGAAGAAATCACTTTTGATGATTTTGGAAAAATCGATTTAAGAACAGCAACTATCCTTGAAGCTGAGAAAGTAGAAAAAGCAGACAAGCTTTTAAAATTCAAAGTAGATACAGGTGTAGACATCAGAACCGTAGTTTCGGGTGTAGCTGAAAGCTTCAATCCTGAAGACTTAATTGGTAAGCAGGTTATGATTCTTTTGAATCTTGCTCCAAGAAAAATCCGTGGTATTGAATCTCAGGGAATGTTCCTTCTGACAACAAAACCAGACGGGAAATTATCTTTCGTAACTCCCGATGAAACAGTAGAAAACGGAATTGAGATTAAATAATTTCCGATTACAATTATATAAATGGGCACTATGTGCCCATTTTTTATGAGTATTATGGTAAAGAAAAGTACTTTAGAAAAATTTTCAGATACTGAACTGAAAAAATATATATCATCAGAAAGCCGCTTCACTCCAGAGGCTGTACAAATGGCACTTGAAATTCTCAAAGAAAGAGGAAATCAATTTTCAGATCAGGAAAGTGTTTCGATTCAAAAAATGATTCAGGAAAAGAAAGATGCAGAAATCGCAAAAATCAATGAGGATAAGGAACAATGGGAGGATAATATTACAGATGATCCTTCTGCTATTAAACTTTATCCAATCGGACCAATTGTAGCATTAAGTATTTTTTGTGGTATAATTGTCGGCGCCATACTAGTATCTATAAATTTCATTAGAGTAAAAAAGTATAGCGCGGCATTTCTGGTTCTTTTATATGGCATTGCCTATTTCTTTGCCCAAAAGTACCTTATCACTTCTTTTATAGGTTATAATAAAGATTACCATATCTATTCACGGTATAGTCCGGAATTTATTGTTATGGCTTTAGGTATTGCAGTTCTGGCTATAATTTCCGCGTTAGTGATGCCAAAAAAACTACCTTATAAACCGGAATCTTATATTCTGCCTGCTATTCTTACTGGTGTAATGGCAGTAATCATGTTTTTTAACCCATACAACGAGTATCTTTCCTATTATTTAATCCCGGAAATAATACAGTTCTTTAAATAAAATAAACCCTCATAAGTTCTGAATACCTATGAGGGTTTATTATTATAATTCAATAGGCACTACTCTCAGCTTTCTCTGTCGAAGCACCTGGACAAAATATTACATTACATGTAAGCTGATATTATTTATCAACTGTCAGCCTTGCCAGGAAAGAATCTTCATCCTGAAGTACTTTTTCGATAGAAAAGCCATTGTGTTCCGCTGCATTTTTCAGGGTATTAAAATCCAGATACAACCAGGTAATAGGCTCTTCGGACTCTCCTTTATAATGAACGGTATAACCTAGCTCGCCATAATAACCACCCGCCGGAATGTAAACACCACCGTCTTCATCTCTGTCGAACATATACAAAATGTCTGTACTGTCAATCAAGATTTGCCCACCATCATTAAGCAAAGTTTTCAGCTTCTGAAGATATACATCAATCTTTGCCAGGCTTTCAAAAATTCCGGTACCATTCATCAGTAATAAGATGGTATCAAATTTTTCATCCGATAAGTCCAGAACAGATTTGCATACAGCCTTGCTGATACCTCTTTCTTTGCAAACCTCAACAGATTTTGGGGAAATATCCAGTGCTGTTACATTCATTCTCCTTTCATCCTGAAGATATAAACTATGTGAACCTGCTCCGGCTCCTACATCCAGTATTTTTCCTGTTGCCAGTTCAAGAGCCGCTTGCTCCAAATCATTCATTTCATCAAAATCACGAAACAAATAAGCAACCGGTAGGTCATCTAATTCCGAAATAGAAGTTTCTGTCTGCAAATCTTCAGGATTCTGATTATGAAAATAATCCCAGATTGCCTTTCCCATCAAATCTTTCATGCTTTTAAGCTAATATCAGTTCAGACTTCAAAACTACAAAAAAAGAATCCCCGCAGCAATGAAGCATTGGGGATTCACATGAAAAACAAGGAATTTTTTCCTAAAATGCAGATCCGGCTGCATCTTTTATACCTTCAGCACTTCTTTCCAGAATAAGCTGCTCTCTTCTTCTTCGTTGTGCTATAAGTCCTCTTCCTTTAATCAGACGTACATAACGGTTGTATGAAGTAAATCTTTCTTTACCAAAACCATGTTGCAATACATAGATCATAATCCCTATTCCAGCGATAATAATATATCCAAAAAGCTTTTTATTAGCGGCTAAAATAGCATTGATTTGAAATACTTTCAGATTTTGCATGGCCACAGGCTGGCTCAGATTAATACCATCCAGATATACTGCCATATCTCCAAGACTTGTTACCTGAAAATCGTACTGGAACCAATAGAACAAAGCACTAAAAACAGCTACTGCGATAAAAGACCGCCATACAAGTGCCAATCCGATAGCCGCCATCATATCATTAATATCCAGTTTATCCATCATGTAAAACCAGACTGTAATATACAGGCTGCACATACCATAACCTTTTAAGATCATTGGCAGGTACCATCTTTCAAAGTTCATCTCCGGAACCATTGAGAAATACATGATAATACAATAAGCGATTAATGCTGCAAAGCCTGATAATACAAAGAATTTAATATTTATATTCTGTCGGAACCACATCATACCCATAACACCTGAAGCTACCATTCCCGGAATCATCCACAGATTCAGTTCTGCATTGGTTACAAGATCATATCCCAGTATACTTACGGCAAATATATTCTGTACTGTTCCGGTAGCCAGAAACATACCTAACATTAGTAACATCAATAATCCGCTGTAGACATTTTTTCTTTTAAAAATTTTAAAAGATATATAGGGTCTTTTCAATCTTGTTTGTCTGAAGGCCAACATTACAAAACATGCAAATGCAGCAATGCTGGCATCTATTATTTTAGGTGAATTCAGCCAGTCCTGTTGTTTTCCGAATGTAAACACATAAGCAGAAAACAGAAAAGTTGCTGCAAACAATAATACACTCAGCCAGTCGATATAATACAATGGCATCTTTACGGAAAAATACTGGTTGTGCATGAATATCCAGCATAATAATGCCATAAGCAAGGCTCCTATAGCTGTCAGTATATAGAAATGCTCCCAGTTATAACGTACAGAAATATCTACAGAAATATAGTTGATCACCTGACTAACAATAATAGCAAACGGATAGAAAACAGAATAGAATTTCCCTCTGTTACCGTCCGGACTCAGAATCATCATTAGTGGCAGAAAGAATTCTATCATAACAAACATTTTCATAAACCCTACGAGAAATGCTGTAAATACAATAAGTTCCGGCTGATTGGTTGTAGCGCTGAACAGGCTTAACGCAGCAATAAAAACAAATGCGAATGTTAATTTATCTCTGACTTTAAAACGAAATTTAAACCGCATGACCAGAGGCATTACTGCCCCCATCCCAATTGTTGTTGCATAATTGGCCATAGAGAAGTATTCCGACATACTCCCCATACTGCTGTACATATAGGTAATATTCCCTGTATTCACTCCCGACAACGACATCGTGAATGTAGAAAATATCGCTATAAGAAGTAACTGTAGCGGTTTTGGAACCCAATTAGCAAATAGTCCTTTGTTATACATTTTATATAAGTTGTGAATGTGAAGAATAAGTAGTTCTTTTATCAGAATCTACACCTCACATTTCACTTTTGTAATAAGATTAATCTTTCAGTTTAATGATCATGTTCATTCCGGCGCGAAGCTGATTAAGCTTTTGTTTATCATTGCCTGAAGTAAACTCTATTCTTACCGGAATTCTCTGCTGAACTTTGATAAAGTTACCGGTAGAGTTATCTGTAGGTACACTGGAATATCTGGATCCTGTAGCTGCCGAGATAGCTGTAACCTCCCCCTCAAATTGCTGTCCGCCCAATGCATCTGCCGACATCATTATTTTCTTTCCAATAGCAATTTTAGGCATTTGACCTTCCAGAAAGTTAGCAGTCACCCATTTCTGACCATTAAGAACAATTGTTGCAATCTGTTGACCTGCCTGTACCAATTGTCCGTCGGAGATTGCTCTTCTCCCCATAACACCGTCATAAGGTGCTGTAATTACAGTATAGCTCAGGTTAAGTTTTGCCATATCCAATGCTGCTTTTGTTCTCTTAATTTCTGCATCGTTAATTCCTAGTTTAGACTTAACTTCTGTAGTAGAAAGATTTGCAGATTGCTTTTGATTCACCAAGGTTTCATAAGCCGCTTTCTGTGCATCGTATTCCGTTTTTATCTGGTCGTATTGCTGTTTTGTTACCGCTTCTGCGGCCAAAAGGTTTTTATATCTGTTCAGATTTTGCTCTGCATTCCATAATCTTGCTTTAGCACCGGCAATATTAGATTCCATTACATTTACATTATTGGAAATCGTATTAACGGAGGAACTTGTAGCACTTCTTTGTGCCAAAGCATTCTGATAAGCTGCTTCTGCCTGCCCCAGCTGGGTTTGTATTTCACGATCATCCAGAATGAGTAATGTATCACCTTTTTTTACCTGTTGATGTTCTATGAATTTAATTTCTTTAATATATCCGGCCACTCTTGTATTTACCGGATTAATGAATTCTTCAACCTGAGCAGCTTCTGTATAGTCTTTATCTCCGATATGAAAATATTCTCTGACTAACCAATAAAAACCTGCAATAAGAATGATAAATACAATTGAATTTGCAATAGTGCTTCTTATTTTATTTTTTTTATTGGCTTTCTTTTTTTCCTCAACTCTTGTTGACATTTGCACTTTTGCTCCTGTCCCCTGAGTCGGTTGTTCCTGTTGTACATTATCCTTGCTTTCCATATATGTATCCTTGTGTTATTCTTTATTAGTTATTAATTGAAATAGCCTATAGGCTTCCTGTAGATTTCAGAAGGTTGTAATACTGATACAATACATTGATTTCAGCAGTTACAAAATCTAACTCCGCCTGTAGTTTCTGATTCTGAGCATCTATCATTTCTGCCTGTACAGCCAATTGATTAAGATATTTAGCTTCTGTAATTTTATAGTTTTCCTCTGCCAGTTTCTGTGCGTCATCCATTAGCTTTGCCTGGTCTATAGATTCCTGGTATTTTACATAAGCTGCATTTACCGTCATGTCTATATTCTGTTTCGTAAGTGTCAGTGCATCCTGAGCTTGTGATTTCTGTAACTCTCCTACTTTCAAACGCTCTTTGGTTTTATACAGATTATCGATGTTATAACTTAACGAAATTCCCGCCTGCCAGCTATTCGAATACATGTCCAGAACCGGTGTTCTTGTTGTAATAGGTCGCTGCATATTATATCCTCCAAATCCAGATAGTGTAGGCATCTTATCTGTGTTGATAATCTCAATATTTTTTTGTGCTACAGCAATATTGGCATTTGCAGATTTTAGTTGAGGATTATTCTGATATGCCATTTCCATATAATAGCCTGTGTCTTTTCCCAACTTTTTGCCGTCAAGACTTTCAGTGGGATCGATTTCGGTATTCTGAGGAAGTCCTAAGGCAATATCCAGATTATAGTTAAGAATCTTTTTGTTATTGCTTAAAGTAAGAAGCCCCTGATCCAGATTTTTGATGGCTAACTCTCCTCTGATTACTTCATTTCGGGTTACCATTCCCTGCTGGTTAAATTTCTGAATGTTTTTTAATCGTTCCTGGGCCAGCTTCTTGTTGTTCAGGAAAATCTGTTCCTGATTCTTTAATTTATATACATCTAAATAGTTGGATAGCACTAAGAACTTTACATCCTGTTGGTTTTTCTCCAAATCCAGTTCTGCAAGCTGCTCACGAAGATCAGCCATCTCAATAGATTTCTTTACCAGCCCTCCTTTAAAGATCAACTGGCTTGCCTGTACACCATAAGAACTGCCATAATGAGGCATGGCAACATTAGTAGAATTAGAGAAATCTTTGTCTATAATAAGGGCATTTCCTAAATAAAACTGACTTGTAGATGCAGTAATAGTGGGTAACTTCTGTAATTTGGTTACCTCTGTCTGTTGTTTGGAAATATAGATGTTCTTTTCGGATAGCTTAAGTTGTTGGTGATTCTGTAAGGCCAGAGTCATCACCTCATCTGCAGTCATGCTTCTTACTTCTTGTGCGGAAATAAGGCTTCCGTACAAAAGCATTACTGCCATTGCATAATTTATAACTTTGTTTTTCATTTTCCTTGCTTTTCGTAAATCTCAGAAATCAGATTTACAATGCAAATTTACGCTGAAAACGAGGCTAAGGTAATGATTAAAGAAAAGATAAAGATGTTCAAAAGTAATATTAAGGTTTTAAAACTGACTGCGATACACAGTAGGACTTACACCTTGATGCTTTTTAAAGAAATGACTAAAGGAATACTGATCACTAAAATTAAGTATGCTAGCAATCTCATTAACAGGCTTTAAAGTAGAAGCTAGCAAAGCTTTTGCTTCATTTATTATAAATTCATTAATCATCTGCCCTGCGGTTTTACCTGTCTCGGCTTTAATAACTGAAGATAAATGACGTGTAGACATCATCATGGTTTGAGCATAGAACTCAACACTCTTGTAGCTAAGGTAGTTCTGCCCTACTAATCCTATAAAATCCAGAACAATTTCCTGATTCCGGGTCATCATTCCTTTGGTATTTTTCCGGTTACGCATCACGAAACTCGAAACGTTATAAATGAATGCACTAAAGAGACTCTCAATACTTTCTACAGCATACTCCAGCTCTCCTACTTCGTCCAGAAAATAATCTATGCCCTTCAGTATATCCCAGAAAACCTCAAATTCCCTGTCTGTAAACGTATAACCTCTCCTAAGTTCCATTCTTATATTGTGATAAATGTTCAGTCTGTTGAATTTCAGTCCGATTTTACTAATAAATGAACGATGGTAGGTAAGCACTTTTACTTCCAGCTCTTTGCTTACTTCCATAATCTCATATACCGAACGGGAATCTATTAGAATAATGGAATTTTCTCCGAGTTCAAAGATGTTAATCTGTTCTTTGATTACCATCTTTCCTTTTTTTATAAATAAAAATAACGGATTATTGGGATGGTATGGATGCCCCATTGTAAGACTATCCTGAAGGTTTTGTTCAGTAAAGATTTTTAAGGCATGAAACTCCATTAGATTGTTTTTAACAAAAGTAAGCAATTATGGTTCTCTATCTTTTACAAATAAAAAATAACCACAAAAGAAATAACTCTCTTGTGGTCGGTATAAATGGATTATAGATAGTGGTCAGTATTTTTATTTAAATTCTATATAATTCAGATTGAAACCGCCTTTATCAAACTGAAGCTTTATTTTATCTGTTCCTTTGGCTATGTTTACATTTTTTACGGTTATCGTTTTCCATATCTGATCCCCACCTGTAGAAGGAAGCTCTGTTTGCACTATTTGCTGTCCTTTACTATTCGTTACGGATAACTGCCCTGCGCTGTTTGCATTTGCATAGCGAATTTCCAGAGTATATTTTCCTGATTTCACACTTTTCAAAGTGAAGTTTAGCCACTCACCATCTTCAATTTTTCCTACATAATAACCATTGGAAATTTTATCTTTATTACCGTAAATATCCACACCATCGTTTCTCATCTTATCTCCGGAGTTCCAGTTGACCTGTTCACCGGTATCTATACGATAGTTAATTGCATCTTTGTCATAGTAAGCAGCATCAATCCTTCCCAAGTCATATTCCGTAGCAAATATTCTTCCCGGAATTGTATGGCTGGCATATGGTAATACTTCATTGCTTTTTATCTGACGGAACATAGCATCGATCACATCTCTTTTTACTTCTGTATTTTCGAATTTGTAATTGTCAGCTATCTGCATCATTGCTTTATAGGCAAATTCCTTGGAAGGCTTTTCTCCTCCATTTTTCCAGTAATTTAGTAGCTTCTCATATTCCGGTGTTATCTTAACATTGGCTACTCCGGCAATATTGTCAATCTTTTTCATAGGCCAGAAAGCCCATCCAATATTATTATTTTCCATAAGGCTTATGGCTTCCATAAACCATACATTAGAATTCTCGCCACTTTCTCCTAACCAGATAGGTACGTTGTACTGATTACGATACTCCAACATCTGCTTAATAGAGTTTTGGTCATTCTTATTCCAGTATTTATGGAAACTTAGCACCAGATTATTATCCCATAGCGGAAATATTCCTTTATAATTATTTCCCCAGCAGTTACCTTCAATTATAATCAAGTGCTTCTGATCTACGTCGCGAATTGCTTTTGTAACATCCACCATGAATTTCCTTAGTGGTGCATTAGATTCTTCATCGCAACCATTGAGGTTCTTTCCTGTAAATCCATAATTAGGTTCATTGATAATATCGTACCCGCCAATCCAGGGACTATCTTTGTAACGTTCAGCAAGTTTTTTCCATAGTGCAACAGATTTTCTTTGATTTTCTTCACTCTCCCACAAAGACGGTTTTGATTTATCATTATCCGAAATATTGACATCATTCCCCTGTCCTCCGGGTAAGGCATGCATATCCAGAAACAAGTATATCTTATTTTCTGCACACCATTTCAGAAGATTATCCGTCATACGGAAACCTTCTTCCAGCCAGGTATCCTTTCCTTTTACCTTCTCTTTCTCTATAGGTAAGGTATAAAGGTTATAATGCATTGGTAATCTTACAGAATTGAATCCCCAGGATTTTAGCGCATCTATATCTTTTTTAGTAATTCCGTTTTCCAGATACTTTTTATAAAATGCCTGCATACCATCCTCACCGACGAGTTCTGCTATTTTATTCTTTATCTGATACTGTGGACCTGCAAAATCCGCTGTTTTCAGCATATAGCCTTCCTGTAACATCCATCCTCCCAAACCTAAACCTCTTAACAAAACATTCTCTCCTTTATCATTTACGATTTTTTGCCCTTCAGATTTCAACAATTGTGATGTCCCAAATTGAGACAATAAAAAACAGGACGCAAGTATTACTCTTTTCATAGTGTTAATATTTTAAAAGTTAGATGATTATTTTGTTAGAACTGAATTATTATCTCACCAAAGATATTAAATAAAAATAAAAACTTTCTGAAAAATTTTAGAATACATCTGTTCTTTTTATATCAATAATAATTTTATGCTTTTTTTATTAAAACATATAAATTACACTAAAAACACCACTAATTAAACAAAATATTCTTTAAAATAAAATAAATAACGCAAATATTAATATATTTTATATATTTATTACGAAATTTTTAAATTAAACTAAAATGAAGAAAATTATTTTTTTAGCAATTACTGCAATAACAGTATTATCATTAAACAGCTGCGGCGTTATCTTTGGCGGTAGTAAGTATTCCGGCACCATCAATGTTAAAGATCATCCAAATGCTGATATTTATGTAAATGGCAATAAACTGGGCACCGGGCAGGCAACAAAATTATTTCCCCGAAACAAACCATTAGTAGTGGAAGTAAAACAAAACGACTGTGAACCTAAAACCCAAACTTTTGACAAAGCATTCAGAACAGGAAATTTTATATTAACTGTTCTCGGATGGGGAATTATAGGCATTGGTGTAGATCTTGGCACTGGTGCATCTTATAAGCCGGATCATAATAACGATCCTAACATTAAAAAATTAAATGACAAAAATTATACATTCGATGTAGATTATTCGCAATGTAAGAAACCTTAATATCTGAGGACATTACAAACAAAAAGCTCCCGAAAATTTCGGGAGCTTTAATTTTATTTTGAATTAATTACTTTGTCTACAATATATACTGTATTTCCTCTCCAGGGAAGAACACCGTGATATTCTTTGTAATGCAGGTCAAAATATTTTCCGCTATTGGCTTCAAGTTGTTTAAAAACAGCTTCATCCTCTACCGAAAATTCAAATTCATAACTACTAATTCCGCTTCCGGTTTTAACTTTGCCGAAACCATCCTGAATAATTTTCCCTTCATAGGTTTTGAAAATATTTCCTTTTTTTACTACATAATTAAGAGTTCCGGATTTTACTCCTTCTCCAAAAACAAAGTAGTATTTATAGTAAAACCATCCTCCAAAAACCAAAAGTAAAACCAGAACGACCCAGAAAATAACTTTTCCGAAGCCGCTTTTCTTTTTTTCATAGATTGTTTCAGACATAATAGCAGAATTTAGTGTTTTATTTAATTATTTAGCAATTGCTCTGGAAATTACGATTTTCTGAATTTCAGAAGTTCCTTCATAGATCTGAGTAATCTTAGCATCACGCATCATACGCTCAACGTGATACTCTTTTACATATCCGTATCCACCGTGGATCTGTACTGCTTCAATCGTAGTATCCATAGCTGTTTTAGAAGCAAATAATTTTGCCATAGCTCCACTTTCAGAGATATCTTTTCCAGCATCTTTTTCAACCGCAGCTTTAAAGCATAGCATTCTTGCAGCAGTAATGTTCACATGCATATCTGCTAACTTAAACGCAACTGCCTGGTGATTGATAATTTCAGTTCCGAAAGCTTTTCTTTCTTTAGCATATTTCAGCGCTAGTTCATAAGCTCCGGAAGCAATACCTAAAGCCTGAGAAGCAATACCTATTCTACCACCGTTTAATACAGCCATTGCAAATTTGAAACCGAATCCGTCTTCACCAATTCTGTTTTCTTTAGGTACCTTTACATCGGTAAACATTAAAGAATGGGTATCACTTCCTCTGATTCCTAACTTATCTTCTTTTTTACCTACTATAAAACCTTCCCATCCTTTTTCTACGATAAAAGCGTTGATACCTTTATGTCCTTTTTCCGGGTGAGTCTGTGCAATTACAATGTAATAAGTAGCATTATTACCATTTGTAATCCAGTTTTTAGTACCGTTCAGTAAATAGTAATCTCCTTTATCTTCTGCTGTAGTACTTTGTGATGTAGCGTCAGATCCCGCTTCAGGCTCAGATAAAGCAAAAGCACCAATCACCTCTCCTTTTGCTAAAGGTGTAAGGTATTTTATTTTTTGCTCTTCACTTGCGAAACGCTCTAATCCTGCGCATACCAAAGAGTTATTTACTGACATTACAACAGCTGCGGAAGCATCGATCTTAGAGATCTCTTCCATTGCTAATACATAAGAAACACTGTCCATTCCTGCACCTCCGTATTTAGGATCTACCATCATACCCAGGAAGCCCATTTCCCCCATTTTCTTTACCTGCTCGGCCGGAAATTTTTGCTGATCATCTCTTTCAATTACTCCAGGTAAAAGTTCGTTCTGTGCAAAATCTCTTGCTGCCTGCTGAATCATCAGTTGCTCTTCTGATAAATTAAAGTCCATATTATTATTAAGTTATTTTTCGTAAAAATACAATTTTTTAAAAATCCGAAAAAGATTTTTATTTTTGATAGAAAGAATAAATATTTTATCTTTACGAAACTCACCTTAAAGTAATTTCAATATGTCCGCAAAAAGAATTTTCGATTTTGCCCATAAAGCATTAGAAAAATATCCAAAAGAGGATGCCTTCGCTACTAAAAAAAATGGCGAATGGATAAAAACCTCTACTTTACAATATATCACTCAGGCTAATAAAATATCAAGAGGTTTAATCAAACTGGGAATTAAACCCGGAGACAAAATTGGACTTATCTCTCACAATAACCGTACTGAATGGGCTATAATGGACATCGGAATGTCCCAGATAGGTGTAATCAGTGTACCTGTATATCCTACTATCAGTGAAGAGGATTATGAATATATCTTTAATAATGCTGAAATAAAATACTGCTTTGTTTCCGATAAAGAATTATACAATAAACTGATTTCTGTACAGCCAAAGATATCCAGCCTGATGGGAGTATTTGCATTTGATGATGTAAAAGGGGCTCCTAACTGGAAGGAAATTCTGGATCTGGGTGAAGATGACAGCACACAAACCGAAATTGAAGATATTGCCAATACCATTAAAACAGATGATATTGCTACTTTGATTTATACATCCGGAACAACCGGACGTCCTAAAGGCGTTGCACTTACTCATGAAAATATCGTATCCAATGTATTGAATTCTAATCCCCGCATTCCTGAAGTTAAGATCGATTACAAAGAAATGAAGTGCCTTAGCTTCCTGCCTTTGTGCCACGTATTTGAAAGAATGCTGCTATACCTTTATCAGCATAATGGCTACTCCATCTATTTTGCAGAAAGCATAGATAAAGTTGGAGATAATCTAAAAGAGGTAAAACCTCAGTTTATGACTGTAGTACCTCGTTTGGTGGAAAAAGTATATGACAAAATCTATAATACGGGAGCTTCTGCCGGTGGCATGAAAACTAAGATTTTCCTTTGGGCTTTATCACTTGTTGAAGATTATGACCTTGGAAAAAACCTTGGTATAAAGGGATGGATCGCAGACAAACTGGTCTTTACCAAATGGAGAGAAGGTTTAGGCGGTAACATCGTGGCTTTGGTTTCTGGTTCCGCAGCTTTATCACCGAGATTAAACAGAATTTTCCACGGTGCAGGTATTCCAATTCTGGAAGGTTACGGATTGACAGAAACATCGCCTGTAATTGCAGTAAACAGCTTCAAACACAGAAAATTTGGTACTGTAGGCTGGCCAATTGAAAACGCCGAAGTAAAAATTGCTGAAGATGGAGAAATCCTTGTAAAAGGAACTTCGGTATTCAAGGGTTATTACATGGATGAAGAAAAAACTAAGGAAGCTTTTACCGAAGACGGATACTTTAAAACCGGTGATATTGGATTTATTGACGATGAAGGATTCCTAAAAATTACAGACCGTAAGAAAGAAATGTTCAAAACTTCGGGTGGTAAATATATTGCGCCGCAGGTTATAGAGAACAGCGCTAAAGCTTCTAAATTTATTGAACAGATTATGGTTATTGGCGACGGTGAAAAAATGCCGGCAGCCTTTATTCAGCCAGATTTCGAGTTCGTAAAAGCATGGGCTGAGAGAAAAGGATTAAATATTGGTTCCTCTTATGCAGAGATTGCTGCAAATGAAGATGTAAAACAGCGTATCGCTCAGGAAATAGAAGCACTGAACAAACATCTTGGGAAATGGGAACAGATTAAAAAATTTGAACTCACTCCTATTGTCTGGAGTATAGATGAAGGCTTGCTGACACCGACATTAAAGCTTAAACGTAAAATAATCAAAGAAAAGTTCATAGATTTATACAACAAAATCTACGAGCATTAAATAAACAAAATAAAAGCCGAAAAATTTTTCGGCTTTTATTTTATCAAAACTATACCATGAAAAAAACGATCTTACTGCTATTATGCTTCTCAACCGGGAGCATATTTGCTCAATCTATAAAGCCAGGAAGCACATTCCAGCTACTGGGAACAAGAAGCTGGATACGGGTAAACCTTCCTGTACAAAAAGATACCAGCTCCAAACTGTATTGGTCTACAGAAAATAAAAAACCCGTGTCTCCCAATGCAACGATCAATAACAGTGACACGTTCTACATACAGAATGTAAAACCGGAAACCTTGTATTATATATGGGCAGAAACTTCACAGGGATTACAAAAGCAAACCGTAAGAACTTCTAAAAAATGGACTTTAGATACTTCGGAATTAAGAGAATTAAATACCAATCCGAGCTCCGAAGCCGTTCCCCAAGGCATGAAAATTTTCTGGCAGGATGAGTTCAATGATAAACTTCTGAATAAAAATAAATGGACCACCAATTACTTCTCTTCTCTCAATTACACTTCGGAAGAATCTAAAAAAGAAATGTTAGCCGGTCAGCTGCCACAACCTGCATATACCCTCAACGGTAAATTTATCAATCTATATGTCAGTGATTCTCTTCCAAAACGGTCTTATAATCCAAAGGGAGGTCAAAAAATTTCATCGATACAAACCTACGATTGGAAAAGCAGTGAAAATCTTTTAGACAATAGCCGTGGTGGTTATTTTGAAGTGAAGGTAAGACGAAACAGCAGCGGGAATCCAGAAGGTACCAATACAGCATTCTGGTTCGATTCGCCAGGCCCTGACTTACGCTATTATCTGGAACAGGGCACAAATCTGAACGGTACTGAAGGAATAAGACCTAAAGGACAACTTTTTGAGATCGATGTATTTGAGTATCTCAATGCTCAGTTTGTACTTCATGGTCACGTAGACCAAAAAGGTGTTTTTCAGCGCAATCTTGCAACTCATATTGCCGAAGGCATTGATCATATCAACAAATGGGTAACACATGGTATTCTGTGGACGCCTACCAGCATCAAGCATTACATCAACGGAAAACTGATTAAAGCTTATACCGACAAACATCAGATCTACTCTCCTAATCATTTTATGAATGTATTTCTGGGTAGCTACGGAGCCAAAGGACAGGTAAATATGGATGTTGACTATATTCGAGCCTATAACTGGCCATTTGAAAAAGGAAATGAACTTCCTAATCCCGGCTTCGAAGACAGCGGAAGTCTGATACCCTGGGAAGGAAATGGGACTTTAGCACCACAAAAAGGTATTAAAAACAGCACAGCAGCTTTACTGAATCCCGGAGAGAATATCGAACAATATGTTTATTTAAATCACAGTACTTCTTATCAGCTGGAATTATCCGTTAAAAATAATGGTAATATAAAAGTTGATATTGATGATACAGCTCCTGTTTCCGGAGCGCTGTCTTCGATTAGAAAATCAGAATTTACAGGAAGCAGTAATTATTCTAAACAACACATTGATTTCATTACCGGAAAAGACCAGGCCTACAATATGAAAACAATACGTATTTCTGTAAAAAACACAGGCAATTCAGCGGTATTACTAGATGACATTACAATTAAAAAAATTAAATAATTATAGCTAAACTTCACAGACTTTAAAATTTCCTATGAAAAAAATAGTTGTTCTCTCCGGAGCCGGCATCAGTGCTGAAAGCGGTATAAAAACTTTCAGAGACTCAAACGGGCTTTGGGAAAATCATAAAATAGAAGATGTTGCGAGCCCTGAAGGTTTTGCCAGAAACCCTGAACTTGTACTGGAATTTTACAATTTGCGCAGGCGTCAGCTAAGCGAAGTTAATCCAAATGAAGCTCACCATATTCTGGCCGAGCTTCAGAAAGATTTTGATGTACATATTATTACACAGAATGTAGATGATCTTCATGAGAGAGCCGGCTCCAAAAACATTATACATTTACACGGAGAATTAAAAAAAGTAAGACCTGTAAATGATGAAGAAAGCATTGTACCATGGGAAGGTGATCTGAACCTGGGTGATCTGGATGAAAACGGAATTCAGCTTCGTCCACACATTGTTTGGTTTGGTGAGATGGTTCCGGAAATTGAAAATGCAGCTACTATAGCTTCTACTGCAGATATTTTGCTGGTAATCGGTACAAGTTTACAAGTATATCCGGCAGCATCACTGCTCCATTATGTTCCTGCGGGCTGTGAAATTTTTGTAATTGATCCACACCTCAGCCAGAACGTTACAAACGAGAAAAATTTCTTTAAAACCTCAGCTACTGAAGGCATGAAATTATTCCGGGAAGCTCTCTACAAAAGATAAGCAAAATATTTTTTTATTGAATGCAGAGGAAAAAGCATTAACATGCTATATTCTAAAGATTCACAGAGCCACTAACATTGAGCAAAGTCTTCTCATCGCTATGCACTTGTGGCTCTATGAATTTAAAGAGGTATATTTTCTAACAAACCTGTTTACTCAAAAATCCAGAAAGTTTTTATATTTCTGTATACTTAGAGCTTGTTTAAATTTTAATTAAAATAATGTTAGACTTCGACGAGCTCAGTCTGACACCTATAAATGTCACTCTGAGCTTGTCGAAGAGCAGTGATTATAAAATTTAAACAGGCACTTAATGATCTAATTTATTACCATTAGGAATTTAAGAGTATTTAGATTCAATTTGCTTTATACCCTTATATTTCGGTAATTTTGGTTATCAAATCTCTTTCTTATGGATATAGAAACTTTTAGAGAATACTGCCTGCAAATGACAGCCGTTACCGAGGATTTTCCTTTTGGTCCGGATACATTAGTTTTTAAAGTGGCAGATAAGATGTTTGCATTGTGTGGATTAGACAGTCTTGCATTCACTGTTAATCTGAAGTGCGATCCGGAACGGATTATCGATCTGCGGGAAGAGTATGATGATATACAGCCCGGTTATCACATGAATAAAAATCATTGGAATACTGTAAATTTTGAAGGAAAACTTCCCGAAAAATTTTTAAAAGAACTCATTCAGCATTCCTATGATCAGGTTGTAAAAGGTTTACCAAAGAAAAAAAGAGAAGAACTTTCATTATAAATATTCAAGATGTCTATACAGAAAAACTACGAAGAAATTATACAATCCCTACCTGCAAACGTAAAACTGGTTGCAGTATCCAAAACCCATCCTGCTGAAGCTATTCAGGAGGTTTACAACTTGGGCCAACGGGTTTTTGGAGAAAATAAGGTTCAGGAAATGGTCGCTAAACAGCCTATACTGCCAAATGATATCCAATGGCATCTGATCGGACATTTGCAAAGCAACAAAGTAAAATACGTTGCCGAATTTGTAGATACAATTGAAAGCGTAGATTCTGAAAAATTACTGGAAGAAATTAATAAACAAGCGGCAAAGCATAACCGTAAAATTAAAGTCTTGCTTCAGGTAAAAATTGCTGAAGAAGATTCCAAAACCGGAATGGAGGTTTCGGAAACAAAGGAGCTTTTCCTGAAGTATCTTCAAGGACATTTTGAAAATATAGAAATTACCGGCCTTATGGGCATTGGTACTTTTACTGATGATACAGAGCAAACCAAAAGAGAGTTTTTATTTCTGAAAAGGCTTTTTGATCAGCTTTCTGTACAGAAAAAACTGGAAACACTGTCTATGGGAATGAGTGGCGACTATCAACTGGCTATTGAATGTGGCTCTACTTCTGTAAGAATAGGTTCTTCTATTTTCGGAGCAAGAGATTATAGTATTTAAACCTTTTACCAGAGATGGATCTTCTTTTACAATTCATCCGTTCCCTTACTGAGTTTTCAGATGAAAGCTGGAAAATGCTGCAGCCTGCGCTTACTGTAAAAACATATAAAAAAAACGAACTGTTGTTACAGGAAGGACAGATTTGCAATTCTCTTTTTTATATTGAAAAAGGCTATTGCAGAAGCTTTTATGATGTTAACGGAACAGATAAGAACACGGAGTTTTTCTTTGAAAACGAAATTGCTACAAATGTAGAAAGCTTTGGTAATGGACAAGTGTCTGCCTACAACATTATTGCATGTGAACCGCTAACAGTTATTATTTTTGATAAAGCAAAACTTTTTCAGGCGGCACAGGAATGCAGGGAGATTGAAAATCTCGGCAGACACTGCGTTCGCTTAATCGCTACAAAACAGGAAAAATTTGCCACTTTATTCAAATTGTATTCTGCACAGGAACGTCTGGAATATATAGAACAAAAGTATCCTGAAATGACTCAGAGAATATCACTCTCACAACTGGCCTCTTTTCTGGGAGTTGCAAGGGAAACCCTTAGCAGAATTCGCAAACGGAGAATTTCCGGCTAATTTTGTGACGATTGTCACAGGCAATACTCCTCGGCATTTTTGACATTTGTCTTCATAAAAAAGACATTATGCAAAAGTTACAAAAGATTAGTTCAGAAACGAATATTATTACATGGTTCGAAATCCCTGTAAGCAATACTCAGCGTGCTAAAAATTTCTATGAAACAATTCTGAATATTGAGATGACCACTCAATATATTGCAGAAACTAATGAAACACTTACTTTCTTTCCTTACAATCCGGAAGTAATACAGGCTACATCCGGCAGAGTAACTGGTGTACTCACAGAGTCTGAAAATAACTCTCCATCCCGTAGCGGAACAATAGTATACATCAATGCGAGCCCCGATCTCCAATCTGTTTTAGATAAGGTTCAGTCTGCAGGCGGCGAGCTTTTATCACCAGTTATAAATATTAAAGCCGGACTTATTGCGTTTATACTGGATTCTGAAGGAAACAGAGTTGGCCTCCATTCGGAAAAGTAATCTGAAGTTCAATTTATGTTACACCAATACTCTGGTATTGGTATATAGCCTTGTCAGAGCTTTGAAACTTTGGCAGGGCTTTTATTTATTAATTCTCTGTCTATATTTATCACATTTAATTTTTCGTATTTTAGTTACCTCGAAAACATTAATATGAATTTTGAAACACTAAAGCACAAAATAGAAACTGCTACTAAAAAAGCATTCTTAGAAATATATGAAAAAGCAGGATCGGAAAATCTTTATGCTTTTGCACTGTACAGTGATGAAGGCGCTATGACTGTCTGTCCTTCTGCCAACTCTCTAAAGCATTTGGAAAAGACGCCTACAAACGATATTACTTATTATAAATTTGAACCTTCAGAATGGAAATATGAAATGCAGGGTGCAGATCAGGAATTTAACGAAATCAGTACCTTACTAAGAGAAGAACTGGACAAACATGGCGATGATGACGACTGGTTCTTGGATTTTCAGGACAAACTTTATGAAACTTGTGTTGAAGTACTGGAAAAATTAAAACAGGAAAACTTCTTCACTCAGATTACCGGAAAAGAAGTATTTCTAACATTTACAATTTCTGATTATGAGATCAACAGCAAGTACATCAGAAATGTGATTTCCCGATTAAACGATAATAGTTATAAAGCAGAGTTTTATCAATGGATGAAGTCCTGGGGAACTTACAAACCTATACAGGAGCTTCAGAATCTTTTGGATAGTGATAAAACGATTACCGAACAGGACGTCTACCCTTTTGCAGTTAAACCCTCTACCCGTGAGCTTACCTACCAGCTTTTGGATGAATACAATAAAACAGATCTGTTTCCAAAGGAATTTTACACCATTGAAAAAGCAGCCGAATCCAATCTGGTTAATTGGCTGGTGTATCCTACTGAACTTAATGCTTTTCCCGACGAATTGGAATACCTGCAAAGGATAAGCATCAATTCAGACGAAGATGATGCTTTCCATTATGAAGTTTTCAGATACAGAATAAACGAGCCTCATTGGGCTGCCGAAAATGGATGGATGCTTGGCGTAGTAGGACCTTATTACAATGAAAGTCTACCATACGATTATCCTGCTGCAACTTTTAGCAGAACTGACAGTACAACTGACAAAGTAACTCCGGAGGACGAAGCTCTGTGGGTGCATCAGAATATATTTTTGCAGGATCACAGTTAATCCGGTAATTCCTGACATACTGTTGTCTTTCCACCACGCTATTTTTGCAGATATAAAAATTGTATGACTCCTTTAACAGATAAAATATACCTTCTGGAAAAATTCAGCGGAAAAGGCGGATGGACTTTTGTAAGGCTCCCTGAAATACCACCTGGCCAGAATACTCCGTTTGGATGGGTAAAAGTACGCGGAACAATAGACAGTTACGAGATTAAAAATTATAATCTGCAGCCTATGGGAAACGGTCGTTTATTTCTACCAGTAAAAGCTGATATCAGAAAAAAAATAAAAAAACAGGAAGGAGATTATGTTCATATCATACTATATGAGGATCATAATCCTTATGAGATAACGCAGGAACTAGAGCTCTGCCTTTTGGAAGAGCCTTATGTATACGATATATTTAGGGCTTATACTGATGGGGAAAAGAAAACAATTACGGAATGGATATATTCTGCAAAATCAGAACAAACTAAGGCAGAACGGATTGCAAAAGTCATTAATGATATTGTCGATAAAAATCCCCGGTACTAAAGCTTAGTAAATAGTATAAATATACATATCCTGAATGCAGGTTACTGTAAGCAGGAAAATTGTATTGTATAGAAGGCTTAGAACCGCTAATTTTCGCCAAGTATCAGATACAAAATTATTTAACAGCCCTACTTTCTCAACTCAAAAGCATTCCGTATCTTTGCTACTATGCAAAAAATTCTTATTGTTGAGGATGAAAAGGCTATTTCAGGCGTTTTGTCCAGCATTCTTGAAGATGAATGCAAAGGTTATGATATCGTAGTTGCTGAAGATGGTTTGGAGGGATTCAAATTAATCGAAAAGGATGATTTTGCCTTAGTTATTTCGGACATTAAAATGCCGAAAATGGCGGGTAATGAACTATTAGTAAAAGCTTTAGAAATAAAGCCAGATACTACATTTGTTATGATATCCGGCCACGCAGACATCGATACTGCTGTAAAATGTCTGAAAGATGGTGCTTATGATTTTATCTCCAAGCCTATTGACATCAACAGACTTATTACCAGCGTAAGAAATGCTCTGGACAGAAAAGTACTTCAACACCAGAAGAACGTTTTGCTTACTGAAAACAAACAGCTTAAAAGAAGAATCACCAAGAAATATCAGATGATTGGTGACTCTGAAGCTTTGAAGCACATTCAGGAAATGATTGAAAAAGTAGCACCTTCCGATGCGCGTGTTCTGATTACCGGACCAAACGGAGCCGGAAAAGAATTGGTAGCACATGCTGTTCACGATCTTTCTGAGCGTGCAAAAGGTCCTATGATTGAAGTTAACTGTGCTGCTATCCCATCTGAACTTATTGAGTCTGAACTTTTCGGACACGTAAAAGGTTCTTTTACAGGAGCTATAAAAGACAAGCAAGGTAAATTTGAACTGGCTAATACCGGGACTATATTCCTTGATGAAATTGGTGATATGAGCCTTGTTGCACAAGCTAAAGTTCTTCGTGCATTACAGGAAAGCAAAATCTCCCCTGTCGGAAGTGATAAAGAAATAAAAGTAGATGTACGTGTAATTGCAGCTACCAATAAGAATCTTCAGGAAGAAATAGAAAAAGGAAAATTCCGTGAGGACCTTTATCACAGACTTTCTGTAATTGAGATTCGTGTTCCTAAACTTGATGACCGTAAAGATGATATTCCTCTTTTAGTGGAGCATTTTTCCAAGATCATTGCGGACGAACAAGGAACTGCTAAAAAGAATTTCAGCGATGAGTCTATTGAAGCATTACAGAATTTTAGCTGGACCGGAAATATCCGTGAGTTAAGGAACGTTGTTGAAAGATTAATAATCTTAGGCCAAAGCCCCGTTACGGCAGACGACGTCTCCAAATTTGTAAAAAAATAATTTATGAAATTTTTAAATCAAAAATATACGCGGGATTCTCTGAAGCTCGCGTTACCTGTTATGATCACACAGCTCGGACAAGTTTCGGTGAACTTGTTCGACAATATGATCGTAGGTAAACTCCTTGGTGCACAGGCCCTGGCATCTGTATCTTTGGGGAATGCCACCTTCTTTTCGTTCTTCGTATTTGCAATGGGATTCTCCTATGCAATACCTCCACTGGTATCCGAAGCCCACTCCAGACTAGACCACGATAAAATCAATAGTGTATTTCGCCATGGTTTTATCATTAATCTGGCTGTAGGGCTTCTTATGATGCTTGTTATCCTCTTTGGTATGCCGCTGCTCTATCATATGGACCAACCGGCAGAAATCATTCCGGATACCATACATTTCTTAACGATTATGGCTTTCAGTATGATTCCATTCATGGTATTCCAGACCTTCAGAGAAGTTTCAGAAGGTCTATCTTTTACTTTAGGAGTAACCAAAGCAACAATTATTGCCAACATTCTAAATATTATACTAAACTATATTCTGATTGAAGGGAAACTTGGTTTACCAGCTATGGGCGTAAGAGGATCTGCTCTTGCAACACTTATTGCCAGAATATTCATGGTGGTATTCTTATACATCGTGTTATACAGAGACCCAAGAACTTCTCAGTACATTAAAGCTTTCCATCTGAAAATTGCAGGATTCTCCAAAAGCATATTCAGTACAATGCTTAAAATTGGGTTCCCAACTGCTTTACAGTTATTCTTTGAAGTAAGTGCTTTTGCAGGTGCAGCTTTTGTTTGTGGACTGGTAAGCTCTACCGATATTGCAGCTCACCAGATTGCATTATCTATGGCATCTTTCACCTTCAACCTATGTGTTGGATTTAGTGTTGCTTCTACAGTAATGGTCGGAAGAAAGCTGGGAGAAAGAGACTTTGTAGGTCTTCGGAATGTTGGAATTAATAATATAAAAATTTCATTCTTGTTCATGATTGTTTGTGGGCTAGCCTTTATCCTGGGCAGAAATATACTTCCGCATTTCTTCGTACAGAATAATGATATCAATGTAATGATGTTAGCTTCCAAGCTTCTTATTATTGCGGCCCTGTTCCAGCTTTCAGATGGTATTCAGGTGACATGTTTAGGATGTCTTAGAGGTATTCAGGATGTAAAAGTACCAAGCGCAATTACTTTCGTTGCTTACTGGATCATTACAATTCCATTAGGATATTTTCTGTGTTATACCCTTAAAATGGGAGCATTCGGAATGTGGATTGCATTAGGTTTAGGACTTACTATATCTGCTCTATTCCTGGTTGCCAGATTCCTTAGACTAACGAACAGAAAAATACTAGCTGTAAAATAAATATTGCTACAATATATAGATTTTCATAAGGTTGCCTGTTTAGGCAGCCTTATTTATTTTATATGATCTTACCTCCAACTTTTATAAACCTGCCTAGACAATTTTATAAAAAAGTCCAAATCCAGGGAATTAAAATAGAAAAATGTCTGTTACCACGATGAATACAGTATATTTGTAACTAATCTTATACACATCACATTAAAATGAAGAAATATATATTACCTCTTTCTTTTATTATTTCCGTTATTTCATGCTCTGACAGAACAGATGGACTAACGGAAAATAAAGAAGAATCTAAACCTTCTTTTACCAAGCTTAGTTTAAAAGCAAAACAATCTGAAGTTAATATTTTTGACACGGTTAACTTCTATGTAGAATCGGCCGAAAAAGATAGTAATATCTATATATATGATCTTAGAATGTCTTATGACTCTATAGTTGTAAAAACAAAAGGTGAAGATAAAGGAGTAGTTATCCTAGATGCTCAAGAGAATTCTGTGCATATGACTCTGACATGGTCTAATCATTATTACCTTCCTGAAACCAGTACTGCATATATGTATGGCTATAAAAATAATAAAGTTGTTTTAAAAGATTCTGTAAAGGTAAATGTAAAAAGCAGCAAAAACTTTCTGAACACAAATTGGAAAGACTTTAGTACAGATGGTATAACTACAGGATATTCTAATATAGCTAAGCCTCATTATTTTTCTATTCTGAAGCAACAAATTGATAATATCCCTTCCATAATTCTGCAAAACCGTTGGGATATTCCAAATAGTTCAGACAACCTTTTTTATACGAACCAAAATAAGGACATTTTAAAGAACTATATTACCAAGCTATATTCAAAACCCACATATACTATTGAGGCTAACGGATCTTTAGAGGAAGTATACAGCAGTAACTTTTCAGCAAAACTAAATGGAGAAAAACCATTAGCAATATGGATAACCCCTACTTCTAAAATCTCATTAATGGAGTACACATCATTTTCATCAAATGTTAATTATAAAATTTATGCTGAGCCGGTTAATAAATAAATTGAAATGTATACGATAAAAGAACATACGGTTAATGGAATAAAAGTTGCAGAATTGAATTCCGATAAGGTGCTAATCCAACAGATACAGGATGGATTGGACCTCTTAGCAGATCTTTATTACCTGGGCTTCGATAAAATCATTATTGGTGAACAGAACATTACTCCTGATTTTTTCGACCTGAAAAATAAAATGGCTGGAGAAATTTTACAAAAGTTTTCCAATTATAAAATGAAACTTACCATTATTGGCAGTTTCAGTTATGAAAGTAAGAGCTTGAAAGATTTTATTTATGAGTGTAATAAAGGTAAATTAGTTAACTTCGTTAGTACACTGTCCGAAGCTTTAGCATAAAGCATATAAAGGTTTTTCGGATAGTTAGATTGAAAAAAATACAGCATTATGCAAGTAGACATCCGAAAATTAAGCTTAGACGATTATGATGAGCTTGTAGAGTCCATGCAGGAAGCTTATCCCGATATAGAGGATAATACCTGGGCTAAAAGAAATATTCAGAAATTAACTTCCATATTCCCTGAGGGACAGTTGTGTATTACGGTGGACGGTAAACTGGCTGCTGCTGCCCTCTCCATAATAGTACAGTATGAATTATTCGGAGATCAGCATACTTATGATGAAATTACAGGTAGTGGTACATTTAATACCCATACCAACAACGGAAGTGTATTGTATGGTATAGAAGTTTTTGTCCATCCTGAATTCAGATCCCTGCGTTTGGGTCGAAGGCTGTATGATGCCAGAAAAGAACTGTGTGAAATTAAAAATCTGAAATCTATTATTATTGGTGGAAGAATACCTAACTATCACACCTATAGTAATGAGCTGACACCACGCCAGTATATTAATAAAGTTCGTAAGAAAGAAATATACGATCCGGTTTTATCTTTTCAGCTTTCCAACAACTTCTCTCCTATTAAAATATTAAAAGGTTATCTGAAAGGAGATACTGAATCCGAAGAGTATGCTGTTCTTTTACAATGGAACAACATCTATTATACTCAGAAGAAAAACACAATGCAGGATAGTGTTATCCGTATTGGTTTGGTACAATGGCAAATGCGTCAGTTCCGGGATATCGAAGCTTTTTATCAGCAGGTCGAGTTTTTTGTGGATGTCATTAGTAATTACGAATCTGATTTCTGTGTTTTTCCTGAACTATTCAATACCCCGCTCCTTGCAGCATTTAACCATTTGAATGAAAGAGAGTCTATGGAAGAGCTCTCTAAACTGACAGCAGAAATTGTAGACAAAATTGCAGAGCTTGCGGTAAGTTATAATGTAAATATTATATCGGGAAGCATGCCTATTCTGGAAAACGGGAATCTGTATAACGCCAGCTACCTCTTACACCGCGATGGTAAGCGCGATGAATACCGAAAAATACACATCACTCCTAATGAGCGGAAATACTATGGTATGCTGGGTGGGGATGAAGTAAAAGCTTTTGATACTGATTGTGGTAAAATAGGTATTATGATATGTTATGACGTTGAATTTCCTGAATTAACCAGAATACTGGCTGACCAGGGAATGAAGCTATTATTTGTTCCATACCTTACAGACACTCAGAATGCATATACCCGTGTAAGAGCATGTGCTGCGGCAAGAGCCATAGAAAATGAATGTTATGTTGCCATCGCCGGCTGTGTAGGAAACCTTCCGGGTGTAAGCAATATGGATATACAATTCGGGCAGGCTGCTGTATTTACACCTTCAGACTTTGCATTCCCTTCCAATGCTATAAAAGGTGAAGCTACTCCGAATACGGAAATGACATTAATCGTAGACGTAGATCTTAATCTTCTGAAAGAACTTCACCACAACGGCGCTGTACAAACATTGAAAGACAGAAGAAAAGACCTTTATGATGTTACTATTAAAGAAAAAGGAAATTTATAACTAAAACTCCTCTCATACTTAAGAAAGGATATATTACATAAAAAAGCCCTGTCAGAAATTTCTGACAGGGCTTATATATTTATTATACAATATATATTTTAGTCCAATTTACCTTTTTTCTCTCCTTTGTTAAAAAACCAGAAGAAGATAGGTGAAACGACCAGTGTAATTATCGTAGATGTAATCAATCCACCTATAATAACAATTGCCAACGGCTTCTGAGACTCAGAACCTATTCCTGTGGATATTGCTGCCGGGAACAATCCTATAATTGCAATAAGAGCAGTCATAATTACAGGTCTCGTTCTGGCGTGAACTCCATTTTTCAGGGCATCAACCAATTTTTGTCCCTCCCGGAGATTTTTATGAAATTCAGAATTTAATATTACACCATTTTGGATACAGATACCAAACAGGGCAATAAATCCTACACCCGCAGAGATTCCGAAATTCATATGGGTAGCAAATAGCGCTAAGATTCCTCCGATTAGTGCAAATGGTACATTGGCTAAAACAAGTAAAGAATCTTTAATTGTACCAAACATTACAAATAACAGGATAAATATTGCAACAATACTTACCGGAACAACCTGTGAAAGTCTCTTGGTAGCTCGTTGCTGGTTTTCAAATTCTCCTGTCCATACAGATGAATAACCTTCAGGAAGCTGAACTTTTTCATTGAACTTCTTCTGGGCATCTGCAATTGTACTTCCCAAATCCCTGTCTCTTACAGAAAACTTGATACCAATGTATCTCTTCATCTCGTCTCTGTAAATAAAGGCAGCTCCTGTTTTCATACCAATTGTGGAAATCTGTCTCATTGGTACTTTAGATGTTCCATCTGTTGTAGGAACCATTAGATTACCAATATCATCCATATCCTTCCGGTAATCTTTATCATAACGAACTCTTACATCGAACTTCATTTCTCCCTCATATAGCTCGGTTGCTGCAACACCACCTACTGCCATCTGAAGAACAGATTGTGCATCCGATTCTTGTATACCGTATACAGCCATTTTGTATCTGTCCAGTGTAACATTTACTTCTGGCTGTCCTATATTTTTAATAATTCCGATATCCTGAATACCTTCTACATTCTTGATGGCAGCCAAAGCCTGATCTGCGTATTCATTTAGTTTATTCAGATCTTTTCCATAGATTTTAATTGCATTATTGGCCTTTATTCCGGCTGCTGCTTCAGCAACGTTATCGGAAATGGGCTGAGAATAGTTGTAAAGAATTCCCTGGTGTGTTTTAAGCTTCTTATCTATTGCTGCAATAATATCATCCATACTTCTTTTCCATTCTTCTTTAGGCTTTAGTTCTACCTGAAACTGAATGAAATTAAATCCGTTTGGATCGGTACCATCATTTGTTCGTCCCTCCATAAAAACAACATGCTTCACTTCCGGGAATGTTCTTATTTCATTAGATAGTTCTTTTGCCATTTTCACACTATACTCCTGCGAGCTACTCATTGGCAAATTAGCGGTTACCCATAAAGATCCTTCATTAAGCTGTGGTAAAAATTCTGTTCCCATAAACTTGAAAGAAAACAGAGTCAATACTAAAATCGTAATACTACTTACAACTGTAAGTTTCTTATTATTGAATGTAAATTTGAAAGCTTTCTGAACAGATTTATTCCAAAAATCTACGAATGGATTTTTCTTTTCTACAACGTTCTTCTTCAGTAATAGATGACACAATACAGGCACTAATGTTAATGTAAAAATTAGAGAACCTAAAAGCGCAAATCCGAATGTGAAAGCTAAAGGAGAAAACATCTTTCCTTCTACTTTCTGGAAAGAGAATATAGGCAATAAAGCTGTAATAATAATAAGCTGCGCAAAGAATATACTTTTCCCCATTTCTGAAGCAGTCTGCTTTATCCATCCGCCTTTTGCAGCTTTATTAAAGCGGTCCATACCCATTTTGGCGGCCCGGTGATCCAGCATTACGAATATACCCTCGACCATGACGACGGCTCCATCGATAATAATACCAAAGTCTATCGCTCCTAGAGAAAGAAGGTTAGCCTCTAACCCTTTAAGCTTTAAACAAAGAAATGCGAATAAAAGCGATAGTGGTATAATAACAGATACGATAACTGTTGTTCTCCAGTTTGCCATGAATATAATAACCATAACGGTTACCAAAACAATACCTTCTACTAAGTTATGAGATATAGTATGTGTACAGTAATCTATAAGGTTCTGTCTGTCGTATATACCTTCTATTTTTACATCTTTCGGCAGTATTTTCGTATTGAGTTCTTCTACTTTAGCTTTTAGCCTTTTCAGTACTTCCGAAGGATTTTCTCCTTTACGCATAACAACAATACCCACAACAACGTCATCATTCTTATTGTCATAACCTGCTTGTCCGAATCTTGGCAGTGATCCAATACTTACACGGGCAACATTTTTTACCAATACCGGATTACCTTCTACTGTGGTAATAATGATATTTTCTATATCCGATACAGAATTCAGCAAGCCTAATCCTCTTACTACAAATGCCTGATTATTTTTTTCTATAATGTCTCCGCCTACATTGACATTACTTCCGTTTACAACATCATATACCTGCGCCGATGTTAGTTTGTATTTTTCTAATGCCCGTGGGTCCAGGTTGATATTATACGTCTTAGTTTCGCCACCGAAGGTATTGATATCGGCAACTCCGGGTACACCCCTCAGATTTCTGTCAATAACCCAGTTCTGTAATGTCTGGAGGTCTCTGGAATTGCGGTCATTACTGGTAATAATATATCTGTAAATTTCACCTGTAGGACCATAAGGAGGCTGTACATCTGGCTGTACACCATCAGGTAAACTAACAGACCTTAGTAAGTTATTTACCTGATTTCTGGCGAAGGGGTCGTCGACATCATCATCGAAAATAATCTTCACAACAGAAAGCCCAAACATGGTCTGGCTTCTGACATTCAGTTTTTTCTGCAGAGGCTGCATTGCAATTTCAATTGGTGTTGTCACCAAACGTTCTACTTCTTCAGCACTTCTCCCGGGCCATTGGGAAATTATGGTAATTTGGGTATTCGTTACATCCGGAAAGGCATCAATTGCCATGGACTGATAAGAGAAAAAACCACCAATAGTTAAAACGGCTACCAGGAAAAAAGTAAAAACTTTATTTTTTAATGAAAAAGCAATTATACTTTTTATAAACTTGTTCATAATACTAGTTGAATTAAACCATGTCTCTTTTATTAAAGACTTTTTGTTCCTTAAATAATTTAATTATTAAGTGACTGGTAGATTAACAATTGATTACTAGAAACCACTTTTTCACCATCAGATACTCCATCTTCAACATATGTAGTATCTCCGCTTTGTTTTAGTATTTTAATCTCTCTGACTTTAATATCATTTCTGGATTTAAAAACAACTATGAAGTAACGGTTATTATCAAAGATTACTGATTTTGTAGGAATTGATACTGCAGTCTGGTTAAGTGTATTATCAACCTTTATAGTAGCTTTACTTTCCGGTACTAATAATCCATTTGTATTATCCAGAACAACTCTTGCCTGCATAGCATTGGTTTGCGGATCGATTATTTTAAATATCTTATCGATTCTGCCATGAAAAACTTTATCCGGGTAACTTAATGTTGAAACTTCAGCTTTCATACCAAGACTTATTTTATCTATATCAGATTCATTAATATTAACCAAAGCCCATACATCTTTTGTGTTGGCCACGTCGAAAATATTGTCCGAACGGTCACTTCTGAGCTGCATATCTTTATTAATATTCTTCTGAACGATATACCCATTAATAGGGGCAACAACGGAGTATATATTTCCACTCTTTACATTGTATACCCTGCTAACGGCTTCTGCTCTTGTAAGCTGGTCCTGAGCTTTTGTTAACTCACTTCTGGCAGTAAGTACATCATTTCTGGTATTTAGCTTTCCTTCATACATTTCTTCAGCAACACGCAATTGATTTTTTGCCTCGGCCAGATCCGTCTTAGCATCGCTAAGATCTTTCTGAAAACCTGCCACTTCCGTGCTTCGTATAGTTGCTAAAACCTGTCCCTTGTGTACATAGTCTCCAAGCTCTACATTTACACTCATTACATTCCCTCCTACTAATGGATAGATATCGATATAGCTGTTTCTGTCCGCAGAGATCTTACCAAAAAAGCTCATTTGCTCTTTAATGTATTCTTTTTTTGCTTCAGCAAACTCTAATGTTTTCATCATCTCATTGCTTACCTCAAAGCCTTTTACAATATTGCCTTTTTTCTGAGGTACTTCTTTACTACATGACATTAGTAAGACTGCACTTGCTAAACTTATAATAATCTTCTTCATATTCTAGTAAAAGATTTTGGATTGTGTTAAATGATTAATTTCTTCTGCAGAAATCATGATTTGTTTTTTCATCTCGTACAGCTGCAAAATAGTTTGTCTATAGCTATCTGTAAAATCTGTAAATTCTATCAGGCTGACATTACCCTTCCGAAAGTTTTTCAGAATTCCCTGATAAACAACTTCAAGATTATCCATATCCTGTGGCTTCAAAGTGAAATATTGCTGATATTGGTTTTGCCATGTTTGATATGCCATGTCAAGTTGTGTTTCCAGTTGTTGCTTTTTCATTTCAACTGTTTTTTGACTTTGTTCAATCTGAACCTGAGCCCTTACAACATTACCTTTATTCTTTTTCCATAAAGGAATAGGGATACCAATTGTAAAATCGATTTCGTTATTATAGGTTCCTCCGTTCTGGCTCCAAGCCCCACCGACATTAATATCCGGTACATTAAGAGATTTTTGCCATTTCAGAAATGTTTTATTGTTATCAATTGTTTTTAATGAGAAAAGATAATCTGCATTATTATCCAGAGCCTTTTGTTTAATCTCGTCAACAGTCATCAATGGCTGCATGGCCATAAGTTTGTTTGCTTCTTCATCTGCAAAACCGGTAAGCATAGTATCATTAATACCGGTAAGTACTTTCATACTTTGCTGCTGTTGAAGGATATTGTTATTAATAGTAACCTTATCATTATTCAGATTAATAACTACAGACTGTAATCTTACTTCATCTTTTAGCGAAGTATTTCCTTTCTGAGTTTGTATTCTATATGCTTCCAACAGATCATTCATATACCTTAGCTGGATATCTACACTCTGAAGTTTTTTCTCTTCAAAGTACAGTGCATAATAAGTTTCCCTCATTTGAGATCTAAGATCTGCTAAGAGTTGACTGAATTGCAGCTGAGCAAGCTCTTTATTGGATTTAGCAAATTCTATTTCATTTTTTTTCTTTCCTCCTAAATAAATAAGCTGCTGGATAGTGGCGTTCTTGCTTCTCCCAATATCAAAAAACTTTTTCCCCTCAGGATTATAGGCATTTGCCTGAAAAGTTACTTCAGGAAGATCCCAGATTTTAGCCTGAATAATATCTGCATCTGCAAGATTGATATTATATTGCTGGGCCAATAATTCCAGGTTGTTTTTACGGAATGCTTCTTCGCATTCTTCTATTGTCATCCGCTGCTGGCTATAAGCAAATACAGATGTTAACAGAAAAAACGGAATACATTTTTTCATTTTATATTTTTTAAACATTACAAAAGTGTCATTACATTTTTAAAACAATCTTAATTTCACCTTAAAATATGCTTAAAATTACTTATTTATCGAATGTCTAGGAAATATTAATGTAAAAATATTAATGTTAGAATTAGAAGAATAATAAATATTTGCCTTGTGATATTCCAGGATACGTTGCACAATCTTTAATCCCAGACCGGAACCATTGATATTTTGTGAATTTTGACCTCTTATAAAAGCTTCAAACAATTTATTTCTGTCTTCATCCGGAATAACAGGTCCATTATTCTCCATAGTAACACGAAGTTCATTATCTGTCTCGTGTATAGAAACAGATACTTCCGCATTATCACTATATAAAACTGCATTTTTGAACAGGTTGATAAAGACTATTTCAAGTAATGATCTGATTCCCCTTACAGCCAATGTCAGTTCCTCGTTTTCATTAATTTTAAAATCGAGATATAACTGAGGATAAGTTTTTAGAACAACTTCGTAGGCATCAAAAATAATCTCATCAATACGTTCTTCTTTAAAAATTTGCTGAATATTTTCTCTGTCAAATTTTGTAAGCAGGATAAGTGAGCTCGTTAAATCAGATAACTGGTGAATATCTTTTGTAACGTTCTGTAATGTAGTTTTAGTCTCGGGCTGAATATCACTTTTATTACTCAGATTCTCCAGCTGAAATGTAATCCTTGTTAATGGGGTACGGATTTCATGTGATGCACTTGCTGTAAACTCTTTCTGTGCCTGAAAAACATCATTAATACGAATCATCATCGTATTAAAAGCTCTTGCAAGAACACTAATCTCATCTTCAGACTTATTTTCTTCTAATTTAGTCGTCAGTTTATGAGCCGTAATTTCCGTAATCTGCCTGGTAAATTTATCTAAAGGAGTCAGCAGCTTTTTAACGAAATTATAACTGAAGATCCAGACAAAGACTGTGGTAATAAGATATGTTATGATCAATACATATTTTAAAAAGTCTAATTTAAGCTGCCCCGTACGGTCACGTGCAGTTACCAGAATATAATAGACTTTGTCTCTAATTTTTACATGAGCCCCCAGTAATTCCCTGTCTTTATTCTGGATATGCACCTCACTTGTCTGATCCAGCTGATCCAGTAAGTTTCCATCCCATGTAATATTTTCATCCTTAACAGTACTGTAGATAAGCTTCTTATTACTGTTAAAGATTAATGTTTCATCGTGGAATAATTCATCCTCAATTTCATCAACTTCAAAGTTAGCACCTTTAACATCAACGTTTTCATTTTTTAAAATAAGCTGTATCGTAAATTCCAGCTTATTATGCATCCTTTCAAGAAATTTTTCTTTCCTGAAGTCATAACTGGTATAGTAAATAATAGCCATTACTACTGCAAAAATCAGAGAATATGCTATACTAAAGTTAAATGCTATTTTACGTTTTAAAGTCATTTCAGACTGGCAAGATAATATCCGAAGCCCGGACGGGTATGGATTAGTTTATGCTTAAAATCTTTATCTATTTTTTTTCGAAGAAAGTTAATATAAACCTCAATAGTATTATTGGTTGTCTGGAAATGATTCTGCCATACCTGATCAGAAATATGTTGCTTAGACAGGGTTCTTCCGTTGGCATTAGCCAAAAGCATCAAAAGCTGGAATTCCCTTACGGTAAGGCTTATTTCTGTTCCATCTCTGTATACTTTACCATCTGCAGGAAGAATTTCAAGATCATCAATGACTATTTTTTCTTCCTCTTTTTTGGGTGCTTCTCTCCTTCTGAGCAAAGAATTTATTCTCAATAGAAGTTCCTCAAGTAAAAAAGGTTTTACAAGATAATCATCTGCTTTACGTAAAAAAGCTTCCTTTTTATCTGAAATATCATCGTAGGCAGAAATAATAATGATCGGAGTATTGGGATCTGTATCTCTTACAATTTGTGTAGCTTCCAATCCATTTATCTTAGGTACATTAATATCCAGAAGATAGATATCGTAAGCCGCCCCGGTAGTTTTCGTCAGAAACTCCTCCCCATCGGACGATGTCTCACACAAAATATCATTAGATGCTAAGAAAGTCGAAATCTCTGATGATAAAACTAAATCATCCTCCAAAAGTAATACTCGCATTGAAAGTCTTTTTTACAAATTTATAAAATAACATGGTTACTATTTCTATTTTGTAAAATTATACAAAATAAGCTATCGAATACAGAGATAGTTTTTCCCAATGAATATACTTGCATTCCCTTTACAAAACCTTTAAATTTGTATAGAAATTTTTACGAAAAATGAATTCTAAAATCAATCATAATGTTATTTTTCAGGAACTTGGTGTATTGGATTACCAATCTGCTTGGGACTATCAGGAAAAGCTCCTGAAGAGTAATATAGATATCAAAATAAATAACAGACAGCTTCAGCCGGAAGATACAACAGAAACAGAAAACCATCTCCTTTTTGTTGAACATCCGCACGTTTATACATTGGGAAAAAGTGGACACGAAGAAAATATGCTTGCTAATAATGATATGCTGAAAGAAATTGACGCAACTTATGTAAAAACAAACCGTGGCGGAGACATTACTTATCATGGCTATGGCCAGATTGTAGGCTACCCTGTTTTGGATCTTGAAAATTTCTATACAGATATTCACCGTTATATGAGGGAGCTGGAAGAAATTATTATCCGGACTATTGCCGAATATGGGCTAAAAGGAGAGCGTTCTCCAGGAGAAACAGGTGTTTGGCTGGATGTTGGTAAACCATATGCTAGAAAGATTTGTGCAATGGGTGTGAAAGCCAGTCGTTGGGTTACAATACATGGTTTTGCATTAAATGTAAATACGGATCTTCGCTATTTCGAATATATTATTCCTTGTGGTATAAAAGACAAACAGGTAACATCTCTTAAAAGAGAACTGGAAAGGGAGGTTGATATAGAAGAAGTAAAATTAAAAATTAAAAAACATTTTCAGGAGGTATTCCAAACTGAATGGATATAGTATTTAGTAGCTGTAAAATTTCTTACTTTTGAAATTCTAGAGCGAATTGTAATTACAAAGGTTCTTTTTGAGGAATGTATTTATACCAGAATATTCCTTTTTCAGAATCATCAGAAAATAACATTTATCTTTATTCATTCATATGGACCCAAAAGAGGTCAAACCCTATAATATCGGTAAATATAAAAGAGAATATAAGTTATAAATTGTAAGTTCGAAAGCTGTAGATTTACTATTTAATCAAGATATAATAATACTAAATACTATTATTTATTTTGTTTCTAATTCTTTTATTCTTTTTAGATTATAGTTTTATACTCCCCCGATTAATAATTATTTTGCAAATACTTGAACTATTTATTTAGAATTTTTAATTATATTTTTTTCAAAAAAAAGCTCTCTAAATTAAATTATTTGCAACAACTGTTTTTTTGATTATATTTGTAAAATATAGAAAAAGTAATTATGGCAGAATATAAATTATTACTTCCTTCAATGGGAGAAGGCGTGATGGAAGCGACAATTATCACATGGTTGTATAACGAAGGCGACACAGTAAGTGAAGACGACTCCGTTGTAGAAATTGCGACCGATAAAGTTGATTCCGATGTTCCGACTCCTGTTTCCGGTAAAATTGTAAAGATTTTAAAGCAAAAAGATGAAGTAGCAAAAGTTGGTGAGGCTATCGCTATTTTAGAAGTTGCCGGGGAAGGAAATGCTGATATTACTGCAGAAGCTTCGGTTGCTGCAACTCCAACTGTTATTGAACCAGAAGTAGAAAAAGAACTAATGCAGCCTATCGCTGCACAGACTGTAGCTACAGATTCATTATCAGGTACAGATTTATATCTTTCTCCATTAGTTAAGTCTATCGCGCAGCAGGAGAATATTACTGAAGCAGAGCTAAAGTCTATTAAAGGATCTGGCCTTGAAGGCAGAATTACAAAAGAAGATATCCTGGCATACCTTTCTAACAGAGGTAATGCTGCAACACCAACAACTACATCAGTAGCTGCTAAAAGCGCACCGGTATCTACTCCGACATCTACAATCCCTGTTGCTGCAGGAGATGAGATTGTTCTAATGGACAGAATGCGAAAAATTATCGCTGAAAACATGGTGAAAGCTAAGCAGATTGCACCACACGTAACTTCATTTATTGAAACTGATGTTACCAATGTTGTAAAATGGAGAAACAAACACAAATCTGCTTTCGAAAAACGTGAAGGTGAAAAACTAACTTTCATGCCGATTTTCATAAAAGCAGTTGTTAAAGCTATTCAGGATTTCCCATTAATCAACGTTTCTGTTGATGGTGACAAAATCATTAAAAAGAAAAACATCAATATTGGTATGGCTACTGCCCTTCCGGATGGTAATCTTATTGTTCCGGTAATTAAAAATGCAGATCAGCTTTCTCTTTCTGGTTTAGCAAAAGCAATTAATGACCTAGCTTACAGAGCAAGAAATAAAAAATTAAGACCTGAAGATACACAAGGCGCAACTTATACTATCTCTAATGTAGGAAGCTTTGGAAACTTAATGGGTACTCCTATTATTCCTCAGCCACAGGTTGCAATTTTAGCTGTAGGTGCTATCGTTAAGAAACCTGCAGTATTAGAAACTCCGGACGGAGATGTTATTGCAATCAGAAATCTTATGTTCATGAGCCACTCTTACGATCACCGTGTAGTAGATGGTTCTTTAGGAGGAATGTTCCTAAAGCATGTTCATGATTATCTTCAAAATTGGGATCTGAATACAGAAGTCTAAAATCAGAAAATATACTATAAAAAATCCCCGATAAAATTATCGGGGATTTTTATTTATGCGCCAGGTTTATGCTTATGTGGTTTTAATTCTGGATGCTTAGGTTTTACTTCTGGGGTTACCCTCCTTCTTCTATCCGGAGTTCCGTCTGGCTTATTAGGCTTAGGTCCGGGTTTAATAAATTTTGTAGTCATAACTTTAAAATTGAATTTGTTATACAATCAAAAGTATGGCGACATTATTATATTATTTTGAGGATAACCATAAACAAGTAAAAATATTTAGCTGTATAATTAATCTCTGAAAATCTTATAAAAATAAGTTTTCCTTATCCTATATCAGTATACTCGATTCTCACGGATTAGAATTGTATTATTTATTTTCAACTATATATTATTTATAATCAGAAAGTTATAAGTTTGTAAGGCTAATAGGTCTTATGGTTATTATAGTTTTATAACCTTAAGTCTTATAAATTACGTGTTTACAATAATCCCTATAGCTTACGTAACTATTCTATTCATTTTGTGTTCAGTATTTGTTTTCAATATCAAGAATAAAAAGTGATGACTGATAAGTGATAAGTACTAAAAACGAAAAAGCCTCTGCATGACTATGCAAAGGCTTTTCAAAAATAAAAACTGGCGGCGACCTACTCTCCCGCGTTAGCAGTACCATCGGCGCTGGTGGGCTTAACTTCTGTGTTCGGAATGGGAACAGGTGAGCCCCACCGCTATAACCACCCTAAAGTTTGTTATATATTATTTAGTTGTTCGTTATCGGTATATGGTTATCGGATTCTATCCAATTACTCTTAACCTATAACTACCAACAT